>NZ_JACSLN010000001.1:0-2125226 GCF_018618155.1 Exiguobacterium sp. s6
CCCGTTCCCATGCCGAACACGGAAGTTAAGCGCTTCAGCGCCGAAAGTAGTTGGGGGTCTCCCCCTGTGAGGATAGGACGCTGCCAGGCAAAATCGTTCCGCAATAGCTCAGTGGTAGAGCAACCGGCTGTTAACCGGTAGGTCGTAGGTTCAAATCCTACTTGCGGAGCCATATTAAGGCCCGTTGGTCAAGCGGTTAAGACACCGCCCTTTCACGGCGGTAACACGGGTTCGAATCCCGTACGGGTCACCATTTGGAGGATTAGCTCAGCTGGGAGAGCACCTGCCTTACAAGCAGGGGGTCGGCGGTTCGATCCCGTCATCCTCCACCATTTAATTTTAACCAATCAAACCATATATGCCGGTGTAGCTCAGTTGGTAGAGCATCTGACTTGTAATCAGAGGGTCGAGGGTTCGAATCCTTTCGCCGGCACTCCTTGGGGGGGTAGCGAAGTGGCTAAACGCGGCGGACTGTAAATCCGCTCCCTCGGGTTCGGCGGTTCGAATCCGCCCCCCCCCACCAGGTTTGAGCCATTAGCTCAGTTGGTAGAGCATCTGACTTTTAATCAGAGGGTCGCAGGTTCGAGCCCTGCATGGCTCATTTTTTATGCGGAAGTAGTTCAGTGGTAGAATACGACCTTGCCAAGGTCGGGGTCGCGGGTTCGAATCCCGTCTTCCGCTCCATATTATTCCCTTTAAGGGGCCTTAGCTCAGCTGGGAGAGCGCCTGCCTTGCACGCAGGAGGTCAGCGGTTCGATCCCGCTAGGCTCCACCATTTGTTTTTTTCTTAAGTTACTTATGACTTAAGTTTTTTTTTGCCTAAATCCATGAACCATTCACTTGAGAGTACAGAGAAAGGCAGCCTGCCACCATTCAGGCTGCCTTTTTGTATGTTTATTCATCATGGTGTGAAGTTGAACCACGACTTTGGTAGCGTTTACAATGAAGGTATTAAACGTTCAAGGGGGAAATGGGGATGAATTGGTCATATATTGAAGTACCGCTTCGCTATGGACAGGGGAAACATGGCGTAGAGCAAGGTCCATCAAAGTTACGCACACTTGGATTGGAGACATTATTACCGGCCTCAACGAAGCAACAGACGATTCGAGTGTTACCTGAATCTGAAATGATCAACAGTGAAGAGCATTTGAAACGCATAGACGGGGTGTTATACACGGTCCAAGAACTGGCAGAAGTCGTCGATATCGAGATACAGGCGAAACGATTCCCATTGATCGTTGGGGGCGATCACAGCATGGCAATCGGGACGCTGGCAGGTCTTGCCAAAACAGGACCGTACGGCGTCATCTGGGTCGACGCACATGCTGATTTAAATACGGGAGAAACGTCTCCATCGGGCAATATTCATGGCATGCCGCTTGCTGCGGCGATGGGAATGGGAGATATTCGCTTGACTGAAGTCGGCGGACGTGAACCCAAACTCGCGCCTGAGCACTTGGTCTATATGGCGCTTCGAGACATCGATGAAGGTGAGATTCGAGAAATCAATCGTCTTGGCATTAAAGTCATCACGGTCGAAGAAATTCGGACGCGGGGCGTCGACGTCATGATGGAAGAAGCACTCGCTTATTTGCGCGCACGTGTCGATCGCTTCTATCTCAGTTTCGACATGGACAGCTTGGACGCGAAACTTGTGCCAGGTACCGGGACGCCGGTCGATCAAGGTCTGACGGCCGCGGAAGGAAAAGCGATCTTGGCCGAAGCGATGAAGGCAGACGATCTGATTGCGATTGAGTTGGTTGAATTGAATCCGGCGCTTGACCATGAGGATACGACGGCCCAGTTGGCGTTTGAGTTGTGCGAGACGATTTTGAAATCCAAAGAAAACCTGTTATTGGAAGGTGAAACTGTCTGATGACCTTACAGTTTCCAAGTCTCTTTGCTACAATGGACTTGGAAACTTTTTTTGTTGTTACGATTTTTTTGAAACCTACATAGAAAACGATTCGTATAGAAAGATGACCGCATAGGTTGCGGAGAGGGGAAGTGGATTGATGGAACGGCTGACCACCCGTTTAGTAGACGAATTGAGGTCGGGGAATCATGATTCGTTTGCTGAGCTGGTAGAACTGTACAAGGATGGTGTCTTTGCTGTCGCTTATAAGATATTATATGATCGTGGCGAAGCGGAAGACGCAGCCCAGGAGACGTTCATTCGGGCATATACCCGGATTGATACGTACGATCCTCAGTACAAGTTCAAGACGTGGCTCTATCGCATTGCGACGAATGTCGCAATCGATCGTCTCAGAAAACGAAAGCCGGAGTATTCGATGGATGCCGAGATTGCTGGCACCGACGGCTTGACCTATCAGGACCATTTGGCTGATGAAGCACCCCAACCCGATGCCCAAGTCGTTCATCGCGAAATTCGAGGCGAGATGCATGAAGCGATCAAGCAGTTGCCCGATAAGTATCGGATCCCGCTCCTGCTGAAGTACGTGGATGATTTATCGCTCAAAGAAATCAGCGTCATGATCGATATGCCGGTCGCTACGGTTAAAACAAGGATCTTCCGGGGAAGAGAAATGTTAAAGACAATCTTTCAAAACAGGGAGGGGTTCAATTGACTCCTGAAGAAAAAGTACAACAATATTTGGAAGATGGCATCCTGCCCGAAGAATCTGACGAACTACGTCACTTGTTGGAGGACGACGACTTATATGAAGCGTACCTTCAATACGAACGAATAGATGCCGAACTGAAGGCCTTACCACGGCCGAAACTATCCGATGATTTTACAGCCCGTGTGATGGCATCTCTACCGGACGCGAAAGCACGGGTCGAGGTCACACCGGTGACTCGATTTGAAGAAAAAGTCCAGACGAAACGCAAACCACCATCCAAATGGATGACGTGGTTCCGTAAGCATCCAGGACTGATGGCAGCCGCCTTATTCTTCAGTTTGATGTCGAGCGCGACACTCGGCCTATGGAACGAATCGACAGAGACGATGACGTACACGAAAGTGCCGGGCATCGTTGTCACGTCAAACGAGGTCGTTATCCCGGAAGGCGTTACCGTCGAGCGGGATATCACGGTCCAAGGCGGGGACCTTCGAATTGAAGGGACCGTCAATGGGAACGCGACGGCTGTAAATGGTCGGGCTTATCTGGCTAGCGCTGGAGAAGTCACGGGAGAACTTGAGCAGATCGATCGGATGTTTGAGTGGATGTGGTATTCGTTCAAACAAATCTTCTAACGGAGACGCCGGAGACGGCGTCTTTTTGTGTTCGTTTCAATCTGGTTTCGTTTTATTGTCTAGCGATGCGCGGTTTCGGAAATGTGATATAATGTAATTTGCACGAATTGGCTAGGTAGTTGAGGAGGGGAGCATTTGCCGCTACTTGAACAGGTATCATTCTTATCATTTTTTAGTCTTTCAGAGAACGTACATTGGTACGATTATTTGAATGACGTTTTAGATATTGTCGTCGTCACGTATGTCATCTATAAATTGATGATGATTGTACGTGGGACAAAAGCGGTCCAATTGATTAAAGGGATTTCCATCATCCTTGTCGGCTGGTTCCTCAGTGGGTTCTTTGGGTTGAAGACGTTACAGTTCTTATTGAATCAAATCATCACATATGGACTACTTGGGATCATTATCATCTTCCAACCAGAACTCCGAAGAGGACTCGAGCATTTAGGACGAACAAGTAATTTGTTCGGCCGAACGAGCACGAGCGATGAGGATAAGCAACGTCAAATGATCGAAGCGATCGTCAGTTCGGCGCAATACATGTCAAAACGTCGCATCGGCGCATTGATTGCGATTGAACGCGATACGGGCTTGAATGAGTACGTCGAGACCGGGATTCGCATGGATTCGCACATCACATCACAACTGATTATCAACCTGTTCATTCCGAACACCCCGCTGCATGACGGGGCGATGATTATCCAGGACGGGAAAATTGCGGCCGCGGCTTGTTATTTGCCGTTGTCCGAGAGCCCGCACATCGATAAAGCGTTAGGGACACGACACCGGGCCGCCATCGGGGTCAGTGAAGTGACTGATAGCGTGACCCTCACCGTCTCTGAAGAAACAGGCGCCGTGTCACTCGCGATTGCCGGTCGTCTGTATCGAGAGTTGGATGAGGAGGCACTTCGCAGTAAGTTGATCCAAGAACTCGTTATTGAAGAAAAAGAGACGACGCTCTCGTTCTTTAATAAAAAAGGGGGGGACAAGTAAGTGATTGATCAGTGGTTACAACATAAATGGTTTCTCCGCATCATCGCACTTGCTTTAGCCATCCTGCTTTATTTCATGGTCGCCGAAACGAGTTCGTCGACCAACTCCACGAATGCCCTCCCGATCGTCGGACAAAGTTCGATGACACTCGACGTTCCCGTCGAAGTGTTCTTCGATGAGGTGCAGTACGTGGCATATAACGTCCCAGAAGAAATGAGCGTCGAATTGCAAGGTCCGTCCAGCAGTTTAACGATGACGAAATTGGTGAAAGATTATCAAGTCTTCGTCGATTTAACGAATCTCGGGACCGGCTTCCACCGTGTTCCGGTTGAGGCACGCGGCTTTGGCGGAGACGTCAACGTCAAGCTCGAACGGGATACAGTAGAAATTTACATCGACCGTAAACAGACAATTGAAGTTCCCGTATCGGTCAACCTTTTGAACAAAGAGCAGTTGCCAGAAGGGAAAGTGGTCGGTGACGCCGATATTGAACCGGCAACGGTGAAAGTCTCGGGCGGTGCCAGTCGGATTCAAAACGTCAAAGAGATCACGTTGAACGTCGATGTCGCCAACCAAAGTCAAACGTTCACGCGAGAATTGACGCCGACGATTTTAGATGCGAACGGCAATCCGCTCAACGTGACTGTTGAACCGAACATCATCAGTGTGTCGGTCCCGGTCTACGAACAAAGTGCCGTCTTCCCGATCGAAGCAGTCACGACTGGTGAAGTGGCCGACGATTACAGTCTTGTCGATACGTTGCTTGAAGAGACGGAAGTCCGTGTCTTTGCGCCACAAGACGTGCTCGATGCAATCGACACCGTGGAGACGGAGCCCATTGATTTAGACGGCATCGACAAGACCGGGAAAGTGACCGCCAATCTCGCTTTGCCAGAAGGCGCTTCATCGCTTGCGACAAAGCAAGTGGAAGTCCAATTGCTCGTCCGGGCTGCAGATGAGACGCGAGACGACACAGGCGAATTGACGGAACGGGTTCGCTTGACGGTCCCTGTGACCGTGCGGGGGTATGACCGGACCAACTTTACGCTCCAAGCTCCTGAAGTGATTGGAGTAACGTTGTCCGGGAAGCGATCCCTGTTGGAAAACATCACGTCGAACAGTGTGAGTGTGACCTTGGATTTGACAGGTCTCCCGAGCGGACTGCATGGGGTCGACGTCGATTATGAAGTACCAAAAGGTGTGACCGTCGTCTCACCGAAAACGATCGACATTGAGTTGACGAGTGTCGATGAACAAACCGAAACGTCCTCGATTCAATGAGGCGTTCAATCATACAAAAGTGAGGAATTGAATTCATGGGTAAATATTTTGGAACTGATGGAGTCCGCGGTGTCGCGAACTCAGAATTGACAGCAGAATTAGCATATCGTTTAGGGCGTGCGGGCGGCTACGTGTTATCGAAACACTTGCCAGCCGGCGAACAGCCAAAAGTTTTGATTGGCCGTGACACACGCATTTCAGGCCACATGCTTGAAGGTGCACTCATCGCGGGTCTCCTATCAATCGGAGCCGAAGTGATGCGTCTCGGCGTCATCTCGACGCCAGGTGTCGCTTATTTGACGAAGTCGCTTGATGCAACAGCCGGTGTCATGATCTCGGCGTCGCACAACCCGGTCGCGGATAACGGCATCAAGTTCTTTGGTAGCGACGGCTTTAAGCTCGATGACGCGACAGAAGCGGAAATCGAAGCGATTTTAGATGCGGCGGAAGACACGTTGCCACGCCCGGTCGGGAAAGACCTCGGCTTTGTCTCGGATTACTATGAAGGTGCACAGAAGTACCTTCAAATGTTGAAACAGACGGTCGACGAAGATTTCGACGGTCTCCATATCGCCCTCGACTGCGCCCATGGTGCAACGAGCGGATTGGCAGCTCGGTTATTTGCTGACCTCGAAGCGAACGTCTCGACGATCGGGAACTCGCCGAACGGCTTGAACATCAACGAAGGTGTGGGTTCGACTCACCCAGAGCACTTGGCGCAATTCGTTCGTGATAAAGGAGCGGACATGGGTCTCGCTTTTGATGGCGATGGTGACCGCTTGATTGCGATTGATGAGAACGGCGATATCGTCGACGGCGATAAAATCATGTACATTTGCGGGAAGTACTTGAGCGAGAAAGGTCGTCTCAAAGACAACACGATCGTTGCGACGGTCATGAGTAACCTCGGATTCCATAAAGCTGTTGAAGATGCTGGTATGACGGCGCTTCAGACGGCAGTCGGTGACCGTTACGTCGTCGAAGAGATGAAAAAACACAACTACACACTCGGTGGCGAGCAGTCGGGTCACCTCATCTTCCTCGACCACTCGACGACAGGAGACGGTATGCTCTCTGGCGTTCAACTCGCCCAAATCGTGAAGACGACAGGCCGCAAGCTGTCAGAACTCGCGGCTGAGATGCCGGTCTATCCACAAAAACTCGTCAACATCCGTGTCACGGATAAGAATGAAGCGATGAACGGCGACCGTGTGCTCGCGACGATTCAAGAAGCGGAAGCAGAAATGAACGGCAACGGCCGTATCCTCGTCCGCGCCTCTGGTACGGAGCCGCTCGTACGCGTCATGGCGGAAGCACCAACTTCGGAAGAATGTGACCGTTATGTCGAACGAATCGCACAAGTTGTCCGCGAAGATTACGGCTTAGAAGGATAATTCTGTCGAAATAGGGAATAAAACAAGGGAATCCGTCCTCGGGTTCCCTTTTTGTTTCCGTTTTGTCACTGTGAAATTATGTGATTTTCTTGACGAATGGAGGTGTGATTTGTACTATTAAGAGCGTGACCTTAGAAACGGAAGGACACCCAGTACGAAACAAGCGCCAGAACTCTTCGGAGTTGACGAGGTTGGAGGTTATCGAGTTTTCGGCGGATGCCTCCTAGTCGCCTGTCACGACTACAAGCAAACCCTCAAAACGCCCGGGCGACCGGACGGCCAAAGGGGAGCGCGTTGACAGCTCTTAGAAAAAGCCCGTTTCCTTTTTCGAGAAATCGAATATAGAGGAGATTTTTGTATGTGTGGAATTGTAGGAATGATTGGGAATACCGGAGCGAAGGAGATCCTTCTCAAAGGTCTTGAAAAACTCGAGTACCGCGGTTACGACTCGGCAGGTCTTGCTTTGATGCATGATAACGTGAACGTGCATAAAGAAGTCGGCCGGATTGCTGCGCTACGCGAAGTCGTCCCAGCAGAAGTAGATGGCACGATTGGAATCGGCCACACACGATGGGCAACACACGGGGTGCCGAGCGTGCCGAACGCCCACCCGCACCAGAGCACGACGGGCCGCTTCACGCTCGTCCACAACGGTGTCATCGAGAACGACGAACAGATCAAGGCGACACTCGACGTGCCGTTCCTCTCGGAGACGGACACGGAAGTCATCGTCCAGTTGATGGAGAAGAACTTCGTCGAACTCGGCGACGTCGAGGCAGCGTTCCGCAAGACGTTGGCTGAGCTCCACGGCTCGTACGCGATCGCGATGATCGACTCAGAGGACAAAGAACGCCTCTATATCGGCAAGAACAAGTCACCACTCCTCGTCGGACTCGGCGACGGCACGTTCAACGTCGTGGCGTCTGATGCGATGGCGATGCTCCAAGTGACGGACCAGTACCTCGAGCTCCACGACGGCGAGATCGTCATCTTGACGCGCGAATCGGCGACGATCAAGACACTCGACGGCGACGTCCTCGAACGTGCCCCGTACACGGCCGAGATCGATGCGTCAGACATCGAGAAAGGCACGTACGCGCACTACATGTTGAAGGAGATGGACGAGCAGCCGGCCGTCATCCGCAACATCATCCAGCACTACCAGAACGACGCCGGTGACATCGAGCTCACGGAAGGCGTGCGCTCGCTCGTCTCAGAAGCGGACCGCATCTATATCGTCGCTTGCGGTACGAGCTACCACGCTGGTCTCGTCGGCAAGCAATTGATCGAGCGCGTCGCAGGTGTGCCGACAGAAGTGCACGTCGCTTCAGAATTCGGTTACAACATGCCGCTCCTCACGGAGAAGCCGTTGTTCCTCTTCATCTCACAATCAGGTGAGACAGCGGACAGCCGGGCCGTCCTCGTCGAAGTGAAGAAGCGCGGCTACAAGGCGCTCACACTCACGAACGTTGCCGGTTCGACGCTCTCACGTGAAGCGAACGAGACGATGCTCCTCCACGCCGGCCCGGAGATCGCGGTCGCATCGACGAAAGCATACACGGCCCAAATCGCCGTGCTCGCCATCCTCGCCTACGACATCGCTCGTGCGAACGGCAAGAAGCTTCCGTTTGACCTCATGACAGAGCTCGCGCGTGTCGCGACGATCATGGACTCGGTCATGGCTCAAAAAGAAATCTTTGAGCAATTGGCAGACAATTTCTTGAAAGAGTCACGCAACGCGTTCTTCCTCGGTCGCGGCATGGACTCATACGTCGGTCTCGAAGGTGCCCTCAAGCTCAAAGAGATCTCGTATATCCAAGCAGAAGGCTACCCAGGTGGTGAGCTCAAGCACGGACCGATCGCCTTGATCGAAGACGGCACACCGGTCATCACGCTCGTCTCGCAACCGAACACGCACCTCAACATCCGTGGAAACATCAAGGAAGTTGTCGCCCGTGGCGCCGTTGCTTGCACGATCTCGATGGAAGGCATGGAACACGAGAGTGATTCATTCGTCTTGCCGCGTGTCGAGCCACTGCTCACGCCGCTCGTGACGGTATTACCGCTTCAACTCATCTCGTATTACGCGGCTCTTGCGCGTGATTGCGATGTCGACAAGCCACGTAACTTGGCGAAATCAGTCACAGTCGAATAAACGGTAGGCCAAGATCTTTCGGGATCTTGGCTTTTTTTGTTGTGATTTACGTCATGCGAACCGGCTTGTATACTGAAGGTATAACGACTAAGGAGAGAACGCCATGCGAATCCAACTAGTTAACACATTCATCCTGCCGGAGGACGTGCGTTCATAAGTTGGCCACCTCCTCCGATGATTCACTGTATTGGAACAAACTATCGGAGGAACCATACAATTGAAGATTCAACAGCTTTACTATGCGGTCACGAGTTCGCGCTCGCTCATCATACAGATGGTGTTCACGTTGAACGCCATCTATTATGTGACGACCGCCGAGTTGAATGCGTTACAACTCGTCTTGATTGGAACGATTTTAGAAGTATCAATTTTACTATTCGAGCTGCCCACCGGTCTCGTCGCCGATTTATATGGACGGAAGCGGTCGATGGTCATCGGCATCGGTTTGATTGGACTGGCCCATTTGCTAGAAGGGGGCATCCCTGAATTTTGGGCCATCGCGGTCGCGTCAGCGCTATGGGGTATCGGCTGGACGTTCATCAGCGGGGCCGAACAGGCATGGATTGCCGATGAGATGGGGAATGACGGGTTAGAACAAGTGTTTTTGCGAGGCGCTCAATATAGTTCGCTCGGCCGCTTCGTCGGAATTGGGCTTGCCGTGCTCCTCGCCGAAGTCACGTCCGTCCAAACGACAATCGTGCTCGCCGGTGGGATGTTGGTCATGCTCGCGATCATCGCATGGCGCGTCTTGCCAGAGACGCGGTTCGAACCGATCACGCGGGCCGATACCTCGAACCTCGTGCAAGCAAAACGGACGGTTCGGGACGGATACACCCATATCCGTGGCAATTCGATTCTCGTCGGCTTGGCTGCCATCACGTTCGTCTGGGGTCTCGCTAGTGAAGGATTCGACCGGTTATGGGGCGCGCATTTGATTGAGACGTTCCAGTTGTCGGAACAGGCGGCCGTGTATTGGTTCGGCTTGTTCTATGCCGTCGCGTTTCTATTCAACATGCTGGTGTTGAAAGGTGTCGAGCTATACGTCAAAGGACGCTATGCGACGACCTTGTTTTGGTTCAACGTGTTGCTCATCGTTGCGATGCTTGCTTTCGCTTGGGTCGGACAGTTTTGGGTGGCCGTGTTGCTGTATTGGACGATTGCGGCACTGCGCAACGTGCACTACCCGCTTATGAGCGTCATGACGAACGAGCGGCTCCCGTCGAAAGGCCGGGCGACGATTTTGTCGATGTTCGGTCAGGTCGACGCGTTCGGTCAAGTCGCCGGGGGACCGTTGATTGGACTGCTCGCCCTGTACACGTCGATTCAAGGAGGGCTCGGGGCAGCGGCGCTCTTGCTCCTCCCGATGTTGGTTTTCTTGAGAAAAATCAAGCACCATTGAGGCAAAGACCGTCCCGTGATTCGTTCGGGGGCGGTCTTTGTGTGACGATGTGATGAATTCTACAGTCAAGCGCCATATTAAATGATAGAACTCGTTTGATTATTAGAAAAGTGGTCAATAGGATAGTAGAGCATATAAAGGGGATGAACATCATGAATATTGTTCATGGAGGTCACCGGACGCATTGGGCAATCGGGTTGTTGATCGGTTTAGGGTCGTTCCTGCTCAGCAGTTTCCTCTTCAGTCTCTTTATTGAAACCGGTGTGCTCGTCACGTTCCTCACCGGTGTCGTCGGCAGCGTCCTGTTGTTCTTATTGCTCGGTCACCGTGAACACTTGATTCGAAATGTCGGATTGAGCACGATTGGCATGGTCGCCGCCATCTTGCTCGGGTTTGCGGTCGGCGAAACGTTCACGGCCATCTTCCCATCACTCGGTGACACGTACGGAAACACGGCATTCCTGATTATGGTGACGACGGCCTTCGGTACGATGCTCGGTGTCATCGTGTACGGGAAGAAAGCACTTAGCTTCTTCCTATTGGCCAGCTTCGTCACGGCACTCGTGTTGACCGTTTTGATTGAAGTCACGAACGTGATGCAAGGCCAATTTTGGCAAGGGGTCGATTTGAATTACGTGCTCATCGTGACGACAATCGGAGCGGTGGCCGGTTTCGCGCTCGGACTATTCGAGGATGTGAAGCATGCGCATTAATTAGAAGATCGCCGCGAGGCGGTCTTTTAATGTGTCAAAGCGATAACAAATCATCGCATCGGTCTCAAAAACGTCTCATCACCTCGATAGCAGGGTAACGTATACACATAAAGACGTAAGGGAGAGATTCGATGAGACAGAAAAAATGGATGACGGGTTTGAGCGCGATGTTGCTGGCGACGACTTTGGCAGCTTGTGGGGATGCCGAGGAAGAACAGACGAGCGATTCGACAGAAGAACATTCGGACCATTCGATGATGGACCATTCGGGATCAGGGGAGGTGCCGAGCGGGTTAAGTGAAGCGACAGATCCGACGTTCCCGGTCGGGTCGACCGCGATGATGACGGCCGACCACATGCCGGGCATGGATGGCACCGAGGCGACAATCGTCGGTGCTTATGACACGACCGTCTATTCGGTTTCTTATATCCCGACGGATGGAGGTGACCCGGTCGAAGATCACAAGTGGGTCATCCATGAAGAACTCGACAATCCAGGTGAGGCACCGTTAGAAGAAGGGACCGAAGCCACTCTGGCCACGGACCACATGGACGGGATGGACGGCGCCGAGGCGACGATTGATTCGGCCGAACAGACGACGGTGTATATGGTCGACTTCACCACAAACGACGGGGAAGACGTCACGAACCATAAATGGGTCACAGAAGATGAACTCGAAGCCATGAACTAAGGACGAACCTCAGAGTAATCTGAGGTTTTTATTTATTTACGATGATTATTTATTGATAAACGATAAAAGTGAGGTTATGATGAAGCTATCAAACGAGGTGAGGTGGCTTCATCATGAAACGAGAGACGGTTTTTTTACGGCTGGCCGTATTCGTTCTGGCTGTCCCGATTGTGGCGGCCTGCTTGTTTTTGCTTCCGTACATTTGGCGCGAGGCGGTCGAGAGCGGGAGTTGGATTGAGGACTCGATTCGCCCGATTGTGATTGGCATGTACGTATCGGCCATCCCGTTCTTCCTTGCGCTGTTCCAAGCGTTCATGTTGCTACGGTTGATTGACCGCGACGAAGGGTTCTCGTATCGGGCTGTCCAATCACTCCGCATGATCAAGTATTGTGCGTTGACGATCACGGCCGTTTATGTCGGGACGCTCCCGTTCTTCTACTGGTTCGCCGAACGAGATGATGCGCCTGGGTTCCTTCTCATCGGGCTTGTCTTTGTGTTTGCCGCGTTCGTCGTCGCCGTATTCGCGGAACTGTTACAGAAACTATTGAAGCGTGCCATCGACATGAAGCAAGAAAATGATTTGACGGTCTGAGGTGAGATAGATGGCGATTATCGTAAATCTTGACGTAATGTTGGCGAAACGAAAGATGAGTGTGACCGAGTTGTCTGAAAAAGTGGGCATCACGATGGCAAACTTGTCGATTTTAAAGACCGGCAAAGCGAAAGCGATTCGTTTCTCGACGCTCGAAGCAATCTGTCAGGCGCTCGACTGTCAGCCGGGCGACATTTTAGAATATCGGGAAGAGTGATGGACAGGGCGAGCGCCCTGTTTTTTTGTGGAGTTTGAAACATTTTCCATCACGTTGCGTATAAGACAGGAAAGACGAACGAAAAGGGGAAACAAGATGATTCAGACATGGAATGAACGGGCGCACAAAGCGTTAAAAGGAAAGGCAGGGCTATTACTCATCTGGTCGTTCGCCTGCTCTGTGATGTTAGAATTGGGGTTGATGGCAGACCCGACTTATTACGGTTTGACGGTGGAGTCACTGCCGCTGACCGTGCTCAGTTTAGGTGGCATCTTAGTTTATATCGCCCTTTATCCGGTTAACGTCGGATACAACTGGCTCATCTTAAAGACGGTACGAGATCAGCCGATTCGCTGGAGTGATGTGTTCGACCCGTTTCGTCACCGCTATGGAAAACATTTGCTCGCAACAATTCTCGTCATATTGTTCCAAGTACTATGGACATTGTTGCTAGTCGTACCAGGAATCATAAAGTATTTCTCGTATGCGTTCACATACTTCATCTTACGCGACGAACCAGAACTGTCTGCTACAGAGGCAATCACAAAATCGAGAACGATGATGCGCGGACGAAAGTGGGATGCGTTCAAACTCATTTTGCCATTCGTTCCGATGTATCTTATCGGTTTGATTTTTTATATGCAACTTGATTTAGTCATCCTCGGGTCATGGATTTTCCTTGTCGCACTAGCACTCATCCGCCCGTTCATCGTCAGCCGTTTCGCCGTCATGTATGAAGACGCGCGTATCGAGTATGACGAGCAGTGGAATCGCTCGGCGTGAAGCGCATCGGTTCCGGCGTATGAGTCCTCGGCCATGATACAATCTTCCTGACAGAAGGGGGAATGGACATGAACATCGGTATTATTGGTGCCGGACTGAGCGGGATTGTCGCAGCACGCGACCTCGCCCGTCACGGCCATACAGTTGAATTGATTGAGAAGAGTCGGAGCGTCGGGGGACGCTTGGCGACGAGGCGGATCGGAGACGGCAAAGCCGATCACGGAGCTGTCTATTTCACCGTACGAGGGGAAGAACTCAAACAAGATGTCGCCGACTGGCAGACGAGAGGGTGGGTGAACGTCTGGTACGCTGACCCGTATCCGCGCTACGTCGCCGTCGATGGGATGAACGCCTTGGCCAAACGGTTGGCCGACGGGTTGACCGTCCATTTGAACGAGCGGGTCGAGACGGTCACGACCCGAGATGGTCAGGTCAGTGTCAAGACGGATGTGACGACGCGACAGTATGACCGTCTCCTCATCACGTCGCCGCTCCCGCAGACGCTCGACTTGCTCGCAGATTTTCCGGTCGATGCGGCGTTACGTGAATTGACGTACGCCCCGACGTTTGTCGGTTTGTTCGAATTGGCAAGCGATACTCCCATCGGTCCGGACGGGATTCTCGATACAGACTTGGCGCCGGGTATCTTGAAAGTCATCAACAACCGCCAAAAAGGCATCTCGGCGACCGAACTCGTCAGCGTCTATATGGACGAGTCGTGGAGCGAGGAGTGGTATGAACGAGCGGACGAAGACACGCTTCGTGAGGTTGAGCGCCTGTTGCAAACGGTGACAGGGTCGGCGGTGATTCAATCGAGGCAGTTGAAACGGTGGCGCTATGCGCAGGCGACCGACGTCTGGAACGAGCCTTACCATCGATTGCGGGACGAGCCGATTTTCTTGGCCGGTGACGTCTTCCTCGAGCCGGATGACGCCTCGGGACGGACGCGCTTCGAGAGCGCGTACGTCTCAGGGCTCCGTGTTGCGGAAGCGATGCGCTAAACCTTCTTCGGAAGGTTTTTTTCATGGCCGTGCCGAATAGTCAGACATACGAGTTGGAGAGGGGAATCAGACATGGGGATGGTTGGCGCATACATGCGGGTATCGAGCGAAGAGTTGACCGAACTGCTTCAAGAACCGGACCGTTTTGAAGAATTGTTGGAAGATGAGGAGCGGCAGACCGATATCGATAAGGCGTGGCACGGCCTGTACTTTTTATTGACCGGGGCGACCGATTTGGACGAGATTGATCGCCATTCACTCGGGAAGGCAGTATTTGGTGGCGATGTGATCGACGACGAGACGGGCATCGCCTATTTGATGCCGGGAGAAGTCGAGGACTTGTCGACCCGACTTCAATACATCGAGCTGGAGGCGCTAGAAGCGCGCTACGACGTCGCGACGATGAACGAGCAGGAACTGTACCCATTTGAACGGGAGTGGGGACTCGAGGAAAAACAGTACTTATTGGACCAGTTCGATGAGTTGAAACGTGTCTTCGCCCAGGCGTCGAGACAGCGGGAGGCGCTCGTCACATGGATCGGGTAAGCGTAAAGGCGTTACGTCTTCAAGATGAGGCGTTGCTGTATGTGTTCGAGTGCGAGAATCGCACGTATTTCGAGCGTTCCATTCCGAGCCGAGGCGATACCTACTATGAGCCGGAATCATTCCATCAGGCGTTGCAGCAACTATTGAGCGAGCAGACGAACGGGGACGGGTACTATTACTTGATTTGGCGCGACGACACAATCGTCGGGCGTCTGAACGTTCATCATACCGATGCCGACACTGGCGAGGTCGGTTACCGGGTCGGAGCGGAGCATGGGGGACGCGGATATGCCACGACGGCCCTGCGACAATTGTTGACGTTCGAGTTGCCTGGATTCAATCGATTGAGAGCTGAGACGACAAGCGACAATGTGGCGTCCCAGCACGTATTAAGGGGTGCCGGTTTTATCCGTGACGGCGAGGTACGACAGATGGAATGGGGAGGACAAACGCTGACGTTTTATACGTATGTATATCCACTCGACCGATGAAGGAGCGGCTTCATCGGTCATTTTAGTTGACCGCTCTTAGTTTAGGGCATAAACTATCTTTATCTAGTTTAGGGGGTAAACCAAAATGAAAGAATTGATGCGGGAGGCCGTCCAGTTGTTCGAAGAGGTCATGTTCCAAGGTGCGGAGCATGTCATCGAGGCGATGGACGGTGACGTCTGGCATGACTATTCGCGGGAACAACTGCAGCTGCTCAAGCTGCTCGAACAGTTCGGTCCGATTCAAGCCGGCCAGTTGGCCCAAAAACAAGGAGTTCATAAGAGCGCCGTCTCCAACCGGTTAAAAAAGCTCGTCGACAAAGAGCTCGTCGTCAGTCGACGCGGGCATGACCAGCGCGAGCGGTTGATCGAGTTGACGGAAGCCGGACATCGCATCGTCGAAGAAGCGGATGCGGCCGTCTACCGTTACGTCGAATCGTTGCTCGACGGAAACATCGAAGAGACAGAAATCGAACAGTTCGTCCGGACGTTCCGGAAAATTAAACAGCTGCTTCGAATTGGGGAGGAATAACACGTGCATAAAATCATCCAATGGCGCTGGGGCATCTTAATCGGTCTCATCGTCTTGACGGTTGCCTTGTTTGTGATGGCGCCGAACTTGACGAAGCAGGCCGAACAAGCCGGCAGCTTCCAATTATCCGAGGACATGGATTCGCAGCGGGCGCAGGACATCTTGAACGCCGCCGGGAAGAGCGATAAGACGATCTCGCTCGTCTATGAGTTCGAAACGCTCGGTGACGCCGAACGGGCCGATATTTCCCGGGTCATCGACGAGATGAAACAAAACGACACGGTCGTCAAAGACGTACTCGACCCGTTTGAAAGTGAAGAGACGGAAGCACAGCTCGTCTCGGAGGACGGCCGCATCGTGCTCGTCCCAATCACGGTCGAAGGGTCGATGGAAGACATCAACGCCTTTGCGGACGACGTGCGGGCGAACATCCTCCCGGAAGACGAGACCGTCTACATCACAGGTGAAGAAATCATCAACAACGATGTGAACTTGAGTGCGCAGGAAGGCTTGAAGAAGACGGAAATCATCACGGTCGTGCTCATTTTTGGACTGCTCCTGCTCGTGTTCCGCTCAATCGTGACGCCATTCATCCCGCTCATCGCGGTCGGATTCACGTATTTATTGAGCCAATCGTTCGTCGCATTTTTCGTCGATTGGTTTGGCTTCCCGGTCTCGAACTACACGCAGATTTTCCTCGTGGCCATCTTGTTCGGGATTGGAACTGACTATTGTATTTTGCTGCTCAGCCGGTATAAAGAAGAGCTCGGTGCGGGCCACGCGATTGAAGATGCCATCGTCAACACGTACAAGACAGCAGGGCGGACAGTCCTCATCAGCGGTCTTGCCGTGTTCGTCGGCTTTGCGGCCATCGGTTTCGCCGATTTCCCAATCTTCAAATCAGCCGTCGCTGTCGCGGTCGGGATTGCCGTGCTCTTGCTCATTCTCTTCACGGTCGTGCCGTTCTTTATGGCGACGCTCAAGCATCGTTTGTTCTGGCCATCGAAGAAGGCGGGCGAACATCACGACAGCCGTCTCTGGGCCGGATTCAGCCGTCTGTCGGTCAATCGACCGTTCGTTTCGATTCTCGTCGTCGCGTTAATCACCGTACCGGTGTTGTTCACGTACGACGATGCTCGATCGTTCAATACGGTCGATGAGATTGGTGACGATTATGATTCCGTGCGCGGCCTCAACTTGATTTCAGAAGGATTCGGACAAGGGGAGTCGCTGCCGGTCCAAGTCATTTTGAAACAAGATGGCACGCTGTCCGAAACGGACATTCCGTACATCGAGAAGTTCTCGAGTGAACTTGAAAACGTCGACGGGGTGAGCGGCGTCCGTTCCGTGACGCGTCCGACCGGTGACGTCATCGATGACTTTTACGTCGACACCCAGCTCGAACAAGTGAGCGCAGGACTGACGGAAGCCGAGACTGGTCTCGGTGACGTTCAGGCCGGACTCGCGCAAGTCGAATCTGGGCTTAACGCCGTCGTTGGCCAATTACCGGCCGGTTCAACGAATGCCGGCGCCCCGCTCGCGGAAGCGGCAGCGGGACTTGGTCAATTGAACGCTCAGCTCGGTCTGATTGGCCAAGGACTCACGGCGACGCAAAATATTCCGGCGACGGTGGCACAACTGCAACAGGTGTCTGGTGGTCTCAGTCAGATTGAAGCAGGCATTACGGAAGCAGCGTCTACGTTGACGGCACAAGGCGCCCAAGCCGGAGAACTCGGAACGGGTCTCGGACAACTCGCCGCGGGTGTCGGTGAAGCGAACGCAGGGCTCGCTCAAATCGAGACCGGTATCAATGAAGCGGCGGCATTCCTATCAGACCTGAGTAGCTCGGACAGCCTGCGCGATACGGGCGTCTATCTACCGGAAGGGACGCTCACGTCAGAGGAGTTCGCTCCAGCTGTCGAACGCTACGTATTTGACGACGGGACGGCGACACAGCTCGAGGTCATCCTCGAGATGGACCCATATTCGCCGGAAGCGATTGACACGGTCGAGACCGTGAAAGCGACGATGGACCGGATCGTCACCGATACGCCGTTCGCGGATGCGACAATCGGATATGCCGGTATCTCGAGTATTAACAGCGACTTGAATGAGACGTCGACGAACGACTTCAATCGGACGGTCGCCATCATGCTCGTGACGCTGTTCATCGTCTTGACGATGTTGTTCCGTTCGATGGTCATGCCGCTCTATATGATCGGCTCGCTCTTACTGACGTATTACACGTCGGCGGCCATCACGGAGCTCATCTTCGTCGAAGGACTCGGTTATGACGGCATCAGTTGGGCCGTTCCGTTCTTCGGGTTCGTCATGTTGATCGCCCTCGGCATCGACTATTCGATTTTCCTGCTCGATCGGTTCCGCGAAGAGTCGATCAACGGGATGACGGTTCGCGATGCGCTCGTCCATTCGATGACGAAGATGGGGACGGTCATCATGACCGCGGCCGTCATCCTCGCCGGAACGTTCGGGGCGATGATCCCGTCTGGCGTGCTCAGTCTCGTCCAGATTGCGACGATCGTTATCACCGGACTGTTGTTATACGGATTGATTGTGTTGCCGCTGCTCATCCCTGCGATCACGGTATCGTTCGGGGACGGAGTATGGTGGCCGTTCAAACCGAAACAGAAGAAGTAAGCACAAGCGGGTGTCTCCTCATGAGACGCCCGCTTTTTGGGATAGATCGGATGCGTTTAGGGAACAGGTGAACGAATAGACTTTTAGAAGGAGGAATCGCATATGGCAATTACAATCACCGCTATCTTGAAGGCACATCCTGGGAAAGAAGACGAGTTACGGCAAGCGCTCGATGAGGTCATTCCTCCGTCGCGACAAGAGGAGGGGTGCCTGACGTATGTGCTCCATGAGTCAATCGATGCCCCGGGCACGTTCGTGTTCTATGAAAAGTACGAAGACGAGACGGCGCTTGACCATCACATCAACTCACCGCATTACCAAGCATACCGAAAGACAGCTGAGACGCTACTCGCCGTCCGTGACGTGTATCGTCTACGTGAAGTCTGAAAGGAGAAAGGATTATGATTACTCAACCGATTATCCCGTGTATTTGGTTCGAAGGCGACGTCGAGGCGATTGCGGAGTGGTACGTGTCGAGATTTCCTGATTCATTCGTCGACTATACGACGAAACTGAGCGATACGCCTTCGGGTGAGACGACGGTTGTGACCGTCTCGCTGGCGGGACAATTCTTTCAACTGCTCGGGGCGGGTCCGTTGAAGGAGCGGAACCCGTCTATCTCGTACATGGTCACGTTCCCGACGGCAGAAGAAGTCGAGACGTTGTGGGGTAAACTTGTGGACGGGGCCGAGGTGCTCATGCCGCTCGACGCGTATGATTTCAGCGAGCGCTACGGCTGGTTGACAGACAAGCACGGTGTCTCCTGGCAAATCATGCATAGCGGCGGGATGGACATCCAGACGGTGACTCCGTGCTTCTTGTTCGTCGGAGACGTGTTCGGTCGGGCCGAGGCGGCGATGAACGACTGGATTTCCATCTTCCCGGATTCGTACGTGCTGGAAGACCATCTGATCCGTTACGAAGCGGCAGACGGCCTAGAGTTAGAAGGAAAGCTCAATTATGCCCGTTTCGTCTTGTCCGGACGCGAGTTCGTTGCCATGGACAGCGCGGAAAATCATCAATTTGCGTTCAACGAGATGCAGTCGCTGATCGCATTTTGTGAGTCGCAAGCCGAGATTGACGAGTACTGGGCCAAGCTGTCGGCCGTCCCGGAAGCGGAACAGTGCGGCTGGCTCCAAGACCGGTATGGTGTCTCCTGGCAAATCGTGCCGTGGGAGATGGAAGAGATGCTGACGACCGGTACAAAGGAGCAGTTGGCGCGAGTGACGCAAGCGTTCTTGCCGATGAAGAAAATCGATGTCGCCGCGTTACGAAACGTCTACTGACAAAAACAAGCCGTCCCGATTATTTCGGGGCGGCTTGTGCGTCGTTTTGTTGAAAGTCGGACAGGGCGTCTTTCACGACGATCGTATCGGATAAACGGAGTTGTTCGACGGCTTGATCAATATATGGTTCGCATGTTTGAAGCGGCAAGTCATCGCCGGTCTCGACCGAATAACACATGCCGCTGCCGACCGGCTCTGTCAAATCCGGGACGAAATAAAGGTCGTCGTAGCGGAACGAGCCGTTCCGGAACACGGTCAAATTGGGCTCATCGTCGAGAAGCGAACTTCCAAGCATGTACGTCGGTGTCATCCCGAGCAAATCGAGGATGGTCGGGGCCAAATCGACTTGACCGCCGCTCGCCTGCACCGTCTGACCTCGTTCGAGTCCTGCCGGTTTGATGAATAACGGGACGGAGCGATCGAGCTGGAACAAATCGACCGTGGAGTCGGCATCTGCATTTACGGCCATCTCGTCACCGGCAGCGGTCAATCCGCTGTCGTGGTCGCCATAAAAGACGACCAAGGCGTCGTCCCACTTTTCGTCCGCCTTCAGTCGTTCGACCATGAGACCGACGGCGGCATCGCTGTAGTGGACGGTGTGATAATAGTCTTGGAGGAGCGGGTCCTCGTATTCCGATAGATCCAACCGTTTCTCCTCGTCCGGAATCTCATACGGCGTATGGCTCGTCAACGCGACCATGAAGGAATAGAACGGCTCGTCCAACGTGTCCAAGTGGTCGACCGATGTCGTCAGGAACTCCTTGTCGCCGACGGCCATACCGATGACCGGATCGGCCGGATAATCGTCTTGGTGGAAGAAGTGGTTGTAGCCAATTTGCTCATAGAAGTTGGCACGATTCCAAAACTCCTTGTCGAACGCATGCATCGCGGCCGTATCATAGCCGGCTCGTCGTAACTGCTCAGGCAAGGCGTCAAACGTGTTCGTCGCATACTGCGTATACACCGAACCTGATTTGACGGGATAGAGCGAGGCGTTGACGGTAAATTCCGCATCCGACGTCCGGCCCTCGTGTGTCTGATGATAAAAATTCGTGAAGTACAGCATCTCGTCGCGAAGCGCATTCAAATTCGGGGTCAGTTCTTGACCGTTGACGGTCTGGCCGATCACGGACGTTTGGAACGACTCGAGCTGAACGACGATGACGTTCGTGTCGGCTGTAGCCTCGACCGGTTCGGTCGCCAACGCTTCGATTTGGCCGCGCTCCCGTTCCGTCAGGTCGTCACCGAGGTTCAACGCGTCGCGAAGGCCACGGAACGTATCGAGCCCGTGATAGCCCCAAAATCCGAACTGATAATACTCACGCATATTCGAAATCGGGGTCTTGCGATGGTCTGCCTCAGCGTAATGAACGGCGGTCGGAACGGTAAAGATGATGAGGCCGATCAGAAAGCCGGAAGCTGCCAAACGGCGACCGAGGCGTTTCGATTCCGTGATGGGGTGTCGCTTCATATAGACGAGGATAGCCGCGTAGACGAGCAAATCCGTGAACAAGATGAAGTCGGGTGCTTGAATCAATGTCAAAAATCCGCCCCCGACGTCTCCCATCTGGCCGATATCAGACAGTAGGGCGACCGACAGCAAGTTGCCGAAATAGCGGTAATACCAGACGTCCGAGATGAGTAGCGTGCTGTGCAGAAACAGCGACGCGAACAAAATCCAGCGACGTGTCTGCGGTTTTACGAGTAGCGCCCAACTCGTCATCATCAAGATGGTCGCGAGGTTGATGAATAGAAAAGGTAGGTCGAACGCGCTCGCGGTCAACAGGCTGAAGAGGAACAGCTTGGCGAGGGAGAGCGATAAGTAACTCCAATAATCGAGATATTTCATGAAAGGCCTCCAAACGGTACGGACAAAGTGTGTTCTTTGTCTTGTACCTGTTCGAAGACGGCGAAAAACATGAGGGTGTGCGATTTTGGCAATAAAAAAAGCAAGGCAGCGCCTCACTTGATGACAAACGTGTCCCGGAGCTCGATAATCGTGCCTTCCGGGGCTTTTAATTTACTCAAATGACCATCAACGACGAAGTAGATGTTCCCGCCGTGCTTTGGTAGGAACGTTACACCGAGGTCCTCGAGGCGCCGCACTTCTGTTTCGAGGTCATCGACATAAAGCGCGAAGTGGACCGGGCCGGCCACGTGCTTTGAATAAGGCGACAACGTCTCGTCGACTTTTGCCGTTTGAAGCTCGATATAGAAATCGCCAAGTTTGAGCCAGCTGTTGAACGCTCGGGTGTGGAAGTCGGGTGACTCTTGGACGAGCTCGAAGCCGAGCGCCTCATAGAATCGTTTGGACGCCTCGTAATCGGGCGTTTGGATGCAGAGATGGTGGATTTGTTTCATCGTGTCACTCCTTTGTTTCATTCTATCGAATCGACGTTCTAAACGGAACTTTTCTTCACGTGAGACGTATAGGACACCGAGGAGGGAATGACGATGCAGATTCAATATGAATTGACAGAAGACGACTATATCCGGTTCAACTTGAGCCATGTTAAACGTTCGAAGACAGGTAAACGGATGCTCCTCGTGCAGCGGATTATCGGACCACTTATCTTTTTAGGCGCTGCTTTCGTGTTGGCGATGTGGCTCCAAGAGACGGACTGGTGGCTGTACGGGATATACGGGATCGCGAGCGTTCTGTGGTTCCTATATTATCCGAAATACTTTGAACGGCATGTCCGGAAGCAGACGCGTCGTCTCATCGACGAACGTAGCAACGAAGGCATGATTGGCCCCCATACGATGGATTTGGAGGAGAACGGTCTGCGCGATTTAAATGAGTTCGGCGAGACGCGTGTGTCATGGGCAGGAATCAAGGAAGTCGTCGAGGAGGATGATTATGTGTATCTATACAACTCCTCGGTCAGCGCCTATATCTTGCCGAAGCGCGGACTGGACATGGAAGAGGTGCGCCGATGGCTGCCAATACGCTGACGACTCAACTCGTCGATGACACGAACCGGGATGCCGTCGTCGCCTTGACCGTCGCTTCTGACCAAGCCCGTTTTATCGAAACGAACGCCGAATCGCTCCGCGAGATGGAAACCGATGTCAAATATGCGTGGCAGTGCTATGCACTTTGTCGTGATGATCATCCCGTCGGCTTCATGATGATTGGGGCAGAGAACAAGGTGGAGCGTTACATCTGGCTCGATCGATTTATGATCGATGTGACAGAGCAAGGGAAAGGAATCGGGTCACGCTTTTTACAGTTGGCGCTCGTGTGGATTCAAGAGCGATTCGATGTGGATGACATCGTCCTCAGTCTCCATCCGACGAACGAACTAGCGAAACGATTTTATGAGAAGGGTGGATTTGTCGACAGCGGCTTGATTGATGAGGCAAACGGGGAAGAGATTTGGGTGTATCACGTCAAACAGGGACAGCCGTCATGAGTCGGCCGTCCCTGTTTTCGTCGTCGTTGAGCCTTGAACAGCGTTGCCCGCTTTGAAAAAGAGGACGAGGGCAGCCACTCCGAAAATCGAGATGGACACATTTTGGAGCAGCACATCGACGAACATCGGCTCGCTGGAAAACGTGCCCGTCGCAATCTGAGCATTCCAGCGGGTGAACGTGGCGATGCGTTCAAGCGTGTACAAGAGACCGGACATGGACAGGCAAGCGGTGGCAGCCAGTAATAGCGTCAATCGATTCAAGAAATGACCTCCCAGTATGTGTTATCCTTATTTTACCATTTTTTTAGCGGGGGGAACTCCTATTTATCGTTTCACCGTGAGCGGTCGCAATTGCTTGACCCGAGCCAAGACGATCCAGCCGAGCACGGCGCCGGTCACACTCGACGCAAGGAAGGCCGGGAAGAAGAACAGTGCCCCGAACTCGTTCCCCATCAACACCTTGGCGTACGGGACGGCGACGAGCGAGGCGATGAGCCCTGTCCCGATGACTTCACCGAATGCGGCGAAGGCGACGCGGTTCGTCTTCATATAGAAGACCCCGGCCAAAAGCGCCCCAATCATACCTCCGGGAAAGGCCAAGAGCGACCCGGTACCGGTCATGACACGGACGATTCCGGTCACGAACGCAACGAGAACGGCCCCGATCGGCCCGACGGTGACGGCGGCGATGACGTTCACCATATGTTGAATCGGATAGGCACGGGCGACACCGGTCGGAATCGAGATGAACAGGGAACCGATGATGGCGATGGCGATGAGCATCGCCATCCAAGTGAGTTGTTGAATACGCATAGATAGTCTCCTTTCAAAATGAAAACGCCACTTCTCCAAGTGGAAAAGTGGCGTGGAAAGACAGACGAATCCCACACCACTTCCCTACGCTGGTATGAGCCAGATCAGGTTCGAAGGGTCCGGCGCATGCCGTCTCAGCCCGAAGGCTCCCCTAGTGGTCGTTTATTAACATGAGTATAGCATACCGTCATTTGACGCGGTCGAGCTTTCGTGGTCGGAACGTGACATAGGTGATGCCGACGAACAGGCCATACAACAAAAGGGAGAAGACGAGATTGATCAGCCACGGGAGTGTCCCCATGAACACGGCGACGGACGCGTTTTGAAACCAGACGAGCGAGAGCGACAGCCCGACAAAGCTGAGAACGAGCGTTGTCCAAAAGCCGACAGCTCGGCGCTTGAACAGACGCCAAACGAGCAGCCCGATGATGAGACTGACGACGGCCGTCGCCCCTAAGTACATATACAAGATGGCATCGACCGGGTATGAATAATATACAACGTCCATATCGTTTCCTCCTAGGAGATGATGAAAGAAAGGGTGAAAAGGATGAGACAGGCAATCCCATGGCGTGACCGATCGTTTCGTGAACGGTTCGAACGATGGATTGAGGCAAACGTGCCGAATGCGAGGTGGCACGTGATCAAAGATACCGATTTGACGTACTTGCTTGTTGGCGCGCTCAATGAGGAACGTTACTACGCCAAAGCGGTGACCGACATCAGTCGTGGTGAGGTCGATTTGTCGGCGTTTCTGGCCGAGCGGCATCCTGATTTCGTCCCTGACGTCATCGCCATCGATTCAGCCCGGAACTGGTTGCTCATGCGAGACATCGGCGGAGAGGCGTTACGTGAACGGCCGGACGTGAGTCGATACGAAGCGGCGTTGCGTCAATACGCACAGCTGCAGCGACAGGAGATCGACCAGATCGAGACCTGCTTGTCTTACGGCATCCCGGACCGCCGACCGACCAAGTTGAAGGACGAAATCCGCACGTATTTACCTGAGCTCTGCGCCGGGCTCGAGCGATACAAAGCCGAGGCCATGCTCGCGCTTCAAGATGAATTGATCGCCATGTGCGATGAGCTGGCGACCGGGATGCCGATGAGTCTCGAGCACGGTGATTTGCACGGCGGCAACATCTTCTGGCGGGAACGGACGAATGATTTGTGTATCCTCGACTGGGGCGACGCGACCGTCACGCATCCATTTTTCAGCGTGCGCGTGTTTTGGAACGCGCTGTACGACTTATTGCCGGAAGAAGACGAGGTCGCCTGGTATGAACAGATTCAAACGATGCGTACGGTTTATTTGGAAGCGTGGAGCGGCGTCGCATCCAAGGACGTGCTTTGGCGTCACTTGTTGATCGCTGAAGAGCTCGGTTGTGTCTATCGGGCCTTGTCGTGGCATGTGTACGTGACGAGTTATCGGTACGACGTAGCTGAGTCGAGCGATAAGCCAGCGCAATGGCTCAACTTGCTACTCGAGTACCGGGACTTGAAACGACGCTTCCCATAAGTCATTCATACTTCTCGAGTAGGTTTTCATAATCCGTCTCGCTCCAAAACAGTGGGGCAATCGACTCCGGCCCTTTGAAGATTTCACCGTCTCGGTCGTAGACGATGGCGTAGCCACCTTCGACTTCAAAGACGATCAAGTCGGCCTTCACTTCCTTGACCCCGTTTCCCGCGATGATGACGTTCTCGAGCGGATCGCGCGCCAGTTGTACGCCCCATTCGTCGAGCTCGACGATGAGCGCGGATGTGTAGGCGTGGCGATTATAGAGCGCCTGAAACTCGTCTTCGGTCAAAACGACGTCCGTCGGTGGGGCACTTGTCCCATATTTTCGTTTCTCGATTTCTTCGACGAATTGAAGGAACGATGCTTCTTGCCAAAACAGCGGCGCGACCGACTCGGGACCGTTAGCGATGTCCCCGTTCTCGCTCTCATAGACGGTGGCGTACGTGCCGTCATCGAGTTTGAATGGATGAATATCGGCGTATGTATGCTGGATGCCGTCGCCGGCGATGACGACGTGCTCGAACGTCTCACGGAACGGGGTGAGTCCATCGTTCTCGAGTGCCTTCAAGAGCGGCGGGACTTTTTCATATTGGTCGAAGACGTCTTTAAAATCTTCTCGCGTCCAAGCGGTGATGTCTTCGGACGACGGTTCATTTGTATCGGCCGGGACGATGGGTTGCTCAACGGAATCGGTGCACCCGGTCAGCAAAAACACACTGAATCCGAGTAGGCCTAGGCGTTTCATCAATCAAACCTCCTAAGAAAGTTACATTTTTTTCCTATTATCAATGATCGTAGCATGTTTGCCAGTCATTGAGAACCCGGGTACTTTCTCGCTCAGGGTTGCCGCTTCAAGTAACGGTCGAGTGCCTCGTGAAATCGTTGTTGCTGCTCGAACGGGATGTCATGATCGGATGCGGGACCATAGCGAATCAGATGATAGAGCGAGGCGTCGATATCTGTCAGCTCGATGCGTTCGAACCAGTCGACGACCGTCTCATTCGTCCGAAGTTTTAACTCAGGGGCGAGCGACGCGTTGAACGTGATGAGCCAATCCCTCAGTTCGATGTTCGTGAGCATCGGGAACGTCTGTGCAGCGATCGTTGCGTCCGCTTCGTGTGATGATTGAGTAGAAGTGTCATCCGTAAAAAGGAACGTGAGTCCTTTCAGCCGTCGACGACGCAACCATTTCCGGACACTGTAAACAATCAATCCGGCAGCAGCGAGGATGGCGAACAGTGTTCCGAGTCCTCCGGGTGCATCGCCTACACCCAAACCGAATGGAAACTCAAACATTTTTTTCTTTTCACGTAAGGATCCACCTTTTTCGTTTTCACCAACTGTCGTTAAATCGATTCCATCCTCGTCCGGTTCCTCTTCTTCTTGCTCACGCTCTTCTATTAGAGGATCGTCAACTGGATGGTCGAGCGTTTGAAACCAACTGAACGTCTCCTTACTGACAAAGACGAACGTCACAACGAGACAAGCTGTCACAACAAGGATCCCTATAAATCGAGATGACCACTTCATCCTTTCCCTCCTTATCGGAATGTTCAGACTATTTATTGTCTATATTACCATAAACAGGTAAACTTCGAATAAGACATCTACCAACGGAGGGGAACGAAATGGGAATCGAAGCGGTCATCAAACAGTTGAATGAAGTGTATTTGGGGAAAGGTGAAGTCGTCCGGCTCTGCTGCACGGCGCTTCTCGCCGAAGGGCACATCTTGCTCGAGGACGTACCTGGAACGGGGAAGACGTTGCTCGCCAAAGCGATCGCCGGCAGTTTGGACGGGTCATTCTCGCGCATCCAATTTACGGCCGATTTGCTCCCGTCCGACGTCATAGGGACCGACTACTTCAATATGCAGACGCAAGGATTTGACCATCGGCAAGGTCCGATTTTCGCGAACATCGTCCTGATTGATGAAATCAATCGAGCCGTCCCGCGCACCCAGTCGGCGCTGCTCGAAGCGATGGAAGAACGACAAGTCTCAATTGGCGGGAAGACGTATCCGATGCCGAAACCGTTCTTTGTCATCGCCACGCAGAACCCGATTGAATCGGCCGGGACGTTCCCGCTCCCAGACGCGCAACTTGACCGGTTCCTCATCTCGATTCCGGTCGGCTATCCGGACGCCGCCGAAGAGCGAGAACTGTTGTTGCAAGTGTTGACCGAGACCCGCAAACAAATCGAGGCCGTGACGTCACTCGCCTCGCTGCAAGAAGCGCAGGCCGAGACGAGACAAGTCGCGATCCAAGACGATGTCCTCGACTATATGCTCGGTCTCGTCCATGCGACTCGGGCGCACGCGTCCGTCGAGGTCGGAGTCAGCCCACGTGGCGCGATCGCGCTGCTCCGCGCTTGTCAAAGCTATGCCTATTTGGCCGGCCGACTGTACGTCATCCCGGAAGACGTCAAAGCCGTGGCGCCGTACGTCCTCGCCCATCGGATCAGCTTGACGCTTGAAGGCGGCATCAAGTCGACAAAAGCGAACGTCATCGCACACATTTTAGACACCGTGCCCGTGCCGGTCGAGGGCTGACGGATGATCCTGTCCACGCACGTTTGGTTGCAGCGACGGCTCCTACCTATATATCTTTTGAGCGGAGCCATGCTCGTGTTCTTCCCGTACGTATACGGATTGGGTTACATATGCTTCATTGTAGCGAGTGCGATTTGGATGCTCGAGCGGACGCGGCAACAACTTGAGCGGCACATCGATCTCCGGTTCACGCAATACGAAGAATTGCTGTTTGTCGGAGATGAGAGTCGGTTCGTGTTGGTGGTTGATGGGGTGGACGAGTTGAATCGGCTCGGACTACCGCTACGGATTCGCTTGAAGGCGAGCTCAGGAATAAGCTTTCCGGCGCATGAGCGCCTTCCGAACGTGCTCGACTATGAGGTCGATGTCGGTCGCGCCCGCCACGAATTGGTCGTGCGCGCCGAGTATCGAGGTCCAGCCACGTTCGAGGAATGCGTCATCGCCGTCACACTTCCGTTCCGTCTCGGGACATATTTGTATGAACGACCGGTCGATATAGAGTGGACCGTCCTTCCATCGCTCCTGTTGCATCCACCGGTCGGGACGAAGCGGCTAGCGCTTGGGGACCGGCCGTTCTTGGCGTCACCGCTTCGAAATCCGTTGCAACTAATCGGGTCGAAACCGTATGAAGGGGAACCGGTGAAGGAGATTGATTGGTATGCGACCGCCAAACTCGGACGACTGCAGTCAAAAGTATTTCAACAGACGACGCTCGATACGTTCACGTTCGCCTTGGATTTGACGGGTCCGTCCGGTTATACGCTCCATCACGACTTCGAATCGCTCATCAGCCAAGTCGCTTTCGTCACGTCACGTCTGTTAAAAGAGGACTGCAAAGTCGAATTGTTCTTGAATCGATTCAATGAGGATGGGACGATGCTCCATGTCCCGCTTCAGGAAGGCGAGCGCGGCATTCGCTTCATCTTGTTGCAGTTGGCGACGATTCACCCAGGCAATCGCTTCATCTCGACAGACGCCTTTACGCGGATGGTCGAACGGAAACGGTTGAAGCAAAGCCATCTCGTCTCGTTCAATCAACACAATCTGTACGATTGAACAGGGAAATGTCGGATTTTGGCGAACTCTTTACGTATGAATTGGGTCAAAAGGAGAGAGACATATGCCAAAACGGAAATTTGCCAATCGTCGAGACTGGGAACGGATTTTGCAACATCGCTACGCGCAAATGGAGGTACATGATGACCGTTTCTCCGGGACCGTCGCCTTGTTTCAAATCGATGCGGTCCGCGCACCGCAATATAAGATGCACAAGGGAGAAGAGTTCATCGTCGCCGATGCCGGTTACAGCTGGCTTCAATATTTCCCGGACGACGAGCCGTTCGGTGTGACCGTCATGTTTAATGATGAAGGGCACATCGTTCAATGGTACATCGATATCGTCGAAGCGATCGGATACGAGGACGGAATCCCGTATATGGACGACTTGTTGCTCGACATCCTCATCTTCCCGAACGGGGACGTTGTCCGCAAAGACGAGGACGAGTTCGAGGAAGCGACGGAGGCCGGAGAACTGACGCCGGAGCTCGTCGAGCAGGGCTGGCGTGACTTCCATGCGACGCTCGATCGGATTGAACGTCGGGACTTCGTCTATTTCGACTTGGCGAACGAGCATTACACCGAGTTGAAGCAAAAACTTTGAACGGCCTGTTCCCTTTGGTACAGTGAAAGAAAAAACAGGGGGACGAATATGAAAATTATCAATATCGAGACGTGGTCGCGCAAGAAGCACTATGAGTTCTTCAAGGCGTTCGACGCCCCGCATTTCAACGTGACGGCGAGCGTTGATGTGACGAAGTTACATACGCATGCCAAACGGACCGGACAGTCGTTCTTTAAACTGTTCTTGTATGGTGCCGTCAAGACGGCGAACGCCATCCCGGAGCTTCGCTACCGGATTCGCGGCGACGAGGTCATCGAGCACGACGTCGTGCATCCGTCCTTTACTGTCATGATGGACGATGACGTCTTCAACTTTTGCACGGCAACGTATAAAGACGCGTTTCCGGACTTCATGGAAGAAGTGACGGCCCGGATGAGCGGAGCGAAACGGGAAGTCGTTGTCGGCGACGATGAGCCGGACAGTCTGCTTTACATCACGAGCGTGCCTTGGGTCACGTTCACGAGCATCAGCCACCCGACACACGACCAACAGCATGATACGGTGCCGCGCATCGCCTGGGGCAAATTCACGGAGACCGGTGACCGGATGACGATGCCGCTCTCGGTCCAAGCCCACCATGCCCTCGTCGATGGCGTCCATGTCGGTCGCTATTACGAATTGTTGCAAGCGTGGCTTGATGACTTGAGTGACTTGGAAGTTCAAACCCCAGAGGAGAAAGGGCTCGACGAAGCGATTCGTCTCCGCGAGAACGGAGAGCTCGAACGGGCAAAGCAGTTGCTACTCATGTTGCTCCGACAAGACGAGAAGAATCCGCGCCTCCATGCCCATTGCGCCTGGTGTTATGATTCGCTCGGAGAAGAACGGCAAGCCGTCCCGCATTATGAACGGGCAATCCGGCTCGGCCTCGCCGGCGAAGAGCTCCGTGAGACGTATATCGGACTCGGCAGCACGTATCGGGCGCTCGGTCGCTATGAGGACGCTGAGGCGTTGTTCGCCAAGGCGGTCGAACAATTCCCTGACATCGGGGCGCTCAAAGTGTTCCAGGCGATGACCCATTATAATCTCGGACGCCACAGTGAGGCGACCGGTACGTTGCTCGAACTGCTCGCAAGCCCGGAGCCGGATGACAGCATCAAACGGTATCGTCGCGCCATCGCGTTTTATGCGCGTAACTTGGATGAGACGTATGACTGAAACGACAAGACGAGGCAACTCGTCTTTTTTTTTGAGACAAATTGATTGACCCATCAAATTTAGCGTGTTATATTTATCTCGAATTAAAGATAATGAAATTTAAAGTATTGTTTTCTCTCAGCAGAGGAGGGGAACACATGGAAGAACGACAAACGTTAAAAGCGATCACGGTGTTGCTTCGGGCCTCGCAATCGATTCAAGACGTGGTCAAGCATGAAGTCGCCGAGTACGGGCTGAATCCGACCGAGTTCTCGGTCCTGGAATTGCTGTACCATAAAGGCGACCAACCGATTCAAATGATCGGCAAAAAAGTATTATTGACGAGTGGGAGCATGACGTATATCGTCGATCGGCTCGAAGCGAAAGGTTACTTGATTCGCAAAGCGTGTCCGAGCGACCGGCGCGTCACGTATGCGGCACTGACTGAGGAAGGACAGACACTCATGTCATGCATCTTTCCAGCCCACGAAAAACGAATGAACGAGTTGTTCGATGGACTCGAACTAAATGAAACGATCACTCAATTGAAGACGATCGGCAAACGTGCCGAAGCGGCAAAAAATTTTTAATTAATTATCTCGAAATCAAGATTTTGAAGGAGCGATTTTAATGAACCATGTAAAAGGTATTCACCACGTGACGGCGATTACGAGCAGCGCCGAGAAGAACTATGACTTCTTCACGAACGTCCTTGGGATGCGTCTCGTCAAAAAGACGGTCAACCAAGACGACATTCAGACGTACCACTTATTTTTCGCCGATGACAAAGGCAGCGCTGGAACAGACATGACGTTCTTTGATTTCCCGGGCATCCCAAAAGGCGTGCACGGGACGAACGAGATCGCCAAGACGTCGTTCCGCGTCCCGACCGACGAGGCGCTCACGTATTGGGAACGTCGCTTCAATCGCCTCGGCGTGAAGCATGAAGGGATTACCGAGCAGTTCGGCAAGAAAACGCTCGTGTTCGTCGACTTTGACGAACAGGCGTACCAGCTCATCTCGGATGAGTTCAACGTCGGCGTCGCGTCAGGCGAACCGTGGCAAAACGGCCCGGTCCCGCTCGAGTACGCCATCACGGGCCTCGGTCCAATCTTCATCCGTATCGCGGACTTTACGTATTTCAAACAAGTGATGGAGCAAGTCATGTTGTTCGAAGAAATCGGGCAAGAAGGCGACGCGCATCTCTTTGAAGGAGGTGAGGGTGGAAACGGAGCGCAAGTCGTCGTCATTCATGACGAGACGTCACCAGTCGCGCGCCAAGGGTTCGGAACCGTGCATCACGTCGCTTTCCGTGTCGATGACCGCAGTGTCCTCGATGAATGGACGGCACGCTTGCAACAGTTCGGGTTACCGACGTCAGGCTATGTCGACCGCTTCTTCTTCGAATCGTCTTATGCCCGAGTCGCGCCGCAAATCCTGTTCGAATGGGCAACGGACGGACCAGGATTCATGGGCGATGAGCCGTATGAGACGGTCGGTGAAAAATTGTCACTCCCGCCGTTCTTAGAACCGAAGCGGGAACAGATTGAAGCGATGGTTCGACCGATTGATACGGTCAGAAGTACAAAAACGTTTGAGAAAGAATATGAGGGCATGAAATGAGCTTTTTAAATCGTTTGTTCGGTAAACAAGAAGAACCAACCAACTCACAAGGAGGAACTAACATGTTGAAAATTGGAATCGTACTCGGATCGACTCGTGAAGGACGCGTCAGCCCGCAAGTCGGAGAATGGGTGAAAGAACTCGCGAACAAACGCGGAGACGCCAACTATGAAATCATCGATATCGCAGACTACAGCCTCCCGCTTCTCGGCGAGCCAGGCGGCGACGCATCAGGTGCGGCGGCATGGTCTGAGAAAATCGCGGAGATGGACGGCTTCGTCTTCATCGTCCAAGAATACAACCACTCGATTACAGGCGCGCTCAAAAACGCCCTCGACTACTTACGAAACGAATGGCATAACAAAGCAGCCGGAATCGTCTCATACGGTTCGGTCGGAGGCGCGCGTGCGACGGAACACTTACGCGGCGTGTTGAGCGAGCTCTTGATCGCCCACGTCCGTGTCCATCCAGCGCTCTCGCTCTTCACAGATTTCGAAAACGGCACACATTTCGCACCGAAAGACGTACAAGTCCAATCGGTCAACGACATGCTCGACCAGCTCGTCCCATGGACAGAAGCGATGCAGACGGTCCGCACGAAAGCGGCAGAAGCTGCGAACAACTAAGTATTTGGCCAGCCTTTAAACAGGCTGGTTTTTTTGTGCGCTTTTTTTACGGGTCATGTAAAGTTGGAGTAGAAGAAGGGGGGAATGAGCGTGTGGGCTCGGAAAATTGTCGCGGCGTCGCTCACGGCCCCGATTTATGCACTCTTGTTGGCGTGTTGGGTCGTCATCCCGCAATATCCGGACAGCGGTGGGGTGAGCGATACGGTGAATGGGCTATTGATGTTGACGGCCGCCTATCTGGCAGTTAGTTTCCCGGTCATCGTCACGTACGGCGTGTTGACGTCGGTGTTCAGCGATTGGGTGACACGCCGGATGTCGAAGCGGTTCGGGCCGCTCGTCTCGTTTGGGTTACATATCGGGTTCGGGCTCGTCTTGCTCTGGCTCAGTTTAGGGGCGGCGCTATTATATTGGGCGATTGATCGCTACTTGACATATAAGGGCTGTCGGTTCGGAACGAGGCAGATATGGTCGAGTCTCGTCCTACCCGTCGGTGTCATAGTGATGGCTGTTGGCGTCGTCTATTTGATTGGTGTGATGCAAGACGTGATGCATCGGTTACACGGGTGAAAGTTGGCAGGATAGGGAACAAAGAAAAGACATGTTTGTAGAGTTGAAGGAGGAATCGTGATGAAATGGATGATTTATGGGGCGAACGGCTATACAGGCGAACTGATTGCCCGGCAAGCAGTAAAAGAAGGGATGACACCGGTGCTCGCGGGTCGGCGTGCGGACGCAATCGCAAAGCTCGGGGAAGAGCTCGCGTGTGAGACGCGCGTCTTTAACTTGTCGTTCGATAAGGCGACACGCCAATTGGAAGACATCGACCTCGTGTTACACTGTGCCGGACCGTTCGCCGATACGAGTCGGCCGATGGTCGAGGCATGCCTCGCCACGAAGACGCATTATTTGGATATTACCGGGGAAATCGAAGTGTTCGAATACATCCACTCGAAGAAACGGGCCAAACTCGCACAAGAGGCCGGCGTGTTGCTTTGTTCGGGTGTCGGCTTTGACGTCATCCCGACCGACTGTGTGGCCCGCAAGTTGAAAGAGCTGATGCCGGACGCGACGAATCTAGCCCTTGGCTTCTCGGCGGCCGCCGGTATCTCACGCGGGACGCTGAAAACAGCGATCCGTGGACTCGGGTCGAGCAGTGCCGAACGGAAAGATGGCGAACTGACATCATTCCCGCTCGGGGCGAAACGCCGTCACATCGATTTCGGACGCGGCAAGAAAACGGCACTTGCGATTCCATGGGGGGATGTCTCGACCGCCTATTATACGACGGGCATCCCGAACATCACGACGTGGGTCCCGGTCCCGACGGCTTACGCTTACGGGGCGCGTCTCTTATCTTGGTTCGGCCCGATTCTTGGCAGCGACGCGGTGCAAGGAAAGCTGCTCCGTTATGTCGATGAGCACGTGAGCGGACCGGATGAGTCAGAACGGGAACGCTCCTCGACGTATGTCTGGGGCGAGGCGACGGACGCTTCGGGTCGCAAAGTGATCGTTCGCATCAAGACGGCGAGCACGTATGCCTTCACCGTGTACGGCGCACTTGAGGTCGTGAAGCGTCTTGTCGGATCGGGCCGCGTCATTCCAGGCAGCTTTACACCGGCGATGCTGTTCGGGTCGCACTTCATCGAAGAAATCGAAGGATCGTCGTCATTTGTCGTCGATGAGGTCCGGCTGTAACGGAATCACAATCTGTTCGCAATCGAAGTGTGGTAAACTCAGGGGAGATTAGTGGGGAGGGAACGAGATGAGACGCTTAGAACTAGCCAGGCGGATCGAACGCATCAAAGCGGAAGGGACGTCTGCCTATATTCGGCATCGTAAACAGACCCCTCCCTATGAAGGTTCGGAATTGATTGTCGAAAACAAGGGCCACGTCTTCCGGATGGGCAATACGAGTTTTGCGGTCGGCTTCGGTTTGAATCGACCGACCAGTTTTTACGATTTGCACCAGATGGAGAAGTGGGTGCGCGGGAAGAACGTGTCCCGCCTACATATCGAGGTCTGTCCACTCGCGGACATGTCGCTCCTTCGGTTGCTGCAAGAACGAAACTATACGCTCGACCACTTCCTCGACGTCTGGTTGCTCGACGTGGACACGTTCGTGTTTCCGGATATGGAGCATACGGTCGAACGCGTGCACGCCGATAACGTGAACGAGTGGGCCCGGGCCATCGCGGCCGGCTTTGCCGAGACTGGGACGGTCATGCAAGAGACGATCGATACCGCGAAAGGCTTCTACGCGTTACCCGAAAATCAGGCGTTTCTCGTCCGCGAAGGCGAGACGGCCGTCGCCGGCGGTATTCTTGCTATCCAGGACGGGATGGGGGAATTGTTTTTGACGAGCACAATCCCAGCTTACCGAAACAAAGGTTACCAGACACAGCTCATCTTGGAGCGGATCGCCGCCGCGAAAGCTGCGGGTTGTCAGTACGTGACCGTCACAACGAAAGTCGATACGGCCTCGGGCCGCAATATGGAGCGTTTAGGTTTTATCCCGTTCTATCAGAAAGCGGTCATGAAAAGCCCGATTCTCAAATAAACAGGTCGCCCCGCGGGGCGACCTGTTGTCGTTAAAGCAAAGATTCGGCGCCGTCGACGTACACCTCGGAACCGGTGACGTGGCTCGACATGTTGCTCGCGAAGAACAACACGACGTCCGCGACTTGTTTGGCCGTGCCTGACTTGCCGGCGAGCGGCTGATTCCCTTCCGGGTATTCAATCGGGATGACGACTTCCTCAAGCAAGGCGTCGTCTCGGTTCGTCGAGTCATCGATGTTCGTATCGATGGCGCCGGGACAAATCGAGTTGACGCGAATGCCGAACTGGGCGAGCTCGGCTGCAGCCATTTTGGCGAATCCGGTCTGTCCGGCTTTTGTCGTCGCATAGCCGCTGAAACCGAAGTTTTTGAAATAACGGTTCCCGTTGATGGATGACGTGATGATGATGCTGCCGCCTCGTTCCTTTAAGTAAGGGATGGCATGTTTCACCGTCAAGAACGTGCCCGTCAAGTTCGTCTCGACGACACCGTTCCAATCCTCGAGCGACAAATGCTCGATCGGCGTGATCGTCCCGTTACGACCCGCGTTCGCGAAGACAATGTCGACACGGCCGAAACGTTCGACTGTTTGTTCGTACGCCCGTTTCATCTCGTTTTCGTTCCCGACGTCGGCACTGATGCCGATGGCCCGTTCTTCTCCAATCAGACTCGCGAGTTGCTGGGCATCTTCCAATTTTAAGTCGATGATGGCGACTTTCGCCCCCGCCTGGACGAACCGGATGACGGCGGCGCGTCCGATTCCGGATGCCGCGCCTGTGATGAACGCGACTTTCCCTGATAACAATGTATTTGAAATCATTCAATTCGCTCCTTTCAGCTTCCTGTTCTCATATTCCACCGTTCTATGAAAACTATGCTCGTTTTCTGAAAAAAAGCCGTGTCGCTTAATCCGGTGTTACATGGATTGACACGGCAATCTTGAGTTTTGCGTCCCGGTCGAGCTCCACCGTGACAACTTGACCAACTCGGAGTTCTTGCACGTCGTCCGCACTCCCGGTTACTTGGGTCTGATCATTGATTAAAATCGTCTGCAACTTCACCTCACTGCCTGAGACGTCACTCGGACCAATCATCAATTGCGGGATATCGATTTGCTCAATCCGTCCCTCGATTTGATGGTCGTCCCATGTACTAATCCAATACACTGCCACTAAACAAAGACCGATAAATGCCAGAGCAAAGATGAGCCGGGTTCTCATGGTGTTCCTCCTCTGTGTCATTCCGGTACGATGGTTTCCATTAGTTATTTACCCGGATTACAGGAATCCTATAGGGTTCTTTTGACAGGAATTTGAATCGGTGATGCGGAATAAAACAAGACAATTCGATGAGTGGAGGCGCTGACGATGATTCTAGTCGGGCTGGTTAGTTTGATCATTTCAGGATTGGTGGCGTTCGGATGGTGGACAATCGGTTTTCCGCGGCGACGCATATGGGGCGGAATGATGATGTTAGGTGTCGCGTTCACCTGCTCGCCCTTCCTCCTTGTCTTGAGCGGAGAACGGTTTGGATTCAATGGCATCATCGCGGGATTGGTCGGATTATTTTGTATCGTGGTGGGCGGATTCTTCTTTCTTGTGCTCGGTTGGATTGGTCGCCCGCAGAAAATTCGAAAGGTACGGACACTCTCGGAAGACCCTGATTTGTTTTAGGATAGGTTGTCAGCCGACTCTTGGAACCCGTACAGTGAATGAAACGAACGTGAGGGAGCGATGATGTTGGGTACAAGTAAACAACCGCCGGCGTTACGGGCGGGGGACATAATTGGAATCATCACGCCCTCGTTTCCGGCACCGGTCCGTTTTCCGGAACGGTATGCGCGAGGAATTGAACAGCTAAAGCGGATGGGATTTCTCGTTCGAGAAGGACGGTGCACGCACCGTTCAGAAGGATACCGCTCGGCCTCGATCCAAGAACGGGCCGAGGAGTTCAATGAGCTGCTGCGTGATGATGACGTGAAAGCGATTATCAGCACGATTGGGGGGACGAACTCGAACTCACTCTTACCGTATATCGATTACGAGGCGTTGCGACAACATCCGAAAATTATCATGGGGTATAGCGATGTCACAGCACTCCTCCTCGCCTGCTATACGGAGACGGGCGTGACGACGTTCTACGGTCCAGCCATCGTCCCGTCGTTCGGGGAATACGAGACGATGTTTGCGGACGGGGAGCGCTACGTGCGAGAGGTACTCTGTTTGGAGCGGACGGCGCCTTACTCACTCGACGTTCCCGGAGAGTGGACCGAGGAGATGATCGATTGGTCGACGCAGGACCGGGAGAAAAATTTCCGGCCGAATGATGGCTGGCTCACTCTCCGAGAAGGTCAGGCTCGTGGCAAGTTGATTGGTGGGAACATGAACACGATGACCGGCTTCTTGAAGTCGGACTATTTCCCAGACATGGACGGGGCCATCCTGTTTTTAGAAGACTCGTTCAAGACGATGGCAGACGAGGAACGTTCCCTCAGTATGCTCAAACTGGCCGGAGTGTTCAATCAAATCAATGGACTCATCATCGGGAAACATGAACATTTCGATGCGGCCGGCGCACCGTTCACGTTTGAGGAGCTGTTGCTCGAAGTGCTCGGAGACGTCGACTTCCCGATTTTGACGAACGTTGATATCGGGCATACGTTTCCGTCACACGTGTTCCCCATCGGCATCGATGTCGAACTCGATGCGACGTCAGGGACAATCACATTTTTAGAGGATGGAGTGACGCGATAATGGAATTCATCACGGTCGTAGACCACCGGCGGAAGAAAGTTGGCTTGAAGTCACGCGCCGATGTACACCGGGACGGGGACTGGCATGAGACGTTCCATTGTTGGATGACGGCCCACGACCGTCTCTTCCTGCAACTTCGAAGCGAACGGAAGGCAGATTTTCCCGGATTGTTCGATATCACGGCAGCCGGGCATTTGGCGGCCGGAGAGACCGTTCGGGACGGGGTGCGGGAGATTCATGAAGAGCTCGGGCTCGACCTGACGTTCGATCAACTGACTCCGCTCGGCGTCTTCGAAGACGTGATCGAGACAGGGACATTTTTGGATCGAGAGTTCGCCCATACATATGTCTACGCGTACGCGGGAGAACCGTTTACATTAGATGAAACGGAAGTGGCCGATGTCGTCACGGTCGATTTTGCGGCGTTCCGGTCGCTCTTGGCCGGCAAGCATGCGGAGGTTGAGTCGATCTCGGCAATCTCAGGGGAGACACGGACCGTGACGAAGCAAGATCTCGTGCCCCATCCGACAAGTTATTGGGAGCAAGTTTTGACGGGCCTTGAAGAGTTGACTTCAAGCAATCGAGGCGGGTCTCATGATTGATTTTATTTGGCAACTGCTGAACGTATTGCTCGTGCTCGGTTTAGGTAGTCTTTTGGTTTGGTGTTTTCGCAAGTGAAGAGGGGGGAATGACGAGATGAACGTTGAACGTACAGATACACCGCTCCAGATTGAGACCGGACGGTTATACTTGCGGGCACCTCGCGCCGGAGAAGATGCCCGTATCGTCAACGAGGCGATTCGGGAGTCGCATGATGAACTGAAGCGCTGGCTTCCGTTCGCGCAAGAAGTGCCGACGTTATCCGAGACGGAAGAAAACTTGAAGCGGGCACAGGAACTCTATGTAACAGGTGAGAGTTTTCGGTATCTCATCTTTTTACGGGAGACGGGGCCGTTCGTCGGGACGGTCAGCCTGTTTGAGATTGACTGGGACGTACGGAAGGCTGCAGTCGGCTATTGGCTTCACACGGAACACACCGGCCACGGTTATATGAGCGAGGCGGTCGAGGCGATCGTCCGTTTCGGATTCGCCCACTTCAGCTTCCAACGGATTGAAATCCAATGCGAGTCGACCAATGAAGGAAGTCGAATGATTCCGGAACGGCTCGGCTTTCAGTTGGAAGGCACGCTCCGAAACGAGGACTTGTCCGCTGACGGAAAACGCTTGACGGACACGGCCGTCTACAGCATCTTACCCGGCGAACTTATACCTGCAGCGACATGATGCGTTGGGGTCCGACCGGTCCGTCGATCAAGCGGCCGGTGTCGACGAAGCCGACAGTTTGATAGAGCGAGAAGGCCGGCTCATTTTTGAGATTGACTGACAGGACGACCTCGTGTTTATCGGTGAAGTGCTCCCGGACATAACTCGGCAAGAGACGGAGCGCCGCTTTGGCGTGGCCGTTTCCTTGAGCCGGATGATTGATGGAAAACATCGAGAGCAATAACGCATCTCGCGCCTCCGTGTAAGAGGCGACCTGTTCCGTGTCGTGGAGCAGAAAGAAGCCAACGGGCTCATCGGTCGTGATGACGACAGGGTACACCCCGTCTGGCAACTGCGAATCGAGATCTGTTGGGAGCGTCGTATACTTCTCTTGGTCGAGCGGTAGGGAAAATGTCTCCAAGACAGGCCAATGGGCGTCACGGAGTGGTTCGAGTTTGATTGACATCCGGATTCCTCCTCGGTGTAAGTTGACTCTTCTAGTATACTGAACTCTAACTCGAAAGGAACTGAACTCGATGGCAAGACCAGTCATTTCTTATATCCAAAATCCGCCGCTCGCAGATCTTTACCGTGCTTTCATGGATGGTTTTTCTGATTATATGATTCACTTTGACATGGATGAGGCTCGATTTGAGGCGGTGTTTCTCGTCCGCGATCAAAACCAGCCATCCCGTTCCGTCGTCGCCTATGCGGACAATCGTCCTGTTGCCGTCATGTTGAGCGGCGTGGCGCACCTGGCTTCGGGGTGGGTCACTCGTTGCGGTGGCTTGGCGGTCGCCCCTGGCTATCGACACCTCGGCATCGCGAACGAGTTGATGCGTCGCTTCGATGAACAAGCGATGGGCACACGCCTGCTTGAAGTCATCCAAGGGAACGAACCAGCGCTCACGCTTTATGAACGGCTCGGCTATGAAACAGTTCGAGAAATTATGTACTTCCGATCTGTACCGACCGAGACGGAGGCGTCGCTCGAACCGGAACCGATCACCGAGCTATTCGAGACGTATTATCCGTCTGCGACCCACCGACCGATTTGGCAAGTCGACGTTCGTACGACCCAACAACAGGCTGAGCTTGTGCGAGTCCGTGAGGGCGAGACGACAGGAGCCCTCCTTTTCCGAGGCGATTTGCTCCTTGATGTGTTTGGTCGGGATGAAGATGCGGAATGGTTGTTGCGAGCGGCAGCAGCGGCCGGTCCGATTAAACTGACGCTCACTTCGGATCGTCCGGCCTTGATCGAGGCAGCCCGCCGAATCGGATTCGTGCAGGACGCTATCGCTCAATTCGAGATGGTCAAACCGGGAGGTATCGTGTGATGCATCGTTTTTTGCCCGTCCTGATGGTGCTGCTGATTGTCGGGAATTTGTTCACAATCCTCGGACTGACGACGAACTTGTCGTCAGCCAGCACCCGGTTCTTTTTAATCGGTGGCCCGGCCTTGACCGTCTGCGCCGCCCTCAGTATTGTCATAATCGTATTGAAACGAAAGCGATGACCGCGATAGGACATATGAAGTTTGAGTGAAGTTTGTGGAGGGTCGACTCACCGTTTTGACATGTTCGACATACAAATGAAATGCTTCATATATTGAACTTTTCAAACATGGATGCTATATTCGCACTTGTAGCTTTTTATATAGCTAGCGAATCATCCTATTTGGAGGTTTTTATCAATATATGTGGAAACAACTACTCGTAACCGTCGGTACAGGCGTCCTGATTTTTTCAGGGACTTCAGCCGTATCGGCGGATCAACTTACCCCGCAAGACCTCGTCAAGGCGACGAAATCGCTCGAACAGACCGAACAGCGGCTTCATACCTCAAAACAATCGGTCGCGAAAGCCAAACGCCGCGCTGAAGCGGTTGAAGCAAAAAAGAACGCGATACAAAAGAAGATTGATCGTGCCAACGCGAAACTCGCGTCATACGAGACGGCGCTGAATCCCGAGACGGATGATCCATCCCTGTTCAAACAAGTGCTATCGACTGTGCTTCCGAGCGCGAAAGCGGAAGCGGCGGCATCTGAAAAGACCGAGGCTGACTTGAAAGAGAAACAAGCGGCGACGACTCAGTCGTTAGAAAAATTAGAGAACGAACAGGCCAAAGTGGACGCAGAGCACAAGAAGGCCCGCTCGACCCATTCAGCCGCCTACAAGCAATTGAAACATCGGGCCGCCGAGTTGAAAGATTTGAAACGACAAACGGCAGCGTTGGCGCCTGAGAAGCTCATGATGCCGGCGACCGGTCGTCTGTCACAAGGCTACGGCGCTGCGAGCGGACAGTTCGGGTACACGTTCCATAACGGACTCGATATCGCCGCGAACGTCGGCACACCGATTTACGCGGCCGCGGCCGGAACGGTCACCGACGTCAAGTCAGGTGGTCCTTACGGCAAGCACGTCTTCATCGAGCACGAAATCGATGGTCAGAAATGGACCACGGTCTACGCGCACATGCATAAAATCGAAGTGAAAAAAGGACAGGCGTTGCTCCAAGGCGAAGGCATCGGCCAAATCGGCAACACCGGCAACTCGTCAGGTCCTCACCTCCATTTCGAAGTGCATAAAGGCGAATATGCCTATTCATCCAGTTCGGCCGGAAACACGGTCAACCCGATGGACGTCGCCGAAGTACTCGGTGGCGCGTCGCCCATTAAAGCCACTTATTGACGCAACGAAATTCGTTGCGTCATTTTTTGTGTCATTTCTTCAAGCCTGCTCATCATGTGTCGTTCGCAGTTCGAACAGCTTTTGAAACGCCTCGTCGCGGTCGAACGTGCTGAACCAGCGAAAGTCGTCGTGGTCGAGAATCCGGTAATGTTGACTGACCATATTCTGTTGAATCCGATATTTCCCTTGATGCTCGATCGTCGTCCACCAGACGTGTCCGCCCAACGTCTTCGTCGCCAACGTTGAATCGGTATGCGCGACGAGGCGAATGAACTCGATCGGTTGATCCCCAATCAACGAATGGAGATAAGAGCTTTGATTGAACAAGGCGCAGATGGCGACGGTCGTCGTCCAGTTCGCGTTCAGGCGTCGCTTCTCGATTTGAATCAATGTCTTTTTTGAGATACCGACGAGCGTACAGAGTTCTTCTTGGGATAATCCTTGTTCCGTCCGAATCAGTTTGAGTTTGCTGGAAATCAGCTCAGAAAACGTTTCTTTTGTATGCATAAATTCTCCTAAGATGTATTTTTACACATCGTATCATGTGGCTTGAAAACAGGGAAGATATAGGATGGGGAAAACAGCTGTTTATGGTCATGAAAAAGCGGAAGGAGATGGACTCCTTCCGCTCACGCAATGGCCTACGTTATTCTCGTGTCGGGTCGTGATTGCCTTCGCTATCAGCAATCGTATCCGAGCTCCCGAAATCCTCGACTTGACTGAACGCGTCGGTGCTTTGGCCAGGCTCATCCGTCCCATCGAGCTGTTTGCGGGCGGCTGTCTCGGACGGATTGAGCACGTCTTCTTCGACCGGGCGTTCACGGTCGGTCTGATGCTCGTCTTCTTCTTGTTCACGCGCATGCTTGATGCAGAGTGTCGCTTCCGGGATCACCTCTAGGCGGTCCAACTCGATGTCTTCCCCGCACACCTCACACTTTCCATACGTGCCTTTCTCGATGGCGAGCAGTGCCTTGTCAACATCGCTCAAAAAATCTTCATCGAGTTCCGTGAGCGCTTGGTCGCGTTCACGCAAAAAGAGCTCTTCCCCGGAATCGGCCGGGTGATTATCATAGTGCGACAGTTCCCCTTCGTCATATACCTCTTCCCGATTTTCCATATATCCTTCGGTCTTCGCTTTTTCTTTTAATAGACGCTCCTTGAACGTATCGATCTGCTTCTGTGTCAACATACGGTTCACTCTCCAGTTCTGTTTTCATTAGTATTAGCATTTCCCATTTTGAGTCGTGACAAACCTTCCCGTCGGCGGGGTGCGTTTCTAAACGATTCGGAAAACGGGTATGATGACAGAGAAGGAACGAATTAGCCGAAGGAGGAATTAGGACGATGAGAAAAGTAGAAGTCATCCCATATGACCCGATATGGGCGACGAAATTCGAAGAAGAGGCGGCCAAGCTCCAGCGATTGTTCGAAGACGAACTCGTCGCGATTCATCACATTGGCAGTACGTCGGTCCCCGGGCTCGACGCGAAGCCGATTATCGATATCATGCCGGTCGTGCGGCAAATCGAGCGAATCGACGACTGGGTCGGTCATATGGAAGCGCTCGGTTATCGGAGTTTTGGTGAACACGGCATCCCGAGACGCCGTTTCTTTGCGAAAGGCGAGGAGGTTCGGACTTTCCACGTCCATATGTTCGAGGACGGGGATGACGGCGTCATCCGGCATCTCGCCTTTCGTGACTACTTGGTCACATTCCCGGACGTGCGGGACGAGTACGCGGCGCTCAAGCAGCAGTTGGCGAGTCAACATCCGGACGATATCGAAAGTTACATCCAAGGGAAACAAGATTGGGTATCGGCGACGGAGCGGGCGGCTACAATATGGTATGGATCCAGAAAACAAATTTGAAACCTTTTTCCATTTCCCCTCGTAAAGAATGGTAATTATTTAAGGGGGGAACGGAATGAAACAATTTCTTGGCAAGTGTATCGAGTACGCGTTCGTCGCCGTCGTGTTCGTGGGTTTGTTTTTCGGACTGCGTTACGGAGTCAGTCACTTCGTCTTAACAGCCGAGGAGTCTTATTTCTATGTCTTTCTCGGCACCGCGTTTATCGTCTTTCCGGCCTCGCTATTCGTAGGTTACTGGCTGGCCCGTCCCATTCAGCGCCGTTTGAGCGGAAGAGAGACCGTCAGTTCGAACCACACGTTGCGCGGGTATGAAAAACCGCATGGGGTCACTGAGACACGAGACTATGGGAACGAGGGGTCGGGATCGTTATGATGCAGTTGAAACGAACCGGCGATGCGGCATTGATTGCGACGTTGAATCGTCCCATCCATGAGCATCATCTTCAACTCGCACCGGCTTTCTTTGCATCTTACGATCACGCGGCGATGGAAACGGCGTTTTCGGAGATGATGGCGCGAGACGATTATCATTTCTTCACGGCAGAGGTCGACGGGGACACAGTTGGCTACGTCTGTTTTCAAGAGCGGGTAAGTGAGGCGAACGCATTTCGGCAAGCAGTGCGCACGCTGTACGTGCATCAAATCAGTATTAACCCGGAAGCGAAGCGAAAAGGGTATGGACGTTTGATCATGGATGAAGTGGAACGCTTTGCCATCGCGCACGGATTTCCCTCAATCGAACTGGATTATTGGTCGGTGAACGAAGCGGCTGCGGCTTTTTATGAACAGGTCGGATTCCGAGCGAAACGTCAAGTCGTCGTGAAGCAGCTGTAGAACGGAGAGACCGGCCATCCTGTTCCACGGGACATTCGATTTCTTGAGCGCGGGAGATACGGTACCGGACTTTGTGCCAGCCATCTCATCAGCACTCTTGATCGGTCTCGTGCTCGTCTTGGCGCGCCGCTATGATGCGCAATTTTTGAAAGTGGAATGAGGAGGATTTGATGGAGACAGTCATTTTAGTCATCGGTGTCATCGGGACGATTTCGCTCATGTTATTCATGTCGAACCAATGGTTGGGTTATGGCAAAGGCAACATCGTCATGACGCTAGACGAGCATTATACGAATTTGAATGAGTATGTGCCGGCAATCCTGACGAAACTGTATGAGGACGGGAAGTCGGCCCATTATCTCGGCGACCGGAAGTTTGAAGTGGACGGGAAACGCTACGTCCTCGTCGAGCGGACCGTCCCGATTGGTCGGGTTCCGACACAACAGACGGTGCTCATGCCGGACAAACAATAAGCCGCGCCTCAGGCGCGGCTTATTTTATTTGACGGCGGGGGGACCGAACACACCGGCGTGATAGTCGCGGAACGCTTGGCGAATCTCGTCCTCGGTGTTCATGACGAACGGGCCGTGAGCGATATAGTCTTCTCGAATCGGTTTGCCTGAATAGACAAGCAGTTTCGTGCGTGACGTTGCTTTTATGCGGAGTCCGCTCTCACCCTCGGCCGTCTCGTCGAACGTGAGCGTCGCTACGTGTGTTTTCTCGAGCGGTGTCGCGGACGTCCCGAGTTCGACCGAACCGGCGAGCATATAGACGAAGGCGTTATGGTTCACGGGGATGACGTGCTCATAGACTTCACCTTCCTTTAAGGTGACTTCACTCATCGTGATCGGGACAAGGCTGTCCATCGGGCCTGTCGCACCGGCGACCTCACCCGAATAGACACGGACTTGTCCACCGTCGATCGGCACGACCGGGGCGTCTTCGACGTACACGTTTTGATAAGACGTCGTCGTCGTTTTGAGCGCTTTCGGTAAATTGAGCCATAGTTGCAGCGTATGAATCAAGTCATCAGCAACGGCCTCCTCGGCGTGTCGGGCCGCCCAGCCCGCGTTCATGTACTGGACGTCTCCGGCATCTAAAATCGAATGGCCGCCATGGTTGTCGATATGTTCGAGTCGTCCGTCAATCACGTAGGTGATCGTTTGGAAACCGCGATGCGGGTGGTCCGAGAACGTGCCACGTTTGAACCAGTCCTCGGCCATCAAGATGAACGGGTCGAACTCGTTTTTTCGCTCAGGGGGCAAGACCCAACCTTGTTGTACGTGTGGATATCCAGGTTGCTTATAAGCGACGGGCCAATGTGTGGCGACGTCGCGCTCGAATCGTTTCGTCATCGAATTCTCTCCTTTACATCGTTTGCTGTCATTGTCGCATAGCGACCGATGGATACTTCCTGATTTTGCCTAGAAAACGTGCAAAGACAGACCGGTTCATACCGGTCTGTCTTTAGGAAGGGGGTTAGCCCTGTTGCTTATTGAATAAGTCGTGCCACCGTTCGGCATCGGCGCGGAGCAGTTTGAAGTGTGACCCTGTCAACGTATTCGTCAAAAAGACATCGTCTCCGCTATAGCTGACATCGAACGTCTGCGCACAAATACCTTCGAAGACGGTCAAATAGGGAGTCGGGGCCGGGGTTCCGGCCGTGGCGACAGCTTTTGAACGATCGATCGCTTGAAACACGAATTGGACGGCCTCGGCATTGGCGTGATGCAAGAACGATGCGTCCTTGGACTCCGTTCCGAGCAGCGCCAAGTCATGTGTCACGACATGCCGGCGGTGGGCAAATTGTTGTCGCATCTTCGTTTTCAACCGATCGCCGCGAAGCAACGTCTCTTCTCGATAGGTGATTGAGACGACTTGTTTATGCGGTTTCCCGTCACGGATGAACGAAAAGCTGAACAAAGGATAACGCTCATTCGGGATGAGTGTCGTCGGGAGCGTGCTCGCTTGACGAGCGCCAAGCATGCGGTCGAACCTCGCGTCTTTCGGTCGAAGCACATCCCCATATAAGGTTTGATCAGATGACAAATGAAGCCCGTATTGTTTTGTATCTTGAGACACCTCGGTACCTAAGGCGAGGGAGAGGAAAGGTTGGCGCGATGCTTCGTTAATCGGCAACGTGACCGTCTCATATGTTTCCGGGGATTCGAACGTGAATTCGAAAGAGCCATTGAACGGCATCGTCACGTGAACGAGCGTCTGATCGAGCCCGCTCCGTTTCGGATATGGCTCGTTGCCGACGGGTTTAGTCATTTCCTCTGTGAAATGGATCCGTTCGTGCGGTTGGGCGTTTCGTAGTTTTGACGTTGCCGAAGACGGGACAGCGTGGTCACGATACGCAATGAGACTGTTCGGCAACGTGTCGATTTGTTTCATATACGTGATCGTCTTGGCTTGGCACTGGACGTAGGCTTGATTGTCCACTTCAAAAAAAGTGGCGGTCGGAAAGACATCGGTCGAGGATGTCGTGATCAGCGGTTGGGTCAATGTGACCGTCCCGATCAAGTGACGTTCTCCGTCAGGAATACGGGATAGCGCGTCCTCTGGATAACAAGCATCGAGGACGTTCGTCCGATCGGACTCGGTCATTTCGATTTGTTGTCCTGATGGCAGGGTAGCGCGACCTTGATAGTACTCTGGAGCTGTATGTAAACGAAAGGCATGTTCTTCTTCACATCCAAAAAGGACGAACAACATGGCGAGCGTACAAAGAATCAAGTACTTTTTCACGGGGGTGCACTCCTTTGATGATTAACTTTCATCATTTTAGCACCATTTTTTTGTGACTTTAGTCTTAGGAAAATTAATGTGTTTTTTTTAAAAAAAATCAAAAAACCCGCTCAACTTGAACTGAGCGGGCTTGTTTTACACTTATGGATATGAAATGGAATTTCACTCTTGTGAACATGTCGATTTTTGACGAATGAACCGTTGAATGGCCACGTTCTTGAAAATGATGAAATTATTAAAAAAAACAAGGATGGAACTAATCAGGGTTTATTTGTTTATTTTTACCTTCAATCGACGTCGCGGCCGCGGGCTGCCTTCAAAATTTCGAACCATTCTTCACGGGTGAGCTCGATCTCAAGCGCGCCGACGGCGGTCTTGACTCGGTCAATTTTCCCAGATCCGACGATCGGCATGATCTTGGCAGGGTGTTTCAAAAGCCATGCGTAAACGACTGCATCGATACCGCTCGCTTTATGGCGGTCACTGATGTCTTCGAGTTTCTCGCGAAGCGGCGCATACCGTGACTCGGTGAACAGTTGACCGCCGGCGAGCGGGCTCCACGCCATGAGCGGCATCCGCTTCTCGTGGCATAGGTCGACAGAACCATCTTCGAAGTGTTTCAGTTGCATCGGTGAAAGTTCGAGCTGATTCGTCACGAGTTGGAACGGCAAGCGTGACTGGAGCAACTGTTGGGTTGCCGGTACGTGGTTCGAGACACCGAACGTCCGGACTTTTCCACTGCGTTGTAACGTAATGAATGCCTCAGCGACTTCGTCCGGGTCCATGAGCGGATCGGGACGATGAATCAACAGCGTGTCAATCTGGTCGATGGCGAGCTCTTTGAGTGAACGCTCGGCTTGATGGATGATATGCTCTTTCGTCGTATCATAATGGTTGATTGTTTGGCCTGGGTTGAAAGAACCTGTCAGTTTAATGCCAGTCTTCGTCACGATCTCGATTTGATTGCGAAGTGAAGGATTGAGGCGAAGTGCTTCCCCGAATAGTCCTTCACACGTATAGCCACCGTATATATCGGCGTGGTCGAACGTCGTGATTCCAAGTTCGATACATTGCTCGATGAACGTGAGACGTTCCTGCGGGCTCATATCCCATTCAGCGAGACGCCACATGCCGTGGATGATCCGTGAGAATGATAAGTCTTCTGTCAGTTCGATACGTTGCATGATTGATTCCTCCTCATTGTCTGTCGCTTTCATTATAGAGATAATCGGGGGATGCGTCACTTATTGGGCGTATCGGACGGACGCGGACCGAGTCAAATGAAAGTGATTTCAGTTATGATAGGAAAGAGATGAACCGAAAAAGAGGAGTGCTCTATGAATCATTATGAACAATATGCGGGCGTCACGTTTGAGCGACACGGGCAAGACACGCGTGTGACCGCCTATCATCCTGACCTCGAACTGCACGGGATCGGGCGCAGTGCTGCCGTGTTCCGCATAAAATCTACACGACTCGTCATTAAAGTGTTTTTCCCTGGCTATACGCACATCGCGGCCGAGGAAGCCGTGATCTATCGGAAGCTCGAGGGATTGCCACAATTCCCGGGTCTGTACGAAGCGGGTCCTAACTATATCGTCATCGACTATATCGAAGGGAAGACACTGTTTGAATGTTTGATTGAAGGCATTTGGATCGACCCCGCGTACATCAAGCAAGTCGATGAGGCGCTCATAGCGGCCCGGCGACTCGGGTTGACCCCGTCCGATGTCCATTTGCGCAACCTCATCCTCACGCCGGACGGCCGACTCTATTTGATTGACTTGGCGCGATTCCGACAAGGGCAACAAGTCGATCACCAATGGGAAGATTTGAAGCGGATGTATCGGCTCTACCGCCTCCGTTTCATGCCGAAGCGGTATTCGGAGCGCTGGTTGAACGGTGTCGCCTACCTATATCGTACGTTCGTGAACGACCCGAGACGTTAGTCGACGGTCGTTTTTCTTTTGAAGATTAGGGAACAACAGTAACGTATTGTCGTTGTGTAGTCATTCAAAAGGAGGACGAATACATGGCTCATCGAATTTATGCGAACGAACTGGAAACGTTGCACGATTGCGTGGAGACGTGCAATTACTGTCTTGAATCTTGTCTCGAGGAACATGACGTGAAGATGATGGTCGACTGTATCCGACTCGATCGTGAGTGCGCTGCAATCTGTTCATTCCTCGCTGAGGCGATGACACGGGATTCGGCGTTCGTACCGGAACTGGCCCGGGCTTGTGCGGTCGTCTGTAAGGCGTGTGCCCAAGAGTGTGAGAAACATAAGCACGAACATTGTCAGGAATGTGCGCGCGTCTGTTTCGAGTGCGCATCGATGTGTGACCGTTTGGCAGCCTAAGGTAAAAAAGTCAGTCGAAACGGCTGACTTTTTTTGTGGCAGCAAATCGTTACGTGTATTTTGAAATTGAGATAAGTATAATAAAGAAAACTTATAGAAAGTATGGTGTCCTCATGATTCGCAACTGCCGTCGAGACGACCTTCAAGCCGTTTTACATATTTACAATGACGCAATCGTCAACAGTACAGCTGTTTACCATTACGAGCCGGTGACGCTTCAAAATCGCGTCGCTTGGTACGAAGACAAAAAAGCGTCCGGGCTCCCGATCATCGTTTGGGAGGAAGGCGATGTCGTCATGGGCTTTGCCACGTTCGGCCCGTTCCGTCCATGGCCGGCCTATCATTATACGGTCGAGCACTCGGTGTACGTGCATCCCGGCTATCGGGGGAAAGGGATCGGGAATAAATTGCTCCGTGAAATCATCCGCATCGGTGAAGAACGGGAAGTGAAGACGATGATTGGTGGGATCGATGCCGCCAATATCGCGAGCGTCAAAGCACATGAAAAATTAGGGTTCGTCCATTCAGGCACGATAAAAAAAGCCGGCTACAAGTTTGGCAAATGGCTGGACTTATCGTTTTATCAGCTTGATTTGAAAGGCCCCGAGACTCCGCAAGAAGGCTGACCGCTAGCTGTCGAACTTCTAAAATTGCGGTATACTGGGAACAGTGTATCGAATGGAGGAATCAGTATGACAGAACTACCGAATTGCCCAAAATGTCAGTCAACTTATGTGTATGAGGACGGGAGCTTGCTCGTCTGTCCGGAATGCGCCTACGAGTGGTCGCCGAGCGAGGTAGCCGAAGCGGAAGCAGACGCGCAAATCAAAGATGCGAACGGAAATGTGCTCCAAGACGGGGACACAGTCACGGTCATCAAAGATTTGAAGGTGAAAGGGACGTCGCTCGTCGTCAAACAAGGCACGAAAGTGAAAGGGATCCGTCTCGTCGACGGGGACCATGACATCGACTGCAAGATTGAGGGCTTTGGCGCGATGAAACTCAAGTCGGAGTTTGTGAAAAAAATTTAAAAAAAGCGTGTTGATCCGTTCGCGGACCAACACGTTTTTTGCTGTTTATGAGAAAAATGGTTTGTATTCCCGGCGTTCGTGCATGACGGATACCCATTGGAGCGTCGTGAACTCCTCGAGCACCCACTCGCCGTTGAAGCGGCCAAGACCCGAATCTTTCTCTCCGCCGAACGGCAAGTGCGGTTCATCGTTCACCGATTGGTCGTTGACGTGAATCATCCCGGTCTCGACTTGGCGTGCGAACTCGGTCGCACGGTAAATCGAACCGTGGACGGCACCACTCAGTCCGTATGGCAACTCGTTCGAGAGTTTCAGCGCCTCGGCGTCGTCCTTGAACGACAGAATGACGGCGACCGGTCCGAAAATCTCATTTTTCGCAAGCGGCATGTCGTTCGTGACACCGCTCACGACGGTCGGCTCGAGCACGTTCCCGTCAGCGTTGCCGCCGACCTGGAGCGTCGCACCGGCGTCGACCGTCTGCTTGATTTGATCGAGGATGCGGTCGACTTGATCGTGATCGATGAGCGGCCCGACTTGTGTGTCTGATTCGTTCGGGTTGCCAAACTTCAAGGCACGGACTCGCTCAACGAATTTTTTGAGGAATTCATCGTGAATCGACTCGGCGACAAGGATTCGGTTCGTCGACATACAGATTTGCCCTTGGTGATAGAATTTCGAATAGACGGCCGATTCCACGGCACGGTCGATGTCGGCGTCGTCTAAGACGACGAAGACGTTATTCCCGCCGAGTTCGAGCGCTGTCTTTTTCAACAGGCGTCCGGCCTTCTCGGCGATCCCTTTGCCGACCTCGGTCGAACCGGTGAACGAGATGAGTTTTGGCACCGGGTGCTCGACGATGGCGTCCCCAATCTCCGAACCGCGACCGACGACGATGTTCAAGACGCCTTTCGGAAGACCCGCTTCTTCAAATAGCGAGGCGAAGAGGAGACCTCCTGTGACCGGTGTCGCCGTCGCTGGTTTGACGACGACGGTGTTCCCCGTCGCGAGGGCGGAGACGATTGAGCGGACCGCGAGGTGGAACGGGAAGTTCCATGGACTGATGACGCCGATGACGCCGAGCGGTTTCCGATAGACCCGGTTCTCTTTGTTCGGGACGATTGAAGGCTTGATGAGCCCGTCCATGCGGAACGGGAACGTCGCCGCTTCCTTGATGATCGCCATCGAGGCTAAAAATTCGCCTTCTGCTTTGATGCGCGTGCTGCCCGACTCTTTGACGAGCCAGTCGATGATGTCATCTTTATGCTGCAACGTCACTTCGGCGAACTTCTCAATCAAGGCCCGGCGATTTTGTGGCAGCATCGTCGCCCATTCGGTTTGTGCTTCTTTCGCAACGGCATAAGCCTTGTCGAGATCAGACTCGTCGGCCGACCGGATGGCGAACAATGTCTCATCCGTGAACGGGTTGGTGTTATCGATCGATTTGTCGCTTGACCCTTCGACCCATTGGCCATCAATGTACATCTTTGTAAAATCGGTATGCATATTCAAACACTCCTTTATCTTTTTGCTTCACCTTAAGAAGTATTCACCTGATTTGAAAAAATAAACCTCTCGATGCGCAACTAACTTGTTTTACAAAGTAGTTGCAATTGGTAGTGCCTTCCATTACTATTGTGTATAACAAGTTAGTTTAACGAAAGTGAGGTCACGCCATGGCGATGAGTCAAATGTTAAAAGGATTGCTCGAAGGTTGCCTGTTGGCCATCATCGATAAAGGAGAGACGTACGGCTATGAGATGTCGGAGAAGTTGCAAACGTATGGCTTCACGATGGTGAGCGAGGGCAGTATTTACCCGGTCCTGTTACGGATGAAGAAAGAAGGGTGGGTCGAGACGGTCCAAAAGGCGTTGCCATCAGGGGGACCGAAACGAAAATATTACATTTTGACGGAGGCGGGGCACCAAGAGTTGCTGGCCTTCAAACAACGTTGGGCGGAAGTGTCAAGCGGCGTCGACCGCGTACTCGGAGAGGGGAATGAAGATGGAACTTTCAAAAAAGAGTCGTGATTTTTTGGATGATTTAGCGGTATATCTCATGTCGAGCGGGAAGTCGGAAGGGGAAGTGCAAGACGTTGTCGCCGAGCTGAAAGACCACCTCGAGGAGGCGGAACGCGCAGGCAAAAGCGTGGACGATGTCGTCGGCCAGAGCCCGAAAGCCTACATGCAGCATCTTGGGCGTGAGATGGCGTTCGATGGAAAAGGGTTTTTCAAAATCATCGCGATGATCATTCCGAACGTGTTCGCCTACATCATCATCGCCAACTTCATTCAAGGCGAGATGACATTCTCGACGGTCCAGTTGATTGGGTTCCCGCTCATCGCCGTCCTGTTCTTGCTGGCCGCCTCACAAGCGTTCCGCCACATGTCGGTCCGTTCGAAAGAAAGCAAATTTAAAAATGGGGCGACGTACATCACGCTCGCCGCGATGCCGATGACATTGTTCCTCGGACTGATGGTACTCGACATCTTCGTCGAGACCCCGACGATCGTGTTCGGTCCAACCGGTCAACTCGTTTTGCTCGGTCTCGCCGTCGTCACGTTGCTCACCGTCTCTCTGTGGACGAAGACATGGATCAATCTGATCATTCCGATTCTCTTATTTGGGCCGCAATACGCGTTCGCCCAGACAAGCTTGCCGCTCGAGCAACAACTGATTTTCTCGATGCTGATTCTGTTCGTCGGGATGGGGGTCTTCTTGTTCGTCTGGTGGAAAAAGAATCAACGGGGGCAAACCTGATGCTCGGACGAATCATCTTCGTCGCTCTTTTATGTCTGCCGTGGGTTTTTTTCGTGACAGCGGGGGCAATGCGCTTGGTTATCTCGTGATTCCGGCCGTGATGTGGTGGAGCGTGTGGCAATTTGGCCGGCGTGGATGGTTGCGTTGGATCATTTTTACGCTCATCATCTCGCACTTGATTTCCATGACCATGATCGGGTACATCGATGGGGCATGGGATTACTTTTTCAAGCCGTTCGGCCAATCCATCGTCATGAACATATGGACCGTCGTGTTCGCGAGTGGGGTCGTTGTAGTATGTGTGAACCGTTGGGCTTTCGAAAAAGCACGTGAATCTGCTTAAGGTCGAACGCGGCTGGGAATAGGCAACTGTACGCCTAAAAGAGAAAGAAGGGATTCCCGTTGCCAGTCAATCCGACGATTCAATTTTATTTGAACCAGTTTCAAAATCAAATCTCGACCACATATGACCAATTGGATCCGCTCGAATTAAGACGACAAGAAGACGCAATGATGACCCGGTTTCAACATAGAGAGCATGTATATCACGTCGAGAATCGCTCGATTATGCTTCCGAATCGCTCACTGCCAATCCGCGTCTATCGGTCGGGTCGAACGATCGCGCCAGCACTCGTCTATTTTCATGGTGGCGGATATGTCACGGGCAGTCTCGACACCCATGACGCGATATGTCGGACGATCGCGAACGAGGCCGACTGCACCGTCATCTCGGTCGGCTACCGACTCGCTCCGGAGCATAAGTTTCCGACAGCCGTCTACGATAGCTATGAGGCGCTCGTTTGGATTGCGGATCACGCCTCGGAACTTGAAATCGATGCCGAGCGCATCGCCGTCGGCGGAGACAGTGCCGGCGGGACACTCGCCACGGTCAGCGCCTTGATGGCGATTGAACGAGGTCGTCCCCTCGTCATGCATCAGCTGCTGTTTTACCCGGTTACCGGGACCGAGGAGAACTTGCCGCTGTCATTGATTGATTACGCGAACGGTTATCTGCTCGATGAAGGGCTCATCCGGTGGTTCCAGCAACAATATTTCCATGATGAGTCGGAATTGATGCATCCGTACGCCTCGCCGATTTTTTCGGACCACTTAGGGGACCTTCCCCCGACGACGTTGTTGACGGCCGAATACGATCCGCTCCGCGACCTCGGACGCGCATACGCCAACAAATTGATTAGCCTCGGTGTCCCGGTGACGTATCAAAATTACGAGGGCTTGATTCACGGCTTCGTCAACTATTACACGTATGTCCCGGAAGCGAGACGAGCCGTCAAAGAAGCAGCACAGGCACTCGGACACGCATTCCATACGAAAAAAACTCGCCCCTGAGGCGAGTTTTTTTACGCTTTCGATAAGCTTGGGAAGCGACAGCCTTCCGGGAAGAGCTGTTCTTCATTCATGCGAATCATCCATTGCCCGTCCCGGGATGGGCGCTGTTCCACACCGTCCAGCTCAGGCGTGAATTCGAAGACGATCTCGGTGATGCCTTCGAAAGAGAGTCGGGCCACAACGTCACGCATGTCGACAGGCCGAGATGACAGCACCGCGAATAACTTCAGACGCGTGCCTTCAATCAAATAGATGACGTGCACATCGTCGAAGCGATAAACGTCTTTGTTCATGCCTTGATAGTAGTGGAACATCCAAATATGCATGTCGTCCGTCGCATAGAGGCGTGGCGAAAACGGGAGCGACTCCAGCTTGAAACGACGCCACTGCTCGGCATCGACATCGACACGTTCGAGTGGACCCGCAGATCCCGATACTGAAACGAATAGCTCCGGTTCAAGTTGGACGGAGAACCCCTGTTGCTCGTAAAACGGTTCAACCCCTTCGTCACAAGCCAAAAAATAAGGCAAGCCATCGGCGTCATGCTGTTTGAACACATGCTTGAAAATACGGGTGGCGAGTCCTAGTCCTTGTCGGTCCTCGTCCGTCATGACCGTCCCAATCTGATACGCCTCGCGAGCGGTTCCGTCCGTCATCAGTGTCATTCGGCTCATGCCGACGTTCGAGATGATATTCCGATAAAACGTCAATGAGTAACAACGATAGCGCTCGGTCCATTCACCAGCACGATACCAGTCCCGAAAATCGATGCCGAACATCTCATCGGCCAAATAGAAAAACGACGCGAGTTCTTTCTCCGAATACTCGAGGTTTGAGATGGGTGGTTTTGGCATGTGACTCACTCCCTGTTTTGAACTTCTCGGTCCGTTCCTGTACATTAGAGGCAGAGAGGGGTAATACCGATTATGAAACGATATGAAGCTATTTTATTCGATGTCGACGATACGTTGCTCGACTTTAAACAGAGCGAGCACGTCGCCTTGGAGCAGTTGCTCGCGGCACACAACGTTCGGATGACGGATGAATTGAAACAACAGTATGTGATGATCAATAACGGATTATGGCGCGCGTTCGAGCGCGGCGAGGTCGGACGGGAAGACGTCTTGATGGGCCGGCACACGCAACTGTTCGACACGCTCGGCATCACGATCGATGCACATGAAGTCGAACAGCGTTATCGCGACCATTTGCACGCCGGGGTGCACATCATCGATGGGGCACTCGAACTCGTCCGTACGCTCAGTGAACAGTATCCGCTCTATATCGTCACGAACGGGGTGACGGAGACTCAGTTCAAGCGGCTCGAAGCCTCGGGACTGCTCCCTTACTTCCAAGACGTGTTCGTCTCGGACGCGACCGGTTCACAAAAGCCAATGAAACCATTTTTTGACTATGTATTTGACCGGGTTCCGAATGTGGCACCGGAACGCGGGCTCATCGTCGGGGACTCACTGACGGCAGATATCGCCGGCGGGCGCATGTATGGGCTCGACACGTGCTGGTACAATCCGCACGAAATTGCGGCGACGGTCGAGACGACATATGAGATTCAAGACTTGCACGAGTTGAAGTCGATTCTATCAAGCTCAGCGATCGATAAAGTGGGGCGGCAATGATTGCGGCAACGCATAGAGTGTCTCCGGGAAGAGTTTCAAGTCCCGGAGTTCGTCGAGCGGCTGCCAACGATAGATGAGGTGATCGCCTTCTGGTCCGTGGAAGTCTCCATGCCGGAGCGGGAGGTCACCCGTTACATAAAAGTACATGCCGATTTCATGGACCGTGCGTTCCAAATACGTGAAGAAATTTTCGGACACGAAAGCGAACGTCGTTCCCGTCAGTGTTGCTTCGAGTTCTTCTTGCAGTTCACGCGTCAAGGCAAGCTCGGCCTCTTCGCCGATGCCGACACGACCGCCCGGTAACGCCCAAAAGTCATCGTTCACGTTCCGATGAACGAGCAAATGACCGTCCTGGACCCAGATGCCGGCGACGCGATAATTGAACGTGCCGTGCTCGGTCGGAAATACGATATCCATCTTCATCACTCCATTCCTTAAGCTACATCAAGTATACGCCAAGGAGGCAGGTCATGTTTCAATCAAATGAGAGTTATAAAGGCGAGGACTTCCGCGACGAGACGCTCCGTGACATCCAACTCACGCAGACGACGTTCGAGAACTGTCGCTTCACCTATATCGATGCGACCGAGTTTGAGACCGAACAGTGTCGTTTCATCAACTGTGACTTCACCGATTCGAAGTGGAACGCCTCGCGCCACAGCGGCAGCTCGTTCCTGAATTGTCAGTTCAACGGGGCGAATCTGTTTTTGAGCGAGTTCGATCAGTGCAAGATGACGGGTTCGTCGTTCGAGTCATGCACGTTTGAAGGGGTCGTCGTGCGCGAGGGTGATTGGTCGTTCGTCAATCTGCGTCACGCTCCGCTCCGGAAGATGGATTGGTCCGGTGTCCGTTTGACCGAGGCTGATTTATACGGTGCGGATTTGAAAGAATCACGCTGGACGAACGCCGTCTTGTCCCGTGCCGTGTTGCAGCACGCGGATTGCTCCGGTGCCGATTTTGTAGGGGCCGAGATGGATGGGGTCGATTTCTCGGACGTCATTCTGAAACAAGCGACGCTTGACGTCATGCAGGCCGTCCAAGTCGCCCGCTCGCTCGGGGCGAACGTCATATGACCAATGAGCAAGTGCTCGAGCACTTGACGGCCATGGCCGCGGAGCGGGAAGACGTCCGCGTCCTCGTCTTGAACGGGTCGCTCGTCAATCCGCACGTAAAACCAGACCGTTTTCAAGACGTCGATGTCACTTGTTTCGTCGAAGACGTGATCGCGTTCATCGAGGACCGCTCGTGGATGGCGCCGCTCGGGGACGTCTTGATTATGCAGACGCCGGACGAGGTGCCGGGAGGCGACGAATATGAGCGTTTCGCGTTTCTCGTTCAGTTTGCAGCCGGTCATCGCGTCGATTTGACCGTCCGTCCTATGCGTGACGTGCAGGAAGCGATTCACGCTGACTCACTCAGTCTCGTCCTCATTGATAAAGACGAGATTGCCGGTCAACCGATCCCATCTGATGACACGTACCGCATCAAACGACCGAGCCGATTCGACTATGAGCAGTGTTGGAACGAGTTTTGGTGGGTGTCGCTTTACGTCGTCAAAGGTATCAAGCGGGGTCAACTGTTATACGCTTTCGACCATGTGACGATCATGCGAACGATGCTCCGGCAGATGCTTGCATGGGACGTCGGCTTTGCGACAAACTTTACGGCGAACGGAGGAAAGTCCGGGGATGGGCTTGAGAAGCATCTGGCCCCTGAAGTATGGCAGGCTTATCTTGATACATACACTTTGGTCGAAGTGACAGCGATGGAAACGGCCCATGCGACATTGGTGGAACAATTTGAATGTGTCAGTCGCCGCGTGGCCGACCAAGCCGGATATCCGTTTGCGGAGATGGAAGCCCGACGAATTCGTGACGCCTTTTCTACGCTTTGGTGTTCAAACGATTAGTTTTCGGTTGAGTCGGGAAAAGCCCCTCTATAGAAGGGGGAATGACGCTTGAATCCGTATACGACGTTCATCGCGCTCCTAGTGGGGAGTTTACTTTTATTTGTCGGCATCCGGACGAAAAAATGGCCGATTTTAGTCGTGGCCTTATTTCCGCTTGGACTTGTCGCCTTCAACATGTATTTGCTGATTACTGGACGTTAGAAGACTGTTTTCTTCAGTCTTCTTTTTTGTATATCGATTTTACAAAAAATGCTGTCGGCAACAAAATCCCGATGGCCGCTTCGAGCAAGGCGAACAACCGGGCCGGACCGATTGGCAGCAGGTCGCCGAATCCGATAGACAGCAACGTGACCCCGCTGAAGTAAAGCAGATTGCGCCAGTTCGGATCGACCGCGTTCATCGTCTCGAGTGACGTCACCAATATGACGCCATCGCGTGAGAGCGCGTAGTAAATCAAGGCAAACCCGATCATGACGCCGAGTAGGCTGACGAACAAGTGGCTGAACAAGCGCATGTCGAAGCCGGTCTGTCTATACGTTTGGCGCCGAAAGAAGGTAAACACGTTCAAGCCGACGAATAATAGGGCAATCGTCAATAAAATGGTATTCACGCCCATTTCTCCCTTCTGTGACAGTCTGTACTATGTTGTTTCCCTGATCGTTCACCGTCAAACGGACCGATTCACACCAAGACGGATTCATTCAACAAGGAGGTGTCCGAGTGCGACGATGTTTAGTGAGCGGCTTATTGTTCATCTTCTTTTTAGGAGGATGTACGACGAAAGAGCCGTTTGATTTTGATGAGATCAATTCCTATAAGATTTTTTATAACATGCCGACCGAGGCGATCATTGAAGACATGGCCCGATACGACCTCGTCATCATCGAACCGATTTGGTATACGCCGGAACAGATTGAGACGATCCGCTCGAACGGGACGAAAGTGCTCGGCTATATTAACGTGATGGAAGCAGACACGTGGAATCGTGCGCTCATCGGCCAAATGGACAAAGACGATTTCTTCTATCGGGACGGGGAACGCATCTATTTCCCGAAATGGGATTCGTATTTGACAGATATCAGCTCGTCCGATTTCCGTAAAATTTTAATCCGTGAAATTCAAAAACAAGTCATCAATAAACATCTGGACGGAATTTTCCTCGACACGGTCGGTGATATCGATGACGTCCACCTCGACTATCCGGACGACTTAGAAGAACAGCTGGCTGGGCTCGAGGCCTTTTTACAAGCGATTGAAAAGGCATATCCGGGCGTCCCAGTCGTCCAAAACTGGGGCATCGAGACGCTCGAACGAACGAGTGCGCCTTATGTGGAAGGCTTCATGTGGGAAGGTTTTAACTACACGGAAATCACGTCCGACTCTTGGTCGATGGAGATGCTCGATCGAATGAACGCGATTCAGGACGAATACGGAATCGCTGTCCTCACCGTCTCAGACCAAGAAGAGGCAACAAGTCGGGATATGGCCGAAGCGAACGGATTCATCCATTATCACGAACCAACTTATTACAATACGTGGGATTTTTAGGGGGTAATTAGGGTAAAGGAAGATAAGGGACTATGTATACCTGTCCGAGGGCAGGGGATCATCCCGCATTAAAAACTGAAGAGATGTTATCCATGAGGAGGGGATTATCATTCTGTACGCTCAAGACCGTCCATGGCTCAAATGGGTCGAGATTCTTGTCGTGTTCGCACTATTGATCGGAATCGATTTATTCTTCAGCCTAGGCACGATTCAAAATGAACTGAACTTGTTTTATGTGGCCGCCATCCTGTTCGCGCTCAGGTATGGAACGATTTTCGGCTTAATCAGTTTCGGCATTTTGCTCCTCTATAAAGTGTTATACACCGGCTTAATGGGAGGAGACATCTTCCTGTTGTTCTACGATACAAACTCACTTCTTACACTGTTTTACTACTTCGCCATCACTGTCATCGTCGGGTTGTTCAGCACCTCATTTCGAGAGCGTTACGAAATCAGCCAGTTCCGCAACGAAGAACTGAAAGATGAAAACACGTATTTGAAAGAGACCGTCGATTTACTCAACACTTCGCAAACCACACTTCGTCAAAAACTACTTCAATCCGAGTACAGCTTGAACCAATTGTATGAACTGGCCGTATCGCTTGATTTGCCGCATCCAGAATTGATTCGGAGCGAGACGATTCGTCTATTGAAAAAAACGTTCCTCGCGAGTGACGTCGCCATTTACCACGTCGACCGTTCCCAGAAGTCGATGCGCCTCTTGATTCGCCAAACGGACAAGAAAGAGTTTCCGCAAACGATTTTTCTCGATGAGGCGTCGAGTATGTTCAAACGGTTCTTCCAAGTGCAAGAGACGACGCTCCGTCAACTCGACGACGAAGACACGGACCCGATGTTGCTCGCACCGATCATCGTGGACGGGATGACCCGAGAAGTCGTCGTCATCAAACGGTTGCCGCTTCGAAAATTGACGACCGATGACTTGCACGTTCTCAACATCCTCTTCTCGTGGATTGGCACACGCATTCAAAATGCCGAGAACCTGATTCGTAAAGAGCAGCACGAGAAGATGCATAAAGGCACCTCATTTTATAAGAAAGAAGCGTTCACAGAACTCGTCGCCATCCAAGAACAAAAGAAGATTCACCATGGACAGCCGTATATCGTCCTCGAATATCCGCTCGGGTATGAGCCTGTCTCACTCGAGAGTATCGAGGCCATCGTCCATTCATATTTACGGGAGATCGATGTCGTCGGGTACGACCCTGATGAGAACAAGCTGTTGCTCTTACTCCCAGGAACGAGTGAAGAACACCGTCAACGGATCTATGACCGGATCGAAGGGATTTTGATCCAGAAGGGAGTGTGACGAGATGGAGTCTACCATTCGTCTCGTATTGATCGGGATTTATGTCGTTCATGCACTGCTCGCCTTCGGATTATTGATCGCGTTGAAACGAAGAATGAAAGCGCCGGATTATGGCGTCGCGGTGGCGGCGCTCAGCTTCGGTCTGTTCTTACCGTTTTTGGCCGAACTTGCCGTCTATGCGGTGTATCGGCTTGCTGAACGGTTCGGTCGGAGCGGTCTGATTGAAGACTATGACGACTATATCGACTTCAAGGTCGTCAACTATGAACAGATTCGTCATGAAGCGAGCAGCAGCACCAATCTGTTACCGCTCACCGACGCCATCAACTCGAAAGATCCGGCTATCCGCAAACACTCGATTTTGACGCACGTCAACCAGTCGATTGACCAGCAAGGCAAGTATTTGCAGATGGGACTTGAGAGCACGGACAGCGAGACTGTCCACTACGCCGCGGCGACAATGAACATCTTGATCGATCAATATGAACAAGAATTGAAACACGCCAAACGCGAGTACGACTTAGGTAACCCAGACACGATTCGACGGCTTGCGACGATTTATAAACGCATGATCCATAGTGAACTCATCACCGAGGTCATGTTGAAGGACAAGCGAGGCGCATGGCTGGAAGAATTATTGAAAGCGAAGACGCTCTATCCGCCTTCGCCCTGGATTTACGAGGACTTGAACGAGATTTATCTCACGTTAGAGCGCCCCAAAGAGCAATTGAACATTTTAAAAGAGTACGTCCATCATTTCCCGGAACGCATCGAGGCTCATCTGATGCTGATCAATTACTATTATGAGCGCGAACGTTGGAACGAAGTGAAGGCGGTCATGTTTATGATGCAGACCCAATTCTCACTGGAGGACGTACCGTATGAGTACCGACTGTTGTTTGAAGAATGGAGTGACACGACATCATGGAAAAACGAACTGTAATCTCATTCTCGCTCTTCATCGTCTTATTTTTAGTCGTCGTCGGTGCGATTCAATACTTACGGATCCACTCGCTACACACGTTGTTGCCAAACGTCGCCGAGCAACAGATGAACATCGACCAGTTGAAGAGTGATGCCTCGGCAAAAGCGGGTGAGCATCAGCTTCAAGTTTATCTCGTCCGGGATGAAGGCGATTTGGCGGTCGAAACGGCAGACAACCTGCTGTACGGTCTGCAGTATGCGAAACTTGACGTTCGCGAAGTGAACCCAGGCGCCGTCGGGTCGATTGCGCCATCTCCATACACCATCATCATTTTCACTGGTGAAGATACGACAAGATGGCCGTTCGTGGAAATGAAACGTTATGTCGAACAAGGCGGGAACCTCGTCTTTGCGAATCGGTTTAAAGATCCGGCATGGAACGCGTTGACCGGCATCGAAGAAATCGGTGAGTACGTACCGGACGTGTATGGTCTAAATTTTGAAGAGACGATTTTCCCTGGGTACGTTGACTTGAATCCACCGGACGACTTATTTGTCCATAGCGTCGTCGATTTTGCGATTGCAGACGAGGCCAACGTCATGTTGTCGGCCGAAGGATTCCCGATCCTTTGGGAATACGGTGTCGGCGAAGGGAACGTCCTTTATTGGAACACGACAATCACCAACCAAAAGATGATCCGCGGTCTGTTCGTGCAGACGCTCGGCACGATGCCGCCGGCGTTCGTCACAGCACAAGCAGCGATCAAACTCATGTACATCGATGATTTCCCGGCACCGGTCATGGACGGGAAAATGAAGGACGTGTCCGCGACCCCGCTCGATAAATCGGTCAAAGATTTCTTCGCCGAGGATTGGTGGGAAGATATGGTCGATTTGGCGAAAGACGACGACTTGATTTACACGGGTGCCATGATTGGGACATATGAAGAGGAGATGGAGCTCGTCGACGAACAGTTAATCAAACGGGGTGAGTTCCCAATGCTCTACTTCGGTCGCAAATTGATCGCCCACGGTGGGGAAATCGGACTCCATGGCTATAACCACCAGTCGCTCGTCACGGCCGATGAACCGATTGACCCGACGTACGGGTACATTCCGTGGCAAGATAAAGACGAGATGAAACGGTCATTGCTTCAAGCCGAGTCCGTGTTTGCGAACTATTTCCCGGCTGAAACGCTCAAGTCATACGTTCCGCCGTCGAACGCGCTCAACCGGACTGGGGTCGATGCGATCGCCGAGGCGTTGCCAGAACTGCGAACGATTGCTTCGCTCTACACGGGGGAGCCGGAGAGCGGGGACTTCGTCCAAGAGTTCGAATTTGATGCGACGCATCCGAACTTGTACCATTTCCCGCGTGTGACAAGCGATTACGGGGAAGAGCGCGGATCGATTTTCCAAATGGTCGATGCAATCGCCAACTTCGGTGTGTTTTCCCACTTCATTCACCCGGATGATGTCATCGACCCAGACCGGGCCTTTGGTCGGGACTGGGATACGATGTTCGCGAGTCTGCGTAAAATCGTCCATGACGTGAAAGATCAATATCCTCACCTCGAGGCGTATACGCAACACTATGCGACCGAAAAGATGGTCACATACCAACAAGCTGATTTGAACGTCACGTTTGATGAGTCGACCGTCTATTTAGCCGGGGAAGGGCTCATCAACCCGTCCCACTTCATGATTCGCCTCAAACCAGGCCAGTCACTTGAGACAGGAGAGTTCGATTTCGGGACGGTCGAACAGTGGGAAGCCGACCGTCCGCTCTACCTCGTCAAACTGACATCGGCGAACGCTGAAATCGCCATCAAGGGGGAAGCGCAATGAGAATCGGGCTCGTATTAGAGGGGAGTTATCCGTACGTGAGCGGAGGCGTCTCAAGTTGGACGCAGACGTTGATTGAAGCGATGCCCGAAGTGTCGTTTGAAATCATTTCGATTCAACCGACAGAGAAGCGTCCGGAAGACATGAAATATGTGTTCCCGCCGAACGTTTCAGGGATTACTCACTTGTATTTGAGCGACGTGGGCGAGCGAGCGAAAGGGCGATTGAAGTGGGGCACTGAGGACGAACAGAACGTATCGGACTGGCTCATGTTGAAAAGTCCGAACCGGCAAGCGCTTCGTTTGCTTGGGAAAGAAGTGCCTTCAAGTCAGGCGTTTTTCGCAAGCGAGTTCTTTTGGAAAAATGTCAAGGCGGCCTACGCCGAGGAAATGAACGGAGGTTCGTTCATCGACTATTTCTGGATGTGGCAGAGTATGTACACTCCGATTTTACGGGTGCTCCATCAACCGCTCCCGAAAGTCGACCTCGTTCATTCCGTGTCAACGGGTTATGCCGGTGTGGTCGCGTCCTACATGAAAGAGACGCAAGGGATTCCGTTCATCTTGACGGAGCACGGCATCTACTCGCGGGAACGCGAAGAGGAGATTCTACAGTCGTATTGGATTCCAGCGCCGTATAAGCCGAGGTGGGTCCGTTTCTTTCACCATTTGTCGCGTGAGGCCTATAACGCGGCCGATGAGATCATCACCTTGTTCGAGCGGAACCGCGAATATCAGGAGTGGATTGGCGCCCCGAGCGAGAAGACGAAAATTATCGCCAATGGCATCGCCGACCGACAAATCCAGGCGACGGTCGACCGTCCGGAGCACGACCTCTTTCAAATCGGTGCTATCGTCCGCTTGGTGCCAATCAAAGATTTGAAGACGATGATTTACGCCGCCAAGATTTTGCAGGAGCGGCATCGTCTGTTCAAACTGACGATTATGGGTCCGCTCGATGAGGATGAAGAATATGCGGAAGAGTGCCGTCTGCTCATCGAACAGAGCGGACTGAACGATTATGTCGAGCTTGTCGGAAAGGTTGATGTCCAAGCCTATTTGCCGAAGTTTGATTTACTTCTGTTGACGAGTATCTCGGAAGGTCAACCGCTCGCGATTCTTGAAGGAATGGCAGCCGGCATCCCGTGGGTCGCGACCGATGTCGGGGCTTGTTCCGAGCTCCTGTACGGCCGAGAAGACGACCCGTTCGGTCCAGCCGGATTTATCGTGCCCCCGGTTCATCCGGAAGCGGTCGCGGACAAGGTCGAGTGGATGATGGATTATCCGCAGGAGCGGATGCGTTTCGGTAAGAACGGGCGGGAGCGGGTCCGTCAATACTATCGTCTCCAACAAGTCGTGGACCGCTACAAAGCCATCTATGAAACGAGGAGGGAACAGTATGGCGGGCATCGGGTTTAAGCTGCAGAAGTTGTTCCAAGAAGACTACTATTCGTCCAGGTTGAAGGCGTACACGTTCTCGGGCCTCGTCACATCCGGACCGTGGTTGATCGTCATCTTGGTCGTCGGGACGATTCAATGGTTGGCGTTCCAAATGCCGACGTTATCGCTCGCCGAACGGACGCTTTTCATGATCTCGGTCTCGTACGCGTTCATCTTCTCGCAAATCTTGTTCAGTTTTCAGCAGCTCGTCGTCACCCGATACGTGGCGGACTTGTTTTATGAGAAGAAAGCGCATGAGATTTTCCCGGTCTTCACCGGGATGCTCAAAGTGACGATTCTCGCCGCGACGATTCTGTACAGTATCTTTTGGCTATTGTCGCCGCTCGATTTTCTGTACAAACTGACGTTGTTCGTTTTATTCATGACGATTAACGTCATCTGGGTCATGTTCTTGTTCTTGAGTGCCGCCAAGTATTATCAAGCGGTGGCCTATAGCTTCTTGCTCGGCGGACTCATCTCGGTCGGGAGCGTCTACGCGATTAGTCGCCTCATGGTCAACCCGTCGAGTCTCGAGCTATTGCTCGGTTTCACGGTCGGGATGATTGTGACGTTGTTCGGGTTGTTCTTCGCGATGCTCCGGACGTTCCCACTCCGCTACGCGGTGAAAGAGTTCTCGTACTTCAAGTACTTCGACCGCTATCCAGACTTGTTCGCCATCGGCGTGTTGTACGTGCTCGGGATTTGGGTCACGAATTTCATCATCTGGTTCGGTGAAGGACGCGTCATCATCGCGGACTCGTTCTTGTTCAACCCGTATTATGACACGGCCATCTTTTGGTCGTACTTGACGATCATCCCGACGCAGCTCTTGTTCGTCGTCGCCGTCGAGACCCGGTTTTATGAGCGCTACCGTACGTTTTATGGATTGATTAACTACGGCGGGGCGCTCCATCAAATCGAGAAAGCGAAACAGACGATGACGTCGGTGCTGAAAAATGAGTTGATTCGACTCGCGCGGAGCCAAGGCGTCGTGACGTTGTTCGCCATCCTCATGGCAGGCGTGTTCGTCAGTTGGATCGGCGTCCCGGATGAGATCGGTCAAATCTTTCGGATGACGACGCTCGCGGCGTTCGCGAACGCGATGATTCTCATCTTGACGTTGTTGTTGCTCTATTTCGAGGATCGACGCGGGGCATTGTTCGTCAATATCTCGTTCTTCACGTTGAATGCGTTGTTCACGCTCTTGCTCTTGCCGCGCGGCATCGATTGGTACGGCGTTGGCTTTGCTGTCAGCACGACAATCACGTTCTTCTTGGCCGGCCTGCGTTTGATCTATTACATGGGCAAAGTCGATTATTACGTGTTCGCGGCCTCGAATCGACGCAAGCTCGGTACCGAACGGTTCTCCCAAATGGGGACGTTGTTGAACCGTCGCTTCTCGCGATAAAGGGTTTTCAACATGGAAAAAGACTGATATGATGTGGTCGTAGACGACCGAATTTCATAATGTTTACCACTAGGGGAGTCGCGTGACGCGGCTGAGATGGACGAGGTCCAGACCCTTTGAACCTGATCTAGTTCACGCTAGCGTAGGGAAGTGGGCGAACCGATTGTTCTCGTACACTTTGTGTAAATCCGACGCCGCTTCCGTTATGGGAGGCGGCGTCTTTTTTGATTACAAAGGAGGAGACATGAATGACATTCACCGCACATCTTCGACAAGAGGCAGATGCCTTGTTTCAAGCCAGCTTTGACCATCCGTTCGTCCGCGAGCTCGGAACAGGCGAACTCGACGAGGCGAAATTTAGGCATTACGTCATGCAAGATTCATACTATTTGAACCAGTTCTCCAAAGTACAGGCGAAAGGCGCGACCCTCGCCCCGAACATGGAAGTCGCGAGCCGCTTTTTGACGCATGCGCTCCATACCATCGAAGCAGAGCATGCGTTGCACCGTGAATTTTTCACCTTGCTCAACGTGACGGAGGCGGAGTGGGCGACGTTTGAGCCGGCCCCGACGGCTTACGCTTATGCGCTCCATATGCAACAGGCCGGTCCGACGCTCGGTGATGTGCTCGCTTCGATTTTGCCGTGCTACTGGGTCTATTATGAGATCGGGGAGCGATTAAAAGATGCGACACCCGATCATCCAATCTATGCGACGTGGATTGCGACGTACGGTTCGGAATGGTTCCGCGATCTCGTCGAGGAACAGCTTGAACGGCTCGACGTGCTCGCCGGACAAGCGACAGCGGAAGAACGGGTCCGGTATCAACAGCTGTTCTTGAAGAGTTGTTATTATGAACATGCGTTTTGGGAAATGGCGTGGACGCTCGAGTCGTGGGATTTACCGGCGGGGGTGACACGATGAAGCGCGACTTATGGGACAAAGTCAGAGCCGAACGGCCACTCATCCATAACATTACGAATATCGTCGTCGCTAACTTTTCGGCGAACGGGTTGCTCGCCATCGGCGCTGCGCCGGTGATGGCGTCAGCCGTCGAAGAAGTCGCGGACATGGCGTCTGCGAGCGATGCGCTCGTACTCAATATCGGCACACTCGATGCGACGACGGAACGTACGATGATTCGAGCCGGACAGGCGGCGAATGAATCGAGCCGGCCGGTCGTCTTCGATCCGGTCGGTGTAGGGGCGACCGCGTTTCGACGTGACGTCGCTACATCCATTTTGCAACACGTCCGCGTGACGGTCATCCGAGGCAATGCCGGAGAAATTGCGACATTGATTGGTCTCGACGCGACGACGCGCGGCGTGGACGCCGGGGAAACGCGGGTTGATTTGAATCACATCGCACGCGCGGCGGCACGACGCTACACCTGTGTCGTTGCCGTGACCGGAGAGACGGATGTCGTCAGCGACGGGGATGTGACGATTGAAATCAAAGGCGGCACCGCAGCAATGGCCCGGACGACAGGGACCGGCTGCTTACTCAGTGCGGTCGTCGGTGCGTTCCTTGCGGTCGAACGGGATGCGGTTACGGCCACGGCGACAGCACTCGCCGGATATGCCCGGTGCGGCGAACTGGCTACCGCTTTGGCGGATGGACCGGGTGACTTCCCCGTTCACTTCTTGAATGAACTCGGCAAGATGACAGCTGTCGAGTTGCCGAGCGACCGTATTGAGGTGGTGTCATGATGCGGCCGCAAGTATTGACGATTGCGGGTTCGGACTCTGGCGGGGGAGCGGGAATCCAAGCTGATTTGAAGACGTTTCAAGAGCTCGGCGTGTTCGGGACGAGCGTTCTGACGGCCGTCACCGCTCAAAACACTCGTGGGGTGCATGGGGTCGAAGCAGTGTCGCCGGAACTCATCACACAACAACTCGATGCAATCGGTTCGGACTTTTCGATCGCAGCATGTAAGACCGGGATGTTATTTGATGCGGCGCGCATCGAGGCGGTCGCTACCGGGGTGAAACGTCATGTCTTCAACCGACTCGTCGTCGACCCGGTCATGATTGCGAAAGGAGGGGCCCCGCTTTTACAGGACACGGCGGTCGATGCGCTCAAGACCTCCTTGTTGCCACTCGCGACAGTCGTCACGCCGAACGTGCCGGAAGCGGAAGTGCTGACCGGGTTGACGATTCGATCGTTTAATGATCGTCTCGAGGCGGCTCGGCGGATGTTAGCGTACGGCGTGCGCGCGGTTATTTTAAAAGGCGGCCATCTCGAAGGTGAAACTGCCGAAGACTTGATCATGATGGAGTCGGAAGTGTTCCTTCTCTCGGCCCCGCGCATCCAGACGAGCGATACGCACGGTACCGGTTGTACATTTTCGGCGGCGCTTACAGCGGAACTTGCCAAAGGTCGTTCTATCATGGAGGCGGCGGTGACGGCGAAGCGGTTCATTCAAAGCGCCATCACCCATGGCCTCGAGATCGGCGCCGGACACGGACCGACGAACCATTGGGCATATGTGGCGTATGGAGAGGAGGGTGTGACGATTGAATCCATCAAGGCGGGCACTCGCTGAACAGTTGCGGCTTTACTTCGTATGCGGGACACCGAACACGAAAGACATGCTCCAGACGGTCGAAACGGCACTCCAATGTGGCGTGACATGTTTTCAATTTCGTGAAAAAGGTAAAGAGGCACTGTATGGGGATAAAAAAGAAGCGATGGCAAGGACCCTGCAAGCACTTTGTCGTTCGTACGACGTCCCGTTCATCATCAACGACGATGTCGAACTGGCGGCGCGCATTGATGCGGACGGCGTGCATATCGGACAAGACGATGCCGAGACCGCAATCGTTCGGGAGCGGATTGGTCCAGATAAGTGGCTCGGTGTCTCGGTCCACACGCTCGAAGAAGCGGCAGCAGCCATCGAGCATGCGAATTATGTAGGCATTGGCCCAATTTACCCGACGACTTCGAAAGAAGATGCCGGGGCAGTGAACGGGACGACACTCATCCGCCAAGTCCGAGACATGTATCGAGAGCTGCCAATCGTGGGGATTGGCGGCATTTTACCGGAACATGTCCCGATGATTCGGAACGACGGGGCGGACGGCGTCGCCGTCATCTCAGCCATCGCTTCTGCACCGGATGTGGCCATAGCCACACGGCGTTTCGCTTGTCTCTGAATTCAAATCGAGGAGGAAGACAGATGAACGTATTTGTAATAGGCGCGAATGGACAGATTGGAAAACAGCTCGTGGAACGATTGCACGAGGAAGGGAAACACCAAGTCACGGCGATGGTTCGAAAACAAGAGCAACTCGATGACTTCACATCAAAAGGCTATCAGGCCGTCCTAGGCGACCTCGAAGGTGACGTCTCGTCACTTGAACAAGCAATGTCTGGCATGGACGTGGTCGTCTTCGCAGCCGGTTCAGGTGGTAGCACCGGAGCCGACAAGACGCTCCTGATTGACCTTGACGGCGCGGCGAAAAGCATCGAGGCTGCCAAGAACGGGAATGTTAAACAGTTCGTCATGGTGAGCGCCTTGAAAGCAGAAGATCGTTCGGCATGGCCGGAAGAGATGAAACCATATTATGTGGCGAAGCACCATGCGGATCGTCTGCTCGAGGAGAGCGGGCTTACGTATACGATCGTCCGTCCGGGCGCTCTCACAGATGACGCCGGTACCGGCAAAGTGAAGACGGGTGACGTATCGACTGGTGAGATTCCGCGTGCAGACGTGGCGGCCTTCTTGGCACATCTCATTGGTCATGACGCAGCCCACAATCAAGCGATTGACCTCGTCAAAGGTGACACGGCAATCGAAGACACGTTATAAAAAGAGATGACGACTGCGAGCGGACTTGGTTCCGCTCGCTTTTTGTATGGATGTGTCCGCGCACTCGAGAAAGGATTCGCTTCGACCGATAGAGAAAGTAAGAGATGGATTTATTTGAAGAAAGGGGTCTATCCGTGACCACACTATTTCTCTATATGGCCGTTTATTTACTTCCGGCTTTCTTATTGAGCCACCTTGCCCTTGACGTATTGCTCCGCAACCCGCGCCAAGTCGAGCATCGACTGCTCAGCCTGTTCGTATTTGGCTACGCGATGTTGTTCTTGGCCGAGTTCGGGCGTCATTTGTCCCCGATCGAAGCGAGTCCGGCCTTCGTGACGTATTGGTTCGGTAACGCCGGAATTTTGATTTTTGTGTGTTCCGTCCACTTCATCGTCAAAGTGACGGGCGTCGGGGCGAAACTGCCGAAATGGATGTATCCGTATGCCATTTATTTGCCGCTCGTGCCGGTCGCGTTGACGTTCATCCGTCAAGAGAACATCTTGAACAGTCAGCGGTTCGACCAAGTCGGTGTCTGGATTTATCCTGAGTTCAACGCGTCTTATTTGACGACGATGACCGTCGGTAACGTGTTTCATTTTCTTGTGATCCTATTATTGATGTATGCCCTTAAGCGGTCCGAGCGCTTCGAGCATCAACGGGTGCTGCGCATGCTCATTTGGACGGCCGTCGCCGTTCTTGTCTGGGACATCGTCTTCGGATACGTCCAGCTCCGCGGAATCATGCCGCCTTACGCGTATATGTACGGTGGACTTGTCTGGGCGGTCGCGCTCGTCGTCGCGATGAATCGACTTGATTTCCTAGCGTCTTACGTCAAACGGTATGGCACGCTCTATAACTTGAACCCGTCGGCGATTCTGCTCGTCGATGATCAGGGACAGATTGAGAGTGCGAATCCGGCCGCGCGCACATTGTTTCATACGGTCCGTGTCGTCAATGAACGTTTTGTCGATTTGTTGCCCGAGAAAAAGCGGGACGAATGGAGTGCGCATTACGACCAACATTTCCATGCGCAAAAAAAGTTTCTCGAGTTCGAGACGAAGATTCAGACAAAATCAGGACAAGAACGGTACGTCGTCATCGATGGTGATTTCGTCTATATCGATCAAAAAATACACGGCATGATTTTGATTCGAGACGTCCATTCGTTCAAAGAAGCCGAACAGTCGATTCGCTTCTTCGCCTATCATGACCCGCTCACGAAACTCGCGAACCGTCGGGCGTTTTATGAGCAGGCCGACCAGGCATTACTGCAAGCGGACACGGTCGCGCTTGTCGTCATCGACCTCGACGGCTTTAAAGGAATCAACGACACGTACGGCCACCAAGTCGGCGATGATTTTCTCATTCATCTCGGTGAGTTGCTTGAGATGGCGACGCCGGAAGCGGGACTAGCCTCGCGCGTCGGCGGGGATGAGTTCTATATTTATGTGCCGAACGTCGATGCAGATGACATCGTTGCGTTCGTCGAGCGCTTGCAGTTGCTGCTGACGGAGCGGCCGTTCCGGCTCGGACGGGAGACGATTCCGATTCGAGCGAGCATCGGGGTCAGTGTCGCACCGGATCAAGGGGCGGACTTGGACACGCTCATTCATAAAGCTGATCAGGCGATGTATCAAATCAAGCAACACGGTAAAAACGACTATGCGATTTATGACGAAGTGTTACATGGACCGAAATAACGGGAACGAGAATGAAGATGGCAATTTGATAGAGGAGGAGACAATATGACTGAAAAACCGTTAGTGACGATGCGAGCCGAAGGGGAAGCGACGAGTGTGAAGACGACGGTGCATGTGCGTGACCTCGAACCGTTCGTCGTCGATGAACCGGAACGTCTCGGCGGGACGGACGCCGGTCCGAACCCGCTCGAATATTTGCTCGGGGCGTTGTCGTCGTGTACGACAATCATGATTGCCTACGTGGCGCAAGACCAAGATTTCAACTATGACGGGGTGACGTTCGTGACCGAAGGAACGCTCGACCCGCGCGGCTTCCAAGGCGTTGAAGGAGTACGGACGTATTTTGAGAAAGTACACGTCAACATCGTCCTCGATACGACCGAATCGGATGAACGGATTGCGGCGCTCCAAAAAGGCGTTGAGGCTCGTTGTCCAATCCACAATTTAATGCATGCGGCCGACGTCGACATCACGGCGACGTGGACACGGAAGTGAGGATGGGGCGACCCATCCTTTTTTGATGTAGACAGGAATGTTTGCCGACGAGCACGAACAAAAAGAGACGTGAGAAAGGAGGTTGTCATGGATATTCGCCCGATGACACAGCAAGACGCCCGCGCGATTCAAGCGTGGACGTACGAGGCACCGTATGATTTCTATAACCAAGAAGCTTCAGCGGAAGGGCTGGATGAACTGATGGCGTATCAGGCCGTCCATGACGAGGCGTTGATCGGTTTCTATTGTCTCGGCACGTACGCACAAGTGCCGAACGATACATACGTCTACGATGACACATGCGTCGACCTCGGGCTCGGCATGCGCCCGGATCGAACGGGACGGGGACACGGGCGTACGTTCGTCCGGTTGGTGATGCAAGAAGCGGCGCACGAAGGCAAACCGCTCCGGTTGACGGTGGCCGCGTTCAATGAGCGGGCCATCCATCTCTATGAGCAGCTCGGGTTTCGACAGGTCACTTCGTTTGAAAAAGGGGCGACCCGTTTTCTCGTCATGACCCGATAATCAGCCGTACTGTTTCTGATGGGCTTTCTTTCGCTTCAAATAGTCCTCGTCCGCCCGAAGCTGGTCCCATCGCTCTTTGAAGATGCGGGCCGATTCCGCTTTCTCCTCGTCGATTTGTCGGTCGTGGAGATCGCCGTCGTCCTTATATTTTCGTCCACCTTTATAGTTGGCGTAACGTCTCGCCCGGGTATAGCCCATCTGGATGAATTTGCGGGCCATATCCATTCCGACGAAATCATCGTTGGCCCGGTATTTTTCGAATAGCTCCATGATTTCATCGGCGGACTGTTTGGCGATGTCAGGCGTCTTGAAGCGCCAATGGGGGAGAATCTCACTTTTATATGGTTCGACGAGCAGGACGCCTTGCTCGCCGCGTCCGACTCGATACAGCTCGGGGTGTTCGCGAAAATCAATCGTTTCAAAATCTAAATCATAATCAAATGGCATCGTGATCCCTCCTCATGGATTCATTCCCGGAACGAATCCGAGGGAAACGACAGAAAGGAAGAACAAGATGATTCAACTTGATACAGACCGGCTCCGGTTGCGGGCGTTTCAGCTCGAGGACGCTGAACAGATGTTTCACTATGCGAAAGACGAGCGGGTCGGACCGAAAGCAGGCTGGGCGCCGCACCAATCGGTCGAGGAGACGCGTGACGTCATCCGGCTGTTCCAGCAAGACCAAGACGTCTGGGCCATCACACTGAAAAAGACAGGTGAGGTGATCGGCAGCCTCGGGTTGCACGACCGCCGGCCGGACCCTGAGATTCAGCATGACCGGCAGCGCGAGATCGGGTATGTCCTCAGCCCGGACCGTTGGGGGCAAGGGTACATCCCGGAAGCCGTCCATGAATTGATGCGGCACGGTTTTGACGACCTCGGACTCGAACGCATCTGGTGCGGTCATTTCGACTTCAACGACCAGTCGCGCCGCGTCGTCGAAAAGACAGGCTTCACGTACGCGTTCACGACGTCTCAGCAGTTGACGCGCTTGGATGGGCGCACTGTGCAGAGCCTCATTTACGTCGTGACGAAAGACGAGTATGAGGAACGCCGGGCTCAATGATGAGCCGGGCGTTTTTGGATGCCGGAAAATTAACACTTGATATGTAACCGGTTACACATTATGATGGTTTTGTAAGCGTTATCAAAGAAGGAGGGGCCGAGATGGCGACAATCAAACAAGTGGCCAAACGGGCGAACGTTTCTGTCGCGACCGTGTCCCGTGTCATGAACAACAACGGTTATGTGAGCGCAGAGGCGCGGGAAGCCGTCGAACGTGCCATCGCCGAACTCGACTACGCGCCGAACCGAGTCGCTCGTTCTTTATTCACAAAAACATCGGGTTTGATCGGCTTGATTATGCCGGATATCACGAACCCGTTCTTCCCACAGCTGGCCCGAGCGATCGAAGATGTGGCGAATCAACATGGCTATCAAGTCGTCCTGTGCAACACAGACGAACAACTGGCGAAAGAACAGACATATTTGGTCGCGCTCCAGACGATGCATGTCGACGGACTGATCATCACGACGAACCATTCGGACAATCCGAATTATGAAAAATTAGAACTGCCGATGGTCGCACTCGACCGCATCGTCAAATCCGGGATCGATGCCGTCATTTCGGATGGGTATGAAGGCGGTCGCCTGGCGGCGGAGACGCTGTTGAGCTGTGGTGCGACGAGGCTGGCCCATATCGGGGGTCCAGAGAATCTTCAAACGGTGAAACGGCGGACCGACGGCTTTCTTGATGTCGCGGGCGACCGGCTCGTCGGGATGACGCATTCTAGCTTCGCGTTCAAAGAAGCGCTCACGGCGGCACAGATCCTGTTTGACGAACATTGGCCGTTCGATGGGGTGTTCGCCGCCAATGACGTCATTGCCGCCGCCGTGTTGCAGGAAGCATTGCGTCGAAACGTGCGTGTGCCGGAAGACTTGCAAATCATCGGCTACGATGGGATCGAGCTCGGTGAGATGACATCGCCGCCGCTCACGACGATCGCGCAACCGATTTATGAGATGGGTCGCCGTGCGACCGAGCGACTCCTTGATTTGATTGAAAAGAAAGAGACGATGACAAAAGAAATCTTGTTACCCGTCACGTTGACGGAACGACAGACGACGAAACGAAAGGGGCATGACACATGAGCCGAATTGTGGTCATCGGGAGTGTATCGATGGATTTAGTTGTCACGACAGATAAACGTCCACAGGCAGGAGAGACCGTCATCGGACAGACGTTCCAAACGGTACCCGGCGGAAAAGGGGCCAACCAAGCGGTGGCTGCCGCCCGACTCGGAGGACGAGTCGAGATGGTCGGTTGTATCGGGTCCGATGAGTTCGGCCAACGCATCCGACAAAACTTTGACCTAAACGGAGTCGGGACATCTCACTTACGAACTATCGACAATGAAGTGACCGGGACGGCGCACATCGTGCTCGCCGAAGGGGATAACTCAATCGTCGTCGTCCAGTCGGCAAACAAACACGTGCGTTTTACAGAAACAGAGCTCGAACAATTGCTCGATGAAGAAACGTTCGTCTTGCTCCAGCTCGAAATCCCGATCGCGACGGTGGAACAAGTGAGTGCGTACTGTCGATCCCGCAACATCCCGGTTCTACTGAACCCAGCGCCGTCACAAGTGCTCACGGAGACCTTGCTTGCGAACGTGACATACGTGACACCGAACGAGCATGAGTGCCGTGACTTGTTCGGCGATGTCTCGCTTGAAGACGTATTGCGTCGCTATCCGAACAAACTGATTGTGACCGAAGGGGTCAACGGCGTCCGCTTCTTTGATGGCGAGACGATTCAGCACGTTCCAGCCATTCAAGCCGATGTCGTCGATACGACGGGGGCAGGGGATACGTTCAACGGCGCCCTCGCAGCCGCCCTGATGGAAGGAAGCGAGTTACGTGAAGCGGTACGCTTCGCCGTTGTCGCTTCAGGATTGAGCGTGGAAGGGTTCGGGGCCCAAGGCGGCATGCCGAACCGAGATGACGTCATGAAACGATTGGAGCGAGTGTGATGAAGAAACATGGGATTTTGAATAGCCATTTGACGAAAATCTTTGCCGACTTGGGTCATACGGACACGGTTGTCATCGCGGACTGTGGACTACCGATTCCAAACGGCGTGGCGCGAGTCGATTTGGCGCTTCGTCTTGGTGAACCGTCGTTCCTCGATGTATTAGATGCCGTTGAGGCGGACATGGTCATCGAACAAATCACCGTAGCCGATGAGGTGTTCACGGAGAACGAACCGATCGCCAAAGCGTTGACCGAACGGTTCGATACGGTGAAGACGTGCTCGCACGAGGTGTTCAAGCGTGAGGTCGAACAAGCGAAAGTCGTTATTCGGACAGGCGAAGCGACTCCGTATGCGAACGTCATTTTACATGCCGGTGTCATCTTTTAAGGAGGGGTTCGATGCACATCCAGTTGAAGCGCATCCATAAGTCGTTCGGTCCGGTCAGTGTATTGAAAGGCGTCGACTTCGAATTGTTACCTGGCGAAATTCATGCATTGATGGGAGAAAACGGGGCCGGTAAATCGACACTCATGAAGGTCATGACCGGGCTTCATCCGCTCGATGAAGGCGAAGTCGTCATCGATGGGGCCGTCCGGCAGTTCAAACATCCAAAAGAAGCCGAGCGCGCTGGCATCGCGTTCATCCATCAAGAGCTGAACATACTACCGGAGCTGACCGTGATGGAAAACTTGTTTCTCGGACGGGAATTGACCGGTCCATTCGGTGTCATCAAGCAGCAAGAGATGAAGCGACGGGCACGCGAGTACTTAGCGGAACTGAACGTGTTCATGGAAGTCGATCAGCTTGCCAAACAATTATCTGTCGGACAACAACAGATGATCGAGATCGCGAAGGCGCTCATGACGGATGCGAAAGTCATCGTCATGGACGAACCGACCGCCGCCTTGACCGACCGAGAGATTCGGGCGCTATTCTCGGTTTCGCGGGCGCTGCGTGACCAAGGCGTATCCATCATTTATATCTCGCACCGGATGGAAGAGATTTTTGAACTATGCGACCGCATCACCGTCCTCCGCGACGGCGTATCGATCGGGACACACCGCATCGCCGAGACGTCGTTTGAAGAAATCGTGAAAGAAATGGTCGGACGTGAGATTGGCGAACGGTATCCGGATCGCAACGCGACCATCGGAGACGTCGTCCTTGAAGTCGATGGATTGATAGGTAACCGGTTCCACAATGTCTCGTTCGATGTTCGGGCCGGTGAAATCGTCGGTTTCTCGGGACTCATGGGAGCCGGACGCACCGAAGTGATGCGCGCCTTGTTCGGGGCCGACCGGGCCAAGGGCGGAGTCGTCAAATTGAAGGGCACCGAAATCCGAATCAAACAGCCGGTCGATGCCATTCGACACGGCATCGCCTTCTTGACGGAAGACCGAAAAGGCGAGGGGTTGCTCCTCGATTTCTCATTGCGCGAAAATCTGTCGTTGCCGACGCTCGATAAACGGGCGAAAGGAACGATCATCTCACGCCAAGCAGAGGAGCAGTTCGCGGACGGTTATTTGAAAAAACTGCGCGTCAAGCACCATTCGATGGAACAAAAAGTGAAGTCGCTCTCGGGCGGGAACCAACAAAAAGTCGTCCTTGGGAAATGGCTCGGCGCCGAGCCCGACGTGCTCATTCTTGACGAGCCGACACGAGGCGTTGATGTCGGGGCGAAGAAAGAGATCTATACGATCATGAGTGAGCTGGCCGAATCGGGTGTCGCCATCATCATGGTCTCATCCGATTTACCCGAAGTGCTCGGGATGAGTGATCGGATTGTCGTCATGCGAGAAGGCGTCGTCACGGGGACGTTAACGAAAGACGAGGCGACGCAAGAAAAAGTCATGACATATGCGACAGGAGGACAATGATATGGAATTGAAAGCAGCGACTGCATTAGGGCGACCGCAAAAGCTCGGTTGGGGGCAAAAACTTGGGCCGTTGTTCGGTCTGCTCGCCATCATCGTTGTGGTGACGGCGCTCGAGCCAGGTTTTCTCTCATTGAACAACATCTTTAACGTATTACGCCAAGTCTCGATCAATGCGTTGATCGCGTTCGGGATGACGTTCGTCATTTTGACAGGCGGCATCGACTTGTCGGTCGGTTCGATTCTGGCGCTCTCGTCAGCTTTCGTTGCGGGCATGATGGTCGATGGGCAACATGCGGTCATGGCGATCGCGCTCGGATTAATTGCCGGAGCTGTGCTCGGTGCGTTCAACGGTGCCGTCATCACGTACGGAAAAGTCGCGCCGTTCATCGCGACATTGGCGACGATGACGATTTACCGGGGGTTGACGCTCGTCTATACGGACGGTCGTCCGATTACCGGTCTAGGCGACTCTACATGGTTCGAGATGCTCGGACGCGGTTACTTCTGGATCATCCCAGTGCCAGCCGTGACGATGTTGATTGCTTTCGGTGTGTTGTACTTCATTTTGAAAAAGACGACGTTCGGTCGTCACACGTACGCGATTGGCGGCAACGAGGAAGCTGCCAAACTGATGGGCATCGGGGTCAATAAAGTCAAAGTCTTGATTTACTCGTTGTCGGGTACGTTAGCGGCACTCGCCGGCATCATTTTAACATCGCGTCTCAACTCGGCCCAACCGACGGCCGGGACGTCGTATGAACTTGACGCCATCGCGGCCGTCGTTCTCGGGGGAACGAGTCTTGCCGGAGGACGTGGCTGGATTGTCGGGACGCTCATCGGGGCGCTCATTATCGGAACGTTGAACAACGGCTTGAACCTTCTTGGCGTCTCGTCATTTTTCCAACTCGTCGTCAAAGGCGCCGTGATTTTGTTCGCGGTATTGCTCGATCGAAAACAAAACGCGTAAACATCGAAAGGGGAAACGGAAGATGAAAAAATGGACAGCTTGGCTACTCGTATTGACAATGGTCGTCATGGCGGCTTGTTCGACGGAACAACCGGGGACAAGTTCGGAGCAAGAGACAAAAGACGGGGACTTCAAAATCGGGCTCTCGATTTCCACACTAAACAACCCGTTCTTCGTCGCGTTGAAAGACGGTGCGGAAGAGCAAGCAACTGAACTCGATGCGACACTTACAGTTGCCGATGCGCAAAACGATGCGGCCAAACAAGTGAGTGACGTCGAAGACATGATTCAAAAAGGGATGGACTTGATTCTCATCAACCCAACGGATTCAGAAGCAGTCGGCGCGGCCGTTCAAAGTGCGAACGATGCCGGAATCCCGGTCATCACAGTCGACCGTAACGCCGAGTCAGGTGAAGTCGTCGCACACGTAGCGTCAGATAACGTCGCTGGTGGGAAGCTCGCAGGTGAATATATGGTCGAACTCGTCGGTGAAGGCGGGAAAGTCGTCGAGCTCGAAGGGATTCCAGGAGCGTCAGCCACGCGTGACCGTGGTCAAGGGTTCAACGAAGCGATTGACGGAAAACTTGACGTCGTTGCTAAACAGTCGGCTAATTTTGACCGGGCCCAAGGGTTGACGGTCATGGAAAACATCCTCCAAGACAACAAAGACATCGTCGCCGTATTCGCTCATAACGATGAGATGGCGCTCGGTGCGGTGCAGGCGTTAAGCAGTGCAGGATTGAAAGACGTCAAAGTCATCGGCTTTGATGCGACGGACGATGCGGTCAAGGCGGTCGAAGAAGGCACGATGGCTGCGACGGTCGCGCAAAAACCGACCGAAATCGGAAAGCTCGGTGTCGAAGCTGCTGTGAACTACTTAAAAGGGGAGACAGTGGAAGAGAACATCCCGGTCGACCTCGAATTGATCAAATAATGAGTACAGCCGACGCATTCGAGGTGCGTCGGCTGTTTTTATGCTTGTTGAATCGGGCGGAGCGCTTGAACGACTTCGTCTTTGATCGTGACGCCGCTCGCTTCGAGTTCGGCGATTTTATCGGCGAACTGAGGCAAGTAATCTTTATGGGCGATGAGCAGTTCATCGAGCACCCGTTTCGCAGTCTCGCCGCTCGGGATAAGCGGATTGATGATGAACGCTTGAAGGGCGAGCCCGTAGTCACCGGTCACGGCCGCTTCTTCGACGCACAGCTCCATGTTCTTCATAACTTGGAGCCATCCTTTTTCAGCCGGGGCGAGCGCGCCGAACGCGATTGGTTTCGCACCGGTCGCGCCGATATAGGCGGACACTTCGACGACATCGTCTGGAGCGAGGTCAGGGACGGCCCCGTTGTTCTTCGTCGAGACGACGATGTGTGTGTTCTTATTGGCGTAAATCGAGGCGATTGTCTCACACGCCGCATCCGAATAGTGGGCGCCACCGCGTTTAGATAGTTGCTCCGGTTTATGGTCGAGGTTCGGGTCTTTGTACAGCTCGAATAGCTCCGCTTCCGTCTGCTTCACTTGCTCGGCCCGCGTGCCGACGGCCGGGTCCCGATATTCCTCGAGCATGTGGGCGAGCATTTCCTCGGCACGATAGTAATACCGGTGATAGCCGCAAGGGATCATGTTCATCTGTTGCAGTTGTTCTTGGAAGAACGGCATGTCGTGAATGTTGGCGGGAATCCCCGAATCGCCGTCGTACATCTTGTCGATGATGTCACGTGTCACGTCTTGTCCGCTCACGTCGTGGACGCGGTGCCAGTGGAAATGGTTCAACCCGGCGAACGAATAGATCAAGTCCTCTGGCTTCTTGCCGATCAGCTCAGGTTCAGCCATCATCGCATTGACCGGCACGTTGCACAGTCCGATAACTTTGTCCCATTTGCCGTAACGGATGACCGCGTCGGTCACCATTCCGCTCGGGTTCGTGAAGTTGACGAGCCAGGCGTCCGGACAGAGCTGTTTCATGTCTTCGACGATATCGAGGATGACAGGAATGGTACGGAACGCCTTCAAGATACCGCCGGCCCCGTTCGTCTCTTGGCCGACCATACCGTACGAGAGCGGAATCCGTTCGTCTTTGATGCGGGCGTCGAGCAAACCGACACGGAACTGTGTCGTGACAAAGTCGGCGTCTTGTAACGCTTCTCGACGGTCGAGCGTCAGATGCACTTTAACGTCATACGGAGAAGCGTCCCACATCCGTTGCGCCATCTGTCCGACGATGTCGAGTTTGTCTTTCCCGGCCTCGATATCGACGAGCCAAATCTCACGAATCGGTAACTCTTCGTAACGCTTGATGAACCCTTCCATCAATTCTGGTGTGTAGCTGCTGCCGCCCCCGATGGTGACGAGCTTGATTCCCGTTGTCATTCCAATCTCCTCCTCATATGTTCACAAAATAGTCTCAGATGTGTAAATGAATATCAGCGCTGAATGTATCTTCTCATTTCTCATTCAGTATAAAATATAGAAAAATGAACACAATAGATTTGAAGATAACTCCGAAAACGTTTACAAAAAGAAACATATAGACATTTATTTTTGTGAATTCAATTCACGAGAGGAGACCGGACATGCTATTGACCGAGAAAATGAAGCAAGACCTGTTCTCTAAATCAGAACGGGCCGTCATCGACTATTTGTTCGTCGAGCGGGAGCGGATCCACGACAAGACGATGAAACAAATCGCCGAGGCGACGTATACGCACCCATCGATGTTAAGTCGCATCGCCACGAAACTGGAGTTTGCGGGTTGGCTCGAGTTGAAGGAACAGTTTTTGGAGGAAATCGAGTATTTGAATCGTCACTTCTCGGATATCGATGCCAATGAGCCATTCTCGGCTAAGGATAACTTGATGGTTGTGGCGAACAAGCTGGCGGCCCTCAAACAGATGACGATCGAGGACACGCTGTCGTTGCTCGATCATGAGGCATACGAGCAGGCCGTAATGATGTTGAGTGAAGCGCGCCATATCAAGGTCTTTTCTGTCATCCATAATTTGTTGCTTTGTCACGACTTCAAGTCAAAGATGAACCGGATCGGCAAACAAGTCAGCCTCTGTGAATTCGATGCCGAATTCGAGGCGGCCAACTCGGACGAAACGACATGTGCGCTCCTGATCTCCTATACGGGAGAAAGTGATTATACGGTCGGACTTATTCCTTACTTAAAAAAACAACGTGTGCCGGTGCTCGCCTTGACGAGTCTAGGGGAGAATGCCATCTCGAACCAGGCGGATTGTACGCTCCGTTTGACGACCCGTGAGCGCCTCTATTCGAAAATCGGGAGCTTCACGACGAACGATTCGATTCATTGCCTGCTCGACCTGTTGTACGCTGGTGTGTTCTCGACAGACTACGAGGCGAACATGGCTTACAAAGTGCAAATCTCGAAACGGTTCGACCATCGTAAAAGTTCGAGTGAGGTCATGCAGGAAGACTGAAAACACCCCTTCGAGCGAAGGGGTGTTTGTTCAATCGAGCGAACGCAAGAGCGCGCGCACCGGACTGCCGTCTCCTTTGACAATCGGGAGCGGCACGGCGTTCAATTCGTAATCACCAGGGGCGATATGGTCGAGGACGAGACCTTCGAGAATGTGGACCCCGTTCCGGGCGAGTGCATGATGCGCCGCCATCTCTTTACTGTCGATTGCGTCGACCGACGGCAAATCGAGACCGATCAAGTAAATCCCAAGTTCGCCGAGACGATCAGCAAGTGACGGCGTGAGTTCAGGGATGTGGCTCGGGAACTCCTGCTTGTTCGGCCAGCCGTCCGTCTTTAAAATCAATCGTTCGACGCCGGTCAAGTCAAAGCCGTCCAAGTCCGTCGCTTCGATCCGTTCGCGGGCAGGGAGATGAATGACTCGGGCCGGACCGATATAGAGCCCGGGATCAAGGTCGATGACGCGCTGTCCGGCGTCGTCGAAATGGAACGGGGCATCGATATGCGTCCCGGTATGCAGGCTCATCGTCACTTTCCCGACGTTGACCGAACCGCTGGCGGCCATCGGCCAAGCGATCTCGTAACAGAATGCCGTGTCGCCCGGCCATGTCGTGATCGTGTCTTCAAGCGGTTGCGAAACATCAATCCATGTCATCGTGTTCGTCCTCCTCACAGTTTTGTCCGGACGGTCCAAAGTTCAGGGAAGAAACGGTGGTCGAGGACGCGGCGCAAGTAATTGACGCCTGACGATCCACCCGTCCCCATCTTTTGACCGATAATCCGTTCGACGGTGCTCATATGGTTGAAGCGCCACATCTGCTGTTGGCTGCCGATATCGAGCAGTTTCTCACCGAGCTCATACAAGTCCCAATACTTGTCCACGTCCCGGTACACATCGGCCCAAGCCGCTTCGACGCTCTCGTTCCATTCCCAGTCTTTCGTGACGTCCCGGTTGAGCACGGCGTCATCGATGGCAGGGCCACGGCGGTGCATTTCGCGAACGGTCATGTCATAGATGCTCGGTGCCTGAAGCGACGACTCGAGAAGCGGATACAGTTTCTCGTCATGGGCGTAGACGCTAAGCGTGCGTGCGTTTTTAAAGCCGAGGGCGAACTCGATTTGGCGGTTCTGGTACGATTGAAATCCAGAAGACGAACCGAGTTTGTCGCGGAACTCCAAATACTCGGCCGGAGTCAACGTCGCGAGGACGCTCCACGACTGGATGAGCTGTTGTTGAATCTTCGAGACACGGGCGAGCATCTTGAACGAACGCTCGAGCTCTCCCGTCTCGATGGCGGTCACGGCTGCCGTCAGTTCATGCAAAATCAATTTCATCCACAGCTCACTCGTCTGATGGATGATGATGAACAGCATCTCGTCATGATGGTCCGATAAGCGGTGCTGACTCGATAAAATCGGGTCGAGTTGCAAATAGTCACCGTACGACATGTCTTTCGAAAAGTCTGTCTGAATCGATTGCTCGACTTTGTGTTCAATCCGTTCACTCATATTGTTTCTCCTTAGGCCACGACTTCGCGGACGTTCTCGAACGCCTCGTATTCTTTGTTTTCCATAATTGTCTGTAACGTCATCACGACATCATACACATCGGTGAACGTGTTGTAGAGCGCGACCGGTGCGAGTCGGATGATGTTCGGGGCCCGGAAGTCCGGGATGACGCGATGCTGTTTGAGCGCTTTACAAATGCGGGCCGCCTCAGGGTGTTCGAGACTCAAATGGGCACCACGCTGTGTCTCGTTGCGCGGGCTGCCAATAATGAAGCCGTATGGTGCGAGCACTTCGTCAATCAGTACGGTCATATACGTCGTCAAGGCGAGCGATTTTTCGCGGATGGCGTCCATCCCGATTTCGTTGAACATCTCGAGGGCACCAAGTTGTGGGGCCAGGCTTAAAACGTGCGGCGTCCCGATTTGGAACGCACCGGCGTCATCGGCCGGCGTCATCGTATGATCCATGTCGAACTGTTTATCTTTGCGTGAACCGAACCAACCGGCAAGGCCAGGCGTCGTCCCGAAGTGACGCTCGTGAACGAATAGACCGCCGACGCTGCCAGGTCCACCATTCAAATGCTTATAGTTGCACCAGTAGGCGAAGTCGACACCCCAGTCGTGGAATGCGTGCGGGATGGCACCGACCGAATGACAAGCGTCCAAGCCGATCAAGATGTCTCGCTCGTGTGCCGCCTTGGCGAGACGGGCCATATCGAGGATTTGTCCGCTGCGATAGAGGACGGTTGGCAAGACGATCAAGGCGATGTCGTCTGTCATCGCTGCGATGATGTCTTCTTCCTTCAAGTAGCGTCCGTCCGGGCTCGAGACTTGGACCAAATGTTCGCTCGGGTCGAGTCCGCGGAGCTCGAGTTGACTCTTCAAAGCGTAAATATCAGATGGGAAGGTGAGTGTGTCGGCTAAAATCTTCGTCCGCTTCCCTTCCGGTTTAAAGAATGAGGCGACAAGTTGGTGCAAGTTGACCGTCGTCGACCCGGTGACCATCACTTCCTCGGCTCTGGCTCCGACGAGCGGGGCGTTAAGTGCGGCTAATTGTTCTGACAAGTTGAACCATGGGTGGCGTCCCGACATCCAGCCATCAATCCCGAGCTCTTTCCAATCGCTCAGTGATTCGAGTAACGTCCGTTCGGCCCGTTTCGATAACAGGCCGAGCGAGTTACCGTCCATATAAATGCCGTCTTGCGGCAAATAAAATTCTCCCCGGTATGGTGCGAGCGAGTCGCTGGCGTCGCGTGTTTCCGCGTACGCCCGTGTGAAATCTTGAGCCATATCATTTCCCCCTTTGACTTGCGTGTCATGCTGACAAAAGCGTAGCAATCGCCTTTGCACGTGTCAATATGGAGGGACGCATCCCCAAAAGAAAAGGCCGCCTTTGAGGCGACCCCAATTCCTATTTGATTTTACGGACATTTTCTTTGCGTAATAGACTGAACAGCGTGTACACCATCAGAATCAAGATGACGGTGAACGGGAGGGCGGAGATGAGTGAAGCGGTCTGCAATCCCTCGAGCCCGCTCGCGATCAATAGAACGGCGGCGATTCCGCCGAGCAAAATGCCCCAAACGATTCGGACAGTGAGCGGTGGATTCAAACTACCATTCGTCGTCATACTGCTGATGATGTACGTCGCCGAATCGGCTGACGTGATCAAGAAAGTAAGAATCAACAGAATCGACAAGACGGATAAAACAAAGCTGAACGGAAGTTCGGCGAACGTGACGAACAAGGCACTCGTCACATCGGCATCGACCGCTTGCGCAATCGATGTTCCTTCGAATAGGTCGAGGTGAAGGGCCGTTCCGCCGAACACGGCAATCCATAAGAGCGCGATGAACGGTGGCACGATGAGCACCCCGACGATAAACTCACGAATCGTTCGGCCACGTGAGACGCGGGCGACGAATGCACCGACGAACGGCGACCAAGCGATGGCCCATGCCCAGTAGAAGATGGTCCAATCACGCACCCACGTCCCTTGCTGGTATGGCTGCAAACGAAGACTGTAGCGGATAAAGTTCTGTAAGTAATCCCCTAACCCAAGCGTGAACGTCTCTAAAATAAAGATGGTCGGGCCGGCAAAGAACACGAATACCATCAATACGAGCGCGGTCCCGAGGTTGATATTACTGAGCCATTTGATGCCGCGGTCGAGACCGGTCGTCGTCGAAGTCAAAAACAAGACGGTCAAAACAACGATAATCAATACTTGGACGAGCGCTGTGTTCGGCAACCCGAAGACACTGTTCAAACCACCGTTGATTTGGAGCACACCGAGACCGAGTGACGTGGCGACACCCATGACGGTCGCGATGACGGCTAAAATATCAATCGTTTGATTGAGCGGCTGTTTATAAGCCCGGTCTTTAATGAGCGGAGACAGACTCGTCGAAATAAGGCCGTCCGCATTTCGGCGGAACTGGAAATACGCGATAATCAAGCCGACGATGGCGAAGACGGACCATTGGCTGACGCCCCAATGGAAGAAGGAATATGCCATGGCCAATCGAGCTCCTTCGACGGTCAGCTCGGTCGTATCCGCATACGGAGGGGTGATGAAATGGCTCATCGGTTCGGCAACGCCCCAAAAGACGAGTCCGACCCCGAAACCAGCGGAGAACAGCATCCCGATCCAAGTAAAGAACGGGTATTGCGGACGGTCCTGGTCCGTCCCGAGCCGAATCTTCCCGTATTTACTGAACGCAAGGAAGACGAGGAAGACGACGAACAAAAAGACGGCAAGTAAGTAAAACCAACCGAACGAACGGGTCGTGAAGTTGAAGATGTTCCCGGCAATCGTCGCGAACAACGTCGGACGAATCGCGCCAAACAGGACGAGGAGAGCGATGAGACTCGCCGAAATGTAGAACACGCGATTCAAGCGTGGCTTTTCAGGTGAAGTGTTCATGAGGACTCCTTTCCAAACGCACAAATTATTATTTAGGACTAATAAATATTTCCCTATTTGCGTGAAAGGAAAACGCCTATATGCCAGAATGGTGTCTTCTTTGCGTTGAGATGGATGAATTCGGGGAATGGAATGATGAGACGTGTTTGAAAGGAGATTGGAACATGAAATTGATTGCCATCGATTTAGACGGGACGTTATTGTCTCGAACTGGTGTCATCACAGAAACGAACCAAGACGCAATCCGGCGTCGCCAAGCCGAGGGAGATTTGGTCGCCATCTCTTCGGGCCGATCGATTCACGATATCGAAGAGTTGCTGCGACGGAGCAGATTGACTTGTCCAATCTTGTCCGGGAACGGGGCGATCGCTTTCTATGAGAATGAGCGCATTTATTACCACGCGCTCCCGAAAGACGTCGTACAGGAGTTGTGGGATGTGGCCCATGAGCACGGAGCGTACGTCGAATTTTATACGAATGCCGGGGTGAAAGTACTCCGTTCGGGTACCGATTTACTGAAGGGCGAGTTGGATGAGGTGTTGCCACACGACCAATCGTTCTCACGGGAATGGGGCGAGCGAGAGATTGAAATTCAAAACGAACAGTTCGGGCTGACATATGTTGATGCGATCGAGGACATCGATTTTGAGGCCGACGAAGTGTACAAAGTCTTTGTCTATTCGTTCGATCGGCGCAAACTGCACGAGCTCCGGAAACTGTATGAGCCCCGGACCGACATTTTGATCACGACGGCAGGCTGGACAAAAATCGAGATCGGTCATCCGAATGCGAGCAAAGGGATGGCCTTGACGCAGTTGGCAGAGCATCACGGCATTCCACAAGCGGATATTGTGGCCATCGGGGACAATTTGAACGACATCTCGATGTTCGAAGTGGCGGAAACGAGGATTGCAATGGGGAATGCCGTCGATCCGTTGAAAGACATCAGCACCCATATCACGAAGGATGTTGAGGATGATGGCGTCGCCTATGCGCTCGACCATTATATCGACGACTAAATTTTGGAGAAATGGTGAACAGGGATTCGATGTCACGTAAAACGGTTAATGTATTAGTGTAGTCCTCATTCAACGTGTTGAGCTGAAAGGGGGCAACGGATGAAACGAAGATTCAATCGTTGTTTGACTGAGGCCGGCTCGGTGAAACGAGAGACAAGTTGGTTGAAAGACCGGCGGACTAGGTGATCTCCTGATTCAAACTGTCGTCCACCTGACCTCGAGCGAGAGGTGAGGGGCAGACAAAAAGGATATGTGGGAGGCAAAACGTCTAGGAAGCTCGGTGTTTCAAAACAGGTGGGCATGATGAGGTTCATGATGGATTTCAACCTTATTACGTCGAAACGCAGTCATGGCCGTTTTGGAGGCAATGTCTCTGTGCAGGGCCAGATTGATGTTCAGACGAACGAACGCTCCGAAATCGCGTTCTGAACCGCGTCCATTTTCTAGCACGTATCGATTGATTGCATGGGACGGTCGGCCGGGAACTTTCTCGGTCGGGTGAAAGTCCGCTCTACTAGAAACGCTCACCGTTAAGCGCCACAGACGTGGCGCTTTTTCTTATGGGGCGAACGTGGCGACCCGGTCCGGTTGTTTGCCATCTGCTCGTTCAAACTTCACACGATGGCCGTCTGCGGCCTGTTCGACCTGAAACGTGTAAGCGGCGTCAGGTTCGTCTTCGAACGTCAAATCATAGACGTAGCCGCTTAAGGAAAGGGTACCGTCAATCGAATAGGTTTCCGCCGAAATGTTATAATGAGTCGCAAGGTACTGCTCCAAAGCCCGCTCGCGTTCTTTAATTTCGGTCGAGTAGCGGATGTAGAGGAACGTAGCGGCCGTGATGGTGACGACGAGGGTGAATCGGAGAATCGTCTCCCAGTTTCGTTTTGGCATGAGCGCGTCTCCTTTCCATATCTGTAAATAAGAATTTCAAAATATTTTACGAAAAATTCTGACAAATTACAAGAAAAAATTGTAGAGGAGTGACGACATGCCGAAAATATATTGGCTCGGGACGTTCGTGAGCGGATTGATTCTCATGATGATGGGGGAAACGGGTGCTGTCCCACGTATCGTGCCCTATTTTTTGATGGCGCTTGGCGTGACGGGCTTTCTCGTCCAAGCTTGGTTCGAACAAAAACGACGCCGCTAAGGGCGTCGTTTTTGATTAAATCGATTCGAGCAACTGATTCAACAATGTGTCGATGTCTGCTTGGAGCGCATCGGCTTGTTGCTGCAACGTCATTAATTCTTCTAAATCGTTCGTCTCATTCATCTGGTGCAGGAGTGCTTGATGTGCTGCTTCGAGATCGGTCAGGCGAGCTTCATCAACTGAGGTGTCGTGAGTCGTTTCTTGCTTCGGTTTTACGAGTTTCGGTTTAGGAACGGCGACCTCTGTGGTCATTTCATGTTGCCGTTTCTCGAGCGCATACGACACGTTTCCCGGGAAATGTGTCGCTGTCCCATCAAGCCAATACGTGATCGGGAACAGCTTGTTCAAGAAGTAGCGGTCGTGTGAGACGGCGACGAGCGTGCCGGTAAAACGGTCGAGTGCGTCTTCGAGTGCCTCACGCGCTTCGATGTCGAGATGGTTCGTCGGTTCGTCTAACACGAGCACGTTGATGTCCTCGTGCATGAGGATGGCGAGCATGAGCCGCATCTTCTCACCGCCGCTCAAATCTTTGACCGGTTTGAAGACGCTCGCGCCATAGAAGAGGAATTGGGCCAGCAATTGACGGGCCTTCCCTTCATCGACAGCGATGCGGTCACGGAACGCCTCGATGAGCCGATGGGAGTCATCAAAGTCGATGTGTTGGGACAAGTAGCCGATTTGGGCCCGTTCCGCTCGTCGCACCTCGCCTGTCGCCGGTTCGAAGTGACCGAGCAATACTTTCAACAGGGTCGACTTGCCGCTCCCATTTGGGCCGACGATGGCGATGCGTTCGCCATGACCGGCGTAGAACGAGACGTGTTCGAAGACGGTCCGGTCGTAAGTGACCGTCACGTCGGTCGCCTCGAACACATCGCGTCCGGTCCGCCCCTGAGCCGTGAACTGAATGTCCGGTTGAACGGCCTCGAGTCGTGGTTTTTTGATCGTCTCGATGCGGGCGAGCGCTTTCTCCATCGATTTGGCGCGCCGATAAAACTTCTCGTTCGGTGGATTGCCTTCGTTCGCCCACTGTCTTAGCTGTCGAATCGTTTCCTTCATCTTTTTGATTTTCTTTTGTTGCTCCGTATAGGCATGGAATTGATCGAGCAACTTCTTTTCTTTTTGGGCGACGAACGCGCTGTAGTTGCCATCAAAACTAGCCAACTCCCCGTCCTCACATTCGACGATGCGTGTGGCGACGGCGTCGAGAAACACGCGGTCGTGTGAGACGAGGAGAAGCGTGGACGGACTGTCACGCAGGAATGACTCGAGCCAAGTCATCGCTTCTAAATCGAGATGGTTCGTCGGTTCGTCGAGGATGAGCAGTTCCGGCTCTTGGAGCAACGCCAAGGCGAGCCCGACTTTGGTCCGTTCTCCGCCGCTGAGTGTGTCGAATGGGCGGTCGACGAAACTTGTGAGCCGTAATCCATCGATCATCGCATTCACTTTCGAATCGATGGCATAGCCGCCGCCGTTCTCATAGCGCATCTGCAGGGCGCCGTACGTCTCGAGGAGTGAGTCGATGTCGTCACTTGAGATCATCTGTTCCTCGAGTCGTCGCATCTCGTCACCGAGTCTCGTCAACTCGGCGAACGCGGTATAGAGTACGTCTCGCCCTGATTTACCGGGATGGGCAGGAATCTGGGCCAAATAGCCAATCGTCAGCCGTTGTTTTCGATAGATCGTCCCTTCGTCGGGCGAATCGGCGCCGACGATGAGGTGTAGGAGTGTCGTCTTGCCGCTCCCGTTCCGTCCGACGAGCCCGATTCGCTCGCCTGCGTTTACCTGAAGATTGGCATCGATTAAGACGGCGTGGCCGCCGAATTGTTTTTGAATATGTTGTAATTCGATTAACATAGATGGTTCCTCCTAAAGTAGAGGCCTATCAAAAAAACCGAGCGCAAAGAAGCGCTCGGCAAGAAAGAGAGGCGCTTTGTCGTATTTCAGCAATGTCTAAAAAAGGACAGACGGGTCCTGTGGTTACGCGACATCGTGAAAAATCGCACGCAAAATGTACAAATGTTCTGTTGACCAATGCGTACGTCCGACAAAGTTCACCTTTCTCCCTCCTTTCAATCATCATTAGAGTTATTGTAAGCGATTTCGGTCAGTTCGACAACTAGAGAGACAGGAATTTCAGGAAACGGTGTCGTATTGTTTAGGCATCAGAAAGGAGAGACGCTATGCGCAAGGAATGGCTCGGTGCTATCAGTTTAACGCTCGCCGCCAGCATTTGGGGCGGGATGTACGTCGTCAGTAAGTATGCGCTCGGCTATATCGAACCGTTCACGCTCGTCTGGATGCGCTACGCCGTCGCCTTTGTCGTTCTGTTTATAATGTGGTGGGCATTCGGACGCGAGCAGATTACCAGGAGCGCCTGGAAGTGGATCGCGCTCGTCGGCGTCATCGGATACGTTGCCTCGATTTCGTTTCAGTTCATTGGCACGAAACTATCCGACGCCCATACGGGATCGCTTGTGACGGCGGCGACGCCGGCGTTCATGGTGATCTTCGCCCGGTTGATCTTGAAAGAGCGGCTCACACCTGTCAAAATCGGGTCACTTCTGTTGGCGACGCTCGGGGTCATCATCGTCGTCGGCTGGCACGTCGAAGGCACGTATTTCATCGGTAGCCTCGTCTTGGTCGGTGCCGCCATCACGTGGGCGCTCATGTCCATCTATGTGAAAATCGCTTCCGAGACGATGTCGTCGTTAACGATCACGACGTTCGCCATCGGCATCGCCTTCGTATTGATGACGCCGCTCATGGGAATGGAAGTGGCCGCATCCGGTTTGCCGGATATGACCACGGTGTTGTGGCTCAGTGTGTTATACGTTGGCATCATTTCGACGGCCGGGGCGTTCTTCTTTTGGAACAAAGGGATCGAACTCATGGATGCGAGCGTCGGGTCGCTGTTTTTCTTCTTCCAACCGCTCGTCGGGGGTTACCTCGGCTGGCTCGTCCTCGACGAACGGCTCGACCGCAACTTCTTCATCGGTGCCGCCTGCATCATCACGGCCGTCACCTGGTCGACACTCACCGAACGACGGCAAAAGCGTGTCCGCGAGACACGTCAAGCTGAGGAGCGCCATATCTTATAACCAAAGACGACCGACCCGCTCTGGGCCGATCGTCTTTTTAAAATCCGTGATGATCGAGTTTGTCTTCGTCGCGTTTCATCTCGAGTTCGAGCCGCTGAATCGCGAGTTTCTCTTGCTCGATTTTGAGTCGAAGTTCTTCTAAACGCGCCTTCCGTGTCTTGTTGAACGTGTCTGCGGCGATGGACACGACGACGATGACCATGATGTAGAAAAAGAAATCCATTTGATACGCCTCCTTTCAGTGTGAGCCGAACAAATCCGTCACCAGCTGTTGTGTGAGGAGCGCCTCACGACCGTCCGTCATGATGGCCGTATCCTCGGTTACTGCCGAGATAAAGTGGTCGATCGCCCCTTGGAAGCCTCGTTGGGTCAGGAGCGTGTCCCATGACCCGAACGTCTTCGTTGAATGGGCGCCGTGCTCGAACCGTTGAAGCGTCACCATCTCATCGACCGTCACGCGAAGTCCGTCCCGGATGGCACTCAGCCCTTCGTGATTGGTCCCGGCCTTGCGGTGCATCGATGTCGTGTGCAGTCCGTATTCGTCTTGCCAGATATGGCGCGCGAAGTGGAGACCGTTCGCCTCGGTCGTCGCGATTTGGCCCGTCACTAAGCGCAACTCGCTTCCGGCGAAGTACCGGAGCGTGTCGACGACATGCAAATAATCGTCGAGCAACGTGAACTGATAGTCGTGGCCGCGCAATCCGTCCCCGCGATGCTTGACGAAGTCGAGCGTGTGGAATGGGGCTGCTTCTTTCACGTGCTGATACATCGGGGCGAACCGGCGATTGAAGCCAACCATGAGCTTCCGGTTCGTCTGCTCGGCCAGCTCGACGAGACGTTCCGCCTGTTCGATTGTCGCAGCGAGTGGTTTATCGACATACACATCGACACCGTTTGCGAGCAGATAAGAGACGACGTCGAAATGCGTCTCGGTCGAACTGTGGACGAACGCCGCGTCGACGGCTGCCGCGAGCTCGGGCAGTCCCGTGAATGATTCCATCCGGTGGGCTCGACAGATCGCCTCACGTTTGGCGACGGTCGGGGAATAGGCACCGACGAGTTCGAACGACGTGCTGTTCGTTAAAATCGGTAAGTACGCTTTCTGAGCGATGCCGCCGAGACCGACGACACCAATTTTAGGCTGACGCATATGTACCACTCCTTTTCTATCATCATAACGAAAAAAGAACCGAATGACACGTACGCGCGGTGCGTCAGGTCATTCGGTCCTTGCTTATAGGCTGGCACTGAGCACGATGTCGCCCTCGGGTGCCGTGTTGCCCCGTTCGGGTTCTTTCGTGACAGCAACGGTATCCCAGTCCATCTCTGATTCGGTCGAATCGAGCGTATAGATGACGGTCCCGTTCCCTTTGTCGTCCGTAACGAACGCCCCGGTCGGAATCGGCGAGCCGTCTTTTAACAACCAAACTTGATACACTTCGTTCGCTTCGAGCGCATCGAGTCCGTTCGTCTGGACGATGAGCTGGCGCTGGCCGTCCTGTTCGGCGAGGTAAGCCACGCCTTCCGATTCGCCTTCGAGCGGGACGGTCTCGGTCAAGGCGATGCCGCTCGGGTCATCTTGGTTCAAGAGCAGGTAGCCGTTCCCGATCAAGGAGAGCATGAGTGCGGCTGCGAGAGCGAGCGCTCCCCATGGCGTCTTCTGGTTCTTCTTCGTGGCAGTGAACGGTGTGATCGGGGTCGGTTCGTCTGGTTTCGACGCTGTCTCCGTATCGTCTTCTGCGAACACGTTGTCGAGGATGCGTGCCTTCATCCCGCTCGGTGGTTCAGCCGGTTCAGAGAGGAACGCGACGCCGCCGACGAGGGCCTCGAGTTGTTCGAGCTCTTCTTGACACGATTGACATGTCGCGAGATGCGCTTCGAACCGGATGCGTTCGTCTTCCGTCAAATGCTGGTTGAAATAATCAATCAATTGGTCACAAGCGTTCATCGTTCCACCTCCTTATCGATCAAATCATGGGATAGATGCCTTCGTAACTGTTTCAACGCTAATCGAATCCTTCCTTTTACGGTGCCGAGCGGGATGCCACACGCATCGGCGATCTTTTGTTGGCTGAGCCCTTGGAAATACATGAGACGGACGACTTGTTGTTGCTCGACCGGAAGCTCGGCCATCGCCGTCTCGATTTGCGTTCGCTCTTCTTGCCATTCGACCTCGGTCTCGACGGATGGGGCCGGGGACGGGATGGCTTCAGCGTAAGACTCGTCTAGTTGCAGGTCGGGTTTTCGTTTGCGAATCAAGTCGATCGTGACGTGACGGCTCATCGTGAACAGCCACGATTTGAATTTTCCTTTTGAGTCATCATATACGCCGCCGCCGCGCCACAGCTTGATGAATACTTCCTGCATCGCTTCTTCGGCGAGGTCGCGGTCTTTCGTCAACTGCATGACAAAGGCATACAGGATTCGTTCGTAGCGATCATAAAGTGCCTCGAGCGCTTGTTTGTCTTTTTGCCTGACGCGCTCGTACAATTCAATATCAGTCATGGCTGTCTCCTTTATCCATAAGGGAATCCCTTGTATTGATCTAACGGATGAAACCGTGAAATGGATGCCTATTTGAGGTGACTATTTTGTGAACGGTCGTTATGTAGTCCCGTGTTTAACGGGAGCATGTCGACGTCGCGTCACCGAGGCGGCGGAAGAGTTTCAAATTCAAGGCGCTGAGCAGTCGGTACGTCATAAAACTAATGAACGTCGCCGTGAGGAGCGTGACGAGAAGTGCGGGTCCGTTCGAGAGCCATTGTTGCCAAAATGAATATGTCCGTATGCCGAACAAAAAGGCGAAGACAAGTCCGAACCCGATCACGATTCCGCTATACTGACAGTAGTAGCGGCTTAAACGATTTTTCATGTTGCACGTCCTTTCTCCTTTTACTATACGAGAAGGGGTATGGCGACACAAGGAGGATGACGATGAAACGATTTACAAAGGAAGGTCGGACGCTCATCTGTTTTGATTTCGACGAGACGTACTTCCCGCATGCTTGCTCTGTTGACCAGTTAATACGATTGCGCCAACTCGAAGATTTTCTCGATATGTACTCGCATCGCTTATCGACGATGTGGGTGACGGGGAGTTCGCTCGAGACGATTATGGAGAAAGTGAAGCGGGCCGAGATGCGTTACTTCCCACATCGAATTGCGGCGAGTCTCGGGACAGAGCTGTATCAAGTGACGGCGTCCGGGCAACTAGAGCTTGATCCCGGTTATTCGTCACGTTTTCCCGATGATTTTTCAGACCGCGTCACCCAAGTCGTCGACAGGCTAGGGCGAACACTCACGATTGAACCACAGACGAATCTTGGCACAAGCGGCTGGATGCACAATTATTATTACTTCGGCGAGAGCGAGGATGAGCTCGAGCATATTCGTTCGAGTGCCGGTGACTTCGGGATTGCGGTCAACATCAGTCGTTGCAACCCGCTCGCCGGGGATCCGGCAGACGCCTACGATATCGATTTCATCCCACGAGGGGCGGGGAAAGTCGCTGCAGTCGACTACGTGTGCGACCGATATACGTTTCAAACCGAGCACGCCTACGCGTTCGGGGACAGTGGGAACGATTTAGGAATGTTGAGGTATGTCGGCAACGGCTATGTGCTTGGTAACGGGACGGAAGAAGCCAAACGAGAACATGGTCGTGTCACCGAGGGCATGTATGCGGATGGGATTCTAGAAGTGTTGCATCGAGCGGTAGAGCAGACGGGTTTAAGCGCTCGCGACTAGACGTAGCGCTGCGGTCTCCACACGCTCGAACAAATGCGTTCTCAGCCGATGAGTCGTCAAATCGAGCGGCAGACGCCGTTTCCAAAGCTCGGTGAACACCTCGGATAGGACGGCCTCGGCCAAGTCGGCTCGCGTCGTCAAGCGGAGGGCGAGCGAATATAAGATGCGCTCATAACGGTCGTACAGCAGTTCGAGCGCGGAAGTGTCGCGGTTTACTATGCGTGCGTATAAATCGTGATCGGATATGAATGACATGGTGGACTCCTTTTGAAATGAGACTATCTCGGGTTAAGTTGCGGGAAAATGACGTAACCTTCTTATTTCACTTATAAGGTGAGCGTAAACGGTTACTTGCTGATTCGAGCACATTCAAAAAACACCCGAGGTCCGCGTCTAGCGGCCAGGCGGGTGTTTTTGGGTTAAAACGACGTATAACAGTGCGGGCATGTCTGGGTGTTCCCACCGGACCGTTTGAACGTTTTCTTACAGTTCGGACACGTGACGGTCTCGGTGTCTTGGCCGAACAGGCTGCCGCGGTTGAATAAGACATTTCGTAAATTCGGTAAGGCTTTGGCGGCATAAATCATGGAGATGAATAGGACGATGGCCAAAACGGCCAACAGCAAATAGGTCATATTGGGTAAACCCCTTTCACGAAACATTCGTTTCTTCTAGCATACGTGAAATCGTTCGAGCGCACACCTCTAGACTGGAATTAAGAACAAACGTTCGGTATAATAAAGGTAACAAAGGAGGGAGATCAGATGAGGCAAGAGGTCATGCGTTGGATGCGGAACGGACAAGTCGTGGAAATGGTGTATATCGATCGGAACGGGGTCATTTCAAAGCGACGCGTCAAACTGATGAAGCTGCAAGGCGATCGACTTGTCGCGTGGGATATACGCAAGAAGGCCCGTCGGACATTTTGTATGGAACGTGTCCTCGCCTGTCTCCCGACGATCGAACGAGATTCAGGACGAGAGGAGGGAATTGGATGACACCACTTCCGAAATGTTCGGCGCCGGCCGAACGGGCGCTCAAGGCCGCCTATATCGATACGCTCGAACAGTTGGCCACGTATACGAAGCAAGAGATTACGGCCTTACATGGGGTCGGGCCAAGTGTGCTGCGAATCTTGGAAACCGCGCTTCATGAGCAAGGACTTCGGTTCACCGACAGCGAAATACATTCCTAGTCCCGTCCTGGACTAGGAATTTTTTGGTTGGGCGATTGCATTGCACGTAAAAAGGGAAGTAATATATTTGTCATCTCCATTACAGCCTAATATCTAGTACCATGACGATAAGGTTTGCGAACCTAGCGACACCCATGAGAAAGGAAGTACACAGCATGAGGACGAAACGTTTATCCGCCATTCTAGAAAATGAGATGGATGACATCGAACGCGATCCATGGGTGACCGGAATTGAGACAGATTCCAGAAAGGTCAGTCCAGGGAATTTATTTATCTGTATCCGCGGTTATACGGTGGACGGACATGAATTCGCTGAGGACGCCGTCTCCAAAGGAGCGGTTGCTGTCATCTCGGAATACCCGCTTGATCTTGAGGTGCCGAACCTTGTCGTCGCAGACACGAAGCGGACAGCCGGCGTGGTGGCCAGTGCCTTTTATGACCACCCCTCACATCGGATGCGTATTTACGGTGTCACCGGTACGAATGGCAAAACGACGACCGCGACATTGACATATGATCTATTTCGTCTGTCCGGACGGCCGGTCGGGATTGTCAGTACGATTGGAGCACGTTATAAAGATCAAACATTAAAAACACCAAATACGACGCCGGAAGCCGTCGTCTTACATCGTATTTTGGCCGAGATGGCGGATGCCGGCGTGACCGACTGTGTCGTCGAAGTCTCCTCGCATGCAATGATGGAAGGACGTGTCGAAGGCGTCCGATTTCACGCGGCGGCGTTCACGAACTTGACGCATGACCACTTGGATTACCATCGCTCAATGGACGAGTACGCCCGGGCCAAAGCCCGATTATTCGAACAAGTCGAAACGACAGACGGGGACGCCATTATTTTGAACGCCGAAGACCCGGCCAGTAAAACGATGGCCGCCTTTGCCCCGACCCGTCGACGTATCATGTATAGCACGCATGCGGACGTACCGGCCGATATCCAAGTCATTTGGCATGACCAAACGGTAGTCGTCAAAATGAACGCACTGACGATTGAGGCGCCGGTCCGCTTCATGGGCGCATTCAACGCCGCCAACCTGGCTGCGGCCATCGGTCTCGTCTCGACGTCGGAACTGATGTTGCGCTCCATCATCGCCAACGTGCCAGGACTCACGCTTCCAAAAGGTCGTCTCGAGCGACTTGATACGGAAGATGGCGAGATTTATATCGACTATGCCCATACGCCGGACGGACTCGAAAAATGTTTGTCGACGCTTCAGCAAGGTGAGCGAGAGCTCGTGGTCGTCTTGAGCGCGGCCGGAGACCGAGATCCGACGAAGCGGGCAGAGATGGGTCGAATCGCGAGCCGCTATTCAGACGATTTAATCGTGACGGTACATGACGTGCGGACGGAAGACCCGAGGCACATCATCGATGGATTGCTCGAAGGTGTTGATTCGAACACGCATTACGTGACGTTCGAGGAACGGCGAGATGCTTTGCGCCATGCAGCGCAACAAGCGCTCGTCGGGAAACGGATCGTCGTCGTCGGAAAAGGGCATGACCATGTCGAACGCGTCGGCCAAGAGTCGATTCCGTTCAACGAATCGGACATTTTGCTCGATGAATTAAAAAAATTAAAAGGCCAAGAACCGGCCGTTTAACGAAACGATGACAGCTGTCATCGTTTTTTAATGTGTAAATTTTGCAAAAGAAGGTAATTACTCTTACTGTAACGCTATCGAAGGAGGGAACTACACATGTCAGTTTTGTACAAAGAGTTTACAAATGATGAAGAAGTTGTGACCGCCATTCAATCGATGAAAGCGAAAGGGATTGAGGACAAGCACATTTATGTCATCACCCATGACGATGACCGGACCGATCGTGTGGCCGATAACGCCGACGCGAATACAGTATCGGCATCAGAGGTTGGCCTGGGGACGGCCGCGAAAAACTTGTTCCGTAAAAAAGGGGACGAGCTCCGAGCCCAATTCGAACAGCTCGGCTTCTCATCGACAGAAGCGGACCAACTCGAGAAAAAATTAGACCAAGGCAAGGTGATTGTCGTCGTCAAAGACGCACCAGCCGGATTCACTTTATAATTCCACCGCCATGGAGAATACAGAGACAGGGCTGAATCGCTGGATTCAGCCCTGTTTGTTAGTCATGGATCCGAACGACGGTCCGACCGCTCAGTTCGCCGCGCATCATCGCCTCAGCGTGGCGAGGGACGTCATGCAACGGAATCTCATGAATCATATGGTTGAGCACGTTAGAATCAAGCAGCTCATCCAGTCGTTCCCACGCCTTCAGGCGCCGTACGATGGGTTGCATGACCGAGTCGATGCCGATTAATTTGACTCCGCGCAAAATAAACGGATAAACAGTTGTTGGAAGGTCGGAACCGCCGACAAGTCCGCAAGCTGCAACGGCACCTTCATAACGCGTTTGACTCAAAATATTCGCAAGAGTGGCCCCGCCAATCGAATCGATTGCCGCGTCAAACCGCTGTCGAGCTAACGGACGAACCGCTCCCTCAAGCTCGTGTCGATCGATGACTGTGTCAACGCCAAGTGCTTGCAAGTAAGGGGAGTCTGTTTTTCCTGTGGATGCGATGACGTGATAGCCAAGTTTATGAAGTAAGATAATCGAAAAACTGCCTACGCCTCCAGTTGCACCTGTAACTAGCACTTCTTCCCCTGGTCGAACGCCAGCGGACTCAAGCGCATCGATTGAAAGCATAGCTGTCAATCCAGGTGTCCCGATCGTGATGGCATCACGCATGTCCATACCTTTAGGCAGTTTTACAAGCCAGTTTCCGGGAACTTGTGCAAATTGACTGAATCCGCCGAAATGTCGTTCGCCGATCCCGAAACCGGTGGCGATGACTTCATCGCCGGCTTTGAAGTCGAGATGATCGGACTCGACGACCTTGCCGACAAATTCACATCCAGGGATGAACGGGTATTGATTAATGATTTTTCCGGGTTCGGTAAGACCGAGGGCGTCCTTATAATTGAGTGCGGAATAATGAACCTCGACGAGGACGTTACCGTCTTCTTCTTTTGGAAGTGCGTCGAGTTTGACGTCCGTCACCTTGGCGTGAAGATGGTCATCCGTCTTGTCGAGGACGAGTGCTTGAAATGATTCGTTCATGGTCAATTGGCCCCTTTCGCTGATACGTATTCTATTCCTTTGTTATGATTCCCTACCTGCCAAAATATATACACGAATGTTTCGTTCTAACAGGGAGTGGAATGGTACAATGAAAGAGATTCAACTAGAGTGAGGAGGAATGAAGCATGCGGCACGACGACTATGAGTTTGATGAAGAAGTAGAAGAAGGCGAATTGTTTAACGTATACGACATTCTGCCACCGGATGGTACCATTCTTGAGATGGCAACGGCCGAAGAGATGGTACGTGCGGCGGAACTCGAGGCGACACATAATGCGCTCGAGCGAATCCAAGACTCAAACTTTCAGTTGTCAGGGGTAACCTTTAAAGAGTTGCTGGCAGAGTTCGAACGATACGAGCAAGAATCGATGGAATTCTGGACAGGCGTTTATAGCCGATTGCGCATTCCATGGGCATGGACGATTCGAATCGATGTGGCCAACGGTCCGATTCACGTCGTCAATGACCGCGACATCTTTATCGATGAAGCGGACTTCGAAGAGTATGATTTCGAGGAATATGCTGATGATGATTACGAAGAAGAAGACAATCAATGAATCCAAAAACGTCTTTCCCTCATTCGGGGAAAGACGTTTTTTTGCTGTCGAGGAGAGCAACACGGATGCGCGTTACTTCTGTCGCTCCGAACCAAAGCCCGACGCTACATAAGATGGCGACACCGCTCACCATCGCTCCGACAATCGCCGTGTCCCCAATCATCGTGAACGACAATCCGAGACTGAACAAGCCGAAAAATAATAATCCTCCTGCAATCGTCTTCATGACTTAGCCACCCTTTCTCGTTTCATCTGTCTCTAGTGTAGGCGGTTGAGCCTAAAAAGGGTGGCTGAATTTTATACCAGGTGAAAAATCGGTCTAGGTCATACACCGAATACGTCTTGCCATTCTCGAACGGCTCGTCTAGCAAGTGTTTCGCCAAGATGCGGGCGACCGTCTCAGGGGTGCGCAATCGTCCTTCCGTCACATAGGAGCGGAACTGTTCAACGTCACGGAACGCGTCTTCTGACGAGGCCCGAATGCTTTCCTGCATCGCGGTGTCCATGACGCCTGGATTGAACAAGGCGACTTTGTCGTCCGTATCGGTCAATTCAAGGGCGACCGTCTCGGTGAAATGATCGAGCCCGGCTTTCGTCGCACAATAGGCACTCCAGCCCGAGATGGGGCGCTTGGCGGCCCCAGAGGTCACATGGATGAGCGAGACGGGCAAGTCGTATGCGAGCACCGCGTTCGTCAAGAGCATCGGGGCGAGCAAGTTGGCTTGGACGTGAGCGATAAGCTGCGTAGCATCCAATTGACCGGCCCGGTGAATCGGTTCAATCAACGCCGCATTTTGGACGACGAGCAAGGACGTTGCCGTCTCGATGAGCGGCTTCATCTGTCCAATCGCGGCCAGTGTGCTTGTCGGATCAGCTAAGTCGACCTTGACGTGACGGAACGAGGCATCGGTCGCCTGCGTCCGTGAAAAATTGACGACCTCATAATCACGCTTCAATAGTTCCTCGGCGATGGCACGGCCGAGGCCGCGCGATGCACCGGTCACAATAGCTAGTTTCATGGCAGTTCCTCCTATTCGTGAATCGTCTTCCGATATCCGTAAAACGGGCGGAAATTCAATTTTTCGTAATACGTGTGGGATGAAGCGCTCGCGAGCATCTCGAGGCGCGTTTCGGGGTAGAGCGCATGCACGTGTGACAGCAGTCGCTCGCCAATCCCGAGGCGACGGTGCGAGGCCGCGATGAGCAGTTCGCACACGTACAGACTCACGGTCGTGTCGGTCAATCCACGCAAGTAGGCGATCACCTGTCCTTCTGACTCGACGACATAGGCGACGTTCGATTGCCGCCACGCCTGTTTCGTCAAGTCATGTTGTCGGACGAGTTGACTCCAACCTTCCGCTTCATTCAATGCTTGAATCTGTTCAAAATCGGCTTCTTCATAAGGACGAATGACCATCAACCTTCACCTACTTTCATTTCAATGGCTTTCATGAGGTCGAACGCACCATCTGACTCGTTCGAACAGACGACCGAGACGATGTCTGTGTCCGGATAGTAAGCAGAATGAAAACTGACGCCGGGGTCATAACCCATGACATGATATTTGAAGACGTGTCGCTTCGGATCCAATTGAATCCACAGACCGTATCCATAATGTGCGCCTGTTTCGTTCACTGGCACGTGAGGCGTGAGCAACCGTGACGTCATCTCCTCCCCGAGCAGGCGATGAGCGAGCAGGGCGTTCCAAAGTTTGGCCATATCTTGTGCCGTCACGAACGCGCCGCCGTCCGCGCCGCCTTTGACGGGAATCGAATAGTGGTTCGTCCGCCACGAGCCGTCCGCATTGTCGATATACCCGAGCGCCGTGTGCGCCGGTAAGGCATCGAGGGAGAAGTACCCCGAATCGGTCATGTCGGCCGGTTTGAACACGAATCGTTCGATATAGTCCGAGAACGTCAACCCGCTCGCTTGTTCGATGATGAGGCCGAGCAGGATATACCCGGCATTATTGTATTGGAACACGCCCCGTTCTTGTCGCATCGGTTCGTGCTGGAACATCGGGAGAAAGTCACGTAGCTGCCTGATGTGATACATTGGACGCTGTCGCCACAATTCCTCGAAATCGTCCATGACAGACTCGTCGAAATAGTCGGGGATGCCGGACGTGTGGGTGAGCAACTGTTCAACTGTCACGGCTGGGTCAAATCGGGGGAAGTCGATGTCCAAACTCTCGCGGAGTGTCGACGTAAACGACAATTTTCCTTGTTCGACGAGCTGGCAGATGGCAATCGCTGTGAACAGCTTACAGCCCGAAGCGATGCCGAAGCGGGTCGACGTTTGATTTTCGATTTGTTCGGCCCGATTCGCGTAGCCTTGCTGAAGTTCGAACAGGATGTCGTCTTGTCGCATGACGAGCGCCGATCCAGAAAAAGTAGATGAGACTTCATAGCGTGACCAGTCAGGACTCATGGTTGACCTCCAACTTCTAATTTTAAGTTTACATTCATCAACAAATGAACGTTACATTTAAACATTAACCTAAATAATGGAAAAGGTACAGGCGGTGTTTCGTTAACGTGATACGATAGAATAGTACGTTTAGATGGGGAGCGGGAAAACATGGAACAATTTTGGTTAGGTTTATTAGTTGGATTGATTTTGGTACTTGTTGCGCAGAAGATACTTCAATCACGTAAAGAGGTGGACGGGGCGTTTGCACATTTCGGTAACCACGTTAAAGACGTCATTTATATATTTGAAGTCAAACCGACGTTTCGTTTTCGTTACATAAGTCCTTCCCTTGATTTGTATTTAGGTGAGGGTGTTGTAGCGGAAAACTATGAAAATCCAGATGATTGTTTTCGTCGTATTCACCCAGATGATTATCAAATTCTCATGAATAAAGTCTCAGGAAAGATGAGTTACGATGAGGCTATCTCGCAACGTTGGCGAACTAATGACGGTCGTTACTTGCGTTTTGAAGAATACACGACTCCGATTTATAAAAATGGTGAGATTGTAGCTGTACAAGGAATCATTAGGAATGTAGAAGCGGCTGTAATGAAACGTGAGGAGTTAGAATATGTGAGCCGTCATGATGAACTCACTGGGGTTTTGAACCGACGTGCCTTTAATGAAACAATTGATTGTCTCTCTTTTAAAAAAGTAGGGTTGATAGTCATCGATTTAAATGACTTGAAGAAAATTAATGACCATCAAGGTCATTCGGCTGGTGATTTGTTACTTCAGAAAGCGGGACTCCTCTTGCAAGGGTTAAGCACAAACGTTTATCGGATTGGAGGCGACGAATTTGTTGTATTAACTGATCAACTACAACAAGATAAATTGCTAGATTTGACGGTTTCCATTAGAAGCGTGTTTGAATCGAATGATATTTCAGCCGCTGTCGGTGCAGCTTGGGAGGAACAGTTAAACGATTTCAAGAAATTGTATGATCAAGCGGATCAAAACATGTATGAACAGAAGAATAGAAGTAAGACAAATCGACACGTTCCTTGCTAAAAGATATCAGCAAGGAACGTGTCTGTTTGTCTAAATATATTATTCACCCATCGCTTCTTCACGCTCGGTGTCTGTCGTATCGAGATTGTTCAAGTATGCCTCATAACGCGGCAACCAGTAGCGATACGATGTCCAGACGAGCCCGCTCGTCGTCGCGACCAAAGCGAGTGTCGCTGGCCAGAACCAGCTCGACACGATCCCGTCCGCATAGGCGAGACCGATTGGTGAGAAGACGAAGTAGACGAACACCATCGAAGCAATCAGGATGATTGACGTCGAGATGGCATGGCGCCAAGGTTTGACGCGACCGAGGTCGATGCGAATCGGATTGATGTGTTGCATCGGACGAACTTTCGCGAACACGAGCATGATGGCCGTCTCGAGGACGAACAAAATCCCGTAAATGTGAATGAAGTTAATGCCGAGGTCGAAGCCGAACCACTGCTCCGTTCCCCAAACGAGGAAGTAATACGTGACGACGTGGAAGCCGATGACGAGTTTCGCGGCGATCGGCGGCACCCGCTTCACGAGCATCCCGATTAAGACGATGACGAGAATCGGGATGTTGAAGAAGCCGGTGAAACGGCGAATCAAGTCCCAAAGGCCGTCCGGTGCATACATCAAGTTTGGAGCGACGAAGAACGAGACGAGCGCGACGAACGTCCCGAACCATTTGCTGACCCGAATCAAGTCTTTGTCTGATGCGTCCGGTTTGAACTTCGGCTTGTAAATATCGAGCACGAATAGCGTAGCGATACTATTCAACAGCGAGTTGAACGAGCTGAACACGGCACCGAGCAAGACGGCGAGGAAAAAGCCCATGAGCCACATCGGCAACAAGTCGGCAATCAAGCTCGGATAAGCGAGGTCGGCCTTGTCGACGTTCGTGCCATACAAATGGAATGCGATAATCCCCGGGAGCAACATGAAGATTGGGACGAGCAACTTCAAATAGCCGGTGAAAAGCACTCCTTTTTGACCTTCGGCCAAGTTCTTCGCCCCGAGTGCCCGTTGAATGACATATTGGTTGAGTGCCCAATAAAATAAGTTCGCAAAAATCATCCCCGTGAAGATGGACAAGAACGGAACGGAATCGTTCTCTGAACCGATCGCGTTTAGTTTCTCCGGATTCTCGGTTGCGATCGTCTTCATCCCATCAACAAGATTGCCGTCACCGAGCGCGATAAAGCCAAGCGTCGGGACGAGGAATCCGATGATAATCAAGCCGATTCCGTTCAACGTGTCAGAAACGGCAACGGCACGGAGTCCTCCGAAAATGGCATACACGGCACCGATAATCCCGATGAACCAAATGACCATCCAGAGTGATTGCTCGAAGCTGATCCCGAGCAGGGCTGGTACGTCAAACAGTTGCAGGACGGCCAAGCCGCCTGAGTAGAGCATCGATGGAATCGTGACGCACATATAGCCGAACAAAAACAACAGGACCGTCAAGCGGCGGACGTCCTCGTCATACCGCTGGCTCAAAAACTCGGGAATCGTTGAAATTCCGATGCCGAGAAAACGTGGAAGTAAGAAGAGGGCCATGATGATGGCGGCGATGCCGGCCGTGACTTCCCATGCCATAGCGGACATATTGCCGGCAAACGATTGGCCGTTCAAGCCGATCAATTGCTCGGCCGACAAGTTGGTCAATAAAAGCGATCCGGCGATGAATAGACCGGTGAGACCACGTCCAGCCAAGAAATAATCGTCGGCACTCTCGACTTTTCCTTTCGTCATGCGGTATGACACGTATGCGACGAGACCCATGAAGAGAGCCCCTGTGATCAATATGTAAACAACTTGTTGAATGGTCAACGAATATCCCTCCCTCAATCTCTTCTTATTTATAAGTACTTTTCATGAATACCCGTCCTAAATCATGATTATTTCCCATTTTCTCTTTTGTAAAAGAACTGTAATAAACATCACGACAAAAAAGACACCTGAGATGTCAGGTGTCAGAAAAAGCGTAGCAACGAAGTCGCGACCGTGAAATAAATGATCAAGCCGAGGTTGTCGACGACCGTCGTGATGAAGGGGCCCGACGCCACGGCCGGATCAAGTTTCAATCGATTGATGAGGAGCGGCACGAGCGTCCCGACGATGGTCGCCACGCTGAGTGACGCAAAGATCGACAGACCGACGATCATCCCGATCAAGGCACTGTCGTACAAAACGGTGATGACCCCAAAGATGACGACCATGCAGGCGAGACCGAGCAAGACGCCCGTCCCGAACTCACGGCGAATCATCTTCAACACGTTCTTTCGATTGATCGTCCCGAGTGCGATTGAACGGACGGCGACGACGAGCGATTGGGTGGCGGCGTTCCCGGCCGAACCCATGACGAGCGGCATGAAGACAGCGAGCAGGACGATCGCTTCGAGTGTATCCTCGAAGCCACCAATCGTCGACGCGGTGATCATCCCGAGAAACATGAGGCTGATAATCCAAGGGGCCCGTTTTATCGCTGCTTCGACCGGTCCCATATTGATGTCGGACGATCCTTTTGTCGCTGACAGCTCCTCAAAGTCCTCGGTCGTCTCCCGTTCGATGACATCCATGACATCGTCGACCGTGATAATTCCGAGCAAGTGGTCCTCGCTGTCGATGACAGGCAAGGCCAATAGATCATATTTTTGAACGGTCCGCGCCAAGTCCTCTTGGTCGGCGAGGACGTGGGCCGATACGACGCGTCGGCCCATGATATCCGCAATTTGCACATCGAGCGGGGAGACGATCAAATCGCGTAGCGAGACGACGCCGACGAGCCGGCGATCGGTGTCGATGACATACAGGTAATAGATCGTCTCGGCTTCCGGTCCAAGTTCGCGCAAGTCTTCGAGCGTCGCACCGACGGTCTTGTCCGCTTTCAACACGATAAACTCGGTCGTCATGATGGCGCCGGCCGTATCATCCGGATAGCGCATTAAGTCTTTGACTTCGGTCGCCTCGGTCTCGTCCATCAACTCGAACAGTTCGTTCATGAAATCGTCCGGGAGCTCGGTCATCAAGTCGGCGGCGTTATCCGAGAACATGTCGTTCAACACGCGTACGGCGAACGGACGTGGCATCTCTTGGATGAACTGTTCTTGTTCATCGAGTTCGAGCTTTTCAAATAGGTCGGTGAACGCTTCCGGGGACAAGGCATCGTAGACGAACTGGCGACCCGGTTGCTCGAGCTCAATGAAGAGGTCGGCTTGTTCGCCCGGATGGAGTGTGAGAAACACGTCGCGGAAATCGACCGGGTCCCCTTTTTGGATGAGCGCTGTCACTTGGGCTTCATGACGGGCGCGTTCTGTACGTTCGATTGCCATCGACTCACTTCCTTTTCACATCATTTGTCTATATTATGTCACGACTTTAGTCGGGCTCAAACAAAATCAAAAAAATGTTATGAATTTTTTTCACAATCTATACAGTGTGTATACGTCTCTCTCCTCCGATTTGAGGGGACGCACCGTTTCTCGAGTGGTTGTTCATTCATGCCACGTCATCATCTATGCACTTTAGTGTGGAATCCACCACAGTCCAAACGTCGGACTTGCCCACCTCGGAATTGGGTAAGTTGATAATGTAAGGGTAGAAACACACCCGAATCACAAGGAGGAAGCGAGATGATATCGATGACGGATCAACAAACCGCACGGGATACAACGCTGAAACATCCGATCCACGTGTATTCAGAAATTGGTGAACTTAGGACGGTACTATTGAAACGACCAGGGCGTGAGCTCGAAAATTTGACCCCAGAATATTTGGAACGACTCTTGTTCGACGACATTCCTCATCTTCCGGTCATTCAAAAAGAACATGACTACTTTGCGAGCGTGCTCCAAAATCGCGGCGTCGAAGTACTCTATCTAGAAAATTTGATGGCGGAAACGTTATCACTACCAGGGGTGCGCGAACGATTCGTCGCCGATATCTTGGCGGAGTCAAAATCGAATATCAACGGCTCGTACGAGACACTTAAAGAATATTTGCTCGCCTACGACAACGAAAAATTGATTGAAACCGTTATGGCCGGCATTCGCAAGTCTGAGATTAAGCCAGAGAAACGGCGCCACTTGCACGAGATGATTGAGGACACATATCCGTTCTATCTCGACCCGATGCCGAACTTATATTTCACTCGTGACCCATCGGCAGCCATCGGGAACGGGCTATCCATCAACCGGATGAAAGAGCCGGCTCGCCGCCGCGAATCGTTGTTTACGCAATATATTATGCGCTATCATCCGCGATTCGCGAAACACGACATCCCGATCTGGTCGGACCGCGACTACCGCTTCGCGATGGAAGGTGGAGATGAACTCGTTCTCTCGAAAGAAGTCGTCGCCATCGGGATTTCCGAGCGGACGACGGCCCAAGGGATTGAACGGGTCGCTCTCAACTTGTTGAAAAACGGCGGCACGTTCAAGAAAGTCATCGCCATCGAGATTCCGAAGTCGCGCGCGTTCATGCATCTCGATACGGTCTTCACGATGGTCGACCATGACAAGTTCACGATTCACCCGTTCATCCAAGGGCCAGGAGGCAAGATGAACATCTTTGAACTGACGTTGAACGCCGAGGGTGAACTTCACATCACCCAGCATACGGATCTGTTGAACGTGTTGAAAGCCGCACTCGGTCTCGATGAGATCGTCTTGATCCCATGTGGCGGCGGAGACCCGATCGCCGCTGCCCGCGAACAATGGAACGATGGGTCGAACACACTCGCGATCGCTCCAGGCGTCGTCGTCACGTACGACCGTAACTACGTCTCGAACGAGTTGCTTCGCTCTGAGGGCGTCGAAGTCATCGAGATCATGTCGAGTGAATTGTCGCGTGGCCGTGGGGGCCCACGCTGCATGAGCTGTCCGATTATCCGCAAAGACATTTAACGAGGAGGAAACGAGCATGTCTACAACGTACAACTTTGATTTGAAAGGCCGTCATTTTCTATCATTGAACGATTTTTCAGGGGATGAGTTGAACTATTTGATCGATTTATCGGCCACCTTCAAACGTCAAAAGAAACAAGGCGTCCCGCATCGAATCTGTGAAGGAAAGAATGTGGCGCTGTTGTTTGAGAAACCTTCGACGCGGACGCGTTGTGCGTTCACTGTGGCGGCCATCGATCTAGGCATGCATCCGGAATACCTCGGGAAATCGGATATCCAGTTTGGCAAAAAAGAATCGGTGCGCGACACGGCGATCGTGCTCGGGCGTATGTTTGACGGCATCCAATTCCGCGGCTTCGCCCATGACACGGTCGAAGGGCTGGCCAAAGACGCCGGTGTCCCGGTATGGAACGGGTTGACGGATTTGTATCATCCAACGCAAATCTTGGCCGACTTCTTGACCGTCAAAGAACAGAAAGGCGAGCTGTCTGGCATCCGCTTCGTCTACGTTGGTGACGGGCGCAACAATATGGGTAACACGCTCCTCATCGGTGGTGCCAAAGTCGGGATGGACATGCGTATCTGTGCGCCGAAATCGCTTTGGCCGTCGGATGAAGTCGTCGATTTTGCCCGCTCGGTCGCTGCCGAGACAGGGGCGAAGATCACGTTGACCGAAAGCATCGACGAAGCGGTCGCCGACGCCGACGTCATCTACACGGACGTCTGGGTGTCGATGGGCGAAGAGGCCGAGTTCGCCGAGCGCATCAAACTGCTTCACCCATATCAAGTGAACATGGACATGCTCACGAAGACGAATAATCCGGACGTCATGTTCCTCCACTGTCTGCCTGCCTTCCACGACTTGGAGACCGAAGTCGGCCGGGCGATCCATGCGGAGTACGGGTTGAGCGAGATGGAAGTCACGGATGAAGTGTTCCGGAGCCGTCACTCCTTCGTCTTTGACGAAGCCGAGAACCGGATGCATACGATTAAAGCGGTGATGGCCGCGACGCTCACCGACACGAACGGATGGCTTGAACGCTGACGGATGGGAGGGGATCTCCCCTCCGGCCCGTACTAAACGAAAGGGATGAGTTCAATGTCTACGAAAATAGCGCATGACTCAAGTGGAACGGCTGGCGTGCAACCAGAGAAGAAAGATCGACGTTTAGGGCTCGGGGCGCTGACGGCACTCGTCGTCGGTTCAATGATCGGCGGCGGCGCCTTCAACTTGGCGGCCGACTTGGCCCAAGGTGCGAACGCGGGAGCGATTTTGATTGGGTGGGTCATCACCGGAATCGGGATTATCGCCCTCGGACTCAGTTTTCAAAATTTGACGATGCGTCGTCCGGATCTCGATGGTGGTGTGTACAGTTACGCCCGTGCCGGCTTCGGTCAGTTTGTCGGGTTCAACTCGGCGTGGGGCTACTGGCTATCCGCGTGGCTCGGCAACGTCGCCTATGCGACGCTTCTGTTCAGTTCGGTCGGCTATTTCTTCCCAATCTTTGAAGGCGGTCAAAACATCGCTTCGATCATTGGTGCCTCGATTATGCTATGGCTCGTGCATTCGTTGATTTTACGTGGTATCCACGAAGCGTCGATGATCAACATCATCACGACGATTGCCAAACTCGTACCGATTTTTGCTTTCATCACCATCACCTTATTCTTCTTTAACCTCGATAATTTCACGTTCGATTTCTGGGGACAGGGTGGTTTCTCATGGGGTAGTGTGAGAGACCAGGTCGTCTCGACGATGCTCGTCACACTATGGGTGTTCATCGGGGTCGAAGGGGCGGTCGTCTTATCTGGACGGGCCCGCAAGCGCTCGGACGTCGGGAAAGCGACGGTCATCGGATTGCTCGGGACGCTCATCATCTATCTGCTCATCTCGGTCATGTCGCTCGGTCTCATGAATCCAGAGAACGTGGCGAACGCCTCGCAACCGGCGATGGCGTACTTGCTCGAGTCAGCGGTCGGACCGTGGGGCGCGATGCTCATCAATGGCGGTCTCGTCATATCAGTTCTCGGAGCATGGCTCGGCTGGACGTTGCTCGCCGCTGAGATCCCATTCGTAGCCGGGAAAGACGGCGTGTTCCCGAAATGGTTCACGAAAGAGAACAAAAACAATGCGCCGGCCAACGCGCTTTGGCTCACGAACGGGTTGATCCAGCTGTTCCTCTTCACGTTCCTGTTCTCGGATGCGGCGTATAATTTCGCGTTCTCGCTCGCCTCGAGCGCCATCTTGATCCCGTACGTCTTCTCGGCCTTCTATCAAGTCAAAGTCGCGAAGAACGGCATCGGCTACAATGCCGGTGAACGTCGGACCCGCGACCTCATCATCGGAGCCGTCGCCTCGATTTACGGGATTTGGCTCATCTATGCGGCCGGAATCGACTATCTGCTCTTGACGACATTACTGTACGCACCAGGTACGTTGCTCTACATCAAGGCGCAACGTGAGAACGGAATCAAGACGTTGACGAAGACGGAGTGGATCGTGGCCGGTGTCTTGACCGCGCTCGCCATCTTGGCCGTCGTGCGCATCGTCTCAGGAAATATCTCAGTCTTTTGATCGGGGGAAACCAATATGCGGAATAAACGAGTAGTCATCGCACTAGGTGGAAATGCGATTCAAAAAGGTAAAGATGCGACGGCCGAGGCTCAAATTCGAGCCGTCGAGGCGACAGCGGAATCACTGGCCGCGCTTGTCGCCGAAGGAATTGAGGTCATCATCACCCATGGCAACGGGCCGCAAGTCGGAAATTTGATGTTGCAACAGGCTGCGTCGGACAGTCCGGCGACGCCGGCCTTGCCGCTCGACGTTTGCGGGGCGATGACACAAGGGATGATTGGCTATTGGTTCGAGAACGCCCTCACGAAAGCACTGAGATCTCGTGGTTTGGAACGTTCGGTCGCACCGATCGTCACGCGGTCGGTCGTCGACCCGAACGATAGTGCCTTCAGTCACCCGACGAAGCCGATTGGTCCTTTCTATGACGAGGCGGAAGCGCAGCAGATTGAACGGACGACCGGTTATGTGTTCAAAGAAGACGCCGGACGCGGCTATCGCCGTGTCGTCCCGAGTCCGTTTCCGGTGGCGATTCTCGAGCACGCGGTCATCCGTGACCTCGTCGCTCATGAGCACATCGTCGTCGCCTCTGGCGGCGGGGGGATTCCTGTCATCGATACAGCCGATGGCTATATCGGCGTCGAGGCGGTCATCGATAAAGATTTTGCCGCTGCGAAACTCGCCGATCTCGTCGACGCCGACATGCTCCTCATCTTGACGGCCGTCGAGCACGTGTTCGTCGATTTCGGGACACCGTCGGCCCGGGCGCTCGAGGAGACGACGAAAGAACAACTCGAGACGTATATCGCCGAGGGCCAGTTCGCACCGGGCAGCATGTTGCCGAAAGTTCGGGCCGCCCTTCAATTCGCCGAATCAGGACACGACCGGGTTGCCGTCATCACGTCGCTCGAACAAGCCCTTGCGGCGGTCCGAGGTGAGGTCGGGACGCGCGTCCGACTCGCCGCGACGCTCCAACAATAAGCTCAACGCCACAGACATCAGCGTCTGTGGCTTTTTTCCTGAATTGGCTGCTCGTCGTTTTTTATGGTCCGACATGGGGAAGGAATGTTGTATGTCGATTTAGACATTGCTATCATTTTGAGTGTAAACGTTTGCACAATTTAGAAGGGAAGTGACGAAGAGCGGCAACGCTCGAGCTTATGCGTCTATTTGAAGAGGAGAACGTCTATACGCAACAAATGAAACCGCAGGCAGATGATCGGGCGATCGTCCAAGGGAGCTGCTATCGCTTCACGGTACTGACGAGCCAATTGATTCGGATGGAGTATGCCGAGGATGGGGTGTTCGAAGACCGGCCGACCCAAGTCGTCTTTAACCGGGCGTTCGCAGTCCCAGAGTTTCGCGTGATTGAGGATGAGACGGAATTGCAAATCATCACGGAGCACGTCCACCTCTACTACACGAAAGGGCCGTTCGCGCCGAACACGCTTTACGTCGACGTGAAAGGGAACTTCAGTACGTATTATAGCCGCTATACGTTTAACGGACCGGAGCGGACGTTGAAAGGGACGGCGCGAACGCTCGACCACGTCGACGGGGCGACCGAACTCGGTGAAGGCATCGCCTCGAAACAAGGGTATGCCGTCATCGATGACTCTGATTCGTTCATCATGACCGAGGACCGTTTCGTCGAACCGCGGCGTAAACATATCCATGACTTGTATTACTTCGGGTATGGGCATGAGTATAAACGCGCACTCCGTGATTTCTATCAATTGACCGGCTCGACGCCGCTGTTGCCACGAAAAGCGCTCGGCAACTGGTGGAGCCGCTATTGGCGCTACGACGAGACGGAATATAAAGAACTCATGCGTCGGTTTAAGACAGAGGACATCCCGTTCTCGGTCAGCGTCATCGACATGGATTGGCACGTCACCGATGTCCCCGAAGAATACGGGAGCGGATGGACGGGCTATTCATGGAACAAGAACTTGTTCCCGGACCCGAAAGGATTCTTGACGTGGCTCAAGCAAGAAGGGTTGCTCGTCACGTTGAACTTGCATCCGGCGGATGGTGTGCGTGCCTTCGAAGACCAATATGTGGCGATGGCCGAGGCGATGGGCATCGATCCGTCCCAAGGCGACCGCATCCCGTTCGACTTTTCCGATAAACGCTTCATTCAAGCCTATTTCGAGCAGATGCATCATCCGCATGAAGACGACGGCGTCGATTTCTGGTGGATCGACTGGCAACAAGGCTCGACGTCGAAAATGGAAGGGCTCGACCCGCTCTGGATGCTGAACCACTATCATGCGGCCGACATCGCCCGGGATGGCGATCGACCAATCATCTTCTCCCGTTATTCGGGCCCGGGCAGTCACCGCTATCCGGTCGGTTTCTCGGGAGACACGTTGATTTCGTGGGCGTCGCTCGCGTTCCAGCCGTACTTTACGGCGACGGCTTCCAATATCGGCTATGGTTGGTGGAGTCACGATATCGGTGGGCATTACCGAGGTTCAAAAGACGATGAGCTCGCCGCACGTTGGGTCGCGTTCGGTGTGTTCAGTCCGATTATGCGCCTGCACTCGACGTTCAGTACGTTCAACGGGAAGGAGCCGTGGCGCTTCGGTCTCGAGGCGGAGCGATCGATGAAGACGTTCTTGCGTCTGCGCCATCAATTGATCCCGTACATCTATACGATGAACTGGCGGAACCACGCGGGTGCCTTGCCGCTCATCTTACCGATGTATTATGAACATCCGGACGAGGACGCGGCGTATGAAGTACCGAACGAATACTACTTCGGCAGTGAGCTCATCGTCTCTCCGATCGTCGAGCCGATGAATAAACAGCTCCACGTCGCAGCGACGAACGTCTGGTTACCAAAAGGTGACTGGTTCGATTTCTTTACCGGTCATCGCTATGCGGGAGAGAAGTCGGTTCGGGTGTTCCGGGGACTTGACGAACAAGCAGTGTTCGCGAAAGCAGGGGCCATCATCCCGATGGCACGGCATTACTCGGGTCGTAACGATACGGATAATCCGGCCGATTTGGAAGTGCTCATCTTCCCGGGCGCGTCGAATACGTTCACGCTCTATGAAGACAACGGGTCGGACCGTGACTATGAGACGGGTGCTTACGCTGAGACGACGTTCACGCTTGATTGGGAGGAACGGAAACTCCACATTCACGTTACAGGTGACCGGACCGTCTTGCCGTCTGACCGTAACGTCACGTTACTCCTCCGAGGTGTGACCGGTTCTGGTGAATACAATCGAGAGACCCAGACACTGCGCCTCGAACTCGGTCCGATTGATGAAGAGATGACGGTGTCGCTCCCGGTCGAACTGACGGCGAACGATCACCGGCTCGATCGCTTGTATCGTTTCTTGGACCGCGCCGAGATTTCTTATGATTTAAAAGACAAGTTGTATCGATCGGCGGCAGCGAAGACGCGACTCGAGGCATGGTTGTTCGATTTGCACGCGCTTGAACTCGACCGTGACCTGCAAGATGCGATCATGGAGTTGATGCTCGACTGAATAACGTGCTGTGACGAAGAGGGTGAAAGCCCCTCTTTTTTTGTCAGAAAATCGTTGGATTTTGCAAGCGTTTTCAAATTGAATCCAACTATACTAAAAGGAGAGGCAAGATAGATTGGAGGGTTCAACATGAAACCGAAATGGACCGTAGACGACTTGCGGCAACTCGATGTATTCACCAAATGTACCGCCCGTGAGCTCGAGGCACTGTTGCCCCATGTCTATTGTCGAACGTACCGGAAAGGACAGCTCTTATTCATGGAAGGCGATCCTCGGGAGCGCGTCTACTTTTTAATCAGCGGTTACGTGAAGCTCGAGCGCAACAACGAGACGGCGACCCATCAATATACGGACTACTTGAAACCGAAGCAACTGTTCCCGTATCGCGGCTTGATGACGGAACCGTATTATCAACATTCGGCGGAGGCGTTGACCGATATCGAGGTCATCTATATGCCGACGGACCGATTCGAACAACTCGTCTCTCGGAACGCGTCGATGTTACTCCATATCGTCGGACAGATGAATCGGATTCTCGACTTGCACGAGCGACGGGTGCAGGACATCATCACTCCGAGTGCGACCGAACGCGTACTCAACACGATCCATTACTTGATTGAAGACCTCGGGGAACCGGAAGCAGAGGGGGTTCGCGTCCGGTGTCCGTTCACGACGATTGAAATCTCACGCTTATCCGGCACGTCACGGGAGACCGTGTCGAACATCTTATCGCGCTTACGAAAAGAAGAGGTGCTTCACTTCGATGCGCGTGAATTGATGATTGGCCATCCCGAATACTTTGAACAGTCGACCGTATGACGCCACGTGATATACGCGGCGTCTTTTGCATGTCTGGCTAAGCGAAGCGTTCGCCATGGTCGTGTGCATCAGTTATAATTAGTGAGAATCCTCACAAAGAAAAGTTTTGGATAGTATAGAAAGGATGAACGCAGTGAAACGACTGCAAGCTCTCGCTTTAGCTGAAAAACGCCATATCGTCGGACTCGTCATCGCCGCGGTGATGATCGGATTGTCGATTTTGGCGCAGGCGTATTTAATCGTCGATATCGTCGACCAGGTCTTTTTAAAAAATGCATCGTTTGAAAGCATCATCCCGGCGCTCGGCTGGCTCATTCTCGCCCTCGTCACGCGTGCTTTGTTCGGCTACATGTCAGGACGAATCGGAGCTAGTCTAGCGGAGAAAGCGAAACGGACACTCCGGTTTCAGTTGCTTGACCGTTATACATCGAATCCGATCGAGACATCTTTGTCCGGCCAGTCCGGAAAGAAAGTCAGCGTCTTCATGGACGCGGTCGATGAAGTCGACGCCTACTTCAGCCAATATTGGCCGCAAGTCATTCAAACGTCGATCATTCCGCTGCTCATTCTCGTCGTCGTCTTCAGCCAACATTGGATCTCGGGCGTCATCATGATGGTGACGGCGCCGTTCATCCCAATCTTTTTCATTATCATCGGGATTGCGACGCAGAAAAAATCCGAACAACAGATGGAGAAGATGAACCAGTTCTCCGGAAAGTTCTTGGACGTGTTGCAAGGATTGACGACATTGAAACTATACGGTCGGACCGAGCGTGAGGCGCAAGCGATTGAAAAGAGCAGTCTCGACTTCCGCGACGCGACGATGGTCGTCTTGAAGACGGCGTTCTTATCGGGTCTCATGCTCGAGTTCATCTCGATGCTCAGCACAGGGGTCGTGGCGCTCGAAGTGGCGCTGCAAATGGTCGTCTGGCAGAACTTGACGTTCTTCTCCGGCTTTTTGATTCTCGTCTTGGCTCCGGAATACTATTTGGCCATTAAAGACCTCGGCGGTGCGTTCCATACCGGACGCGGCAGCATGGGGGCGGCCGATCGTATTTTCGAGGCGCTCGACGCACCGGATGAACGTCTGCAGTGGGGCGACCGGACGTTGACGAGCCGGACACCCGACCTCGAGCTCGACGAAGCATCATTCGCCTATGAAGGGGGGCGTTTCACGCTCCAGCCTTTAAGCGGCGTAATTCCTGCCGGTGCCCACATGGCGCTCGTCGGGGCGAGCGGGTCCGGGAAGACAACCGTCTTGAACGTGTTATCGGGGCTCGTCAAACCTGACAGCGGACGTGTCCTCGTGGACGGTGAACCGCTCGAGACGTACACCGATACGTCATGGTATGACACGATTGGCTATATCTCACAAAATCCGTATTTGTTCGCCGGCACCGTCGCCGATAATATCGCCCTCGGTGAGGCGGCGGACGAAGCGAGCATCCTCGAGGCGGCGACGGCAGCCGGACTGAACGATGTCATCGCTCAGTTGCCGAACGGTCTTCATACCGAACTCGGTGAAGGGGGTTACGGCTTATCCGGAGGCGAACGGCAGCGGCTCGCCTTGGCCCGGGCCTTCTTAAAACGTCCCGGCATCATCTTGTTCGATGAACCGACGACCGGACTTGATTTAGTGACCGAACAAATCGTTCGGCGCTCAATCGATGAGTTGTCACGTGAGTCAACGCTCGTCACGGTCGCGCATCGTCTGCATACGATCAAACAAGCCGATGCGATTTGGTTCATGGACGAAGGGCGTCTCGTCGCCCAAGGCACACATGACGAACTGCTCAGCGTTCCGCAATACGCTGACTTATTCACGCTACAGAAAGGGGTGAGAGGATGAATTCCCTTTGGACGATCACGAAATGGATGATGCGAGAGAAAAAGGATATCATCCTCTCGATCTTCTTTGGTTATGTCGCTGGCATCGCAGCCGTCGCTTTGTTCGCGGCGAGCGGATACCTCGTCTCACGGGCTGGGCTCGTGCCGCCGCTGTATGCGCTCATGGTGCCCGTCGTTTTGATTAAACTGTTCGGTGTGATTCGGGCGAGTGCTCGCTATCAGGAGCGTCTCGCCTCGCACCGGGCGACGTTCACGATTTTGAGCGAACTCCGGGTCCGATTTTATCGTCAACTCGAGCCGCTCGTCCCGAGCATCTTTGCCAAATATCGGAGTGGGGACTTGCTCGCTCGCGTCGTCGGTGACGTCGAGAGCTTGCAGAACTATTTTTTACGGGTGTTCTACCCGCCGATTATCTTGGTACTCGTCTTCTTGAGCACGATTTTCTTCGTCACATACTTCTCGGTCTGGGTCAGCGTTTGGATCTTGTTCGGCGTCTTCGTGACCGGTTTTTTGATCCCGGCCTTCTTCGCCCGTGTCCGTGCCAAGCATGACCGGGAACTCCGTACCTTGCGAGGAGACCTGTCGAGTGGGATGACGGAGATGATGTACGGCTATCGCGACCTGTTGTTGCACCATCGGCTTGGTCAAACGCGCAACGAACTGCTTGAACAGAGCGACCGCTACGCCGATGCCCAAAAACGAGATGTGACGAACCAGTTCTTCAACTCCTCGCTCGTCGTGGCGGCGTCCTTACTCGTCTCATGGGGTGTTTTGGCCATCGGGGCCTATCTTGTCGTCGACGGGGAATTAAATGGCCTCTTCTTGGCCATGCTCATCATGATGTCGCTCACCGCGTTTGAGAACGCGACACCGATGGCAGTCTTCCCAGGCCACTTTGCTGACAGCAAGCAAGCGGCCGATCGACTGCTCGAAGTGGTCGAGCCGAGTGAAGCGATTGTCGCTGCCGAGTCGGCCCGTACCGACGTAGCGCTCGAGACAGCACCTGACGTATCGTTCGAACGCGTGAGCTATCGCTACCCGGACACGTTCCGTGACGTGCTGAGCGGCGTCGACGTGACGTTACGAGGCGGTTCAAAGACCGTTATCGTCGGACCGAGCGGCTCAGGGAAATCGACACTGCTTCAACTGTTGCTCGCTTTTGTCAGACCTGAGTCTGGTGAGATCCGATTGAATGGACAGCGGTTGGACGATGTGACCCAAGCATCGGTCTGGCGTGAAGCTAGCGTCGTCCTTCAAGAGAACCATTTCTTCTTCGGGACGGTACGAGAGAACTTGGAGCTCGCCGGTAATTTCTCGGACGCTGAGATGGAAGCGGCGCTCGCGAGTGTCCGCCTCGGTTTCTCGCTCGACGAGCCCGTCCTTGAGAAAGGGGCGAACTTATCGGGCGGCGAGCGGCAACGTCTTGCCATCGCCCGAGCCTTGTTGAAGAATGGATTGCTCTGGATACTTGACGAAGCGACATCGGCGCTCGATGCGCGGACCGAGGCGGACGTGTTCGCCGAGATTTTGCGTCAAGCCGATGAAGCGACGCTCGTCATGGTCAGCCATCGTCTGACTGGGCTCGAACGTTTCGATCACATCATCGTCATGGAGTCCGGACGCATCGTCGAGACCGGATCGTATGATGAACTGATGCAGGCACACGGTGTGTTTTATGGATTGAAACAGATCGAACAAGATATCTTTGCATGAAAAAACGAGCGGCTCCGTCGGAGAGCCGCTCGTTTTTTTGGATGGCAAATTTGGGTGCAACAAATGGGGGTTGTCGCATTGCTTTCAAAAAGAGTGTCGTGGAGGGGAATCCACGTGACGTATTGGTTTGGGGAACGTTTACGTCAAGCTTTGGGAGCTACAACTAGAGTATAAGTGATAACGATTCTCATTGTCAATTAGTAAATTGTACAAAAAAACCGCAAACCAAACTGTTTGCGGATCGTTGTCAGCTCGACGGTACGCCCTTACGAAGCGTGAAGCGAAGCAAGCTGAACAAGTAACGAGTATAGAAGAGCGCGAACGCATAAAATACCGCGATGGCAGAAGCACCGAGTTCAACACCTGGAATGTTCATCAAGAACTCGAGGATGAGAATCGACAGCAAGAAAATATAAAGACCTGCATCAAGATAGAGCGGCATCAATTTTCCGCGTTGGTGCCAGAACGTCCGGACGAGCGGTGCGACGATCATCCCGATGATGCGTTCCGCGAACCCGATGCTGAGCACGGCAATCATGAAGGCGGCGACCGTCTCGAACGATACGAGTTCTGAGAAGGCGAACATGGAGATGAGTAGGAGCGGACCGATAAAAATCATCATCGAGAGGGACGTGCGTAAAAAGATAAACAAGTTCCGTTTCATCGTATCGACTCCCCCGAAGAGCGACTGCCGGAACGTCTTGCCACGTTGATAGTCGAGGATGAACGATCCCACAAACATCAAACCGAATAGTGATAACAATACTGTCATGAAATGTGTTTCCCCTTTTTCTGTCCAAATCTATGATCACTGTAAGGATAGTCGAATCAAAGTCTAGCCTAGTGTACCGATTCACTAGTTGAAAGTAAAGCGGGAAAACTGCGGGAAATCGCAATCTTTTGCGAACATGAGGCGCTTTACGACGCCAGAATGAATCGATTTCGTCCCGATTCCTTTGCGTGGTATAACGCTTCGTCGGCATGTTTCAACACGCTGTCGACTTCGATATCGTTCGAATGGCAGGCCCCGAGCGAAACGGTGATATGCAGCGTCCCCGCGCTCGTCTCGAACGGGAACGTCGAGACTTTTTCTCGTATAGATTCAGCGAGGTGAGTCACTTCATCTCGATTGGCGTTCGGCATGATGATTAAAAATTCTTCTCCGCCGAAGCGGCCGACGAGATGACGCTCTTCACTCTCGGCGACGAGCAACATGCCGAGCTCCCGCAAGACGTCGTCCCCGACGTCATGACCGTACGTGTCGTTCACGCGCTTGAAGTGGTCGATGTCGACGAGGATCAAGGCGTATTCTTTGGCTTCGACGTTCAAGTTGGCCATCGCCTCGTTCAATAGACGCCGGTTGGCGATGCCGGTCAACGCGTCGGTCCGGGCGAGTTGTTGCTGATGTTGGACGTTCTCGAAGTGGCGACGCAACTCTTGGAGCAAACGATACGCGGCACAGGCGCCGCCGTACGCCATGACGACGTAGGCGAGAATGACAGGATAGAACAGTTCGAGCGGCAACGCATAATAGATGGCCGCACCGAAGACGGTGACACTGATCGTCGTGAAGACGAGTAACGTGTTGCGAGTGTTATCGAGTTTTAGCCGCAATAGACTGATGGGAAGGACGAGTCCAATCATCGTCAAGACCGCCAAATAAAAGCCGATATACGCCCCGTCGGTCACCATGAAAAATCGGGCGGTCAGAAAGATGACGGCAGCGACAATCCCGCTGACCCACCCGCCGAACAAGACGGCAAGCGAGATGGGGATGGAGCGCAAGTCGATCAAAATCCCTTCGAGCGGCAGTGCGTTCGCGAGTAAAATCAAGGCGACGATCCCTGTCTGGACGCCAAGCAAGATTCGACCTTTCAAAGGCGATTTTGGCGTCAGACGCGGACGATTGCGGAACGGAAGAAATGAGATTGTGAAGAGGGTGAATAGGATACACAAGTTCAGAAAGAACGAGTTGATGATGGTTAGCATGGCTCTATCCCCTTGCGTGAAATGGAAATAATTAGTTTCAGTTTAGCATATTCAAACAGCGTTGACTGCTTATGGAGGAGTGCAATGTGTTCACCAGTCGCGCCATTCTTCCGTCACGTCCTCGTCAGTCTCATAACCGGCTAGAATTGCCCCGGCTTGAATGAAATCGTACAGTTCCTCACGCTCGACCGTCTCGATGAAATGGTCGTGCTCGGTATCGAGCTCGTTCAAGCGCAACACGACGTCGCGGACCGCTGCCAAGACGCTTACTTCCGTTCCGTCTGCATGTGTCAATGCGGTCACGTACCGTCGGAGCGCGGCGTCAACGGCAAAGATGATCTCGACGGTATACACGTCATCGCCTTCATTCATCCGGTCTTCCCACATCAGTGTCGGACGATTGGCCCATAACCGTTCAACCTCCATACTAAGTGCCTCCTTCGAAATGAAACATCATCTTCCTCTCTATCATAGCAAACAAATTTGGTATGATAGAAAGAAAGGGGGACTGTCCGTGCGGTATTGGGATCATTTTAAGCGAGCGTTTATTCCGATCGCGCTCATCTTGATCGGGTTGGCCATCTTTTATACATTATCGGCTCGAGGGAATATGGCGTTGACCGTGCTCGGGGCGCTTATCGTCGGCGTCATCTTATTTTTAGTGATGCGGCACATGAATCAGGTCGAAGAAGACTAAGACGAGAACACGTTCGTGGTTCTCGTTTTTTGTTGTCGACGAGATTTTTTGGGTACACTACATAGTAAGGAGGGATTTATTATGGCAAAAGCTACATTTGCGGGAGGCTGTTTTTGGTGCATGGTCAAACCGTTTCATAAATACGAAGGGGTCGAGCGCGTCATTTCCGGCTACACGGGCGGGCACGTCGACAACCCGACCTATCAACAAGTCTGTTCGGAGACGACCGGTCACCTTGAGGCGATCGAGATCACGTTTGACCCGGAAGTCATTTCATACGAGGAACTGTTACGCATCTATTGGCGTCAAATCGACCCGACCGATGGCGGCGGACAATTCAATGACCGCGGTGAATCGTATCGCCCGGCCATCTTCTATCATTCGGAAGAACAGCGCGTGGCAGCGGAACGTTCAAAACAAGAAATCGAGGACTCAGGCCGGTTCGACCGACCGATCGAAGTCGAGATTCGTCCCGCGAAAACGTTTTGGGAAGCCGAAGACTATCATCAAGACTACTATAAGAAAAATCCGTTCCGCTACGAAATGTACCGGGTCGGTTCAGGCCGCGCCAAGTTTGTGAAAGAGGCGTGGAGCGACAAGAAGATTCAGAAAGAACTGAAAGACCGCTTGACGCCGATCCAATATAAAGTCACGCAAGAGAACGGGACCGAGCCCCCGTTTCAAAATGAGTATTGGGACGAGGAACGAGAAGGATTGTATGTCGACGTGATTGATGGTACGCCGCTCTTCACGTCGCGCGACAAGTTCCAGTCGAATTGCGGCTGGCCGAGCTTCGCCCGTCCGATCGAGGAAAAGCGTATCGACATGAACATGGACACGACGCACCATATGGTCCGGACTGAAGTCCGCTCGAAAGGAGCCGACAGTCACCTCGGTCACTTATTCGATGACGGCCCGAAAGAACTAGGGGGTCTGCGCTACTGCATCAACTCGGCAGCACTCCGTTTCATTCCAAAAGAAGAGTTAGAGTCTGCAGGTTATGGAGAGTACAAGCACTTATTCGATACGTGAAGGGGAGAAGGTCATGTTCACATCCGTCAAACAACAGATCCGTCGTGAGACGCTCGCGACCGTCTTGGATTACTACGACAAATCGATTCGAAACTTGTCTGAAGCGGCTAGAGATGAGAAGTACAACAAGATGAGCGCGACCCCGTTCTCGTTTTTCCGGGGGAGCTCCCACTTGTTCTATTATGACTTTGCGAAAGTGCCGCTCGCGTTCGATACCGACGCGTCTCATCCGACGTTCATTCAAGGGGACTTGCATTTTGAAAACTTCGGTGTGTTCGAGGATGGGGCTGGAACCATCATTTATGACGTGAACGATTTTGACGAGGCGTATCTCGGGTCTTATTTGTTTGACGTCCTTCGCATGGCGATCTCGGTCGATTTGTTTGCCGCGGAGTCAGGATTTGATGCGAGGCGAGCCATTGAGACGTATGCAGAGACATACGCGCGTGCGATGGAACGCTATGCGAATGGGAAGGATGAAGATGTTCAATTCACGAAAGCGAACACGTGCAAAGCGATCAAGAAAGTGATTAAAAAGGCAGAGAAGAAGAAAGACGCATTCATGGCGGAGCGAACGGAAGTCCGGGATGAGGAGCGTTACTTCGCGACAAGTGACGACCTCGTCCCGGTCAGTCCGAAGACTGCCAAACAAATCAAACAGGCATGGCCTGACTATTTGGCCTCCTTGTCGGAAAAGCATCGTCACCACGCCGACCATTATGAGATTAAAGACATCGCCATCAAACGGGAGAGCGGTACCGCTTCAATCGGGCTCGAACGGTATTATATTTTGATTGAAGGCGCGGACGAGGAGCATGACGAGGATATCATTCTCGAAATGAAGCAGGCGCAATCAGCTGTCCCTTCACTCTTTTTGCCGACGCATCCGTTATTTGAGGACGGCTTATCACATCAAGGAGCCCGTGTCATCGCGGCTCAGCGCGCCATGGTGCATAGTCGTGACCCGTATCTCGGCTACTTGACGATGGACGGGAACGAGTATTACGTGCGGCAACGGTCACCTTATAAGCGGAAAGTGAAAGCGAAGCACATCAAAAATGAAGAATCGCTCATTGAGACGTTGAAAGTACAGGCGGAGATCACGGCCAAGATCCATGCCCGGGCGGACGCGGATGCGAACGTGCTCGATTACGAGGCGAGTGAACGGATTGCGGCGGCCATCGGGGCGTCGCGACCGCTATTCATTCGTCAAATCTCGCGTTGGTCCCAATTTTACGCCAATCAAGTCAGGTTCGACTTTGAGGCGTTCCAATCTTGGCTTAAGACGCGTGCGGAGACCCACGTCTGACGAGCACCGGACTTGCGGTCGGCCCCACGTTTGCCTCAGAATGGAACGGTAAAGGATGTGTGCGACGTATGATTACAGAACAACAGGTCATCACGCAGATGAAACAAGTGATGAGCCAAATTGAACAGTCGAGCGGAGAGACCCAGAAGCGCCATTTGGCCAAGCTGATGGGGTATTGCGAGCTGTTGCTCGCCGATTCGGCTCCAACGCAGCCCACTGCGGCTCCCGTGGCCCAACCGACCGAGGCGAAACCGCCGCTTGATCGGCAGATGGCAGCGTTTCTCGGGATTCCTTTAGAAGAGGAAGACAAACCGAAAACCGATTCATTGCTCGACTTCTAAGCTGTGCCCCGGGGCACAGCTTTTTTTGCGAGCGTTCGCGTTGACTTATATACCATAGGGGGTATAATGGGGTTAACTAAACTATACCTAACGGAGGCGTGACTATGCTTGATTTCTTGTTTGTCGCAGTAGTGATCGGATTGATTTATTTTTGGTGGACGAAGCGAAACAGCGTCAAAACAGTTTCGACGGATGAATTGAAACGGAAGATTGCCGAAGAGCGAAACATTCAACTGCTCGACGTTCGTGAACCACACGAATACCGGGGCGGGCATATCAAGCAAGCGAAAAATGTGCCGTTATCGGGATTCGGGAACGCGAGTGCCCAATATCCGAAAGATAAAGAACGTCCGGTCTACGTCATCTGTCAAAGCGGGATGCGAAGTCAACGGGCCGCGGCCATGTTGAAAAGCGCGGGTTATACGGACGTCTACTCGGTCAAAGGCGGTATGAGTTTCTGGCGCGGCTGACAGTTCTCGGTTGAACATTTGTTCAGCCGTTTTTTTATGGACTCTGAATTTCACTTTTAGAGGTGAGATTTGCGTGTGACGTTTCCGCTTTCGGAATTGAGGGGATTCTGCTACGGTAGGAGCATAGGAAAGAGAGAGGGGATACAGATATGGCAGTCATTTTATTTGATATCGATGGGACGCTCGTTGACACGACCGGACCGATGACGCAAGCAATCCACGAGGCGTTGGAGCAACTTCCACATTTACCGAAACCGAGCGAGGAAGCGGTCCGATCGGGATACGGATTGGCCGGTAACGCATTTTGGGAGCACGTCATCCCGGAGGCGACAATCGAGGAGATCCGCCAAATTCGCAAACTTCGTCATGAGACGCTCGAACGAGCGATGGAAGGCCAACACGTCTTGTTCGACGGGATTTACGAGATGCTCGAGGCGCTCCACGCGAAAGGGCACACGTTGACGACCGCGAGTAACTGCGGGGTCCATTATTTGAACCTCATGCTCGACTCGCAAAATATCCGCCAGTTTATGACGGCTCCAGAATGTCTTGAATCCGTGAGCGGGGAGAAGAAAGCCGACATTTTGACGGCGCATCGTCTCCGTCACGGCGATAACGACTATGTGATGGTCGGGGATCGTAAATCTGACGTCGAAGCGGCACGAGCGCATGACTTCCCGGTCGTCTTGACCGGTTTCGGCTTCGGCAACGAAGACGAGTGGGCGCTCGCCGATCATGTGATCGCGACGCCGAACGATTTGATCGCCTTGGTCGAAAAATAAAAAAACCGGTTGAACGCGCGACGTTCAACCGGTTTTTTTAGAGTCCAAGCGAAATATATTTTACTTCTAAAAACTCTTCGATGCCGTGGTGCCCACCTTCGCGGCCGAGACCGCTCTGTTTCCAGCCACCGAACGGGGCTTGCGGCGTTGAGGGGAGGCCGTCATTGACGCCGACGATGCCGTATTCGAGCGCTTCGGCCAAATAGAGGGCCTCGTTGATGTCTTGCGTGAATACATAGGCGGCAAGGCCGAACGGGGTCGCGTTCGCCCGTTCAATCACTTCCTCGAGCGAGTCAAACGACGCAATCGGGGCGACAGGACCGAACGTCTCCTCGTTCATGCACAGCATATCCTCATTCGCATAGCGGACGACTGCCGGCCGGACGAACAATCCGTCGAGCTGTTCGCCACCCGTGATTTCCCCGCCCCGGATTTGGGCGTCTTCCAAGTGCTTCATCACTTTCTCGACCGCGGCCTCGTCGATGAGCGGGCCGATATCCGTCCCTTCGTCGAGTCCGTTCCCGACTTCGAGCGCCGCGACGGCCTCGATGAATTTTTCAGAGAACGCATCGACGATGGATTGCTCGACATAAATCCGGTTGGCGCAGACACACGTCTGTCCGCCGTTACGGAATTTCGTCGCGACCGCTTGCGGGACAGCCTTGTCGAGATCTGCCTGTGCCGTGACGATGAGCGGGGCGTGACCACCGAGCTCGAGCGAGATTTTCTTCATCGTATCGGCGGCGCCGCGCATGAGCGTCTTGCCGACCTCGGTCGAACCGGTGAACGTCAATTTGCGGACACGGGGGTCGTGTTGCCACGTGTTCACGATGTCAGAAGCTTTCCCGGTGACAAGATTGATGACACCGGGTGGGAAGCCTGCTTTCTCAGCCAGTTTGACGAGTTCGATCGCCGTCAATGGTGTCGCTGATGCCGGTTTCAATACGACGGTACAACCTGCGGCAAGCGCCGGCGCCAATTTTCGGGTGATCATGGCGGCCGGGAAGTTCCATGGGGTGATGGCGGCGACGACGCCGACTGGTTGTTTAATGGCAAAGATGCGCTTCTTGTTTGACGAGGCCGGAATCGTCTCGCCGTACACGCGCCGACCTTCCGCGGCGTACCACTCGATGAAGCCGTTCGCATAGCGGACTTCACCGATCGCTTCTTGAAGCGGTTTGCCTTGCTCTTCGACCATCGTCCGAGCGATGGCTTCCGTATGTTCATCAATCAGTCGATTCCATTCGAGCAGGAGGGCGCCTCGTTCTTCTGCCGTTTTCTCTTGCCAGTCCTTCAAGGCGTCGTGGGCGGCATCGACAGCCTGTTTCGCTTCGGCGGTGTCGCTCTTTGTCACCGTGGCCATAATGTTGCCGGTCGCGGGATTCCGCACCTCGATCGTGTCCGATGTATCAATCCATTCTCCGTTGATGAAATTGTTCTCCACTCGCATCTTGATTTCCCCTTTCGTCTAGGTGCACATTAAGAAGGTACCCGATTTCAAAAATCATACACAATTTTACAACGGGGGAGGGATCGCTATGTGGGTCATCATCTTGGGCTATGTCGTCGGCAGTATACTCGGCGGTCGTGTATACGGCAGGTGGAACGGTCAAGACTTGGCAACGAGTGGGTCGGGAAATACCGGTGCCCGCAATGCGTTACGGATCGGCGGGAAGCGAGCGTTCTTGTTCGTTTACGGATTCGACGTCTTGAAGACGGTACTCGTCTTGTCGATCAGCGGTCCATATTTTTTTGAGACCGGGCTCGCCTTGACGCTCGGGCACATTTATCCGATGTGGCATATTCGCACCGGTGGGAAGGGGTACGCCGTATTTTCTGGAATTATATTAGCGTACAGCCCGCTATGGTTTTTAGCAGGACTTGCCATGTTGCTCATTCTCATCAAACTGACGCGTAACTCGCGCGAGACGGGGCTTGTCATGCTCATGCTCTTGCCGCTCGCGGCCTGGGGGGACGCAACAGATGTCAGTGTGGCCAGTTTGACGATGATTTTGATCATGTACCATCATATAAGGGGGAAACAACGTGCTTGAATTTCGAAGAGCGACGCCGGGGGATGCGGAAGCGATTCATCGATTGAACTATGAGACGTTTGTCGAAGAAATCCCGCAACACCATCCGAACGAGGAGCGACGACTCGTCGATCGCTTCCATGATACGAATACATACTGGGTTGGATTGGCGGACGGGCAGCTTGTCGCCATGTGTGCCATCCGTGACGAGCGACCGTTCTCGCTCGAACAAAAAGGGGTGACGTTACCACCGGGGGAATGGATTGAAGTCCGGCTATTGGCGGTGACGCCCGCCTATCGGAACACGCGGACGTTTGCCGGACTCATGCGTGGGATGCTCTTGGAAGCGACAGAACGGGGCGTCGAAGGGATTGTCATCAGTGGCACCGTACGTGAACAGAAGTTGTATCGACGCTTCGGATTTACCGCGTTCGCAGAACCGGTCGGGACGGTGGAGGCGTTATACGTGCCGATGAAGCTGACCCGCTCTGGGTTTATGCAATCCGAGACCGCACGAACGTTGCGTCCGAGGCAACTCCTCGCCGGTCCTGTCGAACTGTCATCCCGCGTTCGCTCGGCCTTGGCCATGCAGCCGTTATCACATCGGTCAGTCGAGGCCAGCCGTTTGCTCCATTCGGTCCAGCTGAAGTTAAGCGCCCTCATCAAGTTACCTCATATTTACACGTTACTCGGGAGCGGAACGATCGCGAACGATGCAGTTGCCGCACAATTGACTGGACAAGGGATGATTCTCGATACAGGTGAGTTCGGTCGACGACTCATCGATCACGCCAACCGGGCTGGGCTTGAATTTGAGGTCTTGTCGCTCTCTGGGGGGCAGCGTATTGACGTCCAGCAACTCGAGCGGCAACGGCCGGATTGGATTTGGACGGTCCACTGCGAGACGTCGACGGGGAGAATGGTCGACTTGGAAGCGTTGCGTCACTATGCACGCAAGTGTGAAACGGTGATTGCGATTGATGCGATCAGCGCAGTCGGTACGCTTGAGACGGACTATGCCTTTGCGGACATGGTGACGTTCGTGTCGGGAAAGGCGCTTCGCAATGCACCGGGATTGGCGTTTGTCGCGATGAGACATCGAGCCGTCCCGAACCCGTCGATTTCACGCTATTTGGACTTGGCGGGCTATGACCCGATTGCCTTCACGCAATCGGTCCCGCTCATTCAAGCGATGGACATCGCGTTAGACGAATTGACAGACGCGGAGATTGGGACGCATCAATCAAAACTTGATGTGTTCGTGGATGAACTTTTGCGCCGAGGCGCACCGGTTAAAATCGGAGACGACCAAGCACCGGGTATTTTTTCGCTCACGTTACCGGAACATCTTTCCTCGCTTGAACTGGGGCGCCAGTTGATGTTCCAGGGCTATCAAGTGCAATATGAGAGCGCCTATTTACGGCGTGCGAACTGTCTCCAAGTCTCCACGATGGGATGGACGACCGAGCGGGATTTGCAGCAAGTCGCCGCCTATATCGGGACGTGGCTCCAGAAAAAAACCGCCACTCGAGAGAGTGACGGGGTCAAACACGGAAATCTTGGCGTGCCAAATGACGAATCTTACGACCGAGGCGTCTTGAGTTGAAGTAGGCGACGACGGCGACGACCCCACCTGACCAAAACAGCCACTCGTCAGGCCGGATATAGCCGAACAGGCCGACGACGAGGCCGAGGATGATGACCCCTGAGTTGAACGTCTGGCGGTGGAGCAGTTCTTTGGACTCGAGGTCGCGTTGGAACATCGCCTGCTCGGACAGGCGCTTCCGGGTCGGTTCTTTCAAATAGTTATCGAGCAGCGGCGGGACGTTCAGTAACTTCTTCCCGTAGTTGAGCGCCGTCATGACGTAACGGTTCTGAATCGTCGTCCCATCGGACTCGAGCCATTGGATCACGATCGGTTTACCGAGCGTGAACAAATCGATTTTCGGGTCGAGGATTTGCAGAATCCCGAGCAGCGTCGAAGCGGCCCGACCGAAGAAGGCGAACTCGGCCGGCAGTTGGATCGGCTCGTTTTTGACGAGCAGTTGGATATCTTGCAACACTTTTTCGATCAGCTTCGTATCGACCGTATCGATATCGGTCTCTAAATAGAACGTGACCGCTTTTTCAAGCGCTTGACGAATGTTGTGCTTGTTCGCCGTCGGCAACAGAAAACGCAAGTCTTCAAGACCGTCGACGACACCGTCGTAATCGAGCGAGATGAACGCCTGCAAGATTTTACGGATCGTCGCCATGTCTTGGGCAGTCGATGACCCGACCATTCCGAAGTCGAGCAGGATGATCGTCCCGTCGGCCCGGATCTGGACGTTACCGGGGTGGGGGTCGGCGTGGAATTGCCCACCGAACAACAGTTGCTCGGCTGCCATCGTGAACAACCGTTCGGCAAGTGCGGAGCGGTCGATATTATTTTCTTTTAAGAAAGCGAGGTCGGTGATGCGGCGGGCTTCGACCCAATCCATCGTCAACACCCGATTCGTACAAAGGTGGTCATAATAGTCCGGGATGTACACGTCGGGGTTATCGGCGTATTTCGCTTTGAAATAATGGGCGTTCTTCAATTCGGTTTGGAAATTTAACTCGTCCCCGATGACAAAAATCATTTGGCGATATAAGCTATCTAAGTCGGTCGATTTTGCCAGCGATGTCCGCTTGAGCATCGTCGTGACGATTCGCATCGCTTTGAAGTCGGTCCGAATGATTTTTTCGATATCCGGACGTTGGATTTTCAGCGCGACACGCTTCCCGGTTTCCAGGAGTGTGGCGCCGTACACTTCCCCAATCGAGGCAGAGGCGACGGCGTCGATGCCGACGTCCTTCACGACTTGGGTGTACGGGACGCCCCATTCTGCTTCCAAGATGGCGCGAGACTTGTCCCAGCCCGATGTCGGGACGCGGTCGACAAGCTCGGATAACTCGTTCAATACGGACGGAGGCAACAAGTCGGCCCGAATCGATAGAAACTGCCCGAGCTTGATCAACAGCCCCTCGAGCCGGAGCGCGTTCCGTTTATACTCGCGGGCAAGGTTCAACATGAGCGCCTCGTACTCTTCGGTCGACGCGAGACCTTGCTGCTGTTTGCGGGAGAATGCATAAATTTTAATGATGAATCGGGCGAACATCGTGACGATAATCCATATGCGGAACAAGGCGATTCGTTTCATAAAAGTACCGACATCCTTTACAAGCAGTCGCTCGACTGATCTGATTTTTTGTATCTTAACTTTACCACAGAATGCTTTCAAGAAAGGGCAAGGGATGTTTATGGAGTGGGAATTACTCAACGTCGTCGGAACAATCGCATTCGCGGCGAGCGGTGCCATCATCGCGATGGACGAGAAATATGATATTTTTGGGGTGTGGTTGCTCGCCTTTACGACGGCTTTCGGTGGCGGTGCCATCCGAAACGTCTTGCTCGGGAACCCCGTCAGCTTGATTTGGCAACAAAACGATCTCTTCATCCTTTGTTTTCTTGTCGCGTTGCTCATCTTCCTGTTGCCGAGTGTCGTCTTGCCCCATTGGGAACGCTGGGGTGTCATCGTCGATGCCATCGGGCTCGTGGCTTTCGCGTTTCAAGGCGCACAAGTTGCCATCAAGCTGGATTTACCATTGTCGGCAGCGATTGCGGCTGCCGTCCTGACAGGTGTCGGTGGGGGGGTCGTCCGTGATTTATTGGCCGGCCGGAAACCGCTCGTCCTCCAGTCTGAAGTGTACGCGATGTGGGCGATCATCATCGCGGTCGTCACGTATTATTTTCGTCTTGAAGGGGGACTCCCCGTCTATACGTTACTCGTTGTCGTCGCGGCGCTTCGAGTGATATCCTACTATCGGAAGTGGAATTTACCTGCACGGAAAGTGCGATAAGGGGGAAATTAGTATGAAACTATTGCTCATCATCGGCGCTGCCTTAATGGCGCTCGGCGTCGCTCTCGGTGCGTTCGGGGCCCATGCTTTGAAAGAACGTCTGGCACCGAACATGCTCGCCAACTGGCAGACCGGCGTGCTCTACCATATGATTCACGCCATCGGCATCATCGCGTTAGCGAGCATCTTGATGAAAGTGAGCATTAGCCAGTTCAACACAGCAGGCTGGCTCATGTTTGCGGGAATTCTCTTTTTCTCAGGCAGTCTATACGTCATGGCATTGACTGGAATTACGAAGCTCGGGGCGGTCACGCCAATTGGCGGCGTCTTGTTTATCGCAGCCTGGGTGTTCGTCATCATCGGTGCGCTCAAACTGTAATCAAACGTTAACGTGTGATTAACAGTCGTCGTGTAACATTCTAAGTGTGAGACCCCTCGTCTTCACACGACAACGAACAATTGGCCCGGTTGGCTTCTTCGCCTTGAGCGAGACACCAACCGGGCCCTTTTTTACGTTTTTTGGGAATGGTTAGACTTAGAAAAAAGACTGGATAACGTTATTTAAATATAAGGTCAATGATTTCCTATTTTCAACTATTGTTACAAAAGTGTTTCGAGAAAAGAAAAGTGAAAAAATGTTGAAATATAAAGAGGTTGGGAGCTACATGAGGTCTTCGCATCATCAGTCGTAATAAAAGTGAAATATAACTTTAACAGGAAAACATTCGACACTTCGATATAATTAGTCGTGTTGAAACTAAAAAATTAATCGTTTTTGTTACATAGCAAAACGACTGACCTTAAATAGAACGTGAACGCCAACCCCTTAAACTAGAAAGGATGTCCCCATTGATCAATTGGAAACGCACCGTCTCGACACTTACGCTTAGCGCGCTTCTTCTTGGGACGCACTCGGTGGCTGATGCCTCGACGTCAATCAAGGAGAAACAAGAACAGCAGAAAAAAGTGCAAGAGCAACGAAATAACGTCAAACAGAACCAATCGAACACGTCTTCGAAAATCAAGCAAAACAAAAATGAAATCTCGAAAGTCCAAACGGAAGTCAACAAGATGGACGCCCAGCTTCAAGACATCATCAACGATGTCGCGGCAAAACGCCAAGAAATCAAGCGGACTGAATTGAAGATTGAAGACCTCGAGAAAGATATTAAAGGTTACGAGAAGAAGATGAAAGCCCAAGAAGAGATGATGAAAGAGCGCATGGCCACGATGCAAACGAACGGCGGCGGCTCAATCAACTGGGCGGAGTTTATCTTCGGTTCGAAAAACTTCTCGGACTTGATCACACGCATGATCACGGCCGGAACGATTCAACGGAGCGACCAAGAGTTGTTTGAAGATTACGAAGCGACGCGCCAATCGTTAAAAGAAGCGCAAGCCTCGCTCAAAGAAGAGCGTGCTTCGCTCTTGAAACAACAAAAAGCGCTTGAAGTGCGCCAAGCTCAACTCGAGAAGAAGATGAAAGAGCGCGAAGCCCGCATCAAAGAGCTCGAGAAGAAGAATATTAAGTTTGAATCGCAAATCTTCGACCTTCAAGAAATCGAAGCGACGTTAATCGCCCAAGAAGAAGCGATTGCGGCTGAAATTGAAGCACAGCGTCGTGAGGAAGAAGAAGCACGTCGTCGCGCTGAAGAAGCGGCTCGTCAAGAAGCGGCACGTAAGGCTGAAGAAGCTCGTCAAGCGGAAGCGGCTCAAGCGGCAGCAGCAGCGCGTCAAGCAGAAGAAGCAAGAGCGGCAGCGGCTAAAGCCGAGGCAGAACGAGCAGCAGCTCAAAAACAGCAGAACAGTAACAATAATACCCAGTCATCTGCATCTTCAAACCAGACGACACAAAATAATACACCAGCGCCAAAACCGGCAGCACCGAAACCAGCACCTGCACCAGCGCCAAAACCGAAACCAGCACCGACTGCACCGACGACATCAGCACCAGCACCATCTGGCGCGATGTTCATTCAACCGACAACGGGTCGTTTCTCACAAGGATGGGGACCGGCAAGCGGTCAATTCGGCTACTCGTTCCATAACGGTGTCGACATTGCAGGACCTGTCGGGACGCCAATCCGTGCCTCGGCAACCGGAACGGTCATCCGTGCCGGCTGGGGTGGAGCATATGGGAATCACGTCATGATCGCCCACGTCATCAACGGACAAGTATGGACAACGGTCTATGCGCACTTGAACTCGGTCTCAGTCAGTGCCGGTCAACGTGTGACGCAAGGATCAAACATCGGTGGACTTGGTAACACGGGTAACTCTTCAGGCCCGCACCTTCACTTCGAGATCCATCAAGGCAGCTACTCGTACTCGGGAACGGACGCGGGCAGCACAGTCAATCCACGTCAGTTCTTCTGATGTTCAACGAGCACCCGTCAATCGTGACCGGTGCTCGTTTTTATGTATGCGAAAAAAATAGCGCCTATCCGTTGCGGATAAGCGCTTGTTTCAGTTCGCTTGTTCGATATCGTCTGATTGATTGTTCGCTTTACGGAACCGTTCACGGACAAGATAGATGATGGTCAATCCGACCAACCACGGAATCCCGAACTTGAGCAAAATGTTGAAATCGGTGAACCATGTCGTGATCATGAGGCTGAGCAACAATCCGGCACCAAGTAACGGTAGGAACGGATAACCGATCATGCGGACCGGCAACTTGCGTCCGGACCATTTCTTCCGGAAGAACAAGTGGGAGACGAATACCATGAACCACGTGAAGATCGCTCCGAACATCGAGATCCCCATGAGGAACGGATACGACGATTCCATGAACACTTGAAGCAGCGCCGCGAGAACGATTCCGCCCGTCGAGACGAATAGTGCAGGCATTGGAATCCCGCTGCCACTGACCTTTTTAAAGATACGCGGAGCATCACCGGCCTCGGCGAGTGAATACATCATTCGCGTTGAAGCATAGAGCTGAGCGTTCATCGCCGACAAGGCAGCAATCAAGATGACAAAGTTTAAAATGCCGGCTGCGCCAGGCACGTCGAACTGCTGCATGACGAGAACGAATGGGCTTTGATCGATCCCGGCCTGCTGCCAAGGGATGAGCATGAGCATGATGCCAATCGTGATGAGATAAAAGAACGTCAAGCGGAACACGGTCGCGCGTAACGCTTTCGGGACGGCACGGTCCGGGTCTTTCGCTTCGCCGGCCGTGACGGCGACGAGCTCGGTCCCGAGGAAACTGAAGAGGGAGATGAAAATCGTCACCCACATCCCGTAAAACCCGAAGGCGAAGAAACCTTCATCACCGGTCGTGATCGATTCGATTGGTGAACCGGGTTGACCGAACAGCGTGGCTGCCCCGAGCACGATAAACAGAATGATGGCCGTCACTTTAATGAACGATAACCAGTATTCGGTCGTCCCGAACATATGGACGTGCCGGGCGTTCACATAGATGAGTAAACCGCCGAATACGGCGACCCAGACGAATCCGTTCACATCGGGGAACCAGTAGCGCATATAGATGGCGATCGCGCTCACTTCGACGCCGATGGCGAGGACGTTGGCGACCCAGTACGAGTAGCGGACCAAAAAGCCGGCGAGTGGATGGACATATCGCTCGGCGATCGTGCCGAATGAGCCTGAGGTCGGATGGGCGACCGTCATCTCGGCGAGACAGCCCATCAGTAAAAGGACGATGAACGCCCCGATGGCGTAACTGACGAGCACGCTCGGTCCTGCCGTTTGGATGGCGAGCCCGCTTCCGAGGAAGAGGCCCGTCCCGATGGCGCTACCAAGCGAAATCATCGTCAACTGCCGTGTGGACAGTTCACGTTTTAATTTGCTAGTTTCCAAAGTTGATTCTCCTTTAGTTGAGTGAAGTGTTGTTGGGGACGACTATAGCAGACAAAAAAATCAAGTGTCAACTCGCGATATCGTAAAAAGCGGTATCGATTCGGCCGCACCTATAGAAGCAAAGTTTTTTTTGCACGCTTTTGTTTGACAGGAAGTTTCCTGCCCTGTATAGTACGAGTTAACTTAACTGAAACGAATAAAGGCGTCGACGAAGAGAAGTAACGACGGTCCCCGTATGACAGAGAGCTGATGGTTGGTGTGAATCAGTATGCGGGACGTCGCGAATGGACTTCCGAGCTCTAAACCGAAACTTTTAGTAGGCTTTAGCGGGTCACCCACCGTTACCATGGGAAAGCGGATGATTGTCCGTGAAGTGGGTTCTACGGAACCAACGAAGGTGGCACCACGGGGTTACTCGTCCTTCTCATAGCGCAAGCTATGAGTCGGGCGGGTAACCCTTTTTCGTTTCAACGCATAATAAATCAGTGATTGAGAAGAGTAGCGTGAACAAGTCTCGTCAAGAGAGCCGGGGGTGGTGGGATCCTGGCCGAGACATTTACGTGAATGGGCTCATGAGAGCATGGCTGAATCAAGTAGGTCATGACGGCTTCCCCCGTTATCGGGATACGATGTGATAGCATCGGAAAGTGGGATCGATCGATCCAACGAGAGGTGGCACCGCGGTCCATACCGTCCTCCATACGACAGACGTCGTATGGAGTTTTTTTATACCCAAAATGCTTGAGGAGGAACGGACATGTTAACACGACTATTGACGAACCCATTGACGACGAATGAAATGAAACGGGCGGCGGCCGAGTTGTTCCAAGCCGACGAAGCGCAAATCGCCGAGGTGTTACTCGCCATGAAAGCGCGCGGTGAGACGGCCGAGGAGATGGCCGGACTCGCTGATTACATCCGTGAGGCGGCAACGTTCCCCGAGACGGCGCTTCCTGTGCTCGACGTCTGTGGCACGGGCGGCGACGGGGCGAACACGTTCAATATCAGCTCGACGGTCGCGTTCGTCTTGGCGGGGCTCGATATCCCGGTCGCCAAACATGGGAATCGCAGCGTGTCGAGCCGGTCAGGCAGTGCCGACGTCCTCGAGTCATTGAATATCCCGATCGTCCAAAGTCATGAGGCGATGCTCGCCGACCTCGAGCGGACGAACTTGAGTTTCTTGTTCGCCCAGCACATCCATCCGGTCATGAAACACGTCATGCCGGTCCGGAAACGACTCGCCACGGCGACCATCTTCAATCAAATCGGCCCGTTGACGAACCCGCTCAAGCCGAAGCGGCAATTGATCGGCGTGTACCATCCATCGCTCATCGAGAAGATGGCGACGGCGATGCGCCACCTCGGCGTCGAGCGCGGCATGGTCGTCCATGGGGCAGGCGGACTGGATGAAGCGAGTCTCGCCGGAAGAAACGAAGTCTTGTTCTTCAACGGCGACAAAGTGGCCCGCTACACCGTCGACCCGCGCGACGTCGGATTGATGCGAGCGCCGCTGTCGGCCTTGCAAGGCGGGACACCGACTGAGAATGCCGAGACGCTCCTTGCCGTCTTGAATGGAGAGCAGGGACCGGCGCGCGACGTCGTCTTATTGAACGCCGCACTCGCCCTCTGTACGTACGGGACGGTCCAGACGCTTCGCGAAGGCGTCGCCGTGGCAATGGCAAGCATCGATGAAGGGCACGCCATCCGCGTACTCAAACAATTACAACGAACGGAGGTTGGCGCATGAGCTACTTGACGAAAATCATCGGAACGAAAATCGAAGAGGTCAATCAAATGGAAGACATCGAGGTGGCGAAGACGACACCGATCTCGCTACAGCGATTGATGGGGGAAGGGTTTCATGTCATCGCGGAGATTAAACGGGCTTCCCCGTCGAAAGGGTTGATTCGCGGCGAAATGGACGTCGCGAGCCGGGCCCGGACGTATGAACGGGCGGGAGCGACAATGATTTCCGTCTTGACGGACGCGACGTATTTTCAAGGTTCGTTCGACGACTTGCGCGACGTCGCGGCTGCCGTTGAAATCCCGGTCCTCTGTAAAGATTTCATCATCGACGAACGGCAACTCGACCGGGCCAAAGCGGCCGGGGCGAGTGCGGCATTGTTAATCGTCGCGGCGCTTCATCCGAGCCGGCTCCATACGTTAAAACAGTATGCCCGATCAATCGGTCTCGACGTCCTCGTCGAAGTGCACGATGAGGCCGAGCTTCAGACGGCACTCGAACTCGGAGATGTGTTGATCGGCATCAATAATCGGAACTTGAAGACGTTCGAGGTATCGCTCGATACATCGGTCGACTTGATGACGAAGTATCCCGATGTCGCGTTCGTCAGCGAGAGTGGTGTCAGCACAGGAGAGGCGGCCCGTCGGTTACAGACAGCCGGGGCCCGGGCGATTCTTGTCGGAGAGGCGCTCATGCGACAGGACGACCCGACAGCCTTGATCGAGGAGTTGACGTCATGTTCGTTAAAATATGTGGACTGACGACCGAGGCCAGTGTCGTCACGGCGGTAGAGGCGGGAGCGGACGCCATCGGGTTCGTGTTTGCGGATAGCCCGCGCCAAATCGATATCGCGACGGCGCAGCGGCTGCGACGGTTGATTCCAGATGAAGTTCGGGTCGTCGGCGTATTTCTCGACCCGACAGTTGAAGAAGTCGAAGCTGCCGTCGCTTGTGGTTTGACCGATATTCAATTGCACCGTCGGACACGGCCGTTTGAAGCGTTCCGTCAGTTCAGGCTTCCGCTCATCGAAGCGGATCACCAGTCGAAGGCTGACGTCATTTTACTCGACGCCCCGACACCGGGCAGTGGGGAGACGCTCGATTGGGAGACGCTGGAACGTCCGGAGCGAACGTTTTGGCTCGCCGGTGGATTGACAGTCGACAATGTCGGCGCGGCGATTCGCGCCATGCGACCGGACGGCGTCGACGTCTCGAGCGGTGTGGAAACGAATGGACAGAAAGATCATGATAAAATTCGCGCGTTCATCGGACGCGCCAAGGAGGAAACACGATGTATACACAACCAGTGAACGGAAAGTTCGGCCCCTACGGAGGGAAATATATACCGGAGACGCTCATGCAAGCGGTCGAAGAGCTCGAAGTGGCGTACGAGGAAGCGAAACAAGACCCTGAGTTCCAGGAACGCTTCAACGATCTCCTCAGTGAGTATGTAGGACGGGAAACGCCGCTCTATTATGCGGAGAACATGAGTCGCCGTCTTGGGACGAACGTCTATTTAAAACGAGAAGATTTGAACCATACCGGTGCTCATAAAATCAACAACACAATCGGTCAGGCACTCCTCGCCAAACGAATGGGCAAACGAAAAGTCGTCGCCGAAACAGGGGCCGGGCAGCACGGTGTCGCCACGGCGACGGTATGTGCGCTCCTCAATCTCGAATGTACGATTTTCATGGGTGAGGTCGACGTCGAACGTCAAGAATTGAACGTGTTTCGGATGGAGCTACTCGGTGCGACCGTCGTTCCCGTCAAGTCGGGGAGCCGAACGCTGAAAGATGCCGTCAACGAGGCGCTCCGTTACTGGGTCAAACACGTCGATGACACGCATTACGTGATGGGGTCGGTGCTTGGACCGCACCCGTTCCCGACGATGGTCCGCGATTTCCAAAGCGTCATCGGGACGGAGACGCGTCGCCAAGTGCTTGAGAAGACAGGTCGTCTCCCTGACGCGGTCGTCGCTTGTGTCGGTGGCGGGAGCAACGCGATGGGCATGTTCTATCCGTTCTTGAATGACGAAACGGTCGCCTTATACGGTGTCGAGGCAGCAGGGAGTGGCGTCGATACGGACAAGCATGCGGCGACGCTCACGAAAGGTGAGGTCGGGGTGCTCCACGGGTCGCTCATGTACGTCTTGCAAGACGCGGCCGGACAAATCCAGGAAGCGCACTCGATCTCGGCCGGGCTCGATTATCCGGGCGTCGGACCAGAGCACAGCTTCTTAAAAGACATTGAGCGGGTTCGCTACGCGGCGGTAACGGACGAAGACGCACTCGCGGCCTGCATGACGCTCAGTCGCCAAGAAGGGATCATCCCGGCACTCGAGTCATCGCATGCGCTCGCCTATGCGGAAACGCTCGCCCAAACGATGGACGCGGATGACGTGCTCGTCATCTGTCTATCTGGTCGCGGGGATAAAGATGTTCATACGATTCGAGAAAGGGTGACACAATGATGCGATTAGATGAAGCGATTCGACAGCGGAGTGAAGGGACGGCGTTCGTCCCGTACATTATGGCCGGGGACGACGGTCTCGACAGCTTGATCCCGACGATCGAACGGTTGGAGGCGATGGGTGCGACGGCGATCGAGCTCGGTATCCCGTTTTCCGATCCGGTAGCGGACGGCCCCATCATTGAGGCGGCTGGAATGCGCGCCCTCGAACAAGGGGTGACGTTGACGGACGTGTTGGACCGTTTAATAGAAGGAACGGGTCGTTTTTCGGTGCCAATCGTCCTGATGACGTACTTGAATCCGGTGTTCCGGTTCGGGGTCGAGCGCTTCTTCGAGCGAGCGGCAGCGTCTGGGGTCAGCGGCGTCATCATTCCCGATTTGCCGTTTGAAGAGAGCCTCGATTTGTTCGCCGGCATCGATCGTCACGAGGTCGCGGTCGTACCGCTCGTCACGTTGACGAGCAGTCAGGCTCGCATCGACACGATTTTAAGCCAGGCGGAAGGATTCGTCTATGCGGTGACGCTCAAAGGGACGACCGGGAAAACGGACGTGTTCCCGGAGGAGTTACTCGACCACTTGCGTTCGTTGACGGAGCGGTCACCGGTACCGGTGCTCGCCGGATTCGGTGTCCATCGCGCCGATCAGGTTTGGACGCTCGGGGGGGCCTGTGACGGGGTCGTCGTCGGCAGTTTTATCGTCGAGGCGCTCCATGCGGGACGTGAACAAGACGTGGCCGCGTTGATTGCATCGGCGCGGACGGTCAGCGTAAAAAAATAAGGATCGTGCCTCGGCACGATCCTTGTTCATTCCTCGATTTCGATGGTGCGTGTGCTCGAGCCGTCATCGGCTTTCGGTACGGTCAAGTGGAGCACACCGTCCGACAGTTTCGCTTTGATGGCGTCTTCTTTCACGTTCGGCAGATAGAGTGAACGTTGCATCGACGTGACGCGGCGTTCCCGATAGACGTAGTCCTTGTCTTCTTCCTTCTCTTCACGTTGGTCGACCGAGAGGATGAGATAATCTTTGTCGTAGCGGATGTGGATGTTATCTTTTTGGATACCTGGCATCTCGGCCTCGATGACGTATTGGCTATCCTGGTCCCGGACGTCGAGTTTGAATGAGTCGAGGAACGATGTCGCCCCGTCTTTCGGGTCGAACAGATGATTCATCCGATCAAAGACATCTCCGAACAAGTCTTTGCGCAATCGATCGAGTTCATTCTTCCGGAATGGCGTCAAATCGAACATACAAATTCCCCCTTCAAAAAAACGGACAGAGTAGAAGTGTTGTCACTTTTACTCTGTCCGTTTTTAGCTAGGGATAAACGTAATCGACGTGACAGTTTATTGAAGAAACGAGAGTCACAATTCGACGCGTTCTAACCCGTCCTCCCCGAATTTTCGGTCGAGTTGGTCATGGCGATACGTCGAGGCGAGCACGTACAACAAGTCACCGGGTTCGATTTTCGTCTGGCCCGTCGGTGGGATGAGATAGTCTTGACGGACGATCGCATTCACGACCGTGTTCGGTGGCAAGGTGATATCGGCGAGCGTCTTGCCAATCATCGACGATTCCTCGGTCGCCACGTAAGGGACGAGCTGATGCTGCGACTGTTTGCTCGATACGAGAGCGATCGTATACGGCGAGCGAATTTTATCCGGCCCGAGCAAATTGAGTTTCGCCGCGAGCGGTGTCAGTGTCGTTCCTTGAATCAAGGCGCTCGTCACGACGACGAAGAAGACGGCGTTGAAGATAATCTGACTGTTGTCGATTCCGGCGATGAGTGGGAACGTGGCAAGGACGATCGGGACGGCGCCCTTTAGTCCGGCCCAAGAGATGAACAACTTCTCCTTGTTCGTGAATTCCATGGTGATCGTCGATAAATAAACGGCGATCGGCCGGGCGATGAACATGAGGATGAACGAAATCAACAAGCCTTTCCAGATGAGATCAGGGTCGAGCAACTGTCTCGGGAAGACGAGCAAGCCAAGAATGACGAACATAATGATTTGCATGATCCAGGCGAGCGCCTCGGAAAATTGAACGATCGTTACTTCGTGGGCCGTATGCGCATTTCCGACGATCATCGCGGCGAGGTAGACCGCGAGCAGACCGCTGCCCGCAAAGTAAGCAGCGACGCCGTACGTCATGAACGCCATCGAAATCATGAGGACCGCATGGAGACCACTCGACTCGAGTCGTAAGTGATTGAGCATGAGACGGGATAAATTCCCGAGCATGTAACCGACGAACGCCCCGACGATAATCTGTAGGACGAACATCCAGAGACCGTCCCAAATCGTCGTGTTGGGTTTTAACATGAAATCGAGGGCGAGAATCGTCAAGAACATTGCCATTGGGTCATTCGTGCCGGACTCGGCTTCGAGTGTCGCGCCGACTTTCGGCGAGATATTCTTTCCTTTAAAGGCGGCGAAGACGGCAGCCGCATCGGTTGAACCGATGATCGCGCCGAACAGGAAAGATTCAATCCAGTCGAAACCAAATACGAAACGAACGGCCACGGCGATAAGTCCGGTCGTCAACAAGACGCCGATCGTGGCGAGCGAAGCGGACGGAGCAAGCACACTTCGAATCGACGACCATTTCGTCTGCAGTCCACCCTCGAACAAAATGACGACGAGTGCGGCGACACCGATCATTTGAGCGAGATTGGTGTCGTCGAAGAAAATCAGGCCGGTGATATCGCTACCCATCAGCATGCCAATGCCCATAAACAGGATCAAGGCAGGCAAGCCGAAACGAGTCGATACGCGTGTGGCTAACACGCCGGCGACAAGGAGCAGACCAAATAAAAGAATCAAAAAATCGGTACTCAAAATCGGTGCGGTCAAACACATCACTTCCTTCTTCACGTTAATGTTCGCATTGTATTATTAAGTTCATTATACCATGAAATGGTTATGAATTAAGAATCAACGCACCATCGATTATGCAGATTGGAATAATCGGATATAGATATGATAAAGTAAGGACAATCAAAAGGGGGATTCACATGGCTAAAATTCACGTACTCCACGAAAACAACGAATGGACGGACCATCTCGTCCGACGACTCGAGGAATTATCACTTTCATATGAACTGTGGCATCTCGATCAAGGCATCATCGACATCGCGGCCGAGCCGCCCGAAGGCGTCTTCTATAACCGGATGAGTGCCTCGTCGCACACACGGGGGCACCGGTATGCGCCGGAGTTGACGGAAGGTGTGCTCGCTTGGCTCGAGGCGAACGGACGGACCGTCTTCAACGGCACACGCGCGATTCGGCTCGAAGTGAGCAAGGTCAATCAATATACGGCGCTCCGCCAAGAGGGAATTCGGGTGCCGAAGACGATTGCGGCCGTCGGGAAAGCCCAAATCATCGAGGCGGCCGAGAAGCTCGGGATGACGCCGTTCATCACGAAGCACAACCGGGCCGGTAAAGGGCTCGGGGTTCAGTTGTTTCATTCCGTTGATGCGTTGAAGGCATACGTGAACGGACCGACGTTCGAGGAGTCGATTGACGGGATTACGCTCATCCAACAGTATATCGAGGCACCGAAACCGTTCATCACGCGCTGTGAGTTCATCGGTGGCAAGTTCGTTTACGCGGTGCGCGTCGATACGTCAGACGGCTTCGAACTCTGCCCGGCCGACGCTTGCTCGATTGAAGACCAGTTTTGCCCGGTCGGCGAGACGCCACCGGCGAAGTTCGAGATCGTCGCCGGTTTCGACGACCCGATTATCAAGCAGCTAGAGGCGTTTCTGAAGAACAATCACATTGCCGTTGCTGGAATTGAAATCATCGAAGACGAGGATGGAAACGTGTACGCGTATGACGTCAACACGAACACGAACTACAACTCGGACGCCGAAGCGAAAGCAGGGCAGTACGGGATGCTCGAACTCGCGACGTTCCTAGGGGACGCCTTGACGGTCACGACTAAATAAAGACAGAAGAAAGGGTCAGGCTTTTGCCTGACCCTTTCGCTGTGTATGTTGTAATTGCTGTTCAAATCGAAGTTGGACTAGTTCTGCCGTCGGTGCCATTCGTTCAATGAACGAATCTAAACGTTTCGCCGTGTCTCGATCTGATTCCTTGAACACGCGCATCGTTGTTCACCTCATTGATCATTGTAATGTTGCTTCTACAACAATGATTCCCGAGGGCGTGATGGCGTAAACATCGTTTAGCCGAGGAATGTGGCAAGTGCTTCTTTAGGAAGGATGTTCCCGACATAGAAGTCACCGAACTCGCCATATTTGGCACTGACTTCGTCAAAGCGCATCTCATAGACGATCTTCTTGAATTGGAGCGAGTCTTCCGCGAACAACGTGACGCCCCATTCCCAACCGTCGAAACCAGTCGAGCCGCCGATGAACTGTTGAATCTTACCGGCATAGCTGCGGCCGATCATGCTGTGTCGATACATGAGGTCTTTGCGCTCATCCATCGACAACGTGTACCAGTTGTCCCCATCGCGACGAGCCTTGCTCATCGGGTAGAAGCAGATGTGGGCCGCTTTCGGGAGTGTCGGATAGAGGCGGGCCCGGATGTGAGGGTTCTCGTACGGGTCACCGTCTCCTGAACCACGGTACATGCCGAGTTCGATCACGGAAACGTATGAATAGCTTGGAATCATATAATCGTACAATTTCGTCTTGCGGAGGGCGAGTTCGACTTGCTCGAGCTCTTTGAACGTCGGGCGAAGGACCATCAAGACGACGTCCGCCTTTTGGCCAAGGATTGAATAGAAGGCGTGGCTTCCTTCACCGCGTGTCTCGACATCTTCGAGTGAGCCGAGGAAGGCGACGAACTCGTCAATCATCTCTTGACGGGCGGTTGGGTCGACTGCTTTTAAACGAGTCCAATCGATGGAGCGGAAATCATGGAGCGTATACCAACCGTCTAACGTGGCGGCTGCGTGTTGCGTATCGGTTGTCGGTGTTGGTGCTGGACGTTCTGACATTAAAAAAACTCCTTTCGAGACTAGGCTTCGCTGACTATTTTACCATACACGAATCACCGCCTGGCAAATTTGACGCCGTTGTGAGGGTAGTCACACTTCGAGCTGGGTAAAGAGGTAAAGAGCAAGTTTTATGAAAACGGCTTCACAATGGGCTGTATCAGTCAAAAACGATAAACTGTTCTATCCATATAATGATTGATTTCAAGCGATTTATGACGAAATGGGCAGAATAGTTTATTTTAAAAAACGTACTGTGTATAATAAAACTCGCATATGGACGAGAGCGTCCGAGAGAGAAAAAATCCGATTTCTTCTAATCGAAAAGGAGTTCATTCACTATGAAACTATTTGACACGTTGAAACAAAAAGTCAGCCCGATTCGCCCGACCATCGTCTTCCCAGAAGGTGTTGACGAGCGCGTCCTCGGCGCTGCTGTTCGTTTGAAGAATGACGGCATGGTCGAACCGATCGTCATCGGACCAAAAGCTGAGCTTGAAGCGGTCGCTGCGAAGCATGGCTTTGACATCTCAGGTTTGACGCAATACGACCCAGCGACGTACGAAGACATCGACACACTCGTCGAGTCGTTCGTCGAACGCCGTAAAGGTAAAGCGACACCGGAACAAGCACGTGAATTGTTGTCGTCAGACGTGAACTACTTCGGTACGATGCTCGTCCACACAGGAAAAGCAGAAGGTCTCGTCTCAGGCGCGATGCACGCGACAGCCGACACGGTCCGTCCGGCCCTACAAATCATCAAGATGCAAACAGGCATCAAAAAGACGTCAGGCGTCTTCATCATGGTACGTGACGACGAGCAGTACGTCTTCTCGGACTGCGCGATCAACATCGCACCGGACGCGGCTGACCTCGCCGAAAACGCCTACTTGTCAGCGTTGACAGCGAAGACGTTCGGCATCGAGCCGCAAGTCGCGCTCCTCAGCTTCTCGACAAAAGGATCAGCGAAGTCGCCAGAGACGGAGAAAGTCATCGAAGCGACACGTCTCGCCAAAGAGAAGGCACCGAACCTTCCAATCGACGGCGAACTTCAATTCGATGCGGCATTCGTCCCGAGCGTGGCGGCGAAGAAAGCACCAGGCTCTGAAGTAGCCGGAAATGCGAACGTCTTCGTCTTCCCAAGCCTCGAAGCCGGAAACATCGGCTACAAGATGGTTCAACGTTTCGGCGGATTCGAAGCGATCGGACCGATCCTTCAAGGTCTCAACAAGCCGGTCAACGACTTATCACGTGGCTGTAACGAAGAGGACGTCTATAAATTGACGCTCATCACAGCGGCACAAGCGATCGACGAGCGCAACGAAGCGTAAGTCGCAAGCATCCTTCCTGAGCGGAGGATGCTTTTTTTGTGGTCCCATTGTAAACTATTGGAAAAGGGGGCGAGGAAATGGATGAAGTGGAAGGTATCATCACATTGCCGGAAGGGCATCGGTACGCCATGTTCGGTGGCGGAGATGATTATCCGATCAAAACGTATTACGAAGGGGTGTTCGAAACAGTATTCGTCGTGTTTCATCCGTTTCTAGTCCCGAAAGACGACCCGACCGCGGTTGACCGTTATGTCGAGATGGATAAAAATGAGGTCGAACAGCAATTTCGGGCCATCACATGGGCAGATATGCGTCGCCGACTTGGTTTCGATGACATCAAACGCATCGATCACGCGCTCCGGACGATGATTGCGGCGCTGAAACCGCACGCCGAAGATCAAGAAGGTGCGAATCGAATCATCGAATTTTGCGATAGCGAGAACGTACTTCCACCAGGCGAAGGGGAGCTGTCGAATCTTTTAGAGAATCAGGTGTTACGAGCACTTCTTGAGATGGGAGAAGAGTGGATGTGGAGCGGGGACGAGTTCTGCACGGAACGGCATCTCATCAACATTCGGGAGACGCTAACCTCCGATACGTGGGGGATGCGGCATCGGACGTTCTTCGGACATCTACATGATTGGCTCATCGTACCGCCTTGGGATAGCCATTTCACGTTGATTTGCGGCAGCCGAGCTTGGGTCGAGCAGGTGGTCGAGCGGTGCGAACTCGAAGGGTTCTATTGTGATGAAAACACGACAATCAATTGGAGTTTGTTTGATCGAAAACTGAGGTAAACTAGTAAGGGACAACACTTTTAAGGGGGAACCACCATGCAAAACATCCACGCAACCGAATTACGTGAAAAACTCGAGAACGGCGAATCGCTCCACATCATCGACGTCCGCGAACAAGACGAGTACGATGCGGGTCATATCCCGAACGTACCGCTCTATCCGCTGTCTGAATTTCCTGGCGTGACGGACAAGCTCGCGAAAGACAACGTCTATCACGTCATCTGTCGCTCAGGCGGCCGCAGTGTGACAGCATGTGATTATTTGGAGTCAGCAGGCTACAAGGTCATCAACGTCGAGGGCGGCATGCTCGCTTGGGACGGTGACGTCGAAGCGTGATGCTCGACAATCCATGGGTCGTCATCCCGCTATTGATCGCGCTCTACTTGACCGTCTACACGTTCGTCAAACGAGTCGATGGGGACAAGTGGCGGCTCGTCTGGGCGGTCTGGATCATCGTCATCGTCATGATGTTGACGATTCGACTCGTCCAAAGCCTATAGAAAAACGAGTGAAGCCCGCGTAGGCTTCACTCGTTTTTAGTTATCGCGCTTATCGAATGTGATCGAAGCGATCGCATCATGTTGGTGAATCGACTCTTCGTTGCGGCATTCGACGAAGAAGTTGACGACTTGTTTCATTTCGTACAAGTCAGCCGCGATCAAGCGGACCATGTCTTCAACGAAACGCGGGTTTTCGTACGCAATTTCTGTCGCACGTTTCTCATCCGGACGTTTGAGGACAGGGTGAAGCGGGGCCGATGCGTTCGACTCAGCTGCCTCAAGAAGCGCGAGACGCCAGTCGAAACCGTCGAGCGATGCTTCATCGAGACCAGCTTCAATCGTGATGTAGCCGCGTTGGTTGTGGGCACTGTATTCACTGATTTCTTTCGAGCATGGGCAAAGTGTTGTCACGTTGATGACAAGACCGACCGTTACGCTCGCCATACCAGTCTCTAAGTTATACGTCACGTTGTGCATGACGTCCGCGTTCATAAGACCGCTGAGACCTGTCGCCGGGGCTTTACGGCTAAAGAACCATGGGTAACGGACCGTCAATTGACCTTCCGTCTGTTCCATGCGCTCGGCGAGTTCTTGCGCGAACTCGATGAGCGAGCGGTTCGATAACGTCCAGCCTTGCGTGTGGTACGCGTCGAGCTGTTCTGTCAGACGCGACATGTTGATGCCTTTACGGTCTTGGACGAGCGATGTCGTCAACTCGAATGTGGCGACCGTCGCTTGGATGCCGTCTGGCGTCTCGATGTTGACCGGGTGTTTGACGTTTGAGATGCCGACGCTGTCGAGCGCGAACAAGAAGTTTTTTGGTGTGTTTTGTAGATCGACCATTTTATCTTTTTCAGTTGGCTTCGTGCCTTTGATCGGCGGGACCGAACCGAATAATTTATGTCGTTCTGCTTTAGTAGGTAAAGCGACATGGCTTGTAGACATAATCGGATTCTCCTTTTTTGAGAGGGCAAATGACTGCCACTCGTTCTTGTTAGGATTTTATCACGAAATGTACATCGACCGGGTACCATTTTGCTCTTTGAACATGCTTTGAACGTGCTCACAAATGAAAAAACTTCAGCAATTGAAGAAAAGAAGATTGATTTCAATCTAAATGGGGAATAAAATGTTCCTGTGAACTTAAAATATAGATCACTGTTAAATATGAAGGAACACAACAGAAAAAGGGGATGTTTTAATGGATTGGCAGTTAATCCTGCAGTACGCCTGGATCATCGTCGTACTCGTCGGTCTTGAAGGGCTGCTTTCTGCAGACAACGCGCTCGTCTTGGCGGTCATGGTCAAGCACTTGCCACGGACAGAGCAGAAGAAGGCACTATTTTACGGATTACTCGGAGCGTTCGTTTTCCGCTTCATCGCTTTGTTCTTGATCTCGTTCTTGATCAACGTCTGGCAAGTCCAGGCGCTCGGTGCGCTTTATTTGATCGGGATGAGTGCGCGGCATCTGTATATGACCTATAAGGCCCGTAAGATGGATCCGAAACAAGACCTCGCCGCTGAGGCGAAAGAAGAGACGGCCATCACGGAGAAGCCGGTCACGAAGAAAGAGTTCTGGTGGACGGTTGCTAAAGTCGAGTTCGCCGATATCGCCTTCGCGGTCGATTCGATTCTCGCAGCAGTCGCGCTCGCGGTCAGCTTGCCGCCACTCGGGCTCGGTGAGATCGGCGGCATCGACTCTGGTCAGTTCTTCGTCGTCTTGACAGGTGGACTCATCGGGGTCATCTTGATGCGTTTCGCCGCACGTATTTTCGTCAAGTTGTTGCATCAACGCCCATCACTCGAAACAGCTGCTTTCATCATCGTCGGCTGGGTCGGCGTGAAGTTGACGGTGCTCGTCCTCGAACACCCTGGCTTCAAGAAATTGATTGCCGGCACACCGTTCGAATTCATGGGTCTTCCGGACGGATTCGTCCACTCGACGGCGTGGACCGTGTTCTTCTGGTCGGTCATGGTCGGGATCGCGGCATGGGGTTGGTTCTCTTCAAAACCGACAGCCGCTGCCAAACATTAAAAAATGGTCTCTCGCCTTTGGGCGAGAGACCATTTTTCATGCTGTCACGTCTTGTTTCTCGTAAATCGGCACCCATCCCTCGGTCGTCACAAAGATGCGGACGGCGACGACTTTGCGGTCGTCTTGGAGCGTGAAGTAGTGGCGTGTGTTCACCGGCACCGAGATGAGGTCACCCGGGTTAAGCTCGATGTTGAAGTAGCCGCGCTCGGCGTCATCGATGGCGAAGATGCCATGGCCACTGACGATGAAGCGGACCTCGTCATCTGTGTGATGATGTTCCTTTTGGAAGTTGACGAGCAGTTCGTCCAAGTTCGGCGTCGCATCCGACAACGAGATGACGTCTGCCGTCTCATAGCCACGGCGCTCCGACACGTCACGAATCTCGTCACGGAACGTCGACAAGATCGCTTGTTTGTCCTCGTCCGTCAACTGATAGTTCTCTTGCAGGTTTTCCGGGAGCTTTGTGATATCCCACTGCTCATATAAAATCCCGCGTGACTCTAAAAAGGCACTCACTTCAGTTTGATCGACGTAACGTTCTTCGGTTTGTTGGAAATAGACAGTTGCCATGGTTGGTTCCTCCTTATGAATGGACGCCTAGGGCGCGTAGTTTTAACGTATAGCTGAACAAGAACTCGTAAGCCTCTAAATAACGTTTGGCCGCGGCCGGGGTCTCGCCCCAGACGGTGATGCCGTGATTGCGGATGAGGACGGCGCCGGCGTTTGCCCGGATATGAGGGGCGAAGGCGGCTGCGAGCGTCGGGATGTCCGCATGGTTCTCGATAATCGGTACGCGGACGACCGCATCCTCGTCCCAGAAGCCGAGCGCCTTGATGATCTCTTGGCCGGTGAAGATGACTTCGCCGGTGGCGGCATGGAGCTCGGAGATGACATTATTGTCGACCGTATGGACGTGGAGCGAACACGTCGCGTCCGTCCGATTGAACACTTCGACGTGAAGCAGCGTCTCGGCGGATGGACGACCGTTCTGTTCGCCAATCAAGCGTCCGGCCGCATCGACGTGAACAAAGTCGTCCGGTGTTCGTTTTCGTTTATCGCGTCCGCTCGCCGTGACGAGAAATTCGAGCGGGTCATCGGAAACGCGAATCGCCAAATTCCCACTCGTTCCGGGGAACCAGTCGCGGGCGGCGAGTTCGTCTTTAATGTCGGCGAGTTCAAGCCAACGTGTCGCAAGGCTCATACGGACACCTCCTTCAAGTGATGGGTGATGTCGTCGAACGTCTCGAACGGGGCATAACGGATGCCTGCCGCTTCGCAGAGCGTGATGAGTTGACCTCGGGCATAGACGAAGTCGGCACGCTTCGCGACCTCGAAATCGGTCACCGAGTCACCGATGACGATCAAGCGGTCGTCGGGATTGACGATGCGACGAGCGAGCGTCGGCTTGCAACAACCGCAATCGTTCGTACATTGTTCGTCGCAAGCGTGCGGCCAAGCGACGGTGACCGTCTCAGCGGAGAAGTCGGCGACGTTACAGTAGATGTGTTCGGGATCGACGTAGCCTTCCAAAATCGGATGGACGAAAAAGTCCATCCCGCCGCTGACGACGTCAAACTTCCAGCCATGGGCCCGAACTTCTTCTAAAAATGCCGGGAACCCTTGGCGGAGCGTGATGCGCCCCAACAAATAATCACGGTAAGTCGGGGCGGCCTCGCTCGGCAACAGTCGAAACATTTGACCGACCCCGGATCGGATGGAAATCCGTTGCTCGAGGACCGCGTCTTTCAACTCGACCCAAGCCGGCGGGGCGAACGCCTTCATCAACGCGATGATATTGTCTTCCGCCGTAATCGTCCCGTCAAAGTCGCAGAGGATATGGATCGTCATCGTGACGCCCACGCCTTCAACGCGGTATCGAGCTCGTCCGTCTGCCCTTCGGTTTGACCGAGTACGTGAGCGATGGCTTGTCGGAACGCACGAGCCCCGGCGGCTGCACCGTCCGGATGACCGTGAATGCCACCGCCGGCGTTGATGACGACATCCGTCCCGAAGTCCCGAATGATATCGGCGACGAGTCCCGGATGAATCCCCGCGGACGGGACCGGCAAAATCGGCTTCGACCAATGTGGTTCGGCACTCTGGTCGCGAATCACGAACGCCTCGTCGCGCGGTGTCGCAAGTGAGCCGTACGGTGACGGGAAGAGCGTCAAATCGGCCCCGGCGAGGCGAGGGAGTTTACCGAGTAAAAGCGAATGACTGATTGACCCGGTCAAGGCGCCGGCAAAGGCCGGATGTGCCAAGATCGGGACGTGGATATCCGGATCGTTCGCGAGTTCGCGCAGTGCGTCGAGACCGTACGTATAGACGTTGAACAGGAGCGCCGTCGCACCGGCCTCGGTGAGACGGAGCGCCTGGTCACGCAGACCGAACACGGGGCCGCTCAGCGTGATCGCGTACAGGACGCGTTTCCCGGTCGTCTCGAAGTGGGCTTGAATGACGTCTGCTCCGATCCGGGCCCGTTCGAGCGAAGGGGTGAGCGGGTTGTCGTATAAAATCTCGTCGTCTTTGACGATATCGATGCCACCGGCGAACTGATCGCGGAGTTGCTGCTCGAGAAACGCGAGGTCACGGCCGATGACGCCTTTGAAGATGCTCATGACGAGCGGGCGATCCTGAACGCCGAGCAACTCACGAATCCCGTCGACACCGAACTTGGCGCCTTTGAAATCAGAGGCGAGCGTCTCCGGCAACGTCAAATCGATTAATCGGACCGAATCATCGAGGGACAGTTTCCCGAACGTCGTCGTCAAGATGGATGAAAAGTCAGGGCTGACATTATGTAACGGATAGCGGATCGTGAAGCGGCTCGTCGTGTCCGTATGTGTGGTTGATACGACCTCACCTCGGAACGCCTGTAACTGCTCTTGCTCTAAGTGAGGCAAGTCCGTCCATGTGCCGACGGTCAGCTCGAGGGCGATCTTGTCGGCGACGGTCGCGACCGCGTCCGTCTGTTTGATTTCATATGTGGCAGTGATACTCATATGGTTCCTCCTTCCAGGCAAACAAAAATGACCCCATGCCGAGGCAAGAGGTCATCATAAAAAAATGAACTCTTATCTCTCAGCTTACGCTGCAAGAATTAGCACCGTGCCATCTCTGGTCGGTTGCTGCGACATCATCGGGCTTGTCCCTCCGTCTGCTCTTGATAAGAATGTGATTTGAAGTTGTGAAATTTAATTGAATTTTTGCACAGAATCGTCACATCGTCAATTCCTTTTTTTCCAAAAAAAATATTTTGGAAAGTTGTTTCCATATATGCACAAAAAAAGACGAAGTTACATCGGGAAATTGCCGTTGACAATCGTGACGTCGAGTCCGTAATATTCAGCACATAAGTTCACCGAATCGAATAAACCACTCTTATCGCGAGTTGGCAGAGGGAATTGGCCCGATGACGCCGCAGCAACCGACCACTAGGCACGGTGCTACATCCACCAGACGAATGTCTGACAGATGAGAGGAACAACCAGTTTGGCTGTGCCTCTTTCTCGCGGAGAAAGGGGCTTTTTTTGTGGGCAACGTACAGGAAGGGGAAAACATTATGTCATATCAACCATTTACAGAACAGACCGTCGTCGAGCATGTGAAAACGTTGGGGTTAATCGAAGACGGAGGCATCACGCATTGCGAGGAGATCGGAGACGGCAATTTGAACCTCGTTTTCCGCATCCGACAAGGCGAAACGAGTCTCATCGTCAAACAAGCGCTCCCATATGCGAAAGTCGTCGGCGAAAGTTGGCCGCTCACACTTGAACGGGCGTGGATCGAGCAGTTGGCGTTGCGCGAATTCGCCAACGTCGTCCCTCGTTTCGTGCCAGTCGTGCTTGGCAGTGACCGCACGCTCGCCTACACGATTTTAGAGGACCTGTCAGATTTTGAGATCGTTCGGACAGGCTATTTGGAAGGGAAAACGTATCCTGAACTTGCCCGCCATGTTGGGGAATTTTTAGGCGAGACGCTGTTCGCGACGTCGGATTACGCGGCCGGACCGATCGTGAAGAAGCGGATTGAACGTGACTATTACAACCCGGAACTGTGTGACATCACCGAGAAACTCATCTTCACCGACCCGTTCAAAGATGCGGAGTCGAACAACATCGAGACGGCGCTGCGAGAAGATGTCGAACGCCTTTGGCAAGACCAAGCGCTCAAGGTCGAGGTGACGAAACTGAAAGTCGGGTTTGTCACGAAACATGAGGCGCTCCTGCACGGCGACCTACATACGGGCAGTATTTTCGCGACTCAACAAGAAACGAAAATCATTGATCCAGAGTTCGCGTTTTACGGACCGTTCGGCTTCGATCTCGGACAAATCATCGCCCATTTGACGCTGTCGACGTTCCATGACCCGCTCAAACGCTTCGAACGTTTCACGGACGTCTTGACGGTATGGGAGACGTTTGAGAAGACGTTCCGGGTCAATTTTGAGCGCGCCGTCGAGCCATTTAACACAGACGGCTTCGTCGACGAGTTGTTGCGGACGATTTTCAGCGACACGATCGGCTACGCCGGTTGCGAACTCATTCGCCGTGCCGTTGGACTCGCCGGTGTCGCCGATCTCGAGACGTTGCCGGAAGCGACGCGGCTCGAACGAAAACGTGACGCACTCGCTCTCGGGACGGCGCTCATTAAAGAACGCCACAGCGTCGAATCGATTGACGACTTGGTGACGCTTTTGTCGGGGGTGCGCGTATGACGGTCCAAAATATCCGTTTCCATCCGCAGACGGACGAACTCATCGTATTAGATCAGACGTTGTTGCCGCATGAAGAGCGGTACGTGACAATCGAAACGCTCGAACAGGCCGAACATGCCATCGAGACGCTCCAAGTCCGGGGCGCCCCGGCTATCGCTTACTTCGGGGCGTTCATCCTCGCCAAAGAGGCAAGTCGGTTAGTCGATGACCCGGACTTCACGCGTCGGCTCGATCTCGTCGGACGCCGCCTGATCGCGACCCGGCCGACGGCGGTCAATCTGCAAAACGTGATCGAGTCGCTCCTTGATTTAAATGTCGGGGATGACTTCGAGGCGATTGCCGAGGAAATCAAACGACGCGCCATCGCTTTGTATGACCGGGACGTCGATACGTATCGGGCCATCGGTGAGCATGCACTGACGGTGTTGCCGGCCGGGGGGAACGTGTTGACGATTTGCAACGCCGGTGCCATCGCGACATCGCGTTACGGGACGGCGCTCGCGCCGTTTTACGTCGGAAAAGAACGTGGCGTATCCTTCAACGTCTTCGCTTGTGAGACGCGGCCGCTCCTGCAAGGGGCACGCCTCACCGTCTGGGAGCTCGACCGGGCCGATATCGACGTGACGCTCATCACGGACAATATGGCGGCTTGGACGATTCAGTCGAAACGAGTCGACGCCATCATCGTCGGAGCCGACCGCATCACACGGACGGGTCACGTCGCCAATAAAATCGGGACGTTACAACTCGCCGTCCTCGCCAAGCATTACGGCATTCCGTTCTACGTCGCTGCGCCGCATTCGACGTTCGATTTGACGGCGGACGACACGATTGAAATCGAGGAGCGGAATCCGTCAGAAGTCACACATATCGGCGGTCAACCGACGGCGCCCGTCGGTATCACCGTCTTCAATCCGGCGTTCGACGTCACCACACCGGACCTCATCACCGGACTCATCACCGAGGCGGGTGTATTCGAACCGACAGAAGCCGCCATCACACATCATGTAGGGGGAACGATTCATGTCTAAAAAAATCTTGATTTTGTTATTCACATTCGTCTTGGCGCTCGTCGGTTGCACGAACGAGCAAGCGGCTCCATCAAAGCCGGCCGAGAAGACGGCAGAGACGAAACCCGTCTCGGTCTCGAACGGGACGTTGCCGAAAGATATCGATGTCGCCTTGATTATGCAGATGTCGATCGGGACGTTCTCGTCGCAGTATATCAATGGGGTGACGGAACAAGTCGAATCGTTCGGCGGCAACGTGAAAGTGTACAACGCCGACAACGATCTGTCGAAGATGGCGAGTTACGTCGACACGGCGACGACGCAAGGGGTCGATGTCATCTTGATTGACCATGGCCGCGCCGATGCATTAAAAGAACCGGTCCAACGCGCACTCGACAAAGGCATCAAAGTCGTCGCGTTCGACAACGATTTGACGAACGACGGGGTGACGGTCATCGACCAGGACGACTATTCGCTCGCTTGGCGTTCGCTCAAGGCACTCGCCGAAGATTTGGACGGCGAAGGCAAAATCGTCACGATTTGGGTCGGTGGCTTCACACCGATGGAACGACGCCACACGATTTATGATGCGTTCTTGAAACGCTACCCAGGCATCACGGAAGTCGCCAAGTTCGGTTCGGCGACGAACAATACGGCGCTTGACACACAGAGCCAGATGGAAGCGATTTTGAAGAAGTATCCGGAAGGGGAAATCGATGCCGTATTCGCAATGTGGGACGAGTTCGCCAAAGGGGCGAGCCGTGCCATCAAACAGGCCGGACGCGATGAGATCGCGGTCTATGGCATCGATTTGAGTGACGAAGACCTGCAGCTCATGCAAGAGGACGGCAGCCCGTGGAAAGTGACGGCGGCGACGGATCCGGCTGAAATCGGACGGATCCAAGTCCGTTACGCGTATCAAAAACTGGCGGGTGAAGAGACGCCGTCGATTCATTCGGTCGACCCATATCTCGTCGACCGTGACGTCTTGCCGGACGAAAAAGTGACGATGGACGACCTCGGCCAATACGTCCCGAACTGGGGCGCGTCAGACGCGGCCTGGTCGGACTGGATGAAAGGGACGGACTGATGTTACGGCTGGAACGCGTCACGAAACGTTATGGCGACGTCACCGTGCTCGACGATGTCAACTTCACGCTCCGACGTGGCGAGATTCATGGCTTGCTCGGGTTGAACGGGGCCGGAAAGAGCACGCTCGTGAAGCTGTTGAGTGGCGCCATCACCCCCACATCCGGGACGATCGAGCTCGATGAGACACCGGTCACATTCACACCGGCCGAGGCGATACGCCGTGGGATCATCACGGTGTCGCAAGAAGTCGATGACGCCCTCTATCTCGATTTACCGATTTATGAAAACGTCGTGCCGTGGCAGGCGGTCGAACGGATTCGTCCTCGTGAGCTAAAACAGCGAGCAGCCACCTACTTGGAGCGCGTCGGACTGGATCTTGATGTGACCGAACCGGTCGGACGATTCCCGCTCAGCGTCAAGCAACGTGTCTTGATTGCCCGGGCGCTCGCGAGTGATGCGGCCTACCTCTTGCTCGACGAACCGACGGCCGCCTTGTCGACGGAAGATGCGACGTCACTGCTCACGTTATTGCAATCGCTCGCAGAGGAAGGTGTCGGCATTCTTCTCATCACGCATCGGTCGGACGAACTGTCGTGCGTCACCACGACGACGACGTTCCTCCGGGATGGCCGCATCGCTTACGAAGGGCCGTTTCAGGCGTTGTCAGAACGGGATATCCATACGTATTTGAGCGGATCCGACATGGCAGAAGCGGTAGAGAAAGCCGTTCCGGAAACCGAGATGCGGATTCAGGCAGAGCTCACGTTACCGGCGTTCGGGACGAGGTTGTCGTTCACGGCGTATAAAGGCGAAGTCGTCGGCATCGGCGGCGTCACCGGGAGCGGGAAGACGGAGTTGATCGAGGCGCTATTCGGTCTCTCCGGCGTTGAACAACAGATGACGTTGGACGGGAAACCAATCAAGATTCGTGAACCACGTCAGGCGGTTCGGTCCGGGTTCGCCCTCGTACCGGAAGAACGCCGGAAACAGGGGCTTTTCCTCGACGATTCGATTGAACGGAACGTCCTCGCGATTGAAGGGAAGGCGAACGCAATCACACGCGTATTGGCCTCGCTGCGAGTGAAATACGACCAGGTCGGGCAACCGGTCCGAGAATTGAGCGGAGGGAATCAACAAAAAGTCGTCCTCAGCAAATGGCTCCTCGAGGACCGGGACGTCTATCTGCTCGACGAACCGACGAAAGGCGTCGACGTGACGGCGAAACGGGACATTTATGAACTCGTCACCCGCCTCGCGAAAAATGGAAAGACTGTCATCTTTACGTCGAGTGAACCGCATGAACTAGAATTGATCGCCAACCGGACGCTTTGGCTCGACCGCGGCCGTTGGCAACAGAAAGGAGGCGTCTAACATGGCCCAACTCGTCATCAAACAACGCACGAAACGCTTCAGCGGCATCGGTCAATACGGTACGTTGTTCGCGATTCTCGCACTCATCGCCGTCTTCGGCGTGACGAACGACCAGTTTTTGACGTACGCGAACTTCAGCGACATCATCAAGTCCGTATCGATCGTCTCGCTGCTCGCCCTCGGAGTGACGTTCTCGCTCATCGTCGGCGGGTTCGACTTATCGGTCGGCTCAACGGCGAGCCTCGCGACAATCGGTGCGGCGTCGAGTCTCGTATTACATAGTCAAGAACTGCTCGTCGCTTTGCTCGTCCCGATTGTACTCGGCGTGCTCGTCGGGCTGTTGAACGCGCTCGTGACGATCAAGTTCCGCTTACCGGACTTGCTCGCGACGCTCGCCATCATGTACGTCATCAACGGGGTCCAATTGACGTATACGAAAGGATTCTCGATTTACGACAACATGCCAATTGAAGGGGGAACGGCACCGGGACGTTTCATCCCGTCGTTCCTCTTCATCGGCCAAGGTTCGATCGGTCCTGTCCCGTTCGTCGCCATCTTGATGATTCTCTTCTTCGCCGGGGCCCATCTATTTTTGACGTATTCGAAGACGGGACGCGAATTTTATTACGTCGGCTCGAACGTGGAGGCGGCCCGCCGCTCCGGCATCGCCGTCACGCGTATCAAGCTGTACGCGTACGTGTTGAGTGGTCTGTTCGCGGCCATCGGCGGCATCATCTTGGCGTCACGCATCGGTACCGGACAAGTATCGGCCGGGGCACCGCTGTTGATGGACGCCGTCGCGGCCGCCTATATCGGCTACGCCGTCTTCGGGACCGGACGACCGAACGTCGTCGGTACGTTGATCGGTGCCATCTTGATTGGGATTTTGCTGAACGGACTGACGATGTGGGACGTGCCATATTACGCCCAAGACATCGTCAAAGGCACAATTTTGATAGCGGCGCTCGGCTTGTCATACATCCAAAAGAAGCAGCTCACATAGGAAAAGTCCTCAGAACGGTTGGTTCTGAGGACTTTCTTGACGTTCCATTTGGATGAAGGTGAACGTGCTCCCGTTCGTCGGTTGTTGAAACGAACCGGTCTGCGTGAACCCGCACGCCTCATAGACACGGATTGCCCGCACGTTGAAGGCGGCGACGGACAAGGTGATGCGATGAGGTGAGTACGTCGCTTTGACGAAGTCGAGAATCGATGTGACGAACGCTCGTCCGCTCCCGTTGCCGGTCAAATCGGGCTTCATGCCGAGCCCGATATCGACCGTTTCAGCATCCGTTGGCGCGACGCTCACGAACCCGACGAGTTCACCGTCAGACGTGATGGCGAACACCGACTGTCCACGCTGTTCGACGTCTAAAAATTCGGCCAAATCGTCCTGATCGGCCTCCATGTTGTAAAAGGAATAATCCCCTTCATAGTGCCACGTGTAGGCGATCGTTTCCGCCTGTGGCTGGGTCAGGACAGCGAATTGATGGGTCATTTGAATTTCCTCGTTTCACGAGCAGGATGTAGTGCTACACTCATCATAGCACCACCAACTTGGAAAATGAGGTGATTACATGGGAATCAAGCTAGATATGATTGGCATCGTCGTCGAAGACATGAAACGGGCGCTCGATTTTTATCGGCTGCTCGGCCTGTCGATTCCGGAAGCGATGGATGGGGAAGCGCACGTTGAGGTCGATGACGGCGGTGTCCGGCTCGCCTTCGATGCGGTCGAAGTGGCCGAATCGGTGTATGGGGAATGGAAACCGGCGACGGGGCACCGGGTCGAACTTGCTTTCTTGTGCGATAGTCGGAATGAACTGGATGCGCGCTATGAAGCGATCGTCGGACAGGGCCATGCCTCGCACCGCGAACCGTGGGATACGTTTTGGGGACAACGTTACGCCATCGTCATCGATCCGGACGGAAACCTGATCAGCCTATTCGCAGCATGACAAAACCCGCGCCGGATTCGGCGCGGGTTTATTCGTCGTGTGTCTCGCCCCAAGAGCAGAGCGCCTTCATGGCTGGTTGCAGGCTGAGTGCGTCCTCGGTGAGCGAGTATTCGACGTGAAGCTGTTTCTCGGTCGAATAGTCGATGCGGCGGACCATGCCAAGTTGTTCGAGTTCACGGAGTTGGTCGGTCAACACTTTACGGCTGACGTCGGGGATGGCGCGCTGAATCTCCGAGAAGCGGCGCGGGCCGTTCTCGAGCGTACAGTACACTTGAGGCCGCCATTTACCGCCGATGATGTCGAGCGCCTTATTGACGGGGAACGGGGTCGTCATGTTCAATTCGCCTCGCTTTCGGGTAGTTACTTGAATGTGCGTACTATTTTTCTTGCTTCGATGAAGGTATCGTATCGTTATCCAACAAATTGAGCAAACAAAAAGGAGCGGATGACAGTGACTTATCCACGTACATTCTCACATATCGGACTATCGGTCCCGAGTGTGACCGAAGCAGTGAAATTTTATGAGGACGTGATGGGCTGGTACACCATCATGCAACCATCAGACGTCGTCGAGGACGACTCACCGATCGGTGTCATGTGCACGGACGTGTTCGGACCGGGCTGGGGCAACTTCAGAATCGCCCACATGTCGACGGGTGATAAGATTGGCATTGAGCTGTTCGAGTTCCCGAACAATGAGAAGCCGGAGAACAATTTCGAGTTTTGGAAGACGGGTATTTTCCACTATTGTGTCCAAGACCCGGACATCGAAGGACTCGTCGAGAAAATCGTCGCCCATGGCGGAAAACAACGGATGCCAATCCGGGAATATTACCCGGGCGATAAACCGTACCGGATGGTGTATTGTGAAGACCCGTTCGGCAACCTTGTCGAAATTTATTCGCATTCCTATGAACTGACGTATTCGGAAGGAGCGTATTGAGCATGAAGGCTTGGCTACTTGATCAACCTGGATTAGAATATCTACACATCGGTGAGGTGGAGCGACCGACACCAGATGCGGGCGAACTTCTCATCAAAGTCGAAGCGGTCGCCTTGAACCCGGTCGACTATAAAGTCGGCACGAACGGCAACCCGAACTGGTCGTACCCACACATTCTCGGCGTCGACCTGGTCGGGGAAGTCGTCGAAGTCGGTTCGAGCATCGCCAATATCATTACCGGTTCACGTGTCGCCGTCCATACGAGTCTTGGAAACAACGGCGGCTTCGCCGAGTATGCGGTCGTCGACGCGCGTGCTTGTGCCGTCGTCCCGCCTGATGTAAGCGATGAGGCCGCTGCGGCTATCCTTTGTGCCGGTATGACAGCGTATGAGGCAATCATGCAGAAGTTGAACACGCGCGACAAAGAGACGATTCTCGTCCACGCCGGAGCGGGCGGGGTCGGTGGTTACGCGATTCAACTTGCCAAAAAACTTGGGCTTAAAGTGTTCACGACAGCATCGCCGGAAAACTTTGACTGGGTCACATCGCTCGGTGCCGATGTCGCCATCGACTACAACGTCGAGGACGTGACGGAGAAAATCATGGAACTGACAGACGGTCGCGGTGTCGACTTGATTTTGAACACGGTCGGACGCGATGTGGCGACGGCCGATTTGGATCGACTCGCATTCAGCGGACAGCTCGCTTATATCGCCGGTCCACCTGACATGTCGAACATGAAAGGGTTCACGCTGTCGCCTTCGATTCATGAAGTCGCCCTCGGTGCGGCCCATGCGAGTGAGAACGAGCGGGCCATCCGTAACTTGTCCTATATGGCCGAAGAGATGATGAAGCTGCTCGAGGCGGGTGAATTGAACGATCTCGTTACGGACGTCTTGCCGTTCGAACGGTTAAAAGATGGTTTGGAACAGCTACAAACACGCAAAGTGCGCGGCAAATTAATCGTCCGCATGCGCGACTAACTTGGGAGCCTCCTGTCTACGGACAGGGGGCTTGTTGTGGAGGGGATGACATGGATTTACGCACATCGTATCAACAGACGTCGCATCAACTGAGCGGTCACGGGAAACGAACTGTCGGCGTCTTGCAACAGGCGTTCGCTGAGGTCGACCCGAATCAGGTGAGCGACCACTATGGGACGGGCGAGGTCATCATGCGGTTCGAGCAAAAAATGGCGCAAGAACTGGGTATGGAGGATGCGATTTTCTTCCCGAGCGGCACGATGGCACAACAAATCGCCTTACGGATTTGGGCGGACGAGACCGGAAATCGAAACGTCGCCTATCATCCGCTCTGTCACTTGGAGATTCACGAACAGGACGGGTTGAAGGAGTTGCATCACCTCGAACCGATTTTGCTTGGGGATGACGACCGGTTGATGACGCTCGCCGAAGTGAAGGCGTTACCGGATGTCGCCTGCCTGTTGATTGAGTTGCCACAACGGGAACTCGGCGGTTACTTACCGTCATTTGCTGAACTTGAGGCGATTAGTCATTTGTGCCAGGAGCGAGGGATTCGTCTGCATCTAGATGGAGCGCGCCTCCTCGAGACGCTCCCATATTATGAGAAGACAGCGGAGGAAGTATGTGCGTTGTTCGATAGCGTCTACGTCTCATTCTATAAAGGCATCGGCGGTATTGCAGGTGCCATCTTAGCAGGACCTAAACCGTTCTGTGACGAGGCGAGAATATGGAAACGGCGGTACGGCGGTGATTTGATTGGACTGTACCCGTACATCATCCCGGCTGACTATTACTACGAGCTACGGAAAGACCGAATGGGGACGTATGTCGAGCAGGCGAAGGAACTGGCGCGCCGCTTCAATGCGCTCGACGGAGTGTGGACGACACCGGAAGTCCCGGTGACGAACATGTTCCATCTTCATCTCGAAGGGGACGACGAAGCGGTCGCGGCACGGATTCAATCCGTTCAAGAGACGACAGGGGTCGGCGTCACGGGCTATCTCGTACCACATGACGACTATTGTTCGACCGAGATCAGTATCGGGGATGCGTATGGAGAGATTGATGAACATCAACTCAATCGATTATTCGAACAATTAGAGCAATGATGAGCTAGAAAGAAGGGATATCGGTGAAACTAGATTTAGAGAAGACGGTCGATTCGCAGTACATCCAGCAACATCTCGCCAACGAGCGGACGTTCCTCGCCTGGATTCGGACGGCGATCACCGTCATCGGGATCGGCTTTCTCGTAACGAATTTCCACTACTATCGAAGTGAGAATTTGAGCGGGACCGAGCACCAATTGATTACGGCCATCGGCATCTTGTCGATTATCTTCGGGATTGCGACAATCCTCGTCGGGACCCGGTCGTATTTGAAAAAGGTCCATACGATCAACTCTCAGCAGTTCAAATCGGCGAAGATGAGCCTTGTCGCGCTCGCCATCGGGATGGTGTTCATTTTCACGTTGATTTTGATTGTCAGCTATTTCTTATTTTGACGCCAAACAAGCACCGCATCTCAACAAGAGAGATGCGGTGCTTGTCGTTATCTGGAGACGATGGCGTCGAGCCGTTCGAGTTGCGAAGAGAAGCCTTCGACGGCCCCCATCTCGACGACTTGCTGGAGCGACTCGGCGTCCGTGAATTCGGAGCGGCTGATGAACAGCGTGCCGTTCGGGATATCGATGAACTCATTGGTAATTGTCATGACGGGGAGTTCTGGATTGACGTGCCCGTCTGCGTCCGAGAACGCATCCGTGTAGACGATTTTTCGATGCGAATCAATCTCGAGAAACGTCGATTTCCCCCATGACTCCATACCGTAATAGTCACCCTGCTCCTTGTCGACACATGTCATTTTGTAATGCCACGTGCCTCCAGGTTCGAACTCGAACGTTCGAATCTCTGTCTTCCATCCAGCCGGACCCCACCAGGATTCGAGGTGGGCCGGTGTCGAGAACGCCTCGAACACCAGCTCACGTGGTGCGTTGAAACTTCGTTCGACGACTAACGTGTTGCCTTCGACTTGAGATTTCACTTTTTCCATTGGAAAGACCCCTTTCTCGAGAAAGAAGATACATCTGTCTAATCAATGTAGTCTCTATTCCCGATTCATGGACCTCTTCAACCTCTTCCGTCAAATAACAAATCGAGCACGGTCTCGCCGATTGGCCGTTCCTTGCCTTCGTAAGGGAAGGCGTGGATATGGATGGCCGGATTGAAGTTCAGCTCGATGATGCCATAGTCGATATCTCCATCAAGTGAGGGAATCATCATATCGACGCCGCAAATCGTCGCACCGATCGCTTTTGCTGAATCGACCGCAATCTGTTTATAGAAGTCGGCGATTCGATCCGTATAGTCGATGCTGTCACCGCCTGTGCTGATGTTTGAGTTCTCACGCAAGAAGACGAGCTCACCATCGGCGAGGACACTGTCCGGTGTCTTGCCTTGAGAACGGAGGAAAGCCACGACGATGTCATCGATGTCGATTTTTTCGAGCGGTGTCTTATAACCTTTGCCCCGGAGAGGATCCTCATTTTTTTTGGCGACGAGCTCACGGATCGTCGACACACCGTCCCCGGTCACGTTCGCCGGGACGCGGTGTAAAATGCCTGCGACTTCGTCTCCGATGACGAGGAAACGATACTCTTTCCCGGGCAGGAACGTCTCGAGCAGGACGACGTCGTCAAACGTACGGGCGTGACGGAACGCCTCGAGCGTCTCGTCGAACGTCGTGCCGTCCTTGAAGATGTGGATGCCGATGCCAAAGTTCGTCGATTTCGGTTTCAAGACGATCGGCTGGTTCGCGAACGTAGACCAGGCGTCTTGTAAATCGACTTCACTCCGGAGTTCGACCCCGCTCGGCACCCGGATGCCCTGTTCGGCGAGTATGTGTTTCGTTACCGTCTTATTTTCCATCATGAGGACAGAGACGTAGTTATCTTTCGACGTCTTCGTCGCTTGTTTGACGTATTCGGTCTGGTTACCGTTCCGGATTCGGATGAACTGATCATCCCGATCAATCACGTCGACGGCATAGCCGCGTTTCAGGGCCGCCTTCATCAAAATCTGCGTCGACAGCTCCATATCCGTGTAGCCGTGCATCCGGAACCGGTTAGCGTACGCGTCTTGATAGAACATTTCGGCTTGTCGGAGCGACCAGTCCGTATAGCCGTCTGTCATCATGGCGGAGGTGAGGCGTGACGCGTAAGTCGCCTCGACATGGTCAATCCGATCCCGGACAGAGGCGAAGACATCATCGAACCCGAGTGCGTATCGGTCATTGAACGCTTCAATCTCGTCGAGCAAATCGCGTGCGTACGTCTGAAGCGGCACCGCCTCGCCATCGCGGTACAGCAAGAGCGTTGGGGATAGGCCTTCTTTCGCCACGCGTTGCTGGTTGTGGAACGCCTCGGCTTGCCAGTCCGTAAATCGTGTCTCGTCTTTCAACGTCAAGTAGAGCAAGAAGACGTGCAGGAACTTCAAGTCGGACAGGGCGATGCCGGTCTTCTCGAACGGGTTGAGGTCGATGTTACGAATCTCGACGTAATCGATGCCGTTCGTCTCCAGTCGTTCCAAGTCATTGCCGCCCCGTGACGTCTTCAGCCGAATCGGAGAGTAGAGCTCGTTCGGGTTGGCGATGTCACCTTGGGCGATGAAGCGGCGCACGCTCGCGGTGTAGTCTGAGAGTGTTGAATAGTCCGGATAGAGCGGTTCGACGTTCGTATAGCCGCAATCGCTATTCCGGTACGACAACGCCGTCGTATTCGAATACACGTCCTCGCTGAGTGCCTGCATTTGACTGACGCAACGTTCTTCATAGCTCGTATGGACAGCCGGTGTCCCGCCTAACAGATAGACGACGAGCCAACGCGTCCGTAAATAGTTGCGGACGAGTTTTAAATACAGGTCGTTCTTGAAACGGTCGTAGCGTTCCGGCGACCCTTCATAGAGGGCGGCAATCAATTCGTCTGCGAACGAGAAGTTGAAATGGATGCCCGAGATGAGCTGTTTCTTCGCCCCGTATTTTTGGAGCAGGTGTTCCCGATAGCGGCCGGCCTCGAGTCCTGAATTGCCGAAATCCGCGAGCGGGATGACCCCGCCGTCCGGAAGCGCGCACGGCATCGACTGTGGCCAAAGCCGTTCATCGCCGATGTTCAGTGCCGTGACGTCGTACAGTGTTTCTAAGAAATTGTGCGCCGCTTCGACGGTCGGAAACGTCGGAGTGATTAGTTCAATCTGACTTTCCGAGAAGTCGGTCGTAATATACGGGTGCGTCGCCTTGTCACCGAGTCCTGCCGGATGCTTCGTTACGGCGAGCGTCCCTTCAGGTGTCACGCGGAGCATTTCACGCTCGATGGCGAAACGCCCGTGCAACAGTTGTTTGCTTAGTTGATTAAATCGCTTCTGCAAGGGAAGTCACTTCCTTTTTCATTAGTCGGACATAGAGGACGGAGACGAGCCCTTTGACGATGCTTGAGATGGCGATGCTCCACCAAATGGCATCGAGACCGAGATAGGGCTCGAGGGCAAGCGCGAGCGGGATACGGGCGACGGTGAAGACGATCGAGATCGTCGCTGGGATCTTCGGCAGACCGAGCCCCGAGAAATAACCGTTCCCGATCATCTCGAAGGAGGCGAAGATGAGCGAGATCCCGATGATCCGTAAATAACTCGCGCCGATTTCGATCGTTCTCGGATCATCGACGAACAGCCCGATCAGGACGTCCGGTACGAATAAAAACACGAGGGTGATCAGTCCGGTATACAAGACACCGAGCCGTGTCGTCACCCGGTAGCCTTCATGGACCCGGTCCACTTTGCGGGCGCCGAGATTTTGCCCCGTGTAACTCGCAATGGCACCGTTCAGTCCACCGATCATCATATAGGCGATCGACTCGATTTGAAGCCCGATGCGCTGGGCCGCGATCGCTTCGGTCCCGTATGAACCGATCATGCGGGCGAGGAAAATGCTGATGACCGTGAACAAGACGCGCTGGGTCGCCATCGGGAAACCGAGGCGAAGAATCTCTATATAGTCCGTGCGATTTGGTTCGACGGTCTCCTCCCAATCGAATAAAGCGCGGGCCCGGTGCCAGAAGAAACCGAACATGACGACGTTCGCGACGAGCGTCGCGAGACCGGCACCGACGACCCCGAGTCCGAGCGGATAGATGAAGAGCGGTGACAGGATCATATTGAGCGTGACCCCGGTCGCGTTGATACGCATTGCCGTCGTCGTATTGCCATAAGCACTGAACAGACGGGCGAACAGCAAGTTGAAGAACGAGAACACGAGCATCGGTGCACTGACGAGCAAATAGTTGTACGCCAATCGTTCGACAATCGGTGCATTCATGTTCAAAAATCCGATGAGCGTCTGGCCGAGTACCACGAGGAGGACGACGAACAACAGTCCGATCCCGAGGTTCATTCGCCTCCCGGCCCGGACGTAGCGCTGAATCAACTCTTGATCCCGCCGCCCGACGGCTTGCGACACTTTGATGCCGGCGCCGACGACGATGAGCGATTGAATCGCCTGACCGAGCATGATATAAAAACTGGCCGCGCCGATGCTGGCGACGGCGTCGCTGCCGAGCGCGCCGACCCAGAACATATCGACGAGACTATAGGTGAACTGTAAAAGCGAACTGCCGACGAGCGGAAGGGCGAGCGCCACGATGACGCGTTGAACCTGACCGGTCGTCAAATCGATGGTTTTCACGATGAAAGACTCCTTCAACACATTTAGTATATAACCATTTAGTTATATATAAGCACGACGTGACCAAATTCGCAATCGTAGGGAACGACTCGACGAAAAATCGACACAAAAAAAGGAATTCGAGGTGAATTCCTTACTGGGTGTAGGCGCGGATCCAAGTCGTCATATAGACGAGCGTCGAGATAATCAGTGTCGAGGCGAGTGCGTAAATCGGATAAGCGGGGAGCGCGTTCTCGAACAGCGGATAAAACATGAACGATGCCATGAGGAGCGGTACGGTGATCCCGAACGAGACGTAGGCCGCTTTCGTCGCTTTTGCCGTGATGATTTGTTCCCGCTCGTCGACTTCGCTAAATTCCGTCATCCGGACCGACCATTGGCCGAAGCTCATGTTTTGGTTCGGGCGCGTCTTGAACGAATAGACCGTCCAAACGATGAAGAAGCCGACTAACAGCAAGAGCGGCAATAAGTTAAACTCAATTTCGAATCGGTCGGTCTCGATGACGGTCGACACGTCAGACAAGAACGAACTGAACAGAAAAGCCATCAGGACGTACAAGATGATGCTGGAGATGGATTGGATGACGACGTGTTTCAATTTGTTTCCTCCTCGATTGTGAAAATAGATTCGACCGGTTCCTCGAACACGCGGGCGATTTGCATCGCCAGCAGAAGCGACGGGGTGTAGCTCCCTTTTTCGAGCGAGATGATCGTCTGTCTCGTCACACCGACCTTGGCTGCCAAGTCGCCTTGGGTCAATTGATGCCGGGCCCGCAACTCTTTGACGCGATTGATTAATGGCATGCCGCCACCTCATTTCTTATTTCTATCTTCAGTGTAAAGTAAACTTTACTTAATGTAAAGTGAACTTTACTTATTTGTGGATGGTACAATATAATCAAAGTCGAAAGGGGAGAAGTCGGATGAAGGCGATTATAGGACAACATCACGTGTCGGCGATGACAGGGGACGCGTTGAAGAACTTGCGATTCTATACGGAGGTCCTCGGGATGCGGCTCGTCAAAAAGACGGTCAACCAAGACGATCCGTCGATGTACCACTTGTTTTACGCAGATGAATCGGGGACACCGGGGACGGATTTAACATTCTTCGAGCTACCTTTTCTTGGACAGACGTATAAAGGATCGAGCAGCATCTCACGGACGGCGCTCCGGGTGCCGGACGGGGCATTGTCCTACTGGCTTGAGCGATTTTCGGAATTCGGTGTACTTCATGATCCGGTAGAGGATGTGCTAGGGCGGCCAACGCTCTACTTCGAAGATGAGGAAGGACAACGGCTCTGTCTCGTCGAGGGCGGGTCAGGAACGCCGTGGAAAAACGGACCGGCGCCGGCAGACGTCGCCGTCTTCGGCCTCGGATTTAGCGAGTGGACGGTGCGGCGGATCGAGAAGACGGAGCGGGTGCTGACGGACGTGCTCGGATATCGCTTCGTGTCTGAGTTCGAGCGGAACGGTCAATCGGTTCGTGTGTTCGAGACGGGGGATGGCGGTGTGGCGACAGAGATTCATCTCGTCGACCGTCCCGATTTGCCATCGGAGCGCCCGGGCCGGGGTAGTGTCCACCACGTCGCGATCCGTGTCGAGGATGATTTGGAGATGGCGCGTTGGGTCGAGCGGCTCGATTCATTCGGCATCAGTCATTCAGGTCTGATCGACCGTTATTATTTCAAATCGATTTATTTCCGTGAACCGAGCGGGATTTTGGTGGAACTCGCGACGGACGGACCTGGTTTTACGACCGACGAATCCCTCGAGACGCTCGGAGAACGCTTGGCGCTGCCGCCGTTTCTCGAGCCACGACGAGCCGAGATCGAAGCCAAATTGAAGCCGCTATAACAGGAAAACCCGACAGACTATTTCAGTCCGTCGGGTTTTGTATGCCTAGCAACATGGCTAGTTCGTTCGTCCGGTTGGCGACGAGGTCGGCAATCGTGTAGCGGTCGAGCACGTGCAGGAAGGCGAGCATCGCCTCGTTCAAGACGCTCCGCAGGTCGCATGCGGGCGCGATGACACATCGTCCTTCGCCGAAACATTCGACGAGCTCGAACGGTTCCATCGTCCGGACGACGTCGCCGACGTTGATGTCCTCCATCGGTCGGGCGAGCCGGAAACCGCCGCCACGGCCGCGCACCGATTCGAGATAACCGTGCTTGCCGAGCTCATAGACGACTTTCATGACGTGGTTCTTTGAAATCTGATATTGATCCGCCACTTCTTGAATCGTCACGAGACGATGGGAGAACGTGGCGCTATACATGAGTGTTCGGAGTGCGTAATCGCACGTTTGCGTGAGCCGCATGATGTTTCACCTCTTCATCCGTTCATTGTACAAGACATCTGACGAAAGCGCGACGATGGAAGATGTGAAAAAAGCGTGGCGGATTCAAGGCGGAAATTTGAACTCGTGTCTAAACAAGTATTTTATATATTGCTTTTGAAGTGACTTACCTCACATAATGGACGTGTACTTTCAAAAAGGGGGAAACAATATGTTAGATCAACAAACCATGGATATCGTCAAAGCAACCGCACCGGTCTTGAAAGACCACGGTGTTGCCATCACGAGTCACTTCTATAAGCGCATGTTCGAAAACAACCCAGAAGTCCGCCACTTCTTCAACCATACGAACCAAAAACGCGGTCGTCAGCCAGAGGCGCTCGCCAACGCTGTCTACGCGGCAGCCGTCCATATCGATCGTCTCGAAGCGATTCTTCCAGCCATCCAACCGGCGCTTCATAAACATAAGAGCTTGAACATCCGTCCGGAACATTATCCGATTGTCGGCGAGAACTTACTCGGCGCGATTCAAGACGTGCTCGGTGAAGCAGCCACGCCGGACATCATTGACGCGTGGGCGAAAGCATATGGTGTCATCGCCGACGTCTTCATCTCACTCGAGAAACAGATGTATGCCGATGCGCCATGGATTGGTTTCAAACCGTTCACGGTCGCTGAAGTGATCGAAGACACACCGGAAGTGAAACGATTCCGGATCAAAGCAAACGATGGCGTCGTCGGGACGGCCATCCCAGGTCAATACATCTCGGTCCAAGCCCGTATCGCTGGGGAAGACATCTTGCACCATCGTCAATATAGCGTCGTCGAGACGACAGAAGACGGCTACTGGATCGCTCCGAAGGCGGAAGGTCTCGTCTCAAACTGGCTCCATGAGCAGACGGTCGGCACGGAAATTCCAGTGAGTGCCCCAGCTGGCGAATTTGTCCTCGAAGAGACAGATCGTCCGCTCACACTCGTCGCTGGCGGCATCGGTATCACACCACTCTTTAACATGGCGAAAACGGCACTCGGCCAAGGGCGTTCAGTCACGTTATTGCACGCGGTCCGCAGCACGAACCTCCGTCCGCTCGGTGAAGAGCTCGATGAACTCGTGAACGCTGGTCTCCAGCTCATCACACACGTCGATGACGTATCAGGTTGCATGAGTGCGACACAACTCGAAGCACTTGATGTCGAGGGACACGACGTCTACACGTGCGGTCCGACCGCGATGATGGAGACGGTCGTCCAAACGATTCCACAAGCCCGTTATGAGTTCTTCGGTCCATCGGCCGTACTTGCCCGTGCTTAAAAATGTTTAGGAATAGAGAATACAAAAACCGCAGACCAGCGTTGGTCTGCGGTTTTTCATAGGTCAATCGAGTCAATCACTTGCCCGTTTTGGTCTAACGTTTGAATCGTCCAATCTTCTTGAGGGACGTTATGCAGTTTCAAGATATGGTATTTAGAAAACGCATCCTCTTCGGGACGGTTGAGGACGTGTTCTCCTTGCATACGCTCTCCGATGATGCGGAGAGAAGCTACGTTTTGAGGGTTGTTGTTGAGACGCACCCCCCAATAATAAGTGTCTTCATGTTCAAACTCGATATAGTCGAACGGAGTTGCCTCGAGTGTCTCGACGGTCGCGGCACCATACCCGTCTCCACTCATCTCGGCGAGGCCGACCAAAGTCTCATCCTCGTTTGTGAACAGGGCGAACGAGGATTCATCGAATTGATCATATGCATAGGCGTGAAAACCGTCATCAGCCAAATAGCGATCAAGCTTTCGATTCTCTAAAAATGTAGGTCCGTTTTGTATCAAGGCGATAAGTGCGATACAAGCCACTAAAATCAAAATGAATTTTTGTCTGAACATTTCTCTTTTCCTTTCTATGGAAACAGCCCATGCCTCAATCCTGAGCGCATGGGCTGTTTGATTAGTACGTCAAGCTCGCGGCGACGATGATACCGACGACGAGTGAGGCGGAGAAAAGGCTGATCCCGATGGCGAGGTTGCCGTTCTCGACTTCTTTCTCTAAGTTCACGCCTGGCGTCAGGACGTATTCAAACGTCCAGAAGGCGAGCACTTGAGCGAGAATCCCGACGAGTCCCCAGATGAAGGCATCGAGCAAGTTGACGCTGTTCGCCCACACCGTGTAGATGACGATGGCGAGACCGATTGCTTTCCCCCAAAGTTTAAGTGCGACGGCGACGTTGCCTTCTTTAATCAGTTTACGTTCCGAGTACTTCGTCGTAAGGGCAAAGACGACGAGTCCGGCTAGAATAAGTCCAAATCCCGTACCGAGGTGAGCCAGGAAGCTCAAGATTGAATCGAGCGTGATGAATGTCATGTGTTAGTCTCCTTCGTGAGTGGGTGTGCCGATCGCTAAATAATACGATTGGTTGTTCGTGATCATGCTCCCGGCGCGGACACCGAGTGCGGACGGGTGACCGTTCAAACAAAAACAGCCGACCATGTAATGTGTCTCAATCGGCCCGTTGACCGTGTTCGTCAGACGGGTCGGCAGTTCCAAGAACTGCTGATAGACGGCGGTCTCTTGTGCGTACGTCTGGAGCGCTTCTTTATGGAACGGGACACCGTCTTGGTCATAGAGGATGACCGAGTCGCCTTCCCGGCCGAAAGCGGGCTTTTGCACGTACGCGCTCTGGCCGATAAACGGCTCGGCCTCGAGATACGTCGGTAAAAAATACGTTGTGATGATGGAACGTTCCGCTTCGTCGAAATATGTATCGGCCTCATACAGTTCCCAAATGAGCGCTTGGACGCCTTTGGACTGCATGAGAAACGCCGAGAGCGGATTGAGCAGCGAGACGTGTTTGGCTGCGTTCAGTTCGAGCAGGCGGATGCCGATCAAATCACCATTGGGTGTCCGGTCGTCGACCAGATGCTCGATCGGGTACGTCTGCCGATATAACACGTCGACTTTTTCCCCGGACGGTGTGAAGACGCCGTCCGCCTCGACGAGCAATCGGTCGAGCGGGACGAACTCGGACGGCAAATCGAGCGTCTCTTGAAGGAAACGCGTCGTCCATTTGTCCTCGATGTTGTCATCGTGGGCCGTGAAGACGATTTTCGGTGCCCCGTCCCGGTCGAGTCGTTGCCATGCTGCGATGATGGCTTTTCGCAGTTCGGCCTTGAGCTCTTCGGTCGACGCCGCGTTCGGGTCGTCAAGTTCGAATTCTGTCGTCACATAGCCGTTCACATCGAACAGTTCTTTGATGAACGTCGGTGTGTCGGCATTGAATTCCATCAGTTTCAGCGTGTCGTCTTTAACGATCCAGTCATAGCGACCGATAATCGTCTCTTGCGGGATCGCCTTCTCGCGCAGGAACGGCAGGCTCGCCTCAGGATAACCGAGCAGGCGGAGCGTATCGTCCGGGAGCGTCCGAAGCAGACGGTTCGTCTTGCGGAAAATCGCATCGACGTCACGCGTCGCCTCACGAATCTGCCTCACCACGTCATCCGACATGGCGAGACAGTCGTAAAGGGCGTACTCTTCGTCATTCAAGTCAGGCCAAAAGAAAGGGATTTGGCCAAACAGTGCGTCTCGCTTCATCCCCCAAAGCCGCCTTTTGAGCCGCTACCGAGTCCCGAGTTGGAGCCTGAGTTTGATTTGTTCGGGGTGATGCTGCTGGCGCCGCCGTTTGAGCGGTAATTTTTATACGCTGATGAGTTCTTCAATGCACTCTTTGAGTTAAAGAGGCTGCCGAGCAAGAAAAAGCTACCGAAGTGAGGCGATCGATCATCATCACAGTAATATGACTCCGTTTCATCATCCCAATCCCAATCGTCACACTCGTAGCCGGTCGGTTCTTCAGGTAACGTCGCTTGTTCTGTTTCGTCGGTGCCACAAGCCGCTAGCGATGCGGTCAAGACAGCAGCCGACAGACCGCTCAAGATTTTTTTGCTTGTCTTCATGTTGATTCCTCCAATGTATAACCTGTAGGGGTGACGTAAATGACATAGACGCCACGATCTTCGTCCGTCTCGGCCGAGTCGCGTTCGTATTCTTTGCCGGCGACGTACAAGTATTGACTGCCGAGCATGGCGAGTGCGTCGAGATGCCGGTCGACGTAATACGCCTCGAGCATCGGGTTGTCGAACCGGTCGTCGAGCGTCCGAATTTCCACTTTAATGTCGGTCGTCTCGTGCTTGTCGACGGGCCCTTCCGTGTAGCGGTCGACGTAAATCAAAAAATATTGCTCGCCTTCGAGCGCCGATGAGCGCTGTTTGTAGGTCATGCCGTCCTTGACGAAAAATTCGCATTCGCGGCGGGCGAGTACTTCATCGAGGCCGAGCGATGTATAATGGTAGAGTGGCTCGAACGAAAGTTCATTTTTATAAAGTCGATATTCTAAAACGATTGAGTTCATGACGTCGTCCTTTCTTTTTTCTTTCTATACGAAACCGAACGTAAGGTGGTTTCGTAAATCAAGTAAGTTGTCTCTAGTATATAGGAAAAGGAGGGGTTTTTCTGTGCATATCTTTTTTCGTGTCTGGCGCGGATTATCGAAATTATCGTTTTTAAACGTCGTCTTGGCATCACTCGTCATCATCTTGACCGGTACCGTCCTCGGATTTGTGCTTGAACCGGAGACGTTCCCGTCGATGTTCGACTCATTCTGGTGGACGATGACGACGCTCACGACCGTCGGATATGGTGACTTTTTCCCGACATCGGTCGCGGGACGTTGGCTCGGGATTTTCTTGTTCCTGTTCGGGATTGGGATTATCGGGGCGTTGATTGGAAAACTCGTTGAAGTCGGTGCGACGTTTCAACGGTTAAAACGGGAGGGGAAGTTAGTGTATCGAGGAGAAGGGCATTACGTCTACATCGGCTGGTCGCCGAAGACGAAAAAAGCGATTGATGAAGTGCTCATCTATGAGCCAAAGGCTGAGATCGTCTTGATCGATCAGTTGAAGGAAGAACCGTACGACCACGATAACGTTCACTTCGTCCACGGTGACGCGTCGGATGAGGCGGTACTCTTGCAGGCCAATATTTTAAAGGCGCGCCGCATCGCCATCTTCGCGGATGCCCGCATCACGGAGACACTCCTCGCCGACGGAAAATCATTGCTCATCGCGTCCGCGGTCGAAGCGCTATCGTCTGAACGCGGCGTCGATTTGCATACGGTCGTCGAGGTGTGCGAGGAACGGAACATCTCGAAATTCAAACACGTTCGGATTGACGACTTTATTCTCGCGAACGACTCGGTGTCACTCCTCATGGCGAAAGCGACGCTGCAACCGGGGACGACATCGATTTTCCGTCAGCTGCTCAGCAAACAGTCAGGGGGCAACATCCAGGCGCTCGCGCCGAAACCGGAATGGGCGACCATCCGGGATGCTGCCGAAAGCTTGTTGCGTCAAGGTGTGACGTTAATCGCCGTCAACGACCGTCTTGATTACGCGACGGTGCTCGATACACCGCTTCAAGCGAACGATATGCTGTACATCGTCTGTCACGATGACTCGTGGGAACGACTGAACCAAGGAGGAATTTGATGCATAACGGAACGTTTATCCGCAAGATGACACGCATGCAGAACGTGCAACGCTGGGACGAATATGCGCCGCATTATCATGACAACGCGGCAAGCCACAGTTTCCGCGTCGCTGTCTTCAGCTTGATCGCCGCATACTACGAAGAGAACAAAGGACAGGACGTCAACTTGCTCGACGTGCTTGGGAAGGCGTTGTTCCATGATATGAACGAAGTGCAGACCGGCCCGATCATGCACCGGACGAAAAAAGAACCTACGCTCAAAGAACATATCGAACGGATGGAGCGGACGGCGAGTCTCGGCCTCGTCGAGTTACTGTCGCAGTCGCTGCGGCCGCATTTCTATCGTTTTCTCGTCGAGGCGGAGGACGACTCATTCGAAGGACGGCTCGTCGACGGCATCGACTCGTTCGACGCGATGCTGTTCGTGCGCCGCGAAGTCGGACACGGCTCGCCCCATTTCGTCGCGAAGCTTGAAGAGATGAAAGCAGCCCTGCGCAATCATCCGCTCGAATCGGTCCGCTGGCTCTACGAACAAGTCGAGGCGGAGACCGACGTGGCGACGTTCATCGAGAACGTCATGCGGATGGACAGCGTAAGGCGTTGGAAAGGCCGTTTCAATACGATTGACGATAACGACGCCATCCATGGATTCCGGGCGGCCGCGCTCGGGCTGTTCAGCGGCTTGTTGGAGCGCGAGAAGTATGACGTCGACGTCGATGTCGCCGAACTGACGGCCCGTCTTCTCTGTCACGACCTCGTCGAAGGGGTGACCGGGGACGTGCTCGGCCCGGTGAAACATTCGACCGCGGAGACCGGTGCGGCGTTCGAAGCATACGAACGAGCCGAGAGCGAGGCGTTGTTGTCGCTCCTGCCTGACTACATGCAGCCGGCGTTCCGTCGCTATATGGCCGATTCGAAAGATGACACGTACGAAGGCATGCTCGTCGATATGATGGACAAACTCGATGCGCTCATCAAGATGAACATGGAGCGGAAGATGAACGGGGCCGAGTATGAGGTCACGTATCGGGAGCAGCTCCGTAAAGTGCAGATGCGTTACGAGAACCCGAGCATGTTGTTCTTCTTGGCATACATCTTGCACGATTTAGATTACGTCACCAGTTAACGAGGTCGCAGACGAACCGTCTGCGGCTTTTTATATATCATTCATTGACATATATCATTCAACGATATATAGTGAGGGTAAGATATATCAATGAATGATATAGGAGGTGGCGGGATGCCACGTAATGACACGATCGAACTCGGAGAATTGACCGACAGCATGCTCTATATCCTGCTCGCCTTGACCGAGGCGCGTCACGGCTATTTGATTATGCAGTTCGTCGAGGAGTTGACGAACGGACGAATCAAGATCGGTCCCGCGTCGATGTACACCATCATCAAGAAGCTCGTGAACGCGCAACTGATTGATCCGATTGACGGGGACGGCAAGCAGAAACGCTATGTGATTACGACCCAAGGCCGCGCACTCGTGGCCGAGGATTTGAAACGACGGCAAGCAATCGTTGACGATGCACGCTTCATTTTGGAAGGGGAGGGACACCGATGAAACGGAAATATATGTCGAGTTGGGGACTGGCGTTCGCCGAAGAGCGGGAGATGAAAAAGCTGCAGCAAATGGCCGCCGAAGGCTGGCATTTAGAGAAGTTCGCACCGCTCGGCTATACGCTCGTCGAAGGAGAGCCGATGGACGTACGCTACAGTCTCGATTACCGCCAACGGCCGGACGAAGATTACTTCGAGCTGTTCGCCGCGAGCGGTTGGGAACACGTGACATCGACCGGTGATGAGATTCATGTGTTCAAAGGTCGTCCGGATGCCATACCGCTTTACACCGATCAAACGACAACGCATGACAAATATGCGCAAGTCGAGCGGCAAATGGGGAAAGCCGCGCTCGTGTTTCTGGTCATTTCAATCGGGCTGATGCTGTTGCTCCAATTAAATTGGTCGGGTACGGCCGAGGCGATCATCTGGATTGTCCAAACCCTCGTGGTGATCGGACTCGTCTTCACCGGCCTCCCGTATCTTGGTTTTCTCGTGAAGCGAAAACGATTGGAGCGTGACTTGTAACTAGGCGGATGGCACAAGCCATCCGTTTTTGTTTTGGTCGACTGAACTATTCAAGGAAAAAATAGTTAGGCGCAGAGAACCGTTTTTTCGAAATCCTCTATTCAATGAAAGTAGAATCAGGCATGATAATTAATGAAAGCGCTTGCATTCATTTTGAAGAGGAGGAACGGGCATGGGTAAAAGACGGAAAGGCTTGGCGATGACGGCTGGTGTCACCGCGATTGCACTGCTCGCCGGGCAACCGGTCGCACAGGCGGCGACGCCGCAAAACGGTACGATGATGCAGTACTTTGAGTGGTATGTCCCGAACGACGGACTGCATTGGAACCGACTATCGAATGACTCGCAGCACTTGAAGGACATCGGGGTGACGACGGTATGGATTCCGCCGGCGTACAAAGGTACGTCACAGAACGATGTCGGGTATGGGGCGTACGATTTGTACGATCTCGGCGAGTTCAACCAAAAAGGGACGACCCGGACGAAGTACGGGACGAAAGCGCAGCTCCAGACCGCCATCTCGAACTTGCGCGGTAAAGGGATTGGCGTGTACGGCGACGTCGTCATGAATCATAAGGGCGGGGCCGACTATACCGAATCCGTTCAGGCGATCGAGGTCAATCCGTCGAACCGGAACCAAGAGACGTCCGGCGAGTACGGCATCTCGGCCTGGACCGGCTTCAATTTCGCGGGGCGCAACAATACATACTCGCCGTTCAAATGGCGCTGGTACCATTTTGACGGCACCGATTGGGATCAGTCACGCAGCTTGAGCCGCATCTATAAATTTAAGAGCACGGGCAAGGCGTGGGACACGGACGTGTCGAACGAGAACGGCAACTATGATTATCTTATGTATGCCGACGTCGATTTCGAGCATCCCGAGGTCCGCCAAGAGATGAAGAACTGGGGCAAATGGTACGCCGACTCGCTCGGGCTCGACGGTTTCCGGTTGGATGCGGTCAAACATATCAGCCACTCGTACTTGAAGGAGTGGGTGACGAGCGTGCGCCAGACGACCGGGAAAGAGATGTTCACGGTCGCCGAGTATTGGAAGAACGATCTCGGTGCCATCAACGACTATCTGTATAAGACGGGCTACACGCACTCCGTCTTCGATGTGCCGCTCCATTACAACTTCCAAGCGGCCGGTAACGGCGGCGGGTATTACGATATGCGCAACATCTTGAAAGGCACCGTCACCGAACAGCATCCGTCGCTGTCCGTGACGATTGTCGATAACCACGACTCACAACCAGGCCAGTCGCTCGAGTCGACGGTCGCCAACTGGTTCAAACCGCTCGCCTACGCGACGATCATGACGCGCGCTCAAGGTTATCCGGCCCTCTTCTACGGGGACTATTATGGAACGAAAGGGACGACGAACCGTGAGATCCCGAACATGTCGGGCACGCTCCAACCGATTTTGAAGGCACGGAAAGACTTCGCCTACGGGACGCAGCATGACTATCTCGATCATCAGGACGTCATCGGCTGGACACGTGAAGGGGTGACCGACCGCGCCAAATCGGGTCTCGCGACAATCCTATCGGACGGTCCGGGCGGCTCGAAGTGGATGTACGTCGGCAAACAGAACGCCGGCGAGGTATGGAAAGACATGACGAACAACAACGCCCGTCTCGTCACAATCAATGCTGACGGCTGGGGCCAGTTCTTCGTCAACGGAGGCTCGGTCTCGATTTATACGCAACAATAACGAAAACACCCGATTGAAGTGAGGTGATCCTCTCTTCAATCGGGTGTTGTTTGGATTTAGCGTTTCCATACCCATTCGTCACTCTCGTATTTGGCGACGAGCTCCTGAATCTCTTGTTGCTGCGCCTCGGTGAACGTCAGCGGTTCGAACGTCAAGTCGAACGTGTCACGGAACCCGTCCGTGAACGCCGCCGCGACCTCGTCGAAGGCGACCGGTCGGCCGAGTGTCTCGTTCAACGAAACGGCCTTGTCGCCGAAACGGGCTTTCGCCTCCGCCTTGGCATCGGCCTCGAGATTGAAGCAGTCGAACAGGACGTCATCGTCAATCGATAACGGGATTGAGCCGTGTTGCAAGACGGCGCCTTGGTGGCGCACTTGGGCGCTCCCGGCAATCTTTTTCCCGCCGACGGCGAGCTCGTAGTACGAAGCGGCGTCGAAACAGACGGCCGACTTTGGTTTTCGGAGTGCCTCGCGGTCTGCCTCGGTCAATGGTACCGAGAATTCGGCCGGGACGCCGAGCGCGTGGTAGCCGCGGCGCACCCCTTCGGTCAAGAGACGATAGCTCTCGATGACGTTCGTCGGCAAAGACGGCATCGTCTCAGGGAGAATGACGCTATACGTCAGTTCATCTGCGTGCAAGACGGCCCGCCCGCCGGTCAAACGACGGACGACCGGGATGCCGTTCAACGTGAGTGCGTCCCGATCGAGGTCGCGCGTCGCCCGTTGGAAGCGTCCGACGCTGATGGCGTGCGGGGCCCAGGCGTAAAAACGGAGTGTCGGTTTCAAGTCACCGCGCGCGACCCAGCCGGCGATGGCCTCATCGATGGCCATGTTCTCGGCCGGGGACAGCGGGACGGTGTGAAGCAAATGCCATGTCGTTCCAGTCATAAACGTCTCTTCTTTCTATCAGTCGATTGGCAACATCGTGTGACGACGTGCCTTGTGGACTTGTTCGTCCGCGTGATACGAGGAACGGACGAGCGGTCCGGCCTCACAATGGGAGAAGCCTTTCGCCAACGCAATCTCTTTTAACTCGGCGAACTCATCTGGATGGTAATAGCGCTCGACGTCGAGGTGCTTCTTCGTCGGCTGCAAGTATTGGCCAAGCGTGAGGATATCGACGTGGTGGGCCCGCAGGTCATCCATCGCCTCAATCAACTCTTCGCGCGTCTCGCCGAGTCCGACCATGATCGACGACTTCGTCGGGATGTCCGGGTTCAGCTCTTTCGATCGTTTTAAAAATTCGAGCGTCCGGTCGTACGTCGCTTTGGCGCGGACTCTCGGCGTCAAGCGGCGGACCGTCTCCAAGTTATGGTTCATGATGTCCGGTCCGGCATCGATGAGCGTCTGGAGCGCCGAGAAGTCACCCATCATATCGGACGGGAGCACTTCGATTGACGTCTCCGGGTTCATCCCGCGGACGGCGCGGACTGTCTCGGCGAATACCGTCGCTCCGTAGTCGTTCAAGTCGTCGCGGGCGACGGCCGTGATGACGACGTGCTTCAGGTTCATGAGACGGACCGATTCGGCGACGCGTTTCGGTTCTTCCCAGTCGAGCTCGTTCGGCTTGCCTGTCGTGACGGCGCAGAAGCGGCAAGCCCGTGTGCAAATACTTCCGAGAATCATGAACGTCGCGGTACGGCGGACGGCCCAACATTCATGGATGTTCGGACATTTCGCCTCTTCACAGACCGTATGTAGATTTTTCTCGCGCATCATCTTTTTGAGACCGGTGTATGTCTCGTTCGTGTTCAGTTTAATTTTTAACCATTCCGGCTTTCGTTTGATTTCCCCTCGTGCCAAGATGATTTCCCCCTTTGTGAAAGTTAACCCCTAACGGAATGAGTTTACCAAAGATGGGGCCGAATTCGAACCAGCGAAATTATTGGCTTTGCCAATACAGGTCAGCTGTGTGTCAAAACAGAACATATATTTCAAAATGGTTACGCTTTCATGTGAAGTGTTGTTTCCCATTTTTTGAATTGCTATACTGACGTTGACCACCTGAATAAGGACCATATGTAACTGATACGATCAGGCATGGGGTGAACGAGCGTTGGTGAGGCAACGCTTCTTCCTCCATGCCTTTTTGTTTGGGGGTCGGGGAAACTTTCAAAAAGGAGTGGGGAAAACATGAACAAAGCACTGAACTGGACGGCGACACTGGGGCTAACGACAGCACTACTCGTCTCATCGGTCCCGATGGCGAACGCGGTCGTGGCAGAGGAGACGCCGGCCCCGTCGATTGAGCAGCGTGTCGACGCCAAGCTCGATTCGATGACGCTTGAACAAAAGCTCGGCCAAATGATCATGCCAGACTTCCGATTATGGAACGGGGCAAACCATACGGCACTCGCAACAGACGTGGCGCGTGTCGTCGATCGGTTTGATCTCGGGGGTGTCATCTTGTTCGCGGAAAACGTGACTGAGACCGAACAGACGACGAAACTCGTCCACGACCTCCAAGAAGTCGTCAAACAAGACGAAAGCAACGATGTCCCGCTCTTCATCACGATCGACCAAGAGGGTGGGATCGTGACACGTCTCGGAACGGGCACGAACTTGCCGGGTAACATGGCACTCGGGGCGACACGGAGCAGCCAGTACGCATACGACGCGGGGAATATCATCGGTTCAGAGTTGAACGCACTCGGGGTGAACGTCAACTTCGGTCCGGTGCTAGACGTCAACAACAATCCGGCCAACCCGGTCATCGGCGTCCGCTCGTTCTCGAGCGACCCGGAACTCGTCGGTGAGCTCGGTTCGGCGATGACACAAGGAATTCAAGACCAGGGTGTCGCTGCGACGGCGAAGCATTTCCCGGGTCATGGTGACACGGCGGTCGACTCGCATTACGGGCTTCCGATCGTCGATAAGTCGCTCGAAGACTTGCGTGGGCTCGAACTGTTACCGTTCAAACGGGCCATCACGGAAGGCATCGACATGATTATGACGGCGCACATCGGCATGCCACAAATCGAGGATGAGGTCGTGAACTCGCCACGCGGCACGTTCCCGCTCCCAGCGACGTTGTCGGACGATGTCATCACCGGCGTCTTGCGTGAAGAGATGGGCTATGAAGGCATCGTCGTCACGGACGCCTTGAACATGCAAGCAATCGCCGACAACTTCACGGAAGCGGAAGCGGTCATCAAGACGTTCGATGCGGGCGTGGATATCGCGCTCATGCCGACGATTTTACGGTCGAATGCGGACGTCGTGAAGCTCGAGACGATTTTTGAAGACGTCATGGGCGCTGTCGAGGACGGACGCCTGTCAGAAGAGAAGATTGATGCAGCGGTCGAGCGGATTTTGACGCTCAAAGCGGAACGCGGCATTTGGCAAGAGTCGGTCGACACGACGACGCTCGAGGCGAAACTCGCCGAGGCGAAAGCGGTCGTCGGCAGTGCCGAGCATAAAGCGAAAGAACGTGAGATCGCCGAAGCGGCCGTCACGCTCGTGAAGAACGACGACAAGACGCTTCCGTTCAAACCGAAAAAAGGTGAGACGGTCCTCGTCTTGTCACCGGCGAAAGACCAGACGGACAGCATGATCAAGACGATCAAGTCGCTCGAGAAGAACGCCGGCAACATGAAAGACGTGAACGTCATCGCCGCGAACTATACGGCATCTACGAAACACTTGGATCAAAACCCGGTATTGAAAGAAAAACTCGACGCGGCCGACTATATCATCGTCGGCTCGAACGTGAACAACAGCGTCAAGCTGAAATCGACGTCGGCGGACAACTACGTGCCGGCCGAAGTGTTCCGTTACGCGAACGAGACGGGCAAGAAGTCAGTCTTGCTCAGCCTGCGTAACCCGTACGATGTGGCGGTTCAGCCGGACGCACCGGCCCAGCTCATCATCTACGGCTTCAAAGGTGACCCGAACGGACCGGACTCAGAGGCGGGCAATGCCAAATCGGCAGGACCGAACCTCCCGGCCGGCATTCGTGCCATCTTCGGTGAAGTGAAACCGACGGGCAAACTCCCAGTCGACGTACCGACGTTCGAGAACGGCGTGTTCGGTGACGACTTGCACCTCGAGTTTGGTGACGGATTCCGCAACTGGAACAAGTAAACAAAAACCGCGGGCGCCCCAGGAGGGTGCTCGCGGTTTTTCGTTTGCTCGTCATGCTTCAAAATAGCCGACGACGAGCAGGCCTGGGCCTGTATGTGCCCCGATGGCCGAACCGACGATCGTCTTCGTGACGCTCGCCGGGTTCATATGCTGCCGAAGCAACGCCTCGAACTGATCGGCTTTGACCGGGTCGTCCCCGTGACCGATGAAGACATGCCCACCCTCGACGAGCGGTTTCGACTCGGTCATCCACTCAGCGATGCGCCGCATCACCTTCTTGTGACCGCGAATCTTCTCGATCGGGACGAGCTTGCCGTCTTCGACCGTGAGGAGCGGTAAAATCGTCAACAAGTCACCGATGAATGCGCTCGTTTTTGAGACACGACCGCCGCGCATCAAATACTCGAGCGATTCGACCGTGAACAAATGACGGATTTTGCCGACGAGCGACGTCGCGTAGGCGACCGTCTCTTCATACGAGTGGTCCTGGCCATATTCAGCGACCGTTTTGACGAACAATCCTTGGCCGACCGAGGCGGCACGCGTATCAAGAATATGGAACGTACTGTTCGGGTATTCTTCTTTAAGTAGGTTTCCGACCATGACGGCCGTCTGATAGGTGCCTGAGAGCTCACCGGAGAAAGCGAGGTACAGGAACGGGATTTCCGATTCGAGATGTTGACGGAAACATTGTTCGAGGCGGGCCGCCTCGATTTGGAACGTCTTCGGCGTCTTCCCGGCACGCATCGCGTCGTACACGTCTTTCGGTTGAATCGTCTCACCGTCTAAAAATTCGTCGTTGTCGATGACGACACCGAGCGGTAGCATTTCGAGACCGTACTCGACGATCTGGTCTTGGGTCAAATCGGCGCCGGTATCGGTTATGATTTTAAACATGCGGTCACTCCTCTATTAATTGTTGTTCAATCTCACGGATCGGTTCATTGCGCTTCCACATCCGGTCGAGCTGGGTCACGAGCATCGCCTGCTCGTCTGCGTCGAGTGTGCCAGGTATGAGCCGGCTCACGTCACTGAGGACGGTGTAGGCGCGGCGCAACACGTCATCGACAGTGAGCGGGATACCGAGCAAGTCCTCGAGTGACGCCATCGTCTCAGGGACGATGGCCGGGTAGGTGAACTTTGTCGCTTCACCTTGGATGGCTTGCGCATAAAAGTCACGGATGAGCGCGGCTCGTTCGCTCCCGCTCTTGCGGACGCTCAAATAAATTTGGACGGCGACACCGCCACGGACACGGCGCTGTGAGATACCGGCGAACTTCTTGCCGCCGATGGATAAGTCGAAACTGCCGGGACAGTAAGATCCAACGATTTCGCCAGCGACAATGTCTGTCGTCACGTCTTGAAACATGAGTTGGATGAGCGACGTCATCGCCTCGTAGCCGCTATCGATTTGAATTCCGTCTTTCTCAGGTAGAATCAGGGATAAGTTCAATACGTCTTCATCCAAGACGACGGCAAGCCCTCCTGAATTTCGCACGACGGGACGGAATCCATGTTCATGTAGAAAACGGATGCCGTCTGACAAGTGAGGCAGGCGGGCGTCTTGAATGCCGAGCACGACCGTGTTTAGATGAACCCAGGCCCTGAGGACGGCACCAGACGTCGCGGTCGACGCACAGAGCGTGTCGTCCGTCGCGAACGATTGCTCGGCTTGAAACGCAGGACCGAGCGAGGACTGATCGATGACACGGTAGGTCGGTTGTTGTAATAATGGATGGGTCATATACATAATTCCTTTTCAATAAATAATTTCCTTCCCATTATAGCATGGGAGGAACCACGCGCTAGAAGTCGAATCCAATCATTAATGAAACGTAGGGGGCAACGTCATGTACACGTCACGAGGTCAATTATCGGGGTCGAAAGTGTTCAAAGATCCGGTTCACCGCTATATATATGTCTATGATCATCTCGTCTGGGAATTGATCAACACGAAAGAGTTTCAGCGCTTGCGGCGCATCAAACAGCTCGGGACGTCGTTTTTGACGTTCCATGGCGCCGAACATACCCGGTTCCATCATTCGCTCGGCGTCTATGAGATCGCTCGGCAGCTGATCGACCAATTCCACGAGTATCCAGAGTGGGACGACCGCAACCGGGAGCTGTTGCTCGCAGCGGCGCTCTTGCACGATGTCGGCCACGGTCCGTTCTCACACGCGTTCGAGCACGTCTTCGCCGTTCGCCACGAGGTATGGACCGAACGGATTATTCTCGGGGACACGGAAGTGAACAAAGTGCTGTCCGAGATGGGGGTCGGCTTCCCGGAAGAAGTGGCGGCCATCATCAATAAGACACACCCGAACCGATTGCTCGTCAACATCCTCAGTTCTCAGCTCGACGTCGATCGGATGGACTATCTGCTTCGCGACGCCCATTTCGCTGGGGTCAGTTATGGGAAGTTCGACCTTGAGCGGATGCTTCGGGTACTGCGTCCCGATGAGGACCAAGTCGTCGTCAAACAGTCGGGGATGCATACGATTGAGGACTATATCATGCGCCGCTATCAAATGTATTGGCAAGTCTACTTGCATCCGGCGACGCGATCGAGCGATTTGTTGCTCAAAGCCGTGCTCGAACGGGCGCAAGAACTATACGAATCGGGTTATTCTTTCGAGATGACTCCAAAGCATTTCTTGCCGATTTTTAACCATGAAGACATGACGCTCGAGCATTATTTGAAGCTCGATGAGACGATCGTCTATTTCTATTTCCAGGAATGGATGGATGAGGCGGACCCGATTTTGGCCGACCTTGCGAGCCGCTTCGTCAACCGTCGTTTGTTGAAATATAAGAACTTCCCGGAAGCGAACCGCGTCCGTTATATGGACCGCTTGCGTTCAACGATGGAGGCAATCGGTTTACCGACCCGTTACTACTTGCTCGAGGATCAGCTCAGCCAATTACCATACGATTTGTATAAAGGGCACGGGACATACGAAGGCATCTATCTCAAGATGAATGATGGCGACCGCCGGGAAATTTCGGAAGTGTCGATGCTCGTCCAATCGATTTTAAACTCACGACAGTCCGACGAGAAAATCTATTATCCGGAGGACGTACTGCTCAACTTGAAAGATCACGCATCAGAAAAAACATGGATGTTGTCAACGTTACGAGGCGATTGAATCGTTGAAAAGGAAGTGACACCATGGGAATCGGCACATTGGTCGGGGGAGTCGGCATCTTCCTACTCGGGATGATGCTGTTGACGGATACGTTGAAAAGCATGGCCGGGGAACGCCTCCGGCAACGATTGAATCGCTTGGCTGAAGGACCTGTTTCGGGTGCCTTTCTCGGAGCGACGATGACGACGTTGTTTCAGTCCTCGACCGTGACGACGCTCATGACAATCAGTTTTGTCAGTGCCGGCCTGCTGACGTTCACCCAAGCGCTCACACTCGTCATCGGAGCGAACGCGGGTAGCGCGACGACCGGATGGATCGTGGCGCTCTTAGGTTATAACGTCGATATCCGCGAGCTGTTGCTCCCGCTCATCGGGGTCGGCATGGCGCTGCGCTTGATTGGACGGCGCGTCAAACGCATCGGCATGCTCATGGTCGGACTTGGCCTCATTTTTGTCGGCATCGGAACGCTCCAAGAGGCGATGCGGGAAGTTGTCACGTTCTCGTTCGCCAGTTGGGAAGCGGACACACCGCTCCACCAACTTGCGCTTCTCGGTACGGGCCTGTTGATGACTGTTTTATTACAGTCTTCAAGCATCGGTCTTGTCTTGACGATGACGGCGCTCGCGACTGATACGGTCACCCTTGCCCAAGCGTGTCTGCTCGTCTTAGGGCAAAGTGCCGGGACAAGTCTCGTCGTCGCGCTCGGGTCGATCGGAGGTTGGAAGTCGGCCCGCCGCATCGTCTTGGCGCACGTGCTCGTCCACGGCTCGATTTTACTTATCGGCTGGCTAACCTTCCCGCTCTTGTTCGGCGTCGTCAATGGTGTGGCCGACCGTCTCAATTGGAACGAACTGTTGCGGCTCGCCTTGTTCCACACGTCGTTCCATCTGCTTGGTGTGTTCACGTTTTTGCCGTTCCACGAGGCGTTCAGCCGTCGGTTGCTGAAGTGGGTCCCGAGCCGGGCGGAGAAGCTGACCCGGTTCTTGAACCCGAACATGGCCCGCATCCCGACGGTCGCGCTCGAAGCGGCCCGACGCTCGTTGATTGAAATCGAGCGCTATCTCGCCAAAGAGACGAAACTGTTACTAGCGGAAGGACGAAAGCGCGACGACGAGCTCCAACTCGTGGAGAAGACGCTCGGGGACGTCCGTGTCTTTTTGAGCACGATTCAATTGGAGGAAGGGCGGGGCCGCAATGACTATGGGCAACACTTGTCGCTGCTTCATACGATTGATCATTTGGAGCGGTGGCTGTTCGTCATGCGAGAAGTCGACCCGGTCGACGCGCTCCGGGACACAGACTTCCTGGTCGCGCGCCAGCTCGTCTTGCATGAACTCGACATGTTGGAGACGCTCAACCATCACACGCCCCCGGAAGAGTCTCGGCAGTGGAAAACGGCCTCGAAACAGCTCGCCGAATATCGAAAAGCGCACCGGGCCGAACTGCTCGAGGAGACGGCGGCCAATCAGCTTGAGATGGACCAGACGATTCAAAAGGTGCAAGCTCTCCTCTGGCTCGATCGGATTGGCTATCACATTTGGCGTGCGACGCGTCATCTCATTAAACCGACCGTCCCGAGCGAGCGGTTTGAAGTGAATCTGCAAGACTGACCACATTTGTAAAAATACATCCAACATTTATTATGTAATTGAAAATATATACCAAAAAAATAAAAATCCAAACACTGTTAACATCTATATTTGTATAATGATTGTACATTAGACATTATGGGAGGATTTTTTATGCCATTTAGAAAACCTGTTTCAACAATGGGCGGATTGAATTTTTGGATTAATGTTCAACAAAATGAGCATTTTGTGATGCAAAAACACAAAACTGGGCTCTGGCCATATAAATTCCGTATTTTAATGAGAGCAACGTCTAAAGAAATTGCCAATGCGAATGATTTAGAAACGATTCAATATGATTGGAGATTCCTTGAGACTAATGCGGTTCCACGGATTGATGAGAGCGGCTTTTTAGAAATCACTAAAGTCGAAACAATCGTAGAAGATTTGATTATGAAAACTATTTCTAATAAAATGCCGTTTTGAGGTAAAAAGAATGCCATGTCCACAACAGGGACATGGCATTCTTTTACCTCATTACTTCTTGTCCGCGTGCATAACGCCGGCTTGACCGTAGTGCGTCGCGTCCATCTCTTCGATGAAGACGGTGATGTTTTCTTTCGGTGCGTTCGTCGTCTCCGAGACGGCGTCCGTCACTTTTTCAATCAAGGCACGTTTTTGTTCGACCGTGCGGCCTGGGAGCATTTTAACAGTTACGTATGGCATAACATTTCCTCCTTTTAGTTCGTTCCCTTTCATTCTAGTGAAAGGTGGGGCGGGTGGAAAGCAGAAAATCGATTGAGCGGACGGTACAAAGAAAAAATGCAGGTGCGAAATATGTGAAAACGGGGTAAGGAACAAGACAGACTAGACGTAGGAGGAACAGGCGGATGAAATGGAAGGGTAGACAAGCAAGTCGTAATGTCGAAGATCGACGGGGACAACGTGTCGGAGGGAAAGGGATTGCCGGGATTGGCGGAGGCTTCGGTCTCATCTTGGTCATCGTCTTCACATTGCTGAACGGGGGCAATCCGGCAGACATTGTCAACAACATCGGGATCGGCGAACCACAGTCGTCCGAGACGTATCAAGGTTCGGCACGAGAAGAAGAGATGGCAGACTTCGTGTCGGTCGTGCTAAGGGATACCGAGGAAGTATGGACCGATATATTCGCAGAGAACGGATTGACGTATCGGGAACCGACGCTCGTCTTGTATAAAGACCAGGTTGAATCTGCCTGCGGTATCGCGGGATCGGCTGTCGGACCGTTCTACTGTCCCGGTGACCAAAAACTATACATCGATTTAAGTTTCTATGATGAACTCAGTCAACGTTTCAACGCACCGGGTGACTTCGCGATGGCGTATGTCGTCGCCCACGAAGTCGGCCACCACGTCCAGACGTTGCTCGGCACGACCGATGAGATCATGCCGCTCCGTAACGAGATGAGTGAGACCGAGTTCAATAAATATTTGGTCCGCTTCGAGCTTCAGGCCGATTATTATGCGGGCGTCTGGGCCCACCACGCCCAAGGCATGGGCTACCTCGAGGCTGGCGACGTCGAAGAGGCGATGAATGCGGCGCACCAAATCGGGGATGACACGCTTCAAAAACAGGCACGCGGCTATGTGACGCCAGACTCGTTCACCCATGGGACGTCCGAACAGCGGAAACGCTGGTTCGACAAAGGGTTCCAAAACGGGACGATTCAAGGCGGCGATACGTTCAATGCCAAAAACTTATAACGATCAGGTCAAGCTTCGGCTTGACCTTTTTCATATCCAAGTTGGCTTGTGCAGAAAGAATCCGCTATCATGGAAACAGAAACTAGAAGTAGGAAGGGGATGACCCGATGGAATCCTTACTCAAAAAAATCGAACTCGCTAAAAGTGAGATGACGTCTGTCGAGAAGAAAATCGCAGACTATATTTTGACCCACTCGACGCTCGTTCCGAACATGACGACGAAAGAACTTGCTCAAAAGACGGATGTGTCAGAGGCGAGTATCGTCCGGTTCGCCCGTGTCGTCGGCATCGACAGCTTCAAGGCGTTCAAGCTCGCCCTCGTCAAAGACTTGGCCATCACCGAGACGACACTCACCGACTTCAACGTGTTACAGCAGAAAGACACACCGTACGATTCGTTTCAAAAAGTCATTCATGTGAACAAGATGGCGATCGAGGCGTGCGCCGAGGCGATGGACAAACGCGAGCTCGAGCATGCGATCGATACGTTCGCCCGAGCGAATCGGGTCGTGTTTTATGGGGTCGGCGGCTCGTCGACGGCGGCGTACGACGCCCAGTACAAATTCACGAAACTTGGCTATGCGGCCCAGACGTCGCAAGACTTCCATTACATGTTGTCACTCATCCCGCATCTCGGACCGAACGACGTCTTTGTCGCCATCAGCACGTCGGGTCGGACGAAAGATGTGCTCGAACTCGTCCGCTTCGCCAAGAAGAAAGGGGTGCCGGTCGTCGCCATCACGGACCTCGATAAATCTCCGCTCTATCGGGAGGCGGACGTCCGTCTTTGCACGCCGAGCGTCGAACGTGACTTCCGGATCGCGAGCATCGCGTCACGGATGACCCAGTTGACGATCATCGATACGCTCTATATGGGTCTGTTGCACCGAAAAGGCGAAAGTTTGATTGACCGTTACGCCGAGGCGCGTGACGAGATGGTGAAGTTGCGCCGATGATTCACGTTTATGATGCGACGTGGCGCGACAAGGTCGCGGCGTTCTTGTTGCGGCAGTCGGCGTTCGCGAGCTTGAACGGACAGACACCTGAAGCGTTTCGAGACGAGAATTTGACCGACTTTGAAGCCGAAGGGACCGTCAGCCTCGTGTTTGAAGAAGGGGACGTCATCGCGGTCGCTGATTTGTTGAAAGAACATCCAGTCGACGGATCGCTCTGGCTCGGCCTGTTCGTCGTCGACGAACGATTTCATGGTACCGGCGTCGCGCAACGGCTGTATGAGCAACTTGAACAGGAATATATGCGCCCTTTCCAGACGGTGTTTCGGCTCGGTGTCTTGCCGCACAATGAACGGGCACATCACTTTTGGGAACGACAAGGTTATGTGTACGAAAAAGATTCCGTCACGGCACGGGGCGACCACGTCCACGTGATGAAGAAACTGGTCGAATGAAGGGCTCGGTCCGCTATGGGCTGGGCTTTTTCAATGGACTGGGCGGCATCCTCATTCCTTTTATGAAATTTTACTTCCTTATTTTTTTAAATAAGTTTGACTTTTAATTTCAAGTTAGTACAATGAAATCAGAGAGAAGAAAGGATGGTGGCGATGTTAGACAAACTGGCTACTGAAAGACGGAATGAACGAACGATGCACTTGGACGAGATGGCGGTCGAGGAGTTCCTCGCGGTGATGAACGAGGAAGATCAATCGGTCCCCCACGTCATTAAAGAAGAGCTATCGGTCATTGCCGAAGTGACGAAGCGTGCCATCGCATCCTTCAAACAAGGCGGGCGTTTGATTTATATCGGCGCAGGGACGAGCGGACGGCTCGGTATCTTGGATGCGGCAGAATGTGTGCCGACGTTCGGCGTATCACCGGACATGGTCGTCGGACTCATCGCCGGAGGCGAGCGTGCGCTCATCAAAGCCGTCGAGGGAGCAGAAGACAGCAAGGATTTGGCAGTCAATGATTTGAAAGCGCTTCACTTGAGCGAGAAGGACACGGTCGTCGGAATCGCCGCGAGCGGCCGGACACCGTACGTCATCGGCGGGCTCGATTACGCCCGTGAAGTCGGGGCGACGACAGCTGCGTTATCATGTAACAAAGGATCAAAAATCAGCGACCACGCCGAGTATAAAATCGAGGTCGAGACGGGTCCAGAAGTATTGACCGGTTCGACCCGTTTGAAAGCAGGGACGGCGCAAAAACTCGTCCTCAACATGATTTCGACGGCGTCGATGATTGGGGTAGGGAAAGTGTATCAAAACCTGATGGTCGACGTGCAGCCGACGAACGAGAAGTTGGAGGTGCGGGCCAAACGGATGATTGCGGAAGCGACAGGGGTCGACGAACAGACGGCCGCGCGTTATTTTGATTCATCCGGTGGGCACGTCAAGACGGCGATCGTCATGATTTTAGCCGATGTCCCGCATGCGGAGGCAGTCGAGCGATTAGAGCGTGCGAACGGATTCGTCCGTGACGCATTATAAGGGGGATTCGAGATGAAGAAAGAAGAGGTTCTTGCGCATGCGATACTCGAGCATGTCGGAGGGAAAGACAACATTCGTCAACTCGCGCACTGTATGACACGTGTGCGTTTGGCGCTCAAGGATCCGACGAAAGCGGATCTTGCCGCCTTGAAACAAATCGATGGTGTCATGGGTGTCATCGATGATGAGACGTTGCAAATCGTCGTTGGCCCGGGGACGGTCAACCGCGTGGCGGACCATCTCAGCCGCGAGACGGGGCTCGCCATCGGAGAAGAATCGGTCGACGCGAACTTGACTCCGGACGAACGGGCCGCCATCGAACGTCAAAAAGTGAAAGACAAACAGAAGTCGCCGTTCAAGCGCTTCTTGCGTCGCTTAGGGAATATTTTCATTCCGCTCATTCCAGGACTTGTCGCTTCAGGTATCATTAACGGAGGAGCCAACTTCGCGAAGAACGCCGGGGTCGACCCGACGGAAACGTGGATGCAAATCCTCTTGTTGCTCGGTAGCACGGTATTCGCCTATCTCGCCATTCTCGTCGGTTGGAACACGGCAAAAGAGTTCGGCGGGACGCCGGTACTCGGTGCCATCGCCGGGGGGATCCTCTTCAACCCGGTGCTCGCGGACATCACCATTTATGGGGAACCGCTCGTCGTCGGGCGGGGTGGACTGTTCGGGGTCATCTTTGCCGCTTGGCTCATGACGTACATCGAGAAACATGTCCGTCGCTTCATGCCGACAGCGGTCGATATCATTTTCACACCGCTTCTTACGGTACTCGTCGTCGGTTTCACGGCGCTCTATGCGATCATGCCGGTCGCAGGCGTGTTGTCGGACGGTATCATGCAAGGTCTTAACGCCGTGCTCGAAGTCGGTGGACCGGTCGCAGGGGCTGTTCTTGCTGGATTCTTCTTGCCGCTCGTCATGGTCGGATTGCACCACGGACTCACACCGATTCACTTGGAGTTGCTCAACACGGTCGGTAACACGGCACTCTTGCCGATCCTGGCGATGGCCGGGGCCGGACAAGTCGGGGCAGCACTTGCCATCTTTGTGAAGACGCGCAACCAACGCCTCCGTAACATCATCAAAGGGGCGATCCCGGTCGGATTCCTTGGCATCGGTGAGCCGCTCCTCTACGGGGTCACGCTTCCGCTCGGTCGTCCGTTCTTGACGGCTTGTATGGGCGCAGCGGTCGGCGGCGCCTTCCAAGCGACGATGAAGACGGCAGCACTCGGGATTGGGGTCTCGGGTCTCTCGCTCACACCGCTCATCGACAACGGCATGTACTTGACGTACATCGCAGGTCTTGTCATTTCGTACACGGCAGGCTTCGTCTTCACATATTTCTTCGGATTCAAAGAAGAGATGGCGGACGGAATTTAACAACCGAGGCGGCTCTTTGGAGTCGCCTTTTCATTTAAGAGGAGGTTTTCTGATGAAAGGATTATCGGTATATTTGAGCGAACCGCTCACGTCAAACTTCAAGGCATGGGTCGGACGCATGCGTGAGATTGGCTTTACGTCGATGTTCACGTCCCTACATATTCCAGAGGACGATCCATCCGTATATACGGAACGATTGCGACAGCTCGGCATGCTCGCACGTGAACTCGACATGGAGCTGTTCGCCGATATCGCGCCAACGTCGCTTGCCGCGCTCGGCAAAACGTGGGATGATGCCCACACGCTCGTCGAGTGGGGCGTGACCGGACTGCGCGTCGATTACGGCGTGACCCCGAAACAAGTCGCCGACTTGTCGACGCGGATGACGGTCGCCTTGAACGCGAGCACGCTCACAGAAAGTGAGCTCGCGGAGATGAGGCGGCACGGTCTCGTGACGGACAACGTCGAGGCATGGCACAACTTCTATCCGCGCCCAGAGACGGGGCTTGATCGAAACTGGTTCGATGCCAAGAACGATTGGTTGAAACGCCAAGGATTGAGCGTTCAAGCGTTCATCCCGGGAGATGGGTCGCTCCGCGGACCGCTGTTTGAACGGTTGCCGACGCTCGAAGACCATCGAACGTTATCGACGTTCGCTTGTTACTTGGACCTCCCCGATTCGGTCGACCGCATTTTAATCGGCGATCCGGGACTTGCCGACGAGACGATCGAACAGTTCGCCTCACACGCGGACGGGATGCTCGTCCTCCGGGCCGAAGCGGAGACGACGATCGAGGCCGCCTTCTATCGCGTCCAGACGAACCGGATGGATCCGGCCCGTGACGTCATCCGCTCGGTCGAGTCTCGGGCTTACGGCCGACCGGGCGACCGCTTGCTTGAACCGATGGATGCGAGACCGCGTCCGCTTGGGACGATCACGGTCGATAATGCGGATTACGGGCGCTATGCCGGCGAGATGCAAGTGACGAAACGGGATCTTCCGCCTGATGCACGAGTCAACGTTCTCGGCCGGGTCATCGAGGCAGACCGGCCGCTCATCCGTGCCATCGGACCGGGTACGACGTTTCGGATTGAATGGTGCTGACGTTCCGGATTGCCACATTCCCTCGTCTTTGTGTACAGTAGAGAGGGAGGGAAGTCTATGAAAGAGATTAATTTTAACATCGTCGCTGACGATTCGACCGATGGCCACGGCGGTTTTGGGGTCGGTTCGCTCAGTTTGAACAATATGTCTCCCGTCATCATCGATGTCGAGGCGGGGACCGCGGTCATCGATATGGGGGCCATGCATGCCAAATCGGCGATCGAGAAACGCATCAAGTTTTTGACGGATCCGGAAGCGGTGCCGAACGGCAAACCGTACTGGATCGTCTGGGTCACGGTCGGTCGAAAGCCGGAAGGGTTCTATTATGGCGGTGTCGCGGCCTGTGACATGTCGGTCGACCTTGAGGCACGGCGCGGATACAAGCTGTTGCCGTACCACGTCAACCAGATGGACAAATCGCTCAAAGGCCGTATTCTCATCGATATGATGGACGCTCCGTCACGCAACGTGCTAGCCGCGTTTTTGAAAGAACATCGTCCTGAGATTTGGGAGCAATCGACCGAACTTCAAACCGAACTTGCGCGTCTCGATGCCGAGTGAAAAGATTGGACCGTTTTGGTCTCCAATCTTTTTTGTTTTCGTTCAAGTGAAGATGGGAACATGAACTTGTTATGATGTTGTGATTTTACCGTAATTGTATGAATATTCAGCATTATGCTATACTAAACGCACTGTGCAAAAAAGAAAGGGTGACACGATGAGTGAAACGAAGAAAATTTTAATTGGCCTCGCCTTAGGGGTCCTTGTCGGGCTAGGGCTCGCCGGTCTGTCCGGTAACGTATATGACATCGTCAATACGTATATCCTTTCCCCAGTCGGTACTGTATTTTTGAACTTGATTAAAATGCTGGTCGTTCCGATCGTCTTCTTCTCGATCATTCTCGGCGTCATGGGTCTCGGGGACCCGAAAGAGCTCGGTCGGGTCGGATCGAAGGCGCTTCTCTTCTTCTTGACGACGACGGCGCTCGCCATCATCTTGGCGATGGGTGTCGCTTCGGTCATCAAACCGGGAGAGCGTGGTGACTTCCAAACGGCAAACCTTGAATTCGAATCGGGTGCGGCTGAAGAGTCGTCAAACATCGTGCAGACATTCGTCAACATGATTCCGACGAACCCGATTCAAGCGCTCGCTGAAGGCAACATGCTTCAAATCATCGTGTTTGCGGCTCTCATCGGATTTGCGATGATCGCTCTCGGCGAACGGGCCAAAACGTGGCGCCGTTTCGTCAAACAAGGCGACCGCATCATGATGCACTTGATTCACTTGGTCATGAAGCTCGCCCCATACGGCGCGTTCGCTTTGATCGCCTCGGCCATCGGAGGTATCGGTTTCGATGCTGTCAAAGCGATGGCGTGGTATATGTTCGCGGTCGTCTTGACGCTATTTTTACACTCGGTACTCGTCTACGGCGGGGCGCTCGTCCTGCTCGGGAAGATGAGTCCGGTCTTCTTCTTTAAAAACTTCTACGAAGCGATCACGCTCGCGTTTTCGACGTCGTCTTCGAACGCGACGCTCCCTGTATCGATGGAACTCGCCCAGACGAAGCTCGGCGTGCCGCGTTCCATCTCCTCATTCGTTCAGCCGCTCGGCGCGACGGTGAACATGGACGGGACGGCGATCATGCAAGGGGTCGCGACGATTTTCATCGCCCAAGTATTCGCGGCTGATTTGACGATGACCGAACTCGTGACGGTCGTCATCACAGCGGTACTCGCCTCGATCGGGACGGCGGGTGTACCTGGTGTCGGGCTCATCATGCTCGCGCTCGTCTTGCAGTCGGTCAACTTACCGGTCGAAGGGATTGCCCTGATCATCGGTGTCGACCGTATTCTCGACATGCTCCGGACGTCGGTCAACATTACCGGCGACGCGACATGCGCGGTCGTTGTCTCGAAACTTGAAGAGAAACACCTTCCACCTGTCGACGAAGACGCGTGGGATGAAGTCGAAGCAAAATAAACAGAAGGCTGACCCGTCGTTGACGGGCCAGCCTTTTCAAATGAAGTGAGGTTTTTATATGGAATGGGCAGCTTTGCCGATCCCGTTGTTTGTTGTGATCAGTATCTTGTTGAATATGCTCATCGCCGTCGCCGGTATATTACCGAGCGCATTTTTGACGGCACTGAACGTGCAACTGCTAGGATTTGGACCGGGCGTCGCCGTCTCTATCGTCGGCGAGGCCGTGGGTGCTGTGCTCAGTTTTATTCTCTATCGCAAAGCGCTCCACCGGTTCACGTCACCGGATGGGGAGCGTTTGAAACGGCTCCGCGAAGCAGATGGCGTTGAGGCATGGTTTCTTGTCCTCGGGCTGAGGCTGATGCCGTTCGTACCGTCCGGACTCGTCACGCTGTCGGCCGCGTTCAGCCGAATGTCGCTCCCGTCCTTCGCCGTAGCGAGCACGATTGGGAAAGTGCCGGCATTGTTGATCGAGGCGCTCGCGGTCGCGGCGGTCTTACACGTGGCCGCGGGTTGGCAACTCGGTCTCATCGCGTTGCTCATCGTCCTGTATGCGGTTTGGCGTTTGTCTCAAAGGAGTGGCGAGAAGATATGACAGAACGCTTCGATGAAACGTTTGCCGCTCGATTTCTTGCGAAGCATTGACCAGTCGATGAGAATCGACTCATCAAAGTCTTTCAAGAACGCTTCTTGCAGCTGTTGGATGGACGACGTCTCATACTGGGCGATTGTCATCTCGTGGTTCAAATACATGCTCCTAAAATCAAAGTTAGCCGTCCCGACGAGCGCAATCTTGCCATCGATGAGGACGGTTTTTGCATGGATGAAATGGCGATTGTATTTATAAATCCGAATGTTCCGTTTGAGCAGTTGTTCGAAATAATATTCGGTCGCATGGAAGCTGAACCATTCGTCTCCTTTTCCGGGGACAACGATTCGCACATCGATGCCGCCCCGGCCGGCGACTTCTAACAGCGCGAGCAATTCGGGAGGCGGAATCAAATATGGTGTCGTAATCCAAATCGACTCCTTCGCCTCCATCAAAAGCGTAATGAGCCCGTCACGGATCGTGACGTCTTTTCCAGGAGACGTGACGAGTAGCTGTGTCGCCCCGTTGTCCGGTTGCGGGTCGTCGATGAAGTATTCTGGCAAATGTTTGCTGTCAGCGAACAAGTCCCAGCGTTCTGTATCGTCTTCGTGACCGGCATACAGCCAATTCTCGACGAACAAACGTTGTAGTTCCCGGACGAGCGGTCCTTCGAGGCGCAGATGGGTATCACGCCAAAATCCAAGTTTTTTATGTTTCCCGAGATATTCATCCCCGACGTTCAGTCCGCCGGTGTAAGCGATTCGCCCATCGATGACGATCAACTTTTGATGGTTGCGGAAGTTGGCGTTAAAGACGAGGAGCGGGTGGACGACCGGGTCGAACGCTTCGACGTGGACACGGGACTCGCGGAGCGGTTCGAGAAACGCTTCGCTAATCTCTTGACTGCCGAGGCCGTCATACAAAAAGCGGACGGTGACATTCTCGTTGGATCGTTTAATGAGAGCGTCACGAATCTTGAGCGAGATTTCATCGGTCCGGAATAGATAATACTGGACGTGGATATGATGGGTCGCTTGCTCAATATCTTTAATAACCGCGTCGAATTTTTCCTCGCCGTTGACGAGCAGTTTCGTCGACGTGTGACCATCCGCACCGGTCGCGCCGAGCTTCTCGAGTGTGCGCGTGAGAGGAAAGCGATCCGACACGTCGTTTGCCGTCTCGATCCGTTCGGCCTCGATTGCTTGCCGGAACATCCGAATCTCGGTCGAGGTCCGTTTGATGCGTCGGTGTCGTCGAGGTGTTCGGCCGAACAGTACCCAGGCGAGGGCACCGAGGAACGGAATGAACAAGACGGCGAGCAGCCAGGCGAGCTTGGCCTGCGGTTGGACATGGTCAAATAAGATATGCCAGCCGACGATGAGTGGAATGAGAATGGCGGCCCCAATTAGGAACGGGATGAGCCCATCGATCGAGTAAAGCAAACCAAGAAGGAAGATGCCAAGTACAATCATGATGAGGAGTTGCCAGACGCGTCGTTTCAACAAGTACACCTTCTTTCTGTTCAGTTGTCATCACTAGATTCATTCCACCGTTTACACGTTCTTAACCTAAAAAAACGTTTCAGCATGAAGCGCGAGGGAATTAACCGTACTGTACGACACAATGTAAAAAAGGGGTGTTCATGATGAAAAAGAAAGGTGCATTGGCCGCGTCGCTGTTGGCGACGGGCATCATCCTCGGGGCTTGCGGGGGAGCAGAGGAAGAACCGATGAACAATGAAGATACAGAGATGCAAGAAGACATGGACGAAGAGGAAGACGAGGATTAAAAAAACGGCCTAGAGCGGGTGCTCTAGGCCTTCATTGCGTCAAAGCGCATAAGGGGACGGTTTACCAAAGTAATAGCCTTGGGCGAGGTCGAACCCGAGTTCGCGACAGACGTCGACTTCTTCGGGGCGTTCGATGCCCTCGGCGAGGATGGTGATGCCCATTGAGCGTGTCAATTGACGTACGTTTTTCAAGAACGCTCGTTTCTCGGCGTCTTGGTCGCAGAAGGAGATGTACGACCGGTCGATTTTGACATAGTCGGGCTCAAGTCGCTTCAACATATCGAGCGTCGAGAAGCCAGCCCCGACATCGTCGAGGGCGACTTTCATACCACGCTTCTTATATGTAGAGAACACATGTTGCAAATGGGCGACGTCTTGCACTTTCTCCGTCTCGACGACTTCAAAGATGAAACGGTCTGGACTGAGCCCGTATTGATCGATAATCTCGAACGTGTGTTGCAGACAATAGTCCGGGTTATAAATCGTCGACGGCAAGAAGTTGATGAACGTCTTCTCGTGCGGGGCGACGGCATGATAGGTCGCCTTAATCGCCTCGGCGCGAGCGCGCTGGTCGAGTTTGGAATGCAGGCCGAAACGGTTGGCCGCGCGGAACAGTTCTCCGGGAGAGACGTTATTGCGACTGCGGAGTAACGCTTCGTAACCGAATCGTTCACCGGTATCGAGATGGACGATTGGTTGCAAGTGGCTCTCGAAGTCACCGTGTTGAATCAATTCGATTGTGTCGCGGTTGGCGATTTGTTCAAGCAGGTCGCTCGCCGAGACGACGGCGGTCTGGCGTTTTGTGGCCGGGTCGACACAGTACACGTCTTCCTCGACAGCGGCGAGGCGTTGCGTCAATTCGTCAAATGAGTCGTACGGGTGGGGCTTGTCATTGACGACGACGAGGCCCCGTTCAAAAAATGGGATGGTCGTGGAGCAGGCGGTACAAGGAGACCACATAGGATCCCTCCTTTCAAATAATCGAAATACTCTTTAATCAGTTTATCGGACAAAACTCACCTAAAACTCACACATCGAGGTAAATAAATAAAAAAATCGTGCAAAATGGGTACAGTTTTTGTATACTTCCTATCGTATGAATAAGAAGCGCCTCAAAACGCCACTCGCATACGAACAACTTTTTGAACAGAAAGGGGTTCTATCGATGGACCAAAAATTAAAATTATGGTTTACGGAGCACCAAACAGAAGATTACGGAATCACGTTCCGTGTAAACCACGTTTATGAGAGCGAACAAACGGAGTTTCAACGACTAGAAATGGTCGAAACGGACGAGTTCGGAACAATGTTGTTGCTTGACGGAATGGTCATGACGACGGATAAGGACGAATTCGTCTATCACGAGATGGTGGCTCACGTCCCACTCTTCACACACCCGAATCCGAAGCATGTGCTCGTTGTCGGTGGCGGAGACGGTGGCGTCATCCGTGAAATTATGAAACACCCATCAGTCGAAAAAGCAGTTCTCGTCGACATCGACGGGAAAGTCATTGAATATTCGAAGAAATACTTACCAAATATCGCAGGCGAACTCGACAACCCGCGTGTTGAAGTCATCGTCGGTGACGGCTTCATGCATATCGCCGAATCAGAGAACGAGTATGACGTCATCATGGTCGACTCGACAGAACCGGTCGGCCCAGCGGCCAACTTGTTCACAAAAGGATTCTACGCCGGTATCTCGAGAGCGCTCAAAGAAGATGGAATCTTCGTCGCGCAGACGGACAACCCATGGTTCACGCCAGAGCTCATCCAAACGGTTCAGCGTGACGTGAAAGAGATTTTCCCAATCACGAAGCTCTACACGGCGAACGTACCGACGTATCCGAGCGGCATGTGGACGTTCACGATCGGCTCGAAACAGTACGACCCAGAACAAGTGCCGGCCGAGCGTTTCCATGACATCGAGACGAAATACTATACGCCTAAACTTCATAATGCGGCATTCGTCCTTCCTAAATTTGTGGAGGACTTGACGAAATGATTAAACGTTTCGATGAAGCCTACTCAGGTAAAGTGTTTATCGCGAGCTTGCCGGAAGTGACGGACGCGAAGACGGTCCTTTACGGTATGCCGATGGACTGGACGGTCAGTTTCCGTCCAGGCTCACGCTTCGGTCCGAACCGAATCCGTGAAGTCTCGATCGGACTCGAAGAATATAGCCCTTATCTTGATGGTGATTTGACGGAAGCCGCCGTCTATGACGCCGGCGATATCCCGCTCCCGTTCGGAAACGCCCAGAAGTCACTCGACATGATCGAGTCGTTCGTCAAAGACATCATCAAAGAAGGCAAGTTCCCACTCGGGATGGGGGGAGAACACCTCGTCACATGGCCGGTCATCAAGGCGATGCATGATGCGTATGGGGATGACTTCGTCATCTTGCACCTCGATGCGCACACGGACCTCCGTGACGACTATGAAGGTGAGCCATTGTCGCACTCGACACCGCTCAAAAAAGCGGCCGAACTCATCGGACCGTCGAACTGCTACTCGTTCGGAATTCGTTCTGGGATGAAAGAAGAGTTCGACTGGGTCAAAGAAGTCGGCTATAACATGTATAAATATGAAGTGATTGAACCGCTCAAACGCGTGTTACCGACGCTCGCTGGGAAGAAAGTGTACGTCACGATCGACATCGACGTCCTCGACCCATCGGCGGCCCCGGGAACGGGTACGCAAGAAATCGGTGGCATCACGACGAAAGAATTGCTTGAAGCAGTGCACGCCATCGCGAACGCCGACATCGACATCATCGGTGCCGATCTCGTCGAAGTGTCACCAGCATATGACCAATCGGACATGACGGCCATCGCCGCCGCGAAGATCCTTCGCGAGATGATGATTGGATTCGTGAAGTAACGATGCCGAAAAAAGGTCAGCTCGAAATGGAACTGAGTGCTCGGATCACCCAATGGGAGAAAGAGTATCTCGGGCGCGGCTCATTGACGTGTAAAGCAGACCTGCTCCGCGACTTGGCCATCGTGACGCTTCAGGGCGTCTTGACCCCGGCCGAGTACGAACTGGCCGCCAAGTCGGCCGGTCGTGAGCAATTGAAGAAATATCGCAATAACCTCGTCGAATCAGGGCGAGCCCAACTCGAGGCGATTTTACATGACGTGCTCGGTCGGCGTCTCGTCTCGCTTCACACGGATATCAGCACGAAGACAGGGGAACGCCTCATCGTCTTTCGACTTGATGCACCATGGGATGGCGGGATTGACAAGCCGTGACGACATTTTTACACTAGAAGCAGAGACGGTTCAGGATTGGGAAGTGTCCGTGCGACATTCCCGTCGTCCTGTCCCGGAGCTGACGAACTAAATACCCGACAGTTGTCGGCTAGACGGAGCGAACGTGTTCGAGCCGTCGGCATGCAGCGCACACCTCTCTTTGGTGTGCGCTTTTGTCGTCCAGGAGGAAAAGATGGAACAATTGATGTTTTTATTGACGAGTGCCCCGGTGCTCCTATTCGTGACAGGTGTGATTGCCGCTCTCGGCAAATCGAATTTGAAGATTCCTGAGTCACTCAGCATCACGCTCAACCTATACTTACTGCTTGCCATCGGATTGAAAGGAGGGATGGGGCTCGCCTCGGTATCGATGGACGAGTTGGCGTTCCCGCTCGCCGTCACGCTCGTGCTTGGTCTCGTACTTCCGCTCGTCGCGTTTGGCCTTGGAGCGTTCTTGAAGTTCACGTTTCCGGAGCGCATTGCCATGGCCGCGACGTTCGGTTCGGTCTCGCTTGTGACGTACGTCGCCGCGACGGCCCAGCTCGAACGTCTCGGCATCAGTTATGAGCCGTTCATGACAACACTCGTCGTCGTCCTCGAGATTCCGGGTCTCGTCGTCGCGCTGTTGTTATACAATCAAAGCCGCGTCCTCGGCATTACGGCCGCACCGACCCAATCGCTCACCGTCATCCGTGACAGTCTGCTCTCGAAAAGCATCTTGCTGCTTTTGGCTGGTCTCATTGTCGGGCTGGTCACCCCGGATACGTCGGCATTAACCCCGTTTTTTGTCGATTTGTTCCCAGGCGTGTTGTTGTTGTTCTTGCTCAGCCTCGGCGTAAAGGTCGGTCATCAGCTGAAGACGCTACCGTCGTACGGGATGAAGTTTTTAGTCGTCGGGATGACGTTTCCGCTCGTCGGCGCGGCCATCGGTTTTCTCGCTGCCGGAATGGCTGGACTGTCTGTTGGGGGAACGATTCTGCTTATGACGCTCGCGGCGAGCGGGTCGTACATCGCCGCACCGGCCATGCTCCAAGCATCGGTCCCGGAGGCGGAACCGTCGTTTTATTTGACGCTCGCCCTCGCCGTCACGTTCCCGTTCAACTTGCTCATCGGCATCCCGCTATTCATTTCAATCGTCACTTGAACAAAAGCCCTGTCTCATCGTGAGACAGGGCTTTTGTTATTGGGTGATCGTCTGTTCTTCCATGCATTTTAATGCGGCCGTCCAACTGCCGAAGAGGGCGTTGATGGTCGACGTGCTCGGCACGTTGCGTCCCTCGGCCCATTTCCGGTAATGGAGAATGCTGAAGTGTGACAATTCATGTTTCGCGACGCGGAGGGCCTCGATGACATCTTCTTCGTCCCATTTCCGTTTCGGCGGGGCGATGTCGAGGACGAACAAGGCGTAGCTCCAAGATCCATATTTCCGGGCGATTGTTGCGACTGTCGGATAACCGCGTTCTTGGGCCCAGATGGCGTAATGCTGGGACGTGAGACGTTCGAGTTCTTCGGACGCTTCAATCAAGGCTTGGATGATGCGCTCTTCATTGTTTTTCGCGGCGGTCGTCTGAAGTTTCGCTTCCCGGAGCGCGTTCGACCAAGAACCGAAACGGCTGCTGATCAACGTGAGCGACGGGGAGCGTGTCACTTTCGACCATTCCCGATACGTTTGGCTCGTGAAGAGCGGTAACTCCTCGGCGGCTTGATTCAACGCGCGGAGGATGTCTTCATCCGAGTAGTAATGGAACGACATTTGGATTTGGGCAGCGGCGAGCGCCTCGCGCCAAGACCCGAACTGATGGATGACGGTGGAAAGGGACGGGACATTTTTGGTTTGCGACCATACACTATACCGTTTCGAATCGAGCTCGGCATGTTCTTGAGCAGCTAACTGCAACGCTTGTACGATTTGAGGGCGTGTCCATTTTTTCATCTTGGTGTCTCTCCTTTGGAGGGAGACGCAGTGAGCGTCTCGGAAGGTCTCTTGGTGTGAATGAACAGCATGTATTGGTTGAAGAGTCAACGAGCTAGTCAAAAAGGATGCTTACGATCGATTTCTACCTCCTTATTTGGCGTTTTAGCTAAGTTCAAAATAATGTAAACGATACCCAATTCGGGTTATATGTATTTCCATTTCCCGTTTGTCCGACAATTATTCATTATGTGAATGAAATCATGATAATAATTTCGTGAACTCCTTTTTCGCATCTATGTCGTTAATGAGAAAAAGCTCGTTTTATCTTTAAACTTGTTGAGGATAGTCGGGTAGTTTACTAGCATCGACGCATCTTTTGCGCATTCCAACTTACACCACGAACGAACAACTCAGACTCTTGGAGGTGCGAACTACCATGGCAACACTTGTGAATGTCTATCGGAAGAATCAACGCAATTTGCTCTTTTTATGTCTCGACATCTTGATCGTCTCGTTTGTATTGTACGCGACGTTTGAACTGATGTTCTCCACGATCACGTCGTACGCGGCACTCGAATCGAGCGAGATGTTGATGATGGTCGCCATTAAAATCGTCAGCTTCAGTCTCGTCGGGAGCGTCTTGAAGATTCATCGCATCGACTGGCGTTACGCTTCGGTCCATGAGATGAAACAAGTCGCCATCGCCTTACTGAGCAGTGATTTGGTGTTGTACGCCTACAACCAGTTCCACTTCGGGGCTGGCCTTGGGATGATCATCGCCGTACAAGGTTTGCTCGCATTCAACCTGATTTTGTTCACCCGCTTCTTAGCCCGCAACCATGTGTTTGACGTGTTCAAACCCCATTCGAACCATCCGGGACGAAAAGCACTCATCATCGGAGCCGGGGATTCCGGCCAGTTGATTGTCCGCGAGTTGAAAGAGCATCGGACGACCGTCCTCTGCGTCGTCGGTCTGCTCGACGACAACCCGCAACTGCAGGCACTCTACGTCCACGGCGTCCCGGTCCTCGGGATGACGGACGATTTGGAACGCATCATTCAAGAGCATGGTATCGAAGTGGTTATTTTGGCCATTCCAAGCTTGTCTTATACACGGCGTCTCGCCTTGCTGAAACGAATCGAGAAGACAGGAGCCGAATCCCACGCCTTGCCGATGATTTCGGAACTGGCGACCGGAAAAGTCTCCATCAACGAGATTCGCGAAGTGAAAATCGAGGATTTGCTCGGACGTGAGCCGGTTCAATTGGACATATCTGGAATATCTCGCCATGTCGAAGGCGCGACCGTGCTCGTCACTGGCGCCGGCGGCTCCATCGGTTCGGAGTTGTGTCGCCAATTGATCAAATTCGCCCCGGCAGAAATGATTCTCCTCGGTCATGGGGAGAACAGCATTTACTTGATCGAGCGAGAGTTGCGTGGGCTCGGCACGGAGACGATTCTGCACCCGGTCATCGGGGATGTGCAAGACGAAGCTCGGCTCGAAGATGTGTTCCGTACGTACCAGCCAGACATCGTCTATCATGCCGCCGCTCATAAACATGTGCCGCTCATGGAAGACAATCCGCTCGAAGCCGTCAAAAACAATATTTACGGGACAAAACATATGGTCGATGTCGCGGCCCGGCATAACGTGAGCCGCTTCATCATGGTCTCGACCGACAAGGCGGTCAACCCGACGAACGTGATGGGCTCGACAAAACGAATCGCCGAGATGGTCGTCCAAGAGAAAGCCCGAACGAGCGAGACGATCTTCGCAGTCGTACGCTTCGGAAATGTCTTAGGCAGTCGTGGCTCGGTCGTACCGCTCTTTAAAGAACAGATTCTCCGGGGCGGACCGGTCACTGTCACCGACCCTGAGATGACCCGCTACTTCATGACCATCCCGGAAGCGAGCCGGCTCGTCATCCAAGCGAGCGTCTTGTCCAGAGGGGGAGAGATTTTCGTGCTCGACATGGGCGAGCCGGTCAAAATCATCGACTTGGCGAAAAAAATGATCGAGTTGAGTGGTTTTACGACCGAACAGATCGACATTGAAGTCACCGGCATTCGTCCGGGTGAGAAGTTATATGAAGAATTGCTCGCCGCGAGCGAACTCGGTCCAGAAGCGAACGTCTTCCCCAAAATCTTTGTCGGCCGGACCCGTCCCTTCACGACCGTCGCTTCCGTGCTGCATCTGATTGAGACGTTACGAGACGACCAAGAGGCCCTGACCTACCTGTTGCTCTTTATCGCCAATAGTGACGACCTCGACCGAGACATCGATCGTCTCTTTACACATGGCGTGAAGCGAATGCGTCCTCACATTGCCGGGACACGCCTCGCTGACGGAAATTGAAGGTCATAACGAGTGAAGAGGGGGAGAATGATGGTCGATCAAACGGTTCTTATTGTCGGGGTAGCCAGTTTCCAAGGGTTTCATATCGCACGTCGGCTATTGCAGGAAGGGTTTGATGTCGTCGGGATTGACGATGAAGGGCGGCACAAGACGCGAATCGCCAAACAGCGGCTCTACGTTCTCACCCACCCGCAGTTCCATTTGATTCGTTCAACGCTCGCGAACAAGACAGTCATGCGCAGCGTCTTGAATCGACACGAACCGAGACACATCATCTTATGTTCGACCCGTCGCCATAACGGAAGTGAAGAGCCGCTGGAACGTTACGAGTTGATGAAACGCTACATCGCCATCCAAACGAAACGGGTCCCGGTTGAATCGTTCATCACGTTCGACTTGCCTGTAAAACAGGAAGACGGGGAACGTCCGGTGATCCATCTGTTCACAGAAGACGTCTTCGGACCTTGGGACGATGCCTCGACGCTAGTGTCAAAGGCCATTGTCGCCGTCGACCGCGGTGTCCGACTCTCAGGGTATTACGCGACGGATATCATCAACGTCTCCTATATCGATGATGTCGTCGAATCGGTCGTCCGCTTGCTTCGCTTGATTCAAACCGGGATGTCGCCAGTCGGATATTTCCAAATTCCGGCCTCCGACTACGTGAACGTCCAAACGTTACTGTCCGACATCGGACATATCCTCAACAAATCGGCGAAGACGTCGTTGCCGATGCGCGAGTCGGTACTTCGGCAGTCGGCCGTCCCGACGCTCGACACGCTGATCGGCTTCAGCCCGAGCACATCGCTGTTTGAAGGACTCGAGCAAGTCGTCGATTGGTATATCTCGTATAAAACCATGATGAAGGAGGGCATCAAATGAACATCCTATTATCGAAGCCCCATATGTCGGGCCGTGAGATGGCCTACATCGAAGAGGCGTTCGCGAGCAATTGGATCGCCCCGCTTGGGCCAAACGTCAACGCGTTTGAGGCGGAAGTGGCCGCTTACGCAGACCATCCGTATGCCTTGGCGACAAGCTCAGGGACGGCTGCCCTCCATTTGGCGCTACTTACGCTCGGCGTCGGGACAGGGGACACGGTCTTCTGTCAGTCACTCACGTTCGTCGCATCGGTCAATCCAATCCGTTACGTCGGCGCCATTCCGGTCTTTATCGACTCGGAAACGACGACGTGGAATATGTCGCCAGACGCGCTTCGGAAAGCGCTCGTCCAAGCCGCGACGAAAGGAAAGCTTCCGAAAGCGGTCATCGTCGTCCACCTGTACGGCGTCGTCGCGAAAATCGGTGAGATTCGCCACATCTGTCGTGAGTTCAGTGTCCCGTTGATCGAGGACGCGGCCGAATCACTCGGCTCGACGTGGCACGGGCAAATGACGGGAACCATCGGGGACATCGGGTTTTATTCGTTCAACGGCAATAAAATCATCACGACATCAGGCGGCGGCATGCTCATGGTGCCGAATGAGGAAACGAGACAGTTGGCGCTCAAGTTGGCCACGCAAGCTCGGGAAGACGCGCCGCATTATGAGCACGAACAAGTCGGCTATAACTATCGATTGAGCAACGTCTCGGCCGGGATCGGTCGGGGACAGCTCGAAGTGATTGAACAGCGCGTTCAAGCACGACGTCGCGTGTTCGCCCGCTATGAGCATATGTTCCGTCAGCTCGGGACGACGTATCAGCAAGAAGTCCCGCACTCACGGGCCAATCGTTGGCTGACCGCCATGCAGTTGGATCAGACAGACTTGCACCGTGACACGGTGATGGAGCGACTCGCTAGTGCCGGCATCGAATCCCGTCCTGTCTGGAAACCGATGCATCTGCAACCGGTGTATCGCGATGCCGAATATGTGACGGTCGATGGAGAAGATGTCAGTCGGCGTCTGTTCGAGAATGGGATCTGCCTTCCATCGGGATCCGACTTGACCCTCGGGGAACAACAGCAAGTCATCCAGACCGTGCTCGATACGCGCTCGATCGTCACGGAACAAAGTGTCTGAGGAGGACGAACGATGAACCGGGAAGCAGAGATCATTCAAGCGCTTCGAGCCGCTGCATCTCTGACTCCGACCCTCACGGTTAAACAATATCAGCTCTGGAGCCGAGACCGGGACGTCCCGACATTTCTCGACGTTCTCAATTTTTACGGGTCATGGACCGGTGCCTTGAAGGCAGCCGGCCTCTTAGAAGCCCGAAAGCACTATACCCAACAAGAACTCGTTGCAGCGCTTCGGCTCGCACTTGAACAGGAAGGGAAGTTGACGAGCACCCATTACCAACAATGGGTCAAAGATCATACCGGTCCTTCCCTAGGTGATATTATTTCCCATTTCGGGTCTTGGAGTCTGGCCGTGAAAACGGTAGAGCGTCTAGAGGAGCTCCATTTTACCGTCCAGCCAGAACGTGAAAAAGCAGAAATCGTCCAATCTTTGCTAGAAGCAAGTCGGGTCGTCGTGCCATTCAACGCGATCACCTATCAAAAATGGGCGAAACAACATAGACGACCAAGTGTCGCCAAAGTATCCCGGCGGTACGGCTCCTGGAAACGGGCGCTCGCCGAACTAGAGCTTCGTGAGTCGTGTGAAGGAAAGAAGTGAAGACAGAGGAGGGGTCTCGATGAACGGAGCGTTTGTCATCTCACTAGATTTTGAATTGAACTGGGGCACGTTTGACGGTACGACGATTGAGGCGTATGGCGAGAATCTACTCGGGGTCCGGCAAGTCGTGCCGAGCTTGCTCGACTTGTTTGCCGCGCACCAGATTCATGCGACTTGGGCGACGGTCGGATTCCTGTTCTATGAGACGAAAGCAGAGCTATTGAAAGACTTGCCGACGATTCAACCGGCGTATCGGCATCCCGAATATTCTTCATACAATTGGATGCAGCACGTCGGGGCGGACGAGGCGGTCGACCCGTATCACTTCGGGAAATCACTCGTCGATCAAATCGCGGCGACGCCTGGGCAAACCATCGGGACGCATACGTATTGTCATCTATCTTGTTTAGAAGAAGGAGTGACCATCGAGGCGTTCAAGGCCGATCTCGAGGCGGCGAAGCGGGTGGCCGCACGTCGCGACTTACCCATTCAGAGCATCGTCTATCCGCGCAATCAATCGAGCCCGGCGCATTTCCAAGCGGCGCAAGAAGTCGGAATCGATGTCTATCGCGGCAATGAGACCCATTACATTTATCGGGCCGATGCGAGAGGGGATGAGGGGTTAGGTCGACGGGCCCTTCGTCTGCTTGATGCCTACATCAATTTGACGGGGCACCATACGGTCTCGTGGGCAGCCATTCGGCAATCATCTCCTTATAACGTCCCATCGAGCCGATTCCTTCGACCTTACGTGCCGGCGCTTCGCTTCCTCGACCGACTCAAAGTGCGGCGCATCAAACGGAGCATGACGCATGCGGCCAAACGGGGGGAAGTGTTCCATCTTTGGTGGCACCCGCACAACTTTGGCAAACATGTATCCGAAAACATGGCCTTGTTGGGTGAAATCATCGCCCATTATGAAACGTTGCATCAAACGTATCAATTTGAAAGTTTATCGATGGAAGAAGTGGCGGACCGTTGCCGCCCGGCCGTCGTCTCGACGCAGGAGCGACACGGATGAGAGGCGTTCGGAGGAAGAGAAAGGGGAGGGACAAAATGGGCCGACCGATCGTACTACTCATTGGAGAACACCGGACATCTGCCTACGTCTATCATGCGATCCGCAACTTAGGGGTGACCCATGTCATTCAGGAAGATGGACCGAGCGAGCATCGTCCGGAATCCATCAAGCATTGGCTGACGCATATATACGTCCGGCTGACGTCGCCTGTCATGCGCCTTTCGAGCCGGGCGCGGATCCGAGAACTGAAAGGTCGCTATCCATTGAACGATGAGCCAATTCCGTTCCACCACATTCTACGTGTCACCTCATTGAACGATACGAAGACGACGATGTGGCTCGATCGTCTCGACCCGCAGCTCATCGTCACCCATGAGACGGGGCCGATTGACCCGAGCGTCCTCGCCCGATTCGACTGTCCGGTATTGACGGTCGCACCGACGATGGCAGAAGGACAACTCCAAGCGTACTGGGCGTTCCGGGCCAAACCGGACGTCTGTGAGGCACGAATCGAACAGTGGACCGAGCGGGGCTGGTCCGTGGTCGACCGGGCCGTGCTCTACATCGGCGGGACGGATAATTTTGCCACGTATCCGTACTTGCAGCTCACGACGGCGCTCCCGCTCTTGAGACGTCAAATCGAGTTATTGCTAAAGGAAGATGTGTATGACCGTCGAACGGCAAAATAACGGGCAAAGCGCGATGCTTTGGCCGTTTAGCTTTGGGTGATGCAGTAGTGTTGGATGGCGTCATTATAATAGACGGCCAGTCCTGGCGCGTACTTGTCATAGAACGCGGTGAAACGCTCGTCCATGACGTACATCTGAGCGAGTCCGCTGAACATGTCGAGCGAGCAGTCATAAAACTGGTCATTGATGAACAGGTGGTTCGCCCGGACGGCCGCTTGGACACGCGGGTCTTCGACCGGGACGCCGGCAGTGAACAAGTCGACGAGCGGCTTGACGAGATCGACTTGTTGTTGACTGAGCGCTTCCCAGTCTTCTTTCGATCGCTTGTCGGCGCGCGCACGTGACGTCTTGTACGCCTCGCTCTCGCCCCAACGTTCTTCTGTCTCCGCCTCGTGCTTCGCTTCATGGGCTTTCAGTTCGTCAAACGATAATCCCTTGAACAACGATTTGTCTTCCATTGGAATTCCTCCTCTCAGTGAGGTGAGCGTCGATTCCGCCGTCTCGGCGAGTGTCGCAAAATAGGCGGCTTTCGCGCGCAGGGCGGTCACTTGCTCCTCGAGGGCACGGGTCCGATCGAACGGTTCGGCTTCGAGTAAGCCTTGAATCGTCTCGAGCGGGAAGTCGAGCGAACGATACAGCAGAATCGTCTGCAACCGCTCGGCATCATGCGACGAGTAGCGCCGATAGCCGTTGACGTCACGTTCCGGGACGAGCAGACCGACGGCGTCATAATGACGCAACGTCCTTGTGGTCGTGCCAGAGAGTGTCGCGAGTTGTTGAATCGTGTACATGTCCTCACCTCCTTGAAGTCAGCGTACACGTTGACGTCGCGTCAAGGTCAAGCCTCTTTTTCGAACAAAGAGAATCCATCTCGTTCGCCGACATAATTGAAGCCGAAGCGGGGATAATAGGCGTTCAAGAAGTGATTCGTGGCGACGCAGTCGAGGCGAACTCGATCCGACGTCGCTGCAAGCGCATAACGCATCAACTGTTCACCGACTTGTCGGCCTTTCATCCGGTCATCGACGACGAGGCGATGTAAATAGACGGCCGCGTCAGGATCGTCCCACAAGTTTTCGTCCCAAGACGTCGGTGGGATCAAGCTGACCGACCCGGCGATGTCTCCGTTCGCTTCGTATACATAGACGGTTCCGTTCGTGACGTCATGGGTCACAAAATCGGTCCGACTCGGCTCTAAATATTTTTGCCATTGCGTTTTTCCAGCGGCCCGAAACGATTGCGCTTTCGTTAAAATCAGTTGATCGATTGCCGAGAGATCGGCCTGTGTGGCCAAACGGATCATGTAAGTCGCCTCACTTTCATTTCATTTCAAATTCGTGTAGGGTACACGATGAGTAAGCTGTTGAAAACATCTTTGTGTCGTGGAATGATTTTTGGTAAGATAAACTTACTGCAATCGTGCAAACGATTGCGCTAACGAGATAAAGAGACAACAGCACTGATATTAGTATATAGGATGCGCAGTGAGTTTAGGGACAAGGGAGTATCATTGACACATGCAACTTTTACAACGTGACCAACACACACAAACGAAAACACTGAAACGAAACTGGTGGAAAGAAGCTGTCGCTTATCAAATCTACCCGCGCAGTTTTTATGATGCGAACGGGGACGGGATTGGCGATATTCAAGGCATCATCGACAAACTCGATTACTTGAAAGACCTCGGCGTCGACGTCATCTGGATTTGTCCGATGTACAAATCGCCGAATGATGACAACGGCTATGACATTAGCGACTATCAAGCCATCATGGACGAGTTCGGGACGATGGAAGATTTCGACCGTCTGTTGACGGAAGTCCATGCGCGCGGCATGAAATTGCTGTTAGACCTCGTCGTCAACCATACGTCGGATGAGCACCCATGGTTCATCGAATCGAAGAGCTCGAAAGACAATCCGAAGCGTGACTGGTACATTTGGCGTGACGGCAAACCCGACGGCTCGAAACCGAACAACTGGGAGTCAATTTTTGGCGGGTCGGCTTGGGAGTTTGACGAGACGACGGAACAATACTTCTTGCACGTCTTCTCGAAGAAACAGCCGGACCTGAACTGGGAGAACGCCGAGATGCGCCAGACGGTGTACAACATGATCAACTGGTGGCTCGACAAGGGGATTGACGGTTTCCGTGTCGATGCAATCAGCCACATCCGCAAACACCCGTCGTTCGGCGATTTGCCGAACCCGGAAGGCCTCGACTTCGTGCCATCGTTCGAGATGCACATGAACGTCGACGGGATTCACGACTATTTGGAAGAGCTTCGCGACGAGACGTTCAACAAGCACGACATCATGACGGTCGGTGAAGCGAACGGCGTCTCGCCTGACGATGCCCACCTTTGGGTCGGCGAGAAGGAAGGCAAGATGAACATGGTGTTCCAATTCGAACACATGGGTCTTTGGCGTGAAGACGCCGAGTCGAAGCTCGACGTCGTCCACTTGAAGAACGTCCTCACGAAATGGCAAAAAGGTCTCGAAGCAGACGGCTGGAACGCCCTCTATGTCGAGAACCACGACCAGACACGGACCGTGTCGTCATGGGGCGATGACGAGCGCTATTGGAAAGAGAGCGCCAAGTCGATCGCGATGATGTATTTCCTCATGCAAGGGACGCCGTTCATCTATCAAGGCCAAGAGATCGGTATGACGAACGTGAAGTTCGACTCGATCGACCAGTATGACGATATCGCGACACGTAACCGCTATTACATCGGTCTCGAGCATGGCAAGAGCCATGACGAGATGATGGACATCACGTGGAACTCGTCACGGGATAACACGCGCACACCGATGCAGTGGAACTCGGGACCGAACGCGGGCTTCACGTTCGCGGAGACGCCGTGGTTCGGCATCAACCCGAACTACACGGACATCAACGTCGACGCCCAGCTCGAAGACGACGACTCGATTCTCAACTTCTATAAAGAGATGATTCGTCTTCGCAAGCAAGATGAGACATTCGTCTATGGGACGTATGACATCGTCTTGCCGGAGCACCCAGAGATTTACGCGTACACACGCACGCTCGGTGACTCGCAATACCTCGTCATGACGAATTTGACAGGAAAAGAAGCCATCTTTGCGACGGAGATCACGCTTCGCTCAGAAGACGTCGTCTTGAAAAACATGCCGCTCGAGCCGCATGACGAGACGACACTGCTTCATTTGAAGCCGTTCGAAGGTCGCGTCTATAAATTGAGTTAATCCGAAGGCCGCCTCTGTGCGGTCTTTTTTTGAGCACAGGGAAATAACGAATGAGCACGAATTTATTTATAGAAATGATGAGGAGGGATTGGATTGAGATTATTACTGACATCGGCCGGTATCAAAAATGAGCGGATTAAACAGGCGTTGCTCGAGTTGCTAGGGAAACCGATTGAGGAGTGCACCGCCCTTTGTATCCCGACCGCGATTTACGCGTTGCCGGGTGGGACGAATCATGCCTGGAACTTTTTCAACGGTGATTTTTCGACGCCGATGTGTGAGTTAGGGTGGAAATCGGTCGGGGTCCTCGAATTGAGCGCCCTTCCGAATCTCGACGCTGCAGTTTGGAGACCGGCGTTTGACGAGGCAGATGTACTGTTGGTCAACGGAGGCGACCCGCTGTTCTTGCATTATTGGATGAAGCAGTCTGGTATCGCCCAGCTGTTGCCGGAATGGAAGGGTGTCTACGTCGGTCTGAGCGCCGGCAGCATGGTCATGACCCCGCGAATTGGGGAGGCGTTTGTCGGTTGGCAGGCACCGGGCGAGCAGGGCGATGAGACACTGGGGTATGTCGATTTCTCGATTTTCCCTCACCTCGATCATGAGATGTTACCGGAGAACACGTCTGAGCATGCGACCGAATGGGCAGGCATGTTGACTGGTCCGAGCTACGCCATCGATGACGAGACGGCGATTCGAGTCGTCGACGGACGGGTCGACGTGATTTCGGAAGGGACTTGGCTGAAGTTTTAACGAAACGAACGACCGCGTCCAACGTGTGAAGCACGTGCGAACCGGGAAAGAAAAAGTTACCGATTCCGGACCATTCGCGAGATATGGTACGATGGGACAGCGGAAAGGGGACTCACCATGGCAATTGAACCGAAACGCGTACGTGTGCGCCAAAAGACAATGATCAGTGAAATCGAGGAGCCGATTGAGCTGCAAGCCGACGGGCTCTATTATGAGTTGAAGACCGGCTTCGTCTTGACGTTCGATCAAGAACGAGAAGACGGCGTCGTGCCGACAACGATCAAATATACGACGGGCCGGCTCGCGCTCATCTGTAAAGGACCGATTGAGATGAATCATTCCTTTATTGAAGGGCGCTTGACCCAAAGCCTATATAAAAACCCATACATGTCGATGACGATGGCGACGATGACGGAGCGGCTCGATGTCGCGGACGGACGTTGCCGCTTCGCCTACGAGTTGTCGATGAACGATGACTTGGCAGGTAACTATGTAGTCGACGTCACGTGGACGTTTGAAGGAGGAGACGAAGCATGAACTTTGCAGAACGCGTGAGAAAGATTGAAGAGATGTTGAACGAGGATTGGTTCGAGATGCTCGAGACGAATGAGGACGAATATGAAGAGTGGCGCGGCCGCCTCGAGGACCACGCCGAACAGGTCGTCGGGCACTACGATAACGAGACTGGCGTCGATATGGACTCGGTCGATAAATTGCTCCAATTGAACGATGAGTTCCCGCTTCTTTACGGGGAAGACACGGTCCGGCTTTACGTCGCCTTGATTGAAGCGCGACCGGAAGATAGATCGGTATACGACCGCTACATCGACTACTTGGCGGCGATCGGTGACGCGACGCACGAGGAGTTTTTACGGTTCCATACGCTCGTCGAAGCGGGCCGTCTTGACGAGGCACGTGAGCTCGCCCCGCAGATGCCAAAACGATTAGGACTCGAAGATTAAGGCCGCTTTGCGGTCTTTTCTATACATAAAAATAGGGGGAAGCGTTATGTTGCGACTAGTGAAGATATCCATGGAGCAGGAAGCGAACGTGCTCGATTTTTTAAAGGAATGGCGGGAACGCTCCGAGACGATCGTCCCGAACGCCGTCGACCGTGACGCGTCTGACTTTGCGTCGTACGTTAAACAGATTCGTGATAAAGAAGTACGGGTGAACAACGTCAGTTGGGTACCGAGCACGACGTATTGGCTGACGGATGGGCACGAGTTGCTCGGGGCGGCGAATATCCGTCACGAATTGAATGACAACCTCCTCAACTTTGGGGGACACATCGGGTACGGCATCAAGCCGAGTGCCCGCGGACGGGGTCTCGCTACGAAACAGCTCGAACTCGCACTCGAGAAAGCGAAAGAACTCGGGATCGAGCGGGCGTTGATTACGTGCGACCGGACGAACGAAGCGTCACGCCGAGTCATTTTGAACAATGGCGGCGTGCCGGACACGCCGTTCACAGCGGAAGGCGGGAAAATTGTCGAGCGGTTTTGGATTGAACTGAAGGGGTGACATGAGATGGCGAACTGGATCGTGGTCTATTTAGCACTGATCAATTTTTTTGGAATTTATCTGTTTCCGCGAGACCGGGTGCCGTCTCAAAAATGGTTCTCGTTTTCGAGCGGGATCGCCATCACATACTTTTTCATGTATCTCTTGCCGTCCTTGAACAAGCGGCAAGACACGCTTCAAGTCGATTGGCTCGACCTGGCCTTGCCGTCGGAGATTTATGTCATCAGCCTGCTCGGTTTCACCGTCTTTTACGGGACGATGCGTGTCGTCCGGACGCCCCATTTCAAAGACGAGACGATTGACCAGAACGTGTCGTACTGGCTCCAAGTGACGCTGTTGACGGCATATATGTCGTTCTCGGCTTACGTCGTCACGGCATCATCCGTCACGTTCGTCGCACGCAGCTTCTACGCGACGGCGCTCGGCGTCCACTTCCTCGCCGTCGGCCACGACTTGTATCGCCATTACGGGGAACGGTACATCCGGCAAGGGCGTTATTTGTTGAGCGGCGGGATTCTTGCCGGCGGTTTCTTCTCCCGCTTGATCGACCTCGCCTCGCACGTCGAGGCCATCTTGTTCGCGTTCGTCGCCGGGGCGATGATTCTGAACATCGTCAAGTTCGAGCTCCCGGCCGACCGCAACCTTCACTTCCGGACGTTCGTCCTCGCCGTCGTCGGGTATGGCGGTATCCTCTTATTTTTAAAACATGTGCTCAATTTTTGACCTCTCCAATAAAATGAATGACTGTTCATTCATTGTTTGATATACTGAACTCAAGATTGAATCCGTTTTCATAAGGGGGGGTTTTGGGGATGTCTACATTTTTAATCGTCAACTGGATTCTATTCTTGCTCGTCCTCGGCTATGGACTATATTTGTTCGCATCGTTGGTGTACCAGCGCTATACGTTCATCAAGCTCGGGAAAAAGGCAGAGTGGAGCCAAACGAATAAGGAACGGCTTGAACAGGTCATGATCAACGTGTTCGGCCAAAAGAAACTGTTGAAAGACAAGAAGAGCGGCATCATTCACGTCATGATGTTCTATGGGTTCATCCTCGTCCAGTTCGGGGCCATCGACTTCATCTGGAAAGGGCTGGCCGTCGGGACGCGTTTCCCGCACATCCCGCTCGGTCCGCTCTATCCGATTTTCACGTTCATGCAAGAAATCGTCATGCTCATGATTCTCGTCGCGGTCGTTTGGGGATTCTACCGCCGTTACGTCGAGAAACTCGTGCGTTTAAAACGAAACTTTCTGGCCGGTCTCGCCCTCATCTTCATCGGTGGGTTGATGGTATCGGTCTTGTTCGGGAACGGGTTCTATCTCGTCTATAAGGAAGAGCTCCCGATGTGGGGCGAACCGGTCGCGACACTCATCGGTTCGGCGTTCGCTTGGGTACCGGGAGGCGTCGCCTTCGCCTTGTTCGTCGTCTTCTGGTGGCTTCACCTCTTGTTCTTGCTCAGCTTCATGATCTATATCCCGCAAGGCAAGCACGCCCATTTGATTGCCGGGACGCTCAATGTCTGGCTCGGACGGACGCACCAAGTCGGTCGTCTCGCACCGGTCGACTTCTCAGCGATGGAAGAGGCCGAGGAGTCGGATGAAGAAATCGTCTTCGGCGTCAATAAGATCGAAGACTTCAATCAAAAACAACTCGTTGACTTGTATGCCTGTGTCGAATGCGGACGCTGTACGAACGTCTGCCCGGCGACCGGGACTGGTAAAATGTTGTCGCCGATGGATCTCATCGTCAAACTGCGCGACCACATGAACATGAAAGGGGCCGCCATCACGCGTAAATCGCCGTGGGCACCGGCGCTCATGTTCCAAAACACGCAAGGGGCCGAGATCGCGGCCGCGGCTCAAGACGGGCATATGCTCGTCGCCGACGAGTTGATTGGCAACGTCATCACCGAAGAAGAGATTTGGGCATGTACGACATGTCGCAACTGTGAGGACCAATGCCCGGTCATGAACGAGCACGTCGACAAGATCATCGACCTTCGCCGTTACCTCGTCATGATGGAAGGCAAGATGGATCCTGAGGCGCAGCGTACGGTCGCCAACATCGAGCGTCAAGGCAACCCGTGGGGGATGAACCGGAAAGAGCGCGAGAATTGGCGCAAAGACCGGGAAGAACTTGTCATCCCGACGGCGAAAGAGAAGAAGAAGGCCGGTGAAGAGTTCGAATTCCTCTTCTGGGTCGGGGCGATGGGCTCATACGATAGCCGCAGCCAAAAAGTCGCGCAAAGCTTTGCGAGCGTCTTGAACAAGGCCGGCGTCTCGTTCGCCATCCTCGGGAACGAAGAGAAGAACTCAGGGGACACACCACGCCGCATTGGGAATGAGCTGTTGTTCCAAGAGCTCGCCGAAGCGAACATCAAACTGTTCGAGAAGTATGGGGTCACAAAAATCGTCACGGTCGACCCGCACGCGTACAACACGTTTAAAAACGAGTATCCGGACTTCGGACTGAGCGGTGTGAAAGTGTATCACCATACCGAGCTCCTCGCCGAGCTGCTCGATACGGGCCGGGTCAAGCCGGACTTCTCCGTGAACGAGCGGGTCGTCTATCACGACTCGTGCTACCTCGGGCGCTATAACGGCATTTACGACGCCCCACGCTTCGTCTTGGAACGCATCCCGGGTGTCGAACTCGTCGAGGCGGACCGGAACCGTGAGAACGGCATGTGCTGCGGCGCTGGCGGCGGTCTCATGTGGCAAGAAGAGAAAGTCGGGACGCGCGTCAACGTGGCTCGGACCGAGCAGCTGCTCGAGACGAAGCCGACCGTCATCGGCTCGGCTTGTCCGTACTGCTTGACGATGCTCTCGGACGGGACGAAAGCGAAAGAAGTCGATGAGACGGTCGGCACGTTCGACGTCGTCGAATTGCTTGATCGCTCCCTCGCTCCGATCGAAGTAGCAGAACCACTCGTTCAATAAAAAAACAAGGCACGGTCCGCGGACCGTGCCTTGTTTTGTCGTCAGTGCATTTCGGACGTAGCTAGTAAAGAAGACGTCAAGTGCGATAAGCCTTGCGTCGTCTCGTTGATGGCTGAGATCGTCTCGACCATTTGGCCGAGGTCTTGCTTGTTCCGTTCGAACGACAGGACGTAATTGCCCATCTCGTCTTTGACGGTCGAGAAGCCTGCTTTGACGGCACCGAGTTGACGCATCGCCTCGTCGTTCGTCCGATGCATCTGTCCCATCTGATCGAGCAGGGCGGCGATGTTCGTCTCGTTCTCATGGATGAGGACGTTGATTTGACTGCTCAGCTGCTTGGCGTTCTCGGCGAGCGTGCGCACCTCGGTGGCGACGACGGCGAAGCCTTTACCGTGCTCACCGGCCCGGGCCGCTTCAATCGATGCGTTCAAGGCGAGCAAGTTCGTCTGATTGGCGATCTGTTCGATGCTCCGGGTCATGCTGACGATGTCTTGTGAACCGTCCTTGAGGGCGGTGATCCGTTCGAGCGAGGCATCGACATACGTCGCCGATTGCTTGAACTCGGTCTCCATCTGTTCGATTTGTTCGCCGTTCGTATGCGTCAAGTTCATCAAGTGGCGGCTCATCTTCTCCGTCTGTTCGGTCTCGGACAAGACTTGATGGGCCCGCTTGCTCGTCTCGGACATGGCGTGACCGGTTTGTTCCATCGTCGTCGCGACTTCTGTGCTGACGCGGCTCACGTCATGAAGTAGCGCCGCCCGAGCGACGTTCGCCGATTCGATTTCATCGAGGCGGGCGTCGACATATTGTTCGGTGACGATTTGAGCGTCCAAGTTCATCGCGTGAGACAAAGCGAGGAGCGACTCAGTCATCGTGGCCGGGTCGTGTTGATACGCCTCGACGATTTTTGGGATGAGCAACGTGTTGAAGGCGGAATACGTCGCGAGGAACCAGACGACCGGTACCGAGAAGTGATGATGCGTTTGTCCCATCCGCTTGCGCATGGCGAGGAACTTGTCATCGATCTTTCCGGTCAACAGGCTACGGAAGTAGTCGGCGAACACTTTTTTCAGACGTTCACGCGTCGATGAGGCGTTGGCGAGTTGAGCCATCTCGGGTTGGAGCATCAAGTGGTCGAGCACGTTTTCAAGGACGTCATCTAACACCGCTTCGACGAGCGGGGCCATGTTTTGAAGTTGTTTCACTTGCGACGCCGTATAGCCCATATAATGGGTGCGTCCGTTCAAATTCGGGTCGGTTGGTTGCGCGATTGTCGCCACATCGGGAAAGCCGATCGACGCGGCGTAGGCGGCAGGTTTTGCTTTACGGAACAGTGCCATGATTCATTCTCCTTTTTCTCATACAGCTAAAATAGCGTTCTATTCTATATCGGCAAACATGTGAAAAAACTGAGAAATCGATGTGCGATGAAGCTGGTTGTTTTCGCACTAGAAGCGGGAAAGAGGAGAAAGAGAGATGGGTTCGGCCATTTTTGAGAAATGAGGTGTTCCGTTTGAAGAACACGGTCGTGTTATTGACGATTGTCAGCGCCCTCAGCAGTCAAATTTTGCCTCAAATCTTATTTTTGTCGTTTATGGCAGTGGAAGAAGGCTCAGGACGATTGATCCCGTTCATGATTTTTTACGTGGCGAGTATGTCGGGGCTATTGTTATGGGTGTATGTCATCGGGCGGCTAGGCTCGAAACGGACATTTTTGTTGGCATTATCCGTCTTGGTGACCGGACTCATCTGCTTTTTGTTGCCGTTTGGCTGGGCCATCGAATTGAGCGCCTTTCTTGTCGGTGTCGGATCGATCGGTGTCGGGTCGATTATGACGACGATTTTGTCACAGCTAAGCGAATTGTCGGCACCAAAACAACTGTCAGATGAGAAAGGGAGTTCGTTACCGCTTGTGCTCACGCTCATTGCTTGGGTTGTCGCCTTCTCCTATATCCTGACGCAATCGTATAACGGGGCAGTCCTTCTATTCCTCGTCAGTCTCGTTCTTCCATGGTCGTTTGTCAGAAAGTTGCCGCTCGAGAAAACGGCGACGTGGACGTGGGCGACCGGGAAGTTCGTGCTTGCCTTCATCACCGTCACCGTGTTCACGTTGGTGAGCCGTCTCCTCAGCCTGTTGGAAGGGGCGAGCGGGTACGTGGAAATCTTTTTATTGATGATTATTCTGCTCGGGTACGTCGGATGGGTATTGTTCCAGGAGCGGACGAGAACGTATGTCAGTGCGACCAAAACACGGAAAGTCCAGTTGCTCTCATTCATCGTTGGATTGTTCGGCGGTTGGACGTTGATTGGCGCCGTATTCGTCAGTCTGGCCCTATATTCGTTTCAAGTGCTCTTCTTCTATGTGTTCATGCCGTTCTTGGCGGGCGTCATCGGCTGGATATTATTGAACCGTGTGTTCGACGTGGCGCGTCATCCTTACTACGTCCTGCTTGTCACGTCGTTGCTATTCTTCCTCGGTTTCTTGGAGCCGCTCGTGTTCATCCCGGTCTTGTTTGTGAGCGGATACGTCCAGACGATGTATGCGAGTGCGGGTCACGTCTATCTATATGCATCGTATGGGGATAATAAAGAGTTTGCCTCGTTGCTGCTGCAGCTATGGAAACGGTTCGGGATGGTCGTCGCGTATTCCGCGCTCATGGTTGGATTGCTCGCCTACGGCCTATATACTGGCCAGTCCGTCAATGCGGAGTTGTCCTTCAAAGTCCCACGTGGTTGGATGCTCGGGGTGCTCGGTTTGACGTGGATCTTCAACGTTGGATTGATTACGCTCTATTGGTTAAGCATCCAAAAAAACCGTTGAAACTTCAAAATAATTTCCTCTAGCTTTTTCATATCGGTTTTGTTTATAATGAGGAGTGATGTTTAACTAGTGACGGAAAAGGAGTGTCCTTTAATGAATAAATCGTTGATCGATTTCGTTTACGAAATTCTTCAAAAGACTGGCGAGCAACCAGTGTCATTTGATGAGATCCGTGAGCTGATCAGACAAAACTATACGTTCGCAAGTGAAGAGGAAGAGCTCGAGAAAATCGCGCAACTCTACACGGACATGAACATCGACGGACTATTCGTCAACTTGGGAGCTAACCGTTGGGCGCTTCGTGTTTGGTATCCGTTCGATAAGTCAGACGAAGATCTCGTTATCGAAGCACGCCAACGCGGTGAGCTCGATGAGTTCGAAGAAGAGATCGATGAGACAGATGAAGGCATCGTCGACATTGAAGACGACCTTGACGTCTTTGCAAAAGGTGAAGATTTTGACGCATCTGAGTTCGATGCCGAGGATGAAGCCGAAAAAGTAGAAGGCCTTGACGAGTTCGAGGACGAAGACTTGGACGACGACCTCGACCTTGAAGACGAGGATGATTTATAAGAGACCGCAAAAAGCCGGGCATTTGTCCCGGCTAGGCGTGTCTCTTTTTCTTTTTTGATAGTTGAAAAAAAGAAAAAATAATGACTTGACGACTGCATCGTCTCTGACGTAAATTAGTCATGGGCTAGTTTAGCACGTAACGATGCAGCAAAAGTGTCCTCCATTTCAGTGGGGGCACTTTTGCTTTTTTTGTTTTTTTGTTTCCCGTTGTGGCATTCAAGAGAGGAGAATGATGATGACAAAGTATATTTTCGTAACAGGTGGGGTAGTATCTTCACTCGGTAAAGGGATCACAGCCGCTTCGCTCGCACGTCTACTCAAAAACCGAGGTTTGAACGTGACGATTCAAAAGTTTGACCCATATATTAATATCGACCCAGGGACGATGAGCCCGTACCAGCACGGCGAGGTGTTCGTTACAGATGACGGCGCCGAGACGGACCTTGACCTCGGTCACTACGAGCGCTTCATCGACATCAACTTGTCGCAAAACGCCAACGTGACGTCAGGTCGCATCTACTCGACGGTCTTGAAAAAAGAACGCCGTGGCGATTATAACGGGGGTACGGTCCAAGTCATCCCGCACATCACGAACGAGATTAAAGACCGCGTCTTCCGCGCCGGTCGCGAGACGAACGCAGATGTCGTCATCACAGAGATTGGTGGAACAGTCGGGGACATCGAGTCGCTTCCGTTCATTGAGGCCATTCGTCAAGTGAAGAACGACATCGGCAAAGAGAACGTCATGTACGTCCACTGTACGCTCGTCCCTTACCTTCGCGCTGCCGGTGAGATGAAGACGAAACCGACGCAGCACAGCGTCAAAGAGCTTCGTAGTTACGGGATTCAACCGGATATCATCGTCCTCCGTACCGAGCACGACATTCCGGAAGATATGCGTGAAAAGATCGCCTTGTTCTGTGACACGCGCAAAGAAGCGGTCATCGAAGCACAAGACGCATCAACCCTTTATGAAGTACCGCTCAACCTTCAAAAACAAGGGATGGACCAACTCGTCAACGACTACTTCGGCTTCAACACGCCAGCTGCGGATATGACGGCTTGGAAAGAGCTCGTGCACACGGTCACGCACCTCGAGAAGAAAGTGAAAATCGCCCTCGTCGGGAAATACGTTGAACTTCGTGACGCGTACATCTCGGTCGCGGAATCGCTCAAACACGCCGGTTACGCCTTCAACGCGGACATCGATATCGATTGGGTCAACGCAGAAGATGTGACGGCGGAAAACGTCGAGACGATTCTCGGGGATGCTGATGGGATTCTCGTCCCAGGCGGATTCGGAGAACGCGGAATCGAAGGGAAAATCGAAGCGACACGTTATGCCCGTGAGAACAACGTCCCATTCTTCGGGATTTGTCTCGGCATGCAGCTTGCGACGGTCGAGTTCGCCCGCAACGTCTTGAAGCTCGATGGCGCCCATTCGGCGGAGATCGATCCGACGACGGACTACCCGATCATCGACCTTCTCCCAGAGCAAAAAGATATCGAGGACCTCGGCGGCACGCTCCGTCTCGGCCTTTATCCATGTAAGCTCGAGCCAGGTACGAAAGCACATGCGGCGTACAATCAAGAGCTCGTCTACGAGCGCCATCGTCACCGTTACGAGTTCAACAACGAGTACCGTGAGGCGTTCGAGGCGGAAGGGTTCAAGTTCTCAGGAACGAGCCCGGACGGCCGTCTCGTCGAAATCATCGAGATTCCAGAGCACAAGTGGTTCGTCGCGTCGCAGTTCCATCCAGAACTCATTTCGCGTCCGGAGCGTCCACAACGCTTGTTCCACGATTTCATCCAAGCTTCACTCGGCGAGTGAGTGTCAGGTCACAGTCTCATCAGACTGTGGCCTTTTTTCTCGGGCAAAAGGCTGATACATTCCGTAGCCCCAGATGGATACATCGAGGCAGGAATCCGGGTACACTAAGAGTAGAACGGGGAGAGGGCGATGCGACATGCAGAAACGAATGATGGTGTATATCGGATACGGAGGCGCGCTCGTCGCGCTCAGCCTGTTGCCGTTCGTCGTCTTGCCGACGCTATTGCTCCCTTATCAACTTGGATGGACCGGGATCGTGTTGCTCGCACTGTCGATCGGTCTGTTGCGATCGATTCGTGAAGGGTCGAATACGTACTTGAAACAGATGCTCAAAGTCACGTTCACGTTGTTCCTATTGTTCGTCTTCGTGTATTACGTCTCGTTCGGTCTTGTTTTATACGATTCTTACGGGCTCGAGCGGCTGCTCGAACAGTACGAGGACCAGGCGATGTGGTTGTTCGCCGCCTTCAGCTTCCTGCAACCGATCGCGCTCCCGGTCCCGGAGGCGGTCAGTGTCCCGATCGGCAGTGTCGCCCTTGGGCCGCTCCGAGCGGCCTTGATCGGAAGCGTCGCGACGACGCTCGGTATTCTCGTCATGTACGGACTTGCCCGGTTCGGACGAGAACGAATCATGCGTCTCATCGATGCTGACAAGCTCGCGACGTATGACCGGTATGTGGACAAATATGGTCTCGGTGTCTTACTTGTCTTGTTCATCATTCCAATCTTGCCTGACGAGATCATTTGTCTCGCGGCCGGGTTCAGCCGAGTACCGTTCCCTCGATTCGCGTTGATTGCGATTGGGGCGAAGCTCGTCACGTCGTTCGGTCTCGCCTATTCGGTCTCGCTCGGCGAATTGTTCATCACCGGTGCGAGTCCGTTCGCCATCGTCTCGGTGACGGCGAGTCTCTTGCTCGTCATCTTGGCGCTCGTCTGGCGAAAGCGGAAAAAAGGGAATTCGAACTGATTCCTTGAAAGAGTATAGCAGCACTGATAGAGAGGACGAGGGTATGATTCGTGATGAAGCGTTAGTGATTCGACCGATCGAGGTACGCGACTTGGATCGGTTATGGGAATTGATGTATAAGGATGAGGCACCAGAATTCAAGAAGTGGGACGCGCCGTATTTTGAACATCGGGCGCAGACGTATGAGGTGTATCGCGAGAGCGCCGACGAGCACGTCGGGCGTGACGACATGTGGGTCATCGAGGTCAATGGGACTGTCTACGGGACGGTTTCCTTCTATTATGAAGATGCGGGTCAGAACTGGCTCGAGGTCGGGATCATCCTCCATCAAGCCGATCGCTGGAATCGGGGCATCGGGACGCGGGCGCTCAAGCTATGGGTCACGCACTTGTTCGAGACGTTGCCGACGGTCCGGGTCGGATTGACGACGTGGTCGGGCAATGAGCGGATGATGAAAGTGGCCGAGAAAATCGGCATGCGACTCGAAGGTCGGATTCGTCAGGTGCGCGTCGTCGACGACGTGCGTTACGACTCGATTCGCATGGGCATGTTGCGAGAAGAATGGATGACAGAAAGCGCTAAGTCTCGGTAGAGGCTTAGCGCTTTTCATATGTGGAACAGTTGGCGGTATTGGAGCGGGGTCATGTGTTTATATGTCTTGAACGTATTGATATAGGCCGTGCACGAGGCGAAACAATATTTCTCGCCGATGGCACAAATCGGTAAGTTCGTCCCGAGCAAGTCGGCGATGGACGCGTCGATGCGTCGTCGTCGAATCCGTTCGGGCACACTCTCGCCTACTTCCTGTTTGAACAGAGCCGACAAGTAATTGTTCGACAACCCGGTTTGCTGGGCGATCCACGGGAGTGACAACGTCGGTTCTTTCAAGTGGTCTTCAATCAAATGGATGGCCGTCGTGACATTCGGATTGGTCGAGACGGGAGGGGAGAGAAACGCCATCATTTTCGTCAAATGGTCGACAATGACGGGAATGGCGTAGAGAAAATCGAGCGTCGTCGTCAGTTCATCGATTAAGGTGAGAAGTGCGCTCGTGTAATTGAGTGCGGTTTGGACGTTCGGATTGTCTACCGGGATCAAGCGGATGACGTGATAGACGAGACCGCGGTAATAGAAACGGACACTCATATATTCATCCGCGACCGGGAGTTTCAGTAGGTCAAGCGTTAGCGTCTCGAGCAGTTGCTCGGCCCGAATCGGGTGGGCGCTGCGGAGCGCACTCACGATCTGTTGGTCGAGCGTATAAAAGTTATCCACATGCTGAAAGTCATCGAACAAATTTTTGTCACGATGCAGGTGATTCAGAAATTGGCGCTTGATTTTGTTTTCCACCGGATGATTCACTTCTTTCGTCGTACAGTTCGGAACTGTTTATTTATCGCGTGGAACGTTCCGCTTGGTCGCTTGTTTCAACTCGGCGATTTCTCGTGCGAGCGTTTCTTCACGGGAACGAGTGGATGATTCGAGGTGGTGTTCGAGTTCCTTGCTTTTTTGTCGATACGTTTCAGCGATTTGTTTCGTCCGCTGTTGGTGTTGATTGAGCTGTTTGTTGTACGCATCGAGATCGATTGGCTTTTTTGTCATACATCATATGCCCCTTTCAAAAGACGGTCAAACAGACAGGCGTGGCGCAAGCGTGGCTTGTCCAGCAGTCTCATGGAGGAAACGGTTCCTGTCCTTAGCTTACGAAGGGGGACAAGGCTTGCAAAGTTAGGTCAACACGAAAGGAGTGGTGAAAAAGATGAAAAATGTGACGGAATTGTGTCCGTGGCACATCTTATTTCTCACACCGCTCGATGGATTGGGTGGAAACAAAAAAATCCGCAGACGTGAAGTCTGCGGATCGTGGTTTATTTGACGGCTTGGTCTTTGATTGGGAACCAGCCGGCGCGTGTCGTGATGGCGTTCCAGAGCGGAGCCGGTACGGCGAGTTCGGCTTGCTTGTTCAAGTCGAGTTCGGTCTCGATCTCGTCTTCTCGGTCGTCTTTCACTTTCTCGAGCCAATCCGGGTCGATGATGAGTTCGCGGCCTAGCGCGGCGAGGTCGATGACGTTCAGTGCGTCTTCGACTTGACCTGGGCGCTGGAGCTGTCCGACTCCGATGAGCGGGATGGCACCGTTGATGCGTTTGGCGATGCGATCAATCGACCGCTCCGTCACGTTCTCGTTCCGCATTGAACCGATGTTGAAGTTCCAGAGCGAGGCGTGGAGGTAATCGAGGTTTTCTTCGAGCAACATATCGATCAATACGTCCGTATCGTCGAGTGTGATACCCGGCTTTTCGACTTCTTCCGGTGAGAAGCGGTAACCGATCAAGAAGTCGTCTGTGCCTTCGGCCGCACGTTTCACCGAGCGGATGACTTCACGCGGGAACGTAAGACGTGCGTTCACGTCGCCGCCGAAGCGGTCGTCGCGTCGGTTCGAGTGGGGTGAGAAGAACTGCTGAATCAAGTATGTGTTCGCCCCATGAATCTCGACGCCGTCAAAGCCGGCCTCGATGGCACGACGTGTCGCATCGCCGAACGCCTCGATGATGGCTTCGACTTCCTCGGTCTCGAGGGCACGTGGAGTGGCGGCCCCTTCACGGACCGGTGCGACGGCACTTGCGCTTACCGGTTGTTCGTTCGGTACGAGTTCCGGAGGAGACATGCGTCCCGCATGGAAGATTTGGAGAATCGCTTTCGCGCCTTCCGCTTTTAGACTTTCGGCGAGCTGGCGCAGCCCTGGAATGAACTTGTCGTCGTTCACACCGAAAGCGTTCGGGAACCCTTTGCCGTCCTCGGTCACGTAAGCACATGCCGTGATGGCGAGTCCGACGTTCTTGGCCCGCTTCCGGTAGTAGGCGAGTTCGTGCTCTGACACTTCACCCGTCGGTTCAGACGAATAGTGCGTCATCGGCGCGAGTACGAGCCGGTTGTGGAGCTCGACGCCGTTTTTAAATTGGAAAGGTTGTAACATGCGTTTCATAAAAACTCCTCCTTGTTGGTGATACCTTGAAGTCTAGTCGTCTCTTTTCGAAATTGCGAGCAGGACGCTTTCTGAGGGGCAGGTTGCACACTCGGTGAGCGGGTCGATGGTTGAAGACGTGAGAATAGGGTATAATACAGGAGAAAAGTTGATAACCGGTTGGAGACTACAGAGAGACCACGACATGGGGGGCGAAGCCTTGTTTTGTTGTGGTCTCTTTTCATATACATCTGACCGGATTCATTATAGGAGGGGACAAGATGGAAATCAGAAATTTCTCAGCGAAAGAACGTGCCAAACGATACGAACAATTGACGGGGGAACGCCATGATATTCTCGTCGTCGGCGGAGGCATCACTGGTGCCGGGATTGCGCTCGATGCCGCATCCCGTGGGATGAAGACGGCCGTACTCGAGATGCAAGACTTCGCGGCCGGAACGTCGAGCCGTTCGACGAAACTCGTCCACGGAGGTTTACGTTATTTGAAACAGTTCGAAGTCGCACTCGTTGCTGAAGTCGGTAAAGAGCGGGCGATTGTCTATGAGAACGGGCCACACGTCACGACACCGGAGCGCATGCTGTTGCCGATGCATAAAGGCGGCACGTTCGGACCACTTTCGACCGCGGTCGGCTTGATGGTGTACGACTTCTTGGCCGGCGTCAAACGCGCAGAGCGCCGGTTGATGTTGAAACCGGATGAAGTCATTCAAAAAGCACCGCTCGTCAAAAAAGACGGTCTTGTCGGTGGCGGATATTACGTCGAATATCGGACGGATGACGCTCGGATGACGATTGAAGTTGCGAAAGAGGCGGCCAATCACGGTGCCCTCTTAATGAACTACTCGAAAGTGACCGGTCTCATCTATGAGCAAGGGAAAGTCGTCGGCGTGCACGTCGAGGACCAAATCGATGGCAAGACGTATGAGGTCTATGCGAAGAAAGTCATCAATGCGACCGGTCCTTGGGTCGACGTGCTCCGCGAGCAGGATGGCTCGAACAAAGGGAAGATGCTCCGCTTGACGAAAGGGATTCACCTCGTCATCGACCAATCGAAATTCCCGCTCAAGCAAGCGATTTACTTCGATACACCGGACGGACGGATGGTATTCGCGATTCCACGTGACGGCAAGGCGTACGTCGGGACGACGGACACGTTCTTCGATAAGGATAAGGCTCACCCACGTATGACGACCGAGGATCGCGACTATATTTTAGAGGCGATCCACTATATGTTCCCCGACGTCAACGTGACGGCAGACGACGTCGAGTCGAGCTGGGCCGGGATTCGTCCGCTCATCTACGAAGAAGGCAAAGACCCGTCTGAGATTTCACGGAAAGATGAGGTCTGGCAGTCAGAGAGCGGATTGATTACGATCGCCGGCGGGAAGTTGACCGGTTACCGGAAGATGTCAGAGACGGTCGTCGATTTGGTGGCGAAACTGCTCAAACAAGAAGAAGGTATCGTCTTCCTCGCCTCGCGTACGAAGCATATGCCGATGTCGGGCGGCCATGTCGGCGGCTCGAAAGGGTTCGATGACTTCTTGACGAAGAAGAAGGCTGAACTGAAAAACCTTGGTCTCGATGACGTCAAAGCCGAGCAGCTCGTCCGTCTATACGGATCGAACATCGATCGTGTCATCGAGCGGATGGACTCGAACGCGTACGACCTTCCAGAGTACGTCTATGCACAACTCATGTACGGCATTGAAGAAGAGTCGGTCGTTCGGGCCATCGACTTCCTCGTACGCCGGACCGGGGCGATGTTCTTCGACATCGATTTCGTCCGCGACTATAAAGACGGCGTGCTCCGTTGCATGGCTGATGTCTTCAAATGGTCGGACGCTCGTCTCGCCGAAGAACGGGCCGAAGTCGAGAAAGAGATTGATCTCGCCGTTGTCCCAGTGACCGTTGAATAATGAAATGAACCAAAAGGAACCTCGCCGCGGCGAGGTTCCTTTTCATATGCCCAGTTCTTCATAGTACGCCATGATGCGTTCGTCGAGCGCCTCGACGACGTCCGGTTCGCCGAGCAAATAAAGATAAAGATATATACCGTCCTCACGGTACACTTCTGTTTCGAGTGTCAGCGTGGTCGGTCGTCCTTCGAAGATCACATCGATTGTGCCGAGCGCGTGCACGTCCGCTTCGTCGAGGTCCGGGTTAGAAGCCAGCTTTTTGATGCGGGCGATGTCACTGTCTGCGATTGGCTCATCGAACGTCTCGGACAAGACGGCGAACGTCTCCGGCAATTCCTCGAGATCGGTCTCGATGGCCGCGGCGAGCAGTGTCTCTTCTTGGTCTTCCCCGAAGACGTTCACCACAAGTGCGACCATGCTTCCAAGCGCCAAGACGAACAACACGTATAACAAATATTGCTTCATCATGTAACTCCCATTCGTTTCATGTGTTCAGTATATCAGCGTACCGGGTGTTTAGAAATGGGAACACGATGGTATTGAACAAGATGGAAACGAGGAGAGTGGGGGGATATGCGATGAAACGAGGACTTACGATTAGTGGCATCGTCCTCATCTTATTTCTCGGCTGGCAATTCGTCGACACGAATCGGCTCTTTGCCGACGTCTACTACGCGAAAGTACCGAGTGCGGAAGTGATCGACCGAGGAACGATATACACGTATGAGATGATCGGCTATGACGAAGATGGGAAAAAACGCCCGATTACGTTCCAGGACCCGACGCGCTTGGCTGAAGGTGATTTTTTGAAAGTATATGTCAAAGATGAGGGACGCGTGACCGCGTACGAACCGGTAGCCGAGTCGGAAGTGCCGGCCCAGCTGAAGGACGAACAGACCGATGAACCGGTAGCGATACCGTTGCCTTGATTTCAAAATAGTCGCGTCGCCAAATGAAATTGGATTTGGTATGGTTAGAGTATTGCAAAATATGGAGAGAAGGTAGATGGATGTCACGGATGTTGATCGCAGACGACCAAGACGGGATTCGGTTGATGTTGGCGCAGGTGTTCCAAAACCTCGGCATTGAGGTCGACACGGCGAATGACGGACTGAGCGCTTGGGAAAAGCTTGAACAGAACGGATATGATTTAGTATTGCTCGATATGAACATGCCGCGCATGTTCGGCCACGAGGTGCTTCGAAACATGCGTCAACGAGACATTGATACCCCGGTCATGATCATGACCGCGTTCGGCGAGAAATCGACACTCGAAGAAGTGCAACGCCTGGGCATCACCGCGCAATTCGAAAAGCCGTTCGATATTTATGGCATGATTGAAAAAGTGAAAGAAGTCCTAAAAATCTAGTGATTCGTCACGAAGATGACATATGTAAACGCTTGCGCAGAGCCATTTCTATGCCCGAATAGCATAGGCACACGTTTCGACGTGTGTTATAATGGGAACGAATTGCACGGGAGCACTTTTCCCATAGTGCACAATAGCGAACAGACAGGAGGATGTCATTATGCCATTAGTATCAATGACAGAAATGCTTAACAAAGCATTCGAAGGCAAGTATGCAGTCGGCCAATTCAACATCAACAACCTCGAGTGGACGCAAGCGATTCTTCGCGCTGCGGAAGACGAGAAATCACCAGTTATCCTCGGTGTATCAGAAGGTGCAGCGAAGTACATGGGTGGCTTCACAACAGTTGTTAAAATGACTGAAGGTCTCATGCACGACTACAACATCACTGTTCCAGTTGCAATCCACCTCGACCACGGTTCATCTTTCGACAAGTGTAAAGCAGCGATCGACGCTGGTTTCACGTCTGTTATGATCGACGGTTCACACCACCCGATCGAAGAGAACATCGAAATGACGAAACAAGTCGTTGAATATGCACACGCTAAAGGCGCTTCAGTTGAAGCGGAAGTCGGCACAGTCGGCGGCGAAGAAGACGGCGTTGTCGGCGGCGTACAATACGCTGACCTCGACGAGTGTGTACGTGTCGTTAAAGAAGCGAAAGTTGACGCTCTTGCGGCAGCACTCGGTTCTGTACACGGAGAATACCAAGGCGAGCCAAAACTCGGCTTCAAAGAGATGGAAGAAATCGCAGAAGCGACTAAAACTCCACTCGTTCTTCACGGCGGTTCAGGTATTCCTGAGCACCAAATCAAAAAAGCAATCGAGCTCGGTCACAGCAAAATCAACGTTAACACAGAGTGCCAACAAGAATGGACTCGTGCCGTACGTGAGAAGCTCAACACGGACTCGAAAGTATATGACCCACGTAAAGTCATCGGCCCTGGTGTCGAAGCGATCTACAACGTCGTTACTGGCAAAATGCGTGAGTTCGGTTCAAGCAACCAAGCATAATCCTGTCACATCAGTCGGTTCTCCCTGTGAGAACCGGCTTTTTTTATGGAATGCTGCTCATCGGATCGATGTTCGCCATCGCCGCATTGACGTAAAGGGTGTAGCAATTCCATGACAATTTCCTCATAATAAGAAGTGTAAGCGATCACAACACCATTCGAGGAGGAATTGTACATGCGTTTTTTCATTGATACGGCAAACGTGGAAGACATCAAGAAAGCTCATCAGATGGGCGTCATCGGGGGCGTGACGACGAATCCATCGCTCGTCGCCAAAGAAGGCGTCGATTTCCATACACGGCTACGCGAAATCTGTGAGATCGTCGGGGATCTCTCAGTCAGCGCGGAAGTTATTGCGCTCGACGCAGCGGGTATGGTGGAAGAAGGAAAGGAACTTGCGGCCATCGCGCCGAATATTACTGTCAAGGTACCGATGACGCCAGCAGGCATGGAAGCGGTCAATACGTTTTCACAGCTCGGCATCAAGACGAACGTGACACTCATCTTTAACGCCAACCAAGCCTTACTTGCGGCTCGGGCCGGCGCGTCATACGTCTCGCCATTCATCGGTCGTTTGGATGATATCGGTCAAGATGGCCTCGACCTTGTCGAGACGATTGCCAATATCTTTGCCATTCATGGGATCGAGACGGAAATCATCGCGGCTTCCGTTCGCCATCCGGTTCACGCGACGAAAGCAGCCCTTCTTGGCGCTGACATCGCCACGGTACCATATAAAGTCATCGAACAGATGATGAAACATCCGCTCACTGACAAAGGGATCGAGCAATTCTTAGCGGATTGGAACAACGCTCAATCCAAATAAGTTTGTCGCAGAAAGGTTTGATCATCGTGGAAATTCTCCATATCGTAGGACAGCAAAAGCTTGAAGGAACAGTCGACATTAGCGGTGCCAAACAGAGCGCCTTGCCTTGTCTCGTCGCAGCACTGTTGACGGAAGAACCGGTGACGATTGAAAACGTCCCCGTGATCGAGGACGTCGAAGTGATGCTCAGTCTATTACAAGAACTCGGGGTCGCGATTGAACGGGACGGGGAGCGGATGACGCTTCATGCGAAAGACGCTGTCGCCATGCCGCTACTCGGCTCAGAAACGCGTAAAGTCCGAGCCGCTGTCTATTTGCTCGGGGTGTTTGCGGCTCGTTTTGGGAAAGGGGCCGTCGGGCTTCCCGGTGGATATGCGATTGGTCCACGACCGATCGATTTACATTTGAAAGCACTCGAACGTCTCGGGATTAAAGTCGAGAACGAATCGGGACTCTATCATGTGAACGCCGAAAAGTTGGAAGGGAATCGGATCTATCTCGACCTTCGCTCGTTCGGGGCGACGGTGAGCGCCATGCTCGCGGCCGTACTCGCAGACGGGACGACCGTCATCGAGAACGCTGCCATCGACCCGGAAATTGTCGACGTCGCGACGATGCTCACTTCGATGGGGGCACATGTCATCGGGGCAGGGACCGACGAGATTCGCATTAAAGGGGTCGACAAATTACACGGCTGCACGCACACGCTCATTCCTGACCGCTTAGAGGCCGGGACATTTATGATTTTTGGTGCTGTAGCAGGGGAAGTGACGGTTCGAAACGTCATCCCGACCCACTTAGAAGGTGTCATTCAAAAGTTGATGGATTACGGGGCTGAAGTCGAAGTGGACGAGGAATCGATCACGGTGCGGGCGAACGCCTTCCGTCCGATCGATATTCGCGTCTTCCACTATTCGGGATATCCGACCGACCTGCAACCGATCATGTCGGCCGCGCTCCTAAAGGCGAACGGAACGAGTGTCGTCACGGATAAACTGTACGCCCAACGCTTCCGCCATATCGCGGAAATGCGACGGATGAACGCACAGATCACGCTCGAGGACGCTTCGGCCGTCATCCGTGGTGGGTCGACGCTCGCCAATGCGGAGATGGAATGTGCGGACGCGAGGAGCGGGGCGGCACTCGTCTTGGCAGGACTTCAGGCGAGTGGTGAATCCACGGTGATCCATGCGGAAAAATTGAACGATTCTTATGTCGATTTCGTCGGCAAACTAAAACAACTCGGCGCCCTCGCCTGGGTCGATGAGGTGTCCGAGTAACAAAGGGGAGAATTCGGGTGGAACGTAGTTTATCAATGGAATTGGTCCGAGTCACAGAAGCGGCAGCGCTATCTTCGGCTCGCTGGATGGGTAAAGGCTTGAAAGAAGAAGCGGACGACGCGGCGACGACCGCGATGCGTGAAGTGTTCGATACGATCCCGATGAAAGGGGTCGTCGTCATCGGTGAAGGTGAGATGGATGAGGCGCCGATGCTCTACATCGGTGAGAAAGTCGGGAATGGATACGGCTCACGCCTCGACGTCGCCGTCGATCCGCTCGAAGGGACGAGCATCGTCGCGACGGGGACGTGGGGCGCGCTCGCCGTCCTCGCTGTCGCCGATGCCGGTGATTTGCTCCACGCGCCGGACATGTATATGGACAAGATTGCCGTAGGTCCGGAAGCGGCCGGATTGATCAGTCTCGACAATTCGATTGAAGAGAATATCGCCATCGTCGCCAAGGCGAAGAACAAGAACGTCGAAGACGTCGTCGTGACGATCTTACATCGTGACCGTCACGAAGAGATGATTCAACGCGTCCGGGCGACGGGTGCTCGCATCAAGTTGATTCCAGACGGTGACGTGGCCGCGGCCATCAACACGGCGTTCCCGAAAACGGGGGTCGATTTATTGCTCGGTTCGGGCGGAGCGCCGGAAGGTGTCATCGCGGCCGTCGCGATGAAGTGCCTCGGCGGTGATTTCCAAGGCCGTCTGCTTCCTGAAGACGAAGCCCAAGAGAAGCGTTGCCAAGACATGGGCATCGCCGACACGGGCCGGATTTTGCTTCTAGACGACCTCGTCAAAGGCGAAGACTGCATCTTCGCGGCGACTGGCGTGACGGACGGGGAGTTGCTCCGCGGCGTTCAGTTCACCGGACAGGGCGGTCAGACACATTCGGTCGTCATGCGTGCCAAGTCGGGGACGGTCCGCTTCGTCGAAGGCATCCACTCCTTGAAGAAAAAACCGAAAATGGTCATGAAACCTTAATTCTCTCGAGTCGCGGACGTGATGTCCGCGGCTTTTTTGATGTGTTCCTACATATTTACAATGCACGCAGAACGGGAAAGGAAGGGCAGGAGGTGTGTGAGGATGATTGAAGTGGAGTCACTCGTCAAGACGTTCGGAGATGTCCCTGCCGTCGATGGCATCTCGTTCTCGGTCCAGGAAGGGGAAATCTTCGCATTTTTAGGACCGAACGGGGCCGGGAAGTCGACGACCGTGCAAATGTTGACGACGCTCGTCCGGCCGACCGAAGGGAAGGCGCGGGTGAACGGATTCGATGTCGTCAAACAAGAGAAAGACGTCCGGTTGTCCATCGGTGTCGCCCTGCAAGAGACCGGGATCGATAAAGTATTGACCGGGCGGGAACTGCTCGTCCTGCAAGGGCGGTTGTTCAAAATGACCAAACAAGAGGCGGAGATGCGCGCCGAAGAATTGCTTCGTGTCGTCTCGCTCACCGAGGCGGCCGACCGGAGAAGCGGTACGTATTCGGGCGGGATGCGGCGCCGTCTCGATTTGGCGCTCACGCTCGTCCATCGCCCGACCGTCTTGTTTTTAGATGAACCGACGACCGGGCTCGATCCGGCGAGCCGTATCGAGATTTGGAATGAGGTGCGACGACTCAACGAGGAGTTCGGCACAACGATTTTCTTGACGACCCAGTACTTAGAAGAGGCGGACGAACTGGCCGACCGGATTGCCATCATCCATCATGGGAAAATCGTCAGTGAAGGGACGGCCGAAGCGTTGAAACGACTCGTCGGCGGCGAGACGATTGCGATGACGTTTCACAGCGATCAAGAGGCGGCCGCAGCCGCTGCGCTGTTCGGTCATGCGGCGACCGGTCAACACGTGGCGTTCGAGCTCGTCGACCATACGTTGATGGAAGTCGTGCGCCAACTCGATGAGCGTTCGCTTCAACCGGAACGTCTGACCGTGAAACAGCCGTCGCTCGATGACGTCTTTTTAAAAGTGACCGGGGAATCATACGAAGGAGGTGTGCCCGATGTGGACTGAGACATGGCTCTTCACGAAACGGAGTCTCGTCACGACGATTCGAAATCCGTTCTCGTTCATCCCGAACTTGATTATCTCTGTCTTCTTCTTACTGGTTTACACGAGTGGACTGTCGAGTGTCGCTTCGCTTCCTCAGTTTGATGGGAGCGCCTATTTGAACTTCATCTTGCCCGTCTCCATCGTCTCAGGGGCGGTCGGTGGGGCCGGTGGGACGGGACAAGCGCTCGTCCGTGATATCGAGAGCGGCTACTTCGCCCGCTTGCTCCTCACGCCAGCGACACGGACGGCAATCGTGCTCGGCCCGATGATTGCCGGGATGTTGCAACTGCTCGTCCAGACACTTCTCATTTTCGGCGTCGCGTTCTTGCTCGGTTTGTCGATTCCGGTCGGTCTGCCTGGCTTCTTGTTTACGGTGTTGCTCGCCATCGGGTTCGGCCTCGGTTTTGCCGGGTATTCGGTCGGTGTCGCGTTAAAGACACGGAATGCCCAGGCCGCACAGGCGGGGACGTTACTCTTCTTCCCGCTCATCTTCTTGTCGACGACGTTCGTCCCGAAAGAGTTGATCGAGGCCGAGTGGCTCAAAGTGGCGGCGACGTTCAATCCGACGACGTATATTTTTGAAGGGATGCGTGCCGTCTTGACGCAGCCAACGATCGATTGGAGCGCCTTATCGGCTGGACTTGCCGTCGCCGGGGCGATGAGCGTCATCATGGTTGTATTCGCAGCGACGAATGCGCGCGGCGCCTTGAAACAAAAATGACGAGCAGGGTTTAACCCCGCTCGTCCTGGTCAATCATAAACGTGACAATCAAAAAAAGAATGAAACTGATTAATGAGATCGTGCCCCCGATGATGAAATAGACGAGGGTGACGGTCTCATTCCATTGGAACGGGTTCATCGTGTAAAACCACATCCCGCTCGTCAATCCAATCGATCCGAGCACGGCCGTCCATCCGTGAATCGTGACGAGCAGTTGGTTTCGGATCGAATAGACACGATAGAACACGCCCCAGGCGAAGACCGATAACCAACCGGCGAGCAGAATATGGGCGTGAATCGGGCGGAAGGCGTAACTGCCGGCCCCCGACATATGCGAACCGAGCGCCGTCCCGATGACGCCGAACAGCGCGGCGAGGCGAATCAAACGAAGACTCCAAATCTTTTCCATGGCGTAGAACAACTCCTTCAAGGTGATGGCTCCATCGTAGCGAATCCAGATGAACGGAAGATGAACAGGGATTGAATCGATGCGCTTCGTGGAACAGCAGTAGAGAAGGAGGGAGACGATGGACCAACTGCGAACGATGCTACAAATCATACTGACCGGGGTGGGGGCCTATTTGGCGATCATCCTCATCTTGCGAGTCTCCGGCAAACGGACACTCGCCAAAATGAACGCCTTCGATTTTATCGTCACCGTGGCGCTCGGATCAATTTTGGCGACGACACTCACGAGTCGCCAGACGCCGCTGCTGAACGGACTGACTGCGTTTGCGACGCTCGTGTTCATGCAATACGTCATGGCCAAATTGGCGACCCGCTCGAAACGTGTGAATCAACTGATCAAGTCGACGCCGGCACTGCTTTACTATGACGGGACATATTTAGAGGAAACGATGCGCCGGGAACGGGTGCTCGAGATCGAAGTGTTGCAGGCGATTCGATCGAGCGGGATGGATTTCGAACAAGTCGAGGCTGTCGTCTTGGAGACGGATGGGACGTTCTCGGTGTTGACGAGCACGGATACGGTGTTGCGAAACGTCCAGACGAAAAAAACGACTCGGTTCCGATGAACCGAGTCGTTTGATCGTATGAATTAGAGGTACGTGCCTGCACCGACATAACGTGGTGCCCAGTAACCTGATGTGAAGCTCGCGTATTTAACGCCGCCTGTTTCAGAGTTGATCATTTGTGTTTTGCTGAGTGCCATTCCAACGTGTTGGATCGTGCGGCCGTTGTGTGAGAAGAACACGAGGTCGCCGGCTTGAATCGCTGACTTCGAAACTTTTTTCGAGTTTGCGTATTGCGAACGTGAATCACGTGGGATCGATTTGTTGATGGCTTTCTTGTAGACGTGACCTGTGTAACCTGAGCAGTCAAAGCCAGAAGTTGTCGTTCCGCCGTAACGGTAAGGTGTACCAAGGTACTTCTTCGACTCGGCTACGAGTTTCGTACGAGCGCTTGATGTAGAAGACGTTGTTACTTTCTTCGCAGTCGCTGTTTTCGTGTTTGGCTTCAAGTACGTATATGTCGATGAAGCTGAGATATAACGGTGAGACCCTTTGTAGTTGATTTTGTAGAACGAACCAACTTTACCGAGGTATGTATAGCGTTGGCCTTTGTTCATCGTTGTCGTGACTTTCGATTTGAGCGACGGTGCTGTGCGGATGTTCAAGCCGTTAACTTTCGAGTAAGCGAATGTTCCAGTAGCGGCTTCTGCTTGTTCACCTGTTGTGAAAGCAAGACCCGAGAAAGCGAGAGTGGCAGCGACAATGATAGATGCGAAACGCTTTAACATAATATATTTCCCTCCGTTTTTTAAAATAAAACCCTAAGTGGCTGTATATGATCGATGTGTGTAAACAATAGTCGAGCACAAGTTGCGGATAATACCCGGTTTCCTGTGCAAATAAACTATATCATGCGCAAGACCGATGGCATTTTTCAATCGCGAGACAAAAACGGTTTTCTTGTAACATATTTGAAACAATATGCGAGAATAGAGACTTATTTGTTACATAGAAAGGGAAAAGACTGTTATGTTTTCAACAACAGGGGAATAGACTGTCATGAAGCCGTTTTTCAAACAGTGACGGCTCGACAAAATTGTGATTAGATGAATGAGGATTGAACGTTTATTTTTGAAATATAGAATCATGAAAGACAGGTGACTTGAATGAGTCAAGCGACAGAACCGGCTAAAAATTACACGCTTCGGGAACTTGAGACGAAGACGTTGAAAGAATTATATGAGATCGCGAAAGAAGTGAACGTGCCCCAATATCGAGAGGCGCGCAAGCGCGAGCTCATGTTTCGGATTTTAAAATCACAGGCTGAATCGAAAGATCTTTATTTCCTCGAAGGCATCCTTGAGATCATCCCGCCAAACCCGCAGTCCCAAAACGACGGAGGCTTCGGTTTCCTCCGACCGATCAACTACTCTCAATCGTCTGAAGACATCTACATCGCCGCCTCGCAAATCCGGCGCTTTAATCTTCGCAACGGGGACCTCGTGACGGGGAAAGTCCGGAAACCGAAAGAGAATGAACGGTTCCAAGGGCTGCTCAGTGTCGAGGCGGTCAACGGTGAGACGACTGACTCGACTCGGAATCGGGATTACTTCCCGGCGCTCACGCCGATTTATCCGGAACAGCAGATGGTGCTCGAGACAGAGCCGAATCACTTGTCGGTCCGCGTCATGGACATGATCGCGCCTGTCGGATTTGGACAGCGTGGGTTGATTGTCGCCCCGCCGAAAGCCGGGAAGACATCGCTTTTAAAAGAGATTGCCAACTCGATCACGACGAACCATCCGAACGTCGAGTTGATCATTCTCTTGATTGACGAGCGGCCAGAAGAAGTGACGGACATCCAGCGCTCGGTGCCGGGCGCAGATGTCGCCTACTCGACGTTTGATGAGACACCGGAGAACCACGCCCGGATTTCAGAGCTCGTCTTAGAGCGGGCGATGCGTCTCGTGGAACACAAGAAGGATGTCGTCATTCTGCTCGACTCGATCACGCGTCTGACACGAGCGTATAACTTGTCTGTCCCACCGAGCGGACGGACGCTTTCCGGCGGAATCGACCCGGCCGCGTTCCATAAACCGAAGAAGTTCTTCGGGGCGGCCCGTAACATCGAGGACGGCGGCAGTTTGACGATCCTCGGTACGGCGCTCGTTGACACAGGGTCACGCATGGACGACGTCATCTATGAAGAGTTCAAAGGGACGGGCAACATGGAGCTCCATCTCGACCGGAAGCTCGCGGAACGCCGAATCTTCCCGGCCATCGACATCCGTCGTTCGGGAACGCGCAAGGAAGAATTACTGCTCGGCAAAGGCGAGCTCGACTCGCTTTGGACGATTCGACGGACGATGAACGAGTCGCCAGATTTCGTCGATCAGTTCTTGCGGCGGGTCCGCGAAACGAAAACGAACCTCGACTTTTTTGCGGCGCTTGAGGCCGATAAGAAAAAGAGTCGACGCCCGGTGAAAAAAACGAAAACAGACTTGTAAATCCGTGAGCCGGGTGCTATTATATTCTAGTGAACTTTCTCTAGGTTGAAAGAATACTTAGGGCCGAAGGAGTTGAAAAGCAATGAAACAAGGAATCCACCCAGAATACCGTAAAGTCGTATTCATGGACTCGACGACTGAGTTCAAATTCATCTCTGGTTCGACTCGTTACTCTAACGAGACGATCACGATGGAAGATGGTAACGAATACCCACTCATCCGTGTCGATGTATCTTCTGACTCGCACCCGTTCTACACAGGTCGCCAGAAATTCGCATCTGCAGACGGTCGTATCGAGCGCTTCAACAAGAAGTACCAACGTTAATCGTCAACTTGTATGCACACCGCCTAGGGATTGCCCTTGGCGGTTTTTTGTTGTCTTCTGATGGGTAAAGAGACGAAAGACTGACGTGAGGGGGCTTTTATGGAATTCATACTGATTAGTATCAGTTTATTGATTGGCGTCGGTATTCTGTCACAATGGTTGGCCTGGCGCTATCAAATCCCGGCCATCATCGTCATGACGGTCGCCGGTGTACTGGCCGGGCCGATGCTCGGATTGTTCGACCCGCGAGAACTGCTCGGTGAACTGTATAGCCCGATCATTTCTTTTGCCGTCGCTATCATCTTGTTTGAAGGGAGCCTCGGCCTCCATTTCAGTGAAATCAATCAATTTCGCCGTTCCATCGTCCGCATCGTGACGATCGGGGTGACGCTGTCGTTCGTCGGGGCCTCACTGTTGATTCAATACGTCGGAGGTCTCCATTGGGTCGTCGCTTGGACGATGGGCGCACTTTTCGTCGTCACCGGTCCGACGGTCGTCATCCCGTTATTGCGCCAAGCGCATTTAAAGGATCGGGTCGGTGCCATTTTGAAATGGGAAGGGATCATCGTTGACCCGGTCGGCGCCCTGCTCGGTTTGTTCGTCATCCGCATCGGTTATATCGTCTATGAAGGAATGGACTTGTGGATGCAACTCTTGTTCGCGGGCGCTTGCCTCGTCGGCATCGGTCTCGGTTACTTGTTCGGGCACGTGTTGATGGGCTGGTTTGTCGGTGAGAAAATCCCTCGCTATCTCCGGGCCTCGGTCACGTTGACGGCCGTCTTGATCTTGTTCTCATTGAGTGAATTCATGATGCACGAAGTCGGTCTGCTCGCCGTGACGGCGATGGGAATGACGATGGCGAACACGAAACATCGGGATGAGGAGATCATCGAGGAGTTGCAATCATTTAAAGAGGACATCTCGATCTTGCTCATCTCGTCGGTGTTCATCCTGCTGACGGCGTCGCTGTCACGCGATGAACTGCTCAACATCTTCCAATGGCCGCTTCTTTTGACGATTGCCGGCATTTTGTTTCTCGTTCGTCCGCTCGCGATTTATGGATCGACAATCGGCGTCGGGCTTCCGCTCAGCGAACGTGGTTTCATCGGATGGATTGCCCCGCGTGGAATCGTCGCCATGACAGTCGCCGGTTTTTTCGCAGAAGAAGTGGCGCATCTCGGGATTGACGACGCGTCGCAAATGCTACCGCTCACGATCGGACTGGTCTTTATTTCTGTGACACTACACGGGCTGACGATTCGACCGCTCGCTCGAAAATTGCATTTGATTGATAATAAAAAAGAAGAAGCGGCAGACGAATGAAGCGAAATCGGGACGGGAGCATGCCGTTCCGATTTTTGTCAGAAGTCAACCCTTTTCCTGTGACCGAAAGATGGTTATAATCGGAAAGCGATTAACGAAGGAGAGGGCGAAGTAGAATGATGCATGTGACGAACCGTTACGGTTGGATAGAAGTGATTTGTGGGAGTATGTTTTCTGGGAAATCGGAGGAACTGATCCGCCGTGTCCGTCGGGCGCATTACGGGAAAATCCCTGTCCAAGTGTTCAAACCGGCGATTGACGACCGTTACCATGAGGAAAACGTCGTTTCCCACAGCGGCAATTCGGTCGTGGCCGTACCGATTCAATCGAGTCAAGATTTGTACGATGCGGTGCGCGAAGAGACGCAAGTCATCGCCATCGACGAGGTTCAGTTCTTCGACGAAGGGATCGTCGATGTGATTGAGCAATTGGCGTCAGAAGACAAACGTGTCATCTGCGCTGGACTCGACATGGACTTCCGAGGCGAGCCGTTCACGATGATGCCGGAACTGTTGTCACGTGCCGAATTCGTCACGAAACTGCAGGCGATCTGTCTGTCATGCGGGGCGCCGGCTTCCCGGACGCAACGACTGATTGACGGGGAACCGGCCCGTTTCGAGGATCCGGTCATCTTGGTCGGTGCCTCGGAGTCGTATGAGCCGCGTTGCCGTCATTGTCATGACGTCCCGAATAAACCACGCCCAGTCCGCCATACAGTGGCCGACTGACGTCCACGGACCGCCCTCGGCGGTTCGTTTTTTGCTATAATGAAGACAGTTCGATTTGACGGAGAAAGGACGGATCATCATGTTTGACCGTTTGAGCGTATTAGAAGAACGCTATATGCAATTAAATGAGATGCTCGCTGACCCTGAAGTGCTCAGCGATGCGAATAAATTACGACAATATTCAAAAGAACAGTCTCAGCTCGAGGAGACGGTACAGGCATATCGCCACTATAAAGAGACGAGCACGGCGTATAAAGAAGCGAAACTCATGCTTGAAGACCGCACACTCGATGCCGACATGCGGGAGCTCGCCAAAGAAGAGATGGCGCTTCTCGAGCCGGAAGTGAAGGCGCTCGAAGCGAAACTTCGCGTCTTGCTGTTGCCGAAAGACCCGAACGACGACAAGAACGTCATCGTCGAGATTCGCGGAGCGGCCGGTGGGGACGAAGCGGCACTGTTCGCAGTCGACTTGTACAAGATGTACACGCGTTTCGCCGAGCGGCAGAACTGGAAGACCGAATTGATCGACGCCAACTATACAGAACTCGGCGGCTTCAAAGAAGTGACGTTCCTGATCAACGGGACCGGCGCCTACTCGAAATTGAAGTTCGAGAATGGGGCGCATCGGGTTCAACGCGTCCCATCGACCGAGTCGGGCGGACGCATCCATACATCGACGGCGACCGTCGCGGTATTGCCGGAAGCCGAAGACGTCGAAGTGCATATCGATATGAAAGACGTCCGTGTCGACACGTTCACGTCGTCCGGACCAGGGGGCCAGTCGGTCAACACGACCCAATCGGCCGTGCGGTTGACGCACATTCCCTCGGGACTCGTCGTCTCATGTCAGGATGAGAAGTCGCAACATAAGAATAAAGACAAAGCACTCAAAGTGCTCCGGGCTCGGCTCTATGACAAGATGCAGAGCGAACACCTCGAAGAACTGTCAGCGCAGCGCAAGTCTGCCGTCGGGACAGGGGACCGCTCGGAGCGGATTCGGACGTATAACTTCCCACAGAGCCGCGTGACCGATCACCGCATCGGACTCACGCTTCAAAAGCTCGACCGCGTCCTCGCTGGGGAACTCGAGGATATCATCGACGCCCTCGTCATGGACGAACAGGCCCGTCTCATGGAGGACGTGGACTGATGCGAATCGCCGCGAGATTGAAGCAAGCGGAGCGGGAACTTCTTGACGCGGGGCGCGATGCCTCGACCGCGGAGTGGTGGCTCATGCACGTCCTTGACGTCGATCGGACGGGACTGCTCATCCGTTTATCCGACGAATTGACAGATGATGAAGAATCTGAATTCCGAACAGGATTCGAGCGCCTGCTCGCAGGTGAGCCGGTCCAGCATTTGATTGGGCACGCCCCATTTTACGGGCGGATGTTCGAGGTCAATCGGGACGTCTTGATTCCGCGCCCGGAAACGGAAGAGTTGATCGAATGGGTCGTTGAGCATGTGACCGACGTGGCCGATGATGACATCGTCGATATCGGGACCGGCAGCGGGGCAATCGCCGTCACGCTAAGTCTCGAACTCGGTGTCCGCGTCCAGACGGTCGATATTTCCCGGGAAGCGATTGCTGTCGCCAAGCGGAACGCAACAGCGCTCGGGGCGGACGTGTCCTTCCATGAAGGAGATTGCCTCGCCCCGATTGCCGACGACTCGATTCGTGTGCTCGTCTCGAATCCGCCCTATATCGAGGCCGACGAACTGCTCGATGAGACGGTCGCAGGCTATGAGCCGCATCTCGCCTTGTTCGGAGGAGTGGATGGGCTCGATTTTTATCGGAAGATCATCGCCGACTCGATGCGCGTCTTGTGTGCCGATTGGCAATTGATTGCATTTGAAATCGGGTATAATCAAGGACAAGTTGTGAAATCGTACCTGTCCGAACGTTATCCTGAAGCAGAAACGGGTATTTTAAAAGATATAAACGGCAAAGACCGAATCGTCTACGCCGTGAGGGAAGGGATTGCGCATGGAAACGAAATGGATCAAGCCGACAGAAGTTGAGGAAGGGGTACGTCTCTTGCAGGCGGGCGAGGTGATCGCCATGCCGACGGAGACCGTCTACGGACTCGCCGGAGACGCGACGAACGACGTCGCCATCAAAAAGATTTTCGAGGCGAAAGGAAGACCGTCGGACAACCCGCTCATCGTCCACGTGGCCTCGGTCGAACAGGCCGAGCATTTCGCGCAAACCATCCCGCCAGTCGCCAGACGCTTGATGGAAGCGTTTTGGCCTGGTGCCTTGACCATCATCTTACCGTCGAACGGCCGAGCGTCTTCGTTCGTGACGGCTGGTCTTGATTCGATCGGACTCAGAATGCCGAATCATCCGGCCGCGCTGGAATTGATCCGTACGTCCGGTCTTGGACTGGCGGCACCGAGCGCGAACCGTTCTGGACGTCCATCACCGACGTCAGCCCGGCACGTGGCAGATGATTTGACTGGCCGGATCGCGGGTATTATGGATGGGGGACCGACAGGCATCGGTGTCGAATCGACCGTGATCGACTGCACGACGGAGCCGGCGACGATTTTACGTCCGGGCGGCGTGACGAAAGAAGCGATTGAGGCGGTCATCGGCCCGGTCATTCTCGATGCCAACTTGAGCGATGAAGCAGTTGCGCCACGATCACCAGGAATGAAGTACACCCATTACGCCCCGAGCGCCCCTCTTTATTTAGTCGAAGGAGGACGCGATGACCTCGTCCGTGTCATCACGACACGACAGGCGACGGGCAAGCGAGTTGGCGCACTCGTATTCGATGAAGCGACGACCCCGGCGGACGTCACCCTCTCCCTCGGTATTTCGATGGAGACAGCGGCCCAGCGTTTGTATGAGGCGTTGCGAAAGTTTGATGAGACGGATGTAGAAGAGATTTACGTGAATCGGATTGAACCGACGGGAGTCGCTCTTGCCGTATATAACCGCCTCTACAAGGCGGCAGGCGGTAAAGTCATCCGTCCACAGGAAGAGGCTTAAGGACATAGAGGAGGATCACGCGATGTCAATGAAACGCGTATTATTCATATGTAGTGGGAACACATGCCGAAGCCCGATGGCGATGGCCCTGCTCCGCTCGAAAGTGACGGGGGACGAGTTCGATATTCGTTCGGCCGGGCTGCGGACGATGCAAGGGTTCGACGCCTCAGAAAATGCACTCCAAGTGTTGCGTGAACGAGGAATTGAGCTCGATCACGTGACCCAGACATTCGACGACGTCCTCGGACGTTGGGCGGACGTCATCTTGACGATGACACGGGCGCATCGTGAACAGATTCGGGACACGTACCCGGATTTGGCCGACCGCACGTTCACGTTATACGAGTTCGTCACCGGACTCGAGCGCGACATCAATGACCCGTTCGGAGGGTCGATGAACGTCTACCGCCAAGTCCGAAACGAACTCGAACCACTCGTGAATCGACTTGTGCTAAAATTGACGAATGACGGGTCAAAGGTGACAAAACCACCGAGACGCCTACCAAAGAAGACGGGGGAATGAACGAATGAAAATCGCAATTGGCGCCGATCATGGCGGATTTAACTTGAAAAAAGACATCATCGGACTATTGGAAGAGCTTGGTCACGAGTATAAGGACTTCGGGACACACTCGGCCGAGTCAATCGATTATCCAGACGTGGCGATTCCGGTCGCTGAAGCCGTCGCGGCTGGTGAGTTCGACCGTGGCATCTTGATTTGCGGAACAGGGATCGGCATCGGGATTGCCGCCAACAAAGTGAAAGGCATCCGGGCGGCACTCGTCCATGACTCGTTCAGCGCGAAAGCGACACGTCAACACAACGACTCGAACATCATGACAATGGGCGAGCGCGTCATCGGACCGGGTCTTGCACTCGATTTAGTGGCGACATGGCTCGATACAGATTTCGAGGGCGGACGCCACTCGAACCGTGTCGATAAGATGAGCGCTTACGAAACGAAGTGACGACGATGAAGGCGGAGCTTTTGAACTTATTGACGGAGTTGCACGAACGGTTTCCGTTAGATGAGGACAAGATTCTCGTCATCGGTTGTTCGACGAGTGAGGTCGTCGGTAAGACGATTGGGAAAGCGGGCTCGATTGATGTGGCGTCGGACTTCATCGAAGCGTTTCTGACGTTTCGCGACAAGACCGGCGTCCATCTCGCCTTTCAAGGCTGTGAACATATTAATCGGGCGCTCACGGTCGAACGACGGACGCAGAAACAGTTCGGTTTGACAGAAGTGACGGTCGTCCCTGTGCGCGCAGCGGGCGGGGCGATGGCGGAGAAAGCGTACGAAAGCTTCGATACACCTTGCGTCGTCGAATCGATTCAAGCGGATGCAGGGATCGATATCGGGTCGACGCTGATCGGTATGCATTTGAAGCCGGTCGCGATCCCGGTCCGTTTATCAGCGAAGCAGCTCGGTGAGGCGTATGTCACGTTCGCCGTCACGCGGCCGAAACTGATTGGCGGCCCCCGGGCCCACTATCCAGCGAAATAAACGAAAGCCGGTCGCGAGGACCGGCTTTTTTTTGCGTTATAACTCTTCACTGAACAAGTAGGAAAGGACCATCGGGAACCGTTCACGCCAAGCGAGCTCGTTATGCACGCCTTCCTCGATGACCTCGAAACGGATATGGTCGACTTTGTCGCGGAGGAGCGCATAGACGCGTTCGCTCGACTCGAGATACATCTCGTTCGTCGGACCGTCCGCTGACGGTTGTTCGACTTCTTTCCGACCGACGTCCATATATAGACGTTCGACACCGCTCAAATCGCTCGACTCGATTAACTGTTCAAGCTCGGTCTGGTTGAACCAGAACGCCGATGATAGCGAGGCGACGCGTTTGAAGATGTCGGGATAGACACATGCGGCGTAAATCGAGATCAAGCCGCCCATCGAACTACCCATCATCGCTGTCTCGTCCGGGTTCGTCCGATAGTTCGCATCGATCATCGGTTTTAACTCTTGGGCGATGTATTCAATGTAAGCCGACCCTTGGCCGCCGAGCGTCACGTCTTGACCGAGCAAGCTCTCACCGATGTATGGGTTTTCCCACGGTCCGTATTCGTCGAGTCGCATCTCGCCGGGGGCACTGTCGATGCCGACGATGATCAAGTCGCGTTTCGAGGCGTCCACATACTCGCCGGCGCGCCAACTCATCTTATAGCTCGCGTCCTCGTCGGCGAACACGTTCTGGCCGTCATGCATATAGAGCACGGGATAACGTTTGTCCGTCGTGTCGTAATCCGCAGGTGTATAAATCCGAACCGTCCGCTCGCGTTCAAACGGGGTAATCGTGATCTGTTTTGTCTCAATCATAAACATCCTCCTCTGATCGTCTTCTTTCATATGATACCCAACTTGCCCTCTGATTAGACGATACCCAAAAAAAGAAGCATATGTTACGATGGGGGTGTTGATTTTTAGACATTCAGAGGGGGTTTCAACATGGTAAACACGACGAAGTTGAAAGTACAGGATGCGGAATTGTTTGAAGCGATGCAACACGAGCTCGGTCGCCAACGCGAGAACATCGAACTCATTGCCTCGGAGAATTTTGTCTCAGAAGCAGTCATGGAAGCGCAAGGTGGCGTGCTCACGAACAAGTACGCGGAAGGTTATCCAGGCCGTCGCTACTACGGTGGTTGTGAGTTCGTCGACGTGGCCGAGAACTTGGCCCGCGACCGCGCGAAAGAGCTGTTCGGTGCAGAACATGCCAACGTGCAGCCGCATTCGGGTGCCCAAGCGAACATGGCCGTTTACTTTACAGTCCTTGAAGCCGGTGACACGGTGCTCGGCATGAACTTGTCGCACGGTGGCCATTTGACGCACGGAAGTCCGGTCAACTTCTCAGGCGTTCAATACAATTTCGTCGAATACGGTGTGGACAAAGAGACAGAACACATCGATTATGACGTTGTCGCAGCCCTCGCGAAAGAACATAAACCAAAACTCATCGTCGCTGGTGCCTCGGCGTACCCGCGGACAATCGACTTCGCCAAGTTCCGTGAGATCGCCGATAGCGTCGATGCTTACCTCATGGTCGACATGGCGCACATCGCCGGTCTCGTCGCGGCCGGGCTTCATCCGAACCCGGTCGAGCACGCGCACTTCGTGACGACGACGACACACAAGACGCTCCGCGGTCCACGCGGCGGCATGATCCTCTGTAAAGAGGAGTTCGCCAAGGCGATCGACAAGTCGATCTTCCCAGGGATTCAAGGCGGTCCGCTCATGCACGTCATCGCTGCGAAGGCAGTGGCGTTCGGAGAAGCGCTTCAACCTGAGTTCAAAGATTATCAGGCACAAGTCATCAAGAACGCACAAGTGCTCGCGCAAGGATTAGAAGAAGAGGGACTCCGCATCGTATCGGGCGGCACGGATAACCACCTTCTCCTCGTCGACCTCCGTGGCATCGATATCACCGGGAAAGCGGCCGAGCATGCGCTCGACGCGGCCGGCATCACCGTCAACAAGAACACGATCCCATTCGATCCGGCCTCACCGTTCGTGACGAGCGGGATTCGACTCGGGACGGCAGCGATGACGACACGCGGATTGAAAGAAGACGATATGCGTGAAGTCGCTCGCTTGATCGGGCGCGTCTTGACGAACCATGAAGATGAAGCAGTGCTCGCGGAAGCGCACGAATCCGTGCGCGCGTTGACGGCGAAGTTCCCGCTCTATCCTGAACGAGGCTGACGAATGGACGTACGGACACTCGCAGATCGGGAACTCGCGGAACTACCGCTCATCGATATGACCGAATGGCTCGTCCGAAAAGGGGAGCACGACCCGACGTTTCGCCTCGTCGCGAACGAGTTCGAGGTCGTCACGACGCTGCTCGATCATGGCTATTATATCGAGGCAAGTGAACGGATCGTACCGCTTCTCGGGATGAAAGTGCCGGCGGCGTTTCATCGGCTCGGGCTCGCGCTCGAAGTGAAGGCGAACGGAAAGAAGGCGGCCAAGCGCCGCTTTCGTTCGTTCTCCCCGGCCGTCATCGGTCATGCGGACTTGTCGGATTGGAAGAACGCGTTCAAGTGGGACAAGACATGGCTCGGCCTGCCGCTCGTCGTCGGACTCGGGCTGGTCGCACTCGCGTTTTGGCCGGACCCGGCGCCACCCCCAGTGACGCCGTCCGCTTCCGACGAGCGGGTCGTGACGGTGACGGAAGAGGAGGCACTCGCGAAACGGTTAGAAGAACTCGAGAAAGAAGTCGCCCGGCTTGAAGAAGCGAACGAGGCGCTCCAAACCGAGGACGAGACGACCGAGTCGCCTGAGGCACCGGCCGTCATCCCGCTCGCTAAAGTCGAGACACTCGTCTCGGACAAACGATACGAGGAAGCCGATGCGCTCCTCGTCGGCAAGGCGAAAGCCGGTCAAGAACAGGCGGTCGGATTTTATCGCTTGCTCGTCGACAACAAGCTCGGTGAAGCGGAGATTGAAGACTATGCCGCTTACGTCGAGACGTATCCCGAATCAGGGTATAAAGCGGACGTCTTATGGATGAAAGGCATCGCCGAGAAGAAGGCCGGGGACGACATGTACCGGACGACGCTCGCAGAAGTCGCTGCCATGGATGGAACGTATTGGGCGCCGATCGCCAAATCGGTGCTCGAGGAAGAATGAGGTCGCAGCGTGCTGTGGCCTCTTTTTCTCATCAAATTCTAATCTGTTTCACCGCTCTTTCTCAGCTCGCTCCCGTACAGTAAAGAAAGAAAATAGACAAGGGAGAGGGACATATGCGCTCAACTAGCAGAGGAAAGATCAGAAGAATGATTCGAAGAGTGGCCGTCGGTGCGCTCGCATTGACACTCATGGCGGCAGGGGTCGCCGGGTTCTTATTATTCACCTTGACCGGTAACGCTTGGCTCGACCAAATCGCTCAAGTCGGGACTGATTTAGCGTTTCAGGCGGAAGGGATTGAAACGACGTTTGACCGGATGGGCGATTCACTCGAATTGCGCCTCGAACAAGCGATTCCAGAAGCAGTTCGTCCGTTTTTTGACTGAGGAATCCGGGAACACTTAGAATGATGCGTCGGGCGGACTGCTCGGCGTTTTTTTGAGAAAGGATGAATGGAATGCCTACGATTCTCGTCGTTGAAGACGATGCTAAAATTGCCAGATTACTCGAACTTGAACTTATGCATGCCGGTTATCAAGTCGAGGTCGCTCATGACGGGCGGACCGGGCTCGACCGAGCACTCACTGGTGGGATTGACCTCATGTTGCTCGATGTCATGTTGCCACAGATGAGCGGACTTGAAGTCGTTCGCCGCGTCAAAGAAGAGCAACCGCTTCTCCCGGTATTGATGGTGACGGCACGTGGGGACCGTTACGACAAAGTGAGCGGGCTCGACCTCGGGGCCGATGATTACATCACGAAACCGTTCGAGATGGAAGAGTTGCTCGCACGGATCCGGGCGTTCTTACGGATGCGGCAACACGTCCAAGTCGATACGAGTGAACGGGTCTTATCTTATGAAGGGCTGACCGTCGACGTCAATCGTCACGAAGTAATCTGCGAGGGGCAAAAAGTCGACCTGACCCGGAGAGAGTTCGATTTGCTCGTCTATCTGCTCGAACATTCGGAACGCGTGCTCACGCGCGACCAACTCGTCGAACACGTCTGGGGCTTTGACTATTACGGGGACACGAACGTCGTCGATGTGTACGTCCGCTATGTCCGCAAGAAACTCGGAGGCTCTTGGATTCAGACGGTCCGAGGCGTCGGCTATATGCTGAAGCGTGGTGAATAAGGTGAAGCTACGGACGAAGATTGCCTTGGCGATGGCAGGGTTCATGTTGTTCCTCCTGATCACCTCGTTCGGTGTCGCCTGGCTCGTCTCGCGTCAACAGATCGTCGACGCCCGCTATGACGTCTTGCGCCAGGCACTCAGCTTGCTCGAGGAGGACGAGCGGAATCGCCAGGCCGTCTTGTCGTTACACGAGGACAGTGTCGTGCTCGAGCGACAAGCGAACGGCGCCTGGGGCATCATCGGCGGAGAGGCCGAGGAAGGATTGCGGTTTCCCGTCAATTTCGGCGAGCCGGCCCTCGTCGACGACTGGTTCGTCATCGCGACGTCGAACGGGCTCGGCTACGCGTTTCAAGACGCGGCCGTGAGTGAGACACTCCAGACGCTCGCCACGATCTTTCTCATCATCTTTTTGATCGCCGTGGCGATGACGTTCATCGGCAGCCTTTGGATCGTCAGGCAAGGGCTCGACCCGCTCCGCCGGCTCGAGACGACGATGGAACGAATCACGGAATCGGGCACCCTTGAGACCATCGATGTCGGGACGAGCCAAGACGAAGTGTCGACACTTGCGACCGGCTTCAATCAAATGATTGGCCGGGTCGAAGGGTCGATGGAGCAACAGCGTCGTTTCGTCGCCGATGTTTCACATGAACTGAAGACGCCGCTCACGGTCATCGAAGGGTACGCCAAACTGCTCCGGCGCTGGGGACAAAGCGACCCGGCCGTCCGTGACGAGGCGATCGACCATATTTTGACCGAGTCCCGGCAAATGCGCGAAGACTTGATTGAACCGATGCTTGAACTGAGCCGCTTCTCCTCACTTGAAGAAATCGAGGCTGAAGCGATTGAATTAACCGAGCTCGCCGAACAATTGACCGAGCGGTTCGAGCGTTCGCATGGCGTCCGGGTTCCAATCGAGGCGACAGGAACGTGGTACGGGCACCGTGATTCGCTGCAAAGGCTCGTCGTCATCTTCATCGACAACAGCTTGAAGTACGCGACTGACACGCACGTGACGATGACACCGAGTCGGATTGAAGTGCGTGACCATGGGACGACGCTGAGCGATGACGGCAGGGCGCGTCTGTTCGACCGTTTTTATCGACTCGATGAGGCGCGGGACCGGAGCGGCAGCGGACTCGGGCTCGCCATCGCCAAGGAAGTGGCCGACATGAACGGTTGGTCGGTCGGCAGTTACGCGAACGCGCCGGACGGCAGCGTCTTCTTCGTCGCAAAATGACAAAACTTTCGCAGATTCTCATCATTTTCTAATGGAATCCTCGTGGTGCTCTAAGGTCACCGTTCTATGATGAAGATGTAGAACAAGTTCACCACATGAAACGAGGAGGAAACATCATGAAACTAATCGGATGGATTTTAGGCGTCGGCTTGGCAGTCCTCGCCGTCGCAGGGATCGGGTTGTATGTTGCGAATGACAACACGGACACGGTCATCGTCCCGCGGTCGGTCGACAGTGTGAACAGTGGAACGGATGATGCTGCAGATGACGCACAAGACGAGGCGAACCAAGAAGCGGCCGCGTCGACAGAAGGAACAGCCTCGAGTGATACGCCGGTCCGCTCGGTCGATGACGATGATTATGAATTGTATGGTACCCTCGTCAACCTATCAGACCGGGACGTGACGATCAGCTTCAGCGGTAAAGAATCGACGTATCCGCTCGCGGCCCGTCATGAGATTGACGACGACACACCGAAAGCCGGTGACCGCGTCAAACTCGAGTTCAATCAAAACGAGGAAGTGAAGGAAGTCGACCGTGAGAGTGACGACTTCGACATCTACGGCACGTTCGTCAGTCTGTCGGACCGTGACGTGACCATCGAGCGTGACGGCAAGTCAGAGACGTTCAAACTCGCGAGCCGCTACGAGCTTGACGATGAGGCGCCAAAAGCCGGTGACCGCGTTAAACTTGAGTTGAACCTTCAACAGCAAGTGAAAGAGATTGAACGTGACGATGACCGGGATGACCAAGACGATCAAGATGATCAAAACGACGATCAAAATGATGACGACCAAGATGACGATCGGGACGATAATCAAGACGACGACCGAGATGACGACTAAAAAAGTGCCACGCAAGTGGCATTTTTTGTTTGTTCTTCTAACTATATAAGTAATTATTATTGTATGATAAAGTGAAAAAGAAAATTTTAGGTGATAGTACCCAAATAAATGTGAAAGGAGGGGGCGGAATGAAACACGTCTTATGGATGATGATCGTTGGCATCATCTTTTTAAGCGGATGTGGCGCAAACGAGACGAACGCGCTCAACTTGCGGTCATTGTCGACGTATGCGATTCACCAAGACCGAGACATCCCGTTGACGTCTGCGCTGAAGTCGCGATTATTGAATTACTGTGAGCAAAAACCGACGGACGTGTTGCCGATGCGTCGGGCTGAAGTGGCCTCCATTACATTCCGTCATCCTTTCTACGACGAATTAGGCAGCAAGACCGTCAAATATTGGCGGAGCGGGGAGTCGCACTACGTCTCGTGCTTGAACAGTGACGAGCAAAACGCACGGGTCTTCCGCACGGACAAGATTGCAGCGTTTGAGGCTGCCGTTACGGCGAATTCTGTTGAAATCGAAGTCGGAGATACGCTGTCGTTCATTCCTGAACCGAACGTCGAAAATGTGGTACAGTCCTTCTCGGTCAATAAGGTACACGAGACGATCATCCCAGGATCCGTCTTCCGGTATGAGACACCGGACCGGGGGGCGCTCCACGTCACGTACCAAGTCTTTCAGGACGGGGCGGCGAAAGGGCAAATGATCGAGCCCGGATTGTTCGTCTTTGAGAGCGGGAAGAACGATGGGGTCGCCTTTTTGACTCAATTGGCTGACAAGCGAATCACGTTACAGATGGGGAGGGAAGAAGCATGGGAACGTACCGTGCTCCCGGCCGTCTTCACGGGCGAATATGTCGCCGTCGACTCAACGGAAGCCGTTTTTGCATCAATTGCGAATGAGCGCAGGCTGCTGAAGCGGGTTGTCCTAGCAGATGTGCCCATCCATGATTTCACTGAACGGGCATCGGTCGAGTTGTCGGAACGTTACGGGACCGTAATCGAGGTGTGGGGCACGGTGAAACGGCCTGGCGCCGGGGAATTGACGATTGTATCGGAGCCCAAAGAGACGATGCGTCTGGCGACGTATGAGACGGAGACGAAAATCGCCCATCTCGGTGGACCGAGTACGAGCGACCTATTTGAATTGTTATCCCACGTGAAGCCGAGTAGTGGACAGCCGACCGGGGAACGATGCGGGACGCTCGCGCTCTATGAGCAGTTGACCGAACAACGGTTTGACGTCTGGATGGAGGAAGGGCAAGACACCCTTCAATTGATGGACGTCGAGACGGAACGAGTCTATTTGATTGATCGTCTCGAATTAGAGTCAACGCTGAATACTTACATATGACCAAATAACTTATTGTTTTACCCGTTTCATGACACTTTCATGTCGTGAAGCGGTTTTTTGTTGTCAAATTGACACTATGTTTTCGTGAAAAACTATCCTATAATTTTTTTTGCGAAGGTTCAACATTACATACACGAATCCGATACATCCATAAAACACACAGCACTAACCTTCTCGTCATTTGAATAGAAAGAAAGGGGGGAGCAACGAGACACAACTCCATTCAACCATCATCGTCCGTCACCACGTTTTGTCAGTCATCAGGAGAGGAATAGGTAGTGAAATTGAAAAAGTTAATTATGTCTCTAACGGTAGTGTTGTTAATTGTTAGTCTGAACATGTCTAAAACGGGGGCACAAACCATGAACCCACTCGACGGTGTGAAGAACTATCAAGTGTATTATGGCCATCCAACGGCAGCGATTCTAAAAGATATGCAGAACTACGATCTCGTCATCATTGAGCCGCTCCACTACACGAAAGCACAAGTGGAGCAAATCAAAGCACGCGGGACGAAAGTGCTCGGTTATATTAGCGTCATGGAAGTCGCGACATGGAACACCGGTCTCATGTCAAAACTTCAGTCAGGTGACTTCTTTACGCGTAACGGACAACGTGTCCATTACTCGGAATGGGATTCGTACTTGACGAACATCGCTTCGCCGCACTTCCAAGGGTTACTCCTTACGGAAATCCAGAACCAAGTCGTCGCCAAAGGCATCGATGGCGTGTTCATGGACACGGTCGGTGATATCGATAACGAACATTTGAACAACCCGACGGTGCTCAAGCAACAACGTGACGGCCTCGTCAACTTCTTGAAACAAGCACGGGCTCGCTATGGGGATATCGCCATGGTCCAAAACTGGGGTTTCGACACACTTGAAACATCGACGGCGCCATATGTCGACGGCATCATGTGGGAGAGCTTCAACGCCGATACGATCAAGAGCGACGCTTGGTCACAAAACATGATCAAGAAACTACAAGCGGTCGACGCGAAGCACTCGGTCAAGACGCTCACGATTTCGACACGTCTTAGCGCGGACAGCCACAAGCTCGCCACAGATTCTGGCTTCATCCACTTCCATGAAGCGGATGCTTACGTGAACTGGAACGCGGGACTTGTGACACGTACGAAAGACACGGCGCCGACACCAGCGCCAGTCGCGGTAGCACCGGCGACAAAGCCGGCTACAACGACAACAACGAAGCCAGCTGAAACGACTACGACAAAGCCGGCTACAACGACGACAACAAAGCCAGCTGAAACGACTACGACAAAGCCGGCTACAACAACGAAGCCAGCTGAAACGACTACGACGAAGCCGGCTACAACGACGACAACAAAGCCGGCTACAACGACAACAACGAAGCCAGCTGAAACGACTACGACAAAGCCGGCTACAACGACAACAACGAAGCCAGCTGAAACAACTACGACAAAGCCGGCTACAACAACGAAGCCAGCCGCGACCAAACCTGCGACAGGAACGTCAACAACGCCAGTCGCTAAGCCGACGACAACGACGAAACCGGCTCCGTCGACGAATGACCAGACTGCGTCAAAAGAGAAGTCGACACAAAAGACAAAAGCCGAGTTGAAGCAAGAGAAGAAAGACAAGAAGAAGGCAAAAAAACTTGCAAAGAAGCATGCTAAAAAACATGCCGCCAAGCATGAAACGTCAAAACACCATCAGGCCGCCAAAGGCAAGATGTGTGGAAAAGTGAAACACAAGACGGCCGGTTTTCTGAATTTCTTCAAATTCTGATCGACGTGTCACCTGAAGCCCGAGGGATCGATTCCGTTCCTTCGGGTTTCGTCTGACCTCTTAGAAAACAGAAGTTGACCCTACCTTTCTCAGAAAAGTTAGGGTACAATGCTCAAGAGAGATTGAGAGAGGAGTGAAGCATGATGGGCAAAGTACACGTTTATGACCACCCATTGATTCAGCACAAGATGACGATTATGCGCAAAGTAGAGACGGGGACAAAGCAGTTCCGTGAACTCGTAGACGAGGTCTCGTCACTCATGGCATACGAAATTACACGCGACCTTCCGCTTACTGATGTAGAAATCGAGACACCGGTCTCTGTATCGACACAGAAGATGATCGCCGGCAAGAAATTGGGAATCGTCCCAATTTTACGGGCAGGCCTCGGCATGGTGGATGGCTTCCTCAAAATGATGCCGAACGTCAAAGTCGGTCACATCGGTCTATACCGTGACCCGGAGACGCTCGAGCCGCACGAATACTATCTCAAGTTGCCGACGGACGTCACAGAGCGTGACTTCATCGTCGTCGACCCGATGCTCGCAACTGGTGGTTCGGCCGCTGATGCGATTGCCGCGCTTAAAAAGCACGGTGCCAAGTCGATCAAGCTCGCTTGCCTCTGCGCAGCCCCTGAAGGTGTGGAACGTGTTCAAGCTGAACACCCAGACGTCGAAATCTATCTCGCCGCACTTGACGAGAAGTTGAACGACCATGGTTACATCGTCCCAGGACTCGGTGACGCGGGTGACCGTTTGTTCGGAACAAAATAAGCACGAACCCGTACAGAGAGGATCCGAGTGATCCTCTTTTTTGTGGAATGTGCCGCGATCGATTCAAAATAGTTGAGGTGAAGCGAGTCACGACCGATAGTAGAAAAGGAAGGGCCGCTTGACGGTTTGATCATGAAAAAGGGAAGAGACGCCGTGAAGACTAAATTCTCACTACTACAAAGATATTTGCTCATTTCTTTGATGGCGCTGTTTTTGACGAGCATCTGGAGCTATAGCGCGTTTCAAGATATCGAACGAGAGAACCGTCGTATCGTCGAAGAGGCGATCCCGATTGCGAACGCCGCCTCAGAGCTGCTCCGGTTGTTGCTCGATCAAGAGCTGTCGGTCCGAGGCTATACATATAATCAAGATACCCTGTCATTCGAACAGTATGAAGCGACGAAGCGCTCGTTGTCGGAGACGATTCACGTCATCCGAGAACTCGATCATCGTCACCCGATCATGCAGGAGTTGATTCAAGAAGAGGCGTTGCCGCTCATCCGACAGATGGAAGCGTTCCACGAATCGCAAATTGAGCTCGTCGAGGCCGGAGATATTGAAATGGCGAACGCGCGACGCTATAGTGGCATCGGCTACATCAATCGATTTCGGGACGTCGATGCGGCGATTCGTGAGGATATCGACAACATTATTCAACAGGCGTCAATCCGGAGTGATATCGCCTCGAGCTCGGCGAAGTGGGTGATCGTGATCGTCGTCGGGATCGCGTTGTTACTGTTGCTGACGTTCATGCATACGTTCCGGCTCGAGCGCAGCAAACAAGCGCTCATCCATCGCTCGTTGCATGATGCGTTGACCGGTATTTGGAATCGACGCGCCTTCGATGAACGATTCGAGCGGATGTGGGATGAGGCTGCGGAGACCGGAGACGTGCTCGCACTCCTCTTGCTCGACATCGATGCGTTCAAGGTGTACAACGATACGTACGGCCATTTGGCCGGAGACGCTTGTCTCGAACGGGTGGCGAACGCGATCGACAAGGCGGTCGGGGGAGACGGGATGACCGCTCGCTATGGCGGAGAAGAGTTCGCGGTGCTGCTCAAGCCACGTCACGCCCGACAACCGAAAGAGATTGCTGAACGCATTCGACAAGCGGTGCTCAAACTGAACATCCCGCATGAAGGTTATCATCCGCTTCGGAAAGTAAGTGTCAGTATCGGTGTCGCCGAACAAGCGCCTGCGCCGGGTAGCGAGAAAGGTGACTTGATTGAGGCGGCCGACCGGGCACTGTATCAGGCGAAGCGGAGCGGGCGCAATCGCGTCTCGGTCGGGAAAGCCGTTTGAATCAAGGAACGCCAAAAGACGACCATTCCGATGGATACGGGATGGTCGTCTTTTGCATGATTATTCTGCGATCAATCCTTCTTCGATGAGGAAGTCGCGGGCGACTTTCTCCGGACGTTGTTTTTCGACATCAGCAAGGTAGTTGAGTTCTTGCATCGTCTCATCCGTGATTTTCCCGCTCAGCAAGTTCAATACGTCCGCGAGCTCAGGATGCTCGGCGAGCGTCTCTTCGCTGACGATCGGGACCGCATAGTACGGTGGGAAGAACTGTTTGTCGTCTTCGAGGACGGTCAAGTCGAAACGCTTTAGCAATCCATCGGTCGAGAAGCTGTCGATGGCGTTACTCTCATTGTTCATGAGTGCCGTGTAGCGGAGTCCGCCGTCGACCGGTTTCACGTCTTGGAAGTTGAACGGGTACGCCTCTTTCAATCCGAGGTAGCCGTCTTCCCGGTTCGAGAACTCGATCGTCGGACCGAAGACGAGCTCGTCACTTACTGCGGCGAGGTCAGAGACGGTCTTTAAGTCGTACGTGTCGACGTCTTCTTGTTTGACGGCGATAGCATACGTGTTATTGAAGCCAATCGGGTCGAGCGTCCGGATATTAAACCGCTCGTTCACTTGCTTCACGACTTTGTCGTAAACGACGTCGGGGTCGTTCTCGACTTCTTGCTTCAAGACGTCGACGAACAATGTGCCCGTATATTCGACATACGTGTCAATCTCTCCGGTGCGCAAGGCGCTGAAAGCGACCTGTGTGCCACCGAGGTTCAGTTGACGTTTCACATCGAGGTCGGTCTTGTCCTCAATCAAGTCGGCGACCATGTTCCCGAGAATCAATTGCTCGGTGAAGTTTTTCGAACCGACGACAATCGTATCGTCTTCACGGGTGAAGGCGTAAATCGAACCGGCGAGGAGAAGCGTGAACGCCGTCGCGATGACGATGAGCGGCTTCGTCACTTTCTTCGCAGAACGACGTGTTTTCTTCTTCATCCGTCCATCCGCGAGGACGATGCCGTTCGGGGCTACTTTATACTCGATGCGACTGACGATGAAGTCAATCAACAAGGCGAGCAGTCCGGCCGGGATGGCACCGGCGAGGATTTGATTGTTGTCGACGGTCTGGATTCCGGCGAAGACGAGGTAACCGAGACCACCTGCTCCGACGAACGCCGAGATCGTCATGAGACCGACGGCCGTGACCGCCGAGATCCGAATCCCGGCCATGATGATCGGCAGTGCGAGCGGAAGCTGGATTTTACTCAAAATTTGGCGGTCGGTGAGCCCGATCCCTTTGGCCGACTCAAGCGTATCGCCCGGGATGCTCGATAGTCCCGTATACGTGTTTTTCACGATCGGGAGGAGCGAGTACAAGACGACCATGATGATGGCCGGGGTCGATCCGATTCCGATGAATGGGATCAAAAATCCGAGGAGTGCTAAACTCGGTACGGCTTGGACGACGCTCGTCAGACCGAGAATCGGCTTGGCGAGACGTGGAATCCGTAAGATGAGAATCCCGAGTGGTACCCCGAGTAAGACCGCGAGTGAGACGGCGAAGACCGTCAGCTGTAAGTGTTCGAGCAAGAGCGTCCCGATTTGGTCGGTGTTGCTCGTGAAGTAATTGAAAAACGATTGAATGGCATTCATATAGTTTCCTCCTCTTGCATGAATTGCTCACTGAGGACGGAAAGCAAACTGCTGCGTGTGATCAAACCGTGAAGCATCGAACCGTCGACGACCGGGAGATACCCTTGGTCGCTCGTGTTCATGACGTCTAAAATGTCGAGGAGCGAGTCCTCGATTGAGACGAAAGCGTAATTCGTGTTCATGACTTCCTCGAGCCGCTTCGTCTTGTCTTGGATACCGTGGACATCTTTTAATTTGATAAGTCCTTGAAGGACACGATCACGGTCTGTGATCAACAAGCTGTCGACCTTGCGGGAGCGCATGATTTCAATCGCTTGAAGCACCGTCCGCTTCCCGCTGATCGATACCGGGTCGGTGATCATGATGTCTTTCGCTTTAATGAATTCAGGGCTGTTCCAAATCCGATTCTTCCCGATGAACGACTCGACGTATTCGTCTTTCGGGTTCCGGAGAATTTGTTCCGGAGTATCGAATTGGACGATTTCCCCGTCGCGCATGATACAAATGCGATCGGCCAGCTTGATCGCCTCATCCATATCATGGGTGACGAACACAATCGTCTTTTTCACTTCTTCTTGAAGATTGAACAGCTCTTCTTGGAGATCGTTTCGAGTGACAGGGTCAAGGGCGCTGAACGGTTCATCCATCAAAATGACTTCCGGGTCGTTCATGAGGGCACGGGCGAAACCGATACGCTGCTGCTGACCGCCGCTCAATTCGCTCGGATAGCGATCGATGAATTGGTCCGGGTCGAGGCCGACCATGCGGAGGAGGTGTTCGGTGCGCGCATCCATGTCTTGTTCGGCGTGTCCTTCGAGACCGGCAATCAATTGAATGTTTTCGCGAATCGTCATATGCGGAAAGAGCCCGGTCTGTTGAATGACGTAGCCCATCTGGCGACGCAGTTCAATCGGGTCCATCTTCCGGGTATCCTGTCCGTTGACGATGATCGTCCCTTCCGTCGGCTCGATCAAACGGTTGATCATTTTGAGCGATGTCGTCTTCCCGCAGCCGGACGGGCCGATAAAGACGACGAGTTCACCTTTGTTGATGGTGAGGTTCATCTCTTTCAAGACGGTCGTGTTCTTGAATGTTTTTTGCACTTGTTTAAATTCAATCATGCATTCACCCTTTTCAATAATTATTTTCACATAACCTTATATGCCCGTTGTCGAAGGATTGTAAACATTATTTTTGAAAAAAGCGTTTAAAGGTCGAATAAAGCGGGGATTATTACTTCTATTTTTTTATAAAAGTAGAAAAAAGAGGAACAGCACCCGGATCAGCGGGCCGTTCCTCTTGATTGGTCAGGATGGCATCGCTTCGACGAGCAGGTCCGCCAAGTGGACGGCGCGCATCGATTCAGTCCCATGCTCTTGAATCCCGAGTTGCATCTGCATGTGGCAACCCGGATTTGACGTCACGATCGTTTGTGCTGCCGTGGCGTTCACGTGCCCCATCTTCATCTCGAGGATGTCGTTGGCGATATGGGGCTGCAGAATGTTGTAGACACCGGCCGAGCCGCAGCAGTGGTCGGCGTGCTTCTGCTCGATATAGACGGCCCCTTCGATCGCCTGGAGCAGTACCCGTGGGGCGAGTGCCCCTTTTTGCACGTTGCGAAGGTGACACGAGTCTTGGTACGTGATGAGTTGCGCCGGCATCGTGAGCGGCACTCGCTCGAGGAAGCCGACCTCGAGTAAGATCGAGGCGAAGTCTTTGATCTTGGCCGTGAATCGTTCGGCGCGTTCGGCCCATTCCGGGTCATGCTTCAACAGATGATCATAGCCGACGAGGAACGCCCCGCAACCACCGGCGTTCGTGATGATGTAGTCGACGTCCTCGGCCTCGAACGCCGTGATGTTCTGTTTGGCGAGCGTGACGGCGCCCGCCTGTTCACCGGCATGTCCGTGAAGTGCCCCGCAGCACTGCTGCGCTTTCGGGATGACGATATCACAACCTGCCGCCTGGAGCAGTTTGATCGTGTTCGCGTTCGTCTCATAAAACATCGTATCCATCAAGCAACCGCTGAAGAAGGCGACCCGGGCCGTCGTCGCACCCGTCGCTCGAATCCGCTCGGGACGACGTCTACGCTCCGTCTTCGCCGGGACCGTCGGTAAGATCGTCTCCATCTTTTGGAGTTGGTCTGGGAACCAGTCGAGGATGCGGAGTTTATGGGTGAGCGTCTGGACGCCGGACTGTTGATAAAAGCGAAGGAAGCCCGTCGCCGTCTCCATCTTCGCTTTATTCAAGAACAGCCCGTCAAAGACGACTTTCCGGACGATCCGCTCGCGGACGGGCATCTGTCCCGTCGCACGTTTATGTTCGGTGATGGCGGCGCGTGCGTCTTCGAGCAGAACGCTATAGCGCACCCCAGCCGGGCATGCCGGCTCACAGGCGAGGCAACCGAGGCATTCATTGAGCGTCTTCTCGACGCCCTCATCCGGTTCAATCAACCCGTCGACGACTCCTTTCATGATGGCGATGCGGCCGCGCGGGGAGGCGGACTCGTCTTTCGAGCGGATATACGTCGGGCACGTCGGCAGGCAAAAGCCGCAACGCATGCAGCCGAGCATCTCTTCATAGTCGAGTTGTTCGGTCATGCGGGTGGCAAGTTCGGTTCTTTGCTTCATGACAGCCCTCCTTGGACGATGCGTTTCTTCGCCGCTTTGGCGAACATCTTCTGCGGGTTCATGATACCGTGCGGGTCGAAGGCGAGCTTGATGCCTTTCATGACGTCTATCCCGGCCGGTCCGAGCTTCCATTCGAGATATGGGGCTTTCATCGCCCCGACCCCATGCTCGCCGGTGATTGTCCCGCCGAGATCGAGCGCGGCGGCGAAAATATCGGCGAACGCGGCCTCGACGCGCTCCATCTCTTCGTGGTTCCGGGCATCGGTCGCGACCGTCGGATGCAGGTTGCCGTCCCCGGCGTGGCCGAACGTGGCGATTTGAATGTCGTACGCCCGCCCGATCGCTTCGATGCGCCGGACCATCTCGGCGATCTCGCTCCGTGGCACGGTCGCATCCTCTAAAATCGTCGTCGGGCTAAGGCGGGCCAGGGCGGATAAGGCGATGCGCCGCGCATAGCGCAACGTCTCGGCGTGCGCTTCGTCCCGGGCCACTTCGACCGACAAGGCACCTTCCTCGAGACAAACGGCGTGCATCGCTTCGATATCGCGCCGGACGAAGTCACGCGGTCCGTCCTGTTCTAATAGAAGGAGAGCACCGACGTCGGTCGGCAGTCCGATGTTCGCATACGCCTCGACGACCTCGATCGTCTTCTTGTCCATGAACTCGAGCGTCGCCGGGATGACGCGATTCTCGATGATGCGGCTCACCGTCCGGGCCGCGCTGTCCAAGTCCTCGAAATAGGCGAGCATCGTCTGTTTCGTCTCGGGGAGCGGGATGAGCTTGAGCGTCGCTTGCGTGATGACGGCGAGCGTCCCTTCCGAGCCGACGAGGAGACGCGTCAAATCATACCCGGCCACGTCTTTGGCGAGCTTGCCGCCCGTATGGAGCACGTCGCCGTTCGGTAGGACCGCCTCGAGCGCGAGCACGTAATCGGCCGTGACCCCGTATTTCAGCCCGCGCAAGCCGCCCGAGTTCTCGCTAATGTTGCCGCCGATCGTCGAGATTTTCATCGAACTCGGGTCCGGCGGATAAAACAGGCCTCTCGCCTCGACGGCTTGTGCCAAATGGGCGGTGATACAGCCCGGTTCGACCGTCACCGTCAAATTCTTCTCGTCGATCTCGACAATCTTGTCCATATGACGGAAGTCCATGACGACACCACCGGAAAGCGGCGTCGTGCCGCCGGCAAGGTTCGTCGCCGACCCACGTGGGACGACCGGGATGCGATGTGTATGGCACAGCCGTAGTACGGCCTGTACATGTTCGGTCGAGCGGGGAGCGACAATCGCGTCCGGCATCGCTTGATAGTTCGGTGTCGCGTCAAACGAATAGGCGAGTCGGGTCGTCGAGTCCGTGAAGACGATGTCGGCACCGATTTCCTCGCGTAGTTGGGTCATCCAATCCATTCTAGTTCCTCCTCACACGCATCAACATGCATTCGATGCGGGCGTCGGTTTCGAAAGTCACAAAATCGACACATTTTTAGATAGCGCTTACATCGTAATCGTAGCCATTCGAACTGGTATTGTCCACCCATTTCGGGTTGATAGAAAGGGCTTTCCAGGCGATTGACCGCTCGGAAAAGGCGGTGTGATATTCATCACTACAAATTCGTCAGAACCCCTCGACATGACAAAAAGATAATCGGTATACTGATACAGGACGATGTAAACGATTTCAAAATCGGGTCAACGTTTGTTTCAAAACCTTTTGTGAACGTAAGCCGTTTTGCATTGTAATTTCCAAAACGTGAAGGTATAACTGAACTATTCTTCATCTGGTTCGTAATGTGAAATGTTATAAAGTCAACATTTTTATTTCACCGTTTCTTCATACTTTCTTAAAATTTGATGATTTTAATTTAGTTTGTGAACTGCGTAAAAGCCTTGATACGACTTGATTTAAAGCGCTTTTATAATTGTGAAATCAATTGACTTCTTATGCCATTTCCAGTACTCTGAACTTGTGTGACTTTTGATGGTCACGCGAGTGTGAATCCGATGGAGAAGATGCATGGCTCGGCAGCTCGAAAGGGGGATGGGGATGACGAAAAAAGACAATCGTTACCTATCTTATGCCTCGCTCGCCTCTCAAATCTCGACCGCGCTCGCTGGACCGATCGTCATCGGTTATCTCGTTGGCCAATACGGGGCGAGACGTGAAATTTGGGGCACGTTTGGTTGGAATGTGTCAGTGCTTCTCGGAATGGCTTTCGGGATCACGGCGCTAGTTCTCACCCTTCGAAGTTTACTGACAGGAGAGGACGAATGAACTTACAACAAGTGCAAGCAGACAGAAAAGCACAACAGCAGTTGATGAAACGCTATACGAAGTGGTTTATCGGATGGTTCGCCATTCTCCTCATCGGAGCGCTCATCGTCCCTATGTACAAACCGGTATTTCTCGGCTTGTTCTTAGGCGGGGTCGCCAGTCTCATCATTCTACATATGCAGAATCGAAGCGTCATTCGGATGTTTGACGTAATCGAACATGGACGACGCCCGAAGTCGCACGGGACTGTTTCAAGGATGGCAGTCGGTGCACTAGCCGTGATAGTCGGTCTCTTTTATGAGGATCGAGTATCGCTGATTGCGGTGGTAACTGGTCTAATCGCCGGCCACATCATACAATTTGGCGAGTTCACACTTGCCCAGCTCAGCAGGAAAAGAGGTGAATACTAATGGGTCATGAGTTTCCCACATATTCTCTACAACTCGGAGATTATACGTTATATGGGAGCTGGACGAACGTCATTACGGTGCTGATCGCATCACTACTCGTATTTACGTTTGCCGTTTGGGGAACGCGACGCTTGGCTATGAAGCCGACTGGTAAGCAGAACTTAATGGAATTCTTCGCAGAATTCACACGCGGGATTATCTCGAGTGCGATGGACTGGAAGACAGGTGGCCGTTTTATCGGGTTTGGAATGACGTTGATTTTGTTCATTCTCTTCTCAAACTTAATGGGTCTACCGTTTAACGTCATTTCTGGTCACTATCTATGGTTCAACTCACCGACGGCCGATCCTTACGTCACGTTGGCATTGTCGACACTCGTCGTTGCAATGTCGCACTATTACGGCGTGAAGCTACACGGTTTGAAGCACTACTCGGCGGAATTCGTGAAGCCGGTCTGGTTCTTATTGCCGATCAAGCTCATCGAGGAGTTCGCGAACACCTTGACGCTCGGTCTGCGTCTTTACGGTAACATCTTTGCCGGTGAAATCATGATTACCATCATCTTGGGACTCGCAATTACCGCAGAAGGGGCACTTAACCCGCTCGGTGCTGTGTTCGCAATTCTCCCAATGATTTTATGGCAAGGTTTCTCAATCTTTATCGGGGTTATCCAATCCTACATTTTCCTGACGCTTGCAATGGTGTATATCGGGCATAAAGCTTCTGCCGAGCATTAATTCGGGCAGGTCTCGCCAAAGCGTTGAACAAAAAAACTATTTACTTAACTTTTAGGAGGAATATACACAATGGAACAAATGAATCTTCTCGCAACAGCACTTGTTATCGGTCTTGGAGCACTCGCGGCTGGTATCGGTAACGGTCTCATCGTATACGGAACAGTACAAGGACAAGCACGTCAGCCAGAACTCAAAAACGAACTTCGTCAAACAATGTTCATCGGTATCGGTTTGGTTGAAGCCCTCCCGATCATCGGTGTGGCTGTCGGTTTCCTTCTCCTCAACTCTTGATTACGAGTTAACGAGAACAACGTAAGAGGGAGCGTGTCTCCCTCACTTATTTAGTCAAGAGGAGGGTATGCATGGATACGATGATGATTGCAGCTGGTGCTGGCGGCGAAGGCCTCCGCATCCTGGATATGATCTTTACACTTTTCACATTCCTCGTACTCTTGGCCCTGTTGAAGAAATTTGCTTGGGGACCACTCCTTGGAATGATGAGACAGCGTGAAGAGTATGTAGCGAACGAAATTGAGCTCGCTGAAAAGAGCCGCAAAGATGCGGAAACATATGTAGTCGAACAACGTGACGCGTTAAGCGCCGCACGTACAGAATCGAAAGAAATGCTTGATTCAAGCCGTCGTCAAGCAGAAGCGGAACAAGCACGCTTGGTGGAGCAGGCGCGTTTGGAAGCCGAACAAATCAAGATCGAGGCGGGTAAAGCGATCGAACGTGAGCGTGAGCTCGCGAAGCAATCGCTCCAGACCGAAGTCGTCACACAGGCGCTCTCGGCCGCACGCCACGTCCTTCAGTCAGACCTTAAAGGCGACGAAGTGAAACAACGTGCCCTCGTTACAGACTTCCTGTCTAAAGCGAAAGGTGCTAACTGATGAACACATCGTTAGCAAAACGCTATGCCAAAGCGCTCTTCGACTTAGCGCGGGAACAAGGCACGCTCGACCAAGTCGAAGCGGAAGTGCGTCTGCTCGATGAAGTGCTCCACGCGACTCCTGAACTCACGGATCTCTTAACGAATCCGGCGATCAGTGACAGCGAGCTTGCACAGCTTTTAACACATAGCTTTGGTGACATGACAGATATCGTGCTCAACACACTTCTCGTCATGGTCGAAAACGACCGTGCGAGCGAGGTTCGCGGCTTGTCGCGCTACGTCCTTGATTACATCAACGACTACCGTGGCATCGCCGAAGGGTTCGTCACGAGTGCTTACCCGTTGTCGGCAACAGAGTTGAAAGAAGTCGAACTCGTCTTCGGTCAGAAGATGAACAAGACGCTTCAATTGAAGAACGTCGTCGATGAAGACGTCATCGGTGGACTTCGTGTCCAGATCGGCTACACGACGTATGATGACACAATCGAAAACAAACTAACACGCCTCGAGCGTGAATTGTTGAATGCGTAAGAAATAGGGGTGAATTCAATGACGATCAAAGCTGAAGAAATCAGCGCCCTGCTAAAAGAGCGGATCGCTTCGTACGGTTCTGAAATCGAAGTCAGTGAGACAGGTACAGTCATTCAAGTAGGTGACGGTATCGCTCGTGCATACGGACTCGATAACGTTATGGCGGGGGAACTCGTAGAGTTCTCTAACGGCGTAATGGGCTTGGCGCAAAACTTAGAAGAAGGTAACGTCGGGATTATCATCCTTGGCGACTACAAAGGCATCAAAGAAGGCGACTCGGTAAAACGTACGGGCCGCATCATGGAAGTTCCAGTCGGTGAAGCGCTCCTCGGACGCGTCGTCAACCCGCTCGGACAACCAATCGACGGTCTCGGACCGATCGTGACGGACACATACAACCCGATCGAGCGTAAAGCTTACGGCGTTATGGCCCGTAAGTCAGTTCACGAACCGCTCCAAACTGGGATTAAGGCGATTGACGCCCTCGTACCAATCGGTCGCGGTCAGCGTGAGCTCATCATCGGTGACCGTCAAACTGGTAAGACTTCGATCGCAATCGACGCGATCATCAACCAAAAAGAAGAAAACATGGTCTGTATCTACGTCGCAATCGGTCAGAAAGAATCGACTGTCCGTGGCGTAGTTGAGACGCTCCGTCAAAACGGCGCCCTCGATTACACGATCGTTGTTTCGGCATCGGCTTCACAGCCAGCCCCACTTCTTTACCTCGCACCATTCGCTGGGGTATCGATGGGTGAGTACTTCATGGACCGCGGACAACACGTCCTCGTCGTGTATGATGACCTCTCGAAACAAGCGGCAGCTTATCGTGAGCTCTCGCTTCTTCTCCGTCGTCCTCCAGGCCGCGAAGCCTACCCAGGGGATGTCTTCTACCTCCACTCACGCCTTCTTGAGCGTGCGGCGAAGTTGAACGACGAACTCGGCGGCGGTTCATTGACAGCACTTCCGTTCATCGAGACACAAGCGTCGGATATCTCGGCTTACATCCCAACGAACGTAATCTCGATCACAGACGGTCAAATCTTCCTTCAGTCGGACCTCTTCTTCTCAGGGGTACGTCCAGCGATCAACGCCGGTCTCTCGGTATCGCGTGTTGGTGGTTCGGCTCAAGTGAAAGCGATGAAGAAAGTTGCGGGTACGCTCCGTCTTGACCTCGCGTCATACCGTGAGCTCGAAGCGTTCGCCCAGTTCGGGTCGGACCTCGACAAAGCGACACAAGCGAAGCTCAACCGTGGACAACGGACTGTTGAAGTCTTGAAACAAGACTTGAACGCACCGCTTTCGGTCGACAAGCAAGTCATCATCATCTACGCTCTCACGAAAGGTCATCTCGATGACGTCCCAGTCGAAGACATCCGTCGTTTCGAAAAAGAAATGAACGCATGGCTCGACCAAAACCGTGCGGACCTCTGCCGTGAAATCCGTCAAACAGGAAACCTTCCTGCTGACGAGGCGATGGTCGATGCACTTACGGAATTCAAAAAGACGTTCTCGCCATCGGTTTAATCCGGTGACGAGCGTCTATTAAGGTGGTGAATCGAAATGGCATCATTACGTGAGATCCAGATGCGGATCACCTCGACCCAAAGCACAAAGCAAATCACGAAAGCGATGAACATGGTGTCGGCCTCGAAATTGAACCGCGCTCAAGGGAGCAACGCCAACTTCAAGCCGTACATGACCAAGTTGCAGGAAGTCATCTCGTCGATTGCCGGCGGTACTTCAGGCGCAACACACCCGATGCTTCAAGTCCGTCCCGTTAAACGGACCGGCTATATCGTCATCACGTCAGACCGCGGACTTGCTGGTGGATACAACGCCAGCGTCCTTCGTGACGTGTATCGCGAGTTGAAAGCCAAACACGGTTCAACAGACGAATACCGTCTGTACGTGATCGGGAAGGTCGGCGTTCAGTTCTTCAAGGCCCGTAACATTCCGGTGTACAGTGCCATGACAGGACTCAACGACCAGCCATCATTCGTTGAAGTCGCAGAGATCGTCAAACAGACGGTCGGCGCGTTCAGTGAAGGCGAGATCGATGAATTGAAGCTTTGCTACAACTCATTCATCTCTGTCATCAGCCAAGAAGTGAAGATTGATCGATTGCTTCCGCTTGGGAATATCGAACAGACCGCATCTAATGTGATGTATGAATACGAACCAGAAGAAGAAACGATCTTAGCAGCGCTCCTCCCGCGTTACGCGGAAGGACTCATCTATGGCGCGCTCCTCGATGCGAAAGTATCGGAGCACGCGGCTCGGATGACGGCGATGTCGAACGCGACGGACAACGCGGATGAACTCATCCGTGGACTCAAGCTCAAGTTCAACCGCGCGCGTCAAGCGGCGATCACACAAGAAATCACAGAGATTGTCGGAGGTGCGGCTGCGCTTGAATAAGCGCACGCCCTCTAGATTGTAGGAGGCTAACACGATGAACGAATACGGCATGAAAGGCCGCGTAGTCGCAGTCATGGGCCCAGTTATCGACGTTAAGTTCGACAACCACTTACCGAACATCTACAACGCCCTCAAAGTCACGCATGTGGCTGAATCGGCGCAAGATGTCAGTGTCGACTTGACGCTCGAGGTGGCGATTCACCTTGGGGATGACACGGTCCGTACGATTGCGATGGACTCAACGGACGGCGTTCGCCGCGGCATGGAAGTACTTGACTTAGGTTCACCGATTTCAGTACCGGTCGGAGAAGAGACGCTCGGTCGTGTCTTCAACGTACTCGGTAACCCGATTGACGATAAAGAAGTATCACCGACTGTCCGTCGGTCACCGATCCACCGTCTCGCACCGACGTTCGATGAATTGTCGACAAAAGTTGAGATCTTGGAAACAGGGATCAAAGTCGTCGACCTTCTCGCACCTTACATCAAAGGTGGTAAAATCGGCCTCTTCGGTGGTGCCGGTGTAGGTAAAACCGTTCTCATCCAGGAACTTATCAACAACATCGCGCAAGAGCACAGCGGGATTTCTGTATTCGCAGGAGTCGGCGAGCGTACGCGTGAAGGAAATGACTTGTTCCACGAGATGACGGACTCAGGCGTTATCAAGCAAACGGCGATGGTCTTCGGTCAGATGAACGAGCCGCCGGGCGCGCGTCTTCGCGTAGCCTTGACGGGTCTTACAATGGCAGAATACTTCCGCGATGAGCAAGGACAAGACGTTCTTCTCTTCGTCGATAACATCTTCCGTTTCACACAGGCAGGTTCGGAAGTTTCGGCCCTTCTCGGTCGGATGCCATCTGCCGTAGGTTACCAACCGACACTCGCGACGGAAATGGGTATGCTTCAAGAGCGGATCACGTCAACAGCTAAAGGATCGGTTACATCGATTCAAGCCGTATACGTACCAGCCGATGACTATACTGACCCGGCTCCAGCGACAACGTTCGCTCACCTTGATGCAACGACTAACTTGGAGCGTCGTCTTTCGGAGATGGGGATCTACCCAGCCGTTGACCCGCTCGCATCGACTTCACGTGCCCTCTCGCCTGACATCGTCGGACCAGAGCACTACGAAGTAGCCCGTAACGTCCAGCAGACGCTTCAACGTTACAAAGAGCTTCAAGATATCATCGCAATCCTCGGTATGGACGAGTTGTCTGAAGACGATAAGCTCACGGTTCACCGTGCACGTCGCATTCAGTTCTTCTTGTCACAAAACTTCCACGTGGCTGAGCAGTTCACAGGCCAAAAAGGTTCGTACGTACCAGTTAAAGAGACAGTCCGCGGCTTCAAAGAGATCCTCGATGGTAAACACGATGATCTTCCAGAAGATGCATTCCGTCTCGTTGGTCCAATCGAAGACGTCATCGAAAAAGCGAAGACGTTGGTCTAAGACCTACACGGAAGGGGGAAACTAGACGATGAATACTCTTCACGTCAACGTCGTCACCCCGGATGGTGCAGCCTATGAGGGCGAGGCACGGATGGTCGTCGCAAAATCGGTGACTGGTGAACTCGGTATCTTACCGAAACACATCCCGATGGTGACACCGCTCGACATCTCAGTTCTCAAACTGCGCCACGAAGATGGTGGACGCACGCTGATCGCACTCAGCGGCGGTTTCATGGAAGTTCGTCCCGACACGGTGACGATCTTAGCTGAAACAGCCGAAATGGCGGATAAAATCGACTACGACCGCGCTTCTGCGGCGAAAGTTCGTGCCGAGCGTCGTCTCCAAGACACGAAGCTCTCGGACCTCGAATTCCGTCGCGCGGAGCTCGCGCTCAAAAAAGCGATCAACCGCTTGAGCATTCGCGATATCAAAGAATAACCAACATCTCTCCTGCAGCCGCAGGGGAGATTTTTTTGTGTCTAGACCGAATGGATTACGTTCCTTCTATATATATAGGTCAAAAGCATCAGAAGTTTCACGCCCAAATAGTGGAAGGGAGGGGCGCCTTATCCGATAATATAGGTGGGAACTACGGTAAAGGAGCTAAAGGGAATGAAAGTTTATGTTGCGCGCCAACCGATCTTTGATCAGAAATTACGCGTCTGTGGCTATGAACTGTTATATCGCCGCAGCGAGAAAAATATATTTGAACACGTCGATGACGCACTCGCGACCGCCGACGTGATTCATAACGCCTATCTCGTCTTCAACTTTCGGGAGTTGACGGAAGGGACGCGGGCGTTCATCAACTTTCCGCAAAATTTGATTGAGAGCGAAGTGCCGGCTTTGTTGCCACGACAGACACTCGTCGTCGAAGTGCTCGAACACGTCGAGCCGACAGAGAAAGTGTTGGCCGCTTTGCGCTCCTTGCGCCGGAAAGGTTATACGATCGCCCTCGACGACTTCGTGTTCGAAGAGAAGTATCGACCGCTCATCGGGCTCGCCGATATCATTAAAATCGATTATCAAGCAACGCCGATCGACCAACAGAAGCGGTTGATCGATGCGCTCGGGCATCGCGTCGAATTTTTAGCGGAAAAGATTGAGACGCCGTTTGAATATGAGATCGCCAAAAAACTCGGCTATCACATGTTCCAAGGCTATTTCTTCAGCCGGCCGACGGTCGTCCACGGTGCCGAGGTTCATCCGCTCCGGCATACGCTCGTCGAAGTGTTGAAAGAGCTCGACAAGCCAGAGCCGAACTTCCGCCGCATCGCGAGCCAAATCGAACGCAGTGTGGATTTGTCGTATAAGATGTTGCGTTCGGTCAACACGGTCTATCAGAAAGGTCGTCATACGATTCAATCGATTGAGCAGGCCGTCGCACGAATCGGTCTCGATGAGATGCGACGCTGGTCGTACTTGATGCTGCTTCGGGAGCTGCAGACGTCCGAATCGAAAGAATTAATTAAACAGAGTGTGATCCGGGGCAAGATGATGGAGCTGATCGCTGCCGAGACATTGCCGCAAGTGACGGCGTTCGATGCGTTCATCACCGGGATTTTCTCGTCGCTCGATGTGATTTTGGATGAGGAGATGCAGACGCTCGTCTCGGAGTTGCCGGTCGAACCAATCGTCAAGGCAGCGCTCCTCGGAGAAGACAACGAGTTGCGGGGTTTACTCGACACGGTCCTCGCCTACGAGCAGTTGACCGTGCCTGTCGAGGAGACAGCGCCTGACTTGTCACGTTACTATGTCGAGGCGATTCGATGGAGCCAAACCTATGACGGCGAAGTGAATAATGTTTGAAATGTTGAAGGGACGTCAATTACTGTACTAAGGCCATGCGCCGATTGACGTTCCTTTTTGTATGCGGTTTATGGATAGAAAGCGAGTTGATCGGATGAACCCATTCCACCACTCACTTAAACGCTAAGTCTTTTTTTCTCTGACGTGACATGCTATGATTAAAAATGGTACGAATTTTTGAAAAGAGGGGAATCGTCGATGTTGAACACCGTGTTATCGCTCGTCATTTACGTCGTAGCGATCTACGTCGCTTGGTGGGCACTCATGCCGGTCAAATGGGACCGCTTGCTCAATCAAGTGAGGAGTCCGCAAGCAGCAGTCTTGCGTGTCCTCGTGGCCGTCGTCTTCGGTTCACTGATCGCCCAGTTCTTTTTGGAGTATATCCGATTGGCCCAGGCGCTCGCACCATTACAGTAGGCAGGGAAACGATTACTAAACTGTAATCCTGCTGTAACGTTTCTTATATGTTTATCGTGTAGGATAAATTCGTCTGACATGACGAATTTTTCATCAGAATTTCATGAGTGCTTTTATTATTATTTTTCTCTCTGATGAAGCGTCACGTGTTACAAACCATCGTAGTAATCGACATAACCACATCCGGTAGCGGATATCGACGTATAAAACAAAAAAACAACGAAGTTGGAGGACAAAGAGAGATATGAAGGATTTGATTGTAGTCCGTGGAGGACGTAAATTGTCAGGTACTGTGCGTGTTGAAGGAGCTAAAAACGCCGTACTCAAAACATTGGTTGCCACTCTTTTAGCAAGCGAAGGAAAGTCGGTACTTCAAAACGTGCCGCGCCTCGCTGATGTGTACACGATTAACAAAGTACTTCGCCACCTCGGTGCAGAGGTTGCGTTTGACGAAGCAAATAACGAAGTCACTGTCGATGCGTCGGGCACAATCAAAGACGAGGCGCCGCTTGAGTACGTCCGCAAGATGCGTGCCTCGATCCTTGTCATGGGTCCTCTCCTTGCTCGTCTTGGGCATGCGCGTGTCGCAATGCCAGGCGGTTGCTCGATCGGGTCACGTCCGATTGACCTCCACTTAAAAGGCTTCGAGGCAATGGGCGCGAAGACGGTCATCGGCAACGGTTTCGTCGAAGCTTCGGTCGACGGTCGCTTGAAAGGTGCGAAGATCTACTTGGACTTCCCATCTGTCGGCGCGACAGAGAACATCATGATGGCGGCAGTCCTTGCTGAAGGAACAACGGTCATCGAAAACGTCGCCAAAGAACCTGAAATCGTCGACCTTGCCAACTTCTTGAACGGTATGGGCGCACACGTCCGCGGTGCCGGTACAGAAACGATTCGAATCGAAGGCGTGGAGAAACTCCATGGTGCCGAGCATTCAATCATCCCTGACCGCATCGAAGCTGGTACGTTCCTCGTTGCTGGAGCGATCACAGGTGGCGACATCGAAGTCATCGGCGCTGAGCGCGAGCACCTTCGCCCACTCATCTCGAAGATGGAAGAAATGGGCGTCAAGTTCGAGGATACGTCAGAAGGCATGCGTGTCATCGCACCGGATGTGTTGAAGCCGGTCGACGTGAAGACGATGCCACACCCTGGTTTCCCGACTGACATCCAAGCACAAATGATGGCGCTCGTCTTGAAAGCTGGCGGCACATCGGTCATCACCGAAACAGTGTTCGAGAACCGCTTCATGCACGTCGAAGAATTCCGCCGCATGAACGCAGACATTAAAATCGAAGGACGTTCGGCAATCATCAAAGGCGGCGTTCGCCTCCAAGGTGCTGAAGTCGTCTCGACTGACCTTCGTGCCGGAGCAGCCCTCGTCCTCGCGGGACTTATCGCGGACGAAGAGACACGCGTTGGCGATCTCTACCACATCGACCGTGGCTACGTCGACTTCCACAAGAAATTGCAAGCGCTTGGTGCTGATATCGAGCGGATTCAAGGGAACGTCGAAGTTGCCGAAGAAATGGTCAAGAACTAATTAATAGACTCATAGGAGCGAGGAGAGACTCTTCTCGCTCTTTTCAATGAAGTAACGAACGGAGGAACCTACACACCATGTTTTCAAAAGATATCGGGATTGATTTAGGAACAGCAAACGTCGTCATCCACGTCAAAGGTCGAGGCATCGTCCTCGACGAGCCATCCGTCGTTGCCATCAAGCGTTCGACAGGGAAAGTACTCGCTGTCGGAACGGAAGCGTATCAGATGGTCGGACGTACGCCAGGTGACATCGTCGCCATCCGTCCACTCCGTGATGGGGTCATCGCTGACTTCGCGACAACCGAAGAGATGCTTCGCCATTTCGTCGAGAAGATCCAAGTCCGCGGTTTCTTTGGCGGCATCCGCATGCTCATCTGTACACCGGCAAACGTGACACCGGTTGAAGCGAAAGCGATCCGTGAGGCGGCCGAGAAGGCCGGCGCGAAAGAGGTCTTCCTCGCCGTAGAACCGAAGGCAGCAGCGGTCGGTTCGGGCATGGACATCTGGAAGCCGGTCGGTCATATGATCGTCGACATCGGTGGCGGGACGACAGACGTTGCCATCCTCTCGATGGGCGATATCGTCTGCGGTGAAACGATCAAAATCGCCGGAGACCGTTTCGATACGGACATCCTCCGCGCCATCAAGGACAAGCATAAGCTCGTCATCGGTGAGCGGACGGCCGAGCAAATCAAGAAAGAGATTGCGACGGTCTTCCCAGGGGGACGTAACGAGACGATGGATATTCGCGGTCGTGACATGGTGCGTGGGCTTCCGCGTACGGTAACGATTACGTCGGAAGAACTCCGTGAAGCGATGGCCGAATCGGCGAATGAAATCGTCGAAGCGACGAAGCGCGTCCTCGAACAGACGCCTCCGGAACTTGCGGCCGATATCATCGACCGCGGCATCATCATGACAGGTGGCGGCTCGCTCCTCCACGGCATCGACCAGCTCGTGGCCGAGCGTGTCGGGTTGCCCGTCATGATCGCCGAAGAGCCGACGCTCAGCGTCGCACACGGCACGGGCATCATGCTCGAGCATTTAGATCGTTTGAAGTAATACGAGATAGAGGTACGACGTCTGCAGGCGTCGTGCCTTTTTTTGCATTCAAGACTGTCCGAATTTCCTGTAAATGGATAGACTAAAGGGGGAGGGGTGCAGATGAATCCATTGATTGAGCGATTGACGGCGAAAGGGGTCGAGGTCACAGTGGTTGAAGAACGGGGCCAAGAAGCGCGTCAGACATGGGTGGCACACTTCATACGACCAGAACAGCCGATACGGCTTTCTCCTTATTTGTGGGAGGATATCGTGGCAAGGACTGACAGCTGTCTCGTCGGAACGGCTGCTGATCACGCGTTCGAACGGGCCGGAAAGTGGAAAGCGATCCTCTTTTTTCAACACTCGAACGATGTGCTCGAGCTCGATTTGACGCAAGCAAAACCACTCACTAGGAGAGACTTGATTGTCGAGCCCATGGACTACGCGGATATCTATATCGTCGACCCGGCTTATACGTGGACGTATGTCATCCCGCACGAAGCGGACTGGGGACCGTATTTTCTCACCAATTAAGGAGTAAAGGGGATGATTGAATGACACGACCACTTACACTCATTACCGGTGTCAGCCGGACGCAAGGCATCGGGGCGGCCATCGCGCGAAAACTTGCTATGGCAGGCCACGATTTGTATATGACGCACTGGAGCCCGTTTGACGGCACGGAAGGCATCGGAGCGGAACCCGACTTCATCGACGGCTTTGTCGACGAATTACGAGCCTCAGGCGCCCGTGTCGCACACGAGGCGTATGATTTGTCGTCTGGAGACGCAGAAGGGCTGCTCGACCGCGTCGAAGCGGCGCTAGGTACTCCGAGCCGTCTCATCAACAACGCGACGTATGAGCGGCACGTGAGTGTCGATACGTTCTCGACCGAGACGCTCCGTCGCCATTATCTCGTCAATAACGAAGGGACGCTCGGCCTGACGTTCGCCTTCATCGAGCGATACAAACGAGCGGCGCATACGGACGGACGCATCTTGTTCATGGTGTCCGGGGGCGCGGATGCGTCCAACCTGGCCTATATCGCCACAAAGGGCATGTTGATCGCCATCACACCGGCGCTCGCCAACGGGGCAGGGCAGTACGGAATCTCTGTGAACGCGCTCGATCCGGGTCCGACCGATTCGGGTTGGATTGATGACGCGCTCCGTGAGCAGCTCGTACCGCTGTTCCCGCATGGGCGTGTCGGGACACCCGAGGACACGGCCCGCTATATCGCGTTCCTCATGGGGCCGGACGGGGTGTGGGTCAACGGGCAACATCTTCACGTCGACGGCGGCTTCGTCGGCCGTTAAAAAGAGCTTGTCCCATAGATAGGAACAAGCTCGGGTTGTGAACGAACCGATTCGCCAAACAGCGAGTTGGTTCGTTTTGAATGGGGGCGACGGTGTATAGTTGCCGTCTCTTGTGTTCAATGATTGTTATGTGAATGAAGAGCGATAGACATGAAAAACGGCCGCCTGAAGGCGACCGTTTGCGTTGCTCGTCAAGGGCGCCCCGACTCCGACAGGAAAGCAATCCGACGGAGACCCAGCAGCGACGCGAGTCGCGATGCGGCTCCGGGATTGCCTGCGGAAAGCGTGGGCGCCGAAAGACGAGCAGGATGTTTCATAGTGGTCAACGAGCTGAGCTTCTCCTGAATCGGGACAAGCTCTTTTTCAATGCCACGTATAGTCTTTGTCGACGAAGAGACGGGCGTTCAAATCTGCTTGTGGGAACGGTTTGTGCTTCGCGTCCAGCCAATCATGGTAATCGCATAGACAGACGTCGTCCAAGTGAAGCGAGTAGCCGTTATTGATCGTCTGGACCGAGATGCTCAAATCGTACTCGGCGAGCGTCTTCTTCAAACGATAGACGAGGTTATAGACATTGTGGAGCGCACGTTGCGGCTCGTCGATGTCCGGGTACAGCGTCTCGGCGATCAGCCACTTGTTGACGACTTTATCACGATGGAAAATCAAGTAGGCGAACAGTTCCTCGGTCTTTTGTGTCGGCCATTTGACGAGGTCGCCGTCTTGCGTCTTGACCGAGAAGTGGTCGAGACATTGAATCGTACACGTCCGGTGATGCTCGGTCGACATTGTCTCCTTGTATCGCTTCGAGACGCGTGGAATCAAATCGTGAATCATCTGTTCGGTAATCGGCTTGAGCAGATAGTGCGTCGCTTGCAGGTTGAACGCATCGACCGCGTATTGGCTGTGCGCCGTCGTGAAGACGACTTGTGTCGTCTCGGGCAAGCGCTTGGCGAAATCGAGACCGTTCATCTGCGGCATCTCGATATCGAGGAAGACAAGGTCGACTTCCTGGTTTGCTAAAAATTCAAGCGCTTGGAACGGATCGTGGAACGACCCCATCCATTTCAAATTCGGTTCGGCTTGGATGAGGCGCTCCATCATCCTTAAAATATGGTGTTCATCTTCAATCAAAATCGTGCGCATGTTGCTCGTTCATCCTCTCTCGTTTTGGGAGTCGGATATGCACATGCGTGCCGACTCCTGGTTCAGAATTTAATTTAAACGTGGCATCTGGTATGAAGTCGATCCGATTCTTGACATTCGGGATACCGATTCCATTCGATTTTCTCAAGTGCGGTGTCGGATTGAACCCGATGCCGTTGTCAGCAATCCGGATATCGATCGCATCGTTTGAAGATTTCACAGACAGCATGAGCCGTTTGATGCCTGGTTGTTTCATCAACCCATGCTGGACCGCGTTCTCGACGAGCGGTTGCAATAACAGCGGTGGAATCGAGGCGTTGAGGACGGATTCGTCGATATCTTTCGTGATGGTGAATGCATCATTGAAGCGAGTCTGCTCGATCATCAAATACGAGTCGATGACGTCGAGTTCTTGCTTGAGCGAGATATTGTTCTCGGTCCGCCCGTTCTCGAAGATGAAGCGGACATATGTGCTCAAATGACTGAGCAAACGTGCCGCCTCGGTCGGTGCCGTGTAACAGAGCGCAATCACGTTCCCGAACGTGTTGTATAGGAAGTGTGGCTTGATTTGGGCGTTGAAGAACGAAATCTCACTTTGGTTGGCGAACGTCTGCACTTCACGCTTTTGCCGTTTATCCGTCGACAAGTGAATCGGGAGCAACGTGAACATGAGCAGGAAGTAAATGAGCGACATGACGCTCGTATACAGTTCTTGGTTCGGGTGGTCAATCAGAACGTTGATCAACTGGCCGACATAGCCGATGATGAGTGAAATCGTGAACACGAGAAATTCGAACGGATAGCCGTCGTTTTTTCGTTCGAACAGCCAATTGATGTTCAGCCCGGTCCAGAAAAACGTGATGAACAGGACATACACCCAAGGGAATTGGTCGAACGTCGCGTGCGCACCTTCTGGCAGCACCAAGGCGATCAGGCTGAACGCATAGAGCGGGTAGGACGCGTATTTCAAAAAGTGCCGAAACGGGACGCGTTCGAGACGTAACGCAAAGTTGATTAACATCGCGACACTCAGTAATGCCGTAATCAAATTTAATTTATGGGCCAAAACGTAAGACATCATAGGGACGATTTCGAATACAATCATTTGATCACTCGTCATAAGCGAGACGCTGACGAGGAAAAAGAAAGCAGCCCCATATAAATAGAGCGATTCCTTACGATGGAACAGCCAAACGATTGCGTAGAATGAAAAAATGAGGAGCGAGATGAGGATAATCACGAACTCATAACTGAAGTATTGATTATGATAGGTCATCATATTGCTCGTTGGACCGATGAGCAGGCTATCGGAAATTCCAGTCGAGAGCTCATTCGTCTCAGCCGTTTGAATCGTCAGACGGAACGTCGGGGTATGCGTATCCAGAAGAACGAGGTAGGCATGCCGAAGGTCTTCATCTGTCGATGCGTAGACGGGTGAAACAGCTTCTCCATCAATGAGAAGGTTGACATGTGGGTGGTTACGCGGCACACGCAAAGCGTATTGTCCGGGAGGTAGTGAAATGTCAGCTTCATAAGTAGCCATCTTGTGTGGTGTCACATGCGGGAGTTGTCGATAAGACTCGCGGTCGACTCGCTCGAGCAGGCTCGATTGAAAGCGCCACGTCCCATCGAGACGCATGAGTTGTTCGGTCACACGAGAATCGGTCAAATCGGCCGTTCCTTGTGTGACGGTGACTGAATCGTCGATCGTCTGTCCGCGCGTCAAGGCGAAGCCGCCAACGAGCGCGAAGAAGACCATCAACACGACCAGCCCAATCGATTTAGGGGTCATCTGCATATTCCCTTCGTGGTTTGTGAGTTTCTTGTGAGAAACGAACGATATACTGACACTAATCGTTCACATATTAACGTGACGAATGTTTTCTTATCGTACACGAAACTGACTTTTTTGAATAGCCGAACATACTGACCTATCCAATTCGATCAATCCCCGATATGAAAGAAGGCCACATATGAAACGCTGGATCGAACAACGAATTAGCCGCCAAGTCCTCACTGTGTTTTACGTATTAATCGCCTTAATCACATTGACGTCACTCGGCACATACTTTTATACCCAACAGGCGATCCGCGAAACGACAGTCGAGCTCGAACGGATCAGTGAACAACGATCGCGGGCGACCGATTTGTTTGAGACATGGCAGTCGATGCAATACGAGATGCGCGGTCACGTCTTGCTTGGAGAAGACGCGTTGCTAGCGGAAGTCAAGCAAGCCCAAGACCGAATCGACGACCAGACGATGTGGTTCGAACAAAACGCTGCGACGAACGAAGAGACGACGTTCGCGGAAGAGGCACGCCTATTGTTCACAATCTATACATCTCGCGTCATGCCCGGACTTGAGCGTTACGTTGTCGCCAAAGCAAACGGGGAAGTCGATGAGCCGTTCTTACAGATGGCGACCGTCGGTGAACTCATGCCGAGCAACGCATCATCGAATCAGACGCGATTCAAATTTAATTCGAATAGTGCGGCCGATATGAGCGCGAGCATCGTCGATATGGAATCGGTGTTCACGGACTATCGGTCTGAGCTCGATTATCAAGAGACGGGCCTGCGTGAGCAACTATCCGAACAGCTCGCGAAAGCCCAATGGATGTGGCTGCTCATTCTACTCGGAGCTTTGTTTGTTCTGTTCATCAGCTTACAACCGTATATCGTACGCTTAACGAGACAGCTCGAGGCGCTCATCACGAACAGTGAACGGCTCGCGGTCGACCCGCACGCCACGCTCATTCCAATCAAACCGCTCCAAAACGAGGTCGGTCAACTGTCGAATTCATTCACGGAGATGTCGAGCTCGTTGATTCATCAGCACGATGAACTCGAAAAAGAGCGGGAGAAGACAGCCCGGATCTTGCACACGATGCGTGACGCCATCGTCTTCGTCGAGACGGGCACGAATCAACGCTTCGCCAATGAGGCGCTGTTCGATTTATATGACCAACCGTTTCCGTTCGGGGACCGCCAAAGTCTGTATCCGATTGATGCGTTCTATAAGCCGTTCATGGATCAAATCGATGATCAAGACGGTCTCAACCGGTTCACGCACCGGGCCAAAAATTGCGGAATCTTCGATGAAACGTTTACGTATTCGATGCAAGGGGGAAGACGTATCATACGGATGTACGCCGAACCGATTGAACTGCAGGACGAACGTTTCGGCGTGATGTTTGTGTCACGGGACATTACGAAAGAGATTGAGATTGACCGCTTGAAGACGGAACTCGTCGCGACGGTGTCTCACGAACTTCGGACCCCGCTCACATCGATTCTCGGTTTTACCGAACTGCTTGAACATCGTCACGTCGACGAAGAGAAGCGGAAACGCTACTTGAGCATGATACACAGTGAGACGACCCGGCTCGAGCGGCTCGTCAGCAATTTGCTCGACGTGCAGAAGATAGAGTCCGGTAACGCACAGCAAGACTTCAAAGTCGAGAGTTTGTTCGAACTATTGTCCGATATTCTTGAGATTCATGCCGGTTCGACCGAGTTGCATGCGTTCCATTTCGATTGTGATGAAACGATTCGCGTCTCCGGGGACCCGGCGCAACTGCGCCAAGTGTTCTCGAACATCTTGAATAACGCCATTAAGTATTCACCCGACGGCGGCAATATTGCCGTTAATGTCTCGTGCGAGGACGATGTCATCCGGATCGCCATCGAAGACGAAGGCATGGGTGTGGCACCCGCAGATGCCGAACGATTGTTTGAGAAGTTTTACCGTGTCCAGAACGAGCAGAGTCGCAATATTGGAGGCACCGGCCTCGGACTCGCGATCTGTAAAGAGATCATCGAATCGCACGGCGGGACAATCAGTGTCCGTTCGGAACTTGGGAACGGGACGACGATGATGGTCGAACTCCCGATCGTCGCTTGATGTAAAACCACTTCATCATCGTGAAGTGGTTTTTTTACTTTTTTTCAAAAAACGGTGAATGAAACATTCATTTGGTACGATATACAGAGTGAAGACTTTGAACGATGAAAGGAAGACGACCATGCTACGCGGATTATATACGGCGGCGGGCGCGATGAACGCGCTCCAGCGCCAACAAGAGATTTTGAGCAATAACCTCGGTAACGTCCGGACACCAGGATTCAAGGCGTCGAACGGCGTCGTCCGCTCGTTCCCGGAAATGTTGCTCGCCCAGGTGAGCCACCCTGGGAATGCGCGTTCGCGCGTCGGAGGCGAGGTCGGCACGTTGTCGACAGGTGTCTACCTTCAAGAGACGATGCCTCGGTTCTCGAGCGGGAGCATCTCGGAGACGGGCAGCCCGACCGACGTATATATGAAGGTGCCGGCTGACTTTACCGGAGCGGCCATGTTCGCCGTCGAACAGAACGGCGAGACGCTCTATACGACGAACGGACGCTTCGCGGTCGATGAGGAGCGTTTCTTACGCTCGGCGGATGGCGGTTATATCCTCTCTGACGCAGGCGAGCGCATCCAGCTGCCGTCAAGTGAGTTCACGTTGTCGGTCGATGGTCAAATCACGTCGCTCGGTGAGAATGTGGCGACACTCGGTGCCGTCCAAGTTAATGACTTAGCGACGCTCGAACAGGTCGGGAACGATTACCGGGTCAACGGAGACGCACCGCCAGCAGCGAACGTCCAGTTCCAACAAGGATTCATCGAAGAGGCGAACGTCGACCTCGATCGGACGATGGCCGATTTGATGACGACGTACCGTCAGTTCGAGGCGAACCAAAAGGTCGTCCAAGCGTATGACAAGAGTGCCGAGCGGGCCATTGAGATCGCTCGGATTCGTTAAGGAGGAAGCCCATGCAATCGATCTATAACTCGGTCTCGTCGCTCACGCAGCTTCAGCGCCAGCTCGATGTGACCGGTCACAACATCGCCAACGTCGACACGGCCGGCTATAAGCGGGAACAGACCCACTTCGCCTCGCTCTTGTCGCAGGCGTATGACAATCAACCGCGTGCCGAGCTTGAAGTCGGACGTGACACCCCGAATGGGATTCGCATCGGCGTTGGCGGCCACGTCGCTGACATCAGTCAACAGTTCAATATCGGCCAAATCCGGAAGACGGACCGTGGCCTTGATGTGTTCTTGAAAGCGAGCCGCCAGTTCTTCGCCGTCGAGACAGAGAACGGTGTCGGATTGACCCGGAGCGGGAACATGCAGCTGTCGGTCGGTGATACGACGACGCTCGTCGACGTGAACGGGAATGCCCTCCTTGGTGCGGACGGCAATCCGATCGTCATGCCGAACGAGGCGACGGCGCACCGCGTCCGTCAAGACGGGATGGTCGTCGCCAGCGTGAACGGGGTCGAGCAAGAGTTCGGCCGTCTCGATATCGTCGAGGTGCGTAACACGTCGGCGCTCCGCCCACTCGGTGACAACGTCTATGCGGCCGACTTGGCGGTGGACGTCGATCGTCCGCTCGGCAATCTGTTGATTGAAGGCACGCTCGAATCGTCGAACGTCGATTTGACGAAAGAGATGACCGATATGACGATCACACAGCGCGCGTATCAGATGAACTCACGGGCGTTGTCGATGAGTGACCAGATGATGGGACTCGTCACGTCACTTCGTTAATCACAGACCGTTCTTCCTCGGAAGGGCGGTTTTTGCGTTACACTGAATAGGAGGAGGGATGGACATGCGAATTGTCGTGGCGATGGATTCGTTCAAAGGGTCGATGACGAGTGTGGAGGCGAACCGAGCGGTTGGTCGGGTGCTCGCTGGGCACGACGTCGTCGAGGTACCGATCTCAGACGGCGGGGAAGGCTTTTTAGATGCGTGGTTGCTGACACATCCGGATGCCGAAATCGTCACGCAGGACGTCATGTCGCTCGACGGGACGTTACGAACAACGCGTTACGGGTGGCTCGAGGCGGGACGAGAAGCGGTCATCGAAGTCGCCGAGGCGTCTGGGCTCACACTCGTCGATACACTCGACCCGTGGCGCTACAGCTCCTATGGGACGGGGCTGCAAATTCGGCATGCGCTCGAGCGCGGGGCGACACGCATCACCGTCGGCCTCGGCGGGAGTGCGACCGTCGACGGGGGAAAAGGTTTGCTCGAGGCGATCGGTGTCCGCTTCTTCGATGAGTTTGGACATGTCATTGGACCGTTCCCGCATCACATCGAGCGCGTCAGTCGGATCGACTGGTCAGGGCTCCTCCTGGAAGCACGTCAAGTCGAGTGGCGGATCGCCTCGGACGTGACGAACCCGTTGCTCGGACCAATGGGAGCGGCCGCCGTGTTCGGTCCGCAGAAAGGGGTGGCGCCAGAGGACGTCGTGCGCTATGACGAACTGCTTGCCACGTACGCCCGTTGTTTCGAACGTGATTTGACCACGCGGCCTGGGGCGGGCGCAGCCGGAGGCATCGGTTTCGCGCTCTATCAGCTCGGTGCCCGGTACGTGAGCGGCATTGAAGAAGTCGTGCGCTGGTCGAATCTAGAGGAGACGTTACGGACGGCTGACTGGTTGATCACGGGGGAAGGTCGCTTCGATGAGCAGTCGCTTCACGGGAAAGCGCCGTACGGGTTGGCACGTCTTGCCCATGCGTACGACGTACCGACGCTCGTCTTCGCCGGACAATCAGAACTGATTGCCGTCCCGGACGTCGGGATTCAGGCCGTCTTCCCGATCATTTCCCGGGTAATGACGCTCGCCGAGGCGATGCACCAGGCAGAACCGCTTCTCACGGACGCCGTCAGCCGAGTGATGTCGATTCTCGACAAAAACGCCTGAACCGACTTCGGTTCAGGCGTTACTACGTTATGGACGCTCTTTTAACAAGTCACGGATTTCAGATAGGAGCTGCTCTTCACGCGACAGTTCCGGTTCTGGTGTCTCTTCGACCGCTTTCTCACGTTTCAGACGGTTCAACACTTTGACCATCATGAACAAGGCGAAGGCGATGAGGAAAAACTTGACGATTTCTTGTAAGAAGTTGCCGTACGTCACGTTCACGCCGAGCACCGACACCGCGAGCGTCGAGAAGTCGATCCCGCCGATAAGGATGCCGAGGAACGGCATGAAGATGTCATTGACGAGCGACGTGACGATGGCCGTGAAGGCGGCCCCGAGGATGAAGGCGACGGCGAGGTCAATTACATTGCCTTTGATTGCAAACTCTTTGAATTCTTTCCACATAAAAATAAACCCTCCTAAATGATGAATACTCTTACGGTAGCACAGCATAGGTGGAAGCGGGCAGTATTTTTCACAGAAGCGTCGCCCTTGCCCTAGGCCGGGCGCTTGTTCGACGTATGGTAGATACGTTACACTTATATAGAACTCATGCAACAGTTTTATTACCTGGTACTAATATGTTATAATTAATTCAGCTGAAAGGATGTATGGACGTGGCGAAGGAAGAACAAAACGGCTCGGAACAGACCGAGTCTAAAGAGCGGACGCAGCGGAAACGATTATCGAACCATCGACGTTTCCCAATCTTGTTACGCGTCATCGTTGTCCTGTTGTTGGCTTTCGTGATGCTTGCGATTGGAGCCGTCATCGGGTACAGCGTGATTGGCGGAGGCGAGTGGAAGGACGTGTTCAACATCGACACGTGGCGCCATATCACCGATTTTTGGCTAACATCATAAGGGTGGTGGAACCATGTACACGATTGAACAGATTAAAGAAGTGATTCCGCATCGGTACCCGTTTTTGCTCATCGACCGGATTCTTGAGGTCGAAGAAGGCAAACGGGCCGTTGGATTAAAGAATGTGACGGCGAACGAAGAGTTCTTCAATGGACATTTCCCAGACTATAACGTCATGCCTGGCGTGTTGATCGTCGAGGCGCTTGCGCAAGTCGGCGCGTTCGCGATGCTCAAGCAGGAGTCGAACCGCGGCAAGCTCGCGTTCTTCGCAGGTATCGATGGATGTCGCTTCAAACGTCAAGTCGTCCCGGGCGATCAATTGCGCCTCGAGGTCGAGATTTTGAAAGTGCGCGGACCAATCGGTAAAGGGCGCGCCGTGGCGACGGTCGATGGAGAAGTTGCTTGTGAAGCGGAACTCACTTTCGCCTTGAAGTGAGGAGAGAACGAGATGCGCGTATTGGTGATTGCCTTGATTCTCGGATTGGCGACCATCGTCGGTTGCCAACAAGTGCAAGATGATCCGGCCGAAGAGAACGTCGTGTTCGAGCAGGACGTCGAAGATGCGATGATTGAAAAACGGGCCGGTCAATCGGAATCGATTGCGGTCTCGCTCGAGCGGACGAACAGCTCGACGATGCTGTTCACGATTCGGATGCTCGAAGACCGTCGCCTCGATCCGACGACGATCATCAGTTATGAAGTCGATGGCACCCGTGTCCCAATCCCGTTCGGTGAACTCGTCGCGGAACGCGAAGGGGACGTCCGGACGTACGTCTATCAAGCGGATTTGAACCCTGACCTATTCGTTACCGAGACCCTCCCGCTCTTCCATATCGGAGAAGAAGGCGAGGCCGAGGTGTCGATGCCGCTCGAGGTTGTAGATTCGACAAATGAATGAACGAACGGATGATTTTTGTCGAAAATCATCCGTTTTTTTGTGGACTCTTCGCGACAGTCGTCCGATATAAGGAGTAAGGACGAATGGAGGGAATCACATGAAACGTAATAAACCACAGTCACTGCAGACACGGATTTTGGCGATGATGTTGGCATTCATCACGCTGCTCATCGTCATGTTCGGCGTGCTGCAGTACGTCAGCACGAAGCATACGGTACAGAGCTCGATGCAAGCGGTCCTGTTGGCGGATGGGGCCCGCATCAGCGAGGCAATCGACACGGAAGCGTATGCGGCCTTTTTACAGAACCCGACGAAAGATGAACGGTTCGAGCAGTTTCGGGAACAGCTCGACACGTATCGGACGCAAATCGGGGCCATGTATGTGTACACACTCGCAGCCGACGGCGAAGAGCTTCAAATCATCGTCGATGGGATGAGCGCTTCCGACGCGGTTGATATCGGAACGCCGACGACAGCGACGTCGTTTGCAGATGCGAGAGCGGCGTTTGAAGGTGGGACCGTCACGACACCGATTGTCGAGGATCCAGAGTACGGGGACTATATGACCGTGCTCGTCCCAATCAAACAAGGTGGTGACGTCATCGGTGTCCTTGGAATCGATAAAGGGGCGAGTGACGTCGCCGCGGTGACGGAAGACGTGTTGCAAGAGAGCTTGCCGCCGATTCTCATCGGACTCGTCATCTTGCTTGGGATCGCCTCGGTCATCATCTGGCGCTATCTTGGCTGGAAACTCCGACCGCTCCGTGAGCTCGAACGTGTCGCGACCCATATCGCGAGCGGCGACTTGGCGACAGCGGCCAGGGAGATGGACAACATCCAGTTGAAAGCGAACGATGAGATCAAGCGGCTCACCGCCTCGATGGATCAGATGACGAAAATGCTCCGCGACTTGATCTCGGGATTGCAGACGTCCGCTCAGACGGTGCGCGATGAGAGCGGCAACGTGGCGAGTATCTCGGAAGAAGTGAACGATGCCTCGCGTCAAATCGCGTTCACGATGGAAGAAATCGCGGGCGGTGTCGAGAATCAGAGCGTGCTCACGATGAAACTGTACGGACACATGAATGAGTTTTCGGGACTCGTCGACCAGACGGCGCACGACGGGAACGGCGTGAGCGAACAAGCGGAAGTCGTCAGTCGGGTGACGGCAGAAGGGCTCGAACTGATGGAGGATGCCGTCGGCAAGATGACGAACATCCATCTGCAAGTGCGCGAGTCGCAAGGCCAAGTGAAGGACTTCGAACAACAGGCGGACGAAGTGACGGCGCTCGTCACGATGATCCGTCAAATCTCGGAGCAGACGAACTTGCTCGCCTTGAACGCGGCTATCGAGGCGGCTCGTGCCGGGGAGCATGGAAAAGGCTTCGCCGTCGTCGCTTCCGAGATTCGCAAGTTATCCGATAGCGTCGCCCGGTCGGTCAGTGAGATTTCGGAAATCGTTGGTAGCGTCAAACGAAACTCGATTGCGCTCGGTGAGACGTTCACGGACAGCATGCACGCTGCCGAGGACGGCAAGCGGACGCTCGAGGAGACGAAGCGCGCCTTCAATGAGATTGAACAGAGCGTGCGGGAGATGCAACGCCTGACGAACTCGATGCAAGGGCAGCTCGGACGCGTCAAGACGAACCAAGACGACATCAAACGTGGTCTCTCTGACATCGCGTCGATTTCTGAAGAGAGTACGGCCGGCAACGAGGAAGTGGCCGCCTCGACCGAACAGATGTCGGCGACGAGCGAGACGATGAACCGGCTCGTCAAAGATTTGTCGCACACGGCCGAGGACATGCAACGCATGAGCCGCCAGTTCAAGTTGTGAACAGTCTCAAGTCAGACATACCTCCGTTGCGTCCGTTATACTAGGCGCAAGGGAGGTTTTTTCATGCAACGTGTCTCAAGTGAACTCACACAATTCCGCGGCAGTCACTATGACTTTGGCCGCTTTCAAGGACAATACATCAAGCGCAGCAAGCTGCTCGAGAATCGGACCGACCAATGGAAGCTCCGCGTCCCGCGCTTTGAGATTGATGAGCGCGAGGCGAAGCAAGCGTTCGATCGATTCGCCCCAAAGATTTGGGAAGAACTGCTCGGTCTGCAGGACGAGCTCGAGTTGACGCTCGCCGACACGCTCCTTCACTTCGGTCATTTCCGGGTCAATAACCCGGTCAGCGGCTGTTCGATTTTGACGGGGGACAACTTCCTCGTCCGCAACTATGACTATCACCCGATGACGTACGATGGACGCTATAACGTGTTCCAGCCAGATGAGGGCTACGCCGTCATCGGTCCCGTCTCGCGTGTCACCGGCCGGATGGATGGGATGAACGAGAAAGGGCTCGCCATGGGTTATAACTTCATCAACCGCCGGCGGCCTGGAGATGGGTTCGTCTGCCAGATGATCGGCCGAATGATTCTCGAGACGTGCGCCACGGTCGAGGAAGCGGTCGATCTGCTTCAAGAGATTCCGCACCGCGGCTCGTTCACGTATGTCGTCCACGACAAGTCGTCGAAGACACGCGTGATCGAAGCGACACCACGCGATATTCGTGTCCGCGAGTCGAATATCTGTACGAACCATTTCGAGCTGCTACAACACGAGAACCGTTACCATCTCGACGATTCAACACGCCGGATGATGGAAATCAAGATGTATCAACATATCGTCCAGGACGCCGAGAGCGCGTTCCGGCTCATGAACGACTCGGACAAGGGCGTCTTCTCGGAGCTGTACAAGAGCTGGGCCGGCACGATCCATACGGCCGCTTACTTCCCGGAGACGCTCGAGACGTGGTTCGCCCTCGGTGGCGACCGCGACCCGGTCATTTTCGATTTTCAGGAGTGGCTCGACGGCAAGGATTTCGATTTACATGCCCTCGACGGGGAAATCGCGACCGATATCGAGTTCGCGAACACGGTCCAACTTTGGCGGTAACGAAAAACAAGCAGCGGCTCATAATGAGTCGCTGCTTGTTTTCGTTCGTCTAACGCACGTTAGCACGTACTGTTTTCTGTAAAACCGGGAATACTCATAGCAGGAGGGATTTATGATGAAACGAATCGGATTATTGGCCATCATGCTCAGTTTGATTGTCGTCCTCGGCGGCTGTGTGCCGGGCGACGGGACGTACACGACCGACCCGGCTGGATTCTTTTGGGGCGTCTGGCATGGTTGGATCGCACCAGTGTCACTCGTTTTAGGATTGTTCAATGACACGTATCGCGTCTATGAAGTGAACAACACCGGTTGGTTCTACGATTTGGGCTTCTACATCGCCATCATCAGCGGCTTTGGTGGGGTAGCGGTCACACGGAAGAGCCGGAGTTGACGTTAGATGGGCTTTCGTCCGGACACGGCGACCGTATGATAGTCGCGTGAGTCAGGTCCACGTGTCTCAACGAGATCGGTCAAATTAAGAGCGGAAGCGGCGGGGATGAACTGTTCCCGCACGATAGACGCGATGCCATCCCACGTCACGTCAGCTTTCCCATCGCAGTACGTGATGACGAATGACCCACCTGGTGCGAGAACGCGATCAATCTCGGCAAGCACCGCCGGCACGTCTTCCCAAAAGTAGAGTGTGTGGATGCTGAAGACGCGGTCAAACCGCGCGTCCGGAAACGGGAGCGTCCCGAGGTCGCCTTGGACGACTTCGGCTCGCCCAGCTTGCACGTCCATTCGATTTCGTCGAAGCGCCGAGCGGACGATGGTCGGGGAACGATCGAGTCCGGTCACATGCACGTGATTATAGCCACGTAGCATCTGCGCCAGTGCGTCGCCGGCCCCGCAACCGAGGTCGAGAACGCGATTATCGGGCTGAATATGAAGTTGCTCAATCGTCCAATCGACTTCGACCCGGTGTTGCCTGACCATCTTCTCACCGATATACGTGCCGACGATGCCGCGTGGATTCTCGTATTGACTGTCAATCCATGTTTGGAGACGCGTGAAGCGCATCGAACCATTCCTTTCCAAATAAAGTCGAGGTAGATTGAGTGTAGCATAACCATTTTGGGAGGGGAGTTGAATCGATGCGTTCCTTTTGGATCTTCGGCAATCAACTGTCGCATGAGCTCGAGCTGTTCAATCACATCGAGGAGGATGACGTCATCGTCATGATCGAGGCGACATCACGGGCGACATGGCGGCCGTACCATAAACAGAAACTCGTCCTCATCTTCTCGGCGATGCGTCACTTCGCTGAGGAGCTAAGGGAAAAGGGCTATACCGTCGACTATCATGAGTCCGACTCGTTCCAGGACGCATGGGACGACCACTTCCAACGGTATGAACCGGAAGAGGTCCATTACACGGCCGTCACCGATGCCGCGATGGAGAAGAAGTTGCAACAGTTCGGTCAGCAGTACAAGCTAGTCGAACATACGGACGTGCCGCTCTTCTATTTAACGAAGAAGGAAGCCGTCGACACAATCGGCAGCACGCCGTGGCGGATGGACCGCTTCTATCGCCAGATGCGGAAACGGTTCGATGTGTTGCTCGAGGACGGGAAGCCACGGGGTGGCAAGTGGTCGTTCGATGCGGACAACCGCCAGCCGCCGAAAGCAGGACTCACGTTCCCGCCACCAATCCATTTTCGACCGGACGCGATCACGAAAGAGGTCATCCAAAAAGTCGAGACGGGCTTCGCCGACCACCCCGGAGACATCACTCCGTTCGTCTGGCCGGTGACGCGCAGTGAGGCACGCCGTGCGCTCGCTCGTTTCGTCGAAGCGCGTCTCGAGACGTTCGGTCCGTATCAGGACGCGATGCTGTCGGACAATCAAGACATGTCGCATAGCCTGTTGTCCGCGGCCATCAACATCGGGCTCCTGACACCGGACGAGGTCGTCCAGGCGGCGGTGGCGTCGGACGCGCCGCTCGCCTCGGTCGAAGGATTCGTCCGTCAACTCCTCGGCTGGCGCGAATATATGCGCGCCGTCTATGTGGCGTCGATGCCGGGTTATGAATCGGTCAACACGTTCAAGCATGAGCGCGATTTGCCGAGCTACTTCTGGGACGCTAAGACAGACCTGCACTGTGTCCATCAAAGTGTGAAGCCGGTCATCGAGCGGGCGCACAACCACCACATCCAGCGGCTCATGGTGCTCGGCAACTTCGCGACGCTGTTCGAAGTGTCGCCGCAACAGACGAGCGACTGGTTCAACGAGATGTATATCGACGCCTACGACTGGGTCGTCCTGCCGAACGTACTCGGGATGGCGCTCCATGCCGACGGCGGGAGATTGGCGACGAAGCCGTATATCGCCTCGGGGAAATATATCGACAAGATGAGCGACTACTGCAAAGGCTGCAAGTATAACCCGAAACATACGACCGAGGACGACGCCTGTCCGTTCAACGCTTTGTATTGGAACTTCATCGACAAGCACGAGGACCGGTTCGCGAAGAATCAGCGCATGAAGATGATGGTCCGTAACTGGCAAGGCCGGGATGATGCCGTCAAAGCCGACATCTTGGCGAAAGCGAGACAGACGCTCGACGACACCGACTCATTATGAGTCGTTTTTTTTACGTCGGCTTCACAAACTTTTGCACGAGCTTCACGGACGCTTTACATTCATCCGGTACGATATGACTTGTGAGACCCCTCATGCCAAGTGAATAGCAACTGGTAGAACATTCGAGAGACCAACAGAAGCCCGTACGTCGATGACGTCCTGTTTCTGTTGGTCCTTTTTTCTAGGGAAGGATGATTCAAGTGAATGAAACACTTCGCACGATCGGACAAGAGAAGATGATCGCCTCCATCAAATCACCGAAACAACTCGAGAAGTTCCTGCAGTCGGACGTGACGACGACGTTCCTCATGATGGGGACGCTCAGCACGCTCGACCGCTACGTCGCCCATTTGAAGCGTGAGAATCGGACCGTGTTCCTGCACGCCGAACGCATCAACGGCATCAGCCTCGACCGGGACGGCATCGACTATTTGGCGAAACGGGTCGGCGCCGACGGGATTGTGACGACGAAGGCGTCTGTCATCCAACACGCCAAACGGGCCGGCCTGATGACGGTGCAGCGCCTGTTCCTCGTCGACTCGGACGCTATCTCGTCAGGCATCAAGATGGCGAAAGACCAACAGCCGGACGCGCTCGAACTGATGCCGGGTCTCATCCCGAGTGTCATCGAGCACGTCGCGGAACACGTCTCGTTGCCGATTGTGACAGGCGGGATGATCCGGAAACCGATTCACGTGCATGAAGCCCTGTCCCACGGGGCGTTCGCCGTCTCGACCGGGGACGAGCGGCTTTGGGCGTCGCAAGGAATGAAGGAGGACATCATATGAAATCGATTCAACTACAGAATATCAAAAAGTCATACGACGAGACGGAAGTCATCCGTGGCATCGACGTGACGATCGAGGCGGGTGAGTTCTTCGCCCTCGTCGGACCGTCGGGCTGTGGCAAGAGCACGATGCTCCGGATGATCGCCGGGCTCGAATCGATCACGAGCGGGACGCTCCGCATCGACGGCGTCGCCGCGAACGAACTGAAACCGAGCGAGCGGCAACTATCGATGGTATTCCAAAACTATGCGCTCTATCCGCACATGACCGTCGAGAAAAACATCACGTTCGGGTTACATACGAAAGGACTGACGAAGCTCGAGCAGCGCGAACGTTGCTTGGAAGCGGCCGAGACGCTCGGACTGACGGACTATTTGAAGCGGAAGCCGCGCGAACTGTCGGGCGGGCAACGGCAACGGGTCGCACTGGCCCGGGCCATCGTGACCGAGTCGCCGATTTGCCTCATGGACGAGCCGCTCTCGAACTTGGACGCGAAACTTCGGGCCAAGATGCGCTCGGAGATCCGGCAGCTGCAACGCAAGCTCAAACTGACGATGATTTACGTCACGCACGACCAAGTCGAGGCGATGACGATGGCCGACCGGATGATGCTGTTGAACGATGGCCAGGTCCAACAAGTCGGTCAACCGCTCGATTTGTACAATAAGCCGGCGAACACGTTCGTCGCCTCGTTCATCGGGTCACCGCCGATGAATTTGACGTCGGTGCAACGGAGTGACAAGGGCTGGGTCGCCTCGGACGGGCGTCTATTCCACCCGAACACGCTGACGCGAGAAGATACGGCGACGCTCGGCATCCGGCCGGAACAAATCACGCCGGCGAAAGACGAGATCACGTTCTACGCCGAACTGAAAAATATCGAAGTGCTCGGCACGGAGACGATTCTCGCCTTTGACATGGGCGGCGTCGAGTGGCTCGCCAAATGGCCCGGACAATGGCCGCTCGCGATTGGGGAGAAGATTGCCTGTTACGTCGACCCGAAACAGATGTCACTGTTTGACGCGACGGGGAATCGCATCGAACCGCGGCAACCGAAACTGTTCGAGGCGTTGGAGGTGTTCCAATGACGGTCGCCCTTCCGAGACAACGCGTCCGGACCCGATTATCAGACGCGACGAGCGGACTCCTCTACTTGTCCCCGTCGATCGCGTTATTTGGGATCTTCCTCGTCTATCCGTTGTTCCGGACGATTTACTTGAGCTTCTTTCAAACGGACACGCAAGGGACGCCGCTCAGTTACGTCGGCGGCGAGCATTACGCCAAACTGTTCACGAGCGCCTCGTTTTGGCAGAGCATCCAGGCGACGGTCGGCTTCGTCCTGTTGACCGTCCCGCTCACAATCATCATCGCGCTCGGGCTCGCGCTCCTCGCCAACGAGAAGCTGCGCGGGATTGGCATCTTCCGGACGGCATTCTCGGCGACGATGGGGATGAGCGTCGCAGCCTCGTCGGTCATTTGGATGTTCATGTACAACCCGTCCATCGGTATCTTCAATCGCTTCTTGGAAGCGGTTGGGGCAAGCGGGGTGCAGTGGCTCCTTGACCCGCAGTACGCGCTCTTATCCGTGTCGCTCGCGACCGTCTGGATGAATATCGGCTTCACGTTCTTGATTCTCCTCGGCGGGCTGCAAAACATCGACCGGACACTGTATGAGAGTGCGGACATCGCCGGAACCGGATATTGGACCCAGCTCCGGGCCATCACAATCCCGATGCTGTCCCCGACGCTCTTCTTCGTCGGCATCATCTCGCTCATCAATGCGTTCCAGACGTTCGGGCAAATCGATTTGCTGACGAAAGGCGGCCCGACGAACTCGACCAACGTCATCGTCTACGCCATCTATAAGGACGCGTTCATCAACTATAACGTCGGCGGGGCGAGTGCGCAGGCCGTGCTCTTGTTCTTGACGGTCCTCCTGTTGACGTGGCTCCAGTTCAAGCTCGTCGAAAGGAAGGTGCATTACCAATGACGCTCCGGAAAGTAGTCACGTATACGCTCCTCGTCTTGAGCGCCGTCGTCATGCTGTTCCCGATTGCCTACGCGTTCTCGATCAGCCTGATGGACGGGAGCGAAGTGTTGAAAGGGAACCTCATCCCGCGCGACGTCACGTTCGACAACTATATTGCGGCCTTTGAGCGGATCCCGCTCATGACGTACTTATGGAACAGTCTCGTCGTCGCACTCCTCGTCATGGTCGGACAAGTCGTCTTGTCGAGTCTTGCCGCCTTCGCGTTCGTCTTCATCGACTTCAAAGGGAAAGGGCTCATCTTCATGCTCTTCCTCGCGACGATGATGGTGCCGTGGGAAGCGACGATGGTGCCGAACTTCTTGACGATCCAGTCGCTCGGCTGGCTCAACTCGGTGTGGGGGCTGTCGGTGCCGTTCTTCGCGCTCGCGTTCGGAACGTTTTTGCTAAGACAACAGTTCAAGACGATTCCGTACGAGATGTACGAGGCATCACAAATCGCCGGCATCAGCCGCTTCCGTTTCTTTTGGAACGTCGTCTTGCCGGTGTCGAAGACACCGCTCGTCACACTGTCGGTATATAGCTTCTTGACGACATGGAACATGTACTTATGGCCGCTCCTCGTCACGAACACGGAGCAGGCACGCACGGTGCAAATCGGGATTAAACAGATGCAGTCGAACGAGGTCGCCTCGGATTGGGGTGTCGTCATGGCGGCGGTCATCTTGATCATCATCCCGACGCTGATGTTGTTATTCGCAGGACAAAAGCAGTTACAAGAAGGTCTGACGCAAGGTGCGATCAAATAATAGGGGGAATACATGATGAAAAAGAAAGCGTTATTCGCAGGGTTGGCTAGTTCGGTATTGTTGCTCGGGGCATGTGGTAGCGAAGAGGCGGAACCGGCCGCTTCGGCGACGGAGGACGGGAAGACGGAAGTCGTATTTTGGCACGCGATGAGCGGGGACTTAGAGACCGCGCTCAACAACCAAGTCGATGCCTTCAACGAGTCGCAAGAAGAGTATGAAGTGAAACCGGTGTTCCAAGGCACGTATGAAGAGGCGCTCACGAAGTTCAACGCCGTCGCGGGGTCACCGGACGCACCGGCCATCATGCAGACGTTCGAGGTCGGCACGAAATATATGATCGACACGAACAAAATCACGCCGGTCCAGGAGTTCATCGACAAAGAAGACTTCGACACGGGCGTCTGGGAAGAGAACATCTTGAGCTACTATCAAGTCGACGGCAAGCAGTACTCGATGCCGTTCAACTCGTCGACACCGGTGCTCATCTACAACAAGGATGCGTTCGAAAAAGCGGGACTCGACCCGGAGAAAGCGCCACGCACGTATGACGAACTGAAGCAGGCGGCGAAGGCGCTGACGACCGACGGCCAGACCGGCTTCACGATGCTCAACTACGGCTGGTTCTTCGAACAGCTCGTCGCCGCGCAAGGCGGGTTATACGTCGACAACGACAACGGGCGCAGCGGTGCGCCGACGAAAGCGGTCTTCGATGGGGAAGAAGGACAGAACGCCTTCAACTTGATCAAAGAGATGTATGACGAGAAGACGTTCATGAACGTCGGCCAAAACTGGGACGACATGCGTGCCGCCTTCCAATCAGGGAAAGTCGCCATGTATCTCGACTCGTCGGCCGGGATTCGCACCGTCGCGGATAACGCCGACTTCGAGGTCGGGGCGTCGTACTTGCCGGTGCCGAACGAAGCGGAGCGGGAAGGCGTCATCATCGGTGGAGCCTCGCTCTGGATGGGTGACGGCATCGCCGACGAGACGAAGCAAGGTGCATGGGAGTTCATGAAATATGCGGCGTCGAAAGAAGCACAGGCCAAATGGCACGTCGAGACGGGCTACTTCGCCATCAACCCGGAGGCGTATGACGAGCCGATCGTCAAAGAGATGTGGGCCGAGTATCCACAACTGAAAGTGACGGTCGATCAATTGAGCGAGACGACAGCCTCACCAGCGACACAAGGCGCGCTCATCTCGACGTTCCCGCAGTCCCGTCAAAGCGTCGTCAACGCCATGGAGAGCCTGTACCAAGGCGTATCGGTCGAGGACGCGTTGAAGCGCGCGGCCGATGAGACGACTTCCACCTTGGGGCAGTGATATGTTGATTTACGGACACCGCGGCTATAGCGCCAAGTATCCAGAGAACACAATAAGCGCGTTCAAGGCGGCGTTGCCTCACGTCGACGGCATTGAGCTCGACGTCCAATTGACGCGCGACGGCCGCCTCGTCGTCATCCATGACGAGACGGTCGACCGGACGACGAACGGCAGCGGTTTCGTCAAAGATATGACGCTCCGGCAGCTCCGCTTGCTCCGGACCGAGAGCGGGGAACGAATCCCGACACTCGAGGAAGTGCTCGTCTTGCTCGAACCGACCGACGTCACGCTCAACATCGAGCTGAAGACGGACCGGTTCGACTATGACGGGATCGAGTATCTGACGTGGCTCGCCGTCACCGAGTTCAAGTTAGAAGAGCGCGTCGTTTTCTCCTCGTTCAACCCGGACACGCTCGTCCGGTTGCGGGATATCGCCCGCGAGGCGAGGATTGCCGTCCTGACAACTGATGGGCATCCGAATCTGGTTGAATTTGTGGAACGAGTCGGAGCCGAGGCCGTCCACGCCCAGCCGGAGTTTATGGGGACAAGAGACTGGATGACGCTCCGCGAACAAAATCGGTCACTTCGTCTCTACACGATCAATGACCCGAGCGAGTTGCCGGACATGACTGGTGTCGACGCCATCATGACGGACGAGGTCGAGCGGTTTCAATCGATGTCGCGTCATTAAACAACACCCGAGACCAGTGTCTCGGGTGTTGTCGGTTAAAAACGGTGTAAGATTGCTTCTAAGTCACCACGTAGTTGATGGGTGCGTGAAGACGTTGGATAGACGCGGCTCGAGAAGACGAACTCGCCATCGTTCACGAATACCTCCATAGAAGACGCGTCGACGAAAACCCGGAACGTCGTGCCTGTTGCCTGTAGCCGGCGGACATCTGTGCCTCGTGTCAATTCGAGCCAATCGCCTGTTTTCGAGAAAGTAGCGGCGTTCCCGAAACAGTCGAATTGAAAATCGTTTTGCGTCTCGAAGGACAATTCGAACGCATCTCCTTCAAACTTCGGACCAGCCAACACATGACTTTGTTGTCGAAGCGAAATTATCTCTTCAATCGGTGTCATGTATAAACGATTATCCCGAAGCGACACTTCACGTGGAATCGTCATCTGGTTCGTCCATCCCTCGGCTTGTTCAGGCCACTCGCATTCCCACATCGCATTCCATCCGATTAAAATACGCCGGCCGCGCTCGTCGAGGAACGTTTGAGCCGCGTAAAAGTCATGACCATAATCGAGTTCAGTGAAGGCACCATGCGTAAAATGCGGGAGTTCGAGATCGAGTGTACCCACGAAATACCCACATTGATGTAGGTTATGATACCGGTCACCGTCTGGCTCCATTCCTTGGGGTGATAGGAGCAATACGTCTTGACCGTCAAGCGAGAAGACGTCCGGGCATTCCCACATCCAACCGTGGCGTCCGGTTTCTCCGGCAATGACGCCACGCTCGGACCAATGGATGGCGTCGTCCGATCCATACAAGACGACTTTCCCGTCCGTCGCGTCACGCGTGCCGAGTACCATGTAGAAACGGCCGTCCGCTTCCCCTACCTTTGGGTCCCGGACATGGGCGTTTCCCTGTTGCGGGATTTCAGAGATGATAGGATTCTGTGCGGACTTCACGAATGTCACTCCATCGGCGGAAGTGGCGAGACACTGGACTTGACGCAATGTCTCCCGTTTCTCGTCGAGCCATGTGTTGCCCGTGTAGTAGAGATGAAGTACCCCATCTTTCACTAAGGCGCTTCCGGAGAAGACGCCGTCGCGGTCATAGTCATGATCTGGCCGAAGTGCAATCGGTTTATGTTCCCAATGAAGGAGGTCGGTCGATGTGGCGTGTCCCCAGTGCATATCGTCCCACTCCACACCGAACGGATGATACTGATAAAACAAATGATAGACACCGTTGAACTGACAGAGTCCGTTCGGGTCGTTCATCCAACCGAAGGGCGGAGCGAAATGGTAACAGGGACGATAGCTCATACGGACAACACTTCACTTGTGAACGTATCCGTGATTTCTCGTTGTTCGCCATATACTTCGATGATGAGCGGTTCGGTCGATGGTGTTCGACGCGTGATGGTGACTTGCTCTTGTGACGCGTGAACGTCAAGCGTCTCACCTTTCCAATCGATCGAATACGCGAGGGCGTTCCATGCTTTCGGGAGCATTGGCGAGATGCGCAAGTTTCCGCCTGTCATCCGGACGCCGCCGAAACCGTTGACGACCGCTTGCCAAATCCCACCGAGCGACGCTGCGTGGATGCCTGCGTCGGATGTCTTCATGTTCGGCCCGAGATCGATTTCAGATGCGCGACGGAACAAGTCGTAGGCGAGTTCTTGATCGCCGAGATCAGAGGCGAGGACGCTATGTGTTGAGAGAGAGAGCGACGAGTCATGTAGTGTCTTCGGCTCATAGTACTCCCAGTTGGCACGTTTGACGTCTGCTGGGAACAAGTCTTCGAGCAGGTACATCAAAATCATGACGTCTGCTTGTTTCGATACTTGAATCTCGTTCACTTGCTCAAGGTTGTAGTCGTAGAACATCGAGCCGACGTTTTCTTGATTTTTGTATTTCGTCAAATCGATGATTTCTTTCTGCAAATACGTATCATCTTGTGGCAAGACACCGTCTTCACGGACTTGTGGCAAGTAAATCAAATCGAGGACGTGGCGGAACCGTTCGTCGGCTGTCCTAAGATCTAGTTTTTCGTTCAACCGCTCGTATAGTTCTGGTTTCTCATTGCGGAGCAGTTCCACGTATTCAATCGCTGTTTGGATGTTCCAGTGCGCCGTATAGTTCGTGAACGCGTTGTTGTCGACATGTTCCTTATATTCATCGGGACCGACGACTTGATTGATTTCATAACGACCCTCTGCTTCATCCCACTCAAGTCGGCTCGCCCAGAACTTGGCCGTATCGATGAGCAATTCATAGCCGTAACTGTCCATGAAGTCTTGGTCACCCGTGACATGATAGTATTGCCAAGCCGCGAACGCGATGTCGGACGTGATATGTTGCTCGATAAAGCCAGACCATATTTTTGTGGCTTCCCCGGTCACGATGTCGGCTGCACCCCAGACCGGTGTCACTTCACCGTCGTCGAGCCATGCCGATTCCCAAGGGAACATCGCGCCTTCATATCCGTTCTCTTTCGCTTTTCGGTGCGCTCCTGGCAACGAGAGATAACGATATTCGAGCAAACTACGTGCGATTTTTGGGTTTGTGTACGTGTAGTAAGGCAAGATAAAGATTTCTGTGTCCCAGAATGTATGCCCTTTATAACCTTCACCTGATAAACCTTTCGCCGCGACGTTCATCCGATTGTCATGTTTCGGTGTCATGACTGCCAAATGATATTGGGCAAACCGAACGGCCAACTGATCGAACATTTCTTCTGATTCGATGGTGATCGGTGCGTGCGACCAGACGAGATTGTCCCAAGCATTGACGTGATCGATAAACAAACGGTCATAGCCACGTGCTTCGACTTCGCGCGTCACGCTCAACGCATAGTTTGCAAGTTCTGCTGTTGTGTCCACTGGCAATTCTTGATCACGAGAAGTGAAAACAGTCGAGTATTTCTCGATTGTCAGCGTCTCGTTAGCCGGGATGACGATGTTTGAATAGTCGAAGAAAATTTGGCGACGGTCCATCTTGATGATGGATTTCGGTTCGAATAATTCATGTTGACTGAATCGGTGGACGCTATGGAAAGCAAAGTCGATGCCGGATTCTGTCGTCGTTTGGAGCTGTTGCATGAAACGGCCGTCATAGAGACGTTTGTCGCCTTCTAAAAAGTGTTGAACGCCACTGTTGGTCATTTGTCCATTAATGCCGGATGTCATCGTCAACACGCTCTCTTGCTTTGGTGTGACAGTGACGCGTTGGGCAATGACATGCAAGTTGGCCATCGACACGAAACGACGGAAGACGAGGTCATAGACGTCACCGTCAGGACTTTGCCACGTCACTTCACGTACCAGTTCAGCCTGTTTCAAGTTGAGTGTACGCCGATACGTGAGAATTGTACCTTGGGTGAGGTCAAACCGAATCCCGTTCAATGTAAACTCCATCCACAACACATCCGCCGCGTTCGGAAGTTCCGTCACTTCGTTATTAGCAAATTTATTGAATGTTCCAGCGACGAATAAATTTCGTTGCTCGTTGGCATAGTGTTCCTCCGTAACCGAACGAAGTCCCATATAGCCGTTTCCAAGTGAAAAGACGGCTTCTCCTTTACCGAGCCATTTTGTGCGGAACCCGTCCTCTGAGACGAGCCAATGTTCTAACTCTCCAGTACCAGTCGTATAGTTCATCAGTGTATTCGTCACCTTGTAACCTCCTGTATAATAAAGCGCTTTCTTGATTCGACCCCATTCTATCCGAAACGTTTCGGATATTCAATACCAATTTTCCTTTAATTTCTTTCCTTAGCTTCGAAAACGTGATTAAATGGGGTCAGAAACGTTTTAGAAAAGAGGTTTGACATGGAGCAGGTGATTGCTAGTCTGGGGTTTCAATTCGAAAAGGTACAAGCGTGGAGAAAACAATCAATCTGGAAGTCAATCTTCTATGTGATCATCGCGGTGATGTTGGCGAATGCGTTCGTATTTGGTTTAAAGTGGGTGAACCAATCAAACGAAACGCCAACGAATTTGCCGGCGTTTACAGTCACAGAGGACGGAATTCAATACGAAGAGCCATTCCTATTCAACATGGAAGTGCTGGATTTGGCAGTGATGGTAGGAGAGGAACGTGAAACGGATGCGTTGCAGACGCTCTTGTTGGATGATTCGGGCTGGGTATTCAAACGTAGCGGTGTCTCGACTGAGTTGAAGGAATACAGTAGCTTACTCGAATTTTTAGGCGAGACGGAATTAACGGAACGAGATGTCGCACGGATTCTCGACGATTTGGAATGGTTCTATCCGCTCTACATTTATGGGGCGATCGTGGTAGACGTATTGATTCATCTCGTCGTCATTTCCTTCCTCGCGCTCGCAGGACTCGGATTCCGTCGCTTCGTGCCGATTCGCTATAAAGAGGCGTGGACGATTACGGCTTATGGCATCACAGCACCTCTGTTAGTGCGAACGGTCATCGCTTTATTGCCGGTCACCGTGCCGATGCTAGCTGTTCTATATTGGGCGGCCGTCGGCATCTTTGCGTTTATGACGATACGAAAAATCGGCGATGAATGATCATCGCCGATTTTTCGCGACCGATTCTCTTAGAATCAGCTCGTTATTGACGAACGCCTCGTGCGGCACGTCTTGTCCCTCGACGATATGGACGACCATCGAAGCTGCCTTACGGCCCATCTCATACGGCTGTTGGCCCACAGTGGTGAGGGGCGGGGACACATATTGAGACAATAAGATGTTATCGAACCCGATAATCGACAGGTCTTCCGGCACATTCAAGCCGAGTTCGCGTGTGGCCTGAAGGACACCGAGCGCCATCACGTCGGAAGCGCAGAAGAACGCGGTCACCTCGGGATGGTTCAGCAAAAACGGCAAGGCCGCGCTTTTTGAGGCGAGTTCTTCGAAATCACCGTTCAATACGTAATCGTCACGAAACTCGATCCCGTTCTCTTGAAGCACTTGACGATATGCGTCATATCGGACCGTCGAGACATACGCGTGGGCCGCACCGTTCATGAAGGCGATGTGACGGTGTCCGAGTCGAATCAAATAGCGGACGGCCTGCTTGGCGCTTTCGAGTTGGTTTGAAGTCACGTATCCGGTGTTCACACCTTCGACGGGAATGTCGACTAATACGCAAGGAACTGTGCTCTCGATGGCTTCAAGCAAGTACGGATCATCGCGTTTCAACCCTTGGATGACGACACCGTCAAGCTGGCGTTCGGCGCACATCTGACCGTATGTCTTATTTTTTTGTTTAGAAGTCGTCGTCGAGAGGAGGACGAACTCGTAATCGAGCATGGACAGCTCGTCCGATACGCCACAGAGCGTCTCGAACAGAAAATTATCTTTCACACTCTCTCGTTTTAAGTCGGTGACGAGAAAACCGATCGTCTTCGATTGTTTCTTAACTAAGCTACGGGCCAGGATGTTTGGGCTGTAGCCGAGCTCTTTCGCGACGCTCATAATTTTGTCCCGCGTCTCTTTGTTCACATCGTCATACCCGTTCAACGCCCGGGACACGGTCGTGACGGAAAAACCTGACGCTTTGGAGACATCTTTCAAAGTGGCCATGGTGGTAAACTCCTTCTCTATGAAAACGTTATGGGTAATGTTCGATTTATGATTTGATATCTATAGTCTAGACGGAGAGTGTAATGTCTGTAAACCTCTAAAAATAAGGGTTTTAAGCCTGTTTAAAAATAACACTTGATTTCCGAAACGTTTCGGGTATAAAATCAGGTTGTGAGTTGAAAGCGGTTACTTTAATTCGAGTTTGATCATCCATAAGGAGGAAATTACACATGAATAAAAAAGTATCAAAGCCATTATCTGTTTTCATGCTATCAGGTCTTGTGTTCACTGCCGCGTGCGGCGGAGAAGAGGAGGCGCAAGTTGCTTCAGACCCGTCTGAGCTTGAAGGGAAAGAAATCACGGTCGGGACGTGGAAAGGGACAGACGCTGAAGTCAAAGCGTTCGATGAATTGCTAGCGGCTTTCACGGACGAGACAGGCATCAAAGTGAAGAAGAAAGTGTATAACGATTATCAAACACAACTTCAAACTGACCTTGTCGGGGGAACGGCACCAGATGTCTTTTATGTCGATGCTTTTCTTGCCCCTGAACTTTCGAAGCAAGGCGTGCTCGAGCCACTCGATCAATATGTAGACCAAACTGAAAAAGATTTGGGCGACTTTTATGAGCCGGCCATCAATGCTTTTAAATCAGAAGATCAGTTGTTCGGGCTACCGAAAGACTATTCAACGCTCGGTCTCTATTATAACAAGAAGATGATTGAGGATGCCGGATTCACAGCGGACGATATTCCGACGGAGATGGAAGAACTTCCTGGGTTCTTGAAAGAGTTACAGGGGGAGCTCCCATCTGGTGTGACGCCAGCCATCACATCATCTGAGTTAGCGCGTCATATGTTCGTACTTCAGTCAGGTGGCACAGATATCGTCGATGGAGATGGGAAAGCGGTCTTGTCGCAACAAGATCAAATTGCTGCCTTGCAGCCACTTGTGGATGCCTACCAAGATAAACTTGTTCAACGTCCAGCTGACCTTGGTCAAGGTTGGGCCGGTGACTCGTTCGGGGCTGAAAAAGCTGCCATCATGATTGAAGGGAACTGGGCGATTTCACATATCCAGCAAAACTTCCCGGATGTCGAAATGGGAACGAAAGAAGTCCCGACAATCGGTGGCGATAGCGGTTCAATGATGTTCACTGTATCGTACTCACTCAATAGCGATTCGGAAGAGAAAGCCGCGGGTTGGGAGTTCATTGATTACGCAACATCGAAAGATGGTATGAAAATCTGGTCTGAAGGGGCAGGCGTCCTTCCGTCACTCAAATCAATTGCAGAAGAGCTTAACCTTCAAGACGATGAGTTGAAAGCACCGTTCGTTGCAGCTGGAGCGTATGCGACTCCTTGGCAAAAAGGGGACTCCCTCTCAATCGTTGCCCGTGAATACAACAACTTGTTGCCGGCAGCTCTAAAAGGCGACATGACGCTTGAAGAAGCGATGAAAAAAGCAGAAGAGACAGCGAATAAAGACATCGAGACGCAATTGCAATAAAGAAACAATTGGGCTCGCGTAACCGCGCGAGCCTCGTTGTGTTCGGAGAGGGAGGATCATATGGGCACACAGCTCGAAATCAATCGGCGTACGGATGCGGCATCGCAAGCACCACCGCCTAAAAAGAAAAAAGGTAGTGAGCGCAACCGTCGTGAATCGATGCAGGGCATCACGTTCATGTTGCCGACGCTGATCATCTTAGTGACATTCACGTTACTTCCGATTGCGTACTCGCTGTTCTTGTCGTTTACGCGCGTCAATTTATTTGGCGGCATCGATTTCCAATGGGTCGGCTTTGATAACTACGTCAACGCGTGGAACGATGACCGGGTCTGGACAGCGTTAAAGAACACGTTCCGATATGCGTTGTTCGTCGTCCCGATTCAAACGGCGATTGCCCTGTTGATGGCTGCCGTCCTTAATTCAGGGATTCGGTTCCAAAACACGTTCCGGACGATTTACTTTTTGCCGACACTCACATCGAGTTCGGCGCTCACGATGATTTTTATGTTCTTATTCAGTTTGAACGGTCCAATCAACAACGTCCTCGTCAGCCTTGGGTTTCTCGAGGCACCCGTCAACTTCATCAACGAGACCGACTTTGCGCTCACGACCATCATGGTCATGAACATCTGGTCGACGGTCCCATTCTTCATGACCATTTATTTGGCGGGACTGCAAGATATTCCATCGTCACTCTATGAAGCGGCGTCACTTGACGGGGCGAACGCATGGCAGAAATTGATGAAGATCACGGTGCCGAACTTGACGCCGGTCACAAACTACGTCTTATTGATGGGGATTATCGGTTGCTTCCAGTTGTTCGACCAGGCATATATCATCTCCGGAGGGACCGGGGGACCGAACAATGCGACGCTCACCTTCTCGCTCATCATCTATCAATATGCGTTCAAGACGATTGGGACGATGGGCTATGCGTCAGCGCTCGCAATCATCTTGACGGTCATCATCTTCACAGTGTCGATGCTTGCCCGTAAGTTGAACAAGGAAGAATCCAACTATTAAGGAGGAATGGATATGAAAAAGAAAAAATGGCCGCGTATCGTGATGTACGTCATTCTCATTTCCTACGCGCTCGTCACACTGTATCCATTCCTATGGGCAGTGCTCGCATCGTTCAAACCGTATAGTGAGATTGTGGCCGGGGGACTGACGCTTTGGCCGGAAAACCCGACACTCGCCAATTTTGAACATATCTTTACGAAAGATCCACTGTTCCCGCGATGGATCCTAAACTCGTTTTTAATTGCGACGGTCGGGACAATCGTGAACGTCATCTTCAACACGATGGCGGGTTATTCACTCGCGCGGCTTCGGTTCCCGGGACGGAACTACTTATTCCTCTTGATTCTCGCAGTCATGATGGTACCGGGACAGATTTTGCTCATCCCGAACTATTTGATTATGCGCTCGCTCGGGATTCTCGATACGTATTCTGCCTTGATTATTCCCGGGGCAATCAACTTCGCGTACATCTTCTTGATGCGACAGTTCTTCATCAACTTCCCGCGCGAAGTCGAAGAAGCGGCACAAGTCGATGGCCTTAACCGGTTTCAGACGTTTTGGCGCATCGTTTTCCCGATGGCGAAAGCCTCGGTCGCGACGCAAGCCGTCTTCGTATTCCTTGGCTTCTGGAACGAGTTCTTAAAACCGCTCCTCTACATCACGTCGCCCGAGAAATACACGCTTACGCTCGGACTACAGTCGTTCCAAAGTCAAAACGCGACACAGTGGAACTACATCATGGCGGCTTCAGTCGTCAGTATCATTCCAATCATCATTTTGTATATCCTACTGAATAAGTACTTCATGCAAGGGTTGCGAATCGGTGGGGACAAATAAGGAGAGTTACAATGAAAGCTTTTATTTTTGATTTAGACGGTGTGATCACCGATAGTGCCGAATATCATTATTTGGCTTGGAAGGCACTCGGCGAAGACCTCGGCATCCCATTTGACCGTGAGTTCAATGAGACGCTCAAAGGCGTCAGCCGGACCGAATCGCTCGAACGGATCCTTCGCCATGGAGGCCGAGAGAACGATTTTTCACCCGAAGAGAAGGAGCGACTCGCTACGAAAAAGAATGAACATTATGTCTCGCTCATCTCGAAGATTACGAGCGATGATATTCTGCCAGGAGTCGAGGCGTTTTTAAGCGAACTAAAAGAGGCAGGCTATAAGATTGGGATGGCGTCGGCGTCAAAGAACGCTCACATGGTGACACGCCAACTCGGTTTGCTCCATGCGTTTGATCATATCGTCGATGCGGCAACCGTCGTGGACTCGAAACCACATCCAGAAGTGTTCTTGAAAGCAGCCGAAGCGCTAGCTGTCGAGCCGAAGGACTGTGTCGGTGTGGAAGATGCGGTCGCGGGGGTTGAAGCGATCCATGCGGCTGGGATGTTTGCCGTCGGCATCGGAGATCCGGCCGTGTTGACCGAGGCCGATCTCGTTTTCACAGACACGACCGGTCTCACGCTCGACAACGTCTTGACACGGATTTAAAAAAACAAAGCCTCGAGTGGTGATGCTCGAGGCATTTTTGATGAGGAGGAGATCGAATGAAGCGAACATGGTGGAAAGAGGCCGTCGTGTATCAAGTGTACTGGCGTAGTTTCCTCGACACGAACGGGGATGGATACGGTGATTTAGAAGGGGTGCGCCGAAAGTTGCCGTACATCAAAGAACTCGGGGCAGACGTCGTGTGGCTGAACCCATTCTATGTCTCACCGGATAAAGACAACGGCTATGATATCGCCGACTACTACCAAGTCATGAACAAGGCGGGCACGATGAAGGACTTCGAGCTTTTGCTTCAGGAAGCACACGCCATCGGGCTCAAGGTCATTCTAGATCTCGTCGTCAATCATACATCTGATCAGCATGCATGGTTTTTAGAGGCGAAAGCATCGGTCGACTCACCAAAACGAGACTATTACATCTGGCATGACCCTGTAGACGGAAAAGCACCAAACAACTGGCGCTCGTACTTTGCGCCGTCGTGCTGGGAGTATCATGCGGAGAGCGGGCAATATTATTACCATTCATTCGCCGTCGAACAACCGGATTTGAACTGGGAAAACGCGGAGTTGCGACACGAGATTTATAAGATGATGCGCTTTTGGCTCGATCAAGGCATCGATGGGTTCCGGATGGACGTCATCAACTTGCTCGCGAAACGGAAAGATTTGTCGGATGTCGCTAATCCATATGACTTGAGTTACTTGGCGAATAATCCGGGCATCCACGAGTACCTTCAAGAGATGCATGAGGAAGTGTTGCGGCACTATGACTGCATGACAGTTGGTGAAATTCCATTCGTGACGCCAGCAGAAGGAGCACTCTATGTCGACGAGGCTCGCCATGAACTCGATACACTGTTCCATTTCCAAATCGCCGACGAAATGCCGACATGGGATATGTTGCGGTTCAAAGCGATTCAACGCGATTGGTATGAAGGGTTGAAAGGGCGGGGCTGGAACTCGCAGTTCTTGAACAACCACGATCACACGCGGCAAGTAACGCGTTACGGGAATGACGGGGAGCATCGTGTCGCCTCGGCCAAGCTACTTGCCACGCTCACGCATACACTCCCGGGCATGCCGTACATTTATCAAGGGGAAGAGATCGGGATGACCGGCGTCACGTTCGAATCGATTGACGATTACCAAGATATCGCCATGAAGAATCGTTATGTGGAAGAAGTAAGTAAAGGAAGAGAGGCAAAAGAGGTGTTGGCGAGCCTGCAACTGCTCAGCCGTGATAACTCCCGGACACCGATGCAGTGGAACGCCCAGTCCGAATCCGGTTTCACAGACGGCACCCCATGGATGACGGTTAACCCGAACTATGTCGAACTGAACGTCGAGGCGGACTTAGCGCGAGAAGATTCCGTCTTCCGTTACTATCAACAGCTGATTCAACTGCGAAAATCGCATGAGGCACTCGTGTATGGCGACTTTACAGACTTGCTCCCGCAAGACGAGTCGTTGCATCTGTATGAACGTACATTAGGGGACGAACGGTTCGTTATCGTCCTGAATCATTCGGATGATTCCCATGCACTTCCGATTACGACAGAGGGATACGACCTCGTGTTGCATAACCTCATCAATGACACTAATCAACTGTTGCCGCACGAGGCGCGGGTATACATGACAAAGCCCGCTCGATGAAGCGGGCTTTGTTATGTTTTCTTCGGCGAATCACTAAAAGCAAAATATATCCCGACGCCAATCGCGAGCCCGATCAAGTAGTTGTCGAGGGCGATGGCTAACGAGATACCGATTGCGAGTGCGAGCGGAAAAGCGTAGCTGCCGGTCGTCTGTTTGTTGGACATGGAGAATGCCTCCTTTGTCCAATAACTACGGGCGCCGCCTCAAAAAGTTTCAAGCCTTCTTCTTCGTCCCTTGGAACGCGAAGAACATCGCGATGCCGACCCCGAGTCCGAGCCACCAGTTATCGAACAACAGACCGAAGATGAGGACAAAGGCGACGGCGACCGGGAGTGCTAAAAATCCACGTTGACGTTTCACAAAAATCATCCTTTCTGCTTCTCTCTGTTCGACTGTTCCCGGTTTCGAATCATTTCATTCTAAAAGCAAGCGTTTTCATAAAAACGGCTCAACGCCAACGTTTGTCTAAAAGATGAACAGTTATATTTTCATGTGAAATTGTGAGCAAAATCATCTATTCAACAGCCGAGGACCCTGCTATATTAATCATGTGATATATTTCACATGAAGAAATCGTAAATCACTTATATATAGGAGGACCATCCCATGGTTACATTTTTCTTAGCGTTAGGACTGTTATTGCTCGGTTATATCATCTACGGCCGTTACGTCGAGAAGACGTTCGGTATCAAAGAAGAGCGGACGACGCCCGCCTATGCGTCACAGGACGGCGTCGACTACGTGCCGATGGGGACGAAGCGAAACTCGATGATTCAGCTGTTGAACATCGCCGGTGTCGGTCCGATCTTCGGTCCGATCATGGGTGCCTTGTATGGCCCTGTCGCGTTCCTTTGGATCGTGCTCGGTTCGATTTTCGCCGGCGCGGTGCATGACTATTTGACCGGGATGATCTCGCTTCGCAACAACGGGGCGCACTTGCCGCAGCTCGCCGAGAAGTTCCTCGGCCGGTCGCTCCGCCACGTCGTCAACGGCTTCGCGTTGCTCTTGCTGCTCTTAGTTGGGACCGTGTTCGTCACGTCACCGGCCAATATGATCAACAACTTGTTCGACGGCACCGGCTCGACGCTCGCCATCGTCACGTTCGGCATCTTTGCCTACTACATCTTGGCGACACTGCTCCCGGTCGATAAAATCATCGGCCGCATCTACCCGTTCTTCGGGGCGCTTCTGTTGTTGAGCGCCGTCGGCATCGCCGTCAGTCTATTCACGCAAGGCTATCAAATCCCGGAGATGACGTTGACGAACATGCATCCGGACGGCTTGCCGCTCTGGCCGCTCATCTTCTTCACGATCTCGTGCGGGGCACTGTCAGGCTTCCATGCTACGCAGTCACCGATCATCTCGCGGACGACGATGAAAGAGAGCAACGGTCGCAGTATTTTTTACGGCATGATGATCGTCGAAGCGGTCATCGCCATGATCTGGGCGGCTGCCGCCATGGCCATCTTCGAACCGGGTGAACTGCTCGCCATGATCAATGCCGGTACGCCGGCGCTCGTCGTCCAAGAAGTGGCGACGCTCATGCTCGGTAGCATCGGCGGCACGCTCGCCATCCTCGGCGTCATCGTCTTGCCGATCACGTCGGGCGACACGGCGTTCCGGAGTGCCCGCATGATCATCGCCGACTACTTGAACATCGTCCAGAAGAAGTTCACGTCACGGTTGTGGATCGCGCTCCCGCTCTTCGTCCTGTCGTTCATCTTGACGAAAGTCGACTTCCGTCTGTTGTGGCAATACTTCAACTGGGCCAACCAGACGACGGCGGTCATCGCTTTGTTCGTCGGTGCGACGTACTTGTATATCAAAGGACGGAACTACTGGATCGCCTTGTTGCCCGGGACGTTCATGTTGTATGTCGTCTGGTTCTACATTTTGACGGCTCCGATCGGCTTCAAGATGGACGGGGTGCTCCCGTATATTTTGGCCACAATCGGCACGGTCACACTGTTCGGCTTGTTCTTCCGCCACGCGAAAGCGATGCGCGAACAAGGGCTCGAGTGCGACATGTCAAGCGATCAAGCAGCATGACGAAAGGGTTTGGCCTCGGCCAAACCCTTTTTAGTCGGTTGTCTCTTGTTCCGTGAGTAGCGTCGTACTCGTTGTGCTGTGGGAATACAGATAGAGGGAGAACGTCGTCCCTTCTCCGTACACCGAGTCGGCGTGAATGCCCCAACCGTGTGCCTCGGCGATCCGTTTGCAGATGCGGAGACCGAGCCCGGTCCCTTTGATCGGACGGTGGGCGTCCGAGTCGACTCGGTAGTATTCGTCGAACACGTACGGGATGGCGTCGCTCGGGATGCCGATACCCGTATCCCGAACCGACAGGACGTACGTGTCGCCCTCGGTCGTCATCTCGACATAGACCGTGCCGCCGTCCGGAGAGTACTTGATGGCGTTGCCAATCAAGTTGTGAAGCAACTGCAACAGTTTTTCCTCGTCGGCCTCGATCGTCACGTCGTCGGCTGACAAGATGACGTCGTGCTGGGGAGACGTCGCCTTGTAGTGGGCGACGACGTCCTCGAGCACCGGTCGCAAGGCGAACGTCGACATCGATAACAGCTCTTCGGAATAGTTCACCCGCTGATAGTCGAGGAAGTTGTCGACGAGTCGCTCGAGCCGTTCGGCTTCTCGTTTGACGAGCGTCAACATCCCATGCGTCTTGTCGTTATCGCTATGCTGGTACATGAGCAGTTCGGCATAGCCGTTAATGGCTGTGAGCGGCGAGCGGAACTCGTGGGACAGCTCGGCGAGGAAAGCATCCTTCTGCTCCTCGAACCGAATGGCGTCGGTGACGTCCCGCCACATGATGAACACGCCACGCGGGGTGTGCGTGAAGTTCGAAATGAGTTGCATCGTCCGCTCGCCGATCCGGAGCGACTTCGCCTCCATGCTTGGGCAGCAGCCGAACCGGTTCGTCAACAGCTCGTCCCAAAACAACGTCACATCGGTCATGTCGGCCCCGTTCCGCTCGAACGTCTCATAAAAGAAACGGGTCATATCGTCCATGCTTGGAAAGCGACGGGTCTCCATCGATGGACAGATGACGCGGAGCTGTTCATTCGAATACAGATGGTTCCGTGTGAAGTCGATATAGCAGACGGCGTCCTGCACCTCTTCGACGAGCGAGGCGATCGGGAAGGCGTGAGGGGAGCGGGCGCGCTTCGTCACGACGGATCGACTGCTCGCGGACCGTCCATGATTTCGCCGTGCCGGATAAAATGACTTTCGATTCATGAGAGAACCTCCTTTCCATCAAAGGTTATATTATGAAAGTAAGTAAGTGCGTAGCATTCCCATTCATTATACGATATTCCGGCTTAATTCCCTATACCACCCATGGGCCTAGCTAAAAACCGGTCATGATCGGGACACTTGGACGATTCGGTCTCGATTCTAGGAAAAAACGCCTCCCTCGAGGATGCGAGGAAGGCGTCAGGCTTAGAAGAACGTGTATGGGTTGACGCTATTGGCAGCCGTTGAGCTGCTATAGACGTATTTGTTTTTATGGACCTCGAAGTGGAGATGGTTCCCGAACGAGTTGCCGGTGTTGCCGACCGTACCGATTTTCCCACCCTTGGCGACCTTCTGTCCTTTGACGACGTTCAAGCGGTCCAAGTGGGCGTAGACGGTCGTATAGGCTTGACCGTTGATCGTGTGTGAAACCATGACGTGGTTGCCGTAGGCGCCGTAGTTCCGGGCGACGATGACTTGGCCGTATGCTGCCGACTGAACCGTCGTGCCTTTGGCGGCCGCCAAATCGATGCCGTTATGGAACGTGTAGCCATATTTTCCGCTCGCCGGGCCGTACCCTTGCGTCAACGTACCTTTTGTCGGCATGAGGAGCTTGCCCGCTGTCGCCGTTTGGAGTGATGTGCTGCTATATTTTTTTACATATGTACTCGAGACGTATTTTGTACTGCCGTTATAATTGATTTTCGTCCATGAACCGGTCGCGCCGAGATAGGTGAACGTTTGGCCGAGTTTGGCACTGCCGACTTTTTGGTAAGACGTCGATGGGCCGCTCCGCACGTTCAGGACATTCGTCGTGACTTTGACTTTATACGATGTAGCTGCCTCTACCGGTGTCGAAGCGGGAAGTGTCAAGCCGGAAACAAGAAGGGCGCCTAATGTAATCGTCATCAGTTGTTTTTTCATAGTATGGTAAATCCTTTCAATTATGTAACAATGCGACAGAACAATGATAATTACCTTACAAAAAAATTTTACCATCAAAAAATAGATTCTAATATGTCATTTATATTTCAAAAAAGTATAATCGTTATGAAAACGACAGTGTAGTGGGAAAAGTCGAGTTGTACCAACGTAATTGAGACATACAACGTTTTGTTGGTAAAAGAATATATGCCTAATATTCAAAAAAACTCCGATTTCTCATAGTTTAGCTTTTGAAAAACAGGGTAATTTTAATTAGTTTGGCCTAAATAAAAAAGACCGATGAGAATCAGCCGCTTTTGTCAGTCCTTTCCTTGAAGTGCTTCCTCTATACATAAGAAAAACCGAGGCATGCGCCCCGGTTTAGCGTGTCTGCCCTTACGGAGAAGGCGTGATCACGTTCAGATGAATATTTCGATTATGGTGCCGACAGTTCTTCCTCGGTGACCCATTTATGATTGGTCACTTCTTCACCTGATTCTAACGTGAAGTCGACCATATAGACGGTCGTCTTTTCAGCCGAATCGACGGTTGCCGTCGTGCCGCCCATTCCTTCCATATGTTCAGCCTCGACATCGATCTCATCGCCGACCTCATATGGTTCGGTCGTGGCGTTTTTGACTTCTTCATGGATAATCCATTTATGGTCTTCGATACGTTCACCCCCATGCGTCGGATCATACGAGATGCTGTATACGACCGTGTCGTAAGCACCGACAATCGTCGCTTCGGCTCCTTCCATACCTGGCATATGGGCTTCTGTGATGATGGCCGTGTCACCGACCGCGAACGTCGGGTTCTCCGCTGACTTCAAGCCTTCGGGGACGTCACCAGACCCGGACATATCCATTCCTGAATGGTCGTTTCCGTCCATCGTCTCTTCCATCTGGTCATTCATGTTCGTGTCATTGTTCGTCGTTTCATCTTCGCCGCAAGCAACGAGCAAACCGCTCAGTGAGAGTGCCATCGTCATCATTCCAAGTTTTTTGTTTATCTTCATTCCTATTCCCTCCAATTAACGTGTGATTAGTTTACTTTCAACTGTCCCATCATCCCGTTTTCTTCATGTTCCAGGATGTGGCAGTGATACATGAACGTCCCTGTCTCCCGAAACGTCATTTCAATTTTTACTTTTTCGCCCGGTGCGACAGCGACCGTATCTTTCCAACCGCGTTCGTTGTCAGGCGGGGGTTGGCCGTCCCGTTCAAGTATCCGGAATTGGACGCCGTGGACGTGGAACGGGTGGGTCATCCCGCCCATCATGTCTTCTCGATTATAAATTTCCCATATCTCGGTCGAACCTTGTTGGACATTGATGTCGATTCGATCGGGATCGAATTGTTTGCCGTCAATCGACACCATGTTGCCCATCCCGAACAACGTGAGGCGTCGGTCGGCAACGCTTGATTCGTTAGACGCAGACGTTCCGTCAAAGGCATCGCTCCATTCGCCGTCTTGATCGACCTCGTCACGCACCGTGAACGTCGTGAACGGAATCCCATCCGCTTGAAGAGCGAGATCGTCTCCGAGCGACAAGTCTGAGAAGTCGATTAATATCTCGGCACGTTCGCTAGGTGTGAGCGTCAACGTTTTGAGTGGTACGGGTTTGTCGAGCAACCCGCCGTCGGTCGCGATTTGAGTGAATGACGATCCGTTCGATAATGAGAAGTCGATGTTCCGAGCGTTAGAGCCGTTAACGAGACGGACGCGTAACGTGTTCGTGGTCACGTCGAACGTCGTATTGATGGCACCGTTCGCAATCAACGTATCGCCGACCGTCCCATCGACGTTCATCTGGCGATCGTAATCGAGTTGTCCGTCGTCTGTGAAGAGACGGTCTTGGACGATGAGCGGAATGTCATCGACACCGTACTCGTTTGGCAACCCGTTCTCCGCTTGGTCCGTTACGTACAAGAGTCCGGCCAGACCAAGGTATACTTGTTCGGCCGTTGCGCCCATCGGATGCGGATGGAACCAAAGCGTGCCCGGTTCTTGGTCAATCTCGAGACGAACTTGTTTTTGCTCACCGGGGCCAATCAGTTGGTGCGGTCCGCCGTCTTCTTCTCCAGGGATGACGAGACCGTGCCAATGGAAAGAGGTCGGTTCGGCGAGCTGATTGATCGTGTCGATATACACGGTCTTCCCAGCTGGCAACTCAATCATTGGGCCGAGTAAAGTCCCGTTATAGCCAAGCGTCTCGGTGTTGACGCCTTCGTCGAAGAAGCGATGCTCGCCACGTTCAGTGCGGACCGTATAATAAAGCGCCTCGTCTGTGACGCGGTCAGGTTGTAGCCGTTTCGGAATCGGAAGCGGTTGAGCTGGTTCGTCGGAGGTGATGAGGTCAATCGTGTTCCCACGTCCCATCCCACCATTGCCGTGCATCATGCCGCCATTGTCCCGATCTCCCATGAATGATCCGTTTCCCATCATCCAGCCTCCAGGAGCGAACGTGAACAACAGGAGGAGCAGTCCAATCACGATACTTACGATAACCATCCCGATAATCCATTTCATGACGCGGTTCATAAGGCATCATCCTTTCTAGTTAAAGCGAGAACCTATTTAGTTATACCAACAACTTATGAAATTTTTGTTAAACGGGAAATTTAGTTTTTATATACTGCATAGGGGTATATGGTATACATAGGAGGTGGTCAACGTGGAACATTCACACCACGCGTCATCTCATCATGAACACGGAGAAGCGCATGACTCGCACGCCGGCGGACATGAAGGGATGATTGAAGAGTATAAGCGTCGATTTTTCGTCTCGTTAGGACTGACGATTCCAATCCTCATCTTGTCGGACATGATTCAAGAGTGGGCCGGTTTCGAACTTACGTTTACTTATGAAAAGCAGACGCTATTCGTGTTGGCGACGATCGTGTACGTCTATGGAGGGTGGCCGTTTTTGAAAGGGAGCATCGACGAATTGCGTCAACGAAACCCGGGGATGATGATGCTGATTGGACTGGCCATCAGCGTCGCGTACTTCTATAGTGTCGCTATCGTGTTCGGGTATGGGCATGGACATGACTTCTTTTGGGAGTTGGCGACGTTGATCGTGATCATGTTGCTCGGGCATTGGATTGAGATGCGCTCCATCATGGGTGCCTCGAACGCGTTGCAACAGCTCGTTCGTCTATTACCGAGTGTGGCGCACCGCATCAACGGGAGTGATATCGAAGACGTTCCCGTCTCGGCGCTCGCTGCGGGGGATTTGATTCTCGTCAAACCGGGCGAGCAGATCCCTGTCGACGGGGAACTGCTGAAAGGGCGGACGACGGTCGATGAGTCGATGTTGACCGGGGAGTCGATGCCCGTTGAGAAAGAAACGGGAGATGTCGTCATCGCCGGGTCAATCAACCAAGAAGGAAGTATGACGATTTCAACGACGAGCACGGGAGAGAGCACATACTTGTCGAAAGTCATCGACTTGGTCAAAGAAGCACAGGAGTCCAAATCGAAAACGCAAAATCTGGCCAATCGGGCCGCCAAGCTTTTGTTCTATGTCGCCGTCGGGGCGGGGGTGCTGACGTTCGTCATTTGGCTCGCTCTCGGCTACTCGGTCAGTATGGCCGTCGAGCGAATGGTCACCGTCATGGTCATCTCATGTCCGCATGCGCTCGGCCTTGCGTCCCCGCTTGTCGTGGCGGTCTCGACGTCGCTATCCGCGAAACGAGGGCTGTTGATTCGGAACCGGACCCAGTTCGAGGAGGCACGTCATCTCGATGCGGTCATCTTCGATAAGACGGGCACACTGACGCAAGGTGATTTTGGGGTGACGGACATTGAAGCCGCATCCTCGTATACGAACGATGAAGTGTTGCGTCTGGCTGCCGCCGTCGAGACGGCCTCGCAACATCCGCTCGCACGAGGGATTCTTCGTGAAGCGGAAGAGCGAGGTTTGACGTTACCTGAGGTCGTCGATTTCGCCTCCATCACGGGCGTCGGTCTAGAAGGTCGCGTGAATGGGGCACACGTTCAAGTCGTCAGTCCTCGTTTTATTCGCGAGCACGAGCTATCGATCGATGAAACGGCATTTGATCAGTTATCGGCCGCCGGGAAGACCGTCGTCTTCACGATTCGCGACGGGGAATTGGTCGGCATGATCGCCTTGGCGGACATGGTTCGCGATGAGGCGAAAGAGACGGTCCGAGCGTTGAGAGAGCGCGGTGTCCGCTCGATTATGCTCACCGGGGATAACCGGAAAGTGGCGAACTGGGTCGCCTCGCAACTTCACATCGATGAAGTGTACGCAGAAGTGCTACCGGATGATAAATCACGGCAAGTCCAAACCGTCCAAGCCGATGGCAGCAAAGTGGCGATGGTCGGGGACGGCATCAACGACGCACCGGCCTTGGCCCAAGCGGATGTCGGGATCGCCATCGGGAGCGGGACCGACGTCGCTGTCGAGACGGCCGATATCGTCCTTGTCCGGAGCAACCCGAAAGACGTGCTATCGATTCTCGACTTGTCTCGCAACACGTACAACAAGATGATTCAGAATCTGTGGTGGGCCGCCGGCTATAACATCGTCGCCATCCCGCTCGCAGCGGGCGTGTTGGCACCGCTCGGCCTCATCTTGTCACCGGCCGTCGGTGCGGTGCTCATGAGCCTCAGTACGGTCATCGTCGCGCTCAATGCCCGGAAGCTCAAGTTTTAACAATTCTTTCATCTTTAGTCTCTATAATGAGTAGGATGCTAAAGATGGAGGGAACTAGAATGAAACGAAAGCTATTCGTACCGATGTTCGTGACGACCGTATTACTTGCCTCGTGCGGTGCGGATCCGACAGAGGATCAGACCACTGCACCGGTTGTTGAGAAAGAGAAATCGACAACGGAACAGACGACAGACCGCTGGGAAGCGACAGCAGCAGGCACCGAAGTCTCCCATATTCACGGTGCCGGTTTTTGGCAAGACGGACGCCCGGTCATCGCGACGCATACGGGACTGATGGAATTCAGGGAAGACGGCTGGTACGAGTTGTCGTCGAACCGGCATGACTATATGGGCTTTGAGCTCGTCGCGGACGGCTTTTACGCGAGCGGTCACCCGGCGCAGGATTCGCCGTATAAGAATCCGCTCGGCGTCGTCCGTGGAACCGAGAAAGGCGAGACGCTCGAAATTCGTTCGCTAGAGGGCGAGGCCGATTTTCACTATATGAGTGCGGGCTTCGAATCCGAGAGCCTTTACGTGTATTTAGAACAAGCGACAAAAGAGCTCGCGCCAGGTTTTTATCGTTCGCTCGACGGCGGTGTCTCGTTTGAGCCGATGAAGATGGACGGGATCGAAGGTCGTGGCATCGCCGGTATCACGGCCGATGCGAGCGAAGCGAAACGTGTCTTCGTCTATGGACCGGATGGCATCCTCGTTTCAGACGACGGGGGAGATACGTTCGAACCGTTCAATGATCAAGGGAATATCGTCACCATGGCCACGGCAAAAGGACGACTGGCGTACATCACTGAACAGGACGCTTCGTTTGAATTGGTCGTCTCTGATTTGACCGACGAGACGGAGACGTCCGTCGACTTGCCGTCGATGAACGGTGACAACGTCCCGATTGAACTCGTGATGGAAGCAGAACGATTGTTGCTAGCGACATCGGATAACAGTGTGTACGTCTTTGAAGACGAGGAATGGACGCAACTGTTGCAAGCAGGGAAAGTGAAATGAAAAAAATCCGGCGCCTGAGCTCAGGTGCCGGATTTTTTTAGTGGGGCGGAAGAGTGATGGTGAACATCGTCCCAGATGAATCAGAGGCGACGGTCAACGTACCATCATGCAACCGGATGATTTGATGGGCGATGGCAAGCCCGAGTCCACTGCCACCCGTACGACGGGAACGTGATTTTTCGACCCGGTACAGGCGATCGAAGATGTGAGGCAGATCTTCTTGAGGGATACCTTTCCCATCGTCTTGAATCGTGAAGTGAAGTGCTTCATCCGTAAGTTGCATATCGAATCGGACGTGGCGTGCCTCGCTATGTTGAATCGCGTTGTGGGCGATGGAGCGGAACACTTGTAAGATGCGATGTCGATCTAACTGTAAGACGACGTCCTTGGAGGAGCAATCGGTGCTACTAGCAAACGCGATCGGTGTCACTCGGAACATCGTGGTGAGCACGCGTTGCAAATCGTCGCAGAGCGCATCGACGGCCACGGGTTCGCGATGCAACGTGAACGTGTTCTCGTCCAACTGGGCGAGCTGGAACGCGTTCTCGACGAGCTCGGTCAACGCTTGGCTCTCTTCGAGAATCGTCTGAATCGACTGTTCTTTTAACGACTCTGGCGTCTGCGGTTTGGATGCGATTTCGGCATATCCTTGCAGATACGTGAGCGGCGTTTTAATCTCGTGGGCGAGGTCCGACAAGAACTGATTTCGTTCTTTCCGGAGACGATCCAGTTCAAGCGACATCGCTTCAATTGAACGGGCCAACTCGCCGATCTCATCTTCTCGAGACGTCGGCAGGGTCAACGTTTCGGGATTCGTCAAGACATCCTCGGTCGCTCGGCGCAACAGCTGAATCGGGTTTGAAATCAACCGGCTCAGCAAGACGAACGTCATGATGGTGATGACGAGGGCGATGCCGGTGATATAAAGAAACCGGAGTTGGAGCCGATGGCTGATGCCATGAATGATCTCGGTCGGTAGAAACATATACACATACCCGTAACGGGTGGCATTTTCCATCGCATCAATCGGGGTCCGTACTGCGAGATACGGTTCGTTCTCCCAATCGTCTTCGAGGATGGTCGTCACATCGGCATCCCCTCGGTCCGCTTCCGTTTGGACGAGCACCGAGAGCGGGTCGGGGAAGCGGTTGGATGTCTGTAGAATCGAGTGGTCGGGAGCGGTGATGGCGACTTTCGTATCGGTCTCGCTCTCCATCGTCGCGACGTGGCCAATCGTCTCTTCATCAAAACTCATCGCCAGTACGCTCGCATGGCTTTCCGCTCTCGATTCGAGCCGGTCGATTTCTTCGACAACACGTTCACCGAGGAGCGTATGGTAGAGCAATAAGAACAAGACACCTTCAATCAATAACGTCGTCAATAAAAAAATCAGACTGATTCGGAACGGGAGGCTATTGCGTCGGAATGTCATGAGTCCGACCGCTCCTCGGTCCAGCGATAGCCGCGTCCCCACACCGTCTTCAAATAATCGTCAATCGGGAAGCCGGCCTCGCCGAGTTTGTCGCGAATCATACGGATATGGGCGTCGACCGTGCGCGGGTCCGATTCGGACGAATAAGGCCATACCAAGTCATATAAATCCATCCGGTTGTACAACCGGTTCGGATGTTGCAGAAACAACTTTAAGATGGCCGTCGCTTTCGGCGTCATGACGACTTCTTGTTCTTGATACAGGATGCGTCCGCTCGCTTCTTCATAGCGCAATTGTCCATAATTCACATTCGTGACGCGGCTCCGTCGTAACACTGCGCGAATCCGGGCCAACAACACGTTGCCTTCGAACGGTTTCGTGACATAGTCGTCAGCCCCGGCGTCCAATCCGCGGATCGTCGTCTCGCTATCCGAGCGGGCCGTCAATAAGACGACAGGTAGTTCGGCGTCGAGTGCTTTGATTTGGCGACACAACGTGATCCCGTCGACACCGGGCATCATGATATCCAACATGACCAAGTCCGGACGTTCAGATAGCAGCTCCATGGCTTCTCGTCCGTCCGCGGCCTCGATGCAAGTGTAGCCGTCCCCTTCGAGGAATAAGCGAAGGAGCCGTCTCATTTTTACTTCGTCATCGACAATCAAGATGTTCATCTGTTGTCCTCCTTTTGTTTTCGTCCATCGTTCCTACCAATTTCGAGAGTCGTGCTACGTTCTCCTTGTAAAGAACTGTCGGACAAGCTCCGATTCGTCGAACGGCACGAGGAGGTCTTCGATGCGCTCGACGTGGTCATGTCCTTTCCCGAACAGGACCCCACAGTCATAGTCTACCATCCGCTCACAGAAGAAACGGATGGCTTCTTCGCGCTTGTCGAAATGGGCGAGTTCGGCAGACTGTCCATCCGCTAAATCGTCGAGGATTTGCTGGGGATTTTCATGGCGCGGGTCATGGACGGTCAAGATGAAGTCGGCGCCTGAAACAGCGACCACGTCGGTCATCATCCGACGTTTCATCCGGTCTCGCTCACCGGCGGCGCTGAGTAACACGAGCACACGAGAATGACGGGCCGTTAGCGATGTCACGACTTTTTCAATGGCATCCGGAGTATGTCCGTAGTCGATATAGACGGGTGTCGTGATGCCCGACACTTTCTCGAGTCGCCCGCTCGGCAAGCTCAAGTTCGAGAGGTGAGGGACAATCTCTTTTAAAGAGACACCCGTTTGAAGGACGATACTGATCGCACATAACGTGTTGTCGAGGTTATAGTCTTCTAGGAACGGGGGCGCAGACAACGCCGTCTCTCCGTCCATACGAACGATAAAACGGTCAGCTTCCGTCTGACCGGTTAAATCGGCTACAGACGAATGACGGCTGAACCTGAACCGCCTCGCGTGAGGTGGTGCGACGGACCGCATGAGCTCATGATACGGGTCGTCACCATTGACGATGCCGCAACCCACATCCGATAATTGCGCGAACAATTGGGCTTTCGTGTACGCATACGTCTCCATCGTGCCGTGGTAATCCAAATGGTCGTGCGACAGATTGAGAAACGAGGTCGTCTCGAATGACAAGTTCGCGATACGTCTCTCCGCGATGGATTGGGAAGATACCTCGATCAGACAATCCGTCACGCCGGCCTCGATCATGGTGTGGAGGTGGCGGTGGATGGTTAGCGAATCGGGTGTCGTGTTCGGTGTCTCGAACGTCTGACCGGAATAGGTGATACCGAGTGTGCCAATCAAGCCGGCGGATATGCCGAGTTGGTCGAACAGTTGATGTGCCAGGGCGGTCGTCGTCGTTTTTCCGTTCATCCCGGTGACGCCATGAAGACGGAGTCGCGTCGATGGATGGTCATAGAACGCACTGGCGAGTTCAGCTAATGCATGTTTCGTATCTTTACAGTAGATGACAGGCACCCGGGCCTCGATCGGACGTTCGGCGATGATGGCCACGGCCCCGTTGTGGATTGCCTCGTTCACGTAGTCATGACCGTCACGTCGATACCCTGATATACAGACGAATAAAAAATTTTGTTTAATTTCTTTGGAGGAGAAGGAAATGCCTTCAATCATCGTTTCGGCAGGATTGTCTAAATACGTCCATGTCACAAGCTGTTTCAGCTCTGTCAACAGGTCTTGCAGGTTTTTTAACACGTCTTGATGTCTCCTTTGTCGGCAAAGTCCATTTTGACAGTATAGCCCCTGTTTGTGAAAAAGAAGTGAAATGGTAGGAACGCTCGCTCGACTAGATGAATCATGGGGTTTTAACGAAAAAAGAATAGGCAAAGGAATACGTAGAAGCAAATAAATAGAAAGGCAGGAGAGAACAATGAAACCTTATGCGAAATTCGGAGTGATGATTCTTGTGTCGACGTTCCTCATGTACTGGCTCATGTATTTGAACGTGTTCCAACTCGACCACATCTTCTTCAGTCAGACGCGTCTGTACATGGCGCTCATCATGGGCTCGGTCATGGCGTTCGTCATGTTGCTGTTCATGTGGGGCATGTACAAGAACAAGAAGTTGAACGCCGTCATCTTAGGCGTGAGCGCGCTCGTCTTCGGCTTGTCGTTATGGCTCGTCCGGAGCCAGACGACGGTCGATGACGTCAGTTGGATGCGAGCGATGATTCCGCACCACTCCATCGCCATTTTGACGAGCGAACGAGCGGAAATCGAAGACCCGCGCGTGAAACAGTTGTCAGAAGAGATCATCAAAGCGCAAGAACGAGAAATCGCCGAGATGAAGCGATTGATCGAAGAGCTAGAACAAGAAGAAGAGGAAGCGAAGGCGGCTGAAGAAGCCGAAGCGCAAACAACAGCGGCCGAATGATCGGCCGCTTTTGTCATGTGTCGGTAGGGAGTTGTGTCTCAATCAAGTCGACGGCAATCGTCAACGCCTGAATGCGACGTTTGGCGAGCGTCAGTTGCGCCTTGTAACGGGCGGGTTCGTCTTTTGCTTCGAGCGTTTTTACCGTCTCGTTCAGTTTGTGGAGGATTGAATCGATTTGACGTTTCGCTTCGGTTAATTCAAGTGTGGAATATTCCATGAGTCTTCCTAAAGCATTTTCCTCCAGTATACATAAGAAAAAAACCGAGGCGAGCGCCTCGGTTTAGTTTGTTGGCTAGACGACCGGTTCATCTACATTCGAGATGTGATTCACCTGAGAGGTTAGCGCGTCTCCTTAGCGATTCGCTCAAGGTGGTCTCGTCTGTCCATAATTAGTGCTCTTGAAAACGGATCGCTTTGTTCCAGTCCCGATTCCTCACTTTTTAGGCTTTTGGAATTGATTCAGAACGCCTTTGACTTTGTCCGCTAAAGAGTCGGAATGGCCGTCGTTGCGTTGATGAGTCGATTTGTCATCATTCATTTTCCCGGTTATTTCTTTCGCCTTGGCTGCAACGTGGTCAATGATGTGGTCATACTTACCGTTTTGTTTGTGATCAGACATAAGTCTAATTCCTCCTCGTAACAGGTCTTTAGTAAAGGGTTAACCAATTTTCAAGAAGGATAAACTTTCAAGGTCGAAAGAACTTATTTTCACATATTGTTAGCTCGGAAAAAATCAAAGTGATATTGATCATAACGCACCGACGACCGCATGCGGCACGTACGGTTCTTCGAGTGAAGCAATCTCGTCCGCCGTTAGCGTGACGGTCAATGCACCGACGGCTTCGTCCAAATGATGTGCCTTCGTGGCGCCGATGATTGGAGACGTGACCGTGTCTTTTTGAAGGAGCCAGGCGAGGGCGACTTGGGTACGAGTGATCCCCCGCGTCTCAGCGATGGCGGCGACCCGCTCGATGATGAGCCGGTCGGCGTCCATCGTCGCGTCATACTTCGAACGTTGAATCACGTCCGTCTCGGAGCGGTGGGTCACGGTCGATAGGTCGCGGGTCAGACGTCCTGAGGCGAGCGGACTGTACGGTGTGACCCCAATTTTCTCTTCCCGACAAAGCGGCAACATTTCACGTTCTTCTTCCCGATAAATCAAGTTCAAGTGATTTTGCATCGACACGAACCGGGTCCAGTTGTTCCGTTCCGCCACGTGGAGCGCTTTTTGGAACTGCCAGGCGTACATCGCCGATGCACCGATATAGCGGGCCTTCCCGGATTTGACGACGTCATGGAGCGCCTCCATCGTCTCTTCGATCGGTGTGTCATAGTCCCAGCGGTGGATGATATACAGATCGACGTAATCGGTGCCGAGCCGTTTCAGGCTATGGTCGATTTCCGACAGAATCGCCTTCCTCGACAAGCCGCCGCCGTTCGGACCGTCGTGCATTCGACCGTGAACTTTTGTTGCGAGTACGATCTCGTCCCGGTTCGCATAATCCCGAAGCGCACGTCCGACGTATTCCTCGCTCGTGCCTTTCGAGTAGATGTTCGCCGTGTCAAAAAAGTTGATACCGAGGTCGAGCGCTTGTTTGATGATTGGGCGAGTCGCCGCCTCATCGAGTACCCAGTCGTGAATCCATCGGTTCGCGTCGCCAAAGCCCATACAACCAAGACAGAGCCTTGAGACATCGAGTCCCGTATTGCCAATTTTTACGTATTCCATGAAAATGCCTCCTTCAAAGTTGATACGTGGAGAGGAATCGTTCGAACTCATCCACGGCGCTGTCGTCGTTGACGGTCAATCGTAATTCGGTATGGGTGCCGATCGGAAGCGCTAGCGCCTCGACAAGTGCCTCCGGCGTCGGTTCGAGTCGGAATGAATCGAGCCGAATCACCACGTTATGGGCAAGTGCGAAATACGCGCAACGGGTGAGCAATGTCGCGAAGCCGCGTTCGACCGTCACGTGATACGTCTTTTCCATGTCGATTCCCCCTCCTTTGCCACCAGTATGACGCGAGATTTGGGGCGAGCGTTAGCGCGTTCATGTCGTGTTTTTGCCTAATCCTCTCAACAGGTTGGATAGGCCTCGTCCAATAAAATGATCTACCGTATACTGAAGGGGAGAATCCAGAGGGAGGGTGAACGACATCGAGACACGACTGCAACTGATTGACGTCATCACACGACACATACCGGGGGACGGGGTGCATCCGACGATTGTCCCGGCGATGACGTTCATCCATGAATCGATGGTGACCGAGCCGATCACTCGCGTCAATGAACCGTCATTTTGCCTAATCCTGCAGGGTGGGAAAGAGATGTTGTTCGGCGACGAGCGGCTCGTCTACGAAGGCGGGCATTACCTCGTCGCCTCGGTCGACTTGCCTGTGACGGGCCAAGTGACGAAAGCGAGCGCAGACGTCCCATACGTGGCGCTGAAACTCGAGTTGACGATTGACGACTTGATCGATGCCGTCGGGCACGTCGAGCTGACCGAACCGCGTGACGTGAGGCGGGGCATGTATATCGCCGATGCCGACGAGGCGTTGTTCGATGTCGCGCTCCGTCTCGCCCGTCTCGTCGACACACCGGATCATGTGGCACTCGCACCGCTCTATAAGCGCGAGCTCCTGTATTGGGTGGCGCAAGGGTCGAACGGGGAGATGCTGCGGCAGTTGGCGTTCGAGGGGAGTCAGGCGTTCCGGATCAAGCGCGTCATCGACCACATCATCGCGAACTTCAACGAGACGATTCGGAGTGAAGAGTTGGCCCGCGTCGCCAATATGAGCGTCTCGACGCTCCACCGTCATTTCAAGGAAGTGACGGCGATGAGCCCGCTCCAATTCCAAAAACAGTTACGGCTCCAAGAGGCGAGACGGCTGTTGCTCATGCAGGCGACGGACGTGGGCGAGGCGGCGTTCCAGGTCGGCTACGAGAGTCAATCGCAGTTCAGCCGCGAGTATGCCCGGTTGTTCGGGCTGTCGCCACGGGCCGACGTGCGGCAACAACGACAGCTTTGACAAAGGAAATGTGCGAGCGGTATGCTTGAGGGGAAAACGACATACATCAGGATTGTTACTGGATGACCAGGCAAAACCTAAACTGGGCGCACACGTTGCGTCTGGTTTAGGTTTTTCTTGTGTTCAGGACAAAAAGGAGGACATTATGCAACACATCATCTTTCTAGACGTCGACGGCACGCTCGTCGATGACCACGGCAACATCCCGGCATCGGCCAAGGAGGCCGTCCGACAGGCGCGACAGAACGGCCATCTCGTCTTCTTGTCGACCGGGCGCTCGAAGGCGGAACTGTTCTCGGATATTCTCGACGTCGGCTTTGACGGCATCATCGGGGCAGCCGGGGGCTACATCGAGCTCGAGGAAGAAGTGTTGTATCATCAACAAGTCTCCGTCGATGATTTGAGTCACCTGATCTCCTTCTTCACGGAACACGGCATCGACTTCTATCTCGAGTCGAACGACGGCCTGTTCGCCGGCGGCAACGCCAAGGCACGGGTGGCGACGATGATTGACGAGTTGATGGCGAACAATCCGGAGGCAAGCGCGACGATCGAGCGCGGTTTAAAGCCGTTTCATGACGCGATGATGGAAGGGGTCGACCTCGTCCGTCCCGATGTGAACAAAATCTCGTTCCTCGGCTCATCCGTCCCGCTCGACGTCATCGAGCAAGAGTTCGCATCCCGCTTCACCGTCATCCCGAGCACGGTCGCCGTATTCGGGGCCAACAGTGGGGAGCTGTCCATCCCGGGCGTCAATAAAGCGACGGCGATTGCGACGTTGCTCGAACATCTAGGGTTGGAGCGAGCGCAGACGTTCGCCTACGGAGACGGGTTGAACGACATCGAGATGCTCGAATACGTCGAGGTCGGTGTCGCCATGGGCAACGCCAAACCCGAGGTCAAGCGTGTCGCGGACGACGTGACGGATGCGTGTGATCAAGACGGGCTCGCGAATAGCTTCAAAAAATATCGACTCATCTGAAAAAAAGCCAAGCAACCTCTCTTCAGGTGGCTTGGCTTTTCGTGGCGACATCGTTCACGACATCGGCGAGGGTCACATGCTTCAACACAGACTCCATCGCCGATTGGGCGTGGATGAAAATCGGTTCGATCGTCGCTTGGATATGTTGGCCGACGGGGCACGCAGGGTTCGGGTTGTCATGGATACTGAACAGTTCGTTCTCCTCGACGACACTGACGGCGCGATAGACGTCATAGAGCGAAATCTCGGTCAAGTCTTTCGTCAGTTTGGCTCCGGCGACGCCAGGCTTCACTTCAATCAAGTCGGCCTTCTTCAACATGGCCATGATTTTTCGGATCAAAGCCGGGTTCGTGTTCACACTGCCGGCCAAAAAGTCAGACGAGGTGACGCCGTCCTGATTGACCTCGATCAACGTCAAGATATGAATGCCGACCGCGAAACGGCTACTGATGGACATAGGCTACCACCTTTCTGCACAAGTCATGTAAGTGAATTGGTTACATCTTCAGTATAACAGGGAACAAACAATTGACAAACGAAGATGCTGTAACTATGATGATTACATGTAACTGATTTAATTACAGGTTAAAAGGAGGAAATGATTTATGAAATACTTAGTCACAGGTGCAACCGGGAAACTCGGTTCGAAAATTGTCGATGTGTTACTCAAGTCGGTACCCGCAAGTGAACTCGCGGTCAGCGTCCGCAATCCGGAGAAAGCGGAAGCACTGAAAGCGAAAGGTGTCGATGTGCGACATGGGGACTTCGACAAGCCCGAGACGCTCGATGAAGCGTTCAAAGGTGTCGAACGACTGCTCATCATCTCGGCGGACGGGGACAACGACACGCGCATCCGTCAACATGCGAACGCTGTCGAAGCGGCCGAGCGCGCAGGCGTATCGTTCATCGCCTATACGAGTCTCGCCGACGCGACAGAGAGCCAAAACTTGATGGCACCGCCACATGTCGAGACGGAAGGCGCAATCGAGCGGACGGGGATCCCGCATGCGTTTTTGCGCAACAACTGGTACTTAGAAAACGAACTTGGCAGCATCCAAGGCGTGCTCGCCGGTGCACCTTGGGTGACGGCTGCCCGTGACGGGAAGGTTGGTTGGGTGCTACAAGAAGATTACGCTGAAGCGATCGCGAACGTCCTGATGGCAGACGATTTCGAACAAGACATCTTTGAATTGTCAGGTCCGCTCCATACGCAAGCCGAACTCGTCGAGGCGCTCAGTGAAGTGCTCGGGCGTGAAGTGGCCCTCCAAGAAGTGAGTACTGACGCTTACGCTGGCGTCATGCGCGGCGCCGGGGTGCCGGAAGGAGCGATTCCGATCGTCGTCGGCATTCAAGACAGCATCCGCAACGGCTCGCTCGAGGTCGAGTCGAACGATTTCGAGTTGGTGCTCGGTCGTCCGGTGACGCCGCTCAAAGAGGCGCTTCAAAAGCTCGTATCAACGTTATAAACGATAATAGTGACGTCACGTTTTCGAACATCGAGAACGTGACGTTTTTTGATGAATATTAGTGATTTGTCTTCACATATTTGTGCACACGTCATCCCCATCCGGTATACTAACAATAAATGGATAATCATAGATGTACATAGGAAGGATCAATCACATGAAAAACATGATGTTTCTAATGGCCGTTGTCCTCGGATTAGCAATACTTTTCGGGTTGAGATATGAATTCAATGTCATCGGGGATATGGGCTTTAGAATCGCGGCCATCCTTATGCTCGTATCGGTACTCGTCATTCGGTCGACTGCAAAAATTTCATTCTTCAGCCATTCATAAAAACAGACCGCGAATCCACATTCACGGTCTGTTTTTTAGTTCGCTCGGGCTTCGAGCTGACCGGTCACGTCTTCTAACGTGCTCGCGGTCGAGGCGAGGCGGTCCGACATGTGGCTCAACTCTTTTTGGATGGCGACTTGTTCCTCGGTCGCGGCGGCGACGTGCTGAATTTGTTGCTGCAGTTCGCTCGCCGCTCGTTTCGTCGTCGCAAGGCGCGCCTCGAGCGTCTCCATCTGCGACGTCACGCGTTGACGTGTCTCTTGAATCGAACTGATTTGACCGTCGATTTCAGAGACGTCTTCGGTCAAACGATGGAACACGGCCGTCACATCGGCCGAGACGGTTTGACAGTTCTCGGTCGCGCGTTTGAATAACTGTGCCGAATCGCGGACGACGATCGTATCGTCCATCAGTCCACCGAGAACGCGGGTCATCTCGGCTGCATAATCTCGGGACTGGACGGCGAGCTTGCCGACCTCAGAAGCGACGACGGCGAAACCACGACCGGCGTCACCCGCCCGTGCGGCTTCAATCGAGGCGTTCAAGGCGAGCATGTTCGTCTGGTCGCTGATTGTCTCGACGTGCTGCAGGATGGCTTGAATTTCGGTCGATCGGTTCGACATCGTCGTGACAACGCGTTCGAGTCGTTCCGATTCACTGATGATTTCTTCGACTTTCGCCTCCATCCGTCGCATGTCACTGTTCCCAGCGATGGCGTCGGCCGCAATCCGTGACGAAGCGGCAGCTGTTTGGGCCATCCGTTCTTGGATGAGCGCCGTGAGGGAGCGAATCGATTGAATCTCCTCGGCCCCGTGGTTCATCGACGTCTCTTGCTCGGTCGCGTGGGCGACGATCGGATCGACGGTGACGGCGATTTGTTCTCCAGACTCGAGCGACTGGTTGGCGGCCGTCTCGAGCTCGGTCGCATGGTTTTTGAGTGTCATGACGAGTTGACTCGCATCGGTGACGGCTTGCTTCAGCAAACGACGGGTCTCGTCTTCCTGTGCTTTGACACGCGACGACTCAAGGTTACGGAAGTGAATCTGCGCGATGAGCACGGCACTCAGTAAGATGAGATAGACCGCATGGACGAGCAACAAGCTGAACGGATAGTCGGCCGTCCCACAGATGATCTCGGGGACCAAGAAATAGCCGGCCAGATGCTGCACGGCGAAGATGACGGTACTGTAGACGATTAAGTCGATGCGACGCATGAACGACAGAATCGCCAAGACGACGAAAATCGAGAAGTGATACTCGACGAGCCCTTGCCCGCCGGCGACGGTCGAGATGCTCGAAAACGTGAGCGTCAGCATCATCAAGTACGGGAAAAGATGTGGTTTTACGCGCTGGCTGACGACCATGGCGATCAATAGTACGATTGGGACTGCAAACAGGACCCATGTCGCGATGGGATATGCGTAGCCGACGGCACCGTTTCGGAGCACGGTGTACGTATAGGCAAAATCCGTGAAGCGGTGGAGCAGATGGACGATAACAGACGTCAAGACGATGACGAACGTGGTGACGAGCATCAATTGATTGCGTTTTTCAGAACTCATGCAGATTCCTCCTGATAATAGGTCGATATTGCTACTAGAGTATCGTCCGATTGGCACGAATGTTTATCGTTTTTACACGCCGACACAAAAAAAGAGAAGCGGATGCGCTTCTCTAGTCTGACGTGAGCCCGAGCCACCGTTTGACGGGTTCGCGGAAATAGTAGGTGACGCCGATCAACGTGACGAAGACGAGGGCGGCGATGACGATCAAGGTGATGCTTCCCGAGGCTAGACTCGCCCCGAGAAAACTGTAGGCGAGCGTCCCTGGAATCATGCCGAGCACGGTCGCCAGGATAAACGACTTGAATTTGACTTTGGCAATGCCGCCGGCGTAACTGAGTAAATCGAAGCTGACGAGCGGGATGAGCCGCAAGACGAACACGTATAGGAAGCCACGTTGCTCCATCTGCGTGAACAGCTTCTCCGACCACGGATAGCTCTCGACCTTGAGCACGGAACGGCCGAACAGTCGGGCCATGACGTACCCGGTCACGGCCGCCGCCGTCGCCCCGAACAAGATATAGAGGACACCGGGCCACACCCCGAAGGCGAGACCGGCCCCGAGTGACAGCACGGATGTCGGCAAGAAGATGATTGGGCCAATCGCATAGATGAGGAAGAAGACGACCGGACCCCACCAGCCGAACGACAAGACGACGTCACGGACGTCAGACGGGCGAAGCTCATAATGGAAGTGCGTGATATAGAAGATGCTCCCGAACACGGCGAGCATGAGACTGAGTTTGAGCCAGCGTGGCACGGGAATCATTCCTTTCGTATCGATCATTCTTTTATTTATCGTAGCGCATTTTTCGTCTGAATGAAGGTGAGCCAGCTTACAAATGGGTGCTGAATGTGCTGATAAGCAGGTAACGGCGCTGAAAATGGAAACTTAGGTCAACGCATGTGCGATCACGCTTCACGTGAACCTGCTTTCCTACGATAAAGCAGATAGGGGGGATGATCATGAAGAATTTAAATATGTCTAAAAAATTTACGGTACTTATCACCGTGTTCATTGCAACGCTCGTCATCATCGCGGCGCTCAGTCATGTCCTAATGGGACGGATGGCCGACGCGGGGGAAGAATTATACGAAGAGCGGTTGCTGCCGATTCGGGCGCTCGGTCAGATACGGACGGACAACCGTGCGCTTGAAGGTTATGTACTCGAGTTGATGTTGGCAACCGAAGAAAGTCGTAACGCGGAACTCCAAGAAAATATTACGGAGCGACGAGACAGCATGGTCGAGAATTTAAGGTTGTTCAATGAGAACTTCGCTTCGACAAATGTTGACATGCAACAACAGGTCGCAGATTTGAATACGTTGATTACGACGTATTTGGAACGGGTTGATATCGTCTTGCAACCGGCAATCAGAAACGAGAATACGGCAGCCTATCGCCAATATGTCAGCGAGCTACGCCCAATCCGCCTCGCGCTCGTCGAAACAGCCACGGTCGTCATGGATGGAATCAATCAAGAAGCCGAGACGGCCAGTCAGACGATGCAGGAAAATCGTGCCCAGTCAGTGCTCGTCTTCTGGGTGCTCGTCGCCATCGGGGCGCTCGTATCAATCGGGCTCGGAATCTACATTACGCGTCTCATCGTGCGACCGGTTCGTGAGTTGAATGGGCTCATGAGCCGAGCCGGTGAAGGAGACTTGACGGTCGACAGCACCTACACGTCACGTGACGAGATCGGGTCGCTCGTCGTGTCGTTCAATCAGATGAAAGACAACTTGCGTGACTTGATTAGTAACGTCACGTCGACGGCGGGACGGGTCGCCACGTCATCGGACGATTTGAAATCGAACGTCGAAGAGACAACGAAAGCGACGGAGATGGTCGCCGTCACGATGGAAGAGATTGCGTCGGGATCGCTCCGTCAATTGACGCGGGTGAAGGAATCGAACAGCACATTGACCGAACTGACGAACGGGATTCATCACGTCTCGAATAGCGCCCAACATATGACCGAGTTGTCAGACGGGGCACTCCAAAAAGTCGGGACCGGCAATGAATTGATTGAGACGCTCGAGTCCCAGCTCGAGGCGATGAACGAGAAAGTGAAGGCGTTGCAGACGGTCGTCGGTCAACTCGACGTCCGCTCGCAAGAAATCGGCAGCATCACCGGCACGATTTCCGGTATCGCCGAACAGACGAACTTGCTCGCCTTGAACGCGGCCATCGAAGCGGCGCGGGCCGGTGACCAAGGACGCGGATTCGCCGTCGTAGCGTCAGAAGTGCGGAAACTTGCCGAAGAGTCGGCCGTCGCGACGAAACGCATCTCCGGTTTGATTGGGGATACGCAGACGGAGACGAAACAAGCCGTCCAAACGATGCACATCGTCGAGAGCGAGATGGGCCATAGCGTCACGAACGTCCAACAAGCGGGCGACGCATTCGAGGATATCAAGCGGGCGATCGAAGAGGTCGGACAAAAAGTCGAGGAAGTGTCGGGCGCCGTTCAAGAGATGGCAGCCGGGGCAACCGAGATTTTGACGTCCGTGAACGAGATCCAAGGCATCACGGAGACGACCGCGACCGAAACCGAGAACACCTCGGCGGCGACGGAAGAACAGATGGCGTCGATGGAAGAGATCACGGCTTCGGCCCAAGAACTGTCGAACATGGCAGACGAGATGCGTCAAATGACAAATAAATTTATCGTCTGACAGACGAAAGGCAGGTCGAAACAATTCGACCTGCCTTTTTTAGCGTGATTCGTAAGCCGTAATCCATTGCTCCGGCGTCATCTTCGAGACGAGCTCGCCGATCAAGTCGTACGGGATATGCTTGACGTTGCCGAAGCGGATACAGCTCTTGCCCATGTTCAATTTCGTCGGCACTTGGGCGGCGTAGGATTCCTCGAACCAGCGGAGCAGTTCCGGGTCGCTATAGACGCCCCTATGATACACGGCGACATGGTTCTTCTGGGCGATGACGCTCAAGAACGGGAGCGGAGTGCCCGGCGTGACGTGATACCCGGATGGATACGTCGACAGCGGGACGACATAATGGATGCCGTTCCCGTCGGTCGTCTTCTCGAACCCGGCCGGTAAGTTCGTATCGATGACATCAATCAAACGGATGAAGGCGTCGAGCCGTTTGTCGTCGACGAGCGTCGTATAATCCATCAGACATCGCCTCCCCGTAAGATTTTCGCCATCGCCTTGCCTTTGGCGAGTTCATCGACGAGTTTGTCCAAGTAACGGATTTCGCGCATGAGCGGCTCCTCGACGTTCTCGACGCGGACGCCACAGACGACACCTTTAATCAAGGCGCGGTCCTCGTTCATCTTGGGTGCGGTGGCGAAGAATGTGTCGAAGTCGACCTCGGCTTCAAGTTGACTTTCAAGCCCGGCCTCGTCATAACCGGTCAACCAGCGGATGATCGTATCGACTTCGTCTTTCGTCCGGCCTTTCCGTTCGGCTTTCGCGACATAGAGCGGATAGACGCTCGCGAAGCTCGTCGTGTAGATGCGGTGTGCCATGAGATCCCCTCGTTTCGTGGAATGATACCTTTATTTTCTCACATAATCTAAGCTCATATCTAAAATACTTTTTGTTGCAAATGCAACTAAATGGATTATACTAAACGTAACATATTGTAAATACAACAATCAGGAGGATTGTATGAGAGACCAGTTGCGTGAAATCGGGATGATTGCCCGTTCCCTCGACTCGATCAGCAATATCGAGTTCAAAGAGCTCGAGCTGACGAAAGGGCAATATTTATATTTGGTCCGGATTTGTGAGGAGCCGGGCATCATTCAAGAGAAGCTCGCCGAATTGATCAAAGTCGATCGGACGACGGCGGCGCGGGCGGTTCAAAAGTTGGAAACGAACGGGTTGATCACGAAGCAGGACGACCCGCACAACAAGAAAATCAAGCGGCTCGTCCCGACTGAACGGGGCAAGGCGCTGTATCCGGTCATCATCCGCGAGCATGAGCATTCGACGGATGTCGCGCTCGCCGGGCTGAGCGACCAGGAAGCCGAGCAGCTGCTCCGGCTGTTGAAGCGGGTCCGCCACAATATCGAAGGGGACTGGGATGCCGTGAAAAAAGGGAAGAAACGAGACTACTAGGGGGAACAATCATGATCACCATCAAAGCTTGTACAATCGAAGACGTTGACGCACTTCGCACCATCAGCATCGAGACGTTCACGGAAACGTTCGAAGCGGAGAATGACCCGGCGCATTTGGCCGCGTATCTCGAGCGGGCGTACAACGTAGCGCAACTTAAAAAAGAGCTTTCGAATCCGGACTCACAGTTCTTCTTCGCCATACTTGACGGGGAAGTCGCCGGTTATCTAAAAGTGAACGCCAACAACGCCCAGACCGAGGCCATGGGCGAAGAGGCGTTCGAACTCGAACGGATTTATGTGCGACGGAAGTTCCAAGGTAGTGGCGTCGGGAAGGCGTTGTATGACCAGGCCATCACATGCGCAGGCGAACTGAACAAACGTGAAATCTGGCTCGGTGTGTGGGAACATAACCATAAGGCACTCGCCTTTTACCGAAAGCACGGCTTCGTCCAGACCGGGGCGCATACGTTTTATATGGGTGACGACGCTCAAGTCGATTTGATTATGGCCAAGCCGCTTCGTCCGTGACCCATTCCAGTATGCCTGACAAGTCCTCGTAGACGGCGTCAGGGGCCAGGTCGGGCATATCGACCGGTTTGCTGTCGCGGTTGATCCAAGCGGTATGGAATCCGAAGTTCTTCGCACCGGCAATGTCCCAACCGTTCGAGGACATAAACAGCACCTCGTCCCGCTTCAACCCGCTGTTCTTGAACCAGTGCATGTAGGCGGCCGGTGACGGCTTGGCTTGTTTGATGCCGTCGATGCTGACGAGTTCATCGAACAGGTCGGTGAACCCGGCGTTTTGGATGAGTTTCTCGAGCATCGCGTCCGTCCCGTTCGAAAGAACGACGGTCTGTTTAGGTTGCAGCTGCTTCAACACGTCCTCGACTTCTTTGTACGGCGACAGCTCCGCATATGTCGCAATCAATGCGTCCTCGGTCTCGGGCGTCCACGTCACTTCGGCCGCCGACAAGGCATACCGGAGCGCGTCACGCGTGACGACAGAGAAGTCCTCATAGCGCCCCATGATGTGGCGAGTAAAGAAGTAGTCGAGCTGTTTCGTCCGCCACGCTTGGCTGATTTGGTCACCTTTTCCGGGGAACTGTTCGTCACACGCCGCCTGGACGGAATGAACATCGAACAAGGTCCCGTATACATCGAACACGAATGCTTGAATCGTCGGTTTCATCAAATCCCTCCTCAGTAAAATCGCGTCATCTACTCTTTACCCTAGTTGACGTAGCTTAGACGGAAGAAGGGGTGACCGGAAGCCTAAAGACAGGAGGAATACGATGTACGTCCCAAAACTATACGCTGTAAATGATCCGAAAGAAGTCCACGCCTTTCTGAAGGTCCATCCGTTCGGCACCGTCGTCACGCATGACGGACAGAAGCCGATCGCGACGCACGTACCGCTCCGGTTTCATGAAAAAGATGGCCATGCTTGGTTCACGACACACATCGCGAAAAACAATTCGCAATGGCAAACGATTGAAGACCAGACCGTGCTCTTGATTGTCCAAGGCCCGGACGCCTATGTGTCGGCGTCGTGGTACGGGCATGAGGACGTCTCGACGTGGAACTATCAGGCGGTGCATGCCTACGGACAGGCGACGATTATGAACGAGGCACAACTTGAGGAGGATCTGGCCGGACTGCTTCAAGACCATGAAGGGGACCGCGAGCACGCCGTCGTCTGGGAGGAGTTATCGGAACCGGTACAGCGGCAGAAATACGGCGTCGTCGGGTTCCGCATTGACATCGAAGAGATGCAGGCCGCGTTCAAGCTGAGCCAGAATCGAAACGAGACGGATTATACACGCATCGTCTCCGAGCTCGAGCAAGCAGGGTGTCCGATGGCGGATGTGATGCGAAACAACCGTCCCTGATTTTCTTCACTGAATCCACTCCAATCCTGCATCAACGCGCACAGTTTTGTATAATTGAAAGCGAGAGCTAGGAAGGGAGAAACGATTCGATGAAACCAAAGATTGAGGACGTAGCCAAGTTGGCTGGGGTTTCTCCGACAACCGTGTCACGTGTGTTGAACAATCGTGGCTATATCAGTGAAAAGACTAAAACAAAAGTTGAGGCGGCAATGCAAGAACTCAACTATTTTCCGAACGATGTGGCGCGGTCACTGTTCAATAAGCGCTCGCACTTAATCGGCTTGATTTTACCGACAACGGCCAACCCGTTCTTCGGGGAGCTCACGTTCCATATTGAGAACTACTGTGCAGCGAACGGGTACAAAGTGCTCCTATGCAACAGTTTGAACCAAGTCGATAAAGAAGAGCGTTATTTGGAGATGTTGCTCCGAAACCAAGTCGATGGCATTATCGTCGGGACACATAACCGTGGGATTCTCGATTACCATAAACAAAATTTGGCGGTCGTGGCAATTGACCGTTACTTATCTGATACGATTCCGGTCGTTAGTTCGGATAATTATCAAGGGGGTAAGCTGGCGACCGATTATTTATGGACAAAAGGCTGTCGCCGCATCGCTTTGATCGATGGGGAAGGGTCACTCGAGACACCGGCCCGCCTCAGACGGCAAGCCTACCTCGACGTGATGAAAGCACACGGTCAAGAACCGATCGTGTACGAGGTCGAAGAAGTCTTTGACCGTACGAGTCAAGAAGCCGTCATGCAAAAGTTGATTGAAGAACAACCGGAGCTCGATGGGGTGTTCGCGACGAACGACTTGTTCGCGGCTTCCTTCATGCGCGTGATGAAAGCTTCTAAACACTCGTCACGAAAAATCGAAGTGGTGGGCTATGATGGGACCGAGGCAGTCCGCTCGCTCTTGCCAGAACTCGCGACCGTACAACAACCGATCGAAGAGATTGCGAAGACGGCCATCGATCTTCTGCTGAAAGAAATCGACGGGGAATTTACGGATGAAGGTAGAGAAATTCAACTTCCCGTCCGTATGATTCAAGGCGCCGACGCTTAAAGATGGACCCGCTCTGTACGAGGAGCGGGTTTTTTCAATCCAAGAAAAAAAGTGACAACAATATGTCAACCGGTTGACATATGAAAGCGGTTGACATATTATGATTTTGAAAGTGCTTTCAATTTGTAGTTCATTCTATTTTTGAGGGAGACACCATCATGAAAACGTCAAAAATCTTGTATTGGAAACTAAGTGCCTATTTCTTCTTCTTCTTTTTCACTTGGTCGTCGAGTTATTCACTGTTCTCGATTTGGCTCGGTCAAGAGATGCAACTGACTGGCGCCCAGACTGGCTTGGTCTTTTCTGTAAACGCTATCTTTGCGCTGTTGATGCAACCGCTCTATGGATTCATCTCCGATAAGATTGGTCTAAAGAAAAACATTTTATTCTTTATCAGCGTGCTGCTCGTGTTTGTCGGTCCGTTCTACATCTATGTATACGGACCACTCCTTCAGTACAACGTCATCATCGGTGCCGCTATCGGGGGGCTCTATCTCGGGACGGCCTTCCTTGCCGGGATTGGTGCAATCGAGTCGTATATTGAAAAAGTAGGACGGAAATACGATTTTGAGTACGGGAAGACGAGAATGTGGGGTTCTCTCGGGTGGGCTGCAGCGACGTTCTTCGCAGGGCAGTTGTTCAACATCAACCCAAACATCAACTTTTGGGTGGCGTCGGTCTCGGCCATCGTCTTGGTCGCGATCATCTTGTCCATCAAGATAGAAGTCACGGATGTCGAGATGGAGCGGGCGGCCTCGGTCACATTGAAAGACGTCGGTCATTTGTTCACGTTGAAAGATTTCTGGTATTTGATGCTGTATGTGATTGGTGTCGCCTGCGTGTACGGCGTGTACGACCAACAGTTCCCGGTCTATTACTCGTCGCTCTTCCCGACGGAAGCACAAGGGAACCAGGTGTTCGGCTATTTGAATTCACTGCAGGTCTTTTTAGAGGCTGGAATGATGTTCGCCGCACCGTTCGTCGTCAATAAACTTGGGGCGAAGAACAGTTTGATTCTTGCCGGATACTTGATGGCGTTCCGGATTGTCGGTTCGGGGCTTGTCGAGGGACCAATCGGTATCTCGTCGATGAAGCTGATTCACGCCTTGGAGTTGCCGATTATGCTCGTCGCAATCTTCAAATACTTGGCAGCCAATTTCGATACGCGTCTATCGTCGGTGCTGTATCTCGTCGGTTTCCAGTTCGCCAAACAGGTCGGGGAGTCAATCATGTCACCGGCTGCCGGATACTTCTATGACAGTATCGGATTTAGACAAACGTATTTAGCGATGGGAGCCATCGTTCTCGCGTTCACGGTCATCTCGATGTTCACGTTATTGAACGAGAAGAAGACCGATCTTCAAAAACCAACATCAAAAGATATGGGACAAGTCATTTAACTTAAAGGAGCGATCATATGTTAACGCACACAACACATACAGAGGCAGACAAAGCAGTGGCCGAAGCGAAAGCGAAACTAGACACGACGTATCGGCTCGGCTATCACATCATGGCACCGGCCAATTGGATCAATGATCCGAACGGACTGATTCACTACAAAGGTGAGTATCATGTTTTCTATCAACACCATCCGTACGACGAGAATTGGGGACCGATGCATTGGGGACACGTGAAGAGTAAAGACCTCGTCCATTGGGAGCACCTCCCGATTGCGATCGCCCCGACAGAGGAATACGAGCTGGACGGTTGCTTCTCTGGGAGCGCGGTCGATGACAATGGTGTCCTCACATTGATTTATACGGGTAATCTCTTCATTGACAAGGAGAAAGATATTCTCGACCAATCTCAATGTATCGCCACGAGCACCGACGGCATCCACTTTGAGAAGCATCCTGGAAATCCGGTCATCCCGACGCACCCGGAAGACGGTTCTGGTCATTTCCGTGATCCGAAAGTATGGAAGCACGAAGACGAATGGTACATGGTCCTCGGTACCCGAAAAGGTGACATCGGGAAGGCAATCCTCTACAAGTCGGCAGATTTGAAGGAATGGCAGTATCTCGGTGTGCTCGGAGAGAGTGATGGGACGGAAGGATACATGTGGGAATGTCCGGACTTCTTTGAACTCGACGGCGAGCACGTGCTCTTGTTCTCACCGCAAGGGATGAAACCAGAAGGTGACCGTTATCAAAACCTATTCCAGACCGGATACATGACGGGGTCGTTCGACTATGAGACGAACACATTCGACCGGGGCGCATTTAAAGAACTCGATTATGGACATGATTTTTATGCCGTGCAGACGTTGCTCGATGACAAAGGCCGGCGCATCGCCATCGGGTGGATGGACATGTGGGAATCGGAGATGCCGACGAAAGAACATGGCTGGGCCGGGGCGTTGACGTTACCACGTGTGCTGACGCGGATGGAGGACCGCCGCATCAAGATGGAGCCGGTCGAAGAGCTGACGGCCCTTCGTTCGAAACGATTTGACTTGAATCTATCGACCATCGAGGACACAGAGATCGTCACCGACGTCACAGAGGAGTTGCTCGAAGTAGAAGTTGAGTTTTCCTTACGTGATGTGACGGCGGAGACATTCGGCATCAAGTTGCGTCGCAGTGAGGACGGGGAGCAAGAGACGGTCATTCGCTTCTCGACGAAGACGCAACAACTATCACTCGATCGGACGAAGTCAGGTGTGGGCGTCGATGGGGTGAGAACGGTCGAGGTCGAAGGAGAAGGTGATGTGCTCAGTTTGCGTCTCTTCTTGGACCGCTCATCAGTAGAAGTATTCGCCAACGGTGGGACGACGGTGATGACGAGCCGGATTTATCCGGATCCGACAAGTCTCGGTCTATCGTTCTATTCCGAGGGGGGACGTGTCGACATCAAATCGTGCCGTGTTTGGAGTTTGAGCGATGTGTGGAACGAACAATAAACATGCAGAGCCAAGTATCCATCTTTCGAGGTGGGGCTTGGCCCTTTTTATGAAAATGAGAAAGGATGGAAATGAACATGAGACAACTTCATTGTATGGGTGAGGCGCTAATTGATTTGATTGCGCATACGAAAGGACAATCGTTGGACCAAGTAACGACGTTTGAACGGGTCGCAGGAGGGGCCCCGGCAAACGTAGCTGCCGTCGTGGCTTCATTAGGAGGACGATCTTCACTGATTACAAAGCTAGGCAATGACGCGTTCGGGGACTATTTGGTTTCTACACTGAAAGAGAAAGGGGTTGGCGTCGAACACATCTTCCGGACGAGTGAAGCGAATACAGCGTTAGCGTTCGTCTCGGTAAAAGAGGACGGCGATCGAGACTTTTCGTTCTATCGAAATCCGTCGGCTGATTTATTACTGAATGAGGATGAAGTGAAGAGAGAATGGTTCAATCAACAGGATATTTTTCATTTTGGGTCGGTCGACTTGGTCGAGAGTCCGATGAAATATGCCCATCGTCGTGCAATCGAATGGATGACACAAGCCGGTGGCATCATCAGTTTTGACCCGAATGTACGCACCTCACTTTGGAATGACTTAGACGTCTACAAACAGACGATTCAAGAGTTTCTGCCTTTCGCCCATATCCTCAAAGTGTCGGAAGAAGAGCTTGAATTCATCACGGGTATCCCCGAACAAAAACGAGCGATCGCTTCCTTGTTTAAAGGCAATGTGCGCATCGTGCTCTATACGAAAGGGGCGCGAGGAGCCACGATTTATACAAAAAATCACACCTGTGAGGCACCTGCGTTTCCAATCAAGGTCGCTGACACGACAGGTGCCGGCGACGCGTTTATGGGGGGATTTTTATATCAGTTGCTTGCGAATGAGACGACCTTTTCCACGCTCGAACCATTCATAGGTCGTCAGGGCGAAGAGGTCTTACGGTTTGCCAATGCGACTGGCGCGCTCGTCGCATCGGTGAAAGGTGCGATTGACGTTTTACCGACGCAAACCCATGTCAATACGTTATTAGACACGCATAGCGTTTAATAAAAAGCTGTTTCTTGTCCAACATAGATGGAAGTTCACATTGACAACGTCAAGACATTCATCCTATACTCATAAATGATAATGATTATCAATGTCGGCGTAAAACGTTGTCATACAGAAAAAAGGGGACTAGGACATGAACAGCTACAAGAAAATGCTACATATGTTCATCATCATGTCTGCTTTCGTGCTCGTGCTCGCAGGATGCGGCTCGAACAACGAAGATGCAGCCACGACAGATGAATCTGCCGAAACGGCAGAAGGCTATCCAATCACCATCAAACACGCGTTAGGCGAGACGGTCATCGACAAGAAGCCAGAACGCGTCGCAACCGTCGGTTGGTCGAACCAAGACGTGGCGCTCGCGCTCGACGTCGTACCAGTCGGTTTCTCGGCTGCGAACTACGGTGTCCAAGACGGCAGCGGCATGTTGCCATGGACGGCTGACAAGTTGAAAGACCTCGGTGAAGAAAACCCGAACATCTATCAAGATACGGACGGCCTCGACTTCGAAGCGATCGCCGACTCACAGCCGGACGTCATTCTTGCCGCCTACTCAGGCATCACGCAAGAAGATTACGACACGTTGACAGAAATCGCACCGGTCGTCGCATACCAAGAGACGCCTTGGGTGTCATCATGGCAGGACACGGTTCGTTACGACTCAATGGCCATGGGCATGGAAGAAGAAGGCAAACAGTTGATTGAAGACACAGAGAAACTCATCGCCGACAAGGCAGCTGAAGTACCGGAGATGAAAGGGAAGAAAGCGGCATTCGTCGCGCTCAGCCCGGACGACCTGTCGAAGTTCTACATCTACACGACGGGTGACCCACGCGGTGCCTTCATCGAAGAGCTCGGCATGGAGTACCCTGAGAACATCACAAGCCAAATCAAAGATGAGAACAGCTTCTACCTCGAGCTCAGCTCAGAGAACGCTGACATCTTGAACGACGTCGACATCTTCGTCGCCTACGGGAACGAAGAGACGTTGAAAGCACTTCAAGCTGACCCGCTCTACAGCAAAGTGCCGGCCATCAAACGCGGTTCGGTCGTCATGATCGAAGATAACACGCCGCTCGCGGCTGCTGGGACACCATCACCACTCTCGATCGAATATACGATTGACGACTATGTGAAACTCGTGTCAGAAGCACTCGCGAAAGTCGAGTAATCAAATGAATATGCCGAAGAAGTTACACACGCCGAAACGGTTCGGGCTCCTCCTCGTAGGGTCGCTCGTCCTGCTCGTCGTCTGTATGCTCGCTTCGCTTGCTTTCGGCTCACGGACAGTCGGATGGGATGAACTGCTTGACGGTTTATTCCGTCCGGCTGTTCAGTCGTATGAAGCGGACATCGTCCGGCAGCGGGTCGTTCGGACGGTGTTCAGTTTCATGTGCGGGGCAGCACTCGGTGTCTCGGGCGCATTGATGCAGTCGGTGACGCGCAACCCGATCGCCGACCCGAGCATTCTCGGGGTCAACACGGGAGCGGCCCTGTTCGTCGTCGTCGGGATCGCCTTCTTCAACATCTCGACCGCGAGCGATTATATTTGGTTCGCGCTCGCCGGCGCGCTCTTGACGGCGGCGTTCGTGTTCGGAATCGGGTCGCTCGGCCGGGGCGGTTCGACGCCACTCAAGCTCGTCTTGGCCGGCGCGGCGACGAGTGCGGCCTTGTCGTCACTCGTCATGGCCATCATGATTCCGCGCTCGAACGTCATGGACCAGTTCCGGTTCTGGCAGGTCGGTAGCGTCGGGGCCGGGACGATGGACTCGATTATGACGTTCCTGCCGTTCTTTATCGGCGGTATCGTCATCGCCATCTTGGCGGCACCGTCCCTCAACATCTTGGCGCTCGGGGAAGAGCTCGCCACAGGTCTCGGTGTCCGCATCGGCACGTTGAAAGGGATCGCCTCGTTCGCAGGTGTCATCTTGTGCGGGGCGGCGACGGCATTGGCCGGGCCAATCGGTTTTATCGGTTTACTCGCGCCGCACCTCGTTCGCTTGGTCATCGGAGCAGATGAACGCTATATCATCCCGATGTCAGCACTCACCGGCGCGATTTTATTGACGTTCGCTGACGTGGCGGGACGGTTGCTCGGTAGTCCCGGGGAACTCGAAGTCGGGATCGTCACGGCGTTCGTTGGGGCACCGATTTTGATCGCTTTGACGATGAAAGTGAAGGTGCGTGGCGTATGACGAACCAATCGATTCAACCCATCATCCATAACAGTCGTAAGCGCCGGCAACGGACCGTCTTCGTGACGCTCGTCTTGTTCGCGCTGGCCCTTACGTTGAGCGCGACGATGCTCATGCTCGGCAACACCATTTATCCGGTCGCGGACGTCGTCCGTGTCTTGTTCGGGGATCAAGTACCGGGCGCCTCGTTCGCCGTCGGCACGATTCGTCTGCCGCGCATGCTCGCCGGTGTCTTCGCCGGACTTGCGTTCGGGATTGCCGGGACGGTGTTCCAAACGATGCTTCGTAACCCGCTCGCCAACCCGAACGTCATCGGCATCACGACCGGGTCGAGTGCGGCGGCCGTGTTCGGTATCGTCGTCTTACAGGCGAGCGATACGTTCGTCTCCATCATCTCGATTATCGGCGGGCTGTTGACCGTCCTCGCCATCTACTTCTTGTCGAAAGGCGCCGCCTTCTCGATTGGCCGGCTCGTCTTAGTCGGCATCGGGATTCAAGCGATGCTGACGGCGGTCATCAACTATCTGCTACTCATTAGCCGCCAAAACGATGTCGGGACGGCGATGCGCTGGTTGAGCGGTAGCTTGAACGGGGTGAAGATGGAGACGCTCCCGCCGCTCATGATTGCGGTCGCGCTCTGCCTCCCGGTCATCCTCCGACTCAGCCGACAGTTGCAGATTTTAGAGCTCGGGGAGATGACGGCGACGTCACTCGGTGTCAAGACGAACCAGACGCGGGTGCTGCTCATTGTCGCCTCGGTGCTCATGCTGGCGCTCGCGACGGCGACGACCGGACCGATCGCCTTCGTCGCGTTCCTGGCTGGACCGATCGCGAAGCGGCTCGTTGGGGACGGCCGTTCGACGATCATCCCGGCGGCACTCGTCGGCGTCATCTTGGTGCTCGCGGCCGATCTCATCGGTCAGTTCGCCTTCACGGCCCGCTACCCGGTTGGTGTCATCACCGGCATGGTCGGGGCGCCGTATTTGATTTACCTCTTGATCCGGATGAACCGGAGAGGGGAACTATAAAGAGAACGGAGCCATATCTTTTGTAAACTACTGATTACTAGAATAGTACGCGGCTTGAAGGGAAGAGCGGGCTTCGACTAGTCACGTTTGATGAGCGAGCGAAGGCGGTATACATCAGAAAAAGTTTCGGGTCAATCTCTAGATGAAGTTGTTAAAAACGAGCTTGTATACATTCGCCATCGAATGTATACAAGCTCGTTTAATACTACCAAAAATGGTATTTTGGTAGTCTCACATATACGACTTTAGGTGTACTTGTTAATCCGACTCATTTTATCGAAGTATACAAATACGTTGAAGCACATATGTACGATGATGCATAACAGGATTTCTTGGGAGTACCAATATAAGACACTTTGACCAAGTGCGAACACGATTTTGTAAATAGACTTCGTGCCTTGATGGAACATGTGGGTCACAGTGAACGATAGGCTGGACACCAAAAAATAATATGGGATTGGAAATCCAAAACTCACGAAATGCTGATACAGAAAATAGCGAAACACCAGTTCCTCAACAATCGGGTAGAGAAGAATTGATACGATGGCAAGTAACGTATAGCGATTCTTAAAAAAATCGAGCCTTACGTTTCGATAAGATTGAAAATACTCGAACACGAAAGACCCTGCCAATAATGTTAACGCAGATAGTGTCAGATAGATCATCTTGACTTCTGAGAACAATAAAGTGTTCATCAAGACGACTAGCGACAAGATAATCAAGAATCGATATAACTCTCGAAAGGTGCTCCATAAATTCAATGTATTCGCCAACACCAGCAACATACCTGGAAAGACCGTCAGATAAAATACAATACTACGCCAAAGGATGGGGAATTCTATTGTGAATCCCTCCTGTCTGTTTGAAACGCGGATGATGGAATGGCGGATAAGAAGGAAGTGAAATCGGGAGAAGTTCTGGTGTAATGACTTTCACGACCTCTAAGTTCAAATGTTGGAACTCGGATGATGAAATCGGTAGATAACAGGCGAATTTTGATAAAGACTGTGTCTGGCGAATTAAGTCAGATAAATCGGACGCTTTATTTTGATGACTAAATTGTGAGACTGGTTGATGCTTTAGAACAGGGCGTCCGTATTTTGCGTAGTAAATGACATTGTCATCGAGATTGTCAATATCTTGTTTATCAGGTGAACCAGTCATTTTTTTAAATTTATCGGTATCCATCCAAGAGACGTTCAATGCATACTCTACAACTGTCATACACTCGAAGAAGCTGCGGTAAACCGCTGTCTCCATTGAAGAAGATGCTTGAGAGCCGACGACGTATTTAGGTAAAGGTGACGCAGGATTCTTAGTCGTGATTTCACATACGACAATATGTAAAGGCTTGTCATAGGAAATGTCTAAGAACCTGACATCGAAGTGTGAGAGGAACATCTTGACGGCTTTTTGTTGACTCGAGAAATATTTAGTCAGAATATCCTCGATGTTCACCTCTACCTTTGGTGCCGTATGCCCCCCGTACCACCAAAGATTGAGTGAATCAATTTGTAAGAGCTCACTGATACTATTCTCTAAGGCCTGAGGAAACGACTCATGACAGGCGGTACCCGTTGAGACCGCACTATTATTGACCCTTTTCTCGTTCTCGAAAAGGGTTTTCTCATACATCACTACCATCTGAAGAGGGATGAACACAGTTGTTTTTGGATCGAACAAAGAAATCATTGGCACCCATTGCAATACGTCCTCATCAGAGATGAAATGGGCCACATCTTCTCGTGTAAAGTAAACATTGATCAAATCTAAATCACAAATCAATGCGGTTGGATATGCTTTGGTAAGTTCTACAAAAGAAGCGTTCACGATTCTATCTTTATAGGCTGCATACATTGTAGCGAAGGAGAACCGTTCTGCACTTTCCCCTAAAAAACTGACCAAAGATTCATTATACGTGGTCCCATATCCACTCAAGTGGTAGTTGACGTCCCGAGGTGCGCCCTCGATGACTTTTGAGAAATCTGTGTAGTTTGAAGTCATATAAAAATACTGTGGAACGGGATGCGAGTTACACCCCAGGAAGAACGAATTCTTGTTCCATAATCCGGTCACGGTTCCACCAAGAAGTGATTGACGGGTTCGGTTATAGTTGATGTCATTATATACTGTGATCATTACTGTAGAATTCCTTCCAAAATGTTAATCGAGCGTAAGGTTTGCTCTTTAAATTGGATGTTCTTCATCTCGGCACATGAAGGACAACTCACATGAACACGATTTGTGTTAAAGGAATATTCATAGTTCTGAAGGTGAAAATGTTGCACATTCCCAAGTAGAGAACTACGTTCGTAAATATTGATATTCTCTAGCTCTTTTTGAATGATTCCTGTGATGATATTCAGTTCAGCGGATTTTGGGGTTGATTCATAGTCGGATTCAATGGGATATTCTGGATATCCGAATCGTGTGACGATATTTTTTTCTAAACACTCAAAGCAGCCGGTCTCTCCGTGGTGAATGGCTGTAATGAAAATATGTTCATTATCATAAGTTGCGATAGTATTCTGTAGGTTTGCCAAGTTCATGAGGCGATTAAAGGCACGAAGTCGATTAAGGTTGGCCATTGAATCGATCATATATACCGAATCAAAGTCACGTAGAAAATTAACGGAATATTCCGTCTTTTCTTCAAGTGAATGTCTCTTTTTTTCTTCCATGAACGTTTTAACCAAGTCTTTGGATAGAATGGTCGAAAGTTTTTCAACACGGGCCAACTCAGAGAATTGTGTGAAGGTAGACTCATGAATTGAATCTTCGACCAAAACAAGAATGTTTTCTGGCCGGTTAATTTTTTGATCGATGTAGCCCATTCGGTTCAAAAGTATGAAATCTTCAAACGTATCCGAGTGTTCACTGAGTGTGATATGACGGTCCGTAATAAAGCGATTAAAGTCCTCTATGAAGCGAGTACTACTCTCTTCTTTATCGATGGTGAGCTCATCTCGATGAAGGACCCCTTTATGGAGGATATATTCATGTTGGTTATTGATGACCCTTAAAGAGGGTGGGTAGATAAAAGTTTTCATATATTATTCCTTTCCACAGATACTTGAGAAGATGATGTGCTCGTTTACTTGATCTAGATGCAAAGCGGTCTCGATAAGATTTTTATTGAATCCGGCGACCGGGCAAGATACGAATCCGAGGGACGTAGCGACCAAGTCAAAATTATGAGACATGACGCCTACCTCTACAAACGAATTGAGCAGTGAAAGCTCACCATATTTAACGTAGTTTCGGTTGATGTCATACCTGAAAAATAAACTGAAGCAAGAGTTTGGCATATCCATTCCCGAGCCAGCAAAGAAATCGGCAGTGTTGATTGTCTCAGTATTAACAGGGGCAAGCGTATGTGAACCTGGTTGGTATTTATAGAAGCCGTTGGATAATCCCTCTACGTTGTTGATATACAAGTAAACGGAGATGGGATATAGAGCACCTCCAGAAGAGTACATTCGATGCTTCCCCTCCCTCGCGCCTGGGAGGAAGACATCTGATAAACCGAATGCATACTTCAATAGGTGGCTGAGTGTATCGATAGACATTTCAAAGTGATGAAACCGTCGTCCAGATCTTCGCTTCAAAATGATAGAAGAGAAAGATTCTTTGATTTTCTTAAATTTCTTTTGAGGTAAAAAGATGGTTGTTCCGTCAATAATCTCCTCATACTTTATCGAGTCCCCGTACATGGCAGAAATGTTTAGTTCGTTGAATTTGGCGATACTTTTAAAGTCATTCAAGCCCTGTTTGTTTAGGTTCATTAGATAAGAAATCATCGGGGATTCTGCATTTCCCTGCAAGATTTGCGTATAGAGGTGTTTGTTATCGCGATTCGAAAGATTGGACGAATCGTTCAAGAGAACAGTGTGTTCATGCAGTAAACCCTTATTTTTGATATGAATCATTATGCTGCTCTCCTAGACGTCTTTTTCTTACGACCAAACATGAGCTCCCCGAGGACGACAAACAATAGAGATGACACGACGCCAAGTAACATCATGTTGTTCGTATTGGGAGTCTCTGTACCATTCTCGAAACTAAAGATTTCTAAGCCTAAGAAAGTGATTGCACCATTATTAGCAGCGGCTTCTGTGTACCCGAAACGGATGACAAAATAAAATAGCACCGCCGAAGCAATCATTCCTACAGCAATCTCTAAAGTGACTCTTAGTGCCTGTTTATTCATATAATATCTCCTCGATTCCAGATAGTTTTAACTACGACAAGTCCACTAGCGATGAATATCCATACTGTGTTTACTCCAAGGAAGGTTTTATTGATGAGTGAATCATTCGTCCAAATTTTAAAAAAGTCGTTCGCTAGATATTTGACTGGTAGAAATTCCGCTATGTTTCTGAGTGGTGATGGGAGCTCGTTAAATGGAACGAATACACCAATGAACATATAGATCGAAAAAAGTAAAATCATCCCCAACGGCAACAATAGCTTGGTATTTCTCACATAAAGAGCGAGAACGAGTCCAAACAAGAACAAGCCTAGCATCAGGTACATAGTATGTAACAAGTAACTAAAAAGGTGTGCCATTGTCGGAAGGTTCAAATCAAAGAAAACCGTAGCAACTAGAATGTTAAATAAAATACTCGTTAGGGCCAGTACGATATAGGATAGTAAGTCCGCAATCAATAGACTACGAATATTGACCCCGAAAAATTTTAGTCGCTTCAAGCTGTCATTCCCAATACTTTCTCCCACCCAAATCGGAAAGCTGATGAAAGCAATAGGAATCAGTCCGATTGCCGTACTGATTAAAAAATACTTATCAACAAATCGATATCCGTTCCCGATGGAGAAATTCCCATATGACACAACCATAATCGTTAACATAAGAATAGGAAACACCAAGGAGAAGAAAATCGAGATTGGGATTCTGAGCTGCATTTTCAAGCTCAATTTCAAATGAGTAAGCATCAATTTGTCCTTTCACTACACAGCAAGAATGAGGTGTACAAGTTTTGCTTGAGAATGGTGAAATCAAGGTTTTGTTGTTGCACCTTACGTAACCAGTCAGATTCCTGATTGTGACTTTCAATGATTAAACCAAGGGAATCCTCCATCTTGATTGTCTCTAATTCAATCGAATCAAGAAATTCTCGCTTGCCGTCCATAATTTTGATGATAGAGTGATGCGAATAAACGTCTTCAAAAACTGAGACGACTCCAAAGAATCTGATTTTACCGTCTTTTAGAATCAATAAGTGAGTCGCCCAATCTACTAATTCTTCAAAGTAATGTGTGACGTGCAAAACCGTCTTACCTCGAGTAAACTCTTTTATATTGGCCAAGAGCTTCTCACGTTTCTTGAAGTCTAGTCCTGAGGTGATCTCATCAAAGATATAGTAGGAATTATTCCGTGTAGAGGTAAGTGCGAGCGTTAGACGTTGTGCTTCTCCACCAGACAAATCTTTTATGTAGCGGTCTGCGAGCCACTCGAGTTCATAGGAATGGATTAGTCGAGAATATGCCTCATCACGTCGCTTGTAGTTGGTTACAAGTTCAATCAATTCGTATACTTTCAACATGTCATTGTACATATTTTTTTGAAAGACGATGCCGACTTCTGTAGGGTGGATTTGGGGTGTCACACTACCATCAAAAGGTATTTCACCCAATAGGGCCTCAATCAGTGTAGTTTTTCCCGCTCCGTTTTCTCCGAGCACGGCGACTACACTACCTGAAGGAATCTCAATTTCTTGGCCAATAAAATCGAGAATTTTTTTTGATGGCCTTTCAACAACTAAATCTTTAATGGAGATAGCAGTGTTCAAAGTATGGGCTCCTTTTTTAAAAAATGTATCCAGGAATACAGAGTATTCCTGGAGCGTACATAACAATTAAGCAGATGAAGAACATGAACATGAGCAAGAACATGAACAAGAGCATGAACCTGCAGCATAATGCATTGTTTCTGAGCCATTCGACATCTCAGAGTAATTACTTGAAGCTTGATGTTTGATTTTCATGATGGTTCCTCCTGACTAGAAGCTCACGTGGCAATTTAATTATTGAATATGATGATATTGGTAATCAACCGTAAATAAAGAAAAAAATGGAATTGATGTAATAGACCTATGCAATTTGTATAGGTGTGACAAATGTCATATTGAAGTCTAAAAAATCGTTACTAAGCACATGAAAATCATAAATATGAACATAATTTCTATTTTATTAGCTGGTTATTTTTCAAAAAAGTAAACGACAAATGAATTCAATTTTAACCTTGGCTCCGAAATACGATTTGTTATTTAGGGAAATACAGCTCAAAGATATTAAAAGGAAAAAACGATTTGAATCATAAGTCATAGGACAACCTCTTGTGGGTAGATCTGTGCGTCACCTTTTCAATCCGCTATGGGGATGAAATATTGTGACCGCTTTCAAAATTTCATTGACTTCTCTATCGCTTGAGGTGTATGCTAAAAATCCTGCCCAAAAAAGAGAGGCCGGGAACTGGCATCAGTTCATTATGAGTCAGAGAGGAACATGATCCCATGAACCAACAACAATTAGTCGAGCGTGCCCGTCAAGTGAAAGAGAACGCCTACTCCCCATATTCGAACTTCCGTGTCGGAGCGGCGCTTCTCATGAAGGACGGAACGGTCATCGACGGCGTCAACGTCGAGAACGTCTCGTTCGGTGCGACGAACTGTGCCGAGCGTACGGCCATCTTCACAGCGGTCGCGCAAGGTTATAAAAAAGGTGACTTCGAAGCCGTCGCGGTGTCAGGTGACACGGTCGACTTCTTGCCGCCATGCAGCATCTGTCGCCAAGTGCTCGTCGAGTTCGGCGACCCGGACTTCAAAGTGTTGCTCACGAACGGCAACGCCGACGTGAAAGAAGTGACGCTTGAAGAACTCGTCCCGCTCGCGTTCACAGAGTTAGAGATGTAATAGTAATGCCCCGCATCCATCGATGCGGGGCATTCTTTATTGATTCGGTTCCCCCGGATTGAAAAAGTTGTACGGGGGATGTACCCCTTCTAACGTCCGGAACTCATAATTGCGTTCTTTCGCATAGCGGATAATCGTATCGAGCGCTTGCGGTGTCATCGAGTGATCGTGTGCCAAGATGATGGACGCAATATTCATCTCGTAATTCGCCTCGAGCCGATTGAACACACGCTGCTCGATCGGGGCGTTGTCTTTCTTATAGATGTGATCGAGACTGCCGACGTTCCAATCCCAAATCTCAAAACCGGCCTCGTCCATCGCTTGCCAGTGCGCAGGCGTCATGCCTGCGTCACTACCGTAAATCGTACGGGCCATGTTCGTATGGATACCGGTCGCTTCATAAATGAGACGTTGCACGTCCTTCATCTGACGCACGGCCGTCATCGGCGACGCGTAAAACTCCTCGCGCACGTGTGTCATCCCATGCAAGGCGATAAGATGGCCTTCAGCGACGATGCGTCGGATGAGGTGCTCATTCCCCTCGATGTTCTTCCCAAGGATGAAGAAGGTCGCCTTCACCCGATGCCTCTTCAAGACGTCAAGCAACGCTCCCGTCTTCCGATTCGGCCCGTCATCGAGCGTCAAATAGATGAGACTGCGGTCGTTATAGGCTTTCGGTTTCGGGATTGCCGCCTGGGACAGGGAGCTGATTAACAAAAAGATGGACATGAGCAAAATGACGCGTTTCTTCATTCTCACAAAACTCCCTCGAGGCAAAAAACGGGTGACATGGCATCGGTATGAAGCATAGAATACCACAAAATGGATTCAAAGATGAAGCTAAAAACGGCCCTGACGTGAAAGGTCAGGGCCGTTATTTCGTTAGCGTGAAATCGTCTCGCCGTCTTCTGGAACGATGAGTTGATCGGCGAAGTTGTGTGATGCCGCATAGGCACGTAAGTCAGGACGCGACAACTTCCAATGATTGACCGCTTCCATGTGGACCGCGATAATCGTCGCCGACGGAGCCGCCTCATGCACATGGCGGACGTCCTCTTCGTTCATGACGAGCGACCCGCCTTCGACGAACTGGTTGTCCCCGGCGTTGACGACGATGACTGCTGGTTGATGCGCTTGAATCGTCTTAGCGACTTCGTCATACCAGACCGTGTCCCCGGCGACATAGAGCGTCTGTTCCGTAGGGTGGGTGAAGACGACACCGCACACGAGACCGGCCATTTCTAAAATCGGACCGCGACCGTGCTCCCCGGCTGTCTTCGTGAGTCTGATTCCTTCGAATGCTGTCGTGTCGCTCAACACGGTCACGTTCGTGAAGCCGTCGCCTTCGATGACAGTCAAATCGTCCTCGTTTTGCACGAACAGCGGGATCGCTTTCGGCAGAACTTGTTTGGCGACCTCGTCGTAGTGGTCAAGGTGCAGGTGGGTCAAGATGACGGCGTCGATGCCTGTCAGAATGTCATCGATCGCGATTGGCAGGTCGGCCAATGGATTAGCGTCTTGCCGTGCCGAGTTCGGGAACGGGGGATAGGCGCCCTTCTCCCCGAGGAATGGGTCGATGAGGAACGTCTTTCCGGCGTATTCAACGCGTAGTGTGGCATTACGGATCAGTTGCACGTGCATAGAAAAATCTCTCCTTTTAGCTATAATGTATGTACAGTCTAACAAGCAGCCGTCGTTTCATACATAACACGAATCAAGTGTTTGGACGGATTGGCTTGAATCGTGAAAGGAGTCACCTATGCTCGATCCAACAGACCGCCTCATCATCGAGGCGCTACAGGCGAACAGCCGGATAACGATGAAAGAACTCGGGGCACACGTGCACTTGACCGGGCAGGCGACGGCGACGCGCGTCAAGAAGCTCGAAGACCTCGGCATCATCGAAGGATATACGATTCGCGTGAACGAGGACAAGCTCGGGTTACCGGTTCACACGATGATCACCATCTTTACGTCGAGCACGTTCCACGACCCGTATCTCATGTTCCTCGAGGAGCACCGGCCGTACGTCCGCAATAACTACAAGGTGAGCGGGGACGGCTGTTACGTCTTGGAGTGCCGATTCCCGTCGAACCAAGAACTGAACGCCTTTTTGGACGGGCTCAGCAAGTTCGTCAATTATAAGTTGTCGATCGTCATTAACTGACGAAGGACCTGTGAATCGCTGTGATTCACAGGTCCTTTTTAATGTCTTCGTCCGGCGCGGATGATGAAGCGGTATTCTTCACTCTTGAAATACGTTTCTGTGAACTCAAACCGACTGCCATCCATAAGAAACGAATAGAGTTCGACTTTGAGTACGGGCGTTCGTTCACTCACTCCGAGCATCTCGGCAATCTCTTTTGTCGGGAGCACCGGGATGAACTCTTGAACGCTGTCCGCAATCTTGAACTGTTTGACTTCTTCGATATAGGCGTACTTCGATTGCGACATCACTTCGTACGTCAAGTCGGGGAACAGCTTTAGCGGCAAGTATGTGTCCTCGACGATGAGCGGTTCGCCGTCTGCGAATCGTTGGCGCCTCACGTAGAAGACGAGCTCGCCATCTTCGAGTTCGAGTGCCTCTCGCACTTTCTCACTCGGTGGTTGCAACGTGAAGGTGAGTACTTTGTTCGTCACTTCTTTCCCTTCTCGTTTCATGTCTTCCGTGAAGCTTTTTAATTCGTACATGTTGTGTTCAATCTTTTCGGACTGGACGTATGTGCCGCTGCCCTGTCGTTTCCATAAGAGACCTTCCTCTTGGAGCAATTTGACCGCCTGCCGGACAGTCACTCGACTGACGCTGAACTCTTCGACGAGTTGAGCCTCGGTCGGGATCGCCTCACCGGGCGCCCAAGTGCCGGACTCGATAAACGTGCGCATTTTGTGGGCGACTTGTTGGTAGAGCGGTGATTTTGCTTTCATGACTGACCCTCCGATTTCGACCTGAATTCATACTTCTAGTATACACAAAGTAAAACGTTTTCAAAAATATTGTTGACGTTTAAAATAATATGTATTAAATTTGTATTGTAATCAATAAGATATGTATCCGAAAGGGGAACGCACACATGAAACAAGGACAACGCCTCGTCGTCGTCGGTGGCGGCAGCACGTACACAATCGGTATGATTATGAGCTTGATTGAAGAGAAAGCTCACTTCCCACTACGTTCAATCACGTTTTACGATACGGATGGTGAGCGCCAGGAGCGTGTCGCCAAAGCGACTGAAATCATCTTGCGTGAGCATTACCCAGAGCTCGAGCTGTTCGAGTATACGACGGACAAAGAATACGCCTTCCGCGACAAGGACTTCTTCTTCGTTCAAATTCGAACGGGCGGCCTGGAGATGCGCGAGAAAGATGAACAGATTCCGCTCCGTCACGGCGTGGTTGGACAAGAGACGTGTGGACCGGGTGGGATGTCGTACGGGATGCGGTCGATTGGGGACATGATTGATCTCGTCGCAGACATCCGCCAAGGCTCACCGGACGGTTGGATCTTAAATTATACGAACCCGGCCGCAATCGTCGCCGAGGCGTTGAAGCGTGCCTACCCGAATGACAAAAAGATTTTGAATATCTGTGACATGCCGGCCGCAATCATGGTGAGCTACGCGAAGATTCTTGGCAAAGAAATTTGGGATCTCGTGCCGGAATACTTCGGCCTCAACCACTTCGGTTGGTTCACAGGCATCTATGACAAAGAAGGCAACGAATTGACGGAAGACATCAAGCGCGCCATCTTAGAGGACGGGTTTATCCCAGAAGACTCAGAGATCGCAAACGACCCATCTTGGATCAAGACGTTCAAGCAAGTCGAGAAGATGCTCACCGACTTCCCGGAATACTTGCCGAACACGTACCTTCAGTATTATTTGTATCCGTCCGACATGGCGGAGAAGGAAGACGTAGAGAACACGCGGGCCCGTCAAGTCATCAACGGCCGCCAACAACGTGTCTTCTCGATGTGCGATCAAATCATCGCTGACGACTCACTTGAGAACGTGCATCTTGAAGTCGACATCCACGGTTGCTACATGATTCGCGTCGCAGCGTCACTCGCCTACAACAATGGCGACATCTTCATCGTCATGGTGAAGAACGACGGCATCATCGCTAACTTGCCGGATGATGCGATGGTCGAAGTGCCGGCGATGCTCACGAACCGTGGACCGAAGCCGTTCGCTGTCGGACACATTCCTCGCTTCTACAAAGGGATGATTGAAGGACAGCTCGCCTACGAACAGCTCGTCGTCGACGCCTATTTCGAGAACAGCTATGAAAAGGCACTCCAGGCACTCACGCTCAACCGGACCGTCGTCGATGCGCCGGTCGCCCGTCAAATCCTTGACGATTTGATTAACGAGAACGAAAACTATTGGCCGGCCCTCAAACAACGGGAGACGATCGCACGCTAAAGACGAAGGGGAGTTATTCCCCTTTGTTCGTTTTGTGAATTGATAACGCTTACACATGAGGAGTGAATCAAATGAGTCAATGGTTCGGGGTATTTCAAAAATTCGGGAAGGCGCTCATGGTACCAGTCGCGCTCTTGCCGGCGGCCGGTATTTTACTTGGTCTCGGCGCGGCGCTAACAGGTCCGCTTGCAGAAAGTTGGACGTTTTTACAGAACGGGACGGTCGAAGCGATCAGTGCCGGGATGCTTCAAATCGGGTTGAGTATCTTCGCCAACTTGCCAATCATCTTTGCGATTGGCGTCGCGGTTGGTCTGTCCGGCGGGTCGGGAATTGCGGCACTTGCCGCACTCGTCGGCTACGTCATCATGAACACGACGATCTCGATTGCCCTTGGGATCACACCAGAAATGGCGGCGGAGAGCGGGGAGTACGGCATGTTGCTCGGTATCCCGTCACTTGAGACGGGTGTGCTCGGTGGGATCGCGGTCGGCTTGCTTGCGGTCTGGGTGTATAAAAAATTCCACACGTTCAACCCGCCAGAGATGCTCGGCTTTTTCGCCGGAGATCGTTCGGTCGGTATCGTCATGGTATTCTTCTCCATCTTGCTCGGTTTCTTTATGATGCTCATTTGGCCGCCGATTCAGACCGGCCTCACAGCGATGGCGAATGTCATCGCGAGTGATGCGACGAATCCGGCTTACGTCGGGTTATACGGAATGCTCGAACGGTTATTGATTCCGACCGGATTACATCACATCTGGTACGCACCGTTCTTATGGACGTCACTTGGCGGCACGGCGACGGTTGGCGGTTCGATTGTGAGCGGGGACCAATATATTTTCCTCGCTCAAATCGCAGAAGGTGTCGACGTGACGGCCGGACGCTTTATGGCCGGCAAGTTCCCGATCGTCATGTTCGGTCTTCTTGGAGCGGCGTTCGCCATGTACCGTCAGGCCGACCCGGACAAGCGTCCCGTCGTGCGTGGTCTCTTGCTCGCAGCGGCTGGGACGGCGTTCTTGACCGGGATCACGGAACCGATCGAGTTCACGTTCTTATTCATTGCACCACTCCTTTACGTTGTGCACAGTGTGTTGACAGGGGTGTCGTTTGCGCTCATGTACGCTCTTGACGCCCATATCGGCTGGGCCGGTGGCTCGGGATTGATTGACTATGTCTTGGTGAATGTGTTGCCAGGGACGCCGCGCTGGTGGATGAACCTCGTCGTTGGGGCCGGATTCTTCTTCGTCTATTACGGCATCTTCACGTTCGCGATTAAAAAATGGAACTTGGCGACGCCGGGCCGAGGGGGACAAGAGACGAAACTGTTTACCCGCAAAGACTACAATGAAAAGAAATCAGGAAAGATATCAATCCAAACGACGGCACTTGCCATTCAAGAGGCGCTCGGTGGCCGTGACAACATCATCGATATCGATGCCTGTTTCACACGTCTTCGTGTCGAATTGAAAGATGTGTCCCAAATCGATGAGGACGAGTTGAAGGCACTCGGGGCAGCCGGGGTCGTGAAAGTGAAAAATAACATCCAGGCCATCTTTGGAGGACGCTCGGATTTGTACAAGAATGAGTTGCTCAAACTGCATAAAGAGATGGACCAAGCGAATTGAAAAAAGAGCTCAACCGATTTACGGTTGGGCTCTTTGTCCGAGATGAGAAGGTTAGTTCATAACCGACGAGGCACGATAAAATTGAGCGCTTTTGATGAGTGTCGAAGCGACGAGACCGATAGCGAGCGGCAGCGTGATGACGCCAATCCCTTGCTCGGTGACGATCATGTTGCCTTCCTCATAATAGCCTTTCAAGTAGAACAGCCCTGAACCGATCGTCTCGTTCAGTTCGAGCGTCGAGACGTTAAGGTACACCATGATAGCGAACAATGAGATGACACTGATTGAGACAAATAATTTTGAAAACGATAGCTTGGTCATGCGAACGCTCCTTTACATGTAGCAATATGGACTCATATTACCATATAAAGACAATTCTTACATGAGGACAAAGCATCGATTTGATTAACGATACCGGTCCCAAAGCCGTTCCGCTTGCTCCCGCATCATTTCCCGTAATTCAATCGGCTCGACGACCTCGACTTCCGCTCCGGCCGCGAGCAATTGCCGCGACAAGAACGAGAGCTCGGCTTTCGGCACGTCCCACTCATTCTTATCCCCGATATCGGGTAATACGTCTTCAAGCAGACGGCGGCCGAGCGGGGTGAGCTTGAGCCGAACGGTCACGCCGCTTCGTTCGTCAGTCGCCTCGAGGAGCGTCGCCAAGTCGTCCGCTTCGAACGTCTCATCGAGCAGGCGCATCGCTTCAATCCGGTCGATGCGATATTGGCGCAGGCCGTAATCCGAGAGACCGAATACGTACCATTTCAAATCGAGGAGCGCCATCCCGACCGGCGCGACAGTGAACGTGCGGCTGCCTTTCGTCGTGGCGTATGTCATCTCGATGTTCCGTCGTTGATCGACGGCACGATAGATGTCTTTCGTGAACGGCGCCGATGGGACGGTCTTGTTCCCGAGCCAGAGGATGTTCTTTTCGAGCCGATCGATTTTCGTCTCGAGGTCGTGCGGCAATTCGTTCACGTACCAGTCGGACAGCGTGTCCCGCATGTTACCGAACGGCACGTCCGGGATTTGTTCCATCCATTTGAGGGTGAGGTAGAGCGCGACCGCTTCCTGTTCCCGGAGCTGGAGCGGTGGCAACAACCGATTCGGCAACATCTCATAACCGCCGCCCGTGCCGGGGACGCTCCAAATCGGATAGCCAAGTTCTTCGAGCGTCAGCATATCGCGCTGAATTGTCCGGGCCGAGGCACCCGTCTCAAGAGCGAGTTCGTTCGCCGTGAACCGTCGCCCGCGATTCAATAGTCGAATCAAGTGAAGATGTCGCTTTTTCATCTCATCCATTCCCGTCATATTTTGTCGTGTTTATCAAGTAAGCTGAATGTATCACGAATCAAGGAGGAATTCATCATGGCAAACGTCGTCTTATATATCGCGACGAGTTTAGATGGAAAAATTGCCCGAACGAACGACCAACTCGATTGGTTGTTCGCGGTCGAGGGGGAGGGGGACAACGGCTACGCCGACTTCTTTCAGAGGGTCGGTGCCGTCATCATGGGGCGGAAGACGTACGAGGAAGTGCTCGTGCTTGAGCCGGACGGTTATCCGTATGACAAGATTCCGAACTACATTTTGACACGCAGCCCGGACCGGGAAGCCGAGCACGTCACATTCACGGATGAGCCGATCGAGCAGCTCGTCGAACGATTGAAGCAAGACGTCGACGGGGACATCTGGCTCGTTGGGGGAGGCGAGGTCATCAAGGCGGCGATGGAGCACGACTTGATCGACAGCTATGAGATTGCCATCGCCCCGGTGATTCTTGGGGAAGGGATCCCGCTGTTCCCAGAAGGCACGAAAGAGACGAAGTTGAGACTGACGAGTCAACGTGCATCTGGACAGTTCGTTATGGTGACGTACGAGCGGTAAACGAAAGGCCGAGTTCACGATGAACTCGGCCTCTTCCTATACATGCTTCCGCTGAAACGCGGCAATCGCCTCATACTCTTCCGCGAGATGACGAGAGAGCCGGATATAAATCGGCAGCAACTCCCGGTAAATCGTTGTCGCTTCATGGTTTGGCGTATGCTCATGGGTCACTTGCGGCACGGCCGTGAAGTCGTCGATGTCGCCGAACGCATACTCGCCGAGCATGACCGCACCGAGACACGAGCTCTCATGACTCTCCGGCACGACGACCGGCGTATCGAAGATGTCGGCCATCATCTGACGCCACAGGCTCGACTGGGCGAAGCCGCCCGTCGCATGAATCCGGTTCGGTGCGCCCGTCAACTCGTCGAGCGCCAGCATAACCGTATACAAGTTGAAGATGACGCCTTCTAACACCGAGCGGATGAAGTGCTCGCGCTTGTGGTGGATACTCAAGCCGAAGAACGAACCGCGTGCGTTCGAGTCCCAGAGCGGGGCCCGTTCACCCATCAAGTACGGGTGGAACAATAGACCGTCTGAGCCCGGTTTGACCGTCTCGGCGATGCGCGTCAATACGTCATAGGCATCCATCCCGAGGCGTTTCGCCGTCTCAACCTCGCTCGCCGCGAACTCGTCGCGGAGCCAGCGTAGGATGATGCCGCCGTTATTGACCGGTCCGCCGATGACCCAATGCTTGTCGGTCAAGGCATAACAGAAGATGCGTCCTTTCGGGTCCTCGACCGGTTCACGAACGACCGTGCGGATGGCCCCGCTCGTCCCGATCGTGACGGCGACGACACCTTGTTCGAACGCCCCAACCCCGAGGTTCGATAACACCCCGTCGCTCGCCCCGATGACGAGCGGGAAGTCCCAGCCGAGCGTCTCAACAACATCCGATTTGAGCGTTAAAATCTCGGTCGTCGGCACGAGCTCGGACAGTTGCTCGGGTGTGACGCCGGCGACGTCGAGCGCCTCAGCGTCCCAGTCGCAGTTCTTCAAATTGAACAGCCCTGTCGCCGAGGCGATTGAATGGTCAATGACGAAGCGACCGGTCAAGCGATAGAAGACGTACTCTTTGATGGAGACGAACTTGGCCGCCTGCTGGAACACGTCCGGATGTTCAGCCTTCAACCAACGCAGCTTCGACAGCGGGGCCATCGGATGGACCGGGGTGCCGGTGCGCATATGGAGCGCGCTCGCGTCAAAGTCGCGTTTGATCTCTTGCGTATACGGGTTGGCCCGGCTATCGGCCCAGGTGATGCTGTGGGTGAGCGGGCGACCTGACGCATCGAGCGCGATCAGGCTGTGCATCGCCGAACTGAACGCGGCGAAGCGGATCGGCCCGTCGGCTCTGGCACGGACGGCCGAAATCGCCTCGAGCACGGCCCCGTAGATGACGACCGGGTCTTGCTCGGCCGTCTCCGTGTCCGGGGTGAGGAGCGGGTACAACACGTTATGTACCGCGAGTTGCTGCTGGTTATGGAACAGGACGGCTTTCGTGCTCGTCGTCCCGATATCGACGCCAATGGTGTACACACACATCACTTCCTAACTTAAATAATGAACAAGCTGATCAAGAAGACGACCGCGAAGCCGGTCAATCCGATAATCGTTTCCATGACGGTCCACGACTTGAGCGTGTCTTTCACGTCAAGCCCGAAGTAGCGGTTGACGAGCCAGAACCCTGAGTCGTTGACGTGAGACAAGACGGTCGCACCAGAGGCGATTGCGATGACGATGAGGCCGAGCGCGGCACCGGTGATATTCTGGATTTCGAGAAGCGGCGTGATGAGTCCTGCCGCCGTGACCATCGAGACGGTCGCCGAACCTTGGGCGACACGGACAACGGTCGCGATCAAGAAGGCGAGCACGATGGCCGGCAGCGGTGACCCGGCCATCATTTCCCCGAGTACGTCACCGACACCTGAGTCGATCAACACTTGTTTGAACACGCCACCGGCACCGGTGACGAGAATGATGATCCCGGCCGGTTCGAGCGCTTTCGTCGCAATCTCTTGCACTTCGTCACGCGTATAGCCGCGGCGTGTGCCGAGGAAGATGAACGTGAGCAACGTCGCGAGCGTCAAGGCGACGAACGGGTGACCCATGAACGTGAAGAACGTGCGGATGCTGTTTCCTTCTTCTAATAAGACGGCAGACAACGTGTTCGCGAGAATCAACACGAGCGGAATCGAGATGAGCGAGACGATCATCTTGAAGCTAGGCAGCTCTTTCGACGTGTCGATCTCTTCGAATTCCATATAGTCTGGAATGTTGACTTGAATCTTGTTCGCGATATATTTTCCGAAAACCGGACCGGCCAAAATTGCGGCCGGAATCCCGGCGATGACCCCAAACAAGATGACCCAGCCGAGCTCGGCCCCAATCAAGTTGGCGACGGCGATCGGACCTGGTGTCGGCGGGATGAAACTGTGCGTGACAGCGAGACCTGCAAGCAGCGGAATCCCGTAGTAGAGGAGCGAGCGGCCCGTCTTTTTGGCGAGACCGTAGACAATTGGCACGAGAATGATGAAACCGACGTCGAAGAAGACCGGCACGGCGACGATGAAGCCGGTGATGGCGAGCGCCCATTGCGCCTTGTCTTCGCCGAACTTATTGACGAGCGTCTGGGCGAGGCGTTCCGCGCCACCCGATACTTCTAACATCTTCCCGAACATGGCTCCGAGACCGACGACGACGGCGACGAAGCCGAGCGTGCCGCCCATCCCGTTCTGAATCGAGGCGATGACGTCCCCGAGCGGCATGCCGGCCGCAATCCCGACGAGTAGACTGACGAGGAGAAGTGAGACGAACGCGTGAAGCTTCGTCCGCATGACCAAGAATAAGAGCAAGAAAATCCCTGCGACCGCAATTAAAATGAGTGTCGAACCCGACATATGTATTTCCCCCTTTACCTTATGTGTAACCGTTTACAAATATTACCAAAGGAAAAGGCCACCCCTGACCTTTTCCTTGCGGTTATTTCTTGACGACCGCGTGTCCTCCGAACTCGTTACGGAGTGCGGCGACGACTTTCCCTGAGAACGTGTCGTCCTCGAGTGAGCGATAGCGCATCATGAGCGACATAGCGATGACCGGGGCCGCCGCCTGCAACTCGAGCGCCGTCTCGACCGTCCATTTTCCTTCCCCTGAGGAATGCATGACGCCGCGGATGTCGTCGAGTTTCGCGTCTTTCGAGAACGCGTTCTCAGTGAGTTCCATGAGCCATGAGCGGACGACCGATCCGTGGTTCCAGACGCGGGCGACTTGTTCGTAATCGTAATCGAACGGGCTCTTCTCCAAGATGTCGAACCCTTCGGCGATCGCCTGCATCATGCCGTACTCGATGCCGTTGTGAATCATCTTCAGAAAGTGGCCGCTGCCGGCCGGTCCCGTGTACAAGTAGCCGTTCTCGACCGAGAGGTCTTTGAAGATCGGCTCGATCGTCGGCCAGGCGTCGGCGTCTCCGCCGACCATCGTGCAGGCGCCGTTACGGGCGCCTTCCGTGCCGCCGCTCGTCCCGCAGTCGAAGAAGGCGATGCCTTTGGCGCTGAACTGTTCGGCGCGTGCGACCGACAGCTTGTAGTTCGAGTTGCCACCGTCGATGACGATGTCACCCGGCTCTAGCTTCTCAAGGAGTTCTGCTAGCACGGTCTCGGTGATGTCACCGGCCGGCACCATCGCCCAGACGACGCGTGGCGTCTCGAGCGAGTTGATGACGTTTTCGAGCGTCGACACGATCTCAAACTTCGATGTCGCCTCGACGTTCCCGGCGTCCGTCCCGACGACCGTATGACCGTGGTCGCTCAAGTTGAGCGCCAAGTTGTATCCCATCTTGCCTAATCCAATCAAACCGATTTGCATATCGTCACCTCTAAATCGAATTTTTTTCCATCTCTCCACTATAATATCAAATTAAATTCGATTTTCAATAGAGATTGCGGAATTTTATTCTTTTTTACACGAAAACGTCCCACCTATAAACAAGGCGGGACGATTGAATATGTATAGGTGGGATGGGTTAGAGTGAATCAAACGTAGCAAATATCTTTTCGACGACGTTGTCGGCAGTCACATCCATCAGGGGGATTTGTTTGCTGACGATATGTTGGACGCCCCAGTAATGACGATCACTACTTTCTTGATTGATAGGAGTGATACGAGAATAACCATTTTCTAATTCAATGTTCATCAGATCTGCATTACGTAATGGGTAATAGAATCTCCAATGGTTGGACGGAGAACATCCTTTACCCCAACCTTGCATCGTTTCATTGTCATATACAAATTTGGATAGTCGAATACAAGGAAGCTGACTTTCTTTCAACTCTAATTCCTCATTGTACAACTCTATTTCCATGACGTATAATGGTCCGTCCCGCCATTCATTTTCAAACTCATTGTGGTCCTTGTTTTGAAAGATGAGAATGAAATCACCGATGAACCAACCAGCGAAATCATTGTCTGATTTGTAGCGTAGAAATTTATCGACGACACTGACGTAATGACTTTTTTCTGGGGCAATGGTTTTCGTATAGTCCATTAACTTATGGATGTTCTCGTACGTGCTATAGACGACATGGAAGGCATTTCTTACGTTCTCAGTTGAATTCATAATATAGCTCCTTATTAATTGATGTATTGGTTACAAAATCAATTGTTACTTCATTGCATAAAATACTGAAATCGAATAATTGGTCCGTATGTATGAGTGGTGCTTCGTTAGTGTTCATACTGATAAAATCCTCAAACCCTTTTCTCGTCAACAACTCGATTAAATCTTGGATGATAATCTGTTGGAACTGATCTAATCCATTTAATTGTTTCAATTCATGTAAGAAGTCTTGCCACGATACGAAGCCGAGTGTCACGCCCGACGCTATAGACGATTTCTCTATACTTTTCATCACATCGTTACACATTTGTCTGTCCGCAATAAAAAGTAGAATTTTATTTTTCTGATTGCCCTTTCGTGAAATAATGCGAGATTCTCTCACTAATTGATGCTTACTCAGTTCTGTCGGAATTACGCCTGTTTCATCTACTGAAGAGAGTCCGCTCAAGTATTTCACTTCGATTCCAATCATTGTATCTTCGAAGGTCAGTAGGGCATCTAGTTCACCTTCTTTATCGTACGGCCAGAATTCAATCACGTCTGCCCAATACTGAGCTTTGATGTGGTCAATGCATGAATTAATATCTGGTAAATTAACCGTATCTGGCAGTTCTTGAACTGCGTTTGCTAATACCTTTCCGAGGCCGTCTATAAAAGGGATGTAACGCAAAGCTCCGAATACGTTACCGGTTAGATTGTCCTCCAACCTTTCTGATAAGTTTGAACCAGTGCGGCTAACTTTTCCTTTAATTTCTGCTAACACGAATTCACCCCTACGAATAATAAATGAGAATACACTTTCATAATTCGTTGAAAGTAAGTATTTTCCTTTTTAGAGTACTCATTTAGACAAATTATGCGGGTCATTGATTGCGGAATTTTTTTCGAAAAGGTATCGTTAAAAGAAAAAAGGGTGAGACACATGGAATCGATGAACGGCCTGGCCCGGATCCGTGGGGCCTATACGACACTGAGCAAGAAAGAGCAACGCATCGCCGACTATATCTTGAAACAGCCCGAACGCATCATCCACCATACGATCAATCAAGTCGCCGACGACCTCGACGTCGCCGAGTCGACTGTGTTCCGTTTCTGTCAGCGCGTCGGCTTCAAAGGCTATCAGGCGCTGAAAATCGCGCTCGCCACCGATGTCGTCGCGCCGCTCCAAGATATCCATGAAGACATCTCGAACGAAGACACGCCACATGAGATCGCCGAGAAAATCTTCACCTCGAACGTGAAGACGCTCGAGGCGACACGGCAAATCTTGGACGCGGCCTCGCTCGACAAGTCGGTCGCCCTGCTGCTGTCGGCTCATCGCATCGAGTTCTTCGGGAGCGGGGGCTCGGCCGTCATCGCGCTCGACGCCTATCATAAGTTCGTCCGGAGCGGGTTGTTCGTCACGGCGAACCTCGAGTCGCACATGCAGCTCATGTCGGCGTCCCAGCTGACGAAAGATGACGTCGCCGTCCTCATCTCGCACTCGGGTGCCTCGAAAGATACGCTCGATGTGGCGAAAGTGTTGAACGAGCGCGGTGTCCCGACCATCGCGATCACGAACTATGCGAAGTCACCGCTGTCGAAGCTGTGTGACGTCGCCCTCTATACCGTGTCGCAAGAGACGGAGTTCCGTTCTGAGGCGCTCGCCTCGCGAATCGCCGAGCTCAGTCTGATCGACGCCTTGTTCACCGTCGTCATGATGCGACGCGGGGAAGAGGGAAGGGAATCGCTCCAGAAGATGCGCGAAGCCATCTCGCTCCGGCGCATGTGAAAAGGCTGGCCCGAGGGTCAGCCTTTTTTCTTATTTCCGCTTGATTTGATCTGCGACTTTTTTGACGACTTTCTCGACACCGCCCGGGGCATCCAAGTCGTGATGAAGCGTCTTGTCCGGGGTGTCCATGACCGGCTTCTGGCCTTGCGGGGCCGGGTCGCTTAAATAGACGAAGTCGCCGGCACCGTCCGGCGCGCTGCCGGTCGCCCATTTGCCTTGGCTCGACTCATTGCCTTCCGACAAATCCCAGAACTCGAGGCCGTGTTTTTCAGCTTCCAACTCGTCCTTCGCTGGGAAACTCGCCGGCACGATGACGCCGTTCTTCTCTTCAAGCTCGTCGATGGCGGCCATCCATTGGTATTGGTGATAGCGGTCACGGGCGAGCATCTTGCGGAACACTTTCCGGACGCCTTCGTCTTTTGTCATATGGTAGAGACGCGCGACTTGGAGCCGCCCTTGCGTCTCGGCGTGTAAGTTCGAGCGCATGTCGGCGAGCAAGTTCCCGCTCGCGACGATATACGACCCATTCCACGGCACCCCGTTCGAGTTCGTCGGCAGTCCGCCGAGCCCGCTGACGATTAGATGTTGCGGGTTCATCCCGCCAAGGATGGCCGCCGTCGCCGGGTCTTTCGCCGCCTCGGCCTGGTCGTCCGGTGACGCCCCGTCGAGCAGTTGCGAGATGAGGGCGCACAACATCTCGACGTGCCCAATTTCCTCGGTCCCGATGTCCATGAGCATGTCCTTATACTTTTCTTCTCCGCGGCAGTTGAAGCCTTGGAACAAGTACTGCATCATGACGGTCATTTCCCCGAACTGACCGCCGAGCACCTCTTGGATTTGACGGGCGAGCTGTGGGTCGGGACGATCGACTTTCACTTCGAACTGCAATTCCTTCTGATGACGAAACATGGAACTCCTCCTTTTTTGAACAACTGGTGAATGAACGACAAGGATATAGTTCCACTATCAAAATAAATAAAAACCTAAAATTTTGAAAAGATTTGGTAGATACAGGTGGGGGTATGAGCATCGTCAGAGGATTATAAAGTGCAAAAGGGTGGAATTAGTATAAACAGATTGATTTTTGCTTACACAGAGAGGAACGACAGATATGAATAACCTTAACTTCTTGACGACCGAGCACTACGACGTGTTCAAACAGTTGGCCCAGCGCCTCATTAATCCCGGAGACGTCAAGAAAGAGTATTTCTCCGCCCTTTATGTGATCGCCGGGAATGAGCGGGTGCGGAGTCTATTGTTGCCGTATATGGACCTCGAGCAAGGCAAGATCAGTACGGCCACCATCATCGACGACAACACGTTCGAGAAACAGGATTTCATTCTCGTCAAACTCGTCATCCATTTGTACAACAACAAGGAGTGGGTGCTCCCGACCGAGCTGATCACATTGCCGGAAGTGGACTACCAGCTTGCGATGCAAGCCATCACCCTTTGCCGTGACCAACAGTTCGATGAGATTGTCATCCCGAGCGACCAAGAGACCTGAGAAAGGTCTCTTTTTTTGTGGTCGATTTACCTTGTTCACCGCTCACGCCACTGAAAGATGGACGTGATGTCATCGATTTGTAAATGTTTGTAGAAAATGTTCGCCGCAAAACGCTTGTCTTCGTTTAGAGGAAGCCAGGTCTCATCCTTGAAATCGAGAGTCAGGCAATCGCTATAGCATAATAAAAATGGAAAATTTTCTCGTTTTTGATTTGAACGGGAGGGAAACATAGTCTAAGACACGAGTGGTAGAAAGGAGGAGTCTCCGATGGAAGTGAATCATTTGAAGGCATTGACCGTGAAACACGTGGCGCTTCTCGTCGTCTTTCTCGCGGTCTTGACGTTCGGGTTCAACGTCCCATGGTATCACGCCGTGTGGATATCATTCATGGTCGCGATCATCGCCTATTGGCTGGGGGATCTGTTCGTATTACGGAAATTCGGTAACTTGATTGCGACAGCGGCCGATTTCGGCCTCGTCTTCTTCTTGACGTGGTTCTTCCTGTGGATTCTCGATTTCGATATCGGGACCGATACGAGTTTCGTGTTGCTCGCGCTGTACACGGCACTAGTGACCGCGGTCGTCGAGTTCGTGTTCCACGGTTGGCTGCTCAAGCATAAGCGCGAAGAAGCGCACATTCATTCGACACGCTAAAAGGAGGAACGGACATGGCTAAAAACAAACTCGCCATCCATGAAGTGTTAGAGATTCATGAGATGTTGACGCTGAAGCAAGCGGGGCTTGTCAAAGGATACGTGAGCGAACCGCTCATCAAAGACGAGAAGTTGCAGAAGATCGCACGCAAACATTTGAAGAACACCGAGCAAGCGATCAGTGAACTGAAACAGCTGTTGCCGAAGAAGGCGTAAGGAGGAGAGACGGATGGGAATCACGGAAAACTTGAAACGGGCCAGCAAACAACGGGACGAATTGATCGCGACCGACCTGCTCATCACGGCGAAGTCGGCCGTCCGCGCCTATGCGGTAGCCGTGACCGAGACGGCGTCACCCGAGGTCCGGAAAGTGCTCATCAAACAATTGAACCAAGCGATCGAAGATCATGCCGAGATCGCCGACTATATGATCAAGAACGATATGTACATGGCGTACGATATCGAGAAGCAATTGAAACACGACAAAGAGAAAGTCGACAAAGCGAACGAGTTGATCAAGAAGTAAGGGCCGACGGAAACGTCGGTTTTTTTCGTTTCATCAGGAAGGACCCGTGGTATCGGATAAGGACTATACGTGAGGGAGGAACCACTCATGTCCGTGAATACGACGATGCTCGCCATCGTGCTCGTCTTGATGGTGTCGACGATTGCCGCCCCGTTCCTGTTCATCTTGTACCTTTGGCGGAAGGACCGCCACCAGCGCGAGCATTCCGTCCTCCGGAACTTCCCGATCCTCGGCAAGGTGCGCTACATCTTGGAAAAGGTCGGACCTGAGATGCGCCAATACTTGTTCTTGAACGACAACGAGTCAAAACCGTTCTCCCGGAACGACTACGAGGCGGCCGTGATTTCGGGGAAATATAAGTCGCGCATCATCGGATTCGGCTCGGAGCGGGACTTCGAAGGCGGCGGCTTCTATCTCCAGAACGTGCTCTACCCGACGAACCGGGACGAGCTCCGCATCGACAACCGGGACACCGTGTCGTCGCGGCTGTACCAAGTCGAGGAGGACAACCTGTTCACGCGGAAAGAGCGGATCGTCGAACGCGAGGTCGGTCCGTCCTTGTTGATGGAAGAAGACAGCATCGTCATCGGGAAACAGACGTGCCGGGAACCGTTCCGGATCCGCGGCCTCGTCGGGCAATCCGCAATGAGTTTCGGCTCGCTCGGCGAGAACGCCATCACGGCGCTGTCGATCGGGCTTGGCCGGGCCAAAGGCACATGGATGAACACCGGGGAAGGTGGCCTGTCGGACCATCACTTGAAAGGCGGGGTCGACCTCATCTGTCAAATCGGGCCGGCGCTGTTCGGCGTCCGGACCGAGGACGGGGCGTTCTCCGAAGCGGCCTTCAAAACGAAGAGTGAGATTCCGCAAGTGCGTGCCTTCGAATTGAAGCTCGCCCAAGGCGCGAAGACGAGGGGCGGCCATATCGAGGGCTCAAAAGTGACGGAAGAGATCGCCCGCATCCGGAGCGTCAAAGTCGGCGTGACGATCGATAGCCCGAACCGCTTCTCCGAGTTCAAGACGGACCGGGAACTGCTCGACTTCATCGAGCGTTTGCGCGACATCGGCGGCAAGCCCGTCGGCATCAAGCTCGTCGTCGGCCGGCTTTCAGACGTCGAGGCGCTCATTCAAGAGATGGCGTCATCGGGGAAACATCCTGACTTCATCACGGTCGATGGTGGGGAAGGGGGGACCGGGGCGACGTACCAGGAACTCGCCGATACGGTCGGGTTGCCGTTGAAGGCCGCGCTCCCATACGTGCATCGCTTACTAGTCGAACATGGGCTCCGTCACCGCGTCACCTTATTCGCCTCCGGCAAGCTCGTGACGGCCGATAAGATTGCCGTCGCCCTCGCGCTTGGGGCCGACTGCGTCAATATCGCCCGGGGCCTCATGTTCAATGTCGGTTGTATCCAGGCGCAAGTATGCCACACGAACCGATGCCCGGTCGGCGTCGCGACGACCGACCCGAAACTGCAGCACGCCCTCGTCGTCGACGAGAAGAGTTACCGCGTGACGAACTATATCATCTCGCTCCGGGAAGGGCTCTACAACATGGCGGCCGCGGCCGGGCTCGATACGCCGACGAAGCTGTCGCTCGAACATGTCGCCTACAAGTACCCGGACGGTCGGGTGAAGCGGGGCGAAGAATTATTCGATGGACAAGCGAAAGACGGATGACCGCGGTCATCCGTCTTGTTGCGTAAGTCGTTGGAATAATTTCGAATACAGCGCCATCCCGACGAGCGCCGACAGCAAGATGAGCGTGAACACGGCGAGCGGGGAGACGAAACCTGAGATGAGTACTGTGACTGGTGCGAGGAATTTGCCGATCGTGTTTTGGAGCGTATCGGCTGCGAGGTATTGTCCGCGTGACTCGGCCGGGGCGTAGCGGCTGACGAAGCTCTGGCTGACCGGAGAGCGAATCAACTCGCCGAATGTGAACACGGTCGTGACGACGAGCAAATACCAGACGTTCGACGAGAAAGCGATGAGGAACGTCCCGAAGCCGGCGAGAAACGTCGACAACAGGAAGACGCGTCGTTCGTCCCATGCCCGGAACACGCGTGTGACGGGAATGATGAAGACGACGAACAAGAGGCCGTTATAGGCGACGAGCCAGCCGAACAGGATCGTGTTCGAGACATCGAACGTGGCCGGGGCCTGTTCGATCAAATAGACCGGTAAATACACGTCGAGCTGCATGATTGGAATCAAGGCGAATACGCCGGCAATCAAATAGAGGCGGAACAACGGATCGCGCAGAATCGTCGCATACGAACGCCCTTGAGTGCGGAATGTTTTGGCGACCGTCTTCCCGGTCGAGCCCGGCCGTGTCTCATGGGTGAGCGCCGCGAGCAGCACCCCGTATCCGAACAGGACGAAGGCACAACCGAACAGGAGCGCCTGGCGATGCTCGAAGAAGAGGACCGCCCCGAGGATTGGACCGAGCACGGCGCCGATATTGTTCGACGCCATGAACGTCGCGAACACGTCCCGTAAATGTTCGGTCGGCACGAGGTCGGCGACCATGGCCGAGCTGGCCGGTTTATAGATCGCGCCCATGAAGCCGATGCCGATATAGGTGATGTAATCGACGTAGGCGTTCGTCGACAAGGCGAAGGCGAGGAACAAGAATCCTTGCGCGAACGTCCCGACCAGCATGACGGGACGGCGTCCAATCTCGTCCGCGAGCGAACCACCGATTAAACTACCGATTAACAGGAACAGCGGCGGCACGGCCATGAGCAGACCGGCCAGCTCGACGCCGAGCGACTGGGCGAAATAGACGGTGATGAACGGAAAATACATCCAAAACAACAGATTGAACATCCCTTCGCCGAACAGGCGGACCTTCAAGTTGAGGTCCCAGCGGTATGTTTCCATGAATGTCCTCCTTCAGTGGGCCTGTCTTCACTGTACGGATTCCAGTCGAGAAAGAATAGACTTATGTTGCGTGATTTGCTACGCTAATAATAGAAGAAACGAATAAGAGAGCGCCTGTTTGCGCTGTCCCTTGAAACGAACATACGTTTGTGAAATGACCCCCGATGTAACCATCGGGGGTCATTTTTATTGTGTCGTCTTCGTCGCCTTAAAACTGCGGGCGAAAAATTCCTCGAATCGTTCATCGTCTTCCAGCAATGTTCGTCCGGTCATCGACAGCCGGCGCGTCGGAAAACCTGTCGACCGGCTCGGTGTGACGAAATAATCATCAGGGTAGGTGGTCAGCGTGGAGCGGACGAAATCGCGTAACACCGTTTCGTCCTCTTCAATCCATTGTTCCGACGGGCCCTCGAGATTGTCGCGCGTGAGCAAGAGGCATGACCCGTCCCGGATGAACGGATTGAAACTGAGCCGTCGCGTCTCTGGACCTGTGAATGGTCGAAACTCGTGTGTGATCCCTGACGATGTGACTTCACCGATGACATAGCCGGTTGGCCACGCCTTGCCGCATCCGTCCCACACCGAGAAGACATGACCAGGATAGACGAGGTCGGCATCGCCACGTCGAGTGACCTCATAGCGATGATGATGACCGAGGGCGTAATAGCTGAACCCGAGCCGGGCGACGACGGATGCGGAGAACCGTTGTCGGTCCCCGTGACCGAGGAAGATATTCGGGTACGGGTCGTCTCGCATCGGTGTCTGTGCGATATCCTCTTTCAACCCGGTCTGGTTCGTCTCACAGCTGAGTCCATAAATCGCGGCGCCGAGCGCTTCATCGAAGACATACCCGGGTCGAAGGAAACTATGCACGTGCTCAATCTGACGCCAACAGTCGTCGTAAGCGAGCCGATGGATATCATGGTCCCCGTATACCAAATAGACGGATGCACCGAGGGCGGTCCACGTCTTCAAATACGGGACGAAATCTTCCGGGTCGCTCACTTCGATGTCTCCAGCGATGAGCACTGCCTTGATGTTTTCATGTCGAATGACTTCCGCGAGCTGGGCGAGCTTCTCGGCTTGGATGGCAAAACTGGTCCGTTCAGTTGTGATGGCGTTCCCGGTATGTCTCGCATGGTGCAAATCAGCAATATGAATGAAACGTGTCATCAGTACAGCCTCCTTTTCAAGTAACTTCGGCCTCGCTCTAAAAAAACTCCCACCGAGAGCGAGAGGTCACGTCAAATGATGTTGGAGCGCGGTGACGACACGGTGGGCTTCACCTGGATGAAGGTAGCTCGCCTCATACTCGAACAAATCGCTCTCGAGTTCAGTGATCCCGAGCAAGCGGATAAAGATGGGTATTTCTTCGCCTTGATACGGCAACAACAGTTTCAACTCGATCGCGTCGGTGATGGGCAAGCGGACGCGGGCATAGAAGTGAAGCGACCGCAGACTGCTCTTCGTTAACAGAACAGGCGTCGACCCGATCTGTAGTTCCCGGTCGTGGAATTTATGAATCGTCACGTTCGCCTCGAGTGAGAACGCTTGTCTCACACCTGCCGGCCCCGCCGTTTCCATCGTCGCTAAAAATCGCTCCTCAAGTGCGGTCTCGAACGCTTGATGCGAGAGCGGCCGACTGAACAGATAACCTTGGACGGTACGACAGTTGAGACGCCGGACCGTCTCGAGTTGCTCGAGCGTCTCGACCCCTTCGATGACGACATCCATCGCGAACTCTTCGGCCATGAAGAGAATCGTCCGGACGATGCCTTGCGTCTTCTTGTTCTCGTGAAGGTCGGCGGCGAAGCGTTGATCAATTTTAATCGACTTGATTGGATATTGCTGCAAATAGGAGAGCGATGAGTAGCCCGTTCCGAAATCGTCGAGGGCGACCCGGATGTTGGCAGCGTCGAGCTGATCGAGCGTCTCGTGAATTTTCACACTGTCGCTCAGCACGTCCGTCTCGAGGATTTCAATCTCTAGAAGTGAGGGCATGACACCGTGACGCTTTAGTACTCGTTTCACCGTCTCCGTGTAATTCCCGTGAAGGAGTCGTTTCGGTGAGACGTTGATTGAGACGGGGACGACCGGTAAATTCCGAGTCTGCCAACCATGGAGCGCTACACATGTCCGGTCGAGTACCCAGTCAGCGAGTTTGATGTGAAGGTCGCTCTCCTCAGATAATGGGATGAAGTCGTTCGGCGGGATGCGCCCCCATTCGGGATGTTGCCACCGGACAAGTGCTTCGGCCCCTGTGATTCGGCCCGACCAAGCGTCGACTTTCGGTTGAAACTCGAGGAACAGTTCGTCCTCGTCAATCGCGCGACGCAAGTCTTTGCCGAGCTGATGTTTTCGATACGAGTCGATGTTAAAATTCGACGCATAATAGACGACAGAATCGGATCCGGCGAGATGGGTTCGTCCGAGTGCAGTGTTAGCGTACTGCAACAACTCCTCCGGTATGGATGAATCGTGGGGATACCGGCTGATTCCAATCGTGACAGGAGGCCGCCATTCGTACGGGCCGACCTCGATATAATTTTGACCGAGATGGAGTAAGGAGGCGCATGTCGCATCGAGCGTCTCTTCGTCAGTGTATCCAGTCAATAGCATGAATTCGTCTCCGCCCAAATGGCCGACGAAACTTTTGGCTGGTGCCTGATGAAGCAGCGCGGAAGTCGTCGCGACAATCCAGTCGTCTCCGACAGCGTAACCAAAATCGTGATTGATGCGATGAATTGAATTGAAACTGAATGTCAAGACGGCGACTTGCTCATCCCGTTCAATCCAATCGGCGAGCTCATGGAGAAATAGGCTTCGGTTGGGAAGACCAGTCAATGAATCATGCATGGCGAGCTGCCAAATCTGTTCTTCTTGAGCTTTGATCCGGGTGATGTCACGGGCGACACTCATCACCGAGATGACACGCTGTGAGTCATCGAACTGTGGAATCAACCGTTCTTCAATCCACTTGACGTCCTCTTCGAATTGGGTTCGATAGACGATCCGATGTTCTCGACCGGATTCAGCATCGGCATGGGCGGCGCGGACTTTAGCTCGGTCGTTCCGGTGGATTCGTTCATTATAGTCGAGGGAGCGTCGGTTAATCTCGTCAAGGGTGACTTGGAAGAGTGACTCCACACCGTGCGTGTAAAATGCATACTTCCCGGTCAACAGGTTCCGTTCATACACGGAGGCATCGACATACTGATAGAGCGACTGTAACTGTTGATCACGTTCGCGGAGTGAGCGGGTGAGTGTCTCCTGTTCGGTCACATCAGAAAAGGCACCGCGGACGACGTCACCGAACGATGCCATCTTTCCGGATAAGACATGGCTATTCGAGCCGACCGTGAGTGAGAACGAGACTGGACCTTCTAATGTCTCCTCGGTCAACAATGCATGCCAGAGCGTATCGAGGAGAGGACGGTCGGATGGGGTGACATGGTGTAAGAACGAGGCGTACGTCTTCGGCACGTTTCCGAGCCAAGACGCGAGGGCAGGCGAACAGTCTGTCAGCATACCATCTTTCGTGAAGGAGATGAGTGCGAGGCCAGGGGTATCAGACAGCAAGTCTCGCTCCAATAACAGTTGGGTCCGGTCTGTTTCGAGTGATTGTTCGTAAGTGATGTCACGGGCAATCCCGTACACCCCGGTGATGAGATGCTTGTCGTAAGCCGGGATATTCGTCAGTTGAAGGGTGAGCCGTCGTCCGTCCCGATGAATCGCTTGGCATGTGTACGTCTCTTCGTGCCCAGACAAGGCGCGATGAAAATGGTTGCTGACGCGGTCTAGGTCTGCCGGTAAGGTGAACTCGGCAAAGTGGGTCAGGACTTCCTGTTTGTTATGCCCGAGCAACAGTGCCAGCTTTTCATTGCAGTCGATGATTTGTCCGTCAATGTCGAGTAGGTAGATTGGATCCATATGTCCCTCGATGAAGTCACGGTCATTCGTCGCCGAGTCGAGTGTGAGCGGTGTCAGACCAGCTTTCGGCATAAGTGGCTTGAGCCAATTGAATCGTGTCATAAGTTCCCCCTTATAAGTCGTTAGATGATTCATTAAACCTATAGAACAGTTGAACCCCCGTTCAAACTGTTTTTCATTTTCCATTCATTACAAATAGCGCAACGTTTTTTAATATACCCATCTTTTAGGTAATAGTAAATAAGTTTTAACAAAGGATTGGAAAAATGAGAGGATAGACCTATAAACGTTGATATAGAGCCGAATTAACTGATAATTACATGCCTAAACAGCATCTCGCATAAATAATCGTTAAATATATTTTTGTATATTATTTCCATATAAAGAGTTGAAGGGATTAGGTCATGGACCGACCGGGAACACCTAACTGTTGATTACTTAAGGAGGGATTCGATGAAAGCCTTATTCTTGAACTGTTCCTTGAAAGGCGGGGACACGACCTCGCACACGGAAGGATTGATGAAGGACATCATCCCGCACTTCGATAAGCTCGGGGTCGACTCGGAGATCGTCCGCGTCGTCGACTACAACGTCGCGTTCGGCGTGACCGAGGATGAAGGGGACGGTGATGCATGGCCCCAGATTTTTGAGAAAGTCAAAGCCGCCGACATCCTCATCATCGGGACACCGCTTTGGCTCGGCGAGAAGAGCAGCGTCGCCACGCAAGTCATCGAGCGGTTGTATGGGGGCAGCGCTTTGACGAACGAGTTGGGCCAGGCCATCTACTACAACAAGGTCGGCGGTGTCGTCGTGACGGGAAATGAGGACGGGGCGAAACACGCCTGTGCTTCGATCCTGTATGGCCTGTCCCATATCGGTTTCACCGTCCCACCGAACGTCGATGCCTACTGGGTCGGCGAGGCCGGGCCCGGTGACTCGTACATCGATGCCGGGCGCGACAACGCCTTCACGAAAAAGAATGGACGCGTCATGGCGTACAACTTGTACCATTTCGCGAACATGTTGAAGCAGACGCCAATCCCGGCCGAAGGCAACGTGATGGAGTGAGGTAACCTATCATTTCATTACTAAACTTCGACAAAGGAAGTCATTGATTGGAAAAGTATGCGACGCGCATACTTTTTTTATTTGTACAAAGTAAATAGAGGGACCTGATTTTTCGAAAGATTTACCTCAATTCAAAATATAGTACTTTCTCTGATAAAAATAACGACCTAATATTGTACAAAATTGAAAATCTTACTGACTACATGCTCAAAAGTAAGATAATTGAATGATTAGGATTATTTATACTAAATGGAGAATGTATTATATGTAGAATGGAGCGTTAAATGAATGAACATGAAATTACTTCGCTTATTATTACTGACAACTATTTTGTTATTAGGAACTTCTTTTATTGGTGAGCCTATTAAAGGTGCAACTGGGGACCAGGTTTCTCTCGTATCAATGAAAGCATCAGGAAAAACATTCTCTTCTAGCCATGTTAAGACGGATATCGTTCTCAAGCTGGACAAATCACCGGAACTGGGGATTTGGCAAGTCGAGGCGGAGTTACAGAACGTTCAATCTCCGAAAGAAAAAGAGACTGTGTTCGCGTATCCGAACATGGATGGACTTGAAATTACAGTCGACTTAGAAAGTTGGAACTTTCAAGCGGAAGGAGATTGGGTTCTGACGCGTCTGATTGTTCGAGATGAGAACGGTGACGAACATCAGTTGGATCTCTCACACATCCCTGACAAAAAAGTGTTCACACTCGCTTTTCCAAAACCGAAATTAACAAAAGTGGATGGGATCCTAAAAACGTTGGACGTCACTCAATTGAACAAAGTGAAATCTTTCTTCATGACCATCGACTTGGATGGATTGAAGGTGCCGACTGATCCGATGAGCCTTATTTTGGAGAATAAACAAGCCAAGGAAGAGTTCTATCTGACGCCTGTCTATCATGCGGAGAAAAAACAGTTTGAAGTGGATTTGAGTGATCAGAACTTAGGTGATTGGAATGCAATCGGGACGTGGAGTCTAAAAGAAATCTCGTTCTATGATGACGAGACGAATCATCGCTATGATGTTCAACTACCCGTCAACTTGAAACCTGTGTTTCAAGTCACTCCAGATACCACGTTGCCTGTGTTTAAAAGTGTGAAGATGGTACATTCCAAGACAAAAGACTCGCAATTGGTCGTTCAAGCAGACGACAACAGCGGCTTTTTCAAAGTGAAAGCAACATTCAAACATTTACCGAGCGGAGTTATGAAGACGCTTGAGCCGTGGGAAGGGCGTTCGAAAACAGCGGTGCTAGATTTGAAGCGATGGGACTTTTCAATGAGTGGGAAATGGGAGTTAGTCGGACTTGAGCTAATTGATATGTATGAGAACAAACTCTACGTGAAATCAATTCCGAAAGGGTTGACGATGGCGTTCGAGGAGTACGACGTCGACTCCAGGAATTGGGTCGTGGCAAACGGGACAGTCAACTTGACGAAACTATTCGAAGAAAATCGGTATATCGAGCGGATTATCGTACTCGAAGGAGCCACATTGATTGTGAATACAGACGCAACTTTACCGATTCATGCTTATGGGACGGTCATCATGGAGAAAGGAAAGCGCGTAAAAGAAACGGTATATGCCAAACAGTTCAAATCAGGAACCGGTAAACTAGCCAGCACGGTTTACTTGAAAGGGAACAATACGATAAAAAAGCGTGTCGTGACAAAAACACCATATAACTTGGGTCTCGTCGAATTGAGTAAAGGCATTTCATTAAACGAGGATAAGAAGACGTTCAATTTAAAAGGATTAGCCTTGCCGGGCACCAAAGCAATCAAAATTGACGGTAAGACCGTTGCAGTCCAAAAGAATGGAACGTTTGCGATGAAGGGATTAATCGCCAAGGGGAAAGTGGTCACCATCGAACTGACCGACCGTTATGGAAAGAAGCATGTATCGAAACATAAAATCTATGACTATAAGCCGGCGACAGCGAAATTTAATCTGCCACCCGGGATCTACAAAAAAGGGACCGTCTTGAAAGTCACCGCGACAAAAGATGCGGAAATCGTGTACAGCGGATTTAAGTCAGGTGAGATGTATGCGGTCGTCGGCGACTTTTATCGTAGTGGCATTCCATTAAATGAGTCTTTAATGTATCAAATCCATATGATTGACCCGGCTCTCGGCGGACTTACTGGACCGAAAGGTGAATTTGCCATTCTTGATGTGAAGCCGGTCTCGAATCTAGATCGCGCCATCACTGGAGTGACGAAGCCCAAAACAGTCATCACCATCCGAGTAAACGGTAAAACGTATACCACCACTTCGGACTCAAAAGGGAAGTTTGCGGTCAATGTTTCCCTAAAGCAGGCGAAAACTTACACCATTCAAGCTGTAAATGGCAAGTTAAAGAGCCCACTGTATACGACGTCTATCACTGATAAAATTGCACCGGCAAAAGCGACAGTGAACGCCGTCACTGCCAAGTCTGGCGTTGTTCAAGGGAAAGCCGAACCGAAAGCGACGGTTATTGTCACCTACGGCAAAAAAACGATGCAAACGAAGGTGACAGACAAAGGGACCTATAAGCTCACCTTTAAAGGTTTGAAGAAGGGAGCAACTCTATCCGTTCGGGTAAGGGATGCGGCAGGTAACCTATCCCCGTCTGTGAAGCAGTTGATTAAATAAGGAGGATAAAACATGAAGAAAATCATGATGTATGTCATCGCATTGTTGATTGTGTTTGCCACATTAACTCCGATTGCTTCAACCGTTGAAGCTGCAACGACGACATTAACGTCCTATCAAACGAAGACTGCAGTGTATTTAAGAGCGACTACTTCCTACAAAGGGAAGCAACTCATTCTCATACCCAAGCAAAAAACTGTCACGTATGTCGCCAAGAAAGGGAGTTGGTTACAGGTACGTTATGCGAATCGGACGGGTTATGTAAACGAGCAGTCGCTCACGCGTAAAGTTCAAAAAGGTGTGGCATTGAAAGCGGCTCCTTATGTGACGCAGCGCCAAGTCATTGTCTATTCGCGGGTCGACGCACATAAAAAACAAGCCTTTACGTTGAAGAAGGGTACGACCGTCACCGTGAACGAACAGTTGGCAGGATTTTACAAAATTCGCTACGGCAATAAAACTGGATGGGTCGCTGCAAAAGACATGAAGACGTCAACTGTGGCAGTATCGAAACCTATCAAGAAGACATCATTTTTATCAAAACAAAAATCGATGGACTATTTAAAGAAATACAAAAGTGTCAATCAGAATCGTTTCCTATTTACTATCAAATCTGAACACGGGTATCAGTTTGTAAACTCACATCTATTTCAAACGACTGTTCCAATGGATGAATACTTATTTGTCATTGGGGGATATGACAAGTCGAAATTGAGTTCGCTCATGTTTGTGCGTTCACGCTACGATAAATATCCGACCGGACAAGCCACTGGTAATGAAGCGGTGCATGCCGGATTGGCAGGTTTCTTCGGTGAAGGGACGAAAGAGACGGAAGCGTTGCGCAAACTGTACGCCCAGCACAAAAACTTTAAAAAGAATGAAGTTATCCCAATTACGATCGGGGGTCATAAAGGGATCTTGTTATTATGGGAGAAGCGAATCGAGTTTATCTTTGACTACGATGGGGACTTACCAATCATCCGAATTTAAAAGAGGGAGACGCATTGCGTCCCCCTCTTTCTTATTTTTTCTCCACCGCATGACCGCCGAACTCATTTCGCAGGGCGGCGACGACTTTTCCGGAGAACGTGTCCTCTTCGAGAGAACGCTGCCGCATCATGAGCGACATCGCGATGACGGGTGCAGGCACGCCGTACTCGAGTGCCGTCTCGACCGTCCATTTGCCTTCCCCTGAGGCATGCATGACCCCTTTGATATCATCGAGTTTCGCGTCCTTATGGAACGCGCTCTCGGTCAGTTCCATCAGCCAAGAGCGGACGACCGAGCCGTGGTTAAAGACGCGGGCGACTTGCTCGTGGTCGTACTCGAACGGGCTCTTCTCAAGAATCTCAAATCCTTCGGCGATTGCCTGCATCATGCCGTACTCGATGCCGTTATGGATCATCTTCAAGAAGTGGCCACTGCCACTCGGACCCGCATACAAATAGCCATTGTCCGTCGACACGTCGTGGAACAACTCCTCGATTTTGCCGAACGCCTCCAAATCTCCACCGATCATCGTGCAGGCGCCGTGCCGCGCCCCTTCCATGCCGCCACTCGTCCCGACGTCGAAGAAGTAGATGAGCTTGTCTTTGAAGTGCTCGGCCCGCCGCATCGATTCTTTATAGTTCGAGTTGCCGCCGTCGATGACGATATCCCCTGGTGACAACAACGTATGCAGGTCGTTCAGGACGTGCTCGGTCACATCGCCTGCCGGCACCATCACCCAGACGACGCGTGGCGCCTTCAGCCCTTCGACGACTTCTTCGAGCGAAGATTTCGTCTCGAACTGGCTCGTTGACACGTTGCCCGGGTCGTAGCCGAGCACATGGTGTCCACTGTCCGTCAAGTTGAGCGCCAAGTTCAACCCCATCTTCCCAAGTCCGATCATCCCTAATTCCATATCGGTTCACCCCGTTCGTTGTAGTGGTTTCCTTATAAGAGTTACCCGAAATGGGTGGACTTCAAAAGAGGGGCTTCAACTCATCGATGCGGTAGGCTAGGATCGTATTCGGGTTTAGTGAATGAGTATCGCCTATTCGTAGGCTTCCTCCATTATTACTTGCTTCAAGTAGCATCCGTTCAAATTTGGATGTCACTGCTTCGCTCGTGTCGCCTTGTAGTTCAAAAGAAATCAGTTGCTGATTTGGTAAATAGCAAGTGACGGTAAAGCACATCGGGATTCGCTCCTTTATGTTAAGAATAAGGTTCACATTTTCTAAATTATACACCCTGATAAAATCAATTTCCTAAAAGTGAATAAAATAACTTATATTATGAAAAAGCGTCCCTAAATACTGACCGATAGATTAAAAAATGTAAATTGCTTTACAGATTTACGTGGTAAAATACAAGTTATGACATAGAATAAATGGCGAAAGGTGTTAAATCATATGGAACAAGAAAAGAGACGCGTCAAGAAAAGTCGTCGCAAGAAATCACGTACGAAAAAAATCGCACTCATTGTAGCGGGAGTGCTTGGGGTGATGTTGCTCCTCGGGGGCGGGTTAGTGGCTTATCTTTACAATCAAGTGGACTCGACGGTCAATCGGATCAATGAGTCGTCAGGCTTGAGCAAGGAACGGATGAACCAAAAAACGATTGCAGAGAAAAAGCCAATCTCGGTCCTTCTTCTTGGTGTCGACCGGCGTGCCGATGAGCAGGGACGCAGCGACTCAATCATCGTTATGACCCTCAATCCGAACAAAGATCAGAGTGCCATGCTCAGCATTCCACGTGATACGAAGACGGAAATCGTCGGCAAAGGGGTGGCCGATAAAATCAACCACGCTTATGCATTCGGTGGGGCAGAGATGGCACTTGATACGGTCGAGAACTTCCTTGGAATCCCAATTGACTATGTGGCCGAAGTGGATATGAAAGGTTTCCAAGATGCGGTCGATTTATTCGGCGGTGTTGAAGTGACGAACGACCTTGCCTTCGAATCAGGCGGATACACATTCAATCCGGGCGTACAAACATTGAACGGAGCGGAAGCGTTAGCGTTCACACGGATGCGCTACGATGACCCACGTGGCGACTTCGGTCGTCAAGAACGTCAACGAGCTGTCATCACGGCAATCGTCAATGAAGGGGTCAATGACTTCTCACTTTCGAAGTTCACGAATATGCTCGACGTTCTTGGAAACAATGCCAAGACGAACATCACGTTCAAAGAGTTGCGCACGTTGTCGACCGAATACACGGCCGCGTTTAAAAACCAAGATGTGTTAAGATTGGAAGGACAAGGCGGTAAAGAAGAAGATGGGATTTACTACTGGCGCCCGTCAAGCACGTCTTTAGGTGAGGTCAAATCTTACTTGGCTGAATTGATGGAACAGTAATGTAATGCCTCATCCAAATCGGATGAGGCATTTTAATTGTGTCATAATAAAAAGAAAAGGAGTGACGTGTGTGCTCGACCGCCTGATTCGCCTCCTCATCGATGTCCGCCATCGGTTCAAGGACCACCATATTAATGATTACAGCGCGACGCTCGCGTTCTTTTGGTTTCTCGCCATCATCCCGACGTTCGTCCTCTTGTTTGCCGTCATGGCGTGGCTCGGGATCGACGATGCCTTGTTGATTGAACAGATCGAGATTCTCATCCCAGGTTCGAGCGTGCGCGACATGCTGTCGATCGTCTATGACGTCAGCGGCAACATTAACGCCGGTCTCGTTTCCATCGGGGCCATCATCGCCGTCTGGTCGGCATCGAACGGGACGGCCCGCCTCGTCAAGCTGACCGTGTTCGCTTACGGGGAGACGGAGGCCCGGGGCTATGTCGTTCGCCGGTTGATTGGTTTGCTCACGCTCATCGCCTTCAGCATCGGGGCCGTCATCTTGATCGTCTTCCATATCTTTGGCCGTGAGTTCGTCGAGCTCATGTACACCTGGTTCCCAATGCTCGAGGACTTTGACCGATTGGCGACTTTAGCGCGCTATACGTTGTCGACCGTCATCCTTATCTTTGCGTTCTCGATGTTCTATAAGATCGCCCCACAACAACACGTCAAATTCACGGAGACGCTCCCCGGTGCCGTCTTCGCCGTCATCTCCTGGCAGCTGCTGTCGACAGCCTACAGCGTCTACGTCGACCAGTTCTCGATGTTCGGGGACACGTACGGGACGATTGGCATCGTCATCTTGCTGCAGATTTGGCTCTACTTGACGGCGGCGACGATGCTGCTTGGGGCCGAGATCAACGCGGCCTGGCCCGACCACATGCGGCGTGCTCGCTATAAGACACATTTCCCATGAAAATTGAAAAGATATGGTTAGCATTTTTTGACAACGTGCTATAATACAACACGTGAAGCGGGAATTATATCCATATCTAACGATTTTGAAAGCAGGTGCACGCATGGCGAGACATAAGAAGAAATCACGCTGGAAAAAAGTGTTGGCGATCACGCTCGGCGTTTTGACGGTCTTCCTCGTCGCCGGAGGCTTGTTCGTCTGGTCGATGTACCGGGACGTCAATGAGACGGTGACGAAAGTGAACGACAATTTGGAAATCAGCGAAGAACGGAAACAAGTCGAGACGATTGAACAGAAAGAATCGGTATCGGTGTTACTGCTCGGGATCGACCGCCGTGACGGGGAGCAGGGACGGAGTGACTCGATCATCGTCATGACGCTCAACCCGACGACGGATGAGGGAGCGATGCTCAGCATCCCGCGCGATACGAAGACGGAAATCGTCGGACGAGGCACGAACGATAAGATCAACCACGCCTACGCGTTCGGTGGGGCCGAGATGGCGATGGATTCGGTGGAAGGGCTCTTGGATATCCCGATTGACTACGTCGTCGAGGCGGACATGGAGGCGTTCACCGAGGTCGTCGACGCGCTCGGCGGCATCACGGTAGAGAACAGTTTCGCGTTCTCGTCAGATGGATACTCGTATCCCGTCGGACAGGTCGATTTGAACGGCGCCTCGGCCTTGTCATACGCCCGCATGCGTTACGACGACCCGAACGGTGACTTCGGTCGCCAAGAGCGGCAACGCGCCGTCGTCGCGGCCATCGTCGATAAGGGACGTTCTGACTTCTCGGTCGACAAAGTGACGAAGCTGCTCGATGTCGCCGGCAACCGGGCCAAGACGAACATCGAGTTCAACGAGCTCGTGGCGTTGTCGACGGACTATATGAAGGCGTTCCGTAATGCCAGCACGCTCCGCATCGAAGGAGCGGGTGGTCTGGAGTCGGACGGCATCTATTACTGGCATCCGAATGAAGCCTCACTCGCCGATGTCCAAGCCGAGCTACAGCGCTTGATGAATTGAGTCGTCCTTAGGGACGGCTTTTTTGCGTTTGAAAATCGTGTATCGGTGGGAGTGATAAAGAGACACTGAGGAGGGATCACATGCTTTGGGAAACTGTTGAACCGATTATCAACCGATTAGAGGACGACCATACATCAGAGGACTGGCAGGAGCTGTTCATGAAGTGGGATGGTCATCATTGGCATGACGGGGAAAGTGTGAGCGAGAAGACGAGTGTGCTCATGATGGACGCCAACGCCGTCACGACGGACGGAAGTCCAGACTTGGACGCGCTCCATGATCTGTTGAAGGAACACGTCCAGGCGTCGATCAGCGACTTGTATCTCGTCTCGCTGTTCCCATATCCGGCCAAGCCGACCGATACGGCCATCAATCCGCGTATCCGATTATATGAGGACCTCGGACACTTCAAGCATGAGTTCGAGCTCATGTACGACACCGAGCCTGACGTCTACAACGAGCTACAGTTCAATTTGCTTGAGGAGACAGACGCTTTCATCGAGCGGCTCGCTCAAGGCGCGACGAAGCTGCGTGTTCATGTGCAATCATTCCGTGGTATGCCCGAGGAGAGCATTCAACGCGTCATCGAACTGTGGCACGCGGTGCTCCATCACTATAAACCGCACGGGCAGTTGATTCTCGCCTATGAAGGGGACGTCCAAGCGCTCGGCTCATACATCAGCGTCGCCGATGCCATTTGTCACTTCGACCTCGCGTCGCACACGATGCTCGCCTTCGCGCAAGGTGACGCCAAGAAGCTGTCCGACTGGGCGAACCGGATCGAAGCACCAGGAGAAGGGGAGACGTACTTCAATTTCTTGTCGATGGCAGAACGAGATCCATTCGAGAAGAACTTGATCGAGCCGAGCGTCGACATGATTCTCGCCGCCCACAGCATCTTGTTCTCGCTACAAGGCATCCCGGCCATTGATTACCGGACACTGCTCGGTGTCCAGACACCGGTTGACCATGACGCGCTGATCCAGGAGTTGAAAACGGACCCGTATCGGCTACAAGTGTTCTCGGGCATCATCAGCCAGTTGAACGTCAAACGGACGCATCCGGCCTTCTCACCGTATGCCGCACAGCGAATCGATACGTCCGACAAGCGCGTCTTCACGGTCGAACGGAAGGGTGAAGGGGAGACGCTCATGTTGTATACGAACGTCAGCAGTGAGCCAGTAACTGTGCAAGCGAGCGGGACGAATCTGTTCACGGGGGAACCGGTTGCGACGATTGAACTCGAAGCGTACGGTTACGCTTGGGTTAAGCAATGAAAAAGCGAGTCTCCATCCTTGATGGGGACTCGCTTTGTATTAGCGGTAACCGTTTGGGTTGTTTGCTTGCCAGTTCCAGGCATCGCGGCACATGGCGCGGACGTCGTGTTTCGCTTCCCAACCGAGCATTTGTTTCGACTTCGAAGGGTCGGCGAAGCAGATCCCGATGTCGCCGGGGCGACGCGGTGTCACTTGATAAGGGACAGCTTTTCCACTCTCGGCCTCGAACGCATGGACGAGGTCGAGGACACTGTAGCCTGTCCCGGTCCCTAAGTTGAATGCCTCGGCACCAGTGTGGGCCATGACGTAATCGAGCGCCTTCAAGTGACCATCGGCCAAGTCGACGACGTGGATGTAGTCGCGGACGCCGGTCCCGTCTGGTGTGTCGTAATCGTCACCGAACACGCTCAGTTCGTTCAAGCGACCGACGGCGACTTGTGTAATGTACGGCATCAAGTTGTTCGGGATATCGAACGGGTCTTCGCCGATTCGGCCAGACTCATGCGCACCGATTGGGTTGAAATAGCGTAGTAGGGCGATACTCCATGATGGATCGGCGATTGATACATCACGTAATATTTCTTCAATCATTAATTTCGTCCGACCATACGGGTTCGTCGCGCTGAGCGGGAATGACTCGTCGATTGGCGTCGTTTCCGGTAAACCATAGACGGTTGCCGATGAGCTGAAGACGATTCGTTTCACGTCGTGATCAGTCATAGCTTGAAGCAATACGGTCGTCCCGACGACGTTGTTCTCATAATAACGGAGCGGTTCAGATACCGATTCGCCGACGGCTTTCAATCCCGCGAAATGGATGACGGCATCAATCGAGTGTTCGTCAAAGATGCTGTCAAGTAACGAACGATCTAAAATGTCGCCCTCATAAAAGGTGACAGAACGATTCGCTAGTGTTTCGACGCGTCGTAACGCCTCGAGATTGCTGTTTGATAAGTTATCAAGTACGACAACATCGTGACCGGCCTCAAGCAACTGGAGTGTCGTGTGCGTACCGATGTAACCGGCACCGCCGGTAACTAATAAAGTAAATGTCTTAGTCATCATCATACCTCCTTGTAGCTAGAATCATGGTGACGGATTATCGAGTGGTTGTCAATCGGATACGACTTTGTCCGGTCGTACCGACGAAGAGGCGGAGTGAATAGCTCGGACTTTCGTAGACGAGTGCATCGTCCGTTTTAAGTTGTGGATCCCCGAGGTCGGTGAACCCTTCGAGTGACACACCTGTGTTCGTCCAGTCGATAGCCGTGATGACACCTTGTTGGACGATAAGGAATCCATTCGAATAGAACAAATACTCATTTAAGACATCGCTGTCAGTACTCATCGGCTCGCCAAGCGTGTCAAGTAACTCTTGTTTCGGCATCCCGAAATAAGAGATGGGGCTACTTTGTAGCCATTCATTGTTTACATTCACGTTAATCCAATCGATGAGCTGTGCGTCCGTTAATGTAGATTTAGGCCATTCAGTCGTCGTTTGGTCTAATGGGGCCCATGCCGTCGTATTACCCAATTTTACTTCGGCGTATGCACCCTCCTCTGATACCACCTCGTAGCGATCCCCGATATCACCGATATAAGCCACTGCCGTCCCTTCAGTGTCCGTCAAGAGGTTTACATTTTTCTCAACCAACCATAATTGACGACTCGCCGTTTCTTCGATGACCGGTTCGTCCTCTGCAACTGGAGTAGGTGTCACTTCCTTGATGTTGATTGGTTCTTCTACCGTTACAAACAATGTTTTTGCATAAGGATAGCCGATGTAGGCGCCGCCTGCTAACAAGAGGACGAGTAGTGTGGCCACAACCGTCTTGATTCCCCGTCGTCTTGATCTGGCCGGTTTAATGTCGGCCGGATAGTAATGCGCCCGTTCGGCTCGAGAAGGGACCGGTTTTTCTGGGATGTATCTAGGCTTGGGTGTCCCTGTCATTGTCTTAGGAGACTCAGGTTTCGGAATGGGGGCTGTTTCAATCAATGAACTGCCATCTTCTCTTGGTAAGCAATGTTCTAACAGGCCTATATAGTATGTAAGAAAAGCCCCATCTTTCTCTTCTCCTTTTAACCAAGCATTAAAATCTTCCGCCGTCTTGGTAGACAGGGCATTTGATACGAGCTCCTCATTTGTGAGTTCGATATAGGAAGTGGCTAATGTTTTCCCATCCCCTAAACTCGTTCTGATCTTCTCATGTAACTCGGATCGTATGGTCTTATCGACTGTCAAATGCAAATGAAGCAATCGTTCGCTATGATGCACGGGTTCTCCCCCTTTTGTTAAGTTCTTCCTAATGAATTTTAGCAGATTCTACATCCAAAAAACCCAAAATTTTAAAAATGAGTCATCATATCTAAAATTATTTGCTATAATACTGATTGTTGTCAGTAACTAATATTAACTGCGGGATTTTTCCAAGGAAATAACCGTCAAAGGAGCATGCGGACGCATTATGAAAGAAGAAACGATTTCGATTGGAGAACTGTTCTCCATCCTAAAGCGCAACAAAGGAACCATTATCAGTCTCACTCTCATCGCAGCCATTATCTCATTTCTCGTGAGTTCATTTATTATTCAACCAACGTATGAAGCGTCGACTCAAGTATTGGTCGCGCCAAAAGAGACGCAAAACAACATGATCGACAGCAGTCAAGTTCAGTCGTCAGTCGCACTCGTCAACACATATCGGGTCATCATTCAAAGCCCTACGATTTTAGAACAAGTTCAAGATAACGTAATTGGATCCCCAGAAAACATTAGCGACTTGATATCGGTCAATAGTGAACAGAATTCACAAGTCATCAACATAAAAGTACAGCATACAAACCCTATTCTTGCCACAGATATCGCGAACGAAATCAGTACAGTCTTCTCGACAGAAGTAAGTGAGCTCATGAGTGGAGTAGATAACGTCAAAGTATTATCGGCCGCCTCTGTGCCAGCAAGTCCGGTCAAACCAAACATCTTGCTCAATACGGCGATTGCCACTGTGCTTGGCGCTATGATTGGCGTAGCGATTGCTTTCTTAAAGGTCGTCCTCGATCGACGCATTAAAACTGAACAAGATGTCGAGACGGTTCTCGAATTGCCTGTCCTTGGTTCGATCCCGGTCATCGATCGGAATGAAATGCGTGCTGTCCGTAAAAATGGCGTAGAGATGAAAGGTGAACGTGCCCATGTTTAAGTTTGGAAAACGAAAAAATGCCAATACCCAATATGATAAGACAGGGCGCGACTTGATTACGCTCCATAAACCGAAATCGCCAATATCGGAGCAATACCGGACGATTCGGACCAACTTGGAATTCACGGCCGTCGATGATGAGCTTCAGACGATTGTCGTGACATCGTCGACGTCAGGTGAAGGGAAGTCAACGACCGCCTCGAACCTTGCTGTCGTCTATGCGCAACAAGGAAAGCGCGTCTTGTTGATGGATTGCGATATGCGCCGTCCGACGGTTCACTTTACGTTCCGTTTGCCGAACGGTATCGGTATATCGAGTGTCTTGGCGAAAAAAACGACACTCGAAAAATCCGTGCATGAGACGAAAGTCGAAGGACTCCATTTGTTGGCGGCTGGACCGATTCCGCCGAATCCGTCAGAGCTGCTGTCTTCGAAAATGATGACGCGCTTGATCGAAGAAGCGAAAGAAAAATATGATGTCATTATTTTAGATGCGCCACCGATGATGCAAGTGGCAGATACACGCATCCTCGCACGCGATGCGGACGGCGTCGTGCTCGTCGTGGGTTGTGACAAATCAGATCGCAATATGGTGTTGAAGGCGAAAGAGCAACTTGTTATGGCAGATGCCCATATTTTAGGTGTTGTCTTGAACCGACGCGAACCACAAGGTACGGATGACCAGTACTACTATTACGGATATGAATAAGGAGCAGTCTCATGATTGATATTCATTGTCATGTATTACCTGCCGTCGATGACGGTGCTCAAAATGTGGACGTTGCGATTGCAATGGCAAAACGTGCCGCAGACGAAGGTGTAACGGATTTGATTGTTACGCCTCACGCGTTCCATCCTCAATTCGATACGAAAGAGTTGGATGTTCGACACGCGGTCGAGCAACTGCAACGAATCTTAACGTTGGAAGGAGTGCCTCTTACACTCCATCCAGGTCAAGAGATTCGTATCTTTGGAGGGTTATTGGAAGCACTGAATAATGGTACTGCCTTGACACTGGCCGACTCGCGTTATGTTCTCGTTGAGTTTCCGAGCGATAGTGTTCCAAATTACGCGGAGCAATTGTTCTTCAACATGCAGGCAGAAGGATTTGTGCCCATCATCGCGCACCCAGAACGAAACAAAGAATTTGCGACGAATCCGAAGCGACTAGTGGATTTTGTCTCGTCCGGAGCATTATCTCAAGTAACGACAGCGAGTCTGGTCGGGAAGTTTGGGAAGACTGTACAGGAGTTATCGTTGCTCTTCTTACGTAACGGCTTAAGCCAATTAATCGCTTCAGATGCGCATAGTGTCGGTGGACGAACGTTTTATTGGGATGACTCACAAGTCGCACTTGAAAAACTAGACGACTCGATGTTGGTCGACAACATTCTTCAGAATGGGCAAGCTATTTTAGACGACACATTTGTTTATGTAGATCCACCGATCGTGCCAACGAAGTCTTGGCGCGGAAAGTGGAAATGACTGAAAAATCTCAATGGGAGACTGATATGTCGATACGTGTCGAACGAATTAGGTTTAATTTCCTAATAGTCGGTTTTTGGAATAGGGCGAAAATGGTATTCTTAACTTATAAATTCAAAAAAGGGTGTTCAGTGCATCCTTTTTTAATTTTGTCTAATCAGTATAAAAATGAATAAATGTAGAAAATATGATTTTGTAATTCTGTTTTTATTATTTTTAATTTTGAGGGAGAGGAAAAAATGTCAATACCTGAAATAAGTAGAAAATCTTTCAGACTTAGTATGTTAGTGGGGCTTGATATTTTGGCTCTTTTGTCTTCGATGCTAATTACGTACTTTTTTTTATACCCCATCGAATTCATTAAAACTATCGATCGAAATCATTTTGTGGAATCGGCTTTAATGTATAGTTGCTTATTTATCATTATGGCAAGTGTTAGCCGTCTGTATAGTGTTGCTTGGAGGTTTGCGAGCATATCAGAAGCTTTGCGTCTCGCATTGACCCTTATGACGAGTACACTTATTTTATATGGACTCCAGTTCACGGTGTACGGCGAAGCAATGGAACGCATGTTGTTTCTCAGTTTCTGTCTTTCCTTATTAGCTTTAGGAGCAATTCGCTTAGGTTCGCGTGTAATAATCACTTGGAACTCTAATTCTGCTTCCGGTTTATTTAATAAAAAATTAAAGAGACGAAAAGATGAAAAACGGACGCTGATCATTGGAGCTGGACAAGCTGGACGAATGCTCGTCCGTCAAATGCAGCACTCACAAAATCATCGAATGAACCCGATTGGGTTTATTGATGATAATAGCCATCTACAATCACTAACCGTCAACGGCGTGAAAGTGTTGGGGAAGGTTAATGATTTAGAATCGGTAGTTGAACGTGAGGCAATTGATAAGATTGTCTTCGCTATCCCGTCAATGAATTATAAAGAACGATTAGAAATCATCAAACGTGCAAAATCGATTTGTACAAATGTTCATACGTTGCCAATGATTGAAGAAGTGGCAGCCGGTAAAGTATCAGTCAACCAGATGCGCCAGGTTTCAATTGAAGATTTACTTGGGCGTGACCCTGTAGAGCTGGACATCTCTGGGATACAGTCAGAAGTAGAAGGCAAAACGGTTCTTGTAACTGGTGCTGGTGGATCAATTGGTTCTGAAATTTGCCGACAAATTTTGAAATTTCAACCATCACGCCTCCTGTTGCTAGGTCACGGAGAGAATAGTATTTATTTGATTGAACGTGAACTTCGTGATTTGAACTTGGATATTGAACTTATCCCGATTATTGCGGACGTACAGGATCGAAATCGATTAAAAGGAGTGTTTGAATCTTACACTCCCCATCTTGTCTTTCATGCTGCAGCCCATAAACATGTACCATTGATGGAGGCAAATCCTCATGAAGCGGTAAAGAATAATATTTATGGGACTAAAAACGTTGCTGAAATGGCCGATAAATTTGAGGCTTCTCGATTTGTTATGATTTCGACTGATAAAGCAGTAAATCCAACAAATGTCATGGGGTCCACAAAACGAATCGCTGAAATGGTCGTTCAACGCTTAGGAAAAGTAAGTCGTACGAAGTATGCTGTCGTTCGTTTTGGTAATGTTTTAGGGAGTCGTGGATCAGTTATCCCACTTTTCAAAAGTCAGATTGAAAAAGGCGGTCCTCTTACAGTTACTCATCCAGATATGACACGATATTTTATGACCATTCCTGAAGCCAGTCGACTCGTTATTCAAGCTGGAATGCTTGCGGACGGCGGAGAAGTATTCGTTTTAGATATGGGTGAGCCCGTTAAGATTGTTGACCTTGCTCGAAACATGATCAAATTAAGTGGTTTTACGGAGGAACAAATCTCCATTGAGTATAGTGGGATTCGTCCAGGCGAAAAAATGTTCGAGGAGCTATTGAAAGAAGGCGAAGTCCATTCGGAAGCAGTATATCCCAAAATCTTTACGGGCATTGTGTCGGAAGAGCAGAATTTAGATGGAAAACTAAATCAAATTAATCATCTTAAAACGAGTGAAGCACTTAGTCTTTACCTTATTAATTGGGCCAATGATGGTATTGAGTTGCAAGATGATTCTATTAACCACGTTCGAGAAACTGTTTGACCATTGGAGTGTGAATAATGAAATACATTGAGCAGAAAAGAAAAATTGATTTCATTCTTTCTTTAGTAGGATTAATTGTTTTATCACCTTTATTTGTCGGGATTATGATTGCGATTAAATTGGAGTCGAAAGGTCCCGTCTTTTTTAAACAAAAGCGTGTCGGAGTGAATCAAACTCATTTCAAAATTTTAAAATTTAGGACGATGAAAATCGATACTCCTAAGGACACACCAACACATTTGTTATTAGACCCGGATCTTTACATTACAAAAGTCGGGAAGTTCCTTCGGAAAACAAGTCTCGATGAACTGCCTCAAATCATCAATATTTTAAAAGGTGACATGGCAATGATTGGTCCTCGTCCTGCACTTTGGAATCAATATGATTTAATTGAAGAACGAGAAAAACATGGAGCAAATGATGTGCTACCTGGTTTAACAGGATGGGCTCAAATCAACGGGCGAGATGAATTGCCAATAAAACTGAAGGCGGAATTAGACGGTTATTATATTGAAAATATATCAGCAAAGATGGATTTCCGTTGCTTTCTGAGAACTTTAATAAGCGTATTAAGAAGTGAAGGTGTTTTAGAAGGTGGTACTGGTACGTATGCAAATGAAGTAGCTTCAACAACTGAAGAAAAAGAACACACCAAAAAGAATTTTTTAAAGAGTAAGTAATTTTTCTATAGCCCATTAAGTTTTAATTTAGAATGATAATAATTGATGAGATTGGGGAAAAAACGTGCAAAACAAAGTATCAATAATTGTTCCTACGTACAAAAGACCAGCAAAATATCTAAAAAGAGCTTTAGATTCTTTATATAATCAAACATATCCAAATATCGAAATTATAGTTGTCGATGATAATGTCCCGGAATCTCTTGAAAGAAATGTTATTGAAAGTTTTATGAATGAAGAGAATTTCGATAATAGATGTATATACGTTAAAAACGAAATAAACGTGGGTGGGGCTTTAGCTAGAAATATAGGAATAAATCTTGCGACTGGTGATTATTTGACTTTTTTAGATGACGATGATGAATATGAACCAAGAAAAATCGAAAAGCAACTGGCATTTATGATAGATAATGGTGTGGACATGAGTTTTACAAATTTGAAAATTGTAAACGAAAATAGAAAATTTTTAGAGTATAGAACATTTGATATTCCTAAGAATTATAATAAACGTGACTACTTAAAATATCATTTGATGTATCATTTAACAGGAACACCAACATTTATGTATAAAACAACTCAGTTGAAAGAAATTGGTGGGTTTGAACAAGTGAAGATGGGTCAAGAATTTTATTTGATGCTTAAGACTATAGAATCAGATTTGAAAATTGGATACATAGATACTTGTGATGTCGTTGCATATCGTCATAATGATGGTGGAATTTCCTTTGGCATAAATAAAATAAACGGAGAAAAGGATTTATATAATTTCAAACAAAAATATCGGAATTTATTAACTGATGAAGAGAATAGTTATGTGGATTTTAGACATAGTGTGGTTATGTCTATTGCATATAAACGAAATCAACAATATGTTCAATTTGTTGTTAATAGCTTATCGTCAATCATAAAATATCCTCGGCATTTTGGTGTTGAGGTAATTAAATATCTAAAAAGAAGATCAAAATAATTGAAGGCGGGATCATATATGAAACTATTTGAAGAATTACTTGCGAGAAGATCGAAATTAGCTGTTGTTGGTTTGGGGTATGTAGGAATGCCTATAGCTGTAGCTTTTGCAAAAAAAGTTGATGTTATTGGTTTCGATTTAAATAAAGATAAGATTGAAAAGTATTTAAACGGTATCGATCCAACTAATGAAGTTGGAGATGAAGAAATAAAAAAAACAACAGTAAAATTCACTAGTGACCCTCATAAACTAAAAGAAGCTGATTTTTATCTAATTGCGGTTCCTACTCCAATAAATGCCGATAAAACTCCTAACTTGACTCCTATTGAAAATGTGAGTCGTACAGTAGGTCAAAATTTAAAAAAAGGTTCAATAGTTGTATATGAATCTACTGTGTATCCAGGGGTGACTGAGGAAGTTTGTATTCCGATTTTAGAAGAAGTGTCTGGGTTGAAATGTGGAAGAGACTTCAAAGTTGGCTATTCTCCAGAAAGAATTAATCCTGGTGATAAGACACACACACTTGAAAATATTGTAAAAATTGTTTCTGGGATTGATGAAGAGACGCTTGAGAATATTGCAGCTGTATATGAACTTGTAGTAAAGGCGGGCGTGCATAAAGCGAAATCGATTAAAGTTGCTGAGGCAGCCAAAGTAGTTGAAAATAGCCAAAGAGATATAAATATTGCATTTATGAATGAATTAGCTATGGTATTTGACCGGATGAACATTAACACAGATGAAGTTATTGAGGCCATGAATACCAAATGGAACGCGTTGAAATTTTATCCGGGTTTAGTTGGAGGACACTGTATCGGTGTTGATCCTTATTATTTCATTTATGAAGCAGAAAAACTCGGATATCATTCTCAAATTATATTGTCAGGAAGAAAAATTAATGATGGAATGGGACCTTTTATTGGCGATGTTATCATTAAAGAACTTGTAAAATCAAATAGAATTGTAAAAGAAGCTAATGTTGTGATTTTAGGTGTAACTTTTAAAGAGAATTGTCCCGACACACGAAATTCTAAGGTCATTGATATTATCAATAGACTGAATGAGTTTGATATCAATCCAACTATAGTAGATTATAATGCGGATAAAAAAGAGTTATCTAATGAATACGGGTTGAAATTAACTGAATTAGATAAAATTAATAATGCGGACTGTATTGTTTTAGCAGTAGCACATGATCAGTACAAAATGATGAATGTAAAAGAAATAGAGAAATTATTTAATCCTGAAAGTGGAAAAATTTTAATTGATGTGAAAAGTGTATTAAATTCAGAAGAATATATAAACAATGGATTTAAATATTGGAGTCTATAAAAAAAGGAAAGAGAAAAATGGAAATTTATCACTTTAATTCTAATCATCTATATAATGCATTCTATGATGAAATGTTAAATCATCTAGAATTGAACGGTATTCATAGTAAGGTTTTTTCTCCTGTGAATGGCTCTATCGATTTTGTTATAGATAGAAAAGAAAATGTTGATGCACCACTATTATTTAGAAAGAATGATAGGTTTTTCTACCATTATAAACAAAAGAAAATATATAACTATGTCAAAAATGAAATAGTGAATAAAAGTATGAGCATGGTTCATGCTCATACTTTATTCACTGATGGTTTGAGCGCATACAAACTGTTCAGTGAATTTAATATTCCCTACGTCGTGTCTGTTAGAAATACTGATATCAATGTTTTCTTTAAATATATGGTTCATTTAAGAAAACTAGGCGTGAAAATTTTATTAAATTCAAAAAAAATCATTTTACTCTCAGAAACCTATAAAAATATTTTATTGGAAAAGTACATCCCGAAAAAATATAGAAAAGCTATTAATGAAAAGATAATGATTATACCTAATGCGATTGATAATTTTTGGCATGAAAATAAATTTTTTGCACAGAGAAAAATAAATGATAAAAAAATAAAGTTTCTCTATGTAGGAAATATAAATACTAATAAGAATGTTCTGTCTTCAGTTGAAGCTTTAAGTAAATTAAGTAACATAAAAGTGTTGTTTACTGTTGTAGGCAAAATACAAGATCAGAATGTGTATAAAAAAATGAATAAATATAGTTTTGTTGAGTATATAGCTCCAAAAAATAAAGATGAGCTAATTAATATATACAGAAATCACGATATATTCATCATGCCTTCAAAAACCGAAACATTCGGCTTAGTATATACCGAAGCAATTAGTCAAGGATTGCCAATTATTTATTCTAAAAATCAAGGCTTTGATGGCCAATTTTTAGAAGGGGAAGTGGGGTATGCGGTTGAAGCAACTTCTATAGAGGATATTATAGATAAAGTAGAAATGATAATATCAAACTATGATGTTCTCACTAATAATCTTCCGGCCAAAATTGAAAGATATAACTGGACATCGATATCACGCACTTTGTCAGATTTATATTTTGAAACTTTACATAGCCATAGAAATACCAACAAGTCGTAATAGTGAATTTATCATAGGAAACGAGTGGTCTTAAAATATATGGATACTATGATTTTTATAATGTACTACCTTTTGTTAGCATTCACTGGGGTTATTTATTTCTTATTTCGTAAAAAAGGTTTGTTTTCAATTTCAGATGCAATAATGGTAGCCACGTTCTTTCTTGTTTCATTGGGAGGGTATTACAATTCTTATGGATTAAGGGTTGGTATGAATGAGTTAAATATCAGTATATTTTTAGATTACTTAATTTTTTTAAGCATTGTACCACTAGGTTTACTTTTGGGAGCTAAAATTAATATTCCATCGCATTCTTTTATAAAAATGGGAAATGATGTTAAACTAAATAGATTATATATTCTATTAGGCTTAGTTATAATTTATGCATGCGTGTACTTTGTCTTTATTCGAGATAGTATTCCGCTACTATTATTATTGACAGGGAAAATATCCGATCCTAGAGAACTCGCTCTTTTAAGACTATCAATTACACACGATTACGATTCGAATTATGACATTCCTTTCTTTTTAAGATACTATCGATTGGTAATTAATGATTTAATGAGATTTATTTTGGTTATTGTTTTTTTATTTTATTTAGACAACCAAAAAAAATTCAAAACACTTTTTATTATTACTACGATATTAACACTACTATTTCACACTTATCACTTTGAAAAAAGTGGAGTAATTTATATCCTTTTAACTATCTTTTTTAGCTATGTAATGTATAAAAATGTGAATTTAAAAAATAATTTTTCGCTATATTTTAAAATTTTAGCGCTGGTTCTAGTTGCGCTCATAAGTATGTATATGTTGTTTATGGGTGTACAAAGTATTGGTCAAGCTCTTTCAAATTTATTTAATAGAGCAGTACTTGGTCAATCTGGAATGATTTACGTCCAAGATATTGTTTTAAAAGAAAAATATGGCGGCATACTTTGGGGAAGTGGTGTACCAACCTTCTTATTAGATTCTGCTTTAAATAGAGACATTATCAATTTGTCTAAAGAAGCTTATGGACTTCTCTTTTCCTCATACGCCAGTCAAGGTGGTGGTGGTACTACCGGGGGAATGCCTATGTTTTTCTTACGCTCTAACTTTGGATATATTTTAGGAACAATAATTTTATTTGGATTAAGTTTTGTTACTGGAATGATTGATCAAAATTTAAAAAAGGTGATAAAAAGTAGTTCGAAAAACAAAATTATAATTGCACTTTATGCAGTATTAATAATTTACTTTGTTCAAGCTTTTATCAGCAATTTTATGAAAGTATACATGTTACCTATGATAGTTTCACCTCAAATTTTAATAATTTTACTAGCATTATTATTTGTAATGCAACCTAAAAGATCATTATCGTGAATTAACGTCTATAAAACTGAGAATATGGTGATAAAACTATGATGAAAACAATAAAGTTTTTTGTGAAAAAAGTTTTGGTTTTGTATTTAAAATTCGATAGAACGCTTTCTATAGATTTAAAAAGTGTAATATCGGTAAGGGATTTTAAAGCACTAAAAGGTAGTAACAAATACAAAAATGTTATTAATCAATCGACCATCTCAGGAAAAGTTTCCTCTCAGTATGGATGTAAAATTCAAAATACAATATGTACTGGAAATGTAGAAATCGGAAGATTCGTTTCAATAAACGGACCAGGGACGAGAATCTCTTCTAAAGTAAATAAGATATTTATTGGTTCATTCACTTCAATTGGTTCTAATGTGATTATTCAAGAAGATTACCACCGATTTGATAAAATTTCTACTTACTTCATGAATCAGAATATTTTCACTAATAGTATCGAAAATGATATTTTTTCAAAAGGACCAATAATAATAGAAGAAGATGTGTGGATTGGTTCGAATAGCGTAGTGCTTTCAGGTGTTAAAATAGGTCGAGGATCAATTATTGGCGCGGGAAGCATAGTTACTAAAGACGTACCAAAATACTCAGTTGTAGCTGGTAATCCTGCTAAAATCATAAAGAAAAGATTCTCGGACGAAATAATAATGGAACTTGAAAAAACAAAATGGTGGATGATGGATACGAACGAAATTATAAAATATAAACAAGAATTTTCGGAAAAAGTTACTTTAAATAATAATTTATTTTGAAGGTGTGAATTAATTGCAACAGTATAATAGAATCAATATTTATGAATTGATACTAAATTTAGAGAAAAAACACGAATTATTTTCTTTGAATGAACATGGAGTATACTTTTGGAAATTAATTCGATTAGATATAATAAGAAAATTGCAAGGTGAGTCTCTAAATAAGAAGAGAGAAAATAAGAAAATTGGTAAGTTGATAAAAAACTCTGTTACAAGTATTATCCGTAACCCTTATTTTATCAGCGGAACAACAGAATACCTGGTATTTGAAAATCCAAGAAAAATACTACTTGATCAAATTAAAATTGATCCCTATACTCATTTTCTGATTCCAACACTCGAAAATGTTTATATACTTGATGATGTTTATAATAATAATATTGAAAAATCCTTGTATGCGCCATCAAGTTCAGTTTTTTTGCTTAAACTAGTGCATAAAATAAGGAGGAAGATTAAAAGAGTTAAACCTATATCTGTGGATAACTTAAGCATTATTTCTGAATTAGAAAATATAATATTTAATGAAACAAACGTCAAATTAAATTTAGTGAAACAAGTTCAACAAAAAATAAATGGATTTTTAGTTGGTGTTGAAGTTTATTCACCGCTGTTTAAAAGTAAAAATCTTAAAGAAATTTTTCTTGTTTGCTCTTACGGTAAGGAGCACATTATTCATGCGGCACAAATGAATAATATTAAAGTGACTGAAATACAGCATGGAGTCATGAGTGATTTACATTTTGGATATAGTTTCCCGAAAAACACCACTATCCCATATTTCCCTGATAGAATTAATTTTTTTGGTAATTACTGGATTAAAAACACGAACTTACCGCAAAATTTAGAGACTGAAATAACGGGTTATGACTATTTAAATTACCAAGTTGAAAAATTAAATTCATATTTTGAAGAAAAAAAACAAAAAAGTGTTTTGGTAGTCTCACAGCCTACTATCGCTATAAAGCTTTTTGATGAAATTTATGAGTTAGCGCAATCTTTATCGGATTATAATTTTTTTATTAAGTTGCATCCTCAAGAGTTTGAATATTGGGATTGGAAGTATCCTCGTCTCGTCGAACTTAGTAAATTTAAAAATGTAACAATTTTTAAAGATGAAAAAACTATTCATGAACTTCTAGCTAGATCATATTGGGTAATTGGAGTTTATTCTACATCTTTATTGGAAGCAATAGCTTTTAAAGCTAACCCTATTGTAATTGGTATTCAAGGACATGAGCATATAAGTAACTTTGTGAAAACTTTTAGTATACCTGTTTTTTATACAAACAAAGAAATATCATTCTTTTTAGAGCAAAATAATAACACTAACAAATATGATTTAGATCTATATTCCGAAAATGATATTTGGGAAAATAATAAACTTCATTAAAAACAACAGAAAGTTGGTAAAAAAAATGTCAGAATTTAGCATTGGTTCAAGAAAAGTCGGAGAAAAATATCAACCCTTAGTTATCGCAGAAATCGGGATTAATCACGAAGGAAGTTTAGAAACAGCTAAAGAAATGGTTCTTGCAGCTAAAAAAGCAGGTGCAGAAGTTATCAAGCACCAAACTCATGTTGTTGAAGATGAGATGAGTAAAGAAGCAATGAAGGTAATACCTGGAAATACAGATGTTTCAATATATGAAGTAATGAAAAGGTGTGCACTCAATGAATCAGATGAGATTGCTTTAAAAAACTTTGTTGAAGAGCAAGATATGATTTATCTAAGCACGCCTTTTTCTAGAGCTGCAGCACTCAGATTAGAAAAAATGAATGTGTTGGCATATAAAATCGGTTCTGGAGAATGCAATAACTATCCTTTGATAGAATTAATTGCATCATTTGGAAAACCTATGATTGTTTCAACTGGAATGAATGATATACCTAGTATCAGAAAAACTGTAAATATTTTAGAAGAGTATAAAGTACCATACGCGTTGCTACATTGCACTAATTTATATCCCACACCTGCAAGGTTGGTAAGGCTTGGTGGTATGCAAGAAATGCAAGAAGCATTTCCAGAAGCAGTAATTGGCTTGTCAGATCACACAGTCAATAACAACGCCGCTATTGCGGCCACGGCTTTGGGAGCGTCGATTCTCGAACGTCACTTTACAGATTCTAAGGAAAGAAAAGGACCAGATATTTTGTGCTCAATGGATCCCATTGAATTAGAGGAACTCATTTCTGCGACTAAAGAGGTTGCAGAAATGAGAGGCGGAACAAAAGTTGCTGCAGAGGAAGAAAAGGTCACAATTGACTTTGCATTTGCAACTGTTGTCACTACTCAAAATATTAAAGCTGGAGAAATTTTAACAAAAGACAATGTTTGGGTTAAAAGACCTGGAACGGGTGAAATAAGAGCGGAGGATTATCATACAGTCTTAGGGAAAACTCTGGTGAAAGATGTTAATGTAGATGAACATCTATGTTGGTCTGATTTTGTTGATTCAAAAACTGGAGAATATTCTAAATGAAAAACGTTTTATTTATTACAGGCACCAGGGCGGATTACGGAAAAATAAAAACATTGATGAGAGAAGTAGAATTGAGTAAGGATTTTAACCTCAGTATTTTTGTAACAGGGATGCATATGTTGTCTAAATATGGGTTGACGTGGAAAGAAATAGAAAAAGACGGATTTAAAAATTTATACAAATATATTAATCAACAATCGGGTTCAAAAATGGATATTGCGTTAAGTAACACAATCTTGGGTTTAAGTAATTTTGTTCATGAAATGAAACCCGATATGATAGTCGTCCATGGTGATAGACTAGAAGCTTTAGCAGGAGCGATAGTAGGGGCATTTAACAACATTAAGGTAGCTCATATTGAAGGGGGTGAAGTATCTGGCACAATTGATGAATCAATTCGGCATTCAATTACAAAACTTGCACATATGCATTTTGTTAGTAATCTAGAATCTAAAGATAGAATTTGTCAATTGGGTGAGAATCCAGATAGTGTTTTTGTTATTGGCTCCCCTGACATAGATGTTATGCTCTCTGACAGTTTACCTTCTTTAGAAGAGGTACAAAGGCGGTATGAAATTAACTTTGATAATTATTCAATCTGCATGTTTCATCCAGTAACCACAGAATTAGATAAACTACATTGTCATGTCAATAGTCTCGTTTCTGCTATGTTAGAATCCGATCAAAACTTTGTAGTAATCTTTCCTAATAATGATGAAGGTAGCGAAATAATTTTGCATGAATATAAGAGGTTATACAACAATAGACGAATTAAAATTTTCCCTTCAATTCGATTTGAATATTTTCTCACTCTTTTAAATAACTCTGAATACATGATTGGTAACTCAAGTGCGGGTATACGCGAAGCAAGGGTATATGGTGTATCTGCAATTGATATTGGTATACGACAACGTAACAGGTATAACAAGAATAGTAAAGGGATTTTACATGTGGAGAATATAACCACTCAAAACATTCTAAACTCAATGGTTGAAGTAAAAAAAGAAAAATGCGAAGTTTATAGCGATTTCGGGAAGGGCGATAGTAATAAAAAGTTCATTAAAGTTTTAGAAAATAAAAAAGTTTGGGAATACGATATACAAAAACAATTTGTTGATATACATTTTCGGGAGAAAAATAATGTATAAAAATAAAAAAATATTAGCAATCGTTCCTGCTAGAGGCGGTAGTAAAGGGATTCCACAAAAAAATATATATGAAATTGAAGGTAAGCCTTTAATTCAATATACCTTAGATGAGATAAAAAAAAGTGATCTTATTGATACTTGTATAGTATCAACTGATTGTCCGAAGATTTTGGAAGTTTGCATCGATTTAAAAGTCGATGTCCCACATCTACGTCCTAGAAACTTGGCCACTGATAATGCTAAAACTATAGATGTAATTGTACACGAATTAAAATTACTTGAAAGCAAAAATCAAATTTATGATTACGTAATTTTATTGCAACCAACGCAACCGCTTCGCTCTTCCATAGATATCGATAATTCGATAAAATTAGCAATTGACAAAGATTATGACAGTCTTGTAGGTGTATCTTATGTAAAAGACCATCCTCTTCTAATTCGAAAAATAGGCGAAGAAGGAAAATTAGAGAATCTGTTAAAGGTTAGTAGCACAGTTAGACGTCAAGAATTCTCTAATTACTATAAAATAAATGGTGCTATTTATGTTAATAAGGTCACTAGTTTATCAAGCGATACAAGTCTCAATGATAATGAGTATCCTTACATAATGGACAAATATTATGATTTGGATATTGATAATTTCTCTGATTTAGAAAAATTCAAATTGATTGTGCAAGGTAAAATCAATATATGATTGAAGTGATTCTATATGTTAAAAAAAATAGTCGCTAATCCATTTTTTAAAAACTCATTATTATATACTTTAGGTAGCATGATAACCCCAATCATAGGGTTTATCATGCTACCCTTTTATACTAATGTTTTTACTCCTGCAGAGTATGGAGTGGTCACTACTACACAATCATTAATAGGGCTTCTTCAAATTTTTCTTGTACTCTCACTTCACGGAGCAATCACAAGATTCTTTTACGATTACTTAGATCAGCCAAAAGAACAAAGAAGATACTTAGGTTCAATATTTATTTTTGTATCATTGTTTTCTACAGCATTCTCTTTACTACTATTAATTTTTAATGAAGTAATTGGAAGCTTTTTATTTCAAGATATACCAATAAACCCATTCTATTATCTTTTGATTCTCATTTCATGGTTGTCTGCTCTATTATCTTTACCTTTAGCTTTATTTAGAGCACAAGAAAAAGCATATTTATTCGTATTTGTGAATTTTTCGAAAGCAGTTTTAATTATGTTATTATCAATATACTTGATAAAATATAAAAATTTTGGACCAGAAGGAGTTCTGATTGCCCAAGCCTCTATTAGCGCCATCGTTACTTTAATAACTTATCTTCACATAATAAAATATATTGATTTCAATTTTAGTATGCAAAGCATCAAGGAAAGTCTTTTTTTCAGTTTGCCTTTGATTCCACACGTTGCAAGTGGATGGATTATCAGTTCGTCTGATAAGGTTATTCTTGAGAAGTTTGTTGGAGTGGCTGAAGTAGGGATTTATTCTTTAGCAGTTCAAATTTCAATGGTTCTTGGTTTGTTTTTTGCAAGTGTTAATAACGCATTGGTTCCGAGGTATACAAAATTAAAAAAAATGAACCAAGCAAATCAAGCGGATAAGCTTCTGAGAATTTTTGCTGGGGTTGTTGTAGGTGTATCGATAATATATTTACCCACTTCAATTATAGTGATTAAATATATTTCTTCCCCAGAATACCACAGTGCGATTAACATAATTCCTCTACTATTAATCGGACAAATAGTGAATGGATTCTATTTTATATATGTTGCAAAATTATTTTATGCTAAAAAGTCTGGATCAATTGCTTTTAGTAGCTCTACAGCAGCAATTACAAATATTTTATTGAATATAGTATTGATTCCTCAGATTGGAATTTATGGTGCTGCGGTTTCTACTATCATTTCAGAAATGGTTAGGTTTCTTTTGGTGAAAAATTCAAATAAAAAAAGTTCATAAATATTTGGATTCGTGAATATATTTTTCTGATCAGAAGGATAATTTCGGTCCTTGTGGACAGTTAGATGTGAACGGATCTAGGCACAGACAGTGTTGACGTCTCGAAATGGAAGCAAGGCGGTATGGCGTCTGATTTTCAGGTCGCATAAATCATCCCATATTTTTTCGTTTTCACCAAGCTGAGTCATCTATACCGATAACTCGAGGGGAATGTCTCTTCACATGATGTTTCAATCATTTCGACATTCTGAGTAACGTACTATCACTGATATTTTTCAAGAGAAGTCCCAGTCCCATCCCAATCAATGCCTTCAACATACCCCGTTCCAAACCGATTATTCTGTGAGATGGTAGTCGACATAGGGGAGGAAACTTTTTCGTGAAGATAACCGTGGTATAGGCAGATTCGTCGCAGAAGAAACGTTTCATCTGAACACATAAATACGCATCCATTCCAAGCACATGCTTATCCTTCACTGTTCTGATGTGGACAAGGTATGAGCACTTTATGTAACAGGGACAGGAGGCGAACAATTTTATCCCATGATAACAGCACAGATATGCTTCATCACAGCGCTTCGCATCGACCACTACTAGTCTGGGAAGCAGCTCGTTTAACGTTATTGATTTCTTTAATCATTTTAGTAAACCAATTACCGAAGATAGACTTCATCAAAAGTGAGGAAGAACCAATTTTAAACCGGAGTTGACATCCTAACGTTTTAAGTGGCGATACAAGAAAGTCAGGAGATTACGTAGTACAAAATAGGAGTGCAGAAGTGTGCAACGGAAACGTACACAACTCTACACTCCTATTTTTGAAAAGAAAAAGGACGTGCCAGCAACCGAAATCTCAACCTAACATTTAAGTTGCGACACAAGAACGTTAAGAAGTGGAAGGAATGCTAGCAATGTCCGATGTCCATTGTATTAAATTTCTCAGAAACTACAAACCATATTCACTGAAGCGATCTGGTCCTAGGAATAGACTGCGGAAAAGCTCTTCAGTTGGAGCGTCTTCTTCTCCACCACTTATTTATAAATCTATGGGAAGCTGATTGACTTTCATCGAACGTAAGAGTCGGTTCTACATCGTATTGCCAATCGAAGGTCGCAGCGTGGCGCTGGGCCCTTTGAGGTCACTTTTTTAGGTGGTACGATGGACCGGATCAAAGAGTTCAGCAGTCACGATTGTATCCTGGCGACTTCTCGGCGTGTTGCTCTATTTCGCCGACCCATATGCGTCTTGGCATAGAGGCAGTAACGAGAATGTCAATGGTCTTCGCAAACGCACTTACCAAGGTTAATGGCCGGCTTTACAAATGCCTGGATTGGAAGACTGCACACGCTGCCTCTGCGGAGTAGTGTTGCGCTTAATTTGACAATCTGTAATTTAAATAAATATCACTTACGTTTCTTTTCTTCTGTAGCAATTTGCCTATTTTTTTGATTTAATACCTCAATCGTTTCATGTTTTTGTCCTTTTGAAATATGCAGATACAATTCTGTCGTCTCGGTCGATGCGTGACCCAGCAAACGGCTGATTTTAGTAATATTGACATCTGCGTTGTAAAGCTCTGTTGCAAAGCTATGTCGCAGGATGTGGCTCGTGATGCCAAAGCCCAACTGCTCGTTCGACACTTTCTGCAAATACTCGTTCACATAGTTTGCCCGAACTTTTGTACCGCGTGGCATGATGAACAAGTAGGGAGATTCCGTATCGGTCTTCGGCCGCTCCCATTGAATGTAACGCAGTAGTGCGTCACGTAGACGATCGCTCATCGGGACTTCTCGCATCTTATCACCTTTCCCGTGTCGAATGACCAATTCATTCGTCTCGAACGCGACATCTCCAAGCTGTAAATCTAATATCTCACTGATGCGAAGCCCGGCATCACACCCGATCATATAAATGTTATATAGGGTCGCGTTGTCGGCATGATACAAGATTTGATGCAGCTGTTCGCGACTGAGGATGATTGATTGCCGTCTCGCCTCGGCACCGGAGACGTTGACGAGTAAGAACGGATTCTTGGTGATCCAGCCTTTGTGCACCGAGTAGGCCATGAACGTCTTGATCACACTTACATACTTCTTGATTGTGTTAAACGCGCGCTCACAGTCCACCAATTCATCTCGATACGCATAGGCGTGGGCGGTTTCGTCCACGTCTTTTAATAAGGCCACGTTCGACTCGTCCATCATTCTCTCGAATCGGCGTAAGGTGTTCCGATACGTTTTGACGGTGTCTTGCGATTTACGGTGTCTGAACTCTACGTCCTCTAAATAAATGGTGATGGCCTCTTTGATTGTCATATGTTCCATGCTGTTCACTCCTTCGAATAAATGTCTTCTCTCAATTCACGTTGAACGTCTGCCTTGTACGCCCGCAATCGACTCGCGGAATAGGCCAGTGTCTGTTCGGTCCCATCAATCAGGTGACAGAGAAGTTCGAAATGACGGGGTGACAGTTTCAATCGTTGTTCGTCGAGCCAGTCGAAGAGATGGCGCTCGGACATCATGCATTGTTCCGGCAACTGTTCGGTCGCAATCTCATGCCTCAAGTGCCGGGCGTTCTTTTGTTGATGATTCAAGATGGCCCCGCGGACTCGTTGGAAGCAATACGTCTTTGATAACGTACAACCCCGATTCAACGCTTCCCATAAGGCGATACGTGCGATTTGGGCACAGTCTTCTTGCTCGTTCGGATGGATGTTCAAGTGTCGGACGACGTAATGGATCATCGGCTCCCACTCATGGATTTGTTCATCAATTGTTTTCATCGGTCGATTCTCTTCCGAGCGCTCTACGTAATTCCTAGGTTAGACCGAGTATAAACGCTATTCCCCCTTTTCAGTCGTTCTTCCACCGTTGTCTCACGCCTCTGTCACCTTACGCCCTATGTTATCGGAGATATCCCCGGGCTTATGTGTGATAAGGGCAATGGTTAGACGGGGGGAATAGCGTTTCCTTCCTGTATTTTGCAATACAAATGCGCACAATTATGCAACGAAAAGTACAGAACTTTGCCAGTTGAGTTTTAGTGTTTCGATAATGCATGTGTGACACGATAACTGTCACCTGTGAAATTGAGTATGTGAGCGTGGTGTATGACTCGATCGACGAGTGCCGCCGTTAGGCGCGCATCACCAAAAATGCGATTCCACTGGCTGAACTCAAGGTTGGATGTGATAATCAAGCTCTTTCGCTCGTACCAGTCGGTGATTAGATGGAACAGGAGTTCCGCAGATTCTTTTGTGAGAGGGATGTATCCCATCTCATCTAAAATGATTAGGTCTGCCGATTCGAGACGAGAGTGAAAGCTGCTCAGTTTTCCATCTCGCCAGGCCTTATTGAGTTGCTCTACGGGCTCGGATACCCGGAAGAACCTCACCTCATAACCTTTGTGACAAGCTTCTCTCCCGAGTCCGATGGCCAAATGGGTCTTTCCTGTTCCTGGGGACCCTGTCAGAACGACGTTCTGTGAATGCTCGACAAAATTCAGTGAGGTAAGTTCGCCCTTATCTAAATGCTTGGGGAAGTATATTTGATTGCCCCAGTGATAGTCGGCGAGTGACTTGTTGTTGATGAATTTTGCCTTTTTGATTAATCGTTGCGCTTTCGCTTCTTCGCGGAGGCGCATTTCCATAGAGAAAAGCTCCGTCAGGAATTTTTCAGGAGATTCCGTTGGAATCGATTCATAGATTTCGGCGACGTAGGCAAGACGTAGCGACTTACACATTTCTTTCAAGCTCATGCTGTGCCACCTTCTCCCCACGGCCGATTCAGGCTATCATACTTGCTCCAGTCCACATCATAAGGATGGTCCTCGACCACGGCTGGGTCGTCGTCCTCGCTCAGTAGCTCGTATAGGCGTTCATTGATCTCTAAAATTGGATACAGTGCGAGCTTGGCTCGGATCCAAGCCAGTCGTTCCTGCCTAACGAGTAAGTTCGGCACGCCCAGATACTCTTTAATTCTCCCAGGCAGATATTCGGAATAACGGGAGTGCCCGAAGCTTCTCGGCTTCTTGTGCCAAGTGCTGATGATGTTTTCCCATGGGAGCGCACGTTTTGTCATCATGTAGGGCCGTTTTTCTTCGTAAAGAATCTCTCCGTAAAGTGAGATGATCTTCATCGAATCCCACCTTAAGATGGCTCGTACTTGCCCATGACGCGCCCCCGAAGGGACCAAAACTTTCATCTTATCGATCGTTATTTCACCGTACTTGTTCACCTTGAACAGTTCTTCTTTGAAGACGGGGAAGTCTTCTTGTGGCAATCGCAATAGATGTCTCTGCTCTTCTTCGAATAACTCACGGATCAGCACATGCTTTTCGTAATGCACCCTCTCCATATCGTCCCGTAGGGAGACTGCGAGCTGCCGGTTCATCGAATCGTAGTCACGCATGACAGGGGCTGGGACAAGAAAATTGTATCGAACGTATCCTACCTTGTTCTCAACACTTCCTTTCTCGTTCCCGCTGTAAGGGTTACAACTTTGGACTTGGAATCCATAATGAGCCATGAACTGTAGAAAAGCATCGGTATAGATTGCCTCTTCTTTCGTCGTTCTCGGTTGGATGACGGCAGCGGGGAGATTATCGATTCGGAGCTGTTGCGGTACACCGCCGATTTCTTCAAAAAGCATTTTGAGTCCCGTCAGGAAGCACTCCTGGTTCTCTGCAGGAAGGGCGACGGCTGCTGTGCGGTTGCTGAAGGGCAGACTCATGACGAGGCACTTTACATCGACCGCATGACTATCTTTGACGACTTCCATCGTCCCAAAATCCACCTGCGCCTCACCCGGAGGGTGCTGCAATCGTTCGTGCCTTGTGTCGTTTTCCTCCTCGCTCGTCATATGCCAGCTCTTGATGAAATTGCAGACCGTTCGGTAAGAACCCTCGAATCCGTTCGCCACCAACGTTTCGTAAATCTTTTTATTCGTTCGTCTTAACTTTTTCTGAAGCATCTGATCCTCAGTCAACCAATCTTCGACCATCTCGCCCCATTTCGTTCCGTACTGTAATCAACGCTGTTAAAATGGTTCTTGCTCACTTTTGATGAAGTCCGTCTTCGGGAATTAGTTCACTAAAAGGATTGAAGGGATCAATCATGTTAAACGAGTTTCTTCCAGAATTAGAAGTGGTCGAGGTGAACCGTCGTGATGAAACATATCAGTTCATTTGTCATGGAAAAAAGTCGTGCGCACCCTGTCCCCATTGCACTAAAAGCTCACATCGTGTCCATAGCCGATACATCAGGACATTGCACGATGAGCGTGTGTTCGGATTTGATGTGCAGCTACGGATTCAGGCAAGACGTTTCTTTTGCGACGAACTAAGCTGCCCCTCAAGCATCTTTACGGAGAGATTTCCTTCCCTGTGTCGACCACACTCCCGCAGAACAATCCGTTTAGAACGTGGGCTACTGAGGCTCTTAAGTGGAATGAGTGCGATCGGGCTGGAACGTATCTTGAACAATATCAGCGATAGTACGCTACTCCGACTGTTGAAACGCTCACAACATCATCGGAAAACGCCTGACCCTCGCGTGGTCGGCATTGATGACTGGGCCTGGAGAAAACGAAAAAAGTACGGGACAATCATCTGTGATCTAGAGACACGACGCCCGATCGCCTTACTTCCCTCTCGGGATGTCAAAACCGTCTGTGCTTGGATTCGTTCGCATCCCACCATCCAGGTGGTGGCACGTGACGGGTCCATGGAGTTTCGGGAGGCCATCCGTTTGGCCGATGAGACGATTCAACAGGTGAGTGACCGATGGCACTTGTTTCATAACTTAGGGAAGAAAATTGAAGACATCTTGAAGCGACGTCTTCCATATAGCGAAAAAATCCTTCTCGAACCGGATGGCCTTAACGCCGAACGTGAACTGACAGACGCTGAAAGAAGAAAATGGACGCTTATTCTCACAGTACAACAGGATGCGAGACAGGGTGTTCCGATCTCCGAGTTGATTAGACGTCACCATATCGACCCAAAGACGTGCCGTAGATACCTACAGATGACAGAGCCACCAAGAATCAGTCGGTCACATCGACGACACAGCGCAGACATCTACAAGGGAGACATCGTCAGATGGATCCGCCAAGGCAGGACGACCGAATGGATGTACCGGACGTTGAAACGGAAAGGATATCTCCGTGGAATCAGTACGTTTCGACCTTATGTGGCAAGATTGAAAAAAGCAGTCCCACACGAGATTAACATCAATCGACGAATCATCCAGAAAGTCCTCTGGGAGGACGAGCCTTCTAACAAACCACTTCTCATAAAGATACTGGACATCCATCCTTTCTTGAAGGTATTAAACGAGCTCGTCCGTTCGTTCAAGAATCTTTTCAGCGAAGCGACGTCTGAACAGGATATCTTATGGTGGTGTGAACAGGCGCAAAGGGCGAACGAAGCCCCACTAGCCTCTTTCGCGACCTATATACGAGGGGACATCGACGCTATCCGGCTCGGGATGACGCTGCCCTGGTCGAACGGCATGGTCGAGGGACAGGTCAACCGACTGAAGACGATCAAACGCCAAATGTATGGTCGGGCGGGATTGGAGCTGTTGCGCATCAAAATATTGAATGTCACTTGAGGCTCGTTGTTCTACTGAAATATAAAGCGATGTCTACATAACTACAGGGATGAGGCGTTTCACCAAAAGTGAGGAAGAACCAATTTTAAACCGCTGTTGACACTAGCATTCCTTCCATCTCCTAACGTTCTTGTGTCGCAACTTAAACGTTAGGGTGAGATTATGGTTGCTGGCAAGTCCTTTTTCTTTTCTAAAATAGGAGTGCAGAGTTGTGTACGTTTCCGTTGCACACTTCTGCACTCCTATTTTGCACTACACACTTCCTTGTGAGGGTAGACATATAGCGTGATGGGGTCCGTGTAGTATTAACCGGAGAAGTTCGTGGGATGATCAGCCGGGTAAGGTTGATTATCCCATTTTTTTAGGCAACGGCTAAAGAATTGAGTTGTCAGTTTTTTTCAGCCAACCCATGACCGCTTTCCCCGACATGCTATACTAAGAAAAAAGCAAAGAAATGGGTGGAACAGTTATGGGGAAGACGACACCACGGAACTCGAAATGGATGCGGACGTATAACCGCTCGCTCATCCTCCGGCTCATCCGGCTTCATCAGCCGGTGTCCCGGGTCGAGCTCGCCAAGGCGACGAGTTTGACGAAGCCGACGATTTCGAACATCGTCAATGAACTGAAAGAAGAAGGGCTGATCAACGAGCGCGAACTCGGCGTCTCGAGCGGGGGACGACGGCCAATCATGCTCGAACTCGCGGCCAGCGACCGTTTCGTCATCGGTATCGATGCGACGCAGCGTCGGTTGCATGGCGTCGTCACGAACATCCATGGGGAGATGTTAGGCGAGGCCTGGCATGACGAACGGTTCGATACGAACGATGAGTTCATCGAGGCCATCGTGACGCTATACATAGAATTGGCTGGTAAAGCACAAGGCGACGTCATCGGGCTCGGAGTGTCCGTCCACGGGATGGTCGAGGCGGGGAATGGGATCGTCCTGTTCGCGCCACGCTTCCACTTGCATGACATCCCACTCAAACAAGAACTCGAACAGCGTCTGAACCAGAACGTCTTCGTCGAGAACGACGTGCGGACGCTCGCCTTAGGCGAACTCTATTTCGGCGAGGCGATCGGCATCGACGAGTTCTTCTACGTCTACGCGGGCTACGGCATCGGAGGCGCCTACGTCCACGGCGGCGAGCTGATCGACGGGGAGCATCATATCGCCGGGGAGATCGGCCATATGCGCATCATGCTCGACGGGCCGATCTGCTCGTGCGGCAACCGGGGCTGCCTCGAGGCCGTCGCCGGGGAACGGGCCATCTTAAACGAGGCCCGGCAGCTGAATCACGAGCTCAATCTGAATGATCTGCGTGACGCCGTCGGAACGAACGCCGACATCCAGCAGCTGTATGAGCGGGCCGGGGAATATATCGGCATCGCGACGCTCAACATGATCCACTTGCTCAACCCGAACCGAATCCTGCTCGGGGGGCCGCTCTTCAACTACGCGCCGAACGTCGTCGCCAACATCCAGGAGCGGGTCGCCCAGACGGCGCTGACGATGGACGCCCGCCAGACGGACATCCGTGTCGTCCCGTGGAATGCGAACCATGGCGCGCTCGGTGCGGCCGCCTTGATCACGAACCAACTGTTCGGCGAGATTCAATGATTCAATCGCTCTCACCTCGAGGGCGATTTTTTTGTGTCGAAAAATAATTTATATGAAACCGTTTACAAGTCTAAAACGGATGTGCTATAGTCTGTTTGTAGTTAGATAATAAATTTAATTTACTAAGTAAGGGGTGACACTCTCAAACGGGAAAGTGGAGGGGGAGACATGGACATAGAGACACCATTGCTGAAAGACAAGTTTCACGATATATTCGGTCGCTACGGGGCGACACGGCTGTTCACACGGGACGGTTCAACGTTTAATGAATTGGAAGCGTTCTCAAAAGCTGACGGTGTCGTCGTCACCCGCTCACGGCGGGACGGCATCTTCCGGCTCTACGACGAGGAGGCCCGCGACATCCGGCTGTTCCGCGTCTCGGACTTGAACGAGGCCCGCACGAACGATTTCGACGGACTGTTCGAGATGCTTCTATGGCGGTTGAAGCAACAGGACGCGTTGCCGTTCGGGGCCGACCTATACGTCGTCGGATCGTACATAGACGACCATTGGCAGTTTGATTTGGAATTGATCGCATACACACTCACCCGGCTCGGAGATCAACCGATGCCAGACCACTTGATTCGGGAGCTTTGCCTCAAGTTGGTCGCATAACATTCAAAGGAGAATGAACATGAAGAAAACGACAATCGCACTCGCATCATCGGTACTCGTCTTGTCATCACTGCTCGCCGCTTGCGGCGGCAAGGAAGAGGCGGCCGCGACGACGGAAGACGGCAAGCCGGTCATCAATTGGTGGGGCTGGGCGCCACAACCAGAAGTCGGGGAAGCCATGGCCAAGGCGTTCAACGAGTCGCAAGACGACTACGTCGTCAAGTTCAAACGTCTCGAGGACTATGAACAACAACTCCAAGTCGCCATGCTCGGCGGTGACGGTCCAGATGTCATCGGCCTTAAGGAACCGATGATTCCGCAATACAAGGACCGCCTCGTCCCGGCGAAAGACTACATGGACAAAGCGGCCGGCTCGGGCTGGAAAGAGAAGTTGATCGAGCTCGGCGTCGAACAGACAACGGTCGACGGCGAACAGATGGCGGTACCGGTCGGGTTCACAGGCCAGGCGTACCTCATGTACAACAAGACGATGCTCGACAAATACGGCGTGACGCCGCCGAAGACGTATGACGAGACGATTGCGGCGATCGACAAGATCAACGCCTCGGGCGACAAGGTCATCCCGATGCAGCTCGGCGCGAAAGATGCCTGGGTCGGCACCGACGTCTTCAACGTCTTGAGCCACCAAGTCGCACCAGGGTACATCCAAAAAGTACTTGAGGGTGAGGCGAAATGGACGGACAAAGAGATGGTTGAGACGGCTGAACTTTGGCAACAATTGTTCGAAGACAAAGTGTTCCAAGAAGGCGCTTTGGGCCTTGCGACATACATGGACGGCATGAACAACTTCTTCGACAAGAAAGCGGCGATGTGGGTCATCGGCTCATGGGAAGCCCACTCGATGACGACGGTCGAGAAGCGTGACAAGTGGAACAACTTCGAAGACGAGATCGGTTTCGTCCCGCTCCCGAACCTCGCTGGTGGCACAGAACAACCGGTCATCGCCTCAATCGACATGGCACTCGGCGTCAACAAGGAGTCGAAACAACAAGACGGCGCGGCCGCCTTCATCGCCTACATGACGCAAGGCGAAGGCCAAGCTCTCTACATGGAGAAGTTCGAGATGGCACCAGCCGTCAAAGACATCGAAGTGGCGTACGAGGACAAGTTCACGTCTGACGTAGAACGCGAGTCGTACAAAATCTTGAACGAGACGGTGAAGAACGCCGTCGCGGGCCGTGGTATCCGTGACCCGAAAGTATACGACACGCTCGGCAAAGAACTTCAAAACATCGCCGGCGGTCAAGACGCGAAAGAAGCGCTCGCGCGCATCCAAGCCATCGCCGATCAAGGTAAATAATCGAACGAGCGCCAGTGGCCAGCCTGACTGGCGCTCGATTTTTTGATAGGAAAGTGAGGGAACCTTATGCAACACGCAACCGAGTTACCGGAAGAACAGCCGAAGCTGTCGGCGGTCCCGCCGCAACGACCGGATTCGACGAAGAAGAAAGCGCAGCTGAAAAAGAACTTGATCGGCTGGGCGTTCGTCGCCCCGACCGTCCTGTTCGTCATCGCCTTCATCTATTACGGCATCTTCTATAACGCCTATCACTCCCTGTTCTCGTGGGACGGCATCTCGTTCGAGAAGACGTACATCGGCTTCGAGAACTTCGGCCGTATGTTCAGCGACCCGGAATTTTATAACGCGCTCAAGAACACGGGTATCTTCACCGTCTTGACCGTGACGATTCAAGCCGGGCTCGGGCTCGTCTTGGCGTACCTGCTCCACACGAAAGGTGTCGGCCGCACGTTCTTCAAGTCGGTGTTCTTCTTCCCGGTCGTGTTGAGCCCGGTCGTGTTGGGTGCCGCGTTCTCACAAATCTTCGACTTCCAGTTCGGCTACATCAACGAATTTCTCCGCATGGTCGGTCTCGGTGCGTTCGAACAGAACTGGCTCGGCGACCAGGACGTCGCCTTGTACGCCATCATCTTGATCAACATCTTCCAATGGACGGGCTCGTCGATGATCATGTACTACATGGCGATGCTCGCCATCGAGCGTGAAGTGTTCGAGGCGGCCAATATCGATGGCGCCGGCTTCTGGCGCACGCTCTGGAGCGTCGTGTTCCCGAACTTGAAAGGGACGACGTTCACGCTGACGATTCTCGGGGTCATCGGCGGATTGAAGACGTTCGATATCGTCTGGATCTCGACGCAAGGTGGACCGGGTAACTCGACCGAGGTCATCTCGACATACCTGTTCCGAAAATCGATGTTGCACCAAGAGGTCGGCTATGCCAGTGCCGTCGCCATCATCTTGCTCATCATCGCGCTTAGCATCACGTACTTCCAGACACGCGTACAGAAGAAAATGGACTGAGGAGGGATACCCATGGAAATCCAAACGAAAAAAGGAAGATGGCTCACCAATCTCGGCTTGTCGCTCATGGCGGTCATTTGGTTGTTCCCGATCTTCGTCATGTTCAAAGAGAGTTTACGGGTCAACGGCTTCAGTAACTATATCGCGACGTTACAGAACCCGAACTTCCCTCAGTTCGTCTTTAACAGTTTCATCGTCGCGTTCTTTATGATCATCATCTCGATCTCGTTCCTCGCCTTTGCGGCGTTCGGCTTCTCGAAGCTCGAGTTCGCGGGGAAACGGTTACTCTTCAACCTCGTCTTGGCCGGGCTCATGTTGCCGGTCGCGTCGCTCATCGTCCCGCTCTTCTTCACGCTGCGCAACCTTGACGGCTTGAACAGCTACTGGGGATTGATCGGCGCCGAGGTGGCGTTCTTCCTCCCGTTCGGGCTGATGCTCATCAAGAGTTACTTCGACGAGCTGCCGAACGAACTGATGGAAGCAGCCCATATCGACGGGGCGACGACGTTCCAAATCTTCTATAAGATCATGATGCCGCTCGCCAAGCCGGCACTTGCGACGGCGACGATCTATGCGTTCCTCAACTCGTGGAACGAGTATTTGATGGTCCTCACGTTCATGACGGACCCGGCCTATCAGACGGTGACGATGGCCCCGACGTTCTTCACGGAAGCGCTCGGTGGTGATCCAGGTAAACTATACGCCTCGCTCGTGTTGATCAGCTTGCCGACGATGGTGTTCTATATCTTCTTCCAACGCTTCTTACAGAAAGGCATGACTTCGGGAGCGGTCAAATAATCGATTGAGGTGAATCAAATGTATGTAGGTGTAGATTATTACCCAGAACAGACGGACCGCGCCCTATGGGACGAGGACGTCCGCTTGATGAAAGAGCTTGGGGTCAACGTGATCCGGATGGCGGAGTTCGCGTGGACGATGATGGAGCCGGCCGATGGCGAGTTCGACTTCTCATTTTGGGACGAGGTCGTCGACACGTTCGGCAAGGACTTCGACGTCATCCTCGGCACGCCGACGGCGACGCCACCGGCCTGGTTGATCGAGAAATATCCGGACATCTTGCCGGTGACGGCGGACGGGGTCCGCATCAGTTTCGGCGCCCGCCGCCACTATACGGTGAACAGTCCGGTATACCGCGAGTATTGCGAGCGCATCACGCGGAAGATGGCGGAACGTTACGGGAAGCATCCGGCCGTCATCGGCTGGCAGACCGACAACGAGTACGGCCACGAGAAATCGGATCGCTCGTACGGCGACGTCGATCAAGTCGCGTTCCAAGCCTGGCTAAAAGACCGCTATGAGACGCTCGACGCGTTGAACGCGGCCTGGGGGACCGTCTTCTGGAGCCATACATACTCGGCATGGAGTCAGATTCCGGTCCCTCGTACCGTGTTCCAAGAGCACAACCCGTCGCTCCTCGTCGATTTCGACCGCTTCTGTTCGGACGCGTACCGTTCGTTCAACAAGCTCCAAGTCGACACGCTCCGGCCGCTCATCCATGACGATGCGTTCATCACACATAACCTCGTCTATAGCGACATGGCGATCAACCAGCAACAGATGGCCCAAGACCTCGATTACGTCTCGTTCGACAACTATCCTGTCTGGGGCGGGTTGCCGGAGCCTAACCGTTTCGAGAAGACGGCGCACGACCATGACTTGTGTCGCTCGTCAAAACAAGGCAAAGGCTTCTGGGTGATGGAGCAGCTCAGTGGTGCGCAAGGCTGGAGCCGGATCGGCTACTTGCCAAGACCGGGCCACATCCGTCTGTGGACGCATCAGGCCGTTGCGCGCGGCGCCGAAGCGATCGTCTATTTCCGTTTCCGGGCCGCCCATTTCGGGACCGAGGAGTTCTGCCACGGCATCATCGATCACGACGGCAAGCCGAAACGGAAGTTCGATGAAGTGCAGGGCGTCATGAAAGAGCTCTCGACGCATGGCGATCTAATCAACGCGGCCGAATACAAGGCCGACGTCGCCGTCTACTTCGACCAAGAGAACTTATGGGCGTGGACGCATCAGCTGCACTCGGACGCGTTCAACTTCAAACAGGAGTTCGTCCGCTTTTACGGGGCAGCTGTCCGCCAAGGCGTCAACACGGACATCGTCTTCCCAGGCGATGCGCTCGACCGCTACAAACTCGTCGTCGTGCCGCTCTATTTCCTCGGAAATGACACGTTCGATGCCTCGCTCATCGACTATATCGAGAACGGTGGCCACGTCATCTTCACGTACCGGACGGGCGTCAAAGACCCAATCAACCGTTGTCACTTCGACACGCTCCCGGGCAAGTTCGCAAAATATGCCGGCATCGAGATCGATGAGTACGAGAGCTTACAGGCGGTCCAGTCGAACCAAGTTAGACTCGGTGACTATGTGTCCGAGGCGAACATCTGGTGCGATTTGATCACTCCGAAGGGTGCCGACGTGCTCGCGACGTATGAGCAGGCGTTCTACAAAGGGACGGCCGCCGTCACGCGCCACACGTACAAAGGCGACGTGACGTACATCGGCTCATCGGTCGATGATGCGATGCTTGATACGATTTACAACGAGGCGCTCACACGCGCCGGCATCGATGCGAACCGTCTCCCGGACGACGTCGAGAAAGTCGACCGCCACGGCGACGGTTACGTCATCCGCTTCTATCTAAACCACTCGACGGACGTGACGTCGACGGTCGACGTGTCAGGCGACTGGCAGACGCTCGACGGGGATGCAGTATCAGGCAAGCTCGAGCTCAACCCGCTCGACGTCGTCATCTTGAAGCAGGAGGTGGGGGAATGATCTACTGCTTCGACAACCGCTTCGTGATTGAAGGAAAAAGCCTCGCCTACGTGTTCGACGTCGACGCCCGCGGACGACTCGTCCATCAATATCTCGGCGGCCGTCTTCATGAAGACGATTACGGCGAGCTGCCGGACGCACGTATTTTGCATTCGTCATTCGAGACACCAGAAGGCGTCGCCGCGTACGAGTTCGCCTCGTTCGGCGACCTCGTCTATACGGAGCCGACGTTGAAGAGCCATACGGAACGTGAACGGCTACATGCTTTTACGTTCCAAGATGCCCGCATCGATGGCGACACGCTTGAGATCGACTTGGTCGATTCGATTCAACAGTTGACCGTCACGCTCCACTTCACGGTGTATGCGGCGTATGACATGATCGCCCGCCATATGACGCTCAAGGCAAGGGAGACGGTGACGCTCGAGAGCGCACAGTCGTTCAGCCTCGGATTGACGGAACGCAAACTTCGCCTCAGTCATTTCTCAGGGGCGTGGACGAGCGAGTTCCAGCTGCAGCAAGGCGAGTTGCTCCCAGGTAAGAAGACGATCGAGAGCCGCCGCGGCTTGACGAGCCACCAAAGCAATCCGTGGTTCGCACTGGATCAGTCGGCGACGGAGACGAACGGTGAAGTCATTTACGGCTTCCTCGGTCACTCTGGCAACTGGGCGATTCATTTCGAACGTGACCAGTTCGGTTTTACGCAAGTGACGGGCGGGCTCAACCCGTTCGACTTCGCGAAGAGACTTCAAGCGGGTGAATCGGTCACGACACCGACCGGCTATATCGGTTACACGCAACAGGGTTTTGGCGGCATGAGCCGGAACGCGCACGATTTTGAGCGCGACGTCATCATGCCGGAACGGACGCGCGAGATGCTCCGACCTGTCTTGTATAACTCATGGGAAGCGACGTATTTCGACGTCAGCGAGGACGGGCAGAAACGGCTCGTCGATAAGGCGGCAAATATCGGCTGCGAGCTGTTCGTTGTCGATGATGGCTGGTTCGGCGAACGCAACTCGGACGCGGCCGGTCTCGGCGATTGGCACGTCAACACGACGAAGTTCCCGAACGGGCTCGAGCCGCTCATCCGTTACGTCGAGGACAAAGGCCTCCAGTTCGGCCTCTGGGTCGAACCGGAGATGGTCAACCCGGACTCCGATTTGTACCGGGCGCATCCTGATTGGATTTACCAGACGGACGGACGCCCATCGACGACGTCGCGCAACCAGTTCGTGTTGAACTTGGCGCTCCCGGAAGTCGAGGCGCACGTGACCGGCCTATTGGACGATTTGCTGTCGAATCACGCGATCCGCTATATCAAGTGGGATATGAACCGGGCCTTCTCAGAGCCGGACAGTCCGCAGTTACGGGACGCGAAAGAGCTGTGGCTCCGTCATACGGAAGCCGTCTATCGCATCCTCGACACGCTCCGGGCGAAACACCCGGACGTCGCTTTCGAGTCATGTGCCGGCGGCGGGGGACGGATTGACCTCGGTGTGCTGACGCGCGTCGAACAAGTCTGGACGAGCGACAACACCGATGCGCTTGACCGGCTCGAGATTCAGGAAGGCTTCTCGTACGCCTATAACGCCAAGATGATGAGCTGCTGGGTGACGGACGCGCCGAACTGGTTAAACGGTCGATCGCTCCCGCTCAGTTATCGCTTCGTCAGCGCGATGCAAGGCACGCTCGGTATCGGCGGCAACCTGCTCGAATGGAGCAAGGACGAGCTTGTTGAGGCGGCACAATGGATCAAGACATACAAGTCGATCCGCCCGCTCGTTCAGCACGGTACGAGCTATCGCCTTGCCTCGCTCAAAACGGACGGGGTGCATGCGATGGGTTACACGGACGGTGAGGACTATGTCGTCCTCGTCAACGCCGACCGTCGTCATTACGGTAAGAACCGATTGCGCATCAAACTCGCCGGGCTCGACCCGGAGCGCGTCTACGTCTATGACGACCGACGCGTGAGCGGACGCTATTTGATGGAACAAGGCCTCACACTCACACAACAACAGGACTATGACGCGTATTGCCTGGTCATCCGCCCGGCATGAGCAAAGAAAGGGATGGAGTCGTATGCTTTCATTTGATTCAGCACACCTGAACGAACAGTTCGAGACCGTGTTCTCGGCAAGCCCCGAGCGAAGCTTCTTCGCACCGGGCCGCATCAACTTGATTGGCGAACACACCGATTACAACGGAGGCCACGTCTTCCCATGTGCCATCACGTTCGGCACGTACGGACTCGTCCGGAAGCGTGAAGATGAACTGATCCGCGTCTACTCGCTCAACTTCGAGGACGTCGGCATCATCTCGTTCCCGCTGACGGATGGGACGTATGAGACGCGCCACGACTGGGCGAACTACGTCAAAGGCGTCGTCGCGCTCCTGCGCGCGGACGGGCACGCGGTCGGAGGATTCGATTTCCTCCTCGCCGGCAATATCCCGAACGGTGCCGGCTTGTCATCGTCGGCCTCGCTCGAACTCGTGACGGCGCTCATGATCAATGAGGTATACGGACTCGGTCTCGAACGGATTGACCTCGTCCATCTCGGACAGCGCGTCGAGAACGACTTCATCGGCGTCAACTCCGGCATCATGGACCAGTTCGCCATCGGGATGGGGAAAGCGGACCACGCCATCCTGCTCGATTGCGACACGCTCCATCACGACTACGCACCGATCAAACTCGACGGCTATGACATCTTGATTATGAACACGAACAAACGCCGCGAACTCGCCGACTCGAAATATAACGAACGCCGCACCGAGTGCGATACGGCGCTCGGCCTCCTGCAACAGCATTTCGACGTCGCCTCGCTCGGTCAACTGTCGGTCGAGACGTTCGAGACGGTGGCGGACGAGCTCCCGGAGACACTTCGCAAGCGGGCGCGACACGCCATCTCGGAGAACGAGCGGACGAAGCTCGCCTTCATCGCGCTAGAGGATGGACGGCTCGACGCGTTCGGGCAACTGATGAACGACTCGCACGCGTCACTGAAAGATGACTACGAAGTGACGGGTCGCGAGCTCGACACGCTCGTCGCCGCGACACAAAGTTGCGACGGCGTCATCGGCAGCCGGATGACCGGCGCCGGCTTCGGCGGCTGTGCCATCGCGATCGTCGACAAGACGGCGACGGAAGCAGTCATGCAGACGGTGTCGACCGTATATGAAACAGAGATCGGCTACGCGCCGACATTTTATATCGCGTCCGTCGGGGACGGCGCGCGTGAACTCGTAGAGGAGGAAGTGAAATGAGTGTACTCGTCGTCGGAGGGGCCGGTTATATCGGCTCCCATGCAGTCCGCGCCTTGCTCGCGCGCGGGGAAGACGTCATCGTGATCGACAATCTTCAGACCGGGCATATCGAGTCGATACCGGAACAGGTCCGCTTATTTAAAGGGGATATCCGCGACCGTGCCTTCATGGACCAGACGTTCGCGAACGAGTCGATCACCGAGGTGCTCCATTTCGCGGCCAACTCACTCGTCGGCGAGTCGATGGAGGAGCCGTTGAAGTATTACGACAACAACGTCTTCGGGACCCAAGTGTTGCTCGAGACGATGCGGAAACATGGCGTGACACGGATCGTCTTCTCCTCGACGGCCGCGACATATGGCGACCAGGACGAGATGCCGATCCGCGAGACGGCCGCGACGAACCCGACGAACACGTACGGGGCGACGAAGCTCGCGATGGAGACGATGATGAAATGGTGCGACCGTGCCTTCGGTATCCGTTTCGTGGCGCTTCGTTACTTCAACGTCGCCGGTTCCGACCCGACCGGTGAGATCGGGGAGGACCATATGCCGGAGACGCACCTCATCCCGCTCGTGCTCGAAGTGGCGAACGGGAAGCGTGACGCCATCACCGTGTTCGGCGACGATTACCAGACGCCGGACGGGACATGTATCCGCGATTACATCCACGTGCAAGACCTCGTCGACGCCCACGTGCGCGCGCTCGATTATTTGAAACAAGGTGGTGCGAGCGACGTGTTCAATCTCGGCACGGAGACAGGACTGTCGGTGCTCGAAATCATCGAGGCGGCCCGTCGCGTGACGGGACATGCCATCCCGGTGCAGATGGGCGTCCGTCGTGCCGGTGACCCGGCGATGCTGATCGCGTCACCGGACAAGGCGAAGCAAGTGCTCAGCTGGGTGCCGGAACGGTCGACGGTCGATGTCATTTTGGCCGACGCCTGGAACTGGCACAAGCATCATCCAGAAGGCTATAAACATGTCGAAGGGGTGAGACGATGATTGAATCTACGATTGAAGCACTCGTCGAGGCGGCGATTCGGGAGGAACTGATCACGGAACAAGACCGTGTCTATTCACGGAACCGTGTCCTCGCCCGAATCGGTCAGCTCGATTTCACGAAACCGACGTTCGTCCCGCACGACTCGATCCCGAATCTGCTCGAGACATTGACAGAACACGCGGTCGAACGCGGGCTCGTCGACGACTTGCTCGAAGAGAAGGACCGGTTCATGGCCGAGGTCATGGACGTGTTTGTCTCGAAACCGTCCGAGGTGACGCGCACGTTCAACGCGCTTCGAGCTGCCGATGTTGAAGCGGCGACGGATTTCTTCTATAAGATGAGCCAAGCCTCGAACTATATCCAGACGAAACGGATTGCCAACAACATCACGTACCAGGCACCGACCCGCTACGGCACGCTCGATATCACCATCAACCTGTCGAAGCCGGAGAAGGACCCGCGCGAGATCGCCCGGGCCCGCCTGCAACCGACGCCGGAGACGAACTATCCGAAAGGGCTGCTCGCGATTGAGAACGAAGGTTACGGCGGCCACTTGAAACATCCGGCCCGGGCCAACCACCGCATCATCCCACTCACACTCGGCGGGCAGGCATGGTCGTTCCAATACTCGCCGTATCTCTATTACAACGAGCACTCGATTTTGTTGTCGAACGAAGTGCGGGACATGGTCATCGACCGGGGCGCGTTCGAGCGTCTGCTCGACTTCGTGTCACAGTTCCCGCATTACTTCGCTGGGTCAAACGCGGACTTGCCAATCGTTGGTGGATCGATTTTGACGCACGACCATTACCAGGCCGGCCGCTACCGGTTTGCGATGGATGATGCCAAGGTCGTCTCGACGTATCGCTCGGACCGTTACGATCAAGTCGAAATCGAGACGCTCTATTGGCCACTCTCGGTCGTGCGGCTCCGCTCACGGCAGAAAGAGCAGCTCGTCATGTTGGCGAATCAGTTGCTCGGGCATTGGAAGGAGTATGCCGAAGGTGACATCGTCCCGTATTCGGGTGAGACCCGTCACAATACGGTGACGCCGATTGCGCGCCGGCGCGACGGTCGCTATGAGCTCGACCTCGTCCTTCGCAACAATCGGACGAGCGACGAACATCCGGACGGCATCTTTCATCCGCACGCTGACGTCCACCACATCAAACGCGAGAATATCGGCTTGATCGAAGTGATGGGGCTCGCCGTATTGCCGGCCCGACTGAAGACCGAACTCGAACAAGTCGTCCGCTATGTGGCCGGAGAAGATGTTGACGTCGCGGACATGCACCGCGCGTGGGCGGACGAGTTGAAGACGAAGTCAGGCGACGCGAAGACAATCGTCGACCAGGCCGTCGTCGACAAGTTCGTCAAAGGACTCGAGGACGCGGGCGTATTCAAACAGACGCCGGAAGGACAGGAACGTTTCACCGCATTCATGAACGCGTTTTTGAGTCACGTCGATAAAGTGGAGTACGGAGCGACGACTACGGGAATGAACAGGTAAACTAGTTGAAGTAGGTGAGCCAGTTGAGAGAAGCAACGATTGAAAACAAGAACGGTATGCGCTTGTCGGCCATTTCATACGGGTGTGCCATGACCGAGCTGACGGCACCGGACCGTGACGGGAACATGGACTCTGTCATTTTGAAATATGGCAGTCCCGAGCAATACCTGGAGAACCCGGTCTATCTCGGTTCCGTCGTCGGACGGATTGCCGGACGGATTCGCAATGCGGAGATTGATGGCGTGGCCTTGACCCCAAGCGAGGCCACGCATCATATCCACGGTGGAGACGAAGGCATCACGTCCCGGCATTGGGACATGGACGTCGAAGGGCAGGCGATTACCTTTACGTATGTGAGCCCGGACGGGGAAGAAGGGTATCCCGGCAACGTCACGTTCAAGGTCGTCTATGAGTTGACGGACGACAACGAGCTCGTCGTCACGATGACGGCCCAGACGGACGAACGGACGTGGGTCAACTTGAACCATCACAACTATTTCAATCTCGGCGGACGCCCGACGATTCATGACCATGTGTTGACGCTACCGGCTGACCGAGTGGCACGACTCGATGACGAGTCGTTGCCGACGGGAGAGTTGCTTGAAGTGGAGGCGACACCGTTCGACTTCCGTGACGGGAAACCAGTCGGTGAGGCGATTTCGTCGCAGGACGAAGCCATCGTCAAGGCTGGTGGATTGGATCATCCGTTCCTGTTGAAGGACGGGGTGACCCGGTTGTATGATCCGGTGAGCGGACGCGTCATGGACGTCGAGACGAATCAACCGGTCATGGTCGTCTATACAGCCAACTTCCTCAGTGAAGAGACACCGGTCACGCTTGAGGGACGGCAGAAACATAGTGCAATTTGTTTAGAAGCGCAAGCGTTCCCGGACGCACCGAACCATCCAGACATCGCCACATCGATCGAACTGAAACCCGAGGAGTTGTATCACTCGAGGACGGTTTATAAGTTCAGTGTAGAATGAATCATTTTTTTGGAACTCATCATGCGATTGTATGATGAGTTTTTATGATGAGGTTTATTTATCTTACTAATTGTGGTAATGCTCAATCCTCAATAGTAAAAATAAGGAACCTACAATGTTTTTTTAGCAGTATAAACCAATAATAAAGTATATAATTCAAGTATCTTATTTAGGAAGGAGTGTGGGCGTTATCGTGAAGGCGCGCACTTTCCCTTGTGATTCATGTGGGCTATGTTGTCGAAAAATTGGTATGATTCCTGGATTTGAAGAATTTGATGACGGTAACGGGACATGTATTCACTTGAATGAGTACCATCAATGCTCTATTTATGAGACAAGACCCTTGTACTGCCGTATCACTGAAGGATATGACATCTTATTTGCTTCTGAGATGAGTTGGGATGAATATGTTTTATCCAACAGTGCGGTGTGTCAGACGCTAAAAAAGGAGGCCTCTGATGGAACACATACATACTAAACGGAAGCGTTTGATCCGATCAGGGGGCCAATCGAGTCTCGATGCCTTATTGACAAGAGAAACACTGGTCCAAAAAGAATTGATTCGAGGATATAGAGGTCAAAATGGGGCTAAAGGACATAAAGCGGTCGCTAAGAGTAAAATTCATCCTGATTATAGCGCCCAGAATTTGAAACAGCAGGCGGGCTTTGACGCCGAAATTAATATGGTCACGCGCGACAACATTCATGCAATTCGAAACAAGTCGAACATTCGTGCCTACCGCACGGACGAACTCGGGCAAGTCAACGATCCGACCGCCGATATTGTCTGGATTGACGAGCGAACAGGTGAACGTATTCATCAATCTAGTGTCCAACTCAAGTTCAGAGGGAAGACAGGTGCGGAAAACGTCAGACAGTTTCTTACGAAAAAAGAATTCGGAAAATATCAAGACCAATGGCTAGCAATTCCGACTGAACAGCTGAACGATGCGCATCAGTATTTAACTAAGCGAATCGACAGCTATAATGAGCAAATTAATCGGTTGAGACAACGAGGTGAGGTTGAGAAAGCTCAACAAATTCTCGATAAAAAGAAAAATGCCGAATCTGTAAAGTCTCGGCTAATTGATGGCGGCTCCCAAAGCGATGCGATGAATCATCGACTGCGACCATTGCGCGAACACTTGAAACGAAGTGTCAAGGAAGCCCATGTCGCAGGTAAACAGGCTGCTCTCCAAGGGGCGACTATAAGTAGTGTCTTAGCGTCACCTTTTATTTTACATCGTTTAATCGTGGACGAAGCATACACGTGGAAAGAAGCGGGGGGCGATTATGCCAAGATTGTCGCTACGAGCACACTTTCGAATTATGTTATTACAGGAGCGACAGTATTGATTCAAGGTCAGTTGAGTGCATCCTCAAAAGCTATAGCAAAACAGATTGCAAAGACAAATGTGATTGGACAAATCCTTAATTCTTCAGTTGATCTCAGTCAAAATATATATCGACTTTTAAATGATTCGAACTATCAGGTTATCGATTTTTTGACTGATACAAGCGAACACGTTACTGGAACATTCGCTGCGGCATTTTTAACGACGGCAGTCAAACAAGCAGTCCCGAATACGTTAAACCCACTTATACTGACTATACCTGGGATGATTGGTTATGCAGCTGGGCAATATGTGGTTAAAGAGTTGATTCGCCTTAACCGAAAGGCGAAACTCGCGAAGGAGAAACGATTAGAGATTGAAGTGTTTTGCTTGGAAATGACGAAGCAATTAAGCTTATTGCATCAAGAAGTGATTCAAATTGGTGAACGCGATACGTTGGAGTGGGAAACGATTCATTCTATGATGAGGGAAATTAGGTATGCGATTACGCCAGAACAAATAAATCAATCAATTATACGGCTTGCTGAACAATTTGAAATCAAATTACGATTGACGAATTTTGACGAATTCGATGAGATGATGTCAGATTCAACGATTCCATTCATATTATAATGTCCAGGAGGAAACAAGATGCCAATCCCATTTATTTTAGCAGGAGCAGCTGTCGTAGCAGGAGCTGTGGGTGTGAAAAAAGGAATCGATGCCATCGAGAAGAGTGATGAGGCTAATCGAATCACAAAAAATGCTAACTATTTGTTAAAAAAAGGGCAAAGTGAAATTGAAGAAATACGTGTCTCTTCAAATGCATCTCTTGAAAAATTGGGTGAAGAAAAACTTAAACTTTTAAAACAAATCGAAAAATATATTGAAAGAATGAACAAAGTTCGGAATATGAATTCGAAAATTTTAACAAAATCAGAACAAGAAATTTTTAATGAATTAAAAAGCTACACAATTGAAATGACAAATATTCTTTCAAATGTCACGTTTTCTGCAGGTACAGGAGCATTTGTAGCATTTGGTGCATATTCAGGCATAATGTCTCTTGGGTCTGCTTCTATAGGTACCTCGTTGACTGGCGTAGCTGCTACAAATGCCACTCTTGCTTATTTAGGTGGTGGGTCGCTTGCAGCAGGTGGTTACGGAATAGCAGGGGGAACATTAGCACTTGGTGGATTGGTGGCTGGTCCAGCCATCGCAGTCGGGGGTTTTGTGATGGATTCAATCGCAACACAAAAACTCGAAGAGGCTAGAACTGAAGTAGCTAAAGCCAAAGTAAAACACGAACAACAACAAATCTTTACGACGGCACTTGAAAATATTTATAATGTGACGAACTCATTCAACATCCTATTACTCGACATTCGAAAACTACAGCTAAAAGCAGATAAAGACCTTAGAAAAATCATTCAGTTTAAAACTGATTGGAAGCAATTTACTAAAGAAGAGAAAGAAACCGTTCATACGAGCCTTCTCATTGCGCAACTTTCAAAAGGATTGCTTGAGACGAATATTCTTGATGACGAAGGTGGACTTCTTTCTGGAACAATCGATCAACTGAAAGAGTTTGAAGCAGTATCAAACGGTTTAAGAGCTAAAAGTAGTTTCATTGCACCTTCGAAATGATTGACGAGACCATACAAGATGGCAGAAAATAAGCTCAAACAAATTGAAGTGGATATACCAAAAGGAAACGCTCTTTATGATTGCAAGAGTGTTCGAATAAGATGTGTCAGGATTACAACTCCAGATTTTATGATGAACGAGACGGTATTCTTTTTATAAGAATGCCGTTTTTTCATCGTACGGTTTCAATAAAAAGCACCCATAGTTTAAACTCATTCAAACCATTAAACTCTTTGGGTCTTTAAAGGTTTGACAAAAACGAAACTATGATTTATTCTTATTATATTCTAAAGAACCCTAAGAGTAGGAGAGTGTTTGTTATGAAACAAATATTTCAATTGAAGAGTCGTCCGCATGGCATTGAACGATGGAAGTTATTTCTTGATGAAGGATTTGTCTGCATCGGTTGGCCTGGGATCGGAGATTTGAAGGGAATCAATCGTGAAGGAATTCGAGAAAGACTTGAGCAAGCATATGGATACACAGGTCAGCAACTAGGAGCGTATACCGGTGCCGTGAATACATTTGTGAACGTGATTCAAGAAAAAGATGTTATTTTAGTCCCGGTCGGAGTCATCGTCCATATTGGGCTTGTTGGGCCATATTATTATGAACCTGCCTATGACAATGAGGAAGGTATGTGTCATCGTCGAAGTGTTGAATGGGTTGCTACTGTCGCAAAAGCAAATCTAAATCATGATGTGATTGAGTTTGTTAAAAACAGAGGGATTATCACAAAGTTCTCCGGAACGGTCGAAGAAGCGGAACTTGGAACGTTTCTTAATTTCGAGGATGATGGGAGTAACCCATTTATCCTGTCTCCTCCAAAAGAATCTTCATTGAAGTCAGAACTATTCACGGCAGATGTACAAAATCGAGCAAAGGAAGTCATGGTGTCATTGCTTGAGTCTAAGGATCCCGAAATGAGATTTAAAGCCGCGGCAGAAATTTTGCGCTTATCCCAGACAAATTAATTTTTTGACGCATTTGACCTCGAGGAGGAATGGATATGCTCTACTTAATTGAAGGCAAACAAATCACCGTGGTGGCTTACGAAAAATCGTTTAAGCAACGGATGAAAAGCTTGAACAATGAAGATTATCGGGTGATTGTTGAAGAATTAAATCGAGTGATTGATTGTGGAGAAGTGCATACATCGAGTTGAATTCCAGGGAGTGACTGGAGAGGAACGCTATATGGACCCATTTGGATTGCCTGTCAAAAAGACGATACATTTGCAGCTCAATTTTACGGTCAAATTCTGTATCAAGTTATGATTGATCGTCCAGAAAAATGGTGTTTCGGTGACATCTCTCGGGCAAAAGGGAAAATATATTTCAAATTATCGACGTAATAGAGTCTGAATCGCTTTAGTTCCCGTCGATGGATACACATCAAACGAGATGTAGGATTTCTCAAAGAAAACTTCGTCTATCCTCACTACTGTTGAATATCGCGTTAAGTTGAATAGAGAGCAAAGTAAAGCCCTTCGTCTCTGTGACTCACAGTTACGAAGGGCTTTACTCGTAAGCTTGGCATATACATTCAGCTGTTCTTCGTTCAAATATCGAGAAGAAAGTTAAAATATATCCATCATTAGCAAAAAATACAACAAAAAATCATTTTAATACTTCTTAGTGATTTTCGATGCCACCTAATAATTTGGTTTTATACAAACAATCAACTTCATTCACTTAAGAGTGAATTAAAGCGGCACGAACATAACCCTGCGAAACAATTCGAACCAAAACCTGTCGTAAGTGAGACGACCGCGCTTCTCGGAGACACATTCGAGTTACCAGGTCAGATTGCTTCACCAGAAGAATTAGGTATGGTGCTCGCTTATCATATGAGCCAGTTCGATGAGTCGTTTGCCGTCCGTTATATCGGGGACAGCAAAAACTTTGAACAAATGATGGAACAGGCAGGCGACTGGCTCGAGGCGAATCATATTTACGTCTATCGCTTGTCTCGGCAATGGGAAACGCAGGTTACGGATTACGGAGGATACGTCGATGTCGAGCTCGACATCACCTATGACATGACGACCGAACAGGCGAACCAAATTCAAGCACGTGTCGACCAAGTATTCGCGGAGATGCCGGTCGGATTGAACCACTTTGAGAAAGTGAAATACGTGAACGATTATGTCGTCTTGAACACGGCCTATAACTTGGACAGCTACGCGAGCCCGTATACGCCTTACTCGATTTTGTTCAACGGCGAAGGTGTCTGTGAAGGGTATGCGCTGACGACATTGCTTTTATTAGAAGCGACCGGAGTCGAGACGAAATATACCTCAGGGGAAGTCGAAACCGGTCTTCACGCTTGGAACCTCGTCAAAATCGATGGGGAATGGTATCACCTCGACAAGACGTGGAACGACCCCGTTCCGAATCAGCCAGGTAAAGTCAGGTACGACTACTTCCTAGTGTCCAATGCGACACTTCGCGCGGATCATACGTAGGAGGCTGCGAACTATCCGGTGACAGCAATAAAAAAATATTTATAAACGAAACGCAGGTTGGCATTAAGCCAACCTGCGTTTTTCTCATTTCTCTACAGACGCCTTGAGCGTCACTTCTTCTCCATTCGTCGCGATAACTTGCTTGTACCAATCAAAGCTCTTCTTCTTCGAGCGGGCGAGCGTACCAGTTCCGGCGTTGTCTTTGTCGACATAGATGAAACCGTAACGTTTCTTCATCTCGCCGGTCGAGGCGCTGACCAAGTCGATTGGGCCCCAGCTCGTGTAGCCGAGAATCTCGACGCCGTCCTTGATGGCCTCATGCATTTGTTCGATATGTTTCGCAATATAGTCGATGCGGTAATCGTCCTCGACGTAGCCGTTCGCGTCTGGCGCGTCGACGGCACCGAGTCCGTTCTCGACGACGAACAGTGGCTTCTGATAGCGGTCGTACAGCTGGTTCGCCGTGATGCGGAAGCCGGTCGGATCGATTGTCCAGCCCCATTCCGACTTCTCGAGGAATGGGTTCTCGAGCGAGCTGAAGATGTTGCCTTCGGTCAATACGTTGATCTCCGGGTCCGTGCTCGTCGTCCGGCTCGCATAATAGCTGAAGCCGATATAGTCGACGGTGTGCTGTTTCAACAACTCGAGGTCGCCGTCTTCCATTTGGAGCGTGATGCCGTTTTCGTCGAGGAAACGTTTGGCATAGCCCGGGTACTCGCCGCGCGACTGGACATCGATGAAGAAGAACGATTCACGGTCCTTGTCCATCGCGTCTAAGACGTCGTCCGGGTTGCACGAGTAGGCGTACGTCTGACCGGCCGCGAGCATGCAGCCGACTTGCATGTCAGGATTGATGGTGTGCGCCGCCTTGACCGCTTTCGCACTCGCGACGAGCTGATGATGGGCCGCCTGGTATTTCACTTGCTGCTTGTCCTCCCCGTCTTCGAAGACGAGACCGGCGCCGATGAACGGCAAGTGCAACAGCATATTGATCTCATTGAACGTCATCCAATATTTCACTTTACCGTTATAGCGGGTGAACAGCGTCGTCGCGTACGTCTCGAAGAAGTCGACGACACGACGGTCGCGCCAACTACCGTAGTTTTGGATGAGGCTGACCGGAACGTCGAAGTGGGCGATCGTGACGACCGGTTCAATCCCATGCTTCAACAGTTCGTCGAAGACGTCGTCATAAAACTGTAGCCCGGCCTCGTTCGGCTCGGCGTCGTCGCCGTTCGGGAAGATGCGGGCCCATGAGATCGACAGGCGGAGTGCCTTGAAGCCCATCTCGGCGAACAGCGCGATATCTTCTTTATAACGGTGATAGAAGTCGATCGCTTCGTGTGACGGATAAAACTCGCCTGGCACCGGCTCGAGTGACGGCAAGTCGCCGAACATGACGTCGAACCGCTTCTTCCCGGTCGGCAACAAGTCGACTGTCGTCAAGCCTTTGCCACCTTCTAAGTACGCACCTTCAGCTTGGTTCGCGGCGATGGCGCCGCCCCATAAAAATCCGTTTGGAAAACTCATTAAATCCATCCTTTCTCAGATAGGGGAGGGACGAGCCCTCCCACATTTATTCGTTGATGACAAACAAGGCTTCGCCTGAGCGAACGTTTGTGGCGCGGCTCGGTGAAATCACTTTCCGGTTCGTGACGATGACCGGTGTCGTGAGGGCACGGCCAGAGCGTTTGATTGCGTCGAGGTCGAACTCAATCAACAGCTGTCCTTTCTCGACGAACTCGCCTTGCGTGACGTGTGCTTTAAAGTGTTTGCCTTCGAGTTGAACCGTGTCCATGCCGATATGGATGAGCACCTCAGCGCCCGTCTCGGTCGTGATGCCGATAGCGTGATGCGTCGGGAAGAGGGCGGACACCGTCCCAGCGACCGGGGCGACGAGCTTGCCTTCCGTCGGTTCGATGGCGACGCCTTGGCCGAGCGAGCCGGATGAGAAGGCGACGTCCGAGATGTCTTTCAAGTTGACGACGTTCCCGGCGAGTGGGCTAAGGATCTGCTCCTGGCCGACTTTTGTGGCTGATACTTCTTCTGCGACCGGTGTGACTTCTGGTTGTGGCGTCGCGGCGACCGCTTTGTTGACGCCACCGAACAAGTACGTCAAGACGAAACCGACGACGAAGGCGACGGCCGTCCCGATGAGTGATCCGTAGAAGCCAGTCGTGAGTCCTTCCGGTGAGATGTTCGACGGGTAACCGAAGACGCCGAGTCCGCCGATCATATACACTTGTGTACCCATGATGCCCATGATTCCACCACCGACGGCACCACCGATACAGCTCATGATGAACGGTTTTTTAAGTGGAAGCGTGACCCCGTAGATGGCCGGCTCGGTGACACCGAAGATGCCTGAGATGAAGGCCGGGATACTGAGCGTTTTGATCTTTTGATTTTTAATGCGAAGGAAGACTGCGAGTACGGCACCGATTTGCGCGAATGAGGCGGCGAAGACGAGTGCGAGTACAGGGTCTGACCCAAGCGACGTCAAGTTGTTGATGGCAACCGGGACAAGGCCCCAGTGCAAACCGAAGATGACGAACACTTGCCATAAGCCACCGAGGAAGAGACCAGCGACGAGCGGGCTCAAGTTGTAGACGGCGACCGTGGCGCTACCGAGCAACATACCGGCCCACGTCGCGATCGGTCCGATCAAGATGAACGTGAGCGGGACGATGATGAGTAATGTAAGTAACGGGACGATGAACATTTTGACGACGTCTGGAATGACCGTCTTCAAGAAGTTCTCAAGCTTCGCTGCGAAGAACGCCGCGATGATGATTGGGATGACCGATGTCGAATACGTCATCAAGATGACCGGGACACCGAGGAACGTGATGTGGATCGGTGACTCGAACATGGTGCCGGCGAAGACGGTGTAGAGCGGGTCACCGGCCGTGAGCGTCGACAGCGTCGGATAGACGAGCGCCGCCCCGATGGCCATCCCGATGAACGGACTGCCGCCGAACTTCTTAATGGCCGTATAGCCGAGGAAGATCGGGAAGAAGTAGAACAACGAGTCGCCGATGGCGTTCAACAGCTGATACGTGCCAGATGTGGCGTCGAGCCAACCGAGGGCAACGAAGAGGGCGTTGAACCCTTTGATCATCCCGGTCGCGGCCAAGACGCCGAGGACAGGGGTGAAAATGCTAGAGATGATATCGATGAACCGACTGAACAATGATCCTTTCGGGCCGTCCTCTTCTTCAACAGGTGACTGGTTTTGGAAGCCGCCGACTTCAACGACCGCTTTATACACGTCCGGGACGTGGTTGCCGATGACGACCTGGTATTGGCCGCCACTCTTCATGACGGTGACGACACCGTCCATGTTTTTGATGGCTTCCGTGTTTGCCTTGCTTTCGTCTTTCAATTTGAAACGCAAACGGGTAATACAGTGGACGACGCTGTTGACGTTCTCTTTGCCGCCGACTTGCTGGATAATGTCGCGTGCGAGCTGTTCGTACTTCATGTCCATTACCTTCCTTTTTCGTTAGATTTTTGGTTTGCGTCAAATAAAAAACCTGACCCGTGTCAGATGAGATACGTGAAATCACGTCTACCATCTGACTCGAGTCAGGTTATGCCCACTAAAGGTAACATTCCTGCGCAGGAGACCGTTCAGTTGTTATTTGATACTTGAAATGTAGCACGTGTCAAAACAAAATGTCAACGCTTACATTTAGGAATTTTCAGATTTCTTTATTTAGACAAAAATCTTAAAAAGATGAGATATAAGGATAGGATTAGGCGTATAGTTGCACATTGGAATAGAGCTATACACCTAAATATTGACCAAACATTGAAAAATCACATCCTCTTTATGAAACATTTTTTTATGATGGACGTATTGTACTTGAAATCATCATTACAGAAATGAAAGGAACATCATATGAAATTCTATTCATTCATATCCTCAATATTAGTCAGTATGGTTCTCCTCGCGGCCTGCCAAGATGAGAAAGTAATTGAAACAGTGAAACCATCGCTTGAGATTCCAAAAGCATCACTTCCGGCTCTACCTCCCCTAACTACAGTACAAACGACAAATCCTTCTATTGCACTCACATTTAATGGTTTGGCAGACGATCAGACGATGATGGAATTATTGGACGCGTTGAAACGTTCAAATATCACAGCGACTTTTTTCGTGCCGGGCATGCAGGCAGCAGAAAATCCAGAGCTGATTGAGACGATTATTGATGCTGGTCATTCCGTTCAAAACAATACACTCAATTTAGTAGCACCCGACAAACTATCTTACGAAGACGCATATCGTGAAATATTTCTAGCTGATCAAGTGTTACGAGATCGGTTTTCACTTGATCCTGAATACGTCCGTTCTAAATCAGGCGATAGCACAGAATACTTTGAATTGGCCGCCTCTCAATTGGACCAACGGGTCGTTACGTCGACTATTAATCCGAAAGATCGAATGATGCAGTCTGCAGAAGAGATGCTTGCCTACATTGACCGGTTTGTTTCTCGCGGAGCAATCATTGAGTTAAATACATATTTGAATCCTGAAATTATCCCATTGATTGATTTGTTAGCAGAAAGAATGAATGACCGAAAATATGTGTTCTCCACGTTAGAAGAGCTAGAGAATATGAGCTATGTCACTGGACGTACGATTCCTTCGAATGGTCTTAAAGAGCAATCGTTTGATGAAGCTACACAGCCAAAAGTGATTCGCCAATTTCAAACAGACGAACGAAAAGTTGCGTTGACATTTGATGATTGGGCGAGTGAAACGAGAACATTAGAATTGCTTGATGTATTAGACCGATATAACGTAAAAGCAACATTTTTCTTGATTACGAGGGGCGTGGAGCAGAATCCGCAACTTGCCCGTTTGATTTTAGAGCGAGGTCATGAAATCGCAAGTCACTCTTATCACCACCAAGTGGTCACAGAGATGACGACTGATGAACTACAACAAGATGTGGTGCGTTCTGATGAAATTTTGACGGAAGCGCTCCAAGAGAAACCACTGAATTATTTCCGCCCAGCTCAAGGCATCATGACGGATGAAGCGGCTCGGGTGATTACAGCTACGGGCGTCGATTATATTATGCTCTATGACATTGCCTCGTGGGATTGGAATATGGAGATTGAACCTGAAGAAGTTTATGACCGGATTATGACAGCTGTCGAACCAGGGAGCATCATCACGATGCACCTGCTTGACGAGTCACACACCTTAGACGTTTTACCGGATGTGATTGAAACCTTACATCGAGACGGTTATTCTATTCAACCGATATCAAAGATGTTAGAAAAGGAGGGAGCTGTCAACGACAGCGAATGAGATGAACGAACAAAAAGAGACTATTCTTCAGCCGCTTCAAGACAGACGAATCCTATCGAATATCCCAGACCCAGAAGGTGTACGACGGTCAATCGATCGCAGAGGATTTCTCGAGCATGGGGTCATCGAGAATCCGAATGAGATGTATAAGAAAAAATTAGAAGGACAGCGGTACGTTGTTGACTTCCCTGTGACAATTAAATACAACAAAAAATCAGCGACGCTACGGTGTCATAATATCTCAACGACGGGAATTTTACTCGAGTTGCCGGCAGGGGAGCAAGAAACATCTTTCGATGCGGCAGTGCATTTAAAATTCACAATTCCTGATGGTGCGATGCCAGAGGGGTATGAAGCGAAAGTTAGTATATCCGCGAAGAAAGTTCGAACATTTGTTGAACTTATAGAAGGCGAAGAAATCACATTCATGGCGTTCATATTTGAAAAACCGCTCGACCTTTATTTCAAGCGACGCCGTTGGGGTTTATCGATTTTCATGGCGAGTGCTTTTCTCCTGTTCATCACGTTGCTCGTCATTTTAATGAGGGCAGAAAGTGTCATTTATTTTCGATTTAACAAGTTTTTATATTTTTACAGTTTGTTAGCGGCCACTTTTTTGCTTAGTCGTTATCTATTTGGACTCTTGTATCGGAATGTGCCGATTAACTTGGACTATGAACCGGGTGTGTCGATTATCATTCCGGTATTTAATGAGGAGGAGTGGATTGAACGAACAATCATTAGCTGCATCGACCAAGCTTATCCAATTGACAAGCTTGAAGTAATTGTCGTCGATGATTGTTCAACTGATCAAACTGCTGAACGCGTAAGACGTGCTTTTGAAAAAATCGATGCCAATGGAGAGCGCTTCGATACAAAAGCAAGGATGCGTTTTCACGTTCTGAGTGAAAACGCCGGAAAACGAGAAGCACTCGTCGTTGGTGTCAAGATGGCCAAACATGACTTAGTAGTCTTCGTTGATTCTGATAGTTTCTTAGAACCGACAGCAATTCGTAACTTGGTTCAACCGTTTCAAGATCCAGAAATGGGCGGCGTAGCCGGACGCACTGAAGTGGAGAATAAATTCACGAACGCACTCACAAAACTACAGACTGTCCGATATTACGTAGCTTTCCGAATTATGAAAGCGGCCGAATCGTGGTTTGATTGTGTGACATGTCTATCAGGCCCCCTCTCATGCTACCGAAAAGATCTCGTCCTCAAAAACTCGGAAGATTGGTTAAATCAACGCTTCTTAGGTCATCCGGCAACATTTGGTGATGATCGCAGTATGACGAATTTTATCTTGAAAACTCACCGAACAAGTTATCAAGATCTTGCTGTTTGCTCGACAATTGTTCCATCTAAAACAGGCGTATTTTTACGTCAACAGATGCGTTGGAAACGTTCATGGTTGCGTGAATCACTCCGCGCTCTAGGATTTGTTTGGCGTAAGGAGCCTTTTATGGCGGCATTCTTTATCGTCGGTCTAATTGTCCCGATTGCCGCTCCAATCGTCGTTACTTACAATTTAATTTATGTGCCGGCGCGATATGGCATTTTCCCGACGACTTTCTTACTCGGGTTGTTATTGATGGCATTGATGATGAGCTTCGCGCATCTCTTCTTCCGCAAAAGTAAACTTTGGTCTTTCGGCATTGTCTTTGTTCTTTTTTATGAGTTTGTCCTCCTCTGGCAGATGCCAGTCGCGTGGGTCACATTCTGGAAGTCGACATGGGGGACTCGAGACACGCCTCAAGATGTACTGGAACAGAATAAAAAGCAAGAACGACGAACGAAACGACGGCCATTTCCGTTTTTCGCCATGAAAGGGGATAGTCGAGACGATGAGCAGTAAGTCATTTAATGTCGCATCGAAAAATCGACGAAAGCGTATCAGTACGGTGATACAAGCAGTTATTCTATTATTGCTTGTCGTCACCTTGATACGCATCGTATGGATTACGGATCGGTACGAGCCTTCCGATGCAAGCAAATATACGAATACGAAAGGGTTTGTGGCGCTCTCTTACTTCGGAGTGGCTAGGAATGAATCTTCTAAATATGTTGGTCGTGACACCCTTCGACAACAGTTAACCCTTTTAAGAGAGCAAGGGTTTGAAACAATCTCTCAAGATCAAGTGACGAACTTTTTAGAAAACGGAGATGCACTTCCCGAAAAAGCGTTATTTTTATCATTTGAAGATGGTCGAAATGACTCCAGTATTTTTGCGCAGCCTGTGCTTGAAGCCTTAAATTACCGAGCTACGATGTTCACATACGCGGACAAGATGGAGAGCTCTGATACTAAATTCTTGAAACCGCGTGATTTGAAGCCGATGATACGCAGTGGTTATTGGGAGCTCGGTTCAAACGGATATCAACTGACTTACATCAATACATTCAATGATCAGGGTGAACTTTTAGGGGTGATTCCGGAGAATGATGTGCCCGATAAAACTGATATTGAATACTACAATCATTACTTAATGGACTATTTACGTGACGAGTATTTGATTTCTACAGAATCGAAACAAGAGATGGAGAACCGGATTACAAAGGACTATGCCAATATGAAGACGATTTATGAATCGTCGTTTGGATTTGTCCCCAAAAGTTATGCGATTATGCATGCGAATTCTTTGTACAATAATATGAATGAGTACGTAGAAGAAGTGAACGATAAGAACATTCGAGACACTTTCGGGATTCATTTCAACCGTGATCAGACAGCCTATAATGACAACGAGTCAGACATCTATAATTTGACGAGAGTTCAAGCAATTCCATCATGGTCGGTCAATCATTTATTGATGAAGCTCCAACAAGATTCTCCATATGACATTTCTTTCTTTGAAGGAGATGCTACACTGTCTGCTCGTTTCAAAACAACAAATGCTGTATTAGAAGCTGGGAAAGAGTCCCTGATTGTCACGACCTATCCCGGAAAAGAGGGGGTTGTGACGCTACAGGATGAGATTCCTACAGACTCCACACTGACAACGCGAATGACTGGGGCAGTGATGGGTGAACAGAGCATTTCACTCCAAGATTCGAGCACTGGAAAGACATACGTTCTCGCGTTAGCTAAGAATATATTGTCTCTTTATGAAGACGAATTAGGAGAGAAGAAAAAAATTAAACAAGTCATGCTTTCTCCTATTGACTGGGATGGTAAAGACTTTTCGTTCAATAAGGCAACCCAATATACTTATGAAGATACACAAGCTGGCTCCCGTATCGTAGAGGGAGAGTATCCACGCACGTTACCGAATGATCGACAATTGAAGTTGCATCTAGATGCTGAGGAGTTGTCCGTTTGGATCGATGGAAAACAAATGTTGAGCGTGCCATCTGACATTAAAGACACGTTCTATGTGAAGCTGGGTGGGCAATCGCTCCAATCAAATACCGGTTTTCAGAAAGATGAAGGAACGATTTATGATTCCACGTTTGAAGGATTGAGAATTGAGCAAAGCGATCAAGTGATTTATGATACAGCTCCGACACGGTCTGAACGAATCATCGGGCAGTTGAAAACACGTTGGGACCGGACCGTTGATTACTTTATCGAGACGTTTTAAAAGGGAGTACGCTTTATGAAAAGAGTTATTTATCCACTGGTATTCATGACGTTGTTAGGGCTGTATGGATGTGACGAGCCTGAATTCACTGAACCGACTAAGGAAGTTTCAACTGATTTATCTTGGTGGCTTGTAGATTGGGCTAGTGAAGCGAGTGTGGCTGACACAATAGCGATTGACGCTGAATTAAATCGACTATTTTTATTTACAAGTTATGTGGATGAGGAGGGTCACCTTTACCAAACGGAACAAAGTAAGGAGCTTATCGATACGGTATTCTCTAGCAAATCGATTAATGATAAACCGATTTATTTAACTCTAGTCAATGATCGGTTCGTAGGAGACACAGTCACCCAAAAAGATCCGAATGTCATCACGAGTATGCTTCAAAATCCTAATCTCGAAGAAGTATATTGGGATCAAGTGTTTGACGTGCTTGATCAGCATCCCTTTGCAGGAGTCGAGCTTGATTTCGAAAAAATTCCTGTAACAAGTTTTAACGAATATACGGCGTTTTTAGAGCGCGCTCGCGAACGACTAAAAGAAAATGAGATGGCTTTACGGGTTGTCTTGGAACCGAGCGTATCGTTTCAAGACATCCATCTTCCTTCCGGAATCGAGTACGTGGTCATGGCGTACAACGTCCATGGTTTTCACACGCCAGACGAGCCAGGTCCAAAAGCGACCTATGCATTCTTTGATCAGTTACATGAACAGCTGGGGCAACGTCACGATTGGACGATTGCTCTTGCAACGGGAGGCTTTCGTTTTAAGGAAGGAACGGTTACGTCTCTAACCGAGATGGACGCTCAATCTATGATTCCAAAAGGGACCACGGTAGTGCGTGACCCAAATAGCAGCGTACTTCATGCCACTTTCATAGAAGATGGGGTCTCAACTTCTATTTGGTGGGCCGATGGGCAGACAATCAAGGATTGGATGGACTACTGGGAACAAACTTACGATTATCATAAGTTTTCGCTTTGGCGAGCTGGGGAGTGGTCCGATGATTCACTCAAAGCGATATCAAGATGATGAAGGGAAAGTAGGCGCGATTATATGGAATTAAAAGAAACGATAGGCGTCATAGGATTGGGATATGTCGGATTACCGCTGGCGATTGAATTCGCTAAATTTTTTGATGTTGTCGGATATGATACGAACCACGAGAAAGTGGCTTCTTATCTAAAACAAGTTGATGTCACTCAAGAGGTAGGGGAACAGGCTTTGCTAGAGACAGCGGCTACGCTTACAACTGAAGAGGAAATGCTAGCGGCGTGCACTACCTATATTGTCACAGTCCCAACACCGATTAACGCAGATAAAACCCCAAATCTTGATCCCATCATTCAAGCGACTCGAAAGATTGCCCAAGTCTTGGAGCCAGGGAATTTAGTTATCTTTGAATCTACCGTTTATCCCGGTACGACAGAGGAGATTTGTGTTCCCATTCTTGAGGCCGGAAGTGGACTTGTATTTCAAAGTGATTTTAAGGTAGGCTACTCGCCAGAACGTATTAATCCAGGTGATAAGGTTCATAAACTGACAACGATTCAAAAAATTGTATCTGGCTCTGACGAACAAGCGCTTGAACGTATAGACGCTTTATATCGAACTATCATTCAAGCAGGAACTTACCGAGCCCCGTCCATCAAAGTGGCGGAAGCAGCAAAAGTAATTGAAAATGCTCAACGTGACATCAATATAGCGTTCATGAATGAGCTCTCGATGGTATTTGATCGCATGGAAATCGACACGCAAGAAGTCTTGGCGGCTGCTCGTACAAAGTGGAACTTCTTGCCGTTCCAGCCTGGTTTAGTTGGTGGACATTGCATTGGAGTAGATCCTTACTATTTTATTTACAAAGCAGAGCAACTTGGGTATCATTCACAAATTATTTCAGGGGGACGAGCTGTCAATGATTCGATGGGAGAATTCGTTACCCAACGAGTGATCAAAAACTTGATTCGTCAAAAGCGTTTATCAGGAGCGATTCGAGTAGGTGTCTTAGGTGTCACGTTCAAAGAAAATTGCAGCGACGTACGGAATTCGAAGGTGTTTGATATTGTGTCGTCTTTGAACGATTATGGTATAGAAGTAATTGTTCATGATCCGGAAGCGAACGCGTCAGATGTAGAATTGTATTATTCACAACCTTTAGTATCGAGGGAGAAACTAAGAGAACTAGACGCAATCATTATTGCAGTCGGACATGATGTATTTCGCGCTAATTACCCCCTTATCGAGTTGAGGACGATGTTAAAACCGCAGGCGAATTCCATCTACGACTTGAAAGCAATCTATTCAAAAGAAGACGGAGTAGATTTAGGGTTGGAAATATGGAGTCTATAAATAGACTAAACAATAAGGAATACGACTGCTTCTGATTCAATAAGTGTTGAAACCAGACAGGTTTGGTTTTCGTAATATAAAAAAGCGAGAATCAGGGAGGTATATCATGAGACGTGAACAACATATCCGCCGCCTCGGCGACTACGCAAAACAAAGTCAGCGCTGGGCCATCATTTTAGCAGTCGCATCATTCATCATCACCGGGACACTGATCGATAAGGTCGACCAATCTGAATATCTCTTGCTTGGTTTCGGTTTTCTTGGCGTCATTCCGCTCCTCGTCCGCGAGTGGCGGTTCGGCACGATTCGAGCCTCGTTCAACGACAATGCGACGTATCAACGGCTCGTCCGGTTGCCGTTCTGGATGACGTTGTCCGGTTTAGCGATTCTTTACTTAATCTTGGGATGGTACGAGCTTGGTTCACCGGGACCGTCCGTTTTCCTCACGCTCGCCGTTCTCGTCGGCGGGATGTATCTGCTCCAACGCTATTTCGAGCGAATCATCTTGAAACTCGAGCCGGACTATATCACCGACCGCGAGCTGCATCGCGAGCTGAAATGAAAAAACGAGGTCACCCGGCGCGGGGCGACCTCGTTTTTGTGTTCACAAATATCGTTCGTTCATGATCCGACCCCTGATCGGTTTGGCCGGGGAGCCGTAGGCGACGACGTGGTTCGGGATGTCTTTCACGACCGTGGCGCCGGCACCGATGACCGTGTCGTGGCCGATATGGACGTTGTGGATGACCGTCGCACTCATGCCGATGAACGTGCGGGCGCCGACATGGACGTTGCCACCGAGATGGGCACCCGGGGCGATTGAGGCGAATGATTCGAGCACACAGTCGTGATCGACCGACGCCATCGTGTTGATGATGCTGTGCGGACCGATGACGGCGTTCGGATTGATGACGCTGCCGGCCATGACGGCCGTTCCTTCACCGAGCGTCACGTTCTTGCCGATGACGGCGCTCGGGTGAATGGCGTTGACGAATTTGAAGTCTGGGTTATGGTACTTAATTTTTTCGGCAATACGCTCACGATGAACGTTGTCTCCGACACCGATGATCCCTCTTTGAACAACTGTTTTCGAATCAACGAACCCTAGCACTGGATATCCTGCAATGAACTTCCCTAACAGCGAAGGACTATCATCATAAATTCCAGCAATACGATAAACCCCCATCAATTCGAGAATATCAATCAGAACTTGTGCGTGACCGCCTGCACCAAATATCACAATCCATTCCATGATTGGCCACCCCTTTTTTGCCGAAAACTGTCGAATTTTTATCTTGTACGTTAGTTATTTCCGATTCCCCATTTTTAAAACAAAACTAGAAAGAAGTTGCGATCATAGTTTGATATCAAAACATATTCAAATAAGGAGCATGTAACTATGTACAAAGACACACGTTCACAAATCTGAAACAGCATGATTTGGATTGTAAAAGCATTATTCGCATTTCCGTTTTGTTGTTTTTCAGACGGGCTATTTTCCTAAAGTAATCTATCTACGGAAGGAGTGCTCGCCATGCCTTTGAAACTGATGTATATCACGAACCAGCCGGATATCGCTCTGCTCGCCGAACAGAACGGGGTCGACTGGGTATTTGTCGATTTGGAGTTGAACGGAAAAGAGGAACGGCAAGGTCATCTTGATACGGTCATCTCGCGCCACGCGATTCGCGACGTGAGCCGGTTGCGCGCTGTCTTGAAGCATGCCGAGCTGCTCGTCCGCGTCAATCCGATTTTCCAAGGCTCACGCTATGAGATCAATGAGGTCATTAACCGTGGAGCGGACGTCGTCATGTTGCCATATTATAAGACGGTTGACGAAGTTGAGACGTTCATCGAACTCGTCGACAAGCGGGCCAAAGTCTGTCTGTTGTGTGAGACGAAAGAGGCCGTCGCTTGTATGCCGGACGTGCTCAAATTAACAGGCATCGACTACATTCATATCGGGCTGAACGACCTTCATTTGAGTTACGGACAAAGTTTCCTATTCGAGCCGCTCGCCGACGGAACAATCGAGGCGATTGTTCGTCAAATGCAGGCGTCGGGCATCCCGTATGGCTTTGGTGGCATCGCCCGGATTGGGGAAGGGAAGCTCCCGGCCGAGAAAGTGATTGGGGAGCATGTCCGGCTCGGTTCGTCACTTGCGATTCTATCGCGCAGCTTTTGTAACGTTGGTTCGATTGGAAAACTTGACGCCAAACAGGCACAAATGTTCCAAGAAGGGGTATGGAAAATTAGAGTGTACGAGCAACAGCTCGAACACGCGACACCGGAGTGGTTGGAATTGAATCGGTTGAGCCTCGTCTCGACCGTCGATGCCATCACGGCGGAAATCCAGAACCGGAAGGGGATCTTATCTTGAATTTGCTGTCGACAGGAGTGCGATTGACTCCTGAACTACTCGCAAAACTCGAACAACTTGGCTATACAGTGACGACGCTCCGTGAAGAGGCGGATGTCACGGACATCGACGTTTCAGAAGTCGAGGGCTTGATTTGTAACAACGTGTTCCAATATTGTCACGTCGACGATTTTAAACAGCTGCGGTTCGTCCAAGCCGTCAGTGCCGGACTCGACCGTCTTCCGCTCGACGAGCTCGAAGACCGAGGTATCCGTGTTTATAACGCCGGCGACACGTATGCCGTGCCGATGGCCGAATGGGTCGTCTGGCAGCTGCTCGACTTCATGAAGCACGGGGCAGCATTTCGCGAGAAGCAGGCGAATCGGCATTGGGAGAAGGAACGCCGTTTACGCGAATTGACTGGGAAGACCGTGGCCTTGCTTGGGCTCGGTCACGTCGGGGAGGCGGTTGCGACCCGGCTCCGGGCGTTTGATATGACGATCATCGGTGTCGGTCATCGCGAGAAACAAGTGCCGTTCGTCGACCGTTACGTGTTGATGGATGAGTTGCATGATGTATTGGCGGAGAGTGACGTCGTCGTCGTCGCCTTGCCACTCACCGACGACACGTATCATGTGATCGATGCCGAGGCGATTGCGGCGATGAAGGAAGATGCCGTCCTATTGAACGTGGCGCGCGGATCGATCATCGACGAGGAGGCGCTCATCGCGGCACTCGAGGAAGGAAAGTTCTTCGGGGTCGCCTTGGATGTCTTTGAGACCGAGCCGCTCCCGTCCGATCATCCGCTCTATAACTTCGAGTGGGTGACGCTCACCCCGCACAATTCGTACGTGTCGGACCGGGTGAAAGAGCGTTTATTTCATAACATTATGGATCACCTGAAAATCGAGCAATTAAACAATTGACCTACAGTGCATACGTGTAAATCGTTCACTGACAAAGGAAGTGAGGGGCGTAAGACCGAATAAGGGAACGAGAGGACTATAACGTATAAAGATGGATGGTGAGACCAGTATGAAGGTGTTATGGTTGATTAATATTCCGTTGCCCGAGGCAAGTCATTTATTACATGAATCATCAACCCCATATGGCGGATGGCTCGTCAACACCTCTAAATATTTGTCAAATCTTGATGAAGTCAAACTTTCAGTCGCATTTCCAAGTAAACAAGCGAAACGTGTGAAACGGTTAGAAGGAGACAAAATCATATATTATCCATTCTCTCCGATAAAAAAGGTGAGTGATCCTTCTATTCAAGATCATCAACGATTCGCAACAATTCTCCAGGAAGTGTCGCCAGACCTCGTTCATATCTTTGGGACAGAGATGCCGCACACGTTGGCCATGGTCAACGCTTGCCGACGACAAGGTGTGAAGACGGTGGTGTCCATCCAAGGACTCGTCTCCGTCATCGAGAAACATACGTTTGCCGGACTGCCCCAAGACGCCATCCACAAAAAAACGTTTCGAAACTGGGTTCGTCACGACCATGTGAGCGGATTGCGAAAAACGTTCCAAGTGCGCGGGGAGGCTGAACGGGAGGCGATTCGGAAAGTGGACCATGTCATCGGCAGAACGACTTGGGACCGGGCGTGCGTCTCACAAATTAATGACCAGGCCACTTACTTCCATTGCAACGAGACGTTACGGGAATCGTTTTACCATGAAACATGGGAGCGGGAGAAATGTGAGCCCCATTCGATTTTCTTGAGCCAAGGCCAATATTCCATCAAAGGGTTGCATTTCATGTTAGAAGCCATGCCGTTGATTTTGCAAAGGTATCCGGACGCGAGGTTGTACATTGGCGGCAGCGATTTGACGGATCGATCCGGTTGGAAAAATAAGCTGTTCGCCACACATTATGGCAATTATATTCAATCGCTGATTGACCAGTATAATTTAAGTGAACATATTTCATTCACAGGAACGTTGGACGAGCAAGCGATGTGCCAACGTTATCTCGAGTCTCATGTATTTGTCTGTCCGTCCACCATCGAAAACAGTCCGAACTCATTGGCGGAGGCGATGCTATTAGGTGTGCCATCCGTTGCGTCTTATGTAGGCGGGACGAGTGACATGTTGGCCGACAAAAAAGAAGGGTTCCTGTACCAACATGATGCCCCTTACATGTTGGCTTATTATGTCTGCAAAATTTTCGAGGATGATGCGTTAGCTAAAAACTTATCCGCGGCAGCGCAGCGACGAGCCAAAGTCACCCACGACCAAGAATTGAATTTACAACGTCTGTTGCAGATTTATCATGACATGTTAACTCCATAGTTCCACCTCAATAGACGAACCGATTGCGATGATGCAATCGGTTTTTTTCGTTTTTTATACTTCACAAAAAGATTATCCACGGCTCATTCCGTTTGTGAGTTACCGGAAAGGGCTTACGGGAACAACGAGGATAGCATCCTCACATCATGAAACGACAACTTAGAAGGAGTGACCCACATGCCAAGCCTTACCCCGCTCGTCAGTTTGGTCGTACCCATCTACAATACAAGCGCCTATCTGGGACAGTGTCTCGATAGCCTTGTCCATCAAACATATCCACACCTCGAAATTATTTGTATCGATGACGGCAGTACGGATCACAGTCTCGACATTGCGTTGACCTACGATAAAGATCCGCGGGTTCGTGTTATCAGCCAGACAAATCGCGGATGTTCCGCTTGCCGGAATCGAGGGCTTCAACTGGCATCGGGTGAGTACATCATGTTTATCGACAGTGACGACTGGCTAGATCTGGATGCGATTCGGTTGATGGTCGAACATGCAGAGGCTGAGCGAGCAGATGCTGTCATGGGGACGTATGTACGCGAATACGAAGGGCGTTCACTCCCGAAACGAATCTTTGAAGCGGACTTTTTATCGTATAACGCAGAGGAGACGAGACGTTATGTCCATCGCCGTCTGTTCGGACTTGTCGGGGAGGAACTGGCTCACCCGGAAACGGTGGATGCGCTCAATTCGAACTGCATCACGCTCTATCATCGCGATCTCATCAAACATTTATCATTTGGCGGACCATATGGCACGTTCGTCGACTTATACTTTCAAATCCAAGCGTTGGAGCATTGCCACCGATTCATTTATATCGATTACCCGGTCTACCATTATCGAAAAACGAATCGAAAATCGGAAACGAGTGTTTATCATAAAGACCTCATCGCTTCACGCATGCAGTTCTTCCATATCTTGATGCGCTATATCGAGGCACATCAGCTTGGAGAGGATTACAATCACGCGCTCTATAATCGGATCGCCCTCAGCATGATCGGCATCGGCTTGAACGAACTCGCCGCGCCGAAGTCACTTTTCGCCCAGGCAGAGTCGTTGAAACAAGTGCTCCGGCAAGCAGAATATAAACGCGCCTACTCGCAGATGGATATGCGTTATTTCGACATCAAATGGCGGACGTTCTTCCAGCTCTGTAAACATGAACAGACCGTACCGCTCGTCTTAATGTTGCGTGGGGTCGACTATCTTCGGAAACGTGTGTGAGGAGGAGAAAACGATGAAACGAGTGCTCATGGTCGCCTCGGTCGTCTCGATGATCGAGAGCTTCAACCGCGACAATATCCGCATGCTCCAAGAGATGGGGTATCAAGTCGATGTCGCCACGAACTTCGAATGGGGCAGCATGTATTCGCCGGAGAAGATCGCCCGCATCAAACAGGACTTAGAAGCGAACGGCGTCACGTTGTACCAAATCGATTTCGAGCGCGACATCAAGAAGATGAACGGTCACGTCCGCGCCTATCAACAGTTGAAAGCCGTCATGACGGCGAACCGCTATCACTTCATCCACTGCCACTCCCCGATCGGCGGGGTCGTCGGCCGGCTCGTCGCGCGCCAGACGCACACCCCATGCATGTACACGGCGCACGGCTTCCATTTTTTCAAAGGCAGCCCGTCGCTCAACTGGATGCTGTATTATCCGGTCGAACGGACGCTCGCCCGCATGACCGACACGATCGTCACCATCAACGAAGAGGACTTCTCGCGGGCACAGACGTTCAAGACGTCGCACACGTTCCGTATCCCCGGCATTGGCGTCGACACGAAACGGATCGAGGCGGTCATCATCGACCGGTCATTGAAGCGTCGCGGCCTCGGCGTCGACAGTGACACGGACTTCGTCTTGTTGTCGGTCGGCGAGTTGAACGAGAACAAGAACCACGAGACGATCATCCGCGCCATCGCCTCGCTCAAAGAACCGACGCTCCGCTATTTGATCGCCGGGACGGGTGACAATAAGGACTACCTCGAGCGGCTTATCCGTGAACTCGGACTCGAGCGGCAAGTGACCTTGCTCGGTTTCCGGGACGACGTCATCGAAGTGATGAAGGCGGCGGACTGCTTCGTTTTCCCGTCGAAACGGGAAGGGCTCGGCATGGCCGCGCTCGAGGCGATGGCAGCCGGACTCCCTCTCATCACGTCGAACGTGCATGGCATCAATGACTATTCGATCGACGGGGTGACCGGCTATAAATGTTCGCCGGAAGACGTGACCGGATTCGCCCGGGCCATCCGGACGATGCAACTCGATTTCGATTTGTCCCATCAGATGGGGCTCCACAACAGCGAGTCGGTCAAGGCGTTCGACGTCGACCGCTCGAAATCGGAGATGCGTCGCATCTATTCACAATTCGTTCAGAATAAGCCGACATGATAGTTCATGAAAAGATGGTAAAGATTTCTTTCCGATTTGCAGTGAGCGTCGGGTAAGGAGTAAAGACAGAGAACGACCTCAACGTCACGACTGGATTTTAGTGTACGCAACTTTGTCTGAAGGAGGGCTTATGAGTGAAAAGTCAAACGATGTTACTCTCAGAAATATTCGGGGTGTTAAAGAAAAATATGTTGCTTCTTTTCTTGATGATCCTCGTGGGCGGGGGTGCAGCCTACTATTTAAGCCAGTATGTGATTGCACCGACTTATGAGGCCTCGACACAAGTACTGATTGTACCGAAGGAAGAGGCCGGTACGAATGTCGTCGACAGTTCACAAGTCTCATCTTCACTATCTCTTGTGAACACATATCGAGTCATTATGCGTAGCCCGGCCATTTTGAACGAGGTCCAAGCTCGAGTGGCGGAAGCACCGAAAGACATCAGTGAGATTCTTTTAGTCGAAAGTGAAGAAGAATCACAAGTCATTAACATCGTTGTGGAGTACGGGGATCCGGTCGTCGCAACCGAGATTGCCAACGTCATCACACGCGTGTTCGCCAGTGAGATTCCCGACTTGATGAATATCGATAATGTTCGCATCCTATCGGAAGCCGTCGTACCAGGCGAACCAATCGCCCCGAATATCGTCATGAATACTGCGATCGGGCTGCTTGCAGGCTTTGTGGTCGGAGGCGTGCTCGCCCTCATCCGTCATACGTTCGATAAACGGATTCACGATGAGCGTGAGGCCGAACTTATTTTGGCAATGCCGGTCATCGGTTCGATCCCGGTCATTGAAAAACGTGACATGAACCCGAAGGTAGTGAAACCAAAAACTGAGGCTGCCAACGAGCCGAAAGGAGACGATCCACATGTTCCACCTGTCAAAGAGACAAGACAAACATCGTGATTCTGGGCGCAGCCTTATCACGCTAGCCAATCCTAAATCCCCAATCGCTGAACAATATCGAACGATTCGCACCAATCTACAATTCACGGCGCTTGGGGCCACGTTACAAACAATCGTCGTCACATCGGCTTCACCAGGCGAAGGGAAATCGACGACGGCCTCGAACTTGGCCATCGTCTACGCACAACTTGGAAAAAAGGTGCTGCTCATGGATTGTGACATGCGCAAGCCGACGGTCCATTTCACGTTCCAGCTTGCGGGTCAAACGGGCTTGTCCACCGTCCTCGCCAAACGGACGACGTTCGACCGTTCGGTTCAAATGACAAAAGTGCCGAAGCTTCACTTGTTGGCAGCGGGTCCGATTCCGCCGAACCCGTCGGAACTGCTCGCATCGCCGATGATGAAGCAATTGTTGGATGAGGTGAAGGAGAAGTACGACTTGATCATCTTGGATGCACCGCCGCTCATGCATGTGGCGGACAGCCGACTTCTCGCGAGTGAGACCGATGGGACCATCCTCGTCGTAGGTTGTGATACCTCGAATCGGGACTTGGTGCTGAAAGCGAAAGAACAACTCATCTTGTCTGGCGCCCATATGTTGGGGATCGTGATGAATAAACGCGAACGAGCCGGCAAGGATGCTTACTACGCATACACGTATGAATAAAACATTAATCGGCTGATTTGATTTGAATTACGGGAAGCAAGAGGAGGAAGCGAAATGAATAACCCACTCGTCTCGATTGTCATCCCCGTCTACAATGGAGCGGACTATTTGAAGGAAACGATTGAAAGTGCCCTCGCCCAGACGTATGAGCGGGTGGAAGTGATCGTGGTCAATGACGGTTCGACAGACGGCGGTGCGACGGCGGAGATTGCCCGCAGCTTTGGGAACCGGATTCGGTACTTCGAAAAACCAAATGGCGGGGTATCGACCGCGCTCAACTTAGGGATTGAGAAGATGCGAGGCGATTGGTTCTCGTGGCTGAGTCATGACGACCTCTACACCGCAGATAAAATCAAAACACAGGTTCAGCATCTAGAGAAACTAGGTGATCAGGCGGAACATCATATCCTTTCATGCGGTACGAAACTGATTGATGAGTCGGGTCGTCCAATCCATCGCCCGAGAAGACAGCCGAAAGGGATGTACACGAGTGAGGATATGTTCGACTATTTGTTGCTGGAGGCGTGCTTGAGCGGATGCGCCTTACTGATTCCAAAACAAGCACTCAAACGCGTCGGCGGGTTTCCGACGTCATATCGGTATATCCAAGACTGGGTATGTTTCACTGATTTGGCTCTAGAGGGCTATCATTTCAAGATGACGACAGAGCCGCATGAGAAGACGCGGATTCATGCGAAGCAGCAAACGAAAAAGATTGCGAACCTCGCACCAATCGAAACGGCTCGCTTCTTCGAACAGCTATTGATTCGACTCGACGCAATCAACAGCGAAACCACCCCTCAAATCCAAACGGTATTTAAAGCCATCTATCGGTCGACCGAGCCAGACGTCAGGGACGAGTTGATCCGGCGGTTCGACGGGAATCGGCATTTGAATTGGGTCGATCAAAAGATATTACTTGTCTCGTCATTCATCTATCATCGTCTATTGACGCTGTACCGGGGCATGATGAATCTTCGTTACCGCTGACAGCCGAAAAGGAGGAGGTCGTATGTGGATCTATCTGATTAATATGTTGCTTCTGATCGCATGGGCGGCGCTCCTCCTGCGTGATGATGGTATCAAGCACGGGAAACTGCTGTTTGTGACGATTGCGACAGGGCAATGGATTCTATTGTCTGGCTTTCGTCACTTCAGCGTCGGAGCGGACACGATGCAATACAAGTGGATGTTCGATGAGACGAAGCGAATCTCGTGGGAGCGGCTGGGAGACAATTTTATCAACATCGTGTTTGGGGATGGGGACGGTCGAGATCCCGGTTACTATCTGTTGCAGAAGACGATTCAAATCGCGACCGAGAACTATCAATGGTATCTCTTGACAGTCGCGCTCTTATTCCTCATTCCGTTTGGGGTCTGGATTTACCGGAATTCGACCGAACCACTGCTCAGCTTCCTTATTTTCTCGACATTGTTCTATGCCTTCTTTGCCATCACCGGCATCCGACAAACGATCGCGACGGCCATCGCCGTATTGATTGGTTACTATTTTATTCAAACGAGACGGTTTTGGCCATTTGTTGGAGTCGTATTGCTAGCAGCGACAATCCATAAATCCGCACTCGTCTTCCTCCCGTTTTATTTCTTGGCGACGAAGACGATCACGCCACGTTATCTGCTGTTCATGGGTGCGTTGATCCCATTCTTGTTCGTGTTCCGCGTCCCATTGTTCGAATTCTTCCGTACCATCAGTGGTTACAACGAATATGAGTACTACACGGGAGCAGGGACCTTTAACTTCTCCATGATCTTGATTCTGATCACAATCGTTTCACTTTGGCGACGTGAGCAGATGATTGCGGTCAACCCGAACGTGACCCACTATTTGAACGCCTTGTTGCTCGCCCTGTGTTTTCTGCCGCTCACGTTCATTAATCCTTCGATGATGCGGATTGTCCAATACTTTTCTATCTTCGTCATGTTGTTGATCCCAGAACTGATTCGTTCCTTCGAACGTCGGGAGCGCCTGCTCGTCTATTACTTGGCCATCACGATGCTGCTGCTCTTGTTTGTCCGTAACGAACCGCTTTATATGTTCTTTTGGCAACAGAAATAAGGGGAGGGGAATCTGGTGACGACGAAAGTGGAGTTTGATGAACAAAAAAGTTCACGGCAAATCAAAATCGGTGTACTCATGTCTTACATCGCCATCGGATTTAATATCCTCGCCGGGCTGTTCTACACACCATGGATGATTGCGGAAATTGGGAAGGCGAACTATGGACTCTATATGCTCTCGCTGTCGCTCGTCAGCATCTTTGCGCTAGATTTCGGCTTGGAGGCGGCGGTGTCACGCTTCCTGTCAAAATATCATGCGCTCGGAGATTCAGAAGGAGCGTCCCGTTTTCTCGGTGTCGCGTTCAAACTTTTCCTCGGCATTGCAATTCTGATTGGAATTGTCCTGATTGGTGTGTACGTGATGATCGATACGATTTACGCGAGTCTATCACCGACTGAAGTGGAGACGCTTAAAGTTTTATATATCATGGTCGGCTTTTACATCGTCGTCTTGTTCCCGACCAAACCGTTCAATGGGATTTTTATCGCGAACGAACGGTTCGTCGTCCTCAACTGGTTCAACTTGATCGAGAAAGTATCGACCGTCGTCTTGATGATTGGTGCGCTCTTGTTCGGATTTGGCTTGTACGCACTCGTTTTCGTCAACGCCATCGTCGGTCTATCCATCATCATCGGCAAAGGCATCTACCTGCTCCGCAGAACGGAGACGGCCATCGACTTTTTGCATAACAGCCGTTCGATGTATCGGGATATCTTTTCCTTCTCCTCTTGGACGACCGTCATCGCTATCGCCCAACGTTTCATCTTGAACATCACCCCGACCATTCTCGGGGCTTTGGCGAGCAGTGCCTCCATCGCCTTGTTCTCAATCGGGATGGTCATTGAGGGGTATGTTTGGACCATTTCATCAGCGATCGGATCACTCTTCCTGCCGAAGGTCACGCGTATGACGACCTATAATCGACAGTCCGAATTGGATAACTTATTGGTCCGTGTCGGACGCATCCAGTTGTACATCGTCGGATTGATTATCATCAGTTTTGCGACGATGGGACGGGAGTTCATCGGACTTTGGGTCGGTCCCGACTTCTTTCCGTCCTATGTGGTCGCGTTATTACTCATTCTTCCTGGAATCATCACGTTGACGCAAGAAATCGCCTACACGACGTTGATCGCGGTCAATCAAATCAAGTACCGGGCGTTCGCATCGCTCATCGTCGCGACGGTCAGTGTGATCCTGTCGCTTCTCTTATCGCCGCATTACGGGGCGATTGGTGCTGCCATCGCCATCTTGATTGGGAATTTGGTCGGTACTGTCGTCTTTATGAACATGGTATATATACGCGTCTTGAAATTAAAAATGTGGAAATTTTTCTACGAATGCCATGTGAAGATTGCACCAGCGTTGGTTTTTCTAGGCGTGGCGGGCCTAGTGGTACAACGATACTTACCTGTCGACTCACTGATCCACTTTCTCTTTAAAGCTGCTGCGGTCGGTCTCGTCTACTTTATCTTTCTATGGATCTTCACGTTTCGGGATGATGAAAAAGAACTGTTGCGTGGGTTTATCAGCCATGCATCGAAGACATCCTGAACAGGGTGTCTTTTTTCAAGGGATGCAAACATTAGACATGTCATCTTTCAAAAAAATGATAAACATTTCTTTCCTATTCTCACAATGAGACGGGTAACACGATAGTATCAACATCATTGCAATTGTTTCCAACTCAACTTTCCCATCACCTTTAGAAGCAACTGACATCATGACAAAGGAGAGGATTCGCAATGTTTAAGGACAAGACATTATTGATCACTGGAGGCACAGGCTCATTCGGAAACGCTGTCATGCAACGTTTCCTGAAAACGGATATTAAAGAGATTCGCATTTTTTCACGAGACGAGAAAAAACAGGACGATATGCGTAAGCTCTATCATGACGATAAACTCAAATTTTATATCGGAGATGTTCGTGATGTGAACAGTGTGCGCAACGCGATGTACGGCGTCGATTACGTCTTTCATGCGGCGGCATTGAAACAAGTTCCTTCGTGCGAGTTCTTCCCTCTAGAAGCAGTGAAGACGAACGTGCTCGGGACGGATAACGTCTTGAACGCGGCCATCGAACAACAAGTCCAAAAGGTCATCTGCCTATCGACGGACAAGGCGGCCTATCCGATCAATGCGATGGGTATTTCGAAAGCGATGATGGAAAAAGTCTTCGTCGCCAAAGCAAAAGCCGTGGGCCCGGACCAAACATTGATTTGCGGCACACGTTATGGAAACGTCATGGCATCAAGGGGTTCTGTCATTCCATTATTCGTGGACCAAATTAAACGGGGCGAGCCGTTGACCGTGACGGACCCGTTCATGACACGGTTCTTGATGAGTCTCGAAGATGCGGTCGAACTCGTCGTCTTCGCCTTCAAGAACGCGCATGCGGGAGATATCATGGTCCAAAAATCACCTGCGTCCACGATCGGGGTGTTGGCCCAAGCGTTGCTCGAGCTGTTCCATGCGAACAACCCGATCAAAGTCATTGGCACACGGCATGGTGAAAAGTCATACGAGACGTTATTGACACGAGAAGAGAATGTTGTCGCGGAAGACATGGGCGGCTTCTACCGGGTGCCGGCTGACACGCGCGACTTGAACTACGATAAATATTTCAATGAAGGAAGCAAGCGCTTGACGGTCGAGGGCGAATATAACTCGGCCAACACAGAACAGTTGAATGTCGAGCAAGTGAAGCAACTCTTGTTGACCCTTCCGTACATCCAACAAGAACTTGCGAGCTGGGTGAAAGTATCATGAACATTCTTGTCACCGGGGCAACTGGATTCATCGGCAAGAATCTGGTCGCCGAATTAACCGCACGGGGTCACGATGTATTCTCGTCCACACGCGATACGTCGGAAGCCGAACTTCAACAATTTTGCCAACACGCTGAGTTCGTCTACCACTTGGCCGGGGTGAACCGCTCGGAAACTGAAACCGAGTTTGTGGAAGGGAACACCGGGTCCACCGAGCAGTTGGTCGCATCGTTAACCGCTCATGAGAATGACGCGCCCATCATGTTTGCCTCCTCGATTCAAGCGACTCAGGACAATCCGTATGGACGCAGTAAACTCGCGGCGGAGAACGTCTTGAGACACGAACATGAGAAAACGGGGCGCACCATCTATCTGTTCCGCTTCCCGAACCTGTTTGGAAAGTGGGGACGGCCGAATTATAACAGTGTCGTCGCAACATTTTGTTATCGGGTGGCACGAGACTTGCCGATAGAAATTCACGACCCGGCACGCACCGTGCAACTGGCGTATATCGATGACGTGATCGATGCATTGGTCGGCTTGCTCGATGTGAAAAGACGAACCCCGGCCGTGTATGAGGAAGAAGTTGCAGTCCATCCGCCAATCGAGCTCGGCCGAATCGCCGACTTGTTACAGACATTCAAAGAAAGTCGCCAGAGCTTGGCCGTCCCGAATTTAGAGGATGTGTTTACGAAGCAACTGTACAGCACGTACCTCAGTTACTTGCCTGTCGACCGCTTCGCTTATGACTTGAAGTTGAATGAAGATGCACGCGGGTCGTTCACTGAATTCATCCGGACGCCCGACCGGGGACAAGTGTCCGTCAACGTTGCCAAGCCCGGGATCACGAAAGGGAACCACTGGCACCACACGAAAAATGAAAAGTTCCTCGTGGTCAGCGGCGAGGCGTTGATTCGTTTCCGCAAGGTCGGAGAGAACGAGGTCCATACGTATCACGTCACGGGAGAGATGATGCGTGTGCTCGATATCCCAACCGGCTATACGCACAACATTGAAAACATCGGAACGACCGACTTGGTGACCGTCATGTGGGTGAATGAAGCCTATGACCCGAACAACCCGGACACATACTTTATGGAGGTGCAAGATGAAACGACTCAAAGTGATGACCATCGTCGGGACGCGTCCCGAAATCATACGCCTGTCGGCCGTTATTCATAAACTGGAACACTCTGAGGCCATCGAGCACGTCCTCGTGCATACGGGACAAAATTATGACTATGAATTAAATGAAGTGTTTTTCGAGGATTTCTCTTTGCGAAAACCCGATTACTTTCTTAATTCTGCGACGGGCAGCCCGATTGAGACGATTGGTAACATTCTCATCCAAGTCGATCCCGTGCTTGAACTCGAACGTCCGGATGCGGTGTTGATTCTCGGAGATACAAATTCTTGTCTTGCGGCGATTGCAGCCAAACGCCGGAAAATCCCGATTTTCCATATGGAGGCGGGAAACCGTTGCTTCGACCAACGTGTCCCGGAAGAAATCAACCGCAAGATCGTCGACCATACCGCGGACGTGAATTTGACGTACAGCGATATCGCCCGGGAATACCTTCTCCGAGAAGGGCTCCCGGCGGAACGAATCATCAAGACGGGAAGCCCGATGTTCGAGGTGTTGATGTCGAAACGAGAGGCGATTGAACAGTCAGATGTGCTGAGCCGACTTGAACTGACTCCGGACCACTACTTCATCGTCTCGGCGCATCGAGAAGAGAACGTCAACTCCGACAAACACTTCTTGGCACTTGTCGACAGTTTGAACGCAATCGCGGCGCAGTATGGACTACCGGTCATCGTCAGCACCCATCCTCGGACGATGAAGCGGATTCATGAATTGAACGTCTCGTTTCATCCGTTGGTTCGACTTCTCAAGCCGCTCGGATTTGTCGACTATAACCACCTTCAACTGCATGCTAAAGCGGTGCTCAGTGACAGCGGGACAATCAGCGAAGAGTCTTCCATCCTTGGCTTGAGAGGGTTGAATATCAGAGAGACGCATGAGCGGCCGGAGGCGATGGAAGAAGGGGCCGTCTTGATGGTCGGGCTTGAGAAAGAGCGAATCTTACAAGGGTTGTCGGTCGTCATGGAGCAGGAGCGGCCTCGCCTCGTCAGTGACTACAGCATGCCGAACGTCTCGGACAAAGTGGTACGGATTTTGATTTCGTACACGGATTACGTCCGACGCGAGGTATGGAAAGGCACGACCGACCCCCGTCAAACCGTAAGGGAGGGTGAACGATGAAACAAAAACTCGTCTTTATCGGGAATATCGCTTCCCCTTATCAAGTGAAACTGTGCTACGCCTTGGAAGAATATTTTGACGCTGAATTTTGGTTTTATGAGCACCTCGATCAAAATCGGCCGGACTGGTGGAAAATCCCGCTCGGCGAAAAGTGTCAAATCTTAAAACACACGAAGTGGTTTCCCAAACTCGGTTATCTCTCGCTCGGATTGATCCCAGAGCTGATTCGGTTCAAACCGGATGTCATCCTACTCGGCGGATTCATGGCTGGACATGCGGGCATCGTGAGAGTGGCAAAACTGTTCGGAATCAAGACCGTCGTCATGAGTGAACCGATTCGTCCGCTACAAAATGACGACGACCCTTCTGATCGGCTCACGAATCCTCAAGACAATCCATATAAAACGAAACTGTTGCACTGGATGTTCAAGGATGCCGACTTATATTTCGGGATGGGGACGGTAGCGGTCGAGCAATTCAAGGACCATCTCGGGTTTGATCCTGAAAAAGTTGTGCATGCGACATATGCACAGGACATTGATGCTTACTTCGATCATGGATTGAGACGGAAACAGCCGGGCGACACGTTCAAACTTTTGTTTGCGAATCGTCTCGTCGAACGCTATCAGCCGCTGCTCGTGTTAGAAGCATATCGGAATTTATCAAAACGCTATTCCCTCGAACTCTATTTGAACAATTCAGGACAACAACTCGAGGCGTGTAAAGCATATATCGCAGAGCACGATTTGAAGAACGTCCACTTCTTAGATGAGATCCGGGCGTGGGACGAGATGCCGAAAGTGTATGAACAAGCGGATATCTTGGTCCTGCCGGCCACGTATTCGAACGGGAACGGGACCATCATCGAAGCGAGAGCCTCAGGCATGGGGGTCGTCATCAGCGATCAAATCAATAACGTCTCCCATCACTCCGTAGACGGAAAGAACTGCTACATGTGTGACATCACGGTCGAATCGATCGAACGAGGGATTGAACAGTACCTCGAACATCCGGAGCGTCTCATCGAACATGGCATGTTATCGCGGGAACTCGTCAAGTTCCATCGAAACGATGTCACGGCCAAAGGATACTATGACACGTTACGCGCGAAACAAATCATTTCGTAAAGGAGAGACGTCATGAACGTGGGCATCATGCAACCTTACTTCTTCCCTTATATCGGGTACTTCCAGTTGATCCATGCGGTCGATACATTCGTTGTGTATGACGACGTTCATTTCATCAAAAAAGGGTGGATTCATCGAAATCGTGTCCTGATTGATGGAAACCCTCACCCGTTCACGTTATCAATTCAAAAGATGAGCCAAAATCGTTTGATTTGCGACCATGAACGGGCACAACCGGATGAGATTGCCGAACAACAGTTGAAACTGTTGCGACACGCCTATCACAAAGCCCCTCAGTTCGAACACATCTTCCCATTGCTCGAACGAGTGATTCGTCATCCCGAACGAAACGTCGGGAAGTATTTGGCAAACGGCATCGAGGAAGTCGCACGGTATCTCGGCATCTCGACGACATTCATTCTTTCGTCGGAGTTGAACGCTGGATTCGGATTGAAGGGCCAAGCGAGGATTATCAAGATGTGTGAACAGTTAAGGGCGACGCATTACGTGAATGCGATCAACGGAATGTGCTTGTATGATGCCGATGTGTTCGAACAGGCGAGGATTGATCTATCGTTTATCAAGACCGATTCAATCACGTACGATCAAGGGCCTTATACGTTCCAACCGAACTTGTCCATCATCGACGTGATGATGCATTGTTCCAAACCGGAAATCCAATTCATGCTTGAACGGTACGCACTCGTCTCGAATCGCCAAGTGACCTAGGAGGTGCCTTATGCTACACATCGTCGATATCCAATCCGCCGCATTTCCGGCTCATCCAGCATCAAATCAGCCTGACCGTCCGCCAGAAGCTATTCCCGTCACCAAATCGATACTCCCATCATTTGAAGAGTATACGGATGAGATTCGTGAGTTGTGGGCATCGGGATGGTTGACGAACAACGGCGCCAAACATCAGCAACTCGAGCATGAGTTGATTGATTATTTAGGGGTCGAGCACGTATCCCTGTTCACGAACGGACACTTGGCACTCGAGACGGCGATTGAAGCACTCGGATTGACAGGAGAAGTCATCACGACGCCTTTCACCTTTGCTTCGACGAGCCACGCCTTAATCCGTAAAGGGCTGACGCCCGTGTACGGAGATATTCGCCCAGACGATTTTACGCTCGACGCTTCCAAATTAGAGCGATTGATTACGACGAAGACCTCAGCAATCCTTCCAGTCCATGTATACGGAAATGTATGTGACGTCGAGGCCATCGAAGCGATTGCCAAACGACACAACCTGAAAGTGATTTATGACGCGGCCCATACGTTCGGCGTCAACGTGAACGGACGAGGGATCGGCACGTTCGGGGATGTCTCGATGTTCAGTTTCCACGCCACGAAAGTATTCCATACGATTGAAGGAGGAGCCTTGACGTTCAATGACCCTGCGTTGAAAAATCGTTTCAATCAGTTAAAAAACTTTGGCATCACTGGACCGGAAACGGTTCAAGAGCCGGGTGGGAACGCCAAGATGAATGAATTTCAGGCGGCGATGGGATTATGCAACTTGCGCCATATCGATGAGACAATCGCACGGCGGAAGCAGGTGCGGGAGCTATATGACGAATTGCTCAGAGGTATTGATGGAATTCGTATCCTGACACCTCAACCCGGCGTCAAAACCAACCATTCCTATTATCCCATCATCTTGACGGCGGAGGAGAATCGACGGGATGAGCTGCATGACGCCTTGGCGAAGGAAGGTATCTTCACCCGGAAGTATTTCTATCCGCTCGTGACGGATTATGCGTGGAATCAGAACCGGTTTGCGAGCCGCAGCACCCCCGTCGCCCGTGAGATTGCCGAGCGGGTGCTGACACTTCCGCTTTATCCAGACCTTGCCGCAGAAGACGTGACACGGATTTGCACGGTGATTCAAGAAAGGATGATGAAACGATGAAAGGCATCATATTAGCAGGCGGGAACGGAACGCGCCTCTATCCGATGACAAAGGCCGTCTCCAAACAACTGTTACCGATCTACGATAAACCGTTGATTTACTATCCGATGTCCGTGTTGATGTTAGCGGGGATTCGGGAAATCCTGCTCATTTCGACCCCACAAGACATCGGCGGATATGAGCGTCTGTTCGGGGACGGGCATCAGCTCGGCATCGACATCTCCTATAAAGTGCAGACGAAGCCGGTCGGACTGGCCGACGCCTTTATTCTAGGGGCAGATTTTATCGGCGATGATTCGGTTTGTCTCATCTTAGGGGATAACGTGTTTTACGGACCCGATTTGACGCGCTTCTTGAAGCACGCGCAAGCGAAAAAACAAGGGGCGACTGTCTTTGGCTACCCGGTAAAAGATCCACGAGCCTTTGGTGTCGTCGAATTCGATGCCGAAAATCGGGTCGTCTCAATCGAAGAAAAACCGGTGGCCCCAAAATCGAATTATGCGGTCCCCGGACTATACTTCTACGACAATCAAGTCGTCGAATTCGCCAAACGTGTCGAACCTTCGACAAGGGGCGAACTTGAAATCACGTCAATCAACAACATGTATCTCGAGCGCGGGGAGTTGAACGTCGTGCTGTTCGGACGAGGGATGGCATGGCTCGACACTGGAACGCCAGAAGGTATGATCAAAGCGTCGGTGTTCGTCCAAACGGTCCAAGAGCGGCAAGGTTATTATATCGCCTGTCTCGAGGAGATCGCCTGGCGTCGCGGATTCATCACACGAGACGAGTTGAAGGATATCGGTTTGACGCTCAAGATGACCGATTATGGACAATATCTCTTATCACTCGTCGAGGAAGGAGAGAGAACGGATGCGAACAATCCTAGTGACTGGCGGAGCCGGGTTCATCGGTTCAAATTTCATAAAACACTTGCGGGCAAAACATCCAGCGTACCGCATTCTTAATGTCGATTCACTCACGTATGCAGGGAATCTCGAGAACCTTCGGGAGTTCGAGGCAGATCCACTCTACCATTTCGAGAAGGCCGACATTCGTGATCGGCAAGCAATAGACCGATTGTTCACGACGTATGAAGTCGATGAAGTCGTCCACTTCGCAGCAGAATCGCATGTGGACCGTAGCATCACCGAGCCTGAACTGTTTTTGACGACAAACGTTCTCGGGACGCAAGTGCTGCTCGACACGGCGATGCGTCATTGGAAAGTCGCCCCTGATGATAAGTACAGCCGGGAATATGAGGCAGGCGTCTGTTTTGTCCATGTGTCGACGGACGAGGTGTACGGGTCGCTCGGCGCGACCGGTTATTTCACCGAGGACTCACCGATTGCCCCGAACAGTCCATATTCGGCCTCGAAAGCGAGCTCTGACCTGCTCGTTCGAGCCTATCACGAGACATACGGCTTGCCGGTCAAGACGACGCGATGCAGCAACAACTATGGGCCGTACCAGTTCCCGGAGAAGCTTATCCCGCTCATGATTCATAACTGTATGTCGAACTTGCCGTTACCGGTTTACGGCGACGGGCAACAGATTCGGGACTGGCTGCATGTGAGCGATCACTGTGAGGCCATCGATGTCGTTCGAGAGAATGGACGTTTCGGTGAGGTTTACAACATCGGGGGGCATAACGAAAAAACAAACTTGGAGCTCGTTCACATCATCATAAAAGCGTTCGGACAGTCAGACGAGTTGATTCAATTCGTGAAAGACCGTCCGGGACACGATCGACGTTACGCGATCGACGCGACCAAGATGGCCGACGAACTCGGATGGACCCCGCGATATCGATTTGAAGATGGAATCGTCGAGACGATTCAATGGTATGTGGAGCATCCTGAATGGATTGAACGGATTGTGTCCGGTGCGTATCAATCCTACTATGACTCGATGTATTCTTCGTTCCGATAGGAGGGAGTTCCCATGTATGCACGTTTTGTGAAACGTCCGCAAGACATGATTCTTGCGACGGTCTCACTGCTCGTTTTAAGTCCAGTCCTCGTCATGATCGCCGGCCTCATCAAGTGGAAGCTCGGGGGACCGGTGCTGTTCAAACAAAAACGTCCGGGCAAGGACGGCGTCATCTTTGAGATGGTGAAATTTCGGACGATGACCGACGAGCGGGATGAGCACGGGGAGCTGTTGCCGGACGAGGCACGTTTGACTCCGTTCGGTCAAACACTCCGATCACTCAGTCTCGATGAGTTGCCGAGCCTGTTCAATATCGTCAAAGGGGAGATTGCCATCGTCGGACCGCGCCCGCTTCTCGTCGAGTATTTACCGCGCTATAACGACGAGCAGCGCCGACGACATGACGTTCGTCCTGGACTGACGGGACTCGCCCAGGTGAACGGTCGCAACCTGCTGTCGTGGCCCGACCGCTTTGTCCTCGACGTGAAGTATGTCGACAACATCACGTTTTTCAATGACTGGAAGATCATCCTGCAGACGGTCGGGAAAGTCGTGAAGAAGGACGGCATCTCTTCGGATACGGCGGCGACGATGGAGGCGTTTATGGGGAATGAATGATAATACACCTTATACATGAAACGAGCGGGCCATAGGGTCCTCTCGTTTTCTTTTGTGTCGTTTCTTTTGAAGAACTTCACGATAACGTCACTCGAGCCTATCGGCCAGACATGGTATAACTAAAAATGTGAATCATTGAACATAAGGAGGTTTATACATGAAACGATTTTATCTACTATTCGTCGGACTCATCCTGATCCTTTCTGCCTGCAGCCAAAGCGAGGCCGTCGAGTCGGCGAAGTTGCATACATACACGAAGTACGAGCTCCCGCTCGAGGACAAGGTCGCGCTCGGAGAAGGCAAGCACGAGATTGTGTTCATCTTCGACTATAGCTGTCCGTGGTGCAAGAAGTGGATGGAAGAAATACTGCCGGAGATCGAGGAGCGCTGGATTGACACGGGCGAGGCGACGTTCAAGGGACAGCCGCTCGTCCTGTTGAACGAACAGTCGCAACTGCTCGCGAACGTGGATTATAACGTGGAACGGCTCATCCCGGACCGCTACTATGAAGTGCAGCGCGCCATCGGACTCGACTCCGGGTCTGACGGGTTCGGGACGGAAGCATACGCCCGAGAACTCGCGGCCGAGTTCAACCTCAATGCGGCCGAGTTGCTTGAGAACCATGTCGACATTGGCATCCAAAACTCACGCCTGTTCACGCGTGACTTCGGCGTCGCCTACGTGCCGACGGTGTACGTCGACGGCATCCAGCTCGTGGACGCGTTCAGCTTAGAGGAAATGGAACACGTCATGGATGGGACCATCAAATCCGGTAATCAAGTAGAATTGCCTGGAGACTAAAGTAACCCCTCGTCAATGCGACGAGGGGTTAAGTTATTTTGAAGTAGCGCATCATTTCAACTCTTTCACCGGTTTTTTCTCGAAGACGATGACTTTATCGGACTGGAGGCGATGGATGTCCTCCGGCTCCATCAAATCGAGGGCGAGCCAATCATCGAGCGTCGTATCTTTCGGCATCTGACGCCGGTTGAGCGGTCCATATTTCCGTTTGTTGTACGTCCGCCAAATGAACAGAAGGAGAGCGGCGACGAACGAGGAGACGAGCCCGAGGAAGAGCAGTTCGCGGATGTCGGCGTTCGTGACGTTCTTCCTCTTTCTCTCGCGTCAAGCTGAACAAGAGGGCGCCCGAGATCCAAAACAGCGCCATGAAGAACGGATACCAAAACACGAACTGGGCCAGTGGTTCAATCCAAGGTGCGATGTCGAGCCCGTAAGAAGTCATAGAAGTCTCCCCTTATTTTTCAATCACCTATATCATCATATAAAATATTATTCCATATCTGTTGGAAAAAATATACATATAAAAAAGCACTCGACGTTGCTGTCAAATGCTTTGTTGCTTGTTTTGTTTCTTTTGTCTGTCTTTGCGCCACTTCCAAACGAACAAACCGATGAGCGCGAGGACCGGGGCAGCGACCCATGGACGGGCTTCGATGATCGCGACGAGCTCGAAAATCGACAGCCAACCGCTGATCATGATCAAGATAAGCAGGAAAGTCTTGAGTCTACCTCGAATAGGAAACCAGTAGAACACGAACAGCGAAATCAAAAAGAAAGCGAGCAATCCCATGCGGTTATTCCTTTCTAGCCTCATTTTGACTCATTATAGCAGAGAATATTCACAGAGTGTTAGAGCCTTCCCTTGCTCGCCGCTTTTCGTTACTGTTAGGAGAAGACTATTGAAGGAGGAACTATCGTGAAATTTGGAATCATCGGCCTTGGCTATGTCGGACTGGCCACCCTGTGCGGACTGGCGAAAGCGGGGCATGAGGTCATCGGTGTCGAGAAAGATCAACCGAGACTGCTTCGTCTCATGAGCGGGGACGTCCCGTTCCACGAGCCGGGCATGGCAGACGTGTTACGTGACTACCCCGGCTCGATCACGTTCACAGACTCGATCGCCGACACAGAAACGGTCGACTACCTCATCCTTGCGGTCGGTACGCCGAGCAAGAGCGACGGCAGCTGTGACTTGACGTTCGTCGACGCGGCCTTGTCCGAGGTGAAGTCGAAACAAAAGATCATCATCCGTAGCACCGTGCCACCGGGAACGACCGACATGCTGTCGATCATGTACCCGGCTCACACGTTCGCCGTCGTCCCCGAGTTTCTCCAAGAAGGGCGCGCGCTCGCCGACGTGTTGAAACCGCACCGTGTCGTCATCGGCAGTGACAACCTTGAGATGTGCGAGGAACTCGCGGGCATCTATGGACGCCTCGGTGTCCCGCTCGTCTGCACGTCGCCGATTGACGCGGAGTTCATCAAATACGCCTCGAACGCGTTTCTCGCCACGAAAATCAGTTTCATCAACGACTTGGCACGTCTCGCCGATAAGGCGGGGGCGGACATCACGACGATCGCCGACGGGATGGGTCTCGACCCGCGCATCGGACGTTCGTTCTTGAACGCCGGCCTCGGTTACGGGGGCTCGTGCTTCCCGAAAGACATGCACGCGCTCTTGAACGTCGCCCACGAGAACGAGCTCGACTTGCCGGTCATCAGTGCCGCCATGCACTCGAACGACGCCCAGATGGGTTACGTCGCCTCGAAAGTCGAGCACAAGAGCGGCCTCAAGGTCGCCTTCCTCGGTCTCGCCTTCAAACCGGGCACGGACGATATGCGTGACGCACCGTCGGTCACGCTCGCTCGCCACTTGGCGCTGCGTGAAATCGACATCATCGGCTACGATCCGCTCGCCAAGTGGGATTATCCACAGGCGATGACGGTCGAGGCGGCGCTCAAAGGAGCGGACGTCGCCATCCTCGTCACGGAATGGGACGAGCTCGTCAACTTGAAGCCGGAAGCGTTCGACGGGATGCGGACAAAACGGTTGATCGACGCTCGTAACGCGTGGAAATATGCGCGTGACCCGGGTACTGTCCAATACGAAGGGATTGGCCGGATGCAAAACAAGGCGAATACGCCGTCATCGATGTGACGAAAGGCGAGACCCCGCGGGGCCTCGCCTTTTTTCACGCCTTCATCTGTTCTTTCGTCGGGCCCATGACGCCAGGGACCGTGAGTCCGGCTTGACGGAGGAGTACCGTCATCTGCCCGCGGTGGTGCGTCTGATGGTCGATCATCATGCGCAAGACGGCACCGCGCGGTTGCTTCGCGCCGTGGACGTCGACTTCTTCGAGCAGGTACTCGTCCGAGAACTGTTCGGCCGCCTTCGCGATCTCATCGGCGTAACGCGCATATTGATCGGCAATCAGTGCCGCGTCGGTCGGTTGTGTCAAACTCTTCAGGGCCGACAGCCGGAAGCCGAGCAAGTTCGTGAAATAACCGAGCGCGGTCGTCACGTGCCAACCGATCCAGCCGAGTGAGTTATGACCGGGAACGATCTCCTGGCCGAGCGCCTCGTCGGTGACGGCGCGAAACACATCGAGCGTGCCGGTCGAGGACTTGGTCCAATCTTGTAGAAAGTCTGCTTTTGTCCGATACATCGAATTCCTCCTTGAGCGTTCTGACTCCAGTATAAGATATCGTCCAAGTCATTGGCACGCCTTATGATTTTGAAACATTTGGTCCGTTTTTCTCGTACACTATAGAAGAAAGGGGGACACCTCTATGTGGGGACTCGTCATTGCAGCACTCATTTTATTCTTGCTCGGATTTGCCGTCCATCGCTTGGGCTGGCATTTCCTCATCTCGGGATATAACACGATGAAGCGCGAGGACAAGGCGCGTGTGGACATCAAGGCGGTGGCACGATTGCTCGGCTTCATGTGTTACGGCATCGCAAGCATCTTTCTCGTCATCGCCGCCATCGACATGTCTGGTCTCGACATCCCGCTCGAGCCGTTCTTCCTGCTCATCGTCTTGCTCGTCGTCGTCATGCTATGGCGCAGCCAAAAGTATGACGGGAATATTTTTGATGAGCGCGGGAAACTTCGTCCCGGCGGCAAAAAACGGCTCATCCCGCTCGTCCTCGTCTTGACGCTCATCTTGGGTTTTGTCGGAGGTCTCTTGTTCTGGTTCAACCAACCGACCGAGGTGACGTTCACCGACTCGGCGCTCGTCATCGAGGGCAGTTACGGCGAGACGGTGCCGTACGATGAAATCGAAACCGTCACGTTGACGTATCGGCCGAGCCTCGACCGCCGGACGAACGGTGCCGCCGTCGGCTCACGCTTGACCGGTCACTTCCGGACGACAGGCGGGGAGGATGTGCTCGTCTTCCTCGACCGGGACATCGAGGCCGCCGTTCGCATCGACTGGAGCGGCAAGCCGATCTACGTGAACGTGGAGTCGAACGAAGCGACGGAAGCGTTGTATGAGGAGGTACGATTGAAATGACCCAACCCTGGTACACACGGCATATGCCGTTCTTCTTCTTGACGTTTTTGTTCGCACCGCTGACGTTACTGCTTCTCGTCTGGCGCTGGGAGAAGTTCGAGGGCCATGAGCGGGGCGTCAAGCTGTTCTTCGCCATCGGGATGACGGTGTTCATCGTGTTCGGGCTGTTGCCACGCGGTTCGCTGCCCGTCATCTTGCCTGTCATCGGACTGTTGATCGCGTTGAAGCTCGTCTTTAATCTCCTCAAACGAAAAACCGGCTGACATGTGTCAGCCGGTCGAACGGGGCCCTCGCTTAGGCGAGACGGCCTCTTTTTTCATTCACCCACGCCTCGAACGCAATCGTGTCGAGGGCCGGGGCGTAGTAGTAACCTTGGCCAAGCTCGACGCCTTCGGCGAGGATGCGGTCCAAGTCTTGCTTCGTCTCGATTCCCTCGGCGAGCGAGGTCAGTTCTTGTTCACTCGCGAATCGGGAGACGGCGCGGAGGAACGACGTGCTGTCCTTCGCTTTTCCGCTGACGTACATGCGGTCGATCTTCACTTCTTGGATTGGCAAGTGCCAAATCGCTTCGAACGAGGCGTAGCCGGTACCGAAATCGTCGATCGACAGGCAATAGCCGAGGTCGGCGATATCTTCGAGCCGCTCGAGCTCGTTCGTATGTGACATGATGTCGGCCGACTCGGTCAGCTCGATTTTCAACCGGTCCGGGAGCCATGGATACGTCTCGACCAAGTCACGCAGCTTCGTGACGATCGACGGGTCGACGGAATGGGCCGACAAGTTGTACGACAACGAGATGTCGGTGAACGGGGTATCGCGCCAGGAAACGAGCTGTTGCACGACCAAATCAAGGATCGAATGCGATAACCAAAGGATTTGATCGGATCGTTCGGCGATGCGGACGAACTCATTCGGCGGCACGTAGCCGATGTCTGGGTGTTGCCAGCGAGCGAGCGCCTCGGCCCCGACGACACGGCCCGTCTTCAACTCGACTTGCGGCTGATAGGCGACGGTGATATGGCCTTGTTCGATCGCCTCCGGGAGCGCCTGTTCGATCAAGGCGGCCCATTGGAGCTGGGCGAGGATGCTCGAGTCGTACCAGACGAAAGGCGTCCGCGTCTCTTTGGCGTGTTGGAGCGCCTTCGTCGCCTCGAACAGGCAGTCGTTGTAGTTTGGCGTCGTATGGGTCGCCCCGATTTGAAGATGCACGGTCTGGCGTTTCTGGTTAATCAACAGCTCGGTCGGGAACAGCTCCAGCAACTCGGTCTCGTCGACGTTACGAAGCCCTTTCACATACAGCATGAGCGTATCGTCACGGTAGCGGCCGAACAAGTGGTGCGCGTACTTCTCGAGCCGGTCCTCGACGTGTCGGGCGAACTCGGTCATGAGCAGGTCGGCATACGTCGGGTCATACCAGTCGACGAGGTGGTGGAAGTCGTTCAGTTTGATCAACAGGAACGTGCCGTCGATGTCTTGTTTCTCCCACGCGCGGAGGAAACCGTACTCGTTATAGAGCTCGGTGGCGAGGTCGAAGCGGACGAGCCGGTCGACTTTGCGCTCACGCTCGACGCGCTCGGTCTCATCTTCGAGGATGAGGTAATACGTGAGCGTCTCGCCGCGCTTGAGCGGGATGATTTTGACGTTCAAGAAGCGGACATGCTCACCTTTCAAGTGCAAGATGAACTGCGCGCTCGTCCCGTTCTCCGTCACCCCGGCGAGCGCCTCGCGCAACAGGCGGCGTCCCGTGTCGGTGAAGAGCTGATTGATCTCATACAAGTTGCGTTCCCCAAAGAACTGGCGGAACACATCGTTTCGTTCGATGAAGTCGTACGTGTCATCGATCAAGGCGATGGCGAGTCCCGTCTCGGAGAAGAGCGACGACCAGCGCTCGTGATACCGGAGCAGGTCGTCCGATTGTGTCTCGAGCGTGTGCACCGTCGAGTGGACACTGACGGCAATCTCTCGGAGTTCGTCCTCGATGCTGCGGAAGTCATGATTCGGCGGGAACGATTCCGCGACCGGTTCCGTGCTCGGGTCGATGGCGAGGGCACGGGCCTTCAAGTGTGCCAAGTCGTGGGCATACATCTTGCGTGTGTAGCAGAGGGCGAGCAGAAGACCCGCCGACAACAGCATCGTGATGAGAAGGGCGGCGATGGCGAGCGTCCCGTAACGGTCGCGCTCGGCCATGAGCGTGTCATCTGCCGTCGACCGCACGGTTTGAAGGGCAGCGTGTGAGTCCTCATAAAAGCTCGTCCCGTTGACGTAACGGGCCTCGAGCGTCGAATTGGCGGCCGTCACCCGTCCGAGTGCGAGCGCGCTCTCGATCAAGTCTTCGACCGATTTGGTTTTCAGCGACGGATCGGTCGCGACGATGTCTTCGATCAGCCGGGCCTCGTTCGCGATCGTCGAGACCTCGAAGTCGAGCTGGTCTCGGTCCGGCGTCTCGGCGAGCAGGTTCGTCACACCTTCGACGAACGCCATCTGCATCCGCATGACGGCGTCGGTCAATTCATAGGCGGTGTTCGCCTGGGCGGTCCGCTCGAGACCTTGGTAGAGCCAGCGCCGATTGATCGACTCGATGACGTCGAACGGTACAGCCTCGAATCGGCTCGACCCGTCTTCGTTCAACGTGTCCTCGAGCTGTTCGGAGAAACGGAGCAGGGCGTCCCGTTCACGCTCATCGACCCCGGTCTCGAAGTCGTCGAGCAATTGGATATTGTATTGGAGCGCCCGTTCACGGTACGGGGCCGACAACAGGGCGGTCGGTTGCTCGGAGTTCGCCTCGTACAGTTTGGCTGCGTGATGCAAGACGAGGTACGACTCGACCCCGGCCAAGTCAGAGGCATGATTCAAGTCGCGCACCGTTTCATCGACGGCGACGTGCTTTTCTTTCCAGTAATAGCTCAGTCCGAGCCCGAATAACAATACGCCGATGAGACAAGCGACGGCGAGGGCCATCGTGTAAGTTCGGTACGGAATTTTAGCGAATCGATTATTTCCCATCGGACACCTCCTTCTTTCTCTTCCCATTCTATCTTTCGTGTTCGAGTCTTTCGAGGGAAATCCTGCCCCACGAAAAAAAACCCGACAAAGGTCGGGTCTTCCAATGCGCCGAAGGTCACGGTCGTTTGTAGCCGATGACGCGTGATTTCCAATATGGCTCTTTGCTGATCGTGTTGTAGCCGAGTCCGTACGTCCCGGCATGGATGAACGTGTCCGAATCGATCATGATGCCCATGTGTGACGGGCCGGCCGTGTACGTGTTCTCGAAGAAGACGAGGTCGCCTGCTTTCGGGACGAACGTCTTGCTGAGCTGTGTCCCGAAATAAGACCCGGACCAATACGTGGCGACGTTCGTGCGGGGCACGCTGTAGCCTGCCTGATTGTAGGCGTAATAGATGAGTCCAGAGCAGTCGAACCCACCGTTGGCCGGGTTCGAGGACGCCCAGATGTAAGGCGTGCCGACATATTTCTTGGCGACCGCGATGGCGGCAAGACTCTTCGCTAGTCCGTCAGACGAGCCTGACGGTGCCGTCGTAGAACCTTTCGGCACCGCTTTGACGTATGAAGCCGCGACGAAACCGGTCGTGTTGCCGACATAGATTTGATGCCAGCCGTTCGACGTTTGAACGACGCGGAGCGTCTGTCCGGCCGTGACGCTGCCGATGACGGCAGAGCTTGTCGAGGCCGAGGCGCGGACGTTGAGCGATGGCGTATTGACGACATAGTCGAACGATTCGTTGCCCGCACCGCCGTCTCCGGCGTTCGGAGTGACCGGCGCGCTCGGTGCCGTCGTCGTCTGTTTCAAGTAACCGGTGCTGACGTAACCGCTCTTGCCGTTATACGTGACGTACACCCACGTGCCGCTCTGTTTCGTCGCTTTGACGGTCGTGCCGTTCGGGATGTTCGTGACGAGGGCGTAACCGATCCCTGGGCCTTGACGGACGTTCAAATTCGCCGTCGTGACGTAAGACTGGTTGATGCTCTCTTCTTTGATGGCCGGCTTCGACGGTGCGACCGGTTGGCTCGGCGTCGTTGTTGGCGTCGAGGCCGCTTTCGTTAAATATGTATTGGCGACAAATCCGGTCTTCGTGCCGTATTTGACGTGGGACCAACTGCCCTCAATGCTCAACACGGTGACCGACTTGCCTTTCGGGATTGTGACGAGCACGCTTGAATTCGTTGATTTCGAGGCACGAAGGTTCAAGTTGGCGGTCGTCTTTGACGTCGTCGCTGTCGTCGGAGCCATTGTGCTCGGTGTGGTCGGTTTGACGGATGCGGTCGTCAAGTAACCGTTATGTACCCAGCCGGTCTTTCCGCCATAGCTAACTTTCGTCCAAGCGCCGCTTGTTTGGATTGGATTGAGCGTCTTGCCTTTTGGAATCGTGACGAGCACTTTATGTGATGTACCTGCGGCGAGGCGCATATTTAAATTGGCCGTTGTAACGGTACCCGGTCCTGGCGTGGCTGTCGTAGCGGCGGGTTTTACTGTGCTTGGGGCGCTCCCACTCAACTTGAGCGTCTGGCCAATGGCGAGACGGTCAGAGCTTAAGTTGTTGCTTGCTTTCAACTGGGCGACCGACACGTTGTGCGTTTGGCTGATCGACCAAAGTGTGTCACCGGCACGGACGATGTGTGTGCTGGCTGCAGCGGCTTCATCGGCCTGGGCGATGATGCTTACGGCTGCGATGGCTGCGAATGAGTACATGAGGCCGGACTTAGGGTACATGGGGTCACTTCCTTCTCTTGATTTCAATTGACAATTATCGACAGGTGAAACGATACATTTTTATTGTAGGGTTTACACATACGGCAAGCAATGGTGGAAATGGCTCAATCAGTGGATTCCGTTGAAAATAAGGTCAATAATTTTGGGCGTGGACGAAGAAGAAGTACTAAAGAAACAGGGTAATCGAAAATTGACTTTCTGTTGAATTTTGGAAACCTATTTATATATCTTTTCGTGCTATCATGAATGCAAAACGTTTGAACGAGAGTAGGGGACTTATGAACGAGGGGAACAATTCATCACAAACATACCGACAACATCAAGAGAAACTGTTCGAACTCGTCCGGATGCCCGACGTGACGGAGGAAGCGGTGCGACAGACGCTTCATTACATGTGCGAAGTCGTCTCCGATATGCTCAACGTCGATACGGTCTCGATTTGGCACTTTGACGAGACGTACGCATCGATCAGTTGCCAAGTCGCCTATTCGAAAGAGAGTGGCCCGAGTGAACCGGCATTGACGGTCATGCGTGGGGACGCACCGGTCTACTTCGACGCCCTGCGGACGAACCGGGTGTTGCCGTTTGAGAACGTCCGGACCCATGAGTGGGTGAAGGACTTGTACCAGCAACACTTTGTGGAAGGGCAGCGAGTCTACTCGATGCTCGACGCGCCGATCTATGCGAACAATCGGGCCAAAGGGGTCATCTGTTGCGAGACGTATGCGCCGCGCCAGTGGACGTTCATCGAGGAATTGATTGTCAGCACGCTATCCGATTTTATCGCCATCCTCTATCTCCGGCTCGACCGTCAAGAAATCGACGACCATCTCGCCAAGCTCGCCTATACGGATGAACAGACCGGACTCATGAACTTGAACGGCTTCATCGAACGGGTGGACGCGCTCCGGGAGCAGACGCCGCATCAGCTAGGCTCATTGATTTATTTGCGGGCGGATGAGTTCCGCTCCGTCGAGACGGCGATCGGTATCCAACGGGCAGACGAGATCGTCATCGAACTGTCAGAACGAATCCAGCAAGTCGTCGACGTCTCGCTCTTGGCGCGTATCTCCCAGTCTGGTTTTTTACTATGGACGCCTTACGGGGACCGGATCAAAGTCAAAGGATACGCCGATTTGATTTGCGAGACGGTGACGAACGAGCCGTTCGCGGTCGGGGAACTCGATGTCGTCTTGACGATGAGCGCCTTTATCTCGATCGAGGACAAGTCGCGTTCGACGCTCGAGATGATGGACACGACTCGGATCACGGCCAATGAGCGTCACGTACAACGCGGAGGAATCGCTTTTTACGAAGAAGAGATGAGCGAAAAGGCGACGGCACGCCTGACGCTTGAGATGAACCTCCGTAAAGGGCTCGTCTTGAACGAGTTCACCCTCTATTATCAGCCGAAGATCGAAGCGGCGACCGGGAAACTGAATGGGTTTGAAGGATTGATGCGTTGGATTCATCCGAAACACGGGTTGATCCCACCGCTCGACTTCATCCCAATCGCCGAGTCGACGGGCGTCATCATCGCCCTCGAGGAATGGGCGCTCGCCGAGGCATGCCGTCAGTTGAAAGTGTGGCACGCCTCGGGACGGATGTATCAACTCGCACTGAACTTGTCGGCTCGTCATTTTCTATCGGACGGGGTCGTCGAGAAGTTGGGCCAAATCGTCAAAGAGATGGACGTCTGTCCGAACTATTTGACGTTCGAAATCACCGAGAGCGTCGGGATGGAGAATCAACAGCACGTCATCGAACGCTTCATCGCCTTCCGGGAACAAGGGTTCTCGATCTCGATTGACGACTTCGGGACCGGATTCTCGGCGTTCGTCTATTTGAAGCACTATCCGATCCACGAGATCAAAATTGATCGTCAGTTCATCCAAGTGACGGACAACGACCCGACCGGCAACGTCATCGTCCAGTCAATCATCGAGCTCGCTCGCGGGCTCGAATTGAAGACGGTGTGCGAAGGCATCGAGACGCCGGAACAGCTCGACACGCTCCGTTCGCTCGGCTGTGACGAGATGCAAGGGTATTACTTCTCGCGTCCGCTCCCGATCGACGAACTCGAGATGTGGATCGAGGACTATGAAACGACAAAGAAGGATTCGCTCCGTTGAGCGGATCCTTCTGAATGGACCGTAGACATATCAAATGTCTGCGGTTTTTGTTTGTCCGCCCAGACACGACTCGCTTTTCTGGGGCAATCAGGGGGCCGCACCGCGACTTTGTCGCTGCCGGGTCTCCCTTTGCTTGCTAACCCCCTAGAAGTCGATCCGTGTCCTTGGTCGGGCTAACTGTCTGTAATTGATTGTGTCATGCCGGCAACTCGATGCGAATCGTCGTCCCGGACCCGCGTTCACTCGTCACCGTGACGGTGCCGCCGTGCGCTTTGATGATGTCCCGGGAAATGGCCATCCCGAGCCCGCTCCCGAGCGCATCGGTCGTGTTTGTGCCCCGATAGTAGCGCTCGAAGATGTACGGGAGGTCCTTCGCGTCGATGCCGGTGCCATCGTCTTGAATCGTGATCGTGTCGTGCGCAACGGTGACACGGACCGCGACCGTCTCGTCGTTATGGAGCAGGGCGTTATACAAGAAGTTGAGCAGCGCCCGCTTCATGAAGTGCCGGTCGATGTTCCGCGTGGCCGCATCCGTGCTCGTGAACGAGACGTTCCGATCGGAAAACCGCGCGTCGTTCAACACGTCGATGACGAGCTCACGGACGAAGGGCTCGAGTCCGGTCTCGATCGTTTCGAGCGGGAAGTCGCCGTGCTGGAGCCGCATCGTCAAGTTGAAGTCGTCGATTAGTTCTTTCATATACAAGGCTTGGCGTTCTATGACTTCGGCGTATTGGATTCGTTCCGCTTCCTCGAGGTCCCGATCGTCGAGCAGTTCGGCGTAGCCTTGGATCGAGGCGAGCGGTGTCTTCAAATCGTGCGAGACGTTGCTCATCCACTCTTTCCGGCGTGTCTCGAGCTCTTCCCGTTCCGACTCGTACGTTGTCAACGTCTCGGACACATCGTTCAAGTTGGCGAAGACGGGTCGATACATGCCGGGTCGCTTCGGTTCGACGGTCGAGAAATCACGCGCCTTCAACTGGGCGATCCGTTCGGTCAATCGATAGACGGGTTTCGTCAAAATCGAGCTGAAGGCGAGTCCGATCAGCGCGGCGACGGCGAGGTCGACGATGAGCAAGATGAGCCCGGCCTTCGACAAGTAGGCGAGGACGGACTGGGGATCGATCATCGTGACGATGCGGCCCTCGGTCGCCTCGGGGAAGCCGACGAGATAGCTGTAGTCCTCGAACTCGCCGATGAAATAGAGGACGAGGTCGTCGTCCTTATATTTATAGATGTGAATCAATTCGATCGGTGAGTACGCATCCGGTGCCGTCGCCGGCGCATCGATGTCACTGACGACACGGCCCGACTCGTCGAGCACTTGCAGGAACGCGTTGTTCGCCTCGAGCGCACGTACCCCATCCGGACTGACGACCGGTTCGCCGTCCTCGAGCGTCATATATTGGTTGAACGTGCGTGTGAACGTCTCGCCGGAGCTGCTCTCGACGTCATCAATCCCGGTCCGCTGATTGATGAGGAGTGTCACGAGGATGATGACGTTCAAGATGACGACGATGGCGACGATGGCCAGGATCGATACCAAATAACTGCCGGTCAGTTTCCATTTCACAAGTGACCGCCTCCTATGCCTCGAACTTGTAGCCGAGCCCTTTGACCGTTTTGATGTAGGTCGGTTGGGACGGGTTCGGTTCGATTTTTTCTCGGAGTCGGCGCATGTGTACCATGACCGTGTTGTCGGCGCCATAAAAATCTTCGCCCCACACTTGCGTGAACAGCGTCTCTTTGCTGAGGATCCGGTTCGGATTGCGCATGAAGCAGGCGAGCAGGCCGACTTCTTTGGCCGTCAGCTCGAGCCGGACCCCGTCGCGATCCACCTCGGTGCCGTCCGCGTTCAACCGGAACGGGCCGACGACCGTGTCATTAGGGAGCTCGGGTGCGTCATAGAGCGACACGCGGCGGAGTTGCGCCTTGACACGGAAGGCGACTTCTTTCGGGCTGAACGGCTTCGTGATATAGTCGTCGCCGCCGATGGCGAGGCCGAGAATCTTGTCGACCTCGTCGGACTTGGCCGACAGAAACAAAATCGGGATGTTCGACGTGTTCCGGATTTGCCGGCATAGCTCGTAACCTTCGCCGTCCGGCAACATGACGTCGAGGATGGCGAGATGGGGTGCGAACGCGGTGAACGTTGCGAGTCCATCTTGAATCGTGTGGGCCGTCCGAATCTCGCGGAAGCCTTCTTTCTCTAACGCTCTTTGGATGAGCGTACATAAATCTCTCTCGTCGTCGACGATCAAGATGCGTGGTTGTTCCATATTCATCACCTCTCGCTCAAGCATAACACTTAAGGATTTCGTAAGGTACGCGTGATTTTCAGTTAAGGTACGGCTTGTATCGTTGTATTCAGAAAGAGGTGCTAAACAATGAATCCATTACTACAAGTTGATGCCATTAAAAAAACATACGTGACCGGGGGCAACGCCTTCCATGCACTCGATGGGGTGTCGTTCACGATCGACCACGGTGAGTTCGTCGGGATCATGGGGCCATCGGGCGCCGGGAAGTCGACGCTGTTAAACGTGCTCGCGACGATCGATACGCCGACGGATGGGGACATCCTCGTCGACGGCGAGAATATCGCCAAGCTCAAAGAAGAAGCGCTCTCGGACTTCCGGCGCGACCATCTCGGCTTTATTTTCCAAGACTATAACCTGCTCGACTCGCTCACGGTCCGGGAGAACATCTTGCTCCCGCTCGCCGTCACGAAGACACCGGTCGAAGAGACGCGGTCGCGCGTCGACGCGCTCGCGAAACGATTCGGAATCACGACGATCCTTGACCAATACCCGTACCAAATCTCGGGCGGTCAGAAACAGCGGACGGCGGTGTGCCGCGCGCTCATCTCCAATCCGAAGTTGATTTTTGCCGACGAACCGACGGGTGCGCTCGATTCGAAGTCGGCGACGGACCTGCTCCAGACGCTCGCCGGGCTGAACGAGGCTGAGACGACAATCATGATGGTGACGCACGATGCCTACGCCGCGAGTTTCTGTCGCCGGGTCCTCTATATCCAGGATGGACGGTTGTCGAAAGAACTGATCCGCGGCACGACGTCGCGCGATACGTTCTATCAGACGATTCTTGACGAGCTGAAGGGCGGTGCGTCCGATGACGCTGTTTGATTTGGCGAAAAAGAACGTCGCCCGCAACTTGTCGCGCTATGCACTCTACGTCGGGACGACCATCTTTTCGATCATCATCTATTTCACGTTCGCGACGCTCAAATATAGCGATGAAATCAGCGGCATGGCCGAGACGTCGGGGCAGATTCGAAGTTTAATGAGCGCCTCGACGTTCATCCTGCTCGTCTTCGTCGCCTTGTTCATCGCCTACTCGAACGCTTTCTTTTTGAAAGGACGGAAGCGCGAGGTCGGCCTCTATTCGCTGCTCGGGGTACGCAAGAAACAAATCGGGACACTCCTGTTGTTCGAGAACCTTGTCATCGGGGCGGTGTCGCTCCTCATCGGGATCGGACTCGGTCTCCTCGGTTCGAACGCGCTGTTACAACTGTTGCTCCGGTTGATGAACAGCGACTTGTCGATTGGCTTCACGGTCGCGATGTCGGCCCTCATCGAGACGACGTTCGTGTTCGTGGCGATTTTCTTGTTCACGTCGTTCCAAGGCTACCGGGTCATCTATCGCTTCAAATTGATCGAGCTGTTCCATGCCGACCAGAAAGGGGAGGACATCCCTCAGGCGAGCCCAATCATGGCGCTCCTCGGGGTGCTCGTCCTCGGTGCGGCCTATTGGCTAGCGCTGCAAGACTTGGCGACGTCACCGCTTTGGGGATACCTCACTGCGGCGATGCCACTCCTCATCATCGGTCTCACAATCGTCGGGTCGGGCCTGTTGTTCCATAGCGTCCTCATCTTCATCCTCGGCCGCTTGAAAGCGAACGAACGCTGGGCGTGGCGTCGTCTCAACTTGTTGACGACGTCACAGCTGTTATATCGGATTCGTGGCAACGCCAAGACGCTCACGCTCATCAGCATCATCAGTGCGACGGCAATCACGGCCGGCGGTGCCATCTTCAGCGTCTATTATTACGCCGAGCAACAAGTCACATCGTACGCCCCGTACACGTTCGCCTGGCAAGGGGAGACACGTGACATCGACGCCGACGTGCTCCATCAGACGACGGTCCTCGAGAAGACGGTCCGTGTCGCTGGGGAGATGGGAGAACGTGAATATGGTGTCATCGACGAGTCGACGTTCCGTGACGTCGCGTCCGACATGGGCTGGGATAAACCTAAAATGCTAGCCTCTGACCAGGTCTATTTGATCGACCCGTTCTATGACGAGCGGTTCTCAGAAAATGTGACCACGATCGAGCTTGATGGCGTGACACATGAAGTCGCCTCCCGCTATGAGGAGACACCGCTCAACGTCATGACGTTCGGTGGCTTGCTGCTCGTCACGCCAGACGACGTGTTCACGGCACTGCCGGGAGAGGCGTTGGCGTATCAGGCCGTCTCGGTCGCCGATTATAAAGAGCAGACCGCCTTATCCGAGTCGTTGTCGATTGAGGCGAACTTCTCGAGCGCGACGGCGTTGTATAGCGAGGCGATGGCCGTGCACGGCGCGCTGTTGTTCGTCGGCAGTTTCCTCGGACTCGTCTTCCTCGTCGCCACCGGCAGCATCATCTATTTCAAGACGATGACTGAGGCCGAGGAGGACCGGGCCAAATATGCGGTGTTGCGGAAAGTCGGGATCTCGAAGCGGGATGTGAAACGGACGATCCGTCAACAGATTGCCGTCGTGTTTTTGGCGCCGTTCTCGCTCGGGATCGTGCACGCCTCGGTCGCCCTCGTCGCATTCTCACGATTGCTGGCGATGGATTTCACGGTGCCGGTGCTCGTCTGGATGGGTGTGTATAGCGCGATTTATGCGCTCTACTACGTGTTGACCGTACGACGGTTCACGAAACAAGTGATATGAAGGAGAGAACATCATGAAAAAAGGAATCATCGCGAGCCTCGCGCTCATCGTCGTCATCATTGGGCTCGTCAATATCGATTGGCAACGGATTGGGAAGGATCATGTCTACGTGCAAGTCGGGGAGGTCACGGAAGTGGAAGAGACGACACTCGACTCGGGTGACGTCGTCCGCCGCTACGTCTACTCGACGGAAGCGCTGACGAAGGACGGGGACTCGCAAACGGTCACGTTCACAGCGACGAAAGAACTTCGGAACGGGGCGTACTTGAAGTTGTACGTCAAAAATAAAGATGAGGTTACGTCATACGACGAAGTGTCGGTCGCGGACGTCCCCGAAGCGGCACGAGAGAAGTTATAAGTTGATCCAAAAACAGCCCTTCCTGAATCGTCAGGAAGGGCTGTCTCATGTCCGCTCATTCATGCGGCAATTCGGTTTTCAGTTCTAGCTGGAGTATGTAAGTTAATTCTTTATGGGCTACCTCGGAAAAACATGTTTTTTTTACATGTGTCCGGGGACGCAGTCCGCATTCCAATGCGATGTCGACGATGGTCCGAATCTGATTTTCCGTATAGAAGCGCTTGCGTCCCATCGTGAACGGGGTCGGTGGCAAGACGCCGTCGGTTTCCCATTTGATCAGCTGTTGCTGGCTACGGGGAATCCCGGCGACATGAAACGCACGGCTCAGTTCTTTTAGTGGATAGACGGTCAATGGGCGTTCGTTGTACAGGAGCGGCTTCGCGTTTTCGGGGCGATAATCATCCCAGTCGGTCGCGTAAAACGTCAGGTCGGTTTGGTCGAAGTCGAGTTGAGCGGAAGGAATAGGGGTGTTGAGTGCGAAGTCTAAGCTGTTCATCTAGAGTATCTCCTTCTTCAAGTCAAACTGGTCATTTCGAAAATGCCCTCCTTCGTATAGTAACCCATTTTCAAGCATTTAACTGCCAATTTTTTTAAAGTGAGGTAATAAATTTACGGGACTTTAGGAGTGCTTTATACCAATCAAGTAATGTCTATTAACATACCCTAATTGGTATGAGAATTCAAGGAATAAAGCCGATTCGAGACGATGAATGCGCCTTCATTCAGAATGGGTCTATAGTCGTTACAAAAAGGTTACAAGGAAAAATGAGCAAACATTCACCAACTGCGGTTAATAGGGGCGAAGGAGGTGAGACATATGGCAGTGTATCGAGAATACGCAAGCGTCTTTTATCTCGACACGAAGCGGCTCGTTGACGGCAAGGAAAAGCGTCAGCTCGTCCGGTTCGGTCCACTCGGTGCGCGGATGGAGACCGAGGAGATCAAGCAGTTCGGTAATCTGTTGATCGCGCTTCTCGCGGTCGAATCCGCCGCATACGTCGTGTCGCGTGAATTCCACGTGACGTTCTAATTGGAGGAACCCCTGATGCGTGTATTAAAGCGTTCCGCCGGAGCCTGTTCCGATGAGCGGGTGGCCGCATGAGCTGGCCCGAACTCATCTCGAACCTCGGCTTCCCGATCGTCGTCTCGCTCTATCTGCTCCACCGGATCGAGACGCGCCTTGAGCGCATGATTCAATTGCTCGAGCGCCTCGACTCAACCTATCCATCCGAATCGTAATCCATCCCTGAAAGGAGCCATCCCCCATGGCCGTATTGACTGAAAAGAAAGCGACGCTCGTCTTGACGACGCACCACGATTTGAACAGCTTGAAACCGACGAAGAAAACGCAGCGCTTCGGTCCGATCCGGGCGGAACTCACGGCTGACAACGCCGAGGCGTTCGGCCACCTCATGCTCGACTTGACCGAGCAAGAAGATTCCACCGTGTCGGTCGTTCGCGAATACGATCTCGTCTAATCACACCCACATCCAAGGAGGACTAACCCATGACTGAGACTAAAGTAGAAATCGCATTTTTGGATATGTTCAATAAAGTATCACGCTTCCGTTTGAATAACGTGAAACAACCGGTCGATCCGTTAAAAGTCCAAGCGCTCGCCGACTTCATGGTCGCCAACGACCCGATCGGCAAGAGCGTCGTCAAATGGACAGAGATCAAGATGATTGAAGGCACGCAAACCGTGTTGAACGTGCAATAACGAATCAAGAGATGACTGAGTTTTCAGTCATCTTTTTTTATTTTGGTCAATTTCCTTTAGATTCCTCGACGTCAAGACGATATAGGAAGAAACGTTGCACGCGAGAGGGGAAAATACATATGTCAGTGAAACAGAAGTGGAAGGTGTTGCGGAACCGTTTGAACGTCCGGCGCTTTCAATGGAAACCGAAGTGGCGAAAGTCGAGCACGCGTGAAGGGAAGCGGGTGTCCGGCAAGAACCTGACCATCCGTCAAAAGCTGTGGGGACTCGTCATCCTCGCGCTCCTTATGGTCGCAGGTGTCGGCGGCTACTCGCTCTTATCGCTCGCCGATGCGAACCGGCAAGGCGATGATATCGTCAACAACTGGAGCAAAGGGCTCGACTACGCCCATGAACTGAATACGCTCGCGGCGAACTATCGCGCGCTCGAACTCGAACACATCGTGACCGAAGACGCGGCCGCGAAAGAAGCATTGATGACCGAGATGAAAGACATTCGGACGCGCATCAATGAGATCGCCCCGAAATACGAACAGACGGCGACAGGCGAGACAGACAAAGAGCTGTTCGCCAACTTCAGTCGGCAGTGGGAGATGTATCAGCGCGTATCGGACAACATGCTCATCTTCAGCACGTCCGGCAATAACGGCATGGCCCGCTCGTATTATGACGCCCAGTCCCAATCGACATACGATAACTTCACACAGCGCCTGAAAGAACTCGTTGCTTACAACTCGGAAGGGTCAGAACGCGTCGGCGACGACATGGAACGCGAGTTCGGGCAGTCGCTCATCGCACTACTTGCAGTAACGATCGGAGCGTTCGTCCTTCTCTTGTTCCTCGGACTGAGCTTATTGCGTTCCATCATCAAACCGATGCGGGTGCTCCAAGAGAAGTTTGACGAATTGGCCTCACAAGGCGGCGATTTGACGATGGCCATCCCGGTCACATCGAACGACGAGATCGCGCAAGTGAGCCGTTCGTTCAACACGTTCCTCGCGACGCTACGCGACATCATGATTGACGTCGACAAGACGGCAAAAGTCGTCCTCGTGTCGTCAAAAGAAGTGGCGACGGAAGTGACCGAACTGAGTCGTTATATGGAAGAGACGTCAGGCACGGTCGAAGAATTGACGGCCGGTATGGAAGAGACGGCCGCGTCGTCGCAAGAGATGAGCGCGTCGACGGTCGAGATGGGCGGATCCATCGATACAATCGTCGACCTCTCGAACGACAGCGCCAAGACAGCGAGCGATGTCGAGCGTCGGGCCCATGCGCTCCGTGAGCAGGCTGTCGCCTCGAAGACAGAAGCGAACACCATCATCGACAAGAAGCGCATCGAGCTCGACGACGCCATCAAAGGGGCGCAGTCGGTCGAACAGATTCGCGTCTTGACGAGTGCCATCTTGACCATCGCCGACCAGACGAACTTGCTCGCCTTGAACGCATCAATCGAGGCCGCTCGGGCCGGAGATGCCGGTCGCGGCTTCGCGGTCGTCGCCTCGGAGATTCGAAAGCTGGCCGAGAACTCGCGGCAGACGGTGAACGAGATTCAAGCGGTGTCGCACACGGTCATCGATTCGGTCGCCCGGCTCAATACGAGCTCGGCTGATATGCTGACGTTCCTCGACACGAAAGTGCTCGCCGATTACGACCGGCTCGAGGAGTCGGCCACACAATATGAAGCGGATGCGACCGTGTTCGGACAAACGGCAGAGACGTTCGAGACGAACGCGCTCCAACTCCGTCATATGACCGACAGTATCCTCCACGTCATCCAAGAAGTCGCGACGACGGTGACCGAAGGGGCGGACGGGACCCAATCGATTTCGGAGAAAGTCCAGCTTTCCGTCGAGCGGTTCAACGACGTACAGGCACGGATGCAGGAGACCGAACAACGAGCGGTCGAACTTTCGAATCGTGTGTCACAGTTCAAGTTATGAAGCTAGATCGCAGCCATGATGGGCTGTGGTCTTTTTTTGTGACAATAAATGGAACATAAGACTCGTAAATAAGGTCAATCCATTAAAATAATTGGAAACAAATGTGGAAAACCGTTTGCACAAACCGATAGAAATCATGTGATTCCAAAATTTGATAGAAATAGAGGTGTGAGAGGACGAGTTCCTCGAGAAGATGAAAAAAAGGCTAAATCAACTCACATTGACGCAGAAACTGTTTGGCGGGATCGGAATGATTCTTTTACTCGTCGTAATCGGGATGGGTTACAATCTGATGGCGCTGAACGATGCGACGAGCCGATATGAAGAAATGATTTCATCAGATGTCATGCGGATGAAGGCGGCCGATGAATTATCGTTAGGGATGGTCCGTCAGGCGTATGGCCTGCGTGGTTATATTCTTGAACAAGAGCCGGCCCGGCTTGAAGCAGAGCAGCAAGGGTCAGAAGAGAAAAAAGAAGCAATCAATGCCTTGTTAGAACTTTCGCCTTCGACAGAAGAGACGAAAGAACTAGAGAATTTGATGTCATACGCATTAGGTTACGATGACTTAGCACAACAGTTGATTCAAGCAATCGACGCGGATGATCAAGAGACAGTGGACCGACTCGCGCTCCGGTTGATGCCGGATGTGACGGCATCGATCATTGAGTCAGGCGAGACGATGCAAGCCGAATCGGAAGCCGCGATGTTGGCGAAGCAAGCGCAGCTTGAGAGTCGAGGTCAAAGTGCATTGATATACTCTGCAGTGATCGCCGTCATCATTTTCGTACTCACGCTCGGCGCCGGCTACTTCCTCCAACGCATGGTCACGGTCCCGCTTCGCCAACTATCGGACGAGGTCGGCATCGTCGCCGACGGTGATTTGACACGCGCTGACCTTCAAGCGCTCACGCGCGATGAAATCGGCGAGTTGATGCTTGGCTTCAACCAGATGAAAGGCAATCTCCGCGAACTCATCGACGAAGTGAGCCGGAACGCCCAAGAGATTACGGCGCAGTCGGAAGAACTGTACGCGAGTACGGAAGAGATGTCGTCGCAGACAGAGGAGACGACACGGATGATTGAACAAGTCGTCGGTGAGACGGTCAACCAGGCGGCGGCTGCCTCGAAGAGTGGGCAGGCGGTCGCAGCGGCCGATGAAGGCGTCGAGCGGATCGCCACGTCGATCGGGACGATCAGCCAAGACGTCCAGACGAGTCTGAAGCTCGCCGAACGCGGGGAACAGACGATTCAACAAGCGAAACAAGAAGTGCTCGCCCTCGAATCGGAGACGGTCGTGACTGGTCAATCGATCACGGCGTTGAAACAACAGTCAGATGAGATTGCCCTCATTACCGAGGTCATCCAGTCGATCACCGACCAGACGAACCTGCTCGCCTTGAACGCGGCCATCGAAGCGGCCCGGGCCGGGGAACAAGGGAAAGGCTTCGCCGTCGTCGCTGAAGAAGTCCGCAAGCTTGCGGAACAGTCGAAACAATCGGCGTCCCAAATCGCCGGCTTGATCGAATCGATTCAAACGCAATCGAACGCGGTGCTCGAACGTCACGCCATCAGTGCCCGTCGCGTCGAGACGAACACGGCGTTGCTTGAAGAAGCGACGGCGTCGTTCCAACAAATCGTCGGGCAATTGCACGCCTCGGTCGAGAACACGGAACAGATTCGGGTCGCCTCGAGCGAGATCGCGACGACGACGAAACAAGTCGCGACAGCGGCAATCCATATGGCGAGTGACAGTGAAGGCACGGCCGAGACGATGCGTAGCGTCGGTGAGACGGCCGACGCCCAGCTCGCGATGATTCAAGAGTTGAACGGTGTCGCCGAGTCGCTCGGCAATATGACCGGAGACTTGCAGACGCTCATCGGTCGCTTCCAAACGTAAGGCGGACCGTCCTTTCCTGTCCAGGGAAGGACGGTTTTTGCGTGTTCCAAGGATTGAGGGGGCAGGGTTAGGGGAATTGCGGAAAAGAGACAACATCTCGATCAAAGTGAAAAGGGGACACGATCATGAAATATACTGTCATCACCGGGGCAAGTTCAGGCATTGGCTATGAAGCGGCGAAACAGTTCGCCAAGCAAGGGAAATCGCTCGTGCTCGTGGCGCGTCGTCACGACGAACTCGAGAAACTGCGGAGTGAGATCAAATCGATTTCACCGAAGAGTGACGTCATCATCAAGGCGAAAGACTTGTCTTATAGCGAGAACGTGTACGGACTGTATGAGTCACTCGCCGAGCTCGACATCGAGACGTGGGTCAATAACGCCGGGTTCGGCGACTCGAATCTCGTGAAAGATGTCGAGGTCGGAAAGATGGAGAATATGATTCGCTTGAACGTGGAGGCGTTGACGGTGCTCTCGAGCCTGTACGTCCGGGACTATCACAACGTCGAAGGGGCGACACTCGTGAACGTCGCGTCCGTCGTCGGATATCATATCGCCAAAAAAGGCGTCACGTACAGCGCGTCGAAATTCTTCGTCAGTGCGTATACGGAAGGGCTCGCTCGAGAGCTCATGAACGACGGGGATAAGCTGCGGGCGAAAGTGCTCGCACCGGCCGCGACGGAGACCGGCTTTGCGAACCGTGCCCGTGAAGAAGAGGACTTTGATTATAGCCAAAACGTCGAGAAGTATCATACGGCCGAAGAGATGGCCGAGTTTTTGCTGCAGTTGCTCGAGAGCGATCAAGTCGTTGGCATCGTCAACCACGAGGACTACTCGTTCGAGTTGCGCGGACCGATTCATCCGTATATGTAATAAATGATTGGTTAGGTTTGAGTGCAAAAACGGGTTAAATCTGTTACATTTAATACATACAGTATGTATTATAAGTATTTAATGTGGAGGTGTTTTTGTGCAAAAACTAAAAAGTAGTGAAAGAAAGTTAGTGAAACACGGAAATTCTGTTCATGTCTCAATTCCTATAAGTGAATTGCGGCATCTGAATTTAGAAGTGGGCGATACAGTTTCCGTAACTACGACAGATGAGGGCATTTTAATCAAACCGACTAATAAGATTGAAATTCCTCCTAACATGGATATCGCTCCGAACTTCTTTAAAGAAATGGAGCAAATTATGAGTCAGCACGATGAGACATTTAAAGGATTAGTAGATCGTTGATTCAGTATGTAACGGAAACAGAAGTGATTGCTATCAATCGTTTAATGATTCTGAGGTATTCACCTGAAGAACCAATTGGTATAAAAGACAGAGGTTTATTAAGCTCGTCTGTTCAAAGAATGAACCACTCTGCGTTTGGTGAAGATGCTTATATTACTGTATTTGAAAAGGCGGCTGCCTTATTCCACTCATTGATTAACAACCATTGTTTTATTAATGCCAACAAACGCACTGCTTATGGAGCACTTCAATTGTTTTTAGCCCGTAACGGATTTGCGCTCGTATTAGAGTCGTCTCTTGCAATCGAATTATGTGTTCGAGTAGCGACAGAGCAAATGGATATTCAACAGTTGGCCAATAATATAGAAATTAACTCATCACCACTTTGATTAATTTGACGACAGCAAACAGCCCGAACTCTTTCAAAAAGTTCGGGCTGTTTGTTTACGTTTACGACGAGCGCATCGAGTCCCCGTAACCCCCGGTCAAGCGGTGCGTGAGCCGATGGTACCAGTAGCGAAGACGTAAGCGATATACATACAGTCTGGACGTGTTCGGCAAGACGACGTTGTCGATATAATCGGCGAACATGGCGCGGAACATATGGTCCTCACTGTCGTCATATGTCGCGCTCCACATGCCGTGCTCTTCGACCTCGAGCAGCATCGCGATCGTCTCGTCGTCGAGCTGATGATTGTCTTCCGGCAACCGCTTGACGAGCATCTCGACCCGATGGCTACAGATGGACGCGTAGAGCGAGTGGGCGCGCGGGTTGCGCGGGTTCGCGTTCAAGTACCCGATGGCTACCTTGAGGAGCTCATCGTTCATCTCGAGCGGAATCTCATCGAACGCTTGGAAGAATTCGAGCAGCATTGGCACGGTCTCTTCGTTGAACCCGGAGAGCCGGACGTAATGCATCAAGTGGAGTCCGGCCTCCCCGTAAAACTTGCGGTTGAAGTAATGGACGGCAATCGCGCGTTGGACCATCGGCACGTCCGGATAGCGTTCGACGGCGCGAAGGAAATGCTGCTCGGCCTCGAACGTGAAATTCGTATCATCGCTCAAGAGGCCATGGAGGCAGTGGATCATGTAATGGTCGCCTTTTTCGCCCGCGGCTTCGAGCACGGCGCGGGCCCGGCCGAACTCGCCTTCGCGGATGAGCGGATACGCCCGCATCGCCGGGAAGAACGGGTCCTCGGGAAAGTTCGTCTCGCCGCGGACGATGAGCGACTCGATGGACTCGGTGTTATAATCGTCAATCAGTTCTTCTAGGAGCATCATCTCGAGGAAGGTGCGTTGAAAGTCTGGATGGTGTAAATCGATGGTGTGTTTCATGAGGGTCCCTCCCAAGTTCATGAGTGTGGCTTCATTATACCGAGCAATTGGACGGACGAGTAGATTAATTTCAAAAAATGGGAAAAGAAAAGGGAAGGATTTCCGAGGAAATGGAGGAATGGAGATGATTACGTTCACAGGGTATATCGTCGAGCTCGAGCCAACGCGGATTCGAGTCGCGCCGAACTTGGATGCCGAGCCGTTCGATGGGATCGTATTTCACTGGGAAGAGCCGCTTCGAGAGGATGAGACACCGCTCGCCGTCGGGCAACGGGTACGTGTCGAGCACGATGAGAAGATGACACGCTCGCTGCCGCCACAGGCGACGGCGCATCGAATCGATGTGCTATGATGAGGCTGAGGTGAAACAAATGGGACAGTCGAATTTCTTATGGATGGGCGTCGTCATCGCCATCAGTGCGCTGATCGTCTGGTTGTTGCAGGACGTGATGCCGTTTTGGATGTTGTCAATCATCCTGCTGTTGTTCGGGGCCGCGGTCGGCAACGTGCAGCGGCGCTCTCGAAAAAACACATGAAAAAGCACGTCATCATTCAGATGGCGTGCTTTCTTCGTCTTCTGCCGGCTCGTCCGGGACATCCTCGGTCGCGTCAGTTGCGTCCGGTTTCTCCTCGGTGACGGGCGGTGGTACCGGTTTATCGGTCTTGTCTTGTTTCGGCTTTGTGTCGGGCTGATCTGTCTTTAGTTTTGTGTTCGGTTTGTCTTGCTTATTGACCGGTGCCGGTGCTTCCGCTTCTTTCTCCTGAGCGGCTGGCTTCTCTGGCTCGACCGGTTCCGCCGGTTCGGTCACAGGGACGTCAGGTTCGGTCGGTTGTTCTGTGACGGGAGGCGTCTCAGGTTCTTCGGCCGGTTGTTCCGGCTCGGCTGGTGCTTCCTCTTCGACCGGAGCCGGTTCTTCTGCTGGCTCCTCGGTTTCAGTTGGAGCTTCGGGAGCAGCTTCTGGTTCCGGTGTCGGTTCGGGTTCTGGAGCCGGAGCGGGTTCTGCCGGGTCCTCTCGTTTCGGGACCGGTGTGATCGGTGCGACCGGTGCCAGTTCAGCGGCCGGCGTACTGCGTTTTTTCGTCGGGGGCGGGGCCGGCGTGTCCGACTCGAGGAACGACAACACGTCTTGTTCGAACAAGGCGACCGGGAGCGTCTTCGTCACCAAATGGATGCCGAGCACCCGGCCATTGGCCGTGACGATCGGGCTGCCGACGGCGCGGTTCGGTAAATCGAATTCCCGCTTATAGCTGTCTTCTTCGAACGTGAGCGTTCCTTCGATCTGCTCATCCGGCGCGAGCGTTAACACCGGCTCGTCCGGTCCGACAATCGCGTGGCTGAACGAGAACGCTGTCGCCTTCACTTTCTCGATGCGGATGACGGCGATGGCGTCGGTCCGACCGACGACGGTACCGTTCACGGTCTCGTCACCTTGTTTCAATGTGACGCGAGTGATGCCGGCGACGTTATGGGCCGCCGTCAATACGTCTTGCGGGCTAATCAAAAAGCCGGAGCCCGTTCCAATCGTATATAAGCTATCTTGCAACGTCTCGAGGTCGACGGTGGTGGCCCCGTCGGCCGAGACCGTATCTTCGGTGATGTTCAAATCGACTTTGTCGGCGAGCGATTCACTCGAGCGCGGAGTGTCGGTGAGATAGGCGTTCGTCAAAAACGAGACGAATGCGATGAGTGCGATGACGATAGGGACAGCAATCCATTTCAAGTGACGCGGGCGATGGCCACACGTCGGACAAACAGTAGTTTTCGAGCGGGTCTTCGCTCCGCAGCGTGGACAAGTCACGGGATGACACCTTCCTTTATAAACATAGATGATATGCCTATTCCTCATATGAAGCGGGGGTAAACAAATACTTGTCGGGGGCACATACAAAACAGGTAGGTGGACTGAACTTGTTCAAAACGGGAAAGAACTAATGTAACGTTTCAGAAAGGGGAAACCGACATGCAGCCCTTTTGGACGACCCGTGCGTTTCGTAATGGGATTTGGGTGTTGCTCATCTTGACGATTGTGTTCATGGCCAAACAAGTCGAATTCTTGTTTTATCCGATTGGAATCTTTTTCGCCACTGTCCTGACCCCGTTTTTATTCGCCGGCATCTTATTCTATTTGACGGTCGGTCTCGTCGATTGGTTGGAACTGAAGTTCAAGCGCCGGTCGCTCGCGATTTTGGCGATTCTGTTGCTGTTGCTCTTATTGACCGTCGTATTCGTCCTGACGCTCGGTCCGCTCATCACGCGGCAACTGCTCGCCTTGCTCGATACGTTCCCGCGCTTCGCCGAAGAGAGTTATCGTCAATTCCTGTTATTGTACGCTCGCCTCGAAGAGTACAGTTGGTTCCGTGAGTACGCCGAACAGAACGCGACGTCCGTCGAGACGTGGGTCCGCCAATTGGCCGATGCGCTCGGAGTCGTCATCGGTTCGGTCGCCGGGTCGCTCGGCCGTCTGCTCGCCCTCATCGTCTCCGGACTGTTCACGTTGTTCATCGCCTTGTTCTTGTACGTCTTTATGTTGATTGACGGCGGTAAGCTCTCGAGCGCAATCGTCCGCTGGATTCCACCGACATATGAACAGGACGCCCGTCACATCCTGCACGACATGCACGAGACGATTAAACGCTACGTCCGGGCCCAGCTCATCGTCTGTACGTTCGTCGGTTTTTTCGCGACAATCGCTTTGTGGTTGCTCGACGTCCCATTCTTCCTGCCGCTCGGTCTGTTCATCTTCGCAACGAACATCATCCCGTATTTCGGCCCGTTCCTCGGGGCCGCACCCGCCGTCCTGATCGCGTTCATCGATGAACCGGTCAAAGCCATCTACGTCATCATCGCCATCACCATCGTCCAACAACTTGACGCCAACGTCATCTCACCGCTCGTCCAAGGCAAGTCACTTCGTGTCCATCCCATCACCATCACGCTCGTCCTGCTCGTGGCGGGGCGTCTCGCCGGTATCGTCGGTATGTTGCTCGCCGTCCCGCTCTACGCCGTCCTCAAAGTCACGTTCCTTAACATTCAAAAACTATATGCGCTCCGTAAACAGTCGAAGTACTCCGGTGATTCAACTCGTTGATGTAGGACTCAATCCTGAAAGGGGATTCCGGCATGAACTCCTTACTCGCCTTCACGATCGTCATGCTGATTTGGACGATTAGCGACTATGTCTCAAAGAAGACGAAAGCGCTCCTGTCGTCTCTGTTCGTCGCCTCGGTCATCTTTCTCATCGGGTTCAAATCGGGATTATTCCCGGAAGATTTGTTGCCTTCCTCTTCGTTACTGACGCTCGGTCAGACGGTCGTCGGTCTCGTGATTGTCCATCTTGGGACGTTGATCAGCCTCGATGAGTTCAAACGACAATGGAAGACGTTCGTCATCGGGGTGTCCGCTGTCCTCGGGATTGCTGCTTTCCTATATGGCATCGGTCAGTTGTTCCTCGACACGAACTACGTGCTCAGTGCGATCGCAGCCATAAGCGGCGGAACGATCTCCATCATCCTCGTCCAAGACGCGGCGGTAAACGCTGGTCTCGTCTCGGTCGCCGTCTTCCCAGTGTTAATTGCGGCGACGCAAGGGTTGATCGGGTTTCCGCTCACATCGATCATCCTACGAAAAGAAGCACGTCGCATCCGGACGGCGCATCGCGACGGCACGCTCGTCACACCGGAAGAGCACGCGGTCGTCCATGACGAGACAGACGATTCGATTTTACCGGCCGCGTTTCATACGACGGCGGGGACGCTGTTCGTCATGGGGGTTGTCGTCCTCCTCTCGACCGTCTTGAGTGGCTGGACGAACGGATACTTGAACACGTTCGTCATCGCCTTGATTCTCGGGATTGTGTTGCGCCGCTTTAAGATTTTGAAAGCGAACGCGTTGAACGGGATTGATGCCTATGGTCTCATCATGATTGCGATTCTTCTCATCATCTTCGGTCCGCTCGCGACGCTATCACCGAGTGCTTTGTTCGAGTTGATTGTCCCGATTACCATCTCGTTCGTCCTCGGTGTGTCCGGACTGCTGTTGTTCGCACTCATCGTCGGACGCTTCCTTGGCTATTCGAAAGAGATGTCGATGGCAATCGGGTTGACGGCGCTGTACGGATTCCCGGGCACACTCATCTTGAGTGAAGAGGCCGCGAAGAGTATCGGGGAAACGGAAGAGGAGGTGCATGTCATCGAGGATGAGATTTTACCGAAAATGATTGTCGCCGGGTTCTCGACGGTGACCATCACATCCGTGTTCATCACGGGGATACTTGCTGCTTTCATTTATTAAGGAGGGAACGACATGGCATTATCAACTGAACTGGGAACAATCAAGCAACTTCACAATACGGAGGCGGGGGTGCTCAGTCTGTACTTGAGCACGAAACCTAGTGAGCGTGGTAAATGGGAGATCAACTTGAAAAACGAGTTGCGCCGGCTCGAGCAAGAAGTCGAGGCGAGCGGAGATGAGGCGAAATGGAAGGCGTTCAAGCAACTCCGGGAACGGGCCGAGCGAGAAATTTTAGGGAACGAACATAAGCTGTTGCGCAGCATCGTCTTATTCGCGGAAGGGAATGACGGCTTGTTCGAATTGCACTTCCTACAGCTCGATGTCGATAACGAGTTTCATTACGGGGACAAACCGAACTTGGATCAAATCGAGAGACTCGACGCCGAGTTCCCAAACACGGGCATCTTGCTCGCCCAGCTCGACAGCATCACGGTGTATGACACCCGACTAGGTGAAGTCGAGGACGTCGTCGTGTTCGATCTTGATTTAGACACTGACCAATGGAGACGCTATCAAGGGCGCGGTGCGGGCGGTAAGGCTTCATCGAGCAGCCAAGTGGATCAATTCGATAGCCGGAAAGAGAACCAAATCCATCAATTCTATCGGGACATCGCCGAAGAGATTCGTAAACTGCATAAGCATTACAAGTGGAGTGAGGTCGTCATCATCGGCCAAGATCGGAGCGCGAACTTGTTGAAAGAGGAGCTCGGACTCGACGTCGAGCGGGTCGTGAATCGGAATTTGGGACATGCTGAGGAGGAAGAAGTATTGCGACGAGCGTTTGAAGCATGAACGAAGCGAGCGACTGCGGGTCGCTCGTTTTTTATTGCAAAGCGGATCAGTTCTCCCGTTGGTTGAGAATCCTAGACATCATGACAATAACCAAGCAGGAGATATCGATGTTTTCGTTAATTAGGATATAGAAGTGGTTCCTGATGAATTTGATTTGACTGCAAGCTGAAGACTCACATACATAAAAACCTCAAAAAGGAGCCGACCTCATGAAAGACAAGCGTCGTATCATCATTTTTAGCCTAGCGATCATAGCTCTCATATTACTCTTACCATTTCCGCACCTATTTGCCATGGAAGAACCAGAATTCCTCGTCTTCAAAGGGCAGAGTGATTCATGGGAAGTCGTCGTTGAAGTGCATCAATCCAAAAAGAATTTCTATCAATATGAGATTAGTGAACGACACGAACTTACATACATGGGTGAGCCGATCGAAGGGAAGATTCGCAGTCATCCGGTGGAATGGCGAATTGATAGTGTGTTGTCTTCAAGTGAATTGCCCAACATGGCGAGTGAATTTTCGGAAACCCTCGGGACAGCCAATGGTGGTGTGACGATGTATACGAACGCCAGTCATCAAGTGGCGGATATCGATGATACGTTCCAAGTGGATATCATCTGGAATGGTTTGATGAGTGAACAAATCACCTTGACTTGTGTTGCGTGGGAGTAAATCAATCAGTTATCAAGTTAATTGGAAAATATGTTACGCATCGTGAACCGATTCCTGTATACTCATAAAAATGAAACAGATGACCAGGGGGAAATGAGATGAAGTTCGTCGTATTATTCGGTCCACAAGCCGTCGGCAAGATGACGGTCGGACAAGAGCTCGCCAGCATCACGGATTTAAAGCTGTTCCATAACCATATGACGATCGACCTCGTCAGTCCATTCTTCAGTTATGGGACGGACGAAGGCCGCCGCCTCGTCCAGCTGTTCCGTCGCGAACTGTTCGAAGCGGTCGCGAAAAGTGATTTGGACGGGATGATTTTCACGTTCGTCTGGGCGTTCGATTTAGAAGAGGACTGGGCGTATATCAAACAAGTGACCGACCTGTTCGAGTCGAACGGGGCCGACATCTATTATGTCGAACTCGAGGCGGACATTGAAGAGCGGCTGATTCGCAACCAAACGGAGAACCGGCTGACGCATAAGCCGACGAAGCGGGACATCGCCTGGTCGGAAGGTGAATTGAAGCAGACGGCGACGCTCTATCGATTGAACTCACAGGACGGGGAACTCGACGTCGACAACTATTTGCGCATCAACAACACACATCTCGATGCGGCGACGGTCGCCGAACGAATCAAACAACATTTCCAGCTATGACAAAAGCGAGTCCCGCATAAGGACTCGCTTTCGTTATGCCCACCAATCGGGGCGGTGATAGGATGTGAGCAGGTCTTTCTCGACGAGACGTGCATCGAGGTAAGACGTGACGCTCGGGAGTATGGGGTCGAGATCGGCCGGGTGGACCATGACCTCAATCGAGTCTCCAGGTGGAATCGCATCGAGCGTCTCTCGTGTGACGCCGTCACCGTAGAACGCGTCACTGAACCGTTCGGTCACCCACAAATCCCGGCGTGCGTCGAGTGTCGTTAAGGCCCGAAACGTCGTGCCATATTCTTCGGCGAGACGGACGATGACGTCTTGAATCGCCGGCCAGCCATGGACGTGGTGATGACTGTCGAGGTGATGGAGCGAGAGACCCGTCGCACGAAACGCCTCGATTTGGGCTTTCCACTCGAGATAGACAAATTCCGGGTCTGGCGCCGCTTCCGTCAGAAAACGGTTCGTGTAGCGGAACGTCCCGTCTTCTTTCGTGAGCGGTGCGCTCGTCTCGGCGAGCGGTCGGCCCCACGTCAAGGCGAGATGCACCCCGACGTGAAGAGTCGGATGCTGCTTCGCGAGCACCACAGCCTCTTCAACGGCGTGACCGTTCATGATCATCGTCGCCGAGTTGACGATTCCGTGGACGTGGCTGTCGATGATGCCACTGTTCACCCCGGTCGTCAGTCCGAAATCGTCAGCGTTGATCAAGACGAACGTCTTATGCATTCTGGACGAGACCGAGCGCTTGATCGAGCACTTGGTCGCCTTTCATGAGACCGTACGCCATGTTGTCGATGACGGCGACCGGTACCGACACCGACGACTTGATTTTGCTTTCAAGATAGCGGACTTGTGGTCCAATCAAGATGACGTCGACGTTCGTTTGCTCCTTTAAACGCGACTCAGGAATCGCTTCGATTGTCGCTTCTAATCCACGGGTTGCGGCCTCGGCCCGCATTTTTTCAACAAGGATTGATGTCGACATGCCTGCCGAACAGACGAGTAAAATATTCATTTCGTTTCCTCCAATCGATTGAGTCGAGTGATCATATCAATCATCTCGATGGCGAGTTCTTTGACGGTCATCGCCGTCATGAGATGGTCTTGGGCGTGGACGAGCAAGACGCTCATGTCGCTTGCCGTGCCGCGTGCTTCTTCTTGCAGGAGCTCGGTCTGCATTTTGTGTGCCTCTAAAAAGGCGGTATCGGCTTCCTTCATTTTTGCTTCGGCGGTCTCCACTTCACCGCGCTTTGCGGCTGCAATCGCCTCGAACGCCGATGAGCGGGCGTTGCCGGCATGCAAGATGATCATGAATGACAGTTGTTGCATCGTTTCAGTTTTCACGAAATTTTCTCTCCTTCGTTGGCAGCAGATTGGTTCTTATTCATTTCGGCCGTCATTGCTTTCGCGCCGGCCATGACGAACGGGATGTACATCGCCGTCGCAATCGTCAAGTTGACAAGTTGGAGCAAGATACCGCGGACGCTACCGCCAGTGACGAGATAACCACTGATGATTGGTGGCGTCGTCCAAGGCACGATGGCGACCGTCTTCGGCACCATGCCGGTCGTCAAGGCGACGTATGACACGATTGTGAGTGTGACCGGGACCAAGATGAACGGAATCAACATGATTGGGTTCAACACGATCGGAAGACCGAAGATGACCGGTTCGTTAATGTTGAACAGTCCAGCGGGTGCCGACAGTTTCGCGACTTGGTGATACGGGTGATTACGCTGCTTGCGGACGACGATGAAAATGGCGAGCAGGAGTGCGAACGTCGTACCAGATCCTCCCATGAAGACGAACGTGTCGAGGAACGGTTTTGTGACCGTGAACGGGACGTCATATGCTGACGCGCCTGCTTGGAACGCGGCCAAGTTTTGTTCGATGAGCGGCAGATAGATTGGCTCGATGACCGAACCGATGATGTTCGTGCCGTGCAACCCGAAGAACCAAAGGATGTGGTTCAAGAAGGCAATGACGAGACCGGCTGCGAGCGAATCGCCGAACCCTTGGAGCGGTTGCTGGATGACTTTGAAGATGACTTCGAAAATGCTGAGCTCAATTTGGAGCGTCATGAACAATTGTACAGCGGCGACGAGCGTCAAGATGAGCATCGATGGGATAAGCGCCTGGAACGAACGGGTGACTCCACCCGGTACTCCGTCCGGCATCTTGATCGTCAGTTTCGTGTTGATGAGATAACGGAACAGCTCGGTGACGACGATCGAGACGATGATGGCGACGAACAACCCTTGCGCGCCGAGCCAAGCAAAGTTGAGTCCCCAGTCCTCGGTGACCGGGACAAGCATGATATACGACGCGACCGAGAGAATCCCGGCGGCGAGTCCGTCGACCCCATACGACCGGGCCAAGTTATACCCAATCGAGAAGGCGACTAACAGCCCTAATATGGCGAACGAGGCCGTCCAAATGTTGCCGCCGAGCCCTTGCCAATTCCCTTCACCGAACGCACCGTTCATCATACCGACGAAGTCGAGCGAGAGGCCACCTAAGTTGATGGCTGGGAAGTTGTTGATGAGGACAGCGAGCGAGCCGACGATGATGAGCGGCATGACCGATACGAAGCCGTCGCGGATGGCGACCAAGTGACGCTGGGAGCCGATGCGCCCAGCGATTTCGATAAATTTGTTCACGAATAAACCTCCTTCTTGAATTGGGGTAAGAACGCTTCATGTGCATCGAACAGCTCACGGAGGAGCGAATCGATTTTTTTCTCATCTTGGATGAGCGGGTTCATCAAGCAGGCGAGATAGGCGTCGTGATACGAGCCCGAGATGGCCGCTTGGATGGCGAGTTGTTCAAACGTCTTCAAATTGGTGATGAGTCCTTTGATTGGGAGCGGGAGCGAACCGATTGCGATCGGACGCGGTCCCGACTTCGTGATGACGGCGTTCACTTCGATGACGGCGTCGTCCGGTAAATCGCGGATCGTGCCTCGGTTCAGCGTATTCACCGTCTGGATATCGCCGCGGTCGTTGTAAATTGAGTCCATCAAGTTGCAGGCGGCGTCCGAATAATAGGCGCCTCCGCGTTGTTCGAGCTCTTCGGGCTTCACGTCGAGCTCGATGTCCTTGTACTTCTCGAACAGTTGCGCCTCGACTTGTTGCACGACCTCGGCCCGCGTCCCGTTCTGTTCGTAGGCGGCGAGGTCTTTCTCGAGCACGTCTTTCGTCTGGAAATAGTACTGGTGATACGGGTTCGGCAACATGCGGAGCGACTTCAAGAACGATTCGCTCCAACCGAGCCCGACGATGTTCGCCGGCGAATAGTCGGTGCCGTCGTTCAAGGCGGCGAGCACGTCATCGGTGCGGTCAATCCCGTCGACCCAGACGTGACGGCCGAAGACGAAGTGGTTGAGTCCGATGAATTCGATGCCGACGCGCTCGACCGGTGTCTGTAAAATCTCGGCGACCGAGTTGCGCATATTGAACGGGATGTTGCAGACGCCGATGACCTTGTTATGGGCCGAATGCTTCAACACGGCCTCGGTGACGATACCGGCCGGGTTCGTGAAGTTGACGAGCCAAGCGTCCGGGCAAATCTCGGCCATCTCGTTGGCGAGCTCGATCAAGACGGGAATCGTGCGGAACGCCTTGAACAAGCCGCCGGCGCCGTTCGTCTCTTGGCCGATGAAACCGTGCTTGAGCGGGATGCGCTCATCTAACGCACGTGCCGTGAGACCACCGACGCGAATCTGTGTCGAGACGAAGTCCGCACCGTGCAGGGCCTCTCTTCGATTGAGTGTCCAACTGAGCGAGATGTCCGCTCCTGCCTTTTGAATCATCCGTTCGGCGAGACGGCCGACGATGTCTAATTTGTCTCTCCCTTCCTCGATGTCGACGAGGACGATCTCCCGGACCGGGAACGTCGCTTGCCGCTGAATGAATCCTTCAATGATTTCGGGGGTATAACTTGAACCTCCACCGATGATGACGACCTTGACTGCCATAGTGCCAACTCCTCCTTTTATGAAAGCGATTTCTTTTTGTTGTAACAAATATAACAAATGATACAATTTGTCGCAATATAAAAAGTACAAATAATACAAATTGTTTTTTGTATTTGCATTTGTATGTTTCCTGTATCAGAATAAAGGAAAGAAGGACGACAGAAGGGGTGACAGCATGTCGCAATCGACGCTTCAAACCGCAATTAAAGAAGAACTATTATCCCGCATCAAGAGCGGCCATTATACAGAAGGGGAGAAATTCCCGACCGAGTACGCCTTGTGTGAGGAGTTCGACGTCAGCCGGACGACCGTACGCGGTGCGCTCAACCAATTGACGACGGAAGGATATCTCGTTCGCCAACAAGGGCGCGGCACGTTCGTCGCCGGCAAGAAGGTACGTCAGACGTTATCGCACACGCCGAACAACTACGCGGCCCAGCTCGCCGTCCAAGGCAAGCGCGGGCAAGTTTCGCTCATCGACTTGTCCGTCGTCTCGGCGACGAAACAACTCGCAGACGTGTTCACCGTCGACGAACAGGCGCCGATTCAAAAAATTGAGCGGATCCGTCATGCCGACGGGGAGCCGACGCAATACGAGGTATCGTTCATCCCGTGGCAGATCGCACCGGGCATCACGAAAGACCAGGCCGAGCATTCGCTCTTCCAGACGTTATCGCAAGTCCATGACGTCCATGTCGCCAAAACGACGGAGTCGCTCGAAATCGCGCTAGCCGATGAGAAAGTGAGTGGGTTGCTCGACTGTCCGCTCGGCACACCGTGTTTCTATATCGAGACGGTGACCGAGGATGCCTCGGGACGCACGATTGAATATTCACGGTCCTACTTCAGAGGAGATAAGACGAGCTTCGTCATCGAGCGGAGCTATTCATGAAAAAACACGCCGAGATTGGCGTGTTTTTTTGTAGGGATTAAAGGGGGTTCACATCCGGCACTCATGGATGCGTCTCATTCATTGAAACCAAGGGATATGTTGCGTAAAGTTGAAAGTAGAAAGGCGGGATACAATGTTATTCAAAAAGAAAACAGCAGAAGAAGCGGCGGGATCGAAACGGTTTCACGTCAAGTTGACGGAACAACTGCCGGAACTCGGTCAAATCACAATCCTTGTCGACACGGCAACCGGCGTGAACTATATCCAGACGTGGGTCGGGACAGGTGGTGGCATCACCCCGCTACTCGACGCGAATGGTGATGTTGTGGTCGAGGAAGGGTATAGACTGTGAGTTCAGAAAACTTATACATGTATTTTTGAGACGGACAGCATGACATGATGGGAGGCGACGCCGATGCATATTATTGAATTCAAGAACGTGAGTCATGGAGACATTTTACATAACGTGACGGGTTATTTTCGGGAAGGACGGATCACGACGTTCGTCGGTCCGAGCGGTGCCGGTAAGACGACGTGCCTGAAGCACATCAACGGCCTGTTATCGCCGGACGCGGGCGCGATTTATTTTAAAGGGGAGAACATCGATTCGATTGACGTCATCGAGTTGCGCCAACGTGTCGGTATGGCGTTCCAAAGTGCGCCTATGATTGACGGCACGGTGTACGACAACATGAACCTGCCGAAAGCCATCTTCGGTGAGACACTTGAACGCGAGCGGGCGGCGGATTTGCTTCAGAAAGTCGACTTGAGCGGCATCTCGCTCGACCAACCGATCAAGACGTTGTCGGGCGGGGAACGCAGTCGCGTCGCCATCGCTCGGACGCTCGTCAACAAGCCGGACGTGCTGTTATTGGACGAGATCACGGCAAGCCTCGACTATCGGACCGTGAAAGAAATCGAGCGATTGATTGTCAGGCTGCAACAAGACTTCGGGGTCACCGTCATCTGGATCACGCACGACTTGGATCAGGCCCGCCGTGTCAGTGATGACATGTGGTTTTTGCGAAACGGGGAACTGATTGAGTTCGGCGATGCGACGTTCATCGACGAGTCGGACAACCCGATGATCGGTCGTTTCGTGAGGGGGGAAGAGCTATGACGTTCATCGAACTGATGACCTCGTTGATTTTCGTCGCCATCCCGCTCGGTTTGGCGCTGTTCTTAAAACTCGGACTCGAACGCGACATCTTGATTGCGACGGTGCGGTCGATTGTTCAGTTGCTCATCATCGGCTATATTTTGACGTTCGTCTTCGAGAGCGACAGCCCGGTGTTCATGTTGCTCATGATCCTGCTCATGATTGGGGCGGCGACACAGAACATCATCAAGAAAGGGGACGGCATCCCCGGCATCACATGGATGATTCTGCTCACGCTCGTCACGGTCGAGACGTTGACGATGGGCCTCATGCTCGGACTCGGCATCATCCCGTTCGAGCCGGAGAAAGTCATCCCAATCAGCGGCATGGTCATCGGAAACTGTATGGTGTTGTCGCTCCTGTTCTTGAACAAGTTCAAAGACGAGGTCGAGCGGAGCGATGAAGTGATTGAGCTCATCTTGTCGTTCGGTGGCACACCGAAGGCAGCGATCGAGCGCAGTTTGAAGAGCGCCATCCGCACGAGCATGATTCCGACCGTCGAGGCGCAAAAGACGATGGGGCTCGTCCAACTACCGGGTATGATGAGCGGACTCATCATCGGCGGGGCCGACCCGATGGAAGCAGTGTTGTATCAGTTGCTCATCTTATTCCTGATCTTGACGACCGCGTCGATCTCGGCGGTCATGGTCGGTTATCTCGCGTATCCGCGCCTGTTCAACCAAAAACTTCAGTTCGTCGGGTTGACGTATCGAAAGGGGAAAACGACATGATTCAAGGCATCCATCACGTGCAAATCACGATCCCGAAAGGGGAGGAAGCCCGTGCCCGTTCGTTTTATTGCGGCGTGCTCGGTCTTCCAGAAATCGAGAAACCGGCGTCGCTTCAAGGGCGGGGCGGCTTTTGGCTCGAGGTCGGCGACCGTAGCGTCCACGTCGGCACCGAGGACGGGTTTGACCGGCTGTCGACGAAAGGACATGTCGCCTATGCTGTGACCGATTTAGCGGAATGGGGACAGAAACTTGAGGCGGAAGGCATCGAGCGGCTCACGGGCATCCCGATTCCCGGATTCGACCGGTTCGAGTTCCGCGACCCGTTCGGCAATCGAGTCGAGATGATTCAAGCCATCTAAACGGAGAGTGCCCACAGTGGGTGCTCTTTTTTCGTTCAAGAGATGCCGAACAGTTCGATGACAGCTTTCCAATTGGAGGGATAGGCGTTGCTGCCACTATGCTGGTGCAACAGTTTGCCGTGACGGTTCACGGTGAAGTTCCACTGCGTCCCGTCCATCGTGAAGCATCCTTTCTCTTCGAACACTTCAGGCCAGCGATGGGAGACGAGCGACACGAATCGCTCATGGACGCGGAAGGCATCTGTTTCGTTGTACCAACCGGATCTGGGGATCGCCGTGCCCAAGTCGAACTCTTCACGCCAGATGATTTCCCGTTTGACCGCGCCATCTTCAAAAAACGTGAAGGTGGACTCGTTATGGACGCCGAAGCCCCCGACCGTGAACGTGACGGTGACGGTCGGTCGTTTTTTACGGATGGCATCGAGCGGGATGGTCGGCTCGAACGTCAATTTCGTTTCACGCGACGCTTTGAGGGCCAGTTGTTCTTCTACGGAACGCCTCGGACGAACGGATTGAAACCATTGCTTTTTTGTGTGTTGACTCATGTTCATCTTCCTTTCACCTCATTGGATGGCTTGATTATAAGCAAAATGAACATGATGGGTATGTACAAAAATGAATCAGGTACGACGAAAGGGAGTGTCGATTGGGACACTCCCTTTTGAGGTGACGTATTTAGTGTCGAGAAGGCGGAACGATTGTCCCTTGATGGAACCGCATCTTCCACCGGCCATCGACGTTCACCCAAATCGAACTGCGCAAGGCGATGCGTCCAGTGGAGTGGTCTTCGGTCCGATACGTGGCCAGGACGACGTCGTCTTGAACGGTATCCAGTGAGAAGTCGGATAAGGTGATGTGAATCTCGCCGAGGTCCATCGTGGCGGCAGATGCCGTCCGATATAACATGCGCCCCGAACTGCCGATTTCAAAAAAATCATCCGTGAGTAGACGGTGCAAGTGCTCAGGCGATGTGCGTACTTCGGTCGTCAGCAATGCCCGTTCCTGTCGTTCGATCAAGTCAGCCAGCATGTGGTTGCTCCTCCCGTTTTCCAAGATTCATGACGATGACGCCGAGCACGATGACGATCAGGCCGATGCTGTTCAACGTCGACAGCACTTCACCGTACACGAACACCCCGATCAGCCCGGTCGCGACCGTGCCGAGTCCGGCCCAGACGCTATAGGCAATGCTGAGTGGGATGCTCTTCAAGACGATGCCCATCAACGTGAACGAGATGGCGAAGCTGAGTAAGAGAACGAGACTCGGGAACAGATTGGTGAATCCGTCCGACAGCTTCAACATCGACGTCCCGAGCACTTCGAACGCAATCGATAACAGTAAGATTCCATAGGATTTCATGATTTCCCTCCTCATAGTTTCATCAAGACGAGCCCGACGATGACAAGCCCGATGCCGACAACGGTCTGAACCCGGACTTGTTCCTTGAAGACAAGAAAGCCGATCAGCGCCGTCGCGGCCGTGCCGACCCCGCTCCAAAACGCATAGGCGAAACTGAGCGGGATGGAAAGAAGGGCGAGCGACAATAAGTAAAATGCCGTCACGTAACCGAAGGCGACACCAAGGACGGGCAGGCGGCTCGTTGTCGTCGCGTTCAGCTTCAACATGCTCGAACCGAACAGTTCAGAGACGATGGCACCGACGAGATAGACGAAGCCCATGTTACGATTCTCCTTTTGACAGTGCGTCGCACTTTTGTCGGATGATGCGGGTGGCACGATCTTTGAACGCAGCACTATAGCCGTATGTCAATGCGAACCAAAACCCGTCACAGAGCAGTCGAAGTTCGAGCACGCAATCAGCGTCAGGACCATCCGCGGCGAACTGTTTATCCCATCGTTTGGCGGCGTCATTCCAAAGCTTGTCGCTCGCGTCTTCTTGCGATGAGATGAAGACGGCAATCAAGTCGGCATCACCATCGCTATAATCGAGCGTCGCGAGGGCGTAGGCGCGTGTGAACGGATAAGGACCATCCAACCTGGTTTGATGATGGACGATCCGATTTTCAAATTCATCGAGCGCCATTCTATTCATCTGCTGCAATAGGTTGGCCTTGCTTTCAAAGTGGTATAAGACGCCGCCTTTCGTGATGCCGGCGCGTTTGGCTAAGTGGTCCATCGACAGTTGTTGAATGCCTTCGGTTTGAATGATTTGTGCGGCGGTCCGCAATAACAATTGTTTTTTACTCAATGTGTTTCCCCCTAACTATACTGAACGGTAAGTATAGTTAGCGTATCAGACTAGAGTCGGGTTGTCGAGATGAATACTTGAATGGGATAATTAGGAAAAGGGGGGAGAGATGATGGGTTCTCATCTGATGCATCTCGTCATTGCGAATGAGGTGTGGGCGTATTTGACAGATGTCGATCGCACGGCTTTTTTGTTCGGGAATCTTGCGCCCGATGCGACGATTTCTAAACAAAACACCCACTATTACGCGGGGCGGCATGAGGATATGACAAGACGGCTCGATCTTGATCAATATTGGATGGACAGTGTGGACGAGAATCAATCGTTCCGCCTCGGCTATTATTGCCATCTCGTCGCGGACGAGATTTGGCTACAAGGTTTCTACAAGGGATGGCTCAAGCAAGTCATCACGAATGACCCGGAAAAGCAGGTGATGTATTATGCCGATTTTGATGCGTATAATGCACGCCTAGCTCAACGACTAGGTGTCTTCGATTTCACTTTGTTGAAAAACCATGCGACGAATGAACTACGTGAACTCGTCGTGAAAGTCGAGCGGGATGCGAAGGCAACAGAGGAAGGGACGTATACGATGTTTTTGCCACACCAGCTCGATGGTTACGTCGAGACGTGCATCCTTCGTTGCCGACAGATGGTTCAACAGAAAAGTGAGGTGACCACATGACACAACGCCGCTATGCGCCGCTCTACGTAACGTTTGGACTTTCGATCCTGACAATCGTGGCGCTGTTCACTGTGAACGCTCGTTTTTTTCCGAATTTGGACTTGATGACGGCCATCTGGGTGTATATCGCTTTAGATATCGCCTTGATCGCCACATTGATTTGGGGCCTATTCTCGAAAGAGAAGATGGTACGCGTGTTCAGCCTCGTTGGGAATCTTGGGTTGATCGTGCCGCTATCGATTTGGATTTTTCTGTTGTTGCTTGCTAATGGGATTTCGGAAGCATGAGGGGTGATAAATCAAACGTGCCATTTTTGATGCGTCCTGTTCCGTTTTTCATCTTGCTCGCATTGTACGGACCGCTCGCATTAGCGCTTGTCTTGATTTATTGGCGCGATTTGTCGGACGAAATCCGCGGTCCCTACATGATTTTTGCCATCATCTTCTCGCTATTTTTTATCGTGGATACTCTTCCAGACGGTCTTCTACAGATTGTTCTCTTCTCGTTGACATACACGTTCGTGCTGTTTCTCACTTACAGTATTCACAGGAGAAAACGAGACAGGGGATAAGAAACTTCAGTTCTAGAAAGTGGATCAGCATCCGCTTTCTTTTTTTGTTTGCATTAGATAGAAAGAATAATATTTCCATTTCCAATTTGAAAATTTGGCATTGCACAACCTATTTTTGTTTGTTATGCTTCTCAATAAAAACGACAATGATAATCATTATCAGTGAGAAGGCGTCAGTATTCCTTACATAGAGCAGAAACGTGGACTAGTCGCGGACTCACTGAGGAGGTCGTCATTCAAAAACAGATACATAGGGAGATGGAAAGAATGGGGAAATGGAAAGCAGCAGTCATGCTCACATCACTCGTCTTCACGCTAGCCGCATGCGGTAGCACGGACGAGACGAAAGACGCAGGAAGCGCGGAAGCGGAGACAGCACCGAAAACAGTTGAAATCACGGACGCACATGGAACGATCGATGTGCCTGTCAACCCGGAGAAGGTCGTCGCGCTCGACAACCGAACGTTCGAGACGCTCTCAGATTGGGAAATCGACTTGGTCGCCGCCCCGATCGGATTGATTCCAGCGGACTTGCCTTATAAAAATGATAAAGACATCGTGGACGTCGGAATGCACAATGAACCGAACTTAGAAGCGATCGCCGGTGTGGATCCGGATGTCGTCATCGTCGGTCAACGATTCGCCGACTACTACGACGACATTAAAAAATTGGTTCCGGAAGCAGCCGTCATCGATTTGAACATCGAGCTCCCGGAAGATGCGGGCACGCCAGGTGAAATCTTGGTCGAAGGCTTTGAGACGACGACGCGCTCACTCGGACAAATCTTTGAAAAAGAAACGGAAGCAGATGAGCTCATCGCGAGCTTCGAAGCATCGATTGACAGTGTGAAAGAGGCATACGACAGTGAAGACACGGTGATGTCAGTCATCGTCTCAGGCGGAAATATCGGCTTCTCGGCACCGAACACAGGACGTGTCTTCGGACCGATGTATGACATCTTTGACTGGACACCAGCCCTCGAAGTAGCGAAAACGACAGGGGACCATCAAGGGGATGAGGTCTCGGTCGAAGCGATTGCCGAGAGTGACCCGGACTGGTTGTTCGTCCTCGACCGTGATGCGGCCATTTCAAGCATGGAAGACGCAGTGCCTGCAGCGGACGTGATCGATAACGCACCGGCGCTCCAAAAAACGAAAGCCGTGACAGACGAAAAAATCGTGTATGCGCCGAACGATACGTACATCAACGAGTCGATTCAAACTTATTCTGAACTATTCAACGATATCGCAGCCGCGCTTTCGAAATAAGGGAGTCACGTTGTGCAAAAACCAATGACAGCAAGGGTTGAGACATTGTCTCAGCCCTCCTTTTCTAACATATGGACGAAGTCCTTTATCGTAGCAATGCTCGTGGTGTTCATATTGGCGGGCCTTTCGCTCGTGACCGGCGTCTATGACATTCGTCAAGAAGGCGGGTCGGACATGTTTTGGATCACCCGCGTTCCGCGCACGGTCGCCATCATGTTGACCGGTGCCGCCATGGCGATGTCGGGGCTCGTCATGCAACTGATCACACAGAACCGTCTCGTCGAACCGACGACGACAGGTACACTCGAATGGGCGGGGCTCGGCCTGCTCGCTGTGTATCTGCTCGTCCCGGCTCCGACGCTCATGATGCGGATGACGGGGGCAATCGTCTTTTCATTCATCGGAACGATGGTCTTCTTCTGGTTTCTGCGTTCGGTCAAACTCCGCTCGTCGTTGATTGTCCCGATTATCGGACTCATGCTCGGGGCGGTCGTCTCGGCCGTATCGACGTTTCTCGGTCTATTTTTTCAAGCCAGCCAGACGATCGAAGGTTGGTTCGTCGGGTCGTTCGCATCGGTGCAGGTCGGACGTTATGAATACTTGTGGCTCATCATCCTCGTCACATTCTTCATCTTCATCCTCGCGAACCGCTTGACGCTCGCTGGTCTCGGCGAGGACATCGCGACGAGCTTAGGCGTCAATTACAATCGTCTCATCTTGATTGCGACGGGATTGATCGCGCTCGCGGTCGGGGTCGTGGCGACGGTCATCGGTAATCTGCCGTTTCTCGGGCTGATCGTCCCGAACATCGTCTCGATGTTTCGCGGGGACGACCTCCGCAGCAACTTGCCGTGGGTATGTGTCATCGGGATGGGAACGGTCCTCGTCAGCGATTTGATTTCGCGGACGATCATCATGCCGTTCGAATTGCCGGTATCGCTCATTCTCGGTACGGTCGGGTCAATCGTATTTATCGTAATTCTCTTGAGACAACGGAAGACGGGAGGGGTACGATGAGCACACTTATTGAAAATAAGACGAAGCATCGGGAAGCATACGATGTTGATGGTCGGTCCGTGCATACAGACGATCGGTGTGCGACGGCGTTCCGTTCGAAACGAGAACAGCGCCGCTATTGGTTGTTCCTGGCCTTCTTTATCGTCGGGGGACTGCTCTGTGCGTTCGGGTTACTCGTCTTCAACAATCCGGTCCCGTTCGACTCACCGTCGTTCGTCCCGGTCGTCGAACGTCGGGTCGTCGCCGTCATCACGATGGCAATCGCCGCGCTCTGTCAAAGCTTGGCGACGGTCGCGTTTCATTCGGTGACGAACAACCGCATCATCACACCATCCTTGCTCGGGTTCGACGCGCTCTACTCAACGATTCAGACGAGTATGATCTTCTTCTTCGGGGCGGGTGCGCTAATCGGCTTTTCGGGAACCGGTGCCTTTTTGACCCAGGTTGGCCTCATGGTGCTCATGAGTCTGCTCTTGTACGGCTGGCTCTTGTCCGGGAAATACGGCAACCTGCAACTGATGCTTCTCGTCGGGATTATCATCGGGACGGGATTGAATTCGGTGTCCTCGTTCATGCGACGCATGCTCGCCCCATCCGAGTTCGACGTCCTGCAGGCCCGTCTGTTCGGTTCGGTCATGCATGCCGATGCCGCCTACTTCCCGATCGTCATTCCGATTGTGATTGTCGTCGGGACGTTGTTGTATAGTTTCTCGAATCGCTTGAACGTCGTCGCACTCGGGAAAGACGTGGCGACATCGTTCGGGGTGAACCATCGCCGGAGCGTCATCTTTACGCTCGTCTTGATCTCGCTTCTCATGTCGGTATCGACGGCGCTGATTGGACCGTTGACGTTCTTTGGATTTTTGGTGGCGACGCTCAGCTATCAAGTGGCAGCGACGTACGATCATAAATACGTGTTTCCGATGGCGTTCGCGCTTGGATTCTTCGTGTTGACGAGTGCGTATTTCTTTATGTATCACATTCTCAATACACCGAGTGTCGTGTCCGTCATCATCGAACTGTTCGGCGGCGTGATTTTCTTAGCGGTGATTTTAAGGAAGAGGTCATTATGATTCAACTTGAACAAGTACAAAAATCGTATTCGGATAATGTCCAAATCGGACCAATCAATCTCGACATCCCGAAGGCTGGGTTCACGTCGTTGATCGGACCGAACGGGGCTGGGAAATCGACGACGCTCATGATGATCGGCCGTTTGCTCGATTTAGACGCGGGTCAAATCCAAGTCGCCGGCATGGACGTGTCGAGCACGAAATCGAAAGACTTGGCGAAAATCGTCACGATTTTACGGCAAGAGAATCATTTCGTGACGCGTCTCACCGTCCGTCAGCTCGCGGGATTCGGACGTTTCCCATACTCGAAGGGGCGGTTGACGCAAGAGGACGAACGGATCATCTCGAAATATATCGACTTCCTCGATCTGACGTCGCTCGAGCATCGCTATCTCGATGAACTGTCGGGCGGGCAGCGCCAACGGGCGTACGTCGCGATGGTGCTCTGTCAGGAAACGGAATACGTGCTCCTCGACGAGCCGCTCAACAACCTCGATATCGCTCGCTCGGTCCAGATGATGGAATACTTGCGGCACGTCGCCGACGAGTTTGGACGGACGATTGTCACGGTGCTCCATGACATCAACTTCGCGGCGAAATATTCGGACCGCATCTGTGCGATGAAAGACGGGAACATCGCCGCCTTTGGTACGGTCGAAGAGATTATGGACGCCGACATCCTATCTGACATTTTTGAGACGAAACTGGAGATCATTCAAGGACCGTATGGACCAATCGCGGTCTATTAATAGAAGGAGGGGATCAGCATGCAGATTTATTGGACACCGATTCAACAAGTCGTGCAGGAAGCGCGAGATACATACACGTTCAAACTGGAACTGCCCGAGGGCTTCACGTGGGAAGAAGGGGCGCACACACACTTCGCGCTCGAGGGATTTAACAAGGAAGATCGACCGAACCGGACGTTGATTCGGCACATGTCGATCTCGACGTTGCCGCATGAAGGCGCGATCGGTATCACGACTCGGGTCAAACCGGAATGTTCGACGTTTAAATCAATCTTGCGTGACATGAACATCGGGGACAAGGTCGCCATCTTCAAGACGCATTCGAACGTGCCATTGAAGCGGGAAGGGAAGAACGTCTATCTGTTATCGTGCGGGGTCGGCATTGCGACGTTCCGCCCGCTCGTACTCGCGTATTTGGCGAACGGGGAAGGTGTGCCGCACCTCCACTCGTTGAACGTCGACTCGTCGAAAGAATATTTGTTTAACGATGTGTTCGCGTCAACGAATGGATTCACGGCCGAGTTCGTCGACAATCGTCCGGACTATTACCAGCTGGTCGAGACGCTCGCCGCAGACAAAGACGGACTGTTTTACCTTGTCGGCAGCGATGACTTCTTGCATGAGACGATTGCCAAATTGCGTCAAAATGGCGTGACGCCGGACCAAATCATGCTCGACAAACATGACTTCCAAATGGAAGATTTCTTGAAGGCCTGACGCTCAGACCGAGGACGCGTTCCTCGGTCTTTTTGCATGGCACAAGTCGACGAAGCGCTTGAACACGTCACGTCCGTTTGGCGTTCCAATCGATTCGGGATGGAACTGGACACCATATGTCGGGTGCTCGGGATGTTCGAGCGCCATGATGACCTCGTCATGCGTGCGAGCGGTCACGACGAGGTCCGTCTCCAAGACGACGAGCGAATGGTAGCGCATGACCTCACTCGGACTCCCGTCGAACAAGACGCCCGGGGTCGTCTCGATCACGGACGTCTTCCCATGCATGACCTGTTCGGCCCGACCGACCGTGCCACCGAACGCCTCGGCGATGACTTGATGTCCGAGACAGACGCCGAGGATGGGGATGGTGCCGGACAAGGTGCGGACGACATCGAGCGAGACACCGGCATCCAGCGGGCCACCTGGACCTGGGGAGATGATGATTCCAGCCGGATTGAGGTCGCGAATCGCGTCGATTGTCAGTTCGTCATTGCGGACGACCAAGACGTCGCTGAACCGGGCGACATCTTGATACACGTTATACGTGAACGAGTCGTAGTTATCGATGAGTAGAATCATGCGAACACCTCCAAGAGTGATTTGGCTTTATGCAACGTCTCTTCATATTCTGACACCGGGTCCGAGTCGTAGACGATGCCGGCACCGGCTTGGACATAGGCCGTGTCACCTTGAACGACCATCGTCCGAATGGCGAGGGCGAAATCATAGCCGCCCCGGACGTCGAGATAGCCGACGGCCCCGGCATATACTTCGCGCTTCACCGTTTCCAATTCGTCAATCAGCTGCATCGCTCGAATCTTTGGGGCGCCCGAGACGGTACCGGCCGGGAGACAGGCCCGCAGCGCGTCAATCGGATTCAAGTCGTCGCGCAGTTCACCTTCGACCTCGGAGACGAGATGCATGACGTTTTTGAAGCGCTCGACTTCCATCTGTTTCGGTATCGTGACCGAGCCGACTTTGGCGACCCGGCCGATGTCGTTGCGACCGAGGTCGAGGAGCATCCGGTGCTCGGCGAGTTCTTTCTCGTCTTGAATGAGATCAGCAGCGTGACGCACGTCTTCTTCGATTGTCTTGCCACGGGGGCGGGTGCCGGCGATCGGGTTCGTCGAGACGCGATTGCCCTCGACGCGGACGAGACTCTCCGGGGACGCCCCGAGGACGATCGCCTCGCCGAGGTCGATATAGAACAAGTACGGACTCGGGTTCTGTTTCCGGAGCGTCCGATAGAAATGGAACGGGTCGCCGGTGAACGTCGCATCGATTCGTTGGGATAAGACGAGTTGGAACACCTCTCCGGCGAGGATGGCTTCTTTCGCTTTTAGGACGCGTTCGACAAATTCATCCTTGCCAGTCAACACCCGTTCACTCGTGCGGACGACGGGGGCAAGTTCGTGTGTCTTCGCCGTCTCGAGAGCCTGTTTGACGTGGTGGAGTCGCTTCTCAGCATCATCATCCCCGGTGTCGATTACGATGACCTGCTCCTCGACATGATCATAGAGAACGACCGTCTCATATCGTTGGAACAAGGCGTCCGGCAAACCACGCGTCTCGCTCGGGGTATTCGGGATCGGTTCATAGACGCGCTGCATGTCATAGCCGATATAGCCGACGGCACCGCCGATGAACGGATAGGGGGCGTCCGGTGTGTCCCGCGCAACCAGTTCCGACAACAAGGCGAGCGGATCTTCTGTGTGCATCGTGCCGGATGCGTCGGTCACTTCGTTGCCGTCGGCGCGAATCGTCTCGACCGGGTTCGAAGCGATGATCGAGTAGCGGCCGTGCTTGCCTTCGGCGCGACTCTCGAGCAACACTTTCCGTTCTCCTTCTAATCGATGAAAGATTGCCACCGGTGTCAGTTCGTCGCCGTTGATGATGAGTTGTTTCATATCGATAACCTCCTTATAATTTGAGAGAAAAGGGGAAACTATGATGCACATCTTAAAACCGAATCAATTCTCAGGAGATGCGCTCACTGAGCACATCGAGCTAGAAGAAGAATTAAGTCCGTTTCTCGATCAATCGGATGAGTTGAATCAAGCGTATTTCGATGCCGTGATACGAAAAGCGAAGGGGTTGTTCGACACCTTGTTTCCGAACGGTGAGGGCTTCACGCTCGTGTATCATGTTTATGGTGATCACCCGGGCAACACCGGTATGTTTCGATTGATTCGCGACAAATCGCTCCGCTTTCAGACGGCGTTGATTCGTTCCGAAGAAGAGGAGGAGACGCTCTGGACGTATATCGTGCCGATTGCTGATCGAGACCAGATCCGGATGTCTCGTTTGTTGGAGGCGATTTGTCACCAAGACTTTCAACCATTGAGACCACGACTGCGTGGCTGGGCCATGTCGTATCCTGCCGTTCAGTTCATTCATCAGGAAGCAGGACATGTACTATTTGTTTATGATGACCGTGGTGCCTATATCCGCGGGACATCACCCGAACACCTCCAAGCAATCAAACAAAAAATCTCCCCGCCCCTCATGCCCGATCGGACATGAAGGACGAGGAGATTTCCCCGTGTTGCCACCTTCGTTGAGAGACTTCGCGCCTCCCCACTCATCGCGAACCATCATTCGCTGTCCTCGGTAACGGGAGGACCCGTCAGAGCCTACGTATCGGTCTGAACGCTCAAAAGCCCATTCACGTGAGACACGTCACCGGTTCGCATCGACCACCGGCTTTCTGGAGACGTATCTTCACGCTACTCTTCTTTCTCATCGCGAGTTCGTATGAATGTTATCGTTACTTTAACGGGCTGAAGCAAGAATGTCAAGATGCGAACTTAAAGTGATTTGTAGCCTAGGAAATACGGACGCCATTGCGGGTCATGGATTGAGTTGATTTGCAACGTTTCACCACCGGCGTGAATAAAGAACTCATTACTGAGCATGATTCCGATGTGTGATGGGCCGTTCCGATATGTGCCCGCGAAGAAAATTATATCGCCCCGTTTACCACTTGTGAAACTTGTTCTCCGTTGTTTGAAATGGTTCCCGTACCAGTATCCCGACACATTGGCACGACCGCCAATCTTCCCAGCCTGATTCGCAGCATAGTGTATGAGTCCTGAACAATCAAAGCCGCCGTTTCGAGGTGATTGCGAACCCCATGTGTAAGGCGTCCCTAACTGGTTGACAGCTGCTGCGATGAATCGCTCTTTTTGTGAATTGCCACGCTTAATTGTAAGAGGGTCTTGTTTGACCCGGATGGTTGTTGTTTTTACGTATACCGGACGCCAATCGTATTGAATCAAGTAAGAGTCTCCACTTTTTCCGCGAGGGTAGACCCGAATATTTGCATCGAGGTATCCGATTGGTGTTTTGTCGTTCGCATTCGCATAGAATGCGGTACGTTTAGTTGTGGCGTAATGTAACGCTGGCTTCACACGTTGCACCTTGATTGATTTTGGTTTGGTCTGAGCAATGTAAGGATTTAATACGTAGACTTTCTTTCCAGAAGGAAGCTTCGCATACCAAAAGTCGTCATCGATTGACCGGAGGCCAATTAATTTTGTCCCTCGCTTCAGCGTGCCGGCAGGTTTCGTATACGTGACATCGGTATGAAAGTACGGTGTGTCGTTCAATTGAACATAAAAGACGGTGCCTGCTTTCAGTTTGGCTGTCGGTTTGTTCAATGTTAAATAGTTCGTCGCGATGTAGCGATACGAGCCGCCTACGAGAATACGCGAATAGTACCCTGATGTCCCGAACGTCTCGACGACTTGTCCACGCTTCAAGCGCGTGACACGTGTTGACGTCGATGGCGCCGAATAGATACTTACATGATTGTAGCGGACGTATTGTTTCCCCGTCGAATCATAAAGCGGTGGTTTTTTCGTGCCGGTCATGTTTGTAGAAACGAAGTAATAGTTTCCGTTTACGAGAACACGTGTGAATGCACCAGATGTCCCGTAGAGGTGTACATATTGGCCGCGCTTAAATGACAATGTCGTTTTCGATTGAGTTGTAGCCTTTGAATAAAGAGGCGTATTCTTTAACATGTACCGCTTTCCGGTTGATAAATAGGGCGGAAGTTTTGATCCGAGCAATTTTGTCTCGACAAAGAAAAACTGCTTATTTACGTAAACACGGGTAAAGTGGCCTTGCGTCCCGTAGACGTTGATTTGTTGTGATCGTTTCAGTGAGCCAACGATTTCTTTTTTATCGACATCCCGGTAAATTGGAGCGTTTTGTTGGGCAAAGCGAGAGCCGGATTTGCCATATGAAGGCATTTGATTCGCAAGTGAAGTACTATTGACAAAAACAAAACGTCTATTTACAAGAACTCGAGTATATTTCCCTTCGATCCCATAGACGTGAAGCAGTTGTCCCCTTGGAAGTGTTCCTAACTTTGTTATGCCTAAATCTTGATAGTAGACTGAAGTCGTCAGCGCGTAGACTTGCCCGGTTTTAACAGGCTGTTCACTGACATCGCTGATTCGGATGAAGCCGTATCGATCGCCTTGCTGGACTCTTAAAAATCCATCCATGATGCCATACCCGATTAGTGATTGACCCATCGTCGTTTTGCCCGATACTTCTCCATTTGGTGATGCGTAAACGATTATCTTTCCTTTGGTATAATAGGGTTTAGGTTGAATCGGAGTGGTGGATACAGCCGAACGCTCGATCCATGTACCTTCCGTTGTGAGAAGAAGCGGCTGGGCGTCTATATCGAACCCGTGAACGACGGCTCCAAACGCTAACGAGGTGACGCTCTCACCCTTGTCGTTTTTGGTAGTTGTCTCATTAGTCACATACATGGCGGAAGCATGACGAATGTCACTGTTCCGAACGTAGCCTTCGATGTCGTCTGTCTTGATTTTTGAGTGGGTATCAGTCGACGTCTCGAGCAAGACAATCTGATGGCGCTCTGTTAGTTGTAGTTCAGATGTTTCTTGTTGGTCGGTAAAAATCGTCGTTCCAGCCACTAGAAGAACTTTCGTTTGTTCTGCATGCGCAGGGGAAATAGTAATTAATAAAACCATGAATAATAAACTAATGACTCGTTTCACTGTGTACACCTCTGTTATGGAATAAGATTTGGAAATTCATTCTTTATTAGTATAGCTAGTCGAAGCAATTAATTGATTTGATTTTTAATGAGGAGGCAAATTGATTTTTAAATCATTTCAGATGTGTATTATGTCGGACGTTTGAGGTGTATGGTATGATACGCGAGGAAAGGAAGATGCATTTATGGAAACAATCACTATGAAACAAATTTCCGATAGTCGTTCAACTCATCAAATCAATGGTGATATGAAAGCATTAGAGGTAATGATGCATGATTCGTTCCGCTATGTTGATTCGAGTGGGCGTCAGTTTGATAAAGAAACGTTTTTAGATCAGTTTGTTGATCCTGAATCGATTCAATGGATTGCTCAAGAAACTGTCACGTTTAATGAGACGATAAAAGGCGAACTGGCTATCGTCCACGTGTTGTTAGAAGAACGTTTTATCCTTGGGACGAACGCGTACGAAGGGCGCTTTTGGGCATTGCATTTGTATATAAAAGAGGGCGATACGTGGCTGTGGCAAGGTGGTCAAGCGACGATGATTAACGAATAATACGTCACGTTTGAACGCTTCTGTCCAGACGATTAGAAATTGTCGCTTATTTTTCATCAAGTCGTAATTGATTTGATAAATAAACTTGGTATGATATTTGAATAAATAATCGAAAAACCAACAGCTTATAAGCTTGAATCGTCAGGAGTACAGAATCGTGTTATTATGTTAATAATTCATGAGTGATATGATTAATGTGAGTTCGATGCGATGATAATACTTACGGTCATGCAGTGAATTTCTAAAATGAGTTTTTAAATTTATATGAAACTATAAGTGAGGTGCTTTTTTATTATGAAAAAAATAATAACATACGGTACATTTGATTTACTCCACTGGGGGCACATTAATTTACTTAGACGAGCTAAAGAACTAGGCGACTATTTGATCGTAGCTGTCTCGACTGATGAATTTAATAAAGTAAAACATAAAGAGTCATTTCACAGCTTTGAAAATCGAAAGCTTATTTTAGAAGCGATTCGCTACGTCGATGAGGTGATTCCCGAAGAGAATTGGGATCAAAAAGTCACAGATGTCCAAAAGTATGATGTGGATGTTTTCGTAATGGGGAACGATTGGGTCGGAGAGTTTGATTTTTTGAAGGATTACTGTGAAGTGATTTACTTAGATCGAACAGAAGGCATTTCTACTACGTCTATCAAAAACCAATTGAAGAATTAAAGGGACCTGCTACGAGTAAGTCATTGATTTTTCAAATCTCTTGTAGTAGAAAAGGGATAAAAATTGCCTCATTAAAGTTTGGACGTTTTGTTCGCTTTATTGAGGTGTTTTTATGATGTAAAAGTCGGTGTAACCAATTTGCAACGTCAGACTTCCCTTTTAGAGGTATTCTGTGTGTTGCGGGATAAGACCTTTAGGTTGACGTCGCAACAGAATTTAGGAAGCTTCATACTTAGGAAGTGAAAGGAAACAAGCGAGATGCTATCAAATATATATTCGCAAATGTGGAAAAAGAGACAGATGGTTCATGTGCTTGCCAAGCAGGAAATTAAAAAAGAATTCGCAGGTACCGTATTAGGTGTGCTTTGGGCATTCATCAATCCGGCGATTCGTATATTAGTCTATTGGTTTGTATTTAGTATCGGAGCACGCGCCAACAACAATATCGGTGAGGTTCCGTTCGTAATTTGGTTGAGTGTCGGTATGCTTAGCTGGTTTTTTATCAATGATGCCTTAAAAAACTCATTTAAAGTGTATCGTTCAAAACGAGGAATCATCAAGAACACGCCATTCCCGATTTCAATTTTGCCGACAGTTCAAGTGCTGTTCGCGTTCTATCAACACGTTCTCATTATCAGTGTTGCATTGATTTTGTTGAGTCTGACTGAAGTTGAACTTTCAATATATTGGATTCAAATTATATATTATGATGTAGCCGCGCTAGTTCTACTGATTGCCTTCGGTTCGTTTTTGGCACCGCTTGTTGCGGTCAGCAAAGACTTCGGACGGTTTTTAGATACAATTTTGATTTTCTTGTTTTGGATGACGCCAATCCTGTGGAACCCTGAAAATTTGGGTAAGTATGCGTGGATTGCGAAAATCAATCCATTTCATTATATCGTCGATGGTTATCGAGGCACGTTGCTATACGACGAAGCGTTCTGGAATAAACCAATCGAAACTTTATACTTTTGGACTGTCGTTGCAATTGTTCTATTTTTGGGTAACTATATCTACTCACGTATGAAACCTCTATTTTTAGACGTTTTGTAAGGAAAGGAAATAACGATGGAGTATTCTGTTAAAGTTAAACATGTCACCAAACGATATAAATTGTACAAAGATAAATGGGGTCCAATTAAAGAACTTCTCTTCAAACAGACACTGCATAAAGATTTTTTGGCACTGGACGATGTATCTCTAGAACTTCCTAAAGGAGAAGCAATTGGAATATTGGGGAGAAATGGCTCTGGGAAGTCTACGTTGCTCAAAATAATCACAGGGATTGCGGACGCCAATCAAGGTGACGTTCATGTGGACGGCGCATTGGTGTTTTTGGACGTCAGTTCTGGCATTGATCCGGAACTTACAGGCTACGACAATATTTTTTTGAAAGGTACTTTACTGGGATATACGGAACAGGAAATGGCTGAGAAGGTCGAGCGCATCATCGAGTTTTCAGAGTTGGGTGAATTCATTTACCAACCTGTCAAGAATTACTCGTCAGGGATGAAGTCCAAACTAGGATTTGCCATATCGGTGAACGTGGACCCTGACATCTTGATTGTCGATGAAGCACTGGCGGTAGGTGACTCGATGTTCCGTCAAAAATGCATGGCTAAAATGAATCAGTTTAAAGACGCAGGCAAGACAATCATCTTTGTCAGTCATGATCGCCATGCCATCGAGTCATTCTGTTCCAAGGCGGCTTGGTTGCATCAAGGAAAGTTGATTGGCTACGGAGATGCGAAAAAAGTAGGTGCCATTTATAACGCCTTTATGAACGACGAGATGAACTTGCAGAGTGCGGAACTCTCGTTATCTTATACAGCTTTCCTAGAAGACATTTCTCTCGACACGTCGGACTCGACATTGGACTTTTCTCTCACAGGCCGTGTCACCACACAAACAGCAGTGGAACGTCCGCAAGTTTCTCTTGCAATCAGGCTCCTGTCATTCAATCAAGTGGTAGATTTATCAAAGCCGTTTCAACTGAACGAGACGTTTTCAGCAAGCATTGATTTGAAAAAGCACCTCGCTTTTTTAAGTGGATATGACGTTGAACTCGGCTGTGTCGTTAAGAACATAGACGCCAAAGACATCTTCATCCCATTTGAAAGTCGTTTGAATGTGGATGAACTGAAAACGGAATGCATGGGACAGGCGATTTCATTGAAGAGTTCCCGGAATGTGACGTTTGTCGTGCAAAGCATCGCCTCCCTTGATCAACAGGCGACACGCCTCGCGGTCCAAGCGAACATTTTTGCACTCGATGGACGATATTCGATTAAGAACCATCCGAACTTAACGAATGAGAGACATGAAGTCGTGTTAAGCGTATTGAACACGGCTACAAAAACGGAGCAAACCTATGTAAATCAGTCACAAGAAATATATGGCACGAATCAACATATGCCCTACCACTTTGAGATTGATTTACAGGATGTGGTTGAAGGGTCGTATAAATTCTTCCTTCAAGTCCGTTATCAAGCGGATCAATTCGTAAAGAAAGCCGTATGGAGCTCGTTAAAGTCATATGACTTGCAAGAGCACTACGTGGTCGGAAATCACAGCTTTCAAATCAAAACAAAGTCTAAATGGCTAGAAATGACAACTACAAAGCTAGAGGGGTAAATTATGAGGAATATCGTTTTTGTCGTCAATGAATACAATGGTATGGGTGGTGTACAGAGAGTCATCTCGACACTCTCCTCGAAATTTAAACAAGAAGGGCACCGTGTTGAAGTCGTCAGCATTAATGAGTTCGAAGACAATCAGGTCGTCTATTTCGATAAAAACATTCCGATTTTTTTATTGCATGATGACGGCTATCGGGCGCCATTGCAACAATCTATCTTTTCGTTGATTAAAAAAAGAAGCCCTAAAAAAATCTTGAAAGAGTTGAGACGAAGAGCGAAAAAGATTTCAGCCTCGAAGCGGCTTGGCGAGTATTTTGACAAGTTTGGCGAGGAAGAGGTCATCGTCATCGTGGCGCAAGTGTGGGGCATGCAGTGGTTTGATGACATCAAGTTTAGGAAAAACATCAAACTGATCGGACAATCACATGAGAGTTATCTAGCATCGAAAGGGACTCATCGATACAAGAAAGTGATGAAATACTACAAAACGATTGATTGCTTCTTGACGTTGTCTCACGAGGATACATCATACTTTAAGTCAAAAGGGTTTAGAAATGTCGATTATGTATATAATCCGAGCCCGTTTCGAGAGAAAATGAATCCGTTACAACTGTGGAACAATAAGCGTTTCGTGACGACAGGTCGTCTCATCAAAGAGAAAGGGTTCGATACCGTCATCAACGCGTTTCATTTGATTGTCCATGAAGTGGATTGGAATCTCGTCATCATCGGCGACGGTCCAGAGCGAGAAAAACTCAATCATCAAATCAAATCACTCGGCCTCTCTGAACGCGTCTTTTTAGAAGGATATTCATCGGATATCGAGTCGAACTTGAAACAGTCAAGCGTCGTCGTGTTGGGGTCGCAAGCTGAAGGTCTCCCGATGTCCCTGATTGAAGGGAAGTCATTGGGATTACCGTGTATTTCCACAGATTGCGCACCGGGGATTCGAGAAATCATTTTCGATTACAAAGACGGATTTATCGTGCCAATCAACGACATGTATCAAATGGCTCGACAAATGAAGCGAATTGCGACGAACCGGGAGTTGTACCTTCAATTTTCGGAGACTTCGTTTGAGAACAGTAGTCGCTTTGCCGAACAGAAAATCGTGGAAGAATGGGAACGGATTTTTAAAGAGTTGGAGCGAGGTTGATTATGAAAAACATATTTGGACCATCTAAACCAGAACTTTCGATTGTTGTGATTGCTTATAATAACGAACTCTATATCGAAGAAGCACTAGAGTCAGTGGCGGCACAGACGTTCAAGAACTTTGAATGTATCGTCGTCAACGACTGTTCGACTGACCGGACCAGTGAACTCATCGATGCGTTTGTGGCCAAAGATGAGCGATTCAAAGCCATTCATTTGACCGAGAACAGCGGCGGCTGCAGTGTTCCGCGGAATACTGGGCTTGCCGCGAGTACGAGCGATTATCTGATGTTCTTAGACGGGGACGACTGGTACACACACGACGCTTGTGAGAAAATGTTGGCGGCTAGCTACCGGACGAACTCTGATATTGTATCGGGCCAAGTCGTACGAACGAACAACTATCACATTTGGTATAAAAACCTTGTCTTTAAACAAGACCTGCAGAACATTAGTGTGAAAGAGATGCCGGCGATCCTGTTTGACAGTCTCTCGGTCAATAAAATTTACAAACGCTCTTTCTTAGACCGTCACCAACTCCGGTTCCCGGAAGGCATCCATTACGAAGACGTCTTGTTTACCGGTAAAGCGTACTTCTTAGCGGACAGCATTTCGATCATCACGCAAAATATTTACTATTGGCGCGTCGTGACGGATACGGATCCGACTGCGTTGTCGATCACGAACCGACGTCACGAGATTGCGAACTTGAAGAACCGTCTGAAGGCGCACTCGATGTGGGACGAGTTCATCTATGAGAACAACTTACAGCTGTATAAAGGGCACAAGAACAACAAGTTTTTGCGACATGATATGAAGTTGTACTTGAACGATTATAAAGACCAAACCGACAAATATCGGGTTGAGTTTCATGAGATTGCGCATGAGTACTTCAAAAATACGTTTGACCCGTATGAGTTCTTGCGATTGCCGACCGATGAGCGGATTCTCTACTTCTTGATTTATAAAAATGATGTGGACGGGTTCAATGACTACATCAAGTATGTGAACAACGAGGAAATACCACTCCATCGCATCATGATTGACGGGGCGAATGTATATTTTGTCAGTGAGCAAACGAATCAAAATGAGAAGAAGTTTTTAAAGCTTCCGGGTCTAAAAGCGCGTACGGATGTCAAGCGGATCGAGTTAAGTGACGATTTGACGTTAAGCGTCGAATTGGACTTCAGCGTGTTCGGATTCTCGGATTCTGAGGTGACCGCGACGATTGCGGTTAAAAATGACGCAGCCAAATATGCACAACAACTTGGCTTGACGGCCGGTCCAAATCGCGTCGACTTCATTTTACCAAACCTTCCATTTGGTAAATATACGATTGAACTCAGTTACAAAGTAGGAAACAAGACAGGACGACACGTCTTGTCAAACAGCGAAGTGACAAATTTCAGACTCCAACGAGCATCGAACGAGACGCATCAATTCAGCATTGGATTATACAAAAATAATTTCATCGAGTTGGATGTGATTCCTACGAATGTCCTGAAAAAGAATGTCGAATTGATTAAACAAAGTTACCTATTCGGAAAAATTTCACATCGTTTTGACGGACTACTCACGAGAAAACAAAAGACGCTGTCGATTAAACCGTATGTCATGTTTGAAAGCCATATGGGTAAACAATACAGTGACAGTCCGAAATATATTTACGAAGAGTTGCTGAAGATGGATTTGCCGGTTCAGTACATCTGGTCATTTGAAGAAGGGAAGCATGTTACGGTGCCAGGCAATCCGATGTACGTGACGCGAGGTACCGAGGAGTACAAGCGACTGCTCGGACAGTCTTTGGTCATTGTGGATAACCAAGGTGTATCGCAGTTTTTCAAAAAACAGGCGAGGCAATTGTACGTGCAAACGTGGCACGGCACGCCATTGAAAAAGATGGGCCATGACAAATTGACAGGACTGTCCACACAAGACGTTAACCGTTTAAAGAAACAAGTTTCGGCGTGGGATGTGTTCTTGTCTTCGAGCCCATATAACACGACTATTTTTAAACAAGCGTTTCAATTGGACGCCAACATTTTAGAATGTGGCTCGCCTCGCAACGACTTGTTATTGGCAAACAAAGATTCGTTAAGTAAACAAGTGAAAGCTTCTCTTGGAATTGCCTCAGAAAGCCGAGTGATTTTATTTGCGCCGACGTTCCGAGATTGGAATCAAAATTCAGTGGAGCGCACATCGGAAATAGTCCAACAATTAAGCGAATCATTGAACAGAAAGGATACGTTGTTGTTGCGTCTACACTATTTAGAGGCTACTGCATTGAAAGATTTGGAGTTACCGCCTAACGTGATTGACGTGTCGAAATATGAAGATATTCAAGAACTTTATATCATTTCGGACGTAGCAGTGACGGACTACTCTTCTGTCATGTTCGACTTTGCCTTGACTCGTAAACCGATGATCTTCTATTGCCCGGACATGCAGGAGTATTGGGCATATCGAGGCATGTATTTTGACCTTCGGGAGCAATCACCAGGCCCTGTGGTGATGACATGCAACGATCTGATTGAATGTTTGAAAGACACAGGATGGACAAACGATTTCCAAAGAAAATATGACGATTTTGTGAAGGAATTCTCGACGTTTGAAAACGGAACGGCTAGTCGAGAAGTCGCCAGATTAATAGCTTCCCACATTGCAAAATAAGAGGGAGGAACATTGTCATGTATAAAGTCATTGCAATCTTTGGAACACGACCAGAAGCAATAAAAATGGCTCCGGTCATTCAAGAACTAAAAAAGCATCATCACATTGAGACGAAAATCATCGTGACGGCTCAACATCGGGAAATGCTGGATCAAGTGCTCGAGTATTTTGACATTGTACCGGACTATGACTTGAATATCATGAAAGTCAATCAAACGTTGGTCGGTGTTACGACTGCTATTATGCAAGAACTTGAAGCCCTTTTGATTCAAGAAAAACCAAACATGATTTTAGTTCATGGTGACACGACGACTGCATTCACATCTGCGATGACCGCTTACTATCATCAAATCTCCGTTGCGCATGTTGAAGCTGGCCTTCGGACAAACAACAAGTACTCTCCTTTTCCCGAAGAAGCCAATCGTCAATTGATTGGTGTGTTGGCCGACCTGCATTTTGCACCGACAAATCAAGCGAAACAAAACTTACTGGAAGAAGGTAAGCCACTCGAAACGATTATAGTGACTGGGAATACTTCAATTGATGCATTGATGAAGACAGTGAACGATGACTATCGACATCCGCTTATTGACAGCATTCGTCAAAAGCAGCGTCGTATGATTTTGCTCACAGCCCATAGGCGAGAAAACTTCGGGGAATCGATGCAAAATATTTTTATGGCGACTCGTGATTTAGTAGAAGCATACGATGATATTGAAGTCGTCTTTCCCGTGCATTTGAATCCGTTGATTAAACAGTTGGCCAAACAGGTGTTAGGTGACTTGTCTAGAGTGCATTTGATTCCACCACTCGATGTCATTGATTTTCATAACTTCCTCGGTCAATCTTATCTCGTCTTGACCGACTCGGGTGGTATACAAGAAGAGGCGCCTTCGCTCGGAGTTCCAGTCCTAGTGATGCGTGATACGACAGAGAGACCTGAAGGGGTTGAAGTAGGAACGCTGAAACTCGTAGGTTGTCACCGTGAAACAATTGTGGCTGAAACGAGCCGTTTATTAGACGATTTGGAATTGTATAAGCGGATGGCCTCTGCGTCTAATCCATATGGGGACGGTCAAGCATCAATCCGAATCGTGAACAAAATTTTAGAATCAGCGTTATCGAATCAAAATGACTAAGCTTGATCAATGTCTCATCAAACAATTCGAAGCAATCTGTTTTGTAGCGAAGTACAACAGCGTCTATAGCGATTATCTAAAAAATAGTCGGATGACGATTAATGTGGGATAGTCGCTTTACGCTTAAACTCACAGTGGCCCCTACTTACGGATGGCGCTGTTCTGAGCGAAATGACTTCGTTTTGTACTATTTTTTACGTTTACGATGAATTATGACTAATGAAGGTAGAGGTAATACCAAATGAACGTCCTTTTTCATAAGGTAAAGGCTAAAGCAGGTCGCATTGTTTACTTCTGGGCAATGAAATTTCTGCAACAGCTTCCTAAAATGAAGAACCAGAACCTTGTCATGTTTGAAAGTTTTTTAGGTAAACAATACAGTGACAGTCCAAAAGCTATTTTTGAAGAATGGCGTCGTAAGTATCCGCATGATGAATTAGTGTGGAGTCTCGATTCTCGGACGTCGATTGAACTTCCGGCAGGTGTGAAAACGGTTCGACGTCTCTCATTCCAATGGGTGTACTACATGGCACGAGCTCGCGTGTGGGTTTCAAATAGTCGTCTTCCCAACTGGATCCCGAAGGACGAGAACACGATTTATTTACAAACGTGGCACGGGACACCGCTCAAAAAATTGGCGTTGGATATGAATACAGTCCATATGCCGGGTACAGACACGGAGCGATATAAGGCGTCCTTCACGCGAGAGTCGAGTAAATGGGACTATTTAATCTCTCCGAATAGTTACTCGTCAAATATTTTTAAACGTGCGTTCGCCTTTCATCGAACGATGTTAGAGGTTGGTTACCCGCGCAATGATCTATTTTATCACCAAACCCGATTACGAGAAGTGACAAAGCGCGTCAAAGACAAGTTGGAGTTGCCGAATGATAAAAAAATCATCTTGTACGCGCCGACTTGGCGTGACCAACAAAACGAAGGAAGAGGACAATACCGCTTAACGCTTCCATTAGATTTTGAAAACTTTGTGTCAAGGCTTGGAGACGACTATGTCCTGCTCGTTCGCTTCCATTATCTCGTCTCGGAGAACCTTGACTTGAGCAACGTCTCGCCTCATGTGCTTGACGTGTCGCATTATCCTGATATTGCAGAACTCTATACAATCAGCGATGTGTTGATCACGGACTATTCATCCGTCATGTTTGATTTCGCTCATTTGAAGCGACCGATGCTCTTTTACGTGTACGACTTAGAGGAGTACCGTGACGATATTCGTGGCTTTTATATGAACTTCACCGAAGAGGCACCAGGGCCATTAGTCCGGACCGAAGAAGAGTTGTACCAGACGTTGGAAGAGTTGGAGTCGATTGAAGCAATGTACCAAGGCAAGATGGAGCAGTTCCATCACCGGTTCTGTGAATTTGATGATGGGCATGCTGCCGCAAACGTAGTGGAGATGCTCGCTAAGGAACTAAGGAAATAAGATGATGAAGGACTATGTCATTTCTTGTTACTTGTTTCTTCTCCGCACGATTTACGCCGCCTGCTTACTATTTACTCCTAAATCGCAAACAACCTGCATCGTGACATATGGTGATAACGTTTGGCCAATCGCTAATCAATTAGCAAGTGAGGGAAACCGCGTCTATATTTTTTATGATCAACGAAAAGCGATGCTGAGAGATGCTCCGAGTCATCGGAATATCATTTATCGACCAATGACTCTAGTGAATCGATTGCTTCGATTGCCTTATCTCATGGCGACTTCTTCACATGCGATCATGGATAACTATATCGTTGAGTTGGCTTCTTTTCCGATTCGACTTGGCACGAAACGATTTCAAGTTTGGCATGCGGCAGGAGCGCTGAAGTCGTTCGGGCTTCATGCGACACAAAATCAAGAACGAGGTGAGCGCGCGAATAAACGATTTCGACGAGTCTATCAACAGTATGGGCAGTTCGTCGTTCCTGGTATGGAATGCGCGGAACAATTTTCCGAAGCACATGATTTACCTCTTGACCGCTTTGTCTCGTTAGGGATGCCGCGGACCGATCATTGGTATCACTTGCAACCGATGAAAAAAGACCGTCTCGTCATTTATGCACCGACGTATCGTGAGAACACCGATTTTGATGTGATTTCTTATATTCGGGATATGCAAGAAGCGTTGACTGAGCTAGGATTTCAGTTCATGGTAAAGCTTCATCCGGCGGTTGAGTTATCTGTTCCGATTGAAGGGATACAATTTATCGAGCCGACTGAGTCGATTATGCCTCATTTAATCAAAGCAGAATGGGTCATCACCGATTATTCTTCTATCCCGTTTGAAGCCTGCTTATTCAACACGAAAATAGCATTGTTTGTCCCAGATTTTGACTCGTATTCGATTGTTCCTGGCGTGGTTCAAGACTATGAGACTCTCGTTGATGCTCCGATTGTGAAATCTGTCGGTGCCTTGGTCGACTGTATTGAACAGGATGTCCATGGTGATTTAAGTTGGGCCTCAGAATGGTACGATGACGAACCAGGATTTGCGACTTCACGAATTATTGAATACTTTTATCAGTAATCGACCATATAGGGAATGAACGTACCGGATGGGTGTGAGGCGCCACATCCGGTTTCTTTTTTTAAGAGGATACTCATCGAATCGCAAAAACCAAAAAACATTTACAAAAAAAGATTGTTTCCACGTCTATTGTCCTATATTTTAAAGAAGAGAGGTTTTTGGTAACGCTCTCAACCACAAGTCGTCATGTCGCTGTATTAGGGGAAGTTCGAAAGGGGAAAAGTATATGTTTTCATCTAAGTCGGAACATTTATTCACCGGTATGATCGTTGCGGCATTGGCCGTATCGGCAATCGCACCAGTTGCTTCAGTCGAAGCAAAACAAGATTCTAAAGATACATACGAAACGAAAAAAAACGATGCGATTGAAATCCTGTTGCCAGAGTCACCGCTTGTCTTCAAGCAAGGAGAAAAGATTACCGGGAAACATCGGATCTTCAACGTGAAAATCGGTAAGCAAGTGAGAAAACAGCCTGTGAATTTGTCAAACCTATCGACCGCGACAATCGGTGAGTTTATGGCACAAGCGACGTACACACATAAGGGAGAGCGTGTGACGGTCGATGTTCCATATAAAGTGGAAGGTTTCAAATTGGCTGTGATGCATACGAACGATACACATGCTTCACTCGATAGCGCACCAAAACGAGCTACGGCAATTAATCAACTCAGACAAGAGAATGCAGATCGTCTGTTGATCGATGCGGGAGATGTGTTCTCGGGATCGCTTTACTTCAACGAGTTCAAAGGACTAGCTGATTTGACACTCATGAACTACATGAACTATGACTTGATGGTACCGGGCAACCATGAATTTGACCTTGGCACAGAGGCGGGGCACCAAGAATTTGCAACTTTTATTCAAAACGCCAAATTCCCGTTCGTCAGTTCGAACGTGGATTATAGTGCTGATCAATATTTGAGCAGTCTTTACTCGGATGAGATTGAGCGAAAGCCGTACGATGGAAAATTATACGAAGGCGTCATCAAAGTGGTGGACGGGAAGAAAGTTGGATTCTTCGGATTGACGACGGAAGACACGGCGAACATCGCTAGTCCAGGACCAATCAAATTCCAACACTATGTTGAAGAAGCCGAGAAAGCCGTCAAAGCGTTTAAACAGCGCGGTGTCGATCAAATCGTAGCCGTCTCGCACCTAGGGTTCGACGACAATCCGGCAATCGATAATGATTTAGAACTCGCGAAACGCGTAGAAGGAATTGATGTCATTATTGGTGGTCACTCGCATTCTCGTTTAGACGCACCAGTCGTTGTGGTTGATGGAGAAGAGCCAACTGTAATTGTACAAGCGTATCAATATGGGGAATTCCTCGGTACGCTCGATGTCGAGTTTGACCACACGGGGAAAGTTGTTGCACACCAAGGTAAGTTGATTGACATCAAAGGCTATGCCGCTGATCCGACGGCGGTCAGCTTACTTGCTCCATTTGCAAAAGAAATTGAAAGCATCCGTAACGCCGAGATTGGTGCGACGACGACTGCGGTATTTGACAACCCGCGTGATGCTGGGGATGTCAACAAACCGAGCGTTCGTAAAAATGAGACGGCGTTAGGGAACTTGATTACGGACGGCATGTTGGATCGTGCAAAACAAGTCGACGGCGAAGTTGTCGCAGCGATTCAAAACGCTGGTGGTATCCGTGCGTCAATCAATGCAGGCCCAGTGACGGCAGGTGAAGTATTGACAACACTTCCGTTCGGAAATACGTTAGCGGTCATGACGTTGCAAGGAAGCGAACTGTTATCAGCCCTTGAGCGTAGCGTGAGCGTCTACCCAATTGAGAGTGGCGGTTTCTTGCATATGTCAGGTATGAAGATTGAGTTTGATAGTTCGAAAGCAGCAAATAACCGAATTGTGAAGGCGCAAGTGCTTCGTAATGGACAATATGTGGACGTCGTAACGAATGAGAATTATAAGATTGCAACGAACTTCTTTGCTGCAAAAGGTGGGGACAACTACCTTGAGTTTAAAAAGGCATATGAAGAGGGTCGTGTGAATGATTTGGGGATTATTGACTGGGAAATCATGCGTGATTATCTCGTGAAACTTCAAACGGTCACACCGACTGTTGAAGGGCGAATTGTCGACATCAAGCAGTAAACCTGAAGTAATTATAGGATGAGGAAGGGACCTGACTAAGGAAAGTATAGTTAGGTCCTTTCCTCATGTTCAAGCATAAAGGAGCCTACAATGAGAAAAACTGCAGATGGAACGTATCGATACGTTCTCGTCCTCGGTGCGAAAGTGAACGGGATTCAACCGTCCCAGGCCTTGATGCACCGGATTGAAGCGGCGGCCGCATATGCAAGCATATATCCACACATCGAGCTGATCGCCTCCGGCGGACAAGGACCCGACGAAGGGATGGCGGAAGCGCGCGTCATTGCCCGGGAGTTGATGGCACGTGGCGTTGACGCGGCGCGAATCCATATCGAGGCGGAGTCGACGTCGACGTACGAGAACTTTCTGTTCAGCCGTCCGATTTGGGATGGGGAGCCTGGACTAACGATCGTCACGAACGATTTTCACGTCAGGCGGGCCCGGCTCGTCGGTAAACTGTATTTTGACCTAGCGATCGATGCGCTCTACGCAAAGACGCCCCCGGCAACGAAATTGAAGTACGTCGTCCGTGAACAGTTGGCGTACGTGAAGCTGTTCATCAACTATATGCGCTGGAAATGGCGACCATGACAAAAGGGACTTCGCAATGAAGTCCCTTTTTCGTGTTATAACGTGCCGATGATCATCCCGCCGATGACCCCGACGATGACGAGCGCCCAAGGCGGCATCTTCCAATATGCGATCATGGCGAACAAGAAAGCAGCGAAGACGAAGTCGACCGCACCGTTCACCGTGCTCGTGAAGATCGGCTGATAGAAGGCGGCAATCAAAATCCCGACGACGGCAGCGTTGACACCGATGAGCGCACCGGCGACTTTCGGGTTGCGACGGAGTGCATCCCAAAACGGCAAGGCGCCGAGGATCAACAGGAACGCCGGCAAGAAGATGGCAAGCGTGGCGAGCAGACCTCCCGGCACGCCAGTGATGACCGTCCCGAGATAAGACGCGAATGTGAAGAGCGGTCCCGGTACGGCTTGGGCGGCCCCGTAACCAGCGAGGAACGCCTCTTCACTTAAGAAACCGGCCGGTACGAGTTCGCGCTCGAGTAGCGGCAAGACGACGTGGCCGCCGCCGAAGACGAGGGCCCCCGCGCGGTAAAAGCTATCAAACATGGCGACCGATTGACTCTCGATCGTCTCCCGTAAGATCGGCAAGATGACGAGGAGCGCCCCGAACAGGCCGAGGAGCGTCGCCCCGAGTCGTTTCGAGAGCGGGAACGAAGCCGACTTGACGTCGAGGTTTTGCGGTTTGAACAGCAAGAACCCGGCAAGTCCGGCGAGCAAGATGACGAGCACTTGGCTATAGGTCGTCTGCCATAACAGCACCCCGGCGAGTGCGAAGAACGCGATTGTCCGCGTCTTCGCGTCCGGCGTCAATTTGCCGGCCATCCCGAGAATAGCATGGGCGACGATGGCGACGGCGACGACTTTCAATCCATAAAGCCAGCCCGCGTCTGAGACGTCGAGTCCCGATACCAATAGGGCGAATAAGATGAGGGCGATGACGGACGGGGCCGTGAACCCGATGAACGACGTGATCCCGCCGAGGATGCCGCCACGGACGATCCCAATCCCGATGCCGACTTGGCTGCTCGCCGGACCCGGCAAGAACTGACAGAGGGCGACGAGGTCGGCATAGGCGCGTTCGTCCATCCATTTGCGACGGCGGACGTACTCCTCATGGAAATAGCCGAGGTGGGCGATCGGTCCGCCGAACGAGGTCAGGCCGAGCCGGGTCGATACGAATAAAATCTCAAGTAACGTTTTGAACGTTACGCGTTGGTTGGACATGTGCTTCACTCCTTAATTTCTTTGAATAGTTCATACGCTTTTTGACGGGCTTCCGCCAAGACGACGAGGCCTTTTTCGGTCGTCGTGTAATTTTTCCGGATATGACCCTCGACGAGCTCGTTCGTCCGGACGAGCAGCCCGTCTTGCTCCATCGAGTGCAAAATCGGATAGAGCGTGCCGGCGCTGATCGAGTAGCCGTGTTCGCGGAGCTCCTCGACCATCCATGCTCCGTACACCGGGTGTTCAGAGGCGTGGTGCAAGATATGGATATGGATAAAACCGAGAAATAGTTTTCGAAGAACGCGGTCTTCCACGTGCATCATCTCCTTAAAATCGGTTTTCGATATCGGTTTTCGTAATCATACTAACAATCGAGATGGGGAGGTGCAAGCTGAGAGGTGTCATTTACAAAAACTTAATGTGCGCATATTGGCGAGAATCGATTCGGAAAATATAGGGAATTTGTAAGAAATGAGGTAAACTGAAAAGTAGAATTGAACGGAGGAGGGACCGACGTGGCAGACTTAGACCAGACCAAATTTCAATCCTTGTTGCGCCATATGCCCCAAGGCTACGTCGAGTTTAAAGTGCTCTACGATGAGGCGGGGGAGCCCGTCGATTACGAGTTTCATGAAGTGAACGAAGCGTTCGAGCGCATCATGAAAGCAAAGCGCGAACATTTTCTCGGTGGACGGATCACCGACAAGTTGAAAGATTTTGAATACAGCGAACGGGAATGGATCGTCCAAGTCGCGCGTGCTGTCAGCAGTGGCGAAGCCATCACGTTCGAACATTTCTCACGTCGCAACAAGGCCTGGTATGAACTGTCTGTCTTTAGCGAGCGTCCGGGTCATGTGTCGACGCTGTTCCACGACATCACACCGCACGTCCAAGAGAACAATGCGCTGAAACAACTCGTCAACGTGTCGCACCGCTTCGTGACGACCGGACGAGAATTGTTGATGAACCAACATTTCCTCGACCAGATTCGAGGGTTCACCGGTGCCAAGGCCGTGACGCTCAATTTAGTCGATGATGATGGACAGACGTACTCGACCGTGGCGCTCTCGGGCATTGATGAACTGCTCGAGCGCAGCCTCGATGTGCTAGGCTTCCATCCGGTCGGCCGCAAATGGCCGATGAGCCCGAAACGGTCCAAGTTACTCGAGGCACCGAGCCCAATCGTGTTCGACGACATTTTACCGCTCGTCGACGGGGTGTTGCCGAAACGACTGATCAAAAATATTTTACGGATTTTTAACCTTGGCCAAGTCGTCTTGTTTAAAATCGAGAAGGACGGTGTCTTTTACGGGGATTTGACGATTGTCATGCAAGGAAATAAAGAGGCGAGCCGCCTTGGGCTCGTCGAATTGTATATCGTGCACATCCTCGAGCAGATGACGAAAGCGGACCGGCAAATCGGGGATGCGAAAGAGTCGATGTTCGAAGGGTTCGCGACCGTCGACTTGGAGTGCATCATGTCCCTGACCAATCATGAGATTTTCCATTTGAACGTGGCGTGGGAGCGTGTGCTCGGATTTCCGCTCGAAGAACTCGAGAACATGGACTTCACGAGCCTGATCCATCCGGATGACGTCGAGAAGACGAATGAAGCGTTCGCCTTGCTCGAAGCTGGCCAAGACATCTTCCGTTTCGTCAACCGATACCGGACCATGGATGGAGACTATCGATCAATCGAGTGGCATTCAAAAGTCCAAGGCAACTATATTTACGCAGTCGCCAAAGACGTGACGGAACGCGTCCTGCTCGAGGAAGAACTCGCCGAGCGGGACCGATTGCTCACGAAGCTGTCCGATCAAGTGCCCGGTGCCATCTATCAGTTCGAGCGGCGCCCGGACGGCAGCTTCCACTTCCCATTCTTTAGCCGGGGGTTCGAGGTGCTGACCGGTATCACGTTCGAGGAGATGAAACAAGACCCGGGTCTCGTATTCTCGAAAATTCACCCTGAAGATTATCCGAACGTGATGGCAAGCATCGAGACGTCGTACGAGAACTTGACGATTTGGGATGCGGAGTTTCGCGTCCTGACGCCCGACGGTCGGACGACGTGGATCTTGGGATCGTCGCGTCCAGAGAAGCTCGATGAAGGGCACGTCCTTTGGCACGGCTATATCGGTGACGTGACCGAGAAGAAGAAATATGAGATGGAAATCGAGTATTTGAGTTATCACGACCAATTGACCGGGGTGAAGAATCGCCGTTACTTCGATGAGGCGCTCATCACGTACGATGAGCCGGACTATTATCCGCTCGCCTTAATCGTCGTCGACGTCAACGGGTTGAAGCTGACGAACGACGCGTTCGGTCATCTCGTCGGGGATCGCTTGTTGATTGAGGCGACGATGACGCTCAAACGTGAGATTCGAGGGAAGGATACGGTCGCTCGAATCGGTGGGGATGAGTTTGTCATCATCATGCCGAATACGTCACTTGAAGAGGCGAACCGATTGTCCGATCGCCTGAGCCAACTGTTCCTCGCCAAATCGATCGAAGGGCTGCCGATTTCGGCATCGTTCGGAGAAGCGGTGAAGGACGATGACGCGCTCTCCATCGCGGAAGTGTTCAATTTGGCCGAGGACCGGATGTATCACCATAAAGTGTCGGAGAAACAAAGCCGACGCCATCATTCGATTCAGCTCATCATGCGAACGCTCTACGAGAAAATCCCGCGCGAAGAAGCACATTCGCAACGCGTCGCCGAGCTGTCGCGGCAACTCGGACAGGCGATGGGGTTCACGAGTGCCGATGTGAACGAACTCGTCACGGCGGCGACGCTGCATGATATCGGCAAGGTTGCAATCAGCAATGAGATTTTAGACAAGCCGGGCACGTTGACCGAGTCCGAATGGCGTGAAATCAAACGTCATCCCGAAGTGAGCTACAACATCTTGAGCACGGTGCCGGAGTATGGACCGCTGTCCGAAATCGTGCTCGCCCACCATGAACGATGGGACGGGAACGGTTATCCGAAAGGGATCAGCGGAAAGCAGATCCCGCTCGCGTCACGCATCATCTCGATTGCGGACACGTTCGACGTCATGATGACGGGACGCCCGTATCGGAAAGCGAAGACGCTCGACGAAGCGCTCGCGGTCATCGCAGAAGAAGCGGGCCGGCAGTTCGACCCGGGACTCGTCGAGGTGTTCTTCAAGAAAGTCGTGCCGACGTTGCAACGTTAATCGACTCACATAAAAAGGAGAGCCCGCGATGGCTCTCCTTTTTATGTGAGCGGCCGTTTCTTCAACGCCCAGGCGCTGAGGAGAAAGACAGCGAGCGCCATCCCGAGCATGATGAGGACGGATTGGAGTGGGAAATGGTCCTCGTACATTTGGGCGACCCCGTAATTGAACCAGTACGTCGGCAAGAAGCGTCCGACGACCTGGAGCGTATCAGGCAGCCACGTCAGACTGATGAAGGCGCCGCCGGTGATGGCAGCGGCCATCGTGACGGACGTCTGCCAAATGTTCGCTTTCTCCCGGTTCGTCGCCAGGATGGCGATGAGCGAACCGATGGCGAGACAGACGAATAAATAGACGATAAACAACAGCGTGAGGACAGGTAGGTGCGCGAGTATGTCCTGTCGATAGAGGACAGCGCTGAAGGCGAGCAACATGAGCACGTAGAGCAGCCCGACCGCGCAAAACGACACGAACAGCGAACCGATGTAACGCCGGGGCGTGACCGGGGCCGCAAATAGGCGTGAATAAATCTTCTCGTCCCGGTCGTCGGCGACGAACAACGGAATGAACTGAAGGAACGCCGACATCATGACGAACGACAAGAGGCCGAGGAACGCCTGCGTCCGCGCCGTCGTCGCCACGCTCTGTTGGAACGGCTCACTCGAGAGGGTATAGCCGTTTTCCGTCTCACGTTCGGCGAGTTCGGTGAACCGTTCCTCGTCAAACTCACTTGCGATCAATAGTTGTCGCTCACGGGACAAGTGTGAATTGAGCGCTTGTTCGATCAACGCGGCGTCACTCCCTTCGGTCGCACTGAACGATAATCGCGGCGTCTCACCATTCAAGAGCGCCTCACTGAATCCGTCCGGAATCACTAAGACGACGTCCTGTCCTTGGAGCAACGCCTCGTCGGTCTCATCCGTCTCAAGCGGTGTCACCGCTCCGAACCGTCCCGCTTCTTCAATCACGCGACCGGCGAGTGTTCCGCCGTCGCGGTCGAGAATGCCAATCGAGGCGTTCAAGGCGGACGTCGAACTGAGGAAAGACAGGATGAGGGCGAACCCGAACACGGAGACGAACGTGAACACCCATAGCCCTTTTTTCCGAAGCATACGCTTGGCGACATGTCTAAATAGCACCACGGCGGTTCACCCCTTTCCATAGCAGCAGGCTGATCCCGGCAAAGACGAACAGATGGATGGCGAGCCAACCGAGACTTTGCCAAAACACGGACGTGTCTCCGCCGCGCAAGAGCACCTGAAGCATCCCTTCCCGCATGAAAATCGGCATGAAGACGTACTTAGCCCACGGCACGAAGCTCAGCGTCACTTGGTCGAAACCAGGGACATAGCCGCCAGAGAGAATCATGATGATGGCCACGAACCCGTTGACAATCGCGTCTTTCGTCGCGCGCGAGATACGGGGTAAGCTTGAGATGAAGAAACCAAACGCCGTACCGTATAAAGCGAGGGCGAGCCAAGATAGGAACAATAGACTGAAGTGAACGTAGTCGAGCGAGAAGCTGCGATACACGAAGTGACTGAACCAAAACACGAGCACAAGTTGCAGGAAGATGAGCGTGTATCGGCTCAAGCTGCGGGCCAGGCGATATTCGATTCGTTTGACGGGAGCGGCTTGGATCCGAAGATAGCTCCCCGTCATCGGTTGCTCCTCACTGAGCATGCCCGTGATGTAGAACGCACCGAACAGCGCTGTCATGATGGAAATCGTGACGGTGAAATATTCGAGTGACGTCGGGGTCCGACCCGACAAGTCGACGCTCTCACTGTCGATGAACGACTCAGGCGTAAACGGGGCGGAGACACCCGTCTCAGCGAGTGTGATTTGCTGATTGGCGACGTCCGTATATTGCCGGAGCACGGCCTCGAGCACATCGAACTCGATCGTCGACGGTTCCTCGTACAGTAAGCGCACGTCAGGACCGTCCAAGTGGAGAATGACGTCGGCATCACCGTCATTCACGCCGGTCTCGGCCAAGGCCATACTGTCATACGGGACGAGACGGATAAACTCTTTTATATCATCGTCGGCGAGGAACGTCTCGAGCGGTACTCGATAGTCGTCGGTCGACTGTTCGACGTAGGCGACGTCCGTGACCGGGAGCGAGAAGTTGCTGTTGAAGATGGCCGACAACATCGTGCCGAGTCCGAAGATGAGAATGATTGGGAAGATGAGCATCCAAAAGATGGTCGAGCGATCACGCAGTTGCTGTTTGACATCGTATTTGATGAACGTCCATAGTTTCATCGGACTCACTCCCTAAGTGTCTTGCCGGTCAGAGCCAGAAAGACGGTATTCAAGGACGGACGGTCGACGGTGATCGAGGTGAAACGGACCCGTTCGTCATGGAGCACGTCAAGGAGCGGGGCGAGCGGGGTGTCTTTCTCGAGTGACACTTCGAGGAACGGTTCCTCGTAATCGACTTTCTTCACTCGCTCGAGCGATTCGAGACGTTCGAGGAGGCCAGGGGTGAGAGCGTCGACTTTGATGCGGGCCGTCTCGAGTGTCATGACTTGGTCTTTCAGTTCGTCTTGTGTCCCTTCGGCGATAATCCGTCCTTCATCGACGATGGCGACGCGGTCGCAGAGCATCTCGACTTCTTCCATGTAGTGGGACGTGTAGATGATCGTCGCCCCGCGTCGATTCAACTCGCGGATGTTCTCGAGGATGGTGTTGCGCGACTGTGGATCGATGGCGACGGTCGGTTCATCCATGAAGATGAGTTCGGGCTCGTGCACGATGCCGCAGGCGATGTTGAGACGACGAAGGAGCCCCCCGGACAGTTCCGGCGGACGTTTCTTTTGGTGCGCGGTGAGTTCGACGAAGTCGAGGGCAGCCTCGGTCTTTTGTTTCGCTTCAGACGGCTTGAAGCCATATAGCTCAGCGAAAAATTGGATGTTTTCAAAGACGGTCAGCTGATCGTACACGGAGACGTGCTGCGGGACGATGCCGACGCGCCGTTTAATCGTCAGTTCGTCCTTCGGCATCGAGTGGTCGAAGATTTTGATTAAACCGCTGTCGGCCGGATATAGGTTGAGCATGACCGAGATGGCGGTCGTCTTGCCGGCCCCGTTCGGTCCGAGCAGACCGAACAGTTCGCCGGCCTCGACGTGAAGTGAAAAATCATTCAAGGCAATCGTCTCACCGAACCGTTTCGTGACGTGATCGAGGGCGATGATGGACACGTGGACGCAACTCCTTTCAACTCCAGAACGTGAAATAGCGTACAAGGTTTTGTTCCCGTTTGCAGGAACTTCCGAACCCGTTGCCGAATGAAATATAATAGTCTAATTATTCAGACAATTAATGGAAGTCGAAGTGAGGGATCGCGATGAAAAAGTGGCAGTTCAACAAAGAAGAGTCGAGCGAAAAATTTCCGGACGAGATGGCGTGGGCGTTGTTTTGTACGGTCGAGCCGAAACGGATGGACACGACACTCCCGTTTTATTACGACGAGTCGGTGTTCCGTTTCTCGAACGGGGCAGAGTCGTTCTACTTCAAAATCTCACCAAGTTATCACGAGTTCGAGGTGAACGTGAAAGACGCGACGGGGGAGTTGCTGTATTATCAGCTCCTCCGCACGGTCGGGAAAGTCGAGGTGCTCGAGGATCGGCGCGACCACGGCGAGCTATTGATCGTCATGAACGAGGATCGTAACCGCACGGTGACGACGATCGAGCTGACCGTCCGACCGCGTTTCCGGGTGCTCGTCAAAGAGCACTATGTTTGAGTTTTTCTCAGAGTGGTACATGAATTAGACATGATATCACGAGGAGGAGATTCACATGAAAGACGGACTTAACAAAAAAGTCGATGGCTTAATTGATAAGGCGGCAGGCAAAGCGAAAGAAGCGGTCGGCAAAGCGTCGGACAATCAATCGCTCAAACGTGAAGGACAAAAAGACCAAGTGAAAGGGACGGCCAAAGAGAAGACGGGCCAGGCCCAACAAAACCTTGAAAGCCTGAAAGACGAACGCCGCTAAAAAAACCGGGAAGTCGCGATCAATGCGACTTCCCGGTTTTTCATTTCGTCAAAAAGACTTGGACGTGAATCGTCGACCCTTGTGCGTTCTTGGCGGCGCCGACACCGAGGTGTGTGAAGTTTCCGTTCAAGATGTTGGCGCGATGACCTGTCGAGTTCATCCAGGCGTTCACGGCTTGCGTGGGGTCGCTCGATCCCATGTAGATGTTCTCACCCCAACCGCGATAGCTGACGTTATAGGCGTCGAGCGTATTCCCTGGGCTTCCGTTCTCACGGAGCTGGTGGGAGAACTGTCCCGTCCGTGCCATCTCGTCGGCCCGGACCTGGGCGACGCGGTTCGCCTCGCTCGACGCGGAGAGCGCTGACAAACCGGCCGCCTGGCGCTCTTCATTCGTCTCACCCAAGACGCCGCTCGCCGGTGCTCTAAACGTGATGTGCTTCGCTAAGATATAACCCGTCTTCGTCCCGACGCGCACTTTGTACCAACGTATCGTGCCCGTGTATCGATACGAGATTGTCTCAAGCTTCATCCCTTGGCGCAGGAAAACGACGTTCGGCGAGGTCGTGAGCGGACGTGACTTCAAGTAGACGCTCGACGGGGCGACGTACGTTGTCTTCGTGAACGCGACTTCGGCTGTCGATAGCTTGACGTATGCGGCCGGAACGTATGCGTAGCCCGTGCCCCATTGGATTTTGTACCATCGGGCCCCGTTCGTCGTGAACGATGTCCGGACCATCATCGTGCCATTGCGAACAAGTTTACCTAAACTTGTCGCTGAGCTTGATGGTGTTTTCCGGACGTTGAGTTGACTGATCCCCGTGACGGAACCTTTCGTATTGACGGCCGTCTCACGATAAGACGCCTCGACCGTCGTCGGATTGACGGTGAGCGGAGTGGTCGGCGGGGTAAATGTGAACGCGGTCGCCAAGGCGGCAGCGAGCAAGACTGAGGCAGGTTTTTTCAAAATGGGAAGCTCCTTTTTCGATTATATAACCATATAATATATTGAGTAGGGCGATGATGGGTATTACCGTTTGATTACAAAAAAAGGCAGACTCCATTGAGCCTGCCTGGTTGTCATTTGTACAACAAATACTCTTTTCGAATCGGCAAGAACGCATCGCGCTCGGCGTCGACTTTGTCCATGATCGCCTCGAGCGACTCACCGGCGAGGATCATGTCTTTCACGTAGGCGTTCCCGGTCAGCTTCGTGATGAAGTCGTTGGCGAGGAACTCGAACTCGTCCGGATACAGGTCGTGTGCCGTCTTGACCATGGCGATGCCGGTCTTGACCGCTTCAAACTTCGACGGCTCGGTGACATACACTTCGACGCCGTGCGACAGTTTGCCCGCGTTCTTCGAGAACGTCGGCGTGAACGAGGCAGCGCGGAACGTGACGCCCGGAAGCTCGAGTCCGTTCAACGTCTTGGCGTAGTCATGCGCCTTCACGTAAGGGGCACCAATCAACTGGAACGGCTTCGTCGTGCCACGTCCTTCCGACAAGTTCGTTCCTTCGAACAGACCGGTCGCTGGATAGACGTTGACCGTATCCGTCGTCGGCATATTCGGGGACGGCATGACGAACGGGAGTCCCGTATCTTCATACAGCATCGAGCGCTTCCAGCCCTTCATCTTGACGACTTCGAGGTCGGCCTGAAGCTGATATTCTTTGTTGAACAAGCGTGCCAGCTCACCGACGGTCATGCCGTGCTTGAGTGGAATCGGATAGAGGCCGATGAAGCTCGAATAGGCCGGGTCGAGCACCGGTCCTTCGACGCGGAGCCCGCCTTGCGGGTTCGGCCGGTCGAGGACGACGAACGGGATGTCATTCTCGGCCGCGGCTTCCATCGCATACGCCATCGTATAGATGTACGTGTAGAAGCGGGTGCCGACGTCTTGAATATCAAAGACGAGCACATCGACGTCTTTCAGCATCTCGGCCGTCGGTTTCTTCGTCGCACCGTACAGGCTATACACCGGAAGACCTGTCACTTCATCGATGTACGAACTGATCGTCGATCCGGCTTGTGTATCACCGCGGACGCCGTGCTCCGGTCCGTACAGTGCCGTCAGTTCGAAATCATCGGAGTTGTGGAACAAGTCGACGATGCTCGTCATGTTGGCATCGACCCCGGTCGGATTCGTGATCAGTCCGACTCGTTTACCCGCCAAGATTTCAGGATTGTCCATCAACCGGTCGACCCCGAGCTCGACTTTCGGCTTTTTCGGGACAGACTTGGCATCGGCATCGAGCAATACGACTGATGACGTGACGAGCGTGAGGGCGGCGAGACCGCCAATCCATTTCTTCATAACAGTTCCTCCTCTAAAATGTAAGCGCTTCACTACTTACTCGAAAGTGTACCATTTTGTATTTTTAATTCAATGATATGTAACATAAATAGGAAATTATATTTCTTAATTTGATTCATTGTACCTAAAAAGCCATCGGAATTTTCCGATGGCTTTCACATGATGCTTGCAACTCAAGACGAACGGCTGATGAACAACAACCGTCTCGAGGCGATGAACAACGTGGCGGCGATCAACAAGATGCCGCTGACAATCGGCCAAACGAGTAAGTTCTCGCCCATGAGCACTTCGGCCGATAACGAGCCGAGCCGCCATGGCATCCAATCCCATTCGAGCCAACCGAGGAGGAGCGACATGATGAAGTGGAGAGCGAGCGTGATGACGAGGGCGACGAGTCCGCTCTCGAGCAACGACGCAAGCATGAAGAAAATCGACAGCTGGACGACGAAATGGAGCATGAGCAGTCCGGTCGCGAGCAAAAAATCGGTGACATCGAACGAATCGAACAAGACGATCGTGTAGTAGGCGGCACTCAGTTGGGCAAGTCCGATCGCGATCACGGCGAGTAGCGAATAATGTCCCCATTTGCTGAGGACGATCCGCGTGGCTGGGATTTTCAGTGATTTGAGCCAGGCGAGCGTGCCGAGCGACCGTTCGTGGCTGAACGTATGCATGGCGGACAAGAGGACGACGAGCAGTCCGATTTGCCGCAACTGTTCGCTCGCCGACATGAGTACTTCTTCCGGTGACGGGGTCGGGATCTCGATGACCGCACCGTCCGGCAAATTGCCGCCTGAGGCCAAGATGTCCGGGAGGAAGTAGAGCGTGAGCGGCTGCATCGCCGCAAGCAGCATCAAGGCGATCGGTACCCAAATCACCCGCTTATTGCGCCATGACTCTTTCCACTCTTGTTTGAAGATGGCCAGTTTCATCAGGCGTTCACCTCCAAGAAGAGTGACTCGAGCGATGGGTGTCCGACGTGGAGCGATTGGAGCCGGAGACCACGTTCGAGGAGCAGTTGGAGCAACGCCCGTTCCGTCACGTCTTTCGCATCCGTCTCCAGTTCCCACGTCGTCCCGGAGCGGGTGACGTGACTGACACCGGGGAGCGTCCGCCATTCCTCTTCCGTCAAGACGTCGTTGAACAGACGGACTTGGATCGAGGACTTCGAACCGAGCAAATCGGTCACGGTCCCTTCCATGAGCAGGCGCCCTTGCCGGAGCAGGAGCACCCAGTCGCTCGCTTCCTCGGCGTCGGGGAGCACGTGCGTCGAATAGAGAATCATCCGCTCCCGCTTCAAGTCGCTTAAGAGGTCGAGCACTTCCCGGCGGCCGCGCGGGTCGAGCGCCGACACGGGCTCATCGAGCAGTAACAACTCCGGGTCATGTACCAGTGCCTGAGCGATGCCGAGCCGTTGCCGCATGCCACCGGACAAGTGCGCTGCTGGCCGATCGACGGGCTCGAGTCCGACCCGTTTCAGCAGATGGACCGGATCGACACCCGTTACCCCGGTCAATTCGGCCGCATAACGGATCGTCTCGACCGGGGTGAGCGATGGATAGAGCGCTGGCCGCTGCGGCAAATAACCGATACGAATGGCGTCGTGGCCGACGATTTGACCCGACGTCGGTGTCGTCACGCGGGCAATCATGTTGAGCAATGTCGTCTTTCCGGCCCCGTTCTCACCGAGGAGCGACGTGCAACCCGGTCGGAGCGAGAAGCTGACGTCGTCGAGCGCGGTGAACGTGCCGAATCGTTTCGTCAGTTGGGTGACGTTCATCGCTTCGTCCGTCCCCATAGGAAGTAGACGATTGGCCCGAGGATGTTGATGAACAGGATGACGAGAAGCCACACCCATTTCGGTCCGTTCGTCTCTTGTCGCTTCAGTAAATCAATCAAGGCGACGACGAGCAAGATGAGTTGTAGGATGAGGAGCGGCAATAAAATGAGCAATAAATTTGAGTCATTGGCAATATCCAAGTATGTTCCTCCTTCATAAATTGAGTTCACTATCCCATTCCACACCTAGTACTTATTTCCTGTATGGAACAGAAAAAAAGCCCTTTCTCGGCTGAGAAAGGGTGACCATCATTTGACGATGATGACCGGGGCGAGAGCGCGTTTGGCAAGCTTATGGCTGACGCTGCCAAGCACGAACTCTTGGAACGTGTTCAGTCCGCGTGAACCGACGACGACGTACTCGTACGGCTGATGGTTCGCGTATTTGACGAGCTCGACGTCCGGTTCGCCGCGAAGTTCGATATATTCATATTCGAGCCCGGCTGCAACGATTTGATCGAAGAGCGGTTGTAACATCAATTTTCGCTTCGCTTCGAGATCGAGTTTTCCGGTCGAGTTGAGCGCGGCTTCTTTCGATTCTTTGGCGCTGACGACATGGACGATGTCGATCGATGCGTCTGATGCTTTGGCAAGCTGGATCGCTTTCTCAAGCGCCCGCTTCGAGTGGGCAGACCCGTCTGCCGCTAAAAATACCTTTCCCATTGAAACGTCCTCCTCTTTCACACAATCTATTTTTAGTATATGCGATTTTATAGAGCCATGGATAAAAAAATGGGAGTGAACGCGAATGTCCACTCCCGTAGAGACCAAATCAATGGCCAGCGTTTGCTTCTTGTTGTTTCAAGTGAAGCGCGAGCGTATTGAGCAGTTTCTCTGAATCTTTGTTCAAGTTCAATAGTTCCGGCTCGATCCCGACTTCGCGATACTTGAAGAAGACTTTATCGATGGCACCGATGGCCGAGTCGTCCCAAAGATGGGTGTTCGAGAAGTCGATCGTGACGTGTTTGACACCGGCTTCGGCGTCTTCGGTCACATCGAACTGATTGACGAACTCAGACGTCGAGGCGAAGAAGAGCTGACCGTTCACGATGTAACGGGCACGATCGGCGTCTACACTGCGATCGAGTTCGACTTTCGAGATTTTTGCGGCGAAGAGAATCGCTGCCGTCAAAATCCCAGCGAATACACCGAGTGACAAATCGTGGGTGACGACCGTGACGAGCACCGTCACGAGCATGACGACCGTATCCGATTTTTGAGCGGTACGCATCGCTTTGAGCGAGCCCCAGTCAAACGTCGCATACGAGACGAAGAACATGACACCGACGAGAGCGCCGACCGGGATGAGCATCAATACATCGCTCATCGTCATGATCATGATGAATAACGCGAGTCCGGCGACGAACGTCGACAGACGGCCGCGAGCACCAGACGATACGTTGATGACCGATTGGCCAATCATCGCACAACCTGGCATCCCGCCGAAGAAACCAGCGATGATGTTGGCGATCCCTTGACCGCGCGACTCACGATTTTTGTTCGAGTCCGTACCTGTCATGTCATCGACGATTTGTGCCGTCAACAGCGATTCAATCAATCCGACGAAGGCGAGGGAGATCGAGTAAGGAAGGATGATCATCAACGTGTCAAACGTCAACGGGACGTTCGGGAATAAAAATTCCGGTAGCGTTGCTGAGATCGTTCCCATATCACCGATGTTTTTCGTATCGAGACCGAGCGTGATGGCGAGCACCGTCATGACGACGATGGCGACGAGCGGGGCCGGGATCATTTTCGTGATACGTGGGAATAAGAAGATGATGGCGAGTGAACCGGTGACGAGCGCCCAGATGATCCAGCTCTCGCCTTCAAAGTTCGACAATTGCGCTTGGAAAATCAAAATCGCGAGCGCATTGACGAAGCCCACCATGACGGCGCGCGGGATGAATTTCATCAATCGGGCGATGCCGAAATAGCCGAGCGCGATTTGGAACACTCCGGCCAACATCCCGGCTGCAAGCAAGTACTCGAGTCCGTGGTCCGCGACGAGCGAGACGATGACGAGGGCCATCGCACCGGTCGCGGCCGAAATCATGGCCGGACGACCGCCCGCGATCGAGATGACCATGGCGATGATGAATGAGGCATACAGTCCGACCATCGGGTTGACTCCCGCGATGAGTGAGAACGCGATCGCCTCAGGGATGAGTGCGAGCGCGACGACGAAGCCAGCTAGGACGTCAGCCCGGACGTTGCCGAGCCAATCTTGTTTAATCGTATTCAATTTTTCCAAAAGAACACACCTCTCTATATATTTTTGACTTTGATCTCCGAGTCTCACGAAGATCAAACGCCGCATTATATGAAAGAAGTCGTTCGACCGACACATGGTTTCACAACGTGTTTCATCATACCGAACTTTTTCTGAAATGACAATTGCCTCGAATGAAAAACTATGGTAATTTCATAACGTAAAGGTTATATAACGGATTTGTTATACAGAGAAGGAGAATGACGATGCATACGGTAGATGATTTAAGTAAAGTGCTCAAAGTGCTCGCCGACCCGACCCGCTTGACGATGCTCAAGCAAATGCAGGCAGGAGAGCAGTGCGCCTGCAGTTTTGTCGACTGTTTCGACATCTCGCAGCCGGCCATCAGCCGTCATTTGAAGATGATGCGCCAAGCGGGGCTATTGTTAGAACGCCGCGACAAGCAGTGGATTCACTATCGGTTGAATGAGACGAGCCCGTTCTATGCGATCGTCGTCGAGTTGCTCGACAACATCGAGACGGTCGATGCGAGTTGTGACTGTGACGCTGAGTGTGCGATTTGAGGAGGAGTCAACGATGAAACTTGAAGTGTTCGAACCAGCCATGTGCTGCCCAACCGGATTGTGTGGTCCGTCGATCGATCCCGAACTGACGCGGATCGCGACCATCCATTACGTATTGAAACAACGCGGCTTTGATGTGGCCCGCTATAACCTTGCCTCCGAGCCGAACCGGTTCGTCGAGAACGCCCACGTCCAAGCTGAAATCGCGAACGGGCTCGAGACGCTTCCACTCACCGTCGTCGACGGTGAAATCGTCAAACGAGGTGCCTATATGACGAACGAGGAGATCGCCCGATTGACAGAACTCCCGGTCGAGGCGTTCGCCACGCAAGACGGCGAGAAACCGAAAGTGCGCATCACGCTCAAAAAATAAGGAGGCGCGTCATTATGAATCGCTTTGACTACACGACAATCGAGCCGACCCGTTACGTATTTTTGACCGGGAAAGGCGGTGTCGGCAAAACGTCGACGGCGTCGAGTCTCGCCTTGACGCTCGCTGACCGTGGAAAACGTGTCTTGCTCGTCTCGACCGACCCGGCGAGCAACCTTCAAGACGTGTTCGAGATGGAACTTGACGAGACACCGCGCCTCGTCCCGGATACAGGTCTCGCCATCGCGAACTTCGACCCGGAAGAGGCGGCGCAACAATACATGGAACGCATGGTCGGACCATATCGCGGTGTGTTGCCGGACGTAGCCATCCAGTCGATGGAAGAGCAACTGTCCGGCGCTTGTACGGTCGAGATCGCGGCGTTCGACCAGTTCACCGAGCTATTGACGTCCGAATCGGCACGTGAGACGTACGATCACGTCATCTTTGACACGGCGCCGACCGGTCACACGTTACGGTTGTTGACGTTGCCGAGCGCGTGGGATGAATTTTTAGAGACGAACACGACTGGTGCGTCTTGCCTCGGTCCGCTCGCTGGTTTGGCTGACAAGCAACTGCAGTATAAACGGGCCGTCGAGACGCTCACCGATGGCGAGGAAACGACGCTGTTGCTCGTCGCCCGTCCCGAGACGTCGACGCTCGTCGAGGCGGCGCGAGCCGCGACCGAACTTCACGCGATCGGGATCGAACAGATGCAACTCGTCATCAACGGCATCGTCGCAGTCAAAGAAGGGACGGACCGCTATACGAAACGGTTCATCGAGCGTCAACAACAAGCGCTCCACGAACTGCCGAAAGGCATCGCCGACCTCGAGACGTTCACGTTGCCATATGCGTACGAGAATCTCGTCGGTGTCCCGGCGCTCCGACGCTGGGTGAACAGGGAGACGGTCGCCGTCCCGAATACACGTTATGACACGAGTCGTTACGGATCCATCGATCGTCTCGTCGACGAAATCGAGATGGACGGACCGAACGTCATCATGACGATGGGGAAAGGCGGGGTCGGCAAGACGACGCTCGCCTCGCTCGTCGCCGTCGCGCTCAGTGAGCGCGGGCACGCCGTCCATTTGACGACGACGGACCCGGCCGCGCATGTCGCCTTTACGATCGGGTTGGACGTCCCGGATACGTTCACCGTCGATGCGATCGACCCTAAAATTGAGATTGAGAAGTACCGGATGGATGTGTTCCGGGAAGCGGGGGAAATGAACGACGAGCAGCGCATGATGCTCGAAGAGGACTTGCGTTCGCCGTGCACCGAAGAGATCGCCGTCTTCCGCGCCTTCGCCGATCAAGTGGCGAAAGCGAAAGACCGCTTCGTCGTCATCGATACGGCGCCGACGGGTCACACGCTTCTCCTCTTGGATGCGACCGAGAGCTATCACCGCGAACTCGAACGGTCGACCGGGGTCGTCCCGGAAGCGGTCCGCGAGCTGTTGCCGAAACTGCGCGACCCGAAACAGACACACGTCGTCATCACGACGTTGCCTGAAGCGACACCAGTGTATGAAGCCGAGCGGCTCGTCGCTGACTTAGAACGGGCTGAGATTCAACCGTTCGCCCGGGTCGTCAACCAATCGTTCACACCGCTCGACGTGACGAGCAAGTTGCTGACGGCGAAAGTCGCGAGCGAGGCGCCTTGGCTCGAGCGTGTGAGCGCCTATCCGCGCCCGACGTTACTCGCCTGGCAAGAACAACTGCCGGTCGGTTACCCGGCACTGTCACAACTACTCAAGGAGGAAGTTACATGAACATCACGAATGAAGCGATTGACTTTATGAAAGCGGCACTGGCTGAGGAAGCGACGAAATCGGTCCGCATCTGTACCGAAGCTGGGTGCTGTGGCCCGACGCTCGGTCTCGTCGTCGCGGCTCCGGAAACGACGGATGACGTGAAAGACTTCGACGGCCTCACGTTCGCCGTCGCGAAAGATGCCGAAGCGATGGCGGAGAACGTCACGCTCGACGTCGAGTCGACAGAAGACGGCGTCAGCCTCGTGCTGCGCGGCTTACAACAGACTTGCTAAACAAATAGAGGTATATTGGAGGAACTCATTGTGCAGTGGATTGCTAGTATTATCTTTTTGGTGACGCTCTTCCTCATCATCAAGCAACCGAAAGGCCTCGGCATCGGTTACTCGGCGATGGGGATGGCGGTCATCGCCTTACTCACCGGGGTCGTCAATTTGGACGACGTCGGTACTGTCTGGGGCATCATTTGGAACGCGACGTTCACATTTATCGCCATCATCATCATCTCGCTCATCTTGGACGAGATCGGTTTTTTTGAATGGGCTGCCTTACATATGGCCCGCATCGCCAAAGGCGGCGGCGTCAAGCTGTTCGTCTATATCACGTTGCTCGGTGCGCTCGTCGCGGCGTTGTTCGCCAATGACGGAGCGGCGCTCATCTTGACACCAATCGTGCTCGCGATGGTGCGGGCGCTCAAACTACCGGATGCGGTCGTGTTGGCATATGTCATGGCGTCCGGGTTCATCGCCGATACGGCGAGTCTGCCGTTCGTCGTCTCGAACCTTGTCAACATCGTCTCGGCCGACTTCTTCGGCATCGGTTTCGCCGAATATGCGGCGCGGATGGTGTTCGTCAACGTATTCGCCGTGGCCGGAAGTTTGCTCGTCTTGTATTTGTATTTCAAAAAGGACATTCCGAAGCAATACGATTTATCGAAACTCGTCGAGCCGGCCTCGGTCATCAAAGACCATAAAATGTTCCGTTTGTCGTGGGTCGTGCTCGCACTTCTCGTCATCGGATACTTCACGAGTGACATCATCGGCATCCCGGTCTCGCTCGTCGCAGGCGTCATCTCGTTGTTCTTCCTCATCATGGCGAACCGTTCACCGGCCGTGCCGACCCGGTCCGTCCTACGCGGGGCGCCATGGGCGATTGTCTTCTTCTCGCTCGGGATGTATATCGTCGTCTACGGTCTGCAAAACGCGGGACTGACGCAAGTGCTCGCCAACTTTATCGACTGGTTCGCCGTGAACGCCTTCAGCGCCACGTTCGGGATGGGCTTCTTGGCCGCCATCTTGTCATCGGTCATGAACAATATGCCGACCGTCATGATTGACGCGCTCGCCATCGATTTGACGAATACGACCGGTCAGATTCGAGAAGCGCTCATCTATGCGAATGTCATCGGTTCCGACCTCGGTCCGAAGATCACACCGATCGGGTCGCTCGCGACGTTGTTATGGCTCCATGTGCTCCGTACGAAAGGGCTTAAAATCGGTTGGGGTCAATACTTTAAAGTCGGCATCATCTTGACGATCCCGACGCTCGCCATCACGTTGCTCGGACTATATATCAGCCTACTACTTTATTAAGGAGTGTTTTTTATGAAATTGGTCATCATCGGTTCAGTCGCCGCCGGTACGTCGGTCGCGGCAAAAGCACGTCGTAACAATGAAGACGCACAGATTACGATTTACGATCGCGATTACGATATCTCGTACTCAGGTTGCGGCATCCCGTATTACGTCGGCGGCGAAGTCGAGTCACGCGACGATTTGACGCCTCGTGACGCGGCGTTCTTCAAGAAGCGCTATCAACTTGACGTCATGACACGACATAACGTGACGGCGATCGATGCCGACGCACAGACGATCACGGTCGAGAACCTCGAGACAGGCGAATCGTTCACGGACAGCTATGACCGCCTTGTCCTCGCAACAGGCGCCTCGAGCATCATCCCGCCGATCCCGGGTGTCGACTCGGACAACGTGTTCCCGATTCGCAACATCCAGAACGCGGAAGCGACGCGCAACTTTGTCGACGCAACGAATCCGAAGCACGCGACGATCATCGGCGCCGGCTTCATCGGCCTCGAGATGGCCGAGCAGCTCAAATTGCGCGGCATCGATGTGACGATCATCGAGCGTTTCCCACAAGTGATGCCGCCGCTCGACAAAGACATGGCGTGCCGGGTCGAAGATCACCTCGAGAAGAACGGCATCGAGCTCATGCTCGGTGAGACGGTGACGGAACTCATCGGTGACGGTCACGTCGAACGCGTCGTCACAGAGAGCGGCAAGACGATCGACACCGACCTCGTCATCCTGTCGGTCGGCGTCCGTCCGAACACAGAACTCGCCAAGTCGATCGGGGTGACGATCGGGGAGACGGGTGCGATCGCCATCAACGAGCGCATGGAGACGAACGTGAAGAACGTCTATGCGGCCGGCGACGTCGCCGAAAGCTTCTCGCTCGTCACGGGTAAACCGATTTGGCGTCCGCTCGGTTCGACGGCGAACAAGATGGGGCGCGCTCTCGGTGACCTCATCACGGGCGGCGACCTCGAACACCGAGGCATCCTCGGGACGGGCATCTTCAAAGTGTTCGGCCAAGCGGTCGCGCAGACCGGTCTATCGGAACGTGAGGCACGCGAACTCGGATACGACATCGAAGTGCTCCATAACACGAAACCGGATAAGCCGGCCTATATGGGCGGGAAAGACATGACGATTAAAGCGATCGGTGACCGGGCGACACGCCAATTGCTCGGCGTTCAAATCGTCGGGTTCGAAGGTGTCGACAAACGCATCGACGTGTTCGTCACGGCGATTACGTTCAAGGCGAAAGTCGATGATTTGTTCCATCTCGATCTCGCTTATGCGCCACCGTTCTCGACGACGAAAGACCCGGTCATGTACACGGGCATGGTGCTCGCGAACAGTATGGATCAATCGGCGCGACTCATCACGCCGGCCGAGCTGCAGAAGCGGATCGATGCGGGTGAAGACATGCAGATTATCGATACGCGTAAAGCTTCGCAGTTCGAAAAAGCATGTGTCGACTGTGCGGTCAACATCCCGCTCGGTAACTTGCGTGATGCCGCCAAGGACATGGAAAAAGACAAGCCGACCGTCGTCTATTGCAACGGCGGGGTGACGGGGAACGCGGCTCAAAACGTGCTCCGCAACCTCGGTTTCACCGACGTTTACAACTTGTCAGGTGGGAACAAGAACTATCAACTGTTTAAAAAATACGGGAACTAACACAGACGGCGTCCGAATCACTCGGGCGTCGTTTTTTGGTATGCTGAATCATGAGGTGAATCAGATGAACTATAAGCTGTTACATGAGAAGTTCGAACGGAGAAAGCAGTGGCTCGTCTTTGAGAAGGAGGAGGTCGTCCGGAGAGTGATGATCCGTTACAAGGCACGCGTCATCCCAAAAGCAGACATCATGGACTTGGTGAACGATGATCAGTTGTCGTATGACCATATCTTTTGTTGCTTAACGATTGATGACCCGCGTATGATTGATAAAATCTTTACGGAAAAGGAAAAAAAGGACCATCGCTGGGAACGAGACGATAACGCACGACGTGGGATGGTGTACAAACATAAAGACGAGGCGCATCGACGATACAATCAGTTGATCCTCGACGAGATGGAAGGACGCCGACTCGACATCATATTCGAAAGCAAGGACGGAAAGTTCGTGACAGGCTTTTTGACGAGAGATATGTCGACCCAAGTCGCCTCTTATATTTATGCGCATACAGGAGCGGCAAAGTTCACGGGGCTGATTCCGCGCGCGTTGTGGCCGCCGGATGTGACCGATGAAGAGTTCAAGCTGAGCTATCGTTGGTACTTAGAGGCGTTAGAAGAATGGAAGAAACTATAATGAACCCCTGATGCCGCGCATCAGGGGTTAGTTCGCTTTCTTTTCGTTCCACTTGCCGAGCCGGTTGCGTCCGCTCCGTTTGGCGACATATAAGCCGACGTCGGCTTTTTTAATCAGTTGGCTCGACGTGGCGATTTTGGACTCTGATGTGCTGGCGATGCCGATGGAGACGGTGACGTCAATCAACGATCCGTCTGGCAATAAGAACGGCGTTTCGGCGATTTGCCGCAAATAGCGTTTGCCGATGACGAACCCTTGCGACAACGTGCAGTCGGCCAATAAAACCGAGAATTCTTCGCCGCCGTTGCGGCAGACCATGTCATCGGTCCGGGCGGTTTTCGTCAACCGGTTGCCTAATTCGATCAAGATGGCATCACCGGCATCATGGCCGTACGTATCGTTAATCGATTTGAAATGATCGATGTCGAGGAAGAGCAAGGCGACGTCTTGCGTTCCATTGAACACTTCTTCGTCGACGCGCTTCATCTCTTCCTCGAAGCGGCGGCGATTCCCAAGTCCGGTCAACGCGTCGGTGAAGGCCGCTTCTTTATATTTCGAGATGAGCCGTTCCGAGCGTTGGATTTTATGGATGCCCCCGTAGACGATATGGAGAAGGAATCCGGCCGAGTACCCGATGGTGATGAAGGCGAGGAGCGTCATCACATACGTTTCGATTTGATTATAATTGCTGACGTTTAACAATGAGAACAACGAGATGAATCCTAGGCTGATCGCATTGACGATTCGGATGTCCCGCGCCGGCTTGATTCGTTCACGGAACCATAGGAAAGCGACAGCGACCGATGCGGCGAGCGTGTAGTCGAGAAACGTGATCAACAAAAGCGTCTCGGTCAAGATGAACGGCAAAACGAGAATGCTCGCGACATACGTGATGCGTACACCCGGCAGGCCGAAGTAGAGCGCCGACATGATGATGGGGACAAACCCGTATTGAAAGTCGGCTTGCGCGTTCCACAACACGCCGTGGAGGGTGATCACAATCGACAGCCCGGCGAGTAAGAAGGAGATGGTGACTTGACGCCGGAGCGGGAGCTTCGTCGTCACGCCCAGCTTCGTGAGGCGCGAGATGATATAGAGGCCGACCAGCAACAGACTGGCGTTGGCGATCAAGTTGTTAATGAGGTTCGTAAGTGACATATTTTTAAAATTCCTCCCCTAACTTCTATATACAGTCCAATCGACCAATAATGCAATCGTTTTTCAAATGGAAAATAGAGGGGGTTTCCCAACCGATGGCGCAAAGTGGAAGGTGTTAGGTGTTTGTCTAGAAAAACATTGAATTCCGAAAAGGAAACGTTTACAATTTTTGTGTAAGCGTTTTCCTAAATTAATGCTACAAGGAGGGACCCACATGGTCAACAAGCGATGGAAACAGGTATGGGCAGTTGTGCTAACGTTTGCACTAGTGTTCTCAATGTTTCCGATGTCATCGTCCGCTCTCGATAAAGGCAAATCGACGCTCGTCGTCGTTCACTATCAAGAGGCCCCGGACAATCAAACGGATTGGAACTTATGGCTTTGGGCGAATAACCCAGATTATTTCCCGAATAAAGCCTTCGCCTTCAACGGCGAGGACGACTTCGGAAAGGTGGCGGCCTACGAATTCCCGGTCGATTCACCAGAAAAGCTCGGTCTCATCGTCCGTACGGACAACTGGGAGAAGGATAAAGGGTCTGAGAACGACCGCTTCATCACGAGCGATATGATCAAAGACGGCGTTGCCGAAGTGTGGATCAAGTCAGGCGACTCGAAGATCTATACGTCGAACCCGGACGGGGAGACGGCAGCAACGGACGTGGATATGAAAGTTCATTACTTCCGTTACGACAATACATATACCGACTGGGGTCTTTGGACATGGCCAGACGGTGGCGACGGGCAAAGCATCAACTTCGATGAGACGGACGCATACGGTGGCGTGGCGAACGTGAAGTTCGCGAACCCGGACGTGAAGAAACTCATCGGGCTCGTCACGAAAAAAGGGGAATGGGCCGAAAAAGATGGGGAAGATCGGTTCGCGCTCAGCACAGCGAAAGAGATTTGGCTCGTCGAAGGCGATTCGACGATCTACTACTCAGAACCAGAGATCGATCGCTCACCGAAAATCGTCTCATTCGAAGCGGACACGTTCCGTCAAGCGGAGCTCACGCTCAACCGCGTCATCGATGAGACGTTCTTGAGCGAATTGACGGTCGAAGGTGCGACGGTCGAGTCGGTTGAGAAATCAGGCGACAAATCGGTCACGGTCCGCTTCAGTGCCGATATCGACTTGGCGGCGGTCATCACGGCGAAACATCCGACGTTCGGAGATAAAGTGCTCCAAGCGGGCGACGTCCTCCGTTCACCGGAGTTCGATGCGAAGTACGCCTATGACGGCAAGCTCGGCGTGACGTACAAGCACTCAAAATCACAGTTCGTCCTGTGGGCCCCGACGGCTCAAGACGTCAAGCTCGAACTATGGAACATGCCGAAAACGCGTCCTGCTTCAGATAAAGACTTGAAGAAGACGATTTCGATGAAGCGTGGCGAGCGCGGCACGTGGGTCGCTGAAGTACGCGGCGACTTGGATGGCATTGGCTACACGTACAACGTCAAGCACGCGTCAGGCAGCGTCCGCGCGGTCGACCCGTACGCGACGGCGGTCGGTGTGAACGGGGACCAAGGGGTCGTCGTCGACTTGAACGAAACGAAGCCGAAACGTTGGAACTCGATGAAACCGAAATTGGCGAAACGGACAGATGCCATCATCTATGAGACGCATGTCCGCGACTTGTCAATCTTTGACGTCACGTCAGACAAGTATGACTCAGGCATCACGAACAAAGGCAAATATCTCGGCGTCGTCGAGCCAGGGACACGTCTCCTCGTCAACGGCAAGAAGACAGCGACGAAGACAGGCCTCGACCATATGAAAGACCTCGGCGTCACGCACGTCCAGTTCATTCCGGTATACGACTACAACACGGCCTCGGTCGATGAGACGAAACCGGATGCATCGTACAACTGGGGGTATGACCCGAAAAACTATAACGCACCGGAAGGCTCATACTCGACGAACCCGTATGACGCCAAAGTCCGGATTCGCGAGATGAAACAAATGATCCAAGGCCTCCATGACAACAACTTACGCGCCGTCATGGACGTCGTCTATAACCACATGTTCGATGCGCAGGCGTCGAACTTGCACAAGATCGTCCCAGGATACTACTATCGTTACACTGAAGGCGGCGACTTCGCGAACGGAACGGGCGTCGGCAACGACACCGCGTCGGAACGCAAGATGATGCAGAAGCTCATCGTCGACTCGGTCGTCTATTGGGCAAAAGAATACCATTGGGACGGGTTCCGTTTCGACCTCATGGGCATCCATGACGTCAAGACGATGAACCAAGTCCGTTCGGCGTTGAACAAAGTGGATCCTTCCATCCTCGTCTTCGGCGAAGGGTGGGACCTCAGCACGCCACTCGACCCGGCGAAGAAAGCGAACCAGAAGAACGCATACAAGATGCCAGGCGTCGCACACTTCAACGACAACATCCGCGACGGCTTGAAAGGCAGTGTCTTCGTCGACACGGACAACGGCTTCATCAATGGTAAAGCCGGCCTTGAGAACCGCATCAAGACGGGAATCGTCGGCGAAATCGACTACAGCGCCGACATCAAAGGCTTCACGAAAGAACCGACGCAAGCGATCACATACGTCGAAGCGCACGACAACCACACGCTCTGGGACAAGCTCGAACTCACGAACCCAGAAACGTCGGAAGCGGACCGCACGAAGATGCACCGTCTCGCGTCGAACATTCTCTTGACGAGCCAAGGAACGACGTTCATCCATGCCGGTCAAGAGTTCATGCGCACGAAAGAAGGCGACCACAACTCGTACAAATCACCGGATCGCATCAACCAAATGGACTGGAAACGGGCCGCTGACCGTAAGGCGGACGTCCAGTACATGAAAGGCTTGATCGAGATGCGTAAAGACAACCCAGGTCTTCGCATGACGAAAGCGGTGGACGTGAAGAAAAACTTGAAATTCTACAAAGCCGAAGCGAACGTCATCAGCTACTCGATCGATGACAAAGCACCTGGCCAGAAAAAAGACTTGTTCATCACGCACAACGCCAACGCCAAGACGGTCAAAGTGAAATTGCCGAGCGGGCAATGGAACCTCATCGTCGATGGGAAACAAGCGGGCACGAAGACGATTAAACGCGTCTCGGGCTCGGTCGATGTACCGGCTTATGGCTCGGTCGTCGTGAAACAACGCTAAAACGGGAGACCACGGCTCAATCGAGTCCGTGGTCTTTTTTAGCGCTTAAAATAATGACATTAATTTGAAAATATGTACAAAAGAGAGATTGTTCCCCTTATTTTCAAAAACAGAAGCGTATCCGTCTGGCCTCATCTTATATAATCAAGGTAATACGATATTCATGTGACGAACGTCACACCGGGGAGTGGTAGAAATGGGCTTCTTCCGACAATGGAAGCATGCATTGGAATCAAACGTTGAACAATTGGAACGTGGGGAACGGATCAATATCGACCCGTTGCTGCTCGATCAGTATCCGGACGCCGTCTACGTCCTAGACTGTGACTTGAGACTCGTCGACTCAAATGAAAAACTGTCGCTTCTGTTCAACGGGGAAGAAGAGCGGTTCGTCCATCCGGCCTCGTGGCTGCCGAAGGCCGAAAGTGAACGGGTCCAAGTATTCCATCAGCGATCGCTCCAAGGTGAGACGGTGCATTACGAACTGCAAGCGCGGAACGCGGACGGACGCTCGATTCATCTGTCGATCACGAACACCCCCCTCTATACGGGACGGGTCATCACGGGTCTTTACGGGGTCGTCAAAGATTTGACGACGCAGACGGAGTTGCGGGAACGCTACAATCGGATGAAAGTGAGTCGCTCACTGTTCGAGCGAATCCCTGGGCTCATTTTGATTGAGCTCGACCTCGAGACCGGGACGTTCTATCATTCCCCGCAGACTGGGAACCTGCTCGGTTTGACGAAGCGACAGCTCGCCGACATGAAGCGGGAGGACTTCCGAAACCTGATTCATGAGGACGACCGGGGCGCGTTCGCGGCGGCGATCGAGACGTTGCTTCACGATCACTCGCAATTCGAATATGAGACACAACTGCGCGCCTTCAACCCGAAGATGAAACAGTATTTGGAATTGATTGTGAAGGTCGGTGTCTCGAAAGACCGAAAAGCCGTCACCTGGGCGATGTTCGACGTGACGAACCTGGTCACAGCCGAAGAAGAACTGACGAAGGAACGATCGAAAGTGAGGCAGTTGTGTGAAATCGTCGACTCGGTCATTTTTGAGCGCTATTTCGAATCGAAGCAATTCAAGTTTTTGACGCCGGGCTTCTCGCTCATCTTTGGTTATACGGAAGATCAATTCAATGCCCATCCGGATTATTGGCAAAAAGTCGTCGTCCCGGACGACGTCCCGAAAATCAAGCAGGCGCGGGAAGTGACGCTGAGCGGCAAACCGTCGACGTTCTCGTACCGGATTTTCGCCAAAGGGAACGTCAAATGGATTGAAGAGAATCGGGAACCCATTTTTTCTGAAGGCGGCCATGTCGTCGGATTCCGGACGCTCGTCAAAGACATCACGCAGTTGAAAGAGCAGCAAGAAGAGATTTGGCGTCTCGCCTCGCTCGACCCGATCACGAACATGCCGAATCGCGAATCGATCACCGAATCGGTGTATCATTTGACCCGGAAGCGCAATCCGTTCACGTTGTTCTCGCTGTCGTTCAACCGGATCGCGGAGATCAACCATACGTTCGGTTACGAACTTGGCGACGAGTGGCGTGTCGCGACGGTGAATCAATTGATTCGTCTCTTGCCGAAAGACGCGCTCCTTGGACATCTCGATGCGGATAACGTGCTCATCGTGTTGCCACGGCGCTTGGAAGACCCGGAAGTGCTCGCGCTCGGCAAGAAGCTAGGCACACTCTCGACCCACCGTTTCCGCGTCGATGTGTACGACTTGTTCGCCCGTATCTCGATCGGGGTGAGCCGATATCCGGAGGATGGCACACAGGCGAGCGAATTGATTAAGCACGCCTGTATCGCCATGAACCGGGCCGATAAGAAGATCGGGGCCCAACTGGAACTGTACTCGTCACAAATGGACATCGAATCGTTGAAGCGGTATGAACTGCTTCGGGATATGCGCGGTGCCCTTCAAAACAAAGAATTTTATTTGATGTATCAGCCGAAAGTGAACGCATGGACGGGGCAAATCGTCGGGGCCGAGGCGCTCATGCGGTGGACGCATCCGACGTGGGGCTCGATCTCGCCGGCCGAGTTCATCCCGCTCGCCGAGGAGAGCAGCCTGCACCTCGAACTGACGAACTGGTTGATTGAAGAAGTGTGCCGGTATTTGATGACGCTTCCGAAGAAAGTGCCGATCTCGATCAACGTATCGGCCAAATACTTGTACCAAGAACATTTCGAACATGTGCTCGAAGACACGCTCTCCCGTTATCACATCCCGGCAAGCTATCTCGAGGTCGAGATCTCGGAGACGTCGCTATTAGAAGACGCCCAACAGATCACACAAGCGTTCGAACGATTGAACGACCTCGGCATCCCGATCGCCTTCGACGATTTCGGGAAAGGGTACTCGTCGCTTGCCTATTTGCAGGCGTATAGCGCTCAGACGATTAAAATCGACCGGGTGTTCGCCCATAACGTCAACCAAAGCCGAAAGGCCCAAGGCATCATTCGGAGCCTGCTCCTCATCGCCGAGGAGTTTGGGATGAACGTCGTCGTCGAAGGCGTCGAGATGATGGACGACTTGCTCCGCCTCCGCGAGTTCGGCTGCCACGTCATCCAAGGATTCATTTTCAGCCGTCCGCTCAAAGAGTCGGAGTTCGAACAGGCGCTCGAGGCGGGCACGCTGACCCCGATCGAGGAATACGTCGAGACGATCCCGTCCTCGAGTCGCTTGATCCACGCCGGTATTACGATCACACGCCTGCGCGACCAAGACGTCGCGGTCGGCACGTCACCGATCGTCATCATGCGGCGCGGCTTCAAGACGATCGCCTTTTACGCGTCGATCCGCCTGCCAGTCGACAGTGACCTGAGCCTCGTCATCTTGCTAGATGATGGGATGGCACCGCTACCGATTCAAGTGACGCGGCTGACCGAGCTCGCCAACGGGCTTTACCAATATGAGGCGTCGTATGAACAGACGGTCGAACTCGAGAAGCGATTGACCGCTTTAGAGAGCGAAAAACCGCGAGGATTCACGATTCAAAAAGCGAAAGACTTGATCGATCAGACAGACTGAAGGCGAGCCAACACCGGCTCGCTTTTTCTGTACGCTAAAACTAGAAACCCGTAGCGATTTTCTCTAAGATGAGGGGGACAGACTACATAGAGGAGATCGACAACATGGACATGCAGGCAATCCGACACTTTTTCTCACAACTAGAAGGCGATTATACAGATCGGCTCGAGGCGATCGCCGTCGAGCTGGAGCAGACCGGGACGTACACGCTCACGACAGACGAGTTGATGGAAGGTGCGAAACTCGCCTGGCGCAACTCGAACCGATGCATCGGCCGGCTGTTTTGGCAGACGCTCACTGTCCGGGACGCCCGGGGCGTGACGACGTTCGACGAGGTGTTTGAGGCGCTCGTCGGCCATCTGCGCTACGCGACGAACGACGGGAAAATCCGTTCGACGATGACCGTGCTCCCGAACGAGTTCCGTTTGCTGAACGCGCAACTCATCCGCTATGCGGCATATGAGACGGAAGATGGGATCGTTGGTGACCCGCTCTCGCTGTCCATCACGAGGCAAGCCGAACGGCTCGGCTGGGTCGGGGCCGGGACCGCGTTTGACGTCCTGCCGCTTCTCATCACCGACGGACGTGAGGTCCAGCTCTATGAACTGCCGGACGATGCGGTGCTCGAAGTCGAGATTCGGCACGAGGCATACGACTTATTCGACGGACGAACGGTCAAATGGCACGCCGTCCCGGCCATCGCCGATATGGAGCTCGAAATCGGCGGCTTGCGCTTCACGTCGGTCCCGTTCAACGGCTGGTATATGGAAACCGAGATTGGGGCGCGCAACTTGGCCGATACGGACCGCTATGATTTATTGCCCCTCGTCGGTACGTCGCTCGGGCTCGATACATCGAAAGAGCGGACGCTTTGGCGCGACCGGGCCCTCGTCGAGTTGAACGTCGCCGTCCTACAGTCGTTCGAGCGGGCCGGGGTGACGATCGTCGATCACCATACGGCGGCGAAGCAGTTCAAACGGTTCGAGAAGAACGAACAGGACGCAGGTCGTGAGGTGACCGGGCAATGGGGATGGCTCATCCCGCCCATGTCACCGGCCGCGACGCACGTGTTCCATCGTCACTACAATGACGAAATTGTGACGCCGAACTTGTTCGCCCGCTCGGGTTGTCCGTTTTCTGCGTTTCAAGCGAAGTCAAAAGAGGAATCAAAAGGCTAGACCCGAAACGAGAGGATGATGAACGTGGCAGTCCCAATTTGGAAACGCGCCGTTGCCAGTCAAATCGATCAATTCATTTTTCAAACGCCGGCGAAACTCGTCGAGAAGATGATTCGGAAGAAGCTGTTTCCCGGAAAAGATGTGAAACGGTATTACTTGCCGACGCTCGTGACGATCGCCGGAGAAGTGTATTTCTTGCTCAACAAAAATGGGCAAACGATCGGCGACCAAGTCGTCGGCATCAAAGTCGTGAGCCAAGACGGACGCCCGCTCTCGCTCGAGCAAGTCGTGAAGCGGACGCTTTATAAAGACGTTGTCTATCCAGCGACGCTTGGGCTGCCGCTCTTGAAGGCGCTCCAACAGATCAAGGCAGGAAAAGAGACGGAGTTGCCGCATGACGAGTTTGCCCATACGAAGTTGATTTCGACACGATGAGTCGAAGCCGAAGACAGTGCGACGATGAGTCTCGCTGTCTTTTTTCGGCCAAATCAGTCAAAAAGGAACGAATCCGAAAAATGAGGTATAATGAATTAGGAAAAAATTGAACGACCAATGGAGGATTTTTGTTATGACCAAAATCGCATGGATTACCGACAGCATGGCCAATTTCTCGAAGGAAGAGGCGGCCCGGCTCGGTGTCGATATCGTTCCGATTCAATTGATCGTCGACGGTAGCGGCTATAGCGAAGTCGATTTGTCACTCGAAGACTTGCACCGCTATATGATCGACCAAAAGAAAGAGGCGAAGACATCACAGCCGATTTTTGGCGACTTCATCGCGCGCTATGAGCGCTTGAAAGAGGAAGGATACGACTGTGCCATCGCCGTCCACTGTTCGAACGGGTTGAGCTCGACGGTGAAAAACTCGAGCGCAGCAGCCGAAGCAGCCGGCTTCAAAGTATACACGGTCGACTCGCACGCGGCGCTTGAAGCGCAGCAAGAACTCGTCCGACTCGGACTCGCCGCCGAGGCCGAAGGCAAATCAGCCGAAGAAATCGTCGCTTTGCTCGAAGCGTGGCGCGACAAGAAGAACTTCTTCATGATCATCGGCAACATGGAAACGATGCGCCGCGGCGGTCGCGTCTCGTCTGGTGAGATGTTCCTTGCCAACATCTTGAACATCAAACCGATCATCACGCTCGATGAGACCGGAAAAGTCATCCCGTTCAAAAAAGCACGGTCGCTCAAAAAAGCGTACGCTGAGATGGTAACCGAGCTTGAACGCCGCCACGCCGCGAACGGGATTCACAACAACCGTGTCTTCGTCCAGACGGCACTCGCGCCGGAAATGCAAGACAATCTCGTCGCGCTCATCCAGGCGAAATTGCCAGATATTGAAGTCGTTAAGACGCGCTTCTGCCCATCGATCGCGGTCCACGCCGGCTTTGAGACGGTCGGGGTGCTTTGGCTCGACGCGTAATCAAAAAAGGAGGGAGTTCGATGGAAGCTGTCACCACACTTTCTGCACTACACGACCGGATCGCGAATACAGACCAATTGCTCGTCTACGTCTCGCATCCGACCTGTAGCGTCTGCCACTCGCTCAAACCGCAAGTCGAGGAGATGTTGACGGAGTTCCCCGATATCGAGGCGGTCGCCATCGATTCGGATCAGGTGCCGGAGATTGCCGGAGCCTACTCGATTTTCACCGTCCCGGTCGTCCTGTTTTTCCTCGACGGCAGAGAGACGCTCCGCCGGGCCCGGTTCGTCCCGATCGGCGAGCTGACCCATCAACTCGAGCGTCTCCAAGAGATGCGCGGTTGAATCCACAGACACACGTCTGTGGATTTTTTTTTGGTTGTTTGCGTCGAGGACAGGGAATCAGGAGAGTAGCTGCGTCACTTGTTCGAATGAAGAAATGAGGAAACGCTGATGGAAAGCATACGCCACTCCGAATGGGCGGACACGAAGCTCACGCTCCATCTCGTGTCGCAAATTTTAGGCAAAATAAAACTCGGTCTCGCCCCGCAAGAGCCGCAATGGGCCCACGTCACGTTACCGCTCACCGTGAATGGATTTTCGACGGGACCGCTCTGGAGCGGGGAGACGTTGTTCGACATCGACGTCGATGTCGCGACCTCGGTCATCACGGTGCAGGTCGAAACCGAAACGACCGCCATCCCGTTGACGGACGGGAAGCCGATCAAATCATACTACGACGCGATGGTCGACGCACTCCATGCATCCGGCATCACCGTCACCATCAACCCGAAATCGCAAGAGATGCGCGACATCTGGTGGCTCGACCGCGATGAGACCCCACTCGCCTATGACACATCGACGGCCCTGAAAGGGGTGCGCCTGTTCCAGTACGCGGCGCGGGAACAAGCGGCGTTTCTCGCCCCGCTCCGATGCCGGAAAGTGAAGCCGGCCTTGTTTTGGGGCACGTTCGACGTGTCATCGCTCATCGTCTACGGAAAATTCGAGCCGTTCCCCGAGGACAAGGTGATCGAAAAGGCGGCGTTCGACGAGCACATGATCGAGTTCGGCTTTTGGCTCGGCGACGAGTCCGTCGACGTGCCGACGTTCTTCATCTTGCCGTATCCGTTTCAATACACCGACCTCGGCTCGGAGCGGCTTCAACCAGCGGACGCCTACTACGACGCCAAGATGAGCGAATGTTTTTTGTCGATTGAGAACGTGAGTCGGGCAGATGACATCCAAGCCTTCTTCCGGACGTCGTTCGACCTGTTGAGTGATCGACTCGGGTGGGAAGGGCGCGCACATTATTTCTTGCCGCTCGATATGCCGGCGCAACCAAAACAAGAGCCCACAGACGAAAGTCTGTGAGCTCTTGTTTAGTTTAACGTACGGTAGCGCGTCGTTCGACCGTTTCCGACACGGGTCACTTTTCGTTCGGCTATCAACTGTTCGATCAGTTTTCGGACAGTCCCTTTGCTTTTATTCAAATAGGCTTCGAGTTCTCTTGTCGTAAATTCGGACTGTTGACTAAGCCATTGTTCGAGTTCGTTTTCGTCAGAGTCTGGTGTCGTTAGCTGTTGTTTAGGCAACGTCACGACAAAGGCGTTCGGACTCGTAGTCCAGAATGGTCGTTCGAGACTTTCTTTGTAGCTTTCTTTGATTCGTTGTAACCCGGTACCATAACTTTCAATCCATTTCAGACGATACAATACATTGGCTAGTTTTGGATTACGGCTCTGAGAAATACCTAAATTGATATCCTCGATCGTTAAGCCCTTCACGAGTCCGCCCACCGAGACGATTTCGATTCGGTTTTGGAATAAATGAATCAAGATGCTACCGCTAAAACTATAATCGCGATGTGTAACGGCATTTACAAGAGCTTCTCGCAAAGCAGGACTAGGATAACTTTCGGTCTCGAGCCGTTTTAGACCGACGAAGCGTGCTGACGTGGCATTGTTCAGACTAAGGTATTCATAGACGGATTCGACTTGCGCGAGAATGGAGCCACTAAATTCTTTACGATCTTGAAATTCAAGCTTGTCGTTCCCTAAATAGCGGGCGCATTTGATTGAGTGTTCGCATTGGTCAGAAAGAAGGAGCCCTAAATTTGTGTAATAGCCATCATCTGTCATCAGGCCAAGTGTACGTTGTTGCTCGACACCAAATTTGATGTTCGTTTGAGCAAAAAAGTGAGAAGCTTCCTCGAAAGTCAGTTCCTGTTTCAAACTACGCATCGTTTCAAAGTTCGTCCCATCTGATTCGATAATCATTTGGCGGATGTTTTCTTCAGAGGCATTTGTGACAGACGTACCGTACCGAATGAAAACACCCGACGATTTCATGCCTTTTCTCTTCAAATGATAAGGGCGTCTCGTTCCGCGGGCTACAGCTATCTTTATGACCTCTTTTTTGTCGAGCTCAACCACTTCTAAATATAAATGGACTAGAATAGCTGGTTGAATGTTGTCATGTAGCTTGTTTGATACTGCTTCGAGTTGTTGATGTGCGTTAGGGACACCGAGGACGGTACCATCATCTTCTATACCGATATAAAGAACACCACCTTGCGTGTAGGCGAACGCAATCACTTCGTGAACGACAGCGTCTGTAAGTTCTCGCTTGAACTCAACCGTAGGCGACTCTTTCATATGATTCACCTCTAATCTATTATTTGTATAGATTAATTATAATCGATTAATCAAAAAAAGATCGATTTGGACGGGAGTCCGAATCGATCGCCATGTTCAACCTTCAGTTGTCTGTGGCACGAGGTAAATCAAGCCGAACGGGTTATGGAGCAAGTTGTCGATGGACGTCCGCTCGTCTTCACCCATTTCGACCGTGAACGTTTTGCCGTCCTCGAACGTGAAGCTGTCCCCGTCCCCGAACATCGATCCACCCGAGATGAGGTGGAAGTTGAACGAATGGACGACGTGAATCGCGTCTTCAATTTCGAGCGTGGCCGGTACGGCGACGTCGGCGTGACCGAACGCTTTCATGCCCCACGAGACGTAGGCGTCTTCTTCTTCTGTGATGGCTGTGAGAAGCGAGTAGTCGAGGGCGAGGTCTTCTTCTTTCGACTCTTGCCATTCGTCTTTCGAGTAGGCGACCCCAGCCGTCTCGACCATGACGCCGAGTCCGCCGGCGTTCAAGATGGCATTGGCCGCACGGCGGGCCGCCGCGATGTCCGTCACGTCATTGACGTCGACGATCAAATAGACGATATGCGTGTGGCGGGTAAGCCCTTTCGCGATTTTCGGCGTGAAACCGCCCGAGCTGGCATGAATCATCGCTTCGGCGAGAGCCGGGTCGCGCTCGACGACTTCGACCGTGAACGCTTTTCCGGTCTCATCTTCTAACAGCAGTAGGCCAGCCATCGTGTAGCCTTCGCTATGTAAACTGATTTGTTCGCTGACTGCCTCGGCCGATGACCAGTTTCCTGGGATGGCGAGCAATACTTGTGTACGGTTCATAAGAATCATCCTCTTCTTCAAATAGTCAGGCCCCTCACAGGGAGAGGCCTGGTCTCTTCTCTTATTATGCCCTATTTGGCGAAAAATTATTCTTGATACGTCTTCAATACTTCTTGGAGCGGAATCTGATCGATCTTGCGACGGCTGATGAACGTGCTTGCGAAGAAGAGGAGCGTCACCGCACCGAGTGTATAAAGCAGATAAATCCACTCGAACTCGAGCGGCAAGACGAGTCCATAATCTTCCGCGAACACGACGATGATGACCCGCAAGATGACGAGGGCGATCGGGATGCTGAGCAGGGCCGAGATGAGCGCGTAGATGAAGTAGCTATTGAGAATCATCGAGCGGACCTCGCGCCGGTCGTAGCCCATCACTTTCAAGAGCGAGATGACGTAATAATTTTTCTCGACCGTGAGTGCGGTCAAGACGAACAGGATGCTGAAGGCGATCAAGGCCGATCCGCCGATCATGACGTTCATCATCAAGTTCATGTACTCATTGATCGATTGGGACTGCTCAATCAGACCGCTTCGTGAGATGACCGTCGGATAGTCCGTCTCGTCCGGCCGTTCGGTCGCATAAATCCCGTTGAACAAATCACGTGTCGTCCCGTTCGATAATTGTTCGCTGAGCGTTGCCCGAGGCAGGTAGACGACATCGCCCGCATATTCGTCGGCGATACCTCCGATCGGGTACGACAACGTCTCGTTGTCGAGTTCGATGTCAAGCGTGTCCCCGGTCTCGAGGCCGAGCTTCAAGGCGAGTGAGGCGTTGACGATGATCTCATCCGCTTTCGGTACCAGTTCGTTCCCGTCTTCGTCTTCGAGAGGGTAGAGTGTGTTCGTCGCATCGAGCCCTTTCAACGTGACAAGGTTGTCTTGAGCGAAGGCGAACGGGTAGGTGAGGAACGGCTCTTGTCCATCTTCGAGCACGGGTTGCGTCGTCGTGTACGCCTCATATTCATAGTCGGCCTCGTTCAACTCGCCGACCGTCATCCGGTCGACCGCCCCGTTCATCATGAGGGCGAAGACGATGAGGAGCGTCGAGAACAGGATACCGAAAAAGAAGATGATGAAGCTGCCTGTGCTTTTGACGGCGTATAAATATTTGAATTTCGTCTTGCCGCGGGCGTTCCGGAGCAGACGGCTGACGATGCGGCTCAGTCGATTGAGTGAGGCGTTGTCTCGAGGCGACAGCAAAGCGAGAGCGCTCTCGCCCATGATTTTGTAGATGACGGCTCCCGCCACGAGCGCGAAGAACAGGAGCGGGGCGAAGACGGCCGTGAGAAACACGAGCGGACTTTGGGCGATGGTGATGGACGGCAACAGATAAAAGTCGAGATACAGATTTTTGAGCGGCTCGGCGAAGTAGAGCCCGAGGAAATAGCCGATGACGAGCATGAGCGTCGCGAACAACAAGATGAAGACTAGGTACGGGACCGCGATTTGGCGGCGGTTGTAGCCAATCGCTTTCAAGAGCCCGATTTGTCCGCGCTCGGCCTCGAGCATGTTCGAAATCAGGATGGCGACGATGATGACGGCAATCGAGACGATGAACAGGCTCAAGCCGAGCGCCATCGCTTTACCAGATGAGATCTCGCTATAGATGGCGCCGCTGCGCATGATGTTTTCCGTCTCCATGACCGAGATGACGAACGGGAGTTCGACGTCGGTCACGACCGTCCCGTCAGTGACACCGGCAAGGCGGAACGATTCGGTTCCAATCACCTCGTCGTAGGCCGCGTCCGTCATCAAAAGGAGCGTCTGCGTGCCGGGATCCAAATTAAAGAAGTTCTCATCAAATAGCGGGAGCGTGTAGTCCGGGAACAAGACGAATCCGCTCACCGTGAAAGGGGTACCGAGGTCGAGCGAATCACCGATTTCAATCCCGTTCTTCTCGGCGTATTTCGCATTGATGGCGACCTCATCGTTTTGCTCAGGCCGCTTGCCAGCCTCGAGATAAGACACGTTGATCGTGTCCGCTTCTTTCAAGACGAGTCCGCGGTGTTCGCTCGAGCCGAATGGGTAGGTCAATAGCTTCGAGGCGCGGAGCTCAAGCGTCGCGCCGTCCATCTCGCCCTCGACGGCGTCGATGCGTGCCGCGATCAAGTCATCGAACGCCGCCTCGTCGACACGTTGCAAGTCCGAGAGCGTGTAGCGGCCGGAGGCGATGAAGTCCGCCAACTCAGGCAGGGCCGCCTCTTCTTCCGTGACCCGGTTCAGCATCTCGACGGCAAAATCCTCTTGATTCGATGAGGCGAGATACTCCTCGGTCGGCACTTCGATGCCGCTTATGCCATAAAACATCATCGTATACGTGAGCGAGCTCATGACGATGATGACGGCGATGGCAAGGAGCTGCATCCATTTGCCGGCGAGCGTCTTCCATACGTTTTTATACAGCATCTGTCTCACCCCCAGTGGATGTCGCGAGCGGCTTTTCGGACCGGGTTGTGCGTATACTCCACGATCCGTCCCGAGTTCATTTTGATGACGTCATCGGCCATCTCACTGATGCCCGTGTTGTGCGTGATGACGACGACCGTCTTGTTGTACGTCTCGTTCAAGCGCTCGAGCAGTTCGAGCACCCGTTTTGAATTGTCCTCATCGAGCGAGCCCGTCGGTTCGTCGCAGAAGATGATGGACGGATTTTTGGCGAGACTCCGGGCGACCGAGACGCGTTGTTGCTCGCCGCCCGACAATTGGTATGGGTATTTGTCACGGGCAGCCGCTAACCCGACTTGATCCAACAACTCTTCGATTGGGAGCGGGTCGGTCGATAAATCGGCCCCGATTTGAACGTTCTCGTAGACGGTCAAGTTTTGGAGTAGATTATATTGTTGAAAGATGAAGCCGAGATGGTCGCGTCGAAACGCTGTCATCTGCTCGGACGATAAGTCCGTCAAGACGGTGTCACCGAACGTGATCGTCCCGGACGTCACCGTGTCGAGGCCGCTGATGACGTTCAACAGCGTACTCTTGCCGCTCCCGCTCGGGCCGAGGATGACGACGAAGGCCCCGTCATTGATCGTCAAATCAATGTCTTTCAACGCCGCGGTTTCGACGTCCCCGGTCTTATAGATTTTATTGACGTGTTGAATGTGAATCATACCGATTCCTCCTTTGTCCGATGTTATCTTTTACCCGTTTCGAGCACATCGCGGACGGGAATATGTGAAACTTCATAGGATTTCAATTTTGAAAAAATAGTGAAACCGCTTCACCTGTGATAAAATAATATTACCAGGTACTAATTCAGATTGAAGGAGAGCTAACACATGAAAATTGCTTATATTACGGACAGCACGGTCGTCCTTCCTGATTCGATTCAACACCACCCGGACATCCATATCGTTCCGCTCTATGTCGTCAAAGGCGACCAGCCGTATAAAGACGGGGTCGAGGTCGATGCCAAGACTGTGTACGAATGGATCGACGCAGGTGAACGCGTCTCGACGAGCCAACCGGCCATCGGCGACTTCGTCACCTTGTATGAGAGCATCAAAGATCAATATGATATGGGCATCGCCGTCCACTTGTCGTCGGACTTGAGCGGGACGTATTCGGCATCGGTTCAAGGTGCAGAGATCGCCGAGTTCAAACTGCTCGCCATCGACTCACGGGCCGGCATCTACACGATGGGGCTCATGCTTGAAGAGTTGATTGAACGCGTCGAGCGTGGGGATACGCTCGAGGATGTCGAAGCGTATATGAAACAACGAGTCGAGGACGTCCACATCGAATTGATTTTGCAAAACTTGACGCAAATGCAAAAAGGCGGCCGTATCTCGAAGTCGAAAGCGCTCATCGGGAATATGTTGCAATTGAAGCCGGTGCTTCGCTTCGAAGACGGTCTTATCGTTCCGTATCAAACGGTTCGGACGTATAAGAAGGCGCAAGCCCAGTTGTTCGAAGCGCTCCGTCAAGTCATCGATTCGGGTGAATGCACGGACGTCTCGATTTTCCACGGGAACGTGCCAGAACTGGCCGAGTCGTGGAAACGTGAGCTCGGCGACAAAGCCAAAATTCGGGTCGACACACTCGCACCGCTCCTTGGGGCCCACACGGGGTCAGGCTCGATCGGTTTTTCGTTCTTAAAAGCAAAGTGATGACAGGATCGTGACGCGAGTCGCGATCTTTTTTTATTGTCACAACTTTCAAACAACGGCTGGAATCTTCCACCAAAACCCTTCATACTATGTAGGAATGATAAAGAAAAGGGGGGAGACGATGCGATTTCGGAAGTACCTCATCAGAAGCTGGTTCTCGTGGTCGCTCGTCTTCATGGGAATCCTCGCCTACATGTGGCTCGGCATCGGTACGTTTGATTGGTCGTTATTTTGGTTCATCTTCACGCTCGGCGCCCTGTTCGTCATGAACCCGCTCAAGCGGCGGCACCTTCACTTTACGTTCCATGAGATGTTCGTCTTCATGACGTTCTTCTTGTACGGCCTGTTGCCGGCCTTGTTGATGGGACAGCTCCTCTTACTCACGTTTCAGGCCCGGACGTTCACGAACAAAGTCGGACGTCGGCGTTTTTTGCATTTCTATCCGCTCAATACGTTGATCGAGGCGATGCTCCTCGTCTTGCCGGGGCTCGTCTATTTGCGGCTCGGCGGACAGATTGGACCGAACGTTCATCTGCTCGAACAAGGTACGGCGCTGATTGGCTTCTTTGCCGTCTTGTTCCTCGTCCTCGGCTTCAGTTTCCTGCTATCGCGGTTCCTGATTGGGGAACGGATCCCGCTCCCAATCATGTGGCGTTTGCTCCGTTTTGACTGGCTCGTCATCTCGCTCGAGCTGTTGTTCACGATGGTCGCCATCGAGGCGTTCCAACTGTTCGGATACACGGGGCTGATGGCGACGTTCCTCATCCTGTCGCTCCTCAAGATGGGATTATCGAAAGCGACGGAGACCGAAGAGACGCAGTCGAAGATCGATCAAGTCGAACGGTTGAAAGAGCAACTGTACCGCGTCGACAACGAGCAACTGCTCATCGAGAAGTTTTGGAACGGGCTCCGGGAAGTCGTCGAGCTCGAGCGCGGCTGGCTCCAAGTCAATCGGGACGAGCACCGGACGTTTTATGATATCAGCGGCCGTACGTCCACCCCCGTCGCCGACGCCTACACACTCGAACGGCACCGCGACGCGGAAGAACCATACTTTGTGTATGATTCGCTTCATGAGTGGCATCCCGACCTGCAGGCACATCAAACCGAGCTCCATCATTCGGCACTCGTCATCCAACCGGTGTCGAGCACGACGAACGCGGTCAGCTGTATGATCTCGACGACGGCGAACGGGGCTTACGACGGGGCGATCGCCGTCGAGCTCCATCGCCTGTTGAAGACACTGTCCTGGTCGCTCGAACGGATCGACGAACGGAACCGTCTCCAACATGAAAGTTTGACCGATCCGATGACGGGACTCCCGAACCAGCGGGCGCTCAAGCGGTGGACGAAAGAGCGGTTGAACGATGTCGCATCGTATCCGTTGTCGGTGTTCTTGGTCGACCTCGATCATTTTAAGGCGATCAACGACACGTACGGTCACGCGTTCGGCGATGAGGTGTTGATCGAGGCTGGGACGTTGTTCACGCGTCTCATCCGAAGCGGGGATCTCGTCACGCGTTACGGCGGCGAAGAGTTCGTTTTCGTCTTCCCACGCATGGATGAGGCTGCTGCCATCGTGACGGGGGAGAAGATTCGCCAAGCGCTCCGCAACCATCCGTTCGGCTCGGAAGGAATTCGCGTCCAGGTGACGGCGAGCATCGGCATCGAGACGATTCACGAGTATGAGGACCTCGACACGTTGCTGCGTCACGCAGACCGGGCCATGTACGTCGGTGCGAAATTCAACGGCCGTGACCGTGTCGCCCATTATCGCGACACGTCGACGGAACGGATTCAATGATGAAGGAGAACACCGGCTCATCGGTGTTCTCCTTTTTTGTCTGATCAACATGAACGATGCTTGGGCCGATGCCCTCCGTTCCTGGGGCGATGCGGATGCCTCCGCAGCGCGTGCCGCGCTTTACGGGGTCATCCTTGCATCGCTCTCCCCTAGGAGTTCGGGCACCGGCCTAGGCGCCGTTGAACGAATGTTAAATCGAATTCGATTCGCTCGTCCCTCGGCGCCCCGACTCTTGCAGGACAGCAATCCGACGGAGACCCAGCAGCGTAAGCGATGCGGCTCCTGGATTGCCTGCAGAAAGCGTGGGCGCCGAAAGGACGAGCGACAACGGTACACCTACAAAATAAAGGAGGACACCGGATACCCGGCGTCCTCCTTATGAATGAAAGATTATAATTTCTGATTGAAGATTTCTGACTCGACCGCGTGAATCGCCGCCGACCACGAGCCGTAACGATGAAGGATGGCTTTCGTGGATGGTTTGTTGTTCCGTTTTGCCCATTCGCGATACGCCTCGAAGGAAAGAGAGAAGCCCATCTCGTGAATCGCTTCACGGAGTGCGTTCGAGAGCTCGGATTTGGAATAGGTCACACTCGCTTCAAGTCCGGCCTCGGCACAGGCGTCATGCCACGAGCCGAACGTCTTGACGATATGGTAATGGCTCGGTGCTTTAGGATGAAGCTTGCGCCATTCCTGATATTTTTTGAGCGTGATGATCGATCCCATGTCGCGCGAGTAGAGGGCGAGCGTCTCGATGATATCTTCGCGCGTGTACTTCGGCATTTTATCTGGGAGGTCGACGGTCGCCTCTCCATGCCATTCGTAGCCGGCGATGGCGAGCGCCTCGGCCCATGACCCGAACTGTCGGATAATCGACTCGGGAGATGGCCAGCTTTGTTCCATCGCGAAGCGACGATACACAGAGCGACGTGGACGTTCCTTCAACAAGTCGCCGAGTAGACGGATACAGTGAATCATCCTCTGTTGCTCGGTGGACAAGTGGTGGGATTTAGTGGATAGCGTTTGACTCAATGATGGTTCCTCCTTCCATGGACTCATATCTGAACCGACAAAGATGACGAAGTTGCTTCTACAATCATACTATCGGCCAGTTTTTACAATTTATAAGTGCATTCTTCAAGTTTTTTTTAAACCGATTTTATGAACCGATAGGTCTAAAGCCCTGGTTACACTTTGAAAAAATGGTAACAGTTCTATTACAAATTTAATATTAAATGGGTTCAATTGTAAACAAAAAGTTTTATGATGGCGTAAATGTCATATTCTGTACGAAAAAGTACCCAACTGGCCAATGGGGTCATCACCGTTGCACCAGTTGAGTACTCTTCTATAATAAATTTAATTTTCAGACTAATCAATGAAAGTTTTGAAAATAACGAATTTTTTTTGAAAGGCTGGTCAGTGAAACAGACGGTCTGCTAAAATAATGGAATTGATGTAAAAAAGAAAAGAGGATATTACGATATGACAATATGGTTGTTCTACTTACTGCTCGGTTTGATTCAAGGCTTCACGGAGCCGATCCCGATTTCGTCAAGCGGTCACTTGGTCATCTTCCAAGAGCTGTTCGATATCGAACTGCCGGGACTCTCGTTCGAGATATTCGTGAACTTTGCCTCGCTGCTCGCCGTCTTGACGATTTATCGGAAAGACGTCGTCCGTCTCGTCGTCAGTCTGTGGACGTTCTTATTTAAGAAAGATCGCAGCGACGAGACGATGATTGATGTTAAGTTCATCGGGCTCTTGCTCGTCGCGACCGTCCCGGCTGGTTTGCTCGGTGTCTTGTTCGGTGATTGGATCGGGGAGACGCTCGGTGGAGTCGCCACGGTCGGTTACACGCTCATCTTGACCGGGCTTGCGCTCTGGTTCATCCGCAACATGCGCGGGAACAAAGGCGACGGCGGCATCACGCTCCGCGACGCGATTTTGATTGGACTTGCTCAAGCGGTCGCACTCATTCCAGGGATCAGCCGCTCCGGCGCCACAATCGTCATGGCGATGCTCCTCGGCATCAAGCAAGAGTCGGCCCTCCGCTTCTCGTTCTTCTTATTCATCCCGGTCAGTCTCGGGACGATGATTTTAGATGGACCGGCGCTGTTCACGAATCCGGAAACGCGTGAACTGTTTGGACCGCTCATCTTGGCGTTCATCGCCTCGTATGCGCTCACGGCCATCTCGCTCAAATGGTTCCAACACATCATGGCGAAAGGCGAGCTCAAATATTTCTCGTTCTATTGCTGGATCGTCGGTCTTCTCGTCGTCCTATTCTTGGCATGATTGTGAAGGCGCTGCTCAAACGAGCGGCGCCTTTTTGCGCATTTCGTTTTGCCATCGATTTATTTTTGCGCTAAAGTGGAAGCGTACAAACAAATATTCCTTCGGGGTCGGGTGAAAGTCCCAACCGGCGGTGATAGGCGCGAGCCTTAAGTCCGTGACCCGGGCGCACTTGTGCGAACGGTGGATCTAGTGCGATTCTAGAGCCGACAGTATAGTCTGGATGGGAGAAGGAAACAGAACAGGTCCACGCGACCTGTAGTTCGTCGTACGTTTTTCTGTAAAGAAAACGCTTATTTGGCTTGCCCAAATGACGACCGACACCTCCCACCGAGACCTTGAGGATCATTCCTTGAGGTCTTTTTGTTTGTGCGAAATAAGGAGGGAGATTATGAATCAGTACATGCAACAAGCTATCCAATTGGCCAAGTCCGCCTCATCGACCGGCATCAACCCGCGCGTCGGCGCCGTCGTCGTCAAGGACGGCCGGGTCGTCGGGTTCGGCGCTCACTTGAAGGCAGGGGAAGCGCACGCCGAGGTGCACGCCATCCGCATGGCCGGCGCTGCCGCCTACGGTGCGACGATGTACGTCACGCTCGAACCGTGCTCGCATTACGGCAAGACGCCGCCGTGTGCCGACCTGCTCGTCGAGTCTGGCATCAAGCGTGCCGTCATCTCGATGGAAGACCCGAATCCGCTCGTCTCAGGGCGCGGCATCGCCCGGTTGAAAGCGGCCGGGATTGACGTCGAGGTCGGGTTGCTCGAAAGCGAGGCGCGAGCGCTCAATACGGCGTTCTTGCGGTCGCTCGAGACGAGACGACCGTACGTCATCTTGAAGACGGCGACGAGCCTCGACGGCAAAGTCGCGCTTGATCACGGTGACAGCAAATGGGTGACCGGGACGGAAGCGAGACAGGACGTCCATGAACTGCGTGCGACGGTCGATGCCATCTTGACCGGTGTCGGCACCGTGCTCGCCGATGATCCGGCCCTGACTGTCAGGCTCGACCGCGAGACGACACAGCCGCTCCGCATCGTGCTCGACCGTGAGTTGCGTACGCCGCTATCGAGCCAGCTCGTGCGGACGGCGAACGACAATCCGGTGCTTCTGTACACGACGTCGGACGACCGAGCGAAACGTGACGCGCTGGCAGCGAATGGCGTCGAAATCGCCGACTACACATCGCTCGAAGCTGTCCTACAAGACGTCTACGCACGCGGCATCGGCCGCCTGCTCGTTGAAGCGGGACCGACGCTCGTCACTTCACTCTTGGACGGACAGTTCGTCGACGAGTGGGTCATGTACCAGTCGCCACGCGTATTCGGCGGCAAGGGCGGTTTCTACCGCTCGCATCATGATGGGCCGCTCGATGCGGTCGAACGGTATGAGGTTCAATCGGTGGAGACGCTCGGCACCGACATCAAACTGATCATGCGAAAGGAGGAGTCCAATGTTCACGGGAATCGTTGAAGAGATTGGTAGTGTCAAGGCAGTAAAGCGGAACGGTCCGTCTCTCCGGCTCACGCTGAGCGGAAAGATCGTCCTCGAGGATGTGAAGCTCGGTGACAGCATCTCTGTCAACGGCATCTGTCTCACGGTGACGACGTTCGACCGTGATAGTTTCTCGGTCGACGTCATGCCGGAGACGCTCAAGGCGTCGAGTCTCGACGGGGTCCGCCCCGGTACGAGCGTCAACTTGGAGCGGGCCATGCCCGCGAACGGACGCTTCGGCGGCCATTTCGTCTCGGGTCACGTCGACGGGGTCGGGCGTATCGTCAAAAAACGGTCGCTCGCGAACGCCGTCTATGTCGACATCAGCTGTGAGCCGTCGCTCCTCCGCTATATCGTCCCGAAAGGTTCGATCTCGGTCGACGGGACGAGCTTGACGGTGTTTGATGTCACCGAACGCGGATTCACGTTGTCACTCATCCCACATACGTACAGCGAGACGGTGCTCGGGATGAAACAGGCAGGAGACGCGGTCAATTTGGAATGTGACATGTTGGCTAAATATATGGAAAAACTCGTAAATCAAAAACCGATGACGCTTGAATCACTGGCGTCGCAAGGGTATGGAAAGGCGGGATGGTAATGTTCCACACGATTGAAGAAGCAGTCGAAGATTTGAAGATGGGACGACCGATTATCGTCGTCGACGATGAGGACCGTGAGAACGAAGGAGACTTCGTCGTCCTCGCGGACAAAATGTCCGCAGAGACGATGAACTTCCTCATCACGGAAGGGAAAGGGCTCGTCTGCGCCTCCCTGGCTGAAGAAGTGGCCGTCCTGCTCGACTTGCAGCCGATGGTCGCAAACAGCACCGATCCACACGGGACGGCGTTCACGGTCAGCGTCGACCACGTCGATTCGACGACGGGCATCTCGGCGAGCGAACGGGCCCATACGGTGCGCGAACTCGCGAACATCAACGCCCGTCCGGCTGATTTTCAACGTCCGGGACATATCTTCCCGCTCATCGCCAAAAAAGGCGGCGTCTCGGTACGACGCGGACATACAGAAGCGTCGGTCGACTTGGCGCGCCTCGCCGGAAGTGAACCGGTCGCCGTCATCTGTGAAATCATCCGCCCGGACGGCGAGATGGCCCGGGTGCCGGACCTTGAACGCGTCGCAGAAGCGCATGGTTTAAAGTTCATCACGATCGAGGCGCTCGTCCGCTATATGGAGACGGACCTCGTCAGTCGAGAGGCGGACGTCTCGCTCCCCTCGGTGAAAGGGGACTTCCGATTAATCGGCTATCGGAACGTCCTCGACCGGGAAGAACACGTCGCACTCCTGAAAGGTGAGCTCGAACACGCACCGCTCGTCCGCATCCATTCCGAGTGTCTGACCGGCGACGTGTTCGGCTCCTATCGTTGCGATTGCGGGCCACAACTCGACACAGCGATGGCGAAAGTGGAAGCCGAAGGTGGTGTCATCTTGTATATGCGACAAGAAGGGCGCGGCATCGGTCTGCTCAACAAGTTGAAGGCGTACGAACTACAAGAACAAGGGCTAGATACGGTCGAGGCGAACGTCGCGCTCGGTCTGCACGCCGATTTACGCGATTACCGGGTCAGCGCGGCGATGCTTCGTGACCTCGGGATCACGAACGTCCGGCTCATGACGAACAACCCGGAAAAAGTCGATGCCTTGGAAGCGTGCGGGATCACGGTCATCGAACGTGTCCCGATTATCGTCGGCGCCCATGCGGCGAACGAGAAATATCGAATGACGAAACAACAAAAAATGAACCATTTTGGAGGAGAAGAATCATGATGCATACATTTGAAGGAAACTTGGTCGGAAAAGGCTTGAAAGTCGGAATCGTCGTCGGACGGTTCAATGATCTCATCACGATGCGCTTGCTGGACGGGGCGAAAGATGCGCTCAAGCGCCACGGCGTCGAACAAGACGACGTCGAGATCGCATTCGTCCCGGGCGCGTTCGAGCTCCCCCTCGTCGCCAAAAAGATGGCGATGAGCAAGAAGTATGACGCCGTCATCACACTCGGGGCCGTCATCCGCGGGGCGACGCCGCACTTCGACTACGTCTGCAGCGAAGCGGCGAAAGGTGTCGCCCAAGCGAGTTATCAGTCAGAAGTACCGGTCATCTTCGGCGTCTTGACGACCGAGACGATCGAGCAGGCCATCGAGCGCGCCGGCACGAAAGCCGGGAACAAAGGCTGGGAAGCGGCAACGGCGGCCATCGAGATGGCGAACTTGATGCGCGCGTTTTAATAGTATGGAGGAGAGCGAACCGGCTCTCCTCTTTTTTGTCGTTAGCAACGCGTGTGTCCCGGGAAAAGAATAAGGTGAAAAGGGGGCGACGGTGATGTGGGAATGGGTGGCTCAACTGAGCCCGGCCATGCAGGCACTGCTCGGGACGATGTTCACGTGGGGCATGACCGCGCTTGGGGCGGCCATCGTCTTTATGACGAAGTCGATCAACGCGCGGTTGATGGACAGTATGCTCGGGTTTGCCGGCGGGGTCATGATCGCCGCTAGTTTTTGGTCACTCCTTGCGCCAGCCATCGAGATGGCGGAGCAAGACGCGATGCCGGCTTGGTTGCCGGCCACCGTCGGCTTTTTAGCGGGCGGTCTGTTTTTGGCGGTCGTCGATAAACTGATCCCGCACGTGCATCCGACATCTCCGATTGAGGACGCGGAAGGTATCCGCCCGCAAAAACGAAAGCGGAGCACGTTGCTCGTCTTGGCGATCACGCTGCACAACATTCCGGAAGGACTGGCCGTCGGCGTCGCCTTCGGGGCGGTCGCGGCCGATTTCCCGTCCGCTTCGCTGACGGGTGCCATCGCCTTGGCCATCGGGATCGGCATTCAAAACTTTCCGGAAGGTGCCGCCGTGTCGCTCCCGCTCAGACGAGACGGGCTCTCCCGGCGCCGAAGTTTTTTCTACGGTCAGTTATCGGGCATGGTCGAACCGGCGGCTGCCTTGGTCGGTGTCTGGGCCGTGCTCGTCATGGAGCCGCTGTTGCCGTTCGCGCTCAGCTTTGCCGCCGGGGCGATGATTTTCGTCGTCGTCGAAGAGGTCATCCCTGGGTCGCAAGAGAACGGGCATAAAGATATGGCATCGATGGCATTGATGCTCGGCTTCACGATCATGATGATTTTAGATGTAGCACTCGGATGAGGGCATGACAAAAGGAGCGCTGACGGTTGCGTCGGCGCTCCTTTATGTAGTGAACAGCCCGGCTCAAATGAGCCGGGCTTTTGGATTAAAACGTCTCAGACGTCGTTTTTGCTTGCATGTGGAGTTGGATATAATCCGGTCCGCCTGCTTTTGAGTCTGTGCCTGACATGTTGAACCCGCCGAACGGCTGATAGCCGACGATGGCGCCTGTGCAGCCACGGTTGAAATACAAGTTGCCGACGTGGAAGTTCTGACGCGCGTACTCTTGGTTTGAGCGGTCACGCGTGAGGACGGCACCCGTCAAGCCGTATTCCGTGTTGTTGGCGATGTCGATCGCTTCTTTGAAGTCTTTCGCTTTCGTGAAGGCGACGATCGGTCCAAAGATCTCTTCTTGCATGAGACGTGCTTTCGGTGCGACGTCGGCGACGACCGTCGGCTCGACGAAGTAGCCTGTCGAGTCGTCCGCTTTTCCGCCGGCGACGATCTTGCCTTCTTCTTTGGCGACGTCGAAGTATGACGTGATCTTCTTGAACGCGGCCGCATCGATGACCGGTCCCATGAAGTGTTCGTTCTGCTCCGTGTTGCCGACCGAGAGTTCGTTCGTCAATTCGACGACGCGATCGAGCACCGTGTCATACACGCTGTCGACGATGACGGCACGTGAACAAGCCGAACATTTTTGACCTGAGAAACCGAATGCCGATTTGACGATCGATTGGGCCGCGAGTTCGAGGTCCGCTGATTCGTCGACGACGATCGTGTCTTTTCCGCCCATCTCAGCGATGACACGTTTGAGCCAGATTTGGCCGTCGTTCAATTTCGAGGCGCGCTCGTTGATGCGCAAGCCCACGTCACGTGAACCTGTGAAGCTGATGAAGCGTGTCTTCGGATGGTCGACGAGGTAGTCACCGACTTCAGCGCCTGGTCCCGGGATGAAGTTGAGGACACCTTTCGGCAAGCCTGCTTCTTCCATGACCTCGACGAATTTCGCAGCGACGATCGGTGTCGTCGAAGCTGGTTTCAAGAGGATCGTGTTACCGGCGACGATGGCCGCGACGGCCGTCCCTGCCATGATCGCGAACGGGAAGTTCCAAGGGCTGATGACGATCCCGACCCCGAGTGGGATGTAGTCATAGCGGTTGTATTCGCCCGGACGGCTCTCGACTTTTTTACCTGGTTTGAGTTCGAGCATTTGACGTGCGTAGTACTCCATGAAGTCGATCGCTTCCGCTGTATCCGCGTCTGCTTCGTTCCACGGCTTGCCTGCCTCTTTGACGAGGTAGGCCGAGAACTCGTGCTTGCGTTTGCGGACGATGTTCGCCGCTTTGAACAAGACGTCGGCACGGACGGCCGGGTCGACGTGACGCCATGAGTCGAACGCAGTGAGCGCTTCTTGCATCGCACGCTCCGCGAGCTCTTGGTTCGCTTTCGAGACGTGTCCGATGACTTCTTCTTTGTTAGCTGGGTTGTAAGACGTGATTTTGCTTTCCGTCGTAACTTTTTCCCCACCGATTACGAGCGGATAGTCTTTCCCGAGCTCACCGTTCACTTTCTCGATTGCCGCTTGGATGGCTGCGGCGTTCTCTTTGTTTGTAAAGTCTGTGAATGGTTCATGTTTGTATGGAATCATTCTCGTTCCCCCTTAAAAAGTGATCAAGCAGTTAAGCGCTTACGTCTGTATTGTATCGAAAATCTTGGTGAAATCCTAGTGAAACAATTTTCCAGAAAAGCTTGTCGTTTTCGCTCGAAATCGAGTCGTGGTAGGATGGGGGTACAGGACGTCTTGTGAAGGGAATGATTCGATGAAACAGTGGATATTGCCGCTTGCCCTCACCGGCCTGCTTGCGGGGTGCGGCACGGGAGAAGAGGCGCCGGTCGAGGAGACGGCCGAAGAGACGAAAGCGCCGCTCCCGGAAGCGGTTGAAACGGTGTATGCGTCGTATCAACAAGCACTCGAAGACGGGGATGCGGCCGCGCTTAAAGCAATCGATTATGCGGGCGAGTTGACCGCCATCCCGGCGACGGGCGCGAAGACGCGCGAGCTCACACCAGGCGATATGTACGAGAGCTGGGTGAACGAGGACGGGGACGTCGCCTTCATCGTCCACGAGATGGAAGACGCGGACGGCAATGAACTGCCGAACCGGCTCTCGAAAGTCGCCATCAAAGAAGAGGATGAGTGGAAGCTCGTCGTCACACCGGCCTTGCTCCCGGCGGACGTGATCGGAGAAGTCGGAGTCATGCTGACGGGCATCGAAGCGAACGAGTACGGGGTGAATCCGGAAGCGAACGCCCGTCTCGCCGACGTGCCGGAAGATGAGGCCGGTCCGATTTACGACCGAGTGAACGCCCAAACCGACTATATGGCGCTCGAAGCCGACAATAACGTCTTCTTGCTCATGTCCGAGACACTCACCGTACCAGAGAATCAAGACACGATGACCGACTATTTCGAGGCGTACCGGACGTGGTATACCGACAATGAGGCGGAGCTCCAAAAAGCGGCCGAGACAGAAGACCCGGTCGAGTATCTCGAAGTGCTCGAACCACTCAAACAAAAATTAGAACAAGCGATTGACGGTTATGACGAGAACCTCGTCGACCCGTCGTTCGGATAAGGAGGAAACAACATGTTAGCACCGACATTCACATTACCGAACCAAAACGGGGACATGATCTCGCTCGAGGACTATCGTGGTCAGAAAGTCGTCCTTTACTTCTACCCGAAGGACGCGACGCCGGGTTGCACGACCGAGGCGTGTGATTTCCGTGACGCGACACCGAGATTGAACGGGGCCGTCGTCCTCGGCATCTCGGCCGATAGCCAGAAGAAGCACCAAAACTTCATCGCCAAACACGAGCTTCCGTTCGATTTGCTCGTCGACGACACGCATGAGGTGTCGGAGTTATATGGCGTCTGGCAGTTGAAGAAGAACTACGGGAAAGAGTACTACGGCATCGTCCGCTCGACGTTCCTCATCAATGAGGACGGTTATATCGAACAGGAATGGCGCAGTGTGAAAGTGAATGGGCACGTCGACGAAGTCGTCACGTCGCTCACATCATAAATGGCGACGGCTTCCTTGAGGGGAGGCCGTTTTTGTTAGGGTTTCTCATTACAAATTTATTTCAAATACTAAATTTGGAATCAAGGTCATTCAAAGCGTCAGAGAGGTATATTACAAAAATATTACACGGCAACGTCTCGGTTTCATGCCCCGTCAACTTGACGAAGTTGAGAATGTTCTGAAAAATATGAAGGAACAGTGAATTCAAGAAATACATAGGGGGCATAACTAGCATGGAGCAATTTGAAGCGGTCTTGACGAGTCTATCGAATCTCGTCTGGGGACCACATTTGTTGATTCTATTGATCGGGACAGGGATTTACTTGACGTTCCGGCTCGGATTTATCCAAGTGACACGTCTCGGTGTCGGTTTGAAAGAAGCGTTCATCCCGAAACAGCAGACGGACGCAGAGGTCGCGAAACAGAAGCGGCAGCGCGGGGATATCTCACATTTCCAAGCACTCATGACGGCGCTCGCGGCCACGGTCGGGACCGGCAACATGGTCGGTGTCGCGACGGCGGTCGTCCTCGGGGGTCCGGGGGCCATCGTCTGGATGTGGCTCTCCGGTTTTATCGGGATGGCGACAAAATACGCCGAAGCGATCCTTGCCGTCAAATATCGTGTCGTCGATGAGCGGGGAGAAATCGCCGGTGGACCGATGTACTATTTGGAGCACGGGTTGAAAAAACGGTGGCTCGGAATGACGTTCGCCTTGTTCGCGTCAATCGCTGCGTTCGGAATCGGCAACGGTGTCCAGACGAACTCGATCAGTCTTGCCTTGAACACGTCGTTCGGGGTACCGATGATCGCGACGGGAATCGGCATGATGGTCTTGACGGCGTTCGTCATTCTCGGCGGCGTCAAATCAATCGGGAAAGTCGTCGGCATTTTCGTGCCGGTCATGATCTTCGCATACGTCGGAGGCGGTCTCGTCATTCTCGTCACCAATTACGAGTTGATCCCATCGGCGTTCGCGACCATCTTCTCGAGCACGTTCAGTGCGGAGGCCATCGGCGGCGGGGCGCTCGGTGCGGCCATCCGTTACGGAGTTGCCCGAGGCGTGTTCTCGAACGAGGCGGGTCTCGGTTCGGCGCCGATCGCAGCTGCTGCCGCGAAGACCGATTTCCCGGGACGGCAAGCGCTCGTCTCGATGACGCAAGTATTGATCGATACGCTCATCGTCTGTTCGATCACCGGATTGACGATCGTCATGAGCGGTCAATATACGGGCGGGCTCCAAGGTATCGAGTTGACGCAAGCGTCATTCGCTTACTTCCTCGGCCCGATTGGGGAACTCATCGTCACGATCTCGCTCGTCTTCTTCGCTTTCTCGACGGTCATCGGCTGGTGTTATTACGGCGAACGGTCGGTCTATTACTTGCTCGGGGAGAAAGCGATCGTTCCGTATCGGATGATGTATATCCTCGTCGCCGGACTCGGTGCGATGACGACGAACTTGAATCTGATTTGGGCCATCTCGGACGTCTTCAACGGACTGATGGCGATCCCGAACTTGATTGGTCTCTTGTTCTTGTCGGGTGTCGTCGTCGCCGAGACGAAGCGTTTCGAATTGGAACGGAAAAAAGAGTTGCGGCAAGCGGCCGCCTAACCAAAAGGAAGCATCCTCACGCGAGGACGCTTCCTTTTTTTCATACTTTGAATTGACCGATCAACTCGTTCAACTCATCCATTTTTTGTTGGGACATCTCGGTGGCCCGGTTCAACTCGCTGAAGCGGTCGACGGACATGGTCACTTTCTCGGCGATTTCTTGCGTGCCGAGCGCCCCGTTGTTGACCGTGACGGCGACATCTTGGATGACCCCGATCATGTTCGACGTCAACTGTTCGAGTTCGACGGCGGCATCGGCGAATTCTGATGCGGTCGTCTCGAATCGGCCGGCGTCCTCACTGTAATGCTCGGCCGCTTCCTCAAGCTGATCATAGTCTTTCAACACGTTCGTATCGAGGAAACCGAGCATCTCGCTCGACGTGTCATTTAAATGGTCGACGGAGTGGAGCACGGTCGTCGAGATGGCTTGAATCCGTTCGACGGTCGTCCGGCTCGTCTCCGCCAGTTTTCGAATCTCATCGGCGACGACGGCGAACCCGCGTCCCGCTTCACCGGCCCGAGCGGCTTCGATCGAGGCGTTCAAGGACAGGAGATTCGTCTGGGCGGCGATGTCGAGGATGTCATTCGTGAGTGTCGCGATTTCCCGGACGGCTTTGGCGTCCTGCATCGCTTTCTCTAAATTGACACGTGTCGATGACAGGACACTGAGTGCGGACGCTTTCGCCTCGACGGCATGGTCACGCAGGGCGACGGCACGGGCATCGACTTGTGCGGCCTCGGCTTTTCGCTCGGCGGCCATCGTCACGATATGGTGGAGCGTCCGTTCCATGTCGGAGGCCGACGCGTTCATCTCTTGTGCACTCGCGGCCGTCTGTTGCATGCCGGCTGTCAAGTCCTCTGTCGTCGCGGCGGTCGTCGTCATGTACGTATCAAGCGCTTTCAATTCGTCGTACATGTGAGCGGATTGTTCGGTCACCCCGCGTGACACACCGTTCACTTGAAGGATCAATTGACGGAGGTTGGCGATGAATTGGTTGAAGTCGCGGGCGAGTCCCGAGAACTCGTCGCGTCGCTTCACCGGGATGGCGGTCGTCAAATCGCCTTGACTCGTGGCGAGTTCGCGCATCTTCAGTTTGAACTCGTTGAGCGGTTCGAAGATCGAGCGGAAGATGAATACCATCATCAATACTGTAAAGACGACAGCCGCAGCCATGATGACCATGAGTGTGAACTGGACTTGCTCGAACAGCGCCGCACCGGATTCCGTGTCAGACCGAATCGCGTCGCGGTTCAAGTTGACGAGCAGACCGAGCGTGTTCGAGAGGGCGTCGGCGGCCGGTGTCGCCGTGTCCCGGATATAGGCATCGGCTGCGGCTTGACCGTCCGTGTTCGAAATGCGGACGAGCTCCTCGATATTCGTTTTAAATGTCGTCCATTGGTCCGTCGCTTGATTGAACAGCTCCTGGTCGGCTTTCGTGATGATGGTCGACTCATAACCGCTCATCTGTTGCTCGAGAATCGTGATGCCCGTGTCGAGGTTCGTTTCGACATTTTGCTTGGTCACCTCGTCTTCGACCAAGGCGTGACGCATCATCTGTTGGCGAATCTCAAGCAGCTGTTTATCGACTTGATGAATTTGGTCCATCCCCGGCACCCACGAGACGTTCATATCTTGCTGGGCGGCCTTGGACGCGTTCAACGCATAGAATGAGTAGCCGCTCACCCCGAGCAACAACACGAGCAAGACGGTGAAGGCGACGATCAGTTTGTTACGGATTGACATAGGGATCCTCCTCGAAAAAAAGAATGCTTCTTTCTAAGCATAATGAGATTGAGGGACGGACCGAATAGGCGTTTTTGGAAACGAGTCAATATTACAGGGACATTCCCTAACTTTTCAAAAAAGACATCAAGATTGGCGAGATGGGATTTTCTTTTTTGTCTTATAAAAAAGTGGTATGATAATGGACGATGTATTGAAAACTGTTGGAGGTGGAACCTTTGGCTCGAATCACAGAAGCTGAAGTTCGGCACGTCGCCGGACTCGCCCGACTTGCGATCACAGAAGATGAAGTGACGCACTTCACGGAGCAATTGACAAAAATCCTCGAGTTCGCCGAGCAACTCGATGAACTCGATACGACGGGCGTCATCCCGACGACCCATGCCCTAGATTTGAAAAACGTACTACGCAAAGACGAGGTTCGTCCTTCACTTCCACGCGAGGAAGTCGAACGGATGGCGCCAGATTGGGAGAACGGTCAAGTCCGTGTCCCAGCGGTCTTTGAATAAGGAGGCCCTTCATGAGTTTATTTGATCACGGTGTAGCCAAGCTGCATACGCTTATAAAAGAAGGCGAAGTCACGGTATCCGACCTCGTCAAAGAATCATTTGACCGCATCGAGGCGACCGACGAGAAAATCGGTGCCTTCTTGACGCTCAACGAAGATGCGTTCGAACAGGCGAAACGGATGGACGAGCTCGCCAAGACATCGGACAACCCGCTCTTCGGTTTGCCGATCGGCGTCAAAGACAACATCGTCACAAAAGGGACACGCACGACGTGTGCCTCGAAGTTCCTCGAGAACTTTGTCCCGGCCCATGACGCGACGGTCGTCGAGCGTCTCCATGACGCCGGTGCCGTCACAATCGGGAAGCTCAACATGGACGAGTTCGCGATGGGTTCATCGAACGAGAACTCGGCATTCAAAGTCGTCCGCAACCCGTGGGACACAGACCGCGTACCAGGCGGTTCGTCAGGTGGTTCAGCGGCAACGGTCGCGGCCGGTCAAGTCTTATTCAGCCTTGGCTCGGATACGGGTGGCTCGATTCGTCAGCCGGCGGCCTATTGTGGCGTCGTCGGGATGAAACCGACGTATGGTCTCGTCTCACGTTACGGCCTCGTCGCATTCGCCTCGTCGCTCGACCAAATCGGTCCGCTCACACGTACGGTCGAAGATAACGCCTACTTGTTGAACGCGATTGCCGGTCATTGCGACATGGACTCGACATCGGCAACGGTCGACGTACCGGATTACACGAAATCGCTTCACGGTGATATCAAAGGCATGAAGCTCGCACTTCCACAAGAGTTCATGGCCGAAGGCGTGTCAGACGGTGTCCGTAAACAGATTGAACAAGCGGTCGAGACGCTCAAGTCGCTCGGTGCGACGGTCGAGACGGTCTCGCTCCCGACGGTGAAATATGCGCTCCCGACATACTACTTGCTCGCGTCATCGGAAGCATCTTCGAACCTCGCCCGGTTTGACGGCATCCGTTACGGACGCCGCGCCGAGGCCGATGCGCTCGAAGAAGTGTTCACGTACTCGCGCGAACAAGGTTTCGGGGAAGAAGTGAAACGCCGCATCATGCTCGGGACGTACGCACTCAGCTCAGGTTATTACGATGCGTTTTATAAAAAATCGCAACAGGTCCGCACGCTCATGAAGCAAGACTTCGCGAACGTGTTCGCCGACTACGATGCGATTATCGGACCGACAGCGCCGACGGTCGCGTTCAAACTCGGCGAGCAGCTCGAAGATCCGCTCACGATGTATGCCAACGATATCATGACGATTCCGGTCAACTTGGCGGGCATTCCGGCCATCTCGGTACCGGCTGGCTTGTCAGAAGGTCTCCCGGTCGGTTTACAGATCATCGGGAACCATTTCAGTGAACCAACACTCTACCGCGTGGCCCATGCTTTTGAACAAGCAAACGGCGGTTTCAAGATGCCACAGCTCTAAGGAGGACGTACGATGAACTTTGAAACGATCATCGGGATCGAGGTGCACGCCGAGCTGAGCACGAAGTCGAAGATTTGGTGTGGCTGCTCGCGCACATACGGTGCCGAAACGAATACACAGACGTGTCCGATTTGTCTCGGACACCCGGGCGTCTTGCCTAAATTGAACGAAGAGGCGGTCAATCTCGCCATCAAGGCCGCGATGGCACTCAACTGCGAAATCGCGACCGACACGAAGTTCGACCGCAAGAACTACTTCTATCCAGATACGCCGAAAGCGTACCAAATCTCGCAGTTCGACCAGCCAATCGGTTTCAACGGTCACGTCGATGTCGAAGTCGACGGTGAGATGAAACGGTTCCGCATCGAACGCGTCCATCTCGAGGAAGATGCCGGGAAGATGAACCACACGGGCGAGAAACACTCGGTCGTCGACTTCAACCGGACCGGGTCACCCCTCATCGAGATTGTCAGTGAGGCCGACATGCGTTCACCGAAAGATGCTGTCGCTTACCTCGAGCGCTTGAAAGAAGTGCTCTCGTTCGCGGGCGTCTCGGACGTCAAGATGGAAGAAGGGTCGCTTCGTTGCGACTGTAACATCTCGGTCCGTCCGTTCGGTCAAGAGCCGTTCGGCACGAAGACGGAGCTCAAGAACTTGAACTCGTTCTCGAACGTCTTGAAGGCGCTCGAGTATGAGGAAGACCGTCATCGTAAACTCCTCATCACGGGCGGTGTCATGCGTCAAGAGACGCTCCGTTTTGATGAGGCGGCGAAGAAGACGATTCTCATGCGTGTCAAAGAAGGAGCGGCCGATTACCGCTACTTCCCAGAGCCGGACCTCGTCCGTCTCGAAATCGATGAGGAATGGAAAGAACGCATCCGCGCCACGCTTCCGGAACTTCCGGTCGCACGTCGTGAACGTTATATGAACAACTACGGCCTGTCAGCTTATGACGCCAAGGCGCTCACGTCGACGCGGGAGTTCTCGGACTTCTTCGAAGCGACGACTGCTGCCGGTGCCGAACCGAAAGCGGCCGCGAACTGGCTCATGGGCGAAGTGCTCGGTCACTTGAACAAATCGGACGATACGATCGAGACGATGAAATTGACACCGAGCTCGCTCGCGGAGTTGATTCGTTTGATTGGAGAAGGTACAATTTCTTCGAAGATCGCCAAACGCGTGTTCACAGCCATGATCGAAGAAGGCGCCGAGCCGAAGGCGTACGTCGAAGCGAACGGTCTCGCCCAAATCTCGGACGAGAACTTGCTCCGCGGCTACATCCTCGACTTGTTCGAAGCGCATCCGCAGATGATTGAAGACTTTAAGAACGGGAAAGACCGTGCCAAAGGCTTTATCATCGGGCAGATCATGAAGCAGACGAAAGGGATGGCGAACCCGGCACTCCTCGATGGCTTGTTCCACGAAGAGATCGCCAAACGCTGATGATTTTATGAAATTCAAAGAGATTAAAATATTTAACTATTCATTTTTAGATGGTAGCCGAGATGAATGGTTAGACGCATTGCGAAATATATTATCAAATGATAAAAAAGCATTTTTTATTACCGCAAATCCAGAAATTATTATGGAGGCGGAGCGCAATCCAGAGTATAAAAAAATTCTTCATAAAGCGGAATATCTCATTCCTGATGGTGTTGGAATCCAATGGGCTTCTAAAAGATTTCACCAACCGATTGACCATGTTATTCCCGGCATAGAATTGGCTGAGATGATGCTAGCGGAAGCAAATGTAAAAGGATACAGCATTATTAGTTATGGGGCAGAACCTCACATTCAATCCGAATTCAAGAAGAGGATGAGTAAAAAATATCCGAACATCAATTGGAGTGGAAGTTTCCATGGCTTTGTTACGGATGAGGAAAAGAATCAAATTAGAGACTTATGCATACGTACTCAACCTGATGTAGTTTTGGTAGGGTTAGGTATGCCATTACAAGAACAATGGATTGCTTCTTTAATTGATCATGTAGATAAAGGCATCTATATGGGCGTAGGAGGCACATTCGATGTTCTTTCTGGTGAAGTCCGCCGAGCGCCTAAGCTTTTTAGATTGCTTAAAATTGAATGGATATATCGTGTTTTAACCCATAAGCGTGGTAAAAAGAAATTAATAGATATTTTTCGGTTTGTTGTCAAAGTATTGAAGGCAACTGGTTAACAAGTAATGAATTGGAGAATTTAGAATTAAAAAATTAGCAGATTGATGGTGACGATATGCGAAAACGCGCACGGGTCATCTATAACCCGACATCTGGAAAAGAAGTGATCAAACGGGAACTCCCGTACATTTTGAACCGCCTCGAGGATGCGGGTTATGAGACGTCGACGTACGCGACGAAAGCGATCGGCGACGCGACGCTCGAGGCCGTTCGGGCCGCGGAGGCCGAGTTCGACTTGATTATCGCGGCCGGTGGGGACGGGACGCTGAACGAGGTCATCTCGGGACTCGCCCCGCTCGACACGCGTCCGACAATCGGACTCATCCCGGTCGGAACGACGAACGACTTCGCCCGGGCGATGCGAATCCCGCTCAACGTTGTCGGCGCCCTCGACGTCATCTGTGACGGTTTCGAGATGCCGGTCGACCTCGGTGAGATTGAAGGGGAGACAGGGGATATCCACTACTTCATCAATATCGCCGGCGGCGGCATCATGACGGAGCTGTCGTACGAGGTCCCGTCGAAACTGAAGACGGCGCTCGGTCAGCTCGCCTATTACGTCAAAGGGATGGAAAAGCTTCCACTCATCAAGCCGACGTACATCGAGCTCGAACATGATGAGGGTACGTTCAGCGGCGAGGTCATGATTTTCCTCACGTCGAACTCGAACTCGGTCGGTGGCTTTGAGAAGATCTCACCGCACGCGTCATTGAACGACGGACTGTTCGACTTGTTCATCTTACGCAAGTGTAACTTGTTCGAGTTCATCCACGTCGTCCGTTTATTGCTCCGTGGTGAGCACTTGTCAAGTCCGCTCGTCGAGCATGTCAAGACGGGGCGCGTCAAGATGAAGACGACGACGGAACCGATGAGTCTCAACATCGACGGTGAGTACGGCGGCGAATGCACGGGCGAGATGCGGAACTTGTTCCGTCACTTGACGGTGCTCGCGCCGAACGCGCGCATCCGTGAGATGGAAGACTTGAACGCCCAGTATGAACGCGAACAGATGATTAAACAGCTGTTCAACGTGTCAAACGAGAAAGCAGAATGAGTCGGCTCGGCGTGGCGCACACGCCGAGCTTTTCGTTCGCTTGGAACGGGTATGAACCAATACACACTATTTTTTGAATCGGGAAAGGAGAGACTCATGTTACCAGTCCAAAAAAATGACCGTCTCGACGTCCACATCCACGACCTCACACACGAAGGCGCGGGCGTGGCACGCGTCGACGGTTATACGTTGTTCGTCCCGAACGCACTTCCGGGAGAGACCGTGGAGATCGTCGTGACGAAGACGAATAAACAGTACGGATTCGCCCGCTTGATCGATGTGAAAGAAGCGAGTGCGGACCGTGTCGAGCCACCGTGCCCGATTTTCTATCAGTGCGGGGGCTGTCAGCTCCAACACTTCAGCTACGAAGGCCAACTCCGTCAAAAACGGGACCGTGTCGTCGATGCGTTGAAACGACTCGGTCAGTTCGACGTGCCCGTCCACGAGACAATCGGCATGCCGGAACCATGGCGTTACCGTAACAAGGCGCAAGTGCCGTTCAAAGACGAGGCCGGTCGCCTCGTCGCCGGTTTCTATCGTCCACGTTCGCACGATATCGTCGAGATGAAGGAATGCCTCATCCAAGACGAGCGCAACGATGAGGCCGTCCAAGTCGTCCGTGACGTGCTCGCGGCGCACAATGTGCCGGCGTACGATGAGAAGACCGGGCGCGGCGTCATCCGCCACGTCATGGCCCGTTACGGGTACCATTCGGGTGAATTGATGATCGTCCTCATCACGAAGACGACGAAAATCAAAGGCGTCAACGAGATCGTCGCCGACATCTTGAAGCGTCTCCCGGACGTGACGTCGATTATGCAAAACGTCAACCCGGACAAGACGAACGTCATCTTAGGATCGACGAACAAATTGTTATATGGCCATGAGACGATCGAAGATAAGATCGGTGGATTGACGTTCACGATTTCCCCGCACTCGTTCTTCCAGGTCAACCCGGTCCAGACGGAGAAACTGTACGGCAAGGCGCTCGAATACGCGCAACTCACGGGGACGGAACAAGTCGTCGACGCCTATTGCGGCATCGGGACGATCAGTCTGTTCCTCGCCCGGAAAGCGGCGCACGTGTACGGCGTCGAAGTCGTACCGGAAGCGATCGAGGACGCGAAACAGAACGCGCTTGTCAATGAAATCGACAACGTGACGTACGCGTGTGGCGCGGCAGAAGATGTGTTGCCACAGTGGAAGAAGGATGGCATCAATCCTGACGTCATCGTCGTCGACCCGCCGCGTAAAGGTTGTGCCGAGTCGTTCCTCGAGACGATGGTCGAGATGGCACCGAAGCGGATTGTCTACGTGTCGTGTAACGTCGCGACGCAGGCGCGCGATATGCGTTACCTCGCCGACCGCGGCTACCGACTTGTCGAAGTCACACCGGTCGACATGTTCCCGCATACGGCACATGTGGAGACGGTGGCGTGGCTAGAGAAAATGGAATAAGATGAATGCAGATGAACCTTCGATTTTGTATAGAAATCGGAGGTTTTTTTAGTATCACGTTAGGGGGAGACTGTGGATGAACATTCATCGTTATTTAGAATTAGAGATTGATGAGACATTGAGTAATGAAATCAGTGATTTATTGGTGGCATCATTTGAACCGCTCTATCCGAATCGTCGATATTTCAAGCAGTTGCCTCATCTCCGTCTTCTCGCTTTTGGGGACGAAGGGGAAGTCGTTGGTCATGTCGGACTAGACTATCGAGTGATGAATTTGAACGGGGAACCGATTCAAGTTCTTGGTGTGATTGATTTATGCGTCAAAAAAGAGATGCAGGGCGACGGTATTGGTAAGGCGTTATTGAATGAGGTCATTGATTTAGGAGAGACGAATCAAGTCGATTTCCTCTTATTGTTTGCGGACCGACCTGATCTTTATTTACGAACGGGATTCAACCATGTCGACAACATGTGTACGTGGCTCCAAATCGACGATGAACGGCAGACGACACGTGGAATCGGAGAAGCATCCTTTGATGAGTTGATGATTCGGTCGGTCGGTGATAAAGCATGGACGGAAGGTCATTTGGATTTAATAGGTTACTTGTACTGAGAACTAAAGATTTTCTCATGATAAGGAGTGAAGATGATGCGAAACGTGACAAAAGTGATTTTAGGTATAGGGGGAGTAGCCGTCCTGCTGATTGGGTGGTGGCTCATTTCTCCTATTTTCTTGGACGAGACGGTTGATGAGGGACTTCCGCCGACCTCACTTGATACAAACGTGGAAGAAGGAGAAGCCGAGGAAGCGACGGAACCCTCGTCGTCTGAGGATGACGGAACCGCTACGGAGTTTGCCGACTTGGCAGGAGTGTTCATGGATGGAGAAAAGAACTATGAAACGTCAGGGAACATTCAAACGATCCGTGCAGAAGACGGCGTGTACTTGCGCTTCGAAGATTTCCAAACGACAAATGGGCCAGACTTGTTCGTCTATTTGATTCAGCCGGGGATGGAGACGACAGAAGGGATTCGTCTAGGCGCGTTAAAGGGCAATACCGGGAACCAAAATTATTTGATTCCTGAAGATGTTGATCTCACGCAATACACGACCGTAGTCATCTGGTGCCGAGCGTTCGATGCAACGTTTGGTACGGGAGAGTTAGGTCCACAATAACGCGAATACATTAAAAGTTAAGGCCTTCATCTAATAACATTAGAAAAACAACAACCTTAGTGAAACCGATGAACGGTTCCATTGAGGTTGTTGTTTTTGGATTATAGAGCTTTCACATGTGCATGTTCTAACTCTTGATGATTTGTTTCGCGCATCGCATCGATTTCTTTATATTCGTGCGTATCTTTCCACAATTCGTCTTTCAACGGATTGAGTTTGTATTTGACAATCCGTGTCACTTGCCAGACGGCGAGGACGACGTTCAGTGCCAAACTGAGCAGGGCGATCGTCCAGTTCGCTGCCGGATTGTAGGACACACTCACATTGAACGTACTACCGACAGCAAAGAAGTAAGGGAACGTCATGACCCACATCATCCAAAATGTGAGCGTCTGCGCCCGGTTTTGCATCCATGTGCCTTTTGCCCAAAGCAAGGCGGGAACCGTCGCGGCGATGTTCAAGGCGAAGCCTGAATAAAAAGCGTTACCTGGTGCGCATGAATAGACGTAAGCGATGTTCCAAATGCCGTAAGCGACAATCCAAAGTTTCGTTTGGTCCGGCCAGAGCATGTCTTTTTTCTTACCAGATGTGGCAAAAATACCGACCCAGCCACAGATGAGGACCAAGTTCAAGATTCCCGCGATGGCGTTCACGTAGTTCCAACCGCCCGAGATATAGTACATCCCATCGACCATACCTTCAAATCCCATGATACCGACTTGGAACTCTCGAACGACGGCCTCGGCGATGTTGAGTGCCAAAATACCTGGGACGAGCATCAAATACCATGGATGTTTCTTATGATAATCCGTGAAGCGGATGACCATGTAAATCAAACTTCCGGCTAATGCTGAATACACTTTCACCCAATGGAACCACGAGGTGATTTCAGGGTCGGCAGTGAAGAACCAAATCGGGGTCAAGGCGATTGGTACGGCCATGAACATGAAGATGCTCGCTTTTTTGCTAGATCGGACGATTTCATTCAACCCGATCAATAGACCGAATACGACGAACCACATCACGACATTGTACCAAGGGATAGATTCAAAGAAGAACATACGATAACGCTCCTTTCATTTCTAAAGGATAGTGATGAAGCAACGATGAAAAGATGATGTCACTAAACATACCGAACGTTCGTTATGTTTATGTGAAAAGTGTAACAAATCAATGAAAGCGTTGTCAATAAGGTTTGGTACGTCACAGGGACATGTCATAAATCCGACAAATCATTATGATATAATTAGCCATTATTACGTGAGGAGCGTCGGAGCATATGATGAACGAAGGAAAACAAAAGATATTAGAAGCGGCGCGAGCGACGATTATCGAAAACGGGATTCAAGGTACGACGCTTCGGGGAATCGCAAAAAAAGCAGGGTTTAGCACGGGCGCGATCTATCATTATTACAGTTCGAAAGAGGCCATTCTGTATGACGTGATGGACGAAGGATTAGGTGAGATTCGACGAATCGCGACCGTCTCGATTGAAGACAAGAAAGAGGCCCGCGAAATCATTCAAGAAATCTTCGATGGGATGCAAGACCGACTCAAAAAAGATGCGGAAAGCCGTTTGCAGTTTTATTTGGCCCATGAGGCGATGCTCGGGAATGTGGAGTTACAAAATAAGTTTAAGGAAAAATATGAGGATTGGATCAATCGCGTCGAAGCCATCTTTGTGAGAGCGTACGGCGTTGAACGCGGACCCTCGACGAGAGCGGTCGCCGCCTGGACGATGGCAGCCATCGATGGGATGGTGCTCCAAACGTTATTAAATGTTCAAGTTGTCGAGTCTGTTCATACGAATCGTATACTGGAGTATTTGCTGCAGGACGGGTTTGCTCACTTCTTTAAACTCATCGAAAAGGAATAGCGCATAGATTCTTGAAGTATTGTCAGTTGATACATTCCCGCGTCCATAATAAGATAGATAAAGTGATTTTGTTGGATTGACTACGAAAGGGAATGATTTGACATGAAAGAAAACTTCTGGCGCGACCTTCCGCGTCCATTCTTTATACTTGCCCCGATGGAAGACGTGACCGATGTCGTCTTCCGCCACGTCGTCGCCCATGCCGGCCGACCTGACGTCTTTTTCACTGAGTTCGCGAACTCGGACAGCTACTGCCACCCGGAAGGGAAAGGTAGCCTGCGCGGACGCTTGACGTTCACCGAGGACGAACAGCCGATGGTCGCCCACATTTGGGGCGATAATCCTGACTACTTCCGCGAGATGAGCATCGGGATGGCCGAGATGGGCTATAAAGGCCTCGACATCAACATGGGTTGCCCGGTGCCGAACGTGGCGAAGCGCGGGAAAGGGAGCGGGCTCATCCTCCGTCCTGACGTCGCAGCGGAACTCATCCAAGCGGCGAAAGCCGGCGGCATCCCGGTCAGCGTCAAGACACGTCTCGGTTTCGCGAAACTCGATGAGTGGCGCGACTGGTTGACGCATCTCTTGAAGCAAGACATCGCCAACTTGTCGATTCACTTGCGTACACGCAACGAGATGAGTAAAGTCGACGCGCACTGGGAGATGATTCCGGATATCGTCAAACTGCGCGATGAGATTGCACCGGATACGCTCATCACGATCAACGGCGATATCCTCGACCGTCAAATGGGGTTAGAACTCGTCGAGAAATATGGCGTCGACGGCGTCATGATCGGCCGTGGGATTTTCAAGAACCCGTTCGCGTTCGAGAAAGAGCCGCGTGAGCACTCGATGGAAGAGTACCTCGACTTGCTTCGTCTCCAACTCGATTTGCAGGACAAGTTCCAAGAAGACGTGCCGCGTTCAATCTCGAACTTACACCGCTTCTTCAAGATTTACGTGAAAGGCTTCCGCGGGGCGAGCGATCTCCGTGTGAAGCTGATGGACACGAAATCGACAGACGAAGTGCGGGCGCACCTTGATGCGTTCGTTGAGAACTATCATAAAGAAGAAGCTGCGCTTGCCGAAGCAGCATCGACAGTCGAATAATGTTTTACCGGGATTCAGTGTATACTGGGTCCCTTTTTTATATGAAAAATAGTAGATGGGCGATGAAACGTTTGGGCGGGCTGCTTCGTATGAAGTGGGTGGAAGGGGAGGGTAAACATGAACGAATGGCGTGAATCTGCGGTCGGTCTTGGCCTTGCGTTTGGAACGGCTGGCGGACTACTCATCTCTGTCTTACTCAATTTTTCGTCCATGTATGGTATTGTCATCGGTTCAATCATTGGATATTGGATTGGACTCCTCATTTCCATTCATGCGATGAAGCGATAACGAGCAGGATATCAAAGATCAGGAGGTTTTTACATGAGTGAATTTCAATTTATAACGAGCGATCACCCACTGAAAGAAGTCGAAAATCCGTATATCGAGTTCTTATCGATCAACGAGGCCATCAAAAAAGGCGTCGTGTTGCCTGACATGCTTACAGACGACGAAGGCCTTGACCGTGATGAAAAGATTTTGATGAACGTCGAGTCAGAAGAGCAGCTTGATGAAATCGAAATTAAGCGAGACCTATATTATGACGTGGCGAACGTCGAGGCTTATTCTTCAAAACCGCACGTCGTGGAGTTGCGCTGGCGATATTCCGATGCGAGAGCCGAACAGCTCGTAGAGTATATAACCGATCACTTGAAGACGGCGGAGGAAGTCGAGATTTGGAAAGTGTGGGTCGATGAACAGACGGAGCCGAGCGTTCAATCCATCAAGCTCGACGCGTTAACGATTGATGCGCTACGGTTTTTAGGTGCAGACGGATTCGAACGACCACAGTGCCTTCGTGTGACAACATCCTAATCTGAGCGTGACCGACGTCTGGCCATCCCGAACGAGATGTCTCGTTCGGTTTTTTGTTTTGTCTCCTCACTTGAAAAAGACTGCTATATTATGAAGAGAAGAGTCAGGAGGGAATCAGATGCACATTTTAATCGTTGAAGACGACCGGACAATCGCCTCCGGTCTCCAATATTCGCTCGAACAAGAACAATTCACGACGACGTTGTGCCAGAACGCGACCGACGCGACACGTTTGATTGAACAACAGTTACATACGATTGACCTGTGTCTATTCGATTTGTCGTTGCCGGATGGGAGCGGCTATGACTTATGCCGGCTCGTGAAACAAAAACAGGACATACCTGTCATCTTTTTGACGGCGTTCGATGATGAAGTGAACGTCGTCATGGGACTCGATATGGGGGCGGACGACTACATCACGAAACCGTTCCGGGTCCGTGAACTCATCTCGCGGATTCATTCGGTGTTGCGCCGCTACCATAAACAGACCAGTTCGCCTATTCTGAAAATCGGGTCGGTCGAAATCAATACGCAAGACGCGAAAGTGAAAAAGGATGGGGATGAGATTCTATTGACCGCGCTTGAATACCGCCTTTTGCTCATCTTCGGCAGACATACAGGGCAAGTATTGTCACGCGCCCAACTACTCGACCAGATTTGGGACATGGGTGGGGATTTTGTGAATGACAATACGTTGACTGTCTACATCAAACGGTTACGCGAGAAGCTCGAGGACGACCCGCAACGGCCGACGTTGATTAAGACAATCCGTGGCATCGGCTATAAGGTGGAACGCTGACATGTTGCGCAATCGAGAAATCCGCATCTATTTCGTCAGCCTCTTGTTGCTGATTGGGGTGGCCTCAACTGTCGCAGTCGTCTTCATCTCCTTGGAGGCGTTCATCCTCATCATCATCCTATCAATTGCACTCTTGAGGGCGACCTATCGCTTCACGGCGTGGCGCTATCGGGAGATCGATCAGCTATCTAGTTACCTGCAAGAAATCAGCAACGGCAACTATCAACTTGACGTCCGAGACAATCGCGAAGGCGAACTCAGCCTGTTGAAGAGTCAAATCTATAAAGTGACGAAGATGCTGTCGGAACAAGGGACGCATCTCGAAGAGGACAAGCAGAAGTTGACGGATGCCATCTCCGACATCTCTCATCAGTTGAAGACGCCGCTCACGTCGATGACCGTCATGGCGGATTTGCTCAGTGACCCGCGGCTGTCGGATGACAAGCGTCAAGAGTTCACGCATAACGTGCAGGTGCAGCTCGAGCGGATGGAGTGGCTCGTCTCGTCACTGCTTAAGCTGTCTAAAATCGATGCCGGGACGATTCAGTTCAAACGGGAACCGGTGCCCGTCCCCGTGCTCGTTCAAGCCGTAACGGAACCGTTGCTCGTGCCAATCGATATTAAAATGCAACGGCTCCAGATTACGGGTGAGCGTGACGTCGCGTTCGAAGGCGATATGAAGTGGACGACCGAGGCGCTCATCAACATCTTAAAGAATTGCGTCGAGCATACACCGGAACAAGGGGAGCTGTTCATCGATTACAGTGAGAATACCCTGTATACGGAAATCGTCATTCGCGACACGGGGAGTGGCATCGCCAAACAAGACGTCCCGTACATTTTCCAACGTTTTTATAAAGGGATGAATGCGGGGGACGACAGCGTCGGTATCGGGCTCGCCATGGCCCACAGCATCATCACGAGCCAACAAGGTGAATTGACCGTACGCAGTGAACGTGGAGCTGGAACTGCGTTTCAAATTCGATTCTACAAAGCAATCGTCTAATCGCTTAAGTGACGAAACAGTCACTTTCGAGTCACGGACGTGTCACACTCGCTCGGTACACTCAAAGTAGATCAAGTACTGGAGGGTGCAAACATGAATATATTAGAAGTAAAACACTTATCGAAAGTATACGGGAAAGACGAGATGGAAGTGCGGGCGCTCGATGACGTGTCGTTCACGGTCAAAAAAGGCGAGTTCGTCTGTATCGTCGGACCATCGGGCTCGGGGAAGTCGACGTTGTTACATTTGCTCGGCGGCGTCGATGTCCCGACGAGTGGACAGGTGTTGATCGACAACACGGATATTTATAAATTGGACGAGACGCAGCTCGCCATCTTCCGCCGCCGTCAAATCGGTTTGATTTATCAGTTTTACAACTTGATCCCGATTTTGACGGTCGAGGAGAACATTACGTTGCCGATGTTGTTGGACGAGCAAAAAGTTGACGCCGCCCATTTGGAGCGCATCATCGGAATCCTCGGGCTATCGAACCGGTTGACGCATCTGCCGAACCAACTGTCTGGCGGGCAGCAACAACGCGTCTCCATCGGTCGGGCGCTCATCAGCAACCCGGCCATCATCTTGGCCGATGAGCCGACGGGGAACTTGGACAGTCAAAACAGTGAAGAGATCATGAGCCTCTTGAAACTGTTCAACAAAAAGTTCAATCAGACGCTCATCATCATCACGCATGACGAACGGATCGCCTTGCAGGCCGACCGGATCATCTCGATCGAGGATGGGAAGATTGCGAAGAACGAGGTCGTCCGCTCATGAACATCATCAATAAAATGACGCTTCGCCACTTGCGTGAAAACAAGCGGCGCTCGCTCGTCACCATCATCGGGGTCATCATCTCGGTGGCGATGATCACGGCTGTGACGACGCTGGGTTCGTCGTTCCTGGACTTGATGATCCGTCAAGACATCGCGGACAATGGGGAATGGCACGTCCAATACATCAACACGAATGAGGAGCAGGTCGAGGCGATTCGAAATGATGCATCGACGAAGGACGTCATCCTATCAAGTGACGGCTATGCGGAATTAAAGGAATCGCAGAATGCGTATAAACCTTACTTATACGTCCGGAACTATAACACGTCGGGGCTGAAAAACTTTCCCGTCAACTTGACGGACGGACGCTTGCCGAACAAAGAAGGCGAAGTCGTCATTTCCGAGGCCATCCGTCAAAATGCGCAAGTCACGTACAATATCGGGGATGAATTGACGATTGAGATCGGTGAGCGCGTGGACGAGTCGTCCGGTCGGGTGTTGACCCAAAATGATGGTTTGATCCGCGAAGGGGAGACGATGCTTGAACAGTTGAAGGTCAAAGATACGGTGACGTTGACCGTCGTCGGCACGATGACGCGCCCGGCCTGGGAGCCGACTTGGTCGCCGGGCTATACGGTTGTCGGATACATTGACGACAAAGCGTTGAACGGTGCGACCGTCGATACGTTCGTTGCCTTGAATGATGTCGATAACTCGATTTACTCGGATACGGAACGAGTGATGAACGAACAGAAAATTGAAGGGATCGCTTATAACTCATCGTTGCTTCGCTATTACGGAGTGACAGACGACGGCGGATTGCGTAAGACGTTGTATGGTTTCGTCGGGATTATCATGACGGTCATCGTCATCGGCTCGATTTCGCTCATCTATAACGCGTTCGCCATCAGCGTATCTGAGCGTTCCCGTTATCTCGGGATGCTCGCGAGTGTCGGGGCGACGAAACGGCAAAAACGAAACTCGGTCTTCTTTGAAGGATTGATTATCGGAGGGATTAGCATCCCGATCGGCATCATCGCCGGGGTGACCGGAATCGGGGTCACGTTCTTGTTCATCAACGCCTTTGCGGAGAAGGCGCTCAACGTGACGGAGAAGTTTGAAGTCGTCGTCACCCCGCTCACACTCCTGTTGACGGTCTTCATTTCGAGCGTGACGATTTTCATCTCGTGTTATCTGCCGGCGCGCCGCGCTTCGAAGATTTCTGCGATTGACGCGATTCGTCAGACCCAGGACGTGCGACTGACGTCGAAGAACGTGAAGACGTCGAAACTCGTGCGACGGATCTTCGGATTGGAAGCGGAGATTGGGCTGAAAAACACAAAACGCAACCGGAAACGGTATTTGGCGACGGTGTTCTCGCTCGTCATCAGTATCGTGCTGTTTTTAGTCGTCAGTTACTTCACGGATCGACTTGAACAGTCACTCGAGATGTCACAAGGCACGTACGAGTTCGACATTCTCGTGAACGGGTCGAATCTCAGTAAAGATGACTTACGTCGCTATGAGACGTTGGATAATGTGACGAGCGGGACATACTTCGAGAACACGACCGTCCAGACGATGGTCGACGAAGCACGGTTACCGAGCGCGGTCACCGAGAATGAAGACTTGGTGTCCACGTTCGTCGATGGGAAATTCATGTATTATGTCTCCCTTTATCAATTAGATGATGAAAGTTTCGATGCGTACTTGAAGCAGATCGGGGCATCCGCCAGCAATTTTGAAGACGGGGAGATGCCGGGTGCCGTCTTGATTGATGAAGTATCGTATCAAGACGTCGACAAGAAGAAATTTGTGAACTCGAAGACGATTGAGACCGAAATCGGCGATACGCTCGAACTCCGGGACGAGAACGCAACGGACGAGACGGCACCGCTCAAAACAATCAAAATCGGCGCCATGACCGACGTCGCCCCGACCGGTGTGATGACGAGTTCACTTGGATGGCTCGATGTGATCGTTCGGGAAGGGACGTTTGAAGAGGATGAAATCGGTCAATTGATGAAGCAATCGAGTCCATCGATCGCCTTGAACACGAGTAATCCTGAGGCGACGCAACAAGTGATTGAGGCGGAACAAAACATGGACCAATACATCTTCAACGTGTCGGAGCAGCGTGAACAACAAGAGCAAGTGTTGTTGCTGTTATCGATTTTCGTCTATGGGTTCATCGTCTTAATCTCGCTCATCTCGGTGGCGAACATCTTCAACACAATCTCGACGAGCGTCTCGCTTCGACGCCGCGAATTCGCGATGCTACGGTCGGTCGGGATGACACCGAAAGGGTTCAACAAGATGGTGTACTATGAGAGCATCTTCTACGGCATGAAAGCATTGGCGTATGGGGTGCCGATTAGTATTCTCATCATGTACCTGATTTACCGAGCGCAAATCAACACGTTCGAAGCAGCGTTCACGTTGCCGTGGGGCGATATCTTGTTCGTCACGGTCGTAATCTTCCTCATCGTTGGTTCTTCGATGCTGTACGCGATTTCGAAAGTAAAGTCGGATAATATCATCGATCGGTTGAAGCAAGAGAATAACTAATATGCATGCAAAGGGATTCAGTGTCTACTGAGTCCCTTTTTCTGTAAAATGAGAACGAAGAAAGAGGTGGGAGAATGGACATCCGAGAAGTATTGAGTGGTGGGGATTTGCGCTCGATTGGCCATGTCGATGCGGTCGTCGCCTACGTCGGGAACGACCCGGACCGATTCAGCGAATTGATGACCGGCCTAACCGATGACCGTCCCGTCATCCGGATGCGGAGCGCAGACGCGATGGAGAAAGTGACACGCCGTCATCCAAAGTTGCTTCAAGCGCATCAGGCGTCCTTATTCCAACAGCTACATATCGCGACTCAACAAGAAGTGAGGTGGCACTTGGCGCAACTCATGCCACGCCTGACGTGGACGGAAGACGAGGCGGCCGCCATCGTTCATGTGCTCACCGATTGGATTGACACGGAGACGAGCAACATCGTCATCGTCAACTCCCTACAGGCGATTTTCGACTTGAGCGCCATGCATCCACGATTCCGGGACGAACTGAAAGTCTTGCTCGAGACACAGCTCGAGACAGGGAGTCCGGCCGTGAAGAGCCGCTCCAAAAAACTTTTACAGAAGTTGTGACCGATGGACTTCATTTCCGGTCTATAAAGATGTAAGTACATCGAGAGGGGGATTCGATTGGACGATCAAGCGATTATCGATTTGTATTGGCAACGTTCCGAACGGGCGATTGAGGCGACGGCCCAAAAGTACGGCGGCTATTGTCATACGATTTCCTATAACATTTTAAACAGCCGAGAGGACGCGGACGAGTGCGTCAATGATACGTACATGAAGGCGTGGCAAGCGATTCCGCCGACACGTCCAGCACGACTCGCCGCCTATTTGGCGAAGCTTGTTCGTAACGTCTCGCTCCATAAGTATGAGAAGGCGAACGCCAAGAAGCGCGGAGCGGGACAAGTCCCGCTCATCGTCAGTGAGCTCGAGCACTGTCTCGCCTCCTCCGTCGCGACCGATTCAGAAGTCATCGAGTTGTTGAACGACTTTTTGGCCCAGTTGCCGCAAGAGACCCGGCAGATCTTTATGGGGCGTTACTTTCACTTTCTGTCGATCAAAGACATCGCGAAGATGCGCCAGGTGAGCGAGAGCAAGGTCAAGATGGTGCTGCTTCGGACTCGGAACGACTTGAAGCAAGCGCTCGAAGCGGAAGGGGTGGCGCTATTAATGGAGATCGACTTACACGTTTGATGGGGGACGTCGATGATCGTTTCGTCGAGGAATCGATGGAAGTCGAGGTAAAGAAACGAAGACATTGGCGTTGGATGGGCGGTCTCATCGCAGCAGCCGCTGTCACACTCTTTGTCGTGACATGGGACGGTTGTGAACTACTCACCACTTATTTGCTTCGCGAATTGAAGTGGGAGCTTCTTGGGAAGACCGTGCTTTGACCAGCCACGGTTATGGGCCAAGCTCGTCGGGCAGTCCCTGCCCTGAGGTGTTTCGGTCGGCGAGGCGCAACAGGTTGAGGCTCGCGTTGACGTCGCGGTCGTGGTGTGCGCCGCACGCGGCACACGTCCACTCGCGGATGTCCATCCCCTTCTTGCCGCCGTTCTCGCCACAGCTCGAACAGACCTGGGTCGAGGCGAACCACGGGTCGGCCTTGATCAGCGTCCGTCCGTAGAATTTACATTTATATTCGAGTTGGCGGACGAACTCGCCCCACCCGGCGTCCCCGATCGACTTCGCGAGGCGGCGGTCTTTCATCATCTCCCTCGGCTTCAGCGTCTCGACCACGACGACTTGGTTCTCGTCGACGATGCGTCGCGACAGCTTGTGGAGGAAGTCATGTCGGCGGTTCCGTACTTTTTCATGCTTTTTAGCCAAAAGGATCCGGGCCTTCTCGCAGTTCTTGCTGCCGGGCTTCTTGCGGGCGAGGGCGCGCTGCGCTTGTTTGAGCCGCGCCTCGGCCTTTCGCAGGTTGCGCGGGTTCGAAATCTTCTCCGTGATGAGATCGTCGTTCGTCATGGTGGCGAAGTGTTCCAACCCGAGGTCGATGCCGACCTTGTGCTCGGCCGGGATCCATGGCTCGTCGTCCTGCTCGACGAGGAGCGACACGAAGAACTTGCCCGCCCTCGTCATCGATACGGTCGCCGAGCGGATTTCCCCGTCGAAGCCGCGATGCTGTGTGAACCGGATGAACCCGACCTTCGGGAGCCGTATGCGGTCCTCCTCGATGCGGACCGTGCCGTGCTGGTTGTTCGTCGTGTAGGACGCGTGCGCCTTCCGTCTCGACTTGAACACCGGGAAGCCGGCCGTCCCGGCGAAGAACTTCGCGAACGCCGCGTCGAGGTGCAGCTTCGCGTTCGCGAGCGCGAGGCTGTCCGCCTCGCAAAGGAACGGGAACAGCGGCTTGTAGGAGGCCGGTGTCGGTGGTTTCCGCCTCGGCCCGCCGCTCGCCATCGCCTCCTCATGGATGGCGATGCGGTCCTCGAGCAGCTTGTTGTAGATGAAGCGGGTGCAGCCGATCGTCTTGATCAGGAACTCGGCCTGTGAAGCCGTCGGGTGGAGCCGGTATTTGTAGCCCTTCAGCATGTCCGTCCCTCCTTTGCCCGGTGCCAGGATGAAGCTCGTCCCATTCCGATACCCGCGGAGGGGGCGAGGAAATCTGACGGAATCGCGAACTTTTGTTCGTCGTTCTGTCACAGCGGTGGCCGAGGGCGTCGGGGACGGTCGATTCATCTCCCACCTACGCTGGGATGTGCCCCGAGACACTTAGAGGTGGGAGAATTCTCGCCTAAATCAGTTAAAGAATTGATTCCGCTGTCGGACAGCTCGAGCAATATGTCGGTCGCTTATATCGATGAAGATGACATCGATGTCAGGATGTCGTCGGCAAACCTTGCCGAGATGAGTGAAGACGAGCTATTCTCGAAATGGAATCCCACCGTGGTGAGAGGCGTCGTGAAGCAGATTGACCACATCGAGCTCGACTTCAACGGACAAGAGGAATATCAGTCGATCGTGACGATTGGCGTGACAGACGTCTATCGAGGTGAGGTTGAGCCTGGGAGTGAGATGAAAGTACTTACCGTTGCCGGTGTCGGTTCTGAAGTGCTTCAGTCTGATGCGGACGTCATCTCTGAACTTCGCCTCGGCATGGAAGGGATTTTTATGCCGATTCCATATGATGCTTCCCACATCTGGTCACAAAACGGGGCCACGCTCCAAGTGATGGATGTGAGTGATTACGGATTTCCGGACGGTGAGCGGTACATGTTCTTGAACACGGACGAAGGACTCGTCTTCAGTCGAGATGCCTATCCGTCGCTACGTGGCGCTGAAACACTTGATGATATAGAGGCGTTCATGATGACTAAATTTAAATAAGTCACATTTCATGTCTATTTGATTTTTAAAAGCTGATATATTATTAAGTCAATATTATAATAAATATGACTTAAAGGATGAGTGTCATGGCGATACAAGGATTAACCAAATTACCTGTCAAAATAGAAATCACACAAGCCATCAAATTACTTGAACGTCTGGCGCATGTGAATACGCTACTTGGAAAACTCGATGTTGAATTGACGCATTCGAAAGCAAGTAAGCAATTAATGCAACTCTTATCGCTTCAAGAATCCGTTGAATCAACGAAAATCGAAGGATCACAAGTGACGTTCACGGATATGATGGAGTCTTCGCTGAAGAAAAGTGACGATTCCGATATTATCAAAATTCAGAACTATATGAGGGCCTTGCAGTTTGGGTATGAATCTGTCGAAAATGGTTATCCGGTGACGACACGATTGATCAAGCAGTTACATGAGATTTTGATGAAAGGAAGTCGAGGCGAAGTCAGTTCATCCGGTGAGTTCCGTAAAATTCAAAATTTTATCGGGCCGACAAATCGATTAGAAGATGCTTCTTATATTCCGGTAGAGGCTCATTTGATTAACGAATACATGGAGAACTTAGAAAAATTTATCAATACTGATTCTTACGGACGATTGCTACCGCAGAACCACTTAAAGTCAGACGGATATGTCATTAATGAACAAGCGGCTCCACTTCTTAAAACAGGAATTATGCATGCTCAATTTGAATCCATCCATCCATTTTTGGACGGGAACGGGCGTTTAGGGCGGATTCTAATTGTGCTTTATCTCCTGCAGCAAAAAGTGATTACGCACCCCATCTTTTTTGTGAGTGAAGAACTTGAGAAAGAAAAAGCCCGCTACTACGATTTGCTCAACGGTGTTCGTGGAGACCAGTCGGATTGGGGGAAATGGTTACTGTTTTTCGTTGATGCTTCAGAACGAATGGCGACAAAGTTGTTGGATCAATTGAATAAAGCCAATCGCTTGCTGTCAGAAGGTGAACAGCTAATTGAAAACGAAGCGGAACGTAAACTATGGATTACGAGCTTTGAACAACCAATCTTGACGGTGGCGAAAGGTGTCGAAATGACAGGCTATTCACCGAACACGGTTCGAAAAGCACTTCATCAACTTGTGGAAAAAGAACTTTTATACGCTTCGAACACAGAGCGGAGAAATCGTAAATATCGAAATTATGCGTTATTGCGCATTTTCGTGAACTAAAAGCAGTGTGCCGTTTTTAAATCGCCAACAATGAAGGAGGAAATCATATGGACCGCACCATCACTGTCAAAGGCACAGGGAAAGTATCGGCCAAGCCTGATTTGATTGTCGTGAGAATGGATTTGTCGTCAAGAGCCGTCCGCTATGAGGAGACGATGAACGGGGCGGCACTCGCCGTCACACGTCTGCAAAAAGCGATTGAGCAGGCTGGCTTCGCGAAAACGGATTTAAAGACGACCGACTTCTCGATCGACACCGACTATGAGAGCTACCGCGACAAACAAGGTAACTACAAGTCTCGTTTCCGGGGTTACGTCTGTCAGCAGAAGACGAAACTCGAATTTTCGCTCGATACGAAACAATTGTCAGCGGTCATCGAACATGTCAGCAACTCGCTAGCCGAGCCGAAGCTGTCCATCTCGTTCACGATCAAGGATGCGGACACAATCCAAGACGAACTGCTCGCGAGCGCGGCGGCGAACGCGCGTCATCGGGCCGAACTGTTGGCGAAAGGGGCCGGGGCGACGCTCGGTGACTTGCTTCAAATCGACTACACGTGGGGTGAGCTTCATCTTTATTCGCCGACGCGTCTCACGCTCCATGACGAGGTGCTCTTCTCGGAGGCGGCGATGCCGGAACTTGAGCCGGACGAGATCGACTTGAGCGACTCGGCGACGTTCGTGTGGGCGATTCGATGAGGCGTATCATCGGATTGTTGCTGCTGTTCCTATCGGTTTCAATGTCAGCCCAATCCTTATCTTGGGCGTATGCGTTCGTCGTGTTGGACGGACGGGTGTATGAAGTGATGGACGTCGCGGTATTGGAGGCTGACTTGGGTGACGTCGTCGGCGAGGTGAAGACGTTGGCGGACGATATGGATGGCAGCTTCTACGGTGACGCCTCGAACATGTATCCGATTGGGACAACGTATCGGAAAGTGAAAGGGGAAGTGATGGAGGACGTGCTCGCGGTCGAGGATGGGTTTGGGTGGAAGCGGGCCGAGTATCGGCATGACGCTCCGTTCAGCATACGTGACCATTTGGATAAGATAGCATACGCTGCCGTAGGGATTGGGGCCGCATTGTTCATTTTCATTAGAGTGAGGAAACGACAATGAATTTATATGATTTTGTAGACCATATACCAAATCGCATATTGGATCGTGGCTATGAATATTGGCTCGATGGTCGGGTCGTCGTGGAGTCAGAACGAGAATCGACATATCATCTTACAGCGGAAGGGTCGGAAACATACGAACTCCTCATCACGTTATCAGGTATTGATATTGTCGATTCGTCTTGCGATTGTCCATATACGAAAGGGCACTGTAAACACGAGGTCGCCGCCTACTTTTTGTTGCGGGAAAAGGTGGCAGTACCTTCGAACCGTAATGTGCGACAGCAGCTCCAAAAGTTAACGAAACAACAACTTGTCAATCTCCTTGTGGGATTGGCAAATGATCCGGAACTGTATCCACGAATCGCGCGTTCGTTTGATACAAATCATAAGTCGTTCACTCAAGTCATCAAGGAAATGCGACGTCGATTCAGTGATAGATTCCCCATGTTCGAACTTGATTATAGCTCGTTGTCGAGCTTCCAGTCGTTCGTTGATGCACGAGTTAGTGATGTGCTTATTGTTCAAGATCATGAGATAAGGTTGAAACAAGGCATCGCATTGATGCTCGGAATGTCAGACTATGACTTTGAAGAATTAAGCGAAATGAGTCTGGAGACGGCAAATGAACTCGATCCGGCTATCTGTTCTGCTATTAACATGTTATCGAATGATGTGGTGTATCTCGAACTATTAGATCTCTTGAAATCGGTAGATACATGGAACTGGGCAGATTTACATCTAGAAATTCTGAAATCACTCACGTTTGAGATGAAGGACGGGTTGGATGTGTTGCGCACATATATCGAGACGTACCGTGAGACCGAGGCGGATGACCATGAAGTCGAGGAGTTAGAGGTGCTTTTGAGGATTATTGAGAAAAGAAGTGATTCATGATGAACGCTTCACCATTAAGGGAATAGTTCTGTGTAGATAACAGAGGCCGTTCATTTATGGGAGGGGAAATCGCATGAAAATCCTCATCATCTTTGACTCGATGTACGGGTGTACCGAAAAAGTCGCATATGCCATCAAGGACGGATTCAGCGACTTACACCGCGTCGACATCATGCAGATCAGCCACGTCGGATACGGCGACCTCGCCAACCTTGATTTGTTCATCGTTGGTTCGCCGACTCACGGAGGGCGCGAGACCGAGGATGTGAAGACGTTTCTCGATGGCTTGTCGGACCATGCGCTGCGTGGTACGCGAGCTGCAGCCTTCGATACGAGTATGGCCGAAGAAGATCAAGGCTTTTTCGTCGGGAAAATCGTCAAATGGTTCGGTCACGCCTCGACCCGCATGGAGCAGTTATTGCTCGAAAAAGGAGCGGAACCGGTGCTGAAAGAATCGTTCATCGTCCTTGATAAAGAAGGACCGCTCAAAGACGGAGAGCTCGAGCGGGCGACCGAATGGGCCCGTCACTTGATGGACAAATAATCTGGCGTCTTCCTTACGGGACGCGTCTTTTTTGACGCATAATTGTCCGAAGCGTTCGCAAAACGGGTAAATAAACAATGAGGAAAATTTATGTTCCAAATGACTATTTCGACAAAAAAACGGAGCAATTGAAATGCTCCGCATGATATAACTATTTAATTTGTGCTTGCGATATCTTGCACGATTTGTCTTAACCGATCTGTAAATTGCTCAATTTCATAGACGTGGTTAATTTTGTAACGAACAGTAGGCTCGTCTCGGAATGTAATATATTTATTTGTTAAAGAATTTAAATGCAGACGACACACCCACTTTCTATTACTATCGTCTATCAGTATATTGAAGTAACTGGCGTTATCGCGATAATAAATGCGGTCTTTATCAATTACTGAACCTAAAAGAACTTTTACTGTAGCGTATCCTTCTATTTCTTCCTGTGTCGTTTCGATAATTGGTTGCGAAGGTACATCTATCACTTCTTCAATTGCTTCTGGTTCAATTGGAACTTCTTGATTTGCTGGTGTTTGAGCTGAGGCATTGGTTTCTCCAGAAATTACATGTTTAATACGTTCATTCATATTCTCATTTATAAATTGATTAAATGCTTTCGCAACAATCGGTCTAAATTTATCTACTACGGTTTGAGTTTTCATTCCTTGGTAGCATTCCTGTATTAAAAGTCGGATCAGTTCGTCGCTAGGAGACTGTGAAAGTGTTTTTAGTTGCTCTTTAATTGCACTTAAATATTTCAATTCTTCAGCCGTCGAAAGAATTGTATTTACATTGAACTCTTGTTTTTTAAATTTATAAAGTTCTTTAATTTCATTGTCTTTGATGTTCGACAGAGTGATTTCAAAAAAGGGTACAGTATCCATCACATTTGGTGTTTCTAAGTCTGTGTAAAAACGATACATGTCACCGTTTGTCAAAATTGCAAATTTAGCTTGTGTTGTTCCGTAATAGCGGAATAGTTGGGAATCATGTTTAGTCAAAGGCTCCCGAATAGATTTTGCTTCAATCAGGATGGTTGGTTGTCCTTCTTCCATGATTGCATAATCTACTTTTTCGCCTTTCTTGATACCGACATCAGCTATGTATTCAGGGGTAAACTCAGCCGGGTTGAATACATCGTATCCTAGAGTCTGAAAGAAAGGCATAATTAATGCAGTTTTCGTGGCTTCTTCGGTTGAGATTGAATTTCTAAGTTGTTGAATACGCTGTGAAACCATACGAATGTCAGAGGAAAACTTTTCCACTATAACAACCTCCATTTTTTTCATTTATAATCTAATATTAACCTTTAGATTATTGTAAGTAAATTTTTGTAATTAATATTTTTCTTATTCTTTATCGTTTACTGGTGAATTATTTGGTTGTTCTTTGTTTAGTGATAAAGGAGTGAGTGACGATGAAAAAATGGGAACGTGACGTCCTCATGGGTTGGATTGTCGTCTTGTTGGTGCTCGTCGCGCATTATGTCATCACGGTATCGCTCGGCAACACGTATTTTGCCGAATCGACGCTCAATCGGATGCTTTGGTTCAGTAGCTTCCCGGCCTTTTTGATCGCCTTTCTTGCGGCCCTCTTCCAAAAAACGAACACGCTCACGCTCGCTGTTCGTCGTAGTGTCATTTGGACGGCCGAACTCGTCGTCGGCTTCTCGCTCGTCGCCTGGTTTTTCCGGGCGTTCGAGATGTTGTTTGTGAGCCCGGGCGCGTATTGGGTGTTCGGCGCCGTTCTGCTCGCTCCGCTCGTCTACTTGTTCGAGTTCCGGCGTCAAAACCGTGGGACGAAAGCCGGGGCCCACTAAATTTAGAAAACGTCTCCGCCATGGAGGCGTTTTTAGTCTGGTCTGGAATGGGAATGGGGTACAGAAGACAAGAATGGAGGGAATCACCATGAGTCATTATTTTTCATCATCATACGAAGAGTCGCGTGAGAAGTTTCTCGCCTTACTCGACAACGTTAAAACCTATTATCCGACGGCCCGCGTGATGTCCCACTCGATCGGCGAGGACACGATCGACTTGATCATCGGTGAGCCGGCGGGGTCACGCGAGGCGGTGCTCCTCATGACAATCGGCGAGCACGGCATCGAAGGGTATGCCGGTGCCGCTGTGACGCATCAGTTCGTCGAGACGCAACTCGAAAACCTTCGGCACGAGTCGACAGGGATCTGTCTCATCCATGCGGTCAATCCGTGGGGGATGAAGCACTTCCGCCGCGTCAATGAACATAACGTCGACTTGAACCGGAACTACGTCATCGACCGGGAATCACTCCCGCGTAACGTCAATAAAGAGTATGAAGTCATGCGGCACTTGTTCGTCCCGGATGGCGTCATCGATGACTACCATGAATCGCGCGAACATATCTACTCGTTCCTCGGTTCTGGTATCAAGCTCGACGGCTTCGAGGCGATGACCGAGGCGAAAGGGATGGGACAATATCAGTTCCCGAAAGGCGTCTATTATGGCGGTGAGTCGGATGAGCCGTCCGCCATCTTTTTGAAGGAGATTCAACATGACCTGCTCGATCGCTATGACCGCGTCGTCCACATGGATTGGCATACGGCGCTCGGTCCGACGAACGAAGTGACGATGGTCATTAGTGAGCGCGACGGGCGTGACGTCGACGAGTTGAAGCGGACTTACGGGTTGAAGAACATCCAGACGTATGACCCGACCGATGTCCTCGGGGACTCGACGAACCACTTCTACTATGTGCGCGACACGCATCACCCGGACAAACGGCTCGTCTCGGCGTTGTTCGAGTTCGGGACATTCGGGACGTCGACGAAAGCGACGATTCGCGAGTTCTTGACAATCATCCTCGAGAACCGGCTCTACTTTGAAGGGACGAAAGACCCCGAAGCACGGAATGGGATTCGAAAAGAGTTCATGGCGATGTTTTATCCGGAAGACGAGTCGTGGCGGACGTCCGTATTACGCGAAGGAGCGGCGGCGATTGAGCATGTCTTGAAAGGCGAATCGCTCTGGCGCGACAGTTGATAGGTTTCCACTTCGGTCAAACGGGAAAAGTTGGGTTGTGGGCAAACAAGCATGCCGCTCAACAATCCAACTGGGGGTTTTGACCAATGGGGAATTATATTACCGCACATGACGGAACGAGTATTTACGTGGAAGACGTCGGGACAGGCGATGCCGTCGTCTTCTTGCACGGCTGGCCGGCAAACAACAACATGTTCGAGTATCAAAAGAATGCATTGCTCGAAGCAGGCTATCGCTATGTCGGGATCGACTATCGTGGCTACGGCAAGTCGGATGCACCGGCGACAGGTTATGACTATGCGACGATGGCGTCGGACGTGCACATGGTCGTTGACGGGCTTGGCATCAAAGATTTCACGCTCGTCGGCTTCTCGATGGGCGGGGCCATCGCCATCCGCTATGCCGTCGATTTCCCGGATGACGGGTTGAAGAAACTCGTCCTCTCAGGCGCAGCGGCACCAGTGTTCACGCAACGTCCGGACTATCCGTACGGGATGACGCAAGCCGAGGTCGACGCGTTGATTGAGGATACGCTGAAAGACCGTCCAAAGATGCTCGAAGGGTTCGGTGAGATTTTCTTCGAGAAAGAACATTCGAAACCGATGCAAAACTGGTTCCATCATCTGTCGCTCGTCGCGTCGAGCCACGGGACGATCGCTTCGGCGAAAGCGCTCCGTGATGAGGATCTGCGCGAGGACTTACCGAAAGTCACCGTCGAGACGCTCATCATCCATGGCGTACATGACAAGATTTGTCCGTTCGAGTTCGCGCTCGAGATGGAAAAAGGCATCCCGAACTCTCGTATCGAGCGGTTCGAGGAGAGCGGTCACGGTACCGTCCTCGACGAGATGGACAAGTTCAACAAGACGTTGCTCGGATTTATTTGACTGTGTGCCAAGCCTAGGAAGATTCCTAGGCTTTTTTTTGATGGTCATCTGTAGCATGTTTGTTACGGATTTTGAGGCTAGAACGACTTGTACACGGGTATAGCTAAAATGAAGCACTTTGTTCGAGTTGAGATTGAACAAGTTTGCTGTATGTCGAGGTTTTGACATAGAGCCGTTGGTGTTCGTCACACGGTCAAGGATGGCTATGGAAAAGCCGCTCGGGACCGTGCTTGTTTTTGTGTTCTCACACAATTCGAATAGCTCGTCTGGAAACGCTTCACAAGAAAAAAGAAATAAGCCTCCTTTTGCTAGAGCGGATGACATTTAGATGGTCAATTTGTGCTGACTAGACCTTAATACATGGTACAATGGAGAGGTGGATTTTTAGATTGAGGAGAGATTGTACATGAATATCGCTTTCTTTTTATATCCGAAAGAAGACGTCAAATATTTAGACCCGGAATCGACGGTGCGTCAAGCGCTCGAGAAGATGAAGCATCACCGCTTCACCTCGGTGCCGCTCGTATCCGAGAACGGCTTTTACGCCGGGACGATGACAGAAGGGGATTTGCTCTGGGCACTCGCCGAACAGCTTCGCGGGGAAGAAGACTACGAAAAAGTGCTCCGGACACGCCTGAAAGACATCAAGCAACGCGTACGGTATAAGCCGGTCGCCATCACGGCGCAAATCGAGGAGCTCGTCGATGCGATCACCGATCAAAACTTCGTGCCGGTCGTCGATGACGGGAAGTATTTCATCGGTATCATCCGGCGCCGCGACATCATCGAATATTACTCGACGAAGTTGCAACAGCTCGAGAATAAAGTGAACTAAACTTGAAAGCCAAGTCGCCATGACTTGGCTTTCCTATCGTTCACGTAAAAATGGAAAGGGGAACTGAACATGAATGAAGAAGAAACGTTTGTGATTGAGTCGGTCTCGCCAAATGAACGCTACGTCTGTGTATTTGAGGATGATGGGGATACGGGGTACGTTTATTTTTGTCCATTGAATTCTTCAGGGGAGATGGAAGGCGTCGCGGACGCGCTTTGGATTTACGACCAAATCGCACCACCGATTGAAGCGTGTGAAGAAGTCGGATTTGCCTGGGACGACGATTCATCTAAAGTCGCATTCATCGTGGATGGAGAATGCTGGGGGATGTTGGACCTGAACACGAAACGAAAACTCACCGCACCGCGTGAGCATAACGCCATCGTCTCGCTCCCGATTGAACTATGGGAAGAAGGCATTCCGATGTCGACGGGAGAGCCTTTACAAATGAGTGTAGCGAACTGACAAGTAGAAAAATAGTGACATAGATGCGAGTGAACACGGAGGATGGTAGATGAAACTAGCATCTACAGATGCGTAAAAGAATCATTCCCTGTCACGTAAAAGGACGACTTCCACAATGGAAAGTCGTCTTTTTGATGTGCTTGTGTTACAAGAGCGGTGGGAAATGGGGGAGCACATATTCCCCAAGCTCCTCGATGACCTCGTCGGCCGGACGTTGCCCGTCGAACAAGGCGAAGAACAGATGATTGACGCCGATGGCCCGATACGCCTCGAGCAGTTTGATCAATTGATTGCGACCGACACGGAAGCCGAGCCGGATCGGAGTCGGAAGCTCGTCCGGGTCATGCGCCAAATCGAGATGCATCGGCATCGAGAACGGACGGAACCCTTTTCCATGCGTCTGACCTGACTCGCGCCAATCGCTCAGCACTTGCTGTTGGGCGAATGGGGCCTGCGGATAATACATCCACCCGTCCCCGTGTTGCCCGAGCCAGTCCATGTCCTGCTGCGCGAACCCGGTGATCATCGTCGGGATGCGTTTTTTCGGACGGGGCACGAGCGTCGCCTCATGGACCTCACCGTACGACGAATCGATGGTCGGATAGTTGTGGTAGAGTGCCTGCTCCATGACACGGAGCGACTCTTTGAACTGCTCGCCCCGTGTCGCATGGTCGACCCCGAGTCCTTTGAAGTCGGCTCGACGGTCACCGGACGAGATGCCGAGAATCAAACGTTCTGGGAACAACGCTTCAATCGTCGCGACTTCTTTCGCCGAACGGAGCGGGTGCCGGAGCGGCAAGACGAGGGCGGACGTGCCGAGGGCGATGCGTTTCGTCTGACCGAGCAAGTGTGTCCCATAGATGAGCATGTCGTAAATCTGTCCGACGGCCGGGTCTAGGAAGTTCGGGTCTTTCAGCAAGACGTCTCGGAGCCAGAGCGCCGTGAAGCCATAGTCGTCTGCTCGTTGGGCGAGCTCGACTTGACGTTCGAGCGTCGGGGTGCGCATCTTGAAATTTTCTAACGGGATGTGGAGGCCGAGCGTGAGCTCGCCCTCCCGATACATCCGATTGTAGCTGACATGATTGTTGAACATGGCGTCCTCCTTAGTTCGCTTCCAAACGACGTGAGACGGCGGTCAAGATGACAGCGATGATGACCATGATGCCACCGACCCAAGGCGTATGCACGAGACCGATCGAGTCCGCGACAATCCCACCGATGGTCGCACCGAGCGCGATACCGATATTGAAGGCGGCGATGTTGAGCGCCGACGCGACATCGACCGCGGCTGGTACATACTTCTCTGCCAACTGCACGATATATAGTTGAAGGCCAGGTACGTTCATGAAGGCGAGCAGTCCCATCAAGACGATGGCGATGAGTCCCGCGACTTTGAACGGGATCATGAACGACATGACGATCATGACAGCGGCGTGGACGATGAACATATAGAACAACGCCTTGGCCGGGTCTTCATTGGCAAATTTTCCGCCTGCCCAGTTGCCGATGGCGACGGCGATCCCGTAGACGAGTAGGACGATACTAATCAAGCTCGGACTGATGTTCGTCACGTCCTGCATGATTGGCGTCAAGTACGTGAAGGCGACGAACGTTCCGCCGTAACCGAGTGCGGTGATCAAGAAGCCGAGCATGATTCGGCCGTTCGTGAGCAATTTCTTCATATCGGAGAACTTCGCTGGTGGTGACTGTTTCAAATCTTTCGGAATCAAGAAGAAGCTGGCGATGATCGATACGATCCCGAGTGCGGCGACGGCGAAGAACGTGGCGCGCCATCCGAACGCTTGACCGATGAACGTGCCGAGCGGGACGCCGGTCACGGTCGCGACCGTCAAGCCGGTGAACATGAGTGCGATGGCACTCGCTTTTTTATGCGGTGGCACGAGCTGTACGGCGATCGTCGCCCCGATGGAGAAGAAGACACCGTGTGCGAACGCGGTGATAAATCGGGCAGCAATCAGCAGTTCAAAACTGGTCGATAAGGCGGAGACCAAATTTCCGCCGATAAAGACGACCATGAGTGCCATGAGTAACGTCTTGCGATTCATCCGGTTCGTGAGTGCCGTCAAGATCGGCGCACCGACGGCGACGCCGATGGCATAACCGGAGATGATAAGACCGGCGAGCGTGATGCCAATATTCAAGTCGCTGGCGATGGATGCGAGCAGGCCGACCGGGACGAACTCGGTCGTCCCGATGCCGAATGCGCTGATGGCGAGGGCGAGCAAGGCCAGCCCTCCGTTTTTCGGTGCCTGTTCGTCGACAGGATGGGCGTACGGTTGATTCCTAAGTAATTCCTCCTAAAGAATGTTTGTTGAGATGAGGGCCCTTCATCTCGAGGCAGCTCGAGCATCTCAATCTTCTTTATTGTCCAGTACGGTCGAAAAAGACCCTTACTGTCTCAAGAAGCAGTTACTGGTGAGATGAACTTGTATAACTGAGCTACAGTTGCTATCATAAGTCCATCGAATTTAATTGGGAAGTACGCACTTTCAAGTACGATAGGCACCGAAAAGTACCTATCCCGGTCCATAAGGAGGAATCATCATGCCATACAACATCCCGGTCGAGGCGACGCTCGACGTCATCGGCGGCAAGTGGAAAGTCGTCATCATGTGTCATCTCATCAAAGGGGAACGGCGGACGAGCGAATTGAAAAAGCTCATGCCGAACATCACGCAAAAAATGCTCACGCAACAGTTGCGCGAGCTCGAGGCGGACGGTGTCATCATTCGCACGGTGTATGAACAAGTCCCACCGAAAGTCGTCTATTCCCTGTCCGACTACGGCTGGTCGCTCCAACCGATTTTGGATGCGATGTGTGCCTGGGGAGAAGGGCATATTGAACAGACCGGGGAAGACGTCATTTCCTAAATCAGAAAAGACAGCGGCTCTTCAATGAGAGAACCGCTGTCTTTTTATCGTTATGAGGCGGATACGTCTTTTGAGACAGCTTGTTTGCTGCTCCATAACGTCTCCATCTCTTCGAGCGTTTTTCCTTTCGTCTCCGGTACGAGCTTCCAGACGAACAAGGCGGACAATACGCTCATCACCCCGTAAAATCCGTATGTCATCGTACCACTAAATTCCATCATCATCGGATAGGTCGATGAAATGAAGTAGTTGGCGGTCCATTGAGCGGCGACGGCGATTGCGACCGCTTGCCCTCGAATTTTATTTGGGAAGATTTCCGAAATGAGTACCCAACAAATCGGTCCCCATGACATCATGAATGAGGCTGTGTAGATGATGATGAAGATGAGTGTACCGATTCCGATTGCATTCGTGTAGGCCATCGAAGCGACACCGAACATCCCGATTGCCATGCCGACCGAACCGATGATGAGCAGTGGTTTTCGACCGACTTTATCGACAAACAAGATGGCGACGATGGTGAAGACGACGTTGACGAGCCCCATGACGACGGTCTGCATCATGGAAGCGTCTTTAGCGGCACCCATACTTTCAAAGATTCGTGGGGCATAGTACAATGCGACGTTGATGCCGACAAATTGTTGGAACACCGATAAGAGAATCCCGATGGTGATGACCAGTTTTCCGTAAGTGAACAGCTTGGCTGAAGAATGACTGACAGACGATTTGATGTCTTGCATGATCGCTTCGGCACGTTCTTTGCCATTGATTCGACTGAGGATGTGGAGTGCTTTTTCTTCCTCGCCTTGGAGCGCCAAATACCGTGGTGTTTCCGGAACAATTAATAAGAGAGAACCGAAAAGGAGGGCCGGGATGGCTTCAGAGGCAAACATATACCGCCAACCGATGTCATCGATCCAGGCGACCGTTTGCCCACTTGTGATCGACCAGTTGACGAAGTAGACGACGAGCATCCCGAGGATGATGGCAAATTGGTTTAGTGACACGAGCCGTCCTCGAATCGCAGCTGGCGCGACCTCACTGATATACATCGGCGTGATGGCCGAGGCAAGTCCGACGCCGATTCCGCCGATGATGCGATACAAGTTGAACGTAAGTAGAAGGGCAATCGTCGGTTCGCCTTTCGTAAAGAAGAGGACTTCGGGATAAGCCGATCCCAGTGCGGACAAGAAGAAAAGAGTGGCCGCGAAAATCAATGATTTTTTACGACCAAATCGGCTTGCGAATATACCGGAGATGATCCCCCCGATGATACAACCGATCAATGCCGAGGAAGTGGTCGCCCCGTGTACGAGCGAACTTAAATTCAGCCCGTCAATAAAATACTTCTCCAATGATTTCTCTGCGCCTGAGATGACAGCAGTATCATAACCGAACAACAAGCCACCTAATGTCGCGACGAGTGTGATGGTCATGAGGTATAGCGTGTTCTGATTTTGTTTCATCACGTTTTGCCCTCCTTGGAATTGGTAACGCTTACAATATCAAGTTAAAAAATAAGTTAGTTTGTTTGACGGATAAACTAACTATCCTTATCATACAAAATGAGGCTCGAATTCTCAACTATATTTTTGCAGTTTTTGTATAATGAATTTGAGAGTAAACGGAATGGAACGAAAGTTAAACGATGGATGAGACATCACTTCGTATAAAGGGGAGACAAAGTCATTGGCAAAATTAGATGTGACCGCTGATCAACAGCTTGTGAAAAAAATGAATAAAACCGTATTGTTGAATGAAATTATTCGTAGTTACCCAATTTCACGCGCAAAACTGTCAGAAGTGACGGGGTTGAACAAATCGACGGTATCTGCGCAAATTGGCGCTCTATTGAACGAAGAACTCATCTTTGAAATCGGACAAGGCGATTCGAGCGGGGGGCGTCGCCCGGTCATGCTCGTGTTCAACCAGCAGGCAGGATTCACGATCGGAGTCGATTTAGGCGTGAAAGCGATCAATGCGGTATTGACCGATTTAAAAGGCAACGTTGTGGAGTCGTTGACGACCGAGTGGGCCGAGGCGGACCAGGAGGCAGAACCGAAAGTGAGAGCTGCCATCGATGTGTTGCTTGGTAAGATGCCGTCCTCTCCATATGGGCTCATTGGAATCGGCGTCTCGGTGCCTGGACTCATTAATCGCGAGCAACAAGTCATTTTTGTCCCGAACCTCCGTCCTGACGTGACGAGTTTGAAGCAAGATTTAGAGAATCGTTATGATGTACCCGTCAATTTAGAGAACGAGGCCAATGCGGGGGCTTACGGAGAACGACGGTTCGGGGCCGGGAAAGACCATGAGGAGATGGTATTCGTCAGTCTCGGGACCGGTGTCGGTACGGGCATCATCTTGCATGGGGAACTGTATCGAGGCGAGGACGGGTTCGCTGGCGAGTTCGGGCATATGTCCATTGAATACAATGGACCAAAATGTACGTGTGGCAACCGAGGGTGTTGGGAGTTGTATGCCTCGGAAAAAGTACTATGGGACAAGTATTTGCCGGGGCACACGGTCGAGACGCTCCAACGAAGTTTACAGGCCAATGAGGCATCGGTGTTGAATGAACTACAAAAATGGTGCTTTTACGTCGGGGTCGGGTTGAATACGGTACTGAACGTCTATAATCCGAAAGTGATCATCATTCAAAGTCGGGTCATCGAATCGCATCCGATGGTCCTCAACATGATTCGCACGGCCATCTCATCACGCGTGTATGCGCAAGCCGATCATTCGTTCGAGCTCATCCCGTCGAAATTGAGCGACCACGCTTCAGCGATCGGGATGGCCTCGCTTGCCATCGAGCAGTTTTTACAGCGTCGAATGATGCAATGACGAATAGCCCGTCACCTTCAGGTGGCGGGCTATTGTTATGGGGCAAACGTCCACGTCGTCTCGGAGACGTATGTCTCGGCGGGACGTAACACACTACGAGGGTCCAGCAGGTTCGGTGCTTGTTGCGTCTCTAAACAAAGGCCGGTCCGTCTCAGCTCGTTCGGAAGCATATTACCCGAATAGAAGACGACACACGGCTCGGTCGTATGGACGGAAAGCCTGCGACCGGAAGCATGACGAAGTTCGATTTGAGGACGTTCCGTCTGGGGCAGGCAAAACGGGTGATCGAAGCCTCCGGCGAGGTCAAGTTGCGCATCTGTATCGTTTAGACCATCTTCGATTCGTTTCGCCTCTCTAAAATCGAATGCCCGGGAGGTCATGACGGACTTCACGCGGCGCGGAATAAGGGTCTCGTCTAGTTCATAGAACGAGTCACTCATAAGCTGAAGCGTATGGTCAGAAATCGGAAGGGACGTCCCTGATAAATTGAAGTATGTGTGATTCGTCATGTTCATGACGGTCGGTGCGTCGGTCTTCGCCTCATAGCGAATCGCCACGGTGTGGGGAGTAATCGTGTATTCGACCGACACGTCAATATTCCCAGGATATCCGTGATGGCCATGAGGAAACGACCGTTCAAATCGAATGGTCACGCCATCATCCGTCCGTTCGATGGATGGGTTCCAGACCACCTTATGGAAGTGATCACCGTGAAGGTGGTTGGGACCGTCGTTCAAAGGCAGTTGAACGGTCTGGTCGTCGAGTGTGAACTGACCGTTCTGTATCCTTCCGGCCACCCGTCCGACCACGCAACCTAGATAATAATCGTGACGGACGTAATCCTCAAGCGAATCAAGCGCCAATACGACGTTCTTCATGTTCCCCAGTTGATCGGGGACGGCAATTTCCGTGATGGTACACCCATAATCGATACAAGAAAAGCTGAACGAGTCTGTCGATACGCGGTGACGCGAGACGGGGATACCGTCCACGGTCCCATAATGGTCGGATGTATAGTTCATCGTCGTCTCACTTTCTCCGAAATGCGGACAGGCCATGAGAGAGCTGTTTCGTGGCCGGATAGACTTGTTGGTAGAGTGCGAATAAAGCGTGGTAGCGTGAGACGTTTTCTGGAATCGGTTCGTATCGCTTCGCCTCCTGAATGAACGCCTCACTGCAGTCCTCGAGACTGTCAAACCACCCACAGCCGTACGCAGCCAACATGGCGGCACCGAGCGCACAGCCTTGCTCGTTGGAAAGCTTGATGATGGTAGCGTCGAAGATGTCTGCCTGCATTTGCAGCCACGCCTCGTTTTTGGCGCCCCCTCCAATCGAAACGATCGACGTGATCACTTTCCCTTCCGCACGGAACAGCTCGAGTGACTCTTTTAAGGAGAACGTGATTCCTTCTAGCACGGCCCGTGAAAAATCCGCCAACCGATGGGTGGAGTCCATTCCGATAAAGCTTCCTCGCACCATGGCATCCGCATAAGGGGTCCGTTCGCCGACGAGATAAGGAGTGAACAACAACCCGTTCGCCCCGATCGGTACGTCTTTCACTTCGGCGAGCAACGTCTCGAATGATTGGTCCGGTGCGAACGTATCCTTGAACCACGATAAACTGTGTCCTGCTGCCAAGGTGACACCCATCGTATAATAGGCACCTGGCTTAGCATGATTGAAATAATGGACTTTCCCTTTAAAATCGAGCCGGGCGGTTGGTTCATAGGCCAAGACGACACCCGATGTGCCGATGCTGCACATCGTTTGTTGATCGTTCAAAATACCGGCCCCGATGGCACCACAGGCATTGTCCGCACCTCCGGCGAACACGCTGACGCTCGAAGAAAGGCCGGTGCGCGTCGCGTAGTAAGAGCTGAGCGTCCCGATTTGATCAGACGACTCGACGAGTGGGGGACAGAGGGATTTCGGCACACCGACCCGTTCACAGATTTCGTCGCTCCATTCCTTTTTAGCGATATCGAGGAGAAGCGTTCCGGCTGCATCGGAATAATCCATGTGCAGTTGACCTGTCAACGCATAGCGGACATAGTCTTTCGGGAGCAGGAAGACGGCTGCTTGACGGAACAAGTCAGGCTCATGCCGCTTCACCCATAGTAGTTTCGGGAGCGTGAATCCCTCGAGCGCAGGGTTTTTAGTGAGGTCGAGGAGTAGCGGTCCGAGTCGATCCTTGATCTCCTCACATTCAGCGGTCGTTCGCGTATCGTTCCAAAGAATCGCATTGCGAAGCAACTGATGTTGCGCATCGAGTAAGACGAGCCCATGCATTTGTCCCGAGAAGCTGATGCCTTCGATGTCTTCAGGACGTCCTTCGAACTGTTGAACGAGCTCGGTCAAGGCGTTGACCGTCTGTTCGACCCAGGCCGACGGATCTTGTTCGCTGTAGCCTTCTCGTTCTTGGATGAGGGGGTAGGCGCGACTCGCTTCCCCGCAAAGTTGCCCGTTTTGGTCGACGAGGATGGCTTTGACCGCACTCGTCCCTAAATCGATTCCGATGACGTATTTCATTAGGTTCATCCTTTCCGGTTTTGATTTAAAAGCCCAGACCCCATCATGGAGTCTGGGCTTCGCGATTAAGGGCGTTGTACATCCAACAAGTATTGGTTGAGGATGTGACGGAGCTGTTCTTGACGTCCCGATTTATTTTGGATGTCAGTAAGCGTGAACGCATGGGCTTCAAGTTTGTGGAAGTCGGTTTGACCGGAGACGATGTCTTTTCCGATTCCCTCATTGTAGCTTGCGTAGCGATCTTGGATGACGTTTTCGAACACACGGTCATCAATCAAGCGTTGAGCGACTTTCGCACCGACGGCGAAGCTGTCCATGCCTGCGATGTGGGCATAGAACAAGTCCTCAGGTTCGAATGAACCGCGGCGGACTTTCGCATCGAAGTTGAGCCCACCGCTTCCGAGCCCACCATTCAACAAAATCTCATACATGGCGAGCGTCGTTGAATAGAGGTCGGTCGGGAATTCATCCGTATCCCAGCCCAGGAGCGGGTCACCTTGGTTCGCGTCGACGGATCCGAGCATCCCATTCACGCGGGCGACGCGAAGCTCATGTTCGAACGTGTGTCCGGCGAGCGTCGCATGGTTGGCTTCGATGTTGAATTTGAAGCGGTCCGCCAAGTCATATTTCTGTAAGAAGGCGAGACCCGTCGCCACGTCGAAGTCGTATTGGTGTTTCGTCGGCTCTTTTGGTTTCGGTTCGATCAAGAACTGGGCATCAAAGCCGATCTCTTTGGCATAGCTATCGGCCATGTGGAAGAAGCGGGCCAAGTTATCAAGCTCAAGTCCCATATCGGTGTTGAGCAACGTTTCATACCCTTCACGACCTCCCCAGAACACATAGTTCTCGGCCCCGAGCTCTTTCCCGACTTCGAGTCCTTTTTTCACTTTAGCTGCTGCGTATGCGTACACATCTGCATTCGGCGCAGTCGCGGCTCCATGAATCCAGCGTGGATGTGAGAACATGTTCGCTGTGTTCCAAAGTAATTTTGTCTTACTTGTTTTCATATATTCTTTCATCATCGAGACGATGACGTCGATGTTTCGGTTTGTCTCAGCGAGCGTGCTTCCTTCAGGAGCGATATCGAAATCATGGAAGCAGAAGTAAGGCACGTTCAACTTGTCAAAGAACTCGAACGCCGCTTCGACACGGGCTTTGGCGAGGTCCATTCCTGAAAGGCGGTCGTACGGTCGGATCATCGTGGCTTTGCCGAACGGGTCGGTTCCATCGGCTGTGAACGTATGCCAATACGAGACGGCGAAACGGAGCAGCTCTTCCATCGACTTCCCACCAATTTGTTCCTCTGGGTTGTAGTGTTTGAAGGCGAATGGGTTTGTAGAAGAAGTACCTTCAAATTTGATTTGTCCGACACCTTGATAGTATTCCTTTTTCGTTTGAGTTTGTGACATGCGATTCATCCTCCTCATTTCTGTAATCGTTTTCAGGAATAGAATACATCAAACTTTTTAGTTTGTCTATCGAACAAACTAAGTTTTTTGTAATTATCTTTTTGAACTTTTTAACCGTGAGTTGGCTCACAGGTTAATCGGGCGTCAACTCGGGTACAAAGACAGAGACAAGGAGGGAACAATATGGATGTGTTGACATATCGATTTGAAGACGACGGCTCGATCCCGAACAATCCGGATTTCCCGGTGTTGTTGTATCGCGGCGTGTTCGATGAGACGGACGGGATGCAGGCGACGTTCGAACATAACGGTTGGGGGAACAGCTGGGTGAACGGGGTGTTCGATTATCACCATTACCATAGCAACACGCATGAAGTGCTCGGCGTGAAGTCGGGCCGGGCGACCGTCCAACTTGGCGGTGCGACCGGGGACCTCGTCTCGCTTCAAGCAGGAGACGTCTTGATTTTGCCGGCCGGGACGGGACATCGCCGTCTCGAGGCGAGTGAAGACTTCGCCATCGTCGGAGCCTATCCGGAAGGACGCGATTATGACACGTTGACAGGGAAACCGGAAGAGCGGCCGGACAGTGTGCAACGGATCGAACGAGTCGACAAACCGGCGACCGATCCCGTCTTTGGGACGACCGGGCCGTTACATGAACAATGGACGAAGGAGGAGATGGCATGAACCGCATTCCACATACATTAATTTTGGCGACACTGAAACAACACGTGGCTGAACTGCCAGACGGGCGTGAAATGAGGGCCCTCGGGCAAGGCACATGGCGCATGGGAGAAGACGAATCGAAACGGGATGCCGAGATCGAGGCACTCCGGACGGGACTCGACTGCGGGTTGCACGTCATCGATACGGCGGAGATGTACGGAGAAGGGAAATCGGAGTCGCTCGTCGGTGAAGCGATCCAAGACCGGCGGGAAGACGTGTTCCTCGTCTCGAAAGTGTATCCGCATAACGCCGGGGGCGACAAACTCGTCCAAGCTTGTAACGCGACGCTCGAACGGCTTGGTACGGACTACCTCGACTTATATCTCCTGCATTGGCGCGGGAACATCCCGCTCGAGGAGACGGTCGACGGGCTCGAACAGTTGAAGGCGGACGGTAAGATCCGAGCGTGGGGTGTCTCGAACTTTGATGTCGACGACATGAAAGAACTGCTCGCCTTGCCGAAGGGGAAACATTGCGCGGTCAACCAAGTGCTCTATCACCTAGGCAGCCGCGGCGTCGAATACGACTTGTTGCCATTTTTACAGGAGCAAGGAATCCCGATGATGGCTTACGCCCCGCTCGCGGAAGGCAGCGACGTGAAAGAGAAAGTCTTCAACGACGAGACGGTGAACCGGATCGCCGAGGCGTACAGTGCGACACCGGCCCAAATCTTGCTTGCGTGGACGGTGCGGAGCGGAAACGTCATCGCCATCCCGAAAGCGGGGCAGAAAGCGCACGTCGAAGAGAACGGCGCGGCGTTGCTCCTCAACTTGACCGAGGATGACTTCAATGCGCTTGACGAGGCGTTCCCGCCACCGAGCCAAAAAGAACCATTAGATGTGATTTGAAGACACAGGTGGGCTCACGGGCTCACCTGTTTTTGCGTCTTGATGTGGAAGTACACTTAGATCTAGAACGAGAAAACCCACTCACGCTGACGTGAGTGGGTTCGTTTTAGTTCGCAAGCGGATGCTTCAATAGGTAGTCTTCAATCTGTCCGACCGTCTGTTTCAACACGCCGTCCTCGAACGGCGACTTGAGACCGGCCAATTCGACGAGCTCGAGGAACGAGCGGCTGCCGCCGGCTTGGCAGAGCGTGAGATAATCGCTCCACGCCGCCTCACGGTCCTCATGCATGCGCACCCAGAACTGGAAGGCGCACACTTGTGCGAGCGTGTAGTCGATATAGTAGAACGGGCTCTGGAAGATGTGTCCTTGTTGGTGCCACCAAGCGCCTGACTCGAGGTAGTCATTCGTCTCATAGTCACGGTGCGGCAAGTACACCTTCTCAAGGTCACGCCATGCCTGGCGACGCTCAGCGACCGTCATGTCAGGGTTGCGGTAGACGACGTGCTGGAACTCGTCGACGAGGACGCCGTACGGGAGGAACGTGATGCTTCCTGCCAAATGATTGAACTTGTATTTGTCGACTTGGTCGCCGAAGAACAGTTCCATCCATGGCCAGCAGAAGAACTCCATCGACATCGAGTGGATCTCACACGCCTCGTAGGTCGGGAACGCGTATTCCGGCGTCGTCAAATGACGGCTCTCGTACACTTGGAAGGCGTGACCGACCTCGTGCGTGAGCACGTCGATATCGCCGGCCGTTCCGTTGAAGTTCGAGAAGATGAACGGCAGACTTTCCGACGGGAGGTACGTGCAGTAACCGCCGCCGGCCTTGCCCGGTTTCGCCGTCAAGTCGAGGGCGCCGCGCTGTTGCATGAATTGGAAGAACTCGTCCGTCTCTTTTGAGAGTTCACGATACATCGTGTTCCCGCCTTCGATGATGAACGCCTCGTCGCCCTGTGGCGTCGCGTTGCCGTCTGGGAAGACGAACGACTCGTCGTAGTACGTGAGCGAATCGACATCGATCCGTTTCGCCTGCTTCTCTTTTAACGTCGTCGCGAGCGGGACGATGACGTCGCGTACTTGTTTGCGGAAGTTGTCGACGTTCGACTCGTCATAGCCGACACGTTGCATCCGGGCGTAACCGAGCTCGACGAACGACGGGAAGCCGAGCGCGTGCGCGATGTCGGTCCGGACGCGTACGAGTTCGCCGTAGATGCGGTCGAGTTCGTCCCCGTTGTCGGCCAGATATGTATAACGGGCCTCGGACGCCGCTTTTCGCACCGAACGGTCAGGGGACTGAAGATACGGGCCGAACTGGGACAAGTTGAGCGTCTTGCCGTCGAATTCGATTTGGGCAGCCGACATGACTTTCTGATAGGCGGTCGCCAATCGGTTCTCTTCCTGCAGTTTCGGGATGAGCGACTCCTCGAACGTCTTGAGCGCGCGCTCGGCGAGTTCGAACAACTGGCTGCCCCATTCCTGTTCGAGTTGGCTCCGCAGGTCGTGCTCGGTCAAGACGCGATAATACGCCTGGACCTCTTTCTCGTACACCGGCAAGGCATCGTCAAAAAATGTCTGCTCGGCCTCGTAGAACGCATCACGCGTATCGATCGAGTGGCGGATTGCGACGAGTTGACTTTGCGTCTCGAACGCGTTCCGTTCCTGGTTGATTTGGCGAATCAATTCGTTCGCCTCTTCGAGTGTGCTCGCTTGTTGCAATTCGACTGAATAGTCCGACAATCGGCTGTTCAAAGCGTCCAAGTCGGGCCGTTCATATGACAATTTTGTGAAAGTCGTCATTGTAAGCGCCTCCATCATGTGAAATTTTTATAAAGTGTAAAAAGGGCTTGCAAAAGCGATTGCACACTCGTATTCTTACGATGTGTAAACGAATTCGCACTACCTTATTACAACTATACCGTTTATAGGGTAGGGATTGAAGAGGAAGCTTTTCGGGTATAAAAGCTAAGACTTTGATTAACAGAACATGTTGGAGGGATTAAGCTATGGGATTCTTTAAAAAACTATTTGGTGGTAAAGAAGAACAACTTAACGCGGTTTCACCGCTTACAGGGAAGGTCATTGACATCACGAACGTTCCTGACCAAGTGTTCTCGCAAAAAATGATGGGTGACGGCATCGCCGTCGAACCGACAGACGGCAAAGTCGTCTCGCCGGTCAACGGTACAATCGCGACTGTCTTCCCGACAAAACACGCGATTGGGATCAACGCTGACAATGGTGCCGAGTACTTGATTCACATCGGTCTCGACACGGTCAATCTTAAAGGTGAAGGCTTCGAAACGCACGTGACAGAAGGTCAAGCCGTCAAAGCTGGCGACACACTCGTCACGTTCGACCTCGACTTCATCAAAGCGAACGCGCCGTCGACGATCACACCGGTGATCATCACGAACCACGACAGCTTCGGCGTGAACAAACTCGTTGCTGAAGGCGACACGGTCACAGCCGGTTCTACAGAAGTCGTCGAATTGACGAAAAAATAAGTTGAACATTTTACTCGGAGGCGTATGCTTCCGAGTATTTTTTTATGGATTCGGGAACTATACTAAAAAGAGAGGGGGAGAGAGACATGGATGGAAAAAACGCACCGTACCGGGGTTATGGGGATCGGATTCGAATATTACGTGAGCGGGCCGGCATCTCGGTCGAGGCACTCGCCGATCGCATCGGCGTCGCCCCGTACTTTATTCGCCGGACCGAACTGAGTGAAGTCTACCCGACGATGCCTTACATAGAGGCGCTCGCCGAGGCGCTCAAGATCGACGCGAACTATTTGGCCCGCCATATTTGGACGGGCGAGTCGCTCAAAGTGCTCATGAAAGGGACAGTCCCAGAACTTGAGCAGATGAAGCTCGCCTACGATGAGGCGATGCACGGCAAGTCGACCGAGGACATGCAGCGGCAGCTCGAGGCACGCATGCGCATCTTCGACCTGATGCATGAGGAAGAACTCCGTCGCATCTTCGCCGAGGACGAAGAACCGACGTCACATCATGCGCTCGAGGCGCTCGTCGATGCCGTGCTCGACCTGGGACGCTCGCACGAACCGACGCATCGGATCGTGCCGTTCGCCCGCTATATCGAGCAGCTCGTACCGGACCAGTTCGTCGACAACTCGTTCCAATACACGGAGTTCGGGGTCGTCGATAAATCGTATAAATTGCAGTGAAGGCCGTGGGGGACCACGGTTTTTCATTATGGATGAAAGGAACAATGTGATGATTGCTGTTCAAGTACTGAAACGACGGTTGGTGAACAACCGGCTCGATGTCCAGTTAGAAGAAGGATACGTGAATCAACTGACATTTTCCTTCAACGGTCCAGCTACTGCGACGGAGTTAGAGCGGTTGCCGAAAGAAACACCGGTAGCGGTCCGTGCATGCTTAGGCGAACATAACGGTGCCAAACTGTTCGAAGACCCGGAATACGGCGGAGCAATCGAATTGTTCTCGATCGAGGACATCCTTGAGCACCAACAATTATGGGAGTGTCCAGCACGTTTTTTGCCGGTCGGGGCAGGGCGTGACGGAGAATGGATGGTTTGCGAATACATAAGTGAGACGGACAACCGGATGTGGATTGGAGAATTTTTGAGCTTTGACGAAGAGGACGCTAAATTACATCGTTTTCCCTTCAGCTTTTCGCAGTGGTTGGACTATGTGATTGTGGCACAAGGTGCTTCATTTTGGGATTGGTATCGAGCATAAAAAAGAACGGCCGCCCATTTGGGTGGCCGTTCTGTCGTTCAGCGCACAGAACGTGCGTCATATCTTACTTTCGGTCGTGTCCCGGCAAGTAAAAAGCCGAGCACGATGTTGAGAATCGTGAGCACCCAACCGACGTAACCGAACGTGTAGGCGAGGCTCGCGAGCATCGTCTGCCAGTCGAGTAAGGACGCGGCGTCACCACGAACGGTGAAGCGGATCGCGGTGAATCCGATGAGCGTCGTCGTCGTGATCAAGATGCCGATCCACGCGCCGCCGAACCGCGACGTCTCTGGACGCCGGCTGACCGGATACCAAAAAGCGAGCGTCCCGAGGAACGTGCTTCCCGCGTATGCGAGCAAGATTTGCCACAGCGCATCGGCGTCCAAGAAGACGGTATAACAGATGAACGTCGTGAGCGTCGTCATGAAAGTAAAGATTAAAGCTGCGAGTAATCGTGATCGCATTGTTCGTTTCCTCCTCATTTTGCACATTCTTTAGAGTATACGAAAACGAAAATGCTGTAAACGTTATTGTCGATTCTGTAATATTTGTCGCCATTGTTTAATCGCGTTGTTGCCGTAGAATAGGACGCCGCCGCGATAAAATTTCGAGCCGACCCACAAAATCACACCGATCGTGGCAATCATGATGCCGATCGACAACGCGACTTCCCACACCGGCACATCGACGAGCATGACACGAAGGAACATGAGCATCGGCGTGAAGAACGGGACGTACGACAAAATCGTGACGATCGGTGCTTCCGGGTTGTTCAAGCCGAACATGGCGGCGAGGAACCCGGCGACAAGGAGCATGATGACCGGCATCGTCATCTGTTGCGATTCTTCGACCCGGCTGACGAGTGAGCCGAGTACGGCGAACATGGCCGCATAGAGCAGGTAGCCGAGCGTGAAGAACGTCAACAGGTAGACGACGGCCCGGACGTTGCCGGCGTTATCGATGACCGACTGGGCCATCTCGTTACTGCGGGCGCTGAAGTACCCGAAGCCGAGGAAAATCGCGATTTGAAGCAACGCGAGCGTCCCGATGGCCGAGATTTTGGCGAGCATGTGCGTCACCGGATGCGTCGTCGAGATGATCAGCTCCATGACGCGTGACGACTTCTCGGTCGTGACCTCGGTCGAAATCATCGAGCCGTACGTGATGATTGAGACGTAGAGCAACATGAGCATGACGTAGACGAACGCGAACGACGAGAACAGTTCGTCCGAGTTCTCTCCGCCGCGGCCGAGATACGACTCTTCGACCGTGACAGGTTCATTCAACGCCGCGAGGACGGCCGGATCGATGTTCGACGTCTCGATCAGTTCGGCGTTCCGGATTTCGCGGAGCGCCGTCTGGAGGACCGTCGTGAAGTCCGGTTCTGGGCGTTCCGATAGAACGCGGGCCGAATCGCCCTCGATGAAGGCGACAATCTCATAATCCCCATTGTCGAGGCCAGCACGCGCCTCGGACTCGGAGATCGCGGCCGATTCGATGTCTTCATAACCGAGCGACTGCATGAGCGTCGTCAGGTCGTTGTTTTCAGTGACGAGGATGGCTTGGGCCTGGTCGGTATCCTCGAAGTTCGCGAGCAGACGGTCGATGTTCGTGAAGCCGAGGATGAACAAGATCGTTAAAATCGTCGAGATGAGGAACGCCTTTGAGCGCAGCTTCGAGCGTAACGTGAACGAGTAAAGTGGTCCGAAGTTATGAAACATGTTGACCGACCTCCTTGATGAAGATGTCGTTTAATGAGACGGGTTGGCGCATGAACGTCTTGACGGCGGCACCGTTCGAGACGAGGGCCCCGAGCACCGCATCACTGTCTTCAAATGAGTCGAGTCGGACGAAATGGCCGTCTTTATGCGGCTCGATCGCCCGGACGACCGGGAGGGCTTGGAGCACGTCAGGTCGGTCCGTCTCGATAAAGAGCACCGGTTCAGCGTAACGTTCCTTGATCGTCGGAACGTCGCCGCTGACGACCGCGCGGCCGCCTTTCAAGATGCCGATATGTTGGCACAGCTCCTCGACGTGCTCCATCCGGTGGCTCGAGAAGACGATCGTCGTCCCGGCGTCGCGGAGGGCGAGCACTTCACGTTTCAAGATCTCGACGTTGACCGGGTCGAGCCCGCTGAACGGTTCATCGAGGATGAGCAGCTCCGGGTTGTGGAGCAGGGCGGCCACGAGTTGAATCTTCTGCTGGTTTCCTTTGGACAGTTGTTCGACGCGCATCGTCTCATACTGCGGGATTTCGAGTCGTTCGAGCCATGACTTGACCGCCCGTTTCGCCTCGGCTTGGCGCATTCCTTTCAAGCTTGCTAAAAAGACGAGCTGGTCCCGGACGGGTGACTTCGGATAGAGGCCCCGTTCTTCCGGCAGATAGCCGACGATGCGGTGGTCGACTTTTCGGCCGTCCCAGAGGATCGTCCCGTCACTCGGTTTTAGGATGTCGAGAATCATGCGGAACGTCGTCGTCTTCCCAGCCCCGTTCGCTCCGAGCAGGCCAAACATCTCGCCTTTCGGGACGTGGAAGCTCAAGTCGTCGACAGCCGTGAATTCGCCGAACTGTTTTGACACACGATCGATTTGTAACGTCATATATGTACCTCCTTATAGGTGTCTACTATTAGCGTACGCCATATTGAGCAAAAAGTTTCACATTTCTTCGAAAATGATTTATCTTGAAATCAAGATAATAAAAAGGAGGACATGAGATGACGAAGCAATCAGCGGGTATCCATCACATCTCGGCGATGGTGAAAGACCCACAACGCACATTAGACTTTTACGGGAATGTCCTCGGACTCCGGTTCGTCAAACAGACGGTCAACTTCGATGACCCGGGCACGTACCATTTCTACTTTGGGGACGAGCAAGGGTCACCGGGGACGGTCATCACGTTCTTCCCGATCCCAGGGATCGGCAAAGGCAGCGTCGGCAGCGGACAAGTCGGGGTCACGGCTTACCTCGTCCCGGAAGACAGTCTCTTGTTTTGGGAGAAACGATTGAACGACCATGGCGTCGGCACGGTCGCGACCGAACGGTTCGGCGAGCCGTCGCTCTTGTTTGAAGACCCGGACGGACTCGTCGTCGAGCTCGTCACCCGGGCGAGTTCGAAACAGACGAGTTGGGTCGTTCCGGGCGTGACATCAGCTGAAGCGATCACCGGTTTTGCCGGGGCGACGCTGTTGTCGAAAGACCCTGAGGCGACGGTCCGCTTGTTGACGGGACTGTTTGGCTTTGAGACGGTAGGGGAAGATTCAGAATGGATTCGCCTACAAGCATCGGCCGACTACGGCAACGTCATCGACGTGAAAAAGACTATCCTGCCGAACGGAGTGCCCGGTTCGGGGACGGTCCATCATATCGCGTGGCGCATCAATGACGGAGAAGACTATACCTCATGGCAAGACGCCATTTTCGAGCTCGGGCTCCGTCCGACTGAAGTGAAGGAGCGCCACTACTTCCGCTCGGTCTACTTCCATGACGCCGGCCGAATTCTACATGAACTGGCGACCGATGCGCCCGGCTTTTTGATCGATGAGAGTTTGGAGGGCCTCGGCTCGACGCTCCAGCTCCCGGCATGGTTCGAACAAGACCGTGACGCGATCACCCGTACGTTACCGACAATTACAATCCCGAGAGGAGATATGACATGATACATCAATTCATTCAAGGCACGACCGAGACAACACTCGTTTTATTGCACGGCACAGGAGGGACGGAGCAGGACTTGATTCCGCTCGCACGAAGACTCGCTCCCGAGGCGAACATTTTGACGCTCCGAGGGGACGTGCTTGAGAACGGCATGTCCCGCTTCTTCCGACGTCACGCGGAAGGCGTCCTCGACCTCGAGGACTTGAAGAAACAGACGGAACGGTTCTTGACGTTCTTGGATGATGCGGCGGCGGAATATGGCATCGACCGCGACAAGATGATCCCGCTCGGCTATTCGAACGGGGCCAATTTGATCGGATCGGCGCTTTACCGGAAGAATGCGTTCCACGCATCCCTTTTGTTCCACCCGATGGTGCCCGACCGTTCACTCACGTTGCCAGACCTTACGGGGGCGAACGTGTTCATCTCGGCTGGGGAGCGTGACCCGATTTGCCCGAAAACAGAAACAGAAGAGCTCACATCGACGCTCCGAAGTGCCGGAGCGGACGTTGAACTCTTCTATCACGAAGGCGGGCACGAGCTACGTATGGAAGAAGTTGAGGCAGCGCAGACCTGGCTGGCGCCCTATCTCGGTTAAGCCATCTTCTTCGGTTTCGATGGTCTCGAGTAGACGACGAGCACACCACGATCAATCAAATAGGCGGCGAACAGACGTTTTGCCTCTTCAGAACGGACAGTTCGGTCGATTTGGATATACAATCGGCCGAGCTTTTTTTGTGACGTGCGGGTCAATAACCAGATGGAGTCGAGCGTGTACTGCCAGCTACGGAGTGTGTCGGCCCCGATGTACATGTATCGGTTCGATGTACGTTCGAGCAGGTAGTTGAGCCACCAGACGTCACGCGCGAGTTTCATGGCGACACCGATAAAGAACGAAAGGAACACAAAGGACAGCACGGACAGAATCGGATGGATGGCGGTGAATCGTTCCCGGATCGGTTCGAAGGCGACGATGAGCAGTCCGACGGAAAAGGCGCCGGTGAACCACCAAAATCCGAAGTTAGAGAATGAACGTTTCGGGTCATGTACCATGTGGTGACGGTTACGAATGACGGAAGCCATTCTCCACACCTCCTTTTATTAGAATATTCTGATTATTTGGTAAGACTACTATACTATACTGTACCCACTCTCGTCTATTTGAATACGCTTGAAACATGCTGTCGGATGAAGATTTCTTGACGTTTCGGCTTGCGAAGGGCAAATCCGGGGAATGATGACAGTGACGTCATCATTTTTTTGTGGAAACGTAATTTCATCAGTTCAAAAAATCGGCTATGATGAATGAGGCAAAAAATGAAGCGAGGGAATTGGATGAAGAAGATGAAGGTGGGCGAGTTGCGGGCCGAGCTCAAGCAATTCGACCAAAACGAGTTGATTGAGCTCATCGTCGGTCTGTATAAACAGCATGCAGACGTGAAGACGACGTTGAACCGTTATTTCAGCGAAGGCTTCGAAGCTGAAGAGATGCTTCGGCTCATCAAAGAGATTGTCCGACTAGGGGACAAGGGAACGAATCGTTTTTTGATGAACTTTAACATGTTGCGTGAAGGGGCGGCCATCGTCAAAGAAGCAGAACGTTTCACGGATCCGGTGCTCACGGAACGGGTGCGCATCTTCTATCTCACTTATTTTGGCGGATATGTCGCGGAAGCTGGACAGCTGCTCGAAACGCAGGCTCCTCGCGAACTCGAGGTGTTCTTTACGCAGTTTGAAAAGATTATGCGGTGCGCTCAGGAAAACCCCGGATTGCTGTTGCCACTCGAAGACGAAGTGGGCGAGATGCTCGAGGAGTTTCCAATTGAACGGAAGAAAGAAACGATTGCCTTTTGGAATCGTCAAAAAGAATTGGCTAAACAACAATATTGATTTATAGAACTTGAGGGAATATCATGCGAAATCATTGGTACGATAATATTAAAGGCGTGCTCGTCTTGCTCGTCGTGTTCGGTCACTTGTTGACGGACGTGCGCGGTGCTTACGACGATATCTTGCCGAAATGGGTCTATTTATTCTTATACACGTTCCACATGCCGTTATTCATTATGCTGAGCGGTTACTTCTTCCGGGAGAACCGCTATTTGCGCATCATCCAGCTGTTCGTCGTCTACGTCATCTGGCAAGTGATCCTCGGCTCATGGTTTGCCTTCACCGAGGGCATCCCGCTCTTGTCGCTCGAGAACCCGGGACTGATTCTATTGAAGCCGTATTGGGCGCTCTGGTACTTGATGGCGATCATCATCTGGTACGTCATCACCCCGTATGTGACCCAGTTGAAAGGATACGTGCTGTACGCGCTCCTATTCGCGCTCTTGTTCGGCTTCCAAGCTGAATCGACCGGGTTCTTCGCCCTGCGGAAAGTCATCATGTTCTATCCGTTCTTCTTGATCGGGAACTGGATGAGCGCGCGGAACACGATGAACTTCTTCGAACTGCCGAAGCGGGCCGAGCAACGGAACCGGTATCGGATTGGCGGATTCGCCGTCTTCACGACGCTCACACTCGGGCTGCTCGCCTCGATGAGTCTTCAGAACGAGAGCGCGTTCTATCATATCGGCAACTTGTTCAAGTTCCGGTTCGCCTATGAGACGGCGGTGCCGGAGGCGATTTGGAGCGGGCCGTTCGCCTTCTTGATCGTCTATACGGTATCGATCCTCATGGCGATCAGTTTCGCACTCATCATCCCGGGGCGCGAGCTACCGGTCATCACTCGGGCCGGAAAATACAGTCTCTACATTTATCTGGTGCACGTCTTCCTCGTCGTAGCCTGGAAGGCGTTCGTGCCGGCCGGGTTCATGCCGACGTCATGGCTCCAATTGCTCGTCTTGTTCGGTGTCGCCTTCTTGATCGTCCTATTGATCATCAGTCCGCCGGTCGTCAAGCTATTGAAGCCGCTCGTCGAGATTGACGTTCGCCGTGCCCAAGATGTGAAAGATGCAAAACCGTAAACCCTTTTCTAAACGGACGTTTTCCGCTACACTTTATAAAGGGAAGCGAAACTAGAGTTAAGGAAGTGACACCATGCCATACGAAAATGGAATGCATAGCACAGAAGGAGACGTCAACGTCTCACGTCACGTCGTCGAAATGATCGCCGCAGTCGCGGTCAAAGAGACGAAACACGTGTCGTTCACGCAAGAAGATACGAAACTGTCGGAGCGTGCGCTCATGAAGCACGTCAAAGTCGACGAGTCGTCAGAAGGCGTCACGATCAACTTGTCGCTCTACATCGCTTACGGTCAGTCGATCGTCAAGACGGTGACGGCCGTACAGGAACGCATCACGCAAGACATGGACACGATGCTCGCGATGACACCGCTCTCGGTGAACGTGAAAGTGGTCGGGATCCAGTTGTAAGCAGTAGGAGAGGCGCAGGCTTCTCCTACTTTTTTATTTTTTTGCGAAAGCGGTTGCATGATGGTAGCTTTTTCATTTATAATAGAAATCGAACAAGTGCAACCGTTTGCATCAATGACCAATCGTGCAACGGGTACTTGTCAAGTTCCCTTAATGTAGTCTGACGACAGAAACATTAGAAGGAAAGGCGGAAAGCATGTATGTCGACGATTGAAGCAGTCATTTTTGATTTGGACGGTGTCATCACTGACACCGCGGAGTACCATTACCTCGCTTGGAAACAACTTGGAGAAGAGCTTGATATTCCGTTTGACCGCGAGTTCAATGAGACGCTAAAAGGCGTGAGTCGGACGGACTCGCTCGAGCGCATCCTCGCGCTCGGTGGGAGACAAGACGATTTCACACCGGATGAGAAAGCGGAACTCGCACAGAAGAAGAATGAGCATTACGTTGAACTCATTCAACACATCTCTTCAGACGATTTGTTGCCAGGCATCATTTCATTCCTCGATGAAATCAAAGAGGCTGGTCTCAAAATCGGAATGGCATCGGCTTCTAAAAACGCATTCGCGGTCGTAGACGCACTTGGTGTCCGTCATTACTTCGATCACATTGTCGATGCAGCAACTGTCGCCGAATCAAAACCACATCCCGAAGTGTTTTTGAAGGCTGCCTCTGCCCTTGGCGTGAAACCCGAACATGCCATCGGCGTTGAAGACGCAGCCGCAGGCGTGACTGCAATCAAAGCGGCAAACATGTTTGCTGTCGCCGTCGGGGAAGAATCGATGCTTGGTCATGCAGACCTCATCGTCGCTTCGACCGACGAACTCTCGCTCGAACGCATCCTCGAACGCGTCGGCGCGTAAAGACTACGATCATCTTCCGTGAGATGACGACTGCCCCGAACAGTCGTCATCTTTTTGTGTTGGGTCAAAAATTAGATTATCAGAAGTTGAATTTGGATGACAAACATATTACAGTAACGTTACACTTTAAATTGAGGAGGGATAATAATGGAATTTAAAGAAGTCAATGATAGTATTTATCGTGAACTAATGGAAATTGAAGAATCGTATCGTCAACTTCAAAGACGTGCTGAGTATTTGATTTCAGAACTTAATCGTAGTCAAAAACAAGAAACACTCACAGAGTCACTTAGAAGGTTACGACCTAGACGTGTTAATCAGCGTTATCCTATTGAAGTTTATGTACACCAAGTGACTGATTTGTTAGCAGAGCGTAAAACAATGAACGTTCGAGATATACAAATGGAACTAGAGTTACGCTACCGTCACCAAATCAGTAATATTTACCAGTTGATGGTGAAAATAGAGACAGTTAATCCGTCAATAAAAAAAATAGGACGAGGGTTATATACATACGAAGTCATAGAAGAAACGACAACGAATTCTACTGTCCAGTGATACTCCTGATGATGCATAAAGTCGTCGGGATTTTTTCGTTGTAACATTTCTGATACGTTTCGCCTCAAGAGAAATATGCTATAATTCGCCAGAGTCTATTTTTACGAGAGAGGAACGTTGGCCCATGTTATGGATTGCCATGTTGGTCAGTTTTGTGATGGCCATCTTGATCACGCCGCTCATTCGCCGGTTTGCTTTTCTGATCGGAGCGGTCGATCACCCGAACGCCCGAAAAGTACATTTAAAAACTATGCCACGGATCGGTGGCCTTGCTATTTTCATTGCTTTTTTCATCGGTTATGCTCTTTTGCTGCCGACGAGTCGATATAATGATGCCATCCTGATTGGGGCGGTTGTAATCATCTTGACCGGTTTTATCGATGACCGCTTTCAAATGACAGCACGCGTTAAATTGATGGGCCAGATGATTGCAACAGTTATTATTTTGAATTCAGGTATGCGGATTGAATTGATTAATTTGCCCTTTGATCAGCAATTATATTTAGGCTGGTGGAGCGTCCCGTTAACGTGCTTGTGGTTGATAGGTATTATGAATTCAATTAACTTAATTGACGGTCTTGATGGGTTAGCTGCCGGTGTTTCGAGTATCGCGCTTGGAACAATTGCAATATTAGCCATAATTCAAGGGAATGTGTATTTAACGATCACTACTTTATTGTTACTTTCAAGTGTATTAGGTTTTCTTATATATAATTTTTATCCGGCTAAAATCTTCATGGGAGATACTGGATCGTTATTTCTTGGATATATGTTAGCTGTTTTTTCATTACTTGGCTTCAAAAATGTTACTCTTTTTTCTTTAATAGTACCGGTAATATTATTAGGCTTACCTATTTCTGATACTATATTTGCTATCATGCGTCGTGTAATTCAAGGACGTCCGCCAATGTCACCAGATAAATCCCACATGCATCACCAACTAATTGCTATGGGCTTCACGACACGGCAGGCCGTTCTGCTCATGTACGGGATGACATTCTTCTTCGGCATCGCCTCGATTTTGTTCGCCAAGACGACGATGCTCGGGGCGGTCATCACGTTCGTCATCGTGCTCATCGTCATCGAGCTGATCGTCGAATCGACCGAGTTGATCCATCCGAACTATAAGCCGATCATCCAGACGTCACGACGCCTGCTCGGCCGGCCGAAGGCCTGATGTGACCATATGAAAACGACCGGGGACACGCGTCCCCGGTCGTTTTTTGGTATCAGTACGTCGTCGTCTCGCTGAAACCGTCTTCCGTTTCATTCAAGCCGTCGCCGGTTCCGTTGTCACTGTCTTCCGCCGTCACCGGCAGGCCGAGCTCGCTCTTCAAGAGTGTGCGTTTCTCGCTCAAGTCGGCCGGGTCGAGTTCGTAGTAATACACACCGCCGAGCGTCAAGTCACCGCCTGCGAGCGTCTCTTGGTTGAACGACCGGAGCGACTTCGTGTACGGCTGCAGCTGTGACGCCTCGGACAAGGACATATTCGTTCGGATGTTATCGCCGACCGCATTCATGATCCGGTTGAGCTTCGTGAACGAATTGATCGTCGTCGCCTCGTTGATGATGGCCTCGAGCACCTGCTGTTGACGTTTCACCCGTCCGACGTCACCCTCGGGGTCGTCTTTGCGCATGCGCGCGTAGGCGAGTGCTTCTTTTCCATCTAACATTTGGACGCCGGGTTCGAGCTCGACGTTACCGGTCGCCCGGCCCGAGATTGGGACGAGCACATCGACCTCGACACCGCCGACCGCATCGACGAGATCCTCGATGCCGTCAAAGTTGATCGTCGCGTAGTAGTCGATTGGAATGTCGAACAGCTTCTCGACCGTCGCGATCGTCGTGTCGATGCCGCCGTAGGCGTAGGCGTGGTTGATCTTGTCTTTGAACTCGCCGTCCGTCGTCACGATGTCGACATATGAGTCGCGCGGGATGCTGACGAGCGTCACTTGGCGCGATTCCTTGTTGAACGTCGCCACCATGAGCGAGTCGGTCCGTCCTTCCTCGAGCGAGGCACCGCCATCGACGCCGGCGAGTAGGGCGGAGAAGTGATCTTTCGTCAGGTCGACCGTCTCTTCCCGACGGTCCGACTTGTCACCTCGTGTCAGCTCGCTGTTCGTGTTCTCCGCCGTCTCGTTCGCCTTAAAGACGAAGTAGCCGAAGGCCGACCCGCCAATCAACAGGACGAGGCCGAGCACGAGCAGGACGATCTTCCACACGGGGCGTTTCTTGCGGGAGTCTTGTTCCATGTCGTCTCCTCATTTCATTCGTTTCCTTTAGTATACGTGACCTACCGCACAAAATCACGTTCGATGATGCGCTGGTCCTGGGTCTCGAGTCCCCCTTGTCCGTTCGTCAAATCGACGAGCCATGCCATTGCGGCCTCGGTCTCTTCGACCGGCACCGAGATGTGGAACGTGACGGTGTCCGCGTAGACGATGTCGTCGAGGAGGTACGATGATTGCCGCAGTTCGTTCTCGACCTTGCCGATCCAGCCGTAATCGACCGTGAGCGTCAAGCGTTGCATCGGGATGCGCTCGACGATGCCGACCGCGTCGAGACCTTCGCTCACCGTGCCGCCGTATGCGCGGATCAGTCCGCCGCCGCCGAGCTTGATGCCGCCGAAGTAGCGGGTGACGACGACGACCGTGTCTTTCAACTCGCGTTTCCGGAGCACTTCGAGCATCGGCAGCCCGGCCGTCCCGCTCGGCTCGCCGTCATCGTTCGCTTTTTGGAACTCGTTCCGCTCGCCGATGATATAGGCGGAACAGTTGTGATTGGCGCTCCAATGTGCTTTCTTGATGGCTTGGATGAACGCCTGTGCCTCTGCTTCAGAGGTGACCCGTTTGAAGTGGGCGATAAATTTTGACTTTTGAATGACGACCTCGTATTCTCCGTCTTGTTTTATAGTATAATTTTGTTCAGTAGACATTTCTGAAAATTCTCCTTTCTATTTTTGAATATTTTTTTTAAAATTCAAGTAGGCGTCAACGCCTGGTGCGGCGAATGGGAAGGAGAGCCTCCATTTTTTACTGTAATCGAACGTTCCGCAGTCGATAATAGGAATAGATGAAGACTTACTACCGAATTATTAGGGGATGGCATCGTGAATCATATTACCGATCGTACAGCTTTAGAACATATCATAACAAATATGATTGATACGGTGACGGAAAGTAAAGAGGAGATCGTCCGGATTACCGAGAGTTCGGCCAACGAGTATTCGTTGATTCAAAACGAACTGAGAGAGTTGACGCATAAGATCGAGTTTTGTATCGAGGAGTCGGAGCGGCTCGACCTGCTCGTGAAAGCGGCGAAGAACAAACTCGTCCAAGTAAGCAAGAAGTTCCATATACATAGCGAGCAAGAGATCCGAGAGGCGTATGAACGCGCCAATCAAATGCAGCTCGAACGCTTTCTCATCCAAAAAGAAGAGATGGCCGGCCAACAGCGTCGCAACGACCTCGAACGCCGCCTGCTCGTCCTCGAGGACACGATCGAACGGGCCGACAAACTCGTCAGCCGCGTCTCCGTCGTGCTGAACTTCCTTCGGGACGATCTGCAGCAAGAGTATTCGGACATGATGAAGAAGCAAGAGATGGCAATCAGCGTCTTCGAGGCGGCCGAACGTGAACGGCGCCACCTCGCCCGTGAGATGCACGACGGACCGGCGCAATCGCTTGCTCATATTTTGATTCGAGCCGATTTGATCGAGAAGACGTTCGACAAGCGCGGGAAAGACGAGGCGTTCGCCGAACTGCACGAGCTGAAACGCCTCATCCGCGGTGCGCTCGTCGACGTCCGGCGGCTCATCTATGACCTTCGTCCGATGTCACTTGACGACCTCGGCTTCTTGCCGACGCTCGAACGATACCTCCATCAGACTGAGGAATATACGACCATCAAGACACGGCTCAACTACCGGGGGTCTCGGGCCAGATTGCCTGAGAAACTGGAAATCAACGTGTTCCGGCTCGTCCAAGAGGCCGTCCAAAACGCAATCAAACACTCGAAGACGGCGGAGATCATCGTCAACGTCGAGCAAGCGCATGACGCGATACATATTCATGTACGGGACCATGGGGTCGGATTCGTGCCGAGCACGATTTGCGAAGAGTCGTTCGGGATCGTTGGGATGCGGGAACGGATCGAGCTGGTGAACGGAAGTATGACCATTGATTCGGAAGTCGGCAAAGGGACGGTCGTCCGCATGTCGATTCCAATCACGTAAGACAAGAACAAGGGGGAGTATCCAGATGGAACAATTACAAACACGCATCGCGATCGTGGATGACCATGAGCTGTTTCGAGAAGGCTTGAAACGGATCTTTGATTTAGAGGATGAATTCACGGTCGTCGCCGAAGGACGGACCGGCACCGAGGCGATTCGCATCGCCGCCGACCACAAACCAGAGATCTTGATTCTCGATATCAACATGCCTGAACTGAACGGGATCGAGGCGACGAAACAGTTGTCGGTGCTGTCACCGGAGACGCGTGTCCTCATCCTGTCGATTCATGACGACGAGTCGTACATCACGCATGCGCTCGAAGCGGGCGCATCGGGCTTCCTGCTCAAAGAAGTGGCTTCGACCGAGCTCATCTCGGCGGTCCGTTCGGTCGCGAAAGACGGGGCGTACCTGCACCCGAAAGTGACGACGAACGTCTTGAAGGAATACCGTCGCTTGCTCCAATTCAAAGGGGAGCAGGCCGGCCGTAACGTCGAGAATCGCACGGACGATCCGGTCTACCAATTGTTGTCGCGCCGTGAAGTCGAAGTGTTGCACTTGCTCGCCGAGGGCCGCTCGAACCGCGACATCAGCGACATGTTGTTCATCAGCGAGAAGACGGTCAAGAACCACGTCTCGTCGGTGCTTCGCAAGATGGAAGTGAACGACCGGACGCAAGCCGTCGTCGATGCCATCCGCCGCGGATGGGTTGAGATTTGACCTCTACCGATGCAATACATCGTTTTTATGCTACAATATGGAATGGAATCCACATTCAATTGGAAAACGAAACGATGTAAAGTGAGGATATAGCATGGGAAACATAGCCATTTTGACCGACAGTACTGCCTATTTGCCGGCCGAATTTTGTGAGCGGCACGACATCCACGTCGCCCCGCTCAGCGTGATCTTTGACGGGGAGTCATTCCGCGAAGCCGTCGACATCACGACTGAGGCGTTTTATGACCGGATCGAGGCAGGGAACTTGCCGACGACTTCCCAACCGAGCATCGGGGAAACGATCGAATTGATTGAACGTTTGCCGGACGAGGTGACGGATGTGATCGCGATCACCCTCTCGAGCGGGATCAGCGGCACGTACCAGTCGATGATCGCCTTGAACGGTATGGTCGACGTCAACGTCCACGCCTTCGATTCGGAGATCTCATGTATGCCTCAAGCGTTCCTCGTCGAAGAAGCGATCCATCTGCGCGACGCAGGCGCGTCGGCACAGGAGATCATGGCTCACCTTGAAAAGATGCGCGAGTTGATTCGTGCGTACTTTGTCGTCGATGACCTCGATCACCTCCAACGAGGCGGACGACTCAGCGCGGCACAGGCGCTCGTCGGATCGTTCCTTCAAATCAAGCCGGTGTTGCATTTCCAAGACCGGTTGATCGTCCCGTTCGAAAAGATTCGGACGTACAAGAAGGCGGTCCGCCGCATCGAAGAGATGATGGAACAATCGATCGAGGGCGACGGTGCAGGCTACTGTATCGGCATCATCCACGCCAACTGCCCGGACCGTCAGGCCGAGGAGATCGCGTCGATGAAACAGAAGTTCCCACAGGCCCATGTCACGGGCGGTCATTTCGGACCGGTCATCGGGACACACCTTGGACCTGGTGCGATCGGCATCACGTGGTATCGCCGCGAGTGGTAAACAAAAGACGGCCATCCGGTCGTCTTTTTCGATAGAGAGGAGTGAGCCTGTGGCCAAATATCGTCAAATCTATGAGCGCCTCGCCGAGCGGATGAAGACCGGGGAATATGCGGCGGAGTCGAAGCTGCCATCCGAGACCGAGCTCATGCATGAGTATGAGGCGAGCCGAGGTACGGTCCGGAAAGCGCTCGACCTGCTCCAAGAGCACGGTTACGTCCGGAAGCATCACGGGAAAGGCGTCTTCGTACTCCGGCGCGACCAAATCGAGTTCCAATTCAACGGCATCGTCAGCTTCTCGGAAGTGTACGCTTCCTTGCTCGGCCGCTCGATCCAGACGTCGGTCGCTTCGTTCGAGGACATCGAGGCGCCGACTTGGCTCGGCGACCGGATGAACCTTGAGCCGGGGACGCGGATGTACCGGATCGAACGGGTCCGGAACTTCGACGGGGAGAACGTCATCCTAGACGTGAACTATTTCGTCAAAGACCTCGTTCCGGGACTGACGGAAGAAATCGCCGCCCGCTCGATTTATGAGTACGTCGAGCATGAACTCGGGCTCCAAATCAGTTATGCCAAGCGGAAGATCGCGGCCGAGGATGTGATCGAGCTCGACCGGATGAGGCTCGACCTCCACGATTACGAGTACGTCATCGTCATCACGAACGACACGTTCCTCTATGAGGGCAGACAGTTCGAGTATACCGAGTCCCGCCACCGGCTCGACAAGTTTCAGTTCAGTGACGTGGCGCGCCGCTAGTGCCCCTTCTTTCGAAGGGGTCTTTTTTTTTCGTTTTGAATCGAGGGGAGAGGGAACAAAAATAGTGAACGCCTGTCACGAATTTGTCACGCATAACTTATATAGATAAGTTGTTGACAGAACTCGTCTATATAAGTTAAACTTTGTTTGTACTCATAAGTAACCGTTTTCAACAAACGCTTTCAAACAAAGGAGGCCAACAAATATGAAGGCAGATTATCGTCAAATCGCCGCGGATATCCTTGAAGCCATCGGGGGCAAGGATAACGTCGACAAAGCGGCACACTGTGTCACGCGGCTCCGTCTTTCGTTGAAAGACCAGTCGCTCGTCAATGAAGCAAAAGTGAAAGAAGCTGATCTCGTCAAAGGGGCATTCGAAAACTCGGGTGTTTATCAAGTCGTCATCGGGGCCGGTGACGTCGAACGCGTCTACGCCGAATTCATCAAACTCGCCGGGCTCGAAGCGGCGACGGTCGCCGAGGTCAAATCGGCCGGCGGCAAGAAGATGAACCCGCTCCAAAAACTCGTCAAAGTGTTCTCGGACGTGTTCATGCCGATCATCCCGGCCATCATCGTCGCCGGTCTATTGATGGGGATCAACAACTTGCTCGCGTCGGAAGGGCTGTTCGTCGATGATGCGACGCTGATCGAGGCGTACCCGAACCTGCAAGGACTCTGGGACCTCATCAACATGATGGCGAACACGGCGTTCGTCTTCCTCCCGGCACTCGTCGGTTGGTCGGCGACGAAACGGTTCGGCGGCAGCGAAGTGCTCGGGATTGTCATGGGTCTCTTGCTCGTCCACCCGGACCTCTTGAACGCCTGGGGTTATGGGCAGGCGGCGCTTGAAGGCGACGTCCCGACGTTCAACATCCTCGGCTTGTTCGAAATCGAGAAAGTCGGCTATCAAGGTCAGATCCTTCCGATTTTGGCCGCGGCCTTCATCTTGAGCCATATTGAGATGTTTTTGAAAAAACACGTCCCGAACGCGATTCAATTGCTCGTCGTACCGATCACGACCATCGTCGTCACCGGTTTCCTCGCGCTCGCGATCGTCGGACCGGTCACACGCGGAATCGGGAACGTCATCGCGACGAGCCTCGTCAACGTGTTCGAAGTCGTACCGGTCGTCGGTGCGCTCTTGTTCGGATTGTTCTACGCACCGCTCGTCGTCACGGGGATGCACCACTTGTTCATCGCGATCGACCTTCAGCTCATCGCGGAAACGGGCGGTACGTTCATCTGGCCGATGCTCGCCTTGTCGAACATCGCCCAAGGCTCGGCTGCACTTGCCATGTTCTTCGTCTATAAGCACAACGCGAAACAAAAGAGTATGGCGTCGACATCAGCCATCTCGGCTTACTTCGGGATCACCGAGCCGGCCATGTTCGGGGTGAACTTACCGAACAAGTTCCCGTTCTACTCGGCGATGATCGGGTCGGCGATTGCCGCCGTCTTCATCACCTTGAACGATGTTCAAGCGATTGGGATCGGGGTCGGAGGACTACCTGGCTTCCTCTCCATCTTCACCGATAAGATCTTGCTCTTCATCGTCGGGATGATCATCGCGATCGTCGTGCCGTTCGCGCTCACATTCGTCTTGTCGAAGCGCTATATGAAGAAAGGTGAAATCGAAGAAAATAAAGTTGCATAAGAAGATGACTGACAAGGGGAGGGACGGAGGTTCTTCCCCTTTTCCTGTACAAATGAAAACTCTTACAAAAGGAGACTACACCTATGACACCATCAAACTGGCGCAAATCTGTCGTCTATCAAATTTATCCGAAAAGCTTCTATAGCCCGGAAGGCAATGCCACCGGCTCCATCAAAGGCGTGACGGCCAAGCTCGACTATTTGGCCGAGCTCGGCATCGAATACATCTGGATGACGCCGGTATACAAGTCACCACAAAACGACAACGGCTATGACGTCAGCGACTATTACGCAATCGATCCTTCGTACGGGACGATGGACGACCTCGATGAGCTCGTCCGTGAGGCCGAGGCGCGCGGCATCGGCCTCATGATGGACATCGTCGTCAACCACTCGTCGACCGAGCATGAGTGGTTCCAGAAGTCGCTCGCCGGCGACGAGCGCTACCGCGACTATTACATCTGGCGCGACGAGCCGACGAACTGGGAGTCGAAGTTCGGCGGCAACGCCTGGAAGTATGATGAGAAGAGCGGCCAATATTATCTCCACTTGTTCGACGTGACCCAGGCCGACTTGAACTGGGAGAACGAGCAGATGCGCGAGGACGTCTATGAGATGATGCGCTTCTGGCGTGACAAGGGCATCAAAGGGTTCCGCCTCGACGTCATCAATTTGATCTCGAAGCAGCAGGACTTCCCGGAAGACGACTCGGACGGCCGCAAGTTCTACACGGACGGGCCGCGTATCCATGAATATTTGAAAGAGATGAACCGCGAGGTATTCGACGGGCATGACGTTATCACGGTCGGCGAGATGTCATCGACGACGCTCGACCACTGCGTCCGCTACTCGAGCCCGGACGAGCGTGAGCTCAGCATGACGTTCAGCTTCCACCACTTGAAAGTCGACTATCCGAACGGCGAGAAGTTTGTCGCCGCGCCGTTCGACTTCATCCAACTGAAAGACATCATGTCGACGTGGCAGGAAGGAATGCACGGTAAGGGCTGGAACGCCATCTTCTGGTGCAATCATGACCAGCCGCGCGTCGTCAGCCGCTTCGGCAATGACACCGACCACCGCTTCGAGAGCGCGAAGATGCTCGCGACCGTGCTCCATGGCCTCCAAGGGACGCCGTACATCTATCAAGGCGAGGAGATCGGCATGACGAATCCGGGCTTCGACTCGCTCGACGAGTATCGTGACATCGAGACGCTCAATGTCTATAACTTGAAGCGCGAACAGGGTGTGTCACATGAGGATATGATGGCCGCCATCAAACAGAAGTCGCGCGACAACTCGCGGACGCCGATGCAGTGGGACGCGACGCCGCACGCCGGCTTCACGAGCGGGACGCCGTGGATCAACGTGGCGCCGAACTATCCGGACGTCAACGTCGAGACGGCGCTTGACGACCCAAATTCGGTGTTCTACCATTACAAGAACTTGATCTCGCTCCGCAAAGAGTTCGACGTGTTGACGGACGGGGACTATACGCTCCTCACACCGGACGCGCTCGATGTCTGGGCGTACACGCGGAAGACGGCAGACGAGGAAGTGCTCGTCGTCGCGAACTTCTACGGGCCCGAGACGACGTATGAGATTCCGGCAGGTTTCACGCAGGCCGAGGTCGTCAGCCACAACTATGACGTGCCCCAGCTCGACGGGACGACGTTGTCGCTCCGGGCGTATGAGGCGATCATGTTCTACAAACGGAACGCATAACGAGAAAAACTCGCCAGACGAAATCGTCTGACGAGTTTTTTGGTTATAGGTGTTAGTCGAAGGCATCACGTCGGTCCAATGACCGTGAGACGTTAGTGGCATCCCCGATATTGTCGTCCACGACGTCTCCGGCTCGAGTGACGCGCACCCACAACTCAGCTTCGACATGGGACGGGGACGCGAACAATACGTAATATTTCGCATCGTACAGGGATAAGTACGTCACGTCGGTCACGACGAGTTCCATCTCGGGATACGTCGTGTCGACATACGTTTCGGCTGTTCGGACGGCTCGTTGTTCGGCCGCCTCACTGCCGTTCAGCACATACCACACCCACCAACCGAGACAGAACACGGCCATCATTCCGAGTACGGTCAAGACGTTATGAAGCGGTCGTTTGTGCATCGGACACCTGCTTTCCAATTACTGGACTACACTCATTATAAAAGAGATGTTGCACCGTTCGCCTCGGTCGTAAGTCGCAAATGGCTCAGGTTCCGTACGGGAATGGTGACGCTACATGCTGACAACGCCTCATGTCCGACGGCTTCTCACATGATATCCTCATTCAAAAAGGACTGATTGTATTGGGACAACTCATCATCGCGCCGACCGGCACGCCTGCCATCCGCTTCGGAATCTGTCAACGCTGTCTGAGTACGGACACCCGCTCGTTCACGTGCCACCACGGTGCGTGTCGCTATTGCCGGAATTGCCTCCATCTCGGCCGTGTCTGTCAGTGCGACCGTCTCGGGGAAGAAGACATCACGACACCGGTCGAACCGACGGAACTCGTCATGCCGTTCAAACTGTCGGCCGACCAGCAACACATCAGCCGGCAGTTGCTCACCTGGTGGGAATCTCGGACGAGCGGGCTCGTCCATGCCGTCTGCGGGGCCGGGAAGACGGAGATGACATTCCCGGTCATCGCGCGCGTCGTCAATGAAGGGAAGCGTGTCCTCATCGTCTCGCCGCGCCGTGACGTCGCCATCGAATGGGTCGACCGGCTCGAGGCCGCCTTCTCTGTCCCGGTCACCCGGCGCTACGGGGGCGGGGACAAGGACACGATTGGAATGATCACTGTCGCGACGGCGCCGCTGCTCGTGAACTTACGACATGTGTTCGATTACGTCCTCATCGATGAGTCTGATGCCTTCCCGTTCGCCTTCGATTTGGCACTTTGGTGGACGCTCCGCCGAGCCGGGAAAGGCCTGTTCTTATTCGTGACGGCGACGCCGACCGTCTGGCAGCGCCAGTTCCCGACCGTGCATCTATCGCGTCGCTATCACGGGCACGACTTGCCGGTGCCGCGACTCGTGCGTGAGACGGGGCAGGCGATCCTCGACTTCTGTCGGCAATACGAGGGTTCCCCACGTTTGCTGTTCGTCCCGACGAAGCCGGACCTTGCCCGATACAGGGAGCTGCTTGAGACAAACGGCTTCCCCTGCAAAGCCGTCTCGGCCGATACGGACGAGCGGACGGATACGCTCGAATGGCTCGAAGCGACGACCGGGATCGTGCTCGCGACGTCGATTTGGGAGCGGGGTATGACCGTGACCGGGGTCAACGTCGCCGTCCTCGACAGCAGTCACGCCTTGTTCTCGTCCCGCGCCCTCGTCCAGATGGCAGGGCGGGCCGGTCGGAAACCGACCGCGCCGACCGGGGATGTCGTCTTTTTCTACCACGAGCGCACGTTCCAGCAAGACCGGGCCATCCGCGAGATCGAGGAGGCGAACCGGCGATGAACTGTCTCGTCTGCCGAAAACCGTTCGCTATTCCCTGGAGCCCGGCGACGCTCTTGAAACGGGACTGGGTCTGCCCGGACTGTGAGGGGAGATTGACCCCAATCATCTCGGGCTGCCCGCGCTGCGGCCATCCGACCGAGGACGGGGCGACATGCGACGATTGCGTCCGTTGGCTCGGCCTCGGTCTCGACTTGACCGTGCGCTCGCTCTACCTATATGACGAGGCGGGCGTGAACTGGCTCCACCGCTACAAGTTCGGCGGTGACGTCGTCCTGGCCAATCAGATGCGCCCGGTACTAAGGCAGCTGCGAGAGCCGGACGTCTTCTACGTGCCGATCCCGCTCAGCGAGGAGCGGTTACGGACGCGGCGTTTCAATCAGGCGGAGTTGCTCGCAAGGATGATTGGACCGACGGAGCAGGTGCTCGTCAAATCCGAGGTTTCGAGTCAGCGTGAACTTGGGAAAGAAGAAAGGCGGCACCGTACGAATCCGTTCGCTGTACAGCGGTTACCGCGTTGTGGCAAAATTGTCCTCGTTGACGACGTCTATACGACGGGGACGACGTTGCATCAAGCGGCGCTCACCCTGCGCCGGGCCGGGGCGGAACAAGTTTCTGCCGTTTGCCTGTTCCGGACGCTAAACAAATCAAAAATGCGTCCGATATAAAGGGCAGAGGTGAATGACTGTGGAAGCAACAACTTGTCAAACATGCGGACGGCTGTTCATGAAACAAAGCCGCTCGCCTTACTGCCCATCCTGCGCGGAAGTTGATTTCCAAAACTTCTTGAAAGTCCGGGACTTCATCCGCGAACCCGCTAACAAACAGACAACGATCGGGGCCCTCGTCGAAGCGACAGGCGTCTCCGAACTTGATATCACGCGATATATCCATGAAGGACGCTTGATTATCAAGGACAACCCAGCTATGAGCATCGCTTGTGTGCGTTGTGGTAAGCCGACGAACGAAGGAAAAGTTTGTTCGGCTTGTCAGACAGATATGCAGCAAGAATTACAAGGTTTACAGGAAACTGTAAACAAGCAGCCGAGCGTTCGCGCTTATCGTTTGGACTAACAACTGAGAAGAGGGGGGACACGTATGCGCATCGATTCTGCAAAGTGGGTACACTTACCGAACACTTATGAGAAGAAAACGCAACCTGAGACGAAGCCCGAGCTGACACGCCAAACGGACCAACTATCGATATCGGCCGAAGCCCGCGCCCGGTTTGAAGAACCGGTGAAACATCCGGAGCGCCTGGAGAAGATCAACGCCTTGAAGGCGGAGATTAACGCCGGGACGTATACACGGGACGCGCGCGAGATCGCCAAACGCTTTCTACAAGGATGAATGAAAGCGAGGTCCGAGGGAGACCTTCGCATAAATATGATGGCACGGAAGCTGACTAAACAAGGGACACCCTTTCTTTAGTCGGCTCTTTTTTTGGACAAAGGAGAGACTTATGCTCACATTACATACACGTTTACTCGAAATCGCTTATGAAAAAGAACGACTGCTCATCAACGGCGATATGCCCGCGTTCAGCGCGCTCGTCAAGGAAGAGGCGACGCTCGTCCGACAAATCAAACAAAAAGAGGCGGAACGACTTCAAGGAACGTACATTTTGGACGATGAAGAGAAAGAAGCGTTACGACCGGTCGTCCTCGAGCTGAAACGGCAGAATGAATTGAACGCCGTCTTGCTCGAACAGTCGCTCCGGTATATCGAATGGCATTTGGATATGCTCCTGCCAGAGGCAGATGATTTCACGTACGGTCAACAGGCGCTCGAGACGCGCTCGTTCAGCCGAGATGTATAAGGAGGAAGTTTAATGGGCTCAACATTTATGGGATTAGAGACGGCGCGCCGCAGTTTGACGACGCACCAGTGGGCGCTCCAGGCGACAGGGAACAACGTCGCTAACGCCTCGAACCCGGGTTACTCACGCCAGCGCCTATCGCTCGGCATGACCGAACAGCTCAGCGTCAACTTCGGCGGAACGAAGGCCGGGCAGTTCGGGACAGGTGTCCGCGGGGAGACGCTCGCTCGGATTCGTGACTTGATGATCGACCAGCAGTATCGAGACGAGACGGTGAAAAATTCATTTTACGCGACGAAAGAAGCGGCGTTCGGTCGGATGGAAGATATCATCAACGAACCGTCGGAGAACGGGCTTGCGAAAGCACTTGACTTGTTTTGGGGTTCGCTCCAAGATTTGTCGGTCAATCCGGACGACACCGGGGCCCGCAGTGTTGTGCGCCAACGGGCGATGACGCTTACGGAGACATTCAACTATATGTCGTCTTCGCTCACGAAAGTACAAGATGATTTGAAATCAGAAGCCGACGTCGTCATCAAGAAAGTGAACGATCTTTTGACAAAGATCAGTGACGTCAATCGTCAAATCGGGGACGCTGAGCCGATTGGGGTTCTTCCGAACGAACTGTATGACGAGCGCGACCGCTATATGGACGAACTCGCCCAATATATCGAGTTCGATCGTAAACCGGTCGATTACTTAAACGGCGAAACGCGTGGTAATTCGCAACGGATGGCCGAGGGACGAATTGATATCGTCGTTAATATCGGAACGAAAGCAGCGCCGAATAATGTGACGCTTGTTGACGCCATTGGAGGAGGAATCGGAAAATTTGACGGCCTCGAATTAACGGATGCAGCGGGCACGGTTATACCGCTCACTCACTCTGATATTCCGAACGGAAAGTTGAAAGCACTTGTCGAGATGTATGGCGAAAATGGAAGCGAGGGAATTGATGGTGCCTTCACAGTCATGTTAAAAGACTTAGATGAAATGGCGCTACAATTCGCAACTGCCTTCAACACCTCGCACAGTGGTAATATCGATGCGGCAGGTGTCGCTGGTACGAATCAATTCTTTGATAACATGACGAGTGCCGCGGACATTACTGTCGGGGATGCGATTATGAAAAACTTGGATTTAATTGCCGCTTCGAAAGATGGCAATATAGGAGATGGCAGCGGGGCCTTGGCACTTGCTGATTTAAAGAATCAAGTATTGTCATTTACTGAGGGATCAGTCACGACGAATGCATCAATTGGTAAATATTACCAAAACATCATCGGGAATATGGCGGTGTCGGCTAGCCAAAGCGGTAGTCTCGCGAAGAGCACGTTCGCCCTCATGGCGAGTTCGGATCAGAGGCGCCAATCGGTGAGCGCCGTCTCGCTCGATGAAGAAATGACGATGATGATTCAGTACCAGCACGCTTATAATGCGGCGGCGCGGAACATTACGGCTGTCGACGAGATGCTCGACAAAATCATTAACGGCATGGGTGTCGTAGGGAGGTAATAAATAATGCGTGTTACACAGACGATGCTCACACAGACGAACTTGAAACATTTATCAAGCAGCTATAATACGCTTGCCCGTGTCCAAGAGCAACTCATCAGCGGAAAGCGAATTCAAAAAGCGTCTGAGGACCCGGTCGTGGCGATGCAAGGCATCCGCTACCGGACGGAGGTGCGTGAAGTCGATCAATTCCGTCGCAACGTCAGTGAGGCGACGAGCTGGATGGATTTGACGGATTCGACGTTGAATGAAGTGACGGAAGCCGTCAAACGGATTCGTGAACTGACGACGCAAGCGGCGAACGATACGTATGAATCGTCACAACGTCAAATTATTAAAAGCGAGATTGACCAACTTGTCGAACATATTGGTTCGCTCGCGAACTCGAAAGCCGGCGAGAAGTACATTTATAATGGGACGATGACGGATGCTCCACTCATCGATATCGAGAGTTTGAAAGCCTACTTGGCGAGTACCGATCCAGCTGCGCCTGTCGCAAATATCTATGAGGGTGGAACCGTTCCAGCCGGGAGTGGTGAAATCAAGTTCGAGGTGTCAAAAGGGATCACGGTCCAAGTGAACATGCAGCCGGAGACCGTATTCGGCGAAGAACTGTTCAAAGGGTTACGTGACTTAAGTTTAGCACTTCAGGACTCGACGAAGACCGGCAAAGACTTCTCGACAATGCTCGGGGTGCTCGATACGCTCGGTCAAAGCTTGATTACGGAACGGGCTGAACTCGGGGCTCGTGCCAACCGACTTGAGCTTGTCGACAACCGTCTGCAAGACCACGAAATCATCGCCAAGACGATTATGTCAAACAACGAAGACATCGATATCGAGAAGGTCATCATGGAGCTTAAATCTCATGAGACGGTACACAGAGCGGCACTGTCGGCCGGGGCCCGAATCATCCAACCGACGCTTCTCGACTTTCTCCGGTAAGTGCGGATGAACCTCGCTAGACTTGAGATGCGGCAAACCCATGCCGCCATCCAGATGAAGTCGAACCGGCCCGTGCTCGAGATGAGACAGGGCCGGGCCGACGTATCAATGACGCAAGGCAAGGTCGAGATGACGCAACAGACAAGACAAGGGACGCTCGAGGTCGATTCATCGGTCGCTCGCAGTGAAAGCAATTTGAAAGGAACACTCGAGCTCGGCCGCTACTTCGGTCAGCTCGGTGAACAAGGCGTGCGCGAAGCGACAATCCAAGCGGCGCAAGAAGGCGATCAACTCATGCGCATCGAGAACGGGAACCCGATCCCGAGTATTGCTGCAAGTAAAGTGAACGATCCATACCCGATCGTCGAGATGGGCTATATGCCGAAATCGATTGACCGCGTGAAGTTGACGTATACGCCGGCGGATGTCAAAATCGAGTGGAACCTGACGCCGGCACAGATTGATGTATCACTCACCCCGGCCGACATCTCGTTCACGCCATGGACGACGGATATCTCGCTCCGTCAGCAGGCGTCGCTCGAAATGTGGCCGGTCGGTGGCATGTATGATGAGACGCGTTGAAAGTGAGGACAACCCATGTTCATTGAGACAGACTATTTTGGCAAAATCGAAGTAAATGAAGAAGAGACAATCTCGTTTGTCAGCGAGATTCCCGGATTCCCGGACTCGAAGACGTTCACCCTCATCCCGTATGGGGACGAGCTCCCGTTTTGGTCGCTCCAGTCGCTCGAGGACCCGGCCTGCGCCTTTGTCGTGACGAACCCGTTCTGGCACAAGCCGGACTATGCGTTCGAATTGACCGACGGCGCGAAAGAACAGCTCGGCATCGATGAGGCGGAGCACGTCTCGGTATATGCCATCGTGACGCTCCGTGAGCCGTTCGACGCCTCGACGCTCAACTTGAAGGCACCGATTGTCATCGAGACGAAAGAGCGCCGCGGGAAGCAAGTCATCTTGGATGACGTCTACCCGGCCCGGTTCCCGCTCGGCGGTCAGAAAGAAGAGGTGCGCTGATGCTCGTATTGAAACGAAAACAAGGCGAGGCGATCCATATCGGGGACGATGTGACGCTCACCGTGCTCGCCATCGAAGGCGACCAGGTCAAGCTCGGCATCGACGCCCCGCGCCATATTGATATCCATCGCCATGAGGTGTACGTCCAGATGCAAGCCGAGAACGAATCGGCTCGGGACAGCACCAACTTGATGAAACAGATGATGCAAAACAAGTCGGAGGCGTGAGCTTCCGGCTTTTTAGCTGTCCTAAAATTTGGATAGGGTGACATGCGTCACTTTTGTACGATAGGATAGGGGGAAAGAAACGGCGGGAAAGGACGAGGTAGTTTGGGTCAAGTCATCAATATCTTTTTTATCAATATCAGTATCATCTATCTCGTCTTGTCGCTGACGTTGTACCTCATGCGCCAATTGTTGCCGATCCAGACGGGTTCTCCTTACGCGGTCCGCATCTGGTTCGGTCTCGCCATGGGGCTCGCGGCCGTGCTGTTGACGGTCAACTCGTTCCAAGTCGGAGAGGCACGGGTCGACCTCCGGATCATCCCGCTCGCGCTCTCAGGCGCCTATGCCGGACCGGTCGGTGTCACTGTCACGACGGGCTTGACGCTCCTCGGTCGCTTCGCCCTCGATGGCATGACGGAGCAGTTCGTCAGCTCGTTCGGCACGCTCGGCCTGTTTCTCGTCTTGTCGCTCGTGTTGAATCGACTGATGCTGCGACGTGGCCACTTGTATTCGGCCTATCTCGTGTTCGGGGCCGTGCTCGTCTTGTTTCGGATTGCGGGCAACGTCCCGATCCAGGCGTTCACGACCGTGTTCTTGCCGTATTTCGTCATGACTTTCCTCGGTGGCTGGATGTGCTACTGGGTCGCGAAACAAATCGAGACGCATCTGCGCATGTTCCGGCTCCATACGCAGCGGGCGACGATTGACGAACTGACCGGGCTTCCGAACCGATACATGACGCTCGAGCGGTTGAACGAGGTCGAGATGTCGGGTCTCCCTTGGGCGCTGTTCGTCATCGACGTCGATCGCTTCAAGCAGTTGAACGATACATATGGGCACCGGGCCGGTGACGCGGCGCTTCACCACATCGCTCAAACATTACAGGTGAACTGTCCGGAGGGCTGCTTCGTCGGCCGTTACGGCGGGGAAGAGTTCTTGATGGTGCTCGAGGATGTCGGAGACGTGAGGTCGATCGCCGACGACATCGTCACCGTCGTCCGGGACACACCGTTCTCATTTGAAGGGACAACAATCCCGATGACGGTATCGCTCGGGGCCTCGCTCGCCGGGGCCGAACCGGGCACCCTCGTGTTCGAACGGGCCGACGCCGCCCTTTATCACGCCAAGACGAGCGGGCGTGACCAAGCTAAAATCGGATAAACAAAAAAAACGGTCCCAGGGGGCCGATTTTTTTAGTGAATATTTTTCTTTTTGAACTGGCCGCCCCGGACGTCATGGATATTGCCGATGGCGAGGAACGCCTTCTCGTCATAGTCGTCGAGGATGTCTTTCAGCTTCGTCTCCTCCAATCGGCTGATGACGGTGAAGACGACTTTCTTGCCGTCACCCGTATAGGCGCCTTCGCCGTGTAGATACGTCACGCCCCGACCGAGCCGGTCCATGATGGCCTGACCGATGTCGTCCGGCGCCGTCGTGATGATCCACGCCGCCTTCGACTGGTCGAGTCCCTCGAGCACGATATCGATCGTCTTGAAGGCGACGAAGTACGTGATGAGCGAGTACATCGCCCGGTCCCAGCTGAAGACGAAGCCCGCCGTCCCGAGGATGAAGATGTTGAAGAACATGACGATCTCGCCGACTGAGAACGGCAAGCGGTCCGTGAACGACACGGCCAAGATCTCGGTCCCGTCGAGCGATCCGCCGGCCCGGATGACGAGACCGATGCCGGCCCCGAGCAAGAAGCCGCCGAACACGGTCGACAACAGCAGGTCGTCGGTGAACGGTTCAATCGAGTGGAGCAAAATCGTGAAGCCGGACATGAGCATGATGGCGATCAAGGTGACGACGGCGAACGTCTTCCCGATCTGACGATAGCCGAAATAGATGAAAGGCAAGTTGAACAGGACGAGCCAGATGGCGAGCTTCGTCTCTGTCAAATACGACGTGATGATCGAGACGCCGACGATGCCGCCGTCGATGATTTGGTTCGGGACGAGGAACGCCTCAAGCCCGATGGCGAAGATGAAAGCACCGATCAATAGGAGCAGCCCCTTCGCGAGGAGTTCAGTCGGTTTGATCGGATTGTGGACACGTTTCAAACGGAGCACTTCCTCCGGGGTCGGGGAAGGCATCGGTGGATGCTGCATCGGGGTTCACTCCTTTTTCTTTTTAGTATGATGAATAACAAAATGAAGTGCAACACTCTAAAGTAACTGGCAGCGATAATGCCAAGGGTATCCCCGTCCAGCTCTTCCAGAAAAGAAAGTCGATCGGAGTGAGGGGCATCACGAGACCGAACGTCTCGACATCGCCTGTGGTCGTATATTGAGAATGTGAAGAGCGGAGATGAGACGCTACCCAACATGGAGATTCCAGTCTTCCATAAGGCGACGGGCCAATATCAAGAGGTCATGTGCAAATGTGACACGTATTACGTGAACGATACCGGGGATCGTCACGTCACGTGCAGCCTCTACAATTTGGCCGAATCCAAACGTCTGACATGTGCCCTCGGCGACAAGGAAATTGACCGCGCGTGGCGCTTGTTATCAGAGCGGATCCATCGACAAGATGTCGGTGAAAACGAGGCGGCAGCGACGAGTCTTCTCACGGAGACATACGTCGATATCGTCTATCGCTGCCGTAGGGAAGTAGGGGGTCAAATGGATTCAGGAACGACGCATTCCGCACATCGATTCACAGGGCCGCCTCCTCTACACACAATGTGTGGCGAGCGATATCAACCACATGAAACGACAAGAACAAGAGATTTGGCAACTCGCCATGCTCGATTCGTTGTCGGCTTTGCCGAATCGAACGTATCTGATGGAGACGATGAAGGAATGGTCCTCCATCCGTGACCACTATACGGTGGTGACCTTGAGCTTCGACCAAATCAGTATCATAAAACCTTGACTTTGGGCACGTGCTCGGTGATGAATGGATTGTGGCCACGGTGAGCGGTGTGTTGAAGTAACTTTGTACTTATCTTAGATTGTAACGAATGGGATAAAAAGGAACCATATGAGAATATGTTCTCTTCCATAAAAATCTTTATGTCAAAATTTTAAAAAGAAATGAATGGATAAGTTTTTTGAGTTGAAGAATTCTACCTGAGAGACCGTATAGTGCGATTGAAGGTAGTGTATATGGAATAATGTGTTATAGTAGAAACTCATTTTCTTAATATTTGAAATTATGTATTGAATTAGACAAATTTCTATGGTCTAATGTGTTGTTGAAAGTCTAATCATTAGAGGACTGACCTGAAATGAATCAATCTTTGGGGGATGAATCACATGTCATTTGACATATTCACACTAAGCATCGTGGTGAGTGGGTTATCCATTCTCGGGGCCATCACGATGTACTCGCAGCAACATATCCTCTTCGATCATCCATCGCTTGGTCGTTGGGTCCTGGGCGGTATGCTAGGATCGCTCAGTTTCGTCGCCATGCTCTTCTATATACAATTAGACGAGTGGGCAATCTTTCTTCATACGGCAGGTTCCCTGTTAAGTTTTTATTACCTGTATCTCGGGGTTCGAGTTATTGATGGCCATCAGGAAACAGGAGACAGGGCGGCACGGACTGATGTTCTGTTTGTCGGTGGTTGTCTCGTCATATCCTGGCTTGTACGCGACAACGTGGAGGCCAGATACGTATTCCATGACGCTGTGGCGGTCGGTCTTTGTCTGTTCACGATCCATTACTTGTGGAAACACTCGATCAAGGGAGAACTGTTGGAGTATACGGTCGCATTGATCGCATATGTCAGTATCACCGTCGCGTTCGCGGGGCGCTTTATTCTGTCCGTGTTGGGACACTTTTCTGGGAGTGCGGACCATCCCTATAACGACGTCCTATTCCTCGTCGTCATCTTTTGGGTGTGCGGCTGGGTGTTCGGATTGTCGTTGATTCTTCATAAACAGCGACAGAGGATGTTCGAGGAACAGCTGATGCGGGATGAGCTGACGGGACTCCTGAATCGGAACGGGATCATGAAAGTGGCGGGGGACTGGATTGAGGACGGTGCACCGTTTCATCTGTATGTCCTTGATTTGAACGGGTTCAAGCAAGTGAACGACACGTTCGGACACATGAAAGGTGATCAGGCGCTACAAACCTACAGTAAATTTGCACGTGATAATCTGCCACATGTGGCGAAAATCGGTCGCATCGGCGGAGACGAGTTCGTCATCCTGTCGCCTTATCCTTTGGACTTCAAGAAGGCGACATTGAAATACGAGCTCTCAATCGGAGATGTGCCGGTAACGCTCGATGCTTCGATCGGGCAGGCCGCGTACCCGACAGACGGAGATTCAGTGGAGACACTGTTTTTGGTCGCAGATGATGCGATGTACATACAAAAATATTCATGATCGAGTCAGGACATGCCATGACTCGACAACAAAAGAGAGTGTACACGTTTCGACGTCGAAATGTATACACACTCTTTATATATCCGTCAAGGTGGAGTCGAATCGATTCTATGAAAAGCACGCTGTTCTTGTAGAAACGTATACATCTCAAAGTGTTCTCGTCACTTTTGATTAGACATGACCATACATTAAGTACTCTGTATACAAAAACTTTTGATTGATCAAGAGGCGTACTTATCGAGACTAGGCGGTTCGGGCTCGAGGTTACGAAGGGCTCGATGAACGCATCAAAGAATCTTCCAACAACCGAGACTCTTCTGACAGTTTTTTTAACGTATCGCTATATGGGTTCAATGAGATTTGAGTATGTCCGATGCTTCCGTAACTGAACGAACGCTGCATCAACACACCCAGGAATGTCAGCTTGTCTGTACTCGTGTAAAACGAGACGAATTCCGGGTCATCGCTTAGCCTCGCCAAGAGAGCAGCCTCACGTTTTTTAGGGGGGAAGTTGTTGAAAGATTGGATCACCGATCGATTGATAATAGGCGTCACAAGCGTAAAGTGGAGTAAATTTATGTTCGAGAGCAGCCGCGTGGCCATAGATGAGTTCAAAATGGCGAAGGTCGTTGTCATTCACTTGTGACAGAAGATGCAAGAAGAAAGCGGACTCACTGCTTGCGGCGAATTCTGGCCGGGCAAACACTTTCGCAGAGTAGATGGCCAATAGAATGGTCGCCTGATAAGAGTGATTGGTCTCCGAAATCTCTTTGGCACGGGCGATGAACAGTTTGACGACATCATCGCGTGTCTTGAACTCGTCCATGAGCCAGGACATGTTCTCGAGGGTCATATCGCCTTCCGAATACAGTTTCCATGCGAGATAGTCCATGAAGCGGCGCCGGTATTTCACATAGGGAGACTTTGCGAGCTCATCGGAAAGGTTGACCGAGAGAAGTTGGATTGGATTTGTTACTATTTCAAAAGCAAGGGCTCCGTAATGACCGAGTGACGCGGCAGACTCTAAAACAAGTTTAGGGGCATATTTGACGACTTTGCGGATTGGTTTTCGTTTCTTTCCCATGTGGTATCCTCACACCTTCCTGTGGGGGCTGGTCAACAAACGATTGGACGTCAATAGTGGCCGAACAATTTTTTGAGGGACCTCCACTTCGGCGGGTAAGCATTGCTGCCGCTATAGGAACGAGTCTCCTCCCCCATCTTACAGACCTCCAACTTCCACTGCGTCCCATCGTGAGTGATTGTTTCCGTTTCTACGAACAGCTCCGGCCAGAGATGCGTCTTAAAAGAATTGAATTTCTTTAAAACTTTTGCAGAATCGGCCTGATTATACCAATCAGATTCTATTCGTTGTTCTTGGCCAAACGTTTGAAGGATAAAGAGTTCTCGTTTAACGAAACCGTTCGAATAAAAAGTCAAAATAGATTCGTTATAAATGCCAAAACTTCCAATCCACAGGGTCACTTTCATGATAGGATCTGTAGTCAAAATTTCATTGATTGGGACCGTGGGTTCTAACGTCAAAGTCCTATGATGTTTGTTTTTCGGCTCTGATTCGCCTTGAATTTTATTATCATGTAAATCGACTCTCTTCATTCTTTCGAATGGATCAACAGTAGTGTCGGGTTCGTCCATAATTTATTCCTCCTGTCACAGATAAGGCGAAGGTAAAGAAATGATGTCCCTCGTGTATCTATCATATGCTCTAGTGAATTGAAACCAGATGAGCACGAACGATTGTTCACCAGTGACTTCCATTATAGATTGGAAAATGAGAAGAAGTGTATAAAATAATCATCAGGGCAGGGTTATAAAATTTTAGATAGTTATATTGCATCATGGTATAGACCATGTCCGAAAATCCTGAAGTATGTCTACACGGTGCCGTTCTTGTGTAGAATGAAGTCACCACAACATATATCCAGACGGATAAAAAAGCCATGAACTACACCCGCCTTATCACAACGGAACGAGGGAAATTAGATGGTACCCATGCTACGGAGCGGGACGTGCAGAGGACCAGTCGTGAAGATGAATGCCTACTACGTCGTGAAGACGAAACTAGACGAGGCGACACGTCTGAAAAACATTTAGAGACTGCGTGCGACCTGGTCCATGAACAAATATTGGATAGGCTCTCTAGTGAGAGAAGTGTCTTCTCGACTGCCAACCGCTGGATCAATGAGTGAAAGGTTGCCGCGCTGGTGACCGGGCTCTAGCCGAAGGTAAAACGTCAAAAACCCGTCGAAACGTGCGGGCGTATCAAAGTGAGTCTCCTCTGAGAGTTCTTTCAGAAAGGAACGGGCTTCGCGCATGACGAACTCATGAATGTTCCTGACAAAGTCAATGGACGACTAGAGGAGTGCCTCGAGTTAGGAACTCCGCGCGAGGATTCACTGAGGATGTGTTACGCTTAATCTGACAACTGTCATATAACAATCTTAAAACGTATATAGTAGATAAGCAGGGTATCTGACACAATTTATGGAACACATGAGGATTCGGAAAGGAGAGTACATATGCGTCCGCTTCTATTAGGTGTACTCGCCGCCTTATTTTTTGCGAGCACGTTCGTGTTGAACGAATCGATGCAAGTCGGAGGTGGTCACTGGGCGTACAGTGCCTCGCTCCGCTTCCTGTTCATGATTCCGCTCCTCGCTTTCGTCGTCTACGTCCGGGGCGGGATGACCCGGGTGCGCCAGGCGCTCGTCGAACAGCCGTGGCCGTGGCTCGTCTGGGGAACGGTCGGCTTTGGTCTGTTTTACGTCCCGATTTGTCTCGCCGCCGAGGCCGCCCCGCCTTGGCTCATCGCGGGCACTTGGCAAGTGACGATTATCGCCGGGGCACTATTGTCGCCGCTCTTCCGTCGTGATGACGGGACGCGGGAACAGATTCCGTGGACAGCGCTCCGCTTCTCGGGGCTTATCCTGTTCGGCGTCGTCTTGATGCAAGTCGAGTTCCTCGCCGACTTCGAGCCGCGTTTCTTGGTGGTGGGTGTGATTCCGGTACTGATTGCTGCGTTCGCCTATCCGCTCGGAAACCGGAAGATGATGGCCCACACCGACCTCGACGTGTTCGAGCGCATCCTTGGTATGTGTGTCGGTTCGCTCCCAGTCTGGCTCCTCTTGTTCGGTTACGGGTTGACGACGGGGGCGCCCACGGGTTCGCAACTGACGCAGACGCTACTTGTCGCACTCTTGTCTGGTGTCGTCGCGACGGTGCTGTTCTTCAAGGCGACCGACCTCGTCAAACACGACATGGGGAGACTGGCGACGGTCGAGGCGACGCAGGCGCTCGAGGTGTTGTTCGCGCTTATCGGGGAATTGATCTTCCTCGGGGCACATCTACCGTCCGGGCTGTCGCTCGTCGGCATCTCGTTCGTCATGATTGGGGTCGTCTTCCACAGCCGTAGCCAGTTTCGTGTAAAGGAGAAGACGATGCCGGCGGCGAATCGATACGACAAGGAGGGATGAAAATGAAACCGTATGGATTGTTCGGCAAATTGACGGCCGTTCCGGGCGAGCGTGAGATGCTTCTCGCCATCTTGCTCGAGGCGGCCGAGGCGATGGAACGAGAGGCGACGTGTTGCGTGTATCAAGTCGCGGCGTCGCTCGACGACGAGTCGATCGTCGTGTATGAGGTATGGGAGAGTGTCGAGGCGCATCAACAGTCGCTGTCGCTTGAGACGACGCAGACGTTGATCGGGCGGGCGAAGCCGATTTTGGCCAACATCGAACGCTTGGCCGTGTTCGAGCCGAGAAGCAAAAATTAAAAAAATCCACGTCCGAGGACGTGGATCGCGGGTCAAGCTTTCGTCAAGCTGCCTTTGACTTTCTCATAAAACTCGTCCATCATCCCGGTACGGCTACCGAGCTGGCAGATGAGTTCGAGTGTCTCTTTATAGAACTTTTTGACGAGTCCTTTGTTTTTGATCCCGTCCATCGACGCGAGCGTCTTGTCGAGGTTTTGGAGGATCTCTTCGATTTGGTCGTCCGAGTCCGGCTTCACGACCGTCATGTTGTCCGGGATTTTGACGACTTTGTCTTGTTCCTGGTGACGGAACGAGGCGCCGAAGCCGAGGTTCTCGATGAACAAGTGCGGCATCACTTTTTGACCGAAGAACTGTTTATGCCACTCCGTCGCTTTCATCGTGTCCATGTCCTGCTTGAACGTTGACGCCGTCGAGACGTACTTTTTAAATAGGTCGGTCATGAACTTCTCGATGACCGGGATTTGAAGGGCGAAGACGTTTTTCAAGAGCGCGTCGAGCTGTGCGCGTGACAATTGTTGTTCGTTTGACATGTCGGTTCCTCTTTTCTATAATGCGATACTTTTATCGTATGGGATTGCGGAACGTGCGTCAACGCATCGCTAAACATTTTTTCAGAATATTTAATGATTTAAGGGCATTTTGTGCGATAATCGTCTCATGGCAAGTCTAAAGAGGAGTGAATCCACATGAACAAAACAATGAAATGGGCGGTCGCGCTCGGCGTGACGGGTGCCCTCGTCGCAACGGTCGGTGTCGTCTCGTCCCGGGGACGGACTGACGATACGACGCAGACGATCCGTGACCGTGAGCTCGGTTATGAGATCATTCTCCCGTCGAAAATCGTCGAGGCGATTGAGCGTGGGGACGTCTATATCGAGAAGGCGCAAGACGTCGTCGATGTCGGCGATCAGAACAGCTACGGCACGTTCGACCTCTACTATAACGTCGAGGACGGCGACGACCAGTTGTTGTTCCATTTGGACTTGATTGACCGTGAACTATCGGAAGCGGCGTTCGCAGAGGAAGTCGGCTACGGCAACTACCTCGGAGCGAGCGACAAGACGTTCTTCTGGGTCGAACCGACCGAGGCCGTCCCGGGTGCCGAGGCGCACACGGATGAGATCGCGGAGCTGCTTGAGACGCTTCCGGAGCTCGAGTTCCGTACGTTATGAGCCTGCCCGCTACGGCGGGCTTTTTCGATTGTGCTACAATATGACGTGAGGTGATCACATGAATTGGACAGTAGAAGAAGTGAGACAAGCAGAACAGGTGGCGGCGCTCGAGGCAGCGGTCAATGCATTTGACAAGATTGACGTGAAACTCGGACATGTGGCGGTCGGTCAGAACGACTACGCCGTCTATGACAATGATACGCTCGTCGGGTATATGGTACTTTTCCCATATCTCCCGAACGAGTATGAAGTGAATGCGCTCGTGCATCCGGACTACCGGAAGCAAGGTGTCTTCACGGCACTCTTTGAAACGGCGAAACAGGATGCGAAACAGAACGGTTGTGAGGCGTTCACATTCGTCATCGATCGCAAATCGAAGGACGGCAAGGCGGTCATCGATCGTCTTGGCGCGGCGTATCAGTTCTCGGAATATAACTTGGTGCTCAAAAAAGCCGAGCTGTTCTTGAAGCCGGACGAGGTGTCGCTCCGTGAGGCGACCGAAGCGGACCGTCCGCTTATCATCGAGACGCTCTCTGAAGCGTTCGGTGACCCGGTCGACGTGACGGAGAACATCTATCAACAGATCGACACACCGGACCGCGTGACGTACATCGGTGAGGTCGACGGTCGTCCGGTCGGAATCATCCGTGCGCTCCTTTCTGGTGAAGATGCCGGCAGCATCCACGCGTTCGGCGTCAAGGCGGACGAGCAAGGCAAGGGATACGGAACGAAGATGTTGAAACAGATGGTCCAGCAACTGTTCCGCATGGGCCGGACGAAACTCGAGCTCGACGTCGAGACGGAGAACAAGGCCGCGCTCGAGATTTACAAGCGGGCCGGGTTCGCTGAAAACGGCGGCTATGAGTTTTATTTGTTAGAACTGTGAGGTGAGACAAATGGTTCGAAATTTAAAATGGATGGGTGCTGCATTCGAGACGCTGCTCGGTATCCCGGCGCTCGGCGGGCTGTTCATCATCAGCATGGGCTACACACCGCTCGGATTCATGCTCGTGTTCCACATCGTGGTGCTCGTCTTGTCGATCACGCGGCTGAAGCGGATTTCGGTTGGACCGATTGTCGGCATCACGGCGTCGGTGCTCGGGTTCATCCCGTTCCTTGGCATGATGTTGCACTGGGCGGCCGCGCTCGCGCTCGCAATCGATGCGCTTTTGACACCGCGGGAACAGGTGCACATGACAAAAGAAGACGACCGATTTTGAAATGAACGCTCTCGAGACGGGGGCGTTTTTTCATTGACCAAAACTTCAACTGAAAACGCTATACAAAAGCTGGCAATCGGACGATATAGTAGGTGATGAATTACACAGAGGAGGAACTCATAGTGAAGCTATTCAAAAACTTTACGACCCAACTGCTCGCTTGGATTTTGGTCACATCCTTTATCACGGGCGGAGCGGTCGGCTGGATCACGCTCTTGTTGCTCACGGAGCTTGAGATGGCGAAAGGTCAGGTCATGCTCGTCGGGACGGCCGTGGCCTTGCTCATTTCAGGGATTGGTGGCGCCGTCATCTACTTGATCGCCCGTCGTCCGCTCAAAGCCATCGAATTGGCGTCGGACAAGGCGGTCGAGGTCGGAAACGGCGACTTGACGGTCGTGTTCGCGGACGAGACGACGACAGACCGTTCGGAGATGGGACGTCTGCTTCTGTCGATGGACAACATGGTCGGACACCTGCGGGAACAAGGGACGAACATGCGCTACACGGCGGACCAACTCACCGGTTCGGCGCAAGAGATCGCGGCAGCGGTCCAAGAAGGGAATGTCGCCGGCGAGAACATCCGCCAAGCGATGGACGCCTTGAACAAGATGCTTGAAGACAACGTCAATGCGACGTACAGCTCGATGGATTTGCTCGGTGCCGTCGCCCGGACGATGGAGAACATCCGTCAAGAGATGGGTTCTGCGCTCGAATCGGCGAGTGAGATGCAACAAGAGGCCGAGAGCGGTAAAGGCCTTGCCTCGTCGTCGGTCGATGCGATGCATGCGATTGCTGGCAAAGTCGAGCAGTCGTCGACGCTCAACAGCAAGTTGACGGAGATGACAGGCGAGATCTCGCGCATCACGGACGTCATCAGCGACATCTCGGCGCAGACGAACTTGCTTGCCTTGAACGCATCGATTGAAGCGGCCCGGGCCGGGGAACATGGACGCGGCTTCGCGGTCGTCGCGGCCGAGGTCAAGAAGCTTGCCGAACAGACGGCGAACTCGACGCAAGAGATCACGGATTTGATTGTCGACGTCAAACGTCTCGTCGGCGACACGTCGTCATCGATGGCGAACGTGAAAGCGGAAGTGGAGACGGGTGTCGGTCTCGTCGAGAAGGCGGGCGGTGCGTTCGCATCGATCCATAACTCGGCGAACGAAGTGTACAGCCACGTCCATTCGGTCGATGCGCTTTTGGATGAGTCGCGCGGACAGATCGACTCGGTCGTCACAAACTCGGCTGGCATCGTCGGCATGGTCGAAGAGGCGTCACGCTACGCGACAGAAGTCACGTCAGCGGCGAGCCAACAGGCGGCCAGTCTCGGTGAAGTGAACGGCGCGATGACGGAGCTCGTCCGGGTCGCGGAGAGTTTGCAGAACGAGACGGAAATGGTCAAAGTATCAAATAATTGATTTAGTAATAGCCTATTTAAATCAATTATTCGTAAAATGAATTATGAGAATGGTAAAAACAGAGGACTGTTACCCGACCGGGCGATAACAATCCTCTGTTTTTGTTTGTCTTATCATGGGTATCAAAAAAGAAGGAGCTGATAAACTCTCCTTCTTTAAACGTTCAAGTTGTTTTAATAAATAAAGCGTGGAATATCAAACTCAACTGTATATTCTTCAAGCTGTTTATAAATCTCATGAATTTTAAAAGTTTGCTTATAGGCCCACTCGATATCGGTAGCGTATTGATACGTACCAGGTTTTGCTGGGTTAAAGCGCATTTTGTAAAGTGTATTCTGTTGTCGCGTATTGTTCACGTATCGTTTACTGATCCATTCTCCACCACCATAAATAGAAGCTGCGGGAGTAAACCAGCCATTATCAAATGCGTGCTTGGCACCACCAGCTGTAGGATTGGCATCTGTCGCACCGATTCCGTACATGTTATAGACTAGTTTGTGACGAGTGCTCGTAGAAGTACTCAAGTTCCCATTCGTATCTACCCAAACACCAGAAGCGAGAGTGGATGTCCCGTTTCCTGTTTCAAGGAAAGCGTGTGACATTAAATAAATTTCGTTAATATTAAATGCCTTACCAGCATCGATGAAAGCCTGTGCTTGACCAGATAAGATACCTTTACCTTGTAGTGCTTTATTCAAAATGGTTGCAGAGACACTGGATGATTTAGACAAATCTAAATACTGGAACGACTCGCGAGGTGAATCAAGCGCAGCCTCGAATTTAACGAGACGAGGATCAACTTGATTTAAAATATCAGACTCCATCGCTAACCGCCATGTGTTATCGAAGACTCGTTCAGATTCTCCTGCTTTCCGCTTATAAGAGATGATATAGAAGTTGTCTTTTTCTCCAAGAATCGAGACCACACTGTTACTGTTCAAAACTCCATAGATGTGGGAATTTGTTGTGGCATCGGCACGTACGTTCAAAGTGCTCGCCGAAACTCTTCCGCTTTGAGTGCCTTCAATCAATTGGATGAACTCTTTAGATACATAAGCAGCAGATCCACGGTATTTATCTGTCTGTGCATTAACATTCTTTTGAATTTGAACCATATCAGTTAATTTCAATTCATAATCGCTATAGTTTAAAACGACGTTTTTCGTGCCTGGGATTGTCTCTGGAACAGTCGGGCCCGTATATGGTTTGATGTAAGCGCTACTGACATAAGCAGGAATCAATTTATCACCAAGTTCAAATTCGATCTTAACCCACGAGTCATTTACATGTTCGATGACTCCGATAATTTGGTTGAACAATACAGTGCCGATTTCGTTTGAAGCTGTGACTTGTGGAGTACTACGAACATTTAAACTCGGCATTGCTGTGACGATAGCCTCGTATTCAATTGAATAGTCCTCTTCTGTTTCAACCGGTTTACTTGTCGACGCGGGTGATTTCTCAGTTAAATATTTTTTAGAGACGTAACCGACTTTCCCATCATATTTAACCTTATACCAATCACCATGAGCAGATACAAACTCGACCTGTTTGTTGGTTAAGATAGTAGTCATTACTTTCCCGCTCAATGAATTTTTATCGCGCAAATTCAGATTAGCGGTTGTATAATAGTATTTTTTAGCAGTCGGAGCTACGGGTTTTGAAGAGGTTGGCTTGACTTCTGTCAAATAGCTACTCGCAACATAACCGGTTTTTCCGTTGTAAGTTACACGATACCAACTACCAGATTTCGATACATAGGTCACTTCTTTATTTTTCGGAATCGTGAGCAGAATTTTACCGGACCAAGAGGCCGCACTTCGTAAGTTAAGGTTTTCTTTTGTTTTATACGTAACTTTTTTAACGGGTGTGGATGCAGGCGGTTTAGGTGTTGGTTTTGGTGCTACAGGGCTAACCGTTTTGGTAGTTACCGCAACATAACTAGCAGACACATAACCTGTCTTTGATCCATATTTTACGCGATACCAATTCCCGGATTTCGAGATGTATTGGACCTCTTTGTTTTTTGGGATAGTGACGAGCACTTTACCCGAAAGTGATGCCGAACTACGTAAATTGAGATTTTCTTTGGTCTTATATACATTTGTTTTTGTTGTCGTTGAGGCGGGTGGCTTCGGTGTTGGCTTTGGAGCAGTAGGCTTTACGGTAACAGGATTAACGCTTTTATTGGTTACCTTAATATAGCTGGCAGACACATAACCTGTCTTTGACCCATACTTCACACGGTACCAATTTCCAGATTTCGAGATATATTGAACTTCTTTGTTTTTCGGGATAGTCAACATGCGACTACCTGACGTCGAAGCTTTTGCTCTCATGTTCAAGTTAGCAGTCGTTGTGTATACCTTTTGAGTAGTGCTCGATGAAGTAGTGTTCTTCGAGATTGGAGTCGGTTTTGGAGCGGCAGCGGTAGCGCTCTTAACGACTGTATTTTGAACTTTAACGTATTTTGAAGCCACGTACCCCGTCTTTGATCCGTACTTCACACGATACCAACTACCGGATTTTGAAAGGTATTGAATTTCTTTGTTTTTCGGGATTGTTACTAATACGTTTGACTTTAGGCTGGCAGCCTTCCGCAAATTCAAGTTTTCGGTGACAGTGTACGTTTGCTCGACTTTACTAGAAGTAGTCGGTGCAGAAGATGTCATCTTTAAGTATGTGGAAGACACATAGCGCTTGGCACCTTTGTAATTGATTTCAGCCCAAGTTCCTTTTGTGCTTAAAATAGAAACAGTGCTCCCTTTCGTCAATTTTCCAACGATTGGAGATGATGTAGAGGAAGATTGTCGAACATTTAATACGGATGTATCGACGATAGCTGTTTTCGATGCGGCATTTACGTCTTGAGTGTACATGGTGGCAAACAGCGCCCCGGTTAAAAAGATAGCAGTACTCAAGCGTTTACTTCGTTTGTTCAATGGTTTCCCTCCTTGATTTCCCTTTGTTCTAGATATGGCTCGAACCAAGTATAGAGAAAATTGGCAAAGGATTGAAAGGAAATATTTCGAAAATAGGTAAACGATTCAAGAGACTCATAAAATGTACGATTTTATAAAAATTTCTGGCTAATAAATGTGAGGTGAAGATTTCGGGATTTTTTAGAGAGGATAATGGATGTGACAAGTTTTTTACAGAACGATCGTTTTATAGGATGAGTGATGATGCTCTCTTAGGAGGAGAGCCGGCCCCAATCACTGCCATGTCTAACTATTATTGAACTCACTAAAAGGAATCGGATGCTCATGTCTGTCAATCAAATTACGATTATTCTTGGAAAAACGATTCAAAGCCGCTTAGATCGGTTTTTGGTCGCGGAGACCAAAGTTATATCGAGGACAGACAATTCCCAGCCGGTAGCATGTTACCGAAAGTCGAGTCGGCACTCGCTTTCGTGACCTCACGTTTCGGGCGTGAAGCCATCATCACGTCGCTCGAGCGAGCCGGGGAGGCGATTCATGGGCAGACAGGGACAAGGTTTGTGGATGAAGCTAGAACAGCTGTGAAGTGAGGAGGAGCGGCCCAGTGATGGGTCGTTTTTCTATGCGAATTGAATACAAGTAGTCAAAACGTGTAACTTTTTTTGAAAAAGACTAAACAGACGCGGGATGTCTCCGATATAGAGTATGGAAACGCGAAAACGTTCCAACTAATGCAAGGTGAGGGGCCGGCCTAAACCTTGTATGCTCGGACAAATGGATTTGGAAGAGCGGAAAAAACTCAAACCTATGGAGGGAAATTACAATGATTATTAACAATAACATGAATGCAATGGGCGCACATCGCAATATGTCGTTCAACACGACTCAAACTGGTAAAGCGATGGAGAAACTATCTTCTGGTCTTCGCATCAACCGTGCTGGAGATGATGCTGCTGGCCTTGCAATCTCTGAAAAAATGCGCGGACAGATTCGTGGTTTGGATCAAGCAACACGTAACTCACAAGACGGAATTTCACTCATTCAAACTGCTGAGGGTGCATTGAACGAAACACATTCAATTCTTCAGCGCATGCGTGAACTATCTGTACAATCGAGTAACGATACAGCAACGAATGATGACAGAAAACAGATTCAAGCAGAAGTAGACCAATTAGCTGGTGAAATCACACGTGTTTCTAACACTACTGAATTCAACACAAAAAACTTATTGGCAGGTGGCCTTGACAGTACTTTCCACATTGGGGCTAATGCTTCACAGAATATCAAACTGGCTGTAGGGTCTATGGATGCACAATCTTTAGGTGTCGCGGGGAACTTGGTTACGACATCGTTCACCAACACGAACACGGGTGTTTCTGCTGTTGAAACTACATCAGAGAACTTAAATGGGCTATACGTTAGCGTAACGAAAGCTGTTGCGACTTCGTCAGCTGTTACGCAATCTGATGCTGGTGCTGGAGCAGGAACTGCTAACGTTTCGGCGTACACAGGATCAACTGCAACGACTTATCAAGTGCGCGTAACTGGTGAAGCAGCAGGTAAAGTTACTTCTGCAGAGTACTCTTCTGATGGTGGGACTACTTGGTCAAATGCAGCAGTGAACTCAACAGGAACGGACGGTATTGCGACCTTATCTAACGGAGCAACTTTAACAATTGCAACAAACGCCGCTAACTCAAATGGAGATTCGTATACTTTTACTGCAAATCCAGAAACACTTTCAATGCAATTAAACACAGCTGCAAATGGATCAGGAACAGCTGTCGGAGACGTTGTTACAGTTAATAACCGTCAAAGTTCAGTAGTGATTGGCTCTAAAGATAGCAACCAGTCTGCTACAGTCAAATTTGATTTCAACACTGTAAAAGCAGCGATTGCAACTCCAGGAACTTATGAAGGTGACGCAATCACCCAGACTGTTCAATCGTCTACTGCTGCAGTAGTTGGAGCGGATGGGTCAGTTACGACTGCGGCAGTCGTTAAAAAAGGAATCAACGTATCGACACAATCTTCAGCCGACAAAGCAATTACTACAATTAATACTGCAATTGAAAAAGTATCTTCTGAACGCTCTAAATTAGGTGCTGTTCAAAACCGTCTCGAACACACAATCAACAACTTGAGCACTTCTGCAGAAAACCTTCAAGCAGCCGAATCACGTATCCGTGATGTAGACATGGCGAAAGAGATGATGAACTTTACGAAGAACAACATCCTCAACCAAGCTGCGCAAGCAATGTTGGCTCAAGCAAAATCTCAACCAGAAGCAGTCCTACAACTTCTTCGGTAAGATTTACGGGCGTCTTATCTGGTAACGGATGAGAGTACAACTGGGTGAATTGCTGGGACTCCTTAGAGCCCTCCTTACGACAACGTGACTGGAAACGGTGAGCGTGAACGTTTTGAAAAAAGGAAGGGATTGGACAATCAGCAGCCAAGCATCTGTCAGGAAACTGTGATGAAGGTTCAACGACTAGGATGAACGACCTACCGACTTAACGTCTATGGTTATGAGATCCGTACCTCGTAAACGGCGAGGGAAGTGCCCAGCCCCTATTTTACACTAATGTGATTAATTACATGAATATTGTAAAAGGGTGAAGATATAGTCTAGTCCATATTGAAAGATATGGTGAATCGCAAGCAAACCAGCAGCCGCAAGCTGTACTTCAATTGCTCCGTTAATATAGCAGTTGACTATTTAAAAGCTATACTAAAAACCGCGAAGCTCAGGCTTTGCGGTTTTTCACGTCTTGCCACTTATAGACGACGGACCAATACGTTCGATTTAAGCATTGGGCAATCTCACGGTGTAGTCGGGATGTGTCGTTTTATAGAGTTTGATTTCTGAATCGAGACGCGTCTCCCAATCTAGTTTGTATGCAAATTCGGGTAGCTCGACAAGGTAAGGTTTCAATAGATTAAGAACTTGGAACGTATCTGTCACTTTTGTCGTTTTAAGATAGCACCCCGTCCCGCTCGGCGTACCTGACGTCCGAACATTTACACTGAAGCGTTCCAATAAAAAGGCTGCCAATTGTTCTAACTGTTCTTTTGAAAATGCTTGCAAGTAGAGCGCGACGTGTGGAGTGAACTGAATTTCTTTTTTCTTGTGATTGAATCGTTTACTGAGTAGAAGCGATCCGTCATCCAGATAAAGCGTCAGTAAAAAAGAGTGATGATGAATGTCTTCCAGTAGTTCGAACGGGATGTGCTTTTTATTGTTCGGATAAAAAAGTGGGAACAACTTTGTCATGAGCGGAATCGAACGCGATACTAAATTATTCCCTCGTATGTATAACAAGTCAGGCAACTTTTGTTGTTTCCACTGTCGATAGCTCAGTTGCCCCAGACTGAAGTGTTCACGATAGCTGTTGTTCACTCGCCGGTCATATGCATAACATTTTGTGATTTCTCCATCCCCTAAAATACTTGCGACAAAAATTGCTACCTGTTCATCCGATAACCCTTCCCAGTCCATTCTGTGCCATCTCCTTCATGGAATGATCTCTTCTCTCATCTATTCCCGTTTAAGCCCCCGAACCCGAAACGATTACTTGCTAGCTCGAGTCAACTTTTTAATTGACAAGTCGATATAAAGTAGGAGAGAAGGTGTCCTATGATGTACGAAGAATTGGCCAGGGAATGGCAAGCCCTCGAGACAGAACAGAAGCGATTGACTGAAGTCGAAGATATTTTAAGAACGATGCGTTCAATCGCGATTGAAGCGACAACGAGTGATGAAAAGAGAAGACTACACTTGAATGACCAGTTTCAAACCCTGCAAGCTCACCTGGCCCGCCTTGAACGAGAGAAGCATGAACCATTTCGTCAAAACACTGAAAACTGGAGTGACCCAATCCGATATAGTATGTGAGAACAATTATAAGAGGAGCAGAAGCTTATGAATCCGACCATCTCTGAAGTCCGGCTTCACCTACCTTCTTCCGTCCTGCCGTATGAACAAACGAAAAACGTGTTCGTTGAAGCGAATCATGCTCGTCTCGTCGGCGAAGGCATCGTCATTCTTCCGACGCCTCAACACGTTACGAAGTTAGAGGCAGCAGTCGAGAAGGCGAATCTTGTGTTAGATCAACAACGTACTGGATTGAAGTTTATGAAGCATGAAAAATTGAACGACTACTATATTCAAATCGTGGATACGAACAACGAAGTCATCCGCGAGATTCCAAGCAAGAAGTCACTCGACTTCTTCGCGGCGTTTATGGAGTTCAATCATTTATTCGATGAGCGCGTCTAAAGGGGGATAACTATGACATCACCAATCCGATTTGGCGGACTCGCCAGTGGAATTGATACTGATACAATCATTAAGCAATTGATGCAAGTCGAACGGGCACCGGTCGACAAGCTCGAACAAAAGAAACAGACGACCGAGTGGAAGCGGGACGCCTACCGTGAAATCAACCGTTCACTTATGACGCTTCGTAATAGCGCCGTCGATTTGATGTTCAGCCGTAACTTCTATGCGAAGACGTCAAGTTCATCTGATGAATCACGTGTTTCGGTCGTAGCTGGCCCGTCTAGCGGGAATAGTGCTATTCGCGTCGACTCGGTGACGCAACTCGCAACGTCAGCGACGACGATTTTAAGTGCAACCGATAAAAATGGCGCAAAATTGACAAGTACAACAAAACTTTCAGATATGATTGGGTTTGTTTCTGGTCAAAAACGTGTCATTCAAGAGACGGCTGGAACTGAACTGACGCTACCGAAAGATTTGGATTTTGCGACAATGACATTTAAAGATTCTGCAGGAAATCCATTAAATAAAGCTGATTTTACTTATGATGCGACAACTGGCAAATTAACGGCTACGAATATGACAACGTATCCAGGTGGGGTTATTCCTAAAGGAGTTGCTGCTGAGTATACCTCAGGAACAGGTTTCGAGATTCAATATAAATCGACCGTGACAGGCACTTACAAGAAGATTGAGCTGAGTGCGGATGCAACTGTACAAGAATTGATGAGTAAGTTGAACGAAAAAGATACAGGATTATCGGCTTTCTTCGAATCGTCGACCGGTAAAATCTCACTTTCGACGAAAGAAACTGGCGCGAATGCGACAATTGATTTTGATTCGAGTTTTAAAACATCTTTCTCGGTAGGCGCGACGAATCCAATCGGTCAAAACGCTCAGTTTAAAGTGAATGGAATCGATGTGGAAAGAGCTTCAAACACTGTCACGATCGACAATATGACACTCACGCTGAAATCAAGATTTCCGACACCGGATAATCCGACTGCTGGACCAGTTACTCTCTCCGCTGCCACGGACACACAAAAAATCTTCGACAACATTAAAGGGTTCGTCGACAAATATAATGAGACAATCGACCTGATGAACAAGAAGGTTCGTGAAGACAAGTTCCGCTCATTCGCACCACTGACGAAAGCCCAGCGTGATGAACTGTCGGAAGACGAAATCAAGAAGTGGGAAGAGAAAGCGATGAGCGGGATGCTTCGCGGAGACACGATTGTTCGTGGTGCGATGGACACGATGCGTAGTAAATGGTCAAGCACGTCATCTTCAACGAACGATGATACGATGAAGCAGATGTTCCAAATCGGTCTTGCCACAGGATCTGATTTCACAAACGGTGGAAAGATTGAGTTGAACGAAGAGAAGCTCAAAGCTGCCATCGAAAAAGACCCGGAGCAAGTATATCAATTGTTTACGAACGAAACGAACGGATTACTTCCACAAATCCGTGACGCCGCTGTTAGTTCACGAGCAACCATCACCCGAATCGCCGGGGCCGAGGGTGCCGGTGCGCCAACATACTCGATGGGACGAGAGATGACAGCTATCGATACACGCATCGAGCGCTTAAACGACTTACTCATTAGTAAAGAAAACGCCTACTACCGTCGCTTCACAGCGATGGAGACGGCGATGAACCAAGCAAACTCGCAAGCAGCATCACTGCAACAGTTTCTAGGCGGAGGCATGTAAGAGGAGGAATTTAAATGGTAGCCAACCCATATGCAGCATATCAAAACAACGCGGTCACGACCGCAAACCCACAGGAACTCACGCTCATGCTGTATGACGGGGCGCTCAAGTTCATGCGCCTCGCCAAACTCGCTATTGAGCAAGGAAATCCTGATTTAAAAAATACGAACATCCAAAAGACGCAAGCAATCTTCCAAGAGTTGCGTCTGACACTCAATAAAGATATTGCCATCTCGGCAAACTTGGATTCGCTCTATGAATACTTATGGCGCCGTCTCGTCGATGCGAACGTGAAGAACGACACGACGATTCTCGACGAAGTGCTCGACTTCACGACCGAGCTCCGCGACACGTGGAAGGAAGCGATGAAACTCGCGAAACAAGGATGAGACCGATTGACGAGATCATCCTCAAAACACAACGGCTGAAAGACTTGCTGGCACAAGTTCCGGAAGAGCCGACGTACGACACGTGGATGGACCAAATTCATGAACTGCTCGATGACCGCGAGCAGTTGCTGTCGGCGCACGGACCGGATTTAGAAGCGGCCGATCAGACGGTCATCCGTCAGCTCGTCGACGACAGTCAAAAAATTGCCCGCTTGATTGAAGCGGAACATCAACGGCTCGGGATGACGCTCGGGACGACACGCCAAGAACGGAAGACGGTCAAATCGTACGTCGACCCGTACGATGACGTCGATTCGAACTTTTCCGGATTATTCGACCAACAGACATGAAACAGCTCGAAGGCGCGCCTTCGAGCTGTTTGTCGTTTACGGAGTCTTTAGTTGGCGTCGTACTTTGGAGACCAGGTAAGTCACGGTAAATAAAATGAGCCCGCTGACGGTGAAGTTCAAGTAAGCTCGACCCATGTCTTGAATGGAGTTGATAGGGATAAGCCCCGATAGAAAAATAAGTGGCAAAATCGTAACATGCATGACGGCCCAATGGATCAAAATCTGTTTTGGGAACGACCACGCCCTGACTTCGTAGATGACACTCGTCACGCCGAGGAAGAAGCCGATGCCGCCGTACGTCAAAATGAGACGGACGCTATCCGCGTCACCAGCCAGCACGTTATACAGGGCAAGTACACATGATCCTGCTACCAGAAGCATCCCGCGCCTTATCCCTTTTTTGAATAAACCCATCGAACCCATCCTTTCGCTTATGTATTGATTTATTATACGGGGTTGATCCCTCAGAAGTTTCATCGATTTTAGGATGGATGCAAACACGCCTGTTTTGTTGTAATATCGGGTAAATACCACTATACCCGTTGCTTCTGTTCTGGAAAGGGGAGGGAAACGAGATGAGTGAGAAAAAGGTAAAACCGAACGCGAAAGATCGTCGTTACTTCGTCTACGGTCCAGAAGGGGCGTACGATGAATACGTGGAACGGGACCCGAAACTCGAGGCGTACGTCGAGGACGACGCGCCAATCGAGGACAAGCCCGACCCGTATGAAGAAGAAGACTTAAAAGCTAGAGGATAAATGTCAAGACCTAACAAGGCTAAATTACGAGCCTTGTTTTTTATTGTGATGGGGTATGAACCTGGTACTTTTTATTACCAAGGTAAGGCGAACGAATCCGTTATGCTCGTTATATCAACCACCATTCGTCACACGAAAAGGAGAGAGTACCTATGAACATGAAACGATACGGATTCCTATTTGCCTTACCATTCGCGTTACTCGCCGGCTGCGGGGAAGAAACTGAGCCGGCCTCGAGCACTGCACCGACCGAACAGGGTGAGGAAGTGAAAGAATCAGAAGTGGAGGAACAAGAAACAGTCACGGCAGAAGAGGAAGTATATGACAGTGAAATTGGTACGAACACCATCCACATGAAGAACACCGAATTGGCGTTGGGCGAGACGATGGGTTCAGTCAAATTCGAAGTCAATAAAGTCCAGACTTCACGCATGAGCGTCGCTGAGGAGTATCTTGAAATGTTCGACGGGAAAGACGAAGTGACGCTTGTCGTCGTAAATGTCACGGCCGAGAACACGATTGACGACACGATTCACTTTTATCCCGACCAAGGCACGCTCGTCACGAACACAGGCGAACAAATCGATGCCGATCTTTGGTTCTCGGATGACGTCGGCGGTGACTTCCTCGGAAAAGTAAAAAAAGAAGGGAACGTCATGTTTATGGCGGACGCGATGCCGGAAGAGTTGACGGAAGTCCGGTTTATCGTTGGTGGCCCAACGAACACGGATTATGAGAAGTTGGCCGAAGAGTCATACGAATACAAGATTGATGTCACCAAATAAGAGAAAGCGCATCGCGTCGATGCGCTTTCTCTTATTTACGTTGATGCGGCAACGGGATCGTCAACACGTTCCAATTGTCTCCGGCAAACAGCTTCGAAAGATAGACGATCTGCCCGACGTGATAGCTGTAGTGCGACACTTGTTTCTCGATTGCCCAGATGACGCTCTTCTCCTCATCACGGATGAACACGGTCTTGCCGATGTCTTCCGGCGTGAGGCTCGCGAGCACGTCATCTAACAACTGCCAACGCTCGTCCCACGTCGCCATGAGCTCGGCGCGAGACAACTGTTGGTCTTCGAACTCGGCGTCACGGTTCCGGTCCGGTTTCTCACCGTCCGTCGTCAAGAAGTCGGTCCAACGTGACAACATATTGTTCGACATGTGTTGCACGATGACGGCGAGCGAGAGCGTGTCCGCTGCGAGCACGCGGTGTAAGTCGTCGTCGCTCACTTGACTGAGCGCGCTTTCGGCGAGCTGTTTCTGTTCTTGGAAGATGCTGCGGACTTCCGTCACGTAACGTTGTTCAAACATGTTGGTTCCCCCTTATATAAGTATCTCTTCCCCATACCCGAAATCAAGAAAAGACGAACAGGGAATCCTGTCCGTCTAGGCGTGCTCGGCCCGGAAGTCTTCCCAATGATCCTTCGCTTGCGTCCGGATCCGTTCTGAGACTTCTTTACTGCCGAGTAAAATCCCGTACCAGCGCCGGGCGTCCTCATATAGACCGAGAGAAGCCGATAAGTCGGCGATCCGTAGCATGAGCTGATCATACGGTAAACCGGTCCTGACTTGGTCGGTATACACTTCCTGCACTTCATTATACTTGTCGAGCGTCCGTTGCATCCATTCCTTTTCGGAAGTCTCGTTCCCGATCAAACGATTCATCCAGACGAGCCGCATCCCGAGCATAGCGATGACAGATGGTTTCTGCCCGCTCAGCTGTGCCGTCATGACCGCGAACTTGTACAGTTTGATAACGTGATCGGGTGAGCGGTCACCTTGGAGGGTCTCCGGGTTGACTCGTGAGAAATAGTTCGTCTCGAGTGCTTCCCGGTTGTGCTTTCGGATCTTGTCGAACGAGTCGTGGAAGACGAGATGGCAGTAACTGCAGACGACCGGCTCATACAAGTATGGGTTGTCCCCATCGTACGTCGTATAGCCATCCTTCGCGACTTCTTGTGGCCGGATATGGCGCGACAAGATGCGCGGCGTCTGACTTTCCTTTAAACAGTAGGGACACTTCACTTTTTTTGAAAATAAATGTTCAGCCATCATTCACCTCATACGTACACGTTGACGAGCAGTCCGCGAATCTCACCGACTTGGTCGAGGAGCGACAATCGTGAAGCTTCTCCCGAGATGACCTGGTCCGTCAGTGCGAGCAGTTTTTGGTCGACCTGCTCGACGATCTTATAGATTTTGGCCCGGCCCCGGCGGTTGAACCCGCGTTTGTCCTCGAGGCTGAGCGCCGCGTCAACGGCGTCTTTCATAAAGTCTTTGATCAAGCGTTTATATTCGGTGAGTGACTCGACCGTCTGGCTCTCAGCGAGGAGTTCACCTTGTTCGTGGATGGCCGCGATTTGGCGCTGGAAGCGCTCGTACTCGCGGTCCTCTCGTTTTTGACCGATCACGTTCGAGAACGAGACGCTGGGCTCGGCGTCAGGGCGTTTCGCTTTGCCCGCGCCGTGGAGCGACTGCGTCTCCATAATGCGACGAATGTCCATGAGCCTCGTCCTTTCTTTAGCTTAGTTCAATAATTGTAACACGCCTTGCGGCAACGCGTTCGACTGGGCGATCATCGCCATGCCGGACTGGTTCAAGATGTTGAGACGGGCGAAATCCATCATCTCGCGAGCCATGTCGGCGTCGCGGATGCGTGACTCGGACGCGGTCAAGTTCTCAGAACCAATCGATACGACACCGACGTTCGCTTCTAAACGGTTTTGGATAGCCCCGAGCTTCGAGCGCTCAAGTGAGACTTTATTGATAGCCGCGTCGAACTGGGCGATTGCGTCATCCGCATCAGCTGGCGTGAGCACGCTGAGCGCGTAATACGTCGTGCCCGGTGTCGTCGTATCGTTGTCATCGTCTACAGGCGTCAGTGCGCCGCCGCCTGCTGTCGTCGCCGTGATCCCGAGCGCGTGGGCGCGCATATCTTCAACGCTAACGGTGACGCCTTCACCGCTACCGGCGCCGAGCTGGAAGAAAATCGAGGCGTTCGTTACCGTGTATTCGCCGTTCATAATTTTCTTCGAGTTGAACTCAGTCGTCTCAGCAATACGGGTCACTTCTTCTGTCAACGCGTCAATCTCTTCTTGGACGGCTTTCGCGTCATCTTCACTCAATGTCCCATTGGCCGCTTGAACCGACAGTTCGCGCATCCGTTGCAGGAGGGCGTGTGTCTCATTCATCCCGCCTTCGAGCGTCTGCGTGAGCGAGATGCCGTCGAGTGTGTTGCGTTCGGCCATCGATAACGAATCGAGCCGTATACGCATCTTCTCGGAGATAGCGAGCCCGGCCGCGTCGTCGGACGCCTTATTGATGCGGACACCGCTCGAGAGACGGTCCATCGTCTTTTTCATCGTCGCCTGGTTGAGCGTGAGCGACGAGTACGCTTTGAGTGCTTGCACGTTATTGGTAATTTTCATAACGGTTTCCTCCTGAAGGTACGGGTTGAAGACGAGCGTTTTCAATCGCCTCGCCCCACGTCTTGTCGAGCTCGGTCGCGAGACCGTGAAGCTCCTCGATTTTGTCCATGTCTTGTTCGATCAACGCCTCGAGGCTCGATTTCGCCATATAGAGGTAAAGCTCGTCGAGTTGCGCTGAGATGATGCCGCCACCGTCGTGGAGTCCTTGATGGAGCTTCGCGAGCAGTTCGCGTGCTTGGCGCAAGTGGCGGTTGCGTTCGGCGATCGTCGCCGTCCTGGCTTGTTCATAGTGGTAGACGAGCGCGTGGAGCATCGCTTGGGTCAGCTCTTGCGGGCTCATTTCGTATAGTCGGTTCGGGTTCATGATGGGTCTCCTTTGATGGTGTCGAGTTCTTCGATCAGTAATAGCACTTCGGCCATGACGTCATACAGCTGAGGGGGAATCGCATCCCCGAGGTCAAGGTCGAGCAGGTGGCCAAGGAGCGAGTGGTCGTGCTCGATGGCGACGCCGCGCGATCTTGCCTCATCTAAAATTTTATCGGCGACGGCGCCTGTCCCGCGGGCGACGATGACCGGGGCCCGGTCGATCGTCTCGTCATAGCGGACGACGGCGGCCGTCTTTCGTTTCGTCAAATCCATACGTTGATACATAACAGCCTCCTAGATGCGGAAATCATAGCCGGTCGTCTCGAGCGTCGGACGCTCGGTCTCCGGTCGGTCCGTCTTCGTCAGTGGGCGGAACTGGGTCGTCACGCTCCGGTAACCGATCGCCTCGAGCGTCGTCTCGATCTTGCCGAGAAGCGGCTTGGCGAGCGTCTCGACGACCGGGTCATCGTGTTCGAGCGTGAGCCGAAGATTCCGGTCGATCGCCTCGAGTTTGACGCCGATCTCTCCGAGACGTGGTGTCTCGAGTCGGATATAGAGCACACTGTTCTCCCAGTCGACGACGTCGCCGGCCTCACGGTTTTGGATATGGACGTGGATGCCGGTGTCGATCTCTTGGACTTTCGCCGGCAAGGCGAGGATGAGCTGCTGGAGCTGTCCGCCGTCGAGCCGATTCAGCGTCTGTTGGACTTGGAAGAACGAGGCGAGCCGCTGTGCTTCAGGTGTCGCCGCGTCAGCTTTCAATGACAATGTTGACGCCTGGACGCGCTGCGCCGTCTCTTGGATGACGCGGCCGGATAAGTTCGGGTCGACCTTGAACGGCGTGACGCGCGGCAGTTCGCCGGCGCGGGTCGCCTGGTGCGGGATATATTCGAGCCGGACGTGGTTCGGCACGTAGCGGAACTCGTTCAAGCTGGCGCGCACTTCTTTAATGAGCGCGGCACTCTCGGCCGGTTTCGTCGACAGCAACCCGAGGGCGACGTCGAGCTTCGCCGTCATCGCGACGAGCGCCTTCTCTTGGGTCGCGCTCGTATGTAACAGGGCGTCCGTCTTTTGGATGAGTTGCGTCAGCCGGGTCGACACCGTCTCGAGCGCGGGGCGCGCCTGATGCGGGTTCGTCTCGACGAGGGCGGCGACTTGGCCGAGCTGTTTCGTGACCGTCACTTGCTCGTTTCGGAACGTGTTCGTCACGGTCGCGAGGTGTGTCGTCACTTCTTTGACGAGCACTGGTCGGCCGAGAACGGGCGGTAACGCCTCGCGCGGCTCGATTCGCGTCGGGCGCGGCTCCGGCAATTCCTTGATGAGTCGGTCGACCGTCTCCGGTGTCGGTGTCAAACGTTCGCTGACGGGACGCGACAAGTTGACGTGCTCGATGAAGCGTTCTTTCTGCGGGTAGGGGGCGTCGGGCGCCGGACGAGTCACCAGTTGTCTCGCTTCATCTAATGACGCGACGGCGATGTCGCGTGCGACGTCACGCGGGAGCGTCGGGGCCTCGATCGTCTTTAGCCAAAGGACCGCATCGCGCAGGTCACCTTTAAAGACGGTTTCGAGCAGTCGCACCGTGTCCTCGTTCATCGGTAACCGTCCTGATTGGAGCAGGCGGCTGACGGCGATCCGCACCTCGTGCGGTAGCGAAGCGAGCAACGCCTGGATTTTTGTATCGAGTTTCACCGGTTGGCCGGTCGAAGTGTCCGGCATCTCCGGCTCAGGCTTGACGACGATCGTCCCGATGAGCTGGCCGTCTTGCTCGGCGAGCGTCAATTGGAACGGGTTCGTCTTCGGGAGCCCGTCCTCGAACGTGACCTCGACGTGCTCGCCATTGATTTTGACGATCCCGGAGTCGGGTCCGGTCTGTTTGACGAGCTCGGCTTTATAGATGCGATTCGTCTGGATGCCGGCTGTGACCGCGACGGTCGCGGTCATGGGGGCTTGGATTTGCATAGTTGTCACCTCGACCAATATATCGACCTCTTTTTCAAAAAGTGAAGCGAAACCGACAGAAAAAAACCTCCCGTCGATTCGACGGAAGGGTCAAGAGTTGAGCGTTGCGCTCTGGTTCAATTGTTGGAACCGAGCGACGAGTTCGCCCGTCGCTTTCAGCTGGTTGCGGAGGACATACGCGGTCGCGTTCGTTTGGATCCTGTGCCCGTCCTGGGTGACGACCGAGCCGTTCGGCTCTAGCGAGTCACTCGAGATGTCACGGATGTGGGACCAGGCGTACCATTCGCAATCAGGGCGCTTCGGGGACTTCGTCGGGAAGAAGACGAGCCCGGACGTCGGTTCGATGACGACAGGCACTTTGCCTTTGACACCGGCGACGCGCTTGGCAACGAAGATGCGTTCCTCGATCGAACTGCTGTACTGGCGGCACGAGAGCTGCAACAGCTGGTAGGGCCGGAGCGGCGTCATGATCTCAGATCCGTCCTCCAGAATGACTCGCGACTGCATCGTCATGTCTCGACATGGCAAAATCGCCACAGTCCGTTTCGTGATCCGGTATTTCTCTTCGGAATGGTAGGGGCGCATACAGCTGCACCATCCTTTTCGTATTAGATTTTTGGGCTAGGCCATAACAGGTGGATACAAACCTAAATCATCCCTTTCATGATATATCACAAAATATGTAAATTCAACGAGTCGATATGAAAAGTAGGGAAATATAATTCCAATGTAAGCCAAATACGTATTCGTTTACAAAAAATTGAGAAAGTGTTTGTCACGCCTGCAAGAAGGTGGTAAGATTACCGATAGAGGGAAAGCCTCTGTATTCTTCAATGGTGAAAGGAATGGATTTACACATGGTAGGTAAAGTAAAATGGTTTAACTCAGAAAAAGGTTTTGGATTCATCGAAGTAGAAGGCGGCAAAGACGTATTCGTACACTTCTCAGCAATCCAAACTGACGGCTACAAATCACTTGACGAAGGTCAAGAGGTAGAGTTTGAAATCGTTGATGGCGAGCGTGGCCCACAAGCGGCTAACGTTACAAAATTATAATTTCGAACCACGAGTCGGCTCCTAACGGGGCCGACTTTTTTGTTTTTCTCACATAATGTCCTTCCCAATCAAAATCGCGTTTAAGAACGGGCAGAACGGGTAGTTTGTTTCTATACCACCGATTCACGTGGAAGACGGACCTGTCGGAACAAAATTGTCATTATTTTCTGATGATAACGTTTTCAAACGATTCGGATTCGGGGTATACTATATATGAGCCACCTGGTTCCACTTTCTTTTCAGAAATGAAGCAGGAGATTCGGTCCAATCTGACGAATCATTGGGTCAAGCGGTTATTTTAAGGAGGAGTTCAGATGATTTATAACATTCGCGGCGAAAACATTGAAGTCACACCAGCCATCCAAGACTATGTCGAGAAAAAGCTGGACAAATTGACTCGGTATTTCACAACTCCTACGGATGCACAGACGGCTTACGTCAACTTGAAAGTGTACAATGAGAAACAAAAAGTGGAAGTGACGATCCCGATGCCGAACTTGTTGCTCCGTGCTGAGGAGACTAACCTCGATATGTACGCGGCAATTGACCTCGTCGTCGACAAATTGGAACGTCAAATCCGTAAACACAAAACGAAACTCAACCGTAAATCGCGTGCCAAAGATGGCGGTATCGGCGAGTACTTCAAATCACTCGAAGGTCCCGAAGACGTGGTCGTCTATGACGAGGACGAGGCAGAACTCGAACTCGTGCGGACGAAGCGTTTCACGCTCAAACCGATGGACACGGAAGAAGCGATTCTTCAGATGGACATGCTCGGACACAGCTTCTTCGTCTTCTCAGACGCAGAGACGGGCAACACGAACGTCGTCTACCGTCGTAAAGACGGCAAATACGGCTTGATTGAACCAGAATAATTCAACCTTGAAACCACACGGCCCTCCGACTCGGAGGGCCGTTTCCTTTTGCCTTTCCTTGAAAGCAAGGGTCACTTCGGTTAAACTGTACATTAGGGAAAAAACATGCATTTTTTAGTGAATGCAGAGGAGATAAAGCGTATGGCGAACTTTTTGAAAGATTTATTTGCTCCACAGAAACGAGTATTGAAAAAAGCAGAAAAAGCGGCCGACCTCGTCGAGTCGTTCGCCGAACCGATTAAGGCATTGTCTGATGAAGCACTTCAGGCGAAGTCGATTGAGTTCCGGGAGCGTTTGGACAAGGGCGAGACGCTTGACGATATTTTGCCAGAAGCGTTCGCGGTCTGCCGCGAGGCGTCCGAGCGCGTGCTCGGCATGCGCCACTACCGTGTCCAGCTCATCGGGGGCTACGTGCTCCATAACGGCGACATCGCCGAGATGAAGACCGGGGAAGGGAAGACGCTCGTCGCGACCCTCCCGGTGTACTTGAACGCGCTCACGGGCCGCGGCGTCCACGTCGTGACGGTCAACGAATACTTGGCCCGCCGTGACAAAGAACTCATGGAACCGCTCTACTTTGCGCTCGGTCTCTCGGTCGGCCTCAACGTGTCGAACATGGACCGCGTCGAAAAGCAGGCGGCTTACAACTGTGACATCACGTACTCGACGAACAACGAACTCGGTTTCGATTATTTGCGTGACAACATGGTCCTTTATAAAGAAGACCGTGTCCAACGCGAGCTCTACTTCACGATCGTCGATGAAGTCGACTCGATTCTCGTCGATGAGGCGCGGACCCCGCTCATCATCTCGGGATCGGCTCAAAAATCGACAGAGCTCTATACACGGGCCGACGCGTTTGTGCGGACGCTCAAGATCGAGGACGACTACACGGTCGACGTGAAAACGAAATCGGTCCTCTTGACGGACAAAGGGGTCGACCTTGCCGAGAAGTTCTTCGGCATCGACAACTTGTTCGCAATCGAGCACGTCTCGGTCAACCACCACGTCGGGCTCGCCCTTCGTGCCAACGCCGTCATGCATCATGACGTCGACTATATGGTCCGCGACGGCCAAGTCATGATCATCGACCAGTTCACGGGTCGGGTCATGGACGGACGTCGCTACTCGGAAGGGTTGCACCAGGCGATCGAGGCGAAAGAAGGCGTCGAGATTCAACGCGAATCGATGACGCTCGCGACGATCACGTATCAGAACTACTTCCGCATGTATGAGAAGCTGGCCGGGATGACCGGGACGGCGAAGACGGAGGAAGAAGAGTTCCGTAACATCTACAACATGCAGGTCGTGACGATCCCGACGAACAAACCGATCCTTCGGGAAGACCGTTCGGACCTCATCTTCAAATCGATGGAAGGCAAGTTCAAAGCCGTCGTCGACGAAATCATGGCAGCCCACGCGACGGGACAACCGGTCCTCGTCGGGACGGTCGCCGTCGAGACGTCGGAGTATTTGAGCAAGCTCCTCTCGAAGAAGAAGGTCAAACACGAAGTGTTGAACGCGAAGAACCACGCGCGTGAGGCCGAAATCGTCGAGAACGCCGGACAAAAAGGTTCGGTCACGATCGCGACGAACATGGCCGGACGCGGTACCGACATCAAGCTCGGCGAAGGCGTCATCGAGCTCGGCGGATTATACATCGTCGGGACCGAGCGCCATGAATCACGCCGAATCGACAACCAGCTCCGTGGACGGGCCGGACGACAAGGGGACCCGGGTAAATCCCAGTTCTACTTGTCACTCGAAGACGAGCTTATGCGCCGCTTCGGTACCGACAGCCTCCAGAGCATGATGGAGCGCCTCGGCATGGACGACACGCAACCGATTGAGAGCCGCATGGTCTCGAAAGCGGTCGAGTCGGCCCAAAAACGTGTCGAAGGCAACAACTACGACGCACGGAAGCAGCTCCTCGGCTACGATAACGTCATGGCCGACCAACGGAAAGTCATGTACAAAGACCGGGCCAGCATCCTCGAGAACGAATCGGTCACGGACATCGTCCGTTCGATGATTCAAGAGACGGTCGAGACGGGCGTGGCGCAATATACGCCGCTCGAACTCGTGCCGGAAGAGTGGAACATCGAGGAACTCGCGCACTGGGCCAACCAGACGCTCGCTCTCGAGCAACCGGTCGAAGGCAAGGACTTCTTCGGCAAAGAGCGCGAAGAGATCATCGAGCTCCTCGCTGAACGCACGAACGCGCAGTATGAGGCGAAACGCCAACTCGCGCCGCCGGAACGCTTCAACGAGTTCGAGAAAATCATCGTTCTCCGTGCCGTCGATTCGCACTGGATGGCGCACATCGACCATATGGACCAGCTTCGTCAAGGGATTCATTTGCGCGCTTACGGGCAGAACGACCCGCTCCGTGAGTATCAGGCGGAAGGGATCAACATGTTCGATGCGATGAACGTGGCCATCTCCGAAGAAGTGACCGGCTTCGTGCTCCGTGCCGAAGTCGGCGACAACCTCCGACGCGAGAAAGTCGTCGAGGAGGAAGTGGCGGTGTCTGGCAAGGACGACACGCCGGTGAAGAAAAAGCCGGTCCGTCGCTCTGAAGACCAACGGCTCGGGCGTAACGACCCGTGCTGGTGTGGTTCAGGCAAGAAGTTCAAAAACTGCCACGGCAAACAACAGGCTTAATTTTGAAAGAGGCGAGCCCGCTCGCCTCTTTCCTACGGAAAGGTGACCTACACTATGGAAATTTCAGATATTCGCAACGAACTCGAGGCGATGGCGAAACGCCTCGAGAATTATCGCCAATCGCTCAACCTGACAGAGAAGCAGGCCCGCATCGCCGAGCTTGAGAACGAGATGACGTACCCGGACTTCTGGGACAGCCAAGAGAAGGCGCAAAAAGTTATCGACGAGTCGAACGCGCTCAAAGCGATGGTCGACAAGTATCAACAGCTTGCGGACGGCCATGAGGACGGCGAAGTCACGCTTGAACTCATCAAAGAAGAGCCGGACGCTGAGATGCAAGAAGAACTCGCGGAAATGGTGACGGCGCTCAAGGCCGATTTCGACGCGTTCGAACTTGAGATCCTCTTGAACGGACCGTATGACGCGAACAACGCGATCCTCGAGTTGCACCCGGGGGCGGGCGGTACCGAGTCGCAAGACTGGGCATCGATGCTTCTGCGCATGTATCAACGTTTCGCTGACAAGCAAGGCTGGAAAGTCGAGACGGTCGACTACCTTGCGGGCGAAGAGGCCGGCGTCAAGTCGGTCACGCTCCGTATCGTCGGGCATAACGCCTACGGCTATTTGAAAGCGGAGAAAGGGATTCACCGATTGGTCCGAATCTCGCCGTTCGACTCGTCAGGCCGCCGTCATACATCGTTCGTCTCGTGCGATGTCATGCCGGAGTTCAATGACGACATTGAGATCGAAGTGAAGACGGAAGACCTCCGCATCGACACGTACCGCGCGTCAGGTGCCGGCGGTCAGCACATCAACACGACCGATTCGGCCGTCCGGATCACGCACGTGCCGACAGGTGTCGTCGTCTCGTGTCAGGCTGAACGTTCGCAAATCAAGAACCGCGAAGCGGCGATGAAGATGCTTAAAGCGAAACTGTATCAACGCGAACTCGACGAGCAGCAACGCAAGCTCGATGAGATCCGCGGCGAGAAAACAGACATCGGCTGGGGCAGCCAAATCCGCTCGTACGTCTTCCACCCGTACGCGATGGTCAAAGACCACCGCACGAGCTATGAGGTCGGGAACACGGGCGGCGTCATGGATGGGGACATCATGGGCTTCGTCGACGCTTACCTCCGCAAGACAAATATGTGATGCAAGTGGCTCAAGGACTGACGTCTTTGGGCCACGTTGTATGTAGAGGAGAAAACCTTTAATGAAGCAAATCGTCAAAGACTACATCTATTTATTGACCGGGTCTGTCTTCGTCGCCTCGGCGTTCAGCTTGTTCCTATTGCCGAACAACCTCGCCTCGGGCGGCGTCAGCGGGATCTCGATCATCACGTACGAGCTGTTCAACATCTCGCCAGGGGCGTTCCAGCTCGTATCGAACGTGTTGCTCCTCCTCGTCGGCTGGATGATCCTCGGGCTCGGCTTCGGCGTCAAGTCGCTCGTCGGGTCAATCTTTTTGCCGGGCGTGATCTTATTTTATGAAGCGATCGACGCGGGAGCGGCTGTCAATGACACGCTGCTCGCAGCCATCTTCGGCGGGGCCGGCGTCGGCATCGGTCTCGGGCTCATCTTCCGGGGACGGGCCTCGACCGGGGGAATGGATTTGCTCGCGCAAATCCTACATAAATTCACCCACATCCCGCTCTATCTCTGTATCGCCATCCTCGATGGGGCGGTCGTCCTCGTCGCTGCGGTCACGTTCTCGTTCACGACGGGACTGTACGCACTCATCGCGCTGTTCATCACAATCAAGATGATCGACTTCGTCCAGCTCGGCTTCACGCAGGACAAGATGGCATACGTCATCTCGGAGAAGCGGGACATCATCACGCGCGCCGTCTTCGACGAGCTCGACCGGGGCGCGACGGAGATCCAGGCGATCGGGGCGTACTCGCGTCTCGAGCGACCAATGCTTCTCGTTGTCGTCCGCCAAAACGAAGTGAGTCGTCTGAAAGAAATCATCCGTCGCATCGATCCCGATGCGTTCCTCATCTTCAGCGAGGCGCACGAGGTGATGGGGCAAGGATTCACGTCCGACAAACGCTATATCAACGTGCCGTAAGTTGTGGAATCTTTGTGTATTTTTCATGAGATTAGGTTAGAAAGCGGTTCATAACGGCTATAATGGTAAAAGTAGGTTATTTCTACAACTTAGGAGGGGAACCTGATTATGAAGAAATGGATGATGGCGATTGGACTTGGCGCCATGCTCACGCTCGGTGCGTGCGGCGGTGGCGATGAAGAAGAGTCGACGAGCAACGGGGACGGCGCGAACACGGCGTCGGTCGACGCGGAAGCGGTCTACGCTCAAAACTGTGCGGCGTGCCACGGTGCGAACTTAGAAGGTATGAGCGGCCCGAAACTTTCGGACGTCGGTTCACGTCTGTCGGCTAGTGAAATCGAAGAAATTATCAAAAACGGGAAAGGCGCCATGCCTGCGAACGTGATCGAGAAAGACGAAGAAATCACAGCGGTCGCGGCTTGGCTCGCTGAGAAAAAATAATCAAGGCACGGGAAACTCGTGATTTGACTAAGGCACTCGCGTCCGCGAGTGCCTTTTTGAATGTGCGTTTCACCGTCTGTGTCGATCTCGTGAATCCCATCTTCATTTCGACAATTTCCCACCGAACTCAATCCAACTGAAACAATCCTGTAATGGTTATTTAAAAGTTCGATTGTTATAATTGTAGGCGCTTGAACTATCGCCTCAGCGATGAATTGGATAGGGGTGACTGGTATATGGTCGCTTGACAGGTCGTCTGATTATCGTGTAGAACAGAGGCTAGACGAAAATATTCATTTAACGAATCAATTCGTCGAAACCAATTCAGAATTCGTCATAGATGCATGAAAAATATATAAAAAGGGTAGGGAATACGTTATGATATCGATGCAAAAAGTCAGCAAAGTATATCCAAACGGTGTCGTCGCAGTCGACGACCTCGATTTGAAGATTGAAGACGGCGAATTTCTATACGTCGTCGGACCATCCGGCGCCGGGAAATCGACGTTCATGAAAATGATTTATCGGGAGGAGAAACCGTCGAGCGGCCAGCTCATGATTGACGGGATCGACGTCGGCAAACTGAAAAACCGCCACGTCCCAAAACTGCGCCGTCAACTCGGCGTCATCTTCCAAGACTACAAGTTGTTGCCGTCTTTGACGGTATATGAGAACGTCGCGTTCGCGCTCGAGGTCGTTCAAGCCGACACGGGCACGATGCGCAAACAGGTCATGGACGTGTTGAACCTCGTCGGCCTGAAGCACAAGGCGCGCAACTATCCGGACGAACTGTCGGGTGGGGAGCAGCAACGTGTGTCGATCGCCCGTGCCATCGTCAATAAGCCTAAGCTCATCATCGCCGACGAGCCGACCGGTAACTTAGACCCGGACACGGCTTGGGGCATCATGGAAGTCTTTGAAGAGATTCACCGTCGCGGGGCTACGATCGTCATGGCGACGCACAACCGTGATATCGTCGACAAGATTCGTCATCGCGTCATCGCGATCGAGAACGGGAAAGTCGTCCGCGATGAAGAGAAAGGAGCATATGGCTATGATATTTAAAAGTGGAATCCGTCATCTACGCGAAGGGTTCAAGGGAACACTTCGCAACGGGTGGATGACGTTTGCGGCTGTCAGTGCCGTCACCATCACCTTGTTACTCGTCGGGGTGTTCGCCCTCGTCATGTTCAACGTCAATGAGATCTCGGAGAACGTCGAGAACGACGTCGAAATCCAAGTCTTCGTCACCCGGACCGCGGAAGAAGCGAAGGTCGAAAACTTAGGTGAGAACTTAGAACAGATTCCTGGCGTCGCGTCGGTCACGTTCAGTTCGAAAGAAGAGGAACTGGAGAACTTCCGTAACCAACTCGGGGAAGATGCTAACGCCTATGGGACGGTCGAGAAAGACAACCCGCTCCATGACCGCTATATCGTCAAGGCGTCAGACCCGCTCAACACGGAGACGGTTGCAAAAGCGGTACAATCACTCGACAACGTCGATAAGGTCACATACGGACAGGACTATATCGATAAGATGTTCGCCTTCTTCAATGGGATTCGCATCGGTGGACTTGCGTTAATCGTCGGTCTCACACTCATGGCGATGTTCCTCATCTCGAACACAATCAAGATGACGATCTTCTCACGCCGTCGCGAGATTGAAATCATGCGTCTCGTCGGGGCGAAAAACAGCTTCATTCGCTGGCCGTTCTTCATCGAAGGACTTCTCCTCGGTGTGCTCGGCGCGCTCATCCCGATCGCCGTCATCTACTTCGGTTATGACGTCGCATATAGTGCTTTACAACCATCGCTAGATCAACTGAACAGTGATATATTTAAATTGATTGATCCATCGGTACTGACGACACAAGTGTCGCTCGTCCTCTTGGCGCTCGGTGCTTTCATCGGGATCTGGGGTTCGACGACATCACTCGGTCGGTTCTTGAAAGTCTAATCTAATTTAAATATGAGGAGGAGTTGGCGGATGAAACGTTCGCTTGCGCTTGGATTAAGTTTGACGCTACTTGCCTCGCCGGTCATGGCGACGGAGAAAGACACGCTGAAAGCACGACAAGATCGTCTATCCAATCAATTGGAGGAGTCCAAGAAAGCGCAAGACGAGACGGACGCCGAGCTCGACATCACCGAGGCGGAACGCGACGCGGTATCGACAGAGATTCGCGCCGTCAATGAACGTCTCGAGGGATTAAGTGAACAGATCGCCGTCCAGCAGGAAGAAGCGGACGCGGCGCGCACTGAGCTCGAGGAAACCCGTGATCAACTCGCTGCCCAAGGGCAGTACCTCGAAAGCCAGAAGGCGCTCCTTAGTGAGCGTCTTCGTGTGCTTCAAGTACACGAGGACCGGTCCTATCTCCAAGTCGTCTTTGAGTCCCGCTCGTTCGGAGACTTCGTGACGCGGCTGTTGACCGCGCAGACGATCGCGGAGCAGGACCGGGACCTCATACATACCTACATGAATGAAGTCGAGCGGCTCGAAACGCTCGAGGCGCGGCAACGGACGCAGCTGTCATTCTTGAAACAAAAAGAACGCGAGCTCGTCGTGACGAAACAAGCGCTCGACGTCGCCGCCGAACAGAAGCGCGACTTGTTGTCGGAGCTGAACGAACAGGTCGAACTGCTCGAACTTGAAAAAATGAGCCGTGCCGAAGAGCAGGCGCTCATGAACGAACAGAGCCGCATCATCGCAGGGCAGCTCGAAGCGATCGCCACGGCGGAACGAGAAGCGGCCGAAGCGCAGGCTCGAGCTGAAGCGGAAGCACGGGCGAAGGCGGAAGCCGAGGCGAAAGCACAAGCCGAGGCCAAAGCCGCAGCGGAAGCGAAAGGACAGTCGGACGAGAAGGCCACGGCCTCACCAGCACCGACGACCCCACCACCTGCGGAAGCTCCGACGAACGTGTCGGGGCCAGCGACCTCGTTCGTCCGTCCGGTGTCCGGTTACGTGTCGAGCCCGTTCGGTCCTCGCCAAAACCCATTGACAGGCGTGGCGGAGTCGCATCGCGGCATCGATCTCGTCAATGCGACCGGGACCCCGATCGTCGCGGCGGCACCAGGCATCGTCATCAAGGCGGCGCCGGCGACCGGATACGGCAACGTCGTCTTCGTCTCCCACATCGTCGGTGGGGCCGTCTGGACGACCGTCTATGCCCATCTCGACTCGATCACGGTCTCGTCTGGGCAAACGGTGTCCGCTGGCCAGACCGTCGGTACGCTCGGCAACACGGGCTGGTCGACGGGACCGCATCTCCACTTCGAATTACATCGCGGACAATGGGCGCCAGGACAACCGAATGCGGTCGACCCGGGTCCTTATATCGGTTACTGATGAGACGGACGTGTTCCAAATTTGTGGAACGCGTCCGTTTTTCTGAACTTTTTGCTATACTGAATGAAAGACTGACAAAGAGAAAAGAGGGAATCACCCGTGAAAAATACAACCGCAGGATTACTAGCCGGCGCCACGTTCGTCGCCGGAGCCGGTGCAGGGCTCGCGACGATGGCGTTTACGGATACGGCGTTGCCGATTCAACCGAAGGCAGAAGGCTGGGACAAGGTCGACCAAGTCCGGCAATTAATCGAGACGCATTCGCTCAAGGACATCTCGGAAGAGGACTTGTTGACGGGAGCGCTCGACGGTATGACCGGAGCGCTTGACGACCCGTACTCGGACTTCCTCGACGCCGAAGAGACGTCACAGTTCACCGATTCGATCGAGTCGAGTTTTGAAGGAATCGGCGCGACTTTGGAGAAGAAAGGAGAAGACATCTTAATCGTCGCTCCAATCAAAGGCGCACCGGCCGAAGAGGCGGGACTCCGGGCCGGCGACGTCATCACGGCGGTCGACGGCGAGTCAATCGAAGGGATGGCCGTCGAAGAGGCAGTTCAGCTCATTCGGGGCGAGAAAGGGACCGTCGTCACGCTCACGATTCGCCGCGGCGGACAAGAGGCCGACTACGAGATCACACGTGACACGATTCCGATTGAGACCGTCTACTCGGAAGTGAAAGAACAGAACGGGAAAAAGGTTGGTTATATCGAGGTGACCCAATTCTCCGAGCCGACGGCGGACGAATTTTTAGAGCAGCTCGAGGTGCTCGAATCGGAAGGGATCGATAGCCTGATCATCGACGTACGAGGCAACCCGGGTGGATTGCTTCCTGCCGTCATCGAGATGACCGAAGGATTCGTCCCGACGAACAAACCGGTCGTCCAAATCGAGAATGCGGATGGGGACCGCGAGTCGCAGAGCGGCCGTGCCCGGGAAGCGAAGCCGTACGACTTGTTCGTCTTGACGGACGAAGGGTCGGCATCGGCGTCTGAAATTCTGGCCGGGGCCCTCAAAGAAGGTGCCGGGGCCACAATCATCGGCAACAAGACGTTCGGGAAAGGCGTCGTCCAGACGGCGTTCGATTTAGAGGACGGCAGCAACTTGAAGCTGACGACGAGCAAATGGCTCACACCGGACGGAAACTGGATCAACGAGAAAGGCATCGAACCGGACGTCGAGGTCGATCAACCGGACTACTTCAATGTCACCCGCATCCTCGCCGACGCGGATACGCTCAAAGTCGGGGACTACGGGGAAGCGGTCTCGAACTTGCATACCGTGTTGACGGGCATCGGCTATGAACCGGGCGGACAGCCGGGCTATTTCGGTGATACGATGGGCCGTGCCGTCAGTGCCTTCCAAGCCGACAACAACTTGCCGGAAGACGGGATCGTCAATGAAGCGACGGCGTCGGCGCTCGAGTCACGCTTGCTCGAGGAGATTCAAGACGAGGCGAACGATACTCAATTGAATCGCGCGCTCGAAGAAGCTGCAAAATAAGGATTAGGGAAAGGATTGGACAAGTGTGGACGTTCTACGAATGAGTTTTACTGCTTTGTTGACCTTGATCGGTAGTCCGCTACTCTGGGCGACGCTCGTCGCCCTCGCTTACATATCCATGACGCGCATCAAACGGGAGCGGGGCATGTTCCGCTCGCGTCGGCGTTCGCCGAAATCGGACTGGCGCCATTTTCTATGGCCGAGCCTGCTCCTTGCGGTCATCGGTTCGGCGGCGCTGATTCTGCTCGAGACGACCGTCAACTGGGAATGGGTCGTGACGTTCAGCGTGCTTTACGCGCTTATCGTCTTGACGATGCACCCGCGTTTCAGTAGCCCGGCGTTCCCGTTTTTGATCATGCTGACGGCAGTCGCGCTTCGTGACGTCATCGAGTATGGGGGACTGACAGGGTGGATGGAGCGATTGGCCGAGGTCGACTGGCCGGTGTATGCGCTCGTGTTCGGTGTCGTGACGCTCGCGGAGGCGATTCTCTTACGGTGGAACGGTCCGGTCGAGACGTCACCGACGCTCATCTTGTCCAAACGGGGCCAGTTCATCGGCGGCCACGTCGTCAAACGGCTCTGGTTCTTCCCGCTTGTCGTCTTCCTACCCCCATCCTTCGGTCTCGACGGCCCAGTGCCGATCATCTTGCCGATCCCGATCGGGGTCAGCCTGCTGTCGACGGGAGCACTCCCAGGGACGCTCCTCGGCCGCTTGAGCCTGTATCGAGGCCTGCTCGCGCTCATCGCCATCGGTTTGTTCGGGGCTTCCTACGCCATCGACGTCCCGTACGCGGCCTACATCTTGCTCGGTCTGTTCGTGTTGTATGAGTTGGCGCTACAACTCATCAAGCGAGAGAATCGAGGGACGACGCCGGTGTTCATCAACGGCAACCGAGGAGCGGTCATCATCGACACGCTCCCGGGCTCACCGGGCGAGGCGATGCAGCTCATCCCGGGCGAATCGATCTACAAAGTGAACGGAACCGTCATCACGGGCGGGAGCAGCTTCTATGAGGCGCTCCAGTTGCATAAACCGTACATCAAGCTCGAGGTGCTCAACTTGAACGGGGACATCCGTTTCGTGCAACGGGCGATGTACGAGACCGACCCGCACGAGCTCGGCATCTTGTTCGTCGCCGAACCGGCGAGCCCGCGTCTGCGGTTACGGAAACTATAAAAGGGAGCATCCTTGGCGGATGCTCCCTTTCGTGCGTTCAATTAAAGTTCAAGTTTTGATGGTTTGAAGCCCATTGTCGCTTCGACTGCGTGTTGCCAGCCTTTATACAGATTTTCGCGGTGTGCGTCGTCCATCTTCGGTTCGAATTGATGGTCAAGTTTCCACTGTTGTTTGATCTCTGCTTGGTCTTTCCAGAACCCGACGGCGAGACCGGCGAGATAGGCGGCACCAAGAGCCGTCGTCTCGCTCACTTCAGGCCGTTCGACCGGGACGTCCAAGATGTCCGCTTGGAACTGCATGAGGAAGTTGTTGTTGACCGCACCGCCGTCGACGCGGAGCGTCTTCAACTCGATGCCAGAATCTTGTTCCATCGCCGTCAAGACATCGCGTGTCTGATAGGCGAGTGACTCGAGCGTCGCCCGGACGAAATGTTCTTTCTCCGTCCCGCGCGTGAGGCCGAAGATGGCACCACGGACGTCCGAGTTCCAATACGGGGCACCAAGTCCGACGAAGGCAGGGACGACGTAGACGCCGTCTGTCGTCTCGACGCGGTTGGCGTACTGTTCCGTGTCTTTCGCCGACTTGAGCATACGGAGCCCGTCACGGAGCCACTGGATGGCCGAACCGGCGACGAAGATCGAACCTTCGAGCGCGTATTCGACTTTTCCGCCATAACCCCACGCAATCGTCGTGAGCAGACCATGGTCCGACTTGACGGCTTCTTCGCCCGTGTTCATGAGCATGAAGCAACCTGTACCGTACGTGTTCTTACCTTCTCCTGACTCGAAGCAGGCCTGACCGAAGAGGGCAGCCTGTTGGTCACCGGCCGCGCCGGCGATCGGAACTTCGAAGCCGAAGAAGTGATACGGGATCGTGTTGGCGTACACTTCACTCGACGGTTTGACTTCCGGGAGCATCGACTTCGGTACCGTCAAGATCTCGAGCAACTCATCGTCCCACTTCTGCTCATAGATGTTGTACATGAGCGTCCGTGACGCGTTCGAGTAGTCCGTGACGTGGGCGTGGCCGCCTGACAGTTTCCAGATGAGCCAAGTGTCAATCGTTCCGAAGAGGAGGTCACCGGCTTCGGCTTTCTCACGGGCGCCTTCGACGTTGTCGAGGATCCATTTGACTTTCGTGCCTGAGAAGTAGGCGTCAATCAAGAGGCCTGTCTTATCGCGGAACAAGTCGGCATGACCGGCTTCCTTCAACTCATCACAAATACCGGCTGTTTGACGCGATTGCCAGACGACGGCGTTATAGACCGGACGTCCTGTCGACTTCTCCCAGACGACGGCTGTTTCCCGTTGGTTCGTGATCCCGATAGCTGCGATCTCTTTTGGATCGATGTCGGCCGAACCGAACGCCTCGGCCATGACGGCGAGGACAGAACCCCAAATCTCATTGGCGTTATGCTCGACCCAGCCTGGCTTAGGGAAGTACTGTTTGAACTCGCGCTGAGCGGTCGTGACGATTTTTCCGTCGTGGTCGAAGATGATCGCCCGTGAGCTTGTCGTTCCTTGGTCAAGTGCTAAGATGTAGCGTTTTTCTTTCTCCATATGAGAGAGCCTCCTTAGAAATTAGAAAGATTATGGTACGAGAATACCGTACAGCAATGCGGCGATGACCGCCCCGATGATCGGTCCGACGACCGGGATCCATGAGTAGCCCCAGTCCGACGTGCCTTTGCCTTTGATAGGAAGGATCGCATGTGCAATCCGCGGTCCGAGGTCACGCGCCGGGTTGATGGCATATCCCGTTGTACCACCAAGCGAGAGACCGATCGAGACGACGAGGAAACCGACGATAAGCGGATTCAAACCGTCCGTGAACGTGTTGGCCCCGAAAGATAAAATTCCGAAGACGAGGACGAACGTACCGATGATTTCTCCGATCACGTTGAACGGCGTGCTACGAATCCCAGGTGCCGTCGAGAACGTCGCCAATTTGGCGCCCGGGTCGTCGGTCGCATCATAGTGCGGCTTGTAATGGACATACACGAGGACGGCCCCGATGAACGCCCCGATGAATTGTGCCAAAATATACGCTGGCACATCAGCCCAAGGGAATGAGCCTGCTGTCGCGAGACCGACCGTCACGGCAGGGTTCAAGTGAGCCCCTCCATAGATTCCGGCCGCGTATACCCCGATCATAACGGCGAAGCCCCAACCGAACGTGATGACGACCCAACCTGCGTTCTCCGCTTTCGAATGACGGAGGACGACGCCGGCGACGACACCGTTACCGAGCAAGATGAGTAGCATTGTACCAATAATTTCGCTGACGAATGCTGACATGTGATACTCCCTTCCTTCCATATTAAATTTGGCTTACCACTTCATTATATGCCCCAAATGAAAGCGTTTCAAAACCGAATATGCAAAAAAAGCCACTTTTCTTATGAAAAGTGGTTTTGATTGGTAATCCGGCGTCTGAAGTCGAGGGCGATCCCGACGAGAAAGACGAGCAGGACCATCAAGCTCACGTACGCGAGCGGGGGAAAGCTCGTGGCGCCGAGGTCGAGGAGAATCGAAGCGATGACGGCGAGGTAGAGCCAAGCGAGGCGCCGCGAAATCTCTTTATCGTCGTAACGGTCCGTGAGGGATGCCCCAATCGGCGCGCCGATGAACGCCCCGAGGACGAGGGCAAGCGGCGTCACATAATCGAGCGATAGCGACGGCAGATAGCCGACGAGTCCGCCGAGCGAGATGAACAGGACGGCAGCAAGGCTCGTCCCGACCCCGCGATGCGTCGTGAAGCCGAGCCAACTGACGAGGAGCGGGACGATGATGAACCCGCCGCCGATGCCGAGGAGGGCGGACAACAGTCCGGCCATCGCTCCGATCATCATCCCCGCGAGAACGGTCGATTTTTTCGGCTTCTGCGGTTTCGATGTTTTCTTTAATAGCGTAACGGCAAAATAAGATAGGATAGCCAGATAAAATAAGTTCAGTAACCAATCATACGTCCCCGAGATCGAGAGGACGAGGCGGCTCGACAGCTGTGCCGTGACGGCGCCGGTCAGTCCGACCGTGATGCCTGTCGACCAGGACACGTTACCGAGCGACGTATGTTTCTTCGCGCCGGACAGGCTCGTCCCGACGACGAACAAGAGCGACGTGGCGACGGCCTCTGCTGCCGAATAACCACTAAAGAGCAGCACCGGGACGATGATGACCCCGCCGCCGATGCCGAAGAATCCGGACAAGGCGCCGACGATGGCACCGAGCGGGATGAAGAGAAGTGACCACATGACGACCAACTCGTTTCTACTTAGATTCACTCTCCATGATAACGAAAAGCGGAGCGATTTGGGAAGCGTGTCAGAAGCGAATATTTGTTCGTGTATGTGCTATAATCAAGTCAATATGCAAGGAACAGAAAGCGAGGAATATATATGGATAAGATTAGCGTTCCGTTCGACTTACAATCAGAATATAAGCCGGCCGGCGACCAACCGGAGGCGATTCGACAGCTCGTCGAGGGCGTCAATCGCGGCGACCGGTACCAGACGTTGCTCGGGGCGACCGGCACCGGGAAGACGTTCACCGTATCGAACGTCATCCAAGAAGTGAAGAAGCCGACGCTCGTCTTGGCCCACAACAAGACGCTCGCCGGACAGCTCTATTCGGAGTTCAAGGAATTCTTCCCGAACAACGCCGTCGAATATTTCGTCAGCTATTACGACTATTATCAGCCAGAGGCGTACGTCCCATCGACGGACACGTTCATCGAGAAAGACGCCTCGATCAACGACGAGATCGATAAACTTCGTCACTCGGCGACGTCGGCCTTGTTCGAGCGCGATGACGTCATCATCGTCGCCTCTGTGTCGTGCATCTACGGTCTCGGTAACCCGGAAGAATATAACAGCCTCGTCTTAAGTCTCCGCGTCGGTAAAGAGTTGGGTCGTGATCAGATGCTCCGCAAGTTGATTGACATCCAATATGAGCGGAACGATATCGACTTCCAACGCGGGCGGTTCCGTGTCCGAGGTGACGTCGTCGAGATCTTCCCGGCGTCACGCGACGAGCAGTGTTTGCGCGTCGAGTTCTTCGGAGACGAGATCGACCGGATCCGCGAGATGGACCCGCTCACCGGCGAGATCATCGCCGACCGCGAGCATGTCTCGATCTTCCCGGCATCCCACTTCGTCACCCGCGACGAGAAGCTGCAAAAAGCGATCGTCAACATCGAGGCCGAGCTCGAACAACAGCTCGAGAAGTTCCGCGAGGAAGGGAAGCTGCTCGAGGCGCAACGGCTTGAACAGCGGACGAACTATGACCTCGAGATGATGCGTGAGATGGGCTACTGTTCAGGCATCGAGAACTATTCGCGCCATTTGAACTTGACCGAGGCAGGGGCGACGCCGTACACGCTCATCGACTACTTCCCGAAAGACTTCCTACTCGTCGCCGATGAGTCGCACGTGACACTCCCGCAAGTACGCGGGATGTACAACGGTGACCAGGCCCGGAAACAAGTGCTCGTCGATCACGGCTTCCGCCTCCCGTCGGCGAAGGACAACCGGCCGCTCAAGTTTGAAGAGTTTGAGAAGAAGTTGTCACAGGCGATCTTCATCTCGGCGACACCGGGTCCGTATGAGCTTGAACATACACCGGACATGATCGAACAAATCATCCGGCCGACAGGTCTCTTAGACCCGACGATCGAGATCCATCCGATCAAAGGACAAATCGATTACTTGATGGACCAGATCCGCGAACGCATCAAACAGGACGAACGCGTCCTCGTGACGACGCTCACGAAGAAGATGGCCGAGGACTTATCGGACTATCTGCGTGAAGCGGGCATCAAGGTCAACTATATGCACTCAGAGATCAAAACGCTCGAGCGGATCGAGATCATCCGTGACCTGCGTCTCGGAAAATACGATGTCCTTGTCGGGATCAACTTGCTGCGGGAAGGTCTAGACATCCCGGAAGTGAGTCTCGTCACGATTCTCGACGCCGACAAGGAAGGATTCCTTCGTTCGGACCGGTCGCTCATCCAGACGATCGGACGGGCGGCCCGGAACTCGAACGGGCACGTCATCTTGTTCGCTGATAAGATGACCGACTCGATGACACGGGCGATTGAAGAGACCGACCGTCGTCGCTCGATTCAACAAGCCTATAATGAAGAACACGGCATCACGCCGCAGACGATCCGCAAAGAAGTGCGCGGCGTCATCCGCGCGACGGTCGATGCCGAGGAAGAAGTGCTCGAGTCGCTCAGTTCGATGAAACCGGCCGAGCGCGAGGTGGCGATTGCCAAACTAGAAGAAGAAATGAAACAAGCGGCCCGCGACCTCCAGTTCGAACGGGCGGCCGAATTGCGTGACTTAATCTTGGAGTTGAAGGTAGGGAATTAAATGGCTGAAAAGAAAAATGCGATCGTCATTAAAGGGGCGCGCGTCAACAACTTGAAAAACATTGATATCGATATCCCGCGTGACCAGCTCGTCGTCTTGACGGGCTTGTCCGGCTCGGGCAAATCGTCACTCGCGTTCGATACGATCTACGCCGAAGGACAGCGTCGCTACGTCGAGAGCTTATCGGCCTATGCCCGACAGTTCCTCGGACAGATGGACAAGCCGGACGTCGATACGATCGAGGGCCTCAGCCCGGCCATCTCGATCGACCAGAAGACGACGAGCCGCAACCCGCGCTCGACCGTCGGGACGGTGACGGAAATCTATGACTACTTACGCCTGTTGTTCGCCCGCATCGGGAAACCGGTCTGTCCACGTCACGGCATCGAAATCTCGAGCCAGACGATCTCGCAGATGGTCGACCAAGTGATGGAACTGCCGGAGAAGACGCGCCTGCAAATCTTGGCGCCGATCGTCTCAGGCCGTAAAGGGACGCACGTCAAAGTGTTCGACTCGCTCAAAAAGGAAGGGTTCGTCCGTGTCCGTGTCAACGGCGAGACGATTGAACTGACTGATGAGATTGAGCTTGATAAGAATAAGAAACATTCGATCGAAGTCGTCGTTGACCGCCTCGTCGTCCGCGCTGACGTCGAAGGTCGTCTTGCCGACTCACTTGAGACGGCGCTTCGCCTCGCCGACGGCCGGGCCATCATCGACAAGATGGACGGGACCGAGCTCCTGTTCAGCGAACATCACGCTTGTCCGATTTGTGGCTTCTCGATTGGCGAACTCGAGCCGCGTATGTTCTCGTTCAACTCGCCGTTCGGTGCCTGTCCGACGTGTGACGGGCTCGGTACGAAGCTTGATGTCGACCCGGAACTCGTTATCCCGGACCCGTCGAAGACGCTGAAGGAAGGCGCCGTCGTCGCCTGGCAGCCGACAAGCTCGCAATATTATCCGCAACTGCTCGCCTCGATGTGCAAACACTTTGACATCGACATGGACGTGCCGTTCGAACGTCTGTCGAAGCGTGACCAAGACCTCGTCTTGCACGGGACGGACGAAGAGTCGTTCTTGTTCCGTTACGAGAACGATTTCGGACAAGTCCGGACGAACACGATCTTCTTCGAAGGGGTGCTCCGCAACATCGAGCGCCGCTATAAAGAGACGACGTCCGATTATATCCGTGAACAGATGGAGACGTACATGGCGACACACGCCTGTCCGACATGCAGCGGTTATCGGTTGAAAGAAGAGACGCTCGCCGTCAAAATCACGGGCCACCATATCGGGCAAGTGACCTCACTGTCCGTCGTCAACGCCATCAAGTTGTTCGACTCGATCATGACAGAGTTGAGCGAGAAAGATATCGCCATCGCCCGTCTCATCTTGCAAGAGATTTGTGAGCGGCTCAGCTTCTTGAACAACGTCGGGCTCGACTATTTGACGCTCTCTCGCGCCGCCGGGACGCTCTCGGGCGGGGAAGCGCAACGGATTCGTCTCGCCACTCAAATCGGTTCGCGGCTCACGGGCGTCCTATACGTCCTCGATGAACCGTCAATCGGGTTGCATCAGCGTGACAACGACCGCTTGATTGCGACGCTCAAACAGATGCGCGATATCGGCAACACGCTCATCGTCGTCGAGCACGACGAGGATACGATGATGGCAGCCGATTATTTGATCGACATCGGACCGGGCGCCGGCGAACACGGCGGAGAAGTCATCGCCGCCGGGACGCCGAAGCAACTCATGAAGAACCGAAAGTCGCTCACGGGCCAATATTTGTCCGGTAAGAAGTTCATCCCGCTCCCGGCCGAACGGAAAGTACCGGACGAGCGTTTCTTGAAAATCTTGAAGGCGGAAGAGAACAACTTGAAAGGGGTCGACGTCTCGATCCCGCTCGGTATGTTCATCGCTGTCACTGGTGTCTCCGGTTCCGGGAAGTCGACGCTCATCAACGAGATCCTGTATAAATCGCTCGCCCACCACATCAACCGGGCCAAGGCGAAGCCAGGCAAACATAAGAAGATCGAAGGGCTCGACCATATCGACAAAGTCATCGATATCGACCAGTCACCGATCGGACGGACACCGCGGTCGAACCCGGCCACGTATACCGGTGTATTCGATGATATCCGTGACGTGTTCGCCTCGACGAACGAGGCGAAGATGCGCGGCTATAAGAAAGGGCGCTTCAGTTTCAACGTCAAGGGAGGACGCTGTGAGGCGTGCCGCGGGGACGGGATCATCAAGATCGAGATGCACTTCTTGCCGGACGTCTACGTCCCGTGTGAAGTGTGTCACGGGAAACGCTATAACCGTGAGACGCTCGAAGTGAAGTACAAAGGTAAGACGATCGCCGACGTGCTCGATATGACGATCGAGGAAGGGCTCGACTTCTTTGACAAGATTCCGAAAATCAAGCGCAAGATCCAGACGATCTTTGACGTCGGTCTCGGTTATATGAAACTCGGACAACCGGCGACGGAACTGTCCGGCGGGGAAGCGCAGCGCGTCAAGCTCGCCTCTGAGCTCCATAAACGTTCGACCGGGAAGACGATCTACATCTTGGACGAGCCGACGACGGGTCTTCACGTCGACGACATCGCTCGTCTGTTGAAAGTGCTGCAACGCCTCGTCGAGAACGGGGACACGGTGCTCGTCATCGAGCATAACCTCGACGTCATCAAATCGGCCGACTACTTGATCGACCTTGGACCGGAAGGCGGGGACGGCGGCGGTACGATCGTCGCGACCGGGACGCCGGAAGAAGTCGCCGAAGTCGCCGCGTCGTACACCGGCAAGTATTTGAAACCGGTGTTAGAACGGGATTCGGCCCGAGCGAAACCGAAAGCAGGAAAACGGAAGTAAGGTATAGAAATGATGAGAAACGGGAACATGATTGACGTGTGACCAAATCGAAGGGGGAAACGAACAGTGAAACAAGAAATGCGTGAACTGATTCTCCAGCAAGTGAAAGACGGGAAGTTGACGATTGAAGAAGGCATGACCCAGCTCGAACGACTCGAGAAGTTGGAGCCGGAGCGCGTCCAAGCGCTCGAGGAACGTCAAGAGACGGAGAAGGTCGATGCGTATTCGGTCGAGTCGCTCACGACGAAACTGACGTCGGCGGTCGAAGGGCTCGTGACGAAACTTCGTGACAGCGACTTCACGTTCAGCTCGAACTTCGGGCCGGAAGTGACGTATTCGAAATCGTTCCCGTTCACCGGGAAAGACATCTCGCTCGACTTGTTCAACGCCTCGGCGACGATCGTCTCGTCGGACAACGACGAGTGTGAACTGATCGTCACCGGACGTCCGCTCCGTCAGCAAGACGCGGACAAGGCGCTCGAACAGCTCCAGTCAGCGGTCAAGCATTCGGTCATCGGTGACCGTCTCGTCGTGTCACTCCGCGACAAGCTTGTCCGGGCGCACGTCGAACTGTACGTCCCGCATCATCATTTCGATCACCTACACGTACAGACGCTCAACGGTGAGGTCCGTGCCGACGGCCTCGACGTCGAGAGCGTTCGTATCCAGACGGCGAACGGCCGGGTCGTACTTCATGAAGTACATGCCTCGGAGCTGCTCCTCAACACGGGGAACGGAACGGTCGAAGTCGAAGCGGTCGAGTCGGAACTCGTTCACGTCCGGACCGGCAACGGAGCCGTCATCGTGAACGGCAAGTACGACAAGGCGTCGCTCAAGACCGGCAACGGGAACATCCGCGCCGAACTCGCGACGGCACGTCCGGCCAAGTTCGAGCTCGCCTCGCTCGCCGGAAACGTCCGTCTCGTCTTGCCGCACGGCGTCGAGGTCGAAGGAGAACTCGAGACGAACTTCGGTGGTCTCCACTGTAATTTAGACGAGCTCGAGATCATCCGCGACCGGAAAGACGTCGCCCAACGCCGACTCGAATTCTTGTCGGGCCGTGGCCAAACACCGCGGATCGAAGTCGAGGCCGGGACGCGTACCGGCACAATCGACCTCGAACACGGTTCGCTCCACACACCGTCGACGTTCCTCGAAGAGGACAAAAACGAACCGACGGAACCAATCGATCCGGTCGACCCGGTCAATCCGGCCGACTTGAACAACCCGTTCCATCAGCAATGACCGACAACCCGAAGGCCTCTCGCCTTCGGGTTTCTTTTAACTTGAGAGACGAGGAGGGACGGGATGAAGCGATTTGTGTCAGCGTACGGATGGATGATGATTGCGGTGCTGGTGCTTGGCGGATGTGCCGACGAACAGCGCATCGTCAATGAGAACGAGCCGGCTGGCGACGAAGCGATTGCTGTCGCCTGGGCGTATGTGACCGCGCGGAACTGGCAGGAGCCCGCAATCGATGCGGGAGCAAGTGCCGAGGTACATCGTGTCACGGTCGATGATGGTTATGAACTGTTGGACGATGCGTATGCCGGGACCGAGGCGCTCGCCGTCTCGTTCGAAGCGGACCCGAACAGTAGCGTCGACGTACCGACGATCTTGGTCGCACCGGAGTCGAACACCGTGGTCGGCTATGTACCGGGCGAATGAGACATCCATGACAAAACCCGAAGGCAGTTGCCTCCGGGTTTTTGTCATGTCATAGATTCATTTGATACTCCATTTGTTCCCAATCCATCATTTGACCGTCATACAGCGTGAATGAGCCGATGATGAACAGGATGAACAGGACCGGTCCGGCGATGAGTAAGAAAATCCCGAGGTTCCGCATCGTCTTCGACCGTTTCCAATAGAAGATGATGGCGACGATCATCGATAACAGCGACCCGGACAAGAACAAGCCGACGATGTTCAAGATGAACAACAGCAACACCGTCTCGTTTTTCGTCGCGGCATATTCGCGCCACATGTCAAACAGTGATTTGACCAAGTAGAAGAGCGCCGCGATCCCGACGATAAAAATAAAGACAATGGCAATCCAAAATAGTGAATTCATTTCATTTCACCTCCCTATTTGTCTATACCCGTTCTACGGAATTGCCACAATTTAGTTTCATCGCTTTTTTTCGACACGTTTCGGCTCACTTTCGTTGACGCTTCTCCAGAAGAGCTATGATACAATAATGAGCGTGAAAGGGGCAGATTACTCATGCAAAATATCGTACGCACGGCTCAACTCGTTGAGCGCTTCAAACTTCAAGTCATCGCCGGGGAAGAGGGACTTCACCGTCCTGTCGCCACACCGGACCTCAGTCGACCGGGACTCGTCCTTGCCGGCTACTATACCCACTATGCGAAAAATCGGCTTCAAGTGCTCGGCAAGACCGAGCTCACATTCTACGCGAGCTTGTCGGAAGAGAGCCGCCGCGAGCGGGCGAAGATTTTATGCACGGAACTGACACCGGGCATCCTCATCACGCGCGGCTTCGACATCCCGAAAGAGATCGAACAAGAAGCCGAGGCGGCGAACGTTCCGCTCATGCGCACGAACGCGGTCACGACGTCAATCGAGTCACAAATCACGAACTTCCTCGAGATGGAACTCGCGCCGATGACGGCGATGCACGGCGTACTCGTCGACATCTATGGCGTCGGCGTGCTCATCAAAGGGCAGAGCGGCGTCGGGAAATCCGAGACCGCCCTCGAACTCGTCAAACGGGGCCATCGCCTCGTCGCCGATGACTCGGTCGAGATTCGTCAGACCGGGGACCAGTTGCTCGTCGGTTCGGCTCCGAAGCTGATTCGTCACTTGCTCGAGATTCGCGGAATCGGCATCATCGACGTCATGACGTTGTTCGGCGCTGGCGCCGTCCGCTCGCACAAGAAGATCAGCTTGATCATCAACCTCGAGAACTGGGATGCGGGCAAAGTATACGACCGCGTCGGGCTCGATCACAACACGATGAAAATCATCGACAGCGAAGTGCCGTTGCTCACGATCCCGGTCCGTCCGGGACGTAACTTGGCCGTCATCGTCGAAGTCGCGGCGATGAACTACCGCCTCCAGAACATGGGCATCAACACGGCCGAAGAGTTCGCGGAACGTCTCGCGAACGCCATCCATGACAACGAAGGGGACATGGAATAATGGTAGAGCCAACGTTTGATCGCGTCGCGTTTGAAATCGGGTCGCTCCCGATCTATTGGTACGGCATGATCATCGCCTTCGGTGCGATGCTCGGCCTCGTTCTCGCCTTGTTCGAGGCGAAACGTCTCAATTATGATTCAGAACGGGTCGTCGATGTCATCATCTGGTCGATTCCGATCAGTATCGTCTTCGCCCGGATTTACTACGTCATCTTCCAATGGGACTACTACAGTGAGAACCTTGGACAGATCATCGACATCCGCCAAGGCGGGATCGCAATCCACGGCGCCATCTTCGGAGCGTTGCTCGTCGTCATCATCTATTGCATGCGCAAGTCGATGTCGTTCTGGAAGATCACCGATATCCTCGCTCCGTCGCTCCTGCTCGGGCAAGCGGTCGGACGTTGGGGGAACTTCATGAACCAAGAGGCGCACGGTGCCGAGACGACGAGCCGTTTCTTGAAAGAGACGCTCTTCCTCCCGGATTGGATCGTCAATCAGATGTATATCGATGGCGCTTATTACTTGCCGACGTTCTTGTTCGAGAGCGTCTGGAACATCATCGGCGTCATCTTGCTCGTCGTCTGGCGCATGGTCGGTAACCCGCCGCGCGGCTACATCTTCTTATCGTACCTCGTCTGGTATTCGATCGGACGCTTCTATATCGAAGGGCTCCGCACGGATAGCCTCATGGCCGGCGATCTCCGGACGGCACAACTCGTTTCGATCGCGATGATCGTATTCGGTGTCGTCATGATGATCGTCCGCCGCAAAGCGAAACGATACGATGACCCTTCAGAGAAAGGACTGTTTGATTGATGGATACACTTCTATTCGATTTGGATGGCACGTTGCTCGATACGAACCCGCTCATCATCGCGAGTTTCCGTCACACGCTCGGGTACTACTTCCCGGACGAGACGTATCGCGATGAGGACATCTTCCCGTTCATCGGACCGACGCTCGAGAAGTCGTTCAAGGCGCTCAATGAACCGGAATGGAAAGAGATGCAGGCGTTCTATCGCAGCTTCAATATCGCGATGCACGACCAGCTCGTCGCCGAATATCCGGGTGTGATCGAGGGGCTGTATCGCCTCCACGCCAAAGGCTACAAGATGGGCGTCGTCACCTCGAAAGGCCGTCCCGTCGTCGAGCAAGGCTTGCGTCTGTTCAAGATCGACTATCTGTTCGATGTGGTCGTCACGGCCGACGATGTGGAATATGAGAAACCGCACGCCGAACCGGTCGAACGGGCGCTCCGTGCGCTCGGATCGACGGCGGACCGCGCTGTCATGGTCGGGGACAACGACACGGACATCTTCAGCGGCAAGAACGCCGGGACGAAGACGGTCGCTGTCGGCTGGGCCATCAAAGGCCGTGCGTTCCTCGAAGCGCTCGAACCGGACGTCATCATCGACTCGATGGAACATTTCGAGGCGTGGCTCGACGAGGTCACGGTCCATGCGTAAGACGGAACGGTTTCGTCTCGACGGACCGAATCCGCTCTGGCAGATGTATCGGACGATTCGTTTCCTACGTGTCTTCAAAAACACGACCGTCGTCTTGATCGGCCGGTACTTCCCGTCCGTCAAGGCGAAGCGCTGGCTGTACCGGACGTTCCTCGGTATTGAAATCGGGGAGTATAGCGCGCTCGCCCTCATGGTGACGCCGGACGTCATGTTCCCGGAGCGGATTTCGATCGGCCGTAACACGGTCATCGGGTTCAACTCGACGATCCTCTGTCACGAGTATCTCGTCGACGAGTATCGGATCGGCGACGTCCACATCGGGGACGAGGTGTTGATTGGGGCGAACGTGACGATTTTACCTGGCGTGACGATTGGCGATCGGGCCGTCATCGGTGCCGGGGCCGTCGTCCATCGTGACGTCGCGCCCGGAGAGCGCGTCGTTGGGGCAAAGCTCCATACCATCGACACAAAATAGACACAATTTAGTGCGAAATCATTTTGAGGTCAAGACATGTAGGGCCTCATAAAATTACTAGGGCGGTATCACTTTTTTTAAAGGCGATACCGCTTTTTTGTGTCTATGGGCGCTGACATGAAACCTCCATATTTTTGTCGAAAAGCATTTGAACGACCTAGCAAAATATATTCATTATAGAAGGAATATAGTCCCGATTTTTTTTAAGTTTTTCAGTTGCCCTCGTTGTTTGAGTGCGGTATTCTTAACCCTGCAACTAAAAATAGATTTAGAGATGATGTGGAGGATTTAGAATATGGAAGCGAACTATGAAGCAGTAATGACGCTACCCGAACCAGAATCTCCGCTCGCCGCGGAGCTCCACTACTATAGAGGTCGTCGTGCGTTACGTGAAGGTCGCCTAGATGAAGCGACTTTTTTCATGGCTGAAGCCACTGCCGCTGCAGCGCACCGCGTCGACTATCACAAACAGTACGCTGAACTGTTATTTGAAGTAGGGGAGATCTATCACGCCAATGACGTGTGGAAACGGGTGCTAGAACTCGATGAGACGTCAACCGAGGCCTTGTATCACCTTGCGAGCAATTGCGCTTATATCTCTTTATATGAAGAAGCAGCGATGTATGCGAAACGTTACCTCGAAGTCGAGGCACACGGGCGCTATGCGGACTCGGTCCAATCGCTATTAGAACTGATCGAACTCGAGCAAGAACTCGAGGACGAAGATGAAGACGAGTTGATCACGTGGCACACCGAGGCCCAGCAGCATATCGACAAAGGCCGCTTGTTCGCCGCCAAGTCGACGCTCGAACGATTGATCGACCGCTACCCGCGCTTTTGGCCGGCGTTCAACAACTTGGCCATCGTCAATTTTTATCTCGGCAACGATGAAGCGGCGTTCGAGACGCTCGAGTATGTGCTCGATGAAAACCCGGGCAACTTGCATGCGATTTTGAACACGATTTTGTTGTTGCATGAGGCCGGACAATCAGAAGCGGCGCTCCAACTGTCGGTCCCGCTGACACGGGTCCGCCCGCTCCAGTTCGACTTGCGCTACAAACTCGCCACGACACTCGCGCTCGTCGGTCAATACGACCGCGCGTACGAAGAACTCCGCCTCTTGAAAGACCGCGGATTCCGTGGGGATTCACTGTTCGGGCATTGGCTCAGCGTGTCCGCCTACAAGACCGGGCGTCTTGAAGAAGCGGCCACCTATTTGAACAGTGACGAGTTGAAACAATTTGAAGAAGCGAGCCCGTATGACATCCGCGACAACCTCGAGTTCCGTTCGGCACTCGTCCAAGGGTTGCGCCAAGAAGAAGACGCGGCTCGCATCGAAATCATCCGAATCATCTCGAAACTTGCCGACGACGAGGCGTTTGAAGCACTCGCGTTGACGAACGGGATCACCGACAACGAGACGGTGCTCGCCTTCGCCGAGAAATGTCGTGCTGAGATTTGCGGGGCACCGTTCACCGGTGACGCCCGGATCGCTCGGGCGTATGAGGCCCTCATGCTCGCCGAGACGGAAGTGACGGAAGCGGAACAGATGAGCCTCGACGGCGACTTCTATGAACGGTTCTCACTCCTGCTCCTTGCCGGGGCATCGTTCGAGGACGTCACGGCATCGGCCGCGGCCCTCGTCTGGATGTTCTATGCGAAACGGGATGCCCTCATCCTCGACGACTGCGCCGACACGTTCGGAATCGACGTCGCGACGCTCACGGGCACGATCCGTTCGTTCAAACAGACACTCGAACAAGCATAAAGATAGACGATACCTCCCTAGGTTTCTTATACTGAAGTCAATCAATTTCATGCAGAGGTGGAATCATTATGACAGAAGAAAAAATCTATGACGTCATTATCATCGGGGCCGGCCCAGCCGGAATGACGGCGGCACTTTACGCGTCGCGTGCCAACTTATCGACACTTATGATCGAACGCGGTATCCCAGGTGGACAGATGGCGAACACGGAAGATATCGAAAACTATCCGGGCTATGACAGCATCCTCGGCCCAGACTTGTCTCAAAAAATGTTCGACCACTCGAAAGCATTCGGGGCGGAGTACGCTTATGGCGACGTCCAAAGCATCTCGGACGAGACGGAATATAAAGTCGTCCACGCGCACAACCGTGACTATAAAGCACGGGCGATCATCCTCGCTTCTGGCGCACAATACAAGAAAATCGGTGTCCCGGGCGAAGAAGAGCTCGGCGGCCGCGGTGTATCGTATTGTGCGGTCTGTGACGGGGCGTTCTTCAAAGGGAAGAACTTGTTCGTCATCGGCGGCGGCGACTCAGCTGTCGAGGAAGGCGTGTTCTTGACACGTTTTGCTGACAAGGTGACAATCGTTCACCGTCGCGACGAGCTTCGCGCGCAGAAGATTCTTCAAAAACGGGCGTTCGACAACCCGAAAATCGACTTCATCTGGAACCACACACTCAAAGAGATCGTGGAAGCGGATGGTAAAGTCGGCGGGGCACGTCTCGTCAGCACGGTCGATGGGACCGAGTCGGACCACGAAATCGACGGTGTGTTCATCTATATTGGTATGAACCCGATCACTGGTTTCGTCAAAGACCTCGGCATCACGAACGAGCAAGGCTATATCGTCACGAACGAAGCGATGGAGACGAAGATCCCAGGGATTTTCGCAGCCGGCGACGTACGCGACAAGACGCTCCGTCAAGTCGTCACCGCGACGAACGACGGATCGATTGCCGCTCAAAACGCGCAACACTATATCGAGGGACTCCTCGAGGCGTTGCACGAACAAAACGCGTGACATGAGGCAGAAGGGATTGCGGGCGACCGCAATCCCTTCTCTTTTTTTCGGACGTTCGTTATACTAAGGACAGAAGAGAGCTGCACACACGGCTCGGTTGTCAATTTTAAGGGGGCGTCAGTGACATGGAAGACTTTAAAGGATTAGAAGAATTGATCATCATCAGCGGGATGAGCGGGGCCGGGAAATCGGTCGCAATGAATAGCTTTGAGGATCTCGGCTATTTTTGCGTCGATAACTTGCCGCCGGTGCTCTTGCCGCAATTGATCGATGTCATCAGCTCGGTCCGGCCGAAGATCGCCGTCGCGATCGACACACGGACGCGCGACTTCATCGACAGCCTGTTCATCGTCATCGACGACTTGGAACAGAAGAACGTGCACCCGCACTTGTTGTATCTCGACACACGGGACGAAGTGCTCGTGCGCCGCTACAAGGAGACGCGCCGGTCGCATCCGCTCGCCCCGGAAGACGCGCCGCTCGTCGGCATCGGGATGGAGCGCTCGTTGCTCGAAGGGTTCCGTGACCGGGCCCATACGCTCTACGATACGAGCGACTTGAAGCCGCAGATGCTCAAAGACCGCATCTTGCTCCAGTTCAACGAGGAACGGATTCCGTTCACGGTCAACTTCATGTCGTTCGGGTTCAAACACGGCGTCCCGCTCGACATCGACCTGTTGTTCGACGTCCGCTTCATCACGAACCCGTTCTATATCCCGGAACTCCGTCCGCTCACCGGGCAGACGGAAGAAGTCCAGAACTACGTCATGTCGCACCCCGAGGCGCGGGCGTTCTATAAAAAACTGATCGACATGCTCGAATTCCTGTTGCCGCAGTACAAGCGCGAAGGGAAGACGCAAGTCGTCGTCGCCTTCGGTTGTACGGGCGGGAAGCACCGCTCGATCACGTTCGCCGAGAAAGTATCGGCCCATTTCGCCGAGCGCTATAACGTCAAGACCGTCCATCGCGATCTCGCGCATGCGACGAAGGAGAAATAAGATGAGACGCGATAGAAAAGTGGTGGCCATCGGTGGAGGGACGGGCCTCTCGACGCTCGTCCGGGGCTTGAAGCATTATCCGCTCGACATCACGGCCATCGTCACGGTCGGGGACGACGGGGGCAGCTCGGGGCGCCTCCGTGACGAGTTCCATATGTTGCCGCCGGGCGACATCCGGAACGTCATCCTCGCCTTGTCCGAGGTCGAGCCACTCATGGACAAGATTTTGCAGTATCGGTTCGACAGCGGTTACGGGCTCGAAGGGCACTCGCTCGGCAACCTCATGTTGACGGCGGCGACGCACATCTGCGAAGGCTCGTTCGTCAAGGCGGTCGACGTCTTGTCGCAGCTGTTGAACGCCCAAGGCAAGGTGCTCCCAGTGACGGAGACACTCATGACGCTCGCCGCCGAGTTCGAGGACGGGACGATCGTCAAAGGTGAATCAAAGATCCCGCTCGTCGAGAAACAAATCAAGCGCCTGTTCTTGCTCGAGGAAGGCATCAAGCCGGCGGCTGGTGTCGTCGAGGCGATCGAGGACGCCGATTTGATCGTGCTCGGTCCAGGGAGCTTGTATACGAGCATCATTCCGAACCTCTTGATTCCAGAAGTGCGTGACGCCATCGTCCGCTCGGGTAAACCGGTCGTCTACATCTGCAACGTCATGACGCAGCCCGGTGAGACGAAAGGGTATGACGCGATGAAACATTTGAAATCGATCGAGGCATATCTCGGCAAGTCGACGGTCGACACGATCGTCGTCAACAACGAGCCGATCGAGGACATCTATTTAGAGCGTTACCTCGAGGACGGCTCGGAAGAAGTCCGCTTCGATCGGAAGAAGCTCCGAAATTACGGCACGAACGTGCTCGCGGGGGACATCGTCGACTATAACCGTGACTATATCCGCCATGACTCGGACGCCATCGCCGGACTCGTCATGCAACGCGTCCTGCGCATCAAGAAACCACGCTCGTTCCAAGAACTTGAGCTGAAATAAGTTGTGATTGAACAGAAAGGAGGGGACCGGCATGAGCTTTGCCTCTGACGTCAAAAAAGAATTGACGCAACTCGTCGTGACCGATGCCGAGGCGAAAGCGGAACTATCTGCGCTCGTCCGGATGAACGGGGTCATTTCGCTCGCTTTAGGGCGAGGGATGACGCTCGACGTCTCGACCGAGAACGCCGCCATCGCACGTCGAATCTATTCCCTCATGAAACGGCTGTACGACCATCATCTCGATTTGTTCGTACGGAAGAAAATGCGGTTGAAGAAGAACAACGTCTATATCGTCCGGGTCGCCCAGCGTGCCGAGACGATGCTTCGAGACCTTGAGATCCTCGGGGAGAACTACGAGATGATCCGCACGCTCAACTCGGACATGACACGTGACGAGAACCTCGCCCGAGCCTATTTACGCGGGTCGTTCCTCGCCGGTGGGTCAATCAACCATCCGAAGACGTCGTCATATCACCTCGAGGTGTATAGCCTGTACGAGAACCATAACCAGGCGCTCCGTGACCTCGCCAACCGCTTCGGCTTGAACGCGAAGACGCTCGAGCGGAAGAAAGGGCACATCCTCTATATCAAAGAGAGTGAAAAGATCTCGGACTTCCTGAAACTCATCGGGGCGACGCGCGGCATGCTCGACTTCGAGGACGCGCGCATCATCAAAGACATGCGCAACTCGGTCAACCGGCTCGTCAACTGTGAGACGGCGAACTTGAACAAGACTGTCGGGGCGGCGCTCCGTCAAGTCGAGAACATCAAGTTCCTCGAGCGCACGGTCGGGCTTGAAATCTTACCGGTCAAACTCCGGGAGATCGCCGAGCTCCGGGTCACCCATCAAGACGTCTCGCTCCAAGAACTCGGCGAGATGCTCGAGACGGGACCGATCTCGAAGTCGGGGATCAACCATCGGCTCCGCAAGATCGACCAGATCGCGGACAAGGTGCGAAACGGTGAAGAAATCAGCTCATCGTGACCCCGGTTGCACCAAAACCATTCTTCCTATATAATTAGCAATTGTGTATAGGACTTAGAAATGTAACTTAAAGGAGCTTCATGATTATGTCGAATGCAAAGAAAAGAATCTCGCTCACGATCGACGCTGATTTAGACCAGGTCATCACGGAGCGTGCGAAACAAATCGGGATCCCGAAAAGCGCCCTTGTCACGTTCGCGACAAGCCTCTTCCTCAACCAATTGCGCGCGGAAGAAGTATTGTCAGGTGACACGAACGCCATCTATCAGGTCATCCGCAAAGATTATGAACTGCTCACGAGCGTGGATAACTTAGACAAATAATTGCGAAAGGCTGACTGCGGTCAGCCTTTTTTGGTTGCATCCGGCCTTAAAATTTGGAATAGTGGTTATATTGAATTCGAATGGAGGTCGATCCTATGGGGCAAATCTTGCTCATCCTAGTATTACAACTCGTCTACGTACCGGTGCTGACGCTTCGGACAATCATGCTCGTCAAAGGAAAAACGATGATTGCGGGGCTGTTCGGGACGCTTGAGACGCTAATCTATATCTTCGCGCTCGGGATCGTGTTCCAAGATTTGACGACGCTCGGCATGATCGTCTATGCGGTCGGATTCGGGCTCGGGATTCTCGTCGGCGGTTACGTCGAGCGGAAGCTTGCCATCGGCTACAACATGATCCAAGTCCACACGCAAGAGTTCCCGGCCGAGCTCATCCAAAAGATGCGCGACAGCGGTTATGGTGTGACGCACTACCAAGGTCAGGGACGTGACGGCATCCGATATCGTCTCGACGTCTTGGCGGCACGGACACGGATGAAAGATTTGCGGCAAATGGTCGAGGAGTATGAGCCGAAGGCGTTCCTCGTCGCATTCGATCCGATCGACTTTAAAGGCGGCTATATGATGAAAGGGCTCCGACGCCCGAAATGAACGGGACGACTCACGGAAGTGGGTCGTTTTTTCGTGGAACGGGGAATACAAGAACAAAGGAGATGAGCGAGTTGAGACGAAAAGGGTTATGGATCGTCGTGGTTGGGTTGATTCTCGTCGGCGGCGCGTTGTTGGCCACCTCGTTTAGGAAGTCGGAGTCCTCGATCAAACCGCCGCTCCCGACAGTCCGGATCGGATCGGTGACGGCCGAGGTGAAGCAGTCGACGTTCTGCTGGTCCAATGGGGGCGAGGCGGTATGTGAAGACCACGGGTTGCCGGAAGCGGACGACTTGCAGCTCGTGCCCGTCGAGCCGGGTGCCGAGATTGATGTCGAGTTCCATGCCGAGCCGTCGAACGTCTCATTCCATCAAATCATCGACGGGGAACTCGTACGGTCTGAACCCGTCGTCCCAGACGAACCGGGTGTCTATTTGTTCGAGACGGGCGGGGAGTGGCCGCGTGGGGACAGCCGCTATGTGTTCGGGGTCGAGGTCGAAGAGTAAACAAAAACCCCATCCTCTGAGGAGGATGGGGTTGCAGGCTGTTGACGAACCAATTCGCAAAAAGCGAATTGGTTCGTCTTTTTTTAGGTTCGATGAGCTTGAGGCGCTCTGCCCGGCACAAGATTGAAAAAATGGTATGTATACGGTCTCTCCAGGCCAACAGGTTGGCCAGCTTCTTCATGTTTTGTGCGGTGGCTGCCACCAGGTTGGCGCGCTGGACCGCCTCACGGCCCCGGTAGAACGTGAAGCGGAGCCCATGAAGCTCCTTCGCGTCGGCGAACGAGCGCTCCACGGTCTGTGGCCGGAGACGGTATAGGTATTGACCGGATGCGGTCAATCGATTCCTGTTCACCGCTTCGAGGAACGGCTCGTCCAAATGGCGCGTTATGATCCGACGGTTCGTCTCGTTCTCCATGCATTTTTCGAGGAGCGGGCAGTCTTGACAGACTTTCGGGTCGGACACGTATTGGCGGTATCCTTGGCGGGTCGTCGTGCTGTAACGGAGGATTTGGCGGGCCGGGCAGCGATAGGCGTTCTCATCCGCGAGATAGGTGAATTTGGATTTTCAGAACTTCCCTTTCTTGCCGCCGAAGCGGCGTCGCGAGATGACGCTATAGATGCCACGATTGACGAGCGACTTGGCGATCTCCGTTGAGAAATAGCCCGCGTCGAGCGCCACCGCCTCGAGCGGGAAGGCGAAATGCTGAAGAATGTAGTCCAGACGCTCCAGATAGACGCTGCTGTCATGCACGTTCCCCGGCGTGACGTAGGCATCGACGATGAAGTTATACTTTGCGTCGACCGTTCGGTGGACGAGCCAAAAGAAGCCTTCCGGCTTCCGGGTCCGATACATGTAGCCCGCCTCGGGATCGGTACGGCTCACCTTGCTCACCTTCTTTTTAGGTTCGCCGGGCTCGGCGGGCTCTAGCGCTTTTTTCCGTGCGCGGACCGATCCTCGTTCACGCGCGCCAACAGTTCATCCTCGACCGCGTCGACCTCGGTCTTGTCGAACTTCTTCTTGCTGGCGTTCGCCCGGATATGTGTCGAATCCGTGAGGAGGATCCGTCCCGAGACGAGGTTATGCGCCTCCGCCTGATGGATGATGTCGTCAAAAATTTGTTGAAAGACGTCCGTCCCGGCGAACCGTCGCCGGTAGGCTTGGCTGATCGTCGAATGGTCAGGGACTTTCTCGTCCATTCCGAGCCCGAGGAACCATCGGTACGCCAGGTTTGTCTCGATTTCTTTGATGGTTTGGCGGACGGATCGGATGTTGAACAAAGGGCCGAGGAGGATGATTTTGATGAGGATCTCCGGATCGATGCCGGGCTGCCCGGTGTTCGAATAGAGTGGTGCGCACAGACGATGGACGATGGAGAAGTCGACATGGCGGTCGATCTTGCGGACGAGATGGTCTTTCGGGACCAACTGGTCCAACGAGGCCGCGGTGTGGATCGGTTCATGGCGTTTGGCGATGTGGGCTCGGTACATGATTGATTCCCCTTCCTGTTCGGAGGCGGTGACGGTCCATACATACCGTTTCCCGTTTTCATCGGTTCGAAGAACATATCAGGGCTTTTTCTTCGGCCATCGAGGCCTCAGAAAAAGACAAACGGCCGCCAGATGGCGACCGTTTGCGTTGCTCGTCCGATGGCGCCCCGACTCCCGCAGGAGAGCAATCCAACGGAGACCCAGCAGCGACGCTAGTCGCGATGCGGCTCCGGGATTGCCTGCGGAAAGCGTGGGCGCCGGAAGGACGAGCGATATCAATCATGTTAGTCAACAAGCTGAAACCCCATCCTCTGAGGAGGATGGGGTTGCGTCATTAACGCGTCATGACTTTGTCGATGAGACCGTAGTCTTTCGCTTGGTCAGCTGACATGAAGTAGTCGCGCTCAGTGTCGCGCTCGATGACTTCAAGCGGCTGGCCAGTGTTGTCGGCCATGATTTGGTTCAATTTCTCGCGCATCTTGATGATGCGTTCAGCATGGATCTTGATGTCCGATGCTTGACCTTGCGTACCGCCGAGCGGTTGGTGAATCATGATCTCCGCGTTTGGAAGCGCGAAGCGTTTGCCTTTTTCACCGGCTTGGAGCAAGAAGGCACCCATCGATGCGGCCATTCCGATACAAATCGTCGACACGTTCGGTTTGATGAAGTTCATCGTGTCATAAATCGCCATTCCGGAAGTGATCGAACCACCCGGGCTGTTGATGTAAAGTGAGATGTCCTTATCTGGGTCCTCGGCTGCAAGGAAGAGGAGCTGGGCAACGATCGAGTTGGCGACGTTGTCGTCGATCGCACTTCCGAGCAAGATGATGCGGTCCTTGAGCAAGCGTGAGTAAATATCGTACGCGCGTTCCCCGCGACCTGTTTGTTCGATAACTGTTGGAATTAACATTGAATCTGCCTCCTTTATGTAGGTTGTAAACATATCATACCGCTATAGTCAATGTTGGTCAAACGATAGTCATCGTTTTTGACCTATTCCACGGTTTGACGATTCTAAAACGACAAAAGAGGCCAGGCATCTGCCTGACCTCTTTCTTTGATACACCCGGAGAGATTCGAACTCCCGACACCTGGCACCGGAAACCAGTGCTCTATCCCCTGAGCTACGGGTGCATGTTCTCTGACACGATTTATTATACATTTGTTTTTTTAAAAAAGCAATCCTGTTCGTCTCACTTTTTTTTGAGCGCGTTTTCCCGCCTTTCGCTACAATAGGAAACGAGAGGGGTGTGACCGATGCAACGCCAAGAACAACAGCAACTTCAAAAGCAACAACTGACCCAGGACATGGTCAGGCGTCTGCCGGTTCTCGAAGCAGACCGGACCGCGATCGCTTTTCAGCTCGGCCGCTTGTCAAAGCGGAACCCGAACATCGCCATGGGCAGCGGCGCGGTCGAATGGGTGGAGGACACGGCGAGCGGGTTCGAGTCGCGTCTGTTCGAACAGATTGAGGAAGGAAGTGGGAACGAGGTCCAACGTATGCTTCAAAAGCGGCTCGTCCTCGCGCTAGACCACCGCGGCCTCTTACCTGATAGTGACTTCGTGCTCGCCCATCGCTTCGAGGTCGATGTGGCGGACATTGAGGCGGCACGCCAGGCGCTCTTGTTTTTAGAACCGACGGGGATCGGGGCGAAGAATGAGCGTGACTGCCAATACCGGCATGCGATTGAACATGACGACCCGCTCGTCTTGGACGTGTTCGAGGCGCTCGACGCGAACGTTGATGACATCCCGGGCCGACTCGACATCTCGGTGGCCGAGTTCGACCGGGTGACCCGTATCGTGGCGACGTTACCGAAAACACCAATATTATATGAAGGAACCGAGCATATCGTACCGGAACTCGAAGTCGTCCGGCGTGACGGTGAGCTTGTGACAACATGGTTCAGCCCAACGCTCGATGTGGCTCGGATCGGGGACGACCGCGAGGCGAAGTGGTGGCACGAGACGCTCGAGATGCGGAACGCGACGCTTCATTCAGTATGGACGGTCATCGCGGAACGTCAGGCGGACTGGCTCGACGGCAAGCTCGTCTTGCATCCGTTGACGCGGAAAGAAGTCGCCGAACGGATCGGCAAGCACGAGTCGACCGTCGGACGGGCCATCCAAGGAAAGTATGTGGCGACCGAGGGCGGGGTCATGGCGTGGCGCCACTTTTTCGTCAGGTCCACGGATCATGGGCAATCGCCGTTCATGGTGAAAAAGGCGCTCGCCGAACTGATTCAACAAGAGACGTCACCTTTGAGTGACGCCGCACTCATGCGAGAGTTGGCCCGGATCGGCTATACGGTGACACGACGGACCGTGGCGAACTATCGGGAGGCGCTCGGTTTTGGAAACTCGCGGGAGCGGGAACGACAACTATGGAAAGGAGGGGACTGACATGGTGCTGACATTATACCGGCGTGCCAACTGTTCGCTCTGCGAGGAGGCACTCGTCATGCTCGAATGGCTCATGGAAGACTATCCGTTCGAACTCGAGCAGGTCGACATCACGGGCAACGAAGAACTCGAGGCGAAGTACTTGTTCGAGATCCCCGTCGTTTTACACGAGGGGCGCGTCATTAGTCAAGGGCGATACGATGACAGTAAAGTTGAAGATTTTGTTAAGTATACGCTTACATCGAAAAAAAACGTTTGAAGGGGTTGCAAGACGGAAAGGTCATTGATAAGATGAAGTCGTAGCGGTGGGACGCAAATATAAAAGTGGGACAAAAATTGTCCATGCTTTAAGTCGAGGGGGAATGAGTATGATCCAGCAGCTGATTCAAGTTCAGAAGCAAATCGTTCCCGACATGCTCGATACGCTCCGACATCGTTACGACATCTTACATTACGTCCGGTTGATGCAGCCAATCGGCCGCCGGACACTCGCCACAAGCCTCGGGCTGACGGAACGAATCCTAAGACGAGAAGTCGACTTTTTGAAAGACCAAGGTCTATTGATGGTCGCTACTCAAGGTATTTCCCTTACGGAATCGGGCCGAAACGTTCTCAGAGACTTGCACGAGGTCATGGGAGAGATCCTAGGCATCTCGGAAGTTGCACGAGAACTCGAGCGAAAACTAGGCGTTCGCCAAGTCGTCATCGTACCGGGTGATTCCGACGAGACGTTCTGGGTCCAGCGAGATATCGGTCGGGCCGCCGTCACGCAACTGAAAGCGCGACTGGCACCTGACGACAATATCATCGCGGTCACAGGCGGGACGACGATGGCATCGGTTGCGGCCATGATGTCGCCCGATAAAAAAGAACGGCCGATGCATTTCGTGCCGGCACGCGGCGGACTCGGGGAGACGCTTGAGTTACAGGCGAACACCGTCTGTTCTCGAATGGCCGACCGGGCCCATGCCGACTATCATTTACTCCACATTCCGGACGAGGTTTCGCAAGAGACGTTCGAGCGGATGGTGGAGGAACCTAGCATAAAAAATGTCCTGGAAATGATTAGAGCGGCGCGAATTGTGGTACATGGAATTGGTGAGGCGGAAACGATGGCGAAACGCCGTCACGCGTCACCAGAGCATTTGCGGATGATCGAACGGCATGATGCCGTCGCCGAGGCGTTCGGATATTACTTCAACGCCGAAGGTGAAATCGTTCATCGGGTCAAGACGGTCGGGATCCAATTAGAGGAGCTCGACGACATGGACACCGTCATCGCGGTCGCCGGAGGGAAATCGAAGGCACAAGCGATTGCCGCATATGCGAAACACACGCCGAACATCATCCTCGTCACAGACGAAGGTGCGGCGACAGAATTATTAAATCGTTATTAAAGAGTTGACCCCCGTTGGCTCTTCAATAAATAGCTTCTACCCTAAGGAGGAAATTAACTATGGCAGTAAAAGTTGGTATTAACGGATTTGGACGTATTGGTCGTTTGGCATTCCGCGAGATCATCAAAAACGAAGGAGTCGAAGTTGTTGCAATCAACGACTTGACTGACACGAAGATGCTCGCTCACCTTCTCAAGTATGACACGACACAAGGTCGTTTCGACGGAGAAGTAGAAGTACACGACGGTCACTTCCTCGTAAACGGCGAGAAAGTCGTTACACTTGCTAACCGCAACCCAGAAGAACTTCCATGGGGCGAGCTCGGTGTTGACATCGTTCTCGAATGTACTGGTTTCTTCACAGCAAAAGAAAAAGCGGAGCTTCACTTGAAAGCTGGCGCGAAAAAAGTTGTGATCTCGGCTCCGGCTACAGGTGACATGAAGACTGTTGTTTACAACACAAACCACGACATCCTTGATGGTACTGAGACAGTAATCTCTGGTGCTTCTTGTACGACAAACTGCTTGGCGCCAATGGCGAAAGTTCTCCAAGACCAGTTCGGAATCGTTGAAGGTCTCATGACAACAATCCACGCTTACACAGGCGACCAAAACACGCTTGACGCTCCACACCCGAAAGGCGACTTCCGTCGTGCACGTGCGGCAGCAGCAAACATCGTACCGAACACAACTGGTGCGGCTAAAGCGATCGGCCTCGTTATCCCAGAACTTCAAGGTAAACTTGACGGTGCGGCACAACGTGTACCAGTTGCTACAGGTTCACTCACAGAGCTCGTAACAGTTCTTGAGAAAACTGTATCTGTTGACGAAATCAACGCAGCAATGAAAAAAGCAGCGAACGAGTCATTCGGTTACACTGAAGACGAAATCGTATCTTCTGACATCGTCGGAATCACTTACGGTTCACTCTTCGATGCGACACAAACTAAAGTAATGACAGTTGGCGACAAGCAACTCGTTAAGACAGTTTCTTGGTACGACAACGAAATGTCTTACACTGCACAATTGGTTCGCACACTCAAGCACTTCGCTGAAATCGCGAAGTAAGTTCGTGAACTAAATAGAATCAAATAGGAGCGGAAACAAGAGATTGTTCTCCGCTCTATTTATGAAATTGACACGCACGACATATGGAGGCGAAGGTTATGAACAAACAGTCTATTCGTGACATCGATGTAAAAGGGAAACGCGTCTTTTGCCGCGTTGACTTCAACGTTCCACTCAAAGATCGCGTCATTCAAGATGAAACGCGGATCCAAGCGGCTCTTCCGACGATCAAACACTTGATCGACGGCGGCGCGAAAGTCATTTTGGCGAGCCACCTCGGCCGTCCAAAAGGCGAGAAGAACCTCGAGTACTCACTCGCACCGGTCGCTAAACGTCTCGCTGAACTTCTCGGCAAAGATGTGCCCCTCGTTGAAGAGGCGTACGGTCCAGTCGCAGAAGAAGCCGTTTCAAAACTTGGTGAAGGTGACGTCGTCGTTCTCGAGAACGTCCGTTTCTACCCTGGTGAAACGAAAAACGATCCAGAACTCGCGAAAGGTTTCGCGGCACTCGCTGATATCTTCGTCAACGACGCGTTCGGTGCGGCTCACCGTGCCCACGCTTCAACAGAAGGTATCGCGCAAAACGTGGACCACGCGGTGGCTGGTCTCTTGATGGAGAAAGAACTTGAAGTCCTCGGGAAGGCACTCTCGAATCCAGACCGTCCGTTCACGGCGATTATCGGCGGATCGAAAGTTGCTGACAAGATTGGGGTCATCGACCACCTTCTTGACATCGTTGACACACTCATCATCGGTGGCGGTCTCTCGTACACGTTCTCGAAAGCACTCGGGCACGAAGTCGGAACGTCACTCCTTGAAGAAGACAAGCTCGACCTCGCTCGTCAGTTCATGAAAAAAGCAGAAGACAAAGGCGTGAAGTTCTTGATGCCGGTCGACTGTGTCATTGCGAAAGAATTCGGCGAAGAGACATACGTCGGACCAGTCGATATCGACTCGATCCCTGCGGATCACATGGGTCTTGATATCGGACCGAAGACAGTCGAAATTTACGCGGAAGCGATTCGCGAATCGAAACTTGTCGTTTGGAACGGACCGATGGGCGTATTCGAACTCGATAAGTACGCTAACGGAACGAAAGGTGTCGCTCAAGCACTCGCAGACAGCGACGCATACTCAATCATCGGTGGTGGTGACTCAGCCGCGGCAGCAGCCAAGTTCGGCCTTGCTGACCAAATGAGCCACATCTCGACTGGTGGCGGCGCTTCACTCGAATTCATGGAAGGCAAGAAACTTCCAGGCGTCGAAGCGTTGAACGACAAGTAAAATAGAGGAGGGTTATCGATGCGTAAACCGATTATTGCAGGTAACTGGAAAATGAACAAAACACTCTCGGAAGCTGTCGCTTTCGTAGAGGAAGTTAAAAATAACATCCCGTCAACGGACAAAGTTGACGCGGCGATTGGTGCACCAGCACTTTTCCTCGCACCGATGGTAGAAGCAGCGAAGGGGTCAAACCTTAAGCTCGGTGCTCAAAACATGTACGACAAAGACAGCGGGGCATACACAGGCGAAATCAGCCCGGCCATGGTCGCTGACCTCGGCGTGACATACGTCATCCTTGGACACTCAGAGCGTCGCGAATACTTCGGCGAATCTGATGCGTTCATCAACAGCAAAACGAAAAAAGCGTTCGAACACGGTCTTACGCCAATCGTTTGTGTCGGTGAGACATTAGAAGAGCGCGAAGGCGACAAGTTCGAAGAAGTCATCAAGACGCAAGTCGAAGGTGGCCTCGCGGACCTCTCAGCTGACCAAGTCAAACAACTCGTCATCGCGTACGAGCCAGTTTGGGCGATCGGCACTGGTAAATCAGCGGACGAAGCAGATGCGCAAAGCTCATGCAAATATGTTCGTGACGTGGTAAAAGGTCTTTACGGTGAAGACGTGGCGGCTGCGGTTCGCATCCAATACGGCGGTTCTGTAAAACCTGAGAACATCAAGGAGTATATGGCGCAAGAAGACATCGACGGCGCACTCGTCGGCGGTGCTTCACTTGAAGCTGCTTCGTTCCTCAAGTTGTTGGAGGCGATTTAAATGGCAAGACCAGTCGCCCTCATCATCTTGGATGGTTTTGGAATGCGGAACGAAACGTTCGGTAATGCGGTCGCTGCGGCGAACAAACCGAACTTCGACCGCTACTGGGAGCAGTATCCACATACGCTCCTCAACGCGAAAGGCGAGTACGTCGGCCTTCCGGAAGGTCAGATGGGGAACTCGGAAGTCGGTCACTTGAACATCGGTGCCGGCCGGGTCGTCTATCAGTCACTTTCACGCGTCAACAACGCCATCAAAGACCGTTCACTCTTCGACCGCCAAGCGATGAATCACTTGGCCGGACATGTGAAAAAGTATGATTCGAGCCTCCACATCATGGGCCTCGTCTCAGACGGTGGGATTCACTCTCACATCAACCACATGTACGCCATCGTCGAGTTCGCAAAACTTCATGGCATCGAAAAAGTATACATTCACGCTTTCACGGACGGCCGTGACTGTGATCCGAAATCAGGCGCTGGCTTCCTCGAACAGACGGAAGCGAAGCTCGCTGAACTCGGACTCGGTCAAGTCGCTAGCGTGTCTGGACGCTACTATGCCATGGACCGCGACAACCGTTGGGAACGCGTCGAGAAAGTATACGACGTGCTCGTCAACGCGAAAGGCGAAGTCGGCACGAATGCGGTCGACGTGCTTAAACAGTCGTACGCAGACGGCTTGACGGATGAATTCGTTCTTCCGACGGTCATCGAGAAAGACGGACAACCGGTCGCGACGATCAAAGACAACGACGCGATCATGTTCTTCAACTTCCGTCCGGACCGGGCCATCGAGCTCGCGAAAGTGTTCAAAGAGAAGACCGGCTTCAAAGGCTTCGAACTTTCGAACACACATCCAGAGAACATCTTGCTCGTCTCGATGACGAAGTTCTCGGATGAAATCGACACGGACATCGTCTTCCCACCGGAAGATTTGAAAAACACGCTCGGTGAGACTCTCGCCGCGCAAGGGTACAAACAGCTCCGCGCCGCGGAAACTGAGAAATACCCGCACGTCACGTTCTTCTTGAACGGACAACAAGAAACACCGTTCGAAGGTGAAGATCGTTTCCTCGTGCCGTCACCGAAAGTGGCGACGTACGACTTGCAGCCTGAAATGAGCGCGTATGAGCTCACAGAAGGACTCTTGGAGCGAATCGAATCTGACGAATATGACGCGTATATCATCAACTACGCGAACCCGGACATGGTCGGCCATTCCGGTATGCTCGAACCGACGAAGAAAGCTGTCGAAGTCGTCGACGAATGCCTCGGTAAAGTAGTGGACGCACTCATTGCCAAAGGCGGCGCGGCGATCATCACGGCGGACCACGGGAACGCTGACCTCGTCACGAACCCGGACGGCTCACCGATGACGGCCCACACGACGGAACCTGTACCATGTATCGTCACGAAAGAAGGGGTGGAACTGAAACCAGTTCTCCAAGGCGCGTTGTGCGACCTCGCCCCGACGCTCCTTCACCTTCTCGGTGGAGAGCAACCGGCAGAAATGACCGGCACATCAATCGTCACGAAGTAAAACAAAAAACTTTCCAAACAAAAAGGAGCGAATTTTCATGTCAATGATTACAGAAATTTACGCACGCGAGATTTTGGATTCACGCGGTAACCCAACAATCGAAGTAGAAGTCTTCACAGAAGACGGCGGTTTCGGCCGTGCCCTCGTCCCATCAGGCGCATCAACTGGTGAGCACGAAGCAGTCGAACTCCGCGATGGCGACAAGTCACGTTACCTTGGTAAAGGCGTACTCAAAGCCGTTGCTAACGTAAACGACACAATCGCACCAGAACTCATCGGTTACGATGTATTCGACCAAAACGCACTCGACAAGAAAATGATCGAGCTCGATGGTACGAAAAACAAAGGTAAACTCGGCGCAAACGCGATCCTTGGTGTCTCTATGGCAGCAGCACACGCAGCAGCAGACGAGCTCGGCCTTCCACTTTACACGTACCTCGGTGGATTCAACGCGAAGACGCTTCCAACTCCAATGATGAACATCATCAACGGTGGTTCGCACGCTGACAACAACGTTGACTTCCAAGAGTTCATGATCATGCCTGTTGGCGCGCCAACGTTCCGTGAAGCGCTCCGCATGGGTGCAGAAGTATTCCACGCCCTCAAATCAGTTCTTTCTGGTATGGGTCTTAACACAGCTGTCGGTGACGAAGGTGGTTTCGCACCAAACCTTAAGTCTAACGAAGAAGCGATCACAGTTATCCTTGAAGCGATCGAAAAAGCTGGTTACAAAGCTGGCGAAGACATCTACCTCGCAATGGACGTTGCGTCTTCTGAGTTCTACGACAAGTCAACTGGCAAGTACGAACTCGCTGGCGAAGGCAAGTCAATGACAACTGCTGAGCTCGTAGACTTCTACGCTGAGCTCGTAAGCAAATACCCAATCATCTCAATCGAAGACGGTTGCGACGAAAACGACTGGGACGGCTTCAAATTGCTCACTGACAAAATCGGTGACAAAGTTCAGCTCGTTGGGGATGACCTCTTCGTAACGAACACTGAGAAATTGGCTGAAGGTATCGAAAAAGGAATCTCGAACTCGATCCTCATCAAAGTTAACCAAATCGGTACGCTCACAGAAACATTCGACGCGATCGAAATGGCTAAAAAAGCTGGTTACACAGCTGTTATCTCACACCGTTCTGGTGAAACAGAAGATGCGACTATCGCGGACATCGCTGTTGCGACAAACGCTGGTCAAATCAAAACTGGTTCGCTCTCGCGTACAGACCGTATCGCGAAGTACAACCAACTTCTCCGCATCGAAGACATGCTCGGCGATGTAGCGAAATACGACGGGATCAAGTCGTTCTACAACCTCAAAAAATAATTGATGTTTTTCAGGCTCGCCTCATGGCGGGCCTGTTTTTTTTGTGGTTTTGATTATCTTCATCAGACGGCGGGACGCTTTCCTGGGGTGATGCGGATGCCTCCGCAGCGCATGCGCGCTTTACGGGGTCATCCTTGCATCACTCTCCCCAAGGAGTCGCCCACCGTCTGATTCAGTCGCGCGCCAATCTAAGATCTTGCAAGAGTCGACACTGAATGTATGTATATTCCAAGATAATCCTGTCCAAGCGGCACCGATGCTTTCTGCAGGCAATCCACGGAGCCTCCTCGCGCTTACGCGCTTGCGGGGTCTCCGTTAGATTGCTTTCCTGCAAGAGTCACGGTGCCGCTTCGACGGGCACGAACGCTCTGTGTCGAGCCTCCTCGTTATCTAGCCTCCGTGTTGCTGTATACTGAACGTAACTGATGAAGAATGGGGGGATTGGATGGACCAATCGAATGAACAAGAAAAAAGGTTGAGTGGCGGGAACGTGTCGACCGTCTATAAAAAGGGGAACCACGTCTATCGCACGCAGAAAAATGGCAGTGCGCATATTCATCGGTTGTTAACGCATTTGGAGGCGAAAGGGATATCGGGCGTTCCGCGATTTGTCGGAGTGGATGATCAGGGCCGGGAGATTTTGACGTATCTCGAAGGGGAGACGGCCGATTATCCGTTGAAAGCCTACATGTGGCCAGATGAGGCGATTCAAGACGCCGCTCGATTGATGCGCCAGCTGCACGACGCGACCGCCGATGTCGAGTGGCCGTCGGACTGGTAACCGCTCGACCATACGCCAGAACCGTTTGAAGTGATTTGCCACAACGACTTCGCCGTCTACAATACAATTTTCCATGACGGGAAAGTGGCAGGAGTCATCGACTTTGATTTGGCGGCGCCCGGACCACGAGCCTGGGATATCGTGTATGCCCTTTATACGTTCGTTCCGCTCAGCCGGCGTCATCAAGCCGAGTCGGGTGAAGTCGTTTACTATGAGGCGAAGCGCGATGATGGGACGTACAAACGACGAGTCGCTCTCTTCTTGGAAGCCTACGGCTGGGAAGGTTCGACAACGGAGTTGCTGACGATGTTACTGTTACGAATCGATGCGCTCTGTCGATTGATGAAACGGAGAGCTGCGGAAGGGGATGCGGCGTTCCAACACATGATCGATGAAGGGCACTATGACCATTATCAAGAAGAGTACCGGTTCATCGAGGGGCATGGACGGAAGTGGTTCTGAAATAGAATGTCAGAGGGGTGCTTGTCGACCAGTCATTCCGGGAACAGAAGAGTGTAGGCAAAAGGAGGCGTTCATCATGATGGTCAGCGGTTTTCTCCTTCTTCTCATTGTGCTCGGTGTCGGTGGTTGGTTCCTGTACAAGTATATGGACGACCGGAAATGGTCGTGACATGCGTCACGGCCGTTTTTTTGTGTGCGTGAACGATGGGAAATTGGGTATAATCATCAGATAAAGCATAAAAAAGGAGAGACGTCCATGACACGCGTACGGAAAGCCATCATCCCGGCCGCCGGGCTCGGTACCCGCTTCTTGCCGGCGACGAAGGCGATGCCAAAAGAGATGCTCCCGATCGTCAACAAACCGACGATCCAATTCATCGTGGAAGAAGCCGTCGCTTCCGGCATCGAGGACATCATCATCGTGACCGGGAAGAACAAGCGCGCCATCGAGGACCATTTTGACCGGGCCATCGAGCTCGAACAGAACCTCGAGTCAAAAGGTAAGACCGAGCTCCTCGAGTCGGTGCGCCACTCGTCGAACCTCGCCAACATCCACTACATACGGCAACAGGAACCAAAAGGGCTCGGCCACGCGATTTGGTGTGCCCGGAAGTTTATCGGCGACGAACCGTTCGCTGTCCTGCTCGGGGACGATATCATCGAGGCGGACGTGCCGGCGACGAAGCAATTGATTGATCAGTACGAGCAGTATGAGCGCTCGATCATCGGGGTGCAACGCGTCCCGTATGAAATGACGAATCGATATGGTATAATTGACCCGCTTGCCGTCGAAGGAAAGCTCATCCCGGTCCGGACGTTCGTTGAGAAACCGGCCGTCGGTGAAGCCCCATCGAACCTCGCCATCCTCGGCCGTTACATTTTGACGCCGGACGTCTTCGAGGCGTTGTCGGCGCAAGAAGTCGGGACGGGAGGCGAGATCCAATTGACGGACGCCATCGCCCGATTGAACGAGGTGGAGACCGTCTTCGCCTATGAATTTGACGGGCGTCGCTATGACGTCGGGGAACCGATTGGCTTCATCGAAGCGACGATTGCCCACGCGCTCTGCGACCCAGATTTAAAAGCCAATGTCCACACGCTCTTGAAGCGCTTCGTGGACGAACTCGAACAACAGTAAGGGTGTTCCTTTTGAAAACAATGTTAATGGTCTGTCAAAATTACTATCCAGAAATCGGCAGTGCCGGAAACCGGATGCAAAATATTACGCATCTCATGAAAGAACGCGGTTACAAGGTGGAGGTCATCACAGCTGCTCCATCGTATCCGAACTTCAACTTGTATAAAGGTGACCGTTTTTGGAACGATAAGGAGCTGAACGGAAAACAGTTCATCAAGCGCCTCATCACAAAGAAGCACAAGCATGCGTCGAGCAAGTGGAGTCAATTCGCTTTGCTTTTCGACCAGATGATCAAAGGCGCCGCGACTGTGCGACAACTCAATAATAGACCGGATGTCGTCTTTGCAACGACCCCATCTTTTTTCATGGCGTTCGTCGGTGTGTATGCGAAACGGAAATATGGTGTCCCATTGATTCTAGATGTTCGTAGTCTTTGGCCAGAATCGTTAAAAGGTGCGGGTGTATTTAAGCATGACTGGATGCTCGCCCCAGCGTTTTGGTTCGAGAAGCGACTTTACAAAGCGGCCGATGAGATTATCATCAACTCGGAAGGGTTCCGTAGCTATTTACGTCAACGTGGTGTCCCGAACGAGACGATTCACTATATGCCGAACTCGATTCGTGAAAGCGAGCGCAACCTCAAACGGACCATCCCTGAAGATAACCGGATGGAAATTTTGTACGCTGGCAACATGGGGCTCGCACAAGATGTGTCGCTTTTGCTCGATCTTGCGGAACGGTTTCGTGATGAGCCGCGCGTCCACTTTAAACTAATCGGCTATGGCTATCGAAAGAGCGAGTTGAAAGAGACAATCAAAGCCCGCGGGTTCAAAAACTTTCTCTTCCTCGAGGCGATGCCACGAAGCGAGACGTTTCAGGCCATCAAAAACGCAGACGTCGCGTTTGTTAGTTTGGTTGATCAAGGAGCGTTCGATACGGTCATCCCAGGTCAACTGATTGATTATATGGCGGTAGGAAAGCCCGTCGTCGCGGCGGTGTCAGGCCATGCGGCGAATGTTATCGAAGCGGCCGAGGTCGGTTATGTATCACGGAAGCGTGACCTTAATGAAATCGAGCTCATGCTCCGTAAATTGCTTGAGCGTCCCGAATTGCGCGAGAAGTACGGCGTGAATGGGATTCGTTACGTGCTAGAAAACCTGTGCTGGGAAAAAAATATACAGGTCCTCGAAGATGTGGTAAAAAAAGTAATGATGGATGAAACGCGGTGAAATTGGTGTGTCCGTTTACATACTTGAACGAGTGTTACATACGCGGTTTACTATGCACAGTTACCCGTCGTACATCCGTCGTCTGTTCTAATGTCCACTCGCTATCTCGCTCAGCCGTCAAGGTCGGGGACAGGAAGCCCAAACCGACGATTAAGTAGATGGCAAGGACGAAGGCGTCAGCAATCGCTTCAAGATGATTGACAAAGTACCGGTCTAGGCGTTACTGTACTATACGATGAACGTATATCTCGGTTTCGAAGTGTTGAAAAACGTCTGCTTTAATCATTATTCAGCATCATCGAATTAACTGTTTGAATACTTGATCGCCGAAGGCGTCAACCGCCTGCTCGACGATCAAGCACTCTACGCCCGTGTCGAAGAGAATACGAAGACAGCGCGTGAGCAATATAACTGGGATTTGGAAAAAGAGGCACTCTTGAACGTCTACACGAACGTCGTGGACCGCAAGTTGCCGATTATGAAAGACGGTGCGCCAAAGCCAGCTCAACAGTAAGATGAAGACTGCGGTTTTGTGCCGCGGTCTTTTTTTATGGAAGGGGGAAAATTGATGAAACGTCAGCAACAACATCTACTGCGTCAACAAGTCTGGAAGAAGCTCCAATCGATCTCCTTGAAGGATATCGCCTGGATCATCGCCGGCTCATTCATTCTCTCGTTCGGGGTGAACTACTTCACCGTCCCGAACGACTTCTCGGAAGGCGGCCTGCTCGGGGTCACGATCATCCTGTACTACTTATTCGGCTGGGACCTCGGTGTCACGTCGATCATCGGGAACGGTCTGTTGTTCATCGTCGGCTATAAGCTGCTCGACCGACGGACGATGGTCTATTCGGTCGTCGCCGTCATCTCGACATCGTTCTTCCTCAGCTTGACCCATAGTTGGGGCAGCCCGGCCGAGGACAAACTGCTCGCGGCCGTCTACGCTGGGATCATGATCGGGGTCGGTATCGGTATGGTGCTCCGCGTCGGCGGGACGACCGGGGGCGGGGTCATCATCGCCCGCCTCATGGAGCGGTACTTGCACATGAGCGTCGCCGTGTCGATGTTCATCATCGATGCCATCGTCGTCGGGGCGTCGGGATTCATCCTCGGGGAGCAGGTCGTGCTCTATACGTTGATCGCTATCATCATCGGCTCGTGGGTCATCGACCTCGTCGCCGAAGGGCTCAACATCCGCAAGGCCGTCACGATCATCAGCGACAAGCAAGAAGAACTTGCCGTCGTGTTGACGGAGACGCTCGGCCGCTCGGCAACGATTATCCATGGCCACGGCTACTACACGAAGCAGGACAAGAACATGTTGTATATGATCGTCGACAAGCGTCAAATCGGTCCGCTCAAGCGAATCGTCGAAGTGACCGACCCGCGTGCCTTCGTCGTCATCCACCAAGTGAAAGAGGTTATCGGGGAAGGGTTCAGCTACCCATCCCGATAATTTGAACGCTGGCGTTTTGACGCCAACTTCTATATAATAAGAAGCGTGTAAAAAGAAGGAGGAACTGACTACTATGCAAACGATCGCTACAATCAGCCTGCTCGTCGTGGCTGTTTTATTGATTGTCGTCGTACTGCTCATGTCAGGTCGGTCGCAAGGTCTTGGGGCGATTGCAGGTGGCGCGGAGCAGTTGTTCGGCCGCCAGAAAGCGCGCGGCTTCGACGCTGTTTTGAACCGAACTGCAGCTGTACTAGGCACATTGTTTTTCATTTTAGGATTACTAGTCGCATCATTATGATGAAAGGCTGATCGTTCTCGATTTTTACGTGAGGCGGTCGGCTTTTGTTTTTTTCAATTATTTTTTGGGAATAATGGATTGTATGAGGAGATGACGTTAGCAATGAAGATTACAGCACCGAAACCGTTCTTCTTTGAAGGCGGACCACGTGCCGTGTTGATGTTACATGGCTTTACCGGATCGAGCGCGGATGTCCGCATGCTCGGTCGTTTCCTGCAAAAAGAAGGCTATACGTGTATGGGTCCCCAGTATCGGGGTCATGCCGTCCCGCCGGAAGAATTGCTTCAGTACGGACCGGCGGACTGGTGGGAAGACGTCATGAACGCCTACCAGTCGTTGAAAGAGAAAGGCTATGAGGAGATTGCCGTCTGTGGCCTCTCGCTCGGCGGCGTCATGTCGCTTCGCCTCGCTTCGGAGGAAAACGTCAAAGGCGTCATCCCGATGTGCGCTCCGACCGGAATCGATGCCGAAGATCGGTTATACAAAGGAGTCAAAGCCTACGCTCGAGAATATAAATCTCGAGAAGACAAATCACCTGAACAGATCGAACAGGAGATGGCGGACTTCAAACCGATGCCGACGCTCAAGGACCTCCGTGCCTTCGTCCGTGACACGACGACAAAACTCGAAGATATTTTCGTCCCGGCGCTCGTCGTCCAAGGGGCGAAAGATCAAATGGTCGATCCTGAATCTGCACACGAAATTTACGAGGCGATCAACGCGTTCCAAAAAGAACTGCTCATGTATGAGGAGTCGGGACACGTGATCACACTCGATAAAGAAAAAGAGAAACTGCACCAGGACGTGCTCGATTTTCTCGAAACGTTAGACTGGTCAGTCTAAAAAGGAGGTGTCACGTTGAATTTACGTGACCAACTACTAGAAATCATCCAAGCCAGTGATAAAGCACTGACGGTGGACCAATTGACCGAGCGTCTCGCGCTCGAGTCGACGGATGCCTTTAAAGAGCTCATCCGCACCTTGAACACCCTCGAAGAAGAGGGCTTAATCGGCCGCACCCGGACGAACCGTTACGGGACGCTCGCCGTGCTCGGCCAAGCAGCGGGAATCATCTCGATTCACCAACGCGGCTTCGGCTTTTTATCGGTCGAAGGGGAGACGGAGGACGTGTTCCTTCCGCCCGACCAATTGAAAGACGTCTACCACGGCGACACGATCCTCGTCAAAAAGCGCGAGGACAACCGCGGCAAGACCGAGGGCGTGCTCCTCAAAGTATTGAAGCGCGGCTTGTCGGAGTTCGTCGGGACGTATACGCTCCCGAGCGGACGCCTCGACCAGTTCGCCTTCATCGAGCCGGATGACAAGCGCATCAACTTCTGGCCGGTCGTCAACCCGGACAAATCGCTCGGTGCCGTCGATGGCCATAAAGTCGTCGTCCGCATCACGAAATATCCGGACGGACGTTTCGCCGGAGCGTGTGACGTCGTCCGCATCATCGGACACAAGAACGATCCAGGCGTCGACATCTTGTCGATCGTCTATAAGCACGGCATCCCGACGGAATTCCCGGAAGATGTCATCGACCAGGCGAACGCCGTGCCGGACGAGGCCGACGAGAAGGACTTTATGGGCCGTGTCGACCTTCGTAACGAGACAATCTTCACGATTGACGGCGAAGACGCGAAAGACTTGGACGATGCCGTCCACGTCAAGAAACTCGACAACGGTAACTATGAGCTCGGCGTCCATATCGCCGACGTGTCACACTACGTGACGGAAGGGTCACCGCTCGACGTCGAGGCGTTCGAACGGGGGACGAGTGTGTATCTCGTCGACCGCGTCATCCCGATGTTGCCGCACCGTCTCTCGAACGGGATTTGTTCACTCAACCCGCACGTCAACCGGTTGACGCTCAGCTGCGTCATGGAGATCTCCCCGCAAAACGGGAAGGTCGTCCACCATGAGCTGTTCCCGAGTGTCATCAAGACGACGGAGCGGATGACGTATACGAACGTCCGTGAAATCATCGAACGTGACGACGAAGCGACGCTCGAACGGTACGAGCCGTATATCCCGTTGTTCGACTTGATGGCCGAGCTCGCGGAAGTGCTCCGCAAGCGCCGTAACTCGCGCGGTGCCATCAACTTCGATTTCGCCGAGGCAAAAGTCGTCGTCGACGAAGAAGGCAAACCGGCCGACATCGTCTTGCGTCCGCGCTCGGTTGCCGAAAAGTTGATCGAAGAGTTCATGCTCGCGGCCAACGAGACGGTCGCCGAACACTTCCACAAGATGGACGTGCCGTTCATCTATCGTGTGCACGATAACCCGAAATCGGATAAACTCGATTTCTTCTTCGACTTCGTCGCGAACTTCGGCGTGCATATCGAGCGGTTCAAAGGCCAGAAGGTCGAACCGAAGACGCTTCAGAAGATTTTGAAGGCGATCTCGGGTGAACCGGAAGAGCCGGTCATCAGCACGATCATGCTCCGTTCGATGCAACAGGCGAAGTATGATGATGTCTCGCTCGGTCACTTTGGCCTCGCGACCGACTTCTATACGCACTTCACGTCACCGATCCGCCGCTATCCGGACTTGATTGTCCACCGTCTCATGCGCACGTATGCTTTCAACGGCGACGTGTCCGAGAAGACGATCGCCAAGTACGAGGACCGTCTCGGTTCGATCGCCGAACAGGCGTCGAAACGCGAGCGTCGTTCGGTCGATGCCGAACGTGAGACGCAAGCCTTGAAGAAAGCCGAGTACATGGAATCACGTCTCGGTGAAGAGTTCGACGGCGTCGTCAGCGGTGTCACGAACTTCGGGATGTTCATCGAGCTTCCGAACACGATCGAAGGACTCGTTCGTCTCCAGTCGATGGATGACTACTACCACTTCGACGAGTCGCAGCTCATGTTGCTCGGCGAGCGGACGAAACGTCAGTTCCGCATCGGTGACGCGGTGCGCGTCAAGGTCGACGCAGTCAACTTGGACGAGCGTACGATCGACTTCACCGTCGTCGGCATGCCGAAGCGGGAACAGTCGCGCCGTCGCCAACCGACGACGATCAAAGCGACGGAAGGTCGTCCGAAGAAGGACGATAAAAAAGGCCGCGGCCGTGACGACAAACGTCCGAAGCGCGGCAAGCCGGGTAAACCAGGGAAACTAGGTCAAGCCGGCAAACCGTCCAAACCAGGCGAGAAGCCGAAGACGTCGCAAGGACGTTCGGCACTCGACTTGAAAAAGAAAGACGGTCAAAAACGAACAGGCGACGCCAAACGCGGAGCGAAGAAGCGTCGCTGACGGGAGGGGGCGACCCCTCCTCCATATTGAAGTAAAGGACTGAATGTCTATGGCCAAGAAGAAAGATTCGAACGCGCTCGCGCAAAACCGAAAAGCGTCCTTCGATTATGCGATCGAAGATACGATTGAAGCCGGCATGGTGTTGACGGGGACCGAGATTAAATCGGTGCGCCAGTCGAAGATCAATATCGCCGACGCCTATGTCCGCTTTGACGGTGGCGAGGCGACGCTTCACAACTGTCATATCAGCCCGTTTGAGCAAGGGAACCGGTTCAACCATGAGCCGCTTCGTGTCCGAAAGCTATTGTTGCATAAGAAGCAAATCAATCAGCTCATCGGCGCGCAAGGGCGTGACGGGTATACGATCATCCCGCTCAAAGTGTATCTCAAGAACGGCTTCGCCAAATGTCTCCTCGGCATCGGGCGCGGGAAGAAGAAGTATGACAAGCGCGACGACTTGAAGAAGAAAGACGCGAAGCGTGACGTCGACCGGGCACTCCGGGACCGGCAAAAATACTGACAGCAAGACCTGATTGTGGTATAGTTGTTGTAGTACCAATTACCACCTCGGGGACGTTATGGATTCGACGGGGGTAGGTCGGTCGTATGTGGCGTGTCGAGGGGTCGGCCTCGTTAAAACGCAAACGCCTATAACTGGCAAAACTAACACACAACTCGCAGCAGCCTAAGTGCCCTGCGGATCCTGACATCCATCGCTTGTGTGGATGATTATCAGGGTCTCAAACTAAGCAAGCTACGCTTCAACCTCGCCGTCTGAGGGCGCGAAGAAGAGATGAATCAGACTGGATGCGACAACGCCTGTTTATCGGCAGTGTCACATTGAGATTCAATAGATAAACTACACACGTAGAAGCATGCGTTACGATGCCTTCGGACGCGGGTTCGACTCCCGCCGTCTCCATTTTTAAGCAGTCTGCGATGGCTGCAATCAATGATTTTTAATGAAGACCTTCTAATTTCATTGAGATTAGAAGGTCTTTTGATTTTTTATGGAGCAACTCAATCACAATGAAATGAAAGCAGGTGAATCAAATGGGAAAATATCAGTTAGATACGAAAAGTAAAGTGGCTGCTGCCAAGTATCAAGAGGGAAAAAAACCAGCTGTGTCGAATAAAAAAGATAAAATCAATCAGATTCGAGAAGCATATTTGCAGAAGAAAAATGAGAAGAAACAAGCTGGTGAATGATCAGACCGCTTAGCTGACTTCCGGTGTTCTGTTATAAGAAGTTGAAATGAAAGAAGAGGGTCGTCCGTGCATATTTTATGCATGGATGGCCCTCTTCTTATTTGTCCTTTTGCTAATCAGCTGCGATTTGATTCTCAACATAGGTCAAAGAAATCCGCAACGATTGCAGCATTTACATGTTGGAATATGAAGAATCCAAGTGTGATTAATAAACTCTCTAATGACGAGTGTACTGCACTGCATGATTTTTATAGGTTGTGAATCACAAGCCTTTGACCTGAATGTGATAACGTTGTTTATTAATAATGCCTCATTGAGACTTAATCGATAAACTACACAAGTAGAAGCATACGTTACGATACCTTCGGACGTGGGTTCGACTCCCGCGGTCTCCATTAATTATCTAAAAAAACATATGTCAATAAATTTTAAAAAGTGTTGAATGCGAGGTTACTCGGCTCAACACTTTTTTATTATAATAAATTAGTTTTATGGGATATTATCAAAAATGATATCCCATAAAATTGAAGGTAACCGTATAATGTTTATATAAAATAATTTATTAAGGCTAAATGAAAATTTAAAGCCATGGAGGGGATTTTTTGAGATACAGCATATACAAAACATTATCTGAATTATATGAAGAAGAGGTTGAAGTTGTTAAAGACTTTATTAAAAGTGATATTAGAATTCCTAATTATGTAACATCAATAAAAAACAGTAGAGAAGTGATTGACAAAAATTCTATTTCTAAATCTCAACTTATGAAGTTAGATTATTATAAACTTCTTATTAATAAATATGGGAAACTTACTTTTCCCAATAGATCATCAGTCATCAACGAATTAATGAATATAATTCCTGACTTACATATGTTTCATAAATATACGATTTATAAATTTGATATTGAATCTTTCTTCTATAGTGTTGATACGTCTAAATCAGTAAAGGAAATAGAGAGGTTATTTAACTTACATTCTTATGAAAAAAAATTTTTTGAAAAGTATGTAAATCAACATAAACTTTTTGTTCCTGGTGTAGGAATTCATAATTCTATGATTGAGATTTTAGGAAAAAAATTTGACATGAGAATTAAAGAGATTTTTAAAGATAATTGTGTTTTTTACGCGCGTTATGTTGACGATGGTCTAATTATTTTAGATGAATCCTTTGAGAAAAAATTCATTGACAAACTTTTATCTAAAATTTTAAAAGAAATTTTCGGGGTTAAAACTAAACTAAACATTACTAAAACTCAATGTTTTTTGAAAGAAAATAATATACGTATAGAGTATCTTGGATATCAATTTAATAAAGGACAAGATGGGGAATTTAATTTTGGGATTGCTCTTTCCAAATTGCAAAAATATAAAGAAAAATTAAGATCTTATATTATCGATTTCCAAAATACAGGTGACTTAGAAAAATTAGATTTTAGACTAGATGTTTTTTACAAAAGGATTGTTTTTTATGGGAAACGAAAAAATAATAATTTGTTTCGTTGGCAAGTTAGAGGAGTTAGTGATTCATACAAAGAATTAAAACGATTTATGAAAAAGGAAAATCCTTATGAAAGGATAACACGAGAAACTAAAAATTTTTTTGCGAAAGATATTTGTATACTGTTTCGTCAGTTAGGAGTCACTATACCATTATTGATTAAAAATAAAGTAATTAATGGATTTTATTTAGCAAATTTTAAAAACAATAAAGCTATTTTATTGCATCCTAAACTGGGATGGAAGTACGAAAAACTGGAAAAGTGTCTGAGACAGCTGTACCAGGTAAGTACACTTAATAAATCTTATTCTGATTTGGCTATTAAGTTTTTTCATGTGCATAATTAAAGTGAAAAAGTAGCAGACAAAATGAAAACAGTCTGCTACTCCTTTTAAAGACTTACAATTGTATGACTACAAAAGTAATGCCCTTGATATTGTGTATATTAAATATATCATTTTGATAAGGAAGGTCAACTTTATATGGAAAGTAAATTTAACAGACAAAAATTAGATTACGTCATATCAGACTTATTGCCTTACGAAAAGGGAAACTTTTTTACTAATAAATATTTATATGAGTATTTGTTAGTAAATAAAAAAAAATATAACAGTATACTTAAGCTTACTAAGATGTCTACTTCTAAAAAGTTTGACGCCTCATGGCATTCTGTTCCTTTAAAGTACAAAGTCAAAAAGAAAGATGAGAAGTATCGGGAAATTTCATTTATTAATCCTCTTGGTTTAGTTGAATCATTACTATTTATTGAAATTTTTGAGTATGACTTGTTAAACATCATTCAAAAGAAATCTGTTTATTCTTTAAGAACCCCGTTTAGAGTTAATAATCTATATTACAAAAAAGATAACAATCAAACGGTTTATTACACTAATGAAAATGAAAAAAAACAACTTTTAATTAGTTTAGAATCTAGTGGAGATTATTTTAGACATAAACCTTATAAGCGCATAACAGAGTTTTATAATAGTAATGTGTTCAATTATTCTCAAGACAAATTTAATGCTTTAATAAGAATCGATATTCAAGATTGTTTCTCTAGTATATATACTCATTCTTTTAAATGGCTGATCAGTAATAAAACCTATGACTCAAAAAACTTAAAAAATGCTAGCTCGATTTATAGTAATTTAGATTCTTTTCTTCAAAATTTAAATGGTTCAAAAACGAATGGTATATTAGTAGGACCGGAGGTTATGAGATTAGCAGCTGAATTTTTATTTGTACATCTTGACCAGGAAATACTAGAGACATTATCGAAAATGAGGATAGAAAACGATATCGATTATAGAATATTTCGTTTTGTAGACGATTATTTTATTTTTTCAAATCATTCTGAAATTGAAACTGAAATTGTAAAAGTTGTGAGAGATGTTTTAAATAAATATCATTTGAAAATTAATGAAGCAAAACTAAAAAGATTTGATAACAGTATCAGTTTTAATAAATGGAAATATAAAGCAGAAGAATTTGTGCCGGAACTAGAAAAATTATTTTATAAAAGTAAAGACAAGGTCATTCCTGATGAAGTAGCGAGTGAATTAAATCTTGATGATAATCAACTTACTCTAATTAAAGAAATCAATTCCTGGTTTCGACAAAATAATAAAAAAGTAAAGTATACAAGCATAAGTAACAAGTATCGAATTTTGTTAGAGGAAACTGGGGAGAAAGATTTAGTGACGTCTTATTCTCTTTCTGTAATTTTAAAAAAATTGGAGCATTTAAATAAGAACGAAATTAATTTTAGTATCAATGAAAATGACTTAGTAACTGTTGTTTTCTTACTTTATTCAACCGATATTACTTATACCTCAACACAAAAAATCATTAGAATTTTAACTCTCTTAAAAGATAAGTTTGAACTAGATATAACTCCTTCGAGTGAGAGAAGTATAGAACGATTTGGAGAAAAAATATTTAAAAGTTTTCCTAGTGATTGGATAGATTTATTATTATTTTTTGGTTTATACCAAATTGAAATTCCTGAAAAACAATTAAATCTCATTAGTAATAAAATTTTTGAAGAAGACAACCCAGTGGTTCTTGCAGCTATGTGCATGTATTTTAAACAAACTTCTTATATGAGAAGTTTTAATAATCGTCTAAATAAAATTATAGAAAGTAAGGTTAGTAAAATTAATTGGAATCGCATTTTTGAAGATAAAGAAGTATGGTGGATTTTTATATTTTATTCTTACCCCAATTTGTCGAAATCTCTAAAGAAAAATATCGAAGAAGCAATAAATGATATTATACAAATAGTCAGTTTGAGACCTGGTGCAGTAAATTTGGCCCAAAAATTAATTTTAGAGTTTCTTCTTAACGAACCAAATCATTTTATCGAATGGGGATTTGTCAAAGATAACTACTATAAAGAATACTTTTATTACACCAAAGATAGGACGATTTTCAATCCTGGGATCATCAATCAAATTTATTTATCACGGTAGAAAAAACAAGGACAGGCCATTTAGCGCGAATTAATCGTATTAGGTCGTTTATTGTTATTAACCTACTAGGGTATGTGATAACCTGTTATTTATTTGATATTTATTATCCTTTCACAACGTGATTATCAAAAATTTTCCTATGATTTAATTATAATGAGGCGTGACTAGTTCACTCGAATTGTCTTTTTGCAGAATAATAGCTTAGCTAGTTTGGGAACGATTCACTCGAAGACAACTCTTCCGTCGACCAGTTTAGACTGCAGAGTGGGCAAGGCTCCCAAAAAATATTCATCGTCTTTAACGCGATGATAAAATGATAGGATTTATACGCACAGTCTTCTTAAAAAAATATAATACATGCGAGGCGATGGAGCAGATTTTGAGTGAAATCGAATTCGTCTCGGCCCGTCAATCGCTCGACGAATTCAAACAGATTTTACTGAATCACGGTTACGCCATCTGTTTTACTGTATGTAGCCACTTAAACAGATTCACGGCGATCAGATCACTTTATCCCGTGGTCGTATATGCAGAATGATGTCTTATGGAACTTCCTCCTCTGTATGACTATGCGGTGCAAAATGGGTGTGAATCCAATTGGACACCGAAGACATAAAACGAGTCGAACCTTTAGGACAAGGCTCGACTCGTTTTCATTTTAAGCGTAATCCAACGTGAAATCAGTTCGGAAATATTCACCACAAGTTAAACAAATCCGCTACAATCGCATCACTTCCGTCTTGGAACATGAACAAACCGAGTGCGATTAACAGACCGCCGATGACGAGGCTTCCGAAGCGTATCAGCCCGCTTGTGTTCTTTTTGAATAGGCCGCGAATCACGAGCCCTCCACCGATCAATAGCATCAAGAAATACCAAACTCCCATAGCCATTCCTCCTCTGCCTGTAGTTGAGTTTAGTTTACATAAATTTTCCAGTACATACTGTAGGGCGCGGGACTGATTTAATCTCAGTCCAAGACGGGTACAGTACCTTTATGTGTAAATAAAGGGGAGAGTGACCACTATGCGAAAAACCATCGTCATCGCGGGCGCGAGCGGCTACATCGGCTCGAACGTGATGGACCATTTAAAAGAAGAATATGACATCATCGCCTTGTCCCGCTCGACGAAAAACAAGGAAGACGAGGACCACATCACATGGCGGTCGTGCGATTTGTTCTCGTATGAACAGACACGTGAGGCGTGCGAGGGGGCGGATTACGCCATGTTCCTCGTCCACTCGATGATTCCGGACGGCGGGTTGACGCAGGCGACGTTCGAAGACATGGACGCGCTCATCGCCGACAACTTCGCCCGGGCGACAAAAGCGAACGACATCGAACAAATCGTCTACTTGAGCGGCATCATTCCGAAAGAGTCGAAGACGTTGTCACGTCACTTGAAGAGCCGGCTCGAGGTCGAACGGATTCTCGGCGGGCAAGGGGTGCCGGTGACGACGATTCGGGCCGGGCTCATCATCGGTCCAGAAGGCTCGTCGTTCCCGATTCTCGCGAAGCTCGTCAAACGGTTGCCGGTCATGATTCTCCCGAACTGGACGAGGACGGAGACGCATCCAATCGATTTGCGTGAAGCCGTCCAGGCGCTCATCTCCGTCGTCGGCGCCGAGGCGCTGTACGACCATCATATCGATATCGGTGGACCCGAGGTGATGACGTATCGGAAGATGATTGAAGACACGGCTGAGGTCATGGGCAAACGTCGCGTCATGATCGACTTCCCATTCCCGACGATCAAATTGTCCCGCCTTTGGGTCATGGCGGTGACAGGCGAGCCGAAAGATACTGTCTATCCGCTCGTCGAGAGCATGGGCCACGCCATGGTCGCGAAAGACACGACCGGCGTCAAACAAGGAGAAATCCCGTTCAAGGAAGCGGTCGAGCACGCACTTGAGGAAGAAGAGAAACAGAAGTCAGGCGGCGGCAAGAAGAAAAAAGCGCCGCAACAGTACACGGTCCGCTCGATTCAACGGTTCGGTCTGCCGGAGAACAAGTCGGTGCTATGGATGGCCGACACGTATTTCGAGTGGCTCGGCCGGCTCGCGTATCCGCTCATCCAGACGACGAAAGAAGACGATGACTGGGAAATCGCGCTCCTCCGTCCGTCACTCGTCGCACTCCATCTGTCGCTCGAAGACGAGGCGACGGACGACATGGCGTCCTATTCCATCGACGGCGGCATGTTCGCGAAGTTGAGTGAGGATGACAAGACCGGCCGGCTCGAGTTCAGACGGCTCCCGGAGTCAGAAGAAGGGCTCGTCGCCATCCATGAGTTCGTGCCGGCGCTGCCGTGGTGGTTCTATACGAAGACGCAGGCGAAAGCCCACCTCGTCGTCATGTGGCTGTTCGGCCGTCACGTCCGTCTGCTCGGGGAAGATGCGGACGAGGGCGACCAAGTCGTCGAGGCACCGACGAATTGAAGAAGACGCAACCATCACACAGTGGTTGCGTCTTCTTGTTCTGTCTTTTAGTACTATTCGGTTTTCTCTCACTATTCATTTACTTCGTGACGGTTCAAGTGTTGATTGACCAAATCATGAAGTATTCGGCTCTCTGATTCAGTCATTTCAGGGTTACTTTTAGGCACGATAATCGCTTCGGTTTCTTCATAATATAGGTAAAGGTTTTTACCGTCTTCCCCCATCATTTTAATCGATTCCCAAGCAATCTGTGTAGTTGTATTCATCTTTTCACGAATGACGGTAAGGTCGATAAACGTTTCATGTATGTGCAAAATGACATCATGTGGCCATCGTTTATCGTTCCTCAGCATGAACTTGAGTTGTAACCCTATAGCAAAGGCGTAAAACTTTTTAACAGGGCGTATCATTAGCGCTGCGAGAATGATGCCTATGAAGATTGGTAAGAGTTGGTACGAAGTAAATGACATCAAGTATGCCGATTGAGGTAATACGAGAATGGAAACTATGATTCCAGATAAAAATACCATTGCCGTTAATAATACAAATAGAATGTTAGCTTTTATTCGATGAATTTTCCCTCTTTTTACATAGTCTTTTTGTAACGCCATAAAATCTTCAGATGATATTTGATACTTTACAACCATCGATCTATTCCTCATTTCTACGAGACATTCAACTAGTTCCTCTTGAATTACGACTCAAGTGTTGAACTATTAGATCATAAAGCGCCCTATTTTCTGATTCATTCAGTGCAGGAATCACTTTGGGGACAATAATCGCTTCGTTCGTTTCATAGTATAAAAAGAAGTGATGGTCGTTTTCGCCAACAACCTTAATGGACTCCCATGCCACATCGGTTTTTTTAATCCCACTGACATAAGACGAAGTTACGTGAATCCCAGCTTCGTGAAGGTGCAACGTCACGTCGCGCGGCCATCGCTTATCATTTTTATAAGCAGATTTAAGTTTACGAAGCGTGACAAAATCGTAATACTTTCCTATAAGTGGTCTCATTAAAATGACGGGGATGATAGCTAAACACACTACAATAAGCTTAAAGGTGTTCTCCGAATTCAGATAGAGAGTATAAAAATAGAGAGACATCGGCAATATGATATGGAGAACGATAAAGCCGAGCAAGAAGACCATCATGGCGAGTGCGATGGTTGTAATATTGTATCTAGCTTTATGATGCTCGCTTCTCTTTAATGAGTCTTTCTGTAGCGCCATAAAATCTTCGAATGTCAGTTGATACTTCGTACTCATCGTATCATCCCTCATTTTCTAAGTAAAGCTGTAGACGTTTTTTAATACCATGCACATATTAATTGGATCTGTTGTCGTCACGACTTACCTTTTTATGTGTTTCACTTTAGAGTAACCATAACAAAGTATTTACTGTAATTTCCAATAAAGTTACTTTGGTCGTTCGAGTCAAGGTAATACGCTAAATAGAATTGAACAATGGAGGATTGAATATGTCGATGACGATTCAACAAAGGACCAAAGAAAAAAGAATCAAGGCGTTCCGACATGCTGGTGTCACCGAACCCATTTTTCTTGGTGAAGGTGCGTGGCATGACGCATGGAAAGTGTCAAAAGACGGTCGCGAACTAGTGTTGCGGATTCCGAAAGAAATTGCTTACGGAAAGCCTGTCTTATTTGACTATGACGCACTGATGGCAGAGTACGCCGCTACGAAATTGTATTATCAGTCCGTGAATCGCGCGGTTCAAGGAGCTGCTCCAAACTTTTTTGAATTCTACGTGTCTGCTGAGTTCACGTATACGTTAGAGTCATTCGGAGGTGTCCCTCTTTCTTTACATGCAATGACGAAAGAACAGGTTGTGCAGGTCGGGGCTCAGATTGGCGAGATTTATCGAAAAACCGATCAAATCCGACACGATATCGAGGGGTTAGGTTATTTGATGTGGACGGACGAGAAGAGATTACACGGCAGTTTAAGCGGGGACCTTCACACGTTTATCCGGGAAGAAAGTGCCGAGCACTTGGCAGACTATAAAACGTTATGTACCATGTATCCCGAGTTTAAAGACGATGTAGTCGAACAAATGCTCAACGCGGCGACAGCACTTCGCAACGATCAAGTCAGCGTCCCTAGTCTCGTCAATCAAGATGCGTCTCCTGAAAATATTTTATTGCACGGCAATCGCGTCTGTTTGATTGATCCTTATCCGATCGTTTATGCACCGCGAGGCATGGCTGGCAATTTCATGAACTTATACGAGACCTTTTTTGTCGCTCTTTCACAAACAGAGCGCTATCAGAGGCATCGATTTGACTTATATGAAGCACAATTAAAGGGAATGGCAGAAGGGTTTCTTGCAGGCTACAGTGACGGAGATCAGTCGATTGTTCGAGAAGTAAGAGGAGAGCAGTTGCTCCAATTACTCGAGACGGCTTACCTTCACCATCAGCTGTTACTTCAAGAAGAATTGACACGGGAGGATACGATTCGTTATGGAAGCAAGGAAGCCATCACAACCCGGCTGTTCGTATTATGTGACGCACTGAAACAGTTCGCCACCTCTCGATTGACTGAAATATGAATTTGTTTTTGTACCCCGGTCACTCTTCGACGCATCCATCGCGATGCGTCTTTTTGTTTTGTCGATTATGTTAACGTTTCGCCAGAGTCGTTTACAAAGGGCAGGGACAGGCGTACACTGAACTCGTTTTCGACTGAATAGAAAGAAGGAATGCAAGAATGGACAACCTCATGACATCACGCCAAGGATGGCAGAAAGACATCTCGGCCGGGATCACCGTTGGGGTCGTCGCCGTGCCACTCGCGATGGCGTTCGCGATCGCCTCCGGTGTCGGACCGGTGTACGGTCTGTACACGGCCATCATCGCCGGGATTATCGTCAGCCTGTTCGGGGGCTCGACGTTCCAAATCGCCGGACCGACCGGCGCCTTCATCCCGATCGTCTCGGGCGTCATGCTCGCGCATGGCTATGAAGGGTTGCTCGTGACGACGTTCCTCGCCGGGGTCCTGTTGTTCCTCATGAGCGTGCTCCGTGTCGGACGACTGATCCGCTTCATGCCGCGCGCTGTCACGATTGGGTTCACGGCCGGGATCGCCGTCGTCATCTTTGTCGACCAACTCGACGAACTGTTCGGCATCACGTTTGAGAAGGCGCCGCACTTCCACGAGAACTTCCTTCAGCTCGTGACGTCGTTACATGAAGCGAGCTTATGGCCTGTCTTCATTGCCGCCATCGGTTTCTTGACGCTCTGGCTCGTACCGAAACTGCCCGTGAAATTGCCGCTGTTATTGATGGCGATGCTCGTGCCGACGTTCGTCAGTCTCGTCGTCCCAGGAGAAGTCGCGACAATCGGCAGCGCCTATGGCGGTATCCCGAGCGGACTGCCTGAGTTCAACTGGCTCGCAATCGACCTCGATTTGATTGCGACGCTGCTCCCGTCGGCGTTCGCGATCGCTTTCCTCGGGGCGCTCGAATCGCTGTTGTCGGGTGCGGTCGCGGATGGCATGGCCGGCACGAAGATGAACCCCGACAAGGAACTGTTCGGGCAAGGACTCGCCAACGTCGTCGTTCCGTTCTTCGGCGGCATTCCGGCGACCGGCGCCATCGCCCGGACGGCGACGAACATTCAAGCCGGGGCCGTCAGCCGCCGTTCCGGTGTCATCCACGGGTTGACGGTGCTCCTCGCCGTGCTCGTGTTGGCACCGCTCGCGAGTTACGTCCCACTGGCCGCACTCGCCCCGATCTTGATGCGCGTCGCCTGGAACATGTCGGAGCGGCACCACGTCTTCGAGATGCTCAAACATCGGTCGGCCGAATCGCTCGTCCTGCTGATCACGCTCGGGCTGACCGTGTTCGTCGACCTCGTCGTCGCCGTCGAGGTCGGGGTCATCTGTGCGCTCGCCTTGTTCGCGAAACGGATGGCCGATACGATCGACGTCCGCGAACAGACGGAACGGTACGTGACGCGCGACGGTCAAGTCGTCTTCAGCGTCGAGGGACCGCTCTTCTTCGGGGCGATCGAGATGTTCGAGCACGTGTTGCATCATATCCATAACGAGCCCGACGTGTTCATCTTCAACTTCCACCGTTGTCCGGTCATCGATGTGACGGCCGTCGAAGAGATTCGCCGCGTCGTCCGAGAGTTGAAAGCGGCCGACCGTCGTGTCGTCTTCGCGCACTTGTCGGCACCCGTGCGCCAGACGCTCAAGCATTATGGCGTGCTCGATCACGTCGACACGTTCGAAACGACGCAGGAAGCGATTGACGCGTCTTAACGGACGGACAGAATCTGACCGAACGGGATGCGGCGCACGTCCGTGTCGAATAGCTCGACTTCACGCTCGGCATAATAGATGGCGTGGACATAACCGCGCATGACGTGGGTCATACCGTTATCGAACAGCGTCAGCTCGACGGCATCACCTTCACGGATGGCGCGTTCAAGCTCGGTCTGCCACAGATAGAGCAACTGCTCATCCAAATCGGGCAGCTCAATCTTTTGGACGTGGGCGTAATATTTCTTTAGCAGCGCCACGTGCTCGGGCATGAGGAACGGGATCCATTTCAATTCACCGCGGTCTTTGTAGCGGGTCTGGCTCATGACGATTCACCTCCTTGTTTATGTCCGCCGATGAGGCGTTGCCGCGTCCGGAGCGGACTGTCTTTCAGTAAACTCGACGCCGGCCGGATCGTGCCGCGGCCGAAGCGGACGTTCAAGCTATCGACGAGATCGAGGAAGTCGAATCGGCGTGCCCGGGCCCACTCGTCCTCGAAGAACGACAGCTGAACGTGGTCACTCCGAGGCTCGAGCTTGCCGAGGGCGACCGAGACGTAACGGACCGCCTCCGTCTCGTCCCACGCGTCGAGGAAAAGCGTTAACAACACCGGCAAGAACTCGCGCTCGTCCGCTGTGAAGCGGACGAGCTTTTTTTGTTTGCTGAACCCGCGCCGCTCGCTCGTCCGGGTGTAGCGGACGCCAAGATGGACGCTCCCGCCGACGAGACCGGCCTGCCGGGTCCGCATCCCGACCTCGACCGCAATCGCCTGCAGGACGAGCCGGATGGCCGCGTACGTCGCATAGTCCTTCATGAGCGTGATGCCGTGGCCAATCGTCCGGGGCCGCTGCCGTTTCGCCCCGAACAGGGAGCTCGGCGGGAGGATCGTCGGCGATTCATCGATGCCCCAGGCGTGATGCCACAGCTCGGCGCCGATGACGCCGAACTTCTCATGGAGCGTCTCGAGCGGATAGCGGGCGAGGTCACCGATCGTCTCGATGCCGAGCCGCCGGAGATGGACTTCCATCTTCGCCCCCACGCCCCACATCTTGCCGATCGGGGCCGGGTGGATCAACTTCTCGACGTCGTGGAGGAAACAGCTGGCGACACCTGTCTTCTTCCCATGCAGGTCGAGGACGAGCTTGGCGAGGACGTTGTTCGGCCCGATGCCGATCGTGACCGGGATGCCGGTATAGCGGAACACGGTCGAGCGGATGAGGCGGGCGACGTGCGCATCGTTCCCGAACAGCCGCTCCGTCCCGGTCAAGTCGACGAGCGTCTCGTCGACCGAGTAGACGCGGATCGCCTCAGGCGGTGCGAACTGATGCAAGATGTGGACGATTTGGACGGACACGTTCAAATAATGACTCATCCTGGCCTCGGCGTAGATGACGTGCCGTCGCTCATGCCACGGCAACCGGTCGATGTGGAACCGTCTAGAGCCGGTCTTGATGCCGAGCTGCTTCATCGGCGGCGTCGCGGCGAGGACGAGGGCACCGTGGTCCTGCAGGTTCGATAAGACGACGAGCTTTGTCTTGTACGGGTTCAACTTGCGGGCGGCGCACTCGCAACTGGCGTAGAACGAGACGCTGTCGATACAAAAAATCCGACGTCGCATAGCCACCTCTCCTTTTCACGAACAAGCGTTCTGTTTTTCTCATCGTATCACGGTCTCACGCCGTCTCAAATAGAAATCGAAAAAAATTATTGGATAGAACATTTGAGAATTAATTTACAAAAAGTAATGGTTGCGTTTACAAGCCGGTGATATAGTGAAAGATGTTGGAACATTTTTGGAAAAAGGGGAAATGAACATGAAAACAGCCTTGAAATGGACGATTGCGACAGCGCTCGTATTACCAGGGACATTACCACTCCACGCACCGAACGTGCTCGCATCAGAGGACGTTGTAAAGCTCCGCTTCTTGGAGACGACAGACCTACATACGAACATCACGAACTACGACTATTTTCAGGACAAAGTCGACAACACAATCGGCTTGACGAAAGTCGCGACGCTCATCAAACAGCATCGTGCGGAAGCAGGGGCTGACAACACGTTCCTGTTCGACAACGGGGATACGCTTCAAGGGACGCCGTTCGGGGACTACGTGCGTGAAGTGCATCAAGGAAATCCGGGCACGTTCGAGCATCCGATGTACAAGGCGATGGCGGCGCTCGAGTTCGATGCGGTTACACTCGGCAACCATGAGTTCAATTTCGGACTCGAGTTCTTGTATGATGCGATGGAAGGATCGAAAGGTAAGTTTCGCTTCGTCAACTCGAACGTTAAAGATGTAGACGGGAATCCGATTGTCGCGAAGTTCAACGTTGACGGACAAGAGGTCCAAATCATTGAGCGGACGGTCACGGATACGGATGGGGAGACACATACAATCAACGTCGGGGTGTTCGGTGTCGTACCACCGAAAATCATGTCGTGGGATTCGGGGAACCTGCAAGGCCGCGTGAAGGTAGACGATATTATCCCGTCGGCACGTGAAGCGGTTCGTAAGTTGAAAGAACGAGGAGCGGACGTCGTCGTTGCACTCGCACACTCAGGAATTGGGGAAAGTGCGACGCTCGCCGACCAACAAGAAGACGGAGAAGAGAACGTCGGCTACGCGCTCACGAAAATCGAAGGGCTCGACATGGTCATGACCGGTCACCAACATGGACGCTTCCCGGATGCGAAAGGCATGTTCGCCTCGTTCCCGAACGTGGATATGACGAAAGGGACAATCAATGGGAAGCCCGTCGTCATGGCGAATAACCAAGGAAAAGATTTAGGTGTCATTGACTTTGAGCTTGAGCAGGTTGACGGAATATGGCGTGTCCTCGATGCGACGGCCAAACTTGATTCAATCACAACGAACACCCCGGTCGACCCGGAGATTCGAGCGCTCATTGAGGCGGAGCATCAAGCGACGATTGAATACATCAATCGACCGGTCGGGGAGATTCAAGACGATATCCAAAGTTACTTCGCGCTCGTCCGTGACGATTCATCGGTCCAGTTTGTGACGAACGCGCAGAAATGGTTCGTCGAGAAAGAACTCGAGACGAACCCGGAACTTGCGCCATATAAAGGATTGCCGCTCCTCTCAGCTGGTGCACCGTTCAAGGCGGGTGGTCGCGAGTTAACGGATGCTAGTTATTACACGAACATCCCGAAAGGTCAAATCGCACTGAAGAACGTGGCTGATTTGTATGTCTACCCGAATACGCTTGAAGTCGTCAAAGTGACGGGACAAGATGTCATGGACTGGCTCGAGATGTCCGCCGGAGCTTACAAGCAAGTGAAAGCGGATGGGGAACCGTTGCTCGATCTCGGGTTCCGTAGCTACAATTTTGATATCCTTGACGGTTTGACGTATGAAATTGACGTGACGAGTCCTGCGAAGTTTGATGCCGGCGGTAAACTGGTGGATGCTTCGGCAAACCGTGTAAAGAACGTCGAATATAACGGGAAGGCCATCACGCTCGACCAAGAATTCTTGGTCGCGACGAACAACTACCGTGCGGGTTCGTCTTCGTTCCCGGGTCTCGGCGGTGGCAACAGCATTGTCTACCGTTCAGCTTATGAGACACGTAACGTCATCTCGGACTACATCATCGCAAGCCGTGGTGCCGTCGACTATAAGGCCGATGATAACTGGAAAGTCGTCGCCGACGCGAAACGTCTCGCTACGTTCGAGACGGCGGATGCCGGGAAGCAGTATATCGACCAATACGAAGGAATCGAAGCGACGGATGCGACGCGTACGGACGCAGCCGGACGACTCTTCCGGTCGTACACGATTGAACTCGATCCAGTCACGGAAGCCGAGCAAGTCGAGCTCGTCCTCTCGGTCGACACGATCAAGCCAGGTGCGAAAGTCGTGACGGGTGTCACGACGGCGAACGCGAACGTCACGTTGAAAGACGGACAGCGCGTGCTTGCGACTACGAAAGCGAAAGCGGACGGCACGTATACATTATCTGTGAAACCTCTCAAGCTTCGCCAAACGGTGAAAGTCGTCAGTGAATTCGATGGTCAAGCGAAGGAAGAGACGAAAGTCGTCGGAGCCGGTCACGTCGGTCTCCCGGCCCTTCGTTAATCAATGAACGAGCCCTCAGTTTTGAGGGCTTTATTTTGTGTCAAAAAAGTGAACGAAACCTCTTACCAAAAAAGGGGAACTGCTGTATAATCAATCACGTAAGCGTTTACATTATATGTGTAAAACAACGGGATTCATTTTTTCGGGGCCGGTGGGGACCGGCTACATACGTTCAAAAGGGGACAGCACACATGATTACATTCTTTATTGCCTTGGCGATTCTATTCGTCGGGTACAAAGTGTACGGCAGCTACGTCGAGAAGACGTTCGGCATCAAGGAAGAGCGGACGACACCTGCCTACGCGTCACAGGACGGGATCGACTACGTGCCGATGGGGAAAAAACGGAACTCGATGATTCAACTGTTGAACATCGCCGGGGTCGGCCCGATTTTTGGCCCAATCATGGGGGCGCTCTATGGACCGGTCGCGTTCCTGTGGATCGTCTTCGGATCGATTTTCGCTGGAGCGGTACACGACTATTTGACGGGCATGATCTCGCTTCGGAACAACGGGGCGCACTTGCCGCAGCTCGCCGAGAAGTTCCTCGGCCGCTCGCTCCGCCACGTCGTCAACGGGTTCGCCCTGCTTCTCTTGCTCTTGGTCGGGACGGTGTTCGTCACGTCACCGAGTAACATGATCAACAACTTGTTCGACGGCAACGCGACGACACTCACGATCGTCATCTTCGCCGTGTTCGCCTACTACATCTTGGCGACATTGCTCCCGGTCGATAAGATCATCGGGCGCATCTACCCGTTCTTTGGGGCGCTTCTCATGATCAGCGCCATCGGGATCGCCGTCAGTCTGTTCGCACAAGGCTACAAGATTCCAGAGATGACACTCACGAACATGCATCCGGACGGCTTGCCGATCTGGCCGCTCCTCTTCTTCACGATCTCGTGTGGAGCGTTGTCTGGTTTCCATGCCACGCAGTCGCCGATCATCTCGCGGACGACGATGAAAGAGAGCAACGGCCGTGAAATCTTCTACGGCATGATGATTGTCGAAGCGGTCATCGCCATGATTTGGGCCGGGGCCGCCATGGCCATCTTCGAGCCAGGCGAATTGCTCGGATTGATTCAAACCGGTACGCCGGCACTTGTCGTCCAAGAAGTGGCGACGCTCATGCTCGGCAGCATCGGCGGCACGCTCGCCATCCTCGGTGTCATCGTCTTGCCGATCACATCGGGCGACACGGCGTTCCGTAGCGCTCGGATGATCATCGCCGACTATATGAAAGTCGCGCAGAAGAAGTTCTCGTCACGCCTGTGGATCGCGCTCCCGCTCTTCGCGATCTCATACGTGCTCACGAACATGGACTTCCAGATGCTCTGGCAATACTTCAACTGGGCCAACCAGACGACGGCGGTCATCGCCTTGTTCGTCGGGGCGATGTACCTCTACATCAAAGGGCGCAACCACTATATCGCGCTCATTCCGGGGACGTTCATGTTGTACGCCGTCTGGTTCTACATTTTGACGGCACCGATCGGCTTCAAGATGGATGGGGTCATCCCGTACGTCATCGCCACGATCGGGACGATCACGCTGCTGGTCTTGTTCCACATGCGCGCCAAAGCGATGCGGGCACAAAATATGGAATGTGACGTCCCGGTGAAGGATGTCGCATAATTCACAGACATGGGTCGTTTCGACCCATGTTTTTGTTTGCAACAAAATCGGGAAATGACCATACTAGAGGAATAGATTTGAAAGGTGGGACCTGAATGGATCAAGAGAAGCTAAAAGACATGCTCCATGCCGACACGCTCGGGGAAGAGATTGCGAGCGCCATCACCCATGGCCTCGGGGTCATCTTCAGCATCGTCGCGCTCGTCTTGCTCGTGAACACGGCGACCGAGACGGGGAGCACGTGGAACGTCATCGCCGTGAGCGTGTTCGGGGTATCGATGATTTTACTGTACCTCTTCTCGACGCTCATGCATGCGATTCCGCATCCACGGGCGAAGCGCGTGCTCCAAGTGTTCGACCATGCCGGGATCTACTTCTTGATTGCGGGTAGTTATACGCCGTTCGCGCTCGTATCGCTCAAAGGGACGCTCGGTTGGACGTTGTTCGGAATCGTCTGGGGTGTCGCGATTCTCGGTATCATCTGGAAACTGTTCTCGACCGGGAAGTACATGTGGGTATCGAACGTGACGTATCTCGCGCTCGGCTGGATTTGTATCATCGTCGTGCGCCCGCTGTATGAATCCATCGGACATAACGGGTTCATGTTGCTCCTCGCCGGAGGGATCGCCTATTCGGTCGGGATCGTCTTTTACATGTGGCAGAAACTGCCGTTCAACCACGCGATTTGGCATATGTTCGTCCTAGCTGGAAGTGTGCTCGTTTTCCTCAGTATTTTGCTCTATGTGGCACCGAATACGAGCCTGTAAAATAGACGTCCCACGGGGCGTCTGTTTTTTTCTAAATCTAAGGAAATGAATCGGTGAAAACGATTACAAAATTACAGACGAATGGACGTTTGTATGTCATAATAATTTCAGACATCGTCATAGAGATAGATGGGTGTAAACGTAAGGGGGAAAATCAGATGGAAAAAGTGTTGCGCGATGGATTTATCTACATGTCTCAAAACAAAACACTCAACAGTTTGGCTAAAAAATACGGGCTTCGGTTCGGGGCTTCGCGCTTTGTGGCGGGGGAAGATTTCAAGACGTCGGTGCCGACGATTCGTGAGTTGAACGCGAAAGGATTATCGGTCACGGTCGACCACTTAGGGGAATTCATCACGACGGTCGCAGAAGCGAACCAAAATCGGGATGAAATCATTCGTGCCATCGAAATCATGGCGGAAGAGAAGCTTGACGCGTACATGTCGCTCAAGCTGACGTCGCTCGGATTCGATATCTCGGACGAGTTGATCGAAGACAACATGCGTCAAATCTTGACGACGGCGAAAGAAGTCGGTGTGTTCGTCGCCATCGATATGGAAGACGAGGCACGTTGCGAGAAAACGCTCGATTTGTTCAAGAAATTGAAAACGGACTTTGAGGGCCTGGGGACGGTCATCCAGTCATACTTGTACCGCTCGGAAGATGACATCAATCATCTCGCGCCGCTCAAGCCGAACCTTCGTATCGTCAAAGGGGCTTACAAGGAACCGGCGACGGTCGCTTTCCCGGAGAAAGAAGACGTCGACCATAACTACTTGAAGCTCGTCAAACTCCATCTGGCGAACGGGAACTACGCCTCTATCGCAACACATGACGACCATATGATCGATGCGGTCATCGAACATGTGAAACTGAACAACATCCCACTCGACCAGTTCGAGTTCCAAATGCTGTACGGCATCCGGGTCGAGCGTCAACTCGAGCTCGTCCGTCAAGGCTATAAAGTCCGTGTCTACGTGCCATACGGCCGTGACTGGTACGGATATTTCATGCGCCGCCTCGCAGAACGTCCGGCGAACGTCGCGTTCGTCTTAAAAGGGATGGTCAAGAAATGAAACAAGCACACGAGTTCAACGTGAACTCGTGTGCTTTTCTGTGTTCATATGTTTGTCGAGGATTCGCTCGATTTCACTTTGTTCGACTTCCGTGACTCCGTCTTTCACCTTCGGGATGATTAACGCCTCATCCTCTTCGTAATAGAGGAAGCGATGCGTCTCGTTCTCGTTCACTTTGAGAATGGATGTCCATGGGACTTGCGTCGTTCGGTGGACGTTGCCACGAACGGCATGCATCTCGACGGTCGTGTCAGAAAGCTGGAGCGTGACGTCTTTTGGCCAAGTGTCCTGTTTGTTGAGGGCACGACGGGTTTGCCAAAGGGCGAGCGGGGCATGCAAGTCCTTTAGCAGCGGTCTAAGTAATAGCGCGAACAATAGCCCGATTCCGACTGTGATGAGTAAAGATAAGCCGATCGAATCGGGGTGCGGTACGAGGAAGAATGCAGCCGCATACCCGAGAGCGAATAGCGGGAGATTCATATATTTCAACCATACGCCGCGAGCTCGTTTATATTGATTGGAATGGTGAATCATGTCGTTTTGGAAAGCTAAAAAATCGTCAAGCGTCAGTTGATAGGTGGTGACCATTGCATCCACTCCTTTGAGATTCGTCATAAATACGTGCTGATTGAAGAAGAACTTTGTCGCTTAGAGTGTGATGCCTAAGTGTTTTTGTAGCAGATCATTCATTCGAATTCGCTCCGTCTCGTTGAGCATCTGGTTTTGTTTCGGGACGATAATCGCTTCCGCCGCTTCAATAAATATATAGTGATGGGTCTCGTCCTCGTTCACTCGTTCAATCGCTTCCCACGCGACTTGAACCCGTTTGTTGACGGCATTGTGGAGCGAATTGACTTCAATCCCGTTCTCATGGATTGACAAAGTGACATCACGTGGCCATTTCGAGTCCTGTCGAAGTATGGATCGCAACTGTCTCAACCTCATCGTGAAATACACTTTCTTGAAGAGCGGGAATAAGAGCAGCGCCGGGACCACAGCGGCACTGGCGGCGAGTGCGAGGATGACAGGGGCGGAGAGCGTTTGCGGTAACAAGACAATCGCGAGGGCAAATCCGTAAAAGGCGGTCAATAACATGAGTATGAGCGTGACAAGTATAGATTTTCGTTTATCGGGAACCGAGTTTTTGATGAAGTTCTTTTGTAACGTGAAAAAATCATCTTGTGTCAATCGATAATGAATCATCCATCATTGGCTCCTTTCTTTCGTCTAAATGACAGGTTGACGCATGCAATAACGCTAACATAGGATGGATTATTTTTCCAACAAAAAGACCCAGTGACTGAACACTGGGCCATCTTACAAAATCATCCGTTGATGACCGTCCCACCGTTGACGTGCATGACCTGTCCGCTGACGTACGTCGAGTCGTCACTTGCGAGATAGACGTAAGCCGGGGCGAGTTCCGCTGGTTGGCCCGGACGTTTCATCTCAGCCGAGTCACCGAACGAGGCGACTTTTTCCGCTGAGAACGTCGCTGGGATGAGCGGTGTCCAAATCGGACCTGGTGCGACGCCGTTGACGCGAATCTTCTTCTCGGCCAAGTTCTTGGCGAGCGAACGCGTGAAGGCCGTGATCGCACCTTTCGTCGATGCGTAGTCGATCAATTGATCGTTACCTTCGTACGCTGTGATCGACGTCGTGTTGATGATGCTTGCGCCTTCGTTCAAGTACGGGAGGGCGGCTTTCGTCAAATAGAACATGCTGAAGATGTTCGTCCGGAACGTCTGCTCGAGCTGGTCGTCCGAGATATCGAGGAGCGACTCCTGCGGATGTTGCTCGGCGGCGTTATTGACGAGGATGTCCAAATGGCCGAACGTCTCGAGCGTCTGTTTGACGACGTCTTGACAGAAAGCCGAGTCGCCGAGGTCACCTTGCAGCAATAGACAAGCTTGACCGAGTTCTTCGATGCGTTCTTTCGTCGCCTCGGCGTCCTCGAGCTCGTTTTGGTCTTTATAGACGATGACCGTATTCGCACCTTCGTGGGCGAAGAAGATGGCGACCGATTTCCCGATGCCGGAGTCTCCGCCCGTGATGATGGCGACCTTATCTTTCAGTTTATCGCTTCCTTTATATCCTTCACGCTCATAGATTGGGAACGGCTCCATCTTCGAATCGATTCCTGGTTGATGGGCTTGCGCTTGACCGTCTTTCTTGAACGATTCAAAATCCTGTCGGTTCCCCACTGTGTTTAAACGATTGTCACTCATGTATACATTCCCCTTTCTAAAATTGACTCTTTGTGTCTATACCACAGTGACCGAAAAATAAATCGTCCTCGGTGAAATTGGAACGAATTTGAAAAATGAACGCTTGCGAATGAATTGTCATTCATTTATGATAGAAGAGTAAACACGATGGTGATTGCGATTTTTTTTACGCTTGAAATGAATCACTATTCATTCTCATTGAGGGGGGAACAATATGACGAGTCACATCGAACAATCAGCCGACCTCCGTTTGACGAGCAACATCCGTTTTGCGGTCGTCATCGGTTCAGGAGTAATGGGGGCGGGGATTGCGGCTCACTTGGCGAACGCGGGGATTCGTTCGCTCATGCTCGACATCGTACCACGTGAATTGACGGCGAAAGAAGAAGCGAAAGGGCTCACGCTCGAGTCACCACAAGTACGGAACCGCATCGCTTCTGAGAACCGTCAAAAGCTATTGAAACAAAACCCGGCACCGCTCGCGACAGCGGAGCACTTGAACTTCATCGACGTGGGGAACTTAGAAGATGATCTCGAGCGCTTGAAGGAAGCGGACTGGGTCATCGAAGTCGTCGTCGAACGGCTCGATGTGAAGCAGCAACTATTCGAAAAAATCGCACCTTACATCCGTGAAGACGCGATTCTCAGCTCGAACACGTCGGGTATCTCGATCGAGGCGATGGCGAGCGTATTGCCGGAAGCCTTGAAGGCACGTTTCCTCGGGACACACTTCTTCAACCCGCCGCGCTATTTGAAACTGCTCGAACTCATCCCGACGGAGAAGACGGCACGCCCGGTCATCGATTTCATGGCCCGCTTTGCTGAGGACCGTCTCGGGAAAGGCGTCGTCGAAGCGAAAGACACACCGAACTTCATCGGGAACCGCATCGGCACATACGGACTCCTCGTCACGTTCGAAGAGATGCTCAAGCAGAACGCCTCGATCGGCGAGATGGACTCGATCACCGGACCGCTCATCGGCCGGCCAAAATCGGCGACATTCCGCACGCTCGACGTCGTCGGCATCGACACGTTCGTCCACGTCGCCGGAAACGTCTATGAGACGCTCGACGCCGGTGAAGAGAAGGATACGTTCGACGTCCCTGCTGAAATGAAGACGCTCGTCGAGAAGGGCTGGATCGGTCAAAAGGCCGGACAAGGCTTCTATAAGAAAGACGGAAAAGTCATCCAGGAACTGAATCTCGAGACGTTCGAATACGAACAATTGAAAGCGATTACAGGACCGGAGCTCGACCAAATCAAATCGCTCCCAGGCTCAAAAGCGAAGCTGAAAGGTGCCATCTTGAACAAGGGACGCGTCGGACAACTGCTCTGGCCGGTCACGGCGAAGACGCTCGTCTACTCGGCTCGTCTCACAGGCGAGATCAGTGATTCGATCGTCGCCATCGATGACGCGATGAAGTGGGGCTTCGGCTGGAAGTTCGGACCGTTCGAGACATGGGACGCACTCGGTGTCGAGAAATCGGTCGCCCGCATGAAAGCGGAAGGCTATGACGTCCCGGCGTGGATCGATGAGATGCTCGCTGCCGGACACACATCGTTCTATAAGGGAGACCAGTATTACGACCAAGCGTCACAGACGTACGTTGAGAAGACCGTCAACCCGAAAGAAGTGAAACTCGCCCCGCTCGCCAAGTCGAACGGGATCGTGCTCGAGAACGGTGGGGCCCGCCTCATCGATATCGGAGACGACGTCGTCGCCCTCGAGTTCACGTCACCGAACAACGCGATCGGTGTCGATATCATGCAGATGATCGAACAGTCGATCGACCTCGTCGAGACCGACTTCAAAGGACTCGTCCTCGCCAACGATGGTAAGAACTTCTGTGTCGGTGCCAACCTCGCGATGATGCTCATGGAAGCGGAAGACGAGAACTGGTACGAGCTCGATTGGATCATCAACAAGTTCCAACAAGTCGTCCAGAAGATTCGCTACGCGGGTCGCCCGGTCGTTGTCGCACCTTACGGCATGACGCTCGGCGGCGGGACAGAAATCAGCTTGCCGGCCGCACGCATGCAGGCGGCGCTCGAGACGTATATGGGTCTCGTCGAAGTCGGCGTGGGCCTCATCCCAGGTGGGGGCGGAAACCTCAACACGTATCGTCGTCTCCTCGAGCAGACACCGAAGTCGATGCAAAACATCGAGAAAGCGGCGCAACAGACGTTTGAGAATATCGCCATGGCGAAAGTATCGAAGTCGGCCTATGACGCGAAAGCACTCGGCTATCACCGTCCGGTCGACGGCATCTCGATGAACCGCGACCACTTGACGTTCGACGCGAAACAGACGGTGCTCGGTCTCGCTGACGGGTACACGGCACCGGTTCGTGAGAAGTTGCCGGTCGTCGGTCAAACGGGGAAAGCGACGCTCGAACTTGCGGCATACGAAATGTTCTACGGTGGCTATATCTCTGAACACGATTTGAAGATTGCGAAAAAACTTGCTCACGTCATCAGCGGCGGCGATTTGGCATACGGCACGATGGTCGACGAGCAGTACTTCCTCGACATCGAGCGCGAGGCGTTCCTAAGCCTCATCGGGGAACCAAAATCGCAGCAACGGATGCAACATATGCTCGTCAAAGGCAAGCCACTTCGGAACTGACAAAAGGGGGACTTAACAGATGAGAGAAGCAGTCATCGTGGCCGGCGCACGAACGCCGGTCGGAAAAGCAAAACGCGGTTCGTTCCGAAACGTTCGCTCGGACGAACTCGCGGGTCATGCGATTAAAGCGACGCTCGAGCGGTCTGGCTACACGGGACCGATCGACGACGTCATCATGGGGTGCGCCATGCCGGAAGCGGAACAAGGGATGAACATCGCCCGTTACGCGGCCGTACGAGGTGGCTTGTCGCACGAAGTACCAGCCATCACGATCAACCGATATTGCTCGTCCGGCCTTCAAGCGATCGCCGACGCGGCAGCGAAAATCATGATCGGTCAAGCGACGGCGGTCATCGCCGGCGGTATGGAATCGATGAGCCTCGTCCCAATGGGCGGCCACGTCATCCGTCCGAACCCGACAATCATGGAGACGGCTCCGGAATACTATATGAGCATGGGGCACACGGCAGAACGTGTCGCGGCCGAATATAACATCTCGCGCGAAGACCAAGACCTGTTCGCCATCGACAGCCACCAAAAAGCGGCGGCAGCGATCGCGGGCGGCAAGTTCGAAGAAGAGATCGTCCCGGTCACGGTCGTCGAGCACGTGCTCGGCGAGGACGGGAAAGTCGCGGAACGTGAACTCGTCGTCAAACATGACGAAGGCGTCCGTGCCGACTCGACACTCGAGGCGCTCGGTAAACTGCGCCCGGCATTCAAAATCAAGGGCTCGGTGACGGCGGGGAACGCGTCACAAGTGTCCGATGGCGCGGCAGCCGTGCTCGTCATGGAGCGTGAAGAAGCCGAACGCCAAGGCTTGAAACCGATGGCAAAATTCCTCTCGTTCGCGGTCGGCGGTGTCCGTCCGGAAGTGATGGGCATCGGCCCGGTCGTCGCCATCCCGAAAGCGCTCGAGATGGCCGGCGTGAAGTTGGAAGAAGTCGGATTGTTCGAACTGAACGAGGCATTCGCGAGCCAATCGCTCGGCGTCATCCGTGAACTCGGCATCGACCCGTCGAGAGTGAACGTCAACGGCGGCGCGATCGCACTCGGGCATCCGCTCGGTTGCACGGGCGCGAAACTCGCGGTCTCGATCTTGCATGAGATGAAACGACGCAATGAAAAGTATGGGGTTGTGACGATGTGCATCGGTGGCGGTATGGGTGCTGCTGGCGTCTTCGAATTACTATAAGGGGGAATTGACAATGGAACGTACAGAACATGAATTGATTAAAGGCGGTAGCTTTGTCATCGACGCACTCGACGCGGATCGTTTGTTCACACCGGAAGACTTCTCGGACGAGCACAAGATGATTGGCGACACGACGGCGAGCTTCGTCGACGACCGTGTCATGCCAGTCCTTGGACGCATCGAGAAACATGAGTTCGATCTCTCGGTCGAACTGTTGAAAGAAGCGGGCGAGCTCGGCCTCCTCGGCGCGGACGTACCGGAAGAGTACGGCGGTTATCAGCTTGATAAGATCTCGTCATCGATCATCACGGAGCGGTTCGCCAAGGCACGTTCATTCGCCCTCAGCTACGGCGCCCACGTTGGGATCGGGACACTCCCGATCGTCTTCTTCGGAACGGAAGAGCAAAAGCATAAGTACTTGCCGAAGCTCGCGACCGGCGAATGGATCGCGGCGTACGCCCTCACAGAGCCAGGCTCAGGCTCGGACGCGCTCGGTGCGAAAGCGACGGCCGTCTTGAACGAGGCCGGCACGCACTACGTGTTGAACGGCGAGAAGCAATGGATCACGAACGCCGGTTTCGCGAACGTGTTCGTCGTCTACGCGAAAATCGACGGCGACAAGTTCAGCGCCTTCATCGTCGAGCGTGACTTCAAAGGGGTCTCGACAGGGGCCGAAGAACAGAAGATGGGCATCAAAGGCTCATCGACACGGACGCTCATCTTAGAAGACGTCGAAGTCCCAGTCGACAACCTCCTCGGAGAAATCGGCAAAGGGCACGTCATCGCCTTCAACATCTTGAACGTCGGTCGTTACAAACTCGCGGTCGGTGCAGTCGGTTCGTCGAAACGTGCGTTCGATCTCTCGGTCCAGTACGCGAACGAACGTAAACAGTTCAAGACGCCGATCAGCCAGTTCCCGCTCATCCAAGAAAAACTCGCGACGATGGCTGCGAACATCTATGCGATGGAGAGCTCGGTCTACCGGACGGGCGGTCTGTTCCAAGACAGCCTCGACGCCCTCGGCGACGACAACATGCGTGACGGCTCGAAAGTCGCCCAAGCGATCGCTGAGTATGCGATTGAATGTTCATTGAACAAGGTGTTCGCCTCGGAGACGTTCGACTACGTCGTCGACGAAGCGGTCCAAATCCACGGCGGCTACGGCTTCATGACCGAATATGAAGTTGAGAACTTGTACCGTGACTCACGCATCAACCGGATCTTCGAAGGAACGAACGAGATCAACCGCTTGATCGTGCCGGGCACGCTCCTCAAGAAAGCGATGAAAGGCGACTTGCCACTCCTCGCCGAAGCACAGAAACTCCAAAAAGAGCTCATGAGCTACATGCCGCAAGAGCTCGACGGCTCACCGCTCGCACGCGAGAAGATGCTTCTGTCGAACATGAAGAAAATCAACTTGATGATCGCCGGAACGGCCGTCCAGAAATATCAGCAAGACCTCCAGAACGAGCAAGAGATTCTCGCGAAGATCGCCGACATCATCAGCGCCATCTATGCGCTTGAAGCGGCCATCGCGCGGACGGATAAAGCCATCGCCCGCACAGGTGCTGAGAAGAACGGACAGAAAGTCCGCTACACCGAAATCTTCGCCGAGCAAGTGTTCAAGCAAGTCGAACTCATGGCGAAAGAAGTGTTGTATGCGGCCGCATCGGGCGACGAGCAGCGCATGCTCTTGTCGGCGATGAAGAAGTTCAGCCGCTATCAGCCAATCAACGTCATCGGCACGAAACGCGAAGTCGCAGCGAGCCTCATCAAAGCGAACAAGTTTATCGTGTAAGCAAGCGAGAGAAAGGGTGGACCGGACGCGGTCGGCCCTTTCTTTTTGCCTTGCCGACACCGTACAATGGACGGAGGGAGGCGAAGTAGATGAGACGTAAGGAATTGTTAGAACGGATGGATCAAATCGGCCGCTCGGTCGCAGCGCATGACGGCACACTCATGCTCCTCGCGCTCGGTTCGATCGGGCTCGAGACGGACCGGCTCGATGATTATTCGGACCTTGATTTCTTTTTGATTGTCGAGGACGGACATAAGGCCCGCTTTATCGACAATTTGGATTGGCTCGCCGTCGAACCGCTGGCGTATCAGTTCCAAAATACGAAAGACGGACATAAGGTCATGTATGAGGACGGTATTTATGGTGAGTTCGCCGTGTTTGAAGTCGTTGAGATGCCTGGCATCGCCTACACGCCAGGCCGTGTCGTCTGGGAGCGGGACGAGGCGCTCCACGCCTTCGCGACGCCTAACGTCGTCACAGACGTCCCTAACGCCGCGTATTGCTATGAAGAGGCGCTGACGAACCTATACGTCGGATTGCTCCGGGAACGACGTAGCGAGCGACTTGCAGGTTTTGAACTCATTCAAGTCGCAGCAATCAATAACGTGCTGAAGGCACATGGGGAGATGAGTGATCCGTTCAATCCGACGCGACGCGTCGAGACGAAGCATCCTGACGTGACTAGGCTCCTTGAGCAAGGGGTATTAGGCTATGGGCGTTCCGTAGAGGCGGCAGCTGCGATTCTCGGTTATATCGAGGCGCGTCATCCGGTGAACGCGTCGTTGAAGCGAGAGATTGAGCGTTTGCTTGAAGCGTGAATGGTCGGTTCGGAATGTGCTACATTTATAGAAGAGGTGATGAACATGGTGACACTATATGGCTATCCGCCATGCAGTACGTGTAAAAAAGCAGAGAAGTGGTTGAAAGAGAACGACGTCGAGTATACATACGTCCATATCGTCGAGGCGACACCGTCGAAAGATGAACTGGCCGAACTATGGAAACAGTCGGGTCTCCCGCTCAAAAAATTCTTCAATACGAGCGGCCAAGTATATCGAAACGAAGGCATCAAAGATCAACTGCCAAATTTATCAGAAGACGAACAACTCGAGCTTCTCGCGAGCAATGGTATGCTTTTAAAGCGTCCAATCGTGACAGATGGTCAAAAATCAACTGTCGGATTTTCAGAAAAGTCGTTTACAGACGTTTGGGGCGAAGTGCTATAATACTCGTGTGAGTCTAATTCATTTGAGGGGGAAGTTAAGATGAGCAAAGTACCTGCCAATCTACGTTATTCAAAAGAGCACGAATGGGTTGAAGTGAACGGAAGCGTGGCCCGCATCGGGATCACGGATTTCGCACAAAGCGAACTAGGGGATATCGTCTTTGTCGAACTTCCTGAAGTCGGCGGCACGATTTTACTTGATGAGCCGTTCGGTTCGGTCGAGTCGGTCAAAACCGTGTCAGAGTTGTACGCTCCAATCTCTGGGAAAATCACAGCGGTGAACGAATCACTCGCCGATTCACCAGAACTCGTCAACGAAGCACCGTTCGAAGGCGCTTGGATGATCGAAGTCGAGTTGAACGACGCGTCAGACGTCGACAAACTCATGTCAGCCGAAGAATACGAAGCGATGATTCAAGGCTAAACAAAACCCGGTTTCTCTTCACGAGAAGCCGGGCTTTTTTGTTCATTCGAAATCGAGGCGGTAATGATCAGGCTGGATGAGCGACGTCCGGTTGAACAGGCGGTAGAAGATGATTCCGAGCGTCACCGGGATGAGTCCGAACAAGACGATGACGAGCATGACGTTCCAGAGCGCGAAGCCCCCCGGCATCAAATGCAAGGCGTTGATTGGACCGATGAGGCCGGAGACGCCGAAACCGGCACTGATCGGCGTGCCTTCGATCCGAAGGATGCCTGCGAGCGCTCCGAGGATGGCCGCATTGGCGAGTACCGGCAACATCATGATCGGACGACGGACGAAGTTCGCCATTTGAATCTTCGGTGACCCGAGGAAGTGGGCGATCGACGTTCCCGTCGCGTTCATCTGCCAGCCGGCGATGGCGAGACCGAAACCGGCGGCGACGACCCCTAGGTTGGCGGCCCCGGCCGCGACACCAGACAGGCTGATCGCTGTGGCGATGCCGACCGTCGAGATCGGCGAGACGATGATGAGCGAGAACGCCATCGCGATCAACATGCCCATCACAATCGGCTGCAGTTCCGTCATCGTCATAATGATCGTCCCGACGTATGTTGTGATTTGTGAGATGTAAGTGAGTAGGAACGCCCCGATCCCTCCGGCGACGACGATGACCGTCATCGGTAAGACGAGTACCGTGTACGTCTTCAAGCGTGGCGACAACTGCATGACGAGGAACGTCGCGAGAGCGGCCGTCACACCGGCCGTGATGACGTCACCGATTCCAGCCATGAGGAACGCCCCTTCTTCGATGCGGATGGCGCCGCTCCCGACTTGGGTCGCGATGCCGATCGTGCCGGCCTCGAGTGCCGAGCGTCCGAACTGCATGGCGACGGCGACACCGATGATGACCGGTAAGAGACGCATCGCAATTGTCGTCGCATCTAAGATGAACTGCAGTGACGGAACATAAGGTAAGATGGCTTTCGTTAATTCACCGAGCAAGGCGCTCGGGATGAGGGCGATGAGGATGGCAAGACTGAGGCCGTTCAAGACGTTCATCAAAAACTGTTTTCCGGTAAGCTTCTCTTCCGTCATTGGGGATTCACCTGTCCTTTTCTACTGGTATGCTGTTATGTACAAAAGCAATAAAGTTAATGACCATACTATGCCTCTTTCTAGCGAGCGTCAATACAAAATGTTGAAATGTTCAGAATTTTCCATTTGAGCACAACTTTTGAACAGACCGGCCCGGATTCATATACTTAGAAGAGAGGTGAGAACAATGATTACTGACGGATTCTTATATATATACGCCCCAATGTGCGGTACATGCGCCGTGGCCGAGCGGATGCTCTCGGTCGTCGAGGCCGTCGACCCCGAACTCCAGATTGAAAAGCGCGATGCCAACTTTATCCCGAACGAGCTCGAGGCGTATCAAGTCATGAGCGTCCCGGCGCTATTGAAGCTGGAAAATGGCCAAGTTCGCGATCGTTTGTATGCGTTTCAAAACGTCCAGCACGTCCTATCTTTCGTCAAATGAGATAGGATGATTAGAATAATCTGAAAATTTTAAATAATCAGTTGACACAGAAAGTTCACGAATGATATATTCATTACAACATCTTACTTGAACACAACATAGGTCGAGATTTTCCCGTCAGCAAGACGTTTTCGAACAACCGTTGCATGAGCTTACGCGATTTCAGGTGGACCTTCCCTTCGATTGTCCCCCAAAAAAATCAAGCGTCGGGGCACCGGTCGCGTAATTGCATGGTCCGTTCGAAGACCGAGTGATGATTGGGTAAAATCCCCCATATAAGGATGAATGCTCTGATCGGGCAAAAGAGGTTCATCTATGGGTTGTCCTTCAGTGACTCAAGGTGCTACGTTCTGTGTCATCCTCGGATGGCACCTTTTTTTAATTTGTCTGAAAAAAATAGTTTGACATGAAAATAATGTGTCGCTATGATAAAGCTAATCAAATACGCAACCACTCTTATCAAGAGAGGCTGAGGGACTGGCCCTATGACGCCCAGCAACCGCGGAGCAATCCGAAATGGTGCTAATTCCAGCAAGGTGTAAACCTTGGAAGATGAGAGCAATCGTTGTCCGTACCGATAAAGTACGCACGTTTGCTCAAACGTGCGTACTTTTTTTGTTGTCAGGAGGGAAATGGATTGATTCAACTACGCAATGTGGCCAAATGGTTCGATACGAAAAACGGTCGGGTCCAGGCGGTCGATGATGTGTCGCTTACCATCGAAAGCGGCGAAATTTTTGGAATAATCGGATATTCAGGGGCGGGGAAGTCGACGCTCATCCGCTTGCTCAACCGACTCGAGGCACCGTCTAGCGGTGAAATCGTGGTCGCCGGCAGCGAGCTGACGAAGCTCACGCCGAAGGAACTACGCGGGGTACGTAAAAACGTCTCGATGGTGTTCCAACACTTCAACCTATTATGGTCACGCACGGTCGCTGAAAACATCAGCTTCCCGCTCGAGCTCATCGGGGTACCGGCCAGCGAACGCAAACGCCGCGTCCAAGAACTTGTCGAACTCGTCGGCTTAGGCGGACGGGAAGACAGCTATCCGTCGCAACTATCGGGCGGTCAAAAGCAGCGAGTCGGGATAGCCCGTGCGCTCGCTACGAATCCAGAAGTGCTCCTCTGCGATGAAGCGACGAGCGCACTCGACCCGAAGACGACCGATTCGATTCTCGAACTGCTCGTCAGCATCAATAAAAAGCTCGGATTGACGATCGTCCTCATCACCCATGAGATGCACGTCATCCAAAAGATTTGCCACCGCGTCGCCGTCATGGAGGCCGGGAAGGTCGTCGAGACCGGACAAGTCGCCGAGGTGTTCCAACATCCGGAACAGCCGATCACGAAAGAGTTCGTCAAACAGATCGGCGCGGTCGAAGACATGTCGCTCACGTTCGAGCACTTGAAAGCGCGTTATCCGAGCGGTCAAATCGTCAAGCTCAAATTCTTGAACGAGACGGCCGAGCAACCGATTCTGTCAGAAGTGTTGAAGCAACATGATATCGGCTTCAACATCATCGGCGGAAACGTGACGCAGTCACAAGTCGGTGCCCTCGGGACATTATTCATCCAATTGATCGGAGAGCCGGCTGAAGTCGAGCGGGCCATCGCCTCAATCCGGTCGCAGGCAGTGGAAGTGGAGGTAGAAAGCGATGTTTCCTAATGTAGATTGGCAAGTCATGTTAGAACAGACGTGGGAGACGCTCTATATGACGCTCGTCGCCGGAGCCGCGACGTTCGTCATCGGTCTCGCCCTCGGGATGCTCTTATACGTCACGAACGAACCGCTCATGATGAAAAACCGTCCGATTTACACGGTCATCAGCGCAATCGTCAACGTGTTCCGGTCGATTCCGTTCATCATTTTGATCATCTTGCTCATCCCGTTCACGTTACTCGTCGTCGGGACGATGCTCGGGTCGACGGCAGCGTTGCCGGCGCTCATTATCGGTGCGGCTCCGTTCTATGCGCGGATGGTCGAGCTCGCCCTTCGCGAAGTCGACCGCGGCGTCATCGAGGCGGCTGAATCGATGGGTGCGACAAAATGGCAAATCGTCTATAAAGTGTTGTTCCCAGAAGCATTGCCGGCCATCGTGTCAGGCATCACGGTCACGATCGTCGCAATCGTCGGTTATACGGCGATGGCAGGGGTCGTCGGGGGCGGGGGACTCGGGAACTTGGCGTTCCTCGAAGGGTTCCAGCGTTCACAGAGTGACGTCACGTTCGTCGCGACCGTCTTAATCTTGGTTATCGTCTTCGTCATCCAGTTCATCGGCGATCGACTCGTATCAGTAATTGACAAGCGTTCCGCTTGATCTAAATAGAAAATTTGGAGGGGTTTTATAATGAAATCATGGAAAACAGTACTCGGATTGACAGCAGCTTCAGCACTTACGATTCTCGCAGCTTGCGGCGGAGATTCAGAATCAGGTTCGGGCGATGACAAGACGCTCGTCGTCGGTGCGTCAAACGTCCCGCACGCTGAGATTTTAGAGCACATTCAAGACGACTACGAAGAGAAGGGCTATACGCTCGAAATCAAGAAGTTCCAAGACTACGTCCTCCCGAACAAAACGCTCGCGGACGGCGAACTCGACGCGAACTACTTCCAACACGAGCCGTACCTCGAGTCGCAAATGGCTGAGAATAAAGACTACAAATTCGCATCAGCCGGCGGCGTCCACATCGAGCCGATTGGTGTCTACTCACAAGACTACAAATCACTCGATGAGTTGCCAGAAGGCGCTGAAATCATCATGAGTTCGTCAGTCGCTGACCACGGCCGAATCCTCACGATGCTCCAATCAGAAGGCTTACTCACGCTTGCAGAAGGCAAGACGACGGACGCGACGGTTTCAGACATCGTCGACAACCCGAAAAACTTGGAGTTCAAGACGGACGTTGAAGCGGCACTTCTCCCGCAAGCGTTCAACAACGGTGAAGGGGACGCGGTCCTCATCAACACGAACTACGCGATCGATGCCGGCCTCAACCCGCTCGAAGACGCGATCGCCCTTGAAGGCGAAGACTCACCTTACGTCAACTTGATCGTCACACGTGAAGGCGACGAAGATGATGAGCGCGTCAAGGCACTCCTTGAAGTCCTCACGTCAGAAGAGACACAACAGTGGATCTTGGACGAATACAAAGGCGCAGTCGTACCGGTCAAATAATAATTGTCGTCAAGGCTCGGGACATCCCGGGCCTTTTTTGTTTGGAGTAGTTTTGGCGCACCAATAGAAGTACACTACATATATGTAGAAAAAGGGGGGATCCGGATGAACATACGACACATTCATCCGCTGACGCTGGGTGTCTTATTTGGTACATTTTTTGCCCGGCTGTCGACATTTTTTGTTATGCCGTTTTTTGCGATTTATCTTGCGACGCTTGGCTTCTCGGCGAGTGTCATCGGGACGGTGTTCGCCATCTCGGCGTTATCGGGGTTATTCATGAGCTTTTTTGGGGGCACGCTGTCTGACCGCTATGGGCGCAAACAGTTGATGCTCATCGGGATCGCCTTGAATGCGATCACGTTCAGCGGGTTCGCGCTCGTGACGGAATTATTTTGGTTTTACATGTTCTCGGTACTTATGGGCGTGTCACGGTCGTTCCTCGAACCGGCGTCCCGCGCGCTTATCAGCGACACGACGCAACCGGACCAGCGCGTCATCGTCTACAATGTCCGCTACTTTTTAATCAATATCGCGGCGGCGATTGGTCCATTGCTCGCGGTCGTGTTGTCGCTCACCGGGGCGAAGAGCGCCTTCTTCGTTGTCACGGGCGTCTATGTGTTATACGGTCTTGTCATTTCGACGTTGTTCCGGAAATATCCGTTCGAGGAAGGGGACGGCGTCAAAGTCCGGCCGCGCTTGACGGAGACGTTCCGTGTGTTACAACAAGATAAGACGTTCCGCTACGTCATCATCGGGATGATTTTCGCCATCATCGGCTATAGTCAGTTCAATGCGACGTTGCCGCAGTTCATCGCGTTCCATGACGGCTTCAGCGATGGCTCACGTTTGTTCGCCTATCTATTGACGGTCAATGCGATCACCGTCCTCATCGTCCAATATCCGATCATGCGCTTCGGGATTCGCGTGTCGCCGATCAAGTCACTCTTTTTCGGCGTCGGGACGCTGTCGACGGGGCTCCTGCTCATCGGTTTTGCGACCGAGACGTGGGTGTTGTTCATCGCGATGGTCATCTTCACAATCGGTGAGGTGCTCATGTTCACGATGACGGACGTATTGACGGACGAATTGGCACCGGCTCACCTGCGCGGGACGTATTTCGGGGCGATGGGGTTGACGGCGCTCGGTCAGACGATCGGCCCTGTCATCGGCGGGGTGTTGCTCGATGGGTTTGATAACGCCGCGTTGCCAGTGTTTGGAAGCTTGGCCGTGTTGACGGCTTGCGGCGCCTTCTTCTTCGCCGGCGCCTTGAAAGAACGGAAAGCAAGTTTGGCCTTAATCGAGGAAAAAGTTGGATAAAGTCTTGATTTCCCGATATTCTCATTCTCAACATTTAAGTTTTATTGAGAATGAATAATAAGGTGAGTCGCTTGAAATAAAAAATTGCCTAGATTAAGATTAGAATATATCTAATCTACGCCAAAAATGGCGAGAAAACGGAAGGGGTATCCGAATGTCTAACGTACCACACATGAAAATTGATGACCTCCGCGTCTCAATCGAAGGAAAAGAGATCGTCAAAGGTCTTAATCTTGAAATTAAAGGTGGCGAAATTCACGCCATCATGGGTCCTAACGGGACGGGTAAATCTACACTCGCATCGGCACTTATGGGACATCCATTGTATGAAGTAACAGGCGGAAGCGTCGATTTGAACGGCGAAGACGTACTCGACATGGAAGTTGACGAGCGCGCGCAAGCCGGAATGTTCCTCGCGATGCAGTATCCTGCTGAAATCAGTGGTGTCACGAATGCCGATTTCTTGCGTTCAGCAATCAACTCACGCCGCGAAGAAGGACAAGAAATCTCACTCATGAAGTTCATCCGTGAACTCGATGCGAAGATGGACGTCCTCGAAATCCCTTCAGAAATGGCACACCGCTATTTGAACGAAGGCTTCTCAGGCGGAGAGAAAAAACGTAACGAGATTCTTCAAATGATGATGATTAAACCGAACATCGCCATCCTCGATGAAATTGACTCAGGTCTCGACATCGATGCGCTCAAAGTCGTCGCCAAAGGCGTCAACGAAATGCGCTCAGAAGAGTTCGGCTGCTTGATCATCACGCACTATCAACGTCTCCTCAACTACATCGAGCCAGACTTTGTTCACATCATGATGGACGGTAAAATCGTCATGTCAGGTGGCAAAGAGCTTGCACAACGACTCGAAGCAGAAGGTTACGACTGGGTGAAGCAAGATCTTGGAATGACAGTAGACACAGAAGCGTAAGGAGGCTGTACGATGACCGTACAATTTGAATTGGATGCACAAGCAGTAGCGGCACGTGCAGAGGCGCTCGGTGGACCGGCATTTATGGTCAACCGTCGCAAAGAAGCAGCAGAACTTGCGCCGACTCTCGCCTTGCCAAAAGTTGAAAAGATCAAGATTGATAAATGGGACTTCGTCTCTGGAGACGTCGAGCTCACGAAGCACGACGGCTTGACGCCTGAAATCGAAGCACTTCTTGGAGACCACCGTACAAACGTGCTCGTTGAACGCAACGGTCATGTCGTCTACAACGAACTCGCGACGCCAGAAGGTGTCCTCTTCATGGGCATCAACGAAGCGATGGAACAACATCCGGACCTCGTCGAGAAGTACTTCATGACGGAAGGTGTCCGCGTGGACGAAGAACGTTTGTCTGCGTTGAACGCTGCCCTCATGAACGGTGGTGCGTTCCTATACGTACCGAAGAACGTCCAGTTGAAAGACCCGCTCCAAGCCATCTTCACGATGGAACAAGCGAACGGCGCGCTCTATCACCACACGATCATCGTCGCGGACGAAGGCAGTGAAGTGACGTATGTCGAGAGCTTCCTCTCGAACACGAACGAGCCGCACACGGTCAACGCCGTGACAGAAGTGTTCGCAGCCGCGAACGCGAAAGTCGTCTTCGGTGGCGTCGATCAGCTTGCTGAGTCGGCCCTCTCGTTCATGAACCGCCGTGGTGTCGTCTATGAGAACGCACGCCTTGAATGGGCGCTCGGTCACATGAATGACGGCAACTCGCTCGTCGAGACGAAGACACACCTCGTCGGAGACAACACGTTCTCAGACACGAAAGCCGTCACGGTCGGTCGTGGCGCACAGAAACAAAACTTCAACATCCGGACGGACCATTTCGGGAAGTCGTCAGAAGGGTTCATCTTGATTCACGGTGTCCAAAAAGACTCGGCCACGGCCATCTTCAGCGGGACATCGATGATTCACCATGGCGCTTCGAAATCGAACGGCGTTCAAACGGAACGTGTCCTCATGTTGTCTGAAAAGGCACGTGGCGACGCGAACCCGATTCTCCTCATCGATGAGGACGACGTCATGGCCGGTCACGCCGCTTCGGTCGGACGCGTCGACGACGTGCAGCTCTACTACTTGATGAGCCGCGGTCTGTCGCGTAAAGAAGCCGAACGTTTGATCATTCACGGATTCTTGAACCCGGTCGTCGAGCAACTCGCGATCGAGTCGGTCAAAGACCGTCTCCGTGAAGTCATCGAAGGGAAAGTACGTTAAGATGATCGATGCCTCGATTCGTAAACAGTTCCCGATTTTAGATCAGGAAATCAACGGTCATCCGCTCGTCTATCTCGACAGCGCGGCGAGCTCCCAAAAACCGCTTGCTGTCATCGAGGCGATCGAGGATTACTATCGCCGCATCCACTCGAACGTGCACCGGGGCGTCCATACGCTCGGGACGCACGCGACGGATGCGTATGAAGGGGCGCGGGAGCGCGTCCGTTCATTCATCAACGCCGCCGTCCCGGAAGAAATCATCTTCACACGCGGGACGACGACGGCGATTAACCTCGTCGCGTCAAGCTACGGGGATGCCAACGTCGAAGCAGGGGACGAAATCGTCCTCACGCCGATGGAGCATCACGCCAACTTGATTCCGTGGCAACAGCTCGCCAAGCGTAAAGGGGCCAAACTCCGTTACGTCGAATTGACGCCGGACGGTCGAGTCACGCTCGACGCGGTCCGTGCCGTCTTGTCGGACCGGACGAAAATCGTTGCCATGAGTCACGTCTCGAACGTGCTCGGCACGATCAACCCGATCGCCGACGTGGCGAAACTCGCCCACGAGAAAGGCGCGGTCATGGTCGTCGATGCGGCGCAAAGCGCACCGCACCGTAAACTTGACGTGCAAGCACTCGACTGCGACTTCCTCGCCTTTTCAGGCCATAAGATGCTCGGTCCGACCGGGATTGGGGTCTTATACGGGAAGAAACAGTTGCTTAAAAACATGGAGCCGGTCGAATTCGGTGGGGAGATGATCGATTACGTCGACTTGTATGAGTCGACATGGAAAGACATCCCGTACCGGTTCGAAGCAGGGACGCCGATCATCGCCGGCGCCGTCGGTTTGGCAGCGGCCATCGACTTTTTAGAAGACCTCGGTCTCGAGAACGTCGAAGCCCACGAACGGGCGCTTGCGACGTACGCCATCGAACAGATGCGGACGATCGAAGGTATCCAAATCTTCGGGCCAGAGGAACGGGTCGGACTCGTCACGTTCAACTTAGGTGACGTGCACGCCCACGACTTAGCGACCGTCTTGGATATGCAAGGCATTGCGGTCCGGGCCGGCCACCATTGTGCTCAGCCGCTCATGCGTCTCCTGAAGCAATCATCGACAGCCCGAGCGAGCTTCTACTTGTACAATACGAAAGAAGAAGTCGACCGCTTCATCGAAGGGCTACGTCAAACGAAGGAGTATTTCAATTATGAGTTTTAACAATCTCGACATGTTGTACCGACAGGTCATCATGGATCATTATAAAAACCCAAGAAACCGTGGCGTCATCGAAGATGGCGTGACGATCGACTTGAACAACCCGACATGCGGGGATTCACTCCGACTCCAACTCCAAGTTGAGGATGGAATCGTGAAAGATGCCAAGTTTGAAGGGGAAGGCTGTTCGATCAGTCTCGCCTCGGCATCGATGATGACTCAAATCGTGAAGGGCAAGTCTGTTGACGAGGCACTCCAATTGGCCAATATCTTCTCGGAGATGGTCCAAGGGAAAGACTACGATACAGACACGTTCGACCTAGGCGACATCGAAGCGTTGTCTGGCGTCTCAAAGTTTCCGGCTCGCATCAAGTGCGCCACGCTCGCGTGGAAAGCGCTTGAAAAGGGAGTCGACGAGGAAGCGTAAGTAGAAGGAGGAGACCGATATGGCGAAAAACATGCCTGACATTGGCGATTATAAATATGGCTTCCATGACCGAGACATCTCGATTTTCCGTTCAGGCCGCGGCTTGACGAATGAAATCGTAGAGACGATCTCGCGCATGAAAGAAGAACCGGCATGGATGCTCGAGTTCCGTTTGAAATCACTCGAACAGTTCCGCAAAATGCCGATGCCGACATGGGGCGGCGATCTCACGGCACTCGATTTCGATGAGATCACGTATTATGTCAAACCGTCTGAAAAGACAGAGCACTCGTGGGACGAGGTTCCTGAAGAAATCAAACGTACGTTTGACAAGCTCGGAATCCCGGAAGCGGAGCAAAAATACTTGGCAGGCGTTTCGGCTCAGTATGAGTCTGAAGTCGTCTATCACAGCATGCAAGAAGACTTCGAAGCGAAAGGTGTCGTCTTCAAAGATACAGACACGGCGCTTAAAGAAAATGAAGACCTCTTCCGTGAGTATTTCGGAAAATTGATTCCGCCGACGGACAACAAGTTCTCGGCACTCAACTCGGCTGTTTGGTCAGGTGGCTCGTTCATCTACGTACCAAAAGGCGTGAAGCTCGAGCAACCGCTCCAAGCTTACTTCCGCATCAACTCGGAGAACATGGGTCAGTTCGAGCGGACGCTCATCATCGTCGACGAGGGCGCATCTGTCCATTACGTCGAAGGATGTACAGCACCGGTCTACACGACGAACTCACTTCACTCAGCGGTCGTTGAGATCTTTGTCAACAAAGACGCGTACTGCCGTTATACGACGATCCAAAACTGGGCGAACAACGTCTATAACTTGGTCACGAAGCGTGCCGTCTGTGAAGCGGGTGGATCGATGGAGTGGATCGATGGTAACATCGGTTCGAAACTCACGATGAAATACCCGGCTGTCATCTTAAAAGGTGAAGGCTCACGCGGTATGACGCTCTCAATCGCCCTCGGCGGTAAAGGGCAGCACCAAGACGCGGGCGCGAAGATGATTCACCTCGCACCGAACACGTCGTCGTCAATCGTCTCGAAGTCGATCTCGAAACAAGGCGGAAAAGTCTCGTATCGCGGAATCGTCCACTTCGGTCGTAAAGCGAAAGGTGCACGTTCGAACATCGAATGTGACACGCTCATCATGGACAACGAGTCGACGTCGGACACGATCCCGTACAACGAGATCTTGAACGACCAAGTCTCACTCGAGCATGAAGCGAAAGTCTCTAAAGTGTCAGAAGAGCAACTCTTCTACCTCATGAGCCGTGGAATCTCGGAAGAAGAAGCGACGGAGATGATCGTCATGGGCTTCATCGAGCCGTTCACGAAAGAATTGCCAATGGAATATGCCGTCGAAATGAACCGTCTCATCAAGTTCGAGATGGAAGGATCGATCGGATAATCTTTAATTAGCGAACTCACCGCAAGGGAGTTCGCTTTTTTTGTCGTGAAACGAAGGAGAGTCGGGTATGCTAAGAGAGAGACTGCTTTTAGGGAGGAATGATTGAATGGAAACGATTGATCCAAAAGACATCACCCGCATCGCCGTCGTCGGCGCTGGCTGGGTCGGTATCAGTTTCGCCTATCAATTGTCGATGGCGGCGCTCTGTGAAGAGCTCGTCTTGATCGACTCGAACCACGCCAAGGCTGAAGGGGAGGCGATGGACCTCAACCACGGCATCTCGTTCGCCCCGAGCCCGGTCCGGATTTGGGCAGGGGACTACTCGGACTGCCGTGACGCCGATATCGTCGTCATCACGGCCGGTGCCGCTCAAAAGCTCGGTCAGACCCAGATGGACCTGGCCGAACAAAACGCGGTCGTCGTCCGCGACGTCACGAAACAAATCATGGCGAGCGGGTTCGATGGCATCATCGTCGTCGCAACGAACCCGGTCAACGTCATGGCGCACGTCGCCTTTGAGGCGTCAGGCTTGCCGAAGCACCGCGTCATCGGTTCAGGTACGGTGCTTGACACGGCCCGTCTTCGTTATAAGGTCGGCGAGTACTTCGACTTGTCATCACGGAACTGCCACGTCTATTATATGGGCGAACATGGCGCCGGGGGATTCGTCGCCTGGGACAATGCCCGCATTTATGGGAAGTCGATGAAGCAGTTACTTGAGGAGAATGAATCGTACCGCCAAGAAGATTTGGACGCCATCTATCAAGGGGTCCGCGATGCGGCGAATCAAATTATCGAATATAAGAGCGCGGCGTACTACGCGATTGGGCTCGGGCTCCTTCGGATCGTCCGCGCCATCGTCCGGAACGAGAACTCCGTCGTGACGATCGGTGCTCATCTCGACGGAGAATACGGTGCCTCTGGCCTCCATATCGGCGTACCGGCCTTGATTGATCGGACCGGTATCCGCCAAATAGTCGAAATCGAACTGACGGACGAGGAACAACAACAGTTCGACGCCTCGGTCGGACGGATTCGTCAAGCGATCGACAAGATTGAATCGAGTTCATAAAAAAGGCCCGGCTGCGATTGCAGCCGGGTTTGTCGTTACGACGCCTTCTTCTCGGCGACGTCTTTCTTATAATATTTCTCGGACGTGAAGAACTCGGTCGTCAAGCGCTTCACTTCACCGCTCAACATCAAGACGGCGATCATGTTCGGGATGAGGATCATCGCGAGCATGAAGTCGAGGAAGTTCCAAATCATTTGGGCGCCGCCGATCGCACCGATGACGATCGAGGCGATATAGACGACTTTCATCAAGAAGCCGGCCTTCAACCCGAACAAGTACTCGGCTTGGCGCGACCCGTAAAAGATGATGACGATGATTGTCGACAAGACGAAGAAGATGAGCGAGATCGTGACGAGCAGGCTACCCGTGTAACCGAAGTACTGTTGGAATGCGATCGTCGTCAGAGCGGCCGGGTCGTTCATGGCGCCGGCCTCTGTCCATACACCGGAAGACAAGACGACGAACGCCGTCGTGCTACAGATGATGAGCGTATCGATGACAATCCCGATCACGGCCCAGAAGCCTTGACGGACCGGATGATCCGTTTGGGCGGCCGCGTGGGCGATTGGTGCCGTCCCGAGTCCAGCCTCGTTCGAATACAGACCGCGGGCGAAGCCCCAACGAATCGTCTCGGCAATCGCGGCACCGGCGAAACCGCCAAGGGCAGCCATCGGTTGGAATGCGTACGAGAAGATGAGCCCGAGTACTTCCGGGATTTGCGAGAAGTTCATTAAGACAATGATGAACCCGGCACCGACATAGACGAGCGCCATCGCCGGGACGATGACCTCTGTCACTTTGGCGATCCGCTTCACTCCGCCGAAGACGACGAGCGCGACGAGGCCCGCGACGATGAGTCCGGTCACGAGCGTATTACCGTCGAACGTCTCGCGGACGGCCGAACTGACGGCGTTCCCTTGGACCATGATACTCGGAATGAGTTCAATCATGAGGGCGAAGGCGAACCAAGAAGCGAGCCATTTCAACTTCAAGCCTTTGGCCATATAGTAGACGGGACCGCCGACAAATTCCCCGGCCTCGTTTTTCTCGCGGTAACGGACAGCGAGGACGCTCTCCGAGAACTTGATGGCCATCCCGACGACGGCGATGACCCACATCCAGAAGATGGCACCGGGACCACCGAACATGATGGCAGCCGGTACCCCGATGATATTGGCAGCACCGATTGTCGACGACAAGGCCGACGTGAGTGCTTGGCGAGGACTGATGTCGCCTTCGCCTTTTGGTTTTTTAAAGACACTGCCTAACGTTTGTTGCAATATGTATAGCGGGTATCGGAATTGGAAGAACCCTAAACGAATCGTCAAATAAAGTCCAGACAAGACAAGTAATGAGATGATTGGCACTCCCCATAGCCAATCCGAAAACGTCGTCACCATATTCACAAGTTGTTCCACATCACCACTCCTATCCATTATTTTACTTAAATATTATTTCCTAACTATAGCGTCATTAAACCTGTTATTTCACATACAAGGAGGAATACATGCATGAAACAAGCACAACATCTCATCGTATCGGGTCGTGTCCAAGGGGTCGGTTTCCGCTACTTCGCTCAAGCGACAGCGCTTGAATACGGCATCACGGGTTGGGTTCGGAACTTGAATGACGGGACGGTCGAACTTCAAATCGAAGGAGACGCGGAGAGACTCGAATCTTATAAACGTGCTTTATATGACGGCAATCGTTTTGTCGGGGTCGAACGCATCGAAGCCGAAGAGGCGACGATCGAATCCTTCCGGAAATTCGATATCCGTTATTGACCATTTCTCTCATAAAGAGCAATCCTTCCTCATTTGCTCGCCGATAATTTGTAAAATGAGGGAACGGTTCCATATGAAAAATCCACATTTCAAAAAAATAAACATCATTTTTAAGGATAGGGTGGTCAAAAAAATGAAAGTGTGTATAATGAAATAGACCAAGCGCTTTATTGTCAGAAAATTTAGTCATTTGATTCATTGGGTAACACGGAAGGTATTACATGTATGTGGAGGTAGTTGTATGAAAAAATCGACATTATTCCCGTTAGCGTTCACGATTTTCGCATTATTCTTCGGGGCCGGGAACTTGCTGTTCCCACCGATGCTAGGTGCGATGGCAGGACAGAACCTCGTCCCAGCCCTAGTCGGCTTCGTCATTACCGGCGTCGGGCTACCATTACTCGCGCTCTTCGCAGTCGCGCGGGTCGGCGGTGGGTCTGACCAAATCGCTCGGTATATTCCGAAGCGTCTTGCTCTCGTCTTGACGGGATTAATGTACGTGGCAATCGGGCCGTTCTTCGGGATTCCTCGGACGGCAGCCGTCACGTATGAGATGGGAGTCGTACCGTTCCTCGGTGCGCCATCTACGCTCACGCTCGCAATCAGTTCAACTGTCTTCTTCGGATTAACGTTCTTCTTGACGTTACGCGCTCAAAAATTGATTGAAATCATCGGACGCATCATCACACCAATCCTCTTGCTCTTGCTTGCGGCAATCGGAATCACGAACCTCGTGGCTCCACTCGGGAAGCCGGTCGCACCAGCAGAAGGATATGAGACATGGATCGGTGCGCTCGGGGAAGGTTTCAAACAAGGTTACTTGACGATGGACGTCTTCGGCGCACTCGTCTTCGGGGCCATCGTGCTCGTCACGCTCAAAGCGAACGGTATGACAGACCAAAAAGAAGCGTCTTCGCTTCTCCGCTCGTCAGGCTTACTTGCCGTCACATGTTTGATGCTCGTCTATATCTCGCTCGGATCGATCGGAGCGAATATGACGGGTCAAACGGGGACGACAGATGGCGCAAGCTTGCTTCAAGCGTTCGCCGGTTCTTCATTCGGACAAGTCGGAATGCTCGCACTTGGGGCAGCAGTCTTCCTCGCTTGTTTGACGACAGCGGTCGGGCTCATCACTGAGTTCTCACGCTTCATCAGCAACACGTTCGAATCACTCAAGTATTATCAGGTCGTTATCGCGACGACGTTGTTCGGCTATCTCATCTCACTCGTCGGACTCGGTACGTTGATTCAAATCGCGGTACCGCTTCTCACGCTCTTGTATCCGGTCATGATCGCACTCGTTCTCGTGTCGATCACGGAACGGATTCAACGCAACCCTCACGTCGCCATGAAGGCGACAGTGTATACGGCCCTCGTGCTCTCGCTCTTTGAGACGACACACGGTTTGGCGCCGTCTGCTGCAACCGAATGGATCACGAACTTGCCGATGGCCGAGATCGGGCTCGCCTGGGCGGTTCCAACGTTGATCGTGTATGTGATCACGCTTTTCTTACCGAAACAACGTTCCAATCAATCACTCGCTCAATCACGCATCTCATAAGCAAGTGAACGAACACCCATCCTCTGGTCAAGGATGGGTGTTTTGCTGTCTTATCGTTTGCTCATTCCATTCATCAACAAGTAAAATGAAAGGATGAAAAGGAAGTGACATACATTGACGACTAAACAAAAGAAACAATTGGCGATTCTCATGTTGAACATGTTCATCGCTGTAGCAGGATTCGGGATCATCATTCCGATCATTCCTGATTATTTGAAGATGATCGGAGAAGGCGGCACTGCTGCCGGTCTCATGATCTCAGTCTTCGCAGGGGCCCAGTTGCTCATGTCGCCGATCGCCGGGAAATGGGCGGATGTTTACGGACGCCGTCTAATGATTATTTTAGGTCTGATCGGCTTTACCGTCTCGATGGGCGTCTTTTACTTATCTGACAACCTGACCGTCCTCTTGATTTCACGGGCAATCGGCGGCGTCGGGGCCGCGCTGTTGATTCCGGCGATTTTCGCCTACGTGGCCGACATCACCACGCTCAAGCAACGGGCGAAAGGGAACAGTTATATTTCCGCGGCAATGTCGCTCGGGATCGTTATCGGACCGGGGATCGGTGGTTTCTTCGCTGAGTTCGGTTTGAAGGCGCCACTTCTCTTGTCGGCGATCGTCTCGTTCGTCGCCGTCATCTCGTCGATCATTCTATTGAAGGAACCGGATCGAGAGCCATACGTTCAAACGAGCGAGAGCGAGTCGTTGCCGCGCCAACTCGTGTCGTCGACACGGAAGCCGTATTTCTTCGTGCTCGTCATCAACTTGGTCATGGCGTTCGGTTTGATGGCGTATGAATCTGTCCTCGGCTTGTTCGTCAGTGAGACGTTCAGCGCGACACCGCAACAAATTGCGGTCATGATCACCGGGACAGGCATCGTCAGCGTCATCGTGCAGCTGTTCGCCGTCGACCGTCTCGTTTCATTGCTCGGTGAGATCAAAGTCGTGCTCATCTTCATCATGCTCGCCGCGCTCGGCTTCTTGTTCTCGCTGTTCGCCGGGTCTTACACGATTTTCTTCGCCGTCACGTTGATTATCTTCTTGTCGACGTCGATTTTACGACCGGTGTTGAATACGCTCGTGTCGAAAATGGCCGATAAGGAACAAGGGTTTGCGATGGGGATGAACAACGCCTATATGAGCATCGGCAATATCGTCGGGCCGACGCTCGCCGGGATTGCGTTTGATATCGATATGCGCTATCCGTTCGTGATGGGACTCGTCCTGTTGCTCGTGACGTTCGCCGGAACGTTGAACTGGTCGAAGCGGAAAGCGACGGCCACGTTCGAACAATGATGTGAGGAGGGAACATGATGATTTATGTCGGTGTGACGGGATGGGGCGACCACGATTTGCTCTATACGAACCCGGAAGAACGTAAACATAAACTGTCGACCTACGCGGGGCATTTTCCGACCGTCGAGATCGATTCCTCGTTTTATGCGATTCAACCTGTGAAGAACTATGAGAAGTGGAACCAGGAGACACCAGAAACGTTCCAGTTCGTCGTCAAAGTTTCCAGGGAAATGAGCGGACATGACCGCGAACCGAAATTACCGCTCGCCGAACTGTTCGAACGATACCGGACCTCGGTCGAACCGTTGAAGCAGGCCGGAAAACTCCGGGCCGTGCTCGTCCAGCTGCCGCCGTGGTTTGACGTCTCAAAGCCGCATCTCGATTATTTGCGGACGATTCGCGACGAGTTGAAGGACTATGACATCGCGATCGAGTTCCGCAATCCGACTTGGTTCTCCAAGGCGTTCCGGGAGCGGACGCTCGCTTTCTTGACGGAACTTCGGTTCATCAACACGATCTGTGATGAGCCGCAGACGAAAGAGAGCAGCATCCCGTTCGTGCCGGTCGTGACCAATCCGGAAGTGGCCGTCGTTCGCTTACACGGGCGCAACACGGCTGGCTGGCTTAGAAAACCAGGAATGACGAGCCAAGAGTGGCGTCATGTGCGTTGTCTGTATCGCTACAGTGAAGACGAACTGCAAGAGCTCGCGGCGGCGCTCAAACAAGTCGACGCAGCGGCGAAGTCGGTGTACGTCTACTTCAACAACAACTCGGCCGGAGACGCGGTACCGAACGCCAAACGGTTGATCGAGATCCTCGGTGCCGAATATGAGCTCGCCCCGAGCCAAATCAGCCTGTTCTAGGAAGGGGAATCGTCTTGAGAACGATCACGATGTATCATTATAATGACTTACATTCGAAATTTCATAACTGGCCGCGTCTCGTCTCGTTTTTGAACGAGCACCGGACAGAAGAGACGCTCGTCTTCGATCTCGGCGACCATGCCGACCGGACCCATCCGGCGACGGAAGTGACGCGAGGACAAGTGAACGTCCGCCTGCTCAATCGCGTCCAACCGACGGCGGTCACGATTGGGAACAACGAAGGCATCACGTTCCCGCATGACTGGCTCGCCCATCTATACGAAGAGGCGGAGTTCCCGGTGTTGCTCGCGAACGTCTATCAGGCGGATGGCACGAGACCCGATTGGGCGACGGAGACGCTCGTCATCGAACGAGACGGACTCCGCATCGGGCTGTTCGGCGTGACGGCACCGTATGAAGAACTTTATCCGGAACTCGGTTGGGCCATCGAAGCGCCGCACGCGGCGACGAAACGTGCACTTGAAACACTCCGAGACTGTGATGTCGTCATCGCCCTCAGCCACCTCGGTTTTTATGCCGATGAGCGGCTCGCCGAAGCGTTTCCGGAAATCGATGTCATCCTCGGGGCCCATACCCATCACGTGCTCGATGACGGGGTCGTCACGAACGGCGTCTTGATCGCCCAGGCCGGCAAATACGGTCAATACGTCGGGGAAGTGGAACTCACCCTCGATGGGAACCGAATCATCGAGAAGCGGGCCAGTTTGCATGACTTGACGGAACGAGAGACAGATGAAGCGACGGTTTCAACCTTACAAGAAGAATACAGCCAAGCCGAGCGGCTGCTCGACGTGACCATCGCTGACACGCCGGGTTATCCGAGCGACTGGTTCGGCCCATCTGCCCTCGGTGAACTGTTGGCAGGCGGGCTGGCGGACTGGTGTGACGCTGAAGTGAGCGTGATCCCGGCAGGCGTCCTATTGGAAGGGTTATTGCCGGGGCACGTCACGCTCAATATGCTTCACCGCATCTGTCCGCATCCGATCAACCCTTGTCTGCTCTCGCTGGACGGAGCCACGCTGATCCGTTTTTTAAACGATGTCCAAGAAGAAGCGTTCACGACGATGCATGTCCGCGGCCTCGGGTTTCGCGGAACGGTGCTTGGCGCCCCGATTGTCCACGGACTCGAGTTGAGGCATGGTCGCTATTACGTCCACGGTCAGGAAGTCGAGCTCGATGAGACGTATCGCGTCGCCACGGTCGACATGTTCACGTTCGGTCCGCTCCTTCCTTACTTGGCCGACCAGACGAAGCGTTACTTCATGCCAGAACTGCTCCGTGATGTGTTGCGGGAAACGATTGTGACACGCCATAATGCCATCCGAAAAGGATAGGGGCGGGGCCGGTTGGCATGATATGATAGGAGAGTGGAGGTGTGAAACATGATTAGAGTGAATCGCCACGGCTATACCGTCATCGAAGAAAAACGGGACGGTTTTGACGAGGAGGCATTCATCGCACGCTATAGCGACGTGCTCGATAAGTATGATTATATCGTCGGGGACTGGGGTCACGGACAACTTCGGTTGAAAGGATTTTATGAGACAAAATCCAAGTTCGCGACATATGACAACCGGATCGACCATGTGATGGATTACGTGTATGAATACTGTAACTTTGGGTGCCCGTTCTTCGTGCTCAAGAAAGAGACGGAAATCGATGAGGCGGAAGACGGTCCGGTCTTCGGCGGCACGAAACAACCGCTCAAACTGAAACGCAAATTCAATAAATCGGAAGAAGCTGAGCCTTCGACCGGCATATGACGCGCTGATGACATCAGCGCTTTTTTTGTTACATTTATTTTCCAAATGTTTCTTTTAGGTGAAAAGACGGTGTGACAGGTTTGGGGGTGGGAAAATTGTGATAACTTATATTTATAGCAATTGTTTCTGTTCGGGTTTTGGAAGTGAGGTGGAAGTATGCAACACGTACAAACGGCGACCGTCGGTGACCGCGATGACGTCCACAACCGAATTCATAACTTCGGTCTGGGCTTACTTGCGATGTTGTTCTTCGGGTTAGGGAGTATCATGACGTTTTACTTCACGGCCGCAGTCCTTCTCTATGAGGTTGTCCACGTATTGCTGATCCGCCGCTTTGAATATCGTCAGGCGTTTCTGAGAAGCCGTCTATTTAAAATCATTTCGTTGGCGGCAGTGGCCACAGGTGTGCTCTTATTTATTTTATCGATGTCACAGTTTTTCATGGGCAATGTGATGTATTGAGGGGGAGGGAAAAAACCTTTTCCCTTTTTTCGTGGTTTTTTGAAACTTTTCTGGGGGCGATGACGTACACTTAGGAAAGACCTCACAAAAAGGATGATGAAAAATGACTGCACAGTTAAAACAACATGCACAAAAAATGTTAACCGGAAAGCGTTGGCTGATGGCCGGGCTATTAATTTTATTCGTCGTCTTGAACGGGATTCCACAATCGTTCGCGCCGCCTGTCCCTGTAGACCCAGAGGCGATACCGACGGCGGCTGACACGGGACTTACGTTCTTGTCGCTTCTTCTCACTTTGTTGATTGCACCGCTCACGATCGGATGGGCGTGGCTCGTCCTTTCCGTTTCACGCGGCGAGCGGCCAGGCGTCTCAAAGTTGTTCGAACCATTTAAAACGGGCTACGTCAAGCACGTGCTCGCCCCGTTCTTCATGGGATTGTTCATTTTCTTATGGACGTTGCTCCTCGTGATCCCGGGAATCATCAAAGGGTTCTCGTACTCACTGACGTATTACATTTTACGGGACCAACCGGAACTATCGGCCCTTGAGGCGATCACGGAATCACGCCGCATGATGGATGGGCATAAGATGGACGCGTTCAAACTTGTCCTCTCATTCATCGGTTGGTTCTTCGTCGGGGTGTTCACACTCGGAATCGGTTTCTTGTACGTCTACCCGTACTTCACGACGACGTACGCGACGTTCTACGACTCGATTCGTCAAGCGGAACGACCACAGACAAACCATGCCGGAACGGATTTCGAACAAGGATTCTAAACGAAAACCTCCGCTCATCGAGAGCGGAGGTTTTATTATGCGTTGATTTCTTGTTTTTGGAGGTATGGCTTGAGTGACAACGTGTGCTCGGCGACGACTTTACGAATCGTCTTCGTTTTCGAGCGCATGACGAGCGACGTCGTTTCGACGATATCGTCCGTCAAGAATTTGACGCCGTCGAGCAGTTCGCCTGACGTGACGCCTGTCGCCGCAAAGATGCAGTCATCGCTCTTGACGAGGTCGTCGATTGTGAGCAATTGGAGCGGGTCTTCGATGCCCATCGAGATGACGCGCGCCGTCTCTTCTTCGTTCATCGGGTGAAGGCGTGCCTGCATGTCGCCACCGAGCGCTTTGACGGCCGCTGCCGTGATGACGCCTTCCGGGGCGCCGCCCGTGCTGATAAAGATGTCAATCGGATTTGATTTGACGGCTGCCGCGATTCCCGCCGAAACGTCTCCGTCTTCGAACAGCTTGACGCGAGCGCCCATGTTCATCGCCGCTTGACGCAAGTGCTCATGGCGATCACGGTCTTGCATGATGACCGTGACTTCTTCGATACGCTTGCCGTTATAGAGGGCTGCCTTCTCGATGATCGATTCGAGCGGTTCGTCGAGCGAGACTTTGCCTTTCAAATTCGGTCCGACGACGAGTTTATCCATATACATATCCGGTGCGTGGAGGAGGGCGCCCTTATCGGCGACCGCGATGACGACCATGGCATCGCCGAGCCCTTTGGCGACGATTGACGTCCCTTCGAGCGGGTCGACCGCGATGTCGACTTCCGGCCCAAACGTCGTGCCGAGACGTTCACCGATATAGAGCATCGGTGCCTCATCGAGCTCGCCTTCACCAATCACGACGGTGGCGTCCATATTGACCGTCCCGAGGACTTCACGCATTGCTGACGTGGCTGCGCCGTCTGCTTCGTTCTTTTGACCACGACCGATCCATTTTGACGAAGCAAGTGCTGCTGCCTCAGTTGCTCGTACGATCTCTAGCGCTAATTCTCGTTCCATAGTGTTGTACCCTCCACGTGATGTCTATTTAATGTGTCATACTATTTATTGTGTTAATCCGTGGATTAGTGTATCACAATCGGATAAATGATGTAAATAGGTGAGATTCTTTTCTCGAACGAGAAAAAGGATTACTATAGGAGGCAGGGGGGATTCCGATGTATTTTGTGAACAGAGAAAAGATTAGCGAGACGTTGGCCCATATGGAGACGATGCTCGGTCGACTTGATCAACTAGAGGGGGACGCCTTCACGGTCGAACTGGCGAAACAGCGGTTGGCCGTCCATTTGATGGAAGGCGTGATTGATGTCGGCAATTCGATGATTGATGGCTTCATCATGCGCGACCCGGGCAGTTATGAGGACATCGTCGATATTTTGCTCGATGAACGCGTGCTCGATGCCGAGACGGCAGTAGCCGCAAAAGCGCTCGTGGCGCTGCGGGCTCATTACGTCCGGGAGTTCGTCACGGCAGACTCGGACCGATTCGACGCTTGGGTCGAGCGCTATAGAGCGACGTTCGAGGCATTCCCAGAGCAGGTTCGGCATTATATCGAAGTGGAACTTGGACCTGTATCAGCATTTCTACCAGAAAGCGAGTGATTGGATGGATTCGATTAAAGGATACTTATTTGATTTAGACGGCACGATTTATGCGGGGACAGCCCCGATTCAAGCAGCGGTCGATTTCGTGAATCGACTCGAAGCAACGGGCTTCCCGTACTTGTTCGTCACGAACAATGCGTCGATGACGCCGAAACAAGTGGCAGATAAGCTCGTCTCGATGGGTGTACATGTCACACCGGAGCACGTATTGACGAGCGCGATGGCGACGGCCCGTTACATCGAGAAGATGACGCCGGGCGCGACGGTTTACATGATTGGGGAAGACGGCTTGCGTTTAGCACTTGAAGAACGTGGCTTCCACGTGACGGAAGAGGCGAAGGCGGACTATGTCGTCATCGGGCTCGACCGCCATATCACTTACGAGAAGTTGGCGAAAGGCGCACTCGCGATTCGTTCCGGTGCCCGCTTCATCTCGACGAACGGCGATATCGCCATCCCGACCGAACGTGGCTTTTTGCCGGGGAACGGGGCGCTCACATCAGTCTTGGCTGTGACGACGGAAAAAGACCCATTCTTCATCGGGAAACCGGAACCGGTCATGGTCGATATCGCCCTTGAGATGATCGGTCTCACAAAAGAAGAGGTCGTCATGGTCGGGGATAACTATCATACTGACATCTTGTTCGGAATCAACGGTGGGCTCCGGACGCTTCATGTCAATTCGGGCGTACACGGTCCGGCCTTTATCCAAGAACAAGAAAAGCTCCCGACCTATATGGTCGAAAGCTTAGATGAATGGACGCATGCATGAAAAAAAGGGATGACTCACGTCTCCCTTTTTGTTTAGAATACTTGTTCGACTTCAACGATGCCAGGTACTTCTTCGATGAGCGCACGCTCAATCCCGGCTTTCAAAGTGATGGTTGAAGATGGGCAGCTGCCGCATGCACCCATCAAACGAAGTTTGACGATGCCTTCTTCCACGTCTACGAGTTCGACGTCACCGCCGTCGCGAAGCAAGAACGGGCGTAATTTATCGAGTACTTCTTGGACTTGATCAAACATTTCCATGGTATCTACCCCTTTCTGGTTCCCTTTCATTCTAGCAAGTTTGAGATTGTTTCTCAATCATTAACGCTGAGCGTTTTGTGACGATACGACTTATTGAATTTTGTATAATAGGAGAGAACAGGGGGAATGGACATGAAAATCACGGTATATGGGGCTGAGGTGCAGTGTGCGAGCTGCGTCGGGGCACCTAGCTCGATCGAGACATATGAATGGTTGCAAAGTGCTCTTGCCCGGAAATATCCGGATCAGGCGTTCGAGTTCGAGTACATCGATTTCGAGACGGCGGACGACGACATCGCTGAGGCGATCAAGCAAGACGAGTGGTTTTATCCGCTTGTCCTCTTGAATGGGGAAGTCGTGGACGAAGGGGTCGTCCAGTTACGAAAAGTCTACTCGGCCATCGAGCAGACGACAGCATGAAAAGAGTCGAGCGACGATTGTCGTTCGACTCTTGTTCGTTACAGAAGGCGGAACGATGACGTCGCCGAACCAGCCGTGTAGCCAGTGAGCGTCGCATCAGCCTTCACTTGGTACGTGCCGCGCTGTGATGAAGAACTTGTCGAGAGCGTGAACGTGATGGCGCCTGTCGAACTTGTCTTGCCTGTCCCTGTGAGCGTCGTGCCGTAAGGTTGTGTGACCGTCACACGGACGTCGGCGTTTGCGACCGGTTGGCCGTTCGCGTCCCGCACCGTCGATGAGATCGATACTTGCTCACCCGCGTAATAAGTCGACTTCGATGTCGATACTGTCGTCGCGAGTGCTTGAACAGGTTGTGACGTCCCACCAGACGCTGGAGCTTGGACGAGTCCGTTTCCGAACCAGGCGTCGCGTCCAACCGCGCCAAGATCGATCGAGTCTTGTGACAGTTTTGAGCGGAGTTGTGCGCTCGACAACGTCGGGAACGCTTGCTTCATGAGAGCGAGGTTACCAGCGACGTACGGTGTCGCCATCGATGTCCCGCTCATCTGGCCGTATCCTCCAGTTGCGAGTGTCGAGTTGATGCTCACGCCTGGTGCCGCGACTTCGACCGTGCTGCCTGTAGCCGAGAATGAAGCGCGATTGTTGTTGATGTCCGTCGCTGCGACAGCGATGGCCGAGCTGTATCGGGCCGGGTAGTTGACGAGGTCGCCCGATCCGTCGGTGCGTCCGTTGTTACCGGCTGCCGCGACGACGAGGATGCCAGCATTATTGGCACGGTCGACGACTTGTTGGAGCGTTGAGGATGGACTCGTCGTCCCGAGACTCAAGTTGATGACGTCCATATCGTTCGTGATCGACCAATCGATCCCGGCGATAATACTCGATAGGCTACCGCTACCGTTCGCCTCGAGTGCCTTGACGGCGTAAATGCTCGCCTCGTGGGCAATCCCGACGGTCCCAATGCTGTTGTTACGGGCCCCGATGATACCAGCGACGTGCGTCCCGTGACCGTTGTCATCGGCGTACGAGCTCGTGACCGTGCTGAATGAGGCACCGCCCGAAATCGTCAAATCAGGATGCGGCGAGATCCCCGTATCGACGACCGATACTTTCACGCCTTTCCCGGTGTATCCGCTCTGCCAAGCCGATGGGGCTTTCAATTTCGGGATGCCCCAGTCCTGGGTCTGGTTCTCGATTTGTACCGTTTGATCGACTTCCACGTGGGCGACGTGCGGGTTGTTCTTCAGTCCGTTCAGTGCGGCTTTCGGTACTTCAAGCGCTGCGGCTGGAATGTTTTTGTACTGTTGGCGAACTTCCATGCCTTCGATTGAGAGCGGGATATTCTTCGCTGACTCTTTGAAGACGACGATGACGCGTTCTTTCGATTTGTTGGGAGCAGCTTCCGCGGCTTCCGGGACGGTTGACAAGACGAGCAATGAGGCGAGGACGGTGCTACAGATTTTTTTCAACTTGTTTCCTCCTTCGGGTTATGTAGGCGAGGTGACACGAAGTCGTTCGGCCGTGACCCTAGAGTAACAAGTTTTGCCAACGGGTAGAATATGTCAATCGAATCAATAATCTGAATATTTAGATAAGGATACAGGGGATTCAGATACAAGACTTTTGGCTCAACACGATGGTGGCTGAACGACAAATGGATTGCTTTACATTAAAAAGGATCGACCGAGATGGTCGACCCAGGCATGTTATTTAATGACTTTATGTTTCCAAAGAATTCCGGACTTGAGCAATCGCGCGACTTTTCCGGTGAGCGACTGCTTGCCCATGAAGACACCGAATCCGGCCTTCTTCCCAAGCGATCCTAACGTGCCTCGGAGTTTGATATCCGGCAAATCCGGATATGCGACACCTTTCCATTTACAGAGTAGCACTTGGACGATCTGTTCGGCCTGCGCTTCTGCGAGCTGACCCGAAGGTGCATACGGCAGGCTGGCGTTGTCCCCGACGACGAAGATATCGGGCTGTTCCGGGACGTAGTGGTGTGGTGTCAATTTGACACGTCCCCCCCCATCGAGTTCCCAACCTTGGTTGCGGACGACGGCGACCGGTTGAATCCCGGCGGTCCACACCGTCAAATCGGAAGCGAAGTGCTGTTCATGGTTCCATAACCCATCGGCGTCGACCCGGACGATGTTCGAGTTATTGATGACTTCGACACCATGTTCCTCGAACCAAGACTGGACATACATCGAGACGCGGTTTGATAGGAACGATAGGACGGACGGGCCGCGGTCGAACAAACGGACCGTCAAGTCGGGACGACTCTCGCGCAGCTCGCTGGCGAGCTCGACACCGGACAGGCCGGCACCGACGATCGAGACGACCGATCCCGGAGATAGGCCGTTGATTGCTTGCTGGGTCTTTCGTGATTCTTCTAACGTTTGGATGCTGTACGTGAACTCGGCGGCACCGGGTACGTTGTGATACTTGTCCTCGCAACCGAGGCCGATGACGAGGTCGTCGTACGGCACTTTTTCCCCGCTCGCGAGCAGGACCATTTTGTCCCCCGTATCGATATCGGTGACTTGGCCGTATATGTAGTCGACCTCTTCTGGAAAATCGATGCGGATGTCACGATCCGACACGGTCCCCGCCGCAAGTGCATAATACTCTGTTTTTAATCCATGGTAAGGTAGACGGTCGATGAGTGTGATCGATACGTCCTTCAGCTGATGGCCGAGGACACGTTCGATTACACGCATACCCCCGTAACCGCCTCCCAAGACGACTAATTTGCGCATAAAAATCCCCCTTTGTTACACTTCAACTGTATCATGTTATAATACGCCGTAGAAGAACCATTTTCCTGCTTTGAAGGAAAGGGGAAGGGTGAATGACATGATGAATCCGATCATTGAGTTCTGTGCCTCCAATTTAGCGATGGGTTCACAAATCGCCCGCGCCAAATTAGAGTCCGATCCAGACTTAGACGTCGTCGAATATGGCTGTACGGGCTACTGCGGCGTCTGTTCGCTTGACTTGTTTTGTCTCGTCGATGGTGAGGTCGTGACCGGGGATACACCGGAACAACTCGTGACGAATGTATATGAAAAAATTGAAGAAATGGCATGGTGAAAAAGTTTGAAGGACCTTCAAACTTTTTTTATTTTGACCGTTTTGACCCGTTGCATTTTTAAAAAGGGTCTGTTATATTCAAAGAGGTTCGAATGTAGGTTGTCTGACGTTTAACAACAGAAAAAGAAAGCGTTTCAAACGGTAGGACACATCTCGATTCGGGTATATCACATTATCAGGTTTCCCCAATATGAAAGGAGCACAACACCAATGAATATCATGAGCGTGGTTGGTATTTTGGCACTAATTGGAATCGCTTACATCTTCTCGACCAACCGTAAAGCCATCAAATGGCGCACCGTGCTTGCCGCTTTCGCGGTACAGTTTACGTTCGCCTTCCTCGTCCTCTTCACTACAGTAGGACGTAACGCGTTAGAATGGATCTCAGGAGGCGTCCAGAACGTCTTGAACACGGCGAACGCCGGGATTAGTTTCGTCTTCGGTACAGCTGTCGGCGGAGACAACTTCGTCTTCGCGTTCCAAGTGTTGACGATTATCGTCTTCATGTCGTCACTCATCGCACTTCTCTACTATGTAGGTGTCATGCAGTGGGTGATCCGTATCCTCGGTACGGCTCTCGCCAAAGCACTTGGCACGTCACGTAAAGAGTCGCTCTCAGCGACAGCGAACATCTTCGTCGGTCAGACGGAAGCGCCGCTCGTCATCAAACCTTACCTTCCAACGATGACACAATCGGAACTCTTCGCTGTCATGGTCGGTGGTCTCGCCTCGGTTGCCGGTTCAGTTCTTGCTGGATACGCTGCTCTTGGTGTACCGCTCGAGTACTTGCTCGCAGCGAGCTTCATGGCTGCTCCTGCTGGTCTCATGTTCGCGAAAATCATCGTCCCGGAAACAGACGTACCGGATGACGATATCGAAATCGCTGAAGATGAAGAGAACAAGGCAGCGAACTTCGTCGATGCAGCCGCTCGCGGTGCCTCTGACGGTCTCTTCCTTGCTTTGAACGTCGGTGCGATGCTTCTCGCCTTCGTTTCATTGATCGCGCTCGTTAACTTGATTCTCGGTGGAATCGGTGGCTTGTTCGGTTTCGACGGTCTCACGCTTCAATTGATTCTTGGTTATGTGTTCGCACCGCTCGCATTCGTGATCGGTGTGCCATGGGCAGATGCTGTTCAATTCGGTAGCTTCCTCGGACAAAAACTCGTGTTGAACGAATTCGTCGCTTTCTCTGAATTCGCACCAATCATCGGTTCTGGTGACCTCTCGGCACGTACGGAAGCTATGATCGCGTTCGCACTCTGTGGATTCGCCAACATCTCATCACTCGCCATCCTTCTCGGTGGTCTTGGTGGAATGGCGCCGAACCGTCGGAACGACATCGCGCGCATGGGTGTCCTCGCGATTCTCGCAGGTACGCTTGCCAACTTGATGTCAGCGACACTCGCTGGTCTTCTTCTCTAATCAAACACGGTATACTCAGAGTGATCACTTCGGTGGTCACTCTTTTTCGTTGTGACGTTTATGAATGAACAGCAAAAAACCGACCGTAAGGCGGTGGGTTTCACTAGTGTTTATCATCCCTGACGAGGTATATCCACTTCTTGGAGTCTCGGCCAAGTGGCTTGCCAATTCTTTTTATTAATCCGGGCTCGATAAATATGATGTTGTGAAGAGTCGTTCGCAAAGGCCGGGGTCGGTCGTAACTTTAGTTCGACTATGTCGTCGATACCGTAAGGGGCGGCCAGCTTCAAGCGTCCGCCCGCATCAAGACTGACACCGATGGCCGTGACCGTCTCAGGGAAATGGGCCAAGGCGTCGACCGCAGATTGATACGGTGGCAATTGATTGACCAGATGCATGCGGGCCTGGTTTTTGACCGACCAAGGGACGTTCGGTAACAGGTCGTGCAGTTGTGCCTCATACTGTTTTTCAATCGCCTCGTCGATGTGAGATCGGTCAAAGTAGATGACATCGACGTCCTCGGTCGGCGTCGGTACTTCGTAGCCGTGCGCGTCATCCCATATTTTTGCCCGCACGTATCCGGCACAAATCCACCAATCGGGTAAACCGAGCGAAGCGACGATTGTCAACAGACGCATCAGTTCCACATCAGTCTCTAAAAAATGGGTCACATCTTCAGTCGTGTTCAATCCATCTCCTCCTATTCTCTCATTAGCATAGCGTACCTATACAAAAAGCACCTAGACCGGGGTCTAGGTGCTTGTCAGTTACGCTTGAAGTTGCATGCGCTGGCGTTCGATCCACGGCTTCAATTTGAGGAAGAGTGGGACGAACAAGGCGCTGATCAACAAGGCCTTAATGAAGTTGAACGGCAAGATACCGTATAGGACGAGGTCCGTTTTGACTGCCGGTTGCGCCATCTCGGTCATGCCGAAGAAGAACGCGTAGGCTGGTAAGATGAGCAAATAGTTCAAGATCGCCAAGCTGAGTGCCATCGTGATCGTACCGGCCACGAGGCCTGAAGCGAGCGCTTTATTCGTTTTACGTTTATGGTAGAACCATGCGACCGGATACATGAAGGCGACACCTGCAAAGAAGTTCGCGACTTCACCGACCGGAACGCCGCCACCGTTGAAGACATAGTAGAGGACGTTTTTTAGAGCGACGACCACGACGCCTGCGAGTGGGGAGAACACGATCCCGGCGACGAGCGCGGGAATGTCACTGAAATCCACTTTTAGGAACGGTGGTAGGAAAGGCAGCGGGAAGTTAAAGAGCATGAGGACAAAAGAAATGGCCCCGAGCATCGATAGCGTCACCAGTGTTGTCAATCGTTTGTTGCGCGTTGTTTTCATCAAAATCTCTCCTTTTGTCGCTCCTTGATGAATGGCACCCGTCGCATAGAAAAACCCGATTGTATCAAACAATCGGGAGAGTTTACGCGCATACGAAATAGATGCTCTCATCGGTGTTTAGACCACGCCGAAGAAAACATCCGGATATCGGTCGGATGCCGCCATCTTCTCCCATCCAGACTTTACTGTCGGCTTTCGAATCTCACGAAATCAGCAAGCAACGCCTTGCTCGCTCACGGGCTGAGAAGAACTTGTCTTCAATACCGCCGGTCGGGAATTTCACCCTGCCCCGAAGATGGAACGATTTAATTTTTTTTGTTACAGTTTAGTTATACAAGATATTTCACAAAATCTCAAGTCAGTTGACTTGAAGTTAAGATAACGAAGGAGGAGTTCAGATGATTCATTTGACAGAATCAGCCGCATTACAAGTCATCGATATGATGAAACAGACCGAACGCCCCGACGACCAGTACTTGCGGATCAAAGTGCAAGGGGGCGGGTGTACCGGCCTGTCTTACGGGATGGGGTTTGATGAGGATAAGACAGACAAGGACGTTCAGTTTGACCACCACGGCGTCCGTGTCATCGTCGCCGAAGCCGATCACGGGGTCGTCGACGGTCTCGAGATCGACTATAAGCAGTCGATGCTCGGAGGCGGCTTCACGATTAAAAACCCGAACGCCATCGCCACGTGCGGTTGCGGCTCGAGTTTCCGGACGGCGTCGAACGCCGGGACACCTGGGGATTGCTAAACGAAAGGCCAATCATGTTCATGATTGGCCTTTTTTGTATTCAGTCTGTCTCTTCAATCAGAATTAATCGAATGAGTTTCGAAGCCGCGTCTAACTCGATTTGATGTTGCCAAGGACGAAACGCTGTGATTTTACACGTGTCGTTCGTGATGCGGAACGAACAGACGCTCTCTTCCTCTTGGTCAAGGACCGAGTAACGGCTGAAGTCCGATAAGCTTTGGTAAATGGCATATTGTGTCGGTAATTCACACGACCATCCTTTTTCTAATGTGATCTGATGCATGCGTCTCGCCTCTTTCTTGTCTATATATATAAGAATAACAAAAATATTCAAGGATGTGGAAGATTAGTCGAGAGGATGCAAGGGAAAATGAAAAGAGATGTCATTTCATGTAGGAGGGGCAGGGACGATGAGAAAAGTATTGATTTTCGGTGGCTCACGCTATTTTGGAAAGCGGTTGGCGCTTCGGTTGGCGGAGGCCGGTGACGATGTGACGATTGTGACGCGTGGACAACTGCAAGTACCCGAGGCGGAGGGCATCCGGTCGATCAAAGGGGACCGGCAGTCGGTGGCGACGATGAAAGATTTGTCACGCGACCATTACGACCTCGTCTATGACAATATTTGCTTTAACCCGTACCAGGCAAAGATCGCCTCGGACGCTTTCATGGACCAGGTCGGTAAATATGTGCTCACGTCGACGATGTCGGTTTATGCGCCAGACGCCGAGTTGAAAGAAAGTGATTTCAATCCGCTCCATCATGACTATCATCTCGAATCCGAACATGATTACGGGCAAGGGAAGCGAGAGGCTGAGTCTTATTTCTTCCATCGCGCCTCGTTCCCGGTCGCGACGGTCCGCTTGCCAATCGTGCTCGGACCCGACGACTATACAGACCGTCTCAAGTTTTATATCGACGCCGTCCGACGGGAAGAGCCGATCGTGCTGCATCATCCGGAAGCGAAGATGGGATTCATCTCAAGCTTTGAGGCGGCCGCCTTTCTAGAATGGGTCGGTCGGGCGAACGTGACCGGACCGTTCAACGCGGCGAGTGAAGGGGTCATCTCGCTCGGGGCACTCATGGAACGGATCGGCCATCACTTAAATAAACCGGTCCAGATCATCAAAGATGGCGAGTCGTCGCCGTACGATACGGACGTCGACTATTATATGTCGATCGCGGAGGCGAAAAAGGCCGGTTTCGTCTTCACCCAACTCGACGACTGGCTCGACCGGGTCATTGTGCAAACAATCCGCAAATGAAAAATGGCCCTCATCATGAAGATGGGGCCACATCGTTATTTCCCGGCAAATACCGAAGTCGAATGTTGCGGGTGACGCGCTGTCGGGTCGACGAGCTGCTTCACTTGGTTGATGGCGATCGGGGCTTCACCGAAGCCTGTCGCAATCAATTTCACTTTTCCTTCATAAGTCGCGATGTCACCACAGGCGAAGATGCCGGCGACCGTCGTCTCCATGCGTGAGTCGACGCGGATCGTGTTCTTCTCGAACTCCATGCCCCAGTTTTTGATTGGGCCGAGCGATGAGACGAAACCGTAGTTACAGATGAGGTCGTCGATTTCGACGAATTTCGATTCGCCGTCTTTGTCCGTCAATTCGACCGACTCGATGTGTGTCTCACCTGAAAGTGATTCAATGTTATATGGTGTCCAGACGTTGATCGTCGAGGCCTTCATTTGCTCGACCGTATGCTCGTGGGCACGGAAGCGGTCACGGCGGTGAACGATATGGACTTCCTTCGCGATGCCTTCGAGCATGAGTGCCCAGTCGACAGCCGAGTCACCGCCGCCGGCGATCATGACGCGACGATCACGGAATTTCTCCATGTTGTCGACGAAGTAATGAAGGTTGGCATAGTCTTCACAACCATCGAGACCGAGTGGTCGTGCGGCGAATGCCCCGTTCCCGGCCGTGATGATGATGGCTTTCGTATGGTACTCATCCTTGTTCGTCGTAATCTGGAACGTGCCGTCTTCAAGACGTTCGACCGTCTCGACCGTCTCCCCGAGGCGATAGTCCTGCTCGAACTGATCGGCTTGGGCTTTTAATTGGTCAATCAAATCTTGGGCTTTCACTTTCGGGAAGCCGGCGATGTCGTAAATATATTTTTCTGGATACAGTGTCGATAATTGTCCGCCGAGCTGCGGCAAACTTTCAATCAACGCCGTATCGAGTTGGCGCATACCTGCATAAAATGCGGTGAACAGTCCGACCGGGCCGCCACCGATGATGATCACATCTTTCGTCGATTTCATCGAATTCCTCCTCAAAACGTATACATCCATTATAGTGACAATCGTGAATTAAATCCATTCTGTACAAACATCCTATACATTCAAAAAAAATTCAAGAAGATAAGCTTTTCCATTGAGAAAACGAAATAAACAGCGTACAATGAACGAGAAGCAATTGTGAACATTGGTTGAACAAGGTTTAGGCTTTATTGTGAACATTCATGTGAAAAAACACACAACATGATTGTTCAAGAAAACAAAACTATCAAAACAAGGTGGAAATGAACATGAAACGACCTAACATTGTTATTCTTGGCGCAGGTTTCGGTGGACTCATCACAGCGGTGAACCTCCAGAAGACGCTCTCAGCTGGCGACGCGAACATCACGCTCATCAACAAGCATGATTACCATTACCAGACGACGTGGCTCCATGAACCAGCGGCCGGAACGATGAAACCGGAGCAAGCTCGTATCTACATCAACGACGTTGTGAACCCGTCACGCGTGAAATTTGTCAAAGGGATCGTCGATCGCGTCGATACTACGGCTAAACAAGTACTCCTCGCAGACGGCTCGACTGTTGAATATGATTATGTCGTGTTCGCACTCGGCGGCATTCCAGAAACATTCGGAATCCCAGGCCTCAAAGAGAACGCGATGACAATCAGTTCATTGAACAGCGTCCGTAAAATCAAAGAACATATCGAATACTCATTCGCACAATATAAGACGAACGGGTCGGCTGACCGCTCGTACGTGACAATCGTCGTCGGCGGCGCAGGTTTCACAGGTATCGAGTTCCTCGGTGAGCTCGTCAACCGTGTCCCTGAGCTTTGCAAGCAGTATGACGTGCCACGTGAAGCGGTTCGCATCGTGAACATCGAGGCGGCTCCGACCGTCCTTCCTGGTTTCGACCCAGAACTTACGACGTATGCACAGAAATGGCTCGAGCGTAACGGTGTCGAGATGAAACTCGGCAACGGCATCAAAGGCGTTGAGCCTGGCGTCGTCACGTTCGGTCCGCTTCAAGGCGACACGACGGAGACGATCGCAGCGAACACGATCCTTTGGACAGGTGGCGTGAGCGGTAGCCCGATCATCGAGAAATCTGGTTTTGAAGCGGTCCGTAACCGTGTCATGGTCGAGGCGGACAACCGTGCCCCAGGTCACGACAACGTCTTCATCATCGGTGACTGCTCGGCTGTCATGGATCCGGTCTCAAACCGTCCATACCCGCCGACTGCTCAAATCGCGACGCAACAAGCGCACAACGTAGCGAAAAACATCGCGGCGCTCATCAACGGAAAATCGACTTCGAAATTCACGTATGAGAGCAAAGGGACAGTCGCTTCACTTGGCCATAACGACGGCATCGGCATCGTCATGGGCAAAAAAATCTTCGGTCGCAACGCTTCATTCATGAAGAAAGTGATCGACAACAAACACTTCATCGAATTGAAGAAGTACGGTCTCGTCCTCAAAAAAGGTAAATTCTAAGCAATATGACCAAGTAGCCCGCTCATCCGAACGGGCTACTTTTTTTGATGACGCTTCATGGTTCACCTTTGACCTAAGAGAGGGCGATTCGGTATAATAGACAACGGGAAAAGGGGGCAATCGCATGCATATCATCCAGGCTGTCATTGGGGCGATTCTTTATTTGGTCATCTTCTTCAGCATCGGCTTCATTTTGAACATGCTACTTAAAAAAACATGGACGCTCGTGTTCATCTATCCGATTTTCGTCATTATGATGATTGATAACGTCAAGCTCTCGAGTTACATCACGGAGACATCGACCGCGCTCGCCAACGTTTACGAACGGGTGCTCGGACTTCAGTTTTTGGATGTGTTCATGCTTGGTTTCGGACTGCTCGGTGCGATTTTGGCCGGCGTCACGATCCGCTACTTGCGTAAGAGTGGTTACTCAATGTTTTAAAGACGGCAGAAATGTTCGTCTTTTTTTGTTTTCTGCCTACTTTTTTAGAAGGCGAACCGATATACTAGATAAGATAACGATTTAATTAGTAAGGGATGCGATGAGAATGACATTACCGATGTATACGATCAAGAAAGTGTTGAATAATAGCGTTGTCATTTGCCAACATGATCCGGAACCGGAAGTCATTCTACTCGGGAAAGGGATTGGCTTCGGCAAGAAAGCGGGCGATCTCGTCGACCCGGCCAGTGTCCCGGAGAAAGTGTATCAACTGACAGATAAAGAAGAACAATCACAATACCGTGAGCTCGTTAAACACGTCGATGAAGACTTTATTGCCTTCATGCAAGAAATCGTCGGCTTTATCGAGAACAATACGGGCAAGAAAGTCGATCAACATATTCATATCGGTTTGACCGACCACTTGTTCTTCACGATGAAGCGGATCGAACAAGGGATGGAAGTGACAAATCCGTTCTTGCTTGAGACCGAATCGCTCTATCCGAATGAGTACGCCTTGGCTGAACGAATCGTCGATATGATTCACGAGCGGCTCGACGTGCTGTTGCCCGATGCGGAGATCGGATTTATCGCGCTCCATATCCATTCGGCGACGACGTTTAAAAACGTCCTCGAGGTCAACCGGCACAACCAAATCATCGGGCAAATCGTTCAGACGATTGAGAGTCGTTTGAACGTCAAAATGGACCGGACTTCACTCGATTATAAGCGCTTACTTCGGCACTTAAGGTACGCCGTTGAGCGGGTTGCGACGGGTGAGATGGTGGAGGCCCCACAAAAAATTGAAAAGGTATTGCGCGAAGAATATCCGCTATGCTATAGTACTGCTTGGGAGCTGATGGGCATCATGGAACGCGAATTAAAGCGTCCTGTCCCGCGAGGTGAAGCGACATATTTGACGATGCATCTCCAGCGCCTAACAAGTAGATAACTGATACCACGTATCTTACGTGTTACTGATTCGATCAGGCATGAGTAAGGAGTGGAACGCAACGATGTCTCCATTAGGAGAGGTCTACGTTCTATACCTTATTCATGCCTGTTTCTGTTTTTATAAACGTTTATTATGAAAACGTTTAGATACGTCGGTTGTCTGACATCTACAGTCGTCTTTCCGCACGAAACAATCACAAAAGGAGGATTTATCATGTTTAAGCAGATCTTTGGTGTTCTTCAAAAAGTCGGTAAAGCACTTATGCTTCCTGTAGCGATCTTGCCGGCAGCCGGTCTTCTTCTTGCATTCGGTAACGCGATGCAAAACCCGGCCCTCACATCACGCGCTGGTTGGTTAACGAACGCAGGCGTTGTGAAATTCGCTCAGCTCATGGAGCAAGCGGGTGGCATTATCTTCTCGAACTTAGCACTCTTATTCGCAGTCGGTGTCGCGATCGGTTTAGCAGGGGACGGCGTTGCCGGACTTGCAGCCATCGTCGGATTCCTCATCATGAACAAAGTAATGGGTGTTTGGCTCGAACTCACACCTGAAATCATCGCACAAGGTGACCCGGCTTACGCATCAGTACTTGGGATTCCAACACTCCAAACAGGGGTATTCGGAGGGATTATCGTTGGTCTGATTGCCGCATGGGCATACAATAAGTACTTCAACATCGAATTGCCGCAATTCCTTGGCTTCTTCGCTGGTAAGCGTTTCGTCCCAATCGTTACTGCAGTATTGGCAGTTGTCGCTGGTTTCGTTATGCTTCTCATCTGGCCACCAGTTCAACACGGCTTGAACACGTTCTCAAACTTCATGTTGACTGAAAACCGCACGTTCGCGGCATTCATCTTCGGTTTGATCGAACGTTCATTGATTCCATTTGGTCTTCACCACATCTTCTACTCACCATTCTGGTTCGAGTTCGGCTCGTACACGGATGCAGCGGGTAACATCGTTCGTGGTGACCAAGCGATCTTCTTCGCACAAATTCGTGATGGTGCCGAGCTCACAGCTGGTACGTTCATGACTGGTAAGTACCCGTTCATGATGTTCGGTCTTCCAGCAGCAGCACTCGCTATGTACCATGAAGCACGTCCTGAGCGTAAAGCAGTCGTCGGTGGTCTCTTGGCTTCGGCAGCACTTACATCGTTCTTGACTGGTATCACTGAGCCGATCGAGTTCTCATTCTTGTTCGTTGCTCCACTCTTGTTCGCAGTACACGCAGTCTTCGCTGGCCTTTCGTTCATGGTCATGCACATCTTGAACGTCAAAATCGGGATGACGTTCTCGGGCGGTTTGATCGACTACCTTCTCTTCGGTGTACTTCCTAACCGTACAGACTGGTGGCTCGTCATTCCAGTCGGTCTCGTGTTCGCAGTCGTTTACTACTTCGGATTCCGTTTCGTTATCCGTAAGTTCAACCTTAAAACACCGGGCCGTGAAGATGAAGTCGTTGAGCAATCAACTGCTACAGGTTCGGAACTTGCACAAGATATCCTCGTTGGTTTCGGTGGTTCGCAAAACATCAAACACTTAGACGCATGTATCACACGTCTTCGCGTTGAAGTTAAAGATAAGAGCCAAGTCAACAAAGAAGAATTGAAACGCCTCGGGGCAGCTGGTGTCCTTGAAGTCGGTAACAACATTCAAGCAATCTTCGGACCACGTTCTGATGCATTGAAATCAGAAATGCAAGCGGTCATCGCTTCAGGTAACGAAAAGAAAGCAAACTGAATGAAGCTATAAGCCAATCCATTATGGATTGGCTTTTTTTGTATGGGTGAAACGGTTTCAGCCTACTGGCAGATGGGGAAAAGTAAGTATTCTGACAAAAGGAGGGAACCATGATGTGGAAGAAAGTGTTTGGTGTTTTGCAGCGAATCGGGAAGGCACTCATGCTTCCGGTTGCGATTCTACCGGCAGCCGGTCTATTACTCGCATTTGGTACCGCGTTCCAAAACCCTGATCTCGTTTCGCTCTTACCTTTCTTGGCAAACGATTCACTCGTCCTCGTCTGGCAAGTTATGACAGATGCCGGGGATATCGTGTTTGCCAATCTAGGTCTATTGTTCGCCGTCGGTGTCGCCATCGGGCTAGCCAACGGGGACGGTGTTGCCGGGTTAGCAGCTATCGTTGGTTATTTGATTATGAACAAAGTTATCAGTACGTGGAACGGTATTACCGCGGAAATCGCCCAGGGAGACCCGGCCTATGCATCGGTACTCGGGATCCCGACGCTCCAAATGGGGGTATTCGGGGGTATTATCGCAGGTCTCATTGCCGCATTCGCATACAACAAGTACTTCAACATTAAGTTGCCGGATTTCTTAGGGTTCTTCGCCGGGAAACGGTTCGTGCCGATCGCGACCGCCGCGTTCAGCTTGGTGATCGGGATTGCGCTCGCCTATATTTGGCCGCCAATCGGAACGGCCATCAATACGTTCTCGAGCACGATCATTGAAGCAAACGTCGCCGTCTCTGCCTTCGTCTTCGGTTTGGTCGAACGTTCTTTGATCCCGTTCGGTCTGCACCACATCTGGTACTCTCCGTTTTGGTTCCAGTTCGGGGAATATACGAACCAGGCGGGAGACCTTGTCCAAGGGGACCAACGGATCTTCTTCGCACAATTACGTGACGGAGTCGAGTTTACGGCCGGTACGTATATGACCGGGAAGTTCCCGTTCATGATGTTCGGATTGCCTGCCGCTTGTCTCGCCATGTTCCACACGGTCCCGAAAGAGCGTCGTAAAGACGTCGAAGGACTTTACTTCTCAGCAGCCCTCACTTCATTCTTAACGGGAATCACCGAGCCGGTCGAATTCTCGTTCGTCTTCGTTGCACCTCTACTCTTTGGTATTCACGCCGTCTTTGCTGGACTATCCTTTATGACCATGCACTTGCTCAACGTAAAAATCGGGATGACGTTCTCAGGCGGACTCATCGACTATCTATTGTTCGGAGTGTTGCCGAACCGGACAGCCTGGTGGCTCGTCATTCCGGTCGGCCTCGTCTTCGCGGTCGTTTATTACTTCGGCTTCCGCTTCGCCATCACGAAATTCGATTTGAAAGTGCCGGGACGTGAAACCGTCGCTGAAGGAAAAGGAGCCCGAGCCGTCGTCGGAGACGATTTACCGTACGAAGTGCTCGTCGGTCTCGGCGGACCTGAAAACATCAAACACCTCGACGCCTGTATCACGCGTCTTCGCGTCACCGTGAACGATGTCAAACAAGTCGATAAAGACTTGCTCAAAGATTTGGGAGCGGCCGGAGTACTCGAAGTCGGAGATAATATTCAAGCCATCTTCGGACCGAAATCCGATACGCTCAAATCGCAAATCGCGGCCATCATCGAGGGTGGCGAATACAAGCCGAAAGAAAAAGCCGTCATCACACCGGAAGCGGCCGAACATGCCGATCATCGCTTCCTCGCCCCGATGTCAGGTGTCATCTTGTCACTTGATGACGTTCCGGACCAAGTCTTCTCGGGCCGCATGATGGGCGAAGGATTTGCCATCGAACCGAGTTCAGGACAAGTCGTTGCGCCGGTCACGGGACAAATCACGACGTTCTTCCCGACGAAACATGCGATTGGTCTACTTGCGGACGATGGACGCGAGATTCTTATCCATGTCGGACTCGATACGGTCAATCTGAAAGGCGAAGGTTTCGTCGCCAAAGTGAAAGAAGGCGACCGCGTCGAAGCGGGAGATGTCTTGCTCGACGTTGACCTCAATTTGATTCGCGACAAAGTCCCATCGCTCATCACGCCGATCATTTGGACGAACGGAGACGGCAAAATCGTCGTCGTCTCATTCGGAGAGACGGTCGTCGCCGGTGAAGCGCTCGACTTCAGAACGGACGATAAAGGCGCCGAGTAAACAAAAAAGAAGCTCTCGCAGCTGCGAGAACTTCTTTTTTTGTTACTTCTTAATATCGAATTTTTCACTGAGGAAGTTCACGACTTCTTCAGCTGTATCCATGTTGAGGACGTCGTTGACGATCGCTTCTGTTTCTGACTTCGTCAAACGCTTCACGAGGCTACGTGCGCGAAGGACGCTTGAAGCTGACATCGAGAACTCGTCAAGGCCAAGTCCGAGAAGGATTGGAATCGCGAGCTCTTCTCCAGCCATCTCGCCACACATGCCGACCCATTTGCCAGCTTTATGTGCTTCTGTGATGACGTTGTGGAGAAGGTTCAAGATGGCCGGGTTGAACGGTTGGTACAAGTACGAGACTTTCTCGTTCATGCGGTCCGCTGCCATCGTGTATTGAATCAAGTCGTTCGTGCCGACTGAGAAGAAGTCGACTTCTTTCGCGAATTGCTTCGCCATGACGGCTGTCGATGGGATCTCGACCATCATCCCTGTCTCGTAGTTACCGACAGCGATGCCTTCTGCTTTCAACTTCGCTTCTTCTTCGAGAAGGAGCGCTTTCGCAGCGCGGAACTCTTCAAGTGTCGCGATCATTGGGAACATGATGGCGAGGTCACCGTGCGCTGAGGCACGGAGAAGGGCGCGAAGTTGTGTGCGGAACAAGTCCGTCTCTTCGAGGCAAAGGCGAATCGCGCGATAGCCGAGGAACGGGTTCATTTCTTTTGGAAGGTCGAGGTAAGACAATTCTTTATCTCCACCGATATCGAGTGTACGGATGACGACTTGTTTGCCGTCCATACCTTCGAGTACTGCTTTATAGGCTGTATATTGCTCTTCTTCCGTCGGGAACGTTTCTGAGTCCATGTAGAGGAACTCGGTCCGGTAAAGGCCGATGGCGTCAGCGCCGTTTTTCAACACGCCTTCGAGGTCGTTCGGTGTACCGATGTTTGCCGCAAGTTTGACTTTATGGCCGTCGGCTGTGACCGACTCTTCGTTGACGAGCTGTTTCAACTCTTCTTTGTAAGCTTCGAACGAGGCACGTTTTTCAACGTATTCATTGACGAGTTCTTCAGACGGGTTGACGAAGACGTCGCCTTCTGTTCCGTCGATGACGACGAGGTCGCCGTTCTTGATTTCTTCGAGCGCTACTTTTGTACCGACGACAGCAGGAATCTCGAGTGAACGAGACATGATTGCCGAGTGAGACGTACGTCCACCGATGTTTGTCGCGAAACCTTTGACGTATTTACGGTTGAGTTGTGCCGTGTCAGACGGTGTCAAATCTTCAGCGATGATGATGACTTCTTCAGAAATCGACGCAGGCGTCATGAATGTGACACCGAGGATATGCGCCATGACGCGTTTCGTGACGTCACGAACGTCGGCAGCACGTTCACGCATGTACTCGTTATCCATCGATTCAAAGATCATGACCATCATTTGAGCGACTTCATCGAGCGCTTTCGCAGCGTTCATGTGTTCGCTTTCAATTTTGTCGTTCACTGGTGAGACGATCTCTGGATCTTCGACGATGAGCAAGTGTGCCGAGAAAATCTCTGCCTTGTCTTCACCGAGTTCACGAAGTGTGATCTCGCGAATTTCTTCGAGTTCTGTCTTCGACTGAGCGATCGCCGCTTGGAAACGGGCTTTCTCAGCTGCTACGTCCTCGATTTTGTTTGTCGGGATGTCAAATGAAGGTGTCTCCATGACGAATGCTTTCGCAACTGCGATTCCTGCAGATGCGCCAATACCTTTAATGTGTGACATAAGCGTAGTCCCTCTCTTCAAAGAAATAGTGGTTTCCAACGTTATCTCGTTAGTTCTTACCCGAAATGAAAAAGGAACTAACGAAAACCTGGAAGATTAAAGTAGCAACGGTCTACTACTAGGGGAAGCCTCGACCGAACAAAATGGCCTCGCCTCAACAGGGAGGGATGCCTGATTGCGTACTTTCTTATCCTATCATAAAATAAATCATCGTCACAACGAGGAGTTAACGCCTGAATTCGAAGATTTATTGACTCTTGCGCATACTGTTTCATTATTTGGCAGAAGTTCGTTATGCTAACCATATATAAAGAAGGGAAGTGGCAAACATGTATCAAGTGAAAGACTTAGATTGGAACGGCTCATATGACACAATCGTCGTGGGGATCGGCGCTGCCGACACGATTGAGGAAGGACTCGATTCATTGTTTAATGGACGCGTCAAAGCATTGATTCAATCGGCAGATATTTCAACGAAAACAGGTGAAGTCTCCATCGTCCCGACGTTTGAGGGAACGGTCAAACGGATCCTATTCGTCGGTCTCGGACAACGGAACGAAAATACGGTTGAAAATGTGCGCAATTGGTTCGGGAAAGTCGCCAAACACATCAAAGCCCGGGCCTTCACGGACGTCGCAGTCGCCCTCGACACGTTCGGACCGAATACGGCGAAACTGTTTGCTGAAGCGTATGAGATGGCGACGTATGAGCATCCTACATACAAATCAGAGCCGAAACCGGCGAAACCGGACGTAACGATCACGTTGCTCGGAGCTGATGCAGAGGAAGAGGCGCTAGCAGGTGCAGCTTACGGACGTGGTGTGAATGTGGCGCGGTCGCTCACTATGATGCCAGCCAATATTTTGACGTCGGAAACGCTCGCGGACTATGCGGTCGAGTTGGCCGAACGTCACGGCTTTGAACATCGCATCATTGAAAAAGAAGAGATGGAAGGGCTCGGAATGGGCGCGCTTCTCGCCGTCAACCAAGGGTCGACGATCCCGCCGAAGTTGATCGTGCTCGAATATCGCGGAGCTGGAGACGAGGCGCCTGTCGCTGTCGTCGGAAAAGGCATCACGTTTGATACGGGCGGTTACTCGATCAAGCCGAAAGACGGCATCGTCGGTATGAAAGGGGATATGGGCGGCGCCGCGACGGTACTTGGTTTATTCGAGACGCTCGCGACGACGAAACCGAACGTGAACGTCATCGGTGTCATCCCATCGACGGACAACATGATCTCAGGGGACGCATTCAAGCCGGACGATGTCATCACGGCGATGAACGGGAAGACGATTGAAGTGCTCAACACGGATGCGGAAGGTCGTCTCGTCCTCGCCGACGCCGTTACCTTTGCCAAGACGTATGAACCGCAAGCCATCATCGATGTGGCCACGCTCACGGGCGGTGTGCTCGTCGCACTCGGTACGGAAGTGACTGGTTGCCTGACGAACGATGCGTCGCTCTATGGCGCCTTAGAAGCTGCGAGCCGTGACACGAACGAACTCGTCTGGCAGATGCCATACTTCGATGTCTTCATCAACCAAGTGCGTAAGTCGGAAGTCGCCGACTTGAACAACTCACCGGGCCGTTACGGTCATATGATTTTCGGCGGCGCTTTTGTCGGTGAGTTCGTCGGGGACACGCCTTGGCTCCATCTCGACATCGCTGGGACGAGCGAACGTTCGTCGGCGAGCGACCTCGGACCAAAAGGACCGACTGGCGTCATGGTGCGCACACTCGCCTCGATGCTCGAAGGATGGAAACGTTGAAAATTGGATTTGTATTGATCGGTTTGGCCGTCGTCTCCGGTTTCGGATACACGGCTTGGCCAAGCCGTTGGTTGTTAGGAGTGACCGTCTTTTGCGCGGTGCTCGGTGTGTTGTTTTTGATGCAGGAGGGACGCCGTGGTCGGAGTAGGAATTGATGGCGCGCGCGGGGGTTGGGTACGAATCACGTACGACAGCATCTCGCTCTGTTTGACCATCTCAGAGAAGTTGGAAGATTTATTGATCGAAGGGGCCGTGCATTTTGTCGATATGCCGAAAGACTTAGGGTCGATCGATAAGCCGGGCCGAACGTGTGACGCGTGGATGCGGTCGCAACTAAAAGAGCGGAAGTCATCGATCTTCACACCACCGATTCAAGAAGTGGTAACAGAAGCATCGTATGAGACGGCCAACGCGAGAAGTCGCGAACTAGTCGGAAAAGGAATCAGCAAACAAGCGTGGAACCTTGTGCCGCGGATTCGAGAGTTTCAAACGATCGCTGAAACGGACGTCTATGAGTCACATCCGGAAGTGTGCTTCGCCGTCATGACCGGGAACGAGGCGCGTTTCAGCAAGAAGACCGAGGCGGGAGAACTCGAACGAATCGAGTTGTTGCGCCGCTATTCAAAAAGCTCGCCCTGGAAGTGGAAGATGTCGAACGTACAAGTCGATGATATTATCGACGCCTGTATTTTGGCCGTGGCCGCCTATGAGGCGGGAACGACTGGGATGGTGACGCATCCGGACCAAACTGAAGGAGCGCCGTTCGTGGCGGTACCGAAGACAAAAGAGCGATGACGCGTCATCGCTCTTTTGGTGTCGTCGGCCCGAGGACGAATCTCCACATATAGTGAAACACTTGGGCGTTATAGAGCGCCTTGAGCAGAACGGCCAAGACCGGTCCTAAAATGAAGCCGAGCACCCCGAACAGTTGCAAACCGACAAAAATCGAGATGAGGGCGGCGAGCGGGTCAAGTCCAATGTGAGAACCAACGATTTTCGGTTCAGCCAAGTTACGTTGGACGATGACGACGATATACAAGATGACGAGGCCGATGGCGAGGAACCAGTCGCCGCTCACGGCGGCATAGGCGGCCCATGGCAATAGCAGCGTCCCGACGCCGAGGTACGGCAACAAGTCGAAGATGGCCGCTAAAAGAGCGAAAGAGAATGGATTGTCGACCCGCAGGATGAACATGCCGACAAGGACGATCCCGAACGTGATGGAGATAAGCGTCAATTGGGCCCGGACGTAACCGGACAGGGCCGAGCGCAAATTGGTCATGACCAGTTCAAATTCCTTGAAGCCTTTGCGCTCATTCAAGCGCGCGATGGACCGCATGTAGACGTTCCAGTCTTTCGTGATGAAGAACCAGGCGAGCACGATGACGATGAACAAGAGCAAGACAAGCGGTAAGGCGCTGAGGATATTTTGCAACAAACCGGCGACCCCTCGTGACAAGACGCCGATCGCGGCTCCGAGCTGGACCCCGATTTCGGTGATCCCGCCTTCGAGCGAGTTCGTCTGTCCCGGATTGAGCCGCTGGACGCTGTCATACGCATCATTGACGAACGGGGCAATTTTTTCGTTGAACATGCGTTGTATGTATTCGGTGAACGTTTCAATCTGGTCGGGAAGTTTCTCGGCGGCGATCGTCAAGTAACGGATGAGTTGAGTCACCACGATGGCAATCACACCGCTGACGACACTCATGACGATCAACAAGGAAGCGAGCGTCCCAAGAGCCCGGGGCAATTTGGTCTCGCGCTCGAACCAATTGACGAGCGGGACGGTCAACAAGGATAACAAGAAGGCGAACACGAAAGGATACGTGTACGTAAAGAGGACGCTCAGTCCCCAAATGACGAAGACGAGCCCGATAATGACGAGCAGGAAACGAAGTAACTGCCAAAGCCTGGCTGGCGACACGACACATGGCCCCTTTCCTAACGATTGGATTGAGCATAGTATACCACGCAACCGGTAAATATAGAGGATGGATAGGTGATTAAACATGAAGGAATTACAACGACGAATCGATCGGATGATTATTCATTTAGGCGGCTACTGGCGGCCGCTGTCGGGGTTGGCCCGGCTGTTAGAAGAAGCGGGCGAAGTTGGCGGCGCGCTCTATGCCGACGACCGTGTCGCCCTGCGAGAAGAGCTGATGGACGTCTTCGTTATTTCGACGTGTCTGGCGAATCAATATGCCATCACCCTCACGAATCAAACGACAGACCGTGACGAGACGAAAGAAGAACGTAGCTACTACCGCCTCGTGCGCGAAGCGGGGGAAGTTGGCCGCATATTAAATGCCTACGAAGGCGATAAAAAATTGAAGGCGTCCGCGACGCCGGGATCGTTGCAACGACACATCGAGGCCGTTCAACAGGCGGTCATGGAACTTGCCGACATGAATGGATTTGACCTATTCGCGGAGATCGCCTCGTTGATCGAAGACAAGTCGTCCCGAGACTTCGGACGCTTCGACCATACCCCCGACCCGATTACGGAAGATTCGGTCCGCACGTATCGTTCTTATGTGGAAGGACGGTACTGGGGCGGGGTGAAGGCTAAACCTTTCGAAGAAGTGAGCCGATATAGAGAGCGGGAAGGGCACTTGGCGCGGTTCTTAAAGATCGCCGAAGTCGAGGGACTCGATGGGTTTGTCATTCGACAACCTGAGCCGCCTTTCCAAATCGATCGCTCCATCGAGACTGATTTGCAACTAGCGGCCCCTTTCGCCGTCGAGATCGAGCGACATGGCACTGACACGTTTTGGATTGTGCGAAAACAAGGGTAAAAACATTCACCTTTTTTGTAAAAAGTATTCATCATTTTTTCAAATATTTACTTTTTTAATAAAAGCAATGTGCTACTATGAAGGTGTTGTCAGTCGCGATGTGCGTATGAAGAAAGGAATATTTTGGATGAATATGAAGCTTTTTAAACTTGCCCTCATCATGACCATTGTCTTGTTTTCAATCCAAATACCCGCGGTAGAAGCCGCTACTTTGGACGGAGAGACGACAGTCAACTTGAACGTTCGCTCTGCACCAAGCACGAGCGGAAAATTGATACAAACGCTAAAAAAGGGAACAAAAGTAAAATATGTAATTTATAACAAATCGTGGAGTAAGATATATTTAAACAATCGAACGTACTATGCTTCCGCCCAGTACATCAAGCGGATCCCGTCCCAATCCACGACGGTCACGAAGCAAGCTGCCACTTCGACGGGTGTGACGACCGTCAACTTGAACATCCGTGTGTCGGCCCATAGCAAGGCGACCGTGTACCGGACGCTTAAAAAAGGCACGACCGTTCAATATGCCGTGCATAACTCGTCTTGGGCGAAAGTGTACTTGAACGGGAAGACGTATTATGCGGCCAAGGCATATATTGCCCCGAAAGCCGTCGCATCGACACCAGCCCGTGAAACAGGCTATACGAATCGTGATTTGAAGTTGTTCGGCGAACGGAATCAGCGTTCGGCGGTGTTGAAGGTGTTGCCGGCTAAGTCAGCGGTCGTCTCGAGCAAATATAATTCAAGCTGGTCGGTCGTCTATGTCGGAAGCGAAACGTATTATGCACCGACGGCATGGATTACGCCTGGGGCACCGACGATGCCTCCGCCGACGACGAAACCGCCAGTCGTAAAAGTCGATGGTCATGCCAACCGCGAGTTGAAACTGTTCGGCGCGCGCAACCAACGTTCGACGGTGTTGAAAGTGTTGCCGGCCAAGTCGGCGGTCGTCTCGAGCAAATATAACTCGAGTTGGTCGATCGTCTACATCGGCAGCAAAACATATTACACGCCGACGGCATGGATCACACCAGGAGCGCCGCCGGTAACGAAACCGCCGACGACGAAACCGCCTGTCATTCAAAAAGTAACAGGATATGCGAACCGAAATGCCAACCTGTTCAAGAAGACGCTTCAATCATCACCGGTCGCTCGTGTGTTGCCGAAGTATACGCCGGTGACGTACAGCAAACATAACTCGAGCTGGTCGGTCGTCTATATCGGGTCGGACACGTTCTATACCCCGACAGCTTGGTTGTCGGCCGGGAAGGCCCCGGCCGCCCCTGCGGCGACGCCTAAAGGGAAAGTGTACACGAACACACCAGGGGACGTCTTGAACGTCCGGGCGAGCGCCTCGGCGAGCTCGACGATTCTCGGCCGACTCGCCCATGGCACTCAAGTCGACCATTACGGCTCGACGAACGGCTTTTATAAAATCAAGTACAACGGTCGCGACGGCTACATCTCGACGGCTTACGCGATGACGCTCAAGCCGAGCGCGACGAGCAACGCCGTCATCGTCCTCGATGCGGGCCATGGAGGCGGTGACCCGGGAGCGGTGAATGGATCGCTCTATGAGAAGACGATTGTTCTCGATGTGACGAAACGAGTCGAGGCGTATCTTCGTTCGAAGTATGACTACCAAGTCCGGTTGACGCGCTCGACGGATGTCTACTTGACGCTCGACCAACGCGTTCAGACGGCAAAAACGCTTCGCGGTAACTTGTTCGTCAGCTTGCACACGAATGCTGCGACGACTCAGTATGCTAAAGGTGTCGAGACGTTCTATTCGTCTTATTCAGCCCACAGTTCGAAGAGCCGTGTGCTGGCGACGAACATTCAATCTAATTTGATGGGTAAGATGTCCGGGATGACGAACCGCGGTGTGAAGACGGCGAACTATTATGTGATTCGTTATAATACGATGCCATCGGCCCTCGTCGAACTCGGTTTCATCTCTTCGCCGCAAGACGTCACCCACTTACGGAGCAACGCCTCACGCCAACGCATGGCGGAAGGTGTCGCTGAAGGGATCGCTCAGTACGTACGCGCTTATCATTAAATTTCATCCATTAAAAACGCCCCGACTCATCGTGAGTCGGGGCGTTTTGTGCTTATAGGTCGTCGAAGCCGTTGGCGTCGGTGACTTTTGCGTACGAGCGTGACTTCTGTTCGAAGAAGTCGGATTTCGTGGCATTCAATGAATCGTCTGAGTACGCACGAATCCACGGCATGACGTCTTCGTTGAACCCTTCATACAGATCGTTCAAGCCGATGACGCGGAGGCGCTTGTTGGCGAGGTACTTGACGTAATCGCGCATCTCGCTGACGTCGAGCCCGTCGAGGTCGCGAAGGACGTATTCGCACCATTCGACCTCGAGGTCAACGGCTTCCGCCATCGTGTCATAGACGAACTGGCTGAAGCTGCCGTCGGCGTCGATCTCCGGGTTTTCCGTCAAGACGGCCCGGAGTAACTGGCTGACGAAATACGAGTGTTGCATCTCGTCACGCTGGATGTAGCTGATCATCGTCGACGTGCCGACCATCTTCTGGTGACGGGCCAAGTTGTAGAAGTAGGCGAAACCGGAATAGAAGTTGATGCCTTCGAGAATGATCGAGGCGACGAGCGACTTGGCGAACGTCTCGGCCGTCTGGTCGGCCCGGAAGTCCTCATATAAGTCCAAGATGAACTGATTCCGTTTCATGACCATCTCGTCGTCCTTGGCGATATCGAAGATTCGATTTTGTTCGCTGAGCGGGACGAGGCTCGAGAGGACGTAACTATATGATTGGTTATGGACGACTTCTTGTTGGGCGATGACGGCGAGCACGGCGTGCACCGACGAGTCTGATGAGAACATCGATGACTCGAGGATATAGCGTGTCTGTACCGAGTCGAGGATCGACAACAACCCGATGATGCGTTTGAAGGCGTCTTGTTCACGCTCGCTCAACTGCGGCCATTGCTGCATGTCTTTTGACATCGAGATCTCATCCGGGATCCAGAAGTTTGAGAGCAATTGTTTATAGATGGTGTAAAACTGCGGATAGGCGATGTCATTCCAATTGACGATGGAACTCGTCTCGCCCCCGATAATGGCAGTCGCCCGGTTAGGATGTTTGGGCGACAGTAGTTTGATCTTTTGAATGGTCATGGACATATACTCCTTCTTCGGTGTTTCTAGCCAACCGTTCGGCCCAATGACGGACGTTGTACGGTTGATTGCGCGGTGACTGCTCGATTTTCAATGTCTCACCGGCGAGGGGAATTCCGTATTTCGAAAGGTGGTAGGCCATCTCGTCGACCGCCCGACAGAAGTGGACGAACATCTTGTCACCTGTCCCAAACACGGCGGCTTGGCGGAGCGGCACATTAAGTTCTTTCAAGACGAGACGGAACGTGTCTTTCATCTCGTCCGGCAAGACGCCGTCCGCCCACGTATACGACCCGAAGTAAACGAGGTCGTACGTGGCGAGTGATTGGGCTTCGCGATGGCCGATGCGGTCCGCTTCATACAGGGCGACGCGGTCGCCCCGATGGACGTGGGTCGCCTGAATCAGTTCGGCGACCTCTTCTGTATTCCCGCTCATCGAACTATAGACGATTGCGACGTTCATGGTTGGTCCCACCTTTCTGTTACGTGACGTTACGAAGCACACGATTCACATTCGTCGACTTCAACGGTCGTCGAACGCGTGTAGTAGATTGATTTCATTCCGAGTGACCACGCCTCAAGGTGCATCGCCAACATTTCGGTCGCCTTCACGTCGTTTTTGACGTATAGGTTGAAGCTGATTGCTTGGTCGATATGACGCTGACGGGCCGCGTTTTGACGGATGCTCCAGAGCTGGTCGACTTCGAACGCTGATTTATAGAACCAGTTCGTCTCCGGGTTGAGGTCAGGGACCGTCACCGGGATCTTGTAGTTTTTCTTCTCTTCCGAGTAGACCTTCTTATAGATTGGATCAATCGAGGCGGTGCTGCCGGCGATAATCGCCGTCGACGAGTTCGGTGCGACTGCCATCATGTAGGCGTTGCGGACACCGTTTTGATGAACCGCTTCCGCGAGGCCGTCCCAATCGAGTTCATCGTGTGAGCGGTAGTTACGGCGTTTGAAGTACTCACCCGTATGCCACTCCGATCCTTCGAAGACACCGAATGCGCCTTTTTCTTTAGCTAATTCCATTGACGCTTGAATCGTGAGGTAAGCAATCTTCTCATATAGCTTTTCCGCGTACTGGACGGCGTCGACCGATTCCCAACGGATGCCTTCGAGGGCGAGCAGGTGATGCCAACCGAACGTTCCGAGTCCGACGGCGCGGTATTTTTGGTTTGTGATCATCGCTTGCGGTACTTCGATCGTATTCAAGTCGATGACGTTGTCGAGCATCCGCATTTGAATCGGGATCAGTCGTTCGAGCACATCTGACTTCACGGCCCGGGCGAGGGCGATCGAGCTCAAGTTACAGACGACGAAGTCACCAGGTGTTTTCGTGATGACGATTTTTCCGTCCGCTGTGTACTCTTCGTCGATCGTCGTCGGTGACATGTTTTGCGCGATCTCTGAACAGAGGTTCGAGCTGTAGATCATGCCGGCGTGTTTGTTCGGGTTAGCGCGGTTCACGGCGTCACGGAAGAACATGTATGGGGTTCCTGTCTCGAGCTGTGAACGCATGTAGCGTTTGACGAGGTCGATGGCCGGTACCGTTACGCGCGAGAGCTCCGGGGTATTGACACACGCCATGTATTTCTCAGTGAACGAACCACCATTTTCCGTCTCATCGTAGAAGTCTTCAAGGCTGAAGCCCATGACCGTACGAATCTCGTGCGGGTCGAACAAGTGCCAGTCGCCACGTGCTTCGACCGTACGCATGAACAAGTCGGGCAAGCAGACGCCTGTGAACAAGTCATGAGTCCGAAGGCGCTCGTCCCCGTTGTTCAATTTCGCATCGAGGAACTCAAAGATGTCCTTATGCCAAATGTCGAGGTAGACGGCGATCGAGCCTTGGCGCATGCCGAGCTGGTCGACCGAGACGGCCGTGTTGTTCAGTTGCTTCATCCAAGGGAGCGCGCCGCTCGAGACGCCTTTGAAGCCTTTGATGTCGCTGCCGCGTGAGCGGATCTTGCCGAGATAGACGCCGATTCCGCCGCCGCCTTTCGAGAGCGTGGCCACATCTGTGTTCGAGTCGTAGATGCCGCGGAGCGAGTCGTCGACCGTGTCGATGAAACATGAGCTGAGCTGCCCGTACGATTTCCCGGCGTTCGAAAGCGTCGGTGTAGCAACCGTCATATAGAGGTTCGATAGTGCCCAATACGCTTCTTCGACGAGTTTCACACGTTGGTCAGCGTTCTCTTTTTGCATGAGCGTCATGGCGATGACCATGAACCGCTCTTGCGGCAACTCGTACAAGTTTTTGACGTGGTCGCGGCCGAGGTAACGGTCTGCTAACGTCCGGAGACCGATGTATGTGAACATGCGGTCACGTGACGGGTCAATCAACGTCTCCAAATAGGCGATGTCTTCTTTCGAGTACGTATCGAGTAGTGCCGAGGTGAAGATGCCTTTTGTCGTGAGCGTCTCAATCATTGGATAGAGAGCGCCGTAACGCATCGAGGCGTCATAACCGCGGTTACGGGCCGCTTCTAAATAGAGGCGGTTTAAGTACATTTCTGTGGCGACGAACGTCCAGTCCGGCTCTTCAGCCTTCAACATATCGAGGGCGTGCATCGTCAAGAGTTCATATACTACATCTTGTGTCAGTGTCTTTCCTTCGAGCGCCCGGACGGCTCGTTCTTCGTATCGTTCGACACTAAGCTGTGGGTAGCGTTGTTTTAATGATTGGATTAATGTCGAGACGTCAGTAAGTGTTGGCGCAGCAGCCAACATCGTCTCGTGATGGATAGGGGATGTCAAAACGATCACTCCTTCTTCGGATGTAGATATTATAAAGGTATAGCGGAACTTGTCCGATTCGACGTCAATGATGGATGAACGTGATAAATATCCGTTAACTATATATTGACGTTTTCTAGTCTTTTTAATCATAAATCACCTATATTTAGTTTTGCAATCTTGACATTCGGCAAACTGTCGACGCCTAGATTACTTTTACTCAAAAACGGCGCTATCATCCGATTTGAGATGAGATATGAGATAGAAAAAAATTAAATTGACGTTGGCGTGAGAACGCGTGCAATTTTATGTAAGCGGTCAATCATGAACCGGATGTCCAAATAAACGATAAATTCATTGGATTTCGTCCTATCTTCTATTCAATTTACGATTTGAGCGATTACTATATATAGTGACGACTGCTTTTTCAAAACGAGGGAAATTCGAACGCTCACTAGCATCGAACTGAAAAGTGAGGTAGATTGAGGGAGTACGATTTGAAATCAAGGTAAAAAGAAGGGTTTAACAAATGAGAGCAGAAGACTTATTATTAGCATGGGACCCACTCGGTTACGGGCTTGGGTCGTATGGACCAGAGTTTGACGATATCGCCTTGGCGCTCATTCACGTCGATTCGATCGATCAATTGGATGACGTGATTCGACAGATCTTGACAGACGCTTTTGGCGACTGTCCAAGTGAACCGGAAACACGGGCCATGGCGGCACGACTACTCGCGTCTTCAGAATCTTGTCAACTATAAGGGGGAACCACGATGTTACGTATCGATCCAACACCGAATCCAAATGCAATGAAAATTACACTTCCTGAGAACGTCTTCGGCGCGAAAAGCCAAAGCGTGAAAGCGGGCGAAGAGACGGACCAACCGCTTCTCGCGAAACTCGTCGCCATCGAAGGCGTCGAGAGCGTATTCGCCTATGGCGATTTCGTCACGGTATCGAAAGAAAACGGCGTCAGCTGGGAAGCCATCTTGCCGCACGTCGAAACTGCTTACCGCGGATGAACCCGCTCGTTTCCATCGTCATCCCGGTCCACTCGCGGGAGACGGAACTGACGGAACTGCTCGAATGTCTGGTCGTCCAGACGTTCGGGGAGTTTGAAGTACTTGTGATCAATAATGACGGGCCGCCAAAACAGCATCTTTTGGCGCCTTTTTTGAATCGATTATCGATTCGATATATCGAGCTTGGCGAGAATCATCACGTCAAAGCCCGCAATCGCGGCGTGCAGGAAGCGAGCGGCGACTATATCCTGTTGCTCGACGATGATGATTTACTCATGCCGACCCATATCGAACAAGCGCTCGAGGACATCCGTTCGGCCGACCTCGTCTTCACGGACGCGGAACTGTTCCGCTTTACGTGGGAAGATGGGCGCCGTCGCGTCACCGACTGGGAGGCATTCGCCTACGCCCTCGATTTGGAGCGCCTTCGCCAAGACTCGACGTTTATCCCGTCCGGTACGCTCTATCGAAAACAGCTCCACGAGACGATTGGATCGTTCGACGAGGACGTCTATAACTACTGGGATTGGGATTTCATTCTACGTGTCAGTGAGGTCGGGACGATTCGTCATCCGGCCCGCGCGACGGTGCTCTATGCGTTCAATGGCACCGACAACTTGTCGGCCAAACAAGACGAGACGCGCCGTCGTTACTTTGATCGGTTCTGTCACAAGCACGGTTTGGTCAATATGGAAATGAAGAACTTCCATATCGTCCAAGCCGAACGACGGGACTATGTGAGACAGACAGAGAGAACGTTCACAGGGGCGTTCCCCGGTAGAACGGAAGGAGAATAACTATGTATACATCGAAAGAACTAGAATTGCTCGAGCTGCTCGAAGAGAAAGGCTACCTCGAGACGAAATTGTTGGCGAACTTGCTCGCGACCGACGAGGCGACTGTCGAGGCGATGCTCGAAAAGTTCAAGGCGGACGGCATCTTGCTCGGCTTCCGGGCGATGGTCAACTGGCAAAAAATCAATCGCCACGATGTCACGGCGTTCATCGACGTCAAAGTCACTCCGAAACGGGGTCGTGGTTTCGATGAGGTCGCGGAACGCATTTATCGCTTCCCGGAAGTGACGGCGCTCTATTTGATGTCAGGGGCTTACGACCTGCAAGTCGTCATTCGGGCGAACTCGCTTCAAGACGTCGCGTCGTTCGTTTCGGACAAATTGTCACCGCTTGACTCGGTCGTCTCGACGACGACGCACTTCAAATTGAAGACGTATAAGCATGATGGCATTTTATTCACCCCGCAAGTCGAAGACAAACGGTTGAATATTACGCCATGAAGTCACTATCCCAACAAGTCGTCTCAATGAAGCCGTCCGGTATTCGCCGATTCTTCGATTTGGCGCAAACGATGGAAAACGTCGTCTCTCTCGGGGTGGGAGAGCCGGATTTCATCACGCCGTGGAACGTGCGCGAGGCGAGCTATGCGGCGCTCGAGCAAGGCTACACGGCCTATAGCGCGAACGCCGGTCTCCTCGAGTTACGTCAAGAAATCGCTGGTTACATGGCGGACCGGTTCGGGGCGACATATGACCCGGCCACGGAACTGATTGTCACGACGGGCGCGTCGCAGGCGCTCGATATCGCCTTCCGGGCTCTCCTCAACCCGGGTGACGAGGTCATCGTCGTTGAACCGGCTTTCGTCTCGTACGGGCCGCTCATCGAGCTCGCCGGCGGGACGGTCGTCCCGGTCGCCTGTCGTCCGGAGAACGGGTTCCGTCTGAACCGGGAAGACGTCGAAGCGGCGATCACGGAGCGCACGAAAGCGATGCTCCTCTGCTTCCCGTCAAACCCGACCGGAGCGACGATGACGGGTGAAGAACTCACCGAGATTGCGGAACTCGCGACGAAACATGACCTTTGGGTCGTCAGTGATGAAATTTACGCCGAACTGTCATATGACGAGCCTTTCACAAGCTTTGCGACGCTTCATGACATGCGCGAGCGGACGATCGTCGTCAACGGGTTCTCGAAGGCGTTCGCGATGACAGGCTGGCGGCTCGGGTTCACATGTGCGCCGGAAGTCGTAACACGGGAGATGCTCAAAGTTCATCAGTACGGCATGATGTGTGCCCCGACGCTCGTTCAGTTCGGCGGTCTCGAGGCACTGAAGAGCCGCGACCAGCATGTACCGAAGATGGTGAAGAGCTATCGGCAGCGCCGTAACTACTTCATCCAGGCCCTCAATGATGCCGGGTTACCGACGCACGTACCGGGTGGGGCGTTCTACGCCTTCCCATCGATTCGCCACACCGGATTGACGAGCGAAGAGTTCGCCGAGCGTCTCTTGCTCGAGGAACGGGTCGCGGTCGTGCCGGGCAACGCCTTCGGCGCGAGCGGTGAAGGCTTCGTCCGGGCTAGTTACGCAACGTCGGTCGAACAATTACAAGAAGCGATTCGTCGCATCGATCGGTTCATGAAACAGTTCGAAGTGACGACGACAGTGACAGACTCTCAGCGATGAGGGTCTGTTTTACGTTTTAGTGGTATAATAGATGGGAAAAGACGAGCGAGGTGAGGTCATTGGAACGAGTGGATTTTGTAGCAATCGGATGTGGCCCGTACAATCTCGGCTTGATGGCGCTCAGCGAATCGACCAAATTGACGGGGATATGTTTTGAAGAGCGGGACGACTTCAAGTGGCATGAAGGAATGTTGCTCGAAGCGGCGACGATGCAGACGCATTATTTATATGACCTTGTGACGCTCGCCGACCCGACGAGCCGGCACAGTTATTTGAACTACTTGAAGCAGGCGGGCCGACTGCAGACGTTCATCGTCCAAGAGAGCCCGACGATTCCCCGGACAGAGTTCAATCGCTATTTGCAGGCGATCGCTGCCTCGCTCGACACAATCAAGTTCTCGCACCGGATCGTCGACGTCCGTCCGGCACAGGACGGCTTCCTCGTCACGGTCGCGACGCCTAAAGGCGAAGAGACGCTATCGACGCGACACGTCGTCATCGGGACCGGGGCCGAACCGCTCATCCCAGAGGCGTTCCAAGACGTCATCCATACGAGCTCGTATCGAATGGAGCGGGAACGATTGCTTGAAAAGGACCGCATCGTCGTCATCGGCAGCGGGCAGAGCGCGGCGGAGGTGTATCTCGATTTATTGAGTCGATCCGATAAAACGCGGCAACAAATTGATTGGGTGACGCGCTCGGACGTGTTCGAGTCGCTCGAGAGCGGCAAACTCGGGGAAGAGATTTTCAGCTTGTCGTATGTCGAGTATTTCAATCGATTACCGTACGCGGAACGTGAGCAACTTGGGAAGTCGTTCGAACGATTCCGCAATGGCGTCAATCCGGATACGCTCCGTGCCATCTATGGGGCGTTATATCATCGGACGGCGGACGGGACGGACCAAGCGACGAACTTGTGTACCCAAATCGAAATCGAGCGCGTATCGCACTCATCGAGCTATATGGTCGAAGGGACTCAGCAGCATAGCGGTGAATCGTTCACGAACGAATACGATGCGGTCGTGGCGGCGACCGGGTATCGACCGCGGATTCCGGAGTGGGTCGAACGATTTGACATCGAATGGGAAGCGGAACGACTATGGCGCGTCAACAACCGCTATCAAATCGCGACAGAGACTCGGTTGACCGGCAGTCTGTTCACCCATACGAACTTGGAACATTCGCACGGGCCGGCGGCAACGAATTTAGGGATGGCCGTATATCGGAACGCGATTATGTTGAATGAAATGGTAGGGGAGACGGTGTTTGAGGTGGCCGCACAGCGACCGTTTACAAGCTTTTGAACAAAAAAAGGGCTAGGCGTTAGCCTAGCGGAATCAGGGGGGAATACTTGAAGTCTTGCTTGATTTGTATTTACCCGACCCGTCGACTTTGAAACACGAAAATAATCCCAAATAATCTTTTTTACTAATTTGTACACTTTATCGAAAAAAGTATGTTATAGTAAGTTGATGAATTTAGCATAGGAGTGTTTGTAATGGCAAAATACGAAAAAGATCAAGTTTTAAAAGGTAAAGTAACAGGAATCCAACCTTTCGGTGCGTTCGTCGCACTCGACGACGAGACTCAAGGTCTTGTCCACATCTCTGAAATCTCACACGACTACGTGAAAGACGTGAACGAGTACGTTCAAGTCGGTCAAGAAGTTGAAGTGAAAATTCTTGATGTTGATGAAGCATCTAAGAAAATCAAGCTTTCAATGAAAGCGACACAAGAAGCTCCAAAACGCGAGAAGTCGGCTAAGCCAGCTCGTCGTGGCGCACCACGCCGCAACGAAGCTTCAAACTTCAAGCAAGAAGAAGCTCCAGGATTCACTGTCCTCAAGGACAAGCTCGAAGACTGGATCAAAAACACGAACTTCAAGAAGTAAGTGATTGAGACGACCTGCCATGTGCAGGTCGTCTTTTTTTGTACAGGAAATGTCCCGCTCGTTCACGAACAGTACAGAAAAGGAGTGAGGACCATGAGAATCGGAATCATCGGTACGGGTGGGATTGCCAAGACTGCCCATATCCCGCAATACATCGCGGCAGGGGCTGACGTCGTCGCCGTCATGAATCGGACCCGTGAGCGCGGGGAAGCGGTGGCTGAACAGTTTGGAATCGAACGGGTGTACGAGACGGTCGAAGAGATGCTCGTCACAGAACAACTCGATGCGGTCAGTGTATGTACGCCGAACGCGCTCCACAAAGCGCAAGTCATCGCCGCACTCGAGGCAGGATGCCACGTCCTCTGTGAGAAGCCGCCGGCCATCTCGGCCCGTGAGGCGAACGAGATGCTAGCAGCGGCCCGGAAGGCAGAGCGGACGCTGCATTACGGATTCCATTACCGGCACCGGTCGGACACACAACTATTGAAACGGATGATCGATGCCGGGGAACTCGGTCACGTCTATGCGGCGACGGCCCTTGCCCTGCGGCGTCGTGGCATCCCGGGATGGGGCGTGTTCACGGATAAGGAACTGCAAGGAGGCGGTGCACTGCTCGATATCGGGGTACATATGCTCGACCTCGCCTTGTATTTGATGGATTATCCGAAGCCGGTCGATGTCATCGGTCACGTCGGTCAATACCTCGGCACACGGCCTGGTGTCGGGCTGATGGGTGATTGGGACGCAGAGGCGTTCTCGGTCGAAGACACGGCCCGGGCGATGGTCACGTTCGACAACGGAGCATCTTTGTTTTTAGACGCGAGTTTCATGGCCAATGTCGAGGCGGCGGACACGATGCGGGTCGAACTACGGGGCACGATGGGCGGGGCGTCGCTCTTTCCACTCCAACTCCATACGGAAGAGCATGGCGCCTTATTCGATAAATCACCGGCCCATCTGACGCTCCAAGATCCGTACGCCAGTCAGATTCGCACGTTCCTCGAGGCGTGCCGGCACGAGCCATCGTACGAGCAAGCGGAACAGGCGGTGACGCTCCATACGATCATCGACCGCATCTACGCTCAGGCCTGATTGCTTTTCAATCATAAAAAACAGGGTATATAGTGTAGGTGTTACATATTTTCGAAGGAGGATGAAACATGCACAACTTTGAATACAAGAACCCGACGAAACTTATTTTCGGGACACATCAGATCGAAAAACTCGCGAGCGAGTTGAAGGCGCTTGACGCCAAGAAAGTGATGCTCGTCTATGGAGGCGGGAGCATCAAAAAGAACGGCACGTACGAAGAAGTCGTGGCCGAGTTAAACAATGCCGGAATCGACTACGTCGACTTCTCAGGCGTCGAACCGAACCCGCGCATCGAGACGGTACGTCGTGCCGTCAAACAAGCGCGTGAAGAAAACATCGACGCATTGCTCGCGGTCGGCGGCGGTTCGGTCATCGATTGCACGAAACTCATCTCGGCGGCCATCCCGTATGAAGGCGACGCTTGGGATATCGTGCTTCGCGATCACATCCCGACGGAAGCGGTCCCGTTCGGTACGGTGCTCACGCTCGCAGCGACTGGCTCTGAAATGAACTCAGGTTCGGTCATCACGAACTGGGAGACACAAGAGAAGTACGGCTGGGGTCACCCGCTCGTCTATCCGACGTTCTCGATCCTCGACCCACGTTACACGGTATCAGTGCCAAAAGACCAAACGATTTACGGCATCGTCGACATGATGAGCCACTGTTTCGAGCAGTACTTCCACCCGAACCATGCGCCGGTTCAAGAGCGGATGACGGAAGGCGTGTTGAAAGCGGTCGTCGAATCGGCACCGAAACTCGTCGACGATTTAGAAAATGTCGACTTGCGCGCCATCATCTTGTTCTCAGGTACGATCGCCTTGAACGGTGTGCTCCAAATGGGTGCCTCGGGCGACTGGGCATCGCACAACATCGAACATGCGGTCTCGGCTGTCCATGACATCCCGCATGCAGGCGGACTCGCGATCCTGTTCCCGCGCTGGATGGAACATGTACTCGATGAAGACAATGCAGCACGTTTCGCACGCTTAGGCACAGAAGTGTTCAACGTCGAACCGGCTGACACGGATTTGGAAACGGCGAAGCGTACGATTGCAGCCGTTCGTGCCTTCTTCGATGAGCTCGGCGCGCCAAGCTCGCTCCGTGACTATGATATCGACGAGTCGACGTTCGACGCCATCTTGGATTCGGCGATGAAACGCGGGGCGTTCGGTCGCTTCCGCACACTCGAACGTGAAGACGTGGCAGCGATTCTTGAGTTGAGCAAATAAGGCGATTTGATGCCTATTTTGCAATAATGATTGAACGAATCCGACGTTTCCGTTTATGATGGGTCATGTATGGCTCTTCAAGGAGCGATTTAAAGGAGGAAATGACATGTCAACTGTACGTTTCGATTATTCAAACGCCCTGTCTTTCGTCGGGGAACATGAAGTCGATCAATTGCAAGAAACCGTGAAAGCAATGCATTCGGTCATCCATGACCGTAGCGGAGCAGGTAGCGATTTCCTTGGGTGGGTCGACCTCCCAACAAACTACGATACGGATGAGTTTGCCCGCATCAAAGCGGCCGCGGAACGAATCCGTGAGAACTCGGACGTCCTCGTCGTCGTCGGGATCGGTGGATCATACCTCGGCGCACGCGCGGCCATCGAGATGCTTCAACATTCATTCTTCAACGTATTGTCAAAAGAAGAGCGCAACGCGCCACAAGTCTTCTTCGCCGGTCACAACATCTCGTCTACTTATTTGACGGAGTTGCTCCAGGTGCTCGAAGGCAAAGACGTCTCGGTCAACGTCATCTCGAAATCGGGAACGACGACAGAGCCGGCGATCGCGTTCCGTGTCTTGAAACAATTCATGGAAGACAAGTATGGTCAAGACGGTGCTCGTGAGCGCATCTATGCGACGACAGACCGTGCCCGTGGCGCCTTGAAGACGCTTGCGGATGCGGAAGGCTACGAAACGTTCGTCATCCCGGATGACGTCGGAGGCCGCTTCTCGGTCCTCACACCGGTCGGACTCCTTCCGATCGCTGCGGCAGGCATCGACATCGATGCCCTCATGGAAGGTGCACGCGACGCACAAAACGCCTATTCGTCACCAGAGCTCTCTGAGAACGAGGCGTACCAATATGCGGTCGTCCGTAACGCCTTGTATGCGAAAGGCAAGTCGATCGAGTTGCTCGTCAACTACGAACCGGCCTTGCACTACGTGTCGGAGTGGTGGAAACAGCTTTACGGCGAATCAGAAGGGAAAGACAACAAAGGGATCTTCCCGGCGGCTGTCGACTTCTCAACCGACCTCCACTCGATGGGACAATACATCCAAGAAGGTCGTCGTGACTTGTTCGAGACGGTCATTCGTGTCACGAACGTCCGTCACGCGATGAACGTGCCAGAAGACGCGCAAGACCTCGACGGCTTGAACTTCCTCGCTGGCGAAACGATTCAATTCGTGAACGACAAAGCGGCTGAAGGAACACTCCTTGCCCACACGGACGGAGAAGTACCGAACCTCGTTGTCGAATTGCCAGAGATGACGCCGTACCACCTCGGTTACTTGTTCTACTTCTTCGAGAAGGCATGCGCGATGAGCGGATACATTCTCGGGGTGAACCCGTTCAACCAACCGGGCGTCGAAGCGTATAAAGCGAACATGTTCGCTTTGCTTGGAAAACCAGGTTACGAAGAACAAAAAGCTGAGCTTGAAAAGCGCTTGAACCAATAATTTTGAGTAGGTCCGCTCCGGCGGGCCTATTTTTTTGTTTGAAACTGGGGGAAGACAAGGTAAAGTGAGAGTAGACAGGGGAAAGAAAGGGATGGACTATGTTGACATTCACGGACTACTATCACAATAAAGTCGAGTTGAGCTTTGCGCACTATCCATTTTCGGATACACCGCTCCACGTCTGGGTCGTCGCCCGCTATGAGAATCAATGGGTGCTGACGAAGCATAAGCAACGCGGACTCGAGTTCCCAGGAGGAAAAGTTGAGCCCGGCGAACATGAGGATGATGCCGCGATTCGGGAAGTGTATGAAGAGACGGGTGGTGTCGTGAAGACGCTGCACTATCTCGGACAATACCGCGTGCTCGGGCGCGGGGACACGGTCATCAAAAATATTTACTTCGCCGAGATCGAGCGCTTCGATGACCATCCGGCCGTCGATGAGACCGACGGCGCCGTGCTCATGAAGGAACTGCCAACGAATCTGCTCCGGAACAACCGGTACAGTTTCATGATGAAAGACCGGGTGCTCCCGGAAACGATGAAGGTGTTACATGAAAAACGAATGGTTTGACCGGATCGAGGTCCTCCCTCCATATGCCGGTTATGCGGTCCACCGTGGCTGGTACGCGACGCGCGATGGTGAGGATGTCGTCGCCTATACGATCACGCCGACGCGACCGAACGGGCACGTCCTGTTTTATTTGCGCGGCGGAACAGGACGCATCGGGGACGTGCGCTTGCCCCGGTTGATGCAGTTCGCGGCCAAAGGCTTCCACGTCGTGGCGCCTGTTTATCGGGGTAACCATGGGGGGAGCGGGAAAGAAGACTTCGGCGGGGCCGATTTAGAGGATGTCTTGTCTCTTTATGATCGCGTCCATCGAACGGACACGCTCATTCATGCCCTTGGCTTCTCGCGCGGGGGCATGATGGCGTTGTCGCTCGCCGCGGAGCGGCCGCTCACGTCCGTGACCTCATGGGCGGGTGTCACCAATTTGGAATGGACGTACGAAGAGCAACGCTCGATGCGGAAAATGCTCCGCCGTATGACCGGGGGTGACCCGGAAGCGGCTCGTGAGGCGTATGTGGAGCGTTCACCCCTCTACAAGGACTGGGAGGCCCCGACGTTATTGATTCACGGGACAGACGACGAGCAAGTGCGGCTCCGCCATGCGACAGCCGTGGCCGAACGGATGGGGGAGCGGGCCGAACTTTGGATCGTCCCGTTCGCTCATCAACTCCCGTTTTGGGAAAAGTGGAAGACGACCGATGAGGCGATGGACTGGATGTTAGCCGTCGCACCAAAAAATGACTAGCGCCTGAACCAGGTGCTAGTCATTTTTTATTACACGATGATTGGGCCGGCCGCGACGACCGCCTCACTCGCTTTCGTGAATCGTTTGAAGTTGTCTTGGAACTTACGGGCGAGCGCTGCCGCCTCGGCGTCGTAGCGGGCCCCGTCTTTCCATGTGCCCCGTGGGTTGAGCACGTCGTCTGGCACCCCGTCGATGTGGCGTGGGATCTCGACGTTGAAGATGTCATGGCGCGTCGTCTCGACGTCACGGAGTTTCCCGTTGACGGCCGCGTTCACCATCGCCCGTGTATAGGCGAGCTTCATCCGCGATCCTTCGCCGTAAGCTCCGCCGGTCCAACCGGTATTGACGAGATAGACGTCGACGTCATGTTTCTCGATCAACGTGCCGAGCATGTCGGCGTAGCGTTCCGGTGCGAGCGGCAAGAACGGTGATCCAAAACATGTCGAGAAGGTCGCCTGCGGCTCCGTCACGCCGCGCTCCGTGCCGGCTAGCTTCGACGTATAGCCTGACAAGAAGTGATACATCGCCTGCTCCTTCGTCAATTTGCTGATTGGAGGCAGGACGCCGTACGCGTCGGCCGTCAAGAAGACGATCGTGTTCGGATGCCCGGCTCGTGACGGAAGCATCGCGTTATCGATAAATTGAATCGGGTAGGCTGCCCGTGTGTTCTCAGTGAGTGAGATGTTCTTGTAGTCTGGCGCCCGTTCCTCGTCCAAGACGACGTTCTCAATCAACGAGCCAAATCGAATGGCATCGTAGATTTGAGGTTCGTTCTCACGCGACAAGTTGATCGTCTTCGCGTAGCAACCGCCTTCAATGTTGAAGACGCCATCAGGAGACCAACCATGCTCGTCGTCCCCGATTAAATGACGTTCTGTGTCGGCCGATAGCGTCGTCTTTCCGGTACCCGATAGCCCGAAGAAGAGAGCCGTCTCGCCGGCGTCCGATACGTTCGCCGAGCAATGCATCGACAAGACGTGCTGTTCTGGTAACAGGAAGTTCATGACTGAGAAAATCGATTTTTTAATTTCGCCGCCGTATTCTGTTCCCCCGATCAGAATGGTCCGTTTGGCGAATGAGACGAGAATGAACGTTTCGGAGTTCGTCCCGTCGACTTCCGGATCGGCCTTATAGCTCGGTGCATAGATGACCGTGAACGGATCAAAGGCACCTTGTGTCGGCCATTCGCGCAAGAACAACTGTTTCGCGAACAAGTTGTGCCACGCGTATTCTGTGATGGCCCGCACTGGAAGCGTATAATGCTCGTCAGCCCCGGCAGACGCCTCGAGATAATAGAGCTTGTCTTTCGTCTCGAGATGCGTGAGCACTTTATCGAGCAGTGCCGTGAACTTCTCTTCTGCGATCGGTTGGTTGACCGGACCCCAGTCTACTAAATGATTGCTGACTTCATCTTGCACGACGAATTTGTCTTTCGGTGACCGTCCTGTGAATTTACCTGTACTGACCGATAAAGCCCCGTCTTTCGTCAGTACGCCTTCCCCGTTGCGAATGGCTTCTTCCACCAATTCTGGAACCGTTAAGTTCCGCATCATGTCGGCACCTTTAATTAATTCTTCGATTTTCAGGAGCGTTGTCGCCATCCTGAATCCCACCTTTCCCCTAAATAGATGTGGATGAAATCCGCATACTTCCGCGTTTAATTAGTATGACGTTTTTATTATATGTGACATACTAATCAAAAACAAGCCTTTTTTACCCTTTAAAGTAAGCGCTTTCTTACACTGTCATTCTAACATATTCTGTACCAGGTCATAGTACAAAATCGAAAACCGACAAAAAAATGTTTGATATTTCACAAACATAACTATTGCGAGTTCGTGAAAAGTTTTACGAATTCAGTCGATACGCTTGACAGAACGGGGTGTCATTTATATGATGGTCTTCGTAACGGATACTCTTATTCTGAGCGGTGGAGGGAACAAGGCCCTACGAAGCCCAGCAACCGTCCGATTTGTCATTGTTATTCGGAAAAGGTGCTATCCTGAAGCGAAGCGCAAGCTTCGAACGATAAGAGGGTAAGGAAGAACGATTCAACCTTTCCCATTGAACATGGCGAAAGGTTTTTTTCATTACCGTCCCAAAGCAACGCGTAAGGGGAACGAGTACCGTCCACACATCACCCTTATTATAGGAGGTTTTTCGAAATGGCAAACTTGAACCGTCGACTTTTCACTTCGGAGTCCGTCACGGAAGGACATCCGGATAAAATTTGTGACCAAATCTCAGATGCGATTTTGGATGCGATTTTAGCTGAAGATCCAAACGCCCGCGTTGCGGCTGAGACATCTGTCACGACAGGTCTTGTGCTCGTAGCAGGTGAGATCACAACATCAACTTACGTGGATATCCCGAAAGTGGTTCGTGAAACAGTTCGTGAGATCGGCTACACACGTGCAAAATATGGTTTTGATGCAGAGACTTGTGCTGTCCTCACATCGATTGATGAGCAATCGGTAGACATCGCCCAAGGCGTCGACCAAGCGCTTGAAGCTCGTGAAGGACAAATGACTGAAGAAGAAATCGATGCGATCGGCGCTGGTGACCAAGGTCTCATGTTCGGTTACGCAACAAAAGAGACACCAGAACTCATGCCGCTCCCGATTTCACTCGCACACAAATTGTCACGTCGTTTGGCAGAAGTTCGTAAGAACGGCACGCTCGCTTACCTTCGTCCTGATGGTAAGACACAAGTGACGGTCGAATACGACGAAGCGAACAACCCAGTTCGCATCGACACAATCGTCATCTCGACGCAACATGCCGAAGACATCACACTCGAACAAATCCAAGCTGATTTGAAAGAGCACGTCATCGACGCGGTCATCCCGTCTGAACTTATCGACGCGGATACAAAATACTTCATCAACCCGACTGGCCGTTTCGTCATCGGTGGACCACAAGGGGATGCAGGCCTTACAGGACGTAAAATCATCGTCGATACGTACGGTGGTTACGCTCGCCACGGCGGCGGCGCGTTCTCAGGTAAAGATCCAACCAAAGTTGACCGTTCAGCGGCGTACGCGGCTCGTTACGTAGCGAAAAACCTCGTTGCAGCGGGACTTGCTGACAAAGCAGAAGTTCAACTTGCTTACGCGATCGGCGTTGCCCACCCGGTATCGATCGCAGTCGACACGTTCGGCACAGGCAAATTGAGCGAGACTGAGCTCGTCGAACTCGTTCGCGAGAACTTCGACCTCCGTCCGGCCGGCATCATCAAGATGCTCGACCTTCGCCGTCCAATCTACAAGCAGACAGCAGCTTACGGCCACTTCGGTCGTACAGACGTTGAACTCCCATGGGAGCAAACGGATAAAGCGGCAGTGCTTGAAGAAGGCGCGAAACGCTTCGCATAAGACAGTAAAAACGACCTTTCTCAGCGAAAGGTCGTTTTTTTGTTAGGCTTGTGTTTTGTTGTCATTCGATGATTCGTTATTGCTTGATGACGTGTCGGATGAAGTTTCTTGCCCGAGCGCCGTATCTTTCGCATCGACGACTTTCTCGCCGATCGATTGAAGATCTGACTTCGCTTCTTGCGCCGTGCCGACGACTTTGTTCACGTCTTCTTTGACCGTGTCGACTTCACCAGCGACTTTCTCGTATACGTTTTGAACGTCAGTGGCAACTTCTTGGATGATTCCAGAAGCCGATTTCACTTGGTCAATGACTTGTGAGGCCTTTCCGGCTGGGTCTTGTTTGACCGTATCGACGAGACCGCCGACCGACGATTTCGCGCTCGAGAACGATTGTTTCGTGTTCTCACGGTTCGACGTGCTAAGTAAGGCGAGCAGACCGCCGACGAGGGCGCCGAGGAGCATCCCGGTCACGACGGTGATTTTAGGGCCACCTGCATTTGCTTGGTCAAACTGACGATTTGGATTGTTGGCTTGCTCTAGTTTTGGATCATGTTGTAGTTTCGGTTCCATAGTAACACTCCTTTTTGTAAGTTGGCATTGATACTCTTATACCCGAGTCAAAATGGAAAATAACGTCTTCCTTCATTTCGACATCAAAAAGTAATGAGCGGGCAGGATATTTTTTTGCTGATGGGGAATGATACTACTAGATTGGCCAAAAGGGGGATGCCGTTATGAAGATCAGGGAAGCCGTACCAGAAGATGCCGCCACCATCCGCGATATTGCGCTCGCAACGGTCAGTGAACAAGACGAGGTTCGTTCAAAAGTAATGGAACGGGCTTATCAGCAAGAAGAGATCGTCCGCGCCATCAGTTCAAGCGAGGAAGCGAAAGAGCAGTTGTTCATTGTCGGTGAAGCCGAAGGCGACGTCATCGGGTTCTATCATGCGATCGACCGCGGGGATACGTGGGAAGTGCTCCGACTCTATCTTCATCCGACCCATCACCGACAAGGTCTCGGAACGGCCTTATTGTCTCATCTGCGCGAACGTAAAGTTCAACCGATCGAACTGTACGTCGAGAGTTCGAACGAGCAGGCGATTGCCTTTTTGAACCATGAGGCGTTCATCGAATTGAATCGGATTCAAGAGGAAGTGTACGACCAACCGATGGAACTGATTCATTTGCGCTATGACCCGAGCTAAGACCCTAGACGGATTTTCTGACAAACATCAGTCTCGGCTGATGTTTTTTGTTAGTATAAAAACATGGACATAATAAAATGAGGTGACAGTATGACATACGAAGAAGAATCACGAAAAGGGGTCATCGTGATCGTCTATCCGCTCCAGTTCACGTCACGCTTGAGCGAGGCGTTTTTAGGACGGTTACGTGACGAATATGAAGTTCTCGTCGTGACCGGACAGACGGTCGGCTTGACGGCGGAAGACCATAAGCTGTTAATCAAGAACACGCTACGCGAGGCGAGCCAGTACAAACTGCCGATTCACGTCATCGCCTTCAGTCTCGGGGCGTTGTTAACGAACCGATTGCTCCAGGAATACGATGTGCCGCTCGGCAGTTTGACATATATCTCACCCTTGTTCGACTGGCATCCGTCCCGCCAAATCGGCGGATTGAAACAAGTCGTCGCGAGTGCGGTCGACCGTTTCCGTCCGGATTTGCCGCTCGGCATGATGACGTTCATGGGTGCAGGCGAAGAGTCGTCCCGCTTCGGTGAGATCACCTACGGGCAATACCGGGAAATCGAGGAAGAAATCGTCGAGCATCAAGAAGAGAAGAAACATTTGCCGCGCCTTCCACTCGCTTGCTTCTATGCGCCGGACGACCGCTTCGCCGATGTGAAGCTGACGCTCAACGTCTGTCGAAAAATCGGCGGCGATCAAGTGTACATCCGCCGGCTCGAAGGCTTCCCGCATTTCGGCTATGAACGACTGAACACGAAGTTCGCGGAGACGCTCATCACGTTTTATGAATTGATCCGAGAATGACAAAACAGGCGACTCGCTCGAGTCGCCTGTTTTCATGCACGTTTTTCAATCGCCACGATGAACGGGGGATGATTGATTTGATTGATGAAGCCGTAACGGAGGACGCCGGCCCGCTTTTGATCGAGTGCCTCGACGTAGGCGAGCACCTCGTCGCGCTCGATTTTGCCGCTATCATGGCCATGATAGATGACGACGACGATGACACCACCGACGGCCATGACGTCGAGCAGTTGCTCGAGGGCGTCGATGGTCGTATTGCCCGTCGTCGTGACCGACTTGTCGCTTCCCGGTAAATAACCGAGGTTGAACACGGCGGCTGTGATCGGACGGGTCTCGTCCGCTACAATTTCTCGGACGGTGTCGTGGCTGTCGTGGATGACAGTAACGCGGTCCGTCAATGCTGCTTCCTCGATGCGAATGCGTGTCGCCTCGACCGCCGCTGCTTGGACATCAAACGCGTAGACGTGTCCCGTCGCCTCGACGAGTTCGGCTAAAAACAATGTATCGTGCCCGTTGCCGGCCGTCATATCGATGGCGACGGCACCAGGTGTGACGTGTTCACGGAGTAGGTACTTCGCGAACGGTAAGACTCTCATTAATCCCATAGCTCTCATCCTTCTTTTTTCCTTGGAAGGAATCACGACGCACCAGTTCGGCATCGATGGCGTTCAAAACGGCCATCTTGTGCCGGCTCCACGTCGGACCGATCAACAGATCCGGTGGCCCGTCACCGGTCAACCGATGGATGACGATCTCGGGCGGTAACGTCTCAAGCTGGTCGCAGACGAGGGAGACGTAAGTCGTCTCGTCCATGAGCTCGAGCAATCCTTTTTCGTACTGACGGGCGAGCGGCGTGTGCTTCAAGACGTGGAGCAAATGGATCTTGATTCCTTGTATGTCCATTTTAGCAACTTCTCGCGCCGTGTCGAGCATCATCTCTGTCGTCTCGCCAGGGAGACCGTTAATGATATGGACAACCACGCTTATATTGCGTCGGCGGAGCTTGGCGAGACCTTCGAGGAACGTCTTATAGTCATGGCCACGATTGATTTTTTTCGCTGTCGCATCGTGAATCGTCTGTAGACCGAGTTCGACCGTGAGGGACGTCCGCTCGTTCAACTCGGCGAGATAGTCGACGACGTCGTCCGGCAGACAGTCCGGTCGGGTCGCGATCGATAGACCGACGACACCTTCCTCTTTAAGGGCAGGCTCGAACAATTCCCGGAGCCGGGCGACGGGGGCATACGTGTTGCTGAACGCTTGGAAGTAAGCGATGTAGCGGGCTTCTTTCCACTTTCGATGCAACCGTGCTTTCACTTCGGCAAATTGGACCGGGATCGGATCGCAGGCGTTGCCGGCAAAATCACCGCTGCCGTCGTCCGAACAGAACGTACAGCCGCCCTTCGAGACGAGCCCGTCCCGGTTCGGACAAGTGAAACCGCCGTCGAGCGGTACCTTGAACACTTTCCCGCCGAACTCACGGCGATATGCTTCATTTAATTTGTGGTATCTGGCGTCACCAAATGGATGTTGCATGAATATCCTCTCCTTCTTTGCTCATGCTATCACAAGCTCTCCTCGTGTTTACTTCATAATAAGTAATTTTTCTTGACAGTTATGGGGCGTTCCGTTAGCTTGGAGAAGGACTTATTCTTGATTCGGCCGTCGTGCCGAATTTTTATCGTTAAACGGGAATGAAAGGAGTAACTGGTATGAACAATAAAATGCCGATTTCGGTATGGATTTTGGTCATTGCGATGGCGCTTAATACAACGGCGGCGTCTTTTTTATGGCCATTTAACACACTCTATATAAATGGATATTTAGGCGAATCGATGACGCTCGCAGGGATTGCCCTCCTCGTCAACTCGGCGCTCGCCATCGCTGGGAACTATATCGGGGGCACGCTGTTTGACCGGATCGGCGGGAAGCGGACGCTCATCCTCGCGGTCGGGCTGTTGCTCGCGAGCTCGCTCGGCTTCTTGTTGTTTCATGCCACATTCCTCGGTTACTTGGGCTGGCTTGGATTGATTGGGTTTTCGGGTGGCCTCGTCTTCCCGACAGTATACGCTTTTGCTGGCTTGATCTGGCCGGAAGGGGGGCGACGATCGTTCAACGCGATTTATGTCGCCCAAAACGTCGGGGTCGCCCTCGGGACAGCGATGAGCGGGCAAATCGCGCGCATCGACATCGAGTGGATCTTTTACGCGAACTTCTTCTTATCGGTCTTGTTCGTCGTCGTCCTCTTGTTCGGGCTCCGTTATTTGAAAGACCCGGCCCGTCCGGTCGTCCAATCGCAGCTTGAGGCTGCGGCGACGACGTTGTCCGGCGCGACGATGAAATCGATGTGGTTCGTCGCCATCGGTTACGCGGCCCTTTGGTTCGTTTACGTGCAGTGGCAAGGCACGATCGCTGTCCATTCGAAAGACCTCGGCGTGACAATCAGCCAGTATTCGCTCCTTTGGACGGTGAACGGCGCCTTGATCGTGTTCGCTCAACCGCTCCTCAACCGGGCCCTTCGTTACTTTGAAGACGATTTGAAGAAGCAACTCATCGTTGGCGCCGTTATTTTCCTCGCCGCCTTCGCGGTCGTTCCGTTCGCGGGGGGCTTTACGATGTTCATGGTCGCGATGGTCGTCATGACGATCGGGGAGATGTTCATTTGGCCGGCCGTTCCGACGATTGCCGCGAAACTCGCACCGCCGGGGAAAGCAGGACAGTTCCAAGGACTCGTCAATATCGCGGCCTCGGTCGGTCGGATGATCGGCCCGACCTTATCGGGCCTCGTCTATGACGTATTCGGCATCGGTGCCGTCTTCACAATGCTATTCTTGCTCACGGCCATCGCGCTCGCGTTCTTCATTTTCATGAAAGACATCCGAGTGCCTGAAAAATCAAGTTGACGCTCTAAAACAGATTGGGCTAAAATGAACGAGTGAGATCATACACATGCGTAGAAGAGGAATAGTATCGTGACGTCTGTATTTGTAGAGAGCCGGTGGGTGGTGTGAACCGGTATATGGACCGCGAGAACTCGCCTTGGAGCAGTTCGCCTGAACGAACAGTAGGGTGAACCGGAGTTACGCCTCGTTACCGGCGTCTCAAGTGGCAGAAATGCAACATGGGTGGTACCGCGGAGAGCTTTCAAGCCTTTCGTCCCATTACCGGGGCGGAAGGCTTTTTATTTATGCAGAGGAGGATGAATTTTGGATTATTTTAAACATCAAGACATCGAGCCGAAATGGCAAAAGCGTTGGGACGAGAAAGATGCGTTCCGGACGACAGAAGACCCGGACAAGGAGTGTTTCTACGTCCTTGACATGTTCCCATATCCATCAGGAGCCGGCCTTCACGTCGGGCACCCGGAAGGTTACACGGCGACGGACATCATCGCCCGCATGAAACGGATGCAAGGCTTCAACGTCCTCCATCCAATGGGGTGGGACGCGTTCGGTCTTCCGGCCGAGCAATATGCCCTCGACACAGGGAATGACCCGCGCGAGTTCACAGAGCGCAACATCGGCACATTCCGCCGCCAGTTGAAAGAGCTCGGTTTCTCATACGATTGGGATCGTGAAATCAGCACGACCGACCCGAAATACTACAAGTGGACGCAATGGATTTTCACACAGCTCCATGACCGCGGACTCGCCTACGTCGATGAAGTCGCCGTCAACTGGTGCCCCGCCCTCGGGACGGTACTCGCCAACGAAGAAGTCATCGACGGCTTGTCAGAGCGCGGCAGCCATCCGGTTTACCGTGTCCCGATGAAGCAGTGGGTGCTCCGCATCACGGAATACGCAGAGCGGTTGCTCGATGATTTAGAAGGGCTTGACTGGCCAGACAGCGTCAAAGAGATGCAACGCAACTGGATCGGCAAGTCGGTCGGGGCCGAAGTCGATTTCAAAGTCGACGGTCACGAAAAAGTCGTCACGGTGTTCACGACACGTCCGGACACACTTTACGGCGCGACATACGTCACGCTCGCACCGGAGCACCCGTTCGTGAAAGCCATCGCGACACCGGAACAAACCGTCGCCATCGAGGCGTACGTCGAAGAAGTCTCGAAAAAGACAGATCTCGAACGGACCGATCTTGCTAAAGAGAAAACAGGCGTGTTTACTGGCGCTTACGCGATCAACCCGGTCAATGGTGAGAAGCTTCCAATCTGGATTGCTGACTACGTGTTGTCAACGTATGGTACAGGTGCGGTCATGGCCGTTCCTGGACATGATGAGCGCGACTATGAGTTCGCGAAGACGTTTGACCTTCCAATCCGTGAAGTCGTCACCGGCGGCAACTTGGATGAGGCGGCTTACGTCGAGGATGGCGTCCACGTCAACTCAGGTAGCTTGGACGGTCTCAATAAAGCCGACGCGATCGCCAAAATCATCGAAGAGCTTGAACTTGCCGGCACTGGCCGTGCGAAGACGACGTATCGTCTCCGCGACTGGTTGTTCAGCCGTCAGCGCTATTGGGGCGAGCCGATTCCAATCGTTCATATGGAAGATGGCACGCTAAAGACGGTCCCGGTCGAAGACCTCCCGCTCGAACTCCCGATCATCGATGAAATCAAACCGTCGGGTACGGGTGAATCGCCGCTTGCGAACGCAGACGAGTGGTTGACGTACACGGATCCAGTGACGGGTGAGAAGGGTCGTCGCGAGACGAACACGATGCCACAATGGGCCGGCAGCTGCTGGTACTACATTCGCTTCATCGATCCGCACAATGAAGACATGATCGCGGACCCAGAGAAGTTAAAGCGTTGGCTTCCGGTCGATTTGTATATCGGTGGTACGGAGCACGCGGTCCTACACTTGCTCTACGCTCGTTTCTGGCACAAAGTGCTCTACGATATCGGCATCGTCCCGACGAAAGAGCCGTTCCAAAAACTCTATAACCAAGGGATGATCCTTGGTGAGAACAACGAGAAGATGTCGAAATCGAAAGGGAACGTCGTCAACCCGGATGACATCATCAAGTCGCACGGAGCCGACACGCTTCGTCTTTATGAGATGTTCATGGGACCACTCGATGCGGCCATCGCTTGGTCGACGAACGGTCTCGACGGCGCTCGTCGCTTCCTTGACCGTGTCTGGCGTTTGTTCGATCAGACAGAGCTTCAAGACGTCGCACCGACTGCCGACTTCGAACGGACGTACCATCAGACGGTGAAGAAAGTGACAGAAGATTATGAGGCGCTCCGTTTCAACACGGCGATTTCGCAACTCATGGTCTTCATCAACGAAGCGTACAAACAAGACACGCTTCCGAAACAAGAAATGATCAACTTCGTTAAGATGCTCGCCCCGGTCGCGCCACACTTGGCCGAAGAGTTGTGGGAGCGTCTCGGCATGACGGAAGACTTGACGTATGCGGCATGGCCGAAGTTTGATGAGTCGAAACTCGTCAGCGACACGATTGAAGTCGTCATCCAAGTGAACGGCAAGCTTCGTGCGAAGATGCACGTGGCCCGCGACGCTTCGAAAGAAGCGCTCGAGGCCGATGCGCTCGCGAACGAACGCGTTCAAGAGTTCACGGAAGGGAAGACGGTCCGCAAAGTGATCGTCGTTCCAGGTAAGCTCGTCAATATCGTCGTTGGATAAGCAAAGGAATGTGTGACATTGTCACACGTTCCTTTCTTTTGTATGATGTCGTTTTCTTTTCGGGGCGGGTTTGTTACACTAAAGGGCGATACTGCATGTAAAGGGGACGAAACGTCCATGAAACGTTCTTACGTACTATATACGACGCTGTTTGCCGTCGTCGTCGGCGTGATTTTGTGCTATGTGTTCGTCTTTTCGGACGAGGATATTCAAAGCCAAATCGCCTCGACGTTTGAAAAAATAGAGATTCAAACGAGTCACCAAGCGACATCTGTACCTCCCGTCGAAGCTTCGCCGGACGAGGAGGATATCGATACGACCGATGCCCTCGAACAGATTCAACAGCTCGATGAAGTGTACTATAGTGACACGATCGGGTCATATCTCGTCTTGACGAAAAATAAAGAGTTTTTCGAAGTGAGCGGGAACGCCAATCGCGTGAACGCGTCACTCATCCTCAGCAACGAAGGACAGCCCTACCGGTTCGGCGAGTTCATCGGTATGCGCATGATTTCCGAGGACAAGATTTATGCCGTCACGGCAAATGGGGTTCTCGTGACAATCGAGCGTGAAGAGGGCCGGTGGACGGAACAACGACGCAAATTGATTAAAGGAATCGCCTCGACAGACCGATTGTTCGGCCTCGGTTATGACGAGGAGACGAAACGACTGATCATCATGAGCCGTTTGGCGGACACGCCGGATGTGGAACTGTTATACGTCCAAGAACGGACGCTCGAGGATGAGACGGCCACCGACGCTGAAGCGAAGCCAGAAACAGAAGAAACAGCCGATGCGACCGAGACGGATGCGACGACCGAAGTGGATTCAGACGCCGATACGGCGACCACGGCTGATGAGGCAGACGCCGAAGAAACGCCAGCACCTGAGACGGAGTGGGCCATCGAGTCGAGAAAACCGCTCACGACCGAAGGGATGAGCGCCTCGATTCAACAGAAGTTCGAGAACTTCCGCGGTGTCGGCCTCGTCGAACGCCAGGGACGCATTTACGTCCTCGATTCAGAAGAACTCGTCCTCTACACGATCAACCCGGATGAAGGGACGATGAACGGACAGATGGTCACTCCTCGTGTGTACGGGTCGACCGGTATGTTTTTACAAGACAATGAAATTTTCGCCATCGTGCGACCAGATGTGTTCGACCTTGACGACTTCGTCTCGGTCGACTGATAGGAGAGGATCATATGAGCAAACGCTATTTCTATGAAGAAGTTCGCCAATTCCATGAGACGTTCGGGCACCCGGAAGCGAGTGCACCACAGCCGCTCGAGTTAGACCGGGCCGTCAAACGTTCGGTCTGGACGGCAGAAGAGGCCGTCGTCGAATTTTTACATCAATCGGCACGGAACGAGGAAGAGTTCCTGCAAGCCATCGCCACGTTCCAACAAGGATTCGAACAGGCTGTTCAGAAATCGCTCCAGGACGCCCCACCGACAAATGACGTCGAGCGACTCGTCGGACAAGGTGATGCGCTCACGGACGCCCTCTATTTCGTGATGGGCAGTTTCGTCGAGCTCGGGCTCGACCCGGTGCCGTTGTTCGAGATCGTGCAGCGCGCCAATATGGCGAAGCTCGGTCCGGATGGTAAGCCGATCCTGCGCGCGTCAGACAATAAGGTCATGAAGCCGGAAGGCTGGTTGCCACCCGAGCCAGAGCTCGAGGCGGAAGTGCGACGCCAACTTGAAGCGAAACAGTGACACCAAAAGAGAGCCTATCGCGCGCGATAGGCTCTCTTTTTTATACGGTTGTACGTACAGCAAATTCTGCGGCGTGCGACCCGGCACAATGCCCGGTCGTGAAGGCGGCCGTGATGTTATAACCACCTGTATAGCCGTGAATGTCGAGCACCTCGCCGGCGAAGAACAGGCCGTCCGCTTTCTTCGACATCATCGTCTGCGGGGCGATCTCTTTGACAGAGACGCCGCCGCCCGTGACGAACGCCTTATCGAAATCGAGCGTCCCGGTCGCATGTAGCTCAAACGTCTTCAGTCGTGTCGCAAAATCGATGACCGATTGTTTCTTCAACTGACTCGCGTCTTCTTCACCGAAAGCGAGGTCGGCCAACAACAGGTCGAGCATCCGTTCCGGGATAAACCCTTTCCAGACGTTCTTGACGGCCCGTTTCGGTTGTTCTTGGACTTGGTTCCACAGCTCTTGATACAGCTCGTCACGTGCCATGTCCGGGAACAAGTCGAGCGAGAGGGCGACGACGCGCTCTTTACTGCGTTTGCGCTCTTTAATCGTATATTGGCTGCAACGGAGGGCGATCGGGCCCGAGATGCCGAAGTGCGTGAATATCATATCGCCACGGTGTGTCTTGATCGGTTTGCCTTTTTTACCGTGGACGGTGAGGGCGACGTCCCGGAGCGAAAGCCCTTGCAGCTGTTTCGTGCCGATAAAGGCATCGTTCAACAAAATCGGCACCTCGGTCGGGAACAGTTCCGTGATCGTGTGCCCGGCTTTCTCGGCCCACGGATATCCGTCGCCGGTCGAGCCGGTGTGGGGGACAGATTGTCCGCCGACAGCGATGACACAGGCGCCTGCCTCGATGCGTTCACCGTCCTCCAGTTCGACCGCTTCAAACTCGTTTGCTTCATTAAAATGGAGCGTCTTCACTTTCGCGTTTTTGCGAATCTCGACACCGAGTGCGTCGATGGCGCCGAGGAGCGTGTTGACGACATCTTGCGCTTTGTCCGTCACTGGGAACATCCGGCCGTTGTCTTCTTCTTTTAATGGGATGCCGAACCCGGTGAATAAGTCGATAATCGACTGGTTGTCGAACTGGGCGAGGGCGCTATATAAGAAGCGTCCGTTCCCCGGAATGAACTGAATCAGTTCGTCGACGGGCTTGCGGTTCGTGACGTTACAGCGCCCGCCGCCAGAAATGGCGAGCTTGCGTCCGAGCTTCGATCCTTTATCAATCAGGAGCGTGTTCGCTCCGGCTTTGGCGGCGGCGTAGGTCGCCATCAGGCCGCTTGGGCCTCCTCCGATGACGATGACATCTTTCATCATGGTATCCCTCGTTTCTCTTCTCAATCTAAACTTTAACGGTTCGTAACTTTATTATCTGCAACAGTAAGAGTATAATGAGAAACGGTTGTTTTGTAAAACTAGGTACATTAGTTGTGAAAGAATAGATGGAGGTATCTCATGTCATCAAGCGTCAAACAAGATTCAGGACGGGAGTCCTTCGTCAAAGGCACGCTGCTCTTATCAGCCGGAAATTTGATCTCGCGTGCGCTCGGACTGCTCTATACGTTTCCCTTCCAAGCGATGGTCGGGATTGCCGGCGTCACGCTCTATCAGGCGGCCTACACCTATTATGCGCTCATGATCGCCATTTCGACGGCGGGGATTCCTGTCGCCGTCTCAAAATTTATCGCCAAGTATAACGCGCTCGGTGAATATGGCACGAGTCAGCGCTTGTTCCGTCAAGGGATGAAGCTGATGCTCGTGACCGGAGTCGTCGCTTTTTTATTACTGTTTTTCTCAGCACCGTGGTTATCAGAACTCATGGTCCGCAACTCGGAGAACAATCAGCAATATATCGACTCGTTGACGCTCGTCACGCGTAGCGTCAGTTTCGCACTCCTGCTCATCCCAGCGATGAGCATGGTGCGCGGCTATTTCCAAGGACATCAGGACATGGCCCCGACGGCCATCTCGCAAGTCATCGAACAGATTGTCCGCATCATGTTCCTGCTCAGCGGAACGATGCTCGTCTTGTTCGTCTTCTCGGACTCGGCACTCATTCGTCCGCTCGCCGACTCGCTCGGTGGGACCGCTGCCGTGGCGACGACCGAGTTGAACGGGTTGAAAGTACTCGCCGTGACGATCGCGACGTTCAGCGCCTTTATCGGGGCAATCGGAAGTATCGTCGTGCTCGCCATGTATTGGCGCAAACGGAAAGACATCCATCGTCAGACGGATAATCCGGCCGGTACGCCGGTCCGTTCGATGAAATCGCTCTTGCTCGAGTTGCTCAGTTACTCGATCCCGATCGTCATGGTCGGCTTGTCGACGCCGCTCTATCAGTTCGTCGACCAGTTGACGATGGTCAACACGTTGCTCAACTCGGGCAAGTCAGTCGCTGAAGCGACGTCCGCGTTTGGATTCTTGACCGGGAACGCCCATAAGATCGTCTTGATTCCGGTATCGATCGCGGCAAGTGTGTCGATGGCGACGATTCCGCTCGTCACGAAATCGTTCACGCACGGCGACATGAATAAAGTCCGTAATCAAGTGAACCACATCTTCCAAGTGTCGTTCTTTGTCACCATCCCGGCCGTCATCGGGTTGGTCGCCCTCTCCGAGCCGTTGTTCGGGACACTGTTCCCGGGTGACCGGGAAGGGTGGGTCTACTTGCTCCACTATGCGCCGAGTGCGTTCTTCCTGGCCTATTACTCGGTGGCAGCGGCCATCCTGCAAGGGATCAATCGTCAGTACTTCACCATCTTCGCGACGGCGATGGGACTATTGACGAAAGCTGCACTCAACGTACCGTTCGTCTATGCGCTCGGCGGCATCGGCGCCGGTTACGCGACGATCGCCGGCTATATTGTCGCGATCATCCTCATGGTGTGGAAAATTCAACGGACGCTCCAGTTCCCGTATAAGCAATTGTTGCGTCGGACGATGCTCATGTTTGCCATGGGTGGGGCGATGTTTATCGCGGTATACGGCTCGTTGTTCGTCACGCTCCGAGATGAGCCGAGCTGGGGGAACGATATATTGGCTACGGTCGTCGGTTTCGGAATCGGCCTCGTCGTATACGGCTATCTCGGTTGGAGAAGTCACTTGGCCGGAAAACTACTAGGGAAACGATTCCAATATCGGAGGAAAGCATAATGCGAATTGATAAATTATTGGCGAACATGGGATATGGTTCGCGTAAAGACGTCAAGATTTTATTGAAACAAGGGGCCGTCCGGATCGATGACCAGCCCGTCAAAGATGCGAAACGACAAATCAACTTAGAGGCGGAACGTGTGACCGTGCACGGGGAAGTCGTCGAGTACAAACCGTTCGTCTATTTGATGATGAACAAGCCTGCTGGTGTCATCAGTGCGACCGAGGACAAAGTCGAGTCGACGGTCGTCGATTTAATCGACCCGGCCTATGCCCATTACGATTTGTTCCCGGTCGGACGCCTCGACAAAGATACGACCGGCCTGTTGCTATTGACGAACGATGGGGCGTTCAATCACGCGCTCATGTCGCCTCGTAAACACGTCGACAAAGTATATATCGCCGAAGTCGATGGGGAGATGACGGCAGATGATGTCCGTCGCTTCGCCGAAGGCGTCGAACTCGAGGACGGCTACACGACGAAACCGGCACGACTTGAACTGCTCAGCAAGTCCGGGCGCCGCTCGACGATTCGCTTGACGCTCTCGGAAGGGAAGTATCATCAAGTGAAACGGATGGTCGCCGCGGTCGGAAAACATGTGGAGCGGCTCGAGCGCGTCCAAATCGGTGGCCTCGAACTCGATCCAACGCTTGAACCTGGTGCATACCGTGAGTTGACAGAACCCGAAGTCGACTTGTTCCTCATATGATTCGGAAGTACGTGTCAATCGGCACGTACTTTTTTGTGCAAAAAAAGGGACCCGCGTGCGGAATCCCTTGTAACTTGTTATTCAATTTGCCGTCTTGAGCGAACGTTTTGATGACGTCCACGTGCCCCGACTCGGACTTTCAACCAGATTGTTGTATTCAAGAACGTTCAAATCACGTTGTACGGTGCGTGACGTGATCCCAAACTCCTCTACTAGTTCTGAAGTGGTGACGCATTCCCTTTCGTTAATGAACAAATAAATGGACTTGATGCGGGTTAGCATACGATCTGTTGAACCTTTCATTGGATGACCTCCCAATGCGTAGAATGATGAAAGACAAAACCTACGGACGACAAATGAAATATGAAATTGTTATTTTCTAAAATTACACCTTTAGTATACCGCTCTCAAATAGAATTGCAAGTGAAAAGAACGAACAATCGAAATGTAAAGAACATGTTATGAACGTAAATATCGAATGAACATCGTGTAAATGGATAATAAAACTTCTAAAAGACGAACGAAAAAATATTTTCGAAATGAATGTTCGTCTTTCTAACATTTGGATATACTAATAAGGGAGAGAACATTCGCAAAGGGGAGATTGAGATGAATTGGAGACAAGAAGTCGACGCACGAACAGACGCGTTTTTAGAAGATTTAAAAGGGTTGTTACAAATCCCGAGCGTCCTCGATGAAGACAAGTCCGGACCGAACGAGCCGTTTGGCCCTGAAGTCCGTCGCGCCCTCGATTATATGTTTGCGTTAGGAGAGCGTGACGGATTCGTGACGAAAGATGTCGGCGGTTACGCTGGCCATTTGGAGTACGGGTCAGGCGAAGAAATCGTTGGGATCCTCTGCCACTTAGACGTGGTGCCGGCCGGAGACGGATGGACGTATGGGGCGTTCAATCCGACGGTCGCGGACGGGAAACTGTACGCCCGCGGCAGCAATGACGATAAGGGTCCGACGATGGCTGCTTATTACGGGTTGCGCATCGTGAAAGAACTCGGGTTGCCGCTATCGAAACGTGTCCGCCTCATCGCCGGTTGTGACGAGGAGAGCGAATGGCGCTGTGTCCGTGAATATTTTAAGCAGGAAGCGATGCCGACATACGGTTTCGCACCGGATGCCGATTTCCCGATTATCAACGCGGAAAAAGGTTTGTATGACGGTGTCTTGAAGCAACTCCCAATTCAGCGCGTACCCGGCTCGAAACATCACTTGGTCTCGTTCGTGAGCGGAGAACGTCCGAACATGGTCCCGGATTTCGCGACCGCGGTACTTGAGACAGAAGATGTGCTCGAAGAAAAATTTGAGGCCTACCTTGCGAAATATGAGGCTGACGGGACGTGCACATGGGACGCGGGGACGTATACGTTCACGATGAAAGGTGTCGCCGCCCATGCGATGGAGCCGGATAATGGTGTGAACGCGGCCTACGTACTTGCCGGGTTCCTACTGACGCTTCCACTCGATATTCAAGGGGAGCGCTACATCGAGTTCATCCGCCACGTCTTTGCTGATTCACGCGGGATTTCGCTCGGCATCGAAGCGACCGACGAGACCGGTGACTTGACGATTAACGGTGGCGTGTTCCGCTATCAAGGCGAAGAGCGGACGGCGACGGTCAATATCCGTTATCCGTATACCGCGAAGTTTGAAGAACGGTTGCAAAACTTGAAAGAGATCGCCTTGTCGTTCGGGTTCGAACTGTCGACGCGTCACCATATGCCGCCGCACCACGTGGCCGAGGACCATCCGCTCGTGAAAACGTTGGCGGATGTGTATGAGCGTCAAACCGGCGAATCGGCACACTTGATGGCCATCGGCGGAGGAACGTATGCCCGTTCGCTCGAGGCTGGTGTGGCTTTCGGCGCATTGTTCCCAGGAGCGAAAGATGTCGCACACCAAGTCGATGAATACATGGAAATTGAAGATTTACTTCGCGCCGCCGCCATCTATGCGGAAGCGATTTATGAGCTCGCTAAATAATAATCCGTGAGAGCTGACTGATTCGGTCGGCTCTCTGTCTGTTAGGAAGGAAGTTTACAGTGAATCAACAAAAACTATCGTTTCAATCAATGTATGTCGCTATCTTTTTCGCGCAAGGGGCCCTCATTCCTTACATGGCACTTTTCTTCTCGCAGGCACGCTTTGATTTGTCTCCAGGTCAGGTCGGAACGATTGTCGCCATCATGCCGATCCTCTCGATTGGTGTCCAGCCGTTATGGGGCATGCTGGCCGATCGGACGGGCCGTGTCCGGGCGTGGCTCGGTATCGCCATGATCGGGGCGGCCGCCCTTTCCATCACGTTCTTGTTCACGACCGATTACGTTTGGATCGTGCTCTTGATGGTCGCCTGGTCGGTGTTCCAATGCGCGCACATCCCGCTTATCGATATGATGACACTCGATTATACGGCCCGTGTCAAAATTGATTATGGAGCCATCCGTCTATTCGGGTCGGCCGGTTTCGCCATCGCCGTTTTCATGATGGGACGAATCGCGGATACGACGTGGGGGCTTGCGAGCACTTTTTTGCTCAGCGCCATCGTACTCGTGGCCGGCAGCATCGTGTTAAGGACGATTGCCGAACCGGTGGCAACGCGCGCGACGACGGTCGCCCCGTTCGCTTGGTCGGCCGTCTGGAACGCCCCGTTCATCGCCTTTTTGATTGGGGGCATGCTCGTCTTCGGTCCAATCTATGCGAACAACTATTACTTCGGGATATACGTGACGAGTATCGGCGGCTCGACGACGCTCGTCGGGACGTTGTTTTTAGTGGCCGTGCTTTGTGAGATCCCGTTCATGAAAGTGGCGTATCAAATCGTCGAACGTCTTGGGACGGTCAACGTACTTGCGGGAGCGGCGTTAGTTTCAGCGCTCCGCAACGGTTGGCTCGCACTCGAACCAGAACTGTGGGTCGTCTGGCTGCTCGCCATCGTCCAAGGGCTCGTCGTCGGCCTGCTCATTCCGGTCGCGCTTCAGTTTGTGCGAAGCCTTGTCAGCCGAAACGTCACCTCGACGGCGATTGGCGTCTATATGGCAGTTACTTCAGGTTTGGCGACGGCCGCGTTCAATCAGTTGAGCGGAATCATCATTGAAGTGAACAGCATTATCGGTGTATTTTGGATGTACACAGTCGTCAGTGTGATTGGCGCGATTTTATTCCTAGGGTTGAGACGGTTTCGTGAGAAAGGATGATTCCGATGTCGACACATTACTTTATAGCGCTACCGATGGAGGAGGCGGAGTTCGAACGCGTTCAACGGGCCATCTTGCCGTTTTATTCGTATCGCCGGACGTATCGGCCGGAAGAATTCCATTTGACGCTTCAGTTTCTTGGCGCATTGGACGATGATGAAGTCGAGGCGGTCAAAGAGATCACGCGTGACGTGACGGAAGTGACGGCTCCGTTTTCACTGATGTTCCAACAAATTGATCACTTCGGGAGACCAGATCGTCCTCGAGTATTGACGATCGTCCCGGATTCGTCTGCGAAATTGACGGCGCTCACCGGGACGCTCCGGCGCAAGCTGTCTGAAGAGATCGCGTCACTCGACCGGAAACCGTTCGTCCCGCACGTCACGCTCGCCAAAAAGTGGGACACCGGAACGATCATTCCACACATCCCCCCGACGTTCAAGATCGAAGAGTCGATTGAAGCCGTCATCCTTTATCGAATCAATCCGAACCACACCCCTGCCTATGAGGCAGTTGAAGTATTTCCGTTACAGCGGTCAGAGGAGGACACATGGCGATCCCGATTAAAATTTTTGACGTGACATCTAAATATGAACGAAATATGCTCGATCAGTTCAATCGTTTCCAAGAATACGTCGAGTCCGATGTCGCCCGTATGCGCCGCCTGCATGAGTCCAATCGGTTGAATCCACCCGAGATCATGGAGTTCGAGAACCCGTGGTGGAAATTTTGGCGTCGAACGGAACGTATCGAGCTCGAACCGACCCCGCTCTCGGAGACGCAGTTTCAGGCGCTCCTCGCGAACCGTCGCCACATCCAGAAGTTGCAGTTCGCGTGTGAAGGGGCGACCGAAGCAGACATGCCGTTCTTGCCGTTCCTTCGTGAATACGGTTATCGCAAGATGGTGACCGAATGGAACGACCAACACTTCTTCATGTATCGTCCAGTTGTCGAATGGAACGGGGCAACTGTCGAATTGAGCCATCTTATCATTGGACCGTCACATCTGTATTTGGTCGAATGGCTTGACGGCGATCGGAGCATCTATCACATCTCAAAGCAGAAGACATGGATTCATCAACCGCTCAAAGGGGAAAATAAACGTGTAGTCAATCCGCTCATTGCATTGACGCGCACTGAAGAAATCATTCGACAGTTTCTTCCGTCCTATGACGGGGTCATCCAAAAAGTCACGGTGGCCCCAGAAGGCTATTTCGATCACGTGCCCGAGACACGGTCGACTCAGTTCATTTCACGCTCTGATTATGAGTCGTGGCTGAAACAAGTGAACACGAGGGCACCGATCGTCAAAGCCCAACAAATTCGAGATGTGGCGAAACTACTAGATGCGACAGCCCAGATGCCGTTTCGACAATTTTTGGACCAGTAGGTTGGAGAGGATGGAACGCGTATGCATCACACACCAGAGCAACAAACGACGTCACATGTGACGATTGAACGGGCATCTTTGCTCTCGTTCGAGACGATTCGACTGGAAGTCATCGCCGAATATGAATCCGTTCCAGTACAGATTGAACAGAACGGTCGACCGGTCGACTATGTGGTGCTCAATGAATGGACGACAGAGGCCGGTACGATTGAGCGAGATATCCGATTGGCGCGACCGGTCACGCTTGAAGCGGTCTATACTGTATTTCACCCCGGACATAAAACGATTGTCGTCGTGCCACGTGAAATCGTGCATACGGACGAGTTCGAACGCCGTTATGCCTATGACGGACCGCTCGGCCTCACTTTTTCCGAACACTCGATCGAGGCATACGTTTGGTCTCCCGTCGCGTTCTCGATTTGGCTCGTCATCCACGACTCGACGACACATCGTGAAATCGAGCGGTTTCGTATGTCTAAAGAGAGCCGTGGTGTCTGGCATGCCGACGTGCCTCGGTTTTATGAAGGTCACTATTATCGACTGTACGTCAAGACGCCAGTCGAAACGAACGCGGTCGTCGATCCTTACGCGAAAGCCGTCAGCCTGAATGGCGAATTTGGCGTATTGATCGATGTCGAGGCGCATGTCGCCGCCCATGTCACGTCGACGGAACGGCCGCCGCTTCGGAAAGCGACCGATGCGGTCATCTATGAACTGAACATCCGGGACTTCACGAGTCATCCGTCCTCGATGAGTCAGATGCAAGGTTTGTATGGCAGCATCGTCGAGACCGGAGTGAGAACGAGCGGCGAGAACAGTGCCGGCTTCGATTATTTGAAAGAACTCGGGGTCACCCATCTGCAACTGTTGCCTGTCCATGACTTCGGCAGCGTCGATGAGGCGACCCGGATGCCATACAATTGGGGATACGACCCGATTCATTGGTTCGGGTTAGAGGGGAGTTACGCCTCAGACCCAGCCGAGCCGTTATCGAGAATTCTAGAATATGCTCATATGGTCGAGGAACTGCATCGTCACGGGATGCGGGTCGTCGTCGATGTCGTCATGAACCATGTCTTTATCCGTGAACAATCCTCGCTCGAAGCGCTCGTCCCTTACTACTATTTCCGTTATGAACATGACGGGACGGTCGCGAACGGGACTGGGGTTGGGAATGACACGGCCTCGGAACGGTACATGATGCGGCGGATGATTGTCGATTGTGTGACTTTCTTTGCCGAGGCGTATCACGTTGACGGCTTCCGGTTCGACTTGATGGGGATCCATGATGTCGAGACGATGAATCAAGTCCGGGCTTCGCTTGATAAGATTGATCGTTCAATCTTGATTTACGGGGAAGGATGGGATTTGGCGACACCGCTCAGCCCATCGTTGAAAGCCTCGTCCCATAACGCCGCCTTTATGCCTCGAATCGGGCACTTCAATGACATGATGCGGGACGCGTTAAAGGGGTCGACGTTCAATGACCGCGAACGCGGTTTCGTCTCTGGTAACGAATGGCGGGAATGGGAGCTTCGAGAGTGCATCACGGGAGCGGTTCAAATCCCGAACGTCACCGTCGGACGATTCCCGAGCCCGCAATATACAATCAATTACGTCGAGGCGCATGACAATTACACGACCTACGATAAATTGCTCTTATCGTGTGAGGATATGGACGAGGCGGTGCGATTACGGATGCAACGATTCGCCACGGCCATCGTCATCACGTCGCAAGGCGTCCCGTTCCTCCATGCAGGCCAGGAGTTCGGTCGGACGAAACAAGGGGTCGAAAATAGTTACAACGCACCGGACCGAATCAATCACTTCGATTGGGATTTGCGGGACGAGCGTCAGAGTGAGGTCGAATTTGTGAAGACGCTGCTGAAATTGCGGCGCCGTCATACGTGTTTCCGTTACGATAGTCGGCAGAAAGTCGTGGAGCAATTCAAGTTCCTTCCGTCGCCTCCAGGCGTGATCGCCTATGAGTTGACGGCGAGCCATTCCTACGATGCGTGGCAACGCGTCCGTGTCTATTTGAACGGAACGTTCGGTGACGTGACGTTTCATGCCGACGGAGACTGGAACGTTTATGTGCAAGGGGAAACGGCGAGCCTCGTCCCGATTGCACGAAATCCGCGTGAGATTCAAGTCGAGTCGTTGTCAATGACGATTATCGCGTGTTAATATGGTGATTGTATCTTTGTAATTCTTAATGAGATTTGAGCGTGATGAATATGTATTCAGATATAATCGGTGCGCTCGGTGAAGAGTGGACGGTGGCTTCCGCAGGTGGGATTACAGGCGAAGCGTACGTAGCGACGACGCGCCAACAAAAAATCTTTGTCAAACGGAACTCGTCCCCGTTTTTAGCCATTCTTTCCGCCGAAGGCATCGTCCCCAAATTGCTGTGGACGAAGCGGATGTTCAACGGCGACGTCCTCAGTGCCCAACAGTTCATCGAAGGTCGTGAGCTATCGCCAACCGATATGAAACGGTCTGATGTGGCGGCACAGCTTGGGAAGATTCATCATTCGAAAGAGCTATTATTCATGCTGCAGCAATTGAATCATACACCGGTCACGTCGACGCTATTGCTTCGGCAATGTGCCGCCTATGAGCAAGACGAGGCGGATGTGACGATTGATGAAGCGGTCCGTTGGCTCACTATGCATCAACCGATCGATGACGAACGTGAACTTGTCGTCTGCCATTCGGACCTTAACCATAATAACTGGATCGAGGACGAGACGGGTCTGTTGTATTTGACCGACTGGGATGACGCCATCATCGCCGACCGTGCCTTTGACTTGGCGATGGTCGTTTACAGTTATGTCGATGAGGCGGAGTGGGAGACGTGGTTTAGCCATTACGGCATTCGTTACACGTCAGAGCTCCATTACCGGATGCACTGGTATGCGATTGCCCAGACGGTTCTCACGTTGTATGGGGAACAGAACGGCATCGCCCGGGCAGAAGGATTGACCGTGCTCCGTGAACTGCTCGATGAGGCAGATGAACGGACACAATGAAAAAAGGGATGGATCACGAGTGTGAGCCATCCCTTTCCATATGCATTAGACATCATCAGGTTTCATGAAATACGCCCAAACGAACGTGGCGATGACGGCGCCGAAAAACGTCAGCGGGGCCGCGTAAAAGATTAAAAATTGATCCAACGTGCTCATCGATATAACCTCCTTGTGAAGGATGATTCATGTTCATTAAACAATGATTTCGTGTATAATCGCAAGGGGACTGCTCGCACGAAGCGGCTAGTCAGCATAAACTTGAACATTTCTTGAACGAAAGGTTGGAAAAACATGCGTTTACGTCACAAACCTTGGGCCAAAGAATATATGGAAGCTCAAGAACACGTCTTTATCACTCATCCTGAAACGTTAAAAGGGAACTGGAAAGCAGAATTTAAGAACGACAATCCGCTCTTCATCGAGGTCGGTTCGGGGAAAGGGCAATTCATTTTAGGGATGGCCCAACAGTTCCCGGACGTCGACTTCATCGCCATCGAGTTATTCGAGAGCGTCGCCGTATCGATCGTGCAAAAGCTCGTCGAGACACCGATGCCAAACGTCCGCGTGTTGACTGTTGATGCCAAGCAACTCGTCGACTACTTCGAAGCCGGTGAAGTCGATCGCGTCTATTTGAACTTCTCCGATCCATGGCCGAAGACACGCCATGCGAAACGTCGTTTGACGTATAAAACGTTCCTCGCCACGTACGAGGCTGTGTTGCCACGCGGAGGCGAGATTCATTTCAAGACGGATAACCGGGGGTTATTCGAATATTCGCTCGAAAGCATGAGCCAATACGGCATGTACTTCACAGATATTTCACTTGATTTACATGTGAACGAACCGGCGGATAACGTGCGCACCGAGTACGAAGAGCGCTTCAGCGCCATGGGACAACCGATTTATCGGATGGAGGCAGCTTTCCGTCCGAAAATTTGACACGCTTTTTTCTTATTTTAATAGCATTTTCTTCACACTTTTTTCTTTCTTCTTGGTACAATAGGAATGACGCTAAACTGGAATTAGAGAAGGGGGAACATGGGGATGTTGAAAAAAGCATGGGCAAGCCTGCTTGCACTAATCTTCATTCTAACAATCGCACCACTTAATACCTCGGCAAACGAGGCGTTCTTGGACGCCCTTGAAGAGGATCTGAAAGCCACGCATTATGACTACAAAGAAGGAACGGCTGAAATCGTAAAAGAAGAGACGCTCCGTCATTCGAATGGCAATGAAGTCATCGCGGCGGTCGTTGAAATTGATACGATCCGTGACGGCATCTTCATCACACGTAAGACCGAGTTCCATTACTATGATGCGACGGACAACAAAATCCTCGCAACAGCTGACCTCGCAGAAGTCGAAGGCGCGACTGAATTTGCGGATGCGAACATCGACATGCTCGGACAACAAATTGTCTATTGGTTGCCTGTGTTGATTTTGCTACTCTTAATCGCGATCCCGGTAGTCATCTTGTTCGTGGTTGTTCCACGTTTCTACTCGACGACCGAGTTCATGAACCCGATTTATGAGAAAAACGATAACCCACGTTAAAAAAAGAGCCGCGAGGCTCTTTTTTTATGCCATTTTCAATTGTTCGACGATTTGAGCGACATCCATGCCGTTACCGGATGAGACGGAAGCGACGAAGGCACCCTCGACGATCGGACCGTCATAGAACTGAATCGTTTTATCGCCTTCATACATATCGACAGCGAGTTCTGCGTTCATCGTGGCCGAACCGATATCGGATAAGATGAGCGCTTCTTTGTCGACGGCCTCGATTGCCTCGAGGATACGGGTCACATCTGTCCCGATGCTGCCGTCCTCAAGCCCGCTCGCTAAATGGATCGGAACGGCGGGGGCCATCTCTTTCATCAAGTCTTGAATCCCTTCAGCGATTTTAGCGCTATGGGATACGATGATGAGCTCTACGATGTCACTCAACCTCCTTCATAATCGCTTTCAACACGATGGAACTCGAGAGTGCGCCAGGGTCGACCGTACCGCGTGAGTTTTCACCGAAATAAGATGCCCGTCCTTTCGTGGCGATCATATCTTCGGTCTCACCGACGAGGCGGTCGAGTTTGGCATCAAAATCGTCACCCTCGCTCAAGTCAGACAAGAACGGTTCCCACACATCGACCATTGTCTTCTGGCCAACTTCTGACTTCCCGCGCGCCTTGATCGCTGTCGACGCCTCAAGAAGCGCTTCTTTAACGAGCGTGAAATCGGCTTCGGTCACGTCACCAAACTTAGGTGCAGCCTTGACGAATGCCGACCCGTATAGTGGACCGGCTGCGCCGCCGACTTTCGACATGAGCGTCATCCCGACTTTCTTGCTCAAGTCGCCAAGGCTGGCATAGTCGTCATCGAGTACGGCGACGACCGCTTCAAAGCCGCGCGACATATTGATGCCGTGGTCTCCGTCGCCGATGGCGCGGTCGAGGTCGGTCAGTGTATCCTTGTTCGCCTCAATCTCGGATTGGGCGTGTCGTAATGCTTGCTTGAACCCATCAATCGTCAACATTGCATAAACACCTCATTCATTGGATTAGAGTTTGAAACCGAGTGCTGCCGACGGTGCATCGAGATAACCCGTCATTTCTTCGTCGAGCGGCAAGAGCGTGATCGAGAACCCGTGCATCTCGAGGGATGTCATATAGTTGCCGACGTATTTCCGTTTCAACGTGTAGCCGGCATCTTCTAATTTTTTCGCGACGAAATGATACGTCACGTACAATTCAGACAAGGGCGTACCGCCCATACCGTTGACCATAACGGCAACTTCGCCAGGACTCACTTCTTTTTTCAAGTGGCCGAGCAGGTCATCCACGATGGCATCGACGTTCGTCGTCGGCTTCCGTTCGACGCCGCGCTCCCCGTGAATGCCGATGCCGATTTCCATCTCTTCTTCATTCAAATCAAAACCTGGCTTGCCGCTCACCGGCATGTAACAAGGTTCGACAGCCATACCCATCGAGCGAACGTTTGCCGCGACTTTCTCTGCAAGCGCTTTCACTTCGGCGAGTGATTTCCCGCTCGCTGCAGCCGCACCGGCGATCTTATGCACGAACACGGTCCCGGCAACACCGCGACGATCTTCCTTGTTCGAGATGGCGACATCGTCTGCGACGACGACGTGGTCGACTTTAATTCCTTCGGCGTCCGCAAGTTCGGCGGCGAGCTCGAAGTTCATGACGTCACCGGCATAGTTTTTGACGACGAGTAATACCCCGTTTCCTCCATCGGCCGCTTTGATGCCTTCGAGCACCATGTCCGGGGTCGGGGACGTGAACACTTCACCGCATACAGCGGCATCGAGCATCCCGTCACCTACATAACCGGCGTGGGCCGGTTCATGACCGCTGCCTCCACCCGAGACGAGTCCGACTTTTCCGGACTTGGCCCCGTCAGCACGACAGATGACGTTGAATCCTTCCACACGACCGTACAGTTCAGGATGGGCATGGACCATTCCTTCGACCATTTGTGACACGAGCTCGTTTGCTTCACCGATCAGTTTCTTCACGTGGGATCACTCCTTTTTGAGTTTGAAAAGTACCATATTCAATTTTCCACTCTTTCGCCCAGATTAAACAAAAAAAGTCGGCGAATGTCATCGCCGACCCCACATCATGCATATTCAAGTAAAGCGCCAGTCTCTGAATCGACTGTAAATTGGTACGTCTTCTCTTCGTCGTTCTCGAGAACCGAGATGCCGCCTTTAAAGACGTCATACTCACGTCCGTCATACGTGTAAATCTCAGGTGATGCCGAGATCCATGCGCCTTGAACGTGACCTTTGGCTGAGAATGCCCGTTTTGTGTACTCGAGCGCGTCCTCGGCCGATAAGCTTCGTTCATCTAACACTTTTTTCGTCATAAGTGCGGCCGCGATGGCAACCCCGATCCCAACTAACCAATACCTTTTCTTCATATGACTACCTCCCCTTGAACTATGGCTATCATGTACATCGTACCAAAACCTGTACCCCATTGGAACGAAAACCATTCGCATCTGCCGAAAAGTTCTGTATATAATGAAACAAGAACGGTTGAAGGGATGGATGGAAATGGAACAAAAAACGAGAGACTTATTCAAGACGTTGACAGAACTTCCGGGCGCACCTGGATTCGAATCAGAGGTTCGTCAGTTTGTTCGTGACCGAATCACACCGCATGTCGATGAAGTCATGACGGATGGCATCGGCTCAATCTTTGGGAAACGGGTCGGGGACGAGGCGGGACCACGCATCATGGTCGCTGGACATATGGACGAAGTCGCGTTCATGGTCACCCGGATCACAGAAAACGGGATGCTATACATACAGCCGCTCGGTGGATGGTGGAGCCAAGTGCTCATGGCGCAACGATTTGATATCGTGACGAACGATGGATTGATTCCGGGCGTCGTCGCATCGACACCTCCGCACCTGCTCGGACCGGACGCAATGAGTAAACCGATGGACATGAAACAGATGTTTATCGACATTGGCGCCGATACGAAAGAAGAAGCCGAGTCATGGGGTGTCCGTCCGGGTCTTCCGGCTGTGCCGACAAGCGACTTCACGCCGCTCAAACATCCGAAAAAGATTATGGCCAAAGCATGGGATAACCGTTATGGGGTTGGTCTGGCGGTCGAGTTGCTCGAAGAGACGACAAAAGCCGATCATCCGAACATCTTGTTCTCGGGTGCGACTGTCCAAGAAGAAGTCGGACTCCGTGGAGCGCAAACGGCAGCCGAAATGATTCGTCCGGACGTCGCGCTCGTTCTCGACGCGTCACCGGCTAACGATGCGTCTGGCAATAAGACGGAGTTCGGCCAACTCGGGGAAGGGGCGCTCATCCGAATCCTTGACCGGGTCATGGTCATGTCTCCAGAGATGCGTGACTTCCTACTCGACACGGCGTCTGATGAAAACATCAAAACGCAGTACTTCGTCTCGCCAGGTGGAACGGACGCAGGCCGCATCCATATGAGCGGGGAAGGGGTCCCGACGGCCGTGATCGGTGTCGCGGCGCGTTACATCCATACACACGCCTCGATTCTGCATACGGACGACTATGATGCGGCGAAAGCGCTACTCAAGGCGCTCGTCAAACGACTCGATCGTTCGACGATGGAGACGCTTCGAGCTTCACGCTAAAGGTAGGGAGAACGTCACTCGTGTAGTGGCGTTTTTTATATTGAAATTTCCCGAGAAACGCTTATACTGATAAAAGTGTGAAGACAGAAACTTTACGACTGACAAGACAGGAAAGAGGGATTTCCATGTTTAAGAAAAAAGGGATCACGCTCAGTCCGTCGCTTTATTTTGTGACGGCACTCAGTTATATGGCACTCGGCTTATTCAGTACGCTCATCATCGGCTTGATTATGAAGACGGCGGGTGGACAATTGCTCGAAACGAGTCTGTCCGGTTTCGGGTCGACGCTCATCGAGATTGGTGATGTGGCCATCGGCTTGACCGGTCCGGCCATCGGGATTGCAATCGCCTATGCGCTTCAAGCACCGCCGCTCATCTTGTTCTCGGCGCTCGTCGTCGGGGCGTTTGGTTACGAGTTCGGGCCAGCCGGCAGTTATGTGGCGACGTTGCTCGCTGTCGAGGTATCCAAACTCGTCTCGAAATCGACGAAACTTGATATTTTGGTCACACCGTTCACGACCATTGGCGTCGGTTATTTGGCTGCAACCTATATCGGTAAGTATGTCGGCTTGTTCATGACGCAGCTCGGGACGTGGATCGAGTGGGGCACGGAACAACAGCCTTTGTTCATGGGCGTCGTCGTCGCGACACTGATGGGACTCGCGCTCACGGCACCGATCTCGAGTGCGGCCATCGCGCTCATGCTCGGCTTGAGCGGCATCGCGGCAGGCGCGGCGACGGTTGGCTGCGCCGCCCAGATGGTTGGCTTTGCGATCACGAGTTATCGGGACAATGGCATCGGCGGTGCGATCGCCCAAGGGATTGGTACTTCGATGCTTCAAGTCGGCAATATCGTGAAGAATCCTTGGATCTTGTTGCCGCCGACGATAGCGGGGGCGGTGCTCGCCCCAATCGCGATTCTGTTGTTCGAGCTCGAGAGCGTCGCGGCTGGTGCCGGGATGGGGACGAGCGGACTCGTCGGTCCGATTGTCATGCTCGAGACGATGGGCTTCAGTTGGCACATGTTCATCGTCGTCTTCGGCTTTTTGATTGTCGGTCCGGCAGTGCTCAGTTATGCGGTCTATCAAGTGTTGGTCCGGATGAATCGGATCCGGCCGAACGATATGAAAATCGAATATTGAGCGACACGAAAGAGAGCGTCCCGGCGAATAAGCGGGACGCTCTCTTTCGTTCACCAACCGAAAAGATTTCGGACGGTCTCGACGGTTTCACGAGGGACGCGGAAGCTCGCCAAGAATAAGACGAGCAAGACGACATAGACGGGGAGTAAAAACCGTTTTCGAATGATCGGCAAGGCACGGACGAGGCGTTTGCCGACCCGTTCGAGTATGTAAATCACGGCGAACCCGACGACGAGCCATACTAAAATCTCGCCTCGCGTCTTGTCCGTATCGATGAACAAGTAACCGTAGCGCAGAATCGCCAGCATACCGATGACGCCGACGAGTTGCTCGAGCGGATGTTTCATTTCTGGATTCAACTGTTCACGTGTCCATTTTGTCATGACTTCACCTTTTTCACGTAGTCTTCGCTCCCGATGATCATAAAACATGAGAGCGGAATGTGACAACGGACTTATGCTATCATGAATGGGGAAAAAAGAACAGGAGTGGTGAACATGAAACAATTGACAACGATGAACGAGTATACAGAAGCAAAACAAGGGAAGAGCATCTTGATGTTTTCAGCGACATGGTGCGGCGATTGCCGTTTCCTCGATCCGTTCATGCCAGACATCGAAGCGAAGTTCGAAGATTGGACGTTTTACTACGTCGATCGTGACGACTGGATGGAGCTCGCACAAGAGCTCGACATTTTTGGGATTCCGAGCTTTGTCGCCTTCAACGGCGGACAAGAAGTCGACCGCTATGTCGGACGCGAACGGAAGACGCCTGAGCAAGTCGAAGCCTTCCTTCATGGGTTAGGGTGAGCTAGATGGAACGGAATGAATTACGTCGCCATCTCGAACGCCGGTTTACGGAAGGGTACCGGACCTCGTATGACCGTGAGAACGAGGTGTTGCGCATCGAGCGGTCCACGGACCGCTTCGGCGTCAACATCCGTCTCGCCCCGCTCGTAGCGAAAGCGAAAGTCCGGGGAGAAGTCGCCATTGAAGAGGTCGTCGACTACATCAAGACAGCGCTCTCGGCCGACGATGCGGTCACACTCGCTGGCAATGAAGTCAACATTTATCCCGTCATCCGTTCGGCCTCGTTCTCGACGGAGACGAAGCGTGGGGAAGCACTTGCGATGACGCCACATACAGCTGAGACGGCTGTCTTTTATGCACTCGATTTGGGCAACGGCTATCGCTTGATCGAAGAGCGGCATTTGGACGGGATGCCTTTGACGCGTCTTGACGAATTGGCACGGGAGAACGTCAAGAAGTTGCCGACCGATTTAAAAGAAGATACCGTGGCCGGGAATACGTTCTATTTTCTGGCTGCTCGGGACGGGTATGAAGCGTCACGGATTTTAAATGATGAGTTTTTGCGGGTCATGGAGCGCCGGATCGAAGGCGATATGCTCGTCGGGGTACCGCATCAGGACGTGATGATCATCGCGGACATCCGCAACGATCAAGGTTATGATGCGATGCAACAGCTCATGTTCGACTTTTTCACGAATGGGCGGATTCCGGTGACGGCTCTTTCTTTCCATTATGAGGACGGCGTTCTCGAACCAATTTTCATTGTCGGAAAAAAGAACCCACCAACGGACGCATAATCTGCTAAACTATTTGTGTCTAGTTTGAAAGAAGGGGCGTTTTTACGTATGCAAATTAATGCTTTTTATAACCGTGAAGGAATCGGCGATGTCCTCATGGTCTTGTTAAGAGAAGGCGATCGCCACCACCAAGTCGTTGAACGGAAAGATGATGTCGCCATCGTCAAATCGACGACGGGGAAAGTTAATGGCTATAACATCTTCAATGCCAGTAATTATTTTGACGTCAGCGACTGGCACGGGCCGGTCGAGTTGACGGCCGAGTTGATTGAGACGCTCGGTGTCATCTTGCGTAAACAAAATATCGAAGCCGAGCTTTCGGGCGTGGACTTCACCCCGAAATTTGTCGTTGGCTACGTCAAAGAAGCTGAGAAGCACCCGGATGCGGACAAATTGTCGATCTGTCAAGTTGAGACCGATCAAGGTGATGTCCAGATTGTCTGCGGCGCACCGAACGTCGCGGCCGGCCAAAAAGTTGTCGTCGCGAAACCGGGAGCGGTCATGCCGTCTGGTTTAATCATTCGTCCATCGAAGTTACGAGGTGAAAGTTCACACGGGATGATTTGTTCAGCGCGAGAATTGAACTTACCTGATGCACCGCAAGAAAAAGGGATTCTCGTATTGGATGACGAATATGAAGTAGGGAAAGCATTTGAAATCGGTCGCTAAATTCGACCGATTTTTTGCTAAATAGGATTGAGTGAAAAAGCGAGGAATCAAGTATGGATGCATATGAACGTTCATTAAAACAACAAGCAGACCGAATTCGACGCGAACTATCCCAGGAAGGGAAGAAAGGTGCGCCTGCACCGAAGCCCGAGCCGAAGGATGAATTTGTACCGTCGGATGTGCCATCTCCGATTTATGGATACGCCCGACCGAAACCGAAAATCATTCTGCCGACTGAACATTCTCCGGAGACGCGTGACGATTCAGCGATCCGCCAAGCAAAGCGAGTGGCCGTCCCGGTAGAGGAAGTGTCAGAAGCGGTGCCGCCAATCGTAGAGGCTGAGCCTAAGAACGAACCGGTAATTGATTCCGTAGATGAACCGGTGGTGGAGTCAGTAGACGAATCTGTGATGGAATCAGTTGATGAAGCTGTGGTTGATTCAGTAGATAAATCCGTGCCGACCGTCGATGATGCGCCGACGTCACAGCCTGACCTCGATGTCGCAGCGGACGAATCGCCATCAGCGGAGACGCCAAGCGAAGAGACGATTATTTCCACGGAAACGATCGTGGAAAGCCCGCTCGTCTCTGAAGACGAGACAGCTGAACAAGATACTAAACCGCTCCTCGGGGAAGTCTCGATTGTAGAGAGCGGGTTCGCCTCTGTGTTCATGGGTTCGACCGATTTGAAATCATCGAAGATTGCCGTCCGGGAAGAAAAGCAAGACGTGACCGAAGAGGACGTTTCGCTCGATGCACCGGTTGAGACGGTGGCCCCGGTTGTCGAAGATGTTGCGAAAACATTACAGACTGATGAACCGATTGAAGTGCCTGACGAAGAAGAATTGACGCCTGCGATGAGCGTCTCTTATAAAGCGGAAGGCCCTCCGCTCAATGTCATGATGACACCGCAAGACCGGATGGCGATGTATAAGAGTCGTCGTTTGGCGAAAAAAAACAATAATCTGTAATAGCATGACTCCTGGAGTTTTGCTATAATGACAAAGGTTTGTCGCATTTTTTCAACAGACCGCAATGAATTAGGGGGGCTATTTACAGATGAACCGTTATCACTTCGTCGGAATTAAAGGAACGGGCATGAGTCCTTTAGCTCAAATTTTAAATGACATGAACAATGAGGTCCGAGGTTCGGACGTTGACAAAGCATTTTTTACTGAAGAAGCATTGAATCGCAAAGGAATTGAAATCCTTCCGTTTGATCCTGAAAATATTACCGAAGGGCAAATCGTCGTACAGGGCAACGCCTTCGCTGACGATCACCCTGAAGTCGTTCGAGCGCGCGAGCTCGGATTGACGATATACAAATACTATGAGTTTCTCGGCGAATTGGCCGACCACTACACGAGTGTCGCCATTACGGGATCTCATGGTAAGACATCGACGACAGGTCTGTTGGCTCACGTCATGCGCGGCATCGAGCCGACGTCGTTCTTGATTGGCGATGGCACAGGAGAAGGGGTCGAAGACTCGAAGAACTTTGTCTTCGAAGCATGTGAGTACAAGCGTCACTTCTTATACTATCGTCCAGACTACGCTATCATGACGAACATCGACTTCGATCACTCGGATTATTTCTCGGGTCTCGATGACGTCATCGATGCGTTCCAAGAGATGGCGAAGCAAGTGAAAAAAGGCATCATCGCTTGTGGCGATGATGAGAACCTGCAACACATTCAAGCAAACGTGCCAATCGTCTATTACGGTTTCGGTGCCCATAACGACTTCCGTGCCGAGAACGTGAACTCGACGGACAACGGAACAACGTTTGACGTCTACTTGCGTGACGACTTCTATGGGACGTTCCGCATTCCGGGATATGGCAACCACAGCGTCTTGAATGCCCTTGCCGTCATCGCGACGTGTGACTATGAGAACTTACCGAAAGAATTGGTTAAAGACCGCCTCGAGACGTTTAACGGCGTGAAACGTCGTTTCAGCGAATCGACGCTCGGAAACCAAGTGTTAGTGGATGATTATGCCCACCATCCACGGGAAATCAGCGCGACAGTCGAAGCGGCACGTAAAAAATACGCCGGGCGTGAAGTTGTAGCCATCTTCCAACCACACACGTATACACGCCTGAAGTCATTCATGGATGATTTTGCTGCGGCATTAGCCGAAGCGGACGCGGTGTACTTGTGTGACATCTTCGGTTCGGCTCGCGAACAAGAAGGTACCGTCACGATCGAAGACTTGCAATCGCGTATCGAAGGCGCGAACGTCTTGAAGCGGGGCGGGGTCAGTGTCTTAAGTCAACATAAAGACGCGGTTCTCCTGTTCATGGGAGCCGGAGACATTCAAACGTACCAACGTGAATACGAGAATCACGTCCAACTCGAAGCGTGAATCGAGAGCGAATGGCTTAAGCCGTTCGCTTTTTTGTGTTTAACATCAAGTCAAGACGGTAATAGTATTAGCGACTGAATTTGGAAAAGGAGATGTTAATGATGGCAAGCCAAGGCGCATTGAGCACATTGAACAAAGAGGTGGCCAACTATGGCCTCTTATTCGTCAAACTGCATAACTACCACTGGTACATTAGCGGACCTCACTTCTTCACGTACCATGAAAAGTTGGAGGAACTGTATAACCTCGTCGCTGAACTGTACGATGACGTGGCGGAGCGGCTCTTGATGAATGACGGCGAACCGTATGCGACGATGAAAGAATATCTCGAACATTCGACGTTGCAAGAAGGGGATCGCCATGCGGATACCGATCAAATGATCAAGGACGTGATCAGTGACTTCAAACAGATCCGTCAAGAGATGCAAGACGCGATGGAAAACTTCGAAGACGGGGACGAAGCCATCGAAGACACGTTCGTCTCTCATATCGAGCGACTCGAGAAAGAGATTTGGATGATGTCGGCAGCGCTCGGCAAAAAGACGAAGCTATAATGAAAACAAGCGTGCCGATTGCGGCACGCTTGTTTTTTGTTATTTCAAATTTTCTGGATTGAGTGGCAAGAGCGAGTCGACGACAAAGCGTCCGTCCTTGCGAATCAATACGTCATCGAACCAAATCTCGCCGCCGCCATAATCAGGACGTTGGATGTTGACGAGATCCCAGTGGATTGAAGAGTCGTTCCCGTTATAGGCGTCGTCATATGCCTGGCCTGGTGTGAAGTGGAAACTACCGTCAATTTTTTCATCGAACAAGATATCTTTCATCGGGTGTTGGATGTACGGGTTGACGCCGATGGCGAATTCGCCGACGTAGCGTGCGCCTTCATCCGTATTGAACACGTCATTGATTCGGTCGGTGTCATTCGCCGTCGCGTTGACGATTTTTCCGTCTTGGAACGTCAACGACACGTTCTCGAATGTGAAGCCATGATACGGAGATGGCGTGTTATACGTGATGACGCCGTTGATCGAGTCTTTGACCGGCGCTGTGAACACTTCACCGTCCGGAATGTTCATCTGACCGGAACACTTGATGGCCGGGATATCTTTGATCGAGAAGCTGAGGTCCGTTCCTGGCCCTTTGATCGTGACACGGTCGGTCTCGTTCATGAGCGTGACGAGTGCGTCCATGGCCCGGTCCATCTTGCCGTAATCGAGCGTACAGACGTTGAAGTAGAAGTCCTCAAACGCCTCGGTCGATTTGCCGGCGAGTTGCGCCATCGATGGGGACGGGTAACGCAGCACGACCCATTTCGTTCCTTTGACGCGGTCCTCGGTATGCATTTTACCGATGGTGGCCCCGACGAGTTTTTGTTGCTCGGCCGGAACGTCTGATAACTCGTTAATGTTGTCACCGGCCCGAAGTCCGATATAGGCGTCCATGGCCTGCATTTGTTTGCGCTCGATGTCGGCCATGAGCTCAAGTTGCTCTCGGCTTGCTCCGCTGTAGAGCTTACGCAAAATACGGCTCTCTTTCAACAAGACGAACGGATGCCCCCCGGCTTCGTACGCCTTCTCGACAAGCGCTTCGACGAGCGACTCCTCGACACCAAAATTTTCGATTAGAACGCGTTCCCCTGGCTTCAATTCGACCGAATAATTGATCAATCCGTCGGCGAGTTGCGTGATTCTTGGATCTCTCATACGTCCACCCCTTTAACTTTTTTAAATTTATTTCTATTTTAGTGTAATCGAAAACATAAAAACGGGTAAAGGAATAATCAGACCGGATGGCGAAAACGGTTGTGACAAATCTTTTCAGTCATAATGGTGCTATAATGAAAACACCACATTATCGAACAGGAGGAATGGATGCATGGAAATCACATTAGGAGGCATTGCAGGGCTCATCGCGGCACTCGCATTTGTCGTACTCGTATTTTTCTTGGCACGTGTCTTGTCGAACGTCAATCGGACACTCGGCAGCGTCGCCAACACGACTGAAAACTTAGAACGTCAATTAGACGGAATCACAATGGAAGTGACGGCGCTCTTACATAAGACGAACCGTCTTGTAGATAACGTCGAAGAGAAAACAGAATTGCTCGCACCAGTGGCTCACGCGCTTGATGAGCTCGGCACGTCGCTCAACGAAGTGACGGAGTCGGTACGGACGGTTTCTTCTTCTGTTCACGTGGCAGCAGACGAAAATAAAGAACAGATCGCCCAAGCGGTACGATGGGGATCTGTCGCTGTAGAATTATTTAAGAAAAATAAAACCGAGACATCTTCTGACGAACGACCATCACGTCGTCGCGGACGTCGAGACCGGAAACAAGAACAAGAACCGACAACGGTCTCACCAGGCTTGATTGCGACAGACGATACAATCAAATCATAACCATCACAAGGAGGAAGTAACGATGACATACGACAAGAACAAAACATATAACAACGAACAACAACCGAGCGGTGGATTTTTGGCAGGTGTCGTTCTTGGCGGCGTAATCGGCGCGGCCGTTGCACTCCTCACATCACCGAAGAGCGGTCGTGAAGTGCGTACGTATTTAGACGAGAAGACGGCGACGTCGCGTGAGCGATTGACGGTCAAATCGAAAGAAGTACGTGAAAAAGCGGAGCCGGTCGTCGGCGAATGGATCAAAGTGGCCAGCGATAAAGCAGCGCCTGTCTTGAACCTCGTCAAAGATAAGGCCCGTGAAGCAGCCGAATTGAAGCAACAAGTCGACGAAGACGAGTTGTCAATCGAAGAAGCGATGGAGAAAGCCGATCAGCTCGTAGCCGAGGCAGAAGCTGAAGTGAAAGAACAACTCGACCGCGCTTCAGAAGATCAGTCGAGCGAAACAAAAAAATCGAACGACTCAAACGATTCATCGAAAGCAGACGCCAAAACGGATGCCTCATCTGATAAACCGAAGTCATCAGAAAGCAAGCCGAACGCGAACAAAGCAAACACAAACAAATCGGCAGCGAACAAACAAGAAGCATCAAGCAGCCGTGATCAGTCAGAAGACTATGAATCGGATTTTGAAGCCCCTGTAAAAGACTTGCTCGACGATGAGTCGAAACAAGAATTAAAGGACTTGAAAAACGATCTTAAAAACGGCAACAAGTGATGCATTGAGCGTCCGGACCATCCGGACGCTTTTTTTTTGTTGATTTTGTGTCGCTAGCCCATTTCCCTATGACAAAGCGGTTAAAGTTCGATATAATTAGGTTTCTGGAAAGAACGGCTTAGAAATGAGAGGGTATTTATGAGTCCACAAGATCAATTGAATCGTTTACGTCGCGAGATGGATGAGTTGAATCGTGAGATGCTCGACTTGCTCAGCCGCCGCGGCACGCTCGCTGTCGAGATTGGTAAAGTGAAACGTCTGCAAGGCGTCGAACGGTACGACCCGGTCCGGGAACGAGAAATGTTAGACTTTATTGCGGCATCGAATCCTGGTCCTTTCGAGACGGCTCGCTTGCAGCACTTGTTCAAAGAGATGTTCAAAGCCTCGGCCGAGCTTCAAGGAGAAGACCGTGATAAGACGTTGCTCGTCTCGCGTAAGCGTCAAGCCGAAGATACGATTGTCACGCTCGATGATGTCACGATTGGGAACGGACGTCCGCAATTGATTGCGGGACCGTGTGCGGTCGAATCATTTGAACAAGTGAATGCCGTCGCTGAAAAGTTAGCGTTGTCTGGTGTCAAAATCTTGCGCGGCGGGGCGTATAAGCCTCGAACCTCCCCATATGATTTCCAAGGACTTGGGTTTGATGGATTGCAGCTGTTGAAACAAGCAGCGGATCGCCACGACTTGCGGGTCATCTCGGAGATCATGACACCAGGTGCGGTCGAGTCGGCCCTCCCTTATGTGGACATCATCCAAGTCGGCGCGCGTAACATGCAAAACTTCGATTTGTTGAAAGAAGTCGGGAAGACCTCAAAACCGGTCTTGTTGAAACGCGGTCTCGCGGCGACGATCGAGGAGTTCATCTATGCGGCGGAGTACATCATGGCGAGCGGAAATAGCCAAGTCATCTTGTGCGAACGCGGGATTCGGACGTATGAGCGGGCGACACGCAACACGCTCGATATTACGGCGGTACCGATTTTGAAGCAAGAGACGCATTTACCGGTCATGGTCGATGTCACCCATTCGACGGGACGACGTGATTTGTTACTGCCGGCGGCCAAGGCGGCGCTTGCGGTCGGAGCCGATGGCGTCATGGTCGAAGTGCACCCGAATCCGGCGATTGCCTTGTCGGATGCCCAGCAACAACTCGATTTCGACCAATTCGATCAATTCGTGGACGGGCTTACGGCCCAGTTCCCTCAACTTGATTTGGTGAAAAAGTAAGCTTTCCAATTGGAAACGTTTTATATAGCGTGAAGACAGGGTAAAATGATGACAGATACCTGTCTTCCTTTTTTGACACGTTTTTTGAAAATCGTTTGAAAATCATTGCTTGTAGGAGGAGTTATAATGAATAGTAATAATGTAACCATCTATGATGTCGCACGAGAAGCCGGGGTGTCGATGGCAACCGTCTCACGCGTCGTCAACGGAAACCCGAACGTCAAACCGACGACCCGTAAGAAAGTCCAGGACGCCATCGACCGTCTTGGTTATCGTCCGAACGCCGTTGCCCGCGGACTCGCCAGCAAGAAGACGACGACGGTCGGCGTCATCGTCCCTGATATCTCGAACATCTTTTTCGCAGACCTCGCGCGTGGGATTGAAGACGTGGCGACGATGTACAAGTACAACATCATTCTCGGGAACTCGGACTCGAACCGTGACAAAGAAATCCATTTGTTGAACACGTTGCTCGGCAAACAAGTCGACGGCATCATCTTCATGGGTGGACGTCTGCACGAAGATCTCGTCAACGAGTTCAAGAAGTCGCCGGTGCCGATCGTCCTTGCGGCGACGCTCAACCAAGGATATGACCTTCCGGCGGTCAACATCGATTACGAGCAGGCAGCGTACGATGCGACCGAAATGTTGATCGGCCACGGCCACAAACAAGTTGGCTTCATCACAGGACCACTCGAGCAACAAATCAATGGCGAGAAGAAATTCTCTGGTTACCGCCGTGCCCTTGACGACGCCGGACTCCCGTTCCGTGAGAGTGACGTCGTCCTCGGGAATTACACGTACGCATCAGGCCTTGAGGCGATGCAGAAGATGCTCGAACGTGACGATTGCCCGAAAGCGATTTTCGCCGGCACGGATGAGATGGCACTCGGTGTCATTCACGCGATTCAAGACGCCGGTTTCTCGGTCCCGAACGATTTTGAAGTCGTCGGCCATGATAACACGCGTCTCGCGACGATGATTCGTCCGAAATTGACGACGGTTGTCCAACCGATGTATGACATCGGTGCCGTTGCCATGCGTCTCTTGACGAAAATCTTGAACGCCGAAGAAATCGAAGAGAAAAACGTCGTTTTGCCGCACCGCATCGAACGTCGTGATTCGGTACGTCAAGACTGAAAAAAATCCCCTTGCCTGTCGGAGTCACTCCGCAGGCGAGGGGATTTTTTTAGACATATAATGATTTGCGATCGTTCGAGATGAACGGCCAAAAGGCGCGTTTCGACACTTCCCAATTCTTCTCCTCGATTTGTTGCTTTCGTGGAATGTGTTGGAACGTGTACGCGTGGTCATCCCACCGCGTCGGCAACGTTTGATCGGCTTTGGCCTGCCATTGTTCAATCCATTCGACCGGGATGTCACCACGATACGGTGCCTCACGCGTCAGGCCGGCCCATACTTGGGACCAGGCGCGCGGCACCGTCCGATACCAGTCATACCCGCCGCCACCAAGGGCGACGAGGCGACCTTCCGTGTACTCATCGGCGAGTCGAGAGGCGATTTGTGGGATCTGTTCGAACGTCCGAATCGTCGAGGCGAGGTGTGTCAGCGGGTCGAACGCATGGGCGTCGGCGCCGTTCTGTGTCAGGATGATATCGGGTTTGAACCACTCGCACGCTTCCCGGAACACGGTCTCGTAACAGCGCAGGAAGGAATCATCTTGGGTGAACGCATCGACCGGGACGTTCCAACTGTATCCATAGCCGTTCCCGTTACCACGCTCCGTGACCGATCCTGTCCCAGGAAACAAGTAGCGGCCGGTCTCATGGATGGATAAGGTCATCACATCCGCATCGTCATAAAACAGCCATTGGACGCCGTCACCGTGATGGGCATCGGTATCGACGTACAAGACACGCGACCCGTACGTCTGACGGACGTGAGCGATGGCGACGGCCGCATCGTTATAGACACAAAAACCTGACGCTTTTCGTCTCATCCCGTGATGCAGACCGCCCCCGACGTGAAACGCACGCTCGACTTTTCCGCTCGCGACCAAGTCAAGGGCGTGCATCGTCCCACCTACCAGCCGGGCCGCCCCTTCATGGATGGTTGGGAAAATCGGAGTGTCTTCAGTACCGAGCCCAAATTTGTTCGCTTTCAACGTCGACAGCTCACCTGCGGCAGCCGCTTGGACCGCCTCGATATAATCGAGGTCGTGCACGAGCGCCAGCGACTCGACTGAGGCGAGGGGAGGAGCGATACACTCGGAGGCCTGAAGCTTACCTGAGGCGATCAGGAGAGACGTCGTCAGCTCCAGGCGAATCGGATTGAACGGATGATCTTCGTGAAAGCGGTACGAGTTCTCGTTCTCGCCGAATATGTAGGCCGGTCTCATGGGGACATCTCCGGACCGAGCACGTCGAAGCCCTCACGCTTCAACCGTTCGATGATGCGGAGCGGATTCATCGTCTGCACGCGGAACGAGATGATCCGTTTATATGGGTCGGCCGTCGGGTGGACGAACACGTTGATGATATTCACGTTCGTCTTGGCGAGGAGCCGTGTCACTTTCTCAAGCGTGCCGGTCGTATTCTCGACTAAGATTTCAATTTGTGAACTTGGCTCGAGTGCACCGGTCAATTGGACGAAATAACGCAATAAATCTGTCTCGGTCAACACGCCGACGAGCTTTCCTTGTTCGATGATTGGAAGACACGTCAAACGATATTCATAAAACAAGGCGGCCGCGTCTTCGAAAAAATCGTACGGGTGCGCCGTCGTCACATCTTGACGCATGATGCTCGAGACGGGGTTTTTAAAGTCAGCGCTCTCGCTTTCGGGGTGGAACACACTCGTCGCACCGCTCATCTCGAACTGGCCGACGATTCCGACGACTTGACGGGCCGGATTTGTGACGATGAGATGGCGTACTTTGTGGTCGCGCATGAGCTTGGCCGCATGGGCAATCGTGTTGGTCGGTTGAATCGTCACGACATGACGGTTCATCATTTGTTCAATCAGCATCCAGATCCCTCCTCAGTCATACATGAACCGGCGTCGCAGCCGGAGTGAATCGAAGTGGTCAATCGTCTCTTGCCGGACGTTCTTGCCAATCCGTGCCATGAGACAGTTGGCCGGGTGCGAAGCGATCTCCGGGTCGTCGGTCGGGAAGAAGACGAGCCCGCCGTGGTTCATCATCTTCTCCATCACTTTCCGATAGTCCCAAATGGAGAGTCCGCTTCCTTTTAGATCCCAGTGCCAATAATATTCCGTCGTCAAAATCAGGAAGTCGTCCATATGTGGATCCATCATCGACACTTCGAGCAGCTGTTTGCCGATCCGTTGACCGCGGAAGCGCGGACTCACTTCGATGGCGCCGAGCTCGAGAATGTAAGGGTCGTTCCCTTCGCTCCAACGTTCATACGGGTCTGGATATAAATACGTCACGTAGCCGATGACGAGATTGTCGACGCGGGCCACGATAATGCGACCTTCTTTCAAGTCAGCGATTTCGACGAGGGCCTTATGTTGGTCCTCTGGTTCACGAAATGCGGTCAATCCCTCATCGAGGCGATACGTCGCCAGTACATCGCTTTCGATGGGTCCATCGATGATTACGGCTCCGAGTGAGGTTTCCCACACCTTTGAATGATATTGTTTTTCCATGGAGTCACCACCTTTTCCACCTTCTATTATAGCGCTTTCATTCTCCTTCTTTCACGCTCTTTTGGAGATTTTGGAAATTCATTGATTTGTCACAATATTAACACTATACTGAAAGTGGTTATACCATTCATTACAGGGGAGGCGAATCTTTAGCGATGGAAAAATTGAAAGCGTTATCAGGGGAACATCAATTGGCGTCGTATGAAGAGGCTTGTCAGTCGTTCGAGTGGACTCAAGCAGAAGCACTATTTTCTTGGAATTTGACGGGGAACGTCAACATGGCGTACGAAGCGATCGACCGTCACGCCGAAGGTGAACTTGCCACAAAACTGGCATTGCTCTATTTCGATGGGGAACGAGAAGAGCGCTATACGTATGAAGATATGAAACGAGAAAGCAATCGGTCCGGAAACGTTCTGAAATCGGTTGGAGTGGAGAAAGGCGACCGCGTCTTCATCTTCATGCCGCGGAGTCCAGAACTTTATTTTATTTTGCTCGGCACACTTAAATTGGGCGCCATCGTCGGTCCGTTGTTCGAGGCGTTCATGGAACAAGCCGTTCACGACCGTCTGCTCGACTCGGAAGCGAAAGTCATCGTGACGACCGAGGCGCTCTTGCCGCGCATCCCGGTCGATCAGCTCCCGCACTTGGAGACGATTTTGATCGTTGGCGACGGGGTAGAAGAAGCCGGGAAAATCATCGACTATCGCAAATTGGCGGCTGAAGCTTCGACTGACCTCGACATCACATGGGTCGACCGTGAGGACGGCATGATCTTGCATTATACGTCAGGGTCGACCGGGAAGCCGAAAGGCGTCCTGCACGTCCATAACGCCATGGTGCAGCACTTGATGACGGGAAAATGGGTGCTCGACTTGCAATCGGATGATATTTACTGGTGCACGGCCGACCCAGGCTGGGTGACGGGCACGAGCTACGGGATTTTCGCTCCGTTCTTGAACGGGGCGACGAATGTGATCGTCGGGGGACGATTCAATCCGGAGTTCTGGTATTCGGTCATCGAACGGTTCGGGGTCACCGTCTGGTACAGCGCGCCGACGGCGTTCCGGATGCTCATGGGTGCCGGCGAAGAAGCGTTCGAGAAATATGATCTATCATCTCTCCGCCATATCCTCTCGGTCGGTGAACCGCTCAACCCGGAAGTCATTCGTTGGGGGAACGAATCGTTCGGGTTACGGATTCATGATACGTGGTGGATGACAGAGACGGGTGCGATGATGATTTGTAACTATCCGACGATGGATATCAAACCGGGTTCGATGGGGAAAGCCATCCCGGGTTGTGAAGCGGCCATCTTAGACGACCGCGGTCAACCGCTCCCACCACATCGGATGGGCAACTTGGCCCTCAAGACGCCGTGGCCGTCGATGATGCGGAAGATTTGGAAGAACGACGCCAAGTATGAGAGCTATTTCTGGGGTGATTGGTACGTCTCAGGCGACTCGGCCTATATGGACGAGGATGGTTACTTCTGGTTCCAAGGCCGCGTCGATGACGTCATCATGACGGCAGGCGAACGGGTCGGTCCGTTCGAAGTCGAGAGTCGTCTCGTCGAGCACCCGGCAGTTGCCGAGGCCGGTGTCATCGGGAAACCAGATCCGGTCCGTGGAGAGATTATCAAGGCGTTCATCGCGCTCCGTAAAGGCTATGAGCCGTCAGACGAGCTGAAGACGGAGATTCAAAAGTTCGTCAAAGAAGGGCTCGCGGCCCATGCGGCCCCGCGTGAGATTGAATTCAAAGACAAGCTACCGAAAACACGAAGCGGGAAGATCATGCGTCGCGTCTTGAAAGCCTGGGAATTGAACCTTGAGACAGGTGACTTATCGACAATGGAAGATTGAACGACAAAAGGTCGACACGCGATGTGTCGACCTTTCTTGTCGAGTTAGGCGCCGTCTGCAGCTTCGGCGTCTTCTTTCTTCTTGTCTTCCTCAGCCTTTTTCTCGGCCTCGGCTTTCTTCTTGGCTTCTTCTTCAGCTTTCTTCTTATCGGCTTCAGCTTTTTTCTTCGCTTCCGCTTCAGCTTTCGCTTTAGCCTCAGCATCTGCCTTTTCTTTCGCAGCAGCGTCAGCTTCTTGTTTTTCTTCAGCCTCTTGTTTCTTCTCTTCGGCTTCTTGTTTTTCTTCAGCTTCTTCTTTCTTCTTCGCCTCTTCTTCGGCTTTCTTCTTGGCTTCCTCTTCTTTCTTCTTCTTCTCTTCGACTTTCTTCTTCTCAGAGAATGAGCCAGAGTCACCAAAGTCGCTTGCTCTTACACTAGCTGGTTGCACAAAGCGGGCGTTCGAGTTGAATACTTCTGGGCTGTCGAGGTAGACATTGTTAGCAATTTTAGACCACATGCCTTGTGTCCGTTGATAGTATCGTCCATATCCTTGTCCATCGACTAGACCATTTTCTTTGTCATATCCTGTCCAGACGGCGAGCGTGATGCCTGGGGTCGAGCCGACCAAATACGAGTCACGAATATACTGAGTCGTACCGGTTTTCCCCATCCAGTCGCCAGGGACGTTCAAGAGTGATTTGGCGTATGTCGCTGTTCCTGACGTGTAAACGTCGCGGAGCATATCGACAATCAAGTAAGCGGTACGATCTGAATAGATGCGTGTCTTCTTCGGATTCTTCTCGTAAATCACCTCGTCTTGATATTCGACGCGGTCAATGATATACGGTTCGACGTGTTCGCCACCGTTGGCGAGCATCGCGTAACCTGATGCAAGTGCTGCTAGCTTTACTGAACTTACACCGAGTGCCATCGATGGCGCATCACGTGTATCGTCTGGGACGTTCATCCCCATTTGAAGAAGTTTCTCTGTGTCACTTCTAAAGTCAGCCTGTTCCTCGTAGATTTTCACAGCCGGTACGTTTCGAGATTGTTTCAACGCATCACGCGCCGTCATCGGCCCTCGGAATGTTAAATCTTCATTGTTGATTTCAACGGTGTTTGGGTTTGATCCATTTTGATATTTATATTTTTCATCAATGATAACCGTATCGGTAGTAATGAGGCCTTTCTCGATCGCGTTAGCATAAACGAGAAGCGGTTTTGCCGTCGATCCGATTTGGCGCTCCATTTGACGCGCTCGGTTGAAGTCATCAGCTTTTCCGTTCACATAACGACCACCAACGAATCCGAGGATGCGACCGGTCTTGTTGTCGAGCATGATGGCGGCGGTTTGCTCCGGACCTTGCTCAGGGTCGACTTTTGGTGAGTTATTTGGTCCGAAGTTATTGACGTTCCGGGCCGGTTGTTGCATCGATTCGTGCACTTCTTTATCGAGGGACAAATGAATCTTGTAGCCACCTTGACGGAGTGCGTTGTGGGCGCGACGTCCGTATGTGTTTAAAATCTCTTTTCGGTCATCTGCGCTCAATTCGTTCAAGTTAACGCCGTCTTGTTTAAGCATATGATCCCGAACGATAATGAGGGCATCTTCTTCAGCCCATTGCACAACATACGGATAGCGATCACGCGGCTTCGATTGCGTCTTCATGAAGTCTTTTGTGATGTCATAGTTGTATGCAGCGTCATAGTCTTCTTTTGTGATTTTCCCAGCGACGTACATCCGGTTGAGTACCGTTTTCATCCGGTTGATGGCCGGTGACACGTCCTCTTTAATGACACCGCCTTGATAATACGGTGTATACAGGAACGGGTTTTTCGGGATCCCAGCGAGGAAAGCGGCTTGTGGCAACGTCAACTTCTCAGCCGATGTATTGAAGACACCGCGAGCGGCTGCTTCAATCCCTGAGATGTTGCGTCCCATCGAGTTTCGTCCGAATGAGACGACGTTCAAGTACGCGTTCAAGATCTCATCTTTGTTCATTGCTTTCTCGAGGCGAAGGGCGAGTAAAATCTCTTTCGCTTTTCGTTCGAACGACACTTCGTTCGTCAGCATCTGGTTTTTGATGAGCTGTTGGGTGAGCGTTGAGCCACCGGTCCGGTCTTCCGACCCGGTCGCTTCTTGTAAGATGGCGCGAAGTGTCGCTTTTGGCACGACACCGTCGTGCTCGTAAAATTCGACGTCCTCTGTCGCGAGTAACGCATCGACGACGAACGGAGAGACTTTCTCGACGGCGACGGGAACGCGTACTTCATCCGTCGTATAGTTTCCGATCCGTTCACCGCTTCCAAAATAAATGTCAGAAGTCGATGAGTAGGTGTTGATTTGCGACGTCATCGTCTTATATGCGGGTGCCGGCATATCCTTGACGAGGGAAGCGAAATAACCCGCTCCGATCCCGGCGCCTAAAAATCCAATGAGAACGACCGATATAATCGTTAAGAGCAGTACGTTCCACGATACATCGTAAAATACATTGGCATAACGGCGGGCTTTCAAGGACTTTGGTTGGTTCCATGTGTCTCGAATCTTTTGCAGCATGACAGCCTCCTTAATATGGTGTAAAACTATTTTTGACAGTAATATATACGATTATAGCACAAGTCCTTCCTGACCTTACCCCGAATCGACTACCGGATGCAAGTTTCCATATTCTCGGTTGACAATTTGGAAATGGAACTTATAAAATGTAAAGCATAGTCCATAAACAAAGATGCTATGAAGAAAGCGAAGTAGTCGACTGACCGCTTGTCCAGAAAGCTAGTGGGTGCTGTGAACTAGCCAATGTCAGCCGATGAATTACACTTTTGGAGCGTGCCGTTCGGCCGGGTCGAGACCGTTATCTCTCGCTACAAGTGGCCACAGCTGTGGCAATTAGGGTGGTACCGCGGAATCTCCGTCCCTTCTCAATATGAGAAGGGGCGTTTTTTATGTCAATTGAAGGAGTGGAACAGATGGAATTATTGAAGGATTTAGAATTTCGAGGTCTCGTCAACCAAATGACGGACGAAGCAGGATTGAAAGAACAGCTGAACAAACCGACGACGCTTTACACCGGGTTCGACCCGACGGCGGACTCGCTCCACATCGGGCACTTGCTGCCGATTTTAACACTCAAACGTTTCCAAGAGGCGGGGCACCATGTCATCGCGCTCGTCGGTGGGGCGACCGGCATGATCGGTGACCCGTCAGGACGTTCGGACGAGCGTTCGCTCAACACGCTCGACACGGTCAAACAATTCTCGGATCGAATCAAAGACCAATTGAGCCGCTTCTTGCCGCTTGAAGGAGAGAATCCAATCTCAATCCGCAACAATTACGAGTGGACGGAAGAGTTGTCGATTATCGACTTCTTGCGCGACATCGGCAAACACTTCCCAATCAGTTACATGCTCGCCAAAGACTCGGTCGACTCGCGTTTGGAGAACGGGATCTCGTACACGGAATTCTCGTACATGCTCTTGCAATCGTTCGACTTCTTGAAGTTGTACGAAACTGAGAACTGCCGTCTTCAAGTTGGGGGCAGCGACCAGTGGGGCAACATCACGGCCGGTCTCGAACTGATTCGTCGCTTTGGTCACTCGGAGAAGGCGTTCGGTTTGACGGTACCGCTCGTGACGAAGTCGGATGGACAAAAATTCGGTAAGACGGCCGGTGGTGCGGTCTGGCTCGACGCCGATAAGACGACACCTTACGAGTTCTACCAGTTCTGGATCAACGTCGACGACGCCGACGTCATCAAGTTCATCAAATACTTCACGTTCTTGTCGCATGACGACATCTTGGCTCTTGAAAGCGAAGTGGCGTCTGCACCGGAAAAACGTATCGCCCAACGTCGCCTCGCCGAAGAGATGACGAAACTCGTGCACGGTGAAGCAGGCCTCGATCAAGCGCTCCGCATCACGGCGGCATTCTTCAGCGGTGATTTGAAGGCGCTCAAGCCAGAAGATATGGATGCTGCATTCAAAGGCATGCCTCAGTTCGAACTTGACGGCGAACGTAACCTCGTCGATCTTCTCGTCGAAGCGAAGATTGCGCCATCAAAACGTCAAGCCCGCGAAGACGTTCAAAACGGGGCGATCTACTTGAACGGGGAGCGCGAACAAGCGCTCGATAAGACGGTGACACGTGCCGATACACTTGGTGAGTTCACGGTCATCCGCCGAGGCAAGAAAAAATACTTCGTGATCCGTCACGTCTGATGCATTCGTCCATGTCCCAAATGTTGCGGACATGGACGTTTTTTTATATCTCAAATTGGTTTCGGTCTGATACGATGGCAAGTATAGACGATAAGGAGGCTTTCCTATGGAAATTGAAGAGTTTTTTGGCGAACAGTTCCACCAATGGCGGGAGCGGTTCCGCTACTATGAGATGGCGATCACCGAGCTTGAGAGCGACCTCGGCATCATCGACCTCGATTGGCAGACGCGGCTCGGTTACTCTCCGATCGAACATGTGAAGACGAGGATGAAGACGTTGCCGTCAATTATCAAGAAGATGAACCAAAAAGGGCTCCCACTTGAAGTGGAAGCACTTTGGGACAATATTTATGACGTCGCAGGAGTCCGGATCGTCACGAGTTTCCGCGATGACATTTACGCCATCCTCGATCATTTGAAGAAGCGGGACGATTTACAAATCGATGAAATCAAAGACTACATCAAAGATCCAAAGCCGAGCGGTTATCGGAGCCTGCATCTCATCGTCCGGACGAAAGTTTATTTGGCGGAACGCGTCATTTGGGTGCCGGCTGAGATTCAGATCCGCACGCTCGCCATGGACTTTTGGGCGGCGACGGAGCATAAGCTACATTATAAATACCAGCACGTCGTCCCGGAGGCGTCGAAACTCGAGTTGATCGAAGCGGCCAAGATGGCGGACGCGCTCGATACGCAGATGGGCCGGATTCGTGAACAAATATTAAAGTAAAAAAAATCCCCTTTCCTGCCGAGGCAGGGAAGGGGATAAAAGCATTAACGTGAGTAGTACTCAACGATGAGTTGCTCTTTGATTTGGTCGTTCAATTCAGCACGCTCAGGAAGACGTACGAATGTACCTTCGAGCTTCTCAGCGTCGAATGTTACGTAGTCTTTTGTAGCTGGTGCTACTTCGAGAGCTTCAGCGATCGCTTTGAAGTTTTTAGACTTCTCGCGGACTGAGATGACTTGACCTGGTTTTACACGGTAAGACGCGATGTCTACACGTGAACCGTCAACTTGGATGTGACCGTGGTTGACGAGTTGGCGCGCTCCACGACGTGTGCGAGCGAGACCCATACGGTAAACGAGGTTGTCAAGGCGTGACTCGAGCAAGAACATGAAGTTCTCACCGTGGATACCTTGCATTTTCCCAGCATCGTTGAAGATGCGACGGAATTGCTTCTCGTTGATTCCGTACATGTGACGGAGTGCTTGCTTCGCTTGAAGCTGAAGACCGTATTCAGAGATTTTACGACGACCATTTCCGTGTTGACCTGGTGCGTAAGGACGTTTTGCTAATTCTTTACCCGTTTCGCTAAGCGAGATGCCTAAGCGACGCGAGAGTTTCCAAGCTGGACCTGTGTAACGAGCCATGTTTGGACTCCTCCTTGTTGTTCATGTATTTTGCACAAAAGAACAACGGTGTCAAAGACTGGTGACGCCCCTTTCATAGGTTCAAGCACCTTCACTTGATAGCGAAGCTACGAGATGCTCCTCCGACTCAGTCGAGGCCCGAAAGGTGGATACGTCTGTCAATGACTGCTATCGTCATTTCATGCACAAAAATCAGTATACGACGAAATGATTCGCTTGTCAATCAGATGAAGCGAAGTAATGTCTGACAGAATTGCTCCAACCCTTGACGGTCGACATCCGAGAAGCGATCGAACTCAGGGCTGTCGATATCGAGCACGCCGATGGTCTTACCGTCACGGACGAGCGGGACGACGATTTCCGAGTTCGAAGCCGCATCACAAGCGATATGGCCCGGGAATTGATGAACGTCTGCGATGAGTTGTGTCTCTTGCGTCGAGGCGGCTGTCCCGCAGACTCCTTTACCGAACGCGATATGGACGCAAGCCGGCAGGCCTTGGAACGGTCCGAGGATGAGAGCGTCTTCGCCTTCTGTTAAATAGAAGCCGACCCAGTTGATCCGGTCGAGGAATTGGTTGAGCAACGCGCTCGCGTTCGAAAGGTTCGCGACACGGTTCGTCTCGCCTTCGAGAAGCGCGGCGAGTTGTTTGTTTAGTAGGTCGTAACCGGCGGCCAAGTCGCCAGAATAAGTAGTCGTTTGGAACATGGGATTCCCTCCTAATGAATGAAAGCAAGATTGATTAGCATTATGGTACACGCATTTTTTTATTTTGTCTTCTTAAAAGATTCATGTGAAAAATAACATTCTCTCCCTAAACCGTTGGAAAACCTATGCAAATCATTGGTTCTATAATATGATTAGTATTATCTATACTCATAAAATACTTCATTTATTCATTCAGATACATAAGTCCACGAAAGCGGCTTGGAGGTTGTGACAGAGATGGATTACGGAATCTACGGAATTTTAATTGGAATCATTGTCATCGCATTAGGGGCGATGCTGGGAAGCATGCTCGTGCGAAGGAATTTTTACCAGAAAATTGATGATTTAGACATGCGCAAACAAAGCGTGCTCAGCGCCAGCGTCCCGGCCGAACTGCAGAAGTTCAAACAGTGGCCGATGGAGGGCGAGACGAAAGAAAAGTTCGAGCGTTGGCATCAGTCATGGGACGAACTCGTCAGTGTACATACCGGGCAAATCGATGAGGCGCTCTATCATGCCGAAGAAGATTTGGACAAATATCGCTTCCTCAAAGTTAAATCGGATTTGAATGCGACGGAACAGTTGATTGAAGAGCTCGAGTCGATGGTACACGCCATGCTCGACGAGATGGATGAGTTTAATCAGCATCATTCGTCGCTCCTCGATATCGTCAAAAAAGACGAGAAAGAGCTGTACCAATTCCGGAAGACACTCGTCGCGCAAAACAGTGCGTTCGGCCCGACGTATGAACTCGTCGAATCTGAGATTGCGGCAGCGGAAGCAAAACGGACCGAGATGATCACGTTGAAGCAAGAAGGCCAAGTATCGGAGGCGTACGTCGCCGGCCAAGTCTTGTCTGAGAAAGTGACGAAAATTCGTGAACTCGTCAGTGTCATCCCTCAGTTCGTCCGCACGGTGCAGGTTGACTTGAAACAACAGCTCAACCAGTTGCGTTCGGGGCATAAAGAGATGCAAATGGACGGCTACGCGCTCGAACCGCTCGGTTTAATGGAAGAAATCGAGCAGGCGGAAGATCGCCGATCGGCGCTCATGGACCGCATCGAACAGCTCAACTTCGATCATTTCGAGATGGACATGCAACAGCTCAGTTCGGACATCGACCAGTTGTTCGAAGCGTTCCGGACCGAAGTCGACGCGCGCCAATACGTGAAGAAAGAATTCGCGAGTGTGAAAGACCGTGACCGCCAAACGAGCGAAGTCATGGCGCGACTCCATCAAGAGATGACTCGACTCGTCAGCAACTATGAGATCAACGCTCGAGTCGGTGAAGAATTTGAACAGCTTGAACGTGAGCGGGCGACGCTCACGGCGAACGTGCTCGATATCGAACAGGCGCTCGTCGCCCAAATGATCCCGTTCAGCATGATCAAGTCGAAAGTACAAGAAGCAAAACGGTCGCTCGACCAGTTCAGTGCCATGCATGAACGCTTCATCGAGAATACGAACTCGCTCCGTAAAGAAGAGCTCGAGGTTCGTAACAAGCTCGAGTCTTGGAAGAAGGAATTGTCGGCCCATCGCCGACTCCTTACGAAGAGCGCCATGCCGGTCGTCCCGACGGATTTGACGAGCGATATGCGCCAATTGCAAAAAGGCGTTCAATCGTTGGACGAACAGTTCGAGAAGGCGCCGTTCAATATGACGTATATCGTTGGACTCAGCCACGACGTCGAAGAGACGATGGACAACTTCCGCGACCGGGTCAAAGCGCTCTTACGCCAAGTCACGTACGCCGAGCAGCTCCTGCAATATGCGAACCGCTATCGCCGGCGTGACAACGAGGTCCATATCGCCTTGACGCTCGCCGAGAACAAGTTTTTGCACGGAGAGTACGGCACGGCCGTCGAAATCGGTGAACGCGTCCTCGGCCGCTTCGATGAAGGCGCGGCCCGCGAGATTCGTCAGCGTGTCGAAAAAGGTTTGGAGCAACAAGAGCTATTACGAAAATAATGATGCATGAAGATTGACGTAAACGGGAATTAACGTAGACGTCAATCTTTTTTGAATCGAGGAGGAATTTTGTGATGGGAACGCTATGGGTAAACGGAAAGATCTATACGATGAATAAAGAGCATGAACAGGCTCGCGCCATGTATGTCGAGCACGGTCGCATTCTGAAGCTAGGTGAGGAAGGCCACCTTCGTCGTACATACGCCGGAAGGATCAAACAGATTGTGAACCTTGAAGGGAAGAGTGTTTATCCGGCGTTCACCGACTCGCACATCCATTTGATCGGATACGGGGAAGCGCTCGACCGCATCGATGCGACCGAGACGACGGATTTGCAAGCTCTGCTCGAGTCGATGAAACAAAAGGACGGCAGTGACAGAAGTGACGATTGGCTCGTCGCGGAAGGGTTCAATGACCGTCTGCTCGGAGAGATGCCAACGCGTGAGATGATTGATGCCGTCATCCCAGACCGGCCCGTCGTCTTGAAGCGGGTCTGTCGCCACGTCGCCGTCGTCAACTCGAAAGGATTGGAACGACTTGGCTTGATTCACCATACCGTCATCGAAGGCGGAAAACTCGGACGCGACGCGGAAGGGAAACTGAACGGGGTGCTATACGATGCGGCGCTCGATTTGCTCCATAAAGAACTGGGGGGGAATCGCGAGAAAAATGTCGCCTCACTCCACCGGGCCATCGACTCGCTTTTCGCCCACGGGATTGTCGGCGCCCATACGGAAGACCTGTTCTATCATGGCGACCCGCTCGAGACGATTCAAGCGTATGAGGACGTGTTAGCAGATCTCCCGTTCCACGCCCATCTGCTTGTCCATGAACAAGTCGTCGATCAATTAATTCGTCACGATGCGCTCGCGAAACGACCACGTTTCGATTTCGGGGCGATGAAACTGTTCGTCGACGGGTCGTTCGGGGGACGGACGGCACTCTTATCGGAACCGTATACGGACGAGCCGGGTCAGCGCGGAATCGAGGTCCATCGTCCGGACCATCTCGAGGCGCTCGTCAAAAAGGCGCGGTCGTACGGTATGAACGTGGCAGCCCACGTCATCGGGGATGCCGCCGCCGAACAGTTCATCACGTTGCTCGAGAAGTATCCGGCCAAGCGCGGGACGCGGGACCGAATCATCCATGCCTCGCTCTTGAACGATGCATTGTTGAAACGGATCCAGGCGCTGCCGGTATTGATTGATGCGCAGCCGATTTTCTTGTCGGACGACATGAACTTGTTGTTCGATCGGCTCGGAAACGACCGGGTCGATAACGCCTACCGCTTCAAATCGATGCTCGACACGGGAGCGCTCATTCTCGGGGGCAGTGACGCCCCAATTTCTTCGGTCGATGTACGAAAAGGCCTGTATGGTGCCGTCACCCGTCAATCGTTCGAGGAGTCGGGCGCGCTCAATCCGCCGGAACGCCTGTCGATGTATGAAGCGCTCCGTAGCTTCACGTATGCACCGCGCGTCGCCACAGGCACGCACGGACGTGACGGCTTGTTGATTCAAAGTTATAACGCCACGTTCACGGTGTGGGAAGAAGACTTCTTCGAACTTCGCGGGCGCGACATCCTCGACAACCGACTCGTCATGACGGTCGTCGAAGGGTCGCCGGTGTATGAGGCCGACGTCGTCAACGCATAATAAAAAGGCTAGCCGTCTAAGTAAAATGGACGGCTAGCCTTTTGTCGTTTAGAAGAATGAGCGTTGTACTTTGTGCCAGAACGAGTTGTTTTTCAACTTGACCGTTTTGACGACTTGGTCAGAGAGCTCGATATCGATTCGGTCGGTATATTTGAGGCTGAGCGCCTCGTTATCCATCCCGATGATCGGATAGTCGTTCCCGTCTTCGACGATGCGAAGCGACAGTTTGCGTGAATCATGGACGATGAACGAAGAACCGAGTGTACGGTAACGGTTATTGTTCACCGAAGCGATTTCGCTCACTTGCATGCATGGGATGAGCGGGTCGACGATCGCGCCGTCGAGTGATTTATTATAAGCCGTCGAGCCGGTCGGCGTCGAGACGACCATCCCGTCGCCGCGGAACGTCTCGAAGTGAAGATCGTCGATATATACCTCAATGGCGAGTGATTTGATGATACTCGACTTGATCGAGGCTTCGTTCAAACAAAGCATCGGTGTCGATTCATTGATTGAAGCCGATAAGAGCGGATATTTCCGTACCTCGAGCCCGGCTTCGATCCGAGCAGAGTTATCTGAGAATAAACGATCGACTTCGTCGAGCTTATGTATGTCGAAGTCGCAATAAAACTCATTCAATCCGCGTCCGAACCCGACGTAGATGGCGTCTTGACGGAAGCCTGTATAACGGACGGCCTGTAAGAACGCGCCATCTCCCCCGATGGCGACGATGATGTTGGCGTCTTCCGGACGATTCACGACGTTGAAGCCATGCTTCTCACCGATCTCGATTAGTTTCTTTACCTCTTTAGTAAAGTCGTTGACGTTACGATGGTACAAATAAACGTTGTTTCTCATCCATGTCATCCCCTTTGTCAATTGAGTCTCTTTCATTATACAGCGTTTTAGACGCTCGATATAGGGAAAATCACAATCAGGCCGTCTGAGGCAGGAAGTTTGTCATCGAGACGGCACCATCGATATGATGAAGAAGTATAAATCAAACCAAAGGGGATGAAACGATGCCAACATTTAAAGGCAATACCGTTACACTGCAAGGGAATCCGGTCAAAGTCGGAGATGCTGCACCGGACTTTACAGCGCTCACGACGGCACTTGAAGAGGTGACGCTCGCGTCATACCCAGGGAAAAAATTGATTAGTGTCGTCCCGTCGATTGATACAGGCGTCTGTGATGCACAAACGCGTGCGTTCAACGAGAAAGCGGCAACGCTTGGAGGGACAGTCTTGACCGTGTCGAACGACTTGCCGTTCGCACAACGTCGCTGGTGTGCGGCCTCGGGCCTCGATAACGTCATCATGTTATCGGACCACCGCGACCAATCGTTCGCGAAATCTTACGGCGTGTTGATGGAAGAGCTCCGTCTACTCGCACGCTCGGTGTTCGTCATCGACTCAGAAGGTACGGTCCAATACGTCCAGTACATGGATGAGATGACAGACGAGGTCGATTTCGATGCGGCGCTCGAAGCGTTTGATAAAGCGAACTGATTCGCTTGGCGAAATGACCACGAATCGCTTACACTAATAGAAGTGAACCGACCGGCTCTCCATCAGAGGGCCGGTTTTGTATGGAAAGGATGATCGAAGATGGAACGATTTGAACAATTGTATCGGGATTGGAAGAAAGAGGCGAAGAAGCTGACGACCGACCTTGATTTGTTACCGCTCGAGGCGTTGATTGAAGTATTTGAACGAGTCGATGTCGAACAGGAGAAGACGGATGATGTCCGCAAAGCCGTCAGTCTGCTCGTGCTCGAGGAGACGACGACACTCCCGCCGAACCACCAACCGACACCGGACGCTGTCAGCCTGTTCATCGGGTACTTGGCAACGAAGCTCGTCAAAGACGGGGCGAGCGTGCTTGAACTTGGAAGCGGGACGGGGACACTCGTGCATGCCGTGTTGACACAATTGAAAGACGCCACCGCACAAGCCGTCGAAGTCGATGAGACGATGCTTCGTCTGTCTTACGCGATCAGCAACTTACTCGGGAAACCGGTGTCGTATTTCCACCAGGACGCGCTCGCACCGTTGTTCGTCGAGCCGAGCGATTTAGCGCTCGTCGATTTGCCGATCGGCTACTATCCGAACGATGAGGTGGCGTCAGGCTACGCCTTGAAACGTGAGGAAGGCCATTCCTATTCCCACTTCTTGTTGATCGAACAAGCGATGCGCCACCTGAAACCGGGCGCGCATGGCATCTTCGTCATCCCGAACAATTTGTTTGAACAGGATGACGAAGGGAAATTAAAACAGTGGATGGACCGTGAGGCCGTCGTCAAAGGAGTTCTGCAACTCCCGACGACGATGTTCAAAGATGAGCGATATGCGAAGAGCCTATTGATGTTACAAAAGCTCGGGGAAGGCGTCAAACGCCCGAAACAAGCGCTCCTCGTCGAATTGCCGTCGTTCACGGACGTACGTGCGGTTGCCAATATTGTGAAACAGATTGACGATTGGTTTAAAACAACATAATTTTTATTGGGCAAAAGACTTGAAAAACATATGCCATATCAAGTATCTTCATTATGATACAGTTATCGGTTTTTAAGAGAACAGATAAAGACTCGTGTTTAAATCGAAAGGTAAGAGGTGTATGACATGACAAAAATTATGGCAGTCAACGCAGGTAGTTCGTCATTAAAGTTCCAGCTTCTCGAGATGCCATCTGAGAAGATGCTCGCCGTCGGGCTCGTCGAGCGTGTCGGAAAAGAAGATGCGATCTTCACGATTAAATATGGCGAAGGACAAAAGTTCCATATCGTCACACCGCTTCATTCACATAAAGAAGCGGTCGAGCTCTCGCTCGAAAAATTGATCGACCTTGATATCATTCAGTCGTTCGACGAAATCGCAGGCGTCGGTCACCGTGTCCTTCACGGAAAAGAGTTGTACGCGGATTCGGTCGTCATCGACGATGAAGTCATGAAGAACATCGAATCGTTCGTCGAACTCGGACCGCTCCACATCCCGCCAAACTTGACGGGGATTCGTGCGTTCCAAACGATTTTGCCGAACGTACCGCAAGTCGCGGTCTTCGACACGGCGTTCCACCAGTCGATGCCGGAAGAGAACTTCTTGTACAGCCTTCCGTACGAGTACTACACGGAGCACGGCGTCCGGAAGTACGGTTTCCACGGAACGAGCCACAAGTACGTCACGCAACGTGCGGCAGAGCTTCTCGGTCGTCCGCTTGAAGACCTTCGTTTGATCTCATGCCACCTCGGTAGCGGTGCATCAATCGCAGCGGTTGCCGGTGGTCGTTCGATCGACACGACAATGGGCTTCACACCGCTCGAAGGAATCACGATGGGCACACGTTCAGGATCACTTGACCCGGCCCTCATCCCGTTCTTGATGCAAAAGACAGGCAAGTCGGCTGAAGACGTATTGAACGTCATGAACAAAGAGTCAGGTGTCTACGGTCTCTCGGGTATCTCGAGTGACTTGCGTGACATCGAGCAAGCAGCGGCTGAAGGCAACCACCGTGCCGAAGTCTCGCTCAAAATCTTCTCGAACCGTATCCATGGTTACATTGGTCAATATGCGGCTGAGATGAACGGCGTCGACGCAATCATCTTCACAGCTGGTGTCGGAGAAAACTCTGACGTCATCCGTGAGCGCATCCTTCGTGGCCTTGAGTTCATGGGTGTTTATTGGGATCCATCACTCAACAACGGAGCACGCGGCAAAGAGTTGTTCATCAACTACCCGCACTCACCAGTCAAAGTCATCATCATCCCAACGAACGAAGAGTTGGTCATCGCACGCGATACCGTACGCATCGCCAACCTCGTTGAGTCACACGTTTAAGTTATTACAAAGTCCGTCCCGCAACCTTGCGAGACGGACTTTTTTAGTGCTTTTGACGCATGAAGAGGGAAGGGATTGTGACAATGGACCGAATGAATCCATCTCGTTTGTAACATTTGACGTAAGAAAAGCAGGTTTTCGTAACAATCCAGATATATTAATTCCTTTAAATGGGAATTAATATGACAAAAACTAAAGATTATTATTAAAACCGTCATCTTTCTTTAAAAGATGACGGTTTTGTAATCTAATCGTAACTTTGATGACACTCAAATGAATTTTAGTTGTAAACGCACGTCGTCATGTTTCGTCATATAGTTATCTGGACGAAACATTCAGCAATAAACGCGAAATGTGACAGTGAATACGGCACCACAGATTCGACACCATGAACTTACAACTCACAAACCGACTAGGAGAGGACAAACCACATGCTCAAAAAAATTGGAACGGTCTTACTACTGACGGTCATGACACTCGCTATGCTCTTGCCACAACAACAACAAGTTGAGGCATCTTCAAAAGTTTACGTTCAAAGCCAAGTTAACGGATTGAACGTCCGCTCGGCAGGTTCACTCAACGGAAAAGTCATCGGCAAGATCAACAAAGGACAACAATTACAGCGTACCGGCTCAAAAGGGGCTTGGATTCGCGTCAACTACAAAGGCAAAGCAGGTTGGATCGCTGCTAAGTACTTGAAGTCAGTTAAAAAAGCTACAAAGTCGGTAACAAAAACAAGTTTGAAAGCGAAAACTTATAAAATGAATGCCTCGGCCTACACACCGTATTGCAAAGGATGTTCAGGTGTGACGGCACTAGGTTGGAACGTCCGGGCCCAAAAACGTAATGTTATCGCTGTCGACCCGCGCGTCATCCCGCTCGGCAAGAAAGTACAAGTGTACGTCGGCGGGAAGTTGATGGGCACATACACAGCGGCCGATGCAGGCGGCGCCATCAAAGGCAACAAAATCGACATCTTAATGTACTCACAAAGTGCGGCCCTCAACTTCGGTCGTAAGACAGTAACTGTCAAAGTATTATAATCAGTCATACGAAAGGGCCATCGCATTTGCGATGGCCCTTGGTTAATACGTTATTGGCGGACGATGAGCACGTCACACTTCGAATAGCGGACGATGCTTTCAGAGACGCTACCGATGAAGAAGCGTTCGACGGCGTTCAAGCCGGTCGCTCCACAGATGATGAGGTCAATGTCGTGATTCGGTGCGATTTTTTTAGCAATCGTCACTTTCGGAGAGCCGTACTCGATGACCGTCTCGACTTCTTTGACACCACGTTCTTTCGCGCGATTGACGTAGTCCTCGAGCAATTCCTTCGCATACGTTTCAGCACGCTCGGTAATCGTCCGGTCATATGCTTCGACCGTGGCGAACGTCCGTGTATCGATGACGTGACCGATATACAGCTTGCCATCGTTTCGAAGGGCGACGTCGATTGCTGTTTCAAATGCGCGTTCCGCCTCTTTCGAGCCGTCGACGGCAGATAGAATATGTTTGTAGACAATTGCCATGTAAATCCCAACCTTTCGCTTGAAATGTACGTGCGGCTTACATGTATAGTATACCACTTCTGCCTAAATTCACGCCCGATTCTTTCAGAAATGTGTGAAATATTCACAACTTTCTCACCGAACAGGTTGAAGTTTGGAAATGAGCAGACGGAACGGGTAAGATGATACAGAGGAGGGATGACGATGAAACACGTAGTCATCACGGCCGGTGCGAAAGGGATCGGCCGCATTGTGACGGAACGACTGTTAGAAGAAGGTTGGCACGTCAGCGTATTGCAACGGAAGCCAATCGATTGGAACCACGAGCGGTTACATATGATCGAGACGCCGTTGACGGACCGCCAGGCCGTCTTGAGTGCCTATGAAGAGGCGGTGGCCAAGTTCGGAGAACCGGACGCGCTCATCTTGAATGCCGGGCCATATATCTTTGAACGGAAATGTCTCGTCGACTTGTCTGACGAGGAATGGGACGAGGTGATCACGGGTAACTTGTCAGCCTCGTTTTGGTTGATGCGCCGAGCCATCCCGAGCATGCGGTCGAAACAGTTCGGCCGCATCATCACGTACGGCTTCCCGGAAAGTGCGACGGCACCAGGCTGGATTCACCGGTCGGCGTTCGCGGCAGCGAAAACAGGACTCGTCAGTTTGACGAAGTCGGTCGCGCTCGAAGAGGCGGCCTACGGGATCACGGCCAATATGATCAACCCGGGCAATATCGTCGGCGCTCAAAAAGAGATGCGCATTGAAGCGGCCGAACCGGATGACCAGACACCGGTCGGCCGGCACGGGACAGGTGAAGATATCGCACGAATGATTCTGTTCTTGCTCGCTCGCGATTCTGACATGGTCACGGGTGCTGTCATTGATGTGACCGGCGGTGTCAACGTCGTCCATCAATACCGGAAATAAGGAGGGGTCTGCATGAAGTTGGCCATATTGACCGATATCCATGGCAACGTCCAAGCGCTCGATGCGGTGCTTGCCGAACTGGACCGGCAACGGATCGATCAAATCTGGAGTTTAGGGGACATGATTGCGATGGGACCCGATTCGAACGAAGTGATGGCGCGACTGCTCGACCGCGGCGTGCACATGATTACGGGCAACCATGACGAGGCCGTGTTGTCGCTCATGGCTGGGACAGGGCATCCCGAAAGCTACGCACACACGCGCCCGCATCATGATTGGGTGGCGCGTACGTTGAAACCTGCCTATGCGGAGGCGCTCTTCAAGCTGCCGCGCACGATTGAACGTGTTGTCGAAGGGACTCGCGTATACGGCATCCATTACCATATCCCGACCGAGAAACGGGAGACGCCGATCACCGAGGAACCGTTCCACGACATCGTCGAGGCGACACTTTCGAACATGCAGTCGCTTTACGCGGCGTATGAGGCGGATGTCATCTGCTTCGGGCATCATCATCCGGAGCACATGTTTCGGGATGACGTGAAACATTATTTCAATCCGGGAGCGCTCGGTGTCGCCCGTGACGACTTGGCCCGTTACGGCATCCTCGAGTGGGGTGAGGCCGGCTTCTCGATTCACCCACAAGCCGTGCCGTATGACAAACGCTCGTTCCTTGAGACGATGGAACGCCGTGACGTGCCACAACGAGACGTCATGTTCCGACTCTTTTATTGACCGTGAAAAAGACCAGCCGCGCGCGGCTGGTCTTTCTTTGTGACTCAATCGATTTCTTGGAGCGTTTTCGGATAACTCGTCAACAGAATCGGGCCACTCTCGGTCATGACGATGTCGTCCTCGATGCGGACGCCGCCGACGCCAGGGAGATAAATCCCCGGTTCGACGGTGAACGTCATCCCGACTTGGGCCGTCATGTCGTTATTGGCGGCCATTGACGGGAATTCGTGTACTTCGATGCCGATACCGTGTCCGACACGATGCGTGAAGTATTCCCCGTAGCCGGCCGTCGTGATGACTTGACGGGCCGCGATATCGATCGAGCCGAGCGTCGTCCCGACGTTCGCCATCTCGATCGCAGCTTCTTCGGCCTTGAGGACGGTCTCGTAAATCTCTCGTTGTTTCGTGCTCGCTTCTCCATAGACGACGGTGCGAGTGATGTCAGAGGCGTATCCTTGCCAAATGACACCGAGGTCGAACAAAGCGAAATCGCCTTTCTTCAAGCGATTGTTGCCGGGTACACCGTGCGGGTCGGCGCTATTCTCACCGAACAACACAAGTGTGTCGAACGACATCTCCCGGACGCCTTGCTTCTTCATCGCATACTCGATTTCCGCGATGACCTCGAGCTCGGTCACGCCTTCACGCAATGCGCGAATCCCTGCCTCGATCGCCATATCGGCGAGTTCGGCGGCGCGCTTCATCAAGCGGACCTCGTCCGGTGACTTGATCATGCGAAGTGCCTGCAACTCTTCCGTCAAGTCGATGATTGACAGTCCCGCGAAACCGGCGCGGAGTTGCTCGGCGCGATTGTACGTCAAATGCTCGCCTTCTACTCCGATTCGCTCGGGGATGATCTGTTGGTCGAGGAACAGTTTGACGACTTTGTCCCATGGGTTTTCATGATCCATGTACGTGACGATATCGCCGTTCCACTCGCTCGCTTCGACGATTCCTTTTTCAAGTGCTGGACAGACGATCGCGGTCGTGCCGTTCTTCAAGACAAGAATGGCGATGAGCCGCTCATGAGCCTCGGCGTATACTCCTGAAAAGTAGAAGACCGATGCTTTCGATGTGACGAAAGCGGCGTCTAACCCTTTCGTGGCCAAAGATTGTGCAATATGGTTGGTTCGTTGATTCAACTCGTTTCCCTTCCTTCTCGTTCATTGGCGTTCTTTCTCATTATAACGTTTTCCAAAACGGAAAGGAAATGTCACCATTTCAGTAGTACAGTTTGAAGAAGAACGACTGATACAGTATACTGAGGATGACAGAAAATGTATTGAGGAAAGGGACTCGTGACATGACAACAAAACATGAACAGATCATAGCACATATCGAGTCGCTCGATGTCGGGTCCAAAATTTCGGTCCGCCAAATCGCGAAAGAGTTGGCGGTATCAGAAGGAACGGCGTATCGGGCCATCAAAGAAGCAGAGAATTTAGGATTTGTGTCGACGATCGAACGGGTCGGGACGATCCGAATCAAGCGTAAGCACAAAGAGAATATCGAAAAACTGACGTTCGCTGAAGTCGTCAATATCGTGGACGGGCAAGTGCTCGGCGGCCGTGACGGGCTGCATAAGACGCTCTCGAAGTTCGTCATCGGGGCGATGAAGCTCGAAGCGATGATGCGTTACATCGATGTCGACTCGCTCGTCATCATCGGAAACCGGGAAAAGGCGCATGAACTCGTGCTCCAGTCTGGCGGTGCCGTCTTGATCACGGGTGGATTCGATACGACCGACGAAGTGAAGCGGATGGCGGATAAATACCACATGCCGGTCATCTCGACCTCCTATGATAGTTTCACCGTCGCGACGATGATCAACCGTGCCATCTATGACCGTTTAATCAAAAAAGAGATTCTACTCGTATCGGATATCGTCATTCCGCTCCACGACACGTTCTATTTAAAAGTGGACGATACGGTCAAACGCTGGCATGAGCTGAATGAACGGACGAAACATAATCGCTATCCCGTCATCGACGAACAGATGAAAGTCGTCGGGGTCATCACGGCGAAAGACTTGATTGACCGCCCGCATGACACCGAAATCGAGAAAGTGATGACGAAGAGCCCGATCACGGTCGGCGTTCAGACGAGCGTCACCAATGCCGCCCACCAAATGGTATGGGAAGGTATCGAGATGTTGCCGGTTGTCGACAACTACGGCCGTCTGCTCGGAATCATCAGTCGCCAAGACGTCTTGAAGGCGCTCCAACTCGCCAACCGCCAACCGCAAGTCGGCGAGACGTTCGACAATATGATCACAAACCAATTGAAAGAAGATCCGAACTCGAACGGGACCGCGTTCACCGTCGAGGTCGCGCCGCAAATGACGAGCCACATGGGGACGGCGTCGTCAGGTGTCTTGACGACGTTACTCGTCGAAGGGGCGACTCGGAGTCTGCGTCATATGAAAAAAGGCGACCTCGTCGTCGAGAATATCACGGTCTATTTCATGAAACCGATTCAAATCGAGAGCCAAATCCGAGTCTCGGCCAACGTGTTCGACCTTGGCCGGAAGTTCGGGAAAGTCGACGTCGAGATGACGCAAGGCACGCAACTCGTTGCCAAAGCGCTCGTTACGGCGCAATTGATCGACCGTTAACTAAAAAACGAGCTGATGATGTCATCAGCTCGTTTCTGTCTGTCCTTATGCTTGTTTGATCGGCTCTTCGTTCGCGAGCGGATAGATTTTACGGTACCGGATGAACCCGACGACGGCATTGCCTAGCCCTAGGACGAGCATGGCGATGCTGACGATCCAACCGATCGTCGAGCCGAGCCCGAGGCCGCCGATCATTTGGTTGACGGCGAAAAGTGCGAGGAACAGGCTCAACCAGATAAGCGCTTGCGTGTTAAAGAGCGCTTTCCGGTATGGTGTCTTCGTCAAATAGGCGCGTCGTTTAGAAACGAAATAGGCACCTAACGAAAACAAAATGAGTCCGATCATAATTAATTGACCCAAGTGAAGAAACCCCTTTCAGACGTGTAATCTGTTATCATCATACCATAGAATAGTGTTCAAGAAAGCGAGGAATGGCGATGGCACACTGGCCAGAGGCAGCAACGATATTGAAATTGATTGAAGCGGCGGATACGATCATGATCCACCGACACGTCCGTCCTGACCCTGACGCGCTCGGCAGTCAGCTAGGGTTGAAGCGGATGTTAGAGGTCGCTTATCCGGAAAAACGGATTTACGTCGTCGGCGGCATCGTCCGCGACTTAGAATTTTTAGGCAAGATGGAGCATGTTGAAGCCGACATGTACAAAGATGCGCTCGTCATCGTGCTCGACACGGCTAACCACGAACGAATCGATGGGCCGCACGCCTTGACAGGCAAGACGGTCGTCAAAATCGATCACCACCCTGATGAGGACGCGTATGCGACCCATCAAATCGTCGACACGACGGTCAGTTCGACGTCGGAGATGATTGCTGAACTTGCGGGAATCTGGGGGCTTGCCCTTGACGAGGCGTCCGCATTCTTGTTGTTCGCCGGGATTGTCGGCGACACGGGACGGTTCCAGTTCCGCAATGCGACGCCGCGCACGTTTGAGGTCGCCGCCGAATTAATCAACTACGGCATCGATACGAATCGGTTGTATCGTCAAATGTATAAGACGAACTTGGCGACGTTACAACTCCAAGGCTATGTGCTTCAAAACGTCAACGTGACAGAAGCGGGTGTCGGCTACGTCAAAATCGATGCGGACGTCTTGCGGACGTTCCACGCGACACCGGAAGCGGCATCGTTGCTCGTCAACAGTTTCTCAGGACTCGAAGGATTGAAGTGCTGGGTCATGTTCGTCGAGAACAAAGATGAGATTCGGGTGCGAATCCGTTCGAAAGGGCCGGTTATCAATGAAGTGGCGAAACGCTATCGCGGTGGCGGCCATCCGATGGCAGCCGGTGCCACGATCGATACATGGGAAGAGATGGACGAAGTGATCGCGGCACTCGATGAAGTCGCGGCACCGTTCACGTTCGAAACAGAAGAGAGCTGACCCGTTGGTCAGCTCTCTTCAGCTTTTATCCTGATCTTGTGGGATGAACCATGTGCCGCGGTCGGTCACGTCCTCGACGACGTCGAGTTGATACTCGGCGATATAGCGGCGGAGTCGGTCGATAATCTCCGGGCTATCGGCGAAGACGGTCTGGCCGTTCTGTAAATTTTCGAGCTTGTCTCGTGCGATTTTGCCCCGATTAATAATCATACGGTTTATACCCCCTTTTAGGAGAAGTTTTGTCTATAATTATTGTATCAGACAAGTGCCGGAATGAGTTTGACAATTGTGAAAAAAAGAAAGGGGGGATCTTGTGATCCACTTGAATGTACGATCGGCTTTTAGTTTGATGCAGAGCACGATTCGACTTGAACAATACGTCGCGCTGATGGCTGAGAGAGGGAGTCGGGCTGTCGCGCTCGCTGACGATGCATTATACGGCTTGCCGCAGTTCGTCCGATTGTGCGAGCGCTATGCGGTCAAACCTGTCATCGGGTTGCGGACCACGTTGCGGATGGATGGGTTTGACGTGTCTGTCCTCGTCTACGCGTTGACCGAGGAGCAGTTGCCGGAACTGTATCGCCTTGTGCAGGCCGATGGAGTGACCGAGACGACCGAACTGGCGGTAGTCGTCTTACCGGAGAATTGGAAGACGAACGACCCAGTTCACCGCAGGCGCTTGTATAACCATCTGCTCGGTTACGTGAACGAGGAGAAACTATGGCTCGGATTGCCGGCGCCCCAAACGACGGAGCAGACGTTGATGCTCAGACAGCTCCGCGAGATGCGGGATGAGCTCGGCACGAAGCTCGTGCCGGCCCCCGAGACGTGTTACATGCGCCCAGAAGATTTCGAGGCGTATCGTGCCATCGTCGCCATCGGCGAAGGAGAGCTCATCTCGCAAGAAGACGTTCACCAGAAAGGGAAATACGTCCGCCTACCGAGTGAGATGAACGATTGGTTTGAACCGATCGAACTCGAGGCACTCGACCGATTCGAATCTCTCGTGTCCGTCACTCGGTTGCCGCAAGCTACAACATCCATCCCAGAATTCGAAGGTGCCATCGACCGGTTGAAGCGACTCGTTGCCGACCGCTTAAAGGCGCTCGACCTATTCCAAGAAGATTATATCGAACGGGCCCGCTATGAACTCGATATCATCGCGCGGACGGGTTTCGCCTCTTACTTCCTCATCGTCGAAGATATCGTTCGCTATGCGAAGGAACAAGGGATCGAGGTCGGTCCGGGTCGTGGTTCCGCGGCCGGGTCGCTCGTCAGTTTCGCGCTTCACATCACCGAGGTCGACCCAGTCCGGTTCGGTCTCTTGTTCGAACGATTTTTGAATCCGGAACGAATCACGATGCCGGATATCGACTTGGACTTCGAGGATGAACGACGCGATGAGGTCGTTCGCTACGTGTTGGAGAAGTATGGTGAAAACCATGCGGCCCAAATCGGTACGCTCGCCACGTTCGGTGCAAAGGTGGCGTTACGGGATGTCGCGCGGGCGCTCGGTCTGACGCTTGAAGAAGGACAAGCGGCCAGCAAACAAGTAAAAGATGACGGGCTGGCCGGGATTTTGGCCAACCCTTCGAAAGTGAAATGGTTCGCCGGCAGTCAAAAACGCTCGCAGCTCTTGAAAATCGCCTCCGAGTTGGAAGGGTTACCGCGCCAAGCTTCGGTCCATGCGGCCGGCCTTGTGCTCAGCCGGGAGGCACTTGATGCGATCACACCGTTGCAGCCGACGACAGGGGAGCAAGTGACCCAATATAATATGAAGGATCTCGAAGCGCTCGGTCTGTTGAAAATCGATTTGCTCGGCCTGCGCAATTTGACGAGGCTCCGGCAGATGGAGGCGCTGATTCGGGAGACGGATGAGCTGTTTTCGCTGAAGACGATCCCATTGAATGACGCCAAGACGTTCCGCGTGCTCGCCCGGGGTGACACGGACGGGATCTTCCAATTTGAGTCGGAAGGGATGAAACAAGCGCTTCGGCAAGTGAAGCCGACCGAGTTCGAGGATATCGTTGTCACGATGTCGCTCTATCGTCCGGGGCCGATGCAGTTCATCGATACGTATGCGAAGCGCAAGCATGGGATGCCTTATCAAGCGGTCCATCCGGTCGTCGGCGACATCATGCGGACGACGAACGGCGTGCTCGTCTACCAGGAACAAGTCATGCGCTTGTTGCGGGAGCTCGCGGGGTACTCATACGCCGAAGCGGATTTGATACGCCGCGCCATCGCCAAGAAAGACGTGGCAGCGATTGACGTCGAGAAGGCCCGCTTCTTAGAACGTTCGTCGGAGCGGTTCGACAGTGACTCGATGCGGCAAGTGTTCTCGTGGATCGAGAAGTTCGCAGGTTACGGCTTCAACCGTTCCCACGCCGTCGCCTACAGTTTGATCAGTTACCGTCTAGCTTATGTGAAGGCGCACTTTGAACGAATCTTCTATCTCGTGACGTACGACAAGACGAATCAGCTCGTCCGCATGTTGCGGAAAGGAAAAATCCCTGTCTATCCGCCCGACGTTCTGCACGGCCAAGCCGCCGCCTTTTTAGAAGGGCCCGGCGTGCGTCTCGGACTGAAGGCGGTCCAAGGGTTGACGAAACGCGATGTCGAACGGTTGATTGAGCATCATGCCGAGTTCACCGATGTGAAGCGCCTGCTTGAACTCATGGACTGGGGAACGAAAGACCATATGAAACTGCGACGCCTGCTCGGTGCTGGGGCGTTGGATCGGATGTACCATGGTGAGCGTCGACGTGCCTTTGAAGCGGTCGAACGGCTTCGCGAGGAGACAGAGACGCATCTGCTCCCGGATGAGTTATCCGCGCTCGGGTTAAAACGATCCGCGCCGATTGAGCCGAATTGGTCCGAAGAAGAACGAGAGGCGCTCGGGACGTGGATCGTCCATTCGCCATTGACGACGGTCGCGCCCCTCTCGATCGAGACGGTGACGATTGATGAAGTGCTCCATGGCGAACGTGGATTCATCGTCGTCTACGTGGATGCGATTCGGACATTTAAGACGAAGAAGAACGAAGAGATGGGTGTCGTCATGGTCGATGACGGTGTGTCGCAAGATGAGGTCGTCATCTTCCCGCGAGTGTTCGCGCAATTTTCGCGCTCGCTTTACGTCGGGAACGTCCTCTTGCTCGAGGTGCATCCAAATGAACGGGACGGACGGCGTCAACTCGTCGTCGAGCGGGTCCGGCCGCTCCATGGACAAGCGCTCTTTGTCCGGCTGCGCTTGGAGTCGTTCGCCGACCTCGAAGAGTTGCTCCATACGTCCAAAGGGGATGTGCCGGTTATTTGTCGGTTCTCGGATTCAAAGGAAGTGAAGCAACTTGCCTCGGCGTATGCGGTCAATCCGACGGAGTCATTGCTCTTGGCGTTGAAACAACGGTTTGGTGAAACGGATGTCGTGTTGAAGCGGGTCGACTCGAAATTGCCCGGTACGAAAACTAGTACCAAGTCATAAAAAGTGGTATAATCTGATTAATTGGTCTGACCACTTTAGAGAAAATGCCATCCAAAAAGGGAGTTGAACGGTCAGATGCATGGAAAACACGCATCCTCATTTCACGAAAATATTTCTAAAATTAGAACGTTGATCGTCCAGGCCTCACTCGAGCCAGGCGACCGTCTCCCGTCAGAACGGGAACTCGCCGAGACCCTATCCATCAGCCGTGCCTCGGTCCGTGAAGCGTTACGGGCACTCAGCTTCCTTGGAATCGTTGAGACGAGACATGGCGGCGGCACGTTTTTATGTGAGCAAGATCGCCATCGGTATATTGAGATTTTGTCTGAATTTATCGTCACGAAACAGACGAAGGCGTCAGACATTGTCGATATGTTGCGACTGCTCGAACGCTTGGCGTTGACGGAAGTCGAACCGACCCCGGAACGCATCGCGTTGCTAGAGGGGAGTGTGGAGACGGACCGTGCCTTCCGGCAGCATCTCATCTTCGGGTTGAAGAATGAACTGTTCATTCGAATTTGGAGTGAAGTAAACCGATTTTATGACGGGACGGACGCGGGCGACTTGTATACTGAAGATGAACGTAGACGATTGTTGGAGATGTGGCGTGAGGCGGGGATGCCGGAATGAACGAGGGGGAAGCGATGACTGCTTTTTTCAAGAAACCGAAACGATATATGCCTTTGCGTCAACGAGAACCAAAAATTGACGCACCACAAGGCTTGATGACAAAATGTCCATCCTGTAAATATATGCATTACACGAAACAGTTAAACGAAAATCATAAAGTGTGTGATTGCGGCTACCATTTCCCGCTCAGTGCAGATGAGCGGATTCACATGTTGGTCGACGGTCAATCGTTTGAAAAATTTGCGGGACCGCTCGTCAAAGAGAACCCGCTTGATTTTCCAGATTATGAAGATAAATTGAAAAAAGACAGGGAGCGAACTGGGATTGAAGAAGCCATCGTCTGTGGCCGCGCCACGATCGATGGGCTCCCGGTCGTCGTCTGCGTCATGGACGCCCGCTTCCGTATGGGATCGATGGGGGCGTATGTCGGAGAAGCGATCGCCTCGGCCGTCCGGACCGCGACGAAAGAACGATTGCCGGTCGTCCTGTTCACCGCTTCAGGCGGAGCGCGCATGCAAGAAGGCATGGTCAGCTTGATGCAGATGGCCAATACGTCGATTGCGTTGAAACAACATGACGAGGCCGGTCTCTTGTACGTCGCCTACTTGACGCACCCGACGACAGGTGGCGTATCAGCCAGTTTCGCGATGCTCGGGGATGTGAACGTCGCCGAACCGGGGGCGTTGATCGGCTTCGCCGGTCGTCGCATCATCGAACAGACGATTCGTGAGAAATTGCCAGACAACTTCCAAACTGCCGAGTTCTTGTTAGAAGCGGGGCAACTGGACGCCGTCGTTCACCGTGAACAGATGCGTTCGTTCTTGAAGAAGATGATCGAGTTACACGGCGGGGAGGTCCATCATGTTTGATCCAATCAAAGAAGTAAACGAACAGCTCGGGAAGTTGCGCGAGACGGCAGAGACGAAAGGCATCGACTTATCTCGAGAAATCCGTCATCTTGAAGCAAAGCTTCATCGATTAGAAAAAGACATTTATGGGAATATGAAACCGTGGGATCGCGTGCAACTGGCGCGTAACCCGAAACGGCCGACGACGCTCGATTATATCACCCAACTGTTTCCAGATTTCATCGAGTTGCACGGTGACCGTCACGGCTATGATGATGCTGCCATCGTAACGGGATTGGCCACACTCGACGGGACAGCGGTGACAATTATCGGCCATCAACGAGGTCGTAACACGAAAGAGAACATGAAACGTAACTTTGGGATGCCGCATCCAGAAGGCTATCGCAAAGCGCTTCGCTTTATGAAGCAAGCGGAAAAGTTCAATCGTCCTGTCATCACGTTCATCGATACGAAAGGCGCTTACCCTGGGAAAGCCGCCGAAGAGCGTGGACAAAGCGAGGCGATTGCGCGCAACTTGTTCGAGATGGCGACGTTGAAAGTGCCGATTATCTCGATCGTCATCGGAGAAGGCGGGTCGGGCGGAGCGCTCGGGATTGGTGTCTGTGACCGTCTGCTCATGTTAGAGAACAGCACGTATTCGGTCATTTCACCAGAAGGCGCCGCCGCGCTCTTGTGGAAAGACGCGAAGCTCGCAGAACGCGCAGCGGAGACGATGAAGATCACAGCACAAGATTTGCTGAATTTAGGGATTGTCGATGAAGTCGTCACCGAGGTATTCGGCGGCGCCCACATCGATGTGTCATTACAGTCATCACTCTTAAAGCCTGTATTAGCACAACACATGACGGAGTTGCGAGGCCGGACTCAAAATGAGTTGTTGCAAGGGCGGGCCGCCAAATATCATCAAATTGGCACAATTGGCTCGTGAAAACGTTAACAACCGCTTCGGGTTCACGTTCATTCACTCACGAGATGACTGGTTTTGAGCACACCCCATGCTTTTTTTTCACATACTTGTGTTGTAAAACAAAGGTCAGACATGGTATTTTATTTTCAGATTTCGTTAAAACACATAAGAGGTGAGTGACGTGAATTTAAAACGTATTGCGGTATTGACAAGTGGGGGAGACGCCCCTGGAATGAACGCTGCAGTCCGTGCCGTGACCCGAAAAGCAATTTTCGAAGGTCTAGAAGTGTACGGTGTGTATAACGGCTATCAAGGTCTAATCGAAGGAGATCTCGTCGAATTGAACCTCGGTTCGGTCGGCGATATCATTCAACGCGGAGGAACATTCTTACGTTCGGCCCGTTGCCCTGAGTTTAGAACGGAAGAGGGTCGTGCGAAAGCGGTCGAGCAGTTGAAGAAATTCGACATCGACGCGCTCGTAGTAATTGGTGGAGACGGTTCATACCGTGGCGCCCAAAAGTTGACAGAACTCGGTTTCCCAACAATTGGTCTGCCGGGAACGATCGACAACGATATCCCGGGTACAGATGCGACAATCGGATTCGACACAGCGCTCAACACGGCGCTTGACGCGATTGACAAAATCCGTGACACGGCGTCGTCGCATGAACGGACGTATGTCATTGAAGTGATGGGCCGTGACGCAGGTGATATCGCACTTTATGCCGGTCTTGCCGGCGGTGCCGAGTCAATCCTCGTCCCAGAACGTCCAGAAGACTTGAGTGCGATCGTGGAACGCATCAACCATGGTGTGGCTCGCGGTAAGAAACACTCGATCGTCGTCGTCGCTGAAGGCGCCGGCAGTGCGGAAGAGATCGGAAAGATGATCGCTGAGAAGACAAACTCAGAGACACGCGTGACGATTCTTGGACACATTCAACGTGGCGGTTCCCCGACTGCTGCGGACCGCGTGCTTGCGAGCCGCATGGGTGCTTACGCTGTCGAGATTTTACTCGAAGGCAAGGCAGGACGTGTCGTCGGCATTCGTGCCGGTAAGATGATGGATCTCGATATCGACGAAGCGCTCGATCACAACAAGCACACGCTCGATATGCAGTTGATCGATCTTTCGAACCAACTTTCGATTTAACGAGTACCAGTGAACTCCACAGAGACGGGATCAGGTCGGTTGACCCCCCGTTTTCTGTGTGTAAATGTAATACATCCCCTAGGAGGTTTTTATTTATGCGTAGAACGAAAATTGTATGTACGATTGGACCAGCTTCAGAGAAACGTCTTCCGGAAATGATTGAAGCCGGTATGAACGTCGCCCGTCTCAACTTCTCACACGGTGACTATGAAGAGCACGGCGCACGTATCCGCGACATCCGTGAAGCAGCAAAAGCTGCCGGCAAAGTCGTGACGGTTCTTCTTGACACGAAAGGTCCTGAAATCCGTACACATACGTTTGAAGACGGAAAAGCACTCCTCGAAAAAGGCAAAGAAGTCATCATCGTCTCGACAGAAGAAATCGTCGGAACGAAAGATCGTTTCTCGGTCACGTACGAAGGTCTCTACGAAGACGTTGAAGTCGGTTCACGCATCATGCTCGACGACGGACTCATCGGTCTCCTTGTCGTTGAGAAGCTCCCGAACCGTGACCTTCGCTGCGTCATCGAAAACGAAGGCGTCATCAAGACGAAGAAAGGTGTCAACTTGCCTAACGTCAAGGTAAACCTTCCTGCCCTTACAGACAAAGACATCGCGGACATCGAGTTCGGGATTTCACAAGACATCGATGTCATCGCGGCATCGTTCGTCCGCCGTGCGTCTGACGTCGTTGAGATTCGTCAACTTCTTGAACGCAACAACGCGTCACACATCAAAATCTATCCGAAAATCGAGAACCAAGAAGGTGTCGACAATATCGACGAAATCTTGGCGATTTCTGACGGTTTGATGGTCGCTCGTGGTGACCTCGGAATCGAGATCCCAACGGAAGAAGTCACACCAGTTCAAAAAGAATTGATCAAGAAGTGTAACGACCTCGGGAAACCGGTCATCACGGCTACACAAATGCTTGATTCAATGCAACGCAACCCGCGTCCAACACGTGCGGAAGCATCTGACGTTGCCAACGCCATCCTCGATGGTACGGATGCGGTCATGCTTTCAGGTGAGACGGCAGCAGGGGACTACCCAATCGAGTCAGTTCAAATGCAAGCAGCAATCGCTGTACGTACTGAGCAAATGCTCGACTACAAAAACTTGCTTAAAGATCGTCAGAAACGCAGTGAGCACACGGTCACGGATGCAATCTCACAAGCGGTTGCCCACACGGCAATCAACTTGAACGCGAAAGCGATCTTGACACCGACACAATCAGGTTACACGGCTGCTCGTACAGCGAAGTATCGTCCAGAGGCGAACATCATCGCGGTCACAGAGTCAGAGCGTGTGGCACGTCAATTGAACCTCGTTTGGGGCGTGTACCCGATCATCGCTGACACAATGCCGAACAACACGGATGAGATGTTGGTACAAGCTTCAGAAGCGGCTCGTCACGCTGGATTCGTCACAGACGGTGACCTCGTCGTCATCTCGGCTGGTATCCCGGCTGCGACTGCGGGTACGACGAACATGATGAAAGTTCATATCGTCGGTCACGCCCTCGCAAACGGCCGCGGGATCGGTGAGCGCGGTCTCGTCGGTGAAGTCGTCATTGCGAACAATGCAGACGAAGCGAATGCGAAAGCGAAAGACGGCATGATCCTCGTCGCACCATTCACAGATAAAGAAATGATGCCAGCGATTGAAAAAGCGGCTGGAATCATCACTGAAGACGGCGGATTGACGAGCCATGCTGGTATCGTCGGGCCATCACTCCGTAAACCGGTCATCGTCGGTGTCGAATCAGCGACATCAACGTTCCGTGACGGACAGATGATTTCGATCGACCCACTTACTGGTAAAATCTACAACGCGTAATCGAATGCCAATCGAACCGACTCTCTCATGAGTCGGTTCTTTTTCCATTCAGAAAGAGAGTCTATGATGAGTGCGTATTTATTCTTATTGCTGCTCGTGTTGATCGGTGTCATTGCCCATAACCAATCGATCATCATCGCCAGCAGCGTCCTATTGATTATTAAAGCAATCGGATTCGGTGATCAACTGTTTCCGACGCTCGCCTCAAAAGGCATCCATTGGGGCGTGACGATTATCACGATTGCCGTGCTCGTCCCGATTGCGACCGGTGACATCGGGTTTAGGGAATTGTGGAATAGTATTAAAGGGCCGGTCGGCATCATCGCTTTCGGGTCAGGAATCTTCGTCGCGCTCGCCGCGGCCCAAGGCGTTCAACTGATGCGAGTGGACCCTGTCGTGACGACGGCACTCCTCGCGGGCACCATCCTAGCCGTCGGTTTCATGAAAGGTGTGCCGGTTGGACCGCTGATTGGAGCCGGGATCGCCGCTTTGATTTTAGGTGGATTTAGCCTGTTAGAAAAATGGTTCTGACATTTTTTGACGGCTGGATACGCTTACATTTCTTTTTTTCAGTAAATTGTTTATACTAGATAAAGGACAGGGTGGAGCGAGCTCGAAACGGATTGGGGAAAGTGTTCGACTTCCCGCCCTTATTCCCTACACAACAGACTGTATGATGCGGTCGATCACTTTTAAAGACTGAGGGGGAGTTATTGATGTCAACGACAAAAGGATTAGAAGGAATTGTGGCAGCGGCCTCAAAAGTCAGTTCGATCATCGACGGACAATTGACTTACGGAGGATACACAATCGACGATTTGGCGGACCACGCCACTTTTGAAGAGGTTGTTTTCCTATTATGGAACGACCGTCTTCCAAAAGCAGATGAATTAACTGAGCTCTCTGAAGCGCTCGTGAAAGAAGCCAAATTACCAAAAGAAGTCATCGCGACGCTCGAACGGGCGCCGAAATCGGCCAATGCGATGGCGACGATTCGGACGGCCCTTTCACAGCTCGCGCTTTATGATGAAGAGGCTGAAGATATGAGTACAGAAGCGAACATGCGCAAAGCGATTCGTCTCCAAGCTCAAATTGCGACGATTGTAACGGCGTTCGCTCGTCTTCGTAAAGGCGAACAACCGGTTGCGCCGAAACCTGGCTTGTCGTATGCGGCCAATTTCCTATACATGTTGAACGGAGAAGAACCAAGTGAGGTAGCCGAGAAGACGATTGATAAGGCACTCATCCTTCACGCCGACCATGAATTGAACGCTTCGACGTTCACGGCCCGCGTCTGCGTTGCCACGTTGTCTGATATTTACTCAGGCGTGACGGCAGCGATGGGAGCGCTCAAAGGCCCGCTTCACGGCGGTGCGAATGAGGCGGTCATGAAAATGCTCCACGAGATTGGTTCGGTCGACAAAGTCGAAGACTACGTTCGCGGCAAGTTCGAGCGTCGTGAGAAAATCATGGGCTTCGGTCACCGTGTCTATAAGGACGGCGACCCGCGTGCGAAACATTTGAAAGAGATGAGCCGCCAACTGACGGCCCAAATCGGCGAGCCGGAATGGTACGAGATGTCTGAGAAGATCGATCACCTCGTCGAGACAGAGAAAGGCTTGAAGCCGAACGTTGATTTCTATTCAGCATCGACTTATTATGCGCTCGGTCTCGATGAAGAGTTGTTCACACCGATCTTCGCCGTCTCACGCATGTCGGGCTGGATCGCCCACATTCTCGAACAGTATGCTGACAACCGCTTGATTCGTCCGCGCGCCGAGTACGTTGGCGAGACGAACCGGTCATACGTCCCGGTGAATGAGCGTTAATTGACGCGACACGAGAAGATCGAGTCACAATTTAGACATAAACTTTGGTAAACTAACAATTGACGTAGGTCGGCGTTCGCGTCGGCCTACATAAATGTACTTAGGGGGATTCATTATGTTGACACAAAACGAAAAAATCACAGTTGAGAACGGTGTATTAAACGTACCGAACGTACCGACGATTCCATTTATCATCGGTGACGGCACAGGACCAGACATCTGGAACGCATCGGTGCGCGTCTTTGATGCGGCTGTCGAAAAAGCATACGGCGGCGAGAAGAAAATCGAATGGATGGAAGTGTACGCTGGGGAAAAGGCCTTCAACCAAAAAGGCGAATGGCTTCCAAACGAGACACTCGATCAAATCCGTGAATATTTGATTGCCATCAAAGGTCCATTGACGACACCGGTCGGCGGCGGAATCCGTTCACTCAACGTAGCACTCCGTCAAGAACTTGACTTGTACACGTGCTTGCGTCCGGTCCGTTACTTCACAGGCGTCCCATCACCGGTCAAGCGCCCAGAAGATACAGACATGGTCATTTTCCGTGAGAACACAGAAGATATCTACGCTGGGATTGAGTACGCGTCAGGCAGCGACGAAGTGAAAAAATTGATCTCATTCTTAAAAGAAGAGATGAACGTCAACAAAATCCGTTTCCCAGAAACGTCTGGAATCGGCATCAAACCGATCTCGTCTGAAGGAACAAAACGCCTTGTTCGCGCGGCTCTCGAGTACGCGATCGCGAACAACCGTAAATCGCTCACGCTCGTCCATAAAGGGAACATCATGAAGTTCACAGAAGGCGCCTTCAAAAACTGGGGTTATGAGCTCGCAGAAGAAGAATACGGCGACAAAGTCTTCACATGGGCACAGTACGACCGCATCAAAGAAGAGTCAGGCGAAGCGGCTGCAAACGAAGCTCAATCGAAAGCAGAAGCGGAAGGCAAAATCATCGTAAAAGATTCGATCGCCGATATCTTCTTGCAACAGATTTTGACACGTCCACGTGAATTCGATGTCGTGGCAACGATGAACTTGAACGGGGACTACATCTCGGATGCACTCGCTGCCCAAGTCGGCGGAATCGGGATCGCGCCAGGAGCGAACATCAACTACGTGACGGGCCATGCGATCTTTGAAGCGACACACGGTACGGCACCAAAATATGCAGGTCTTGACAAGGTCAACCCGTCATCAGTCATCTTGTCAGGTGAGATGATGCTTCGTCATATGAACTGGAACGAAGCGGCTGACCTCATCATCAACTCGATGGAGAAGACGATTGCCTCGAAAGTCGTCACATACGATTTCGCCCGCCTTATGGACGGCGCGACAGAAGTGAAGTGTTCAGAGTTTGCAGATGAACTAATCAAAAACATGTAATTCATCAGTTAAACCAAGGGGGAGAGCACAATGATTCGTCGCAATAAAATTTCGGTGATCGGTAGCGGATTCACGGGAGCCACGACTGCACTGTATCTGGCTCAAAAAGAGCTCGGTAACGTCGTCCTGCTCGATATCAAAGAAAACGAGAGCCCGACGAAAGGGAAAGCGCTCGATATGCAAGAGACGGCGCCGATTCAAGGGTTTGACTCGTGGATCACGGGGACGTCGGATTACGCCGACACGGCGGATTCGGATATCGTCGTTATCACGGCCGGGATTGCCCGGAAACCTGGCATGAGCCGGGACGACCTCGTCTCGACGAACGCCAAAGTGATGCGTGCCGTCACGAAAGAAGTGGCCCGCTATTCACCCGATGCGATTTTAATCGTCTTGACGAACCCGGTCGATGCGATGACATATGCCGCCTTCAAAGAGTCAGGCTTCCCGAAAGAGCGCGTGATCGGTCAATCCGGTGTGCTCGATACGGCCCGGTTCCGGACGTTCGTCGCTGCGGAGTTGAATATCTCCGTGAAGGACGTCTCTGGATTCGTGCTCGGCGGGCACGGGGATGACATGGTCCCGCTCATTCGTTACTCGTACGCGGGAGGCATCCCACTCGAGAAGCTATTGCCGAGCGACCGAATCGATGCGATCGTCAATCGGACCCGTAAAGGTGGCGGCGAAATCGTCCAGCTACTCGGGAACGGATCGGCCTACTATGCGCCGGCAGCGGCCATCGTCGAGATGGTCGAAGCGATCTTGAAAGATCAACGACGTATTTTACCGGCCATCGCGTATCTCGACGGTGAGTACGGCTTCCACGACTTGTATCTCGGTGTCCCGACGATACTTGGCGCGAACGGGATTGAACGTGTGCTCGAACTTGAATTGACGGAAGAGGAGACGGCCGCGCTTGAGCGCTCGGCTGAATCGGTCCGCTCCGTCTTGAACGTCCTTAACTGATTCGTCACCTCGTCTGCTGAGCAGGCGAGGTTTTTTGTACGCTTGGTTTTTGAGGGTCGCGTGCTACACTGAAAGAAGAACGTGGATTTGTTTTGTTTTTGTAAAGATTTGCTTTGAGGTTGGTCGGACGTGGCATTGATTTGTAAAATAGGTAGTGTACGTGACAGAACAGATAGATTAGAGGAGGAACTAAGCGTGGCCGAAAAAGTGATTGTTGTCGATGACGAGGTGTCGATTGCGACGTTATTGAAATTCAATTTGGAGCAAGCCGGTTTTGAGGTTGAGACGGCCCATGATGGGAAGACGGGTCTCGAACTCGCCGAGAAGCAGGATGCGGTATTGATCGTCCTCGATTTGATGTTGCCCGAGATGGATGGTCTCGAAGTTTGTAAGCGACTCCGCCAACAGAAAGTGAACACGCCGATCCTGATGTTGACGGCAAAAGACGATGAGTTCGATAAAGTGCTCGGACTCGAACTAGGGGCAGATGATTATTTGACGAAACCGTTCAGTCCGCGTGAAGTCGTGGCCCGGGTCAAAGCGATCTTACGGCGTTCGGCTCCACAAGAGGTGCCGGCGGTGGACGCGGACGTCATTGAAATCGGCGACGTGAAAATTATCGCTTCGAACTATGAAGTGTTCAAAAACGGGGAGCGGCTTGAGTTGACCCCAAAAGAGTTCGAACTGTTAGCTTATCTTGCTAAAAACAAAGGCCGTGTCTTGACGCGTGATCAACTCTTATCGGCTATTTGGAATTACGATTTCGTCGGCGATACGCGCATCGTCGATGTCCATATTAGCCACCTTCGGGAAAAGATTGAACCGGTGACGAAAAAACCGACATATATCAAAACGATTCGCGGTCTCGGCTATAAGATGGAAGAGCCGATGCCCGAATGAAGACGTACCGCTCGCGTTTTTTGACGACGCTCATCCTGCTCGTGACGGGCGTCTTGTTGACCCTCGGGATCGTGCTTGGTCAATTGTTCAAAGACTTCTATTTGGACTCCGAACGCGATCGTTTGAAAGAGGACACGGAGCTCGCCGCCTTATATTTAGAGGGTGGCGACCTCGAGGCGATTCAAGACTATGTCCGGCAAATCGATGACGAGAGCAGTTTCGACATTCTGCTCCTCAATCGCCGGATGGAAGTGATCGCCGGGACACCGTTTCGGGTCGGTTCGTTCGATTTTCGGATGGACGCTGCTTCAATCCCAGACGACGGGACGTTTGGGAACGAGACGCGCGATGATTTGATTCAGTTCACAAAACCGATCGAACTCTCCTCGGGTGATACGGTGTATCTCAGTTTCATCCGCTACGTCTCCGATCTAGAAGGGGTATATGACCGGATTTGGCTGACGATTGCCTTGGCCTTGATTTTCTCATTCTTCTTGATTTTGTTCGTGTTGCATAATTTGACGAATCAGTTTATCCGACCAATCGATGAGGCGACAATCGTGTTACGTGAACTTGCCGACGGAAACTATCGGGCCCGTGTGTACGAATTGCGCAATGATGAAGAAACGGGCAGTCTGGCCGGGTCGATCAACGTTCTCGCCCGTAACTTGGAGACGATCTCACTTGGTGAATCCGTGCAACGGGCAAGGCTCGAGTCACTCATCGAATACATGGGGGCAGGGTTGCTTTTGGTCGACGAACGTGGCATCGTGACGCTCGTCAACCGCTCATATCGTGACATGTTCCAATACGATGACTTGATGATTGGTCAATTTTATCACGGCATTTTACCGAGTCCAGACGTCGAGACGTTGATCGAGGACGTCTATTTGACCGAAGAGCCCCACCGCCGTCAATTGTCGATTCGAACTGGATTCAACCAAAAGACGTATATGGTGTCGGCCGCACCAATCTTCAGTGATACAGGCATGTTGCGCGGGACGACGCTCCTGTTTAACGATATTTCTGAATTGAAACGACTCGAGAAGATGCGGAAAGATTTCGTCGCGAACGTCAGCCATGAGTTGAAGACGCCGCTCACATCGATCCGAGGTTTCAGTGAGACACTCCTTGACGGGGCAAAAGAAGTGCCCGAGTTGCGCGATCAATTTTTGGATATCATTCAAAAAGAAGCGACGCGCATGCAAATGCTCGTTGAGGACTTACTCGAGCTGTCACGGCTTGAACGTGAAGATTTCCATTTGGACTTCACCCCGGTCCAGCTCAATCAGCTCGTTGAGGAAGTGTGTCTCGTGTTGAGCCAGAAAGCGGAAGGCAAATCGATTCACTTGGAGTCGCGCCACGACGGGGAAGTCGTCTTGCAGGCGGACATGAACCGAATCAAGCAAGTCATCTTGAACCTTGTCGCCAACGCCATCAACTACTCGCCGGAAGGCAGCCGTGTCGAAATCGCGGTCGAAAAGAGAACGGACGGATCATATTTGATTGTCAAAGACAACGGGATTGGCATCGCGCCGAAAGAAGTGAGCCGAATCTTTGAACGATTCTACCGGGTCGATAAAGCGCGGAGCCGGAACTCCGGCGGGACAGGTCTCGGCCTTGCCATCGTCAAACATATCATCGACCTTCATCACGCGACGATTCACGTGGATAGTGTCGAAGGTGCTGGGACAACGTTCACAATCAAATTCCCAATCGCTTAACATGGAATTCATGTCGGGTTCATACCGACTTTACAAAGCGATGCTACTCTATAGATGAGACCTCTTCATCATCTCGTGTCCCGGCCGGTGCTCATCTCCACTCGGTCAGGAAGATTGACCCTTTTCTAGCTACTAGAAAAGGGTCTTTTTTTTCGAACGCATGTGCCCGTATGATATGATGGAATCAGATAGAATGGAGGTTGACCAATGAATAAACTACTACTTCTTGATGGAAACTCACTCACATATCGTGCGTTTTTCGCGCTGCCTCCGATGACGGATGCGAGCGGTCGAAATACGAACGCCGTGTACGGGTTCACCATGATGTTGTTAAAATTGATGGAAGATGAGCAACCGACGCATTTCGCGGTCGCATTTGATGCGTCGAAGAAGACGTTCCGGCACGACACGTATGCTGACTATAAGGGGGGACGGCAGAAGACCCCAGGGGAACTCCGGGAACAGTTCCCAATCGTCCGCGAGATTTGTGAGGCGTTCGGGATCAAAGTGCTCGAACTCGACCAGTACGAGGCCGACGATATTATCGGGACGCTCTCAAAAAATGAGGCGTTCGATCAAGTGACGGTCGTCACCGGGGATAAAGATTTACTGCAACTGATTGACGATCGTGTCACCGTCTATTTGACGAAGCGTGGGATCACCGATGTGGAGACGATGGACGCGGCGGCGTTCAAAGAGCGCTATGACGGTCTCACCCCGCTCCAAATGATCGATTTGAAAGGCTTAATGGGGGATAAGTCCGATAATATCCCCGGAATCCCGGGGGTTGGTGAGAAGACGGCGCTTAAACTGCTCACGGCTTACGGATCTGTCGAAGGACTATATGAACATACACATGAATTAAAAGGGAAACAAAAAGAGAAAGTCGAGGCGAACGAGCGGGAAGCACTCATGTCGAAACAATTGGCGACGATCTATACGGACGTCCCAATCGATATTAGCACGGACGACCTTACGTTCCATCCGTATGACGCTGGAAAAGTGAAGCCGTTGTTCATGAGCCTTCAGTTCAAATCGCTTCTGAGCAAACTGAACCTTGAAGCGTCGAGCGAGGAAGCGGTCGAAGCGCGTGAGGTGAATCATATTGCGATCGACGAGCAAGATTTGACAGAAGCGGTCCTCATCCTCGAGCAACTCCGAGACGACTATTTCGAAGAACCGGTCATCGGTGTGGCCATCGCCTCGAAAGCCGGCGTGACGGTCGGCGAGGTGTCGCTTTTAGACGTCCCGGCAGTACGAGACTGGTTGGCCGACGAGAACCGAGCCACGATTTGTCTCGATGCGAAACAGACGATCGTCCAATTGAAGCGACATGGTGTGACGCTCCGGGGCTATGACGATTTGCTCGTCGCCGGATATTTGCTGAACCTGTCGGGCGGAACGACACTCGATTCGATTGCCGCTCATTTCGATTACACGTTACCGGAAGACGAGGCGGTTTATGGCAAGGGTGCGAAGCTGCACGTCCCGGAACAGGACGTGCTCGAGCAACATCTCGGCGAGAAGGCGATGGCGATTTTGACGCTGTTCGTAAACGTTGGCAAAGAACTCAACCAAAACGAACAGACGTCGCTCTATGAAGATTTGGAACGGCCGCTCGCCTCGGTGCTTGCAGAGATGGAGTGGGCCGGGATTCACGTCGACGTGGCGACATTGAAAGTGATGGAAGACGATTTGCGGGAACGGTTACTTCAACTCGAGGCGGAGATTCACAGTCTCGCCGGTGAGCCGTTCAATATCAACTCGCCGAAACAGCTCGGCGTCATCCTATTCGAGAAGTTGGCGTTGCCACCGGTCAAAAAGACGAAGACCGGTTACTCGACGGCAGCGGACGTGCTCGAGAAACTCGCGCCGCTCCATCCGATCGTCGAACATATTATGCATTACCGCGAGCTCGGCAAGTTGCAATCGACATATGTCGAAGGCTTGCAAAAAGTCATCAAAGACGACGGGAAGATCCATACCCGTTATACGCAGACGTTGACGCAGACCGGACGGTTGTCCTCGGTCAACCCGAACTTACAGAACATCCCGATCCGCTTGGAAGAAGGGCGGCGCATTCGCAAAGCGTTCACCGCGAGTGAGGCCGACTGGATGCTGTATGCGGTCGACTATTCGCAAATCGAGCTTCGGATCATGGCCCACATGTCGCAAGACGAGAAGATGCTCGAGGCATTCCTCCATGATGAGGATATCCATACGTCGACGGCGGCCAACGTGTTCCGAGTCGCCAAAGAAGAAGTGACATCGCTCATGCGTCGCCAGGCCAAAGCCGTCAACTTCGGCATCATTTACGGCATTAGCGACTATGGGCTGTCGCAAAACCTCGGCATTAGCCGAAAAGAAGCACAGACGTTCATCGATACGTATTTCGAGCAGTTCCCGGGTGTGAAACGGTTCATGGATGCCGCGATCGAACGGGCGCGGGAACACGGTTATGTTGAGACGATGCTGAAGCGTCGCCGCAATATCCCGGACATCCATTCCCGCAACTTCAACTTGCGCGGTTTCGCGGAACGCACAGCGATCAACACGCCGATTCAAGGGACGGCCGCCGATATTATCAAAAAAGCGATGATTGATGTCGACGTGGCACTCCGTGAGTCAGGACTTCAATCGAAGTTATTGCTTCAAGTCCACGATGAACTTATCTTTGAAGGACCTAAAGAAGAAATGGACTCGCTCGAGACGATCGTCAAACAAGCGATGGAACACACGGTCACCTTGGACGTGCCGCTCCGCGCGGACGGTTCGTTCGGTGAGACATGGTTTGACACGAAATAAAGACGAGAAAGGAAATCGATATGCCAGAATTACCAGAAGTGGAGACAGTCTGTCGCCGATTGCGGCCATTCGTCTCGGGAAAAACAATTGCAAATGTCGAGGTGCTCGACGCAAAAATCATTCGAGGTCACGAACCGGAGATTTGGAAACAACAGTTGCTCGACGAGACGATTCAAGACGTCGAGCGACGCGGCAAGTTCATTTTGTTCAAATTGACGAACGGCTATCTCGTTTCGCATCTGCGAATGGAAGGGAAATTCTTCCCGCATGACGAAATGGTCAGTCCGGTCAAGCATACGCATGTCGTCTTCACCTTCACGGACGGGACGACGCTTCATTATAACGATGTCAGGAAGTTCGGGACGATGGAGTTGAAGACGAATGAAGAGTTGTTTTTGACACCGCCATTGTCGCTGCTCGCCCTCGAACCGTTCGATCCTGAAGTGACAGCAGAGACGCTTCACAGCCGTCTGAAGCGGATGAACGTTCGTGCGATCAAGACGGCGTTGCTCGATCAATCGATTTTCGTCGGCCTCGGCAATATTTATGTCGATGAGACGTTATATCGGGCCGGTGTCCATCCGACCCGTCCGGCAGCGACACTCTCGCTTGACGAGGTCCGTCGGGTGCATCAAGAGGCTGTGGCCGTATTGACGGAAGCGATTGAACGAGGCGGAAGCACGATTCGGAGCTATACGAATCCGGATGGGGCGAGCGGGACGTATCAAGAGACACTGTATGTATATGGACAGACCGGGGAGCCATGTAAGCGATGCGGCCGACCGATTGAAAAGATGAAATTAGGCGGACGGGGCACACATTACTGTCCGCACTGCCAACAGTAAGAGGTGGACATGATGTTGAAGATTGGTTTGACAGGTGGAATTGCGACAGGAAAGTCGACCGTATCCAGACTGTTTCGAAAGCAGGGCATCCCGATCATCGACGCCGACAAGATGGCACGGATCGTCATCGAGCCAGGCGGCAAAGCGTTCGCGGGCGTCCGCGAGGCGTTCCCGCAATGTTTCACGGGTGACGAGTTGAACCGCCAGGCGCTCGGACGAGAAATCTTTCATGATGATGCCAAACGTCAGTTGCTGAATCAGCTCATGCATCCGGCCATCCGAGAAGAGATGCTCGAGGAGATGCGCGGATACGAGGCTGCAGGGGAGACGGTCGTCATATTCGATATCCCGCTCTTGTTCGAGGGAACGATGCGGGACCTCGTCGATTATACGGTCGTCGTCTATTGCCGTGAAGAGATTCAACTGATGCGTCTCATGGAGCGCAACGGGTTGACGAAAGAAGAAGCGCTCGCTCGGATCCATGCGCAAATGCCGATCGAAGAGAAGAAACAACAGGCTGATTTTTTAATCAACAACAATGGTGCGTTAGGCGACTTGTCGGCCCAAGTGGTCCGCCTCGTCGAACAATTTGAAGACATGAAAAAAGAAGGCGACTGACGACGCCTTCTTTTTTTGTTCAGTTGAGTGGGTCTGAGTCAGGCTTCCCTTTTTTCCACGTGTCGAAGATGGCGCGTCCGTCGCTCGGATGGCCGTTCGAATAGTAAATCGGATAGAGTGAGAAGAAGACATAATAGAACGAGAAGTATGCGAACTGGTACGTGTAAATTGTCGGCTCGATCTCTCGCGTCAAGATGAAGGCGTTCACAATCAAAATACTCGATAAGTTAAAAATTGAACCGCCCGCGTAGACGAGACTCCGCGTCAGGCGATTGCTGTACTTCAAGTCACTGAATTGGCACCAGGCGTCATAAAAATAAACGCGGTTAAATTGAAGGCGTCCGATTTTAAACAATTTTTTCCCGGTCCCAATCTCCATGTCGAGCGAACCCCCAAATAGTTTCGCGAAGAAGAAATGACCGAATTGATGGATAATCGTCACAATCGGTAAGATGATGAAAAATGAGATGACAAATTTATCTAGGTCTGTCCAATCAAACATATAGTCTTAGCTCCTTTCCAAGCTCTACACCAAATTTCCCTCTTTTTCAAATCTGAAACTGTAAAAAAGTGAAAAAAATGTGACGATTCATAGTGAAAACGCTTCCAATTTTCCGTTATAATGGTGTCGTAACGCAGAAAAAAGGGGGATTCAGAATGGGGACGAAAGTTGCAATCAATGGATTTGGTCGAATCGGCAGAATGGTATTTCGGAAGTTGATGCTCGAAGGGCGTCACGACGTGGTCGCCATCAATGCGAGTTATCCGGCGGAAACGCTCGCGCACTTGATCAAACACGACACGGTCCACGGACCGTTCACACTGACGGTCCGAGCGCATGGGGATGCGCTCGAAGTCGATGGGAAACGCATCATGCTCGTATCCGAGCGAGACCCGGAGCGATTGCCGTGGGCTGAACTCGGTGTCGAGATCGTCATCGAGGCGACGGGGAAATTCAATTCTGATGTCGGGGCGAAAAAACATTTGACGGCCGGTGCGAAAAAAGTCATTTTGACGGCACCAGGAAAAGGCGAGTTGCGGACGATTGTCATGGGGGTGAACGATCGGGATTATTTACCGGAGCACGATCACGTCATTTCGAACGCCTCGTGTACGACGAACTGTCTCGGCCCGGTCGTCAAAGTATTGGATTCGACGTTCGGGATTGAAACGGGGCTCGTGACGACGGTGCATGCCTATACGAACGATCAAAACAATATCGACAATCCGCATAAAGATTTGCGTCGTGCCCGTGCTTGTGGCAGTTCCATTATACCGACTTCGACTGGTGCTGCGAAAGCCATCGGGCTCGTCTTGCCGGAACTTCAGGGCAAATTGAACGGGATGGCGCTACGAGTGCCGACGCCGAACGTCTCGCTCGTCGATCTCGTCGTCGAGTTGCGTCGAGATGTGACGGTCGACGAAGTGAATCAGGCGTTCGAGCGTGCTGCACACGGGGAAATGACAGGCGTGCTCGGCGTCTCGAACGAACCGCTCGTCTCGATCGACTTCAATGGAGATGAGCGTTCGTCAATCATCGATGCCGATTCGACGATGGTGCTCGGGGGCAATCATGTCAAAGTGCTCGCTTGGTACGACAACGAATGGGGCTATTCGTGCCGCGTCGTCGACTTGTTGGACATGGTCGCGAGCTACCTGCAAATCGGACAACAAGAAACCCACGTCTGAAAAAATATATTTATCTAAAAATATTTTTAAAGAATTGAAACAAATGTCTTGTAACGACGTCCTAAACAAGATACACTCTAACTCGTGAACTTCAATTGGTCTGACAAACGCAACTTAAAGGGTTAGGACCTCTTAGGACTAACTTGCCCCCGTGGTTGTGGGCGATTCAGGCACAAAGTGAGTGATCATCAACTACTTTGAGACCATTGATGTAAAGGGGGATCCACTAATATGGATACTATGGGACGTCACATTATTACAGAACTTTGGGAGTGCAATCCCGACAAATTAAACGATATCGACTACATCGAGCGCTTGTTCGTCGATGCAGCACTTCGTTCGGGCGCTGAAGTCCGCGAAGTCGCTTTCCACAAATTTGCGCCGCACGGTGTAAGTGGAGTCGTTATCATTTCAGAATCACACTTAACGATTCACAGTTTCCCAGAGCATGGCTACGCATCAGTCGATGTGTTCACATGTGGGGATCGAATCGATCCAGCTACAGCCTCGCAATACATTGCAGAAGGCTTGGAAGCAAAAGTTCGTGAAGATGTGAAACTTGACCGTGGGATGGGACCGATTCGTGTTCCTGAAGCGCAAGTGGCAATCAGCAAATAATCAGATTGACCTTATGAGGCTGGCCGATTTTCGGTCAGCCCTTTTAATTGTTTTGTTAACCGCTTAATTTTGATATGCTTAACCTATATAAATAAGGTGTCGAGGTGGATAATGGGATTATTTGATAAGTTTCAAACACATGTCCAAACGGACGATTCGCATAAAAATGAGGCGTTACGGACGCGTTACGTGGCGGCATCGCCAAGCGCCGTGCTCACATGGCTCCGCGAACGGATTCAAGCAGAAGGTCAAACGGTTCGCCGGGTCGATGCAGACCGGGGCGAAGTGGCGTTTCATGGAGACGGATGGGACGCATTGGCGACCATCGTCCAAGTGGACGGCGGACGCACGGCCGTCGATTTTACATTGAACCGTGACCAGATGCTCGGACCGGACCTCGGTCAAATCGTCACCACATATTATGAGGCGCTATCCGTAAAGTTCCCGCTCCGCGCCATCGGGAATCAATCTGTCGAACGATAAGGAGGGCTGAGCATGCGTTGTCCTAAATGCGATCATAATGGAACGAGAGTGCTCGACTCCCGGCCAGTACAAGATTTCTATTCGATTCGTCGCCGTCGCGAATGCGAGGAGTGCGGCTATCGCTTTACCACGTTTGAAACGGTCGAACAGACACCGCTCATCATCGTCAAAAAAGACGGGAATCGGGAAGAGTTCAGCCGTGAGAAAGTGCTTCGCGGGATTATTCGGGCGTGCGAGAAACGTCCGGTCACGCTGGAGCAACTTGAAGGTGTGGTCACGAAAGTCGAACAACAGTTACGCGCCCTCGGCCAGTCCGAGATTCCGAGTGAACAGGTTGGGGAGCTCGTCATGAACGAGCTCGCGCGGGTCGACGAAGTGGCATACGTCCGCTTCGCGTCCGTCTATCGCCAGTTCAAAGATATCTCTGTGTTCTTTAAAGAACTAGAAGATTTAATGAAGCAAGAAAAATCGACCAACTAAACGGGCGGCCTGCTGGTCGCCTTTTTTCAAGGGAGACCTACCATGGAAAAAGAACGAATCCTGTACGGAACTGACGAACTGTTGATCATGAGCACCGGACTCATCGATCGCGAGTCGTATCAGTCGCTGTACCATTTATATCAGCCGGTCATCGGAGTGAAGGCGCTCGCGATGTATCAGACGCTTTGGAGCGAGCTGAAGCCCGGGAAAATGAAATCGAACTATATGTCACATAGCGCGCTTTGTGAGATGCTCGATTACTCGATCAACGAGCTGACAGACTGTCTGTTCCGGCTCGAAGCGATCGGTCTCGTCCGGACGTATAAGACGAAAGACGAGCGCTTGACCCAGTACGTGTATCAACTGCGGGTCCCACTCGCACCCCATACGTTCTTGAATGACGGGCTGTTGTCGAGTTTCCTCTTCTATAAAGTCGGGGAAGTCCGCTTTAAACAGTTACAAGGTCGATTCACGATCGATCCATTGCCGGCCGGAATCATTGAAGTGACGAAAGACTTTAATGAAGTGTTCGACGTCAAAGGGGTCAATCATATGGCGTTCACACAAAAGAACTACGAGAAACCTGACCGCGCCAAAATCGAGATCAACTATACGTTCGATATGGAAATCGTCAAAAAGTTGACGAACTTTCCCGTCGGCTTCTTCACGAAGAAGCTCGATGAGACGATCACGAAGCTTGCCTACGTCTCCCAAATCGATGAAGAGACGATGGCCGAGATGTTGAAGGAGTACTTCGTCCACGAGGCGTATCTACCGCTCAGCGAGCAAGAGAAGCGCGACGGCTGCCGTCAGATGGTGTTGCAGTTGAAGAAAAAACAGACGCGCCATCGGAAAGTGAAGTCGGATGAGACGGAGAAGGCAGAAATCGGTGATTTGCATGACGTGACTGTCATGGAAGAAGCGCATCCGCATCAGTACGTGTCGACGTTACGGAAGACGCCACAACTGTCGAAGAGCGACGAGCAACTCATCATCGACCTCGTCGATACGCTTGGACTCGCGCCAAGTGTCATCAACGCGTTGTTCTATTACTGTATCGAAGTGAAGAAGCAGACCCGGCTCAGTGAGAACTACGTCATGCGGATCGCGACGAGTTGGAAGACGGCAGGCTATTTGAACGCCAAAGACGCCTTGGAACAAGAAGCGACGCAAGACGCGCTCATCGAGAAGAAACAGCAAAAGCGGGAGAACGTGCAACAGCGGACGACCGTCGGCTCGAGACGCAAAGACAAGACCGAGATGCCAAAATGGCTCGAGGACGAGGCGAAAGAGCAACGGACGTACGATCAAAAACGAAAACAAGAGCTCGAGGCATCGGTTCCAGACGACGCGGAACTCGTCAAGTTGTTAAATGAATTGAAAGAGAAAGGATGAGGGACATGGAACGCATCAATCAAACGCTCGCCCAAATGATGAACCGGAAAGAAGTGCGGGAAGCGTACGAATCGATTCGCCGGCGCACCCTCGAACATCCAGAAGTCGTCGCCTTTTTAAAGGCGCATCCGGAGTTAGACGAGACGGCGGTCGAGGTCGGCTTTACGAAGCTCAGTGAATATGCAGAACAGATGGACGGCAAGAAGCTCGTCGAGGAGCAAGCCGTCATCCCGGGCCATCAGCCGGTACTCTATGTCGACCTCGGTCAAATCGCGATCCGTTATGAAGAGACGGTCAAGCATCGTCAAGCACGGCGCCAAAAAGAGATGGACCGGAAGTTTAAGAGCTTATTCTTGCCGGAAGAAGTGCGAGAGGCGAGCTTTGAATCGTTCGACTGGTCGGATGACGCCCGTAAAATTGCACTCCGTGAATCGATGCGGTTCGTCTCAGGCATGAAGACCCGCCAAAAAGTGAACGGTTTATACCTTCACGGCAGCTTCGGGGTCGGGAAGACGTATTTGCTTGCGGCGATCGCCAACGAACTGAAAGTGGCGGACATCGAGACGATTCTCGTCCACGCCCCGGGATTCGTCTCGGAAGCGAAACGAAAGATCCGGACCGATTCGTTCGACTCATTTTTGACGTCGTTCCAACACGTGCCGGTGTTATTGATTGATGACATCGGTGCCGAGGCGATCAGTCCGTGGGTACGCGACGAGCTGTTCGGGATCATCTTGCAATATCGCATGATGCATCGCTTACCGACGCTTTACAGTTCGAACTTCAGCGGTGAAGAGCTCGAGACGCACTTCTCGATCGACGGTTCGCCGCAGAACAAAATGAAAGCCCAGCGGCTCATGCAGCGCATCTCGACGACGACGACACAAATCGAATTAAAAGGTGAGAACCGACGTCGGTAAAGGGATTGTATTTCTTGAACGAGTTGACTATACTAATAATCATATAACCGATGCATCGAAGAGGACATGAGACGTCGTCACGGGTTTCAAAGCGAGGGAAGACTGGTGAGAGCTTCCTAAACACGCCGATCGCCTTACTCCCTCAGAGCACCGTACGGGCCAATCGTGCGGCGATTCACACTCGTTATCGTGTGTTCGAGCCAAGCGTTACGCTTGGGAACGAGGGTGGTACCACGAGAATCAAAGCTCGTCCCTTTCATAGGGATGGGCTTTTTTTATTTATTTTTAAATGTAGAGAGGGGAAGTTGACACATGATTCAATTGACATTTCCAGATGGGGCCGTCAAAGAGTTTGAGGCAGGCATCACAGCAGAAGAAGTAGCAGGTTCGATTAGTCCAGGACTCCGAAAAAAAGCAATCGCCGCCAAAATCGATGGTGAGATGATCGATTACCGTCGTCCGATTGAACAGGACGGTAAAATCGAGCTCGTCATGCCCGACTCAGAAGACGGCATCGATTTGATGCGCCACTCGTCAGCCCACTTGATGGCCCAAGCCATCAAACGGTTATACGGGGAAGAAGGCAGCATCTACCTCGGCATCGGACCGACGATCGAGAACGGTTTCTATTATGATATCGAGATGGATCGCCGCATCAACGAAGAAGATCTCCCGGAAATCGAGAAAATGATGAAGCGGATCGTCGACGAGAACTTGGACATCACACGTGAAGTCGTGTCGCGCGACGAGGCGCTCGAACGCTACAAGGCGCTCGGAGACCCGCTCAAAATCGAATTGATTGAAGATATCCCGGCGAGCGAGACGCTCACGATTTACCATCAAGGCGAATTTTTCGACTTATGCCGTGGGCCGCACGTCCCGTCGACATCGAAGTTGAAAGTGTTCAAGTTGATGAGCGTGGCCGGGGCATACTGGCGCGGCGACTCGGACAATAAGATGCTCCAACGCATTTACGGAACGGCGTTCGCGACGAAAGAACAACTCGCGGAACACTTGCGTCTATTGGAAGAAGCGAAAGAGCGCGACCATCGCAAGCTCGGGAAAGAGCTCGATCTCTTCTTCGTGTCGCAAGAAGTCGGCCAAGGTTTGCCGATGTGGCTTCCGAAAGGTGCCTCGATCCGTCGGACGGTCGAACGCTATATCGTCGACAAAGAACTCGAGCTCGGGTACCAGCACGTCTACACACCGGTCCTCGGTTCGGTCGACTTGTATAAGACGTCTGGTCACTGGGATCACTATCAAGACGATATGTTCCCGAAAATGGAGATGGACAACGAAGAACTCGTCCTTCGTCCGATGAACTGTCCGCACCACATGACGATCTATAAACATGAGCCGCGCTCATACCGCGAACTCCCGCTTCGTATCGCCGAGCTCGGCGGTATGCACCGTTACGAGATGTCAGGTGCGCTCACAGGCCTCCAACGCGTCCGTTACATGGTGTTGAACGATGGACACACGTTCGTCACACCGGAACAGATGAAGCAAGAGTTCAAAGATATCGTCCACTTGATTCAAGAAGTGTACGCCGACTTCGGCATTAAAGACTATCGTTTCCGCTTGTCGTACCGTGATCCGGCCGACAAAGAGAAATACTTTGACAACGACGCAATTTGGGAAACAGCCCAACGCCAGTTGAAAGAGACGATGGATGAGCTCGGTCTCCCATATTTCGAAGCCGAAGGCGAAGCGGCCTTCTACGGACCGAAACTCGACGTCCAAGTCCGGACGGCGCTCGGCAAAGAAGAGACGTTGTCGACGGTCCAACTCGACTTCTTGCTCCCAGAGCGGTTCGATTTGACGTACACAGGACCAGACGGCAAAGATCATCGCCCGATCGTCCTTCACCGTGGGGTCGTCTCGACGATGGAACGTTTCGTCGCCTACTTGATTGAAGAATATAAAGGCGCATTCCCGACATGGCTCGCCCCGGTCCAAGTCAAATTGATCCCGGTCTCACACGTCCACGACGAATACGTCGCGGAAGTGAAAGCAGAGCTCGTTAAGCGCGGTGTCCGCGTCGAAACGGACCTTCGGGACGAGAAACTCGGCTATAAGATCCGGGAAGCACAGATGAAGAAAATTCCGATGACGCTCGTCCTCGGAGATAAAGAACGTGATGAGCGTGCAGTCAACATCCGTCGCTATGGACAACAAGAACAAGTATCGGCCACGCTCGATGAATTCTTGTCGTCACTTACAGCAGAGATCGCCAACCGTTCACGTTAATATGTCGACCATCCTTCATTGGAAGGGTGGTCGTTTTTTCGGTCTTGAGACGGATGCGGAAGACTTCACCAAACACGTATGGTAGAAGAAAGGAGTGATTCATCTTGAATTATATGAAACCATTAGTGGCGTTGACGATCGGTTCGGTCGTCGCGACAAGCATGATTCCAAAAGTAAACGCAGAAGCCATCGTCGATGACACGATCGTCACACTCGGAGAGTCGTTATCGGCGAGCCAACGGGACTGGGTGCTCGAACGGGTCGAGGCACCGGCGGGGATTGAGCCGATCATCACGACCGCAGCCGATGAAGATAAATACTTAGGGGACGCCGTCCCTCAGGCGCAGCGCGGCGGGGGGATGTATTCATCAGCCCGCATTAAACTGACCGACGGGACCGGGCTCGATATCAAAACGGAAAACGTGACATGGGTGACCGAAGATATGTATGCGAATGCTCTCGTGACGGCAGGCGTCACGGATGCCGATATTTATATCACGTCGCCGATTCGCGTCACCGGGACGTCGGCGTTGACGGGCATCATGAAAGCCTATGATCAGACGGCCGCGGAGACAGGCATTCAATTGAGCGAGGAACGAAAAGACTTGGCGCAAGAAGAGCTCGCGGTCACCTCTGAGATCGGGAAGACGGTCGGGCAAGAGGACGTGGCCGGACTCATGAACGAGATCAAAGCGGAAATTGCGAATAAGGCACCGGAGACGAACATCGAGATTCGAGATATCGTTATCCAAGTGTTGAATCAAAACAACGTCCAACTGTCTGATACGCAGTTGACGCAATTGACGACGTTGTTCGAGAACATGCAGCAGGCGAACCTCGACTGGGGTGCAATCAGCAATGGGTTACAAGGGGCCGGTCAAGACGTTCAGGCGTTTCTCGAGACCGAGGAAGTCCAAGGCTTCTTCGCCCGTTTGTTCGAAGCGCTCAGCAACTTCTTCAAGTCGTTGACGAATTGAACGGGCTTTGAGTACATGACAAATGGTATTGAAAAAAGGGCCTCGGCCCTTTTTCAATACCATCGTTTATGGATATAGTCGCGAGCAGACTCGTGGTCGTCCACAATCTTCAACGTGATTCGGTTCATCTCTTCTAAAAGGTCTGTCAATACCGCTTCGAGCTTGGCATCACTCACGTCATGGTGGCGCATCGTCTCTTGTACGATGTGTTTGATTTGGTCGTGATAATCATGGTCACCTTTCACTTGCTGTCTCCAAGACACGGCCCATCCCTCCTTTTTTATTTTATTCCCTCGGAAAAGGTATTGCGAAACAACGAAATGACTGTTATCATCATAAAAGTGTGAGCTACCAATTATTCATGCGCGAATTCTTGACATCTTAATCCTATTGGTGTTAAGATGACATAGTGATTAAATACAACAAAGCAGAAGCGCCCGCTTCTCACCTCGTCCGAACAGCTTCGGTCAGGTCCATCATGTACGTGAAGCAGTTGAGCCTTGGTCTCTGCTGACTCCGAAATGATGTGTGGGCGGGAAACTGCCGACGCTTTTTTTATTGCCATGTTGTCTTATCAATCTAAAACTCGTGCAATCGCACGATGGAGGTGCTAACCATTAGCAAAGAGCTCTTTATCAACGAAAACATTCGTGCCCGTGAAGTTCGCTTAATTGGAGCGGACGGTGCACAACTCGGTGTGCAATCGCGTAATGAAGCATTACGTTTAGCAGAAGAGGCTGAACTCGATCTCGTCTTGGTCGCCGATAAAGCTAACCCACCGGTCGCTAAAATCATGGACTATGGGAAATACCGTTTCGAACTCCAGAAAAAGGAGAAAGAAGCGCGTAAAAACCAAAAAGTCATCCAATTGAAAGAAGTACGCCTCAGCCCGACAATCGAGGAAAACGATTTCCAAACGAAATTGCGTAACGCTCGCAAATTCCTTGAAAATGGAAACAAAGTGAAAGCGTCGATCCGTTTCCGCGGACGCGCCATCACACACTCGGAAATCGGCCGACGCGTTATGGAAAAATTGGCGGCGGAATGTGCCGACTTGGCAACAGTTGAGCAAAAGCCGAAGATGGAAGGACGCAGCATGTTCTTAGTGCTGGCTCCGAAGAAAGAAGATTAATCATCGAGTCATAGTGGGGAGGAAATACTCATGCCGAAAATGAAATCGCACCGTGGTGCTTCTAAACGTTTCAAACGTACTGCATCAGGTAAACTCAAGCGTTCACACGCTTACACAAGTCACTTGTTTGGTAACAAATCGACTAAAGCGAAACGTAAGCTCCGTAAAGGTGCTATCGTATCAGCTGGAGACTTCAAACGCATTCGCAACATGATCGCGAAGTAATACAGAAAGAATTTAGGAGGGAAACCATATGCCACGCGTAAAAGGCGGTTATACGACTCGTCAACGTCGTAAAAAGCAAATCAAGCTTGCCAAAGGTTATTTTGGCTCGAAACACATTCTATTTAAAGTAGCAAAACAACAAGTCATGAAGTCACTCATGTACGCTTACCGTGACCGTCGTCAAAAGAAACGTGATTTCCGTCGTCTTTGGATCACACGTATCAATGCGGCAGCACGCACAAACGGCCTCTCATACAGCCGTATGATGCACGGCCTCAAGCTCGCAGGGATCGACATCAACCGTAAGATGCTTGCTGAGCTTGCTGTGACAGATGCACAAGCATTCGCGTCACTTGCTGATACAGCTAAATCAAAATTGAACGCGTAATCGTTCAATCGACAGCGCCGAGACCTTATCTCGGCGCTTTCTTTTTTCAGATTTTTTCCTTAAACTTAAGATAAGGAGGACGTCCTATGGATCAATCAGTCTTAGCCATCGTCGCATTGGCGCTCATCGTCTTGAACGTCTACACCTATTTGCAGGCGAAACGTTACACGCTCGGAGAAGGTGATTTCAACGTCTTGTACGCTTACGCAGGCGGTGCGATCGGTGCTCTGTTCGGACTTCATTTGACGCGTAAAAAGGCGGTTCATGCCCCAAAACGTGTTCAAATACAAGTATTGATTTTGGCAGTCGGCTGGTCTTTAATGATTTTAGTACTGCTTTGAATGGAGAATAGGAGGAGCAACCGGTGAACTGGACAACATTGTTTGATCGGCAGCGTGAATTAGATGAGCGGATCAAAGAAGAACATCAATTATCCGGGAACCAATTTGATGAGCGTTTGCTTGCTTTGCTCGTCGAGCTTGGTGAACTCGCCAATGAGACCCGTAGTTTTAAATTTTGGTCAACGAAGGGCCCGTCGCCTCAAGACGTGATCTTAGAAGAGTATGTCGACGGCATTCATTTCTTATTGTCGCTCGGACTTGCCCTCGGGTATGAACGTGATTCGTTCCCGGCAGGTAGCTCGTATCTTGACGCGACTGACGCTTTTTTAGACGTGTTCCGCAAAGTGACGAACTTTGGTTTGTCGAAGACGGAACCGATGTACGAGACGCTGATGGCGGCTTATCTCGAACTTGGCTATACGCTCGGGATCAATGAAGAGTTGATGGTGATGGCGTATATGGCGAAAAATGAAAAGAACCATGAGCGACAAAATCAAGGTTACTAATCAAAAATCGAAGGAGCGATGCCCCATGAACGAATCATTACATATGTTGAAACGCTTGACGGATGCCACAGGTGTCCCTGGAAATGAAGGTGAAGTCCGCTCACTCATGCGTGAGTATTTAGAACCTCACGTCGAAACGTTCGAACAGGATGGGCTAGGCAGTCTGTTTGGTCGAGTGACGGGCGATGCGGAAGGTCCGCGTGTCATGATTGCCGGTCATATGGACGAAGTCGGGTTCATGGTCACGCGCGTTGAAGAGGGCGGTTTCCTCCGCTTCCAAGCACTCGGCGGCTGGTGGAACCAAGTTCTCCTCGCACAGCGCATGGACGTCGTCACACGCTCGGGAGAGAAAATCCCAGGCGTCATCGGTGCCAAACCACCTCACGTCCTTCCGGTCGAGGCACGCAAGAAGCCGGTTGAGATCAAAGACATGTTCCTTGATATCGGTGCAACGTCGAAAGAACAAGTGGCCGAGTGGGGCATCCGTCCGGGCGATACGGTCGTCCCGCATTGTGAGTTCACGGTCATGAAGAACGAAGATTTCTTGATGGCGAAAGCATGGGATAACCGAATCGGTTGTGCCATCGCGATTGAGGCGGCGAAACGTTTGAAGAACGAACAAGTACCAGGTGTCGTCTACACAGGAGCGACGGTCCAAGAAGAAGTCGGGTTGCGTGGTGCCGTCACGGCCGCCAACTTGGTCAAACCAGACGTCGCCATCGCCGTCGATACAGGCATTCCTGGAGATACGCCAGGAATGACACCGGCAGAAGGATTGTCGAAACTCGGGGAAGGGGTCCAAGTCATCTTCTTTGATGCGACGACCGTCACGAACCCACGCCTCATCGATTTGATTGTCGACGTGGCCAAAGAGAACGACATCAAGTACCAATTGGATTTGACGCCGGGCGGCGGGACAGACGCAGGTCGGTTCCATTTGTCTGGAGTCGGGATGCCGGCCGTCGCGCTCACGGTGCCGGTCCGTTATTTGCATACGAATGTCTCAATCATTCACAAAGCAGATTATGAAGCAGCCGTCGATTTGGTCGTAGCGCTCACGAAACGACTCGACCAAGAAACGGTTCAATGGTTGAAAGAGGGATAATATGACGAAAATCACGTCTACGAAAAGTGAGACGATCAAACGCTTAAAGCGATTGATGACGAAAAAAGGCAGACAAGAGTCCGGGCAATTTTTAGTCGAAGGCGAGCATTTGGTCGACGAGGCGATTCGGGCCGGACGACTCGTTCAGCTGATCATGGGGGAATCGTATACTCCGAAAGGATCGTGGCGCCTCGATGAGATGCCGGTCCTCGAACTATCGGACCATGTGGCCGACCTGTTATCTGAAACGGAGAAGACGCAAGGTGTGTTCGCCGTCGTCAAGATGGCCCCGGTCGAACGGAAGATGAAGCACGTCCTCGTCCTCGATCGGATTCAAGACCCAGGTAACCTCGGGACGATGATTCGCACGGCCGATGCGGCCGGATTTGACACGGTCCTCCTCGGCAAAGGGACGGTCGACCCGTTCAACGCCAAGGTCGTCCGGGCGACGCAAGGTTCGTTGTTCCACGTGAACGTGCGCTCGGTCGATTTGCTCGAGACGCTACCAGAACTGAAGAGCGAAGGCTTCCATGTGTATGGGACCGCACTCGCGAAAGCGACATCTTACGAACAAGTTGACTTCAAGGACAAAGTCGCGCTCGTCATCGGCAATGAGGCGCAAGGCGTCCACAACGACGTACTTGATTTATGTGACACGCGCGTTCATATCCCGGTTCTCGGCGATGCCGAATCATTGAACGCGGCTGTTGCGGCGGGCATCCTCATGTACCGGATCGCATTACAATAATCTTGTCAGCACTGAAAAATCGTGATAGGTTTATAACATCGAACAACATACCGAATAGACGTTGAAAGAGCATAGTACGCGAACTACCGAACGAGTACAGGGAGCATGGGCCGAGACTGCGAGCCGATGCCTTGGTCGGCGCCGAATTCACTCTCGAGTCGTGTTGGAGACAACACCGGGGTAGCATCCCGATATCGATGCTCTCAAGTGGGCCGATTTCGGCCAAGTAGGGTGGTACCGCGATTATTCGTCCCTTCAGTCATCGACTGGAGGGACTTTTTTTGTAGAGGAGGAAATAAGGATGAAAGAACAGTTAGAACAATTACAGCAAGAGGCATTGCATGAGATTCAGGCGGCTTCGTCGCAAAAAGAATTGAACGATGTCCGCATCAAATATTTAGGGAAGAAAGGTCCGATGACCGAGGTGCTTCGTGGGATGGGAAAACTGTCTCCTGAAGAACGTCCGGTCGTCGGAGAGTTGGTCAACACGGTTCGGACGACGATCCAAGACACGTTAGAGGCGCGGATCGAGGAAGTGAAGGCGGTCGAACTTGAAGCGAAACTCGCGGCTGAGACAATCGACGTCACACTACCGGGTCGGACGGCGCTGCCGGGCCATACCCATTTACTTCAACAAATCGTCGATGAGATGGAAGACTTGTTCGTCGGGCTCGGCTATACAATCGCCGAAGGCCCGGAAGTCGAGACAGACCTGTACAACTTTGAGATGCTCAACTTGCCGAAAGACCATCCGGCACGTGATATGCAAGACTCGTTCTATATCACGGATGAGACGCTTCTCCGGACACACACGTCACCAGTTCAGGCCCGGACGATGCTCCAAGCCGACGGGAAACCGATTCGAATCATCTGCCCGGGGAAAGTGTACCGCCGCGACGAAGACGACGCGACACACTCACACCAGTTCATGCAAATCGAGGGGCTTGTCGTCGATGAGCACATCTCGATGGCTGATTTGAAAGGCACGCTCGAAGTGTTCGTCAAGCAATTGTTCGGTGAGACGCGTGAAATTCGTCTTCGCCCGAGCTTCTTCCCGTTCACGGAACCGTCGGTCGAAGTTGATATCTCTTGCTTCAAATGCGGCGGCAAAGGCTGCAACGTCTGTAAGGGAACAGGCTGGATCGAGATTCTCGGAGGCGGCATGGTCCATCCACGCGTTCTCGAGATGGCTGGCTATGACGCCACGAAGATGTCTGGATTCGCATTCGGGATCGGCGTCGAACGGATGGCGATGTTAAAACATGGAGTAGACGATATCCGTCACTTCTATACAAACGATCTACGTTTCATCGAGCAATTCTAAGGGGGAACACATATGTTATTATCGAAAAAATGGTTGAATCAATATATTGATGTATCAGACTTGAGCGGGCAAGAACTCGGAGACTTGATCACGAAGAACGGAATCGAAGTCGAGAGCGTCATCAGCCGCGCTGAAGGATTGTCAGGACTCGTCGTCGGTCGCGTCCTCTCGTGCGAGAAACATCCTGAAGCGGACAAGTTGAACGTGACGACGGTCGATATCGGTGCGGACAGCCCGGTGCAAATCGTCTGCGGCGCACCGAACGTCGCGACCGGACAGCACGTCATCGTGGCGACGGTCGGAGCTCGTCTCCCGGGACTCAAAATTAAGAAAGCGAAACTGCGTGGTGTCGAGTCACAAGGGATGATTTGCTCCCTCGAGGAACTCGGTTTTGAGAAGAAGCAGATTCGTGAAGATGAACAGGACGGCATCCATACGTTCCGTGAATCGGTTGAGGTCGGTGCGGACGTCATCAGCTTACTCGACCTTGACGACGAAGTGATCGAGCTCGGGTTGACACCGAACCGCTCGGATTGCTTGAGCCTATACGGAATCATCCATGAAGTCGCGGCCATTCTCGAGCGTCCTTACACGCTTCCGTCGGCAGATGTGACGACTGACGCACCAAACGCGGTCAGTGTCCGTCTTGAGACAGACAACTGCCCGTACTACGCGACACGTCGCGTCGATGGTGTCACAATCGGAGATTCGCCACAATGGCTGAAGAACGTCTTGATTGCCGAAGGTGTCCGGCCGATCAACAACGTCGTCGATGTGACGAACTATGTCATGCTCGAGCTCGGCCAGCCGCTACATGCGTTCGATACGGCAAAACTCGGGACGACGATTGCTGTCCGTCAAGCGCATGACGGCGAAGAAATCGTCACGCTCGATGACGTGACGCGCACGCTCGATGCCTCGATGATGGTCATCACGGACGGTGAACGTCCTGTCGCCATTGCCGGCGTCATGGGCGGTGCGAACACAGAAGTCGATGCGACGACGTCGAGTATCATCCTCGAGTCGGCCTACTTCGTACCGGCATCGGTCCGGAAGACGAGCCGTACGCTCGGATTGCGTTCGGATTCGAGTGCCCGCTTTGAAAAAGGAGTCGACCCGGCACGGTTGCAACTGGCCCTCGACCGTGCCGCCGAGCTCATCGTCGAAGTGAGCGGTGGCACGATCAGCGACATCGTCGTCGCTGGGGACAAAGCTTCAGCGGCCCGGACGATCGATGTCTCGGTCGCCTATATCAACCATCGCCTCGGGATGGACCTCGAACAAGCGACGATCGTCCGCATTTTGGAGCGGCTCGGTCTCGACGTGACCGGAGACGAGACGTTGACGGTCCACGTACCGTCACGCCGGCCTGACTTGGAACTACCGGCCGACATCACGGAAGAAGTGGCGCGCCTCTATGGGTATGACAGTCTGCCGTCGACACTCCCGGCGTCGCGTTCAAAAGGGTACCTCCCACGAGAGAACGTGTTACGTCGCCGAGTTCGTCGTGTCCTTCAAGGGACAGGATTGTCGCAAGCGATCACGTACTCGCTCACGAGCGTCGGACACGCCGCACGCTTCAGTGGGGAAGGCTCGGACAAAGTTAACTTGGCGATGCCGATGAGCGAAGAGCGCTCAGTGCTCCGGACCTCACTGGTCCCAGGTCTCCTCGAAGCGGCGCGATACAACACGTCACGCCAACAAGCGAATGTGCGCTTGTATGAAACAGGGCGCGTCTACGTGGAAGAAGGCGAGACGTTACCACGCGAAACGGAACGCGTCGCCGGTGTATTGACGGGGCTTTGGTACGACCATCGCTCGCAAGGCACACGCGTCCCGGTCGACTATTTTGTCGCCAAAGGCATCGTCGATACGCTGTTGCATGCACTTCGCATCGACGCGACGTATGAGGCGGCGACGATTGCGGATATGCATCCGGGCCGGACTGCGAACGTCCTCGTGGACGGACGTGTCATCGGCTATGTCGGACAAGTCCATCCGGGCGTGTCAAAAGAAACGTACGGTTTGAAAGAAGTGTACGTATTCGAGCTCGACTTGGATGTGTTGCATCAGACGGCACAACTCGTCTACGAAGACGTGCCACGTTTCCCATCGATTTCACGCGACTTGGCACTCGTCTTGAAGCGGGATATCCCGGCGGGTCAAGTCGAAGCAACGATTAAACAGGCTGCCGGACCGCTCTTGATCGACCTCGCCTTGTTCGATGTCTATGTCGGAGAGAACGTAGGAGACGATGAAAAATCAATCGCCTTCTCACTCAAATATCAAGACCCGACGCGGACGCTTCAAGATGAAGAAGTGACGGCGTCGTATGAAGCAATCCTTGCAGCCGTTCAAGCGGCCCACGGCGCAGAAGTTCGCGCCTAACCTAAAAAAGGTGTCCACCACGTGTGGACACCTTTTTTGAGTTTACTGGACCTCGAGAGCCAAGTCGCCGAACTTCGTCCAACCGACGAGGCATGTCACTTTATACAACAGGAGCGTGATGACGGCCGGGAGGACGACACCCGTTCCGACGAAGATGAGGAACGCGTCCATTCCTTGCGCGGCAAGGATGTTGAGCGGGGCGATCAACGAGTTGAGGCCGAGCCCTGCGATCTCGTAGGGGACCTCGAGCGAGAAGACGAGCGTCGCGATCGGAGCGCTGATCATCGCCGCGATAAAAGGTGGCATGACGACGCGAGGGTTTTTGACGACGTTCGGGAACTGCACTTTCGGTGTGACGAAAAACGAGGCGACCAACCCGCCCGGATCCGTTTGGCGATACGCCATAAGGGTGAAGCCGACGAACTGGGCCGTACATCCAATCAACGCGGCGGCGCTGGCGACCGGGTCGAGCTGGAGCGCGATGGCGAGTGCGGCCGATGAAGCCGGAGACATGAGCATGACACTGAAGACGAGCGCGATGACGAGCGATGTCGCGATTGGCGATGTATTGACCGAAGCGGTGATGCTCGCACTGATCGAGTTGATGAGCGGTGTCGTGACGGCTGCTGCCCCGCCCCCGACGATCCCGCCGCCGAGGACGGCTGTGACCGGGACGACCATCATGTCGAACTTCGTCTTGCCGAGGACACGTTTACCAAGCCAAACCGCAGCCGCGGCCGCGATTAAAGCACTGATCGGTTGACCAGGTACGAGCACGAGCCCGCTCTCGGTCGGTTGGAGCGCCGCACCACCGACGGTTGCCGCAATCATCGCACTGAACAAAACGAGGGTATTGCCGCCGAGCTGGTAGGCGACACCGGCACCGAGTGCCGGGGCGAGCAACGATTTCGCGACTTGGCCGATCAAGACGAGTGTCTCGATTCCGGCCATCTTCCCAATCGTTTCAATCAAGAGTCCGACCCCGAGCGTGACGAGGACGGCGCTTGCCATTCCTGCTGATATTTTGATCATCCGATCCATTGCGTACTGTTTCACTTCCATCATCTCCTCTATGTGTATCGTTCCAATAAAAAAACCTATCCAGATTGGATAGGCGCGTCGGTCAAACCATGAGCGCCTCGTCCGAAACCATCGAAACAAGGGCCCAAAAATTCGTCTCGGTCATCGAGTCGATTTTCAGTCCCTCAGTCGAATAATAATCAGTAGGCCGTGTTGTGCATGGGTTTTCATCAGTGCCAGCTCCTCCGTTTGTTAAGATTTGTCTAAGAGTAACACGATATTTTTCAATAATCAATATTTTCTGAAAATTTCTTTGAAAAAAATTGAAAACCGCTCAAAAAGAAAGACGGCCCCGTGCAGGACCGTCTTTCTTTAAGATGTGCTGGCGGCGAGTGAGCCGACTTGTTGATCGATGAACGCCATCGAGATCGAATTGAAGTGATCGGGTTGGTCGACGTTGACGACGTGACCCGAGTCCGAGACGACCTGGACGCGAGCCGTCGGTTGATGTTTCGCGGTCCGTTCGACAGCTTCAAGGAACATGTAGTCCTCATCACCCATAATATAGAGAATCGGTACGTTCGTCTCGATTGATGAGAAGTGACGAAGCAACGGATTCATATTCTCGGTCATCTTGAACCAGCGGATGAACTCGCGCTGGCATAGGTTGGCCGCGTCGCGGACGAACATCATCCGTGATTTTTTATGACGTTTTTTCGGTAACAAGATCCACGCGAACAACTGATACAGCCACATGTACGGCACGAAGCTCTGCACGAGACTGCCAAGTCGAATCAACAACGTCGAGCGGACGTTGAACTTGACGATGGCCCCACCGAGCACGACGGAAGCGATTCGTTCCGGATGGTGCTCGAACATCGCCTGGATGACGATTGTCCCGAGCGACAGGCCGACCATATGTCCTTTTTCAATCTTCAAATGATCCATGACTTCGACGACGTCTTCGACGACGACGTCGAGCGTATATGCGTTCAGCGGTTGGTTCAACGACTGTTCTTCGTTGTACGAGCCGCCGTGTCCACGGAGATCGAGCAAGAGCACGTTATATTTTTTTTTGAACGGCCGAATTTGACGATACCAATGCGACAGACTTCCACCGGCGCCATGGATGAAGATGACCCAAGGATGGTCGTCGCTTAAAGTGTACGTTTTATAATGCAACATGAACGCTATCCTCCAAAAATTTTTAAGTTCATTAAACCCTAAAATTAATATACCATATCTTCGAAGTGAGGACTATCGTTTCAGCTCACTCAAACGGAGCGCTTTCTTCGTGTTGGCAAAGTGGACTTTCGCCACTTCGTTCAAACGTTCTTGACCGTAACGGATGATCAACGCGGCAGCGACTTGATCGACTTTGGCACCGGCCCCTTTCGGTAACGTGACCCCGAGTGTCGCACTTAACTTGTCCATTTCTTTTAAGAACAAGGCCCGGGCGAGAATCGAGGCGGCGGCCACGGCGACGTGCAGTCCTTCCGCTTTCGTTGAGAAATAGACGTCGTCTTTGACGACCACCTTTTCAGATCGCAAATGGTTGTAGTAGACGTTCTTTTCAGCGAACTGATCGATTAAAATCGCGTCCGGTGTCGCATCGAGCTTCTGTAATAAGGCCGACAAGGCGGCATTATGAGCGATGGCCGTCATCTTACCTTGTGTCATCGTCCGTTGCATCTTATTATACGCCGGATTGTGCAGCGTCGCTTTCTGATAGGTGATGGTGACATGTAAATCTTTGGCGATGCGGACGATCTCTGTATCGGACAACAGTTTTGAGTCTTTGACCCCGAGCTCTTTGACAAGGGCGATTTTCTCTTTCGGCACATAGGCGGCGACGACGACGAGCGGTCCGAAATAATCTCCTTTTCCGACTTCATCGCTCCCGATGACAGACCAGTCCGAAAAGCCTTCCGGTAGAACGGTTTTAGGCACACTTGGTTCTTTTTTTATACTCGTTCCCCATTTTGCGGCCTCGCTGTCGGCATCGTGTCCTTGGAACATGACTTTACCCGAATTGTAGACCGTAATCACACACTGAGGTGTTTTGGCACTGAATCGTGCATGGGGCGGTGGATTGACCGCGTGGGCCCGATAACTCGCGATGAGTTCTTCTTGGGCCGCGGTCGACAATTTGATGACTTGATTGCCCAACGTGAGCACTTCCTTTCTAACTCTAGCAAATCAATCTTACATTTTTTTTAGATATTTTGAAACCAAAGTTTCGCTCTAAACGTATAGACAAGTGAGTAAAGAAAGAAGTGAGGTGAGTCGGAGATGTGGTGGCGCGATGACACGGATGAAGATGAGGCGGGATCTCTCTATAAACATATTCTCGAGCTAGAGGCTAGGATTGCGAAGCTGATCGCCCATCAAGTCAGGGTGCGTCGCCTGCTGATGCAAGAATCGTCGGCCGCGGCGACCGAACAAATCATTGCGCTGCAAGCGGAAGTCGATCATTTTTTATCGCTATTGCGACAAGAGCGAGCGGAAGCGGTCGATCGCTACGACCGCTTGCGTCTCGAACAGACGTTAGGACGTGTGCGGCAGGTGGTCGATCAACCGACCCGGCCTTTGTCCGAATGGGACACGATCGAGCAAGCACTCGCACTCGAAGTCGAACATTTGCGTCGTGTTCTTTCCTATGAACGACAGCGTCGCGCCGAGGAGGAGTGGTAATGGAATCGTTAGATCAGCTGTATTGGTGGGTACTCATCATCGCCGGTCTCGGTACATTTTTGTACATGTTATTTTCAGATGCGTTTGATTTATTCGATGGTTGGTTCAATCCAGCGGTCATCCTGTCATTTTTAGCACTCGGTGCGGGCATCGGCCTCATTTTGAACGCTCTCGCCCATGTGTCCCCGATGATCGGGCTCGCCGTCGCACTCGTCGGATCGTTCGCGCTCACGACGCTCCTGTACTTATTCGTCCTCTTGCCGTTATCGAACGCGGAAGAATCGATCGGGATGACCGATGAATCGCTCGTCGGACTTGTCGGACGGTTGACCGTCCCCGTTCCGGAAGGCGGTTACGGGGAAGTACTCGTCGAATCGGTCATCGGTTCGATTTTAAAGACGGCTCAAAGTGTGGACGGCAAAGCGATTCCGAGTGATCGACGGGTCATCATCATCGAAGTCGAACGAAACATTGCGGTCGTCATGGAATATGACGAGCCGACAATCCGAAAGGAGTTTTAACTTATGAGCACAGCCATATTAGCCAGTATTATCGTCGGGGTGATTTTGCTCGCCTTGATTTTCGTCTTCGTGTTGAAGTATCGCACGGTCGGACCAGATGAGGCGCTCATCGTCACCGGCAGTTACTTAGGGAAAAAGAACGTCCATAGCGACGCGTCGGGCAACCGTGTAAAGATTATCCGCGGGGGCGGAACGTTCGTCTTGCCGGTGTTCCAGCAGGCGGAACCGCTCAGCCTTCTTTCGAGCAAACTTGAAGTGACGACGCCGGAAGTGTACACCGAGCAAGGCGTACCGGTCATGGCGGACGGTACGGCCATCATCAAAATCGGTGGCTCGATCAGCGAGATCGCCACGGCGGCCGAGCAGTTCCTCGGCAAACCGAAAATCGAACGCGAGAACGAGGCGAAAGAAGTGCTCGAAGGTCACCTCCGTTCCATCCTCGGTTCGATGACAGTTGAAGAGATTTATAAGAACCGCGATAAGTTCTCACAAGAAGTCCAACGCGTCGCCTCACAAGACTTGGCGAAAATGGGGCTCGTCATCGTGTCGTTCACGATTAAAGATGTTCGTGACAAGAACGGCTATCTCGAATCACTCGGGAAACCACGAATCGCGCAAGTGAAACGCGATGCTGATATCGCAACGGCCGAAGCGGACAAAGAGACACGCATCAAACAAGCAGAAGCGATGAAAGACGCGAAGAAAGCTGAACTCGAACGGGCTTCGGAAATCGCAGAAGCCGAGAAAGAGAACCAGCTCCGCATCGCCGCCTATCGTCGTGAGCAAGACGTCGCCAAGGCCCGGGCCGACCAAGCGTATGAACTTGAAGAAGCCCGCGCCAAACAAGAAGTCACCGAGCAACAGATGCAAGTCCAAATCATCGAGCGTCAAAAGCAAATCGAGCTCGAAGAGAAAGAAATCATGCGTCGTGAGAAACAATACGATTCAGAAGTGAAGAAAAAGGCCGACGCCGACCGCTATGCGATCGAACAGTCAGCGGAAGCCGACAAGGCACGTCAAATCGCCTCGGCCGATGCCGAGAAATATCGTATCGAAGCGGAAGCGAAAGCTGACGCCGAACGCGTTCGACTCGCCGGTGTGGCCGAAGCGGACTCGGAACGGGCCAAAGGGGAAGCCGAAGCCGAGATTATCCGCTTGACGGGTCTCGCCGAAGCCGAAGCGAAACAAAAAATCGCCGAAGCGTTCGAACAGTATGGACAGGCTGCCATTCTCGACATGGTCGTCAAGATGCTTCCGGACTACGCGAAACAGATTGCAGCACCGCTTGGCAATATCGACAAGATCACGGTCGTCGATACGGGCAGCGGCAAAGATGGGGGTGCCGGCAAAGTCACAGGCTACGCTACAGACTTGATGGCATCGCTCCAACAGACGCTCAAAGCGTCGTCAGGAATCGACATGAAAGATTTACTCGACAATTTTGCCGGGAAAGGCAACGTCCAGCCGAGCGCGAATCGCGAATTGAGCGAATCGACGTTCGCCGCGACCGAAGAGTGAGCCGAGAGCCACAGACAATCGTCTGTGGCTTTTTTGTTTCGTGCGGATTCCTCTAAATTTGATAGGAAAGACTTCAAACTCGATCGGTTTCTGACGATAAGGGAGATGTCAGACCATTAGAGAGAGGAAGTAGCTATTATGAAGAAATCACTCATCATCGGCTTGTTGGCCGCATGTGTGACTTGGTTGCCCGGTTGTCAGTCTGTCATCGACCAACCGGAACAAACCGTGGAAACACGTCAATCGATGGGCGTCGTCTTGTCCGATGTTGGTCTCGGGGACCAATCGTTCAGCGACGCGGCGATGCGCGGCATGGGGCAACTCCGGGAGACAGGGAAATGGTTCGTCGACTATCGCGAGCTTGCCGAGACGGAGACATATAAAGCGGGGTTCGAACAGCTCGTCGCGGACGGACATGATGTTATCATCGGTCTTGGTTTCGCATGTCAGACGGATCTTGAAGCGGTGGCGGCCGAACATCCAGAGCAACAGTTCGCGTTGATTGATGCCGTATCGACGTTACCGAACGTCATCTCGGTGACGTTCCAAGAGACGGAAGGCAGTGCACTCGCCGGGGCAGTCGCGGGGCTCGAGACGGAATCGAATAAAATCGGTTTCATCGGGGGTGTCGACAACGAGCTGATTCAAAAATTCGGGACCGGCTTCGAGCTCGGTGCAAAAGGCGTGAATGAAGACGTAACGATGCTCGTCGATTACGCCAACGATTTTGCCTCGCCTGAAATCGGACGTAAGTTGGCAGAGAAACAGATTGAAGCCGGAGCGGACGTGCTGTACGCCGCTGCAGGACTGACAGGGGTCGGTGTCTTAGAAGCAGCGGAACGGAACGGCGTGAAAGCGATTGGCGTCGATAGCGACCAATCGATGATCGCACCGGACGCGGTCATCACGTCGATGTTGAAACAAGTCGATTTGGCCATCGTCGAAATCGCGGATCGGGTCGAAGCGAAGGCGTTCAACGCTCACGTCGAACTCGGGATCGATCAAGGCGGTGTCGGTTTGGCCGCTCTTCGTCGTGTCCAATGGGATGACGACGAGACAAAACGGTTCGAGTCGTTTCAGAAACAGTTGATGGAGGGGACGCTGAAATGAGCTTACGGAAACGGTTCATCTTTTCGACCGTGTTCACGGTCTTATTGATTGTCTTGATGATGAGTTATGTCTTGTCGACGTTGAATCGTCTGCAAACTTATAACGAGCAGTACGGCACCCAGATGATTGAGTTGTCCCAACTCGAGACGTCGCTCTTGCAGGAGCAGTCCCTTTGGACCTCGCTCGGTGAGCAGATGAGCCAATCGACGCTCACGCAGCTCGAGCGGATTCGGACGACAAACACGGAGACGTTTACGACATTGAAACAGACGTATCTTATTCCTGAATTTGCGAACCACCTCGAACGTGCGACGATGAAGTATGAGCGAATCGGAGCCGAGGTCGAGGCGGCCGAGGCCGGCGGAATCGCCGCCCGGATTCAAGCGGCGAAGCTTGAAGGGGTATTGAACGATGTGAATACGCTCCTCTTGAAAAATGGAACATTCTACGAGGCGTTACAAGCCGAGGCGGCGAGTGAGACGAAACGTCTCCTGCTCGTGTCCGTATTGTTGACGGTCTTTGTCATCGTCGCACTCAGTGTATACAACTTCTTCTTCGCCCGCTCGATCACCCACCCGCTCGAACGTAACGTCGAGGCGGCGGAAGCGATCGCGGCCGGACGATTGATCACGCTGCCGGATTCGACGCGACGTGATGAGATCGGACGCTTAGAACGAGCGATGCGGGAAATGACGATGTCGCTCCAGACGGTCATCGGTTCCATCCGTGTCACGTCGATGAAAGTGAACGATATGACAGAGACGGCGGCTGCTGAGAACGAGGCCGTGGTCAGTACGACATCGAACATCACGAATGCGGTCGATGAGATGGCGAACGGGGCCCAGTCGATTGCGACCGAACTGCAAGAGACACTTGAATCGGTCGGCATCATGGCGACCTCGTTCGAGACAAGTTTGAACCAGACGAAGCAGACGACCGAACAGACGTCTGAGATGACACGCGAAGTCGCGGCCGGCATCGAGACGTTGACGGACCAGGAAGCGATTTTAGCACGTTCGAGCGAACGTAACGCATCGCTCGTCAACCGGATGGATGATTTCGCCCGGAAAACAGAAGAAATCGAAAAAATGGCGAAGCTCGTGGAAGATGTCGCCGCCCAGACGAACTTGCTCGCCTTGAATGCGGCCATCGAGGCTGCACGGGCAGGGGAGGCAGGACGAGGTTTTGCAGTCGTCGCCAGCGAAGTGAAGAAATTGGCCGAGGAGAGCAACGTGGCGACACGTTCCATCTTTGGTGTCGTCCAGACAATCCGGGACGAGGTCGTCCGCTTGACGGACATGGTCGAAGAGTCGAGTCGGGAACAGACGGCACAGCTCGAGGCGTTCGGAATGACGAAGCAGGCGTTCAACCGAATCCATGACCGCACGGACCACGTCGCCTCGTTTGTCAGTACGATTGAACGCGAGATGGTCGCGTCGAGTTCAGAAGTGACGAACGTCTTGAAACGGGTTGAAGAAGTGAGCGGTGTCACCGAGGAACTTGCAGCGGGGAACGAAGAAGTCGCAGCCTCGATGAAAGAGCAGCAAGCGAGCTTCGATCAGATTTTCGCTTTGATGCAAGAGTTAGAAGGGCAAGCCGCGGCACTCGCGAGCCAAGTCCAACATTTTGAAGAGCACTGAGACAAGTTTCGGCTTGTCTCTTTTTTGTCGTCTCGCTATGTACAGGAAGCGGATGCCTTCGTCCGATAGGCGCGTGGAAAACGACGAGTTCGGCCTCGGCACAGATGACAACGTTTCTTCATACTATAGAAAAGACTCGCTCGAGGAGGGGACGTATGGAGAAGTGGAAACGATATGTCGTCGTGCTGCTGATCGGACTGTTTATCGGGGTGGGCTATATGTTTTATTCGAAAGAACCGGAGACGCCGATGGTCGAACAGTTCGTCGCGACACCCGAACCGGAAGTCGAGCCGAGCGTCCCGACCGAAATCGTCGTCTATGTGACCGGGGCGGTCGAGACACCGGACATGTATACGATGCCACAAGGTGCGCGTGTTGGTGACGTGTTGTCACTCGCTGTCTTGACGGATGAGGCCGACCCCGAACAATTGAACTTGGCCCAATTGCTCGTCGATGGGACGAAAGTGAGCGTCCCGAAAAAAGGAGAGACGGTCGTTGTGCCGGCCGCTGAAGAAGCGAGCGGGGGGACGAACGGGGTCCATGTCAACAGTGCGACGAAGGACGAACTGATGACCGTACCGGGCATCGGCCCGGCCAAAGCCGAGGCGATTCTCAATCATTTGAAACAACATGGGCCGTTCAAGTCATACGAAGAGATTGGCAACGTCAAAGGATTCGGGGAGAAGACGTTAGAAAGCATGGAAGGTTATTTATTGGTCCCGTGACATGCCGCTGTATCCACTATTGCCGATCAGCCTATTCATTGCCGGGATGTACGGGTCGGTCGCCCTCTGCCTCCTGTTGTCTGTCGCCATCGCGTTCACCTGTCGCGGTCAATCCGTCTATGCACATATCGGCGCCGTCCTGCTCGTCCTGTTCGTGTTCGTACGTCCTGACGCCGAACCGTTGCCGGAGGACGGGCCCTATCTGTTCGCCATCGAGAGCCGGCGGGACAACGGACTATCAGCGCGGCTGTATGGACAAATCGACGGCACGGAAGGTGTGTTGACCGGTCGTGACCTCGCACTCGGTCGTCCCGGAGAGACGTGCCTCGTCACGTTCACGCACATCCCGTTCGCACCGCTGCGTAATACGGGCGGATTCAATGAGTCGGCGTGGGCGCTCGGAGCCGGTCTGACGTTCAAAGGGAGTGACGTCGCCATTGAGGCGTGTCGTCCGAGTGACGGGATAGCTGGGCGGATGCTCCGCTGGAAAGAACGACAGCTCGCGAGAATCGAGGCAACGTATCGACCAGATGTGGCGCTATATATGGAGGCGTTATTGTTTGGGGAGAGCCGATTGCTCGATGAGGACACTTCGTTCTCTTACCGGGTCACGGGTCTGCTTCATCTGCTCGTCATCTCCGGGTCACATATCGCGCTCCTCGTTTTGGCGTTCCGTTGGCTGATGCGCGGTTTGCCGTTTCGTCAGGAGACGAAGACGCAACTCATCATCGCCGCGGTCACGCTGTTCGGCTGGCTGACCGGGTTTTCGCCACCGGTCGCACGGGCCGTTCTCGTCGCCGATCTGTTGCTCGGGTTGTCGCTGTTCGGCTACCGTGTCCGTGACCCGATTCGTTTACTGAGTTGGTGTGCCGCGATGCTACTCGCCGTGCAACCTTATCTGTTCTGGAATCTAGGGTTTCAATTGACGGTCGCGATGACGCTATTTTTGCTCGTGACCCGGTCGATGTGGAAGGGGCCGTTCGGATTGGCCATCTATGCGCAATGGTTCGGTCTCATCTTCCTATGGCCCGTGCAACCAATTCTATCGATGTTGGCACCGGTATATAACGTGCTCGTCGGGCTGTTGATCTCTTGGTTCATCATCCCGATCACACTGCTCTCGTACCTCGTACCGACGGCCGAACCACTCCTCTATCCGGTCCTCGACGGGTTGAACGGGACGTTCCAACTGCACCATGACTGGCAGCCGTGGCTCCCGTTGCACGAGTTCACGTTTTGGCACGCTGTAACGCTCGCTGCCGTGCTGTGGGGTGGGTTGATCTTACTCGAATGGAAGCGCTGGACGGGCTGGGCGCTGGCCGTCAGTTCCCTTTTCTTCCTTCACGTCTCGTTGGAATGGACCGAACAGCCACGCGTCACGTTTCTAGATGTCGGGCAGGGCGATGCCATCGTCGTCGAGTATGGCGATGTGACCGGGGTCATCGATGTCGGCGGAGTGTTTCAAGACCCGAAGGAATCGAAACGGTCCACGTATGATCCGGGAGCGGATGTCGTCGCCCCGTACATATGGAAGCGAGGGGAGACGCGTCTCGATTTCTTGCTGCTTACCCATGCCGATCATGATCATGTCGGCGGACTGTCCGGTTTGCTCTCGTCCATCGAAGTCGATGAGGTGTGGCTCTCGGCGGAAGTAGCGGATCAAGGCAAACGAGACGAGTTACTGGCCGAGCTGGCGGCTTATCAAGTCCCGATCCGGCTCCTGTCGAGCGGGGACAGGCCGTACCCGTGGATGTGGGTCGTCGCCCCGGACGAGTCAGGAGAGGATGAGAATGCGAACTCGGTGTCACTGTTCATGAAAGTTGGGGACCTCACTTATTTATTGACCGGAGACTTACCGGACACACGGGAAGGGATGATCCCGACCGTCGACGTCGATGTATTCAAGCTCGGACATCACGGGGCGGACTCATCCTCGAGTCGTGAGTTGATTGAGCGGGTCGATCCGGAATGGATTGTCGTCAGCGTCGGGGCGAACAATCGCTACGGTCACCCCCACCCCGACACGTTAGAGCGAATCGAAGGAAGACGGTTATTGCGGACGGACGAGGACGGGATGGTCGTCTGTGAACGAAATCGCTGTCGCGGGATCGTAACGAGGGGGGTCACTCCAAGAAATCTATGATAAACTAAAAAAGCGATTGCTCCCCCGGGGCAATCGCTTTCTGACTGACTTATAAGCTCAAGAACTTGATGAGGACACCGATCGCGAAGATGGTGAAGAAAAAGCCGAACGGGACGATGAAGCCGATTGCTGAATCGATGGCATCGTTACGTTTGCACTGCACGTCGTTCTCGAACGGGTTTTCGCTTTGTGGGCGAACAGAGTTAATATGCATAGTGAGTCCCTCCTTGAAATGGTTCCGTCCTAAGTATAGCGAATCAGTGAAGGATAATCTATGTTTAGATAAGAATAAATTGTGAAAGTGGTGTGTGTTTTGAATGAACCGTGGCTGCATAACGGAAAGTTGTCGAACGTATATGTCCTATTTGGGACAGAGAAATATTTACTAGAGACGTGGGAACGGGCGATCATCAAAGCCGCCAACCCGTCTGGTGATCAATTTGATGTCATGCAGCTCGACTTGCACGAGACGTCACTCGATACGGCGCTTGATGAAGCGGAGACGGTACCTTTTTTCAGTGAGTATCGGACCGTCATCGTCAAACATGCCCAGTTTTTGACGGGGGCGAAAGAAAAGCAGAAACAAAACGTCGAGCGCTTGACGGAATACGTCTTACAACCGGCGCCTTACTCTGTGCTCGTCTTTGTCATTGAAGCGGAAAAACTCGATGAACGAAAAAAAGTTGTCAAACGCCTGAAAGAACGGGCCATCGTCCTCGAAGCGAAAAAACCGAGCCAATCCGAATTAATGCGTTACGTCGGCGACGAATTGAATCGTCGTGGTCAAAAGATGGAGCGGGCGACCGTCGAGCGTCTGTTGTTCCTCTGTCAGGACGATTGGGGAAAACTCGTGCGCGAGCTTGAGAAATTACAACTTTATGCGAGTGAAGGCGCCGACATCCCGATGGAGATCGTCAACGACTTGGTCCCGCGGACGCTCGAGGATAACGTATTCCAGCTATCCGAGTTTTTAGTGGCCCGACGTGCGGATGCTGCGCTTCGGCTTGTACGGGACTTGGAGAAACAGGGGCAGGAATTGATCGGTCTGTTGTCGCTCCTCGCCCGGCAGTACCGGAATATGTATCTGGCCAAACAGTTGACCGAGAAAGGTTATGGCGAGAAGCAGATCGCCTCGAAAATCGGGGCGCATCCATATACGGTAAAACTCGCCTCACAAGCGAGCCGGAATTTCTCAGAGGCCCAGCTCGCCCGGGCGCTGACGATGATTGCCGATGCGGACGAGGCGATGAAGACGGGACGGGGCGACAAGCAAATCGTCTTTGACACACTCGTCTGCCAATTAACGTTACTGTGAGGTGAAGACATGGGATTACAGGAAGTGAGACTCGTGGACGTGATTCCGCTTCGGCATGAAGTGTTACGGCCGGGACAGGCAGTCGAGACATGTTATTTTGAAGGGGATGACGCCGAGACGACACGCCACTATGCTTGGGTCGAAGACGGTCGTGTCGTGTCGATTGCGACCGTGATGGAAGTGGGGCGTGACTTCGACGGTCAGACGGTGCCGTATCAGCTTAGAGGGATGGCAACGGACCCGGCATTTGCTGGCCGAGGAATTGGCTCGTCCTTTTTACAGGCGTTGCATGAAGCGGTCAGTGATTCGTGGTGGTGCAACGCTCGAGCGATCGCCGTCCGGTTCTATGAACGGAACGGATTGGTGACGGTTGGTGACGCGTTTGACATTCCAGGGATTGGACCCCATTACGTGATGAAATACGAAAAAACAGCCGGCTCCTAATGGAGGCGGCTGTTTCGTTTTAGTCTCTAATTAGAGAGCTGCGATGCGAGCTGCGAGACGTGATTTGTCACGACCTGCTTTGTTTTGGTGGATTAGACCTTTTGCTGCAGCCTTGTCGATTTTCTTCGTAGCGAGGACGAAAGCTTCTTGAGCTGCTTCTTTGTTACCTTCTACAACGAGAGTATCAACACGTTTTACTGCTGTACGCATTGCTGCTTTCTCTTGCGAGTTCGCTACGCGACGCTTTTCAGAAGTTTTTGCACGTTTGATTGCTGATTTGATATTTGCCATGTTATTTCACCTCCTGAAACAAGAAAGTGTATGTTCTCATTACTTCAAGTAATCATTCAACAGAACAAGCACAATTGTAGCAAACGGTTATTCGAAAAGCAACCACTTGATGATTATTCTGAAAACTATATGTGGTATTGTTGTAGTAGGTCGTACACATTAACTTAGGATTTTGATATAATGACACGGTATGCATGAGAAGGATAGGTGAACCCATATATGAACAAACAAGAATTAGAGAATCGTCAGAAGAGAATACGGAACTTTTCCATCATCGCCCACATCGACCATGGGAAGTCGACACTCGCTGACCGGATTCTCGAGAGAACTGGTGCGCTCACAGCGCGTGAAATGAAAGAACAGACGCTTGATGCGATGGATCTCGAACGGGAACGTGGGATCACAATCAAATTGAACGCCGTTAAATTGAACTATACCGCAAAAGATGGCGAAGAGTACATCCTTCATTTGATCGATACACCGGGACACGTCGACTTCACATATGAAGTGTCGCGTTCGCTCGCAGCCTGTGAAGGGGCGGTCCTTGTCGTCGATGCGGCTCAAGGGATTGAAGCTCAGACACTCGCGAACGTTTATCTCGCGCTTGATAACGACCTTGAAATCATCCCGGTCATCAACAAGATCGACTTGCCATCGGCTGACGTCGAACGCGTCCGTCAAGAAATTGAGGATGTGATCGGACTTGACGCTAGTGACGCTGTGCCGGCTTCTGCCAAGGCGGGAATCGGGATTGAAGAGATTCTCGAGCAAGTCGTCGAACTCGTTCCGCCACCGACCGGTGACCCGTCGGCACCGCTCCAAGCACTTATCTTCGACTCGTATTATGACGCCTATCGTGGCGTCGTCGCCTCGATCCGAATCGTCAACGGTTCGGTCAAAGTCGGGGACAAAGTCCAAATGATGTCGACCGGTAAATCGTTCGACGTGACGGATCTCGGCGTCTCGACACCGAAACCGGTCTCGGTGAAGGAACTGAACGTCGGTGATGTCGGTACGTTATCGGCGTCAATCAAGACGGTCGGCGACGTCCGCGTCGGTGATACGATCACGCTCGCTAAAAATCCATCGACGGAACAGCTCCCGGGCTACCGGAAAATGAACCCGATGGTGTACTGTGGTCTGTATCCGATCGATGCTGCCAAATATAACGATTTACGTGAAGCGCTCGAACGGCTTCAGTTATCGGATGCGGCGCTCGAATTCGAGCCGGAGACGTCGCAAGCACTTGGTTTCGGATTCCGCAGCGGATTCCTCGGCATGCTTCACATGGAAATCATTCAAGAGCGAATCGAGCGTGAGTTCGGGATCGACTTGATCACGACGGCTCCATCGGTTATCTATCACGTCACAACGACGGCCGGCGACGTCATCCATGTCGATAACCCGTCGAAAATGCCGGAACAACAAAAAGTCGAGTCGATTGAAGAGCCTTACGTCAAAGCGGCCATCATGACACCGAACGACTATGTCGGCGCCATCATGGAACTTTGTCAGAAGAAGCGCGGCAGTTTCATCGACATGCAATATATCGATACGACGCGTGTCAAAATCACGTATGACATCCCGCTCAGTGAAATCGTCTATGACTTCTTCGACCAGTTGAAGTCGAGCACGAAAGGATATGCGTCACTTGATTACGACTTGATTGGTTATCGCCCGTCACGCCTCGTCAAGATGGATATCCTCCTCAACAACGAACTTGTCGATGCGCTCAGCTTCATCGTGCACCGCGATTTCGCCTACGAACGTGGGAAGGTCATCGTTGAGAAATTGAAGGCGCTCATTCCGCGTATGCAGTTCGAAGTGCCGATTCAGGCAGCGGTCGGAACGAAGATCGTGGCCCGTTCGACAATCAAGGCGCTCCGTAAAAACGTCCTCGCCAAATGTTACGGCGGCGATATCTCACGGAAACGTAAATTGCTCGAGAAACAAAAAGAAGGTAAAAAGCGCATGAAGATGGTTGGTTCTGTCGAAGTGCCGCAAGAAGCGTTCATGTCCGTCTTGTCGATGGACGAAGAATAATCGTTCGCCCTTATCTACGGATGAGGGCGTTTTTTTCGCATTTGGCAGGATTCGGTGGGCCAGGTACGGAATAGTACCCACTTACAGATAAATAGAGGAGGAGTGGCGGTGCCGATATATAATTTTTCAGCAGGGCCGGGCGTATTGCCAGAACCTGTCTTACGAGAAGTGCAAGCCGAGTTTCTTTCCTATAAACATGGGGTGTCCATCGTCGAGATGAGTCACCGCTCCGACACGTTCGCGACGATCGTCGAGCAGCTCGAGACGAGACTGCGGCGATTGATGCAGATTCCAGACGATTACGCCGTCCTGTTCCTTCAAGGTGGGGCGACGCTTCAATTTTCAATGGTGCCGATGAACCTGCGGGAATCGGGTCGCTTCGCCTATCTCGACAGTGGGACATGGTCGAAGAAAGCGATCAATGACGCAAAACACTTCGGTGACGTCATCGTCGCCGGTAGTTCAGCGTCATCCAACTACGACGCAATCCCGGAGTGGCCGGAACATATTCAGGATGTGGATTATCTTCACGTGACGTTGAACAATACGATCGAAGGGACGCGCTACACGACGTTGCCGGATACGAACGTCCCGCTCGTCGCCGACATCTCGTCGAACATTTTAGCGGAAGCGATCGATGTACAGCGCTATGGTCTCTTGTACGCCGGTGCCCAAAAAAATATCGGTCCGGCCGGATTGACGATTGTCATCATCCGTCGTGACTTGGTCACTGAGCGCGATTTGCCGTCGTATCTGGCTTACAGCAAGCATGTCGACACGCTACTCAACACCCCGTCGACGTTCAGTTTATATGTCGCTGAGCGGGTTCTCGCTTGGGTCGAGACCGAAGGGGGCGTCGACGAGATGGAACGCCGTAACGAAAAGAAGAGCAAGCTGTTATATGACGCCTTGGATACGTCACCGGTATTTCACGCGCTCGTCTCCGGCAAGGATCGGTCGCTGACGAATATCCCGTTCACGAGCGGAAATGACGCGACGGATGAAGCGTTCCGGCAGTTTGCGGAGATGCGCGGGTTGATCGAGCTCGGGGGTCATCGGTCGGTCGGGGGTCTTCGAGCGAGCCTTTATAATGCGATGCCACTTGAAGGTGTGACGCGTCTCATTGACGTGATGCACGAGTTTGAACAGGAGGGACAAGATGTTTCATATAAAAACGTATAACCAAATCGCCAAAGACGGGCTAAGACGCTTCGAACCGAGCGAGTACGCCGTCAATGATGCGGAGCAAGCCGACGCCTGGGTCATTCGGAGTCATGACGTCCATCAGGCGGACATCCCGCCCTATTTGCTGGCCATCGCCCGGGCCGGTGCCGGTGTGAACAACATTCCGCTCGAACGGTTAGCTCGTCAAGGCGTCGTCGTCTTCCATACACCGGGTGCGAATGCGAACGCCGTCAAGGAACTCGTGCTCGCCAGCATGCTGTTGTCGGTTCGACCGATTTTAGAAGGGACGAACTGGGTCAACGGTCATACGTTTTCCGATCAGGCGTCGCTCGAGCAGGCGATGGAAGACGAGAAACGGCGCTTTGTCGGGTCTGAGCTAAGAGGCAAGCGAGTCGGGATCATCGGTCTCGGTGCGATCGGCGCGTCGCTCGCCAACGACCTGCTCCACCTTGGCATCGACGTCGTCGGCTACGACCCGCATTTATCGGTCGACGCGGCGTGGAACATCTCGCAACAAGTGAAGCGGGCGAAGCAGTTGAGCGAATTGCTCGCCGATGTCGATATCCTGTCGATTCATATGCCGCTCACCGATGACACGCGTCACATGATCGACGCGACGTGGTTCAAACAGATGAAACCGGGCGCCACCGTGTTGAATTTTGCCCGCGGTGAGCTCGTGAACGATTCCGATTTGCTCGAGGCGCTCGATGAGAACGTCGCGACGTACATCACCGACTTCCCGAAACAGGCGCTGCTCGGTCATCCGCAAGTCGTCGCCTTCCCGCATCTCGGGGCGTCGACGCACGAGTCTGAGGTGAACTGTGCGATTCAAGCCGTCGATACGCTCAAACTGTACTTAGAGACCGGTAACATCCGTAACTCGGCCAACTTCCCGAACGCGGAGCTCCCGTATGTCGGCAAGCGGCGTTTGGCCGTGCTCCATTTGAACGTCCCGAACATGGTCGGTCAAATCGCGAGCCGGCTCGCCGAAAACGGCATCAATATCGATAATATGGTCAACCGGAGCCGCAACGATGTGGCCTATACGTTGATCGACATCGACAACCATAAACATGAGACGTTATCCGTGCATGCCCTATATGACATCGAGGGTGTCATGCGCGTCCGCGAATTTTAAGGAGGAATGACCATGGTCGTATTTAAACCGTTTGCCCCGTATATGCCGAAACACCCTGAGGCGGTCGCTGCCGCCCCGTACGATATCGTCACTGTCGAACAGGCGCGTGAAGACGTCGATCAGCGTCCCCATTCTTTTCTTTCGGTCGATAAACCAGAACTGTTCACGGCGGACATGCCACTCGACGCCTGGGGACGCAGAGCCCGTCATGAGCTCGAACGGCTCTATGAATCAGAATTGACCGAGCGGACACATGGGTTTTATGTCTACCGGCTCACCGACCACGGACATGTGCAGACCGGACTCGTCGCCACGTTCTCGGTGACCGATTATGAGGCAGGAAGAATCAAAATCCACGAGCACACACGTGAGGTGAAAGAACGTGAACGGATCGAACACGTATCGGCGACGAAAGCGCACACCGGCCCGATTTTGATGAGTCACGTCCCGGACGAGGGGTTGCGTCGCATCTTGGACGACGCGACGACAGGAGAGGCGTTGTTTGCCTTCACGGACAGTGAAGGTGTCATCCATGAAGGCTATGCCGTGCCATCCAAGCATCAAGCACGCGTCATCATGCTCGGGGCCAGCATTCCGGCCATCTATATCGCCGATGGGCATCACCGGGCCAAAGCCGCAGCTGTCGTCGCCCGGAGCCCGATCCATGAAGGGGAATCGAAACAAGAGCGGGACCACTTCCTCGGCGTCTTGTTCCCGAGCGATGAGCTGACGATTTTGCCGTATCATCGCATTTTGAACGATGTGGCGCCAGAAGAAGTCAGAGCGTTGCTTGACGGTTTAGCTTTCTCGTATGAGATTGAATCGGTGCCTGCCTTACACGTCCCGAACGAACGGGGCACGTTCGGTTTGTCTTACCGGGGCGAGCATTTTATGCTCAAAAAACGGCAGACGACGACGGCACTCGACGTCGCGACGTTGCAACGGGATGTGCTCGAGCCGTATTTCCATGTCAAAGACGTACGGACGGACAAACGAATCGATTTCATCGGCGGCAAAGATGCCCCGACGCGCCTCGCCGACTTGGCTGAACGTGATGACGTCGTCGTGTTGACGTGTCACGCCACGGCGATGGAAGAGCTGATGCGCGTCGCCGACGAGAGCGGTCAAATGCCGCCAAAATCGACGTGGTTCGAACCGAAATTAAAGAGTGGTCTGTTCATTCATCGGTTCGATTGAACGTGCAGAGTGGCGTCACGGCGTGAAAAGCGTTATAAATGGAAGAGAAGAAAGGGGTGGCCGCCATGGCTAAAGCCGTATATCTTCACATTCCATTTTGTGAACATATTTGTTATTACTGCGATTTCAACAAGGTGTTCTTGAAGAACCAACCGGTTGATGACTATTTAGATGCATTAGAACGAGAAATCAAACTCTCGCTCGAACAATACCCGACCGATACGATTGAGACGATCTTTATCGGCGGCGGGACACCGACCGCCCTCAATGAGGCGCAGATGAAACGTCTCATGGACATGGTCGCGCGTCACTTGCTCCCGCTCGCGTCGCCAGACCTCGAATACTCGGTCGAGGCGAATCCGAACTTCGTGAGCGCCGAGAAGCTCGATACGATGAAACATGGAGGGGTCAACCGCGTCAGTTTCGGCGTCCAGACGTTCGATGACGGTGGACTCGAACGAATCGGACGGACACACCGGGCCGATGACGTGTTCGCGACCGTGACGGAAGCGGCGAAGCGATTCGATAACATCTCGATCGACTTGATGTTCGGCTTGCCGGAACAGACGCTCGAACAGATTGAGCGCGACCTCGACTTGGCGTTCCAGCTCCCAATCCAACACGTTTCTTCCTATTCGTTGATTCTCGAGCCGCACACCGTGTTCGCGATTCAAGAGCGGAAAGGGAAGTTGCGCCTCCCGGGCGAGGATATCGAAGTCGAGATGTACTTGAAAGTGATGGAGACGCTCGAACGTCGAGGCTTGAAACAGTATGAGATCTCGAACTATAGCCTCGAAGGACGCGAAAGCCGTCACAACCAAGTGTACTGGCGCAACGAAGAGTATTATGGTTTCGGGGCTGGGGCGCACAGTTATTTGAACGGGGAGCGTCGGGCGAACATCGCGCCGATTCCGCACTATATCAAGGCGGAAGGGCTACCGGTTCGCAATACGACGACGCTCGAGACGGTCGAGAAGATGGAAGAGGAACTGTTCCTTGGACTCCGGATGCGTCAAGGCGTGTCGTTTGCGACGTTCGAGTCGAAGTATGGTGTGTCGATGCGTTCGGTATTCGGGCATGTCTTGTCGGAACTCGAGGCAAAACGGTTGATCGAGACGACGGACACACACGTCCGCTTGACCGAATCTGGGCTCCCGCTCGCCAACGAGGCGTTCGCTGCCTTCATCGGCGAGGCACGGATGAGCGACTCACCGGAACAGACATCGATGTCATAACAAACAAGGGCGAACCCGGATTGGGTTCGCCCTTGTTTTGCTTATAAGACAAGATCGCGGTAAATCGGCATGAGCCGGCTGAACGTATCCTCGACGAGCGCCAGGAAGGCGGCTTCGTTTTGCAGAATCGACGCATCGGCCGGAAGTTGACGACCGATCAAGAAGTCCGCTTTCTTCACCGTCGCGAACCGTTCTGTGATCGCTTCGATCGATTCAGCTGACGAATCCTCGATTAAGAACGCGTCTTTTTTCATATGGTCCCCGGCGATATGGAAGTCGGGGAACTCTGATTTGAAGTCGATCGTCATGAGTCGACGGCCGATCGCTTCTTTGTTCGGCATCTCATAGATGAACGCGAGCCAGACGAAGACCCGGTCGTCGAATAACCCGACTTGGAAATGGGGATGTTTCTTATAGCCGCGTTTGTCATGGCCGATCGCCATCCACGTGTCTTTCGGTGGATTGACCGTCCGACGGGCATGTTTGGCGACATGCAAGTAAAGCGGGACACCGACATCGGCCTCGAGTTGGGGACCGACCTCCTCATAGATTCGGTGGAACAGCGGTTGAATCTCAGAGCGGATGCCTGCCATGCGGGCATCGAGTCCGTCTTGCGTGAATACGTTAAATTGTTGTGTTGTAAACATCTAATCACCTCAATTCGTATCATACCGAAACTTGAAGAAACATGCATACCGGAAGGCTCTATGGGGCTGGAAAAAATGATGCGAATGAATTGACAAATATGGAGAACATGATAATATTTGAAGTGTGATTAGCACTCAGTAAATATGAGTGCTAATAAAGCGAGGCCAATCCTTCAGAGAGGAGTGACGTTGTGCTGACAGAGAGACAATTGCTCATTTTACGAGCCATCATTGATGATTATATTCAAACGGCCCAACCAGTCGGTTCGCGGACGTTATCGAAGCGGGATGACTTGTCATTCAGTTCGGCGACGATTCGGAACGACATGGCTGATTTAGAAGATATGGGTCTGATTGAAAAGCCGCATACGTCGGCCGGACGCATCCCGTCCGAAGTCGGCTATCGGTATTATGTCGACCATCTCGTCGAGACGAAAATCATCGACGAGCGGGAGACGTATCGCCTTGGCGAGCGGCTACGTGCCTCGGCCCAAGAGTCGGAAGTGCTCATCCGTCAAGCCGCCGACCTACTCTCTGACCTGACCAATTATACGACGGTGGCGCTCGGTCCGAACAGCCAGATGAATCGGCTGGCCCGGATTGATTTGATGCCGCTCGACGAAAGGCGTGGCGTCGTCTTGATCGTGACTGATCAAGGCCACGTCGAACATCGGACGGTCGTATTCGAATCTCCGATGGCGCCGGACCTGGTCGAACAGACGATCCGCTTCTTGAACGATCGTCTGAAAGGAACTCCACTCGGTCAGCTGAAGTTCCGGATCGGAGAAGAAGTGTCCAAGCTTCGACTCGCGCATCAGGAACAATTCGAGTTCATGATGCAACTCATTCAATCGACCGTCGGCGTCCAACATCCTGCTTCGCTCTACCTAGGCGGGAAGAAGAACATCTTCAACCAACCTGAGTTCCAGACGCTTGATACGTTGCGTCCGTTCCTTGAATGGATCGACGAGCAGGAGCGGTTGACCGACTGGCTCGAATCGTTGCCAAACCGCGAGATTTATGTGAGCATTGGAAGCGAGAATGGCATCGTCGCGCTTCAAAATTGTAGCGTCATCACGTCCGACTATACGCTCGACGGTCAGACGTTCGGGACGATCGCGATGATCGGACCGACCCGGATGGATTATCGACACGGGGTTCAGATGATGGGACAAATCATTGAGGCGCTCAGGCGAACGAAATTAGAAGAGTGATGGAAAGGAGCCTCATTATGACAACTGACAAACAGAATGGGCCAGAGCCAGAAGAAGTGCTCGAAGAAAAAGATTTTGATCCGAAACAGACAGAGACGGTAGAAGCTGAAGAGGTTTCAAATGTTGAGTTTGTGGAAGAAACTTCTGAGGGGACGGATTTACAAAAAGAAATCGATGCGCTCAAGGCGAGCGAGCTCCGTATTCGCGCGGATTTTGACAACTTCCGACGCCGGACGAACGAAGAGAACGCAAAACGCGTGAAATTCGCGTCGCAGACGGTCGTCGAGAAATTGATCCCGCTCATCGACAACTTTGAGCGTGCGCTCCAAGTCGAAGCGAATTCGGACGACGCTAAGCAGATTCAAGCCGGTGTCGACATGATTCACCGCCAGTTGCTCGACGTCTTGAACGGTGAGAACGTCGAAGCGATCGAAGCGGTCGGACAGCCGTTTGACCCGAACTATCATCAAGCGGTCATGCAAGAGCCGAGCGATGAGTTCGAATCAGGGATCGTGACGATGGAGCTTCAAAAAGGATACACGATGCACGGGCGCGTCATTCGTCCGAGCATGGTAAAAGTCTCAGAATAACATTACTTAATTAGATGGAGGAATAGACAATGGGTAAAATTATCGGAATTGACTTAGGGACAACGAACTCATGTGTGGCAGTGATGGAAGGTGGCGAAGCGGTCGTCATCTCGAACGCGGAAGGGAACCGTACGACACCATCTGTCGTCGCCTTCAAAGGGGAAGAACGTCAAGTCGGAGAAGTCGCGAAACGTCAAGCGATCACAAACCCGAACACGATCCAGTCGATCAAACGTCACATGGGTACGGCTCATACAGTAGAAGTCGATGGCAAGAAGTTCACGCCGCAAGAAATTTCGGCGATCATCTTACAGAAATTGAAAAAAGATGCAGAAGACTACCTCGGTGAGTCAGTAACGGAAGCGGTCATCACTGTTCCTGCTTACTTCAACGACGCCGAGCGTCAAGCGACGAAAGATGCAGGGAAAATCGCTGGACTTGATGTCAAACGGATCATCAACGAGCCGACGGCAGCAGCACTCGCTTACGGACTCGATAAAGGTGAAGACCACACAATCTTGATCTATGACCTCGGTGGCGGTACGTTCGACGTGTCGATTCTCGAACTTGGCGATGGTGTCTTCGAAGTTGTCGCTACTGCAGGGGACAACCGTCTCGGCGGTGACGACTTTGACCAAAAAGTCATCGACTACCTCGTAGCTGAATTCAAAAAAGAGAACGGCATCGACCTCGCACAAGACAAGATGGCGCTCCAACGTCTAAAAGATGCAGCTGAAAAAGCGAAGAAAGACCTTTCAGGCGTGACAAGCGCACACATCAGCCTTCCGTTCATCACGGCCGGAGCTGCTGGTCCGCTTCACCTTGAAACGACGCTCACGCGTGCGAAATTTGATGAGTTGACAGCCGAACTCGTCGAGCGCACGATGGAACCGACACGCCGTGCCTTGAAAGACTCTGGGCTCACACCATCTGACCTCGACAAGATCATCCTCGTCGGTGGTTCGACACGTATCCCAGCGGTCCAAAAAGCAATTCACGACTTCACGAAAAAAGAGCCGTTCAAAGGTGTCAACCCGGATGAAGTTGTTGCTCTCGGTGCAGCCATCCAAGGTGGTGTCCTCGCTGGTGACGTCAAAGACGTCGTCCTTCTCGACGTGACTCCGCTCTCGCTCGGTATCGAGACGATGGGTGGCGTGATGACGAAGTTGATTGACCGTAACACGACGATCCCGACTTCGAAATCACAAGTCTTCTCGACGGCAGCTGACAACCAGCCGGCCGTAGACATCCACGTCCTCCAAGGGGAACGTCCGATGGCGCCGGATAACAAGACGCTCGGCCGCTTCCAATTGACGGACATCCCGCCGGCACCACGCGGTGTGCCGCAAATCGAAGTCAAATTCGACATCGATGCGAACGGAATCGTTCACGTATCGGCGAAAGACCTCGGTACGAACAAAGAGCAGTCAATCACGATCCAATCGTCTTCAGGTATCGATGAGGCTGAAATCGAGCGCATGGTAAAAGAAGCGGAAGCGAACGCAGAAGCGGACAAACAGCGTAAAGAAGAAGCCGAACTCCGCAACGAAACGGACCAACTCGTCTTCGCGACAGACAAAGCGATCAAAGACCTTGGCGACAAAGTCGATGCGGCTGACAAAGAACGTGCTGAAGCGGCGAAAGAAAAAGCCAAGTCAGCACTCGAAGGCACAGACCTCGAAGCAATCCGTACGGCGAAAGACGAATTGTCAAACGTCGTTCAAGAATTGACGCAAAAAGTATATGCGAACATGGCTGAAGAGCAAGGTGCTGAAGGTGCCGAGACACAGACGGAAGCGAAAGACGACAACGTCGTCGACGCGGAGTTTGAAGACCTCGACGATCGTAAATAAGGCAACCGATAGATAGGAGAGCGCCAAAGCAGGTTTCTGCTTTGGCTCTTTCCATGTTAAGGTAGATTCGGTAGAATCTTAGTTTAGACAGTGTAGAGGAGAGAGTAACGTGGCGAAACGAGATTATTATGAAGTGCTTGGCCTGGATAAATCGGCCTCGGCACAAGACATCAAGCGGGCATATCGTAAGCTCGCACGACAATATCATCCAGACATTAACCAAGAGCCGGATGCGGCCGATAAATTTAAAGAGCTCGGAGAAGCATATGAAGTGCTGTCAGACGAGCAGAAACGGGCCCAGTATGACCGCTTCGGTTTTGAAGGGGCCAGCCAGTTCGGTGGCGGTGGCGACTTCCAAGGTGGCTTCGGTGACATCTTTGACATGTTCTTCGGTGGCGGCGGACGTCGTCAAGACCCGAACGCTCCACGTCGCGGCGAAGATTATCAATACGTCGTCGATCTCGATTTCATGGAGAGCGTGACCGGCAAGACGGAAACAATCGACCTCGAGATCGAAGTGGAATGTGACACGTGCATGGGCAGCGGTGCCAAACCAGGAACGAAACCAGAGACGTGTGGCCGTTGTGGCGGTAGCGGCGTCGAGACGGTTGAACAGAACACGATTCTCGGGCGGATGGTCAACCAGCGGACGTGTAGCCAATGTCACGGCAGCGGGAAGACGATTAAAGAAAAATGTGAAACGTGCCATGGTTCTGGCCACGTCAAGAAACAGAAGCAAGTCGAAGTCAAGATTCCAGCCGGGATTGACAACGGCCAACAAATCCGTCTCTCCGGTAAAGGCGGCCCAGGTTATAACGGCGGACCAGCTGGAGACCTATATATCGTCGTCCGCGTCCGGGCCCACGAGATCTTTGAACGGGTCGACCAACACATCACGATGGAGATGCCGGTCACATACGCACAAGCAGCACTCGGTGCCGAGCTAGAAGTGCCAACCGTCCACGGCAAGGTGAGCCTAAAAGTACCAGCCGGCACGCAGACCGGGTCGAAATTCCGCTTGCGCGGCAAAGGGATGCCGAGCGTCCGCGGCGGCGGCAACGGCGACCAGTACGTCAATATCGTCGTCATGACACCGACGAACATGACCGACCGTCAAAAAGAACTGCTTCGTGAGTTCGAAGAGATTAGCGGGGAAGCAGGCGTCGAAGAACAGCACGGCCTGTTCCAAAAAATGAAGAAGTTTTTTAGCCAGTAAAAGGAGCGTGTGAAACGATGAAATGGTCTGAAATTTGTGTCCACACGACACAGCAGGCAGTCGAAGCCGTATCGAACTTATTACATGAAGTGGGGGCACAAGGGGTCGTCATCGAGGACGTCGAGGACTACGACCAGATGATGGCCGAAGACCATTTCGGAGAGATTTGGGACGTTTCCGGACGCGAATCGTATCCGACGTCCGGCGTCTACGTGAAAGCGTACGTCCCGGCGTCGGGTGATTTCCAAGACACCCTCGAAGCGTTCAAAAAAGAAGTGGACGGGTTGCGTCATATGCTCGACATCGGCACCGGCGAAGTGACGGTCGTCGAGATGGACGAAGAGGACTGGGCCCATTCGTGGAAGCAATACTATAAACCCGTCAAAATCTCGCAACATCTCACGATTGTCCCGCTCTGGGAAGATTATGAGCCGCAACCTGAAGAGAACGTCATCTTGCTTGACCCGGGCATGGCGTTTGGCACCGGGACACATCCGACGACGATGCTGTGTATCCAAGCAATCGAGAATTATATCGAGCCGGGTGACCGCTTGATCGATGTCGGTACCGGATCCGGTGTACTCGCCATCGCCGCGGCGAAGCTTGGCGCCGAACGTGTCGAGGCGCTTGATTTGGATGCGGTCGCCGTCGAATCGGCGCGTCAAAACGTCGAGACGAACGATGCCCAAGACGTCGTCGACGTGAAGACGGGAGATCTGCTGAAAGGGATGACGGGCGAGTACGACCTCGTCGTCGCCAACATTTTGGCCGACGTCATCATGCTCTTCATCGATGATGCTTATGCGCGCGTCAAATCAGGCGGTTACTTCATCACGTCTGGAATCATCGGTCAGAAGCGGGCCGAAGTGACAGCTGCGCTCGAAGCGGCCGGATTCACGATTGAAGAGACGCGTGTCATGGAAGATTGGGTCGCCATCATCGCGAAGAAAGGGTAAGCCATGCAACGATATTTTTTACAACGTGAAGCGTTTGGAAGCGATCTCGTCGAATTGCCGGCCGACGTCGTGCATCACATCGGCACAGTGCTTCGGGGAGGTCCTGGGTATCAACTCGTGCTCTTGGACGGAACCGGATTTGAATACGTGGCCGAAGTGGTGACGCTCGATAAGAAGTCCGGTACGGCACGCGTCGTCGAGAAGCGGGAAGCGACGACCGAACTGCCGGTTGACGTGACGCTCGCCTACGCGATCCCGAAAGGGGATAAAGTCGAACTCGTTGCCCAAAAAGGGACCGAGCTCGGTATGCATCATCTGTTGGTGTTCGAGTCGAAGCGCTCGGTCGCCAAATGGGACGCCAAGAAGGTGCCGAAAAAGCTGGAACGGCTCCAAAAAATCATGCAGGAGGCGGCCGAACAGTCGTACCGCGCCGTCGTCCCGACATGTGCTTATCTCACCCCAAAAGAGCTAACGGCTCGTTTCAATGCATATGATGCGGTCGTTCTCGCGTACGAAGAGGTGGCCAAACACGGAGAAGGTTCCGCGTTTGCGACGGTATTGACAGCCGCTCGACCGGGCTCGAAGCTCCTGCTTCTCGTTGGTCCAGAAGGCGGCTTCGATGAAGCGGAAGTGGCCGGTTGGATCGAGGCGGGTGCCGTACCTTGTGCCTTCGGTCCGCGTATCTTGCGTTCGGAAACGGCTCCGCTCTATGCGCTCTCAGCTATTTCCTACGCCCTTGAATTGAATTGATACACCACACAAATGGCTCTCGCACATGCGAGAGCCATTTTTTGTGGAAAGATAAAGGGCTCGCATCCAAGACGCGAGCCCTTCCACTTATTTTTTGACGAGTGTGATCGTCTTCGTCGTCACGTTTCCGGCGAGGTCAGTCGTCTCGAACGTGAACGTGTTCTCACCTGTTGTCACAGGTAACGCGATTCGCTCGGTTTTAGTGAACGAACGCATCTCATACGGAGCCTTCAGCGTTTGGCTGAATTTCAAGTCACCGTTGACGAGAAGCTTCACTTCATCAAAGTTGTCTTTCACGGTCACGTCGACGTTGACCGTCGATTGTTTTTTACCGATTTTCTTCGGCAGTTTACCGATTTCGATGACGGCTGGTGTCGTGTCCACGAAAATCGCACGTTGGAAGTTGGTCACGTTGCCGGCCGCGTCTTCGGCGACGAAGCGTAATTTATGGACGCCGTCCCCGAAACTGCGAGTCGTGTTGAAGACGTGTTCTTTCTTCGCATCATCCCACGTGAGTGGCATGTCAACGCCGTCAACTTGGAACGATTGGATCGCAGATGCATCTTGAATCGTTCCAGATACCGGGATGTCCGATGTCGCGTATGGCGTCAAAGCGAGCGGGGCGTTCACGAACACGCCAGGCTTATCGGCGTCTGTCGAGTAGACGACCGTCTTCGTTGTGCTGTTGCCGGCGTGATCGACGACGCGAACGCTGACTTGATCGGCGTCACTGACGCCTGCGAACGTGTAAGCCGCTTTTCCGTCAGCCTGTTTGGCGACGGATTTTCCGTTCAAGAAATATTCGACCGAATGAATGCCTGAGAACTCATCTTTCGCTTGGACGGCCAAGCTGTCCCCTTGCCATTTCGTCGTGAACGTCGGGTCCGTGTAATCGACTTTGACCGGGAAGCGAAGCGTCTGGGCTTGTTTCTTCATGTAGTCGATGCTTCCTTCGATTTCGTAGAAGTACTTACCGGCAGGAGCTGGTTTTCCGTTCAACTGACCATCCCACGTGTAAGCGGCCGAGTAGTAGTAAGGCGTGTTGGCACCACCGTCAAAGTAGTTCTTACGAAGTTCTTCGTCTTGGAACAGCGTCCGGACGACGTTCCCTGACTCGTCGACGATGCGGTACTTGACGTCTTTGGCGTTACGGAGCAACGAGAACACCGGTACAGCGACATCTTTTGAGCCATCTTTGTCTGGGGAGAAGGCGATCGCGTCGGCATCGACAGACTTGTCGAGGTTCGAACCGAGATAGTTTCCTGTCTGGTCGACCATGCCTGATACTTCATAGAACGAGCCGTCTTCATAGATGGAGGCATCGAAGATCGGTGCCTTGCCCCAGTCTCCTTCGAAACCGACGAACGGCACGACGAGTGACGGGTTGCCCTCAGGACCGTTGACGTCCGTCAAGCGGACGAATCCATCGACGAAGTAACCGTTCTCGAAGACGTCTTTCGCCGGTACGAGGCCGTCGAGCGTTTTCGGATTGAGCACTTTCGCTTTCGAGACGTCGAGCGCGATTTTCAATTCAACTTTTTGATTTGGTTTCACTTTGACCGTGCGAACTTTTTTGCCATTCACCGTCACTTTTGCATTCTCGAGTGCTTGTGCTTCCATCGCGTTCTGAACGAGTCCAGCCGTCTGTTCGATGGCGAGGTCGGTCTGGAGTGACGAAGACACGTTATACGACACGGCCTTATCCGACAAGTTCTCGACGACGAGTGTGAACGTGGCTTTGCTGCGGTTCAATTCCTTGAGCGCGACTTTTGCTTCTTTCGTTTTCTTCTCGTACGCGATCGCTGGTGTCGAAACGGCAGCATGCAATTGCATGAGACCTGCTCCACCACGACGTGGCGTGTACGGAAGGTTTTGTTGCAACTGTTTGTTGAGCGGTCCGATATCCGTGACAGCTTTCGACGTGTTGATAAGCAAGTTCTTCGCCATCGTGACACGTGCCGTGCCTGTCAAGTTGAAGTCGCGGTCAACGCGTTCGAGGACGAGGGCGGCTCCACCGGCAACGTGTGGCGCAGCCATCGATGTACCGCTCATCAAGCCGTACTGGTTATCGTTCAACGTCGAGAAGATCTGTCCGCCTGGTGCCGAAATCTCTGGTTTGAAGTCAAGGTTTGGCGTCATGCCCCATGATGTGAAGTTCGAGAGCTGACCGGCCGCACCGTTGACGACGCTGAGTCGATCGCCGGCAAAGCCGATCGTCATCTGTTCGCCCGCAAGGAGACGTTGTTGCAAGGCGTTTCCGTCTTTGATGCTGAGCGAGGCCATCGGGACTTGCGGGTTTGACAAGGCCATGCTCACGTAGTCGCCATGACCGACAGCACCGCGGACGATGACACCGGCCGCGCCGTTCGCTTCGGCCGTCTGCTGAATGTTCGAATAGAAGTAACTACCGTCACGGACGGCGAGGACGATTTTCCCTTTGACATCTTTTCCGACGTACTGGCTCGGTTGCCCGTCGCCGACGTAAACGAGTTCATAGTCTCCTTGTGTAAAGGCGGGACCGTCTTGTTTTTTCCAACCGATTTTATCGGTGTTGTCGCCTGACTTGATGGAGAACGCGTCCAATTGGATTTGATCGTTCTCAAGCGATGCGACCGATGTCGATGCCGAGCTGACACTCGGGGCACCGACGACGCCCGTGTCCGGGTTGTTGGCGTATGGAAGGTCATAACCGTTCCCGAAGTAGGCCGAGTTCCCTGCTGAAATGGACATGAAGACACCGTTGTCGACGGCACGTTGGACGGCTTGTTGTTCCGGTGAGTCGGCGTCGACGAATCCGGCCGTTGATCCGAGACTCATGTTGATGACGTCCGCCCCGAGTTTGATGGCGTCATCGATGGCTTTAATGTAAATATCGCCATATGTCGAAGCGTAGTTCGGGTCGTTACTGAATACTTTGAGCCCGAGCACTTGTGCCTCAGGGGCAACGCCTTTCAATCCACCCGCGGCTTCATCACCGTTGGCGGCGACGGTACCGGAGACGTGCATGCCGTGCATCGAGGCGCCAGGTGAATCGTCACGGATATCATCGTTCTCATCATAATAGTTATAAGCGTATGGGACTTTCTCGTTTATGTAAGCTCCAGGCATGCCGAACGTGCTGACGGCCGTCTCGACTTCTGTTTGAGATAACTCAGCCTTCGAATCATCGGTGAGACGGAAGTCGCGGTGGTCGGCGTCGACGCCTGTATCGATGACGGCGACGATCGTGCCTTCGCCCGTGAAGCCATAGTCGCCCCACGTCTGTTGCGATTGGACCATGCCGTTGCTCGTGACCATATCCGGTTTGACTTCTGGACGTTCGTACTCATTGACGACGTGGACGTGCGCAACTTCAGGTAACGCCTCGACTTTTTTGACATCTGTCGCTGTGAGCATCGTACTGAACCCGTTGAAGACGGTTGTGAACTCTTCAAGCGTCACGGCTTTAACGCCTTTTTTCGAGATGGCCGCTTTCGCTTTCTTTTGTTCGGCTTTGACGACCTTTTGGGCGCCATCTTTCTCGGTCTTCGTCAATTCATTGAATTTCTTGCCTTTCTTTTTTGCTTGATCGATCGCCGGGGCACCGACGAGTTCGACGACGACACGTAACTTCTCGTGTTTGTCCGTCGTGTTCACGCTTTGTTTGACGGACGGTTTGGCCAAGACCGGTTCGGCACCGAGACCGAGCAGGCCAGGGGTCAACGCGAGACATGTCGCGAGGGAGACGTTCAAATAAAATTTTGGTTGTGGCAATTTAGTATCCTCCAATCGTTTTTTGAAAAAATAAATCCATTTGTGGAAAATGATAGCGGATTTAAACCCAAAAATCCTCCTGTTTTTTAAACGGAAGGGTAATGAATTTGAACAAATTAAAAGATTCTGACAATTACTTTGGACCTATGTGCTCAGATTGGCATATAGGTCTTTTTCCAGTGTAGGGCCCCAAGTCTCAAAAAATGAATTCTCTAAAACGAAATGGACAATTTACTTGAGATTTCTAGCGTAAGTTGATACAGTCTGTAGTAGATAAATCATATAAAACTTATCGATATAGTCGGAATAAAGATGATGGGGTGACAGAATGGGATTACAGTTCATGGACATTTTTAAGGAGTGGGCGTCGGAATATGACGCGGCCGTGACCGGACACGACGAACAATATCGCGAAGTATTCGCGGGGTACGAGACGATGATCGGCGAGGTCGTCGACCAGTTAGAAGGCCGAGTGATGGAATTCGGGATTGGGACTGGGAACTTAAGCGCAAGAATTCTAGAGAGGCACGACCTCATCCCTGTCGAACCGTCGCCAGAGATGCGGGCCGTCGCGGCCGAAAAGTTACAGCTCGATATCGTCGATGGTGATTTTCTCAACTATCCGACTGACAAGTCCGTCGATACGATCGTGTCGTCGTATGCGTTCCATCATTTGACGGATGACGAGAAACGGACGGCGATTCGAAGTTACGTCGAACACCTTGACGCCCCGCGTTTCGTTTTGCTTGATACGATGTTCGCCTCGCAAACAGCGAAACGGGACATCTTGGACTGGGCCGAAGCGAACGGCTATACCGATTTACTCGAAGATTTGAATCGAGAGTTTTATCCGTATACCCAGACGATTCAAGCGATGCTCGAAGCAAACGGCTACACGGTCACCCTTACGCAAAAAAATAAATTCGTCTGGCTCGTCGTGGCCACGAAACAAACAGGAGGAACTCAATCATGAAAAGTTATAAAGTCGAGAGCTTCAATTTAGACCATACAAAAGTACAAGCGCCTTACGTCCGTTTAGCCGGAGTGAAGAAAGGGACGGCCGATACGATTTATAAATATGATATCCGTTTCATTCAACCGAACGAAGGGCTCATGCCAATGCGGGCCGTCCACTCGCTCGAGCATTTGATCGCCGAGAACAGCCGTAGCCATTCGAATCAAATTATCGACGTCTCGCCGATGGGTTGCCAGACAGGCTTCTATTGGACGATGTTGAACGATGGGGATTACGAAGCGATGCTCGACCTCGTCGAAGCGACACTCCGCGACGCAGCAAATGCGACGGAGTTGCCGGCACAAAACCCGATTCAATGCGGGAGCGCGAACCATCACGATTTCGAAGGCGCGAAGAAGCTTGCGGCCGATATGCTTGCCAAGCGTGACGAGTGGCACATCATCTTCAAGGACGAAGCGTAAATGATTGTCCAAAGCGTCTATGAATTGATTGGGGAGACGCCGCTTCTCGAATTGCGGACGTTGCCGGTACCTGCGGGTGTGAAAGTATACGGCAAGCTCGAGATGATGAATCCGGGTGGTAGCGTCAAGGATCGTCTCGGTCTGCAATTGATTGAACGGGCGCTTGAACGTGGACAACTTGAACGCGGGGGAACGGTCGTCGAACCGACGGCCGGGAACACCGGAATCGGGCTCGCGCTCGCCTGTCAACGTCACGGCATCAAGTTGATGACCGTCACGCCGGAAAAGTTCAGTCAAGAGAAGCAGGCGCTCATGGCGCTACTCGGGGCGACCGTCGTCAACACGCCGACCGAACTCGGGATGAAAGGCGCCATCGCGCGGGCGAAAGAGCTCGCCATCGAATATGACGCCTATGTGCCGGAACAGTTCTCGAACCCGGATAACCCGGACGCGTACGTCGACACGCTCGCACTCGAGCTTCAGGCCGACCTTCCCCACATCGATGTGTTCGTCGCCGGGGCCGGCTCAGGCGGCACGTTCACCGGTGTCGCGAGCAAGTTGCGGCCGAACGGGACGAAGGCGATCGTCGTCGAGCCGGAAGGGTCGATTTTGAACGGGGGAGCTCCTGGCCCCCATAAGACAGAAGGAATTGGGGTCGAGGCGTGGCCGGCATTCTTGCCGCACGACCTCGTCGACGGGATTTACACGATTACGGACGAAGAGGCGTTCTATTATGTCGCTCATCTCGCTAAACAAGAAGGCTTGCTCGTCGGAAGTTCATCCGGAGCGGCCATCGCGGCATGTGTTCAAGAAGCGGCGAAGATGACGGAAGGTGTTATCGTCACGATTTTACCGGACAGTGTCGAACGTTATTTAAGTCAAGGAATAGTCAAGGAGGCAGAATATGCGTACAAAAACAGCACTCATTCATGGCGGTAAAACGACGGATCCCCTGACAGGAGCCGTCACACCACCGATTTATCAGACGAGCACATACAAGCAAGACGGCATCGGCAATCTCCGGGACGGATATGAGTATTCGCGGACGGCCAACCCGACGCGAACGGCACTCGAGACGCTCATCGCCGATATCGAGGGCGGTGCCCTCGGATTCGCGTTCGGCTCTGGGATGGCAGCCATCTCGACGATTTTAATGTTAATGAAATCAGGGGACCACGTCATCGTCGGTTCTGACGTATATGGGGGAACGTACCGTGTATTCAATCGAGTATTTCAATCACTTGGCTTGGAGGCATCTTTTGTCGATACGGCCGATACGCAAGCGGTCCGTGAAGCGCTCCAACCGAACACAAAAATGATTTACGTCGAGACACCGACGAACCCGCTGTTGAACGTGACCGACATGCGCCTGATTCGCGCCATCGCTGACGAGGCGGACGTCTTGTTCGTCGTCGACAACACGTTCATGACCCCGTACTTCCAAAATCCGATCGAATTCGGGGCCGATTATGTGCTTCATAGCGCCACGAAATATTTGGGTGGCCACAGCGACGTCGTCGCCGGTCTCGTCGTCGCTCGGACGGAAGAACTCGGAGAGCGTCTCGCATTCCTTCAAAATTCAGTCGGCGCGGTACTCGGACCGCAAGACAGCTTCCTTGTCGTCCGTGGCATCAAGACGCTCGCGGTCCGCATGGAAGCGATCGAGTCAAACGCGCTCGCGCTCGTCGACTACTTGACGAAGCACGAGGCGGTGAGCCGTGTCCTACATCCGAGTGTCGGCAGCGAAGAAGCGAAGCGGGTCCACTTGTCGCAGGCACGCGGCTTCGGTGGAATGATCGCCTTCGATGTCGGTTCAGCCGAGGCGGCCGAACTCGTCGTCGCGAAGACGAAATACTTCACGCTCGCCGAGAGTCTCGGCGCGGTCGAGAGCTTGATTAGCGTCCCGGCCCGGATGACCCATGCGTCAATCCCGGCGGAACGTCGTCTCGAGCTCGGCATTACGGACGGGCTCGTCCGCATCTCCGTCGGTCTCGAAGATGTACAAGATTTGATTGAAGATTTGGAGCAAGCGCTCGCGACCGTGGCGACGATTCCGAACTAACATTCATAGTGATGCGAGGTGCGCTTGCGAGCGCACCTCTTTTGTCGTGTGCATGGCGAAAGAATTCGCTTGAATGTCCTAATCGCATCGACTACACTGACGATAATTGATTACGAGAGCGGGTGAACGAAGTGAACAAAGGCGTCATGCCGACGGTCGGAGCCTACGTCATGTGGGGCGTCCTACCGATTTATTGGAAGTTTTTACAGGAGATACCGAGCGGTCAAATCTTGGCCCATCGGATCGTCTGGTCGTTTCTCTTCATCTTACTCGTCTTGAAATGGACGAAGCAGTGGACTGAGTTCAACTATGCGCTCCGGCACCGGGCGACGCGGAACGCCTTTATGTTGAACGGCTTCATCGTCAGCGCCAACTGGTTCGTGTACATATGGGCGGTCAATCACGGCTATATCATCGAGGCGTCACTCGGCTATTACATCAATCCGCTCGTCAGCATGGTGTTAGGTGTGCTTGTTTTTCGGGAATCATTAAACCGAGTCCAATGGCTCGCGGTGACGGTGGCGGCGATCGGTGTGCTCGTTTTGACGTTCGGGTATGGGTCGTTCCCGTGGATCGCCTTCATTCTGGCCAGTACGTTCGGATTTTACGGCATGGTGAAGAAACGCCGACCGCTTGCCTCGACGGTCAGTCTCGGGATTGAGACGCTCGCGGTCGTGCCGGTCGCTATCATTTTCTTAGGTTGGCAGACGTCACAGGGCGGATTGACGATGACGACCGAACCGGTCATTTGGGTCGCCTTGATCGGGACAGGCGTGATGACGGCGTTGCCGCTTCTTTTGTTCGGGTACGGGGCGCAACATATCCCGTTCACGCTTGTCGGGTTTCTTCAATTCATCGCACCGACGCTCAGTCTCGCGATCGGGGTCATCCTCTATAATGAGCCGTTCACGGGTTATCACGTTTTTGCGTTCACGTGCATCTGGATTGCGATTTTCTTCTTTAGTTGGAACAGCTGGATCCAGACACGAAAACGTCGTCAACTCGTCTGAATTGAAAGCTGTTACATTTCAAGAAAACATGATAATATGTTAGATGTCAGACCTATATGTCAGACCGATACATCAGAGGAGGAATTTTACGATGGAATTAGCACGTTATATCGACCACACAGCCTTGAAGGCAGAAACAACGAAAGATCAAGTCACGAAACTTTGTGCCGAGGCGCTCGAATACAAATTCGCAAGCGTCTGTGTCAACCCGACATGGGTGAAGTACGCGGCGGAACAACTCAAATCAGATGACGACGTCAAAGTATGTACGGTCATCGGTTTCCCGCTCGGAGCCAACACGCCAGAAGTGAAAGCGTTCGAAACAAAAGACGCGATTGCCAACGGTGCAGATGAAATTGACATGGTCATCAACATCGGCGCCATGAAAGACGGCGACTTCGACCTCGTCGAACGCGACATCCGCGCTGTCGTCGAAGCGGCAAACGGAACGCTCGTCAAAGTCATCTTCGAGACGTGCCTCCTTACAAAAGAAGAAATTAAAAAAGCGGCTGAACTTTCAGTCAAAGCAGGCGCAGACTTCGTGAAAACGTCGACTGGCTTCTCAACAGGCGGCGCGACGGTAGAAGATATCCGCCTCATGCGTGAGACGGTCGGACCAGATCTCGGCGTCAAAGCTTCAGGCGGCGTACGTGATTTCGAAGGCGCACAAGCGATGATCGATGCCGGCGCGACGCGCATCGGCGCATCAGCTGGAATCGCCATCGTCACAGGCGGACGTTCAGATAGCGACTATTAATAACTAGTGGTTGACCGCACGACTTACTTTCACTATAATATGTTATGACGTGTGAAACACGTTTCCTTAGTCGTGTAATTCGGAGGGAGGGAAAACTAGTGGAAACTCGTGTCCGTAAAAACGAATCGCTTGAAGACGCTCTTCGTCGTTTCAAACGCGGTGTTTCGAAAGATGGCACTCTTGCCGAAGTTCGCAAACGTCGTCACTACGAAAAGCCAAGCGTAAAACGCAAATTGAAATCAGAAGCTGCGCGTAAGCGTAAGAAATTCTAATTTCAGTTTCATTTGTAGAGAGGGTGTTAGCTCATGAGTCTTCAAGAACGCTTGACGGACGACATGAAGCAAGCCATGCGCGCAAAACAGAAAGATCGTCTTACGACGATCCGGATGGTCAAAGCGTCGCTCCAAAATGAGGCCATCAAATTTGGTCGACAAGATCTTACTGAGGAAGAGGAACTCACGGTGCTCAACCGAGAGATGAAACAGCGCAGAGACTCCCTCCGAGAATTCGAAAGCGCTGGTCGTGAAGACCTTGCATCTAAAGTAGCTGACGAGATTGTCGTACTAGAGGCCTATATGCCTGAACAACTTTCTGAAGATGAAGTCACGGCGATCGTGAAAGCAGCTATTGCTCAAACGAATGCCACAGGCCCGTCAGATATGGGTAAGGTGATGGGCGTCGTCATGCCTCAAGTTAAAGGCAAGGCAGACGGTGGTCTTGTGAACCGCATTGTCAAACAACAATTGACGAATTAATGAAAGAGACAGGAGCTTTTGGGTCAAACCGAAAGTTTCTGTCTTTTTTTGCGTATTCTGAAACCACAAGCAAACTTGTTTCGTATACACTAGAGATAAGAGGTAGCTTGTGAACTCGGAAGGGGGTTGCAATACGATGACATTTGGTCTCGGAGTGATTCTGACGGTGTTTTTTGTCGGGATCGTCCTTCTAGGAATTGAAGTGTTCGTTGCCGGTTTTGGATTGTTTGGCGTGCTAGGGATCGGGGCGGTCGTCGCCAGTTTGATTATGGCGGGCGCCACGATCGGGCAACTATGGTTGTCGCTCGGGTTAGCCACGGCCATCGTCGCTGGACTCGGATTTTGGGCATATCGTCGCCTGCAGTCCAATCGTTCGCTCATGTATAAAGGGTTGATTTTGACCGATTCGACGTCATCAGACAAAGGGTATCTGTCTCACGATGACCGCAAACGGTTGCTCGGGAAAGTCGGGGTCACATTGACGCCGCTGCGCCCGGCGGGTACCGCTGAGATTGACGGAGAACGGATTGATGTCGTGACAGAAGGTAGCTATCTCGATTCGCAAACGAAAATTCAGGTGTATAAAGTCGATTCAGGGCGCGTTGTCGTCCGTAGCTTTATAGAGCCGAAGGAGGATGTAACAGAATGACACCAGAACTATTGACCACGTTACTCATCTCAGGTGGAGGTTTGATTGCGCTCGCCGTATTCTTCACGTTCGTCCCGGTCGGGCTGTGGATCAGCTCGTTCGCCGCTGGCGTCCACGTCTCGATTTTCACATTGATCGGGATGCGACTCCGTCGCGTCGTCCCATCGAAAATCGTCAACCCGCTCATCAAAGCGGTCAAAGCCGGTATTGGCTTAAACACGAACCAGCTCGAGAGTCATTTCTTGGCTGGGGGTAACGTTGACCGTGTCGTCAACGCCTTGATTGCGGCCCACCGTGCCGATATCGAATTGTCGTTTGAACGTGCCGCAGCAATCGACCTTGCCGGCCGAAACGTGTTAGAGGCTGTTCAAATGTCCGTCAACCCGAAAGTCATCGAAACGCCGTTCATCGCCGGTGTGGCCATGGACGGGATTGAAGTGAAAGCGAAAGCCCGGATCACGGTTCGTGCCAACATCGACCGTCTTGTCGGGGGTGCCGGAGAAGAGACAATTATCGCCCGTGTCGGTGAAGGGGTCGTCTCGACGATCGGTTCGCAACACAACCATAAACACGTTTTGGAAAATCCGGATATGATTTCACGTACCGTATTGACGAAAGGTCTTGATTCAGGGACCGCGTTTGAAATCTTGTCCATCGATATCGCCGACATTGATATCGGTAAAAACATCGGAGCGGTCCTTCAGACAGACCAAGCCGAGGCTGATAAGAAAATCGCGCAAGCGAAAGCGGAAGAACGCCGCGCGATGGCGATCGCCCGTGAGCAAGAGATGAAGTCATCAGTCGAAGAGATGCGCGCGAAAGTTGTCGCGGCCGAGGCTGAAGTCCCGCTTGCGATGGCAGATGCGCTTCGCCACGGCAAGCTCGGTGTCATGGACTACGTCAACTACTTGAACGTCCAAGCCGATACAGAAATGCGTAAAGCGATCGGTCACCCAGTCGAATCTGACAAAGAGTGATCGGGATGGATGGACTTTGGGTACTACTCCTCGCCGCATTCGGGATCGCTTCGGCGGTCATGAAGCGGATGGAGAAATCATCTTCTACTGGAGAACGGCCGCCGAGTACGGATTTGAAACGCTATCTCGATACGGTCGGTGACATGATGAAAGAAGTCGAGGCGACATTTGACGAGCCACGCGATGGCAAGGAAAAACCGACGCCGCAAAAACTGCGTCGTCGTGTCGCTGCCCCGGCTGAATCAAGAGAGTCTCAGCCGTCGCGCCGGCGGGAAGAATTACCGCACGTGAGTGCGCAGTTCGAACAGACAGTCAAGATTCCGCCGATTTCGGAGGCGACCGAGTCTCGGCCGCAACCGCAACCGCGCATGTCGATGAAGCAAGTTCGGCAAGCTGTCGTTTGGAGTGAAATTTTGCAGCCGCCGGTGTCGAAACGCCGTCGCTAAGCCTGAAGCAGTGACATCGAGTCACTGCTTCTTTTTGTGGCCGAAACGGACGGTCTTTCTTTCACGAACGGCTTGATAGTGCTAAAGTAAAGAAGGAACAATCTACTGATGGGGAGGAGAAACAACCATTGATTATGACTGATAAGATACCGTTCGTCATGGAACATGCGAACGAAGCACAGGCACTCCTCGGGCCGAAAGACGAGGTCTTTCACGCTATCGAGGCAGAACTCGCGGTCGCACTCACTCCTCGTGGAGAAGAATTGATCATTCAGGCCGATACTGCTGACACACTTGAATTGACGAAAACCGTCATCAAGACGCTACAACAGCTTGTCAAAAAAGGGGCTCGCTTGAACGAGAGTGATGCCATCAGCGTGATTCAACATATCAAGGTCGGCAAAGGCGATGAACTGCTCGAGCATTATGAGCGGGTCGTCTTCACGACGAACAAAGGCAAACCAATCCGGGCGAAAACAGTCGGACAAAGCCGCTACGTTCGTGCCATTGAAAAACGAGATCTTGTCTTCGGAATCGGGCCGGCCGGGACCGGAAAGACCTATCTGGCCGTCGTTTTGGCAGCACGGGCATTGAAAGAAGGACAAGTCAAACGGATTATTTTGACGCGTCCAGCCGTCGAAGCAGGGGAAAACTTGGGTTTCTTGCCAGGCGACTTGAAAGAGAAAGTCGATCCATACTTACGTCCGCTCTATGACGCCTTGTTTGACGTCTATGGCGTCGAGCAGACGAATCGGTTGCTCGAACGTGGCACAATCGAAGTCGCCCCGCTCGCCTATATGCGAGGACGCACGCTTGAAGATGCGTTCGTCATTTTAGATGAGGCGCAGAACACGACGAAAGAGCAGATGAAAATGTTCTTGACGCGACTCGGTTTCGGGTCGAAAATGGTCGTCACCGGCGACTTGACGCAAGTGGATTTACCTAAAGGGAAGGCGTCAGGTCTTCAAGAGGCGTTACACCTGCTCGAGCGAGTCGAAGGGATTCATTTCGAACACTTCACGTCGTCCGATGTCGTTCGACATCCGCTCGTCAAGAAAATTATTAACGCCTATAGTACCGAACTCACATAACAAAAAGGGGGGGCACTGATGCAGCAAGCACGTCATTGGACGGTCGCGACAATCTCCGTCCTCTTTTTTCTCATTCTAGGCGCGATTCTCTATTTTACGGTGCGCCCATCGATTATTAGCGTCGAACCGCTCGGGATTGCCGAACAGGATATCCGCTCGCCCATCACGGTCGAGGACCGAACGGCGACGGAACGGTTGCAACAAGAAGCCGTCAATGGCGTCGGTAGTCAATTTTCGCTCCGACGCGAGTTTGCCGATCAACAAATCGCCAAAGTCGAGCAATTGTTCGCGGCGTTCGAGGAGACGGGAGAAGAGACCGAACTCTCGGATATTAAGAACCGGTTGAACTCGACCGAAGTGAATGGCTTTCTCGGTGACGATGAGTTGAATCTGTTGCTCGAGGCGAGTGAGAACACGCGTCGAACGGTCGAAGACGTCACCGTGACGGCGCTCCAAGAAGTAATGGGCAACCGCATCGAGACGAGCTCACAGTCGATCTCAGAAGCGAGAGACCGGGCCGAGACGCTCGTCGACCAATCCCCGCTCTCACTCGAGTTCCGGGCCATCGCCAACAGCCTGAGCGATCAATTGATCGTCCCGAACTACGTGTTCGACTCTGAGGCGACGCGCGAGAAAGAACAGCAGGCGCTCGACGCGGTCGAGCCGGTCATTATCCAAGAAGGACAATTGCTCGTCAATCAAGGCGAGGTCGTGACACGTGAGATTTATCGGAAGCTCGAATTGACCGGTGCGATCGACCCGAACCGTTCGTTCGCACCGCTGTTCGGGGCTTACTTACTGAGCGGACTGTTGACGACCGGATTTCTGTTCATGTTGATCCGGTCGAAGATTCAACAGTTGTTGCTTCGTCCTAAAATTTTGATTACCGTGTACGGGTTGTTACTGCTTCAACTCGGCATCTTTTTCGGGGTCGGCTATATCGGCATCGAGTTTACGACGTACGCATACGTGCTCGCACCGACGGCGTTCGTTGTCCTCTTGCTACGTATCCTCGTCGATGAACGGGTCGCGCTCGCCTCGGCACTCATTACGATGATCGCCGGATCGATCGTGGCGAGTTTCGGGCAAAACACGAGCTTCATGACGGTCGTCTATTTTGCGACCGGTAGTTTCCTGGCTGTCTTCCTCGTCGAACCGAAGATTCAGCGGAAACGGTTATTCTTGTCAGGTGTCTTGCTCGGCATCATCAACATCATTATGGTGCTCGCGCTCTTGTTCCTGCGTAACACGGTAGTGACATGGGAGATGGTCGCGTATCTGTCAGGCTTCGCGATTACGAGTGCCCTGTTATCAATCGTGCTCACGTTCGGATTCCTGCCGTTTCTCGAGCCGTGGTTCGGCGTCTTGTCATCGGGTCGCTTAATCGAATTGATGAGCCCGACGCACCCGCTGTTGCGGAAATTATTGATGGAGGCACCGGGTACGTATCATCACAGCATGATGGTCGCCAATCTGGCTGAATCGGCTTGTGAGGCGATCGGAGCCGACGGATTGCTCGCCCGGGTCGCTAGTTATTACCATGATCTTGGGAAGACCGAGCGGCCGCTCCACTTCATCGAGAACCAACAGAGCGGCGTCAACCCGCACGACCGGCTCACGCCGGAAGAATCGGCCGACATCATCATGGCCCATCCGTATGACGGTGCTGATCTGTTGCGCCGCTACAAGCTACCGAAAGAAATCATCGATATCGCCGAGCAACATCACGGCACGTCATTGTTGAAGTTCTTTTATGTGAAAGCGAAAGAGACACGAGATGTCACTGAGTCGCGCTTCCGTTACCCGGGACCGAAACCGCAGACGCGCGAGGCGGCGGTCGTCATGATCGTCGATTCGATTGAGGCGGCGGTAAGGTCACAGAAGCAGCCGACACCAGAACGGATCCGGCAGCTTGTCAGCGCGATCATCCGTGACAAGTTGCAAGACGGACAGTTCGAAGACTGCGAGTTGACGACGAAAGAAGTATGGCGGGTCGGGGAGAGCGCGTGTGAGACGTTGACCGGCTTGTTCCATGAACGGATCGAGTACCCAGAACTGAAGAAAGAAGGCGAATTACATGCAAATCATTTCGAACGATGAGCACGGGTTGTTGACCGATGCTCAAGTCGAGCTCGTCGAATCTATTTTGATGCACGCAGCGCTCGAAGAGGACATTGAAGAACCGAGCGAACTGTCGGTCACCTTTTTGACGAACGACGAGATTCAAGCAATCAATCGGGAATGGCGCGGGAAAGATGCGCCGACCGACGTGATCAGTTTTGCTTTTGACGAGATGGGCGAAGAAGAGATGGATTTCATGCTCGATGAAGACGAGCCTCGTCTCCTTGGCGATTTACTCATCTCGGTCGAGCGTTGCCGCGAACAGGCGGCCGACTATGGCCACTCATTCGAACGAGAACTCGGATTTTTGGCCATTCATGGCTTCTTACATCTCCTCGGCTATGATCACATGACGCCTGAGGAAGAAGCGGAAATGACGGCGCGCCAAGAACAAGTGCTTGCTCACTTCGAGCTGAAACGAGGCGAAGTGTGAAACCGTTCTGGTTCGCCGTGCACGGTATCGTGCACGCAGTGCGGACCGAACGCAACATGCTGATTCATCTCGCATCGAGCCTGCTCGTCGTCGTATTTGCCTGGTGGCTCCCAACGACGAAACTCGAGAACTTGATTCTGTTCGGTTGGGTCGTACTCGTCATCGCTCTCGAGCTGATGAACACGGCGGTCGAGCGCACGGTCGACCTCGTCACGAAAGACATTAAACCGTTAGCGAAGCAAGCGAAAGACGTCGCAGCCGGATCAGTGCTCGTTGCCGCCATCGGGGCCGCCATCACGGCACTTTTCATTTTTGGCCCTTATGTAATCGACAAATTCGTTATATGATTGAACGTATTGGAAATTTAGAAAGCAGGTGCACTATGTATCAAGAAGATTTTAAATCAGGGTTTGTGTCCATCATCGGTCGTCCGAACGTCGGGAAATCGACGTTCTTGAATCGGGTCATCGGACAAAAGATTGCCATCATGTCAGACAAGCCGCAGACGACGCGCAACAAGGTCCAAGGTGTATATACGACGGATGATTCGCAAATCATCTTTATCGACACGCCAGGGATTCATAAGCCGAAACACCGTCTCGGCGATTTCATGATGAAAGTCGCGACGAACGCACTCCGTGAAGTCGACGCGATCCTCTTCATGGTCAACGTCACGGAACCGCGAGGCGCCGGCGATGAGTTCATCATCGAGAAGTTAAAAGGGCTCGATACGCCAATCATCCTCGTCATGAACAAAATCGATTTGATTCATCCGGACGAGATTCCGGCTGTCATCGAGCAGTATACGAACCAACTCGATTTCGCGGCGTATGTCCCGATCTCGGCACTTCAAGGCAATAACGTCGAACCGCTTCTTAAAGAAATCAAAAAGTTGCTCCCGGAAGGACCGATGTATTACCCGGCCGACCAAGTGACCGACCACCCGGAACGGTTCATCATCTCTGAATTGATTCGCGAGAAAGTGCTCCATAAGACGCGTGATGAAGTGCCGCACTCAATCGCGGTCGCCATTGAATCGATCAAGAAACGGGAAAACTCGGAAATGATTGATGTCGAGGCCGTGATCATGGTCGAGCGTGATTCGCAAAAAGGAATCGTCATCGGCAAAAAAGGTGCGATGCTCCGCGAAATCGGGACAGAAGCACGCCACGACATCGAGGCACTCCTCGGGACAAAAGTGTATTTGAACCTATGGGTGAAAGTACAAAAAGATTGGCGTAACAAGATGGGTCAACTCCGCGACCTCGGTTTCCGCGACGACGAGTATTAAGCCATGTTGCAAAAGGTCACGGGAATCGTCATTCGGACGGTCAATTACGGGGAATCGAACAAAGTCGTCACGTTGTTCACCGAAGAACTCGGGAAAGTCGCCGTCATGGCGCGCGGTGCGAAAAAGCCGGGCAGTCGCCTGCATGCGTCGAGCCAGCCTTTCGTCGAGGCGGTGTATATTTTCCCGGCGAGCCGTGGCCTCGGTCAACTGAAGTCGTCGGATGTGATCACGTCCTATCCGGAAATCCGGAAAGACGTCGAGCGCATGGCGTACGCCATGTACTGGCTCGAGCTCGTCGACCGTACCGTCGAGGACCGGGTGCCGAACCGCCCGCTCTATCGCATCTTGAATGACGCCCTGCAGGCGCTCAATGCAGGGATGGACCCGGATGTGATCACGCACCACTTTGAACTGCGCATTTTGCACTTGCTCGGGGTCGCACCCGTTTTGACCGGGTGCATCCGTTGCAACGATGTGACCGACCCGATGTATTTTTCAGTGGCGGCCGGTGGTTTTCTTTGCTCGCGTCACCAAGAAGAAGGGTCGGCCCGCATGAGCGAACGTCTAGCGAAGCTCCTCTATTTGATGAGCCGACACGAGCTGTCCGAATTCAGTAACGTCCCGCTCACAAAAGAGACGCGGATTCTGCTCAGGCAGCTGTTCGACGCCTATATGGAATCATACAGTGGCTTGCGGCTGAAGACGAAACGTGTCCTCGATCAAATGCAGCGCCTTTACTTGAACGATGATTGACTTTTTCGACAAGATTCGATACCATAATCTACGATTAGACAAATGAAATAGCGTGCGCAATGAAGGGAACGAGTAGCTTTTACGCCATGGGTACAGCGAGTTCGGGGAGGTGGGAGCCGAACGCCAGGGGGAAGTGAATGGCAATTCCGGAGCGCCCACAATCCAAAGAGTGGCCTCATCTCGAGGCAAGTAGGGTGGAACCGCGGGTAATCCCGTCCCTATGTGCATGGCACATAGGGGCGTTTTTTGTCGTTTCAATACTTTTGGAGGTGTCACATATGAAGCACATGACCGTGCAAGAAATTATTTTGACGTTACAAAATTTCTGGGCGTCGAAAGGCTGCTTGACAATGCAAGCGTATGACGTTGAGAAAGGGGCCGGTACGATGAACCCGATGACGTTCTTACGGAGTCTCGGACCAGAGCCGTGGAACGTCTGTTACACGGAGCCGTCACGTCGTCCGGCGGATGGACGGTACGGAGAAAACCCGAACCGTTTGTATCAGCATCATCAGTTCCAAGTCATCATGAAGCCGTCACCGAGCAACATCCAAGAGCTTTACTTAGAAAGTTTAGAGTTGATCGGAATCAACCCACTCGAGCACGATATCCGTTTCGTCGAAGACAACTGGGAAAACCCGACGTTCGGCGCGGCCGGTCTAGGTTGGGAAGTTTGGTTGAACGGGATGGAGATCACCCAGTTCACGTATTTCCAACAAGTCGGTGGTATCGAGTGTGACCCGATCGCCGTCGAGATCACATACGGTCTCGAACGTCTCGCGTCGTACATCCAAGAAGTCGAGAGCGTGTTTGACCTCGTCTGGACGGACGGATTCAAGTATGGGGACATCTTCTACCAGCCCGAGTATGAACACTCAAAATATACGTTCGAACTTTCAGACGTCGACATGTTGTTCACGTTGTTCGATACGTACGAAAAAGAAGCGAAGCGTGCCCTTGACGAGAACCTCGTCTTCCCGGCTTACGACTATATCCTCAAATGTTCGCATACGTTCAACCTACTCGATGCGAAAGGCGCCATCTCGGTGACGGAACGGACCGGTTTCATCCAACGTGTCCGCAACATGTCCCGTGCGTGTGCTGCCAAATTTATCGAAGAGCGGGAACGTCTCGGTTTCCCACTTTTGAACCAAGAGAAAGCAGGTGACCTTGATGCGTGACCTTTTATTAGAAATCGGACTTGAAGAATTACCAGCGCAATACGTCCTCCGTTCGGAGAAACAATTGGCAGAGCGTGTGACCGCCTTCTTGACGGACGCCCGTGTCCAGTTCGGGACATTGACCGTCTATTCAACACCGCGCCGTCTCGCCGTTCTTGTCAAAGACGTCGAAGAGAAGCAACAAGACTTGACGGAGACGCTTCGCGGACCGGCGAAAAAGATCGCTCAAGACGCTGAAGGAAACTGGTCGAAAGCAGCCGCTGGGTTTGCCCGTGGCCGCGGTCTCTCGGTCGACGACTTGTACTTCGCTGAAGAGAAAGGTGTCGAGTACGTGTTCGCAGACCGTCACGAGTCAGGTCAGGCGACGAGCACGCTGCTTCCGGCACTCGAAGACGTCGTCCGTGGTATGACGTTCCCGAAAAACATGAAGTGGGGCACGAGCAGTCTCCGCTACATGCGTCCGATTCGTTGGCTCGTCGCGTTGTTCGGTGCCGAGCAAATCGATTTTGAAATCGAAGGCGTAAAAACAGGAAACGTGACACGTGGTCACCGCTTCTTGAGTAAAGGTGACGTCACGATCGCCGAGCCGGCCGCCTACGCCGAGACGCTCGAACGCGAATTCGTCGTCGCGTCATATGAAGACCGTAAGGCCCGCATCGAGCGTCAAATCGACGAGTTGGCTTCAGAACAAGGGTGGACGGTTCCGCTCGACGCCTCATTGCTCGAGGAAGTGACGAACCTCGTCGAATGGCCGACTGCGCTGTTCGGTGAATTCGATGCAAGCTATCTCGAACTTCCGGAAGAAGTATTGATCACGACGATGAAAGAGCACCAACGCTATTTCCCGGTCTATATCGGTGAAACGCTTAAAAACTATTTCGTGACCGTCCGTAACGGGAACGCAGACCATCTTCAAAACGTGGCCAAAGGGAACGAGAAGGTCATCCGGGCCCGCTTGGCAGACGCCGTCTTCTTCTATGAGGAAGACCAAAAGACGAAGATTGACGATCAACTCGTCCGTCTCGACCGCATCGTCTTCCATGAGAAGTTGGGCACGACGGGAGACAAGGTCCGTCGCGTAGAACAACTCGCCGGAACGCTGGCGCCATTGTTCAATGCGGATGCAGCCAAAGTCGCCCGGGCTGGTGCCATCCATAAGTTCGACCTCGTCAGCCAAATGGTGTATGAGTTCACAGAACTCCAAGGGGTGATGGGTGAGAAGTATGCGCTCCAACAAGGTGAGGACAAAGAAGTGGCCGCGGCCATCCGTGAACACTATATGCCACGCTTTGCGGGCGACGCGTCACCATCGACGCCAACGGGTGCGGTTCTCGCACTCGCCGATAAATTGGATTCGATCGCTGCATTCTTCGGAATCGGCATGATTCCGAGCGGTTCGCAAGACCCGTTCGCGCTTCGTCGTCAAGCCCAAGGGGTCGTCCAAATTCTAGCGGATTGGAAGATTGCGCTCCCACTCGACAAATTACTTTCACAAGTTGTCGATTCGCAACTTCAGGCAGGACTTTATGATGCCGATAAAGAACAAGTCAAGGCGCAACTAAAAGACTTCTTCATGCTTCGCCTGAAGTATCGTCTCCAAGAACGGCAAGTCCGTTATGACGTCATCGACGCCGTATTGACGACAGAGCTCGCCATCAACCGGCTCGATGCCCGAGCGGACGCGGTTCAAGCCATGCTCGCAAACGATGCGAAACTACTCATTGAGCAATTGACGCGTGTCGTCAATATCGCCAAGAAAGGTGAGGCTGGAGAGGTCGATCCGGCATTGTTCGAAAACAAAGAAGAGAACGAACTCCATGTCGCCATCGAAGCGACGCTACCGGAAACGGAGCGAGCCGTCGAGGATGGGGATTATCATCAAGCGATCGCGTCATTGCGCGTATTGGAACAACCGATTAGCGCTTATTTCGAAAATACAATGGTCATGAGCGACGTTGAAGCGATTCGCGAGAACCGTCTGCGCGAGATGAAACGACTCGCCATGACGATCGAGAGCGTCGCCGACTTTAGCGCGCTCGTACTCTGACCAAACTTGAGGGGGTTGGCTATGCAGCTGAATGAACGCCAACAGAAGATCGTTGAGATCGTCAGGGTCAACGGACCGATCACGGGTGAGCAGATCGCGCAAGAGCTGTCGCTCACTCGCGCCACGCTCCGCCCGGACCTGGCCATCTTGACGATGACTGGAATACTAGAAGCCCGGCCACGTGTCGGCTACACGTTCGTCGGCAAACGAAACTCATCCCTGCTTCGGGAAAAATTGGATTCATTGACGGTCGGCGACTTCATGTCGTCCGCGAAAGTCGTCAGTGACGAGATGACGGTGTATGACGCCGTCGTGACCTTGTTTTTAGAAGACGTCGGTTCGCTGTTCGTCGTCGGCAAGGACAACGAGCTCGTCGGTGTCTTGTCACGTAAAGACTTACTTCGGGCCGCCATCGGCAATCAAGACTTGGATCAATTGCCGGTCAACGTCATCATGACCCGCATGCCGAACATCACGGTGTGCGAGAAGAGTGAGACGTTGATTCGGGCCGGGATGAAGCTGATCGAGAAACAAATCGATGCCATGCCAGTCGTCGAAGAGAAAGACGGCAAGCTGATCGTGCTCGGTCGCATGACGAAGACGAACATGACGAAAGTATTGATCGCACTCGCCAACGATGAGTCGTTCTGAGGAGGAATCTGGTTTGACACTGACACAAAAACAACTCGTATTTGTCGTGAGCGATTCGGTCGGGGAGACATGTGAACTCGTCGTCCGCGCCGCGAGCATCCAGTTCCACGAGAATGCGATTGAGACGCTTAGAATTCCGTTCGTGGAAGATGAACAGACGATTCACGATGTCGTGACACAAGCGCGTGCCCAAGGAGCAGTCATCGCCTTCACGTTGGTCAACGAAGAGCATCGGGCCCTCCTCGTCCAACTCGGACGAGCGCATGACGTGAAGACGGTCGACTTGCTCGGCGACTTACTCGACGTGCTCGCCGGTCAACTCGGAGAGAGTCCGCGCGAGAAACCGGGACTCATCTATCGTCTCGATGAGGATTACTTCCGGAAAATCGAAGCGATGGAGTTCGCGGTCAAGTACGACGACGGACGTGACCCAAGAGGCTTGAAAAAAGCTGATATCGTCCTCGTCGGCGTATCACGCACATCCAAGACGCCGCTCTCACAATATTTGGCGTTGAAGCGGTATAAGGTCGCCAACGTACCGCTCGTGCCGGAATCACGCCCGCCGGAAGAACTGTTCGATTTGCCGCCTGACAAGTGCGTCGGGTTAATCATCTCGCCGGATAAGTTGATTTCGATTCGGATGGAACGGTTGAAGTCGCTCGGTTTGAAACCGGAGGCCGACTACGCCCAACTCGAACGCATCAATCGTGAACTCGAGTATGCCCGAGGGATTTACGAACGAATCGGTTGCGAGGTCATCGACGTGACGAACAAAGCCGTCGAAGAGACGGCAGGCATCATTTTACGGATGCTCGACCAATCGAAAGACGATTGAGTACTCGGATTAGTAATCGACTGGTGTTAACGGTATAATAGAGTACTGACATTACAGTGAAACGGAACGTGGTGAGCGTTCCGTTTCGTTGCGAGTTTGGATAGGGAGTGGTCGAGTTGCCGCGAATACCGGATGAAGTCATTGCGGAAGTGAAACAAGCCACAGATATCGTTGATTTAATCAGTGAACGCGTTGAATTGAAGAAGCAAGGCCATCGCCTCGTTGGTCTCTGTCCGTTCCACTCGGAGAACAGTCCATCGTTCTCCGTGTCCCCGGAAAAAGGGATGTACCATTGTTTTGGATGTGGAGCCGGCGGGAACGTATTTACGTTCGTCATGGAGACAGAAGGTCTGTCGTTCCCTGAGACGATTGAACGTCTCGCGACGCGGGCGAACATCGCCATCGAGGGCGGGGTGTCTGGCGATGAGGAGTTGTCACGAGACCAAGTCATTCGTAAACAGATGCGCGATGCCCATCGTGTCGTGGCGGATTTGTATCATGAAGTGTTGATGAAGACCGAAGCGGGCGAAGTCGGATTGACGTATTTGCAAGCGCGCGGTCTACAGGAGACGACGATCGGTCAGTATAAGATCGGGTACGCGCCTGATCATCGCCGTTTTACCGTTGATTCACTGGAACGAAGAGGTTTCGACCTCGAGGTCATGGTGGAGGCGGGGTTGATTTCTAAGTCAAGGTCCGGTGAATATTTTGACCGGTTTGAAGGCAGAGTCGTCTTTCCGATTGCGGATCGAGACGGCACCATCGTCGGATTTAGCGGACGGGCGATCGATGAGCGACAGCCAAAGTACGTCAACACGGCGGATACGCCCTTGTTCAACAAGAGCGAACTCCTCTTCGGCTTTTCACAGGCACGGGCCACGATGCGAAAGCAAAAACGGGTCGTGCTCGTGGAAGGGAACGTCGACGTCTTGCAAGTCGCGCAAGCCGGGACGAAGGAAGTCGTCGCGTCGCTCGGGACGGCGTTTTCGACGCAGCATGCCCGTGCGTTAGCACGCATGGTCGAAGAAGTGATCATCTGTTATGACGGTGATACGGCCGGACAAGAAGCGACGATGAAAGTCGTCCGCTTGCTCGAGGGCTACCCGCTCGATGTCCAGGTGCTGATGTTACCTGAGAAGACCGACCCGGATGATTATATTCGGACGAACGGGGCGGAGCAGTGGCACAGACTTGTCGAATCGGAGCGTTTATCCGTCCTCGATTTCATGAACCGGACGCTACGGCGTGGGAAAAACATGAATCGAGAAGGAGAACGGATTCGATTTATTGAATCTATGCTTGTGGAAATCAGTAAAACGGACAATTCGATTCGACGTGATTTATATGTGAGAAAGTTGGCCGACGAATTTGAGATTCCAGTCGAGACATTGTTGTCACGGATGCCCTCGACAAGACCGAAAGAAATCGCACCCCAACGAGTGCCGGAGGCTGAACCGGTTCGCCGGCGTTCATCTAAGACGAATGAACCGCGTTATGTCAAAGCCGAAAAGCTGTTGCTTCGGGCCATGCTGAGTGGTCCGGAGCTGGTCCGCTTCGTCAGGGACCGCCTCGGGCTAGCCTATCAGGACGAAGTGCATCGCATGCTGGCGACGGCCCTCTATGAGATCGTCTCGGAGGACATGACGCATGAAGAATTCGAACAAGTGGCGCCCCCGTTCATGGAACGGTATTGTGACCAACGTCCGGACTATGCGAATCGGTATGCCGAGATTCGGCTCATGTCCGCACCGGACGAACTGACCGAAGAGGTTTTAGATGAATACATTAAGGTCATAAACAGTTATGAGGAACAGCGTCAAATCGAACGAGCGAAAAGGGAAATCGGACAAGATGCCGAAAGTATAGTAGACCAGGCATCCAAGTTACAAGAATTGATTACCCGGAGTCGTCGTCTTCGTGAACGATGAACGTGAAGGAAGTTTGGAAGGAGTTGAACTGCTAGATGGCAGAGAAGAAAAAAGAGGATTTATTTAACGCCATAGACGAACTCGAGAAATTAGGTAAGAAAAAAGGCGTCGTATCCATGCAAGCAATCCAAGATCGCCTCAGCCATTTCGAGGTGGATTCGGACTTTATCGATAACTTCATTGAAGACTTAGAAGGTAAAGATATCCGCGTCACAGAAGATGCGGCCGATGCCGAAGAAACACCAACCAAAAAAGAGGACGAAGAGGTCGATTTGAACGACTTGTCCGTCCCGCCAGGTATTAAGATCAACGACCCGGTCCGCATGTATTTGAAAGAGATCGGCCGCGTCGATCTCCTCAGTGCGAAAGATGAGACCGAACTCGCGAAACGGATTGAACAAGGGGACGAAGAGGCGAAGAAACGTCTTGCCGAAGCCAACCTCCGTCTCGTCGTATCGATCGCGAAACGCTATGTCGGGCGCGGTATGCTCTTCCTTGACTTGATTCAAGAAGGAAACATGGGCCTCATTAAAGCCGTCGAGAAGTTCGACTACATGAAAGGGTTCAAGTTCTCGACGTACGCGACGTGGTGGATTCGTCAAGCTATCACCCGCGCCATCGCCGACCAAGCTCGGACAATCCGGATCCCGGTCCACATGGTCGAGACGATCAACAAGTTGATTCGTGTTCAACGTCAACTGTTGCAAGACCTCGGGCGCGAACCGGCACCTGAAGAAATCGCCAAAGAGATGGAACTCACACCTGAAAAAGTGCGTGAAATCTTGAAAATCGCCCAAGAGCCTGTCTCGCTCGAGACACCAATCGGGGAAGAGGATGATTCGCACCTCGGCGACTTCATCGAAGACCAAGATGCGATGGCACCGCAAGACGCCGCTGCCTATGAGCTACTCAAAGAACAACTCGAAGACGTGCTCGACACGCTCACGGACCGCGAAGAAAACGTACTCCGTCTCCGTTTCGGTCTCGATGATGGCCGTACGCGCACGCTCGAAGAAGTCGGGAAAGTGTTCGGCGTCACCCGCGAGCGGATTCGTCAAATCGAGGCGAAGGCGCTCCGGAAGCTCCGTCACCCGAGCCGTTCGAAACGCTTGAAAGACTTCCTTGATTAATTGTGTTTTTGAATAAAATGTGAAGTTTTAGAAGAAAGGAAGGAAAATGAGTGATTTTCCTTCCTTCTTTATTATTTTTTGAGTAAAATAGTGATGGGTAGAAATTTGGAATGAACATGAGGGGGAAATACAATGCGTAATCCATTGTTACCGTTTGCAGCGATCGCAATCGTCGCAATCATTGCCATGGTCTCATTATCGTATTTTGGCGTGAACCAAGCTCAGCAGGCTGCTGAAGGTCCGTCGGTCACTGAGATGAACCCGGAAGACTTGTATGCGGCGAAAGGCTGCACAGGTTGCCACGGTGGAAATCTCGAAGGTGGCGTCGGTCCTGCGTTGACAGGCGTCGGCGAACGTTTATCGGCGGAAGAGATCACAAACATCATCGTCAACGGTAAAGGTGCAATGCCAGCCGGTCTCGCGACTGCCGAAGAAGCAGACGTACTCGCGACTTGGTTGCTCGAACAATAAGGGTGAAACGTACTCCTTCTGGGGTACGTTTTTTATTGTCCTGGATATAAATATTCGTTACCCTAATAGTGAAGAAGTAGAAAAAGGAGTTGTCCCTATGCAAGAACAAGTGACGTTAGACCGCCGACTGAAGCAAGTCGTCGATTTCATTCCGAAAGGCAGTGTAGTGGCGGACATCGGCTCTGACCACGCCTACGTGCCATGCTATCTCGTTCAGCAAGGCATCGTCGACCGCGCCATCGCAGGCGAAGTGAACCGTGGACCGATGGAAGCGGCCAAAGCTCAAGTCGAGCTCATCGGAGCGACCGAAAACATCGACGTCCGTCTCGGTGACGGGCTCGCCGTCCTCGAAGCAGATGAGGCGACATGCATCTCGATTTGCGGGATGGGCGGAAGTTTGATTCGGTCGATTTTAGAGAGCGGCCGTGACAAGTTAGGTGCGGTCGAACGGCTCGTCCTGCAACCGAACGTGGACGGGCAACACGTCCGCGAATGGTTGCTCGACGCAGGATTCGTCCTAGTCGCGGAATCAATCGTTGAAGAGAATGGCAAAGTATACGAGATTCTCGTCGGAGAACGTGGCACGGAGACATGCTATAGCCTAGATGACACAGAACGCGCGTGGCAGCTCATGTTCGGACCGTACTTGCTCACGACACGCCCAGAGGCGTTCAAAATGAAATGGGGCCGCGAGGCGGACAAGCTCGATTACGTGCTCGGTCAGATGGCGGCAGGTGCCCAAACCGAAGCGCTCATCCGCAAACAGGAGGAGTTCAAGACGCTACGTGACAAAATGAGAGAGGTGAGCAACTGATGGCGAACGGAAATCATGTCATTCAATTGTTTGAGGAGTTCGCCCCGAAACATCTCGCGGTCGAGGGCGATAAAATTGGTCTTCAAATCGGTACGTTGAATAAACCGGTACGACGAGTCATGGTGACGCTAGACGTGCTCGAGTCGGTCGTTGATGAAGCGATCGAGCGAGACGTCGATTTGATTATCGCCCACCACCCACCCATTTTCAGCGCGCTTGCGCAAGTGAACGATCGCAGTGCCGCTGGCCGGATCGTCATGAAATGCATTCGGCATGACATTGCCGTCTATGTCGCCCATACGAACTTGGACGTCTGTCAGGGCGGGGTCAACGATTGGATGAGTCAGGCACTTGGACTCGTCGACCCGATGGTACTCATTCCAACGTATGAAGAACCGGTGTATAAGCTGTCCGTCTTCGTTCCGGTGACCCATCGGACCGCCGTCTCGGATGCGCTAGGACGTGCCGGCGCCGGCCGAATTGGGGATTATGGGGACTGCCAGTTCACTGTTTCAGGAGAAGGGCAGTTTACTCCGCTTGCCGGGTCCGACCCGTACATCGGTCAGCATGGCAAGACGGAGCGTGTCGAAGAAGTGAAAATCGAGACGATTGTCACGGAGAGCCAAAAGAAAAGAGTGCTTAAGGCGATGACGGACGCGCATCCATACGAAGAGGTGGCCTACGATTTGATTCGTGACGACATTGACGGGCCCGTGTTCGGCCTCGGTCGTATCGGACGTCTCGAGGTGCCTCTCACACTCGCCGCGTTCGCAGAACACGTCAAGACGAGCTTTGACGTCGAAGCCGTCCGTGTCGTCGGCGATCCGAACCGGATCATCGAGAAAGTGGCGGTGCTCGGCGGGGACGGGAATAAATACGTATCGGCAGCCCATTTCAAAGGTGCGGATGCGTATGTGACGGGCGACCTGTACTTCCATGTGGCCCACGATGCAATGGCGCTCGGACTTTCCGTCGTCGATCCAGGTCATCACGTGGAGAGCGTGATGAAGCAAGGCGTCGTCGACGTGATGCGCGAGAAGTGTGAACGTGCGAAACTCGATGTCGAATTGTTTGTTTCGGAAGCCGATACAAACCCGTTCCGCTTCTACTGATGATTAAACGAAAAACCCCCGTCCTCGGGAGAGGACGGGGGTTCATGTCATTTACGGAGCGCCTTCACTTTCGGAAGAATGCTGCGCAGTTCAAGATATGGCGTCTTATCGTGCGTGCTCAAATCGAGCGGGTCATATTGGGTCAAGAAGTCGATGACTTTTTTTGTGATTGGTGTCGGTGTCGACGCGCCTGACGTGACGGCGACCGTTTCGACACCTTCGAGCCAAGCCAGGTCGAGTTCGCTCAAGTCGCCGATGCGGTAGGCGTTCGTGCCTGCAATCTCTTTCGATACCTGGGCTAAACGGTTCGAGTTGTTCGACTTCGGGTCACCGACGACGATCAATAGTTCACAGTCACCGGCTTGTTCAGCGACAGCTTCTTGCCGGACTTGGGTCGCGTTACAGATCTCGTTGTGGACCTCGACATGAGGATACCGTTCTTGAATCATCTCAATCAAGGCCGAGACGTCCCATTGGCTCATCGTCGTCTGGTTCGTGACGAGAATTTTTGCATCATACAGGTGAGCCGGGAGCGCCTCGAAGTCACTCTCGTATTGGACGAGATGAACTTTTCCTGGAGCGACGCCCATCGCGCCTTCCGGTTCCGGGTGGCCATGCTTGCCGATGTAGATGACTTCATAGCCGACAGCTGTCTTTTCGCGAATCAAATCGTGGGTGACCAGTACATCCGGGCACGAGGCATCGACAATCGTCAAGCCTTTCTCAATGGCACGCTTACGCACGAGCGGCGAGATGCCGTGGGCGGTAAAGACGACCGTTCCACGATCAATTGTCTCGAGCGCTTTCATTCGATCCTCACCATCGACCGTCTTGACGCCGAGTTCCTCGAATGCTTGGGTGACATGACGGTTATGGACAATCATGCCGAGTATATGGATAGGACGCGGTAAATCTGGGTTGGCCACAGCTTCGTTGGCGAGCTTCATGGCATCGACGACGCCGTAGCAATATCCGCGTGGACTAATTTTTTTAACTTTCATTTTGTAAGGAACGCTCCTTTCGCGATGCTTTCATACGTATTAGTCTAACATTGTTTCGAAAATACGAAAAGATTTCCGTGTATTCATGCTATAATCTTAAGGTTAGAAAGGAGGGACACCGTGGAACGCCTAAGAACATTGCTTGAAGTTCGAAAATCGTACTTCTTTCAGATTACATTCATTATCTTCATTATACTAGGACTTGTCATCTCTTCATTAGCCTTCTCTGCCGACCGCGTGACGGTGTCCCGCGCGGAAGAACTGGCGAAAGAACAATTCGACTACGCGATTGACGGGAGTATTGAAAACCTGGAGACGCGGCTCGGTAAACTATACGAAGACTTGGTCTATCTCGGTGCTTACGTCGGGAATGAGACGTATATCGAAGAGCGGATCCGCACCGGTTATTTAAATCAGCGGACGAGCTTCACCTCGATTTTTTATTACGATTTAGAAGGCGATGCGTTCACGTGGTACTCGCAACGCCAAGTACCGGCGCTGACGCTCAAGAGTGATCCGAAATTTAAAGAGGTGCTCACCGGCGGCAGGAACGACTTGTTTATGAGTGACCCGATTTCGATCTCGGGTGACGTCGGGACGTATTTATACGTACCGGTGCTTGAAGACAACCGGATGATCGGGATGTTCGGCGGTAGTATCAGCGTGCTCAATTCAGATTTATATCGTCGGATGCTTGAATCGGCGAATGATGACATGATTCTCTACTTGTTGAATGAACGGGGCGAAGTATTGTCGACCTCGTTCAATCTCGTCACGGACGCAGAACGGCGTTTGTCCCGGTCCATCATCGAAGCGACGGACGCCTACGACGTCCGTTCGGTGTTCAGTACGAAAGACGATGTCCTCATGTTTGAGCCCGATGCGCGTGTCAACGGATGGAGCGTCCTTGCAAAGCATAGTACCGATTCGGTCTACGAAGCGGTGTACGCGACGCGTTGGCAATACTTGATGATTACGCTCGTGACATTCTTCTTGAGTATCATGGTCGGTCTACTGTTGTCGAAGACGTTGACAAGTCCGCTGCTTGAACTTGTGCAAAATATCAAGAAACAACAGTCGCTCGAACCGATCCAACTCGAACGGACCGGCTCCAAAGAAGTCGAGACGCTGCTCGATACGTACAACGATTATTCCCGCCGTATGGAGACGGCCCGACGCGAACAGCTCAGTCAACAGCAACTATTGTTGCAGCAAGAGAAGCTCGCCTCGCTCGGACAGCTCGCGGCAGGGATTGCCCACGAGATTCGCAATCCGCTCACGCCGGTCCAAATCACGTTGCAGATGGTGAAAGAAGGGCACAGTAGCAGCGACATGCTCGATCTCGCGCTTTCAGAACTTGATCGGGCCAACCATTTGATCACGACGATGCTCACGCTCGCGAAGCCCGACCAGGCGAAGCTACAAGAAGAGTGGCTCGACATGACCGAGTTTGCGAAACGTCTCGAATTCTTGCTCGACGCCGAATGCTATAAGCGGGTCACGAACTGGGAGTTGAACGTCCCGAACGACATGCCGCCGTTTTACTGTTCGAACGACATGCTCGTCCAAATCATCTATAACTTGTTCAAAAACGCGGTCGAGGCCGTCGATACGAAAGGTGCCGACGGCGTCGTGACGGTCACGATTCAATTCACGGAACGGGACTACCGCTTCTTGATCGAAGACAATGGGATCGGGATGACCGAATCTCAAGTCAAGTCGGTCGGGTCCGCGTTTTATACAACGAAAGAGAACGGCAACGGCTTAGGGCTCTACATGATTCGGGAATACTTGAAAGCCGTGAACGGTCACATGGAAATTGAAAGTGTTGAAGGAGAAGGTACGGCCATGATGATTAAAATCCCAAGGCGGTCGCACCCATGACGAAAGGGTTCAAACATTACTGGCTTTGGCTGCCGATCGTCTGGGCGCTATCGATTCTATTGATTACGTCAATCCAATTACCGGAACGGGCGAGAGAAAATAATGAAGTCGGTTTCGTATTCGTCAGTGAAAAGCATGAGCATGCCAATAAACTGTTGGCCGCGTTCGTCCGGACGGCGAATCAAAAAGGCTTTATCCCTGTCCCGACGACGAGTGAGGATTCCCGTGTCCTGGAGAAAGAAAAATTGGACGCGCTGATCGACCGCGGGGTCGAAGCGATTTTCGTGACGACGCTCGATGAAGCATTCATCCGCCCATCGCTCGAACGGGCCGAACGGGAGGGTATTCCGATTATCGCCATCGATCGGATGATCGACCATGACAGCGTCTTGACGTCGGTCATGTCCGATAACGTCGAGATCGGCCGGATGGCAGCGAACCATATCGCCGCCCAACACGCCGGGCTCGACCGTCCGATTCGTGTCGTCGAAGTGAGAGGGACCGCCAAAGTTCGTTCGACGATCGACCGGAGCCTCGGGTTGACGGAATATGACAAGGCCAACGACAACCTGCAAGTCGTCGCCTCGATCACGGGTAATTACGACACGTTCCAAGCCGAGATCGAGATGTCTCGGTGGCTCGATGCCGGTATTCCGTTCGATGCCGTCTTTTCTCACAATGATGACAATACGTTCGGTGTCGTCCGGGCCCTCGAAAGCCATGGCCTCAGTGACAAAACGCTCGTATCGGTCGACGGTGTGACCGGCATTTATCCGCTGATTCATAGCGGGAAAGTCGATGCGACCGTCGTCCAATCACCGAACGAAATGATCGAGGTCGGATTCAAGGCGCTCGAACATCATTTGAACGGCAAGAAAATTGCGTCACACTACTATTCGTCGAGCTATTTATACGAAGGGCTCGCAAAAGATTAATTGACAAATGATTAGATTCCGCTATGCTAGGAAAAGTGGAAAGAAACAGGAGGTGTATCGATTGAACAGCTTCCAACAGTTCAAATTGTTACCGTTTATCGTCGATGCCTTGACAGAAAAGCGCATCACAGTACCGACGGACATTCAAGCCCGGATTATTCCGGCTGCGATGAATGGCCGCGATATCATTGGGAAATCACAAACCGGGACGGGGAAGACGCTTGCGTTCCTCTTACCTATTTTAGAAGCAATCGATCCGAAAGAAGAATCGGTCCAAGCCATCGTCGTCGCACCGACGCGCGAACTCGCTTGGCAGATTCACGAAGAGTTGAAAACACTCCTCGTCAAACAGCCGGACTACATTAAAACAAGTCTGATTGTCGGAGGAACTGACCGGGAACGACAAATCGACAAGATGAAAAACCCACCACAACTGATCATCGGGACACCAGGTCGTCTACTCGACTTGATGAAAGTCCAAGCGTTATTCCCGCACAAAGTCACGCATTTCGTCGTCGATGAAGCCGACCAAATGCTCGACATGGGCTTCTTGCCTGAAGTCGACCGCATCGCGCAGTCGTTGCCAGAGAAACTTCAAACGATGGTCTTCTCAGCGACGATTCCTGAGAAGCTACAACCGTTCTTGAAGAAATATTTGCATGACCCGCGTTACGCGGAAGCGAGTGAAGAGCACCGCGTCGTTCCGAAAATCAAGCATCACGTCATCCCGGTCCGTCACCGGGACCGCAAGGCATTGACGGTCGACATCGCAAAAGCAATCAACCCGTTCGTCTGTCTCGTGTTCACGAACACGAAACAAGATGCGGATGAGTTGGAGACGTCGTTCCGCGAGGCGGGACTCAACGTCGGCACGCTTCATGGGGACATGCAAGCCCGTCGCCGGAAGCAAGCGATCAAAGACATCAACGACGCGAAATATCAGTTCGTGATTGCTACCGACTTGGCGGCGCGCGGCATCGATATTAAAGGTGTGTCGCACATCATCAACTTCGGCATTCCGAAAGACCTCGACTTCTATACGCACCGTGTCGGCCGGACGGGCCGCGCTGGTGAGACTGGCGAAGCGTACACGCTGTATGAAGATCACGAGAACGGTCCAATCAATCGACTCGAAGAGCGTGGATTCACGTTCAAGCACGTCGATTTGAAGAACGGATCGCTTCAAGAGATCAAGACACGCAAACGCCGCACGACCGACCGGAAGATGAAAGTCTCGCAAACGGCGCACAGCCGGATGGCGGGCGAAATCAAGAAGGCGAAGAAAAAGGTCAAACCTGGTTACAAGAAGAAGTTCAAGTATAAATTGAAAGAGACGGCCTCACGTGAGCATATGCAGAGCCAACGTAAGGAACGTCGCGAAGTTCGTAAAAAGAACCGACGCTAAGCAAAAGAAGAATCGACTTCGTGGAGTCGATTCTTCTTTTTGTGTACACTAAGGACAGATGAGAATGAAGGAGAAATGACTATGTTAAAAATTGGTTCCCACGTTTCTGTATCCGGTAAGAAAATGTTGCTCGCTGGCAGTGAAGAAGCCGTCTCATACGGCGCTAACACGATGATGGTATATACGGGTGCGCCCCAAAACACACGGCGCAAGCCAATCGAGGATTTGAATATCGAGGCGGCGCTCGCCCATATGGCGGCGCACGACATCGATGAGATCGTCGTCCATGCCCCTTATATCATCAACTTGGGCAACACGACGAAACCGGAGACGTTCGAACTCGCCGTCTCGTTTTTGGCCGCCGAAATCAAACGGGCCGAAGCGCTCCAAGTCGCACGTCACGTCGTCCTTCACCCGGGCGCGCATGTCGGTGCAGGGGAAGACGTCGGCTTGGCCCGCATCATCGAAGGCTTGAACGAGGTGCTCACCGGTGACGAGACCGTGAAAATCGCACTTGAGACGATGGCTGGAAAAGGCAGCGAACTCGGCAAGACGTTCGAAGAACTGGCAACGATCATCGACGGGGTGACACACAACGACCGGCTCTCGGTCTGTTTCGACACATGTCACGTTCATGACGCGGGTTATGACCTCGTCGGCGATTTGGACGGTGTCATTGAACAGTTCGACCAAATCGTCGGACTGGACCGTCTCGGCGTCATCCACGTCAACGATTCGAAGAACGTGCGCGGCGCGAAAAAAGATCGTCACGAGAATATCGGCTATGGCGAAATCGGCTTCGACACGTTGAACCGGATTATCCACCACGAGGCGTTCACCCACTTGCCAAAAATTTTGGAGACGCCGTATATCCCGATCAGTGAGAAGACGAAAGTGGCACCATACAAACAAGAGATCGAGATGTTCCGGGCGAACCGATTCGATGCCGAATGGCGCGAACAGTTCACGCTCGCGCACCAGTAAGATGAACATCATCCGAATCGATCCGAACGAGTATGATGTCTGGTCCGCGCTCCCGATCTACTTTCAGGAAGCGAGCCCGTTCTATGTGGAAGGCCGGCTCGAAGAGGGGACAGCTTGGATTGAGATTCTCGGATACGGTATCGTGGCTGAAGTCGAAGTCATGCTCGTCGAGATGACCAAGCGCCCGGCCGACCGCTATTGGCGGACGGAGGCGGTACCAGAGGCGAAGGCGTATAGCCTCGTCGACGTGGTCGGTCTTGATTTCCATCATCCGTTGCTTCAATCAGGTATGTACGAGGAAGACACGGACGCCGTCATCCGTACCAAATGGGAGCAAGGGTACCGCGTCCCGTCTGCCAAGTGGACCCGGGAGACGTTCACTGCTCACTTGACCGAAGAGCAGGCAGTGTCACAGCTCGCCCCGACGGCCATCTGTGAAGCGTGCGGGGATGACATGAACCGTTTCGGGCCGACCGGCATTCGTTTGATGGAGTATCATCTCGAAGCAGGGAGCGGCACGTGGCTCTGCCCGACGTGTCACAAAGCGAGACATTATAATCTATAAAAAAAACGAAGCCCGCGGGCTTCGTTTTTTGAATTAAAAGGGCCAGTTCGCGAGTGCGAATTGATATACTTTCATCCCAAGAAACACACCGAAGATGCCGATGACGCCCGGTAAGACCGGCGGGGCAGGGAGCGGCAACTTCAAGGCCGTGAAAATCATGCCACAAATGAGACCAGCGAGCAATGACAATAAGATTTCTTGCATGAATGATTCCTCCATAATCGAAATGAAAACGCTTAACTAACAGGTAACCGAGTTCATTATACAATGTTCATTCTCGTTTGAGAAGTCTAACATCAGTCATCTGTCATTTTCTCGTTTTCGGCTCGCAAGCGGAGGACTTCCCGTTCGGCCCAGTTCGACGGTTCGCGCTCAAACACGCTCGGAATGTTGTTCCAACGTCCGCCCGTGTATTGATGGATGATGATTTGTGATTGGATGCGCTCTTGTCCGGCCTCTTGTTTCAAATAGACGTAACTGCCGTCAGCACGCTGGATTCTCGCTTTCACGTTATCGACGAGTTGCAGCGCGAGCATATCTTTGATGTATGACTTGTGTCCCGCGTCAAGAATCGGGAAGAGGATCTCGATCCGTTTGCGCATGTTGCGCGTCATCCAGTCGGCTGATGAGCAATACAAGTCTTCTTTCCCGTTTTGATAGAAGTAGAAGATGCGCGAGTGCTCCAAATACCGGTCGATGATGGACACGACGCGGATATTATCCGAGATGCCTTTAATCCCGGGACGTAAACAACAGATGCCACGGATGATCAAATCGATTTTGACCCCGGCCTGTGAGGCGTCATACAGTTTTGTGATGATTGGTTTGTCGGTGATCGAGTTCATCTTGGCGACGATGCGACCGTTCCCGTATTTCTCATGCAGTTTAATCTCTTCGTCAATCTTTTGAAGGAAGAAGTCGTGCATGTCGTCCGGTGACGTCTCGAACTTGTGCCATGACGGGCGTTCGCCGTAACCGGAGAGCCAGTTGAAGAAGTTGGTCGCATCTTCGGCGAGTTCTTCATTTGTCGTCAACAAACCGATGTCTGTGTACAGTTTGGCGGTCGAGTCGTTATAGTTGCCGGTACCGAGATGAACGAACCGCTGCAGCACCCCGCCTTCTAAGATGCGGACGACGAGCGTGATCTTCGAGTGGGTCTTCAACTCCTTATAGCCATAAATGACGTGGGCGCCGGCCTTCTCAAGCTGTTTCGCCCATTGGATGTTCTTCTCCTCGTCGAACCGGGCCTTCAATTCGACAAGAACGGTCACTTGTTTCCCGCTCTCGGCGGCGTCGGTCAACGCCTTGATAATCGGTGAGTCACCAGAGACACGATAGAGCGTCTGCTTGATGGCGAGCACGTTCGGGTCTTTGGCGGCTTGGGCGATGAAGCGGACGATCGGGTCGAACGAATGGTACGGGTGGTGGAGCAAATAGTCGCGTTTGAGTAACGCTTGGAACAAGTCTTTCCCCGGCTCGAGTCCTTCTGGGACGAACGGGATGAGCGTCTCATTGATCATGTCATCGTATTCGATACCAATCTTGTTATACACCCCAAACAGGAACGTCAAATCGATCGGGCCGTCGACGAGGAAGATGTCGCGGTCATGCAAGTCGAGCACGTCCTGAAGCATGAACAATAGCTCTTTACTGAGCGACCGTTGCTGAACCTCAAGGCGTATCGCGACACCATAACGCCGTTTCTTCAACTCTTTTTCAATCTGTTTAAGGACGTCGCGGCTTCCTTCCTCATGGAACGGCATATCCGCGTTCCGTGTGATCCGGAACGGCATCGTCGACTCGACTTCAAAACCTTTGAACAGCGAGTCGATGAACTGGATGATGACGTCCTCGAGCAACATCAAATCGGTATGGTCCTCGTCCTCTGTCGGCAATTCGAGATAACGCGGCAACACGGCAGGTACTTGGACGAGGGCGAGCCGTTTTTTGCCTTCATCGGTCGAGGCGATCTCGACGGCGATATTGAGTGATTTGGACAACAGCATCGGGAACGGTCGATAAGCGTCGACGGCAATCGGCGTCAACACCGGGAAGACGTGGGTCCGGAAGTATAACTTGACGAAGTCGAGCTGTTCTTTGTTCAAATGTTTCGGCCGTAGGAAGCGGACGTTCTCCGAGGCGAGCTGTTTGACGATTTTCTTATATGTCGCGTACTGGACCTCCACTAGTTCCTGAGCTTTGATAGAGATGGCTTTGATTTGCTGTTTCGGTGTCAATCCGGCCTTGTCTTCCGGACGGTTGAAGCCGGCGAGCACTTCATCTTTCAATCCGCCGAAACGGACCATGTAAAACTCGTCGAGGTTCGAGCTGAAGATGCCGAGAAACTTCAACCGTTCCATGAGCGGGTTGCGTTCGTCCATCGCTTCTTGGAGGACGCGTTCGTTGAAGCTCAGCCAACTGAGCTCGCGGTTATTGAAATGTTCGGGTAAGTAGATGGTCATGAATCTCTCTCCTCTACACGTAACTCGATCGTTTGGTCGATGGCACGTTCCAAATGTTTTTTATGACGGATGCCGCGCTGGACTTCAAAACGCGGCGAGCTGTGCGTATGAAGCGTGAAAACGAGTCCCTCGTCCGTCGAAGAGACGTCGATGTCCTCGACGACTTGACGTTCGGTCAAGTCGAGTGCATCGACGAGTTTGACGATCGAGCCGAGCAGCTCTAAGCTCTTCAACATCTTCGAGTCGAACCATTCCGGGAAGCCCTCGATGTGTTGTTCGAGCAGGCGGCGCGATTTATATGACGTCACCAAGGCGAGTGCGAGCCGGTCCTCATTGTTCATCCCTTTAAAGTCGTTCGTCGTGATCAAGTGGAACGTGTGGTCACTCTTGTTGTTATGGTCGATATATTCCCCGACGTAGGCGAGGCGACAGGCCCCTTCTAACAGGCCGGGTTCGAACGGTTTCGGTTTGATCGTCTTTGTTTCAATCAGGCCGGTATAAATTTGACGGGCCAAGTGAATCAAATGTTTGTGCCGGATTGGGTCGACGTCATACTGTTTCTCGAAGTGACGGAAACTTTCCTCTTTGACGTCGCCGAAGCGGACACGGTTGTTTTCTTTTAAGTAATATTCGTAGAATAATCCCTCGCGCAACCCGTTGTTGCTCATCATGAACTCGGGCACTTTCAAATATTTCGCCAGTTCATCGATGGCGGTCACAGCCGGGGCGATGATATCGATTCGGTCTTTCGACAACCCGTCAAGCCGGCCCAACTGTTTACTCGACATATCGATGAGCTCATCGACGACTTCATGCAAGCGGTCAGCTCCGATCGTGTATTGATGGATGCCTTCGAGCGGGAACAACGACAGCGACTGTTCGACCCGGACGAGGTTTCGAGCGGTCCCTCCGACTCCGACGAGCGGAATGCCATGCGGCACGAGCCAGTCGATGTCTTTGAACGACTTCTTCAAAAACGACGTCAGTTGCTTGCGCTCGTCTTTTGAGAGCGTGTCACCTTTCATGAAGTCTTCGGTCAACGTGACGGCGCCGAATGGAAAACTGTGATAGAAGACGAGTTCACGGTCTTTGAAGTACGTCACTTCCATCGAACCGCCGCCGATGTCGACCGAATAGCCATCCTCGATATACGTCGAATTGACGATGGCTGAATAGCCGTAAAAGGCTTCTTCATAATCGCTCAACAGTCGAATCTCCATCCCTGTCGCCTGTCGCACTTCCTCTAAGATGGCTTCAGAATTGCTGGCGTTACGGATGGCGGCTGTCGCGACCGGCAGTACTTCTTTCACTCCATGATGATCGTTCAACCAGCGGAAATGGTTGAGCGTCTCGATGAGCGCCTCGATGCCGGAATCGGACAGTTCATTGTCGTCGGTAATATGACTCGATAACCGGGCCACTTCTTTTACGTTCAGCCGTTCGAAATATTGGCCGTGCCCGTTCACTTCAAAGATGACGTTTCGAATCGAGTTCGATCCGATATCGATGACTGCTAGCTTTTTCTCCACGGAAAAACCCCCTCTGCGTTATCTCTAGTGTACAACGAAGATCCTGAAAAGACATATGCATTTCATACGGACGGACCGACCATCCTCTCTCATCGCCTCATACTTGAAGCCTCGCCTGATATTCTGTATAATACAGACGCCAAGCAAGTAGAAACGATTACGATTTATAACACGAGAGAAGGGTAGCTTATGACGACATCCGTCGTAAAATTAAATCATGTTTCCTATCACTACGATGGGACCGCCGCGCTACAGGACGTGTCCATCGATATCAAACAAGGCGACTTCGTTGCTGTCGTCGGGGAGAACGGATCCGGGAAATCGACATTGATTCGAACGATTCTCGGACTGTTATCCCCACAAACCGGGACAGTGGAACTGTTTGGACGCCCTCAAGGCCAGTTCAAAGACAAGTCCCGTATCAGTTACGTTTCCCAAAAAGCGGCATCGTTTAACTCGGGTTTTCCGGTGACGGTCGAGGAAGTCGTTGCCATGGGCCGCTATGGACGGCTCGGTTTGTTCAAGCGTTTGAACATCGAGGATAAGGCGGCCATTCAAAACGCCCTTGAGACAGTCAACATGTGGCAGTTCCGGCATCGGAAGATCGGTAGCTTGTCTGGTGGGCAACAACAGCGCGTCTTTATCGCCCGGGCCATCGTCAATCAGCCGGACCTGCTGATCTTGGATGAGCCGACGGTCGGCGTCGACCAGAAGCATTTGCGCGACTTCTACGAAGTGCTTCATCTGTTGCGTGAACATACGACATGTACGTTCATTCTGGTCACCCATGACTTGAACGTCGTCACCGACCTCGTCACGAAAGTCGTCCATCTCGACCACGGACGGATGGCGTGCAACTGTGGATTGAAAGAATATAGTGAACTCGGCGAATTGACCGCGATCAAGCCATATCCGGTCAAAGTGCTCGTCCATGAAGGTACGTCATGATTGCGGATCTGTTTACGTACAGCTTTTTACGTTATGCGTTCATCGCAGCCGTCGTCATCGGGTTCACCGCACCGCTCATCGGCTCATTTGTCGTCGTCAGACGGATGAGCCTGATTGCCGACGCGCTATCCCACATGACGCTTGCCGGAATATCGTTCAGTCTATTTCTCGGACAGTACGTTTTACTGTTCAACGAGTTGAACCCGCTTTACCTCGGGACGCTCGTATCCGTCCTCGCAGCACTCGGGCTGAACTGGCTTCGCGGGAAATATGTGCACTTCCAAGAGTTGTCGATTCCCATCATGATGTCGGCAGGGATGGGGCTTAGTGCCATCTTCATCTCGCTATCGCGTGGATTTTCAATTGATTTATCGACGCTGTTGTTCGGATCGATTTCTGCGGTCAGCCTGTCGGATATTTGGTTGATTTTGGCGGTGGCCGGTATCACCTTGCTCGTCATCGTCATGTTTTATAAACAGCTGTTGTTCTTGTCGTTCGATGAGGAACAAGCCAAAGTGTCCGGCTTGCCGAGCACGATGTTGCATGTGTTGTTCATGTTCGTCGTCGCACTCGTCATCGCCGTCAGCATGCGCATCGTCGGTACGCTTCTCGTATCGAGTCTCATTACGTTACCGGTCGCGGCTGCACTCCGGTTCACAAACAGCTTTAAACAGACGATTCTTTGGTCGATCGTCTTCGGTGAGGTCGCGACAATCGGTGGGCTCGTGCTCGCCTATGAACTTGATGTCGCCCCAGGCGGTGTCATCGTTTTGCTCGCCGTCTTGATTTTGGCCGTCGTCATGTTGGCCGAGCGATTCGGGATCGCCCGGAAAAAGGAGGTTCGCTATGAAGGAAACTGAACAGTTGGCCCGCTTGCAGTCCTCGTCGCTCAAAGTGACGCCGAAACGGATCGAGATGTTTGCCTTTCTCGCAGCGGAAGAACGCTATGTCAGTGCGAAAGACGTCCTCGATTATATGCGTTCAAAGCATCCGACGATGAGTTTTGACACGGTGTACCGCAACTTGAAATCGTTCGCCGAAGAAGGTCTGCTCGAGGCGACCGAGTTGAACGGGGAAAAAGCGTTCCGTGTCACCTGCGGATCGAATCATCACCATCACCATCTCATTTGTCGAGGTTGTGGTAAGACGAAGTTGCTCGAACTCTGTCCGATGCGCTACGTCGAGACGCTCGACCCTGATTTTGAAGTCGTCGATCATAAATTTGAGATTTATGGGTATTGTAAACAATGTAAGTGACCAAAAAGGGATTGTTCATGCAATCCCTTTTTTGTCGAATCACGAAAGGGGGAGTCGGAATGATTTACACGGCAGCTGAAATCAAGCAGGCCGATGAGACAGCGCTCCGACATGGCATGCCGGCTGACGTCTTGATGGAGCGGGCGGCCTCGGCCTTGGCGGCACGTCTTACCTTCAAGTCGAGAACGTCCGTCCTCGTCGTCTGTGGAGCGGGCAACAATGGGGGAGACGGTTGGGTCGTGGCGCGCGAATTGGCGCAACGAGGTCATGCCGTCACTGTCTATGCCCCGTTCGGTGAACCGAAATCGACAGAAGGCAGCAGGCATGCACAGTACGCGCGACAGTTTGTCACGGTCAGCGATGAGCCGCAAGACGCCGATCACGTCATCGATGCATTGTTCGGAGTCGGTTTCCATGGTCCGGTCACGGGTAAGGCTCGTGACGTGATCACATGGATACGCGAGCAACAAGCACCCGTTGTGGCAATCGATGTCCCGTCCGGAGTCCCGAGTGACGACGCAATCAACTTTGACGGGCACGCGGTCGAGGCAGAAGTCACTTTCTCGCTCCACGGCTATAAGCGAAGCGCGTTTTTAAAACGGACTGCGCCGTATTACGGCAAGGTCGAGGTCGTTGAGATCGGACTGCCGCATACGTCAAGATGGCGCGTGCTGACGGAATCAGACTTTGACCGTAACCTACTCGAACGGGATTCCTATAGTCATAAAAATACGTATGGGCACGGTCGCTTGATTGGCGGAAGTCGTCATTTGATCGGCGCCCCGTTCTTGGCGGCGCGGTCGGCGCTCCGGACGGGAGTCGGTCTGCTCGATCTGGCCATCCCGCATGAGGCGCTCGCGCTCGCCTCGAGTTTGCCGGAGGCAATGTATTACGACATCGACGAGTTACCGGACAAGGACTACGCTGCCACGGCGATCGGTCCTGGCCTCATCGATGACGAGCGTCTCAAGCGAGTGTGGGCACTCATCAGCAACGTGAGCGCGCCGCTCATCGTCGATGCCGGAGCGCTGACGAAAGAGCGCCTCGAGGCATCTGGCCCGCTCACGCTGACACCGCATCCGGGTGAACTGGCGCGCTTGATCGATAAATCAGTCGACGAGATCGAAGCGAATCGATTTCAGGTTGCCTCAGAATTTGCGAGGACGCACGGGGTCCATCTCATCTTGAAAGGGACGTTTACCCTCATCGTCAATCCGGATGGTACCGGGGCGGTCAATACGGTCGAGGCTTCAGCGCTCGCGAAAGGTGGTAGTGGGGACGTGTTGACGGGGATGTTGCTCGCGTTATGGGCGAGAACGGACCGAATCCATGCCGACAAGTCCCCGAATGAGCAAGCGGTTCTCTGGCATGCGCTCGCGGCGAGAAAGGCGAGCGAACAGGTTCATCCGGCGAGCGTGCTCGCGACCGATGTCATCGAAGCGATTGGACGCATCTAAAAAAGAGGAATCCCGAGTGGATTCCTCTTTTTTAGATGGTGATTGAATTTGTCGTCTCGATGTGACGCACGATGTGCTGGGCCTCGCTCCACGTGGAGATGCGTTTCACGCCGGTCGGCAACGGCTTACGATTATACGGGGCGTCGAACAACAGCACCGGAATCGACGTCTGTTCATGGATGGAGATCGCGTTCTCATAGCGGTCTTCCATAAACAAGTCGAGGTCGAGCTGTTTGACGACACCGACCTTGTCATGACTCCCCGTCATGATGAGGGAGTCGAGTGGGAGTTCATGCTGTCGAATCCACTCCTCGGTAACGGCGCGCACGGCCTCGCTCCGGGCCGTGACGTAATGGAGGCGGTGCGACTTGCGCATATTCCATAAGACGGCGTTCACTTCGGAATGCGGAAGTGAGCGACGATAAATCGCTTCCTCATGACCTTGTTCAATCATGAAGCGCCAAAACGCCTCTTGTGTCATATCTGTATAAGTGTGCAGCTCGTATTCGGTCGCCTGATGATAATCGATGGCGTATCCGAGCGCATCGTTCATATAATGAAAACAACTTTGCGGATCCGTGACGGTTCCGTCGAGGTCAATTCCAATGTGCATATTCGTCCCTCCTTGCTCATAACCCTTATTGTACCAAAAGCCCGCTCGGTTGCAACCGAGCGGGCAAAGGATTAGTTAGATTGGTTGGCGAGCTCTTGCTCTTCGAGTTCACGTGCGGCCAATTTTTCGGCGACGATGGCGTCGATTTCTTTTTTCAATTCTTCGACCATCGTGGCTTCCGGTACTTTCCGGATGATTTTCCCGTGACGGAAGAGAAGGCCTTCGTTGCGGGCGCCGGCGATCCCGATATCGGCTTCACGGGCTTCCCCTGGTCCGTTTACTGCACAGCCGAGAACGGCAACTTTAATGTTGACGTTGATGTTTTGGATATACTCCTCGACTTCTTTGGCGATCGAAATCAAGTCGATTTCAATGCGACCACATGTTGGGCATGAGATGAGTGTCGCTGCGTTAGCCGCGAGACCAAACGATTTGAGCACTTCTTTGGCAACTTTGATTTCTTCGACCGGATCGTCCGATAACGAGACGCGGACCGTCGAACCGATACCGAGCGAGAGAATCGCACCGAGGCCAGCTGCTGACTTGAGTGAGCCTGAGAAGAGAGGACCCGACTCGGTGATCCCGACGTGGAGCGGGTAGTCAAACGTCTTGGCCGCGAGCGTGTATGCTTCGAGGGCGAGGTTTACGTCAGACGCCTTGAGCGAGATGATCGTGTTATAGAAGCCGAGATCTTCCAAAATCTTGACGTGGTGCATGGCACTCTCGACCATCCCTTGGGCCGTCGGGTAACCATATTTCTCGAGAAACTGCTTTTCGAGCGAGCCGGCGTTGACACCGATTCGAATCGGGATACCTTTTGCTTTAGCAGCGTTGACGACCGCTTCAACTTTCTCGCGGCGACCGATGTTACCCGGGTTGATGCGGATCTTATCGACACCGCTCTCGATGGCTTTGAGCGCCAGTTTATAGTCAAAGTGAATATCGACGACGAGCGGGATATTGATGCGGCTCTTGATTTCAGCGAGGGCGTCAGCCGCACGCTCGTCAGGACAAGCGACGCGGACGACTTGGCAGCCCGCTTCTTCGAGACGTAAAATCTCAGCGACGGTTGCTTCGACGTCATGAGTTTTTGTTGTCGTCATCGACTGGATGACGACTTCATTGGATCCACCGATGATGAGGTTACCGACACGGATCGGACGGGTTAATGAACGATGCAAAATTTCTGACATATACGTAATCTCCTTCTTTTGGAAAGGTTCCAATCGATTTAAGATGAGTGGTTTCCTTATTATCATAACGAAATGTTTGTGAAAAAGCACCCGGCAAGCGCTTGATCGGTGTGCTCTTACGAAACGCTAACGTTATCTTAACAGATGCTTCATAATTTTCCACCGTCTCAGGACCGATATATTCAAAGAAATGACGTCTGAAAAGGTGGAATGTATGATGTTGGAACGAATGAAACGAATATGGAGTAGGAATCATCAGCCGGAGAGAAAAATGAGTCAACGTTTGCTATGGACGTTGATGCCGGTCATGCTCGTCCTGTTTTTAACCGTGTTCGGCTGGTTCGCTTTGAAAGCGGAGCAGTTGTTGACGAGCGAGGTTGAGAAACGGCTACATCGTGAAGCGACCGTCGTCCGCGAAACGGTCAAGACGACGTATGGGGCGTACGTCGCGAATGAAAAAGTGTTGAATCGGGCGTTGAAGTCGATGTATATGCAACAGGCTTCCATTCTATCGGCGGATGGTCTAGAAGCGAGTCAATATTTATTGCGCGACACAGAAGTCGAGCAATTGAGCGGTCGACAAGTCGAGGATCGGTTCATGAATCGTATGGCCGACATCATATCGAACGATGTGAGTGTCAGCGAACAAAAAGACGTGTTTATCGTTACGGCACCGATTCCCGAGTTGAAAGCCCATTATGCGATTGTCGTCATGAAACAGTCGGTGCTCGGCACGATGTGGAATTTAAGAGAACTTGTTCTCGTCGCAATCACGGTCATGCTCGTTATGATGATTGGCTTATTCTCGTTCATGATTCGGCGTGAAATCAAGCCGTTGACGGCATTTGCGGTCCGGCTTCGCGAATCAGTCGCCACGCGTTCGTTCTCAGAGGTTGAACTTCACGCAAAATCGTTTGAAATGCGAAGTTTGGAACGAGAGTACAACACGTTTATCGGGCTATGGAAACGTTCGTTGTTGACGATGCTCGAGACCTCGACCGCTTTCGAATCGAGTCTACCGGTCTTCATGCAACAACTTGATGCGAATCAAGAGCAAGTGACAGGGTTCAAACAAGTTGCCGCGACCGTCGCGTCGACGAGTCAGTCTTATCAGTCGATCACGAACGAATCGACGCACCGCTTTACAGATTTGGCGGGACACGTCCGTTCGCTCGAACAAGAGATCGGTTCGGTTGATCAGCGGGCCGAGGCGTTGAAACAGACGATTAAGACAGAGATTGAATCATTCTCGACTGTCAAAGGAGCCAGCGAGCGATTCGCAAGAAAAGCGAGTGCGGTTCAGAACCGGTTGCTAGAAAGTGAAGCGACGTCTGAACAGGCGGATGACGCACTTCAGAAGATTTTGTCTGTCGCGGCTGCGACGAAGATGTTGGCACTCAATGCCTCGATTGAAGCGGCACGGGCTGGAGAACACGGCAAAGGATTTTCCGTCGTCGCCCATGAGGTCGGCCAGTTGGCGAAAGTAACGAACGAATCGACACTGTCGGCCGTGGCTGCCATCGAAGCCATTCGCTTGGAGCGGGACGAGATTTTCCATGAGATGAAACGCTTCGAAGAAGATATCCTTTATTTAGGCGAGACGTTGCGCCGGGTTGAAGGCGGGATTGAAACCATTGACCAGGAAATGAGAAGACAAATGACGCAGTTCCAATCCATCACCGAGCAAACGACGGCCACCGGACATCAACTACTACATATGGCGGAAGCGAATGAGCAATTAAAAGAAGTCGGCGTGGCACTCGAACGTAAATTAGACGAATTATATGAAGGCGTCGAGGGTTGGTCGGACGTGCAACAGACGTTACAAGGCGCAGGGGTCGACTTAGGCAAACAAAGTCAACGGCTTCAAACCGTATTATCTGATTTGGCACCGACGTTATAACGATAGAAAGCCGGTTCAACGCAAACGTGCGTTGTCCGGCTTGTTTAATGACTTTGATTTGACGGGGATATGACGCAACGGAACAATCAAATAGACGAGGGATAAGAGAACTCCGAGCCAAGTCAATGGAGGTGCGGCATGGTACAACATAACCAGGAGGAGGACTGGAAGCATCGTCATCGCGACTGCGTACGGCCAAGCCTGGCGATACGGCCACGTTTTCTTAGTGCGCCATTTTGTGGCGAGTTGGACGAGAAGGGCACTGAGCGCGACGAACCCCATATAGAAGAAGAGGATGGCGAAGCCATGTAAAAAGATCCACATCGGCCAAAAGAAATCGGGCTGTAATACGATGTAATCGAGCAACGTGACCACAACCGTCAAGACGAGACTCGCCAACATATAGGCGTGGAGTGGGGCGAGGCGCAACCGTAACGCCTGCTTGGACGGGAAGAGGCTATGGCGGAGAAACTGTGACGTTGTTTTGAGCATAAAATCTAACTCCAATCTGTTATAGTACAAATCTAGTAAAACACACGTAAATCATACAGTGGTTTAATAAAACCTTAACATTAAACCTGTTTACATCGAATGGGTGATGCGGGCATAATGAGTAGGGCAATAAAAACCAAGCAAACACAACTAATTCACAATCAAAAGGAGTACAAAAATCGTGGAATACAATTTGCAAGAAATGTTATTCATGTTTTTTGGAGGATTAGGAATCTTCCTCTTCGGTATCAAATCGATGGGAGACGGCCTCCAAAAGTCAGCAGGTAACCGCCTGCGCGACATCCTTGATAAGTATACATCGAATCCGTTCCTCGGAGTACTAGCCGGGATCATTGTAACGGTCTTAATTCAATCATCGTCAGGTACGACGGTCATCACGGTCGGTCTCGTCAGTGCCGGCTTCATGACACTCCGTCAAGCAATCGGGGTCATCATGGGAGCGAACATCGGAACGACGGTGACGGCGTTCATCATCGGTTTCGACGTCGGCGCCTATGCATTGCCGATTATCGCTATCGGTGCGATTCTTCTGTTCTTCTTTAAAAAAGAGAAGTTGCAACACTTAGGTCAAATCTTCTTCGGGTTCGGGATGCTGTTCTACGGTCTTGAACTCATGGGCAGCGGGATGAAGCCGCTCCGTTCGAGCGAATACTTCATCGACTTGACGCAATCGATGAGTGACAACCCGTTCCTCGGTGTCGTCGTCGGTACGGTCTTCACGGTCATCGTCCAATCATCATCAGCGACGATCGGAATCTTGCAAGAATTGTACTCTGGTGGATCGATTCAACTCGACGCGGCACTCCCGGTCTTGTTCGGGGATAACATCGGTACGACGATCACGGCGATTCTTGCTTCGATTGGTGCTTCGGTCGCGGCCCGTCGTGCAGCAGCAGCGCACGTTATCTTTAACTTGATTGGAACAACAATTTTCATGATCTTGTTGATTCCGTTCACGCAGTATATCTACTGGGTCACAGATCTCTTAGCAATCGAAGACAAGATGCAAATCGCTTTCGCTCACGGGACGTTCAACGTCGTCAACACGTTCATCCAGTTCTGGTTCATCGGAACGATCGCATGGATCGTGACGAAATTCGTACCAGGGGAAGATTCAATCGTCGATACGAAAGCACAGCACTTGGATCCAATCTTCATCCAACAGTCGCCATCAATTGCTGTCGAGCAAGCTAAATATGAAGTCATCCGCATGGGCGATTTCGCAAAACTTGGTCTCGATGAAGCACGCAAATATATGGCAACTGGTGATAAGAAACATGCTGAGAAGTCGGCGCACATCGAAGACGCGCTCAACTCACTCAACTCAAAAATCACGGATTACCTCGTGAAGCTTGCCGCTGTCGATTTGACAGAACAAGAATCACAAGAACACAAGACACTCATGCATGCGATCAATGATATTGAACGCATCGGTGATCACGTCGAGAACATCATCGAGTTGATCGACTATAAGACGGCAACGCGCGTCAATCTCTCGGCCGACGCTCAAAAAGAGTTGACGGAGATGTACGATTTGACTCGTTCCACGCTTGAGAAGTCGCTTCAAACGCTTGCGAGCGGCGACATGGTCGAAGCTCGTCAAGTCATCGAGATGGAAGCGAAACTCGACATGCTTGAACGTCAATTCCGTAAAAATCACGTCGTCCGCTTGAACACAGGCGAGTGTGACGGTCAAGCCGGGATGTTCTTCGTCGATATGCTCTCGAACTTGGAGCGCATCGGTGACCACGCGATGAACATCACAGAAATCACGCTTGAAGATGCAAACGAAGGAATCGTTTAATCAAAAAGTCCCTCTGGCTCGGTTGAGCCAGAGGGACTTTTTGTATAGATGTGACTTTTGATTGACAGTCACGCCTGCATTCAGTATATTATTACTGTATAACAACGTGGCGGTGTAGCTCAGCTGGCTAGAGCGTACGGTTCATACCCGTGAGGTCGTGGGTTCGACTCCCTCCGCCGCTACCAATTAGGACCCTTAGCTCAGCTGGTTAGAGCAGACGGCTCATAACCGTCCGGTCGTAGGTTCAAGTCCTACAGGGTCCATTTGTGAACAGCTTTCAGATGAAAGCTGTTTTTTTGTTTTCATTTTTAGTTTTCAAATCCGAAGTCCTGGGTAAATATCCGTTAGCATTTTGTTTTTTGAAAAATATGAAATGAGGCGAAGCGAGATGGAACGAAATCATACGATGATGCAATTTTTTGAATGGCACGTCCCGGCTGACCAGAAGCATTGGAAGCGATTGAAAGAACGGGCTTCCGAGTTGAATGAAGCTGGAATCACCGCATTATGGTTGCCGCCGGTCACGAAAGGCCAGAGCGACGAGGATACGGGATATGGCGTGTACGATTTGTATGATTTAGGAGAGTTTGACCAAAAAGGAACCGTCGCAACTAAATACGGGACGAAACAAGAACTGCTCGAGGCGACAAAACACGCGCAAGAGCTCGGCATGCAGATTTATATGGATGTCGTCTTGAACCATAAAGCCGGTGCCGATGCGACCGAGAAGTTCGATGTGCTCGAGGTCGACCCGGAGGACCGTACGAACGTACTTTCAGAAGAGCCGTTCGAGATCGAAGGATGGACGAAATTCGATTTTGAAGGCCGCAAAGATAAATACTCTTCATTTAAATGGAACTTCCATCATTTCAACGGGACGGATTATGACGCTGCGAACGACAAGAGCGGCATCTTCTTCATCATGGGTGAGAATAAGAAGTGGAACGATAACGTCGACGACGAGTTCGGCGTCTATGACTATTTGATGTTCGCCAATATCGACTATCATCACCCAGAAGTGAAGGAAGAGGTACTCAGCTGGGGCAAATGGTTTATCGAAGAGACGAAGTGTGACGGGTTCCGACTCGACGCGATTAAACACATCAACTATGATTTCGTCAAAGAGTTCAGTCAGACGATGAAAGCTGAAAAAGGTGAGAACTTCTATTTGGTCGGTGAGTTTTGGAAGTCAGAGCTCGAGGCATGCCGTGAGTTCCTCGACAACATTGACTATCATGTCGACTTGTTCGACGTGCCGCTCCATTACAACTTGCAACGCGCCTCGACCGAAGGAGAATCGTTCGATATGCGGACCATCTTTGACGACACGCTCGTCCAGTCCCACCCGCTCCATTCGGTGACGTTCGTCGACAACCACGATTCACAGCCGGAAGAGGCGCTCGAGTCATGGGTCGAAGATTGGTTCAAACAGATTGCTTACGGGTTGATCTTGCTTCGCCAAGACGGTTATCCGTGTGTGTTCTACGGTGACTATTACGGGATCAACGGTCCGCATCCGGCCGAAGGGAAAAAATCGGCGATCGATCCGCTTCTTTATGCCCGTCGTGAAAAGGCATACGGCCAGCAAGATGACTACTTCGATGACGAGCACGTCATCGGTTGGGTCCGTCACGGCAGTGAAGATATCGAGCGCTCAGGATGTGCTGTTGTGATTTCGAACAGCGAAGCAGCTGAGAAGCAGATGTTCGTCGGCGAACAACGAGCCGGTGAGAAATGGGTTGATTTGACGCAGACCGTCGATGAGGTCGTCGAGATTGACGAAGACGGAAAAGGGGTATTTAAAGTGGCGGCAGGATCGATTTCCGTATGGGCATTGCCGGAACAAGACGTCGAGTGAGGCATTACAATTGAGTCAGCCGTCACAAATCTGTTACATTTAAAACGAACGTTGTTCAAACCAATTTTAAGGGGGATTTTAGTTATGGCTAAATTTGAATTACCACAACTTGATTACGCATACGATGCACTTGAACCACACATTGACGCACGCACGATGGAAATCCACCACACGAAACACCACAACACTTACGTCACGAACGTGAACAATGCACTCGAAGGAAAAGATGTGGAATACTCTTCGCTCGAAGACTTGCTCCAAAAAATCGATTCGCTTCCTGCTGACATTCAAACAGCGGTCCGCAACAACGGTGGCGGTCACTGGAACCACTCATTCTTCTGGAAATTGTTGAAGAAAAACGAGAACGGCGCACCGACAGGCGAACTCGCTTCTGCCATCGATGAGGCGTTCGGTAGCTTTGATGCCTTCAAAGATGAGTTCACGAAAGCAGCAACAACTCGCTTCGGCTCTGGTTGGGCTTGGCTCGTCGTGAAAAATGGTAAGCTCGAAGTCACATCGACACCAAACCAAGATTCACCGATCATGGAAGGCGTTCAGCCAATCCTCGGTCTTGACGTTTGGGAGCATGCGTACTACTTGAACTACCAAAACCGTCGTCCGGATTACATCCAAGCGTTCTTCCATGTCATCGACTGGGATTACGTCGCGAAGCTCTACGCAGACGCAAAATAATGACACTGTCCCGGGATTCTATTGAATCTCGGGATTTTTTCTACATTTCATTATTTTGTAAACAAATTATGATATAGTGAAAATCGAGTCTAAAAATAGAAATATCATCGACATATACGTCACCTATACTTATAGAAAGAACGAGTCAGGAAGGAGACAACTGAATTGGCCAGACACCGTGTGAAAGTGCCGAAGAAACGGCGCAACCACCTGCCCTTGCGATTGAACTTATTGTTTTTCATCGTGTTCATCTTGTTCGCGACGCTCATTTTTCGTTTAGGCGTCGTTCAAATCGTCAACGGCGAGTTGATCGCCCGTGAAGTGCAAAAGACGGAATCGAGCAAAATCAAATACGAGGTGCCGCGTGGCAAGATTTACGACCGGAACGGGCAAGTGCTCGCCGATACTATCTCAAACTATTCGGTCATGTACCGTCGTTCGCAAGTGACAAAGACGGAAGAACGGCTCGATGTCGCCATCAAGCTCGCAGACATCGTCGACGTCCCAGAGAAAGACCGCAAAGTGACGGAGCGGGACCGCAAGGATTATTGGATCGCCATCGATCCTGAGCGCTCGCAAGAACGCGTCCAAAAGCTATTGGCCGATCTCCCGGAAGAAGAGCGGGCCGCCTTGTCGAACCAAGATGTCGACCAACTGTTGCTCGATTCGATCACAGAAGCGGAAATCACGTTCGATGATGCGACCGAGGAAATCATCGCCATCAAACATAACATGGAGTCGGGTTACGCCCTCGACCCGCAAGTCATCAAAATCGGGGCGTCTCCGAAAGAGATGGCACTGATTGAAGAAAACTTGGAACTGCTCCCTGGCGTCAGCGTCGAACCGTATTATCAGCGGGATTATCCGTTCGGTGAGACGTTCCAAAGTTTCCTCGGAAGTTATCGTCAAATCCCTGCCGAGCAACGTGCCTCATATCAAGCGAAAGGCTATGGCTTGAACGACCGCGTCGGCACATCTTATCTCGAACAACAGTATGAGGACGTGCTACGCGGAACCCCGGCCTATGACGTCTTTACGACGTATAAAGGGGAACCGGTCGGAGAACCGACTCGTGTCAGCGGGAACCCAGGGAAAGATATCATCTTGTCGACCGACATCGAGTTCCAAAAAGAAATCGATGAGATTTTGAAGAAAGCGATTCGAGCCGGCCGTTCGGGCAGCCCACACTTTGACCGTGCTTTCGTCGTCGTCATGAACCCGCGGACGGGTGAACTGCTCGCCCTATCGGGACAAGAGCTCGACTATGAAACGAACGAATTCAAAGATGTCTCGACCGGGACGGTCCTGCGAGCGAGTCAAATCGGCTCGACGATCAAGGGAGCGACGGTCGCGTTCGGCCTTGAAGAAGAAGTCATCCAACCGGGTGAATACATTTATGACACGCCGATTCGCATCGGCTCGTCACTCAAGTCGTCGTATCGAAACATGGGGAACATCAACGACCTGGATGCCCTCGCTTTGTCATCGAACATTTATATGTTCCAAATTGCCCTGCGGCTCGCCGATTATTACTCGACCGGCCAAATCGTCGGCGACAACGTGACCGAGGCGTTCAATACGATGGAACATTACTACAAACAGTTCGGGCTCGGAATCGAGACAGGGATCGACCTCCCGTATGAATCAATCGGATTCCGTAGTGTACCGGACCGTGTCACGCTCCTCATGGACATGTCGATCGGTCAGTTCATCTCGTACACGCCGATTCAATTGGCGCAGTATACGTCGACGCTCGCGAACGGTGGATACCGGATTCAACCGCACCTATTGAAAGAAATCATCGAACCGGGTTCGCTCGACGAGTCGAACAAGCAAGTCGTCAGCACGTTCCAACCGAATGCGCTCAATAAAGTCGACATCCGTGATGAATTCATTCAACGGGCGCGCCAAGGCTTCCGACAAGGGGTCGAGAGCGGAACGTCTCGTATCCTGCAACAGACAGGAATCACGGCGGCCGGTAAGACCGGTACCGCTCAAGCGATCGCAGAAGGGCCGGATGGTCAAGCGAAGCGCAACGCGAACGGGGAACCGATCAAGACACTCAACTCGAACCACGTCGGCTGGGCGCCGTATGATGACCCGGAAATCGCTTGGGCCATCATCATGCCAGGCCTCGAGGCGGAAGGGATCAACACCCGTGTCGCGCACGACATCATGAAGGCGTACTTTGATTTAGAAGACGTCCAAGCACAGCTCCAGTAAAGAAGTCACTTCGGTGGCTTCTTTTTTTGTCTTTACAATTCTTTTACGTTCCGTTTATTTCGCGTTAATAGTAGTTTATTAGGATGTTAATTGTAGGACAGAGCAAGGAAGCTACAACACAAATCAAAGCAAACTCAAGGAGGACGTCAGAAATGTCTTGGATGAAAAAATCAGCTTTAGTCGCTTCACTCACTTCGGTGGCCATTATCGGTGCCGCGTGTGGAAACAATGAAGAAGGAAACGGCGCAGCCGAAGGTGAAGGACTTTCAGGTAAAGTCGTCATGGATGGTTCGTCTACCGTATTCCCAATCATGGAAGCTGTAGCGGAAGAATACTCAGCTGAACAGCCAGACGTTGAAGTGACGGTCGGGGTTTCAGGTACGGGTGGCGGATTCAAACGTTTCGTCACTGGTGAGACAGACTTCTCGAACGCATCACGTGAAATCAAAGAAGAAGAAGCGGCTGAAGCCGAGAAGAATGGCGTTGAGTACACACAACTCGCTGTAGCGCTTGACGGTCTCTCGCTCGTCGTCAACCCAGAGAACGATTGGGCCCAAGATATCACGATTGATGAATTGAACAAAATGTGGACTGATTCGAACGTGAAGACATGGAAGGACGTCCGTTCAGACTGGCCGGATGAAGAAATCTCATTCTTCTCACCTGGTAAAGATTCAGGAACGTACGACTTCTTCAACGAAGCAGTCCTTGAAGATACAGACATCCGCGAAGACGCACAATTGTCAGAAGACGATAACGTCCTCGTAACAGGTGTCGCCGGTACGAAAGGTGCGATCGGATTCTTCGGATATGCGTATTACATTGAAAACAAAGATACGCTTCGCGCATTGAACGTCGAAGGTATTGAGCCGACGACTGACACAATCAATGATCTTTCATACCCGCTCTCACGTGAGATCTACACATACGTGAACAACGCGTCGTTGAAAGATAAGCCGCAAGTCGCTGACTACACGCGCTTCTTGAATGAAAATGCAGCAGCCCTTTCAGAAGAAGTCGGATATGTCGGAATGGAACAAGCACGATACGATGAGAACGCTGAAGTGATCGACGAGATCGCTGGCGAGTAATAGCGCAGAAGGCAGAAGGTGAGAGTCGCTCTCGCCTTCTCGCCGTGCTTTCTAGTATGAAGAGGTAGGGAGCGATACACGAGATGAATCAACCAAACAAAGGGCTGTCAATTCGAGAGATGATTGAAGCCAATAAGAAAAAGAAATATAGTACGACGAACGTGTTTGATAAAGTCATGCCGTTCTTATTATTCTTGAGCGCATTCGTTTCGGTCGTCACGACGGTCGGCATCGCGTTCACACTCGGTTTTGAACTGTTCAAGTTTTTCGAGCGCGTACCGGTCGCCGAGTTTTTAGGCTCGACCGAATGGTACCCGCTTAGTGCCGATCAACGGTTCGGCGTCTGGGCCCTCGTCATGGGAACACTCCAGATCACCGTCATTGCCATGATTGTCGCTGTCCCGCTCGGTTTGGCATCGGCGATTTATTTGAGCGAGTACGCATCTGAGCGTGCCCGCACCATTTTGAAGCCGATTCTTGAAGTGCTCGCTGGCGTTCCAACGATTGTCTTCGGATTCTTCGCTTTGTCGTTCGTTACACCGATTTTGCAAGCGTTGATTCCAGGGCTTCAAATCTATAACGCACTCAGCCCGGGGATCGTTGTCGGAATCATGATTATTCCGATGATCGCTTCTATTTCGGAAGACTCGATGAGCGCCGTACCGAAAAAGATTCGGGATGGAGCCCTCGGTCTTGGCGCGACACGTCTCGAAGTCGCCATCAAAGTCGTCATGCCAGCCGCGCTCTCAGGGATTATCGCCTCGATCGTCCTCGGGATGAGCCGGGCCATCGGTGAGACGATGATCGTAACGATCGCTGGTGGGTCGCAGCCGAACTTCGAGTTCAACCCGCTCAACGCGATTCAAACGATGACGGCGTATATTGTCCAAATCGCCAAAGGTGATGCAGGATACGGGACAATCGAATACTACAGTATCTATGCGGTCGGTGCGCTATTGTTCGTCTTCACCCTTGTGATGAACCTATTCGCGAACTGGGTGACGCGCCGCTTCAGAGAGGAGTACTAATATGGCATTGCCGAACAGTGAGTTCAAGAATACGAAGAACTTGATGGATCGTGATTCGGTTTCACAACGAATCAAACGCCGTCTTCAATTGAATGAGATTTTTAAATATATCTTCTTAGCGGGGCTCGTTTTCGCCCTGCTCGTCTTGTCGACGTTGATTTATGACGTCGTTTCTAAAGGTGGCGGCTGGGTGAATTTAGATTTCCTCCGCAACTTCCCATCCCGTCGTCCTGAACAGGCCGGGCTGTACCCTGCCTTGATTGGGACGTTTTGGTTGATGCTTCTCATCGTCCCGATGGTGTTTGTCATCGGTGTCGGTGCCGCGATTTATCTTGAAGAGTATGCACCGAAGAACCGCATCACGTCGTTTATCGAAGTGAACATTTCGAACTTGGCCGGCGTGCCGTCAATCGTGTTCGGTTTGCTCGGATTGACCATTTTTGTACGTGTCATGGAACTCGGGAATTCGATTATGGCCGGAGCTTTGACGCTCGGACTGATGAGTCTACCGATTGTCATCGTCGCGTCGCAAGAAGCGCTCCGCTCGGTCAAAATGGAGTTGCGTCACGCATCGCTCGCGCTCGGAGCCTCGAAATGGCAGACGACGTTCAACGTCGTCTTGCCGTCGGCGATTCCAGGGATTATCACAGGGATCATCTTGGCCGTATCACGTGCCATTGGCGAGACGGCTCCGCTGATCATGGTCGGAGCGGCGACGTTTATTTCGACGACGCCGAGCAGCGTGTTCTCGGACTTCACAGCGCTCCCGATTCAAATCTATAACTGGACGAGCCGTCCGCAAGCGGAATTCCAAAACTTGGCCGCTGCCGGTATCATCGTTTTGATGACGATGTTGATCATCATGAACTCGGCCGCCATCTATATCCGTAACAAATATACGAACCGACATTAAGTCGTAGCAGTAAACGAGGAGGACTCTCGAGATGATGAAACAAAAAGAACTCAAAGGAGATCATGAAGTGAATACAACGACGACCCAACCGAACGAAACGGTGATGCAGAAAGACAGTGCCTATGTCGTGAACAACTTGAACTTATGGTATGGTGACGATCAGGCGTTGATTGACGTCAATCTCGACATCAAGCAAAACGAAGTGACGGCCATCATCGGTCCGTCGGGTTGCGGGAAGTCGACGTTCATCAAGACGTTGAACCGGATGGTCGAGCTCGTCCCTTCGGTGCGTACGAACGGTGAGATTCTTTATCACGGACGCAACATCTTTGACCGCGATTATCGGGTCGAAGATCTTCGGACGTCGGTCGGTATGGTATTCCAACAGCCGAACCCGTTCCCGAAATCTGTGTATGACAACGTGGCATACGGGCCGCGCACGCACGGAATCAAAAACAAGAAAGTGCTCGATGAAATCGTCGAACGTTCGCTTCGCGGCGCGGCGATCTGGGATGAAGTGAAAGATCGTTTGAACGAGAACGCCTATGGCCTCTCGGGTGGTCAACAACAACGTCTCTGTATCGCTCGTACGCTCGCCATCGAACCGGACGTCATCCTCATGGATGAACCGACGTCAGCGCTCGACCCGATTTCGACGCTTAAAGTCGAAGAGCTCGTCCAAGAGTTGAAAGAGCAGTACTCGATCATCATCGTCACACACAACATGCAACAAGCGGCTCGTGTATCGGATAAGACGGCGTTCTTCTTAAACGGAGAAGTTGTCGAGTTCGATGCGACCGACAAAATCTTCTCGAATCCAACTGATAAACGGACTGAAGATTATATTTCTGGCCGGTTCGGTTAAGAAGGGGAGACAATCATGGCACAAAATCGCACATTCTTTGATATGAAGTTAAACGAATTAGAAGATAAAGTCGTTCGCTTGGCGAACTTGACGATGCGCCAGACGGCGACCGCCATCGAGGTGCTCGAGAAACGTGACCTCGAGCTCGCCCAGACGGTCATCGACAACGATAATGAGCTTGACGACCTCGAGCTCGAAATCAACGACGAAGCCATTCTATTGATCGCGAAACAGCAACCGGTCGCAACCGACCTCCGCCGCTTGATCGTGACGATGAAATCGGCGACGGACCTTGAGCGGATTGCGGACTATGCGACGAACATCGCCAAAGCCGTCGGCCGTATCGAGCACGTCCCGTACGTCCTCGACATCAAACCGCTCAAACAGATGGCCGAGCAGTTGATCGACATGCTCGAGCTCGCGACGCGCGCTTACCGGAAGGGCGAGGTCAGCCGGGTGCGTGAATTGAATGAGATGGATAAAGTCATCGATGATTTGAACTTACAGACAATCAAACAATACATGGGATTCGTTCCGAATATGACGGTTGGAACGAACGACGTGTATGAGTTTTCGAACATCGCCCGTTATTTAGAACGGATGGGTGATCACGTGACCAATTTCGGAGAACATCTCATTTTCCTTGAAAAAGGGAAACATTATGATTTAAATCAGTGACAAGAGTGGTAAAGAACAACAGACCAGTTGTTCTTTACTTTTTTTTTGTGCAGGAATTCACGGATAAGGAGCGAATAGTAGAACACATGGATTTTTTTTAGGAAGGGAGCCACACATATATGGAAGAGAAAATCGTTTCCTTGAAACAACAAGGACTGACGTTAAAACAGATTGCAGAACAATTAGATATGCCAATCGGGAAAGTCCAATACGCTTGGCGTAAATGGCGTTCCCAACACGGGGAGCCGGCGAAGCCGGTAGCCGCACCAAAACGAAAGACTGAAGGGAAGAAAGCAATGACATCTAAATCGAAGCAAGTACCCGCCTCGTCTGTGAAGCAGGTCGCTTCGACGCTGCAACACGAGGAGCCTGCCCAATCACCGCTTCTTGACAAAGGTCCAGAAGGGTTCTGGAAGCTCCCGGACCGCTACGATCAAGATTTGATGCATGCGGTCGTCCAATCACCGAACGCCGTCTACGTCTTCTGGGAAGTGTCGGACAGCGTCAAAGAGACGCTCTCGATGCAATTTATGCGTCCATGGGAAGACTTGCCGAAAGCGTTCCGCATCCTTGACATCACATTGCTTGATTACGCGAGCGGGCATGCGAACCGGGCGTATACGTTCGAATTGCCGGAGATGACGAACAGTTGGTTCGTCCGTCCGCTCGACCCGAATACGACATACGTCTTTGAGTTCGGGATTCGGACGATGGAAGGGGAATTCCTTCCGCTGCTCGCCACATCGCCGATTGACACGCCACGAGCTGAGCCGGCCGGGCACGGTCGTTTCGCTGAACCAGTGCGCCGTTGGCAGTACGGGGAAGTCGAGGCTCCTGAATTACTCGATACGTTACCAAAATATTCCGCATACCGATTCGTGCGCTGAGGAGGATTTTTTAGATGAAACCAGGTTATTTTTCACTCGTCCTTCATGCCCACCTTCCGTACGTGCGACATGAAGAGAAACATCGATTAGAAGAGAGATGGGTGTATGAAGCCATCTCCGAGACCTATATCCCGATTTTATGGCAAGTCGACCGTCTACAAAAACCGCTCCATTGGACGGTCAGCATCTCACCACCAGTCGTCGAGATGCTCGCTGACCCGCTCGTTCAGGACCGCTACGTGGAACACTTGGATGAGATGCTCGAATTGATTGAGATCGAGCTCGCCGAAGGACGGAGCGAACAGGAAGTTGAGACGCTCCATTTTTATCGCGGGCGCTACAACGATTTGAAAACAACGTTCCTGCATTGGGAGAAAAACTTGAACCATGCGTTCCGTACATATCGTGAGCAAGGGTTCATCGATATGGTCACGTGTACGGCGACGCACGGCTTCAACCCGCACTTGTTCACTGAGCAGGCGGCTCGCGCTGAAATCCGGACGGGACTGAACTGTTTCGAACGTCATTACGGGTTCCGTCCGACCGGCATTTGGTTACCGGAATGCGCCTACACGCCAGGTGTCGACCGTATCCTTTATGAAGAAGGGATTCGCTATACGTTCGTCGATGAGCACGCCTTGCTCGAAGCTGATCCGACGCCGGAGAAAGGCATTGGCGCTCCGGTCTACTCGCCACATGGCGTCGCCTTGTTCCCGCGTGACCAAATCATCTCCGGAAAAATCTGGAGCTCGATGATCGGGTATCCGGGCCATCCGGACTATCGCGAGTTTTATCGTGACCTCGCCTACGATCGCGACTGGGAGTATATTGAAAAGTTCATGCATCCGGAAGGAATTCGCTTCGATACGGGCTTGAAGATGCACCGCATCACGGGCGACTCGGATGAGAAAGACTATTATGTCCGCGCCTGGGCCGAACATCAAATCGACAACCACGCCCTCGATTTCGCACAGACGCTCGAAGGGCATCTCGAGGCCCACGGTGGACAGATGTTCCCGCCGTTCCTCGTGACGGCACCGTTCGATGCTGAGCTGTTCGGACACTGGTGGTTTGAAGGACCCGAGTTCCTCGGGAAAGTCGCCGAACGGCTCGAAGAGTTTGGCATCGAGACAATCACGCCAGCCTTGTTCCTCGAGCGTCACTTCCAAGACCTCGAGACGGTCCACGTATCGATGAACACGTGGGGACGTAAAGGGTACGGCGACGTCTGGATCAACGAACGCAACGAATGGATGCTACGTCACTTACACATGATGGAGACGCAACTCGTCAAAGACGTGGCCGACTATCGTCACAAGTCGCCACTCGTCGACCGGACACTGATCCAACTCATTCGCCATTACGTACTCGCTGTGTCGAGTGACTGGGCGTTTATCCTCGACGGGCAGACCACGGCCCAATATGCGGCAGAACGGTTCCGCGAGCATACGCGATTGTTCGCCGAACTCGAGACGGCACTTTATCAAGACAAGCTATCGGACGAGTTGCTCGCTGAACATTATCGCGCGTATCCGTTCCTTGACGATGTGGACATCGACATCGACACGTTCTTGTCGCCACACGACTATTATGTGACTACGGAGCGTGGCCAAGAGGACGAGGCGATCCTCGTCTTGACGCCTGAATATACAGGCAACGTCGTCGGGGACCTCGGTCGTCGCGTCATCGACGAGGTCGAGGCACGAGCAGCGGACGGGGAGACAGTGTACGTCTTGACACCGTTCAAAGAAGGGTTGCCGGAATATGAACGCCACAACCGTGTTCACGTGTACCGCGTTCGCCTGACGAGCCCGTTCTTGGAGCATGTGATGAACCAAGTTGCGGCTCAAAACGTGGCCTACGTCAAACTTGCACATGAGCTTGTCTCGAAAGTCACCTTCAAAGCGATCCATCAATTCGATTGGATGACGATTACAGCGGCACGTTCACTTGCGAAAGCACTACAAGTTCCGTTATACTCAACTATGTTGTCATTTGAAACGACTCGCAATCCGCATGGACACGGCGGACTGTTCGACGCAATCCATCGAATCGAGAGCAGCATCCTCGCTGAAGCCGATACGGTCTTTATTTGCGAACAACTGTCGACCGAGGAAGTCGGAATGCGCTATCCGATTGGCGATAACGTAAAAACCTGCCTGCCGCTCGATGCTTCGCCATACGGGCAGAAACGTTTGAAAAAGAACACGAAATAACCTTGCTTTTTCAAATAAAACTTGGTAGGATAATTGAGTATGCTTAGACTGTAAAGCAAAAGCACTTGATACAACATCAGTAAGATGGGAGTGAAAGAAATGCGCGTTAAAATCACACTAGCTTGCACAGAAACAGGCGATCGCACGTACATCACGAAGAAAAACAAACGTAACAACCCAGAGCGCCTCGAATTGCGCAAATACAACCCACGTCTCCGTCGTCACACGCTTTACCGCGAAGTGAAATAATGAGACTGGCCGTCACTCATGTGGCGGCCTTTTTTTTGAACAAGGGGGAATTGAAGTGATTGAAAAGAAACTACTCCGGCAAAATGTACATCGTCAAATCCGTGAACTCGACGACCGACCGGACCGGGACCGCGTCATCATACATACATTGACCGAACTGAAGGCGTGGCGAGAGGCGGATACGGTGGCCGTCACGCTCGCCCTCGATTTAGAGATTGATACGTTGCCACTCATTCGCTTAGCTTGGCAGGCAGGAAAATCGGTGTTCGTGCCGAAAGTTACAAAACAGGGACTTACGTTCCATGAAATTCATTCATTCGAAGACCTTGAGCCGGGCGTCATGGGTATTTTAGAGCCGACGACGGTCGCGACGACGCGGACGATTGACGTCTGTATCGTGCCGGGACGTGTCTTTGACCGATCCGGGTATCGGATCGGCTGGGGTGGGGGGTATTACGACCGTTTTTTAGCGACGTATGAAGGTGTCACCATCTCGTTGGCCTATGACGTCCAACTGCTCGATGAAATCCCGGTCGAGCCACACGACATTCCTGTCGAATTTATCGTGACGGAAAGGGAAACGATTCTATGCTCGCCATCTTTCTCGTAACTTGTCTGGTAGCCTTCGCCGGCTATCGTCTGCGCTCACTGACCCGTTCTGGGGCTGTCTTGACGGTCGTGACGGGTACAGTCATTGGGTACGGATTTGGTTGGTTCGGGCTCTATTTGCTCGGTGTCTTCTTTTCGACGTCATCGCTCGCCTCGAAATACCGTTCCCGCGACAAAGAGCCTGTCGATGAAATCGTTGAAAAATCGGGACCTCGTGACTTCGTTCAAGTGCTCGCCAACGGTGGTATCGGGATGGCGACGGCGCTCGGTATGTTGCTTACACCGAACGATGCCTGGTTATTCGCGTACATCGCTTCGATTGCGGCGGCGACGAGCGACACTTGGGGCTCTGAGTTCGGGGTGCTCGCCAAACAAAAACCGCGCTCCATTTTGACGTTCCGCGAAGTGGAACCGGGAACGAGTGGCGGGGTGTCTCCGTTCGGGACGTTCATGTCGGTCGCGGGGGCAACGGTCATTATCGTCGCTTCGTTGCCATTTATCGATATCAGCTTACGGTTCGCCGGCTTGTTGATTGCTCTCGGGTTGACCGGAAGCGTTGTCGACACTCTCCTTGGGGCGACGGTTCAACGCAAGTTTCGTTGTCGTGTATGCGGTAAGCTGACCGAGAAGAAAGTCCATCATCACGAGCCGACGACTTACGTTTCAGGCTGGCGCTTTCTCGGCAATGACGCCGTCAACTTTTTGGCGATCGCCTCGGCGGCGGCGATTAGTTTCCTCTTGCTGCGATGAGGGTAGTACAGTCAGTGAAGATGTTTCAAATGAATGTGAATATTGTCACAATATTGCCAAACTGAAAACGGTTTCCCTTGTAGTGAGTGTTTGTGAATGATGTTACAATCTTTATGTAACAGACAAAACAAAAACATGAAACAGATTGTTCGAAGGGTGGAGAATCAATATGGAAACATTAAATCATGCTAAAGTAACACGCGTCGCGCTCGTCGGGGCCGGAGCGGTCGGTGCCAGCTTTGCTTACCAATTGACGACAGCTAGTCTCTGTGAGGAACTTGTGATCATCGATATCAACAAATCGAAAGCTGAAGGGGAAGCAATGGACTTGAATCACGGTGTCTCGTTCGCCTCTTCACCGATGCGCGTCTGGGCAGGAGACTACACAGACTGTGGTGCAGCAGATATCGTCGTCATCACTGCCGGCGCACCGCAAAAACCAGGTGAAACACGTCTCGACCTCGTCGAAAAGAACGCCAAAATCATGAAGTCGATGATTGGGGACATCATGGCATCTGGTTTTGATGGCATCATCATCATCGCCTCAAACCCGGTCGACATCATGACCCACTTGGCTTGGAAATATTCAGGATTACCGAAGCATCGGGTGTTCGGTTCAGGAACGGTACTCGATACGTCACGTCTTCGCTACATGCTCGGTGATTACTTCAACGTCGATCCACGTAACTGCCACGCTTACATTATGGGCGAGCATGGCGACACAGAGTTCGCGGCATGGAGCAACGCCCGTATTTACGGAAAATCGGTCGAACAGTTGCTTGAAGAGAATGACGAGTACACATGGGAAGACCTCGAAGATATCTACGTCAACGTTCGTGACGCAGCCTACCATATCATCGAACGTAAAGGGGCGACGTACTACGCCATCGGTCTTGGTCTCCTTCGTCTTGTCAAAGCCGTGCTTCGCAACGAGAACACGTTATTGACGGTCGGCGCGCACTTGGACGGTGAGTACGGTTTGAACGACATCCACATCGGGGTACCAGCGATCATCAACCGTCAAGGTGTCCGTCAAGTCGTGGAAATCGAGTTATCAGAAGAAGAAAAACAAAAGATGCATCATTCGGCAGAAGTGCTCTTGAAAACGATGCAACCTGTCTTATAAAACCGAGCAATCCTTCGCTCATCACCGTAGCCGGCTAACGCCGCTACGGTTTTTTTGTCATCCGCTCTTCTCGACACGTTGCATAGAGGCTCTCTTTTGTCGCCAGCTATAATTTCCTTTAAAATAAAAGTATAGAAGGAGGTGACCATCGATGTCAGAGCCAGCTTGTTTTTGGGAAGACGTATATCGTGCGGTCGAATCGGGAGGGCGCATCGAGGGCATCTTAGAGCCGTCGCGGGCACTTTTATTGTTCGACACGAAAGCGGGGGACGTCTATCACCTCTACATACGGACGGACAAAGCCTGGGCGAACCATGTCGGCATGGACGTCGAGGCGGTCATGAACTCGTTTCGATTGGCCCGCATCGGTCGTGAGAAGTTACACGTCCACATTTACGGCGATCCGCTTGTCGATGAGGAGCGCCTATCGTCCCTCACGTTCCCGATTGCGGCGAAAGTGAAGCTCGGCATGAGACCGTGTGGGCAAACAGAAGAGTCGTACCGACCACGGGCCGTCGCGCTCGATCAACAACGGAAGAACGAACTAAAGCAACGGTTCTCCTTCGGGAAACCACAATTCGTCTATGGACTCATGTTCGTGACGTTTCTTGTCATGTGGTTCGCCGAATCGATCGGGTCGACGCTCGACCCGAATACGCTCATCCGCTTCGGGGCGAAAGTGAATCCGCTCATCGACGAAGGGGAATGGTGGCGCCTGGTCACACCGATGTTTCTTCATATCGGCTGGTTCCATTTCGCAATCAATATGTTCGCGCTTTGGTCGCTCGGTCCGCTCGTTGAAAGGATGTACGGTTCGTCACGCTTCGTCACCATTTATTTGTTAGCCGGCGTCATCGCCACAGTCGCCTCTTACGCGTTCAGCGAAGCCATATCGGCCGGGGCATCGGGGGCGCTGTTCGGGCTCGTCGGGGCACTCCTCTATTTTGGCCTTCGAGACCGTTCCTTATTTATGAAGACGCTCGGTCCGCCGCTGTTTATTATGTTAGGATTAAACGTAGGACTCGCTTTCGTCCTTGGCGCTAGTTTGGACCATTCCGCACATGCGGGGGGGCTGGTCGGGGGCTTTCTGATGGCGGGAGTGGTCGGCTTGCCGGATGAGCATACGAAGAAGCGCCGCCTGTTGTTTGCGGTGATCGTACTCGTGGCATCTGGAGCGTTATTCTGGTTCGGCTATAATCGATGACAAAGGAGTAAGGATATGATTAATACGTTGAAGCAACTGGTTGAAATTCCGAGTCCGTCCGGCATGACGGATGAGGCGATCGGCTTCGTGGAGCAAGAACTCACGAATCTCGGCGTCGCCACGAAACGCTTGAATAAAGGAGCGCTCCTTGCGACGTTTGACGGGAAATCGGATCGGGCGCGCCTGTTGACGGCTCACGTCGACACGCTCGGGGCGATGGTGAAAGAGATTTTGCCGAGTGGCCGTCTACGGTTGACACAAGTCGGCGGCTACGCCTGGACCGCCATTGAAGGGGAGAACTGTTTGGTCCATGCGGAGGCGGGTGAACCTGTCGAAGGAACGATTCTTATCCATCAATCAAGCGTCCATGTGTATAAAGACACGAACAGTGCCGAACGGACGGCATCAAATATCGAGGTACGACTGGACGCTGACGTTCATTCGGCTGAAGACGTGCGTGCCCTAGGCATCGAGGTCGGGGACTTTGTCTCGTTCGATCCACGCTTTCGCCAGACGAACGCGGGCTATATCAAATCTCGACACCTCGACGACAAGGCGTCCGTCGCCATTTTGCTCGACTTGGCAAAAGACCTCGTCGGCGCCGACTTGCCACATCCGGTCCATTACTTGATCTCCAACTATGAAGAGGTCGGGTTCGGGGGCAACGCCGGGATCCCGGAAGCGGTGACCGAATATATCGCCGTCGATATGGGAGCGCTCGGGGACGGCCAGCACTCGGACGAATATACGGTTTCAATCTGCGCGAAAGATTCATCAGGTCCGTACGATCTTGGATTACGCCGTCAGTTCACCGCGTTGTGCCGGGAACACGGTATCGCCCATAAAGTCGATATTTATCCGTATTATGGATCCGATGCCTCGGCAGCAATCAGTGCCGGCTACGATGTACGCCATGCACTCCTCGGACCAGGCATCGAGTCGAGCCATAGCTATGAGCGGACGCATACAAAATCGCTCGAAGCGACACGGGAACTGCTCTATCGTTATGTGCTCACGACGATGGGAGACGGACGATGAGAAATTTTTATGATGTCCAACAATTCTTGAAATCATTCGGGACGATCATTTATATCGGCGAACGCGATGCCGAGATTGGCCTCATGATGATGGAACTCGACGAGTTGCATGCCGGCGGGATGATTGAACAACGAGAGTATGACACGGCCAAGATCATTTTGACGCATGAATTGAAAAATTCAATAGATTGACAGAAAAACCCCTAGTGCAAAGGTTTGCACTAGGGGTTTAATAGTGTAAACTATAAGATGAAAGCGATTTAATCGAGATGAGGAGTGGAACAGATGAAGTGGTTATTAGGAATCGACATTGGTGGGACGACGGTGAAAATGGCCGTCTTAGATATGAACGGGATCATTTCTGACAAATGGGAGATCACGACGGACATTCGAGAAAACGGGGTACATATTCCGACTGATATCGCTGCTTCATTCGAGGCTTATCTAGAAAAATCGGGCAAAGCGAAAGAGGAGTTCGCCGGTGCGGGGATCGGGGCACCTGGATTCATCAACTTCTCCGAGGGTGTCGTCGAATACTCGCCGAACATCGGTTGGAAAAACTTTGCGCTCGTCAGCGAGTTTGAGAAAGCCGTGGGATTGCCGGCCGTCCTAGAGAACGACGCGAACGCCGCCGCACTCGGTGAGATGTGGAAAGGTGCCGGTGAAGGCGCGTCAGAACTCCTTGCCATTACACTCGGCACGGGCGTCGGTGGCGGTGTCATCACGAATGGGAACATCGTCCACGGGGCAGCAGGGATGGCTGGAGAGATTGGTCACATCACTGTTGAACGTGACGAGTCGAAAGCCGTGATGTGCGGTTGCGGACGCAAAGGTTGCATCGAGACGATCGCTTCGGCGACAGGTGTCGCCCGCTTGGCGCTCCAAAAACGAAAAAATCGGACGACGTCGTTGAACGAGTTAAAAGAAGTGACGGCACGTGACGTGTTTGAAGCGTTCAAGGCGAACGATCCCGTCGCCACCGAAGTCGTCGAAGAGATGACCGAATATCTCGGCCTAACGATCTCAAATATCGCCAACACGTTGAATCCAAAGATGATCGTCATCGGTGGAGGGGTCTCGAAAGCGCGTGAAGCGCTCCTTGAACCGCTCGATGAGCAGTTCAAACGGTTCGCGCTTGAACGCGTCTACGCCTCGACCACGTTCAAAATTGCGGAACTCGAGAACGACGCCGGTGTCATCGGGTGTGCTTGGCTCGCCCGCAAACATTTCTTGCCGACTCGTGTATAAGGATTGTCTAGGCACGCCTGCGTCTTGACGCAGGCGTGTTTTTCATATGGAACGGGTATGGGATAATGTAAAATTTGTAATGACAGAGTTGATTTTTTGTTAAAAAAGGGGTAAGATTTGGACTTGATACCGGACTGTTATCGTACGTGAAATGGATAACAAGCCAATTGAACTTATAAAAAAATAGGGGGAGCGAGTTCGTTTGATCTCGTCGCCCGTTGAACAGAGGAGGAGGCCGTCAGATGAAGTCATCTCAGAGCTTTTCGAAGCTTACTATGCGACTGAATGATACGGTCCGCGCTTCGTTTCAAGAATATCGGTTATTTTGGATTTTCACGCTATTACTTTGGACGAAGACGTACGTAGTTTACCAATTTTTCTTCAATATCCCGATTGAAAACACCGCCCAGGCATTCATCTTGCTGATCAGCCCGATCAGCTCCACACTATTCCTATTCGCCTTCAGTTTCTTCTTTAAAGGAAATAAGCAGAAGTGGGTATTGTACATGCTCTATGCCGCGGCGTCATTCATCTTGTTCGCTGACGCCGTCTATTACCGCGAGTTCACCGACTACTTGACGATGCCGGTCATCTTGCAACCTTCGAACATGGAGACGTTGTCGACCTCGTTCACCTCATTGTTGGAATGGAAGGACTTGATCATCCTTGGGGATGTGCTCGCCTTGCCGTTCATCTTACGACGCATCAATGCGAAGGCGACGGCGGCCTCTCATCGGAGAGCGCTCGTGACGTTCGCAACGGCGGTCGTCGTTTTCTTGTTCAACTTATCGCTCGCCGAAACGGAACGCCCTGAACTATTGACACGTTCGTTCGACCGGGAGCTGTTGGTCAAAAATATTGGGACGTTCAACTTCCACGTCTATGACGCGATGCTTCAAACGAAGACATCGGCCCAGAAAGCGATGGCCGATGGATCGGAACTGGCGAAAGTTGAGCAATATACCCGTCAACATTACGCGGCACCGAACCCGGACTACTTCGGGAAATATAAAGGGAAAAATGTGATCGTCGTCTCGTTCGAGTCGGCCCAAAACTTCACGCACAACATGAAGGCCTCGAACGGCGAATACATCACGCCGAACTTGAACAAATTGATCGAAGAGTCACACTACTGGCCGAATTATTACCATACGGTCGGACAAGGGAAGACGTCAGACGCCGAGTTCGCACTCGATAACTCGCTCTACGGCCTCCCGCGCGGCGCCGTCTACTTCACGAACGCCGACAACGAGTATCAGGCGCTTCCTGAATTGATCAAGGAAGACAACTACTACTCGGCCGTGTTCCACGCCAACAACAAGTCGTTCTGGAACCGGGACTTGATGTATAAAAATATCGGCGTCGATCAATTCTTCGACGAGAAAAGTTATGACCTCGGGAACCCCGAGGATATGACGGAGTGGGGACTTCTCGACGACAGTTTCTTCGAACAGTCGATCCCGATGCTCGAAGAGTTGCCGGAGCCGTTCTACGCGAAGTTCATCACGCTCACGAACCACTTCCCGTACACGATGCCGAGCGAAGACTATGAGCTCGTCCCGAAATTCGAGACGAACTCGACGACGCTCAACAACTTCCCGCAGGCGCTCGCGTATCAAGATTACGCGCTCGGGTTGTTCATTGACGAGTTGAAGGCGAACGGTATGTGGGATGACACAATCTTCGTCGTCTACGGTGACCATTACGGCATCTCGACGAACCATAACGACGCGATGGCCGACCTGCTCGGGAAAGACGAGTTGACGCCATACGACGTCGCCAAGCTCCAAGCGGTCCCGTTCGCGGTCCACTTACCGGGACAAGCCAAGGGCGAAGTACATGACACGATCGGCAGTCATGTCGACATGAAACCGACGATCCTTCACTTGCTCGGAATCGACACGTCGGACACGGTCGGATTCGGTAGCGACTTGTTATCGGAAGACCGGACGAGCCGCGCCATCTTCCGTGACGGCACCGTTATCACTGAGGAGTATGTCTGGACGCAATCGACATGCTATGACGCCTCGAGTGGTGAAGTCGTTGAGGACGTTTCACTTTGTGGACCAGATAGTGAAGAAGCAGAAAAGATTCTCCAAATGAATGATGACTTGATTTATTCGGATCTGCTTCGTTTTAAAGAACAGACCGAACAGTAAGCAACAGCGCCGTCCCGGCTTAGCCGGGACGGCGCTGTTTGTTATACAAAAAAAGACGACCGAGGTCGTCTTCATGCTCATTAGCCTGGGATTCCACCGTAAATCAATGTCGCGACGCCGAAGAATCCAAATACGAGTACAGTGACCGCGGCGAAAGCCAGTGGAAAGAATTGGCGTTTCTTAAACGAACGGGCCATTCCCCAGATTGCAACGAGTGCAACGATGAGCGAGATCCATCCAAATGGTTCATACAAATGCATGACGAGTTCCCCCTTTATTATACGTCATGAAATTCATAAAAATTTCACTGAAATATCATTATTATTTTATCCGATAATGTACACGCTGTCGAGCAAAGAAAGCCTCCGCTACAATTTTGCCACAATATCGATTAGAATGGGATGTGGAGGTGTTCTGAATGAATATTGTAAAAATCACATCGGGCTTGGCCCAAGAGAACGGATACGTGCTCGAGAAAGACGGGACGGTCCTCATCGTCGACCCAGGTACGGACGATCCGAAATTCTTTGAGGCGGTCGAACGCTTCGGTGGCTTGAACGCCATCTTGTTGACACACGCCCATTTTGATCATATCGGTGGCATCGATGCCCTGCGTGATCGTTACGCCGTACCGGTGTACGTCCATGAAGCGGAACGGACGTGGTTGATGGACGACGAGAAGAACGGGGCGGCGAAGTTCCATCTGCCGAGCGCATCGATGCGTCCGGCCGAACGGGTCTATCAAGGTAAAACGCTCGAAATCGGTGCCTTCACGATTGAGTTGCATCACACGCCTGGTCATTCGCCGGGCAGCGTCACGCTCCACATCCCGACGGAACGCATCGCCTTCTGTGGGGATTTGATTTTCAAACAGTCGGTCGGACGGACCGATTTATACGGTGGCGACCAGGCCACTTTGCTCGGATCGATCGATCGGATGCGACAGCTGTTACCAGGCGAGACCGTGCTCTATTCCGGACATGGGCCGAAGACGACGCTCGAGGCCGAGATTCGGACAAATCCATTTTTCGAGCGATGAATCAAAAAAAGATTGTCTCACGAGGAGACAATCTTTTTTTACATTTGGAAGTTACTCCAATACGTGAAGACGACGAAGAAGACAGTCAAATACGCGCCGAACACGTATACATACGTTTTTTCAGTGAGTTTCAAGTAGCCTAGTGCGACGAAGAAAATAGTTTGAGCTAAAAAGACAAGACCCATTACGACGAAGTCACCACTATGTTCGCTACTGCTTTGATCTCCACCGAGTGCGCCTACGAAAGCAAGCGCCGCGATCAACCCAGTCCAAAAGCCTAGGACACGGAACATTCTCGCCATGTTAATCCCCCCATACGTGCATTATTCCATTCTCATTCACTATTTTACCAACACATTCAGAAAAATGCTATGGAAACGTGTGAATTGAGCAAAATAATCGTGAAAAATATGTGAAATAATTAGGTTGTACAAACTTGTACAAAAAAATAAAAAAACTTGTACAAACTATGTACAAAACGGGTATAAGGTTGTATAATCGATTTACACACATCGAACGAATTGGTTCTCAACTTCAAAGGAGGTATTAAAATGGCAAATGAATTGATGTTCTATACGTATCCGAGCTGTACCTCATGCCGTAAGACGAAAGCGTTTTTACAAGAGCAACACCTCGAGGTGAGTGAGCGCCATATCTTCCGGAACGCCCCGACGGTAGATGAGTTGATGACGCTGTTAGCACTCAGTGAAAACGGTGTCGACTCGCTTCTTGCGACGAGAAGTCAGGCGTTCAAACAACTCGACATCGACGTCGAAGATTTGAAGCTAAGTGAACTGCTCAAATTGATGAGCGACAACCCGAAACTATTGAAACGTCCAATCTTGACGGATGGCAACGAAGTCATTGTCGGCTATGACAAAGCGACAATCGAGGCGTATGCCCGCCGTTTCGAATCAACAACTGCAAACGTATCCTGACACAAGTCCACTTTCCAAGGAGTGGGCTTTTTTTTATGCTCTTATTGAGGTGGTGGAGATGAAACGAGTGATCGAGCGTGTCGTGGGAGCGGCGCGAAATTTGAATGCGAGCGATGTCCATTTTATACCATACGGAGACGAGGTGATGATTCAAGTTCGCCACGGGACGCTCTTGCATCGACTGGAATCGATGACACGGTTTGACTACGAACGGTTGACGTTACATATGAAATATTGGTGCTCGCTAACGGAAACGGATCATCGCGTGCCTCAGTCTGGTATGTACGTCGGGACGGAGGACGCGATCCGGGTCACGTTTTTACCTTCATTCGACCATACGCTTATGTCGTGGCGCCTCCCGAACGCCTCGTTTCAGTTGTCCGAGTTGCTAGACGATGAGGATGTGAACCGCTTTTTGAAGTTGGCTATGCTCCGGCAAGGATTGTTATTGATTGGCGGCGCGACGGGGGCAGGTAAGACGACGGTCCTCTACGCATTTTTGCAAAGTTTGGGCGGCCGCCGAATCGTGACGATCGAGAACCCTCCGGAGAAGCAGGTGCCGGGAGTGATTCAACTCGAGGTCAACCCGAAAGCGGGACTTGACCATCGCAGTCTATTGAAAGAGACACTTCGGGCCGACCCAGACGTCATCGTCATCGGAGAGATCCGGACGAGCGAGGAGTTGCGGGTGGCACACGACGCGGCGCTCAGTGGCCATTTGACGATCGCGACGTTCCATACGGCGAGTGTCGAGGACGGCGAACATCGGCTCGAACAGCTCGTCGGCAAGATGGAGGTCGCCCGTCATTGGTGCATCCTGCACCGCGAAGAGGAGGTGAGCTGTTCATGGTCCGAGATCAGATGAGTAAAGACTTGTTCACAATCCGTCGCTTTCTCAGGCTGCAGGCCCGTGGTGTCGGATTGAAAAAGACGTTCGAAACACTTGAGCTTCATGAACGAGGGAGAGCAAAACAAGTGATTCGGGACATGCGGCTTCAACTCGAGCAAGGGCGGCCGCTCGCCGAAGTGTTCTCGGGACTCGTCACCGACCCAAGAATGCGTGAGATGCTCGTCACGGCGGAGCGAGGCCATCACTTTTTAGAAGGGCTCGAGCAAGTGCTCGTCTTGTCGACGATGCGCCGAAACCTGCAACAAGAGCTCAAGCAGCTAGCGCGGTATCCGCTCGTGATTTTGACGATGCTGCTCGGACTCGGGGCGATTTATGCGCTCTATATTTTCCCAAAGTTGCTGTCGATGGTGGACGTCGAGGCGCTAGATGGGATAAACGCAATTCTGTTGTCCCGTTGGTTTTTCCCGGGTCTATTCATCGGCTTGCTCGTGACCGGAGCGGCCCTCTACTGGAACGGGAGACGCGGCCGGCTCGTGCCGCTACGTGTCGTCGAACGAGGCAGGCGGCTGTACGTCACGTATTTGTTCGTCAGTGAGCTCTCGCTCTTAAGTGAAGGGCAAGGTTCGGTCCGTCATATCATCGAGCGTTTGTCTCGGGGTGACGGGGAAGTCGCGGCCATCGCGAGACGGATCCATGAGCGTATGTCGGACGGTCTTGAACTCGAAGAGGCGGCCCGGCAAGAACGGTTGCTCGAGCATGAGGTCGTCAGTCTCTTCGGCGTCGGTACGGTGAGTGGTGAGCTGGGATCGATCATGACGTTGCATCGTGATCTCGTGTTTGAAGAGATGGAATTGTATTGGAAACAACTAATCACCAAGGCCGAGCCGGTATTATACGGATTTTTGACGATGATGGTGACGATGATTTTTTACACGATTTATTTGCCGGTCAAATTGATCATGGCCCAACTATAACAAGGAGGAACAACAACATGACACGATTCAAATCAGAACAAGGGTTCACGCTCGTCGAAATGGCTGCCGTCTTACTCATCATCTCGGTCTTACTGTTACTGCTCGTTCCCTCGATGTCAGACGGGAAATCCCGGGCAGATAGTGTCAGTTGTGAAGGGAGTGTGCGCATTGTCGAGTCGGAAATCAACTTGTATTATGCGGAACACAAATCCTATCCGGAGACGTTGGCGGTCATCGAACGGGCCTCGACGGAGAGTCCGCTCGAGTATAGTTGTCAATCGATGGTCTACACGTACGCCCCGACGACCGGTACGTTGACAAAACAATGAGGCAAGACGGATATACGTTCGTCGAGATGGCATCCGTCCTCGTCATCTTGTCGCTCTTGCTGTTGATGACGACCCCGGTCGTCCGTTCGATGGATCGATTGGCCTTGTTTGATTTCACCGAGGCGCTTGTGAGCGATATCAACGAGGTTGGCCAATATCCATACGTTGCCGCCGATGAATCATGTGTGCCGCGTCTACGGTGGTACATAAAAGAACGGCGCTATCAAATCGCCTGTGGGATGACGCCGATCGCATCGCGTGTTGTACCCGATGGGGTCGAGATGAGCCTCCCGGCCACAAGTGAGATCGTCTTCTCACGTACAGCGGCGACGTATGCAGGGCAGTGGAAGTTTTATACGGGACCGACGATGGTGACGTTGAAGTTTAGAATGGGGACGTATGAGCCGGAGGTGCTTCGCGTTGAAGGGCGATGAGCAAGGTATCACGTTTTGGGAAATCTGCCTTAGCCTGGCGCTCCTCCTGGCGTGGGTCGGGGTCGTGGCACCTTTTGTCGAGGGCGCGACGGAACGGGTCGACCGTCTCGAAACGACCGTTCGGCGTTATGAGCGGCTTCAAGGGGAGGTGTTGCACGATGCGGTCGAACCGAGCGGACGTACGGAAATCTGTGATGGCGACCTATGTCTCCCGACGCTTTGAGCGGGGGTTCACGTTACTTGAAGTGAGCTTCACGTTGCTCTTGATCCCGCTGTTCGTTGGACTCACGGTTCACTTGTTGGCACTCGGCCAGGCGTTTTATGAGCAACCACGTGAAATGGTGCCGACGACGCCCCAACTGATCGTGCGAAAACTTTTCGATAGCCGGGATTGCGTTGTCGAATCGGGACGTCTTGTCGGCACATACGTGCGCCCGGACGACACAACGTGGTCGTGGACGCTCAAACAGATCAATCGTAATTTGGTCATGGTCGGAGACGAGGGAGGGAATTTACTATTTTTAAGAGGAATCGAGACGTATCAGGTCGAACCGGTAGGAGAGGGTTTTCGCATCCGGTGGACCGACGCGACCGGCCCCCGCGAGAAGAGCGTGATGTGCATGCGCGCGGATACTTTGTGATGTCGACGTTAATCGTGTTGACGTGGTTACTCGGCGGAGCGATGTTTTGGTATACTGATATGGAACGAACGACCGACCGACTGGCGCTCGATATTTTGGCGATCCGCTTCGAATCACACGTCATGGTCGCCAAACGGTCCTGTGGTCCGTCCGCCGTCACGGTGACAAAACCGACCGGGACGATTAACTGTCGACCGCTCGGCAGCGGGATGGTCGAGGTCGAGATTCGCCTTGAGACCGGAGAACGACATAAAGAGGTGATTTATTTCGATGACTAAACCGTTTTACATCATCGGGTTTATGGGTACAGGTAAATCAAGCTTAAAACGATATCTTGAAAAATCGAATCACGTCGTTGATTTGGATGAGCTGTTCGAAATGGACGTCCAAATGGACATCCCCGCATATTTTGACCGTTACGGGGAGGAAGCGTTTCGCCTGCAAGAAAGTGAGATTTTGCGACAGGCGAGCGCTGCCTATATCGTGACAGGCGGCGGAATCGTCGAACGAGACGAAAATCTCGATTGGATGCGCGAAAACGGTGTCGTCATCGCACTTGATCTACCGTATGAGATGTGTTGGGACCGAATCAAAGACTCGGACCGGCCTCTCGTGCGCCACGGCAAGGCGGCCGTCGAAGCGTTGTACGAACGTCGGCGGCCGCTCTACGCGCGTGCCGATCACGTGCTTGACGCCTCGCTCAGCACAGAAGCAATCGCGCATACCTTATATCGGTTGAAGGAGGAAGATACATGATTTGGATCAATCTCGGCATCATTGTGCTCGCACTAGTCGGGCTCGGTTTGTATGGGTTCTTATTGTACCGTAACAAGATGAAGACGGACGTGCGGCGGGTCACCCGTTTGACGGAACGTTTCCAGATTCGTGCGAACGTCATCCAAGGTCTCGTCAATGAAATCAAGCAACACGTCGATACGGTCAACGCCTCTGTGAAGCAGATGAAGGCCTATTCCGTTAACGTGAAAGACGAGACGATGGAGCTTAAGCAAGCGACGATCGGACTGACAAAAGAAATTAAGCGGACAGCTGGAATCGAACGCCCAGACGTTTCCACTGAGACCAAAATATGAAATAATGAGGATGAAAACGTTTTCGTTTTCCATCCTCTTTATTTTTGCCCATTTTAGCTAGGCATAGCCATAAAAAATTGATAAAGTGGAATAGAAAACGAAATATTTCACGCATTACATTATTTACGTTCGGGATTGGGGGATAATATGGAGAAAGTATCGTTAAAACGTACGCCTTTGTATGATTTGATTTCCGTAAAGGCGAAGATGGTGGATTTTGCGGGGTTTGAGATGCCGATCATGTTCTCATCGATTAAAGAAGAACATCAGGCGGTGCGTAACGAGGTCGGCATGTTCGATGTGTCGCATATGGGGGAGATTCGGGTCGAAGGTCCGGATGCGCTCGAGAGCGTGCAACGTCTCGTCACGAATGACGTCTCGAAATTACAGATTGGTCAGGCCCAATACAACTTGTTCTGTTTGCCTGACGGCGGTGTCGTCGATGATTTGCTCGTCTATCGACTCGATGAAGATGCGTTTTGGCTCGTCGTCAACGCCTCGAACATCGAAAAAGACGTGACCCACGTTCGTCAGTATGTGATTGGTGACGTCACGGTGACCGATGAGTCCGACGCCTATGGTCAAATCGCGATTCAAGGACCGATGGCCGAACACGTGCTGGCCCGCTTGACGGACTTGCCGCTAGCAGACATCAAATTTTTCCGGTTCATGACCGGCGACGTGGCCGGCGTGTCGACCATCGTCTCACGCAGTGGCTATACGGGAGAGGACGGGTTCGAACTCTACGCCCGGGCCGAGGACGTGGCCGCAATCTGGTCGGCGTTAGAAGCAGAAAACGTCACTCCATGCGGACTCGGGGCCCGCGATACGCTCCGTTTCGAGGCATGTTTGCCATTATACGGGCATGAGCTCGATGAGACGGTCACGCCGTTCGAGGCGAACTTGAACTTTGCCGTCAAACTCGATACCGATTTCGTCGGTAAGGATGCCCTCGTGAAGCAAAAAGAAGATATCCCGCGCCGATTGATCGGCTTACGCTTGCTTGGGCGTGGCATCGCCCGTCAAGGGGCGACGGTCGAAGTTGACGGGGAGACGATCGGTGTCGTCACGACCGGCACGATGCCGCCGACGGTGAACGAATCGATTGCCTGGGCGCGCGTCGACCGCCGTTTCGCGGAGGCGACACACTTTATCGTTGAAGTTCGGGGCAAAAAAATAGAAGCCGAACGAGTGCCTACACCGTTCTATAAACGTAAATGATACAGGGGGATTCAGAATGAACAGAATGGAGTTTCGTTATTTACCGATGACAGAGCAAGATGAGCGTGACATGTTGCAGACAATCGGCGTCGAGTCGATTGAAAACCTACTCGAGGATATTCCAGCATCGCTCCGGGAGACGGCTTCTTTAGCGGCCATCGGTGCGCCGCTTCCGGAAGTTGACCTCGTTCGTCATATGACGAAGCTCGCCGAGAAGAACGTGCACACGAAATCGACTCCGAGTTTCCTCGGGGCCGGCATGTACGATCACCTCTCTCCGAGCGTCATGAACCACATGCTTCTCCGTTCCGAGTTCTATACAGCCTATACGCCGTACCAGCCGGAAATCTCGCAAGGTGAACTCCAAGCGATGTTCGAGTTCCAGACGATGATTTGCGAATTGACGGGCATGGACGTGGCCAACTCGTCGATGTACGACGGCATCACAGCCCTCGCTGAAGCAACGTATCTCGCGAGTGCCCATACGAAGAAAAAACGTGTCGTCGTCTCGGGAGCGGTCCATCCGGAAGCGAAGGACGTCATCCGGACGTATGCCGGTGGGCCAGGGCTCACGGTCGAGTATACGGACGTTAACGCCGGATTGACCGACGTGACAGACATCGATTTGACGGACGCCTCGTGTCTCGTCGTCCAATATCCGAACTTTTATGGACGCGTCGAGGACTTGTCAGCCCTCGCGAAAGCAGCGCACGACGCCGGCGCCTTGTTCGTCGTGTCGAGCAATCCGCTCGCGCTCGGGATTTTGGAGTCGCCGGGTGCGCTCGGGGCCGACATCACGGTCGGTGACGCCCAACCGTTCGGGATTCCGCAAAGCTTCGGCGGCCCGTCATGTGGATACTTCGCCGTCAAAAAAGCGCTCATGCGCAAACTTCCGGGTCGTCTCGTCGGACAGACGGTCGATGAGGATGGCAAGCGCGGCTTCGTCTTGACGCTTCAGGCCCGAGAGCAGCACATCCGTCGTGACAAGGCGACGTCGAACATTTGCTCGAACCAGGCGCTCAATGCGCTCGCAGCATCGATCACGATGTCCGCACTCGGGAAGTACGGGATTCGTGACATGGCCGTCCGTAACATTCAAACGGCCCATTACATGAAAGAAGCACTCAAGACTGCTGGGTACACAGTAGTCGATGAAGGACCGATGTTCAACGAGTTCGTCGTCGACTTCGGAATCGATGCGGAGCAAGTATCGCGTCATCTGCTCGACAATGGTATCATCGGCGGTTTGCCGCTCGGGACGTATGAAACGGACCGTCAGACCCAGATGTTGCTCTGCGCGACGGAGCTGCGGACGAAAGAAGAAATCGATTTATTTGTTGAAGTGGTTGGGGGGATGAACTGATGCAACACGAACAAACGCTTATCTTTGAGGTGTCACGTGAGGGGCGGACTGGCTACAATTTGCCGACGCCGACGGTACCGGAAGTCGATTTGGAGACGCTCTTGCCGGCTTCGATGGTTCGACAAGAGGCGGCCGAACTGCCAGAAGTGTCTGAACTCGATGTCGTACGCCATTACACGTCGCTCTCGACACGTAACCACGGAGTCGACTCCGGTTTCTATCCGCTCGGTTCGTGCACGATGAAGTATAACCCGAAAGTGAATGAAGACATGGCCCGACTTCCTGGCTTCGCCCATATTCACCCGTTGCAGCCGGTCGAGTCGATTCAAGGGGCGCTTGAGCTCATGGTCGATCTGCAAGAACAACTTGCTGAGATCACCGGCATGGATGAAGTGACCCTACAACCGGCAGCCGGGGCTCATGGGGAATGGACCGGTCTCATGCTCATCAAGGCGTTCCACCATCACAACGGTGATATGGAACGGACGAAAGTACTCGTACCTGATTCGGCACACGGAACGAACCCGGCCTCGGCCGTCGTCGCCGGTTTCGAGACGGTGACGGTCAAGTCGGATGAGCGCGGGCTCGTCGATTTGGAGGATTTGAAAGCGAAAGTCGGGACGGATACGGCAGCGCTCATGCTGACGAACCCGAACACGCTCGGTTTGTTCGAGGCTGATATTTTAGAGATCGCCAAAGTCGTGCACGAGGCCGGCGGCAAACTGTATTACGACGGCGCTAACTCGAACGCGATTCTAGGCATCGCCCGTCCTGGGGATATGGGCTTCGACGTCGTCCACTTGAACTTGCACAAAACGTTCACAGGGCCGCACGGCGGTGGCGGTCCGGGTTCTGGTCCGGTCGGGGTGAAACGCGATTTGATTCCGTACTTGCCGACGCCGATCGCGCGCCGCTCTGAGTCTGGCTTCACGCTCGATTATGATCGTCCGCAATCGATCGGTCGCATCAAACCGTTCTATGGCAACTTCGGGATCAACGTCCGGGCTTATAGCTACATCAAGACGATGGGTGCAGAAGGGTTGACGCGCGTCTCACGCGAAGCGGTATTGAACGCCAACTATATGTTCGCCCGCTTGAAAGATGCGTTCGATGTGCCGTATGACACGTTCTGCAAGCATGAGTTCGTCTTGTCTGGAAAACGTCAGAAAGCACTCGGCGTTCGGACGCTCGATATCGCCAAACGCTTGCTCGATTTCGGTTATCACCCACCGACGATTTACTTCCCGCTCAACGTTGAGGAGTGCATCATGGTCGAACCGACGGAGACGGAGTCGAAAGAGACGCTCGATGCCTTCTGCGATGCGATGCTCCAAATTGTCAAAGAGGCGGAAGAGAATCCGGAAATCGTTCAGACGGCCCCGCATACGACGGTCGTCAAACGCTTGGACGAGACGCTTGCGGCTCGGAAACCAGTGCTCAAATACGAACGACGCCAACCGTCGTCAATCAATTGAATCCGAACCCGCTCGCTATTCGTGAGCGGGTTTTTTCTGGAAATAAAAAAACGTCCCTCCTCGGAGTGAGGAGTGGACGTGGTGGGCAGGTCAGTCTTTCTTGACTTTCCCTTTCCAGTTTTTGAAACCGCCATCGAGCATATAAATGTCGGTATAACCATTTTTCATAAGCAATTTGGCCGCCTGGTTCGAACGCGACTTGCCTTGGCAATACATGAGGATCGGCTGATCTTTGCGAAGTTCTTTCATGCGTAGTTTCAATTGGCCGACCGGGATGTTACGGGCGCCGACGATGTGGCCTCCCTTATACTCGTTCGGTTCACGGACGTCGATCAATTGTCCTTTACGGAGCGACGCACGAAACTCTTCTTGTTTCATTTTCTTCAAACCGCGTGCCGGCAAGAAACGCCAGACGATGTATGCGATGAGCGCAGCCCATAGGATGATGACGAGGATAGTTTCGATTCCCATTGATGTTCTCCCTTTCTCTATTAAGTTTCACCAACATCCATTATAAAGAATTTAAGGTCATGAGACAATGATTGACTGATGGATTTACCCGTTCTGCTTTCGGTTTCTAGGTGGTTGCGTTAAAATAGAGGTTGCAGAACGGAACATAAGGGGAGGCTACGCCCATGCCGACACCGAGTATGGAAGATTACTTAGAACGAATTTATTTGCTAATGGTCGAGAAAGGATACGCCCGCGTGTCCGATATCGCCGAACATTTAGGGGTGCATCCCTCCTCTGTCACGAAAATGGTGCAAAAGCTCGACCGGGAAGACTATTTGATTTATGAGAAATATAGAGGACTCATGTTGACGAAAAAAGGTCAAAAAATCGGGAAACGACTCGTCGAGCGTCATGCGATGCTCGAATCATTTTTACGTTTGATCGGTGTCGACGAGGCCCATGTCTACGAAGACGTCGAAGGGATCGAGCACCATTTGAGCTCGAACACGCTTGATTGCATGACCCAGTTCGTCGAATTTTTTGAAGATAAGCCCGAACTGATGGCCCAGTTTCGCGCGTTTCAAGAACTGAATACGAACGACGATGAGTGAGTCTAGATGACCGCGACCGATGAATCGATTCGGGAGCGGTCTTTTTTTTATCAAAACGCCTCTAGAACCGAACAATGAAACGTTTTAATTGAATTTTAGTCTGTTTTTGGTTTGTTTTTGTGATAGAATGGGTGCTGGTAAGAATGATAAGGGGGTGACGGCGAACAATCGCCGACATGATGGATATTCAAATCAAAGGGAAACTGTTTGACGAAGCACAAATCAAACAGCGCGTGGCGGAACTCGCTGAACAAATCGAACGGGATGCGGCCGGGACACCAATCGTCCTCGTGGCCGTCTTGAAAGGGTCGCTCGTCTTTGCGGCTGATTTGATGAGACAGATGACGGGCAGTGTCCAACTTGATACGGTGGCGACGTCTTCTTATGGGAAGAAATCGACTTCGAGCGGGAACGTCCAACTCCGGAAAGATTTAGACCTCGATGTCGAAGGGAAGTACGTCGTCATCATCGAAGACATCATCGACACGGGACAGACGCTCAAATTCTTGTGTCAGCATATGACGTTACATCAACCTGGGCAATTAAAGATTTGTACACTTCTCGACAAGCCAGCCCGCCGACTCGTCACGCTCGACGCCGATTACGTCGGCTTCGAGATCCCGGATGAGTTCGTCATCGGGTACGGCATCGACTACGCCGAACAGTATCGCAATCTACCGTATATCGGTTTCGTTGAAACGGACTGACTTCCGAATCACGACAAAAAACGAACCAGGTCGCCCGTGGCGATCTGGTTCGTTTTCACATGTTCGCTTTCTTTTTCTTCTTGCCTTTCTTCCCCTCGATGACGGTGAGGTGAGGGGCGTCGCTACGATGCGTCGAACGAGCCGGGCGCTTCGAGAGTTTCGTCACGTTTGAACCAGGTTTCGCTTTCTTTTTCGTCGTCGCGGACGGTTTCACTTTAGGGTTCGCACCGGGACGTTGCATCCGTTTTTTGGAAGCCTGAGCGGTCTTCCGGTACCGCATATCCTCGGCTGAGATTTTAGGAGCCATGAACACACGGTAAATCACATAGAAGATTAACCCGAAAATACCGATGAAGAGCAACTGTCTGAACAAGCGACCGGGGTCGGTCGCGAGCATATGTCCGACTCCGATGAAGCCTAAGATGAACACGATCGTGGCAGCGGTCGTACCGATTCTTTGTCTGATCATGGTGCTTTCCTCCTCTTTATCCCTCTCTTTGCGCGGCCGGTTGACCTAGTTCTGAACGTTCCCATGTTTCGAAAGCCTCGATGGCGACGCGGATTTGCTCATCGTTTGGTTCACGCGTCGTCAACAGCTGTAGCGATAGTCCCGGCTTGCCGAGGACGGATAGGAAGCGATGTTCACGAAAACGGTTTGTGAATTGGAGCACCTCGAACGAGATGCCGATGACCACCGGTAACAAGGCGATGCGGCTGACGAGTCGGACCCAGAGCGGGTCGATCGGGACGACCATATAGACGCCGATGCCAACGAAAACGGTGAACAGGATGAAGCTTGACCCACAGCGATAGTGGAGGCGTGAGCTCGAGCGGACGTTGTCGACGGTGATCGGTCGTCCGGACTCATAACAGTTGATGACCTTGTGTTCAGCGCCGTGATATTGAAACACGCGTCGAATGAGCGGTGTCAAGGAAATCAAATAGAGGTAACTGAGCAGCAATACTAATTTTATTCCCCCTTCGAGGAGGTTTTGAATCACGTGACCGGACAATGCGGGCACGCTTTGGAACATGGCGGCGAGCAGGGCCGGTGTGACGTTAAAAATGAGCTTGCCGAACACGTACGAGATGATCCCGACGACCGCGATCATGATGACCATCAAGATGTTCTGTTTCTTCTCATCCGGTTTCGTCGCCTCGTCCTCGCTCGGATCGACGTCATAGCGGTCACTGGCGAAGTTCATGTGGGCGGAACCGTTTTTGAGCGATTCGTATAAGGCGACCACGCCGCGCAGGAACGGGACTTTCTTTAACGATTGGACCCAGGGGACGAGGATGCGAGGTTGCTCGAACGTCTCGATGGATCCGTCCTTCCGGCGGATTGCCGAGGCACTCTCGGCGCGTCCTTGAAACATGACGCCTTCCACAAGCGCTTGGCCTCCAACGGGGATCAGTGGTTTAGTTTTCATGACATTTCCTCGATTCCTACAGTTATATAGTTGAATTATACCGTGATTCACCTAAAAAACGAAACCACATGAACGTCAATTGTCGCTACAACCGTTAAATTTGTTACAATAGAGGCGACTTGACGAACAGGGGGGAAGACTTGTGCACATACTCGTCTTGAATGGGCCGAATTTGAATCTACTCGGGAGACGTGAACCGGACGTATATGGTGACGTCTCGTTGAAGGGACTGACAGCGGAGCTGTTGCTCGCCGCACCAGATGACGTCGAGTTGACGTTCGTCCAATCCAACCATGAAGGCGAACTGATCGACGCGCTACACGAAGCGTACGATTATGCGGGGGTCATCTTCAACGCCGGGGCGTATACACATACGTCAATCGCGCTCCGAGATGCCATCGCCGCCATCAAGGCCCCGGTCGTCGAAGTACATATCTCGAACGTGCATGCACGAGAGTCGTTTCGTCATGAATCCAAGCTCGCCGGCGTCTGTCTCGGCGTCATCAGCGGCTTCGGGTTGACGAGTTACACGCTCGCGTTGCAGGCGCTGATCGAACATTGGAGGAATCGACATGATTGAACGGGTCAACAAACTGCAAGCTCAGCTAGAAGCGAACGGAATTGACGGATTGCTCGTGACGAAACGGGAGAATATCCGCTACTTGTCGGGGTTCACCGGGTCGAGTGGCGTCCTTGTGATCACGCCAAAGTCGGCGAGCTTCATCACCGACTTCCGCTACACGGAACAGGCCGCGAGCCAAGTGAAAGGGTTCGACATCATTGAACACAAGACATCGCTCATCAAGTCGGTCGCAGAAGTCGTGGACCGGGAAGCGGTCGCACGCCTCGGTATCGAGCAAGATGACATGACGGTCGGGCAATTCCGGACGTATGAAAAAGACGTCAACGCCGAACTCGTCGAGACATCAGGCATCGTCGAAAAGCTACGCTTGATTAAGGATGAGTCAGAGATTAAGATAATGAAGGAAGCTGCGGCGATTGCGGATGCGGCGTTCACCCATATCCAGTCGTTTATCCGCCCGGGCCGGACAGAGAAAGAGGTCGCGAATGAACTCGAGATGTTCATGCGTGCTCAAGGAGCCGACTCGTCGTCGTTTGATATGATCGTTGCATCGGGCCATCGCTCGGCATTGCCGCACGGTGTGGCCAGTGATAAGGTCATCGAGGCAGGCGAACTCGTGACACTCGACTTCGGGGCTTACTATCAGGGGTACTGCTCGGACATCACGCGCACGCTCGCCGTCGGAGAGATCTCAGACGAGTTGCGCAACATCTATGATACGGTACTCCGCGCACAACTCGCGGGTGTCGAAGGCACGAAAGCCGGGATCACGGGAATCGAGGCGGACGCGTTGACGCGTGATGTGATCAAAGAAGCCGGTTATGGTGAGTACTTTGGGCATTCGACGGGACACGGTCTCGGCATGGAAGTCCATGAGGCGCCAGGGTTGTCATTCCGTTCGGAGACGGTGCTCGAACCGGGGATGGTCGTCACGGTCGAACCAGGCATCTACATCGCCGGAATCGGCGGATGTCGCATCGAGGACGATATCGTCATCACTGAGACTGGCAATTTCCGTCTCACGCAGTCGCCAAAAGAGTTAATTACGATTGAGGCTTGAGTCTCAGCTCATCTTAGGAGGAAATCAACATGGTATCAGTTAACGATTTAAAAACAGGCTTAACGGTCAAAACGTCGGACGGATCGATTTGGCAAGTCATCGAATTCCAACACGTCAAGCCGGGTAAAGGCGCGGCTTTCGTTCGTACGAAGATGCGTAACTTGCGCACGGGGGCGATTCAAGAGACGACGTTCCGTGGCGGCGAGCGCATCGAGCGTGCCCACATCGAACGTAAGCGTATGCAGTACCTCTACCCGATGGGCGACACGTACGTGTTCATGGACACAGAGTCGTATGAGCAGCTCGAACTCACGGGCGAGCAAGTGAAAGCGGCGCTCCCGTACATGCTTGAAAACATGGAAGTGAGCATCGCTGACTACGATGGCGAGATTCTCGGCATCGAGCTCCCGACGACGGTCGTCTTGACGATTGTCGAGGCCGATCCAGGCGTCAAAGGTGACACGGCATCGAACGTGAAGAAAAACGCGACGGTCGAAACGGGCCACATCATTCAAGTGCCGCTCTTCATCGAGCCAGGCGAAAAAGTAACGGTCGACACGCGCACAGGCGAGTTCACGGGCCGCTATAACGGGTAAGGCAAAGGGTGTCCATTCTTCGGAATGGGCCCTTTTTTTGTCGTTGCATTCACTGGTCTGACCAGTTATAGTAGAGTAGAGATTAGTACCAGGTATAAACAGGGGGTTATTTCATGCAAATCGAACATATTAAAGAGCTGATCACAATGCTCGATCAGACGTCCGTCCACGAGCTGGAGCTCGAGACGTCTGAATTTAAACTATCATTGAAAAAAGAAGCGGCCCCGCAACTCGCCGCCCATCATACACCAGTCGCCCAAGCGGCGCCGGTCGCTGCACCTACACCGGCCGCTCAGACGGAGCAAGCAGTCACACCGGAAGCGGCCCCGAGCAACCTACGGACGATCACGTCGCCGATGGTCGGGACGTTCTATTCGCGCCCGGCACCGGACAAGGATGCCTACGTCCAAGTCGGCGATCGCGTCGAAGCTGGACAAGTGGTCTGTATTTTAGAAGCGATGAAGCTGTTCAATGACGTCGAGGCGGAAATCAGCGGAGAAATCGTCGAGATGCTCGTCGCTGACGGCGATTTAGTCGAATATGGTCAAGCGCTCTTCAGCGTGAAGTGAGGTGTCTATGAAACTACTCATTGCAAACCGTGGAGAAATTGCGGTCCGGATCATCCGGGCCGCGAAAGAGTTGAACATTCCGACGGTCGCCGTCTTCTCCGAGGCCGACCGTGAAGCGTTGCACGTCCGTCTCGCCGACGAGGCGTACTGCATCGGACCGAACCCGTCCAAAGACTCATACTTGAATATCCCGAACATCCTATCGGTCGCTTGTGCGGTCGATGCGACGATGATTCATCCGGGGTACGGTTTTTTGGCCGAAAACGCCGAATTCGCCGAGATGAGCGAGGCGTGCGGCATCCAATTCGTCGGACCGAGCAGTTATGCGATTCGGAAGATGGGCATTAAAGACGAAGCGAAGCGAACGATGATCGAGTCGGGCGTTCCGGTCGTCCCGGGATCGAGCGGGGTCGTGACCGACGAGGAAGCGGTCGAACTCGCCCGTGAAATCGGTTATCCGGTCATCATCAAAGCGACGGCCGGAGGCGGCGGACGCGGAATCCGTGTCGCCTATGATGAGACAGAGCTTGTCAAAGGGCTCACGGACACTCGTAAAGAAGCGAAGCAGGCGTTCGGCAACGGCGACGTCTATCTCGAGAAGTACATCGAGTCGTTCCGCCACGTCGAGGTGCAAGTGCTCGCCGACCAGTACGGCAACGTCATCCATCTCGGAGAACGTGATTGCACGATTCAGCGCCGGATGCAGAAGCTGATCGAGGAGGCACCGTCGCCGGCGATCGATGAGGCGACGCGCCAAGCGATGGGAGATGCGGCCGTGAAAGCGGCCAAAGCGATCCGTTATTCTGGTGCCGGTACGATCGAGTTCATCTACGTCCCGGAGTCGAACGAGTTCTATTTCATGGAAATGAACACGCGAATCCAAGTCGAACATCCGGTCACCGAGATGATCACCGGCTTCGACCTCGTCCAAGCACAACTCGAGGTCGCGCTCGGTCATCCGCTCGCGATCAGTCAAGCCGACATCACGTTCAGCGGACACTCGATCGAGTGCCGCATCAACGCCGAGGACCCGTTTGCCGACTTCCGTCCGATGGCTGGGAAAATTGATCAGTACATCGTGCCGGGCGGTATGGGTGTCCGGGTCGACAGCGGTCTGTTCGCAGGTGCGGTCATCCCGCCGTTCTATGATTCGATGGTGGCGAAGTTGATCGTCCATGCCCCGACGCGAGAAGAGGCGATCGCGAAGATGCTTCGTGCGCTCGATGAGTTCACGGTATCGGGCATTCATACGACGATTCCATTCCATCAACAAGTCATGGCGCACGAACGTTTCCGAGCGGGCGCGTTCGACACGAAATTTGTCGAAAAAGAAATGACGCTCACAAAATGAACCGTACCAGGAAGCCCGAACATTATTTGGGCTTCCTGGTTTTTTGTACTGAATTTATGGAGGCTTTATGCTAAACTATCACAATGAAAGCATGCAAAAGGAGAGTATCTGAATGAAACGTCATGAAGCACGAGAAAAAGCGATTCAAACGCTTTTTCAAATCGAAGTATCAAAACTTGAGGTGGACGAGGCCATCGAATTCGCCCTCGACGGTATGGATTCGGATCCATTCTACGAACAACTCGTCGTTGAGACGTTAGAAAAGAAAGACGAAATTGACGAACTGCTCGTCGAAAACTTGAAAAACTGGAGACTCGATCGCCTCGGCAACGTCGAGCGGACGATTCTCCGCATGGCGACGTACGAGTTGCTCTATGTCGAGACGATTCCGGACAAAGTGACGATCAACGAGGCGGTCGAACTCGCCAAGTCGTTCGCCGACGAAGAAGCGGCCAAGCTCGTCAACGGCGTCCTCGGCAACATTATCAAAGCGTAAACGAAGAGAGAGAAACGCGTCATACAAATAGAGAAGACACCACACCAACTACAGAGAAACCTAAAACAACGGGGGATGAGAGAGATGGCAGTAGTGATCGACGGGAAACAAATCGCAGCATCATATCGGGAAACGTTGAAAGAACGGGTCAGTGCGCTTCGTGCGCGCGGCATCGTTCCGAAACTGAAAGTCATTTTAATCGGGGATGATCCGGCGAGCCACAGCTACGTCCGGGGTAAAGAACGGGCAGCAGCTGAGATCGGGATCGATTCACAAGTGATTCGTTTCGATGAGACGATCTCGGAACGTGAAGTGCTCGAACTGATTGATTCGATGAACGAGGACGACGAGCTCCATGGCATCCTCGTTCAATTGCCGCTACCGAAGCATATCGATGAGAACCGTGTCATCATGCGCATCTCGCCAGACAAGGATGTGGATGGGTTCCATCCGACCAACGTCGGGAAGATGATGCTCGGTCTCGAGACACTGTTGCCGTGCACGCCGCACGGAATTCTCCATCTCGTCAAGACACAGACTGACCTCGTCGGTAAACACGTCGTCGTCGTCGGTCGCAGCCAAATCGTCGGGAAACCTGTCGGGATGCTGTTTTTGAACGAGTCGGCCACGGTGACATATTGTCACTCGAAAACGGTCGACCTCGGTGCGATGACGCGTCAAGCCGACATTTTGATCGTCGCCGTCGGTCGGGCCGGTCTCGTCACGAACGAGATGGTCAAACCGGGAGCGATCGTCATCGATGTCGGTGTCAACCGCGTCGACGGCCGTCTCGTCGGAGATGTTGACTTTGATGGTGTCCGCGACGTCGCTGGTGCCATCACCCCGGTTCCGGGTGGTGTCGGTCCGATGACGATCACGATGCTCATGCACAATACGGTCGAGGTCGCCTCACGTGGCTAATCCGATTCAAGTCTCTGAAGTCGTCCGTTATGTGAAACGTCAACTCGACGGTGACCCGGTGTTGCAACAAGTCGCCGTCATCGGCGAAATCTCGAACTTTAAACGGTACGCCTCAGGGCACTGCTATTTCACACTGAAAGACGAATCGTCCCGCATGAAGGCGGTCATGTTCTCACGAGATGCCCGCACGCTCAACTTTGAACCTACGGACGGGATGAACGTGGTCGTCGTCGCTCGAGTGACGATGTATGAGTCGACCGGTGATGTTCAATTGTACGTCGAGCTCATGCGGCAAGACGGCATCGGCATCTTGTTCGAACGCTATGAGGCAAGGAAACGTGAGCTCGAGGCGAAAGGCTGGTTCGCGGCGGAACGGAAACGTCCGCTACCGGCTTTCCCTGAGCGCATCGGGATCATCACGTCTCCGAAAGGCGCAGCCTTGCACGATATCGCGACGACGCTTAGACGGCGGGCACCGCACGTGGCCATCACGTTCGCTCCTGTCGCAGTCCAAGGTGAACAAGCCGCTCCACAAGTGGCGAGTGCGATTCGGTGGATGAATGAACGCACCGACTGCGATGTATTGATTGTCGGACGCGGAGGTGGATCGATCGAGGAATTGTGGGCGTTCAACGAGGATGTCGTGGTCGAAGCGATTTACCACTCCGAGATTCCTGTCATTTCGGCCGTCGGTCACGAGACAGATTTTACGTTGGCTGATTTCGTCGCCGACGTACGGGCTGCCACTCCGACAGCGGCGGCGGAGCTCGCGACGGCAACGATCGAAGCGCAACGAAAAGATGTGGAGCGCTTAAGTCGCGCACTCACGCGGGTCGTGACGACGCAAATGGCCTCGCTTCGCGAACGTGTCGAGCGCATGAAAAACAGTTACGGCCTCAAGTCGCCCCGCTATACGATCATTCAAAAGCGAGAGCGGTTCGCCCAGGCCGAGATTCGGCTCGAACAGAGTGCCACGAAACAAGTGACGCACGCGCGGCACCGTTTCGCAGCGTCGTCCCAACGCCTCGACGTCCGCAATCTGATGCAAGTGTTCCGAACGCAAGACGACCGTTTCCGGCAATATGAAGGACGGTTAGAACGCATTCGCCCTCTCGAGAGACCGGCGGGTCAATTCGCACAGTTGGCAGGACGATTGCAATCTGTCAGCCCGCTCGCCGTGCTCGCGAGAGGATACACGTTCGTCGAACAGGACGGGACGTACGTGAAAGATGTCAAACAACTACATGACGGCCTGGTGACGATCCGATTTCGGGATGGCCATGCCGTCGCGGAAGTGAAGGAGAGACACGATGGCGAAGAAACAAGAAGAACTGACGTTTGAAGCGGCGCTCGCCCGGCTCGAGGAAATCGTGACACAACTCGAGACGGGAGAAGTCGCCCTTGAAGAAGCGATGACCCTTTACGAGGAAGGCGTGCGATTGTCTGCCCTCTGTCAGACCAAATTGACGGCGGCGGAACAAAAAATGGATGAAATTCTTGAACTCGACGGGACGCTCCGCGAAAAAGGAGGGACCGTATGAGCGTGCAGGTCCATCTACAGGCATGGAAAGAAGAGGTCGAACAGGCGACGCGTCGCCTGCTCGATTCGTCTTTGATGCCGGAGCGCTTATTTCAATCGATGACATACTCCCTCGAGGCGGGGGGGAAACGGATTCGTCCGGCCCTTCTTTATGCCGTCCTCGATACATATGGCCGTCCGCGGACGCTCGGGCATGAAGCGGCCGTCGCCCTCGAGATGGTTCACACCTACTCGCTCATCCATGATGACCTTCCGGCGATGGATGACGATGACGTCCGTCGCGGTCGTCCGACGAACCATCGTCAGTTCGATGAGGCGACCGCGATTCTCGCAGGCGACGCCTTGCTGACGGATGCGTTTCATCTCATCGCACGGGCCGATTTGGAAGCGACGAAAGTCGTCGCCCTCATGACACGGTTCAGTGAAGCGGCAGGCAGCGCCGGCATGGTCGGCGGTCAGCTCGATGACATGCTCGCTGAAAAACGGAGCGGTGTGACACTGTCGACTCTGCAATCAATCCATGAGCGGAAGACTGGGGCGCTTCTCGTGTATGCCCTTGAAGCGGGGGCCATCCTTTCGGACGCTTCCGAGACGGATCGTCAGGCGCTCGCACGGTTCGGAAAACATCTCGGGGTCGCCTTCCAAATCCAAGATGATATTTTAGACGTCGAAGGAGACGAGGCGCTCATCGGGAAACGAGTCGGTTCGGACGAAGGAAACGATAAAGCGACGTATCCGAAACTGCTCGGTCTCGATGGAGCGAAAAAAGCGCTGGAACAAGAAGTCACGGAAAGTGAGGCCGCACTGGCCGAACTTTCGGTCGAGGCCCCGCTTTTACGGGAGCTTCTCGACTTCGTCGTACGACGCAATCATTAATCTCGGTGACACGATGAGCACATCGTGTCACCTTTGTTTTTGTGAATGTATAGCATCTATGGACACATTCTTGTAAAATGTAAGGTACGAATCAGTAATAAGACAGGAGAAAGGATGGTCATCATGGACTTGACATCCATTCAAGACCCGTCATTCTTAAAAAAGATGTCGGTACCCGAGTTAGAAGCGCTCGGCGCAGACATCAGACGGTTTTTGATTGAAAAATTGGCTGAAACGGGAGGGCACTTGGGACCAAACCTAGGGGTTGTCGAATTGACGCTTGCCTTGCACCGTGTATTTGACAGTCCGAAAGACCAACTCGTATGGGACGTGGGGCATCAAGCGTACGTCCACAAAATCTTGACAGGACGAACGAGTCAGTTCGATACGCTCCGTCAATACAACGGCTTATGCGGATTCCCGAAACGTTGTGAGAGCGATCATGACGTCTGGGAGACGGGGCACAGCTCGACGTCCTTATCGGCCGCGATGGGAATCGCCATCGCGAACGAGTTGAAAGGACGCTCGAACGACCGGGCCATCGCCATCATCGGGGACGGGGCGCTCACTGGGGGAATGGCGCTCGAAGCGCTCAACCATATTGGCGCCGAGAAACAAAACGTCATCGTCATCTTGAACGATAACGAGATGTCGATCGCGCCGAACGTCGGCGCGATGCACAATATGCTCGGTCGGATGCGGTCGTCACGTAAACTGAAACACGCCCGTGAGGAAGTCGAGACGCTCATCAAACATATCCCGATTGTCGGCAACTCGCTCGAACGGAGCGGGGAACGCGTGAAGGATATGCTGAAATCAGCGCTCATCCCAGGGACGTTCTTCGAAGAGCTCGGGTTCACGTACTTCGGACCGACGGACGGGCACGATTTACGCGACCTGCTCGAGACGCTCGAGTACGCCAAGAAAATCGATGGACCGGTCATCGTTCACGTCATCACGAAAAAAGGCAAGGGCTATCGTCCGGCCGAACTCGATGGTGTCGGCACGTGGCACGGTCTCGGACCGTATAAAATCGAGTCGGGAGAAGTCATCAAAGGCAAGGTCAAAGGACCGAGCTATTCGAAGGTCGTCGCTGAGACGATCACGAAAGTCGCCGAGACGGACGAGCGCGTGACACTCATCACACCAGCGATGAGCGTCGGCTCGAAACTCGATTGCTTCAACAAGCAATTCCCGGAGCGGATGTTTGACGTCGGCATCGCCGAGCAACATGCGGTCACATTGGCCGGAGGACAGGCGACACAAGGCTTGAAGCCGGTCGTCTCGATTTATTCGACGTTCTTCCAACGCGCCTATGATCAGCTCGTGCACGACATTTGCCGTCAAAACTTGAACGTCGTCTTCACGATCGATCGTTCTGGTCTCGTCGGAGCGGACGGGGAGACGCACCAAGGCGTGTTCGATATCGCCTTTATGCGCCACGTGCCGAACATTCGCATCTTGATGGCGAAAGACGAAGAGGAATTGCAACATCTCGTCTATTCGGCGCTGAAGTATGATGACGGTCCAATCGCCGTCCGTTTCCCGCGCGGCGAAGGAATCGGGACACCGATGAGCGAGACGCTCCGCGAATTGCCGCTCGACGTCTGGGAGACGGTCGCGGACGGAACGGATGTCGCCATCTTGACGTTCGGTCCACAAGTGCAAGACGCGCTTGAAGTGCGTGCACTGCTTGAAGGACAAGTGAGCGTCCGTGTCATCAACGCTCGGACGATCAAACCGCTCGACGACGTCATGCTCTCCGCTTTATACGCGGAAGGCATCCCGCTCGTCACGTTAGAGGAAGCGGCGCTCGCCGGAGGTTTCGGCAGCAGTGTGCTCGAACATGCGAGCGATGCCGGGCAGTTCCCGCGTGTGCTCCGACTTGGCATTCCGGACCGCTATATCGAACACGGCGGCGTCAATCAATTGCTCGAAGAAATCGGGCTCCGTCCGACGCAAATCGCTGACTCGGTTCAGCAGTTCGTTCAAGTGACAAATCGACAGAATGTGTGAGGAACTATGGAAAAACGAAAGAAAACTAGATTAGATGTACTCCTCGTCGACCGCGGGTTAGCGGAGACGAGAGAGAAAGCGAAACGGGCCGTCATGGCCGGTCTCGTCTATAGTGGGACCGAACGGCTTGATAAGGCGGGGGACAAAGTGTTTGACGACATCCCGCTCGAAGTGAAAGGCCAAGTGTTGCCATACGTCGGACGGGGGGGACTGAAGCTTGAAAAAGCGCTCCAAGTCTTCCCGTTCGATGTGGCTGGTAACATCGGCATCGATATCGGTTCATCGACAGGCGGGTTTACTGATTGCGCGCTTCAAAACGGAGCTGCGCAGATGTATGCCGTCGACGTCGGTTATAACCAATTGGCATGGAAGCTGCGGAGCGATGACCGTGTCGTCGTCATGGAGCGGATGAACTTCCGCCATGCGACCGCGGACCAGTTTCCGGTGGCGCCGGACTTTGCGACGATTGATGTCTCATTTATCTCGCTTCGGCTCATGATTCCGCCGTTGAAGACGATTTTGAAGCCTAACGGCATCGTCATGGCGCTCGTCAAACCGCAATTTGAGGCCGGGAAGGCCGATGTCGGCAAGAAAGGCATCGTCCGGGACCGTGCCATCCATGAACGGGTCGTCGACGACATGGTCCGTTACTTCGCCTCGGAAGGATTCGAAGTTGCAGGACTCGACTTCTCGCCGATCACCGGTGGGGATGGGAATATCGAATTCTTATTGTTCGCCCGTTTCACCGGCGTCGGCAGTGTCGACCCAGCCATCGACGTGGACGCGGTCATCGACGCCGCCCACGCGCAATTGAAGAAGAACGCTTGAGCTGCAGACGTCCTGTCTGCAGTTTTTTTGTGTCCGCTCGCCGATCCAGGGAATTCATCCCGCGAAAGCTAGACCTTTTTTCGACAATACTTTAGAATGATACTGAGTATGCGAAACATAAAATGAGGTGTCAGCGAGTATGAACAAAGGACAGCGCTTGATTAAAATTCGAGAAATCGTGACCAATCGTGAAATCGAGACACAAGACGAGCTCGTCGATGAGCTCCACCGCTCCGGCTATCCGGTGACGCAAGCGACAGTTTCGCGGGATATCAAAGAACTTCATCTCGTGAAAGTGCCGCTCAACGACGGTCGCTATAAGTATAGTCTCCCGGCCGATCAACGCTTCAATCCGTACGGCAAGATGAAGCGGATCCTCGGTGACAGCTTCGTCTCGGTCGACTCGGCTCAAAACTTGGTCGTCATGAAAGTGTTGCCGGGCAATGCGGATGCGATCGGTGTCTTGATCGATCATTTGTCATGGGACGAGCTGATCGGAACGGTATGTGGAGACGACACGATTTTGATGATCGCCCGTGACGAAGACCAGGCGAAACGAATCATCGAACGACTACTCGGAATGTTATGAGGTGAATTATCGTATGTTAGCAGAACTATCGATCAAACAATTTGCGATCATCGATGAACTGAATATCACGTTCAAACGTGGGATGACCGTATTGACAGGGGAGACCGGGGCCGGGAAGTCAATCTTGCTCGACGCCATCGGTTTGCTCGTCGGGGGACGCGGCTCGAGCGAGTTCGTCCGTTACGGTCAAGACAAGGCGGAGATCGAAGGGCTGTTCATCGTCGAACCGGACCACCCGATCCTCGAGGCGGCGACCCAATACGGGATCGAGATCGAAGAAGGGACCGTCATTTTACGCCGCGACTTACATAGCAGCGGAAAGAGCGTCTGTCGTGTCAACGGCAAGATGATGCCACTATCGACGCTACGCGAACTCGGCCGACTGCTCGTCGATATCCATGGCCAGCACGAGCATCAGCACTTGATGGATGCCGAGTACCATCTCGGCATTTTAGACAGCTTTGCCGAAGCCGAGCTCGCCCCGCTCCTCGAGCGATATCGCGAGGCTTACGTCGATTGGAAAAACGTCGCCGATGAGTTGAAACGGTTGAGTCAAAGTGAACAAGAGTTGGCCCAACGCATGGACTTGCTCGCGTTCCAGACGAATGAGATCGAGGCGGCCGAGCTGAAAGTCGGTGAAGAACAGGCGCTCACGGAGGAACGGAACGAGCTCGCCAACTTCGAGCGGATTCATCAGCACGTCCGGTTATCGTATGAGGCGGTCGCGGATGAGGCGAAAGGGCTCGACCAGATCGGCATCGCCATGCGCGAGATGGAGGAAGCTTCCGCATTGTCGACATCGCTCGCGCCGATGGCCGAGACGATCTCGAACGCTTACTTCTTGCTCGAAGATGCGAAATTTCAGTTGCGTGACCAGCTCGACTCGCTCGAATTCGACCCGATCCGGCTCGATGAGATCGAGACGAGGCTCGCTTTGTTCCAACAGTTGAAGCGGAAATACGGGGCCACGATCGACGAGGTCATCACGTACGGGGAAAAAATTGCTGATGAGTTAAAATCGATGACGAATCGGGAAGAACATTTGCAAGAACTATCGGACCGGCTCGCCCAGCTCGAACAAAAAGTACGTACGTCCGGGCTGGCGCTATCGGCGGCCCGTAAACAAGCGGCTACCGAGCTCGAGAAGGCGATTCAGCGTGAATTGAAAGAATTGTATATGGAGAAGACCCAGTTCGAAGTTCGGTTCAAAGAAGGGCCGTTCAAGGCGGACGGGCTCGATCAAGTCGAATTCTATATGATGACGAACGTCGGGGAGCCTTTCAAGCCGCTCGCCAAAGTGGCCTCCGGCGGAGAATTGTCCCGCGTCATGCTCGCCTTGAAGTCGATTTTCTCGCGAACGGTTGGCGTCGCGTCGATCATTTTCGATGAAGTGGACACGGGTGTCTCAGGACGGGTCGCCCAAGCGATGGGTGAGAAGATCTTCCGTCTGTCGGTCGGCTCACAAGTGCTCTGTATCACCCATTTGGCTCAAGTGGCCGCCATGGCGGATCAGCACTTGTACATCACGAAGACGGAGACGGATGATCGCACGAAGACGAACGTCTCCACGCTCGGTCATGCCGAACGAGTCGATGAGCTCGGGCGCATGATCGCCGGGGCGCAGATGACGGATTTGACGAAACAACATGTGGAGGAACTGCTCACTATGTCTCTCCAATTAAAACGGAAGTTTATCGAAGGGGTGTCTTAATTGATCACATTATGCATCGCGGACGACAATCGAGAAATCGTCGACTTGTTGACCCGCCAACTCGAGTCCGAGGACGACTTAAAAGTCGTCGGGACCGCCTACGACGGCGAGGCATGCTTAGACGTCGTCAAGACACACCAGCCGGACGTGCTGCTACTCGACATCATCATGCCGCACCTGGACGGCATCGGCGTCCTCGAACGGTTACAGACGGAATTGGCTCACGCCAAACCGGAAGTGATCATGCTCAGCGCGTTCGGGAAAGATGAAGTGACGAAACAGGCCGTTCAACTCGGCGCTTCTTACTTTTTGGTCAAGCCGTTCAACATTCAACAATTGATCACGAAAATCCGCGAACTCGCCGCTGGTTCGAGCCGAGAATTCGAGGCGATGTCGCCGGAAGAACTCGATATCTCGCTGTTGTTGCAACAACTCGGGATTTCACCGCGCATCAAAGGGTTCAAATATATTCGTCAAGCCGTCGTCTACGTCCGGGAGCGCCAAGAGCTGCTCGGATTGATCACGAAGGAACTGTATCCGATGATCGCGAAAGAGCATGAGACGACGTCGTCCCGTGTCGAGCGAGCGATGCGCCATGCCATCAAGACGGCATGGGAGAACGGGATGCGCGACCATGAGATGTTCGATGGCCGGCCTGAGCGCGAGCGCAGTCCGAAAAACTCTGAATTCATTTCATATTTCGTCACGTATCAATCGTTTAAACAGCAATGACCGATCAGGGGGTTCTCCTCCTGATTTTCTTTAATATTGTGAAAGAAAGCGCTTGCAAAATTGCCGGAACTTGTTATAATAAAGGTGTACCAAGTTACTTGGACGAGCGTCAGATGAACGCTTTCTAACGTGTTCCGGAACAGGTTAGAGCAAGAAATCATCTCGGACCGCTATCCGTCAATAGCTCAGAGGTGGGAACGACATCTCAAATCGTCATCGTCCCGACGAGAGGTCGCGACGTACGCTCATTCGCGAGGCGATTCCGGCATCGGTTCGAAGCTAGGGACCGTGTTCGGGGAAAACGAATCGTTCAGTTGACCAAAAGGAGTGTTGTCAACCGTTGAACAGTTTATGGCAAGCGTTCGACTTCACGATGGATGGTTCGACATGACCCGATGACTATTTGTTAGTAACTCGAATGGGTACGTTTCCGTTCACGCAAGACGGCAGTTACTAATTTCTTTCAAACTTCTTCATTAAGAAGACCATTGGACCTCATGTCACAAGATTGTAGCAAGTAGGAGAGGAGATCATCCGTAGTGATCACAATTCAATACGAATAAAAAGGTTCCGCACTTGAAATGAAGTCAAGTTAGGGAACCTTTTTTTGTGTTCAAGAATCTATTCGCGGGACTTTGCCTGTTTTCTTGTCACGATTGAAGATATAACCTGCCACAAAACCGATCCCGCCCATCGCGATCAACAGCCCGAACGTTCCTTGGAGCATGGAGGCGGCTGCCACCGACTCGATCCAAGAGAATGGGACGCTCGTTTTGAGGAAGAAACTGTCGCGAAGCAACTTGATGCCATAGACACCAAGTAGGCCAGGGATGATCAAGATCAGCAGTGCGATGATACGCATAGGATCTCCTCCTTAACACTCATTATTTTAACAGAAAATACATAGCTCGACACGGCCTTTTTTGTGAGGTTGCGAAATCAGTTCAGGTTCAGTAGCATGGATGCAGAACGGTAAAATGGGGGATATTAGAATGAATAAACGATTGATGATTGTCGGTGCGGGGAAAGGCGGGACCGAGGTGTTGAAGATGTTGCTCGACTCGCCGCTCGTCACCGTCGTCGCCGTCATCGACCCGGAAGCGATGGCCGAAGGCGTGCAGCTTGCGCGCAACCACGGGATTATGACGGCGGGGGATTGGCGGGTATGTGCTGCAACACGTCTCGATTTCGTGATTGAGACGACCGGACGCTCTGAGACGTTTGATGAGTTGAAAGAACATTTTGCGGATGCGGTCGTCTTGCCCGGGGAGTTCATCCGTATCGTCGTCGAACGCTTGAAACAGAACCAACAGATGCTCGAGGCAATCATCGACTGTACGAGCGAGGCGATCTCCGTCGCCGACCATAACGGGAATACGATTTTAATCAACCCTTCTTATACCCGATTGACGGGATTCAAAAAAGAAGACGTGGTCGATAAGCCGGCGACGGCCGATATCGGCATGCAGGAGAGCGTCCATTTGAAAGTGCTCTCGACAGGCCAAGGTGTCCGTGACATCCGGATGCAAATCGGCGCGACGCGGCGTGACATTCTCGTCAACGCCGAGCCGATCATCGTTGAAGGGAAACTGCGCGGCTCGGTCGGCGTCATTCGCGACGTCTCCCAAATTCGGGCGCTCCGGGACGAGTTGCAAGAAGCAAAGACACGAATCCGAAACCTCGAGGCGAAATATCAGTTCGCCGATATCATCGCGACGAGCGATAAGATGCGGTTCGTCATCGAACAGGCCCGTCTCGCCGCTGTCACGCCGGTCACCGTCCTCATTCGCGGGGAGTCGGGGACGGGCAAGGAACTGTTCGCCCACGCCATCCACGGTGAGTCCCCGCGTAAATATAAGAAATTCGTCCGCGTCAATTGCGCGGCCATCTCCCCGACGCTCCTCGAGAGTGAGTTGTTCGGTTATGAGGACGGTGCCTTCAGTGGGGCGAAACGTGGTGGGAAGGTCGGCTATTTCGAAGAGGCCGATGGCGGCTCACTCTTCTTAGACGAAATTGGCGAACTGCCGGTCGACGTCCAAGTCAAACTCCTCCGTGTCCTGCAGGAACATGAGATCGTCCGGGTCGGGGGCACGAATGCGATTCCGGTCGACGTCCGCATCATCGCGGCGACGAACGCCGACCTCGAACAGAAAGTGGCGGACGGCACGTTCCGTGAAGACTTGTACTATCGGATCAATCGGATGCCGATTCATATCCCGCCGCTCCGGGACCGGCTTGAAGAAGTCGAGCCGCTCTGTGAGCGCATCGTCCGTAAATTGAATCAAGAGTACGGCCGCAGTGTGCGCGGTGTGAACCGTGAGGCGACCGAACTGCTGAAGAGCCAATACTGGAAAGGCAACGTCCGAGAACTCGAGAACGTGCTCGGTCGGGCGATGATCTATATGGCGAGCAGCGAACAGTGGATCGCCCCGCACCATCTTCAACTCTCGGCCCGTGTCCCGTCGACACGACCGACCGACGCGCTCTCCTTGCAAGACGCCGTCGCACGTTACGAACGAGATTTGATTGAACGGGCGATCGAGGAAGCGGACGGCAACAAGTCGGAAGCGGCTCGTCGATTACACATCTCGATCCGAACGCTATATAATAAACTTGAACGTCTGCAATAAATTACCTGCACTTTTTTTCATACCATGCAATAATGTGCGTAATACGCAACCGATTAAAGCGCTTTCAAAAATGGAAACAATCTTGCATGATAGTAAGTGAAGACAGGCAAGGGGGGACACGCATGAATTTTGAACGGATGCTCGAACAAGCGAAACAACTGAACGGGCGCACCGTCTCGATCGCCGGGGCGGCCGACGTAGAAGTCATCCGCGCCGTCAAGCTCGCGACCAATCACGGATTATCTCGGTTCAAACTGATCGGGGAGGCCCGAGAGATTAAACGATTGTGTGATGATCACGGCATCGACGAGGACGCGGTCGACATCATCCACGTCAAAGGCGACAAAGAGATTGCCAAACGGGCCACACTCGCCGTCAAAACGGGGGAAGCCGATGTGCTCATGAAAGGAATGGTCGCGACGTCGACGTTCATGAAAGCCGTGCTCAGCCGGGAGACGGGGCTGAGGACGAACCGGACGCTCAGCCATATCGCCCTGTTCCAAATCCCGAATCGGGACCGGCTGATCGGGGTGACCGACGCGGCGATCCATATCGCGCCGACACTCGATGAAAAAGTCGACATCATTCATAACGCCGTGGCGGCGATGCATGACATCGGTTACGCGTCGCCGAAAGTGGCCGCCATCGCGGCGGTCGAAGTCGTCAATCCGCAGATGACGGCGACACTGGACGCCGCACTGCTCAGTCAGATGAACCGGCGCGGACAAATCAAAGGTTGTATCGTCGACGGACCGCTCGCGCTCGATAACGCCGTCGACATGGTCGCGGCCAAACAGAAAGGCATCGCCAGCGACGTCGCCGGACAAGCCGACCTATTGCTCGTCCCATACATAGAGATCGGCAACGTCCTTTATAAGTCGATGATGTACTTTGCCGGAGCAAGTGTGGCGGCCATCGTCGTCGGCGCGGCCGCCCCGGTCGTCTTGACGAGTCGGGCCGATACGGCCGAGGCCAAGCTGTACTCACTCGCGTTCGCATTACTGCACGCCAAAAAATAAACTACGCATATGGAGGAATCATCAATGATGGAAACTAACATGGAACCACGCTTTCGCATTTTCGACGTCTTACAGGCTGAAGACTATGAGCAGATCGTCTTCTGTCAAGATCAGGCGTCGGGATTGAAGGCGATTATCGCGATTCATGATACGACGCTCGGACCGGCTCTCGGGGGGCTGCGGATGTGGAACTACGCTTCAGAAGAAGAGGCGCTCACGGACGTTCTCCGTCTCGCCAAAGGGATGACGTATAAGAACGCGGCAGCGGGACTCAACCTTGGTGGCGGCAAGGCCGTCATCATCGGCAATGCGAAGACGGATAAGTCCGAGGCGTTGTTCCGGGCGTTCGGCCGTTACGTGCAATCGCTCAGCGGCCGTTATATCACGGCCGAGGACGTCAATACGACGGTCGCCGATATGGACTTCATTCACATGGAAACGGATTACGTGACCGGTGTCAGCCCGGCGTTCGGATCGAGCGGCAACCCGTCACCGGTGACGGCGTATGGCGTATACCGCGGCATGAAGGCGGCAGCCAAATGGAAATTCGGCTCGGACTCACTTGCTGGCAAGACGGTCGCCGTCCAAGGGGTCGGGAACGTCGCCTATAACTTGTGCCGCCACTTGCACGAGGAAGGGGCACACCTGGTCGTCACCGACATCAACGAAGAGGCGCTCAAACGGGCCGAGACGGACTTCGGTGCGACGGTCGTCAAGCCGGACGAGATTTATGCGGTCGATTGTGACATCTTCGCCCCGTGTGCGCTCGGTGCGGTCATCAATGATAAGACGATTCCGATGCTCAAAGCCCAAATCGTCGCCGGAGCGGCGAACAACCAGCTCGCTGAGGATCGTCACGGGGACGTGCTCGAGGAGCGCGGTATCCTTTACGCCCCAGACTTCGTCATCAACGCGGGCGGTGTCATCAACGTGGCCGACGAGCTCGAAGGCTATAATCGCGAGCGGGCGATGAAGAAAGTCGAGCTCATTTACGACAACATGCAGCGCGTCTTCGAGATTGCCGAACGGGACGGTGTACCGACCCACGTCGCGGCCGAGAAGATGGCTGAAGAGCGCATTCAGATGATGGCACGTTCACGCAGCCAGTTCTTGAAAGTCGAAAAGAGTCTGTTAGGTGGTCGTTGAAATGACAAGACAGCTCATTCTTGCCATCAACCCTGGTTCGACTTCGACGAAGGTCGGCTTGTTTGACGGAGCGGTCGAGATCATGTCTCGGACCGTCCGTCATGGGGCCGACGTCACAGGATTGTCAATTCCGGAGCAACTGTCGCATCGGGAACGGGAAGTACGGGCCTTGTTGGCCGAGACGGGCATCGCGGGCGAGGACTTGTCCGCGATCGTCGGTCGCGGTGGCTTGCTTGCCCCGATGACGTCGGGGACGTACGCCGTCAATCCGCTCATGCGGGAAGACTTGGCGAGCGGACGTTTCGGCATGCACGCCTCGAACTTAGGCGGTTTGCTCGCCCACAAGCTCGGCGAGTTATTTCAAGTACCGAATTTTATCGTTGATCCAGTAGTCGTCGACGAGCTCGGACCGCTCGCGCGACCAACGGGAATGCCTGAAATCAACCGACGCAGCATCTTCCACGCCTTGAACCAAAAGGCGGTCGCGAAGCGTTTTGCCGCCGAAAATGGAAGCGATTACAAAGAGCTCAACCTGATCATCGCTCACCTCGGAGGCGGCATCACGGTCGGCGCCCATGCCAAAGGGACGGTCATCGATGTGAACAACGGACTCGATGGCGACGGACCGCTCGCGCCGGAACGAGCCGGTTCGATTCCTGTTGGACAGGTAGTAGAACTATGTTATAGTACCAGGTATAAAGAGTCGGAAATGAAACAAAAAATCGTCGGACGCGGAGGTCTGTTTGCCCACCTCGGGACGTTCGACGCGATCGAGATCGAACAGCGGATGGCAGACGGTGATGAGCAAGCCACACTCCTTTACGAGACGATGGCGTACCGGGTCGCCCAAGAGATCGCCAAACATGGCGCCACCTTATTTGGTGACGTCGACGCGATTCTGTTGACGGGCGGCATCGCCTATTCGACTTGGCTGACCGAGCAAATCAGTGCGCGCGTCGGCTATTTGGCGCCGGTCCACATCTATCCTGGTGAAGATGAGTTGAAGGCCCTCGCCGAAGGCGCACTCCGGGCCATCCGACAAGAAGAAGCAGTTCGAGAATATGAGGGGGATACACATGGCACGAGAATTTGAGATCGTCGTCATCGGCGGCGGTCCTGGCGGATATGTCGCGGCCATCAAGGCGGCCCAAGCCGGTAAAACTGTCGCAATCGTGGAGGCCGAGAAACTCGGCGGGACATGTCTACATAAAGGCTGCATCCCGACGAAGGCGTTGTTGAAAGCGGCCCACGTCTATCAGACGGCGAAACATGGGAGCGCCTACGGCGTCGAGACGGGAACGGTCACGTTCAACATGGAACGCGCCCAGTCGTTCAAACGCGATTTGGTCGCAGGGCTTGAGAAAGGCATCGAGCACTTGATGAAACAAGGCAAGATCGAGGTATTCCGCGGCAAGGCCTCGATTTTAGGGCCGAGCATCTTCTCGCCGCAGCCGGGAACGGTCGCGGTCGAGGACAGCTCGGGCGAGTCTGAGCTCATCTTGCCGAACCAGCTCATCATCGCGACGGGGTCGATTCCGCGCGAACTGCCTGGTCTGCCGTTTGACCATACACGGATTTTAAACTCGGACGACCTGCTCCAATTCGAACAGTTGCCGGCATCGATCGCCATCGTTGGCGGTGGGGTCATCGGTGTCGAATGGGCCTCGATGCTCATCGACCTAGACGTCGACGTCACCTTGATCGAAGTCGGAGAGCGACTGTTGCCGCTCGAAGACAAGGCGGTGTCACGGGAAGTCGAACGGCTGCTCAAAAAGCGCGGCGTCAAAGTGAAAAAGAACGTGACGGTCGACCCCGAGCGGACTGAAGTAACCCCGGACGCCGTCGCACTCGCGGTCGGCGAAGAGATGATCTCGGTCGAGTGTGTGCTCGTCTCGGTCGGACGGGTCGCCAATACGGAACATCTCGGGTTACAGAACACATCGATTGTCGTCGAGAACGGTGTCATCCAAGTCGATGAGCAGTATCGGACGAAAGAACGTCACATCTTTGCCATCGGGGACTGCATCGGCAAGCTCCAGCTCGCCCATGTCGCCTCAGCGGAAGGTGTCAAGGCGGTCGAGACGATTCTCGGTCACGAGCCGACTCCGCTCGATTATGCGTTGATCCCGCGTTGCGTCTACGGGGTGCCGGAAGTCGCATCAGTCGGCATGACCGAGGAAGGTGCCAAAGCAGCCGGGCATGAAGTCAAAACGGGCACGTATCGTTTCAACGGTCTCGGCAAGGCCCGCATCGAAGGACAGGCGGACGGATTCGTCAAGCTCGTGTCCGACAAGTCGACCGACGACCTGCTCGGTGTGCATATCGTCGGGCCAAAAGCGACAGAATTGATCACAGAAGGCGGACTCGCTCTCGTCTTGAACGCCACGGCATGGGAAATGGGCCAACTCGTCCATCCTCACCCGGCGCTGAGCGAAGCGTTCCAAGAAGCGGCACTGGCCGTTGACGGATTACCGATTCACGCCTAAGGAGGAAACAGAATGGAACAGATGACTGTGAATTCATATGAGGAACTAGGATTGACGAAACAAGACCTCGGTGCGATGTACGAGACGATGGTCCGCGCCCGTAAAATCGATGAGCGCATGTGGAAATTGAACCGTGCCGGAAAAATCCCGTTCGTCGTCTCGTGTCAAGGACAAGAGGCGGCCCAAGTCGGGGCAGCGTTCGCGCTCGAAAAAGGGACGGATTATATTCTCCCGTATTACCGCGATGTCGCCGTTGTCCTCCACTTCGGACAGACGGCTCGCGACTTGATGTTGTCGGCGTTCGCCAAGGCGGAAGACCCGAACTCGGGCGGTCGTCAGATGCCAGGTCATTTCGGTTCAAAACAGCACCGCATCGTGACGGGCTCGTCTCCGGTGACGACGCAAGTACCGCATGCGGTCGGTGTGGCGCTCGCCGCCAAACTGAAAAAAGAAGAACTCGTCACGTTTGTCTCGTTCGGAGAAGGCTCATCGAACCAAGGTGACTTCCACGAAGGTGCGAACTTCGCCGGTGTCCACAAGCTGCCGGTCATCTTGTTCTGTGAGAACAACAAATACGCCATCTCGGTACCGCTCTCGAAGCAACTCGCTTGTGAGCGCGTATCGGACCGCGCCAAAGGTTACGGGATGCCGGGCGTCACGGTCGATGGGACGGATCCGATTGCCGTCTATGCCGCCGTGAAAGAAGCCCGCGCCCGCGCTCTTCGCGGCGAAGGCCCGACGCTCATCGAAGCCGAAGTCGAACGTCTCGTACCGCACTCGTCGGATGACGATGACAAAGCGTACCGCTCGGTCGAAGAGTTGGCTGACCTTAAAAATCGCGACGGGAATCAATTGTTCCGGAAGCGTTTGATCGAGGATGGCGTCATGACCGAGGAAGAACTCGCAGAGATCGAGGCAAACGTCGATCGTGAAGTCAATGAGGCGACTGCTTACGCCGATAAGGCACCATATGCGTCTCCTGAATCGACGATGGACCATGTGTACGAGGGGGAAATGTGATGAAAACGTTTATTGAAGCGATCAATGAAGCGATCCATGAAGAAATGGAACGCGATGAGAACGTCTTCGTGCTCGGGGAAGATGTCGGCGTCCGAGGCGGTGTATTCCGCGCGACGCAAGGCTTGATTGAGAAGTACGGCGAGGACCGCGTCATCGATGCGCCGCTCGCCGAGAGCGCAATCGCAGGTGTCGGGATCGGGGCGGCCATGTATGGCATGCGTCCGATCGCCGAAATGCAATTCGCCGACTTCATCATGCCGGCGGTCAACCAAATCGTCTCGGAAGCGGCGAAAATCCGCTATCGTTCAAATAACGATTGGACGTGCCCGATGGTCATCCGTGCACCGTTCGGCGGCGGGATCCATGGTGCGCTCTATCACTCTCAATCGGTCGAGGCGATGTTCAACTCGACGCCTGGACTCAAGGTCGTCATCCCGTCCGATCCGGTCGATGCGAAAGGGTTGCTCAAGGCAGCCATTCGTTCGAACGACCCGGTCCTCTTCTTTGAGCACAAACGGGCGTATCGTCTATTGAAGTCGGAACTCCCGACCGAAGAGTATACGGTCGAGATTGGCAAGGCCGCCGTCAAGCGGGAAGGTGACGATATCACGATCATCACGTACGGTCTGTGCGTCCACATGGCCCAGGAAGCGGCGAAGACGCTTGAAACCGAAGGGGTCAGCACGCACATCCTCGATTTGCGCACAATTTATCCGCTCGACCAAGACGCCATCGTTGAAGCCGTCAAGAAAACCGGGAAAGTGCTCCTCGTCACCGAGGACAATAAAGAAGGCAGCATCATCGGGGAAGTCGCGGCCATCATCGCTGAGAAAGCACTATTTGAACTCGATGCGCCAATCGAACGTCTGGCGGGACCGGACGTTCCGTCGATGCCGTATGCACCACCGATGGAGAAGTTCTTCATCGTATCCCCTGAAAAAATTGCGGAGCGGGCACGTCAGCTCGCCGCCTTTTAAGGAGGGGTCATATGGAACAGACAATTAAAATGCCACAGCTCGGGGAAAGTGTCACCGAGGGGACGATCACGACGTTTCTCGTCAAACCAGGTGACCGCGTCGAGGAGTATGAGCCGCTCGCCGAGGTCATGACCGATAAAGTGACGGCTGAGATCCCGGCGACGAGTGCCGGCGTCGTGAAAGAAATGTTAATCAGTGAAGGGGACACGGTCGCCGTCGGCACGCCAGTCCTCATCATGGAAGTCGAAGGTGCCGAGTCTACACCGGCAAAAGCAGAACCGAAAGCAGAACCGACACAAGTCGAATCGGCCCCGGTCGAGACGAAACAAGCGGTCACTACCGCGTCGGCCGCCCCGAGAAAACAGAATAATGGACGTTTCTCGCCGGCGGTCATCCGACTCGCCAATGAGAATGCGATCGACTTGAACGAGCTCGACGGCAGCGGCCTCGGTGGTCGCATCACGCGCAAAGATGTCCTCCGCTACTTGTCAGAAGGTCGTCCGGTCAAACCGAAAGCAGCGACGCAGGCGCCAGTCCAAGAGACGATGACCCAAGTGAAGCTCGAAGTGCCTGAAACAGTTGCTGCCCCGGCTGTAACGCCAGTTGCTACGACTTCTGCTGACGTCTCAACGGACCGCGTCGAATTGATTCCGACGGCCGGTGTCCGTCAAGCGATTGCCAACAACATGGTCCGCTCGAAACATGAGGCCCCGCATGCGTGGCTCATGATCGAGGTCGATGTGACGAACCTCGTCTCAGCGCGGGCCAAGTTGAAAGACGAGTTCTTCAAGCGGGAAGGTGTCAAACTGACATTCATGCCGTTCTTCATGAAGGCGGCGATCGAGGCGTTGAAAAAACATCCGATGATGAACTCGGAATGGGCGGGCGATCACATCAAAGTCCATCAAGATATCCATCTGTCGGTCGCCGTCGCAGCGAACGACGCCCTCTACGTCCCGGTCATCAAACATGCGGACGAGAAGAACATCAAAGGGCTCGCTGTCGCCCTTCAAGACGTGGCGGCCCGTGCCCGCGGCAACCGTTTGAAAGCGGACGAGATGCGCGGCGGCACGTTCACGATCAACAACACGGGTGCGTTCGGTTCGATTCAATCGGCACCGATCTTGAACTATCCGCAAGCGGCCATCCTGTCGGTCGAGTCGATCGTGAAACGTCCGGTTTGGGTGAATGGGATGTTCGCGGCGCGTGACATGGTCAACTTGTGTATGTCGGTCGACCACCGTGTCCTCGACGGTCTCGTCGCCGGTCAATTCTTGCAGGCGATCAAGCAATCGCTCGAATCGATCGATCCAGACACGTATACGCTCTATTGATTCACGTCCTGCCTTCAGTCGAAGGCAGGACTTTTTATATGAAAAATAAAAAAAGCCACGGGAATTGTCCGTGGCTGCATGGTTCAGATGGAACGTTCAATCAATGCCTCGAGATCGCGGCGAATCCGTTCGGGCGAGGCGAGCTCGGTGTTCGTATAGCTGAGTCGGTGCGTCGACTCGTCGGTCCCCGTCAAGTCGGCGAACAGGCTGCCTAGATTATGGACGCTCTTGTCGACTTGAATCAATAAGTCTAGAGACGACTCCGTTTGGAGCATGACGACTTCAAGCTCATCGAGTTTGCGTCCATAGCTCGTGCCGTTCGGTGAATATTCGAGTTCTTGGGCAATCGGGAGACGGCCGGAACGATGGCGGGCCGGGAGCATCTCCGTATCAGCTTTTTTCAAGCGGAAGCCGATGTCGTCGAGCACGTCGAGGACGACCTGTTGAGCGTGGTTCGGTTTGACGAGAATCGAGTCCTCGTCTTTCGGGTCGACGGCCTGGGCGATATCGAGACCGGTCTCAATCCACGATTTCGATTGGCTGACCGAAATCGGCGTGTTGAACGGCACGTCGATCGTGAACGGGATTTCTTTCACTTCGTCGGGACCAATCATGAACGGCGCCTCGTTCAACAAAATCTTCTCAATCGTGAACGTCGAGTACGTTGTCTTGTCGTTCACCTCATGCTTATAGAGCGTGTTGAAGAAGATGTAAATCCGGTCGACCGATTGCTCGGTGCTGCCGCCCTTGATATGGACAACACCATCGAGCGTCCCGCCTGGCACACAGGCACTCTCCGCGAGCCGTGTATCGACCGTCGCGGCACCGATCCCAATCGATGATAATAACTTTTTGAACATACAATAATCCTCCTTTGACGTTTGCACGTGTTCGTGTAATAGTATGTACGAATACACGTGAACAAAAGTTTCGAAACTATTGAAAAAAGGATGAACGCAGTGGAATATACAGAGTTAAAACAGCGACTCGCTGATGTGATTCGCCAGAACGAGCTCGTGACGGCGACAGTCAGCCAACCGCGTCAAAAGTCGAACGATTTGCGCCGGGTCAAATTGAAGCCGGTCCTGTTGAAAGGCGAGTACCATATACAGTTCGAATACCAATTTGAACGGGTGATGAAACATAAAAATCTCACACCGGACGAGGCGGTCATCGAGCTCGATGAATTGCTCGAGACGTTCCGCCAAGGTCAGTTCCAGTTGACGGCGTCCGAGGTCCACTTTCAACTGTCTAAAAAGTTCAAAGTGACGTTCAAGGAACGTGAGACGGCCGTCAAACAAGTGAAGCTGAGCCATAACCGCGAGAAGCAGTATTTGTTACCGCTCGATGAACCGGTACCGTTCCTCATCCGCCTCGGCGTCCAGTCCGAGGACGGAAAAGTGAAGCGTCAAAAATACGACAAGTTCAAACAAATCAACCGCTTCCTCGAGTTTATCGAAGACTCAATCAAACATTTACCGACCGACCGGACCGTCCGGATTCTCGATTTCGGCTCAGGGAAGTCATATTTGACGTTCGCCCTCTATCACTTCTTGCATGAAATGAAAGGCTATGACGTCCATATCACAGGGCTCGATTTGAAGAAAGAAGTCATCGAAGAATGTGCCGGGATTGCCCGTGACCTCGGCTATGAGCGCCTCGAGTTTCTCGTCGGGGACATCAACGAGTTCGAAGGCGAGACGGCGGTCGATATGGTCGTCACGCTTCATGCCTGTGACGTCGCGACGGACATGGCGCTCGCCCGGGCCGTTCGCTGGGGAGCTAAAGTCATCTTGAGCGTCCCTTGTTGTCAAAAAGAATTGAATCGTCAACTCGAGGCGCCGAGCCTCGACGTCATGCTGCAGCATGGACTCGTCAAAGAACGGTTCGCGGCGCTCGCCACCGATTCGATTCGGGCCGAATTACTTGGACTCGTCGGCTATGAGGCGCAACTGCTCGAGTTCATCGATATGGAGCACACGCCGAAAAACATCCTGATTCGGGCGTATCTCACGAACCGGGAAGCGACCGCTGAAGCGCGGGCCCGCTATGTGGCCTTCAAGACGCTGTTGAACGCGACACCGTTCCTCGAAGGACAATTGAGCGATAGACTTGTCCTAACCGATCCACTAGACGTAAAATAAGAAAGAACAGACGCAAGTCGAAAGGGGAAACAATATGGATTTTCAATTATACTTTCAAGATGTAGTCGAACAAGCTCGCAATGAGGTACGCGCTGCAGGGTACACAGAACTCACGACACCGGAAGAAGTCGACGCGGCGTTAACAAAAGAAGGCAAAACGCTCGTGCTCGTCAACTCGGTATGTGGCTGTGCTGGTGGCATCGCTCGTCCGGCAGCAGCGTACGTGAACAAGATGGAAGGCGTCAAACCGGACCAGTTCGTGACTGTGTTCGCGGGTCAAGACCGTGAAGCGACGGACCGGGCCCGTGAATACTTCGAAGGTTACGCCCCGTCGTCACCATCGATCGCGCTGTTAGAAGACGGCAATATCGTCACGATGGTCGAACGGAGCACGATCGAGTCATCGACGGCCGAAGAGCTTGTCGAGCAGTTACAGACGTTGTTCGATATTTACTACGCCTAAGAAGTGAGCGCAGAGGCATTGCCTTTGCGCTTTTCCTTAAGAAGGGATCGATGAGATGGAACCAGTCGTCAAAATCATGAGCGAGGCCGAATATACGATTGCTTTGTCGCGCGGCGAGATCAACGAGCCGACCCTCCAGACGGAAGGTTATATTCGTTGTTGCACCCCGCAACAGATCGGCAAATTCGTGCGTCGACATTATCATGGGGAGCGAGTCGTGCTCGTCTCGTTCCATGTCGGACGTCTCGGCAGCCTGCTCCACTACGAGTTTGACGAGGACGGGGAACGCTATCCCCACGTGTATAGCGCCATCCCGATCGCGTCGGTCAAACGGGTGCAGCCCTACGGCTCTCGCGACAACGGTACGGTCACTTATTTTGCTTACGAGCGAATGTGACCGTATTTTTTTTATATTTTATGCATGAATATACTTTACAAGTAATAATTATGTGTATATAGTGGTTGAAGAACAAGTCGGACATATGATGAGTTGAAGAACAGTTGAGCACTATTCACATATATGTCATAATTTTGTTAAAGTTCTGATAATTTCATCCTATATGAAGAAAGGGACGATGAATATGAAAAAAGGTTTTCTAGCATTATGTATCGCAAGTCTTGCCGCTTTCACGGTAGCTTGTGGGGCAGACGTGAACGAAGGAGGTTCGACGTCGACCGATGAGGAGGATAAAGTCATCGTCATGGGGACGAGTGCGGACTACTTCCCATATGAGTTCGTCGATACGGCGAACGGCGACGAGATCGTCGGTTTCGATATCGACATCGCCAAGCAAGTGGCCGAGAACATGGGCTATGAATTGAAAATTGAAGACATGGATTTCGGTAGCCTACTCGGGGCGCTGAACGCTGGCCGTGTCGATTTCGTCATGGCAGGTATGACACCGACAGAAGAACGAAAAGAGAACGCTGATTTCTCAGACATCTACTTCACTGCGAAGAACTTGATCTTGTCAAAAGGGGATGCCATCCAGTCGCTTGAAGATTTAGACGGGAAACAAGTCGGGGTCCAACTTGGTTCGATTCAAGAAGGAATCGCTAAAGAACAAATCCCGGGCGCTGAAATTGTCGCCTTGAACAAGATCCCGGAGATCATCCAGGAAATCAAGACTGGTCGCATCGATGCAATGGTCATCGAGGACACGGTCGCGAAGAAATACCTCGACCAAGACAGCGAACTTTCAACGTTTGAAATCGTCGACGAGGAAGAGGCCGGTTCTGCCGCCGCCTTCCGTAAGGACGATGAGCTCCGCGATCAATTCAATGAAGAATTGAACAAGATGATTGATTCAGGAGAAATCGAGAAGTTGGCACAAAAATGGTTCGAACAAGAAGCAGCACCAGCTGAATAAAGATTGAAGAAGGCTGACTGAAAATATCAGTCAGCCTTTTTTTAGGAGGAACTCACAATGGATTTTAGTCGGATTTATGATTCTATCCCGTATATTCTCGAAGGGATCCCGGTCATGTTTCAAGTCGTGCTCGTCTCGGCCTTGCTCGGGATCACGCTCGGGGTCGTCGTCGCCACATTCAAGATCGTCCCAAACCGTCTCATCAACTTCATCGGGCACGCCTACACGGCCGTGTTCCGCGGGACACCGCTCATCTTGCAACTCGCGATCATCCACTTCGGGTTGCCGCAATTGACCGGTTATATCACGACGCCGTACCAATCGGCCGTCATCGCCTTCTCACTCAACTCGGCGGCGTATATCTCGGAAATCATTCGGGCCGGGATTCAAGCGGTCGATAAAGGCCAGTGGGAAGCGTCGGATGCCCTCGGCGTCCCGTACGTCAAACAACTGCGGTCAATCATCTTGCCGCAGGCGTTCAAAAACATCTTGCCGGCCCTCGTCAATGAGATGATCACGCTCACGAAAGAATCGGCGCTCGTCTCGACGGTCGGTGTGCTCGACATCATGCGTCGGGCGCAAATCGTCGGTGGGCAAAAGGCGATCTACTTTGAACCGCTCCTGTTTGCCGGTGTGATATACTTTACAATAGTGATGGTGTTGACGTATCTTGGTCAACGTCTAGAAAAACGGCTTAGAAAGAGTGATGGCAGATGATACAAGTAAAGGATTTATACAAACAATTTGGTGACCTCGAGGTCCTCAAAGGCATTACGACATCGATTGAGAAAGGGGAAGTCGTCGCCGTCATCGGTCCGTCCGGTTCCGGGAAATCGACGTTCCTCCGTTGCTTGAACATGCTTGAAGTGCCGACGTCCGGCACGGTCAGCGTCGCCGGCTATGAGCTCACGAAAAAAGGGGCGAACGTCTCGAAGGCTCGTCAAAACATCGGCATGGTGTTCCAACAGTTCAACTTGTTCCCGCATATGAGCGTGCTCGACAATTTGACGTACGCGCCGATCAACGTCTTGAAAGTGAGCAAGGCCGAAGCGATCGAACGGGCGAAAAAGCTCCTCGAACGGGTCGGATTGTCGGAGAAGATTGACGCTTACCCGAGTCAACTGTCAGGTGGACAGAAGCAACGGGTCGCGATCGCCCGGGCGCTCGCCATGGAGCCGAACGTCATGTTGTTCGATGAGCCGACGTCAGCGCTCGACCCAGAGATGGTCAACGAAGTGCTCGATGTCATGAAAGGGCTCGCCGAGTCTGGGATGACGATGGTCGTCGTCACGCACGAGATGGGCTTTGCCCGTGAAGTGGCGGACCGTGTCCTCTTCCTCGACGAAGGCATCTTGATGGAGGAAGGCAAACCGGCCGACCTGCTCCTCAACCCGCAGACCGACCGCGCAAAACGCTTCTTAGAAAAAGTATTATAAGTGAAAGATTCCATCTGATAACAGAAAGGGAGGATTTCTATGAAGATCACCTACTATGGCCATGCGACCGTACAACTCGATATCGACGGGACATCCGTCTTGATCGACCCGTTCCTGACGAGCAACCCGCATACGGACGTCGACCCGGCGAGCGTCAAAGCAGACTATATCCTGCTCACCCACGCTCATTTCGACCATATCGAAGACGTGGAACTGATCGCGAAACAGACGGGCGCGACAATCGTCGCGACGCACGAACTGGCGACATATTATGAGAAAAAAGGCTATTCGGTCCACGGGATGAACATCGGGGGCGGCCATTCGTTTTCGTTCGGTCGCGTCACGATGACGCAGGCTTTCCATAGCTCGAGTCTTGATATGGGGGACGCCCCGATCTACATGGGTATGCCGGGCGGGTTCATCATCGAGACAGAGGCGCTCACGGTGTATCACGCCGGGGACACGGCCCTGTTCTCGGACATGAAACTGTACGGGGAGCGGTTCGATATCGACGTCGCGTTCCTCCCGATCGGTGACAACTTCACGATGGGACCGGTCGACGCACTCGATGCGGCGCACTGGCTCCAAGCGAAACGGGTCGTACCGATTCACTTCGACACGTTCCCACCCATCAAACAAGACGCACAGGCTTTCTGCGATCAACTGCACCAACGCGGGCTCTTGATCGAGCCGAACACGACAATCGAGATTTGATGACGCAACCAGCAGTACTCGAGACCGAACGGTACGTGGCGGCGCTGCATTCCGGGGACTGTACCGGTCATGACATGGCCCACCTCGAGCGGGTGCGCCGCTTAGCCATGCATCTCGCCGAAGGGGGAGACGTCGATCGGCTTGTCTTGACGCTTGCGGCGCTCTTGCACGACGTCGAGGATGAGAAGCTCGGTCGCGAGGCGGGGCTCGTCGCGCGTCACTTGGACACGTTAGCGCTCGATCCGAATCGACGGGCGCACGTCCTGACGATCATCGGCGAGACATCGTTCTCGAAACATAGAAGTCCATCGACGTTGGAAAGTGCCATCCTGCAAGATGCGGATCGACTCGACGCGATTGGGGCGATCGGCATCGCCCGCACGTTCCAATTCGCGGGGTCACGCGGAACGGCTTTATATGACCCGAACGATGCGACAAGTGCGGTCGCCCACTTCGATGATAAGTTGCTCCGGCTCGCGGATGGGATGCATACGGAACGGGCACGACAGATTGCCCGGGAACGCCACGCATTCATGGTCTCATTTTTGGACAGGTTCGAAGCGGAATGGACGGGACAAGACATATGAAACGGCCGAGGAATCTCCTCGGCCGTTTTCGGTTAGAACGGATGTTTATTGAGCCAATGGCCGCCGTCGAGCGAGATACATTCTCCGTTCAAATAGCGCATCTCGTCCGACGCCATCCAATAGGCGAGGTCGGCAATCTCTTCGGGTGTGCCGAACCGTCCGAGCGGCACGTTACGACGGATGCGCTCGACTTCTTTGACGTGGACGGCGAGTTTGTCGGCACCACCGGTCCGCTCGATTGGGCCCGGGCTGATCGCGTTCACGCGTGCCCCGAACTGATACCCCCATTCGACGGCGAGCGTCCGCGTCAAATTGAGCACCCCGGCCTTGGCGGCGGCGCTCGGGGCGACACCGGCGCCCGCTTGCCAGGCGTAGGAGGCGACCATGTTGATGATGGAGCCGTCCCGCAGTTGCTCCCGTTCCCAATGTTTGCCGAGGACGTGGGTACAATTGAACGTCCCGTTCAAGACGATGTCGATGACGCTCGTCCAGCCGTTCGGCGTCAAGTCGAGCGTCGGACAGACGAAGTTGCCGGCTGCGTTATTGACGAGCGCATGCACCGGTCCGAACCGTTCGCTGATTTGATCGAGTGCTTGTGAACACGCCTCGTAGTCACGCACATCGTGTTGCACGGCCATCGCTGCTCCGGCCCCGATGGCCTCCAGTTCGCCCATCGCTTCTTGTAGCCGCTCTTCGTTGCGGCCGCTGATGGCGACGTTCCAACCCTCGGTTTTGAATTTTAGCGCCATCGCCTTGCCCATCCCCGATGAGCCACCTGTGATCCAAATCGTTTTCATACAAATCCCCCTTTGGAATGAATGGTCGTTCATTTAGGTATTCGCTCAGCGAAGGGGGGATTCCTGCAAAAAAAATGACGGCCGCCGTGGCCGTCATTTTAGCTGTTTGAAATAGGTCAATCCGAGTTCACGATCGATGCGATACATCGTCCCGGCGACTTTCTCGCCCCAATATGGGTCCGAGGCGTAAAAGACGTTGACGCCTTCTTGTTTATTGCCCGGAAACGGACCGCGGTCGTAATCTCCGGTCACGTACTTCTCGGCGAATAAACGAGCCGCCGCATCGATGCTCGCCTCGACGGATGGATAAGAGGCCGCATTTCCGCTCGGATCGTTGTCGGTCGCTTGGAAGCCGAACAAGTTATTTTTTTCACGGGCGATGGCAGACGTACCGAAACCGGACTCGTGTCCGGCTACAGCCATGAGGAACAAGGCGTTGATGCCGAATTCGGCCTCGGCGTCCTTAAAGGCGTCGCCTTTCCCAGCGAGCGGGCTATCGTCGAGTGATTCGAGGAATGCGTCGAGCTCGCGAGCCGAATACGGTGCCTTCGACGCGATTGAAGCGAATTGGTAGGGCGAATCGAACACGTCGCGTACGTCCTCCGTGTAATAGCGGTCGGACGACTGTTGCGGCGCCGGTCCGACGAGAAACGTCCCGGCCAAATTGCCGTTAGCCTCGACGGTATGGAACACTTGTCCGTCCCGCATCTGATAGAAGCCGCGCCGCTCGACGACGGCGTCCGGGTAAAGCGTCATGTCGGCCGGCTTCACGTAGACATCGGCCCCAGAGATATTTACCAACAAATGCTTGTCGCCCGTTTGCATGAGACGGAGACGTGTTCCACCGGCGACATAGGACTGCCGTTTCTTAAACTCGGCGTCCTGATATAGGTTTGTGATTCGGTCGGTCGGGGTGACCGCGATTCCAGTACCTGTGAAATCGATGACGTCTCCCGACGCATCGAGTAGGGCGCGATTGCCCCCGCGTTCCATGTAGGCGCGCGCCTCATCGAGCGACTCGAACGCCCGGGTCGAGACGTCCCCGTTGTCATAGGTCTGAACGGTATACGACCCGCTCGGACGATCTTGGAGCCAAAGGAAACCGGATATGGCGAGAGCGAGCGTGAGAATCGTCGGGATCACGCCGCGTTTCTTTCTTTTCAATACGATCACTTCCAAACATATGGATTGCCAAACGGAAGAAACTAGTGAACAATTTTGTGAGAGAGGAGGAGATATTATGAAAATCGGATCACGTACGCTCAAGACGGCGGCAGCCGCCGGGATTGCCATGCTCATCTCGGAGACGATCCATCTCGACTATTACGTCTTCGCGGCCATCATCGCCATCCTCAGTATTCAGGAGACGCGGAAAAAGTCGTTTCGGGCCTCCTATGAACGGGTCATGGCCAGCTTGATTGCCATCGGCATGGGTGCGTTGATGTTCACCTTGCTCGGCTATTCGCCGGCGACGCTCACACTTTATTTTGTCATGTTCATCCCGCTCGTACAACAGCTCAAACTGCAAGATGGCATGATCACAAGTGTCGTCATCCTGACCCATCTGTATACGGAAGGACAGTTCTCACTCGACTTGTTCGTGAACGAGTTGTTGTTGATCGCCATCGGGGTCGGGGTCGGGCTCGTCGTCAACATGTATATGCCGACGCTCGATAAAGAGATCGAACGCATCAAGGACAATATCGACCGGGCGCTCGCCGTACATTTTTATGATGTGGCCGCATGTGTCGAGACCGGCGTCTATAACGACCATTCGATGATGCTGTTGAAGACACGCGATTATTTGAAGCAAGGAAAAGATCTTGCGCTCCGCCGGATGGGGAATTCGATCGGGAAGCGGAACGAGGACATGGATTACTTGTACTTCCGAATGCGGGAGCGGCAATATGACATCTTGAAACGCATCGCCGAGAACTCACGGGAAATCACACTCGTCGTCAATGAAGCCAAACCGGTCGCGACATTCCTTCGACTCGTCGGCGACAACGTCAACCAACAAGCCGACGCCTCGACGTTCTTGCGGGAGCTCGAGGAGACGATTGAGCATTATCGAAAAAACGTACCCCTCCCCACGTCACGTGAGGAATTTGAGGTACGTTCATCGTTGCTCAATATTTTGTCTGATGTGAAGAGCTACTTGATTTTGAAAGAGCGCTATATCCTATTGTTACAGGAACATGGCCATCCCCGACAAAAACGTGCTCAATAAAAAGATGGATACGATGACGACGACACCGATTTGAATGATGCGTTGCCGCTTTTTCTGTTTCTTACTCATGACGTTCCTCCAAATGTGTTTGTCCTCATTGTACAGAATGGAAAAGGTTCGTGCAAACGGCACGAGTTTGTTATAATAACCTAGAAATGTTTGGATGGAGGGATGTTTTCATGGTAAACGAGAAACGGGTGCTTGACACATTTTTACAGTTGGTCGGCATCGATTCGGAGACGAAAGAAGAGGCAGTCATCTGTGAGCATTTAAAGGCGGTCTTCACTGAGCTCGGATGTGACGTCTACGAGGACGACGCATCGACGAAAACGGCTCATTCAGGTAACAACCTCATCATCACGCTACCTGCGACGAAACAAGGCGTCGACCCGATTTATTTCACGGCGCATATGGATACGGTCACACCAGGTAAAGCGATCAAGACAAGTATTCAAGATGGCTATGTCGTGACGGATGGGACGACCATCCTCGGCGCTGATGATAAAACTGGTTTGACGGCGATGATTGAGCTGGTCCGTGTTTTGACGGAACAAGCGATTCCGCACGGTCAAATCCAATTCGTCATCACGGTCGGCGAAGAGTCAGGTCTCGTCGGGGCGAAAGTACTCGACTTGTCGAAAATTGATGCGAAGTTCGGTTTCGCGCTCGACTCGGACGGCCCGGTCGGCGATATCATCGTCGCTGCCCCGACACAAGCGAAAGTGAACGCTAGAATTTACGGTAAGACGGCGCATGCCGGTGTCGCGCCTGAGAAAGGGGTCTCGGCCATTCAAATCGCGGCGAAAGCGATCGCGAAGATGAAGCTTGGACGAATCGATGACGAGACGACAGCGAATATCGGACGGTTCGAAGGCGGACGTGCCACGAACATCGTCTGCGATTACGTCGAGGTGCTCGCCGAAGCGCGCTCGCTCATCCACGAGAAGATGGAAGCCCAAGCCGAGTCGATGAAACAAGCTTATGTCGAGGCGGCAGCGGCACATGGTGGCCGAGCCGAAGTCGACATCGACATCATGTACCCGGGCTTCAAGTTCGAAGAAGGCGACGAAGTCGTCGAAGTCGCGAAAGCGGCGGCAGCGGCCATCGGACGCCCGACACGAATCTTACATTCAGGTGGAGGGTCAGATGCGAACGTCATCGCTGGGGGCGGGATTCCGACCGTTAACCTCGCTGTCGGTTATGAAGAGATTCATACGACGAACGAGCGCATGCCGCTCGTCGAGCTATACAAGTTGGTTGAATATGTCGTTCAAATTGTCGAGCACGTCGCGACACCGAAAACGAAGTGAAAAAGAGCCGACGCGATGTCGGCTCTTCCTATGTGTTCGAGAGATTATGCGGCGAATTCCAATGATTCCAAGACGAGTTCGTCTGAACAGTGAAGTTCCATCGCTATGTCGTGAATGTGGATTGAGGTGCCTAGTTCTTGTTGGTGTTTGCGATTCATTGAAGTCGCCCGTTCCCGAATCAGTTCATAAATCGAGTCGGAATGTTCAACTTTATTCATCACGGATCACATCCTTTATCAACGATTGCCTACAGTATAGCATGGAATGCACTAGAAGAAAGGACAAAATTATTTATGAAGTTACAATTTTTAGGAACTGGCTCCGGCATGCCCTCGAAACAACGGAACGTTTCCGGTCTGGCGCTCACGCTTTCGAAACAGACGTGGCTCATCGATTGCGGTGAAGCGACCCAGCACCAAATGCTTCATACGAAAGTCAAACCGCGTAAAGTCTCGGCCGTCTGGGTGACCCACCTGCACGGTGACCACGTGTTCGGCCTGCCCGGTTTCTTGTCGACGCGTTCAGCGCTCGATGGGTCGAGTCCGCTTACGCTTTACGGACCGAAAGGCATCAAGAAATGGCTCGAGTTGACGATGAAAGTGACTGGATCATTTCTCGGTTATGACTTGACGATTGTCGAGTATGAGGACGGGGATACGTTCGAACAGGACGGCCATCTCGTCACGGTCAAACGATTGGATCATCGTTTTCCATCGTACGGATTTCGAATTGAGGCACCCGAAAAGCCCGGTGCGCTCCTCGTTGATAAAGTGAAGGCGCTCGGGATTCCGAGCGGGCCAATTTATCGGACGATCAAGCAAGAGGAGACGTTCGAGTTTGAAGGAGAAACCTATCTCTCTAAAGAATACGTCACTGACGCGGTCCGTGGACCGATCGTGGCGATTCTGGGGGATACGATTCCTTGTCCGAACGCGGTCGTCCTCGCCGAAGGCGTCGATGTGCTCGTCCACGAGGCGACGTTCATGGACGAAGAGGCAAAGCTCGCCCGTCAATATGGTCACTCGACGACGGTCGAGGCGGCGACGCTCGCGAAGACGGTTCAAGCCGGACGCTTGATTGTCACCCATATCTCGGCCCGCTATCAAGGTCGAGATGATGAATTTTTAGACGAAGTCCGAGCCGTCTTCAAAGACAGTTTTGTCGCCAGCGACTTCTTCGAGTTTACAGTGGGGGATTAACGTGACAGTACAACTATACGTATGGCTTGGATTTTTTGTCATCAGTACGTTGCTAGGTTTACGCTTGAATCAACTGAAAGAACCCGAACCGAACTTTTTCTTTAAATTTTTATTTTTCTCTTTGCTCGGAATCGTGTCGTTCCCGATTGGCGGGTTCCATATCCCCATCGGTTTTCTCATGTCATTCTTGTTTTTTCCGAAACGAAATAGCCGCTATAAATGGTACGGTGCGCTCGTCGGCTTCTTTTTCTTCATCGTCTTGTTGTTCGTCCCGTTGTTTGATCAATCTGAGTTCCGGGCCGAGTCGCAACAAATCGGGGCGGTGTCGATTCAAGACGAGACATTTGACCGGATGACGGACAATATCTTACGTCGCATCAATAGTGACTCGATTAAACTCGACCGAAGCAAGATGGTGTTCACCGAGGACGGGGAACTCCGCTCGCTCGAATATTTGCTCATGGTCGAGCGCTCGAACTCGTTTCAACAGATTCGAATCAACTATGACGAGTCCGGTGAGTTGTCGTATCGCCAAGTCGACGAACTGAACATGGATTCGGGAAGTGCATTTTTCGAGAAGCTCGTCGACTTTGAACATATGCTCGATGCCGTACGCGACACGCCTTGGTCTGAATTTGCGGACCGAGTCGACGCGCCGCTTCTCCAGTTCTCGTTTGACGGCCTGTACGACATGTACACGTTCGAGAACGAGTCGATGCTCATGATCAATCGTGATCGCCGGCTCGTCAAGTTCTGGTTGCAACGAGAACCTGTGCTCGCCAACAGCATCCAATTGTCTGGGCTCAGTCAAGAAGGCCGGACGACTGGTGAAAAATATACGATTCTATACAATTATTCTATCCATCAACGAGAGGATTTGACCGACCAATGAAAAAACTGCTCCTGATGAGTTTACTCGTCCCACTTTTGACCGCATGCGGCGGGGAAGAAACGACGAACGGAGATGCGGCCTGTGACGTCGAACCGACGATTTCCGTTTATGATGCTGCGACCGAGGAGACGTTGTTCCATGAGAAGAGCGTCTGTTTAGAGGACGGGGCGACAGTGCTCGATGCCCTTGAAGCGACTGAACTCGACATCGAATCGGTCGGTAGCGGAGAGATGACATACGTGACGGCGATCGACGGCATTCAAGAGAAGTCGGCCGGTCAATCGTCGGGCTGGGTCTACGCCTTTAATGGAAGCCCAGGCGACGAAGGCGCTGGGGCCAAAGAAGTCGAATCGACCGATATTATTCAATGGCGTTTCGAAGAAGATGCGATTTCTTTCTTCGAATGAGGCAGATTGGGAGCGCAGACATCCGGTCACGCTCCTTTTCTTCTTAGTGGCCCATTTGTTCATCCTGACTTATTTAAATGACTCGGTCTGGCTCCTTCTTGGACTTGTCGGCCTGTTGCTCCTCGAACGACGGTTTCCGCTGGCGATGCTCGGTGTTTTGGCCGCGTTCATGCTGATCTCGTTTGCACCGATTGTTTTTGGGTGGAACGTCTCTCTCATGGGCATCACGAATCAATTGATTCCATTAGCTACATTTTTGTTCGGTATGATCTGGATGAACCGGTTCATGCGACTCGAACGATTGCTTCCGTTCTTGAACAGATGGCCGCGTTCGACCCGGTTGCTCTATGGGGGATGGGCCCTCGTCCCGTCGATGGAGCGGGCGGTGCGATTATCCATTGCGAGCCATCCGAGGCGCGAGTGGCAAGAGGCGATCGTGGTCGGTATCGACAGTCAACGCCTTGAACCGGTGTATGTGACGAATCAAATGCGACGTTTCGAACGGCATGACACCGTTCAATGCCTCGTCTTGCTCGGTTTCGTGGCGATCGCCTCGATGGGAGTGCCGGTCGTGTGGTTACTGTATCCATATTTGACGAAAGGAGGGTTGCGCGATGCGTTGGTTATCCTTGGCAGACGGACATGATGAATTCGATGAGTGGGTGAGGGAAGAACGAGCGCGAGTCATCCGCCTTGATACCCCGCTTGCCGGGAAGGTTTCATCGCTCATTTCTGGGAGTGACGCCCTGCGAGGAGCCGAACTGGCTGCCATTCTTCAAATCGATCATCTATTTCATAAGCGATTCGATGAGTGCTCAAGCGGAGAACGTCAACTCGTCCGCATCGCTCACGCCCTCGCCGATTCAGCCGAGGCGCTCGTCTTGATTGAACCGTTTCGACATTTGGATCGGTTTCGGGTCGAGCATTTAACGATGTTGCTCAGCAGACTGACCGGGCTTGGCGTTCGGATTGCTTACACGGATAGGGCGCGCGAACATAGTCCGTCCGGCGCGTTTCACGTCAATCCGACCATGAATCAGCCTCAACTTGTCGTTACGGACGTGTCCTATCGCCACCCGTTACAGGCGTCCTATGCGGTCGAGCATGTGTCTTACGAAATGAAGGGCCCGGGTCTGACCGTCTGTATCGGTACGAATGGCAGCGGGAAGTCGACGTTGCTCGAATTGATTGCCAAAAGCGTGCGCCCGTTGTATGGGAAGGTCAAATGGACCAAGCGGCCGGTTTATTTACCGGCCGAGCAAGAGTATGGTCCGTTCCCGCATGCGACGAATCGTCGCCTCGCTCAACTGCAAGCCATATTCGATTCTGAGGCATCTCTGTTCTTGTTGGACGAGCCAAGCGTGGGCTTGACCGAGCAAGAGCGCTCTCAGTTTGAACGGGCGTTAATCGAGAAGGCCGGGACGGCGCACATCATGTGTGCCACCCATGACGAGCAACTGATTCAGGCGGCAGACCGCATCATTTGCCTGTCGAACGGGATGCTCGTCTTTGATGGGGATCGCAGCGACTATATGAAACGGAGTGCGCTATGGTCACATATGTCCTCATCCTCTTGATTGCAGCGGGGGTCATGTCGAGGTTCGAACGGAGTGACGCCCCGATTGCCGTCTTGACGCAAATTCTCGCTCTCGCGGTCATCGGACGTTGGCTGTTCGTGGCCATCCCGAATGTCCAACCTTCGACAGCGCTGCTCATGCTGACGACCCTTTATTTTGGATTCACGAGTGGGGCCATGTTGGCATTGTTCGTTCCGATTTTATCAGGCCTGTTGCTCGGGATCGGCCCGTTCGTTCTGTTTCAATTTTTAGGGTGGCTCCTTGTCGTCGCCGTCGTCTCGTTCTTGAAGCCATTGCTCCGTCGCTCCCGGTTGTTCCTTGCCGCCGTCGGTCTCGGGGCCGGCTTTTTATTCGGATGGACGGCCAACCTGTCCTTCGCCGAGGTGATCGGGGTCGACTTCGTCAAATTGCTCGTGCTCAGTTTGCCGTTCGATATGGCCCATGGTATCGGGAATGCCGTCTTTCTCGTCTTATTGCACGATCTGTTCGTTCGCATATTTGTACGAGAAGACGGGTAACAAGTAGATATCACACCGAGTGAGGTGACGCGTGCATGAGCGGATACGTCAATCTAGTTGAAATCGGTTGGTTTCTTTTCATTGGACTGTTGTTTATGGGACTCAATTTATTGTTGATGTCTCGTCGTCTCATTCGAACGCGCTATGGGATGCTCAGTATTCTCGGCGCGAGTGTATGGCCTGCACTAATGATCGTCCTGTCTGTACAAGGGGGACGCGTCCTTGACGGACTGGCCGAGCGAGCGGTCACGCTCGAGAGCGTGTTGGCCTGGGCAGTCGTCGTGGCGACGGCTCTGATGGTGTGTATTCCGGGTGTTTCACTGATTCGGCGCATGGTGCAGTTGGCTCGACATTGAACAATCACTATACGTAAAAGGAGGAGGTCCCACAACGGGAACCTCCTCCTTTTTATTGATTATGATTGTCAGGTCATCGGCACATCTTCCGTTCCGGCATCTGACGGTTTTTGGAACCGGCGCAAGATCTCGAGGCTGACCGCCCTAGGCATGAGTTTGGCCGCGGCCACGAGCAACTGGTTCGAGACGCCGGGAACGACCACGCGTTTGTTGTTCATGACGCCTTTATAGCCGAAGAAGGCGACGAGGTGGGACGGCATTTTCGACACCATCATTTCGCTGCCGGCACGATTGAAGAAACCGGTATCGGTCGGTCCCGGGCACAGGACGCTCACGTTCACACCTGTCCCTTTCACTTCGGCATGGAGCGCCTCGGTGAGTGATAACACGTACGCTTTCGTCGCATAATAGACCGCCATGTAAGGGCCGGGTTGGAAGGCGGCGACCGAGGCGACATTTAAGACATAACCATGATTTCGCTCGACCATGCCAGGTAAGTAGGCTTTCGTCAGTTCAGTCAAGGCGTTGACGTTCAAGCGGACCTCTTCGGCCTCGATCTCGGCGTCGAGGTCGATGAACTCGCCGGCCGTCCCGAAACCGGCATTGTTGATTAAAAAGTCGACCGTCAGTCCGGCGTCTTCAATCGCGTTTGTCAGCCGTTTTGCGGCCTGATGTTCAGACAAGTCGAGGGCGAATACGTGCACGTGGACACGGTACCGCTTCTCAAGTACTTTTTTCAATTCGTGCAAACGGGGCTCGTTGCGAGACACGAGGATACAGTCAAACCCGTCCCGGGCCGCTAAAACGGCAAGATCGAGGCCAATTCCGGTCGAGGCTCCAGTAATTAAGGCGGTTTTTGTCAAAATCGTCCACTCCTTCGATGTAAAAAGTCATACATTGTTACTGATTTCTTCACGAGTTGTTAAATTCCTGCACGGCCACCACATCAAAACGTGTGCTAGAGTATAGCAAGAATATGTGATTAGACTCACAAAGTGAGGAGAAGAAAGCAAATGATGATTCAGCTAGTGACTACGGCACAAAGCGTCGAGCAAGCAGAGGCGCTAATCATGGCGGGCTCCGACCGCATCTATATCGGAGATTCAAAATACGGGTTACGCCACAAAGGTGACTGGTCACTTCCGGCTGTGCGAGAAGTCACAGCAGTCGCCCACCGATACGGCAAAGAAGTGACGGTCGCCGTCAATAACTTGATGCATAACGAGCAAATCGAGACGCTCCCTGAATATTTGCAGGAACTCAAAGCGATCGGGATCGACAGTGTGACGGCAGGCGACCCTGGCGCCATCCGCCTGATCCGTAATGCCAATATCCCCTATTGGTATGATGCTCAAACGCTCGTCACGTCGGCGAGACACATTCAGTTTTGGGGGAAGCGTGACGCCATCGGGGCGATCGCAGCCCGTGAAGTGACGTTGACCGAACTCGGGATGATCCAACAACAGATCGGTTTGCCGGTCGAAGTGCAAGTGTATGGCCCGACGTGCATCCATCATTCGAAACGTCCGCTCTTGACGAACTACTTCAACGAGATCGGCCGGTCGAACACATTGGCAGAAGCACGAGAGTATTATGTGAGCGAACCGTCGGATGCGGACAGTCGCTATCCCGTCTATCAAGACGACAACGGTACGCACGTCTTCTCTGAAGATTTGACACTCATGGGACAATTGCCCACGCTCTTGAAGGGCGGGTTGCACACGTGGAAACTCGAAGGCTGGCATGCGGGCGATGCGTTCGTCGACATCGTCCGTCTGTTCGATAAAGCCCGGTCGGATCTATTGAACGGGCGGTTCGACCGTCATGGCATGGAACGGCGTCTCGCCGAACTCCAACCTGAACAATTCCGGCTCGGGACCGGACTGTTGTTACGAAATCCAGAAGAGATCAAGTGAGGGAACCGAGATGAAAAAACGTCCAGAACTATTAGCACCAGCTGGGAACTTAGAAAAATTGAAGATGGCGATTTTGTACGGGGCCGATGCGGTCTTTATCGGGGGGCAACAGTTCGGGCTCCGTTCCCGGGCGGGTAACTTCGGCTACGAAGAGATGGCCGAAGGAGTCGCGTTCGCCCATGCGCGTGGCGCAAAAGTGTATGTCGCGGCCAACATGGTGACGCATGAAGGGGATATCGACGGTGCTGGCGAGTTCTTTTGCAAGCTTCGCGATATCGGCATCGATGCCGTCATCGTGTCCGACCCGGCCATGATCGAGGTATGCCTCACGGATGCACCGGGACTTCCGGTCCATTTGTCGACGCAAGCGTCAGCAACAAACTATGAGACACTCCGTTTCTGGCAAGAGGAAGGGTTGGAGCGAATCGTCCTCGCCCGCGAAGTTTCGATGGAGGAAATCAAAGAAATGAAACGGCAAGTCGATGTCGAAATCGAGACGTTCGTCCATGGGGCGATGTGCATCTCGTACTCGGGCCGTTGCACGTTATCGAATCATATGGCGCTCCGCGATGCGAACCGGGGTGGCTGTGCCCAATCTTGTCGTTGGAAATATGGTTTCTTCGAGGCGGACGAGCTGTTGACCGACGAGATGGCGGCACGCGACGAGGAACCGTTCTCGATGAGCTCGGTCGATTTGGCGATGGTACGCCACATCCCGGACTTGGTCGATGCTGGCGTCGACAGCTTGAAAATTGAGGGACGGATGAAATCGATTCACTATGTGGCGACCGTCTGTAACGTCTACCGTCAAGTCATCGACGCCTACTGCGCCGATCCTGAAGGGTTCGAGTTCGACCCGGCGTGGGAAGAAGAAATTTGGAAAGCGGCACAACGAGAACTCGCGACCGGATTCTATTACGGCGTCCCGACCGAGAACGAGCAACTGTTCGGCAAGCCGCGCGCCATCCCGCAATATGCATTCGCGGCACGCGTCATCTCCTATGATCCGACGACACAGATGGCAACACTCGAGCAGCGGAACCATTTCCGACGCGGGGAAGAAGTCGAGTTCTTCGGCCCCGGCTTCGTCCGTTTCTCCCAGCGAATCGATGAGCTGTACGATGAGTCGGGAGAAAGACTTGAGACGGCGAACCAGGCGATGATGACGGTGCGCGTCAAAGTCGAGCAGCCGGTCGTGACCGATTTCATTATGCGCAAACGAAAAGCCGGCGTCGTGAGCCCTCCAGTGCCGAGCCCGGTCTGACACATCCGGTAAGACAACATAGTCGACCGTTCCATCCAATCTTGCTACCCTATTAACATAGACGAAAAAGGGGATGGAAGCATGAATCAAAATACGGAGCAGCTCCGGACCGACCCGATCGGACGCCTGCTATTCAAGCTGTCGCTACCTGCGATGATCGGCATGCTGGTGACGGCGCTCTACAATATCATCGATACGATCTTCGTCGCCCGCGGCATCGGGGCGACCGCCGTGGCCGCCATCGGGATCGCTTTCCCGATCCAGATGATTCTCATGGCCGTCTCGAGCGCGGTCGGGTTGGGCGGCGCATCGATCAGTTCACGGAAACTAGGCAAAGGCGACGATGCCGGTGCCGCCGTCACGTTTTTGAACGTGCTCGTCCTCGTCGGGGTGTTCGCGGCCTTCGCAGTCAGTTCCGCCTTTTTCATGTTAGATGACATTTTGACAGTGTTTGGAGCGACGTCGGCCATCATGGAACTGAGCCGTCAATACTTATCCGTCGTGCTGATCAGCTCGCCGTTCTTCATGTTCACACTCGCGGCGAGCGCGATGGTACGGGCTGAAGGGCAAGCGCCTTATCAGATGAAAGTGATGCTCACGACCGTTGTCGTCAATTTGGTGACGACACCGCTATTCATCTTCACGTTCGACTGGGGCATATACGGGGCGGCCTGGTCGACGGCGCTCGCCCAAGTCGTCGGATCGGTCCTCATGCTTCGGTTCTTCTTCGCGAAAAAAAATCGCCGGACCGAGCTCGACTTCCAATGGCGGAAGTTTCGACTACGGTTCGGCGAATTAAAAGAGATTATGGCGATTGGGTCGTCCTCATTCATCATGATGGTGTCGCAATCGATTCTATTCGTCGGCGTCAACGTCATGCTCGGAACGTATGGTGGCACCGAGGAGCTTGCCATCTTCGCGATCATCAATAAATTCATGGCGCTCGTCGGGATGCCAATCATGGGCATCGTTCAAGGCATGCAGCCGATCGTCGGGTACAATTTCGGGGCCAGACAATTCGATCGGATGCGCGAGACGATCTGGACGGCGTTGCGGGTCGGGATTGCCATCGCGGTCATCATCTGGCTGACGCTCCAGTTGATTCCGGAACAGCTCATGCGCATGTTCACGACCGACGCGAACTTGATTGCCGGCGGGGTGACGGCCATCCATGTGTTGTTCGCCGTCTCGTTTCTCCCGAGCGTGCAAATGCTCATCAACGGCATTTATCAATCGCTCGGAAAGGCCCGGGTCGCGATGTTCTTGTCACTGTCGCGCCAAACGCTCTATACGATTCCGCTCGTCTTCATCTTGCCGAACTTCTTCGGCGTGTTCGGGGTGTGGCTCGCGTTTCCAATCGCCGATGCCATGACCTTCTTGACGGCGGTCGGCATGGCGGTATGGGACCGCAAGTTATTGTTCCGCCCGTCTGAGGAAGAAGTCGAAGCGAAAGCGACCAATTTATGAAGCGACGTCCGTTCTGGTGGAACGGGCGTCTTCTTTTAGGAACAAATAGATTCCGCCGAGCAGGACGGCCGCGCCAATCCATTGCATCACGCCGAGACGTTCGTCGAAGAAGACGAACCCGAACAGCATGCCCCACAGTGCCTCGCCAAGGATGGTGATGCTGACGACGGTGGCACTGACCCGGGCGAGCGCATAGTTGAACAAGTTATGCCCTAAAATCGTCGGGAAGAAGGCGAGGGCGAGGAAATACCACCAGTTGACCGATTCGAACGCGGTGAACGTCGTCCCCCGCACGAGGAGCATGAAGCAGAGGACGACCGTCGCGACGAGATAGACGCTGAACGAGTAAGTATTCGTGTTCATCTCGGTCCGGACGTGTTGACCGACGAGCCAATAGCCGGCGATAAGAAGGGCGGCGATTAAGGCGAGCAGGTCCCCGAAGAGCGCTTCGCGTCCAAGTTGGATGTCACCCGCCGCGACAAGCATGCCCCCAAGGACGGCGATTAGTGCGAAGGCTAAACCTTTTCGGGTCGGATTCTTTTTAAAGATCAAGGCGTTCCCGATTAAAACGAAAATCGGACTCGACGTCACGAATAACGTTGAACTCGCGACGGTCGTATAATCGAGCGATAAAAACCAGAGCCAAAAGTGGAACGCCAGCAACGTCCCGCTGAGCAACAAGGCATATCTCGTCATGAGACGCGTCCCGATGAGTGATTTGAAGTCGACAAACGGCAACAACATCAGACACGTGATCAGCATTCGGTAAAACGCGGCCGTCTCGGCCGGTGCGGACGTCCATTTGACGAATAATACGCTCGTCGACAAGAAAAATACAGCGGCGAATAAAATGAGATAAGACAATCGACATCCCCCTTTATGTTGTACATACTCTTCTAATGATATTATAGAATAGATAAGAAAATACATTCTTTCTCGAAAGTGTCGTTCCGACGAGATATTTCGGATGACTTTGAAAGTAGGGATCCTATGAGACTAATCATCGCGGAGAAACCGTCGCAGGCCCAAAAACTGGCTGCGCCGTATCCATCAAAAAAGAAAAAAGACGAGATTGAGATCGCTTCTTGCGCCCGTTTCCCAGAAGGTGCCATCGTCGTGTGGGCGGTCGGTCACTTATGCGAGCTTCAAGAGCCGTCCCACTATAAACCGGAATGGAAGTCGTGGAAATATGAGTCGCTCCCGATCGTGCCGGACCGATTCGACTATCGCATCTCGAAAGGTAAATCGAAACCGTTTCAGACGATCAAAAAATGGCTGCACGATCGCTCCATCACCGATATCATCATCGCGTCCGATGCCGAGCGAGAAGGAGAAGCGATTGTCCGGCTCATTTTACGACTCGCTGGCAATAAAAAACCGCTGTCACGCCTTTGGATCTCAAGTTTGACCGAACAGGCGGTCGACCGTGGTTTCGCCGAACTGCTGCCCGGCGACCAGACCGTCCCTTATTATCATGAGGCGATGAGTCGTGCTTGTGCCGACTGGCTCGTCGGCATGAACGCCTCAAGGGCGTATACGACGCTGTTGAAGACAATCGGCATCGAGGACGTGTTCTCGCTCGGTCGTGTCCAGACGCCGACGCTCGCTTTGATCGTCAATCGCGAACGTGAGATTAAACAGTTCGTCCCAGAGCCGTACTTCGAGGTCGAGGCGACAGTTCAAAAAGGACGTCGCACGTTCAAAGCGAAATACACGCTCGGGAAGACGACGAAACTGAAGACACGCGAACAAGCCGATGCGGTCGTCAACCGGGCGACCGGGACGGCAATTGTCCGTTCGATCGACAAAGAGGACAAGACGGAATACCCGCCGTTTTGGTTCAGTTTATCGGGTTTGCAGGCCGAGGCCGGCAAGCGGTTCGGCTTTGGGGCGAAGAAGACGCTCGATATCGCTCAAAAGTTGTATACAAAAGGATGGATCAGTTATCCGCGAACCGACTCGAGCTTCGTCACACCGGACGAAGCGACACTATTCCCGCAGACGAAAGCCCGGCTGTTGAAGTCCGCGGCCTATGCCGGACTTCAGGACGTGTTGACCGAGAATCCCTCGCGAAACAGTCGCTACGTCAATGCGAAAAAGGTCAGTGATCACTATGCGATCATCCCGACCGAGGCGTGTGGCGATGTGGCTCGGCTCAGTGGGGACGAGGCAAAACTATACGATTTGATTAACCGTCGCTTTCTTGCGGCGTTCGCCCCTCCGGCGAAGCTTGAGAAGACGACGGTCGACCTCATGGACGGGGACGACCTATACCGGGCGAAAGGGACGGTCGTCGTCAGCCCCGGGTACCGGCAAGTCGTCGAGATGAAGTCTAAAGACGTGGAGCTCCCGGCACTTACGGTCGGTGAACCGTTGACCGAAAAAAAAGTCGAAGTATTATCGAAACAGACGGAGCCACCGAAACGGTATACGGAAGGGGCACTCATCATGGCGATGAAAGTGGCCGGCAAGCAACTCGATGATGAGGAACTGATTCACATCATGAAAGAAGTCGAAGGGCTCGGCACCGAGGCTACGCGGGCCAATATTATCGACGGATTGAAAAAACGGGGTTATGTCGACCTGCAAAAGAAAGAGCTCGTCCCGACCGACAAGGGTCGTCTCTTAATCGATGTGCTCGGCGACAGCATCCTCGCCTCGCCGGCCATGACGGCGAAGTGGGAGAAGCGGCTCCATGAGATTGGACAGGCATCGGCATCCGCCGCCGAGTTTATCGAACAGGCGAAAAAGATGTCGATCCATCTCGTCGAGGAGGCGAAGGCGCGTGTCGAGTCGGCGAACCCGGAAGGCTACACGATCGAAGCAAGACGTTTCGGAAAAAAATCTGCGGCACGGCCAAAAGCGTCGTTCGGCGTCTGTCCGAGCTGCGGCAAGGGGCTCGTCGAGCATCCGAAGTTTATCGGCTGCAGCGGTTATCGCGAAGGGTGCAAGTTCACGATGTCGAAACAAGTGCTCGGCGTCGGGATTGCCAAGGATGAGCTGAAACAGATGATCAACGGCGGTCAGTCGAACGTGCATACGTTCAAAAAAGGGGACAAGACGTTCGACGCTGCGCTCTATCTTGAAAAAGGGGCGCTCCGATTCGAATTTAAATAAAAAATAAGAGCCATCCGTCGTGGATGGCTCTTATTTTTTCTGCTGCTCATCTTCGGTGATGCGGCGGTTAATCTCCTCGTAATCGAGCACGATGTCATCTTTGTTGTCCTTGTAGGCGTATCCTTTTTGAATGACGACGATCGAGGCAATCAAGACGAGCAAGATAATCAAACCGCTCACTGCAAAAATCCATCCCATGGGCCATTCCTCGCTTTCGTACTTCTAGTATGCCAAAAACGAAAGAGATTCTCCATCTTTCGGGTACTTCGAACTGTCACAGCATTGAAATACCTAATGAGGCGATTAGATATGATACAATAATATGCAGAAGAACACTGACAGAGAAAGTAGGGATGACTATGGCGATTTTGATTGTGGACGACGAACCGGTCAATACGATGGTTCTCGAACAATTATTGCATCAACATGATTATGAGACGATTTCGGTCTCAAGTGGTGAAGATGCGCTCGCGCTCCTGATGGATCCGCAAGCCCCGTCGCTATACGACCTTGTCCTGCTTGATGTCGAGATGCCAGGGATTTCTGGGATTGAGACATGCAAACGGATTCGACAGATGACCGGTTACGAGGAATTGCCCGTGATCATGGTCTCGGGCCGCACCGAAGAAAAGCAGATTGCGGAAGGACTTGACGCTGAGGCGTCCGATTATACGACGAAACCGATTAAAATCACGGAACTGCTCGCACGGATCCGTTCGGCGCTTCGCTATAAAGCAGCCGTGGATGAACGGAAGAAATATGAGGCACGTCTTCAATATGACCTCGATCTCGCGCAAAAGATTCAACAGAGTGCCTTGACCCCACCGATCAGTAACGATGAGATTGACGTCCGGGCCTTGTATTTGCCGTCTAAAAAACTGGCCGGTGACATGTATGCCTGGTTCCAGGTCGCACCTGATCGCTACGGCGTCATCATCTTTGATGTGATGGGGCATGGCGTGTCGTCGGCGTTGATTACGATGGGCATTCGTTCGATTTTACCGGGCCTCGTCGGCAATGTCCAATATCCGGTCGATGTGATGAGCGAGTTGAACCGCCAGATGACGTTCTTGTTCTCGGGAGAGGACATGCAGAGCTACTTCACGGCCGTATACTGCTATATCGATACGACGAAGCGTCAAATCGAGTACGTCAACGCCGGACATCCGCCGGTCATCGTGACGTCTGATACAGGCGTCACTCGCCTCGAGACGACCGGAGTGCCGGTCGGTATGTTCGAGGAGCCGAACTATGAGTCAAACGTGATTGACATCGAGCCGGGTATGACGATGCATATGTATACGGATGGGCTGATGGAATGTTATAGCAAAGACATTGATGACGGCATCCGTTGGCTCGAGAAGGACATCGCGTCCTACGGGCTTGACTACGCGCGCCATGTCGCCGAACAGCTCGTTCCTAAAATCGAGATCGACGATGACCTCTGTCTCGTCACGGTCAAATTGATGTAAATAAGAGGGTGTCACCGTAGCCGGCGACACCCTCCTTTTCTTTAGAAATAACGCTTACGCCACAAAATATAAAAGGCGAGGCTTGAGAAGCCGACCATCATCGCGAGCGCGAACACGAAACCGATCGATTGGCCTTCCCATGGGACTTGAACGTTCATCCCGAATATCCCAGAGATCATCGTCGGGATGCTCAGCACGATTGTGATCGAGGCCAAGAATTTCATGACGAAGTTGACGTTGTTCGAGATGATCGAACCGAAGGCGTCCATTTTAATGCTGATGATGTCGTTATAGATCGACGCCATCTCCATCGCCTGGCGGTGCTCGACGAAGACGTCTTCGAGCAATTCCTCGTCTTCCTCGTGCTTCTCGAGGCTCGGTGTCTTGACGATGCGGTCGAGGACGCTGTCGTTCGCTTTAAGTGAGGTCATGAAATAGACGAGCGACTTCTGTAAGTTCATCAATTGAAAGATTTCCTGATTTCGCATCGAACGTTGCAACTCTTGCTCGAGCTCGTCCATGCGCCGGTCGATTTGGCGAAGGAAACGCAAGTACGTCATGCTGACTCGGTGCAAAATCTGGAAGACGAACCGGCTCCGATAGTTCGTTCGGAACAGCCGGGCTTTTCCGTTGGCGAACAGGTTGAGCACGTCGAGGTCTCGTGAGCAGACGGTGATGAAATGGCGGCCGGTGACGATGATACCGAGTGGAATCGTGTTGTAGGCGCGTCCCGTATCATCTTCTTCCACGTACGGGACGTCGATGATCATGAGGAGCCCCTCATCATCTTTTTCAAATCGTGGTTTTTCTTCAATATCAAGCGGGTCGTAGACGAAGTCTTCAGGAATGCCGGAGGCGGCGATGACTTGATCAGCCTCGTCTTTCGTCGGATTGACGAGTTGGATCCAGCTTCCTTTATCAAAGTCGTCGATTTCGTCGACACGCCCAGATGCGTCGGTACGGTAAATCGTTAGCATAATGTTCCTCCTACCTTAGCTCAACCTAATTATAGGTAGGCGATTGAGAGAGTGCAATCGGAAAAGGAGGAGTTTTTTTGTTTTTTCTCGAAAACATGCTACAGTGGGAAAGAATGGCAGTAGGATTGAGTCAAAGGAGGGATGGAGTTGTCACAAACGCCCCAAAATGCTCTGTTTAACGAAGAAAAGTTGGCGGAGCTCCATCAAATCGCTAGCGGAAATAAAGAATTCTTGAAAAAGATTGCCGATACGTACGTGCGTCAATTCGAGGCGAAGTTCCCTGAATTGAAACAGATGGTGCATGAACGAAATCACGAACAAATCGAACAACTTGCCCACTTGTTGAAAGGGGCCTCTTATTCTGTCGGGCTCGACGAGACGGCCGCTCGATTCCATCAGCTTGAAATGGCTGGGGAGACGAACGAGACGTCGAACCTCGAACCGATTCTCGATGAGATTGAAGCCGATATGCATCGCTTCGATCAAGAATGGGACGCCCACTTGAACGAGTTGCCATAGGAAAAACGGGATTCCGCCGCGAGGCGAAATCCCGTTTTTCAAATCAAGCTAAAAATTCGTCGAGTGTGGCGATCAGCATGCCAATCTCTGGTTTTGTGATCTGGGCGTTCGCCCCGACCGCGTCGCCTTTATGCTTCAAATCATCCGAGATGAGTGAAGAGAAGATGACGATTGGCAGGTCGGCGAATTGGTTCATCTCACGGAGTCGTTTCGTCAAATGCAAACCGTCCATTTGCGGCATCTCGATGTCGGTGATGAGCAGATCGCAATGAACGTCGCTCTGTTCGAACGCATCGAGCGCTTCCTTTCCGTTGTTGAAGATCGTCGTGTTGAAGTAGCCGGCATCGTCGAGCGTGTCGATGATGAGCGTCCGTAACATCTCTGAATCTTCCGCGATCCACACTTGTTTGTTCGACCGTTCCCGGGCACCGAGTCGTTTGACCGATTCGCGGGCCATGATATCCTTTCGTGACAATTCGAGCGCAATCCGCTCGTAATCGAGAAGGATAATCATCTGGTCTCCCGTTTTGACGACCCCGTTCGTGATGCCTTGCATGCCGCGCGCGAGATCGGACGGCGTGTCGATCTGTTCCCATGAGATCCGTTTAATTTCGGTCACTTGGTCGACGCGGAGCACCGATTTTTCTCCGTTGAACTCACAGACGATCAAGCGGTCGTTCTCTCCAACGTCACGCGGGTGACCGATGACCATTGGTAAATCGATGACGGTCATGACCTCGCCGCGAAGCTCGATGAGCCCCATGATCGCTTCCGGGGTACCCGGTAGCGGGGTGAGGGGAAGCATCGTGATGATTTCACGTACTTTCATGACGTTGATCCCGAAAATGAACGGGCCAGATTGAAAAATGACGATTTCTAATTCGTTCGTGCCTGCCTCAAGTAAAATGTTATGATCCATGCTCACTGGTAGTCCCTCCTAGTTCACGTACTCTCTTCCTTTCTATCGGTCGATTTGATCAACATCTACAGTTGAAAGTGGCAAAGTCGAGGCGGAATTGACAAAAAATTGACGAGTAACCGTTTACATTACATAAACTGAATCTTTATAGTTGTTCTACCGATTTGATTTTGCATACAATGGGGGTGGCAACGAGATATCAAAGCTTACTCAGGAGGCAGATAGAGATTATGAGTATGAACACGTATCCATATTTAATTAATGGACAATGGCAGGAATCAACAACGAACGAAACAATCGAACTCGTTTCACCTTATACAGAAGAAGTCGTCGGACATGTCCAGGCGATGTCTCGTGATGAAGTCGATGAGGCAATTCACGGCGCGAAAAGCGCACAACAGGAATGGGCGGCGCTTCCGGTCAACAAGCGTGCCGAACTATTGTACGCTTGGGCGGACAAACTCGAAGAGCGCGTAGATGAGATCGGTCAAATCATCATGCGCGAAGTCGGGAAAAACTTGAGCGATGCGAAGAAAGAAGTCGTCCGGACAGCAGAAATCATTCGCTATACGGCGGAAGAAGGACTTCGCTTCACAGGCGGATTCATGCAAGGCGACTCATTCCCGGGCGGTTCGAAGAACAAGATGGCGATCATCAAGAAAGAAGCACTCGGTGTCGTCCTCGCAATCTCGCCGTTCAACTATCCGGTCAACTTGGCAGCAGCCAAAATCGCACCGGCTCTTATCACTGGTAACGCGGTCGTGTTTAAACCAGCGACACAAGGCGCTATCAGCGGTGTGAAAATGGTCGAGGCGCTTCAAGATGCAGGTCTTCCGAGCGGTCTATTGAACCTCGTCACAGGACGAGGTTCGGTCATCGGTGATTACTTGACGTCACACCCTGGCATCGACATGATCACGTTCACAGGTGGTACCGGGACAGGTCAACACTTGTCACAACAGGCATCGATGGTACCTGTCGTGCTCGAACTCGGCGGAAAAGATCCGGCCCTCGTCCTCGAAGATGCGGACCTCACCCTCGCGGCCGATCAAATTATCAGCGGGGCGTTCTCGTATTCAGGACAACGCTGTACGGCGATCAAGCGCGTATTCGTGCTCGAGCACCAAGCGGACGAACTCGTCGGTATGTTGAAAGAACGTGTCGAGAAGCTCACGGTCGGCTCACCGGTCGATAACAGCTTTATCGTCCCACTCATCGACAAGAAGTCGGCAGATTACGTCCAAGGCTTGATTGACGACGCCGTCAACAAACAAGCGACGGTCGTCCACGGAAACGAGCGCGACGGCAACCTTCTTCATCCGACGCTCCTCGACCACGTCACGCGTGAGATGCGCGTCGCTTGGGAAGAGCCGTTCGGACCGGTGTTGCCGGTCATCCGCGTCAAGTCGCTCGACGAGATGATTGAACTCACGAACGAATCAGAGTTCGGTCTCCAAGCGAGCGTGTTCACACAAAACGTGAATAACGCCTTCACGGTCGCCGACAAGCTCGAAGTCGGTACAGTCCAAGTGAACGGTCGCACAGAACGTGGCCCTGACCACTTCCCGTTCATCGGCGTGAAGCAATCAGGCCTCGGGGTCCAAGGGATTGGACGCAGCCTCGAGACGATGACACGCGATAAAGTTACCGTCATCAACTTATAAGTGATTGGAGAGGAGAAATCCTCTCCTTTTTTTGTGTGATTGAAATCCGTTCTGATCGACAGGTATAATGAGTGAAGATAGGTGGAAGGGGTTGTGGGGACGTGGCGAACTGGATTTCAAGCCAACTGGCAAGACTCGATATACCGACGCCGTTCGAGGTCGGCAACGTGAACGTCTATGTCGTCGAACATATGAACCGTTTCTTCATGGTCGATTGTGGACCAGACACGGAAGAGGCGTGGACTTCATTGACGACACAATTGGCCGAGCTCGAACTGAATCTCGCGGATATTGATTTTTTATTTTTGACGCACCATCATGCCGACCATGCGGGGCAGGCTTGGCGTTTGCGTGACGCCTCGATTCCTGTATATGGACACGAGAAGCTCGTTCGCTATTTGGAACAGACACCGAACTTCATCAAACGGGGCAATCAGTTCTTACACGACTTGGCGTACTGGTTTGGTACACCCGAGTCGATTGTGAACAAACTGCCTGATTATCGGGAAGCGCTGCGTTGGATTGGTCCGACGACCGTCACGATGACGTTCGAGGACGGTCAAGATGTGACGAGCGATGGGGCATGGAAGACGATCCATCTGCCTGGTCATGCGAGTGACCAGCTCGGTCTCCTTGGTCCTGGCGGTGTCTTGATCGCGGGTGATCATTTGATCGATACGGTCGAACCGAACCCGCTCATTGAACAACCGTACGAGGAGGAAGGGTTTGCCTCACCGGTCGTCCTGTATCTCGATTCGCTCCGAAAACTTCAAGACGTCGATTTGAAGCTCGTCGTGAGCGGGCACGGGGAACCGATTCAAAAACCGCGACCGTTGATCGAGGCACGCATCGCCCAGCGCTATGAGCGAAGTGAACTGCTCCTGAACGACTGGGTGGACGGGTTGAGCGTGTTCGATTGGTCGATGCGCCTCTATGGCCGCAAGATGCGTCGAGCGATGCCGCTCGTCTTCAGTGAAGTGTTCGCGCGCTTGACGTTGCTCGAGGAACGTGGCCGCGTCGTCAAACGGTTGACGGACGGGAAATGGATTTATATGAGAGCGGAGGAATTTGTGGAATGAGACATATTGTGATCACGGGTGCGTCGAGCGGCTTTGGGGCCGCGCTGGCGCATTCTTTTTATGAGGCGGGTGCCCGCTTGACATTGATTGCACGAAGTGAGGACCGTTTGCGTGAACTCGGCACGAAACTATCGGCCGATTGGCTCGTCGCCGACGTCTGTACCGAATATGAGACGCTCGTGGCAAACGTCGAACGAACATACGGGCCAATCGACGTTTGGGTGAACAATGCCGGTATCGGTGAGTTCGACCGGGTCGTCGATCAATCGACCGACGTCATCGAGGAGACGATGCGCTTGAACGCGACCGCACCGATGATGCTCGCACGTGACTGTGCCCGGTCGATGCGCCGCGGCAGCACGATCATCAACGTCTGCTCGCAAGCGGCGAAAGTACCGACGCCGAAGTCGGCCGTCTATGCCGGTTCAAAGGCGGCGTTACTTCAGTTCTCGAACGCGCTTCGGTTGGAACTGAAGCCGGAAGGGATTCATGTGTTGACGGTCAATCCGGGTCCGATCGCGACACCGTTTTTTCTCCGGGCCGACAAGAGCGGACGTTACGAGGCGAGCGTGAAATCGATTATGCTCAATCCCGATCATCTCGCGAAACGTGTCGTCGCGGCGTGTGAGGCGTCGAAACGTGAAGTGAATGCCCCGTGGTGGATGGAACTTGGCGCGAAACTGTACGCAATGTGCCCGGTCATGTTCGAACGGCTCGCAAAACGGGGATTTGACAGAAAGTAAATGCGCCAACATAGAGAAAAAAGGGGGAGACACGATGCGCCGATTGAAACAATTTGGCTTGATGCTGTCACTCATCTTCCTCGCTGCCTGCGGGACGACGCGCGCCGAGATCGCACCGACGTTCGAACAGGCAGCCGAAGAAGCGAAACAGTCGACGGTCAATTTTTATATGTGGGGAGGCGATGACGGCATCAATCGCTACATCGATGAGTATGTCGCGCCCCGCCTGAAACAGACGTATGACGTGGAGTTGAACCGCGTCCCCATGGACACGGCCGAGTTCGTGCGCCAATTGTCGCTCGACAAGCGGGCAAATCGAGAAGAAGGGACAATCGACCTCATGTGGATCAACGGAGACAATTTCCGTAACGCCGCCGAGGCGGAGTTGCTCCAAGGCGACCTGCTCGACAAAATCCCGAACGCCGCGCTGTTGAACGAAGAAGCCCAGGCAACTGATGCGGGCACCCCGACCGACGGGCTCGAGGTCGCCTGGGGGAACGTGCAGTTCGTCATGCACTATGATGCGGACAAAGTGAAAAATCCGCCGACGACGTTCGACGAATTACATCGTTGGACCGAAGAAAATCCGGGCCGTTTCACGTATCCTGAAGTCACAGACTTCACGGGCAACGCGTTCGTGCGCCATCTGCTCTACGCCGAGTATGGGGCTGCGGCCGGTGACGGTGAGATTCCAGACGCGTTCTGGGAGAAGCTTGCGACGTGGTCGCCGACCCTATGGAAACAAGGGTCAACATATCCGAAGTCAATCGCCCAACTCGACCAGTTGTACGCCGCGGGTGACGTCTGGATGACGATGGGCTTCAATGAGCGACGGGCCGAGGCGGAACGCAACGACGGCGTGTTCCCGAAGGGGACACGGGCACTCGTGCTCGAGCATTCAATCGCCTCGACGCATTTTCTCGCCGTTCCGTTTAACGCCAAAAATCCGAACGGTGCGCTCGTCGTCATCAATGAGTTACTGTCACCGGAAGCCCAGCTCGCCAAACAAGACGCGACGTATTGGGGGGACGGGACATCGCTCGATTTGACGAAACTCGATGCGGCCGACCGTGACGCCTTCTTGAAGCTCGATGACGGTGTCACCTATCCTGATCCGGAACGTCTCGCCGAACGATCGATTCCCGACTATGGGCCGGCCGTGATTGATGCGATTCGTGAGGAGTGGGATCGTGTCGCGAAGTAGTCTATGGCTTAGTTTAATCGTTTTGGCATTGCCATTCACCGGCGTCGCCTTCCTGCTCTATGAGACCGTCGGATTTGACTGGTCTGAGTTGAACGAGGCGGCGTGGCGTGCGAGCCTGGCGGTGACGTTGTACGTGACGCTCACATCGACGTTCCTCTCACTCGTGATTGGGACGTGGCTTGCCCGGACGATCTATATGAGGCGTTCGATGTGGCTGGCATCACTCCTCAAATGGCCGATGTTCGTGCCGCACGTCGCGGCAGCCTATTTGTTTTATCTGTTGTTCTCAGGTGGCTTTCCGGTATATGGCCTCATTGAGGCAAATGAGCGCCATCATCTCGTCGTCATCTTGACGTACGTCTGGAAAGAAGTACCGTTCGTTTTTTTGATGGTGGTCGGCACATACGGCCAACTGAATCCAGGGTATTTGGATATGGCTAAGACGCTCCAGCTCAAACCGCTCGAACAGTTCAGAGTGGCCGAATGGCCATTTCTCATCAAACCGCTCCTCGACTCGTTCTGGGTGCTCGTGGCGTTCATCTCGTTCGCCTATGAAGTGCCGGCTTTGCTAGGTGTCACGTACCCCGAGCTGCTCGGGGTACTCGCCTACGAGCGATTGACGACTGGTCTGTTTTTAAATGCATTCGAGTCGTATGCGGTCGCGCTCGCTTGGACATTGTTCATCTTCAGCGGCGTCATCGCATCCTACGCTTTGACGGCCAAGCGGAGACGCCGAATCGAACGGGGGGTGAGACGATGAGTCGACTTCTCGTCGCTTGTTTCGTCGTCTTTCCGTTCGCCGGGTTGTTTTTGACGTTCCCGACGTCGCCCACGTGGGACGAGGCGATTTTGAATACGGTCGCCTACGTGGTCGCCGTGGCGCTCATCAACGTTTGGCTCGGCATCGGGACGGCCTGGTGGCTCTTGTTCACCGAGTCGAAATGGAAGGCGTGGGTCGAATGGCTCACGTTTCTGCCATTGTTTATCCCCGTCTTGGCGAGCATGTTCGGCATGTATATCGCCCTCGCCCAAGTCGGACTCATCGGGACGTACACGGGGGTCGGGCTCGTCCTGCTCGTCACGACGTTGCCGTATTCGATTCGATTGGCATACAACGCCATGTACGTGATCGGGAGACCGCTCCTCGAACAGTCACTGACGCTCGCGCCGCTCACCCGGATTGGGTTCGTCCTATTCCCGCTCATGAAAGAGTCGGTCCGGACGATCGTCTTGTTCTCGACCGTCATCGTGTTGAGTCAATTCGTGCTCGTCCAATTGATCGGGGCCGGACTCGTCCCGACGGTCACAACGAAGCTATATCAGGCCTACGGAGGCAATGACGTCTCATTGGCGTTACAAAATACATGGGTGCTCGTCTCGTTGCCGGTCTTATTTTATATCGGGCTCGGTGCGATGTTTGGCATCTGGATTAGATTGGTGAAGGGGCGTTTGCAATGAGCTTGGTATTGTCAGGAATACGAAAACGTTTTAAAGACCGCGACGTGTTGTGCGGCATCGATCTCACCATCCCGAACGGAGAAATCCATGCCCTCGTGGGTGTGAGCGGTTCCGGGAAGTCGACACTGCTCCGCATCGTCGCCGGACTTGAGACGCTTGATGCCGGGTCGGTGACGTGGGAGGAGATGCCGCTCGATGGGGTACCGCCTCACTTGCGCCGGATTACGATGTTGTCCCAATCCCCGCTCTTGTTCCCGCATCTGACAGTCGGGGAGAACGTGACGCTCGCCACGCCGAACCGGTCACGGGAAGAAGCGGAAGCGTGGCTCACCCGGGTCAAGCTTCCCGGCCGATACGACGCTGAAATTCATGAATTGTCTGGAGGGGAACAGCAACGCGCGAGCTTCGCCCGGGCGCTCGCGGCCGCGCCTCGACTCATTCTGCTCGATGAGCCGTTCACGAACCTCGACCCCGGTCTCAAATCCGAGTTGCAACGACTGATTCGTGACCTCGTCCGTGAACTCGAGTTGACGGCGCTCCTTGTGACCCACGACCGGGAAGAAGCGATGCTCGTCGCCGACCGGGTGACATTGCTCGCGACGGGCCAGGTTCTAGTGACCGGTACGCCGGGACGTTTATCCGAGACGGAGTCGACGTTCGGTGACTTTGTCGAAGTGAGCGGTACGCTGCTTCCGTCGACCGATATCGACGTGTCGACAGAGCCGACGTCCGATTCGATCGTGCTCGTCCGGACGTTCATTCGCTTCGGGCATCATTTCGGCGAGTATCGACGCCCGACCGGGGAATATGTCATCTTACCGCGGAGCAAATCGTTCAAAGTCGGCGAGACGTATTATTTGCGACAGAAACAAGGAGGAATTTGATGTTAGACACATACGGTAGCCGCTTCGTCCGACCCGTCATCGAGCGCGGGGCCGATCGGCTTTTGAAATGGAACTTTACCCCGAACGAAGTGACGATCCTCGGAGGCATCATCGGTGTCTCGGTCGGTCTGTTCATTTATAACGATATGTTGTGGACGGCCGTGTTGCTGTTATGGGTGTCGGGTCTCTTCGACGTCCTCGATGGGACGATGGCCCGGCGCTCCCAAAAGACGGGGTTCGGCACGGTGCTCGACCTCGTCTTCGACCGCATCGTCGAGATTGCCGTCGTCATCGCGCTCGCGCTACGACATCCTGAACATATGCCGATCTTCCTGCTCTTGCTCGGGTCGTTCGTCGTGGCGATGACGTTGTTCCTCGCAGTCGGGGCGAGCAGCTCACGCCGTTCAGAGAAATCATTTTATTATCAGCCTGGTATCTTGGAGCGGACGGAATGTTTCATCTTGTTCACGCTCATGATTCTTTTCCCGACATGGATCGGCGTCATCGCGACGATTTTCCTCGTCCTTGAAGTGTTCACGATCTTCCAACGTTTGTTTGAAGCAAGGCGGATTCTAAGATGAAGCCGCGCCTTGTCTTGGTCGGGCTCGGTCATGGGCAGCTCGAGATTCTCGAACATCTCGATGCGCTTAACAAAAACTACGAAGTGTCGTATATCGGTGGACGAGAGGCGATTTATACGGGTGCGTTCCCTCAAGTGATCGCTGGCGAGATGGAATCGGCGACGACGCGGTTGCGTCGTGACGTCTCTCCCGTCGCCGAGCGCCTGATCGGTCTCGATCCGGATGCGCGCCTCGTCGAGACCGATCGCGGCCACGTCGCATATGACATCCTCGTGCTCGCGACCGGTGCGAAGAGTCGTGGGATCGGGAACCGGTTAAAACCGATGACGACAAACATGCTGGACGAGATTTTACAGAGTGACGCGATCACGATCGTCGGCGGGGGCAAAGCCGGAGTCGAACTCGCCTTCGCTTGCATCAGACAGAAGCAACGCGTGACGCTCTATGCTCGTGACATCTTACCCGAACTTCCCCATCATGTCGGGCGACAGATGGCGCGGCGTCTCGTCCGCAGCGGCGTGATGCTCATTCTGACGTCGTTCCAACCAGGGACGCAGACAGAGGGACTCGTCTTAGACGCGACCGGTGTCGTTCCTGATGATTTTTGGTCTGAGGCTGGACTTGCGGACGATGGGGCGTTCATCGACACGGAAGACGATTTGCGACACCCGGTCTACCGCGAGATTTATATCACCGGGGATATGGCGGCCCGATTGAACGGTGGTGTCGATGCCGTCCGTTCGGGTCGGCATGTCGCCCGTCAACTGCTCGGTACGCCACGCCGGTTCAAATCGCGGACGTCGCTCAATATTTTGTTGACAACCCCAGGACGGGCACTCTTGACGTTCGGGAAGCTGACATGGCACGGTCGTCTGCCGTTTTGGCTAAAGCGGCGCATCGACCGGCGTTATCTCGAGCGCTTCAAGTGAACAAAAAAAGACGACCACGACGGCCGTCTTTTTGTTTACGCGTTCAACGTATCGAGGAACGAGCGGATTTGCATCTCCGTCTTGGCGTTCGCCGAGTGGAGGTGTTCTTGTTTGACGCCTTCTTGATAGAAAAGAAGTGAGGGGATGCCTCGGACTTCTTGCGCGTCCGACAGTTCAGGCAACTCGTCGCGGTCGACGACGTACCAGTTGAACTGCGGATAATCTTTGACTAGTTCGTCGACGTACATATCAAGACGACGGCAGTCGGGACACCATGATGTCGTAAAGATGACCATACCTTTATCTTGGATGGCCTCTTGGAATTGTTGATCAGATTGGATCGGTTTCATAAAATCTCTCCCTTCACATATATTGTCTGTGTATTCGCAACGGGCGTCAACCGATTGGCATTCTCGGTCGCATGGCAATATGTGATACACTTATAAAAATAGAACCGCAAGGGATAGGTGATGGTTATGGCGTTACGTCATGCACTACTCGGGTTATTGACCCATCAACCCGCTACCGGCTATGCCTTGAACGCGACGTTCAAAGCACAAATGATTCATTTTTGGCACGCCCATCATACACAGATTTATCGCGAACTGTTAAAGATGGAAGACGAGTCACTCGTCTCCTCTGAGCACGTCGCTCAACATGACTTACCGGATAAAAAGATTTATTCAATCACCGAGGCGGGACGTCAAGAGCTAATCGACTGGCTCCGGCAACCGACCTCGTACCAACCGAAGATGAAAGATGAGAACTTGCTGCGGGTCAGCCTCCTGCAACTACTCCCGCTCGACGAGGCGATCCGTTACGTCGAGGAGACGAAAGCGCATCATGAACAAGTCGCTCATCAGATTCGGGCGTTTCAAGCGGCGCACCAGTCCGAGGCTGACACGCTCGGTTATTTACTGACGAGCGAGTACGCCATCCGGATGATGGAAAATTACGCCGGTTGGGCTGATTGGGCCATCGAACAGATGAAACAGCGAGACAAACATGCGACCTGACGTTCAGGTCGCATGTTTTGTGTAGGGTTGGACCGGCAGCCGGGCCAACAGATCGTCGAGTTTGCGCGAATCGACGCCGCATTGATGAGCGGCGATCAAATCGTTCAATTGGTCGACCGAGGACGCGCCCGGTAGGACGACGGCACATGTCCGCTCCGCGGCTGCGAGGGCGTACGCTTGAATCGGTTCGGGAATCGTCGGCATCAAGTCGCGCAACTCCGCTTCAGTCCACGATTCAAAGCCCTTCTCCGACAAGCGGGCAGACCATCCGTCGGTCAGTATGCCTTTGGCGAGCGGACCGCGCCCGACGATCGGGAAGTCGAGTTCGAGCGTTTCGATGCGGCGGTCGAGCAGGGAGTACGGGGTCATCAAGACATCGAGTTCTCCGTGTTCGAGCCAGTAGCGGATGACGTTCGGGCGAATCGAGGACAGTCCGATTTGGCGGATGGCGCCAGCTTGTTTCTGTCGACGCATGAAATCGATTGTCGCGTCCAGGTCGTCTTCCATCGTGCCGCCATGAACGTAATATAAGTCCAAGTAATCCGTCTGTAAGCGTTCGAGAGAATCGTGTAGGGCCTGTTCTAAATAGGAGGGGGCTGGATTCCAACGCATTCCGTCCCCTGTCCATTGATTCCCGCCTTTACTGGTCAAAAACAGTTCGTTCCGACGTCCGGCGAACGTCGATCCGACGAGTTTTTCGACTTCGAAGTGGTCATAGACGTCGGCCGTATCAAAGTGGCGGATGCCAACCGCATAGGCGGCCTCTAAAATCTGTCGCGCTTCCGCCTCGCCATGTTTCAAAATCGACATAGTTCCTAATCCTAACTCTGCCATTGATAATTCCTCCTTGTTCCGTCTGTCAATATGAATCATAATTACAGTATATAGGAAAAGGTGAGGGGTACATACAATGGAAGAGAAAACGATTGAACGGGAAGTCATTTACGAAGGAAAGATCTTTAACGTGGAGAAGCACGTCGTGTCACTCCCGAACGGAGGGACGTCGGTCCGCGAGCTCGTCTATCACAACGGGGCCGTCGCCGTCCTCGTCGTCGATGAAGATGACCGCATCGTCCTCGTCGAGCAGTACCGGAAAGCGTTCGAATCGATGTCGCTCGAAATTCCGGCCGGAAAATTGGAAGTTGGTGAGGAGCCGCTTGCGAGCGCGAAGCGCGAGCTCGAAGAAGAGACCGGTTATACGGCCGAGAACCTTGAAAAAATCTTCTCGTTTTATGGGGCACCCGGCTTTTGTAGCGAACGGGTCGACGTCTACGTCGCACACGGCTTGACGGCCGGTGTGATGAACCTCGATGAAGACGAATTTTTACAAGTCCAACGCTTTACGTTCGAGGAGGCGGTCGACTTGTTAGCGAGCGGACGCATCACCGACGCGAAGACGATCATGGCGATTCAGTGGTGGCAATTATCTAAATTGAAATGATTCTAAACTAGAGTGACATATGTTACACTTACATAGGAATCATTTTAATTTGAAAAACCGGACGAACTTCGGTATGCTTTGAATAGTGAATTATGCTAAGAGGGGGCGCCTTATGGAAACGCGAATTGAACGGATCAAACAGCAATTGAGCGCCAAAGGATATAAATTGACACCGCAACGAGAATCAACTGTCCGAATTCTACTTGAGAATGAAACGGACCATTTGAGTGCGGAGAACGTGTTCATGCTCGTCAAAAGCATCGCACCGGAAATCGGGCTCGCGACCGTCTATCGGACGCTCGAGCTATTGACCGAGCTCGGTGTCGTCGACAAAGTCAACTTCGGTGACGGCGTCGCACGTTTCGACCTCAGACCAGAAGGCGCGAACCATTCGCACCATCATCTCGTCTGTGTCGAGTGCGGTTCAGTCGAAGAAATCATGGAAGACTTGCTCGTCGACGTTGAGAAGAAAGTCGAAAGCAAATACGAATTTTTAATCAAAGACCATCGCTTGACGTTTCACGGCATCTGTAAAGTGTGCCAAGCCAAAGGCGTCACGCTTGAGGGTCATAAAGCAGTCATCAACGGATAAAGCAAGACAGGCAGCCTCTTAAAGGCTGCCTGTCTTTTGTATGTCGTCACGTCGTCAAATAACGGGACAAGACGGTGGCGATGCCATCGTGATTGTTCGACAGCGTGATTTCGTTCGCAATAGCCTTGATGTCTTTGACGGCGTTGTCCATCGCGACCCCGATGCCGGCATACTCGATGATGGAGCGGTCGTTATGGCCGTCCCCGAACGCGATGACGTGCTCGCGGTCAATCCCAATCTCCCGGAACACGTGATCGAGTGCCCGGGCCTTGTCGATGCCGAGATCCGTGAACTCATAGTACATGGCTGCCGTGAACATGCCCGTCACGCGGTCCGTGAACGGTCCGGCGAGCAAGTCGGCATGGGCCTGTAGATAGTCCGGCTGTCCGGCGACGAGGATTTTATAGATCGGGAAGGTGATGGCGTCGGCGAGTCGCGGCTCTTCCCGCAATTGGAACCGTCCGCCGCGCGACTCATATTCGATGATATTGAACGGCTTACCATTTAACTCGAGCATGCCGCTGAAGACGTCATTGACGTACATATACGTCTCGTCATTGATCATCGGGATGACGTCGAATCCGGTCAAATGATCCAAGATGGCAATCGCGTCGTCCTGATCGATGGCCTGTTCGAACAGCGTCTCGTTCGTTCTGGCATCGGTCACACATGCCCCGTTCGAGGACACGAGGAGACCGCCATACTCGTGGAGTCGGAGCTCGTCGGCGAACGGTTCGATGCCCCGTTTCGGTCGGCCCGAGGCGAGGACGACTTTGACACCCTCGTCCTGCAAATCGAGGAGCGTCTGTTTCGTTTGGGGTGAGATGAGTTTTTGATCGTTCAATAGCGTTCCGTCGAGGTCTAATAAGATGGCTTTGATCATGGTGTCGTCTCCTTATATGGTCAATTCGAGTTTGTTTTGTTCTGGATCGAGGAAGACGCTCTCGTAATAGCCGTCCCCGGTCGTCCGCGGACCATCGACGAGTGGGTAGCCGTCGGCCTCGAGCCGTCGCGTCAACGTGTCGACCGCTGCTTTGCTGCCAAGCGCGAACGCGATATGTGCGTAGCCAACCGTTTCACGAGGTGTGCCTTGGATGTCCGGGCGGCGCATCAACTCGAGTCGGCACGTCGAATCAGGGAACGTCAGGAAATACGATTCGAACTGTTTCTGTTCGTTCGTATACTTGTCGTTCGCCGTTGCCCCGAGATACGTCTCATAAAAACGGCGCATCTGTTCAAGCTCGTTCACCCAGAGGGCGACGTGTTCGATCTTCATGTGGGTTCCTCCTTTGATTGTTGCTGCATGATGACATTCAAGCGTTCCGTGTTCAAGAGCATCCCGACCATGATCAAAACGGCCACGAGCGGAAATAGACCGAGCGATGTCTGGGACACGACGAGACCGAATAGCGGTGGCAGGAACGTGCTGCCCGTGTAGGCGAACGCCATCTGGAAGCCCATCAAGCGTTTGGCCCGTTCCGCACCGAACCGCTGCGGCGTCTCATGGAGCATGCTCGGATAAATCGGAGCTAGCCCGAGACCGATACAAATTAAGCCGATCAACATGGTTTCAGTCGTCGGAATGAGAAATACGAGGCTACCGATTAAGGCGAGGGTTTGCCCGAGTCGGATCATCTGTCGATTCGTGAAGCGGAATGACAGGAACCCGCTCAAGAAACGCCCGAGCGTGATGCTGCCGTAATAGATCGATACCCACGTCGCGGCCGTCGCGACCGAAAACTGTTTCATCTGGACGAGGTAACTGCTGGCCCACAGTCCGATGAGCGCTTCAATGCCGCAATAAAGCAGGAACGTGGCTAGTGCATACGAGACGCCTTTCGGCAGTTTTCGATCGAGCGCGGTCACGGCCGTCTCTTGTCGTTCGAGCGAGGAGGGTTCCGTTTTGACTTCGCGCTTCCAGAGCGGGAACGACAGGAGCAAGATGAAGGCGAGCGCGAACTGAATCAACGCGACAATCAAATAGCCATCGCGCCAACCGTTCTCCGTCAAGACGCCGGCCATGACGAGCGGTCCGCCCGTCGCTCCGACGCCCCAAAAACAATGGAGCCAGTTCATATGGTGCGCCTTATAGTTTTCCGCGACGTAATGGTTGAGCGCGGCATCGACCGCGCCGGCGCCAAGTCCGAGCGGAATCGATAGGACAAACAGCCAAATCAAGGACGGGGCCGCGTAAAAACCGAGCAGGCACAGAGCCGTCACGAGCCCGGAGCCGAATGTGACTTGTTTCGTATCGAACCGTTCGAGCAATCGGCCACTGAGCAGGCTCGATAAAATCGTCCCCGCGGCGATGGTCATAAAAATCCATCCGGCCATCGAAATCGGGGCGTTGAACTCGACGTGCATCAACGGCCAACCGACACCGAGCAAGGCGTCGGGCAGACCGAGACTGATAAAAGCGATGTAAATCACGGCCAATAATAAAAATCCTGTCATGGTACACCTCTTCAAATTGATTCAAGCATCAACCCGACGCAACGTCGAGCCAAGCCTGCAAAATAATCTTCCTCCCAGTTGCCAATCAATAGATCTGGCATGTGAGCCACCGGAATGTGACGCTGGCAAGCATGCCTGATTGCCTCCAACTCAGGATCGACGAGATCGACATCCGAAAAAATGATGGCGTTCGGATTCAGCGTCGCGGTGAACGTCGCGACAAGCCGACCGAGCGCATCGAAAGCGGAATCCGAAAGCGGGGCCGCTCGCTCGCTCTCCATCCGATTATGAAACGTCGAGTCGTCGTAAAGGGGTAAAAACGAGATTTCCCCGCTGAATCCCGTCTTGCCGCGGATGAGCTGTCCGTTGATGAGAATCCCGGCACCGGGTCCGTTCTTTCCTAAATAGATGTAGACGATAGATTGGTCACCGGCGAGTTCGTGCGTGTGTCCGTATCCATAGACGGCAGCGTTCATATCGTTCTCGATGACGGCAGGGCGATTGGAACGCGACTCGACCCAACTTTTCAAGTCGAGGTGTGCGAACGTCGGATAGTCCGGGGCGAAGATGACCGTCCCATCTGCGACGGCCGCTGCGACACCGATGGAGATCGCGCTCATATCGGGGGTTCGGTCCAACTGTCGGTCGAGCACCGAGCCGAGCGCACCGAGGTGGTCCCCGTTTAGAATCTCCTGCGTCCCGTCGTCGATCGTCGAACCGATGCTATCGATGACACGATAGCGGACGACCGACTTCTCGACGTATAGCGTCAATCCGTGCGTGAACCGCTCATTATAGATGTAACGTTTGGCTGGGCGACCACCGCGTGAATCCTCAAAACCTTGTTCAAACACTTCACCGGCCTCCATCAACTGCTCCAACTGCTTCTTGACGGTCGGAAAACTGAGCCGGGTCGCTTCTGAGATGGCGGCGATGGTCGAATGACCGGATAAGACGAGTTGACGTCTGACGGCGACCGTCAGATTAGTAATGGTCTGGTCCATGGACGACTCCTTTCAAACTTTTTAAATCATTTTAATAAGTCGACTTGAGTGTACCAAATCATGATGAGATTTGTAAGCCCTCAATCGAAATATATGCGTGAAAACCTCACCAATTCCTGTCACAAAAAAGCTTTAAAAAAAATGAGGTCAGACGTCTTCACAACGGTTTACATAAGTGATATGATGTAAGCGTATTCAGGTGTAGCGAGGAAGGAGGGGGATGTCATGCGTTCGCAAGTCGAGTCATTTTTGCAGTACATGACGGTTGAAAAACGAATGTCCACGAACACGAGACAAGCCTATGCGAGCGATTTGACCCAGTACTTATCGACACTCACCCAACTCGGGGTGACAGAATGGAATGAAGTCACACGGGCACACATCGTCAAACATATGGAAGAGTTATCGCAAGCCGGTCGGGCTGCTTCATCACTCCGACGGGCCGTCAGTTCGATTCGGACGTTCCATCATCATTTGAAGATGACAGGTGGTGCAACCACTGACCCGGCACTTTATTTGGAGACGCCGAAAGCGGAACGGCATCTGCCGGACACGTGGTCTCAAGATGAAGTTGAACGGTTGCTCGACAGTGTGCCGACGTCAGACCCGCTCGCGCTCCGTGATCGGGCCATGCTCGAACTGCTCTACGGCACGGGGATGCGCGTCAGCGAACTTCTTGGGCTCGATTTGGATGATTTACAGTTCGAATTGGGGTATCTACAGTGTGAAGGCAAAGGCGAGAGCGCCCGGATCATCCCGGTGTCATCGGTCGCCCAAGGTTTTGTCGAACGCTATATCCAACAGGCCCGCAACGGGCTCGGCGGTCGGGAGACCGAGGCGTTGTTCTTGAACGGGCGCGGCGGAAGGCTCAGCCGTCAAGGGTTCTGGAAGATGATCAAACGACGGGCCAAAGAGGCCGGTATCCAAAAAGAGATCACGCCACACGTGCTCCGTCATTCGTTTGCGACACACTTGCTCGAGAACGGGGCCGATCTTCGGGCCATCCAACAGATGCTCGGGCATGCTGACCTCTCCACGACTCAAATCTACACACATGTCAATAAGGCACGACTCCACGATGTCTATCGAAAACATCATCCGCGTGCGTAAAGACACTAAAGGAGGAACTTTTTGTGAAGAAATTTAAACGTATTTTCTTGGTCGTCATGGACTCGGTCGGGATTGGGGAAGCCCCAGATGCCGACCAGTTCGGAGACGTCGGTTCAGACACGCTCGGGCATATCGCTCGTGAACACGGTGGGTTGAACATGCCGAATATGGGCCGCCTCGGGCTGTCGAACATCAAGCCGATCGACGGCATCGAAGTGTCGACGACACCGAGCGCCTACGGTCGCATGGAAGAAATCTCGGCTGGGAAAGACACGATGACGGGCCACTGGGAGATCATGGGCCTTCATATCGATACGCCTTTCCGCGTGTTTGAGGAGTTCCCGGATGACCTAATCAATCGTCTCAAAGAGTTCAGTGGACGTGACATCATCGGCAATAAACCGGCATCAGGGACAGAGATCTTGGATGAACTCGGCGAAGAGCACGTCAAGACAGGTGCCTTGATCGTCTATACATCAGCTGACTCGGTACTCCAAATCGCGGCGCACGAAGAAGTCGTCCCGCTCGACGAGTTGTACCGCATCTGCGAATACGCCCGTGAAATCACGCGCGAAGACCCGTACATGCTCGGTCGCATTATCGCCCGTCCGTTCCTCGGAACACCTGGCGCTTGGGTCCGGACATCGAACCGCCACGACTACGCGCTCAAGCCGTTCGGCAAGACGGTCATGAACACGCTTGAGACAGCTGGGAAAGATGTCATCGCCCTCGGGAAAATCAGCGACATTTATGACGGCGAAGGCGTCACGAAAGCGATTCGGACGAAATCGAACATGGATGGGATGGACAAACTCGTCGAATCGCTCGATGAAGACTTCGAAGGACTCTGCTTCTTGAACCTCGTCGACTTTGACGCACTCTTCGGTCACCGCCGTGACCCAGAAGGCTATGCGATCGCGCTTGAAGAGTACGACGCCCGTCTGCCGGAAGTGATGGAGAAGTTGCGTGAAGACGACTTGCTCATCATCACGGCCGACCACGGGAACGACCCGACGGCACCAGGAACGGACCATACGCGTGAATATGTGCCGCTCATCGTCCATCATCACGGTTCGACAGCGGTCGACCTCGGCATCCGCGGAACGTTCGCCGATATCGGCGCCACAGTGGCCGATAACTTCGACGTCGATGCACCAGCACATGGAAAGAGTTTCTTAAACGAAATTTGAGGAGGCATTACTCATGGTAAATTGGAACGAAACAAAGGCATTTTTACAGGAACGCATGAACGGAACACCAGAAATCGGACTCATTCTTGGCTCAGGTCTCGGCGTCCTCGCGGATGAAATCGAGAACGCGGTGAAAATCCCTTATGAGGACATCCCGCACTTCCCGGTATCGACCGTCGAAGGTCACGCCGGCCAACTCGTCTTCGGGGACCTCGAAGGAAAACGCGTCGTCGCGATGCAAGGACGGTTCCACTTCTATGAAGGCTACTCAATGGAACAAGTGACGTTCCCGGTCCGCGTCCTCAAATTGATTGGTGTCGAGACGCTCATCGTCACGAATGCGGCCGGTGCTTGCAACGAGTCGTTCAACCCAGGGGACTTGATGATCATTACGGATCACATCAACTTCTTCGGTACGAGCCCTCTCATCGGTAAGAACGCGAGCGACTTCGGAACACGTTTCCCGGACATGTCAGAAGCGTACGATAAAGAGCTCGTCACATTGACGGAAGGCGTCGCCACAAAACTTGGACTTTCTGTTCAAAAAGGCGTCTACTTCGGGAACACGGGTCCGACATACGAGACACCGGCCGAAGTCAAGATGGCTCGCCTGCTCGGAGGCGACGTCGTCGGCATGTCGACGGTGCCTGAAGTCATCGTGGCCCGTCACTCAGATATGCGAGTGCTCGGCATCTCGTGCGTGTCGAACATGGCAGCCGGAATTTTAGATCAACCGCTCAACCATGAAGAAGTCATCGAGACGACAGAACGCGTCCGCCAAGACTTCCTTTCACTCGTACGCGGCACGATTCAAAGCATGTAACCACTACCCAACTAGGAGGACGAAACTTATGCGCATGGTCGATTTGATTTTGAAAAAACGTAACGGTGGCGAATTGAACGAAGAGGAGATTCGTTTCATCGTCGAAGGCTTCACGAACGAGACGATTCCTGATTATCAGATGTCAGCCCTTTCGATGGCGATTTACTTTAACGGCATGACAGAGAAAGAGACGGCGGCCCTGACGATGGAGATGGTCAAGTCTGGTGACGTCATCGATTTGTCGAACATCCAAGGTAAAAAAGTCGATAAACACTCGACTGGCGGCGTCGGTGACAAAATCAGCTTAATCGTCGCTCCGCTCGTCGCGTCAATCGGTATTCCGGTCGCGAAGATGAGTGGTCGTGGTCTCGGCCACACGGGCGGGACGATCGATAAGCTCGAATCGTTCCCTGGCTTCAACGTCGAGTTGACGGAAGAACAGTTCACGAAGCAAGTAAACGACATCAAGATGTCAATCATCGGTCAGACAGGCAACTTGACGCCTGCCGACAAACGTCTTTACGCACTCCGTGACGTGACAGCGACGGTCGATTCAATCCCGCTCATCGCGAGCTCGATCATGTCGAAGAAGATCGCGGCCGGTGCCGACAGCATCGTCCTTGACGTCAAGACGGGTTCAGGCGCGTTCATGAAGTCGTTCGACGACGCGAAAGCGCTCGCTGAAGAGATGGTCGCCATCGGTAAGAACGTCGGCCGTAAGACGGTCGCCGTCATCACGGATATGGACCAGCCGCTTGGTTTCGAAATCGGGAACGCCAATGAAGTGAAAGAAGCGATTGAAGTCCTCTCGGGCAAAGACGTGACCGACTTGAAGACGATTGCCCTCACGATTGCCGGCCATATGGCAGTACTCGGCGAGTTCTATCAGACGTTCGAGGAGGCGTATGCTGACCTTGAGAAACGGATGGCCGACGGTCATGCCCTCGAAGTGTTCCGTCAGTTCGTAGCGGCACAAGGTGGCGACGCGTCGCTCGTCGATGACTTGTCGAAACTTCCGCAAGCGAAGTATGAGACGACGTTCGTCGCGAAACAAGCGGGTTACGTCGAGTCGATTATCGCTGACGAAGTCGGTGTGGCAGCGATGCTCCTCGGCGCAGGTCGGGCGACAAAAGATGATCAGCTCGACTTCGCGGCCGGTATCACGCTCGAGAAGAAAGTCGGTGACAAGGTCGAGGCCGGTGACGTGATCGCCGTGCTCCGTTCGAATAAAGAAGACATGACATCTGCGCTCGAGCGGATGGACCACGCGTACACGATCGGTGCGACAGAGCCGACAGCGCGTCCACTCGTCCACGCCGTCATCCAGTAAGCGGCAAGTCAGAACGTCTGTTTCCACAAAATAGTGGAGACAGACGGTTTTTTTTGATAGAATGGGCAATGTGTGAGTGAGAATGACAATATGAACATAAAGGGGTAACTTTTCATGAAAAAAGGATCTATGAAATTAGAGAACGGCGAAATGATCGAATTCGACTTGTTCCACGATGCGGCACCAATCACGGTCGACAACTTCGAGGAGCTCGCGAACAGCGGCTTCTATAACGGTTTGACGTTCCACCGGGTCATCCCAGGTTTCGTCAGCCAAGGCGGCTGCCCAGACGGGACAGGCATGGGTGGTTCAGGCAAGACGATCCCATGTGAGACATCGACATCGTTCCCATACAAACATGAAGCGGGTTCGCTTTCAATGGCACACGCCGGACGCAACACGGGCTCGTCACAGTTCTTCATCGTCCATGAGCCACAACCACATCTCGACGGTGTCCACACGGTCTTCGGAAAAGTGACGTCTGGCCTTGAGCACGCGGTCAAACTTCGTCAAGGCACGAAGATGGCCGAAGTTAAAGTTTGGGACGAGAATTGATTTCTGCCTGAACGTTATGGCACAATGAGCCATGTCTCTCACGTGTTCACTTAGTGAAACATGAATGACTAAAGGTGGTGAAACCAGCAATGCTGGTGAAATACAAACAATCGTACGAAAAGACGGCGATGGGCTTGCTCGCGTTCTCATGTAGCGACAAATCTCCGCTCGCCTTGCTCGAACTCGTCCGATCCTACGAAGAAGACCCTGCCAAATTCCTCTATCTGTGGAGAGTCGGGGAAGACTTCGTCGGGATCATCGGGATGGAGCAACAAGAGACGACGATGTTCATCCATCATATCGCGCTGTCTCCGTCGTTCCGCGGCGAGAAGCGTTCTTACGAATTGCTCGATGAGACCCGGAACTTATTGCCACTCGACTTGACGCTTGTCGGTCAAGGCAAAACCGGTGACCTGCTCGATAAATGGAACCAAGTCGTCATTTAAAAAAAGCTAGGCTCAGCGCCTAGCTTTTTTACGTGCCTCGAGCGCCCGGAGCCGTTCGGTGACGACGGGTGTCCGGTCTCGATACATATGTTTATGGACGAGCTCGTCAAACGTCAAAGTGGTCGGTTCGAAGGCGGGCTTCAAACGCTCGATGCGTTGTCGTGTCGCTTCATTGAGCGGAAGCGCCTCCGGGAGCGGCCAACGCTGCAAGTCACGGGCAAACGTCGCGGTATCGATCCCGAGGGCTTCGAGTTCGGTCACGGCCAACGTGAGCTTCTGCTGTAACGCTGCGATACTCTTTTTTGCACCGGGCGTGTTACCGCGACGGGCATGGTAGTGGGCAACGGCGTATTGAATCAAGGCGGCGTAACCGAGATCCTCTCGCCCCCCGTCCTGCCATGCTTCTTCAAGCACTTCATGGCACTCGAAATAATCGGCATGACATTCAAATAAGAGCGTATACTGGATAAAAGGCGTCGACATCAAATTTCTCCTTTCGTGGTCACGGTACTACAAAACATGTTATACTAAAGCGCAAAAATGTAAATGGCAGGTGTCTCTATGGAAGCGTACAACGTCAAAATCGATACGTTCGAAGGCCCGCTTGACCTGTTGCTCCACTTGATCGGAAAAATGGAGCTCGACATCGCAGACATCTCTGTCTCCGAGGTCACGGATCAGTATGTCGCCTATATCCGGACGATGCAAAAATTTGAACTCGATGTGGCCAGTGAATATTTGGTCATGGCGGCGACGTTGCTCCAATTGAAGAGCAAGCAACTGTTGCCACCGGTTCCAGTTGAAGAAGATGACATTCCCGACTTTGGGGAAGAACCGACCCGAGAAGGGTTGATTCGACAGTTGATTGAATATAAGGCGTATAAAGAAGCGGTCGTATTCATGCGCGAGCAAGAAGAGTCTCGCCTCGAACTGTATAGCCGTCCCGGTGAGGATTTGACGCGCTACATGTCCGACCTCGTCCAGCCGTATGACGGTCCACTCAACTTTGCGGACTTATTGCACGCCTATTCGAAAATGGTCGAACGCAAGCGGTGGAAAGAGCGTCGCAAAAAGACGATCAAACGTGAAGAACGGACGCTTGAAGAACAGATGACACGGTTGCACGATCACGTCTCGGCAAAGCGGACAACATCGTTCTTCTCGTTTTTTGAGGAACGTCCCGATGTGTCGGACCTTGTCGTCACGTTCATGGCGCTACTCGAATTGATCAAGTTGCGCGTTGTTACGACCAAACAGGAAGAGCGAGACATTCAAATCTCGTTCGTCGAATCGTCAAAGGAAAGGGATGAAGCCGTTGCTGTCTTATGAAACGATTATTGAGAGTCTATTGTTCGTCGTCGGCGAAGAAGGAATGGAAGTGCGGGCCCTCGCGGACACGCTCGACATTTCGGAAGCCGCTGCCCGCGAACAGTTGAGCAAACTAGAAACATCGTTCAAAGATTCGGGTCGTCCGTTCCAACTGATTGAATCCGCGGGCGTGTATAAGCTCGTGACGATTCCTGAAGTGTCGGAGTACATTCAACGCTACGTCGGCACGATGGCCGAACAGGCGTTATCACGTGCCGCGATGGAGACGCTCGTCATCATCGCGTACAAGCAACCGGTCACCCGGGCCGATATCGAGGAAGTCCGGGGCGTCAAAGTCGAACGTGTCATCCATACGCTGTTGTCTAAAGGATTGATTGAAGCGGCCGGCCGGGCCAAGACGATCGGCCGGGCTAAGTTATACCGGACGACCGAACATTTCCTGGACCATTTTGGATTCAATTCACTCGATGAATTGCCCCCATTAACGTTTGAAGACGAGCTCTCGGACGAAGGCGATTTGTTCTTCGGCCAGCCGTCTGCGATTACGCAAGATAGATTGGAGAATGAATAAATGGAACGTTTACAAAAAGTGATTGCCCAAGCAGGTGTCGCCTCACGGCGTAAAGCCGAAGAAATGATTTTAGATGGACGGGTGCGCGTCAACGGGAAAGTCGTGCGCGAACTCGGTACGAAAGTCGGTCCAAAGTCTGAAGTCGAGGTCGACGGTGTGAAAATCGAACAAGAAGAGCATGTTTATTATGTGCTCTATAAGCCGAGCGGTTACGTCTCGACGGTCGAAGACGATAAAGGACGGAAAGTCATCACCGATCTCGTACCGCCTGGATCGCGTGTCTTCCCGGTCGGACGTCTCGACTATAACACGACGGGACTCATCATTTTAACGAATGACGGTGAGTTCTCGAACATGATGACCCACCCGAAGTTCAAGATCCCAAAACGTTATGTCGCGAAAGTGAAGAACATTCCTTCGTATATCGCGATCAAACAACTCGAGTCGGGTGTCGAACTCGATGACGGCTACAAGACGGGTAGCGCCCAAGTGAAGATGAAGACGGTCGACCATAAGAAAAACTCGGCCATCTTAGAAATCGTCATCTCGGAAGGCCATAACCGTCAAATCCGCCGCATGCTCGAAGCAGTCGGTTCAGAAGTCATCAAACTGAAACGCGAACAGTTCGGTTTCTTGACGCTCGACGGTCTCACGACGGGCGAATGGCGTGAACTGTCACGCAAGGAAGTATCGAAGCTACGTGAGCTTGCCAACCCGACGGTACCACCCGTACAACGAGGCAAGAAAAAGAAAAAATAACAACTAAAAAATCGTCCTGAGATAGGATGATTTTTTATTTTGTGGAGATTGTGTGACAAAAAGATGAAAAAAGTCTGTTAATGTGCGTTTTTGGTGTTTTTTCAGTACAATAACAACTGAAGGATGGTGTGAACTCATGACGAAAGAAACAAAGTCGGGTGATCGCATGAACCAGGCGATGGCCCATAAGAAAAAACGGTCATTTTGGCGGCTCATGATCATGACGATGGTCCTGTTCGCAGGAGCGGTCGTTATCATGCAATTATTTGAACAAGCCGGCAACGACGGACGTGTCGAGGCCGGTGACGATGCGCCGAACTTCAAGCTCGTCAGTCTTGACGGGACGACGATGGTCGAGCGTGACACATACGACGGTAAAGGGTTGCTCTTGAACTTCTGGGGCACATTCTGTGAACCGTGTGAGAAAGAGATGCCGGTCGTCCAGGACAACTATGCCGCACTCCAAGACATGGGCGTCGATTTTTGGGCGGTTAACGTCGGCGAGACACCGCTTCGAGTCGATAATTTCGTGAACGACCTAGGCGTCAAGCTCGACTATCCGATTTTGATGGACACGCGCAGCGAAGTCGAGAAGGCGTACGGGATTTATAACTTGCCGGTCACGTTCGTCATCGATGCCGACGGCAAAGTGATTGAAAAGTACGAAGGTGAACTCACGAAAGAGAAACTGATGGAGTTGGCCGAGAAGTCATTGTAAGCGAACGGGGGGCGCACAAATGCTAGATATGAAATACGACGGCGCCGATTTACGATCGAAGCGCCGTCCACGGTCATGGATTGACCGGGTGTGGAGCTTTTTTGCATCGGTCAAGGTCGGTCTATGGCTCATCGGGCTCATCATCGTCGGGTCGGCGATCGGAACGATTTTCCCGCAAGAGATGTATATTCCGCAACAGTTGCCGGCGAGCCAGTATTACACGGACGAGTACGGGACACCGGGTACGATTTACTATACGCTAGGATTCCACAACCTCTATACATCGTGGTGGTACATCACGTTGATCGTGATGCTGACGTTATCGCTCATCGTTGTATCGATTGATCGATTTTTCCCGCTGTATAAAGCGTTGAAATTTCAACCGGTCCGACGAACCGATCGCTTCATGCGCGGTCAACGTTTGATTGGTGAGGGAAAAGGGACGGACGAACAAATCGATGCGTTCGGAGAGGCTTTAAAAGCCAAGCGTTATCAAGTGAAGCGTGACGGGGATGCCTTACTCGCCGAGAAATATCGGTTCGGGCGCTGGGGTCCATACGTCAATCACATCGGGCTCGTCATCTTCTTCATCGGGGCGATGCTTCGCGTTTTCCCGGCATTCCATACGGATACGCTCGAATGGGTGCGCGAAGGCGATACAGTTCCGCTCGAAGCGACGGATGATGAATATTATCTTCGCAACGATCAATTCATCTTAGAGATGTATGATCCGGAAAATAACGCGGAAGATGCGAAATTTGCCGAGGCAATCGAGAAAGCGGGCGCAGTCCCAAAAAACTATGAGACGGAATTGACGCTGTTCAAGAAGACCGGAACGAACGAGGACGGATCGCCGCAACTCGAGGAAGTCGATACCGGTTCGACGAAAGTGAACCATCCGTTCAAGTTTGAAAAGTACGAAGTGTATCAAGAACAGTATTCAAGTCGCCCGGAATTCTTGTCGATGTCCTTTAACGTTGCCGATAAAGAGACAGGTGATGTGTATGGACCGTTCACGGTCGATTTGACGAACCCGGAGACGACGTATGACCTCGGAGACGTCACGGTCAAACTGAACGACCTGTATCCGGACTTTGAGGTCAAGGACGGTCAACCGAACACGAAATCGCCACGGGCGCTTAACCCGGCCTTCTTCATGGCGATTGACACACCAGACGGCACGACGGAATCGAATTTGATTGGAATTCGTTTAAACGTGGCCGATGAAGATAATCGCTATGCGTTCCAGTTCGCTGGTACGGAGATGGCAAGTACGAGTGGTCTACGCGTCAAGAGTGACTCGACGTATCCGATCTTGATTGTCGGTGGAGTCATCTTCATGATTGGAATTGTCATGGGGATGTATTGGCCGCACCGTCGTATCTGGATTCGCCGACACAATGAGACGGACGTGCTCGTCGCTGGTTTCACCAACAAGAATCCGTCCTCGCTCAATCGCGAAATTACACCGCTCCTAGAGAAAAATGGCCTGCCGATCTGGGAAGATCAGGCACGGTTTGAAAAAAAGACGGACGACAACTCAACCAATGAAAGAGGGGAATCATAATGGAGTGGATTCAGTGGAGCAGTCGTTTGCTCTTTATCGCGTTCATCCTTTACGCTGTCGCGACCGTGTTATTCACGATCGCGGTCAGCGGGATGCGCAAAGGCCGAAACGTCAACCGTATCGCCTACGGCAAATATGCGTTCATTTCGGCCGTCATCGGCTTCATCGCTCAAATGACATATTTTATTTTACGTTGGGTCGGGGTCGGTTATGCACCGGTATCGAACCTGTACGAATACACGACGTTCTTCGGCATGATGATGGTGCTCGGGTTCCTCGTCGTGTACGGGATTTATAAAAATGACGTGCTTGGCTTGTTCGCCATGCCGGTGGCGCTTCTCGTCATCGCTTTCGCTTCGATGTTCTCGAGCGAAGTGGCACCGCTTATCCCGGCCTTGAACAGTGTCTGGTTGAAAATTCACGTCACGACGGCCGCGCTCGGCCAAGGAATTCTCGCCATCAGCTTCGCCTCAGGTCTCATTTTCTTATTGAATGAGACGTCGATGCGAGAACAGTCGAAGTCACGAACGTGGCTTGAGATTACGATGTTCGTCCTCATGTGCACGCTCGGCTTCATTCTCGTCTCGATGCTCTTCAAGGCAATCGGTGCCGGTGGCGTGGTCGAGTTCACGAACGACCGCGGGACACAAGAGTCGTATGAATACTTCATGCCGATGTTGTTCGTGCCGGAAGGGGCTCAGCTTCTCTCTGGTTCGAGCGGACTGTCACTTGAGTTACCGACGTTCATCAATACATTGAAGTTGAACACGCTCATTTGGTCGGTCATCGCCGGCGTCGTGATTTATGTACTGCTTCGTTTCGTCATCTTGCGAAAACGGATTGCCGAGGCGCTTCAACCGCTTGCGAAAAAAGTCGACCTCGATCTCGCCGACGAGATCAGTTACCGGTCGATCGCCATTGGCTTGCCGGTGTTCATCCTCGGTGGACTCATCTTCGCGATGATTTGGGCGCAAATCGCCTGGAACCGTTTCTGGGGCTGGGACCCGAAAGAAGTGTGGGCGCTCATCACGATGCTCATCTATATCTACTATTTGCATATGCGCATCCAACGTGGTTGGACGGGAACAAAAGCCGCTTGGTTATGTGTCGGCGGCTTCGCCGTCATCATGTTCAACTTGGTGTTCGTCAACCTCGTCATCGCAGGTTTGCACTCATATGCGTAAAAAAAGAAGTCACTTCGGTGGCTTCTTTTTTTACGCCGCTGTCAACTGACCGTTGTGAAGCCAAATAATAGAGTGGTATAGTTATGAAAGAGAGCGAAATGTTCACAATTGTGCAACATTCGCTACATCTTGTAATGGTTCTTTAGGAGGTTTAGTGGATGGCTAATAAAACAAAAATTTTAGTGGTCGACGACGAGGAAAGAATTCGCCGCCTATTAAAAATGTATTTGGAACGGGAACAATATGTGATCGTCGAAGCGACGAACGGGGAAGAGGCGCTTCAGCTCGCCCTTGAGCACAATTTTGATGTCATCCTGCTTGATTTGATGATGCCGAAAATGGACGGGGTCGAAGTATGTACCGAGCTCCGGAAATCGAAGGCGACACCGGTCATCATGCTGACGGCGAAAGGCGAAGAAGTCGATCGTGTCCAAGGTTTCGAAGTCGGAGCGGACGACTATATCGTCAAACCGTTCAGTCCACGCGAAGTCGTCTTGCGCGTCAAGGCACTCCTTCGCCGCTCGGGCTCGACGAAATATTTGCGTACGGCCGAAAAATCAAAAGACTTGATCGTCTTCGCTCATTTGACGATCGACAACGATGCGCACCGCGTCACGGTCGACGGAGAAGAAATCGCGCTCACGCCGAAAGAGTATGAGCTCTTGTTCTTCTTGGCCAAACAAGTCGACAAAGTGTTTTCACGAGAGCAGCTCTTGAAAGAAGTTTGGAACTATGAATTCTTTGGAGACCTTCGAACGGTCGACACACACGTGAAACGACTCCGGGAGAAGTTGAACCGTGTCTCTCCAGAAGCCGCGCAAATGATCACGACGGTATGGGGTGTCGGGTACAAGTTCGAAGTCGTCAGTGAGTGATGATTCGCCGGAATAGCATCGTCACAAAACTATGGTTGACGATTCTCGTATTGGTCAGTCTCATCTTGTTCATCGTCTCTGTGTTGATGCTCGAGTTTTTCAACTCGTTCCATATCGACCAGGAGCGCGGTCACTTGGCCAAGCTCGGCGGACAGGTCCAGTCGGTGTTGCTTCAAGAAGGGGATGCGTCACGGACGGTCGACCAAATCATTGAAGTGTACGGCGCGAACTATATATTAGAGAACGGGACGGTCCGTTCGAACTTTGGAACGGAAGTCGACGGTCTCATGACGGAGCTCGGCCGTCAGGATTGGGAAACGTATCAGGCGGTCGGGGAGACGGCGATTGGAAACTTTTCGTCATTTGACGATCAGGCGGCACTCGCGTATCGGACGACATTCTCACTCGAGACAGGCGAATACACGCTCTATTTGATCGAACCACTCGACGCGATCTCGAGTGCGAACGAAGGGGCTCGGACAATCATCTTTTGGACGGTCGCGTCGGCCATCATCGTCACGACCGTATTTGCCTTCTTCTTATCGACCCGGATCACGGCACCGCTCCGCGAGATGCGTGACGCGGTCAATAAGACGGGAGAAGGGCAGTTCGACCTCCGTCTCGTCCAGAAGTCGAACGATGAGATCGGGGAGTTGGCCGGGTCGTTCAATGCGATGAGCAGCCAACTGTCGACATACGTGAATGCGCTCGATCGAGAACGTCTCCAACTCGCCTCGATTTTACGGTCGATGGCCGATGGGGTCATCACGCTCGATCGTCATGCGAACGTCATCGTCACGAACCCGCAAGCCCAACCGCTCCTCATCGACGAACAGCCGCATGAAGTCGTCCTGTCTCTCTATGAGGACGTCGTTGCCGGGGCACCGGAGAAGACGATCGAAGTGAAACAAGACAATCATTATTATACGTTGACGGTGACACCGCTTCTCGGCGAGGATGATTTTGAAGGCGCGGTCGTCGTCATCCGTGACACGACCGAGAGCCATCGTCTTGACAAGATGCGAACCGATTTTGTTGCCAACGTCAGCCACGAGCTACGGACACCGCTCGTGACGCTTCAAGGGTATTCCGAGGCGATTATCGACGGCATGACCGAAAGTGATGACGCGACGAAAGAGTTCGCTTCCATCATCTACGATGAATCGCTTCGATTGGCCCGTCTCGTCAACGATTTGCTCGACCTGGCACGAATCGAGTCAGGCAAAGAGACGATGCAGTTCACGACGTTCGACCTCGGTGAATTTCTTCCGCGCGTCATGCGCAAATTCAACCAAATGGCGAACGAAAAAGGCATCACGCTGTCAACGGAGGCCCCGCGTCACGCCATCGAGGCGGACGGGGACCGATTGGAACAAGTGTTCACGAACTTGGTCGGCAATGCCATCGCCCATACCGAGTCGGGATCAATCCGGCTCGAGGCGAGTGAAGAGGAGGCCGGCTTCGTGATCCGTTTGTCGGATACGGGCAGCGGCATCCCGAAAGAAGATTTGCCGTTCGTGTTCGAACGGTTCTACAAAGCGGATAAAGCGCGGACGAGCGGCGGCAAGACGGGTACCGGCATCGGTCTCGCCATCGTCAAAAACGTCATCGATGCCCATCACGGCACGGTCGACGTCTCGAGCACGCACGGGGAAGGGACAACGTTCACGATTCATCTTCCGTACACACAACCGCACGCATAACGACAATGGTGACTCCTATGGGTCACCATTTGTGGCATCAAGGAGGAAATGACATGAAACTGTACACACGAGGCGGGGACAAAGGGGAAACATCACTTATCGGCGGACGTGTCTTAAAGGTTCATCCGCACATCCAGGCGATGGGGCTGTTAGATGAATTGAACAGTCAGATTGGGCTCGCGCTCGCCCATCAGACAGACGAGACGCTCCGGTCCCAGCTGACGAAGATTCAACATGATCTATTCGATCTCGGTTCCGAGCTCATGTATACTGAGATGCCGCCACAACAAGTCGATTTGACAATCGTCACCGAGCTCGAGACGTGGATTGACGAACTTGAACCGAAATGTCCGGAGCTCGTCCGCTTCATCTTGCCGGGTGGCAGTGTCGGTGCGGCGAGCCTGCACGTGGCACGTACCGTCTGTCGCCGTGTCGAACGGGAACTCGTCAACGTCGACGCCGCCGCTCGTCAGCTCCCGTACTATAACCGGCTGAGCGACTATTTGTTCACCGCGGCCCGTTACGCCAATGTCGTGGCCGGAGTTCCCGATCAAGAATACGCCCGCGGTGCGGACGTGTTCAAAACGAAAAAGAAAAAGGAGTAGATCAACATATGAAAGGAATCGAACAATTCCAACAACGTCTGCATTATTCGGTCTACCCGACCCAAAAATTTAAAACGACGACATGCCTCGTCTCATTTGCGGCCCCACTGTCGGCTGAGACGATTGCCGACCGGGCTTTACTGCCGTATGTGATGGAGAAAGCGACCGAAGCCTATCCGTCGATCGAATTGTTTCATACGCCGCTCGAACAATTATATGACGCGAGCCTTTACGCCGGAGCGTCGAAAGTCGGCAAAGAACATGTCATCCAGTTCCAGCTCGAAGTCGTGAGCGATGCGCTCGTCGGCGAACCGGTGCTCAGTGAGGCGATCAAGCTGCTCGAAGAAGTACTCCTTCGTCCGAACGCCTATGACGGGGCGTTCCAACCGCTCATCGTCGAACAGGAGGCCCGTCTCCAGCGTCAGCGCATCGAATCGGTATACGATGACAAGATGCGCTTCGCCCAGCAACGTCTTCAAGAACTGCTCGGCGGCGAACTCGCCATCCAGTCGCTCGGTACACTCGAACAGTTGGAGCACGTGACGCCTAAGACGCTCTTTGATGCCTATACCTCGATGATCCGTCACGATCGTGTCGACGTCTACGTCGTCGGCGACGTGAGTCGTGAGCAAGTGACTGCCGCGTTCGCGCCGCTCGAAGGGCTCGGGGAACGACTCGTCCGTGAGTATCCACAGCCGGTCGACCGTGAGTTTCAGCGCCTCGAGGAACATCAAACGATCAATCAGAGCAAATTGCACCTCGCCTATCAAGTCGACGTCGACCCGCGCAGTGAAGACGCTGTCCGGATGCAAGTCGTCAATGGACTGTTCGGCGGCTTCCCGCACTCGAAACTGTTCATGAACGTCCGGGAGAAAGAGAGTTTGGCCTACTATGCCGCCTCGCAGTACAGCTCACTCAGCCGGATGTTATTCGTCTATGCCGGGATCGATGCCTCGAACCAGGCGAAGACCGAGGCGATCATCGCCGACCAACTCGCCGACCTCCAGGCCGGGACGTTCGAGGACGAGACACTCGAACAGACGAAAGCGATGCTGTACCATCAACGTCGTCAACTCGGGGATAACCCGCGCCAATTGATCGCTTGGATGAGCGGCTCGGACATCCGTCCGTTCTCGCTCGAGGAAGAGATGGCCATCATCGAGCGGACCTCGCGGGATGATGTGGCCGCGCTCGCCAAGGGCCTGGATTTACAGGCTGTCTATTGTTTAAAGGGGGGAACTGTATGAAACTCGATTTTCCAAACGTCGGAGAAACGCTCCATCACACCGTCCTCGAGAACGGATTGACGGTCTATTTATTGAAGAAGAGCGGTTATGAGAAGACGTATGCCACGTTCACGACGAAATATGGTTCGATCGACCGTCGCTTTAAAACGGAAGATTGGGTCGACGTGCCAGACGGGATTGCCCATTTCCTTGAGCATAAGATGTTCGAGAAAGAAGACGGCGACGTGTTCCAACAGTTCGGACGCCTCGGCGCGTCCGCGAACGCGTTCACGTCGTTCACCCGGACGGCGTACTTGTTCGGCGCGACGTCGAACGTCGGCGAGAACTTGAAGACGTTGATCGACTTCGTCCAAGCGCCGTACTTCACGGAGGCCTCGGTCGAGAAAGAGAAAGGCATCATCGGCCAAGAGATTCAAATGTATCAGGACAATCCGGGCTGGCGCCTCTACTTCGGTTTGATTGAAGCGATGTATGCCGAACATCCGGTCAAAATCGACATCGCCGGTACGATCGAATCGATTAGCGCCATCACGGCCGACGATTTATATCGCTGTCACGAGGCGTTTTATCATCCGAGCAATATGGTGCTGTTCGTCGTCGGCAATATCGACCCTGACGCTGTCCTTGCCGAGATTACCGCCAATCAGGCGGCGAAGACGTTTGATGCGCCGCTATTGACGGCGCGTGAGATGGTCGAGGAGCCCGAGACGGTCCATATGACGGAACGGGTCATCGAGATGGACGTCTCGGTCCCGAAAGTGATGATCGGCTATAAAGATACGCCACGCCCCGGCAAAGAGGGCATGAAGCAAGAGCTCATCGTCGAGCTCCTCATGCACGCCTTGTTCGACACGACGGCACCGCTCTATGCGGAACTGTACGCCGAAGGATTGATTGATGACGCGTTCTCGTTCGACTATACGTCAGAAGAGACGTTCGCCTTCGCCGTCCTGTCAATGGAGACGCCGCACGTCGAGACGTTCGTCGACCGGATCACGTCCGCTCTCGAGCGTCCGCTCGAACTCGGCGTCGAGACACTCGATCGCAAGAAGCGCATGATGAAAGGGCAGTTTTTGAAGGCGCTCAACTCACCTGAGTTCATCGCTAACCAGTTCTCACGCTATGCGCTCAGTGGCGGCAATATGTTCGACATCCCTGATCTGCTCGATGCGATTTCACTCGACGACCTGTATGCGGCGTACGACCGTCTGTTCCAAGCCGATCATCGGACAGTCTGTGTCGTCAAGAAACCGTGACGACGCTCATCACGGGAGCGAGCGGAGCGATTGGCCGTGCCGTCGCGCTAGCGTTTCGAGACGATGCACTCATTTTGCAGGCGCATTCGCAAACGGAGTCGCTTCGTGCGTTCGTTTCACACGAACAGTTGACGGCCGACGTCGTCACGTGTGACCTCGACGATGAAGCCGGACTCGAAGCTTGGCTCGAGACGCTCGGACCGGTCGACCGCCTCATCCATGTCGCCGGTAATCATGCCTACGGTCTGCTCGTCGATCAGTCGCTCCTCGAACTCGATCGGCTGTATCGCATCCATGTCCGCTCGATGGTCCGTCTCGTCCAGCACGTCGTCGGGCAGAAACCGTATGACCGCCCGCTCGACATCGTCGTCGTCTCGAGTGTCTGGGGCGAGGTCGGTGCGGCCGGAGAAGTCCTCTATTCAACGGTCAAGGCCGCCCAGCTTGGATTCGTCAAGGCGTTCGCGCGTGAGGCCGGACCGTTTCACGTCCGCATCAACGCGGTCACGCCGGGGTGGATTGACACCCCGATGAATGATACGGTAGAAGAGACGAAACAAGACGTTCGGGATGAGATTCCGCTCGGCCGGTTAGGAGGCCCAGGGGAAGTAGCGGAGACAATCCGCTTCCTCTGCTCTCCGGCAGCCGCATATATGACCGGCACCGTGCTTCGGATCGACGGCGGTTGGGTGTGAAACTTTGTTGGCTCGGTTGAAACGAGTTCTTTTCAATTCTTCTAAAATAATTTAGAATGAACAAGGTAGCGAGCACACATCAGAAAGGATGGACGAGATGGATCATAAGTTCGAAGAATGGTATCTCGAATATGAACTTTGCCAAAATCGACCCGGTATCCTCGGGGATATCGCCTCACTGATGGGGATGCTTCAAATCTCAATCGTGACGATCAACGGCGTCGATCTACAACGCCGCGGCATGCTGTTAAAGGCACCGGCGGCCGATCACGTCCATCGTCTGGAACATATTTTGCGCAAGATGGAAGCCATCGTCGTCATCAAGCTCCGGCGCCCGAAACTCCGGGACCGGATCGCAATTCGACACGGACGTTACATCGAGCACGATAACGATGACAAGAAGACGTTTCGTTTCGTGCGTGAGGACCTGGGTGTCCTCGTCGATTTCGTCGCCGAACTGATGAAAGAAGAGCGGCATTTGTTGATCGGCGTGCGCGGCAACCCGCGTGTCGGAAAGACCGAGTCGATTGTGGCAGCGAGCGTCTGTGCGAACAAGCGCTGGCTATTCCTGTCCTCGACGCTCATGAAGCAGACGGTGCGGACTTCGCTGTTCGAGGAAGAACGCGAAGGAGACCACGTCTACATCATCGACGGTGCCGTCTCGACGCGGACGATGGATGAACGCCATCGGCAATTGATTCGCGAAGTCATGCGACTTCCGTCTGTCAAAGTCATCGAGCACCCAGATCTTTATGTGCGCAACACCGACTGTGTGTTCGAGGACTTTGATTACATCATCGAACTACGGAACTCACAAGATGAGGAGATCATTATTCCTCAAGAGACACATCGTGAGGCAGAATGGTTTGAATAACTACTTGAATGGAAGGTGTGGACCCCTGTGACAGAACTAGGGACTTTTTTGAAACAAAGGCGTGAGGCGAGCGGTTTGACGCTCGACCAAATCCAGCAGACGACGAAGATTCAAAAACGCTATATCATCGCGATCGAGGAAGGTGATTACAAAAATCTCCCTGGCTCGTTCTATGCACGGGCGTTCATCAAAACGTACGCGGAATCGTTAGGGCTTGATGTCGATGAACTGTACGAGACGTATGCGAAAGACTTGCCGAAAATCGAGCCGCAGCCGACCGTTCAATTGTCGCGAAAACAAACCTACTCGAAAGCCTCGGAAACGTCGAGCCGTGTCTCGCGTTGGGTACCGAAAGTCATGCTCGTGCTCGTCGCGTTCCTGTTGATGACGGCCGTCTATTACGTCGTCCGAAACCTTGATTTTGGTGATCAAAACGCGTCACCGGCCGAGCCGTCGAACTCGGGTGTGACGATTGACCAAAATAAGGACGTCCCGAAAGAGGAACCGGTTGAAGAAGAACCGGTCGAGGAAGAGCCGGTCGAAGAAGAGCCTGCTGAAGAGACGGGGCCGATTGCGGTCGCGTCGACGAGCGGAGCTGATCTCACGTACGAGATTGCGACAGCCGATAAGTTGACGACGGAGATCCATGTGAAAGAGTCGCCGGCGACGTATGTCGGCGTCCGAGACACATCACTCGAAGGACCGTTCCTCGCTCCGGAATATCCGAACCAATCGAAACAAAACCCGATTGTCATCGAGGACGCGGAGACGGATACGCTTCGCATCCGAATCGGCTTGATCGGTGGGGTCGAGAAAATTGTTGTCAATGGCCGGGAGCTTGAATTAGCCGACTCGCCGGTCACACAAAATATATTTGTAAAGAGAGTCGACGCAGAATAAGTTGACTCTCCTTCTAGAGGAGGAGTTCTCGATGAACCTACCTAACCGTTTGACGATGTTACGGGTGTTGCTCATCCCCGTGTTCGTCGTCTTACTCGCCGTAGATTTTGATTGGGGAGACATCGCTTTCCTCGGGGCGGACGTACCGCTCCATCAATTCATCGCCGCGGTCATCTTTACGATCGCCGCTATTACTGACTGGCTTGACGGACATCTCGCCCGCAAGCACAACTTGGTCACCAACTTCGGAAAGTTCATGGATCCGCTCGCTGACAAACTACTCGTCACGGCGGCACTCGTCCTGCTCGTCGAGATGGACCTCGTCGCGGCTTGGGTCGTCGTCGTCATCCTATCGCGTGAATTCGCGGTGACGGGGCTACGTCTCGTGGCTGCCGATGAAGGAATCGTGGTCGCGGCCGGAAAGTCGGGCAAAGCGAAGACATGGGTCCAACTCTTTGCCATCATCTTCCTGTTGTTCGGTAATCCGATTTTCAGCTATGTCGGCATCCCGTTCGGTGAATGGGCGATGTGGCTCGCGCTCGTCTTGACGATTTACTCAGGGGCCGAATATTTTGCACAAAATTACAAGATCATTGTAAAGTCGATGTAACCGTCGGCACAGACGAGTTGTTCAGCTTGGCCGAACAGCTCGTTTTTTTTATTTGGGGGGAGGAATTCAGATGAAACGGACCGAAATCATTGCGGTAGGCTCTGAACTGCTCTTAGGGGAAATCACCAACACGAACGCCCGTTACTTGTCAGAACAGCTGTCGAAATACGGACTGTCCGTCCTGTATCATGTAGTCGTCGGGGATAACCGGGAGCGTCTGAAAGCAACGCTCGAAGAAGCGAAGGCCCGGAGCGAACTCGTTATCGTCACTGGCGGACTTGGCCCGACGGCCGATGATATCACGAAGACGACGCTTGCCGACGTGCTCGGCCGCCCACTCGTCCGCGACGAGCCCTCGCTCGAGACGATTCGTCGTTTTGTCGCCTCGCGCGGACGGACGATGAACGAAGGAGACGCTCGTCAGGCCGACGTCTTATCCGGGTCCGAAGTACTTGACAACCCGGTCGGTCTTGCGCCCGGCATGTGGATTGAAGGGGAGACAACATGGCTCTTACTGCCTGGCGTACCGTGGGAAATGAAAGCGATTGTCGAGTCCGCGTTCCCGAACAAGTTCACGGGTGCGACGATTCATTCCGAGTCACTTCGGTTTTATGAAATCGGCGAGTCCGCGTTAGATGAGGCGGTGGTCGATTTAACGACCGGTGCCAATCCGACGGTCGCCCCATATGCCGAGTCGGGCGAGTCACGGCTTCGAATCAGTGCTCGGGCCGAAACGGAATCCGAGGCGCGGCAAATGGTCGACCGGGTCAAACGGGACATTTTAAATCGGGTCGGCCGGTATTACTTTGGTTCCGATGAGGAGACGCTCGCTACCCATTTGATTCGAGAGTTGCAAGCGCGCAATGCCACACTGTCGATTGCCGAGTCGCTCACCGGCGGTCAGGCCCAAGCGATGCTCACGGCCGTGCCGGGGGCATCCTCGGTGTTCAAAGGTGGAGTCGTCACGTACTCGGACGAGCTAAAAAATAGGTTTTTAGGGGTGTCCCTTGATACAATTGAGTCACACTCGGTCGTCTCAAAAGAAGTCGCCTTTGAAATGATCCTCGGTTTGATTCGTCAGACCGGGACGGATTATGGACTGGCGTTCACTGGAGAAGCCGGACCCACGTCAAGTTCGGGTCAACCGGTCGGCAAAGTGTTTATCGGTATCCGGTCACCGGCCGGGATTGACGTGATTGAACGTAACTATCCACATCAAGAGCGGCACGTCATTCAAGCCCGAGCGACAAAAGACGGAATATGGGCGCTCCTTCAACAAATGAAAAAAGGCGAATAAACGTTCGCAAAAAACTTGTGTATCGTTCTCGGTTCGCTTATAATGAAAGTATCAATCAAAGGAGGCTCATTAATCTATGAGTGATCGTAAACAAGCGTTAGAAATGGCATTACGCCAAATTGAGAAACAATTCGGTAAAGGCTCAATCATGCGCCTTGGTGAAAATACAGATCAGCAAGTTTCCGTTACCCCATCAGGCTCAATCGCCCTTGACATCGCCCTCGGTGCCGGTGGCTACCCACGTGGTCGTGTCATCGAAGTGTACGGACCTGAATCGTCAGGTAAGACGACGGTGGCGCTTCATGCCATCGCTGAAGTTCAAAAGCGCGGCGGGCAAGCAGCCTTCGTCGACGCCGAGCACGCGCTCGACCCGAAATACGCCCAAAACCTTGGCGTCAACATCGATGAGTTGCTCTTATCACAACCGGATACAGGGGAACAAGCCCTTGAGATCGCGGAAGCCCTCGTCCGCTCTGGTGCGGTCGATATCCTCGTCGTCGACTCGGTTGCGGCACTCGTTCCGAAAGCCGAGATTGAAGGGGAGATGGGAGACTCACACGTCGGTCTTCAAGCCCGCCTCATGAGCCAAGCGCTCCGTAAATTGTCTGGTGCGACGAACAAGTCGAAGACGATCGTCATCTTCATCAACCAAATCCGTGAGAAAATCGGAATCATGTTCGGTAACCCGGAAACGACACCTGGTGGTCGTGCCCTCAAGTTCTACTCGTCGGTCCGTCTCGAAGTCCGTCGTGCTGAAACGCTCAAACAAGGCCAAGACATGGTCGGGAACCGGACGAAAATCAAAGTCGTCAAAAACAAGATTGCGCCTCCGTTCAAGACGGCGGAAGTCGATATCATGTACGGCGAAGGCATCTCGCGTGAAGGCGAGCTCATCGACATCGGGGCCGACCTCGATATCGTTCAAAAGAGCGGCGCGTGGTACTCGTACAACGAAGAGCGTCTCGGTCAAGGCCGTGAGAACGCGAAGCAGTATATGAAAGAGAACCCGTCGGTGGCCGCATCGGTCGAAGAACGAATCCGCGACCACTACGGTCTCAACGGTGAAAAGACGGTCACAGTCGAAGCTGACAACGATGACGTCCTCTCGCTTCTAGACGAAGAATAAGCAACGTTTCTCGCCTGACACGGTTCAGGCGAGATTTTTTTAGTATAATTTTTTTGATGAATTGGTAGTTCTATCCTGTCCGTGCATTGCATTCTAACAGGTAAATAAGTACAATAAAGCTATACGCGGGCTCGCTCGCGTTTTCATTCATGAAAAAATAAAATAACCTTGCGAAAGGGAGGTGAACATGATGGAATGGCTATTAGAGCTTATTCTGATCCTCCTTTTGCCGATAGCTTTTGTTGCAGGTTTTTTTGTGCGTAAATCGATCGCCGAAGCGAAGATTCAAGGTGCCGAGACGGAAGCGACCAAGATTGTGGAGCAAGCGCGCCAACAATCGGAAGCGATGCAAAAAGAAGCACGGCTTGAAGTAAAAGAAGAGATGATTCAACTTCGCAATGAAACCGAACAAGAATTGCGCGAACGACGTGAAGAGCAGAAAGTGAAAGAAAATCGTTTCGTCCAAAAGGAAGAGCTTCTCGACCGGAAAGCAGACATGCTTGAACGGAAAGAAGACGCCTTGGATGAACGTGAGGCTGCACTCGCGAAACGGAAGCGTGAAGCGGAAACGCTCGAGAGCAAAGTGGAGGAATTATATGAGGAGGCACGCCAAGAACTAGTACGCGTGGCAGCCTTGTCGAAAGAAGAAGCACGGACCATCATCATGGACGAAGCGAAGCAGGAAGCGCTTCACGATGCTGCTCTCCTTCAAAAAGAAATCGAGCAAAAAGCAAAATTAGAAGCTGATAAAAAAGCGAAACACCTCTTGTCTCTCACGATGCAACGTTACGCGGCCGAACACGTCGCCGAGACGACCGTATCAGTCGTCAACTTGCCGAGTGATGAGATGAAAGGACGCATCATCGGACGTGAAGGACGTAACATCCGCACGCTCGAGACGCTCACCGGCATCGACCTCATCATCGATGACACGCCGGAAGCGGTCATCCTGTCTGGATTCGACCCGGTCCGTCGTGAAATCGCCAAGATGACGCTCGAGAAACTCGTTCAAGACGGTCGGATTCACCCGGCCCGCATCGAAGAGATGGTCGAGAAGTCGCGTCGAGAAGTCGATGAGCGCATCCGTGAATACGGAGAAGAAGCGACATTCTCAGCCGGCATCCACGGTGTCCACCCGGACCTCGTCAAGACGCTCGGTCGAATGCGTTACCGGACGAGTTACGGTCAAAACGTGCTCGCTCACTCGGTCGAAGTGGCCCATCTCGCCGGCATGATGGCCGCCGAGCTCGGGGAAGACGTCACGCTCGCCAAACGAGCGGGTCTCCTCCACGATATCGGGAAAGCCATCGACCATGAAGTCGAAGGCAGCCACGTCGAGATCGGTGTCGAGCTCGCCACGAAGTACAAAGAGCATCCGGTCGTCATCAACTCGATCGCCTCGCACCACGGGGACGTCGAAGCGACCTCGACGATCGCGGTTCTCGTCGCAGCGGCTGACGCCTTGTCAGCGGCGCGTCCAGGAGCCCGTCAAGAGACGCTCGAAAGCTATATCCGACGCCTTGAGCGCCTCGAAGCGATTTGTGAGTCGTTCGAAGGAGTCGAGAAATCATATGCCATCCAAGCGGGACGTGAAGTCCGGATCATCGTCCGCCCAGACGTCGTCGACGACGTCGTGGCGAACAAGATGGCCCGCGACATCTGTAAACGGATCGAAGATGAGCTTGATTATCCAGGCCAAATCAAAGTGACGGTCATTCGCGAAACGCGTGCCGTCGATTATGCGAAGTAACAAGAGCGGAGACATTCTCCGCTTTTTCTATTGGAGGAGGACAAAACTATGAAAATCTTATTTATCGGCGACGTGGTCGGAAAACCGGGTCGCGACATCCTGAGTGCCCAAATCGGACGCTTGAAAAGCAAGTACAGCCCGACGTTCATGCTCGTCAACGGTGAAAACGCAGCCAACGGACGCGGTATCACAAAAAAAATCTACCAACAGTTCCTTGAGCTTGGGTTCCATGGCGTGACGATGGGGAATCATACTTGGGACAACCGTGACATCTTCGACTGGATCGATGATGCCGACCGCATCGTCCGCCCGGCCAACTATCCGGAAGGCACACCTGGTGTCGGCATGATGGTGTTGAAACAAGGTGGGAAGAAGCTCGCCGTCATCAATGCGATGGGGACGGTGTTCCTGCCATCGCTCGACTGTCCGTTCCGCACGGTCGATGCCCTCGTCGAAGAAATCCGTGGTGAGGTCGATGCCATCTTCGTCGATATGCACGCTGAGGCGACGAGTGAGAAGATTGCGATGGGCTATCATCTCGATGGACGCGTTCAAGCCGTCGTCGGGACCCATACGCACGTCCAGACCGCTGACAACCGCGTATTGAACAACGGCACGGCATACATCACCGACGTCGGGATGACGGGACCGCTCGATGGGGTGCTCGGCATGGATGCCGAGGTCGTCTTGAGAAAATTCATGACACAACTCCCGGTCCGGTTTGAAGTTGCCGAGGGACGGGAACAACTTAATGGAGTTTTAATCACTATCGATGACCAATCGAAACGAGCCACAAAAATCGAACGCATACACCTAGATGATCAGACCGTATGGTTTGATTGAACAACCTACCCGAGGGGGAAACAAGAATGGACGTACTCAAAGTTTCGGCAAAATCGAATCCTAACTCCGTGGCGGGTGCACTCGCTGGCGTACTTCGTGAAAAAGGAACGTGTGAGATTCAAGCAATCGGCGCCGGGGCGCTCAATCAATCCATTAAAGCGGTCGCGATCGCGCGTGGTTTCGTCGCGCCGAGCGGACTGGATTTGATTTGCATCCCTGCGTTCACCGATATTATGATTGACGGAGAAGAACGAACGGCAATCAAGCTCATCATCGAACCACGATGAGCTTGCGGTCGGGACATAGGTCCTATTCTTGTAAGAGAAGCCATCGGCGCGGATGGCTTCTCTTTTTTGTCTGAAAATATGACGTTCTATCTTCTCAGGTTCGTCATTTTATGACAAGATGAAAGGGAACGTGAAGTTCGATCAAGAGATGAAGAGGGGGACGTTTTCAATGGAACAGCTCGTGTCTATGACAGAGAAGGAAGCAACGACACCTGTGATGAAAGCGATTCAAAAACATACGGCCGGATTCGGGGCGAAGTTGGTCGAAGTGCCAATCCCGACACCAGGAGCCGGGCAAGTGTTGATCAAAGTGAAGGCGACATCGATTTGCGGGACCGATGTCCACATCTATGAGTGGGACGACTGGGCAAAGAGCCGAGTCAAACCGCCATACGTGTTCGGTCACGAGTTCGCGGGGGAAGTCGTGGCGCTCGGGGAAGGTACGAAACGCATCCAAATCGGACAGACCGTATCGGCCGAGACGCATATCGTTTGTCATCAATGCAAACAATGTTTGCGCGGGCAATATCACATCTGTAAGAACACGAAAATCATCGGTGTCGACACGCAAGGCTGTTTCGCCGAGTACGTCGTCATGCCGGAAGAGAACTTGTGGGTCAACCCCGAGTCGATGCCGTCGAAGCTCGCCTCGATTCAAGAACCGCTCGGTAACGCTGTCCATACGGTGCTCGCCAGTGACGTGTCGGCCAAGTCGGTCGCCATCGTCGGTTGTGGGCCGATCGGACTCATGGCCGTCGGTGTCGCCAAAGCAGCGGGCGCGAGCCGGGTCTATGCGATCGATGTCAACCCGTATCGGTTGAAGCTCGCCGAAGACATGGGGGCGGACGTCGTCATCAATAGCCTTGAGCAAAATCCGCTCGAGCTGATCATGGATCAGACGGAGGGGGACGGCATCGATGTCGTTTGTGAGATGAGCGGGCATCCGGTCGCCATCGACCAGGCGTTCAAGATGGTCACGGCCGGCGGCGATGTCAACGTGTTGTCACTCCCGGCCAAACCGGTCGCGATCGACCTGACACGTGACGTCGTCTTTAAAGGGGTACGCGTCCAAGGCATCACCGGACGCAAGATGTATGAGACGTGGGGCCAAGTGTCGACGCTTCTCGCGACGGGTCAGCTGAACGTCGAACCGATTATCACGCACGTGTTCAAGCTCGAGGAGTTCGAGCAAGGTTTCGAGCTCATGCGGGCCGGGAAATGTGGAAAGGTCGTCTTATTACCATAAACAGGGGGAATCAATATGGCATTTGAACATATTACAGAAGCAGTCAATGAAATGAAACAAGCGGGCACGTTCCGTTCGCTCGTGCCGCTCGAATCAGCACAAGGGAACGAGGTCACGATCGGTGGCAAGTCGCTCGTCCAGCTATCGTCGAACAACTATCTCGGTCTCGCCAACCATCCGCGCTTGAAGCAAGCGGCAATCGAAGCGGTCGAACAGTTCGGTGCCGGCACTGGGTCGGTGCGGACGATCGCCGGGACGTTCGAGATGCATGAGGCGTTCGAACGCGAGCTCGCCGAGTTCAAGCATACGGAAGCGGCGCTCGTGTTCCAGTCGGGCTTCGCGACGAACCTCGGCGTCTTGTCGGCGCTACTCGGCCCAGAGGACGTCGTCATCAGCGACGCGCTCAACCACGCCTCGATCATCGACGGCATCCGGTTGACGAAAGCGGCCCGCCGCATCTATAAACACGTCGATCTCGAGGACTTAGAAGCGGCCTTGAAAGAGACGCAAGATTACCGGACACGTCTCATCGTCACGGACGGCGTCTTCTCGATGGACGGCAATATCGCGCCGCTCCCGGAAATCGTCGAGCTCGCCGAGAAGTATGACGCGGCGGTCATGGTCGACGACGCCCACGCTTCGGGCGTGCTCGGGAAGAATGGTCGCGGTACGGTCAACCACTTCGGTCTCGACGGACGGGTCGCGCTCCAAGTCGGGACGCTATCGAAAGCGATCGGCGTCCTCGGCGGATACGTCGCCTGCTCGAACGACGTGCGTGACTTCTTGATTCAAAAAGGACGTCCGTTCTTGTTCTCGACGTCACACCCGCCAGCGGTCGTTGCGGCGAACCGTGAAGCGATCCGTGTCATGAAGGAAGAAGAGGAATTGTTCGACAAGTTATGGGCGAACACCGAGTTCTTTAAGACAGGACTTCGCGACCTCGGCTTCGATATCGGGCATGCGACGACGCCGATCACGCCGGTCATGCTCGGTGAAGAGACGCTCGCACACACGTTCTCGGACAAACTGAAAGACCACGGCGTGTTCGCACAGAGCATCGCCTTCCCGACGGTCGAGAAAGGCAAGGCCCGGATTCGGACGATCGTGACGGCGGAACATACCCGTGACGACCTCGAACGTGCGCTCGCTGCCTTCAAGGCGGTCGCAGAAGAATTGAACGTCACGCTCCACGCGTAAGGTTGAACTGCAGACGAACCGTCTGCAGTTTTTTTTGGTGGGGTGATGTGGACGTGAGATAAACCATCATGCCCATCCGTTCATTCATTTGAAATTTTTGGTAGGCATATAGGAGGTAGGCTTTAAAATTTGAACAGTTAAGACATGATGAATGGTTATCGTTTATTTCAAACACCGTATTTTGATCAAAAAATCTTAAGAAAGATATTAGGAGTAGGCTAACCTTCTTTTGATTGTCTGAACATATTTTTTTCTTGGCTGGGGTCCGTGTGCATCTGGGGAACAAATATTGTTTCAAGATTTAGAGGAGCCAACGCTGATGGGTGATATAGTTCCCAGTCATTTTCTTTTGGCTATCCACATCAAAAAGCAAGGCCCGTGGCCCTGCTCAAAGAATCAACATCCCGCGGAATCCACGGGCCGCATAATACGAATCGGCACCATTATGATAGAGGAAGATATGGTCGTAGCGGCGGTCGCAGAATAAGGCGCCGCCTTTTTGACGAATCGTTTCTGGAGTGACAATCCAGCTCGATGTTTTCAAATCGAACGAACCGAGCGTCTGTAGATGACGATACGTTGCTTCGTCGAGTAGCTCGATTCCCATCTCCTCAGCCAATGCGACGGCGCTCCCATCCGGTTTGTTCTTCTTCCGTGCCGCCAACGCCGAAGCGTCATAGCATAGGCTGCGTCGACCACTCGGACTTTCTGGAGAGCAGTCGCAAAAAGCTAAGGCGCCATTCGGAAGTCGAATCACATCAGGTTCGCCGCCGGTTCGTTCCATCTCGGCAAGCACGACGAGTTTCCGGTCGTCCTCTTGAAGGCGAGTCAAGACGTCGGGCCAAGTGAGATCAGGATGTCGTTCGGGATGGGCGTTAAATCGTACATGTAGAGTTTGCAATATCTCGTCCTTTTCCTGGTTTGATAACGTGTTCATATTTAGATTCCTCCTAACTAGTATTTTCATTTTAGTATACGTGATGCGGAATGAATCTGTTGTAACCAAAGGAATTGTAAATCATATAAGGGGGCGCCTTTTTGTTATGAAGATTGGACCACATCTCCCATCTGGTCGATTTGTCGACCGACCCAGACGAGCGGGACGGTCAACGCTGCGCCAATCAAATAGACGATGGCAATCGGCAATCCGTCCGCTAGTAGTCCGAACGTCAGGCTGCCGATGCTGAAGGCGAGGGTGTAGGCCGTCTGTTGGACGCTATATACGTACGGAAGTTGCGAGGCAGGTGTCATTTCTTGGAGCACCGTGTTCGTCTGGATGATGCGGAGCTGGGTGGCGTATCCTTGAACCGCGAGCGCGATGAGCGCGAACGCGATATGAGATGTCATGCCGAACAATAGGGCCGCTAAGACAGACAAGATGGAGCTGACGGCGAGCGAGCTGTTGCGCTTTGCGCGATACAGGTAAGCGCTGGCCAGAATCATGCTAATCAAGAAGCTCGCGTTCATCGTTCCCCACCAGCCCGTATCGATGTGGAGGTGGCGTTCCAGATAGACGAGCAAGAGCGCCGAGATCCAGAGTGTGCTGACGAACGACTCGAACGTGACGAACACCGTGATTAACCTGGCGAAAGGAGCAGTGCGCACGAAGGCGAGGCTGTCCTTAAGCGATATGTCTGATTCGCCATCTTCTACCGTCACGTCGCGGTCGAGTGAACCGACGAAGCGAAGCGTGACGAGCGTCGAGAGCATGAATAACATCAACGCGATCATCAGAGCGAGTTCGCTTGAGAAGGAAGCGACGACCATCGTGCCGAGAGGCCACATCGCCAGCTGGATGAACTGGTTCGACACTTGGACGAGACTGTTCGCTTGTTGGCGATTCGTCGTCAGCCGGGGGATGAACGACGCCTGGACCGGACGGGCGAACCCATCCAAGAAGGCGATGAGCACGACGAGGCCGAGGACGAGAATCGACTCCGACCAAATGACGGCCCCGAGCAAGACTGTCTTCAACAGTTGTGTGACGAACAACGTCTGACCGAGGGTGAACCGAGACAAGACGCGGGCAAAGAACAGACCGCTCACGGTCATGCCGAGCGTGACGGCAATCGGGAAACTGGCCGCAGCCAGGGCGGAACCGGTCTGTTGATATAACAAAGCAATCAAGGCGACGATATAAAGCACGTCGCCGATATTGGCCAGCCATTGACTGACCAGCAGCAGGTAAAACGACTTCATCATGACTCTCCTCCGGAACTATTCAATTTTGGGTGGATGACATGAAATCGAATTACATACTTTCACCGCTTTCAAATTATTTACAAATAGTTTACGATGAAATGATGAAGAACACAATAATTGGTAACTTAACGGGGGAAATGACATGTTACGCTATGACATCAATGATCAGCTTCAACTACGAATGTTCACCATTGACGACGCGGAGGCGTTGTTCCAATTGACGATGGCATCGAAGCCATACCTTCGCGAGTGGCTCGGGTGGCTCGATTACACCGAGACGGTCGAAGATTCGCGGCAAAACATCGAAGGACGAATCAAGGGATTGATGGAGACGGGCGGCTATCCGAAATCGTTCGCGATTGTGTATCAGGACGAGCTCGCCGGGACGATCGGCTTCAATGACATCGACCGGGGCATCAAATGCGGGACGATCGGCTATTGGCTCGGCCAAGACTTTCAAGGCAAGGGCATCATGAGTCAAGCGCTCGAGACAGTCATCGATTATGGGTTCCGTGATTTGAAACTCGATAAAATCGAGATTCGGGTCGCAACTGGGAACGTGAAGAGCCGGGCGCTACCCGAGCGATTCGGCTTCCTCGAAGAAGGGGTGCTCCGGAATGCGGAGTGGCTCTATGACCGCTACGTCGACCACGTCGTGTACGGGCTGTTGCGAAATGAATGGGCCCATTAACATACAAAACCCCGTCCTGTTACAAGGCGGGGTTTTCGTTTGGGATTTGTTCGCCGTAGAGTTCGCTACCGAACTCCGCGTACGCCTGTTCGTAGCGCCGGAGTGATGACTCTTTATGCATACATGTCACATTCATCCGCTCGAGTGACGTCATGTCGGTCGCGTACGTCTTCAAGACGTGGGCATTGCGGAGCATCGATGGTGTGACCGAGCGGGTGAGACCGCTCCGTTCGTTCAATTGGCGCATCATCTTCGTGATCATGACGATCGTCAACTGTTTCGGCTGGTTCTTCGCATACACCCAGCGGAATGTCATTCGGGCGAAATCGAAAGAGACGAATACAGGATCATCCGAGTACCAGCGCGGACGGACCGGCGTCGGGATGTCGGCCAAATAGTTCATGAGAAGTGCCTGGTCCTCTGGACTAAGTTTCAACGTGAACCGGTTGCCGAGCCGGTCATAGACGTCGAACTCGTGGCTCGCGAGGTGCAGGTCGTTCATCCGGAGACGGATGATATGGTGGACCCGGAGACCGTACTTATAGAACAGAGTGACGATCAACTCGTTTCGGTTGACGAGGTATGGATGCGCCTGAAGCTGATTCTCGCTCAGACCGCTTGTTGAGCGGATCGTTCGGACGAGCTTGTTGAACTCAGCGGGCAAGGCGATCTGGTCGACGGTGAGCGTGTGGGCCGGTTGCGCATACGTCAGCATCTTCTTACGGAGCGGGTTCAAGAAGACGGTCAGGCTATTGATGACGGTGACAATCCGGGCGACCGTCGCCTGTTGATATTGCTTCTCCTCGATGAGGAAGTCGTTGACGAACGTCTTCCACGATTCGAGCGGGACGGCGAGCCACGCCTCCGGGGCATCGAGCTCGACGTTATGGTCATGAAAGTATTTGTGCACATCGATCAAATCGTACCGATAGCGTTTCAGCGTCGACGGTTGACGGCCGCTCGCGCCGAGGTGGAACAAGTACGCCTCGATATATTCAGGCAATGGATACTCTTTTCTACGTTTCGTCATGGACGTTCCTCCTTCTCCTCATATCGTACCACAAACGGACGTTCTCCATTCGTCGTTTCGTGGTAAGATGGAGGATGAGACTTATAGGAATGAGGGATTTTTATGCAACGAGAGAAAGTCATTATCGTCGGGTGTCAATTACCGACCGTCGACGATTGGACATATGAACAATCGATGGGGGAACTCGTCGAATTGGTCGATACGGCACGAGGTGAGGTCGTCGCCCGTCTCGACCAGAAACGGCAACAAGTCGACCGCCGCACATTCATCGGAAAAGGGAAAGTCGAGGAGCTCGCGGTGCTCATCGAACAGTTCGAGCCGGACATTGTCATCTTCAACGCCGAGCTGTCGCCGGCCCAATCGAAGAATATCCGCATCTCGCTGAACGATCCGGACGAGATGAAACTGATTGACCGGACGCAATTGATTTTAGACATCTTTGCCGGACGGGCCCAATCGAAAGAAGGGAAGCTCCAAGTCGAGCTCGCTCAGATGAACTACCTGCTTCCACGTTTGATCGGACAAGGCACGCAGTTGTCACGTCTCGGTGGCGGAATCGGGACTCGGGGACCGGGTGAGACGAAACTCGAGTCCGACCGTCGTCACATCAAGCGCCGCATCGATGAAATCAAGAAAAATCTCGAAGGCACGGTCGCGCACCGTGACCGTTACCGGGAGCGTCGGAAAGAAAACCGTGTGTTCCAAGTCGCGCTCGTCGGTTACACGAACGCCGGGAAGTCGACAATCTTTAACCGCTTGACGGATGCGGATACGTACGAACAGGACGAACTGTTCGCAACGCTCGACCCGCTCACGCGCGAGCTCGAGTTGCCGCGGGGCGGTAAAGTGCTGATCACGGACACGGTCGGATTTATCCGGGACCTGCCGACGAAACTCGTCGCCGCGTTCCGCTCGACGCTCGAGGAAGTGCTCGGGGCCGATCTCGTCTTGCACGTCATCGACGCATCGAACCCGCATTACATGAACCAAATCGATACGACGAATTCGGTATTGTCGGAACTCGGTGCGAGTGAGTTGCCGCAGCTCGAGGTATACAATAAGAAAGACCGGTTGACGGAAGACTTCGTCGGCGGACCGCTCGTCATCTCGGCGCTCGATTCGACCGATATCGAGACGCTCATCGGCGCGATCGAAGATAAGATTGCGGATGTGTTGACGAAAGTACACGTCGTCTTGCCGGTCCGCTCGTTCGAGCATTACCATCCGGCCAAAGATTCGATGTATCGTCTCGAGGAGAAGTTCCTCGATGACGGTTCGGTCGAACTCGTCGGATATATGAGAGAAGACACGCGTCTATATGCGACGCTGAAACAATTTGAGGTGTGAAACAATGATGTGGCAAGAAAAGATTGCGTACTATGATGAATTGGCCCCGTTCGTGACCGAGGCGGAAGAACGGGTAAAACCATATTTTGAAACGATCGAGGCGACGGCGGAGTTCAACCAATACCGTGTTCTCGAGTCGTTCAAGAAACACAAAGTGTCGGATTTCCATTTCAATCCGACGACCGGGTACGGCTATGACGATATCGGGCGCGACACGCTCGAGTCGATCTACGCCGACGTGTTCGGGGCGGACCTCGCCCTATGCCGTCCGCAAATCATCTCCGGGACACACGCCATCGGGATTGCCTTGTTCGGTGTGTTGTTGCCAGGAGATGAGCTGCTCTATATCACCGGCAAGCCGTACGATACGCTCGAAGAGATCGTCGGGATTCGGGGAGACGGCCGTGGGTCGCTCAAAGAGCTCGGTGTCGGCTACGACACGGTCGAGCTGAAAGAGGACCGAATCGACGTCGAGACCGTCATCGGACGGATTCGTCCTGAGACAAAGCTCGTCGGTATCCAGCGCTCGAAAGGTTACGCCAATCGTCGCAGCATCCCGGTCCAAGAAATCGGTGAGGCGATCAGGAAGATCAAAGCGGCACATCCGCACGTCTTCATCTTCGTCGACAACTGCTACGGCGAGTTCGTCGAGACGATCGAACCGACCCACGTCGGGGCCGATCTCATGGCCGGCTCGCTCATCAAGAACCCGGGTGGCGGCTTGGCGAAGACGGGCGGCTATATCGCCGGGACGAAAGAACTCGTCGAACGCTGTTCGTTCCGCATGACGACGCCAGGCATCGGGAGCGAGGCCGGTCCGTCACTCTACTCGCTCCAAGAGATGTACCAAGGGTTTTACATGGCGCCACATACGGTCGCCCAAGCGTTGAAAGGGGCACACTTGACGGCGAGCCTGCTCGGATTGCTCGGTTTCGAGACCGACCCGCATTATACGACGCCCCGGACCGATTTGATTCAATCGGTGACGTTCCGCGACCGTGACAAGATGATCGCTTTCTGTCAGAGCATCCAAATGGCGTCACCGGTCAATGCGCACGCGTTGCCGGTACCAGCCTATATGCCGGGCTATGAGGATGACGTCATCATGGCGGCCGGGACGTTCATTCAAGGGTCGTCGATTGAACTGTCGGCCGATGGACCGCTTCGGGCTCCATACACGGCATACGTTCAAGGCGGATTGACTTACGCCCACGTCAAGGTCGCGCTCATGCTCGCCTTGAGCCAATTGCGGACGAAAGAGCTCGTCACATTTGACCGTGACAATATCTCACAGAAGTTGTAACCGAAATGTCATGTTAACTTTCTTAACATCTATTGACAGGTAAGTTGTCATGTATTATTCTCACAGTGTGAGACAGAAAAGGAGGGGTAAGAGATGGCCGATCAATTTCGTCGCTCCAACCCGTTGTTTCCGATTGGAATCGTTCAAGATTTGACACAGCTGACAGGTAGACAGATTCGGTACTATGAAGAACAGGGTCTAATTTCGCCTAGTCGGACGGAATCGAAACGACGGCTCTATTCCTTTAATGATGTCGAACGTCTACTCACGATCAAGGATTTTATCGACCAAGGCTTCAACTTGGCGGCGATTCGTCATATGCTCGACAACACGGACGCCAAAGATGCCGAATCACCAAAGGCACCGGTCGATGAAGCACCGAAGATCTCTGAACAAGAGTTACACAAATTATTGAAAACACAGCTTCAAGAAGCTGGCCGTTTCAATAAGACGTCGCTCATTCAAGGTGAGCTGTCACGTTTTTATCGATGACGCCAGTACACTAACCATTACACAATGTGAGAGGGGACATTTCACCATGGCCAGAAAAACGTTCACGAAAGAAGACATCAAACGCATCGCACAAGAAGAGGACGTACGCTTTATTCGTCTTCAATTCACGGATATCCTCGGTACGATCAAAAACGTCGAGGTACCAATCAGCCAATTGGACAAAGCACTTGATAACAAGATGATGTTCGATGGCTCTTCAATCGAAGGGTTCGTACGCATCGAGGAATCAGACATGTACCTCTATCCAGACCTCAATACATGGGTTGTCTTCCCGTGGACAGACGGCAGCGGTAAAGTCGCTCGCTTGATTTGTGATATTTATAACCCGGACGGCACACCGTTCAGTGGTGACCCGCGCGGCAATTTGAAGCGTAACCTCGAGCGCATGCAAAAGCTCGGCTTCACAGCATTCAACGTCGGACCAGAGCCTGAGTTCTTCCTCTTCAAGAAAGACTTGAACGGCCAACCGACACTCGAACTCAACGACCAAGGCGGTTACTTCGACTTGGCACCGGTCGACCTCGGCGAGAACTGCCGTAAAGAAATCGTCATCGAGCTCGAAAACATGGGCTTCGAAATCGAAGCATCACACCACGAAGTCGCACCAGGTCAGCACGAGATCGATTTCAAATACGCAGATGCGGTCACAACGGCTGATAACATCCAAACGTTCAAACTCGTCGTCAAGACGATCGCAGCGAAATACGGTCTTCACGCGACGTTCATGCCGAAGCCACTTTTCGGTGTCAACGGTTCAGGGATGCACGCCAACATGTCGCTCTTCAAAGGTGACACGAACGTCTTCTACGATCCAAACGGCGAAATGGAACTTTCTGATACGGCTCGCGCCTTCACGGCAGGGATTCTCGAGCACGCTCGTGCGTTCACGGCTGTCTGTAACCCGACTGTCAACTCGTACAAGCGCCTCGTTCCTGGTTACGAAGCACCTTGCTACGTAGCATGGAGCGCGCGCAACCGTTCACCACTCGTTCGTGTACCTGCGGCCCGTGGCCTCTCGACACGTATCGAAGTACGTTCGGTCGACCCGGCGGCGAACCCATACCTCGCGTTGTCTGCCCTCTTGGCGTCTGGCCTTGACGGCATCGAAAAAGATATGGCGGCTCCGAAGCCGATCGATAGCAACATCTACGTCATGGACAAGCCAGAACGTGTTGCTAACGGGATTGACGACCTTCCGGCTACGCTCTTCGACGCGCTCGAAGTACTCCGTACCGATAAAGTCGTCATGGAATCACTCGGTGAACATATCGGTGAGCACTTCCTCGAGTTGAAAGAAATCGAGTGGGATATGTTCCGTACGCAAGTGACAGAGTGGGAACGCGATCAGTACATGACGCTCTACTAAGTCGACTAATAAGGGATATTCCCTTTAAAATCAGAGTCCTGAACGAGTCTTCGTATGAAGTGCTCATTCAGGACTCTTTTTCTATAGTTCGCTTCAACTAATCAATGTAATGAGAGAAAATGTATATCACTATAAATGTAATGTAATGGAATGGGATAGGGGGACGAGAAGTGGCAACACCATTAAAAGACGTGTATGATGAGACCTTTTTGTTGGAATTTGGACGACGTATTCAAACCGTGTATCCGTCATTTGACGTACAGGCTTTTATCGCATCAATCATAGATGAATCGTGGGAAGAGTTGGCACTCAAAGGGCGTACTCGACGTATTTCGATAAAACTCGGTCAGTATTTGCCACAGGATTACGAATCAGCTTTGGACGTATTGGTTGAAATTGCAGATGATTGTATCGGTTTTCCATACTTATTTTTTCCGGACTTTGTAGCAGTGTATGGGCAGGCAGAAGGGTATTGGGAACGCTCGATGTCAGCGCTCGAACGCTTCACACAGAAGTCGTCTTCTGAATTTGCGATCAGGTCTTTTTTATTGCGGGAACCAACGCGTGTGATGCACCAAATGACAGCTTGGGCCATTCATCCGAACGAACATGTTCGGCGTTTGGCGAGTGAGGGTTGTCGTCCTCGCCTTCCGTGGGCGGAATCGTTACCGATGTTCAAAGAAGACCCAGCTCCAGTGTTGGAGATCCTAGAGTTGTTAAAAGAAGATCCATCATTATATGTGAGAAAAAGTGTCGCTAACAACCTCAACGATATCTCGAAAGATCACCCAGAAGCTGTACTCGCAGTCTCGCGACGATGGCAGGGCGAGCATCCTCATACCGATTGGATCATTAGGCACGGATGCCGGACACTGATCAAGTCAGCCCATCCTGACGCGTTAACGATATTCGGTTATACGCAGGAAACAAATTTAACCGTCGACGCATCGATTTCTATACATCCGAACGTGATCCGCATAGGGGAGGCGTGCGAGATTCAGTACGATGTGTCCATTCGTCCAGGGGATGCTGCTTATATTCGTATCGAATACGCGATTGAGTTTATAAAGGCCAACGGGAAAGCGAGTCGTAAAGCATTCCTGCTAGCGAATAGAACCGTCGCTGGGGGTGCGCGACTTGCAGCGACCAGAGTGCACGACTGGTCAGATTTGACGACCCGTCGGCATTATCCAGGGGAGCATCGTGTCGTCTTGTTGGTAAATGGACGAGAAGTGGCTGAACATCATGTCATGTTGCATAAAAGTTATTGAACTTCCATATAATAAACGGTTCAAAAAAGGGCAACCCTGTCTATTTAGACGGGTTGCCCTTTTTGGGTGTGTAGCATAACGATCTGGTTAAAACGCACGTTTGAAGAACGTGGACGCATAGTCGAGCGTCGTATGTAGCGTCGTCGCGAAAACGAGTCCGAAGAAGCATGCTGCCCCGTTCAAATCGAGCCACGATCTGACAGTTTCCTCATACGGCGTGACCGTGAGCAGAAGCGTGAGCGGGAAACCGAGATAGATGACCCGGATCAGATCGCTCAAGAGCGGAAAATGCGAGAATAACGACCGATGGGGCATAATCTTCACATAAGGGAGCCAAAAGCCCCGAAGCGGTCCCCATCGATAATAGGCGTCCGACTTCAAATCGAGATCCGGGGAGAGCCAGAACGTCCCGATGAGGGCGCCAAGCAGGAACACGGTCGGAACATCGATGTCAATAAAAGGCGTGGCAATCGCAAGAGCACCGATTGCCACGAGATTCGTACGGGTATGTGTCTTGCCACTAGCCATTAGTGAATCGTGCGGTATACACCGATGACCTTCCCTAAAATCGACACGTTATCGAAATACATCGCTTCGAGCTCGTCGTTCTCCGGCTGGAGGCGAACTTTCGAAGCTTCTTTATAAATCCGCTTCACGGTCGCTTCACCTTCATCCGTCATGGCGACGACAATCTCTCCATTGTCGGCCGTGTTCTGTTGACGGACGAGGACGCGGTCCCCATCCAAGATCCCCGCGTTAATCATCGAGTCTCCTGAGACAGAGAGCATGTAGACGTTGTCGGAACCGACGACGTGAGCCGGGAGCGGGAAGTGTTCTTCCACGTTCTCGATGGCCGTGATCGGCGTACCGGCTGTGACTTTCCCGATGACCGGCACGTACATGACGGCATCGTGGTCTTCGACGACGGACATCTCTTCATCCAAAATCTCGATGGCGCGTGGCTTCGTCTTATCACGTCGAATCAATCCACGCTTCTCAAGACGGTCCAAGTGACCGTGTACAGTCGAGCTCGATGCGAGCCCGACAGCCTCGCCAATTTCGCGGACCGAAGGGGGATACCCTTTCGCCCGAACCTCGGCTTTTATAAAATCAAGAATCTGTTGTTGTCTTGCTGACATTTTTTTCAATGGATTTCACCTCGATTATGTCGAATAACCTGCGAACGCATCCTATTCTTTATGGGTTTAGTTTAACACAAGAACACATGAGCGCACAAACATTCGTTCGTTTTTTTCTGCTTGACCGAACAGAAGTTCTTGTTTTATGATGAGAACAGATAAACGAACAGACGTTCTCGAGAACGTGTATTCTTATTCCCAGGAGGCAATGATTATGAGAGACACAATCAATGGAATCATCTTAGTCGGCATGTTGGCACTCGGTATGTTCGTATTTTTCGCGGTCGGAGAGCTACGTGACAACGAAGCGATCGTCGTGACCGAACAAAAAGTCGAACACAGTATTGAAGAAGAAGTCGCCTTAAAAGAGGCGGAGACGCTCGAAGCGCACATTCTCGCTAAACGGGATGAGGAAAAAGACGACAAGACGACGTGGTTCGCCGCCGAATAATCGTTTCTGATTGCGAACATCCCTTCATCCTGTGTATCGTAGAGGGCGAATGGAAAGAAAGGAAGTGACGCGATGCGAGTCGTCATTTATTGTCGCGTATCGACGAACAAGTCCACCCAAGAGACGTCGCTCAGTCGTCAGGCAGACGAATTGAAGCAGATGGCGAGACGTCTTGATGCTGAGGTTGTCGATGTGATCAGTGAACAAGAGAGCGGGTATGAGGTCAATCGGGCGGGACTGCTCGATCTATTGGAGCACGTCTCGACGTCTGATCTCGATGCCGTGCTCGTGAGCGACGACAGCCGTCTCGGACGGGGAAATGCAAAAATCGCTATCTTGCATACGCTCATGAAACATAACGTGCGCTTGTTGACGATGCAGTCGTCCGATGAATATATCGTCTCCGACGCCGAGAAGATGGTGCTCGAGATCGTCAGTGTCGTCGAAGAGTATCAACGCAAGATCCATAACGCTAAAATTTCACGCGGAATGCGTCGGGCGGTCGCGAACGGATTTAATCCGCATCGGAATATCCAGCACCATGACCAGGGCGGCCGGAGCCGAATCGAAGTTCCGATTGAAGAAATCGTCCAATTGCGTGAACGTGGACTCACGTTCGCTGAAATTGCCGCCACCCTCCGCGGTTTTGGTTATGAGGTATCGAAAGCGACCGTGAACCGGCGCTACTTGGAGCACGTGTCGGTACCAGAAACTTGATTCCTGCTCGCTGATTTTGTACAGTAGAAGGACAAATTCAGTAGAGAGGGGGCGAGCCCGATGCTAGCACCTGAACAGTTGGAGCGAATCAATTTCCTCGCCAACAAAGCAAAGACAGATGGTCTGTCACCACAAGAGATGGACGAGCAGCAAGCGCTGCGCCAACAATATTTGCAAGCGTTCCGCCAATCATTCAAATCACAGATGATGGGAATGAAGGTCGTCGATCCGGAAGGAAACGACGTAACGCCTGAAAAATTAAAAGATGAGCAGGAACGTTACCGCTCAGAATGACCATGAATGCACATCCTATTTCATATAGGATGTGCATGTTTGTTATACGCGAACGTTGATCAGGGGGACTCATTGATGCGTTTTCAAACGAAAGGAAGTAAACGATTTCATTTAATGTGTTATACTAATTAATTAGTTGTGACACACGAATGAGTGTGCTAAAATATGACGGGTAGAAACTTTGTTAACAACAGAGAGGATGAAATTAGTGGAAACAACTACTAAAGAATTATTAGCGATTAACTCGATTCGGACGCTCTCAATCGATGCGGTCCAAAAAGCGAACTCAGGTCACCCGGGTATGCCGATGGGTGCGGCTCCGATGGCGTTCACACTTTGGACGGACAAAATGCGTCACAACCCGAAAAACCCGAACTGGTTCAACCGTGATCGGTTCGTCCTTTCAGCGGGACACGGTTCGATGCTCTTGTACTCGCTTCTTCACTTATCTGGTTACGATCTCTCAATGGACGATCTCAAATCGTTCCGCCAAATGGATTCGAAAACGCCTGGGCATCCAGAGTACCGTCACACGGCAGGTGTCGACGCGACGACTGGACCGCTCGGACAAGGGATCGCCATGGCTGTCGGGATGGCAATGGCAGAGAAACATTTGGAAGCGACGTACAACCGCGATGAGTTCAAAGTGGTTGACCACTTCACATACGGGATTTGTGGAGACGGTGACTTGATGGAAGGCGTATCGGCAGAAGCTGCTTCGCTCGCTGGTCACTTGAAACTCGGCAAACTCGTCGTCCTTTACGATTCAAATGATATCTCGCTTGACGGCGACCTTCACAAATCGTTCTCGGAAAGCGTTGAAGATCGTTTCAACGCCTACGGTTGGCAAGTGATCCGTGTCGAAGATGGTACGGATATCGATACGATCGCGAAAGCAATCGACGAAGCGAAAGCAGAAACGTCGAAACCGACCCTCATCGAGGTGAAGACGGTTATCGGCTTCGGTTCACCGAACAAGTCAGGCAAATCGGCATCACACGGTGCACCACTCGGCGAAGCTGAAATTGAGCTCACGAAGCAGTTCTACAAGTGGGAAGGCGAGAACTTCTACGTACCGAACGAAGTATACGACTTGTTCAACGATAAAGTCGTTGAGCCAGGCGCGAAGCATGAAGCGGACTGGAATGAACTCGTTGAAGCTTACAAGTCAGCACACCCTGAACTTGGTGCCCAGTTCGAGCGTGCGATGAACAACGAGCTCCCAGAAGGTTGGGACAGCGAATTGCCGACGTTCGAAATCGGTTCGAAAAAAGCGACTCGTCAAACGAGCGGTGAAGTATTGAATGCGATCGCCAAAGCGGTTCCGACTCTCTTCGGAGGCTCGGCTGACCTCGCTGGTTCGAACAACACGATGATCAAAGGCGCTGCGGACTTCGATGAAGATCCAGCCGGCCGCAACATCTGGTTCGGAGTCCGTGAATTCGCGATGGCAGCAGCCGTCAACGGGATGGCGCTCCACGGTGGGGTGCTCCCATACGGCGCGACGTTCTTCGTCTTCTCGGATTACCTTCGCCCGGCCGTTCGACTTGCTGCGCTCATGGGAATCCCATCAACGTTCGTCTTGACGCACGATTCGATCGCGGTCGGCGAAGATGGCCCGACCCACGAACCGGTCGAGCACTTGATGAGCTTCCGTGCGATGCCAAACTTGTCTGTTCTCCGTCCAGCTGACGGAAAAGAGACGATCGCGGCTTGGAAGCAAGCAATCACGACGAAAACATCACCATCACTTCTCGTCTTGACGCGTCAAGCGTTGCCAGAGCTCGTTGGCACGTCGGTTGAAGACGCAGCTAAAGGTGGCTATGTCGTCGCCGGCAACTCAAGCGAGGCAGACGTCCTTCTTCTTGGTACAGGTTCTGAAGTACACGTCCTCGTCGAAGCTCGCGAAGCACTCGCGGCTGAAGGCGTGAACGCGGCTGTTGTCTCGATGCCTTCTTGGGAATTGTTCGAAGCGCAATCGGCAGAGTATAAAGAATCGGTCCTTCCGTCGTCGATCACGAAACGTGTCTCGCTCGAAGCGGGCGCGACGCTCGGTTGGTACAAATACGTCGGTTTCGGCGGAAAAGTACTCGGCATCGACAAGTTCGGCGCCTCTGCTCCTGGGGATCTCCTCATGAAAGAATACGGCATGTCTGTCGACAACGTCGTCGCAGCTGTCAAATCACTTTAATCGCATGTTGTCAGTGGTGGCCCGGAGGTTTTGGGTCACCACTTTTTTTTCAGACGACTAGCGAATTAGCGTAATATAGTGTATAGTAAAAAACGATGTTTCATATGGTAGAGGAGGTTAAGCCTTGAGTACATTATTCTGGATTCTTCTTATCGTGGCAGCACTAATCGGGGGTATTGCGATCGGTTTCTTTATCGCTCGTAAATACATGATGAACTACCTCGAACAGAACCCACCGATCAACGAAGATATGATTCGTACATTGATGATGCAAATGGGTCAAAAGCCGTCACAGAAGAAAGTCAACCAAGTGATGCGCGCCATGAACGTTCAAATGAAGAACGAAAAGAAATAAACTCGATTGACCGAAGCACTTTGCGCCCGCAAAGTGCTTTTTTCATCCAGTTTTTGTTAGACAATCGAACAGACTTTCGCTAATCTAATAGAATAGTCTGAATTCAAGACAACATAGGGGGTGTTTCCAATTCGTGTATTCAAACAACTAGCTTGGTTCTTCAAGCTCGAGTGGCGGACGTATGCGCTCGGCATCGTCTTACTCATGTTCGTCGCGGCGCTCGAACTTATACCGCCGCGCATCATCGGACGAATCGTCGATGAAATCAACCGGGGAACGCTTGGAACAGATTTATTATGGATGTTGCTCGGCGGGCTCGCGGCCGTCGGAATCGGGAACTATGTGGCCCGTTTCTTCTGGCGATACTTCATCTTCGGGGCTTCGATTCGCCTCGGTCGGATGTTGCGGAGTCAGCTCTATCGTCATTTCACCGATTTAGATCAACGGTTTTATAAGAAGTCGCGGGTCGGGGATTTGATGGCCCATGCGACAAACGATGTCCAAGCCGTCTCGACGACGGCGGGTGCGGGGATTTTGACACTCGTCGATAGCATCACCATGGGAACGTTCGTCATCATCACGATGGTGACGACCATCAGTTGGAAGTTGACGGTCGTGGCATTGTTGCCGCTGCCAATCATGGTCGCGTTGACGACGCGATACGGCAAACTCTTACATAATCGGTTCGGGGTCGCCCAAGCGGCGTTCTCTGAACTGAACGATAAAGTCCAAGAGAGCGTCAGCGGTGTCCGGGTGTTGAAGTCGACCGGGGAAGTCGGCCGCGACGTTGACTCGTTCGAGAAGCTATCCGACGAAGTCATGGCGAAAAACGTACGTGTCGCGAAAATCGACGCCTTGTACGACCCGACCATCTTCGGGATTGTCGGCCTCTCGTATATCTTGTCGATCGGTTATGGCGCGTATTTGATTGAACAAGGAGAGCTGACCATCGGACAGATCGTTAGTTTCACCGCCTATCTCGGCTTGCTCACGTGGCCGATGCTTGCTTTCGGCTGGCTGTTCAATATCGTCGAACGAGGGCGGGCGTCTTACGACCGGATCGAGCGGATGCTCGCCGTCAAACCTGAGATTCAGGATGATCCGATGGCGGCGACGAAACTCGCCCATTCGGAGATTGAAGCGGATATTCGTGCGTTCCGTTATGACGAGACGCCCGTCCTGCAAGACGTCACATTCCGCCTCGAACGCGGACGGACGCTCGGACTCGTCGGCCGTACCGGTTCTGGTAAGACGACGATTGTACGCTTGTTGACACGAGAGTATGACGTGCATGATGGGACGATCAAAATCGGTGGTGCCAACATTCGCCAAGTGAAAAAATCACTCCTGCTCGATAAAGTCGCCGTCGTCCCGCAAGACCATTTCTTGTTCAGCGATTCGATTGCGAACAATATCGCATTCGGCAAACCGGAAGCGAAACTCGACGAAATCATGGAGGCGGCAAAAATCGCCGAGGTTCATGATGACATCATGCGGCTGCCGGAAGGATACGCCACGCTCGTCGGGGAACGGGGTGTGACGTTGTCGGGTGGTCAGAAGCAACGGATTTCAATCGCACGTGCCCTCATGATTGAGGCGGACGTGTTGATCCTCGACGATGCCCTCTCGGCTGTCGATGCGAAGACGGAGGAGGCGATCATCGAGCATTTCCGGACCGGGAACCCTGACCAGTCCCGCTTGATCGTGGCGCATCGACTGTCTGCGGTCGAGCATGCTGATGAGATTCTCGTTCTTGAGGACGGTCGAATCATCCAACGCGGGCGTCATCAGGACTTGATTCGCGAGCCCGGTTGGTACAAAGACACGTACGATCGCCAACAACTCGAGGCGATTGTCGAAGGAGGTGGCCACCATGAAGCATGACGTTCAGGAATGGGCGGTCATCAAACGCCTGTTGGCCTACACGAACCGCTACGCACGTCCGCTCGGACTCGCTTTTGTGTTCTTGCTGCTCGCCACCGGCGCAAAACTCGCAGGACCGTTCTTAATCAAAGTGTTCATCGATGAGTTCGTGACGCCTGGCGTCTATCCGACAAACTGGGTCGTCACCTTGCTCGTTGTTTATTTGGTCTTGCATGTGTCGGCGATCATCTTCGACTACTTGCAGTCGATCTCGTTCCAAAAGATTGCCTTGAAGATCGTGCAAAACATCCGGATGGATATCTTCCGACATGTGATGGGGATGCGGCTCGCCTACTTTGACCGGACTCCGGCGGGAGTGCTTGTCTCTCGAATCACGAACGACACCGAGGCCGTCAAGGAACTGTATGTCGGGGTAATGAGCACGTTCGTACAGTCAGCGGTTCAATTGGTCGGGACGTACGTGTTCCTTTATATCCTCGAACCGACGCTCGCGACGATGGGGCTCGTCCTTGTTCCGCTGTTTTGGCTCATCATCTGGGCGTATCGCCGCTATTCGACAAAATATTTTGCCCAAGTGCGTGACTTGTTGTCACAACTGAACGGGCAATTGAATGAATCGATCAACGGGATGGGAATCGTTCAACAGTTTCGTCAAGAAGAGCGGCTCGTCCGCCAGTTCGAAGAAACGAACGAGGCCCACCAAGAGGCACGTTATCGAAACTTGAAGCTCGACAGCATGTTGCTGCGACCAATCATCGAGCTGTTGCTCGCCTTCTCCATCATTGGACTGCTCGGCTATTACGGCGTCTTGTCGACGACCGAGCAAGTGCAGGTCGGGGTCGTCTATGCCTTCATCAGCTACATCGAGCGCATCTTCCGTCCGGTGCTCGACATCATGCAACGCTTGAGCGAGTTTCAACAGGCGGTCGTCTCGGCGGACCGTGTCTTCAAAATCTTGGACACGGATGAGCCGGCTCCAGGAAAGAGTCTTGCCGGTCCTGCTGAAATCGGCTCCGGGGAAGTCCGGTTCGAGAACGTCACGTTCAGCTACGATGGGGAAGTCGATGTATTGAAACAGATATCATTCGTCGCCAAACCAGGCGAGACGGTTGCCCTCGTCGGTCACACGGGTAGCGGGAAGAGTTCGATCATCAACCTGTTGACCCGGTTCTATCCGTATCAATCAGGCCAAATCACGATCGATGGGTATCCGATTGAGCAGTTCGAGGAAGCCGAGCTCCGAGCCAAAGTCGGGCTTGTGCTCCAAGATCCATTTTTGTTCACAGGGACGATCGAGGATAACTTGAAACTGTTCAATCCGACAATCGACTCGGACAAAGTCCGAGAAGCGGCCGAGTTCGTGCAAGCTCATACGTTCGTCGAGAAGCTTGAGGCCGGTTACGGACATACGGTCGGTGAGCGCGGCGCGACATTCTCGAGCGGGGAACGGCAACTGCTCGCCTTCGCCCGGACGGTCGCCCGTGACCCGAAGATTTTGATTTTAGATGAGGCGACGAGTTCGATTGACACCGAGACCGAGGAGCGTGTCCAGCTCGCCCTCGATCGGATGAGACGGGGACGGACGACGATTGCCATCGCGCATCGTCTGTCGACGATTCAAGATGCCGACTTGATTCTCGTCCTTCATCGGGGTGAGATCGTCGAACGAGGTAACCATCAGGCGCTTTTAAAACAGGATGGGCTGTACAAAAAGATGTACGAACTTCAATCTGGTCAACGTCTGATGTCATAAATTACAAAAAAGACACCGTCAAGGTGTCTTTTTTCCATGGAAAAAGCCCGCCACTTGAAGGAAGGACGGGCCGTTTGGTTCGATTAATTTATGTGGTCTGAAGCGTGTATGGCTAGGACGTGACGTGTAATCAGCTTGTCCAATTCTTGGCTGACATGAATCACTTCTGGAGACGTCCAACTGTGCTGCGAGGCGATTTCATACAGTTCATCGCGTTTCTGTTCAATGGCATAATGTAAGTTTTCAGCTGTGATGACCGCCACGGTGTTTCCCCCATCATTGTAAGATCGATACTGACTAATAAGAATATCCAAATCTTAGCATCTAACACTACCGTTTACAAGTTTCATTTCCATTTCAAAGATTACAAATTCAATCATGTAAGGTGCTCGGAAAAAGATGCGAGCATTTTGAAAAGGTTTTCGCTATAATGGGGCTGAAAGGTGGAAGATCGCATGGAAGTCACACTTTGGCTCGCATTTGGGGCGGGCGTCTTATCATTTTTATCACCGTGCACGCTACCGTTGTATCCAGTCTTTTTATCGTATATCACTGGGGTCTCAGTCTCTGATTTAAAGAGCGAGGGACTGCGACAACGCACGGCCTGGTTTCACACGTTCTCATTCTTGATTGGTTTCTCGATCGTCTTCCTCGTGCTCGGTCTGTCGACCTCGCTCATTGCCGACGTGTTCATTCAATATAAGGATAGTTTGCGCATGTTCGGTGCCATCCTCATCTTCGTATTCGGCGTCTTTTTGGCGGGACTTTGGCAACCTAGTTTCATGATGCGCGAGAAAAAGCTCGCTTTAGGGGAGCGTAAAAGCGGCTACTTTGGAACGGCATTGATTGGAATTGGATTCGCGGCGGGGTGGACCCCGTGTACCGGACCGATTCTTGCCGGTGTCATCGCGCTCGCGGCCTCGAACCCGAGTCAAGGGATGGGCTATATGTTGGCGTACGTCATCGGCTTCGCCATCCCATTCCTCATCATGGCGAGCTTTGTCGGGAAAATCAAATACTTGGCGCGCAACAGTGCCAAGGTGGCAAAATTCGGAGGTTATTTGATGATGGCCTTCGGCGTCGTATTATATTTTGATGGCATGAATCGCTTCGCTGCTTGGATGAGCGAATTAGTAGGATTCACCGGATTTTAAAAGGGGTTGACCGAATGTCGATATTTTGGGGATCGACCCTCGTCGCACTAATGATGGGCCTGATTGCGAGCTTCGTTCGCGTCAAAGCATCGGCACGTCCGACGAATGCTAAAAAGATCTTGATTCCGCCCTTGGCGATGTCGACCGGGATGTTGCAATTTCTCGTCCCGGCGTTTCGATTGACTTGGCTCGAGGTCGGAGAAGCTTTAATCGTCGGATTGATTTTCAGCGTATTTCTCATCAAGACATCGAACTTCGAGAAACGTGATGGTGAGGTGTACTTATCCCGCTCAAAAGCGTTCTTTATCGTCGTCTTCGTCTTATTGGCGATTCGGACGGTCATGAAGGCGTTTCTCGGAGACGAAGTCAATATTTTCGCGACGGGCGGATTGTTCTATTTGATTGCCTGGGGCATGATCGTCCCCTGGCGCATCGCCATGTACCAAAAATATAAACAAATCGCTTCAACATGAACGGCGTCCCTCGCGAGGGACGCCGTTTTGTCGATTATGAAGATTTTTTCGTCATGGCGGCTTCCGTCTCGGCATCGATCCCGGTGTTCGCTTTGACGAGGATGCGTTCGAAGTTTCCGGCGACTTCGTCCGACTTCGTTACGTACGTCCCGACGATGGCGGCGAGGAAGCCGAGCGGGATCGAGACGATCCCCGGGTTCGTGAGCGGGAATAACGCCTCACCGATAAAGATTGCCGAGCCATCCGGTGCCCACACGTTCGGGCTAATGGCGACGAGGAAGAGGGACGAGAATAATCCGACGACCATGCCGAACACAGCACCGCCCGTATTGAACCGTCTCCAATAAATCGTGAACAAAATGACCGGCAAGTTCGCGCTGGCAGCGACAGCGAATGCGAGTGAGACGAGAAATGCGACGTTCATCGATTGGGCGAAGAAGGCGAGTCCCATCGAGACGAGCGCGACCGCGATCGAAGCGATACGGGCCGCTGTGACTTGTTCTTTTTCGGTCGCTTCGCCCTTCCGGATGATATGACCATAGAAGTCGTGGGCGAATGCCGAGGCCGCCGATAGGACGAGTCCTGCGACGACGGCAAGGATCGTGGCGAAGGCGATGGCGGCCACGAAAGCGAACAATAAGTCACCGCCGAGCACTTGGGCGAGGAGCGGCGCGGCCATGTTCCCGGCCGGGTTGGCGGCGACGATGGCGTCCGATCCGACGAACGCGGCGGCCCCAAATCCGAGGAAGATCGTCAGTATGTAGAACGCACCGATGACCCATGTCGCATAGACGACGGATTGTCGTGCCGTCGGTGCATCCTTGACCGTGAAGAAGCGGATGAGAATGTGCGGCAGACCGGCCGTCCCAAGGACGAGTGCCAAATTGAGTGAAATCGTATCGAGCGGGAGCTTGAACTTGTTGCCAGGGTTCAAGAAGCTCTCCCCGAGCGGTGTCGCCTTACTGACCTCGGAAAACATGGTGAAGACGGAGAAGTCAAAGCGGGCGAACACGAGGAACGAAATGATGGCGGTCCCGATCATCAACAAGACGGCTTTTGTGATCTGTACCCATGACGTCGCGGTCATCCCCCCGAAAACGACATAGACGGTCATTAAGATTCCGACGACGATGACGCTCGTCGTGTAGGGGATGCCGAGCAAGAGCTCGATGAGTGCCCCGGCGCCGACGAGTTGGGCGATCATATAAAAGATGGAGATGACGATGGCATTCATGGCGGCAACCCCACGCACACGCGGCTTGTTGAAGCGTGCCGCAATCATATCGGCCATCGTATACTTCCCGAGGTTACGGAGCGGCTCGGCGACCAAATAAAGGACGACGAGGTAGGCAACGAGGAAACCGATCGAGTAAAAGAACCCATCGAACCCGGCGAGGGCAATCATCCCGGCAATCCCGAGGAATGAAGCGGCCGACATATAATCACCGGCGATGGCCAGACCATTTTGAAATCCGGTCAAACCACCGTCGGCCGTGTAAAAGTCGCTTGCGGTCTTTGTCTTTCGGGCGGCGAAAAATGTGATGACGAGCGTGAGTCCAACAATCGCGACGAATAGAAGAATAGCTGTCCAGTTCATCGTCCATCCTCCTCTTGTTTGATGGCTGCGACGAGCTCGTCGAAGCGGCGGGCCCGGCGGCTATACATGACACAGAACGTCCAGGTCATGAAGAATTGAGCGAAGGCGAGCGCCCAGGCCCAAGTAATTTCACCGGCGACAGCGATGTTCAAGAACGTGAAGTAGCTCGTGGAGATTGGTAACGTAAAATAAAAGATGAGTGAGAAGATGATGGATGGAACAATGAACCGGTTCTTTTCTTGCATCAACTTGTGGAATGACGAGCTCTCGACGATTGTTTCGGCGGAGCGAGTGCTGTCAGTTCGCGTGACGTGCGTGACATCATGCATCGGAAAACCTCCTTTTGGAATCAAGATACGTACATTATAGAAATGTAAATAAAGGAAAAGCTATCCATTTTTTATTGCTAAAACCTATACATATTATACTAATATTGGTCATACCACTTTATTGTAAGCGTTTTCAATATTGTCTATATTATGAACGATATTTAAGAATAATTAATCTGTCGGAAAAAGGTACTTTGGACCTAGTAGTCGTATGGCACAATTTCCGTTTCGCATAACTTAGTTGAACTGTTGAAGACAAAAAAAGATGCCAAGCCCAAGGCCGGCATCTCGTTTCATCATTGTTGGAAATAATGTTGATACATTTTCCAGTCGATTTGTTCTTCTTCAAGCGCCTTTTTTAAAAATTTATGGTCCCGTTTCGGTGTCGCGGCGATATAGCCTTTGACGACGAGCTCGGTCGTCATTTCACGGGCCCGCGTCTCGAGAGCGAACTGTCCGATTTTGCCCGCAATCTTTCGGATGGCGACGTCGCGGAACAGCTCCGGTACCGGTGTGACGAGACGATCAAGCAATGTACGCGTCTCCGGTGTCCATAAGTGGCGTGTCTTGTCGATGTAATCATCCTCGATGTCGAGGAGTGAGCGCCCGTCTTCTTTCGGCATTCGTTTTAAAAATTTGCGGAACATGAAGTAGCCGCCGATCGACATCAACCCGATCATCACGAATCCCCAGAAGACAATGAAATACATCACCAAGTTTTCTGGCATCGTCTTTCCCCCGTTCTGTCATTTCACGATCATTCAAGCTAAGTATACAAAAAAGGGGCGCGATACAAAAGCTACAGCTATCCGTTCCTTACTATAAAGATGGACGAAACGCGTGGGCTTCGTTAGAATAGATAGCGTTGCAATGAGCAAGAGCCAGTGTAAATCGTAATGTTCAGAAAGGAAAGAGCCATACATGAACCAATTAAAACAAGAAGTTGAGAAGCGGCGTATTTTCGGCATCATCTCGCACCCGGATGCCGGTAAGACGACGCTCACTGAGAAATTGCTCCTTCACGGGGGAGCCATCCGTGAAGCGGGGACGGTCAAAGCCCGTAAAAACTCTAAACACGCCAAATCTGACTGGATGGAGATCGAGAAACAACGTGGAATCTCGGTCACGTCATCGGTCATGCAGTTCGTCTATCAAGACAAGGTCGTCTCGATCATGGACACACCAGGACACAACGATTTCGGGGAAGACACGTATCGCGTCTTGACGTCGGTCGACAGTGCCGTCATGGTCATCGATGCGGCCAAAGGGATCGAGACGCAGACGAAGAAATTGTTCCAAGTCTGTCGGATGCGCGGGATTCCGATTTTCACGTTCATGAACAAGCTTGACCGCCAAGCGAAAGATCCGCTCGAGCTCATGGAAGAACTTGAAGAAGTGCTCGGCATGCCTTCGGTCGCCGTGACTTGGCCGATCGGGAGCGGAATGCAGTTCGAAGGGGTATACGATCGCTTAAAAAACGAAGTGCACTTGTTCCGTGGTGACAAAGGGACGCTCACGTTGAACGAGGATGGGGTCAATGATCCAATCCTCGCCGATCACTTGACGGAAGAGAACTTGACGAACCTTCGAGATGAAATCGATCTTCTCGACGGTGCCGGCAATGAAATCGACGTCGATGCGATCCAGCACGGGAAATTGACGCCGGTCTTCTTCGGGACGGCGCTCGTCGACTTCGGGGTGACGTCATTCTTGAATCACTACCTTGATATGTCACCGGCGCCTGAGGCACGTAAGTCGAACGTCGGTCCAATCGACCCGACGTCAGAGGACTTCAGCGGCTTCGTCTTCAAGATTCAAGCGAACATGAACCCGGCCCACCGCGACCGCATCGCTTTCGTTCGCATCTGTTCGGGCGTCTTTGAGCGCGGCATGGATGTCACGCTCACACGGACGGGCAAAAAGATCAAGTTGAGCCAGTCGACACAGCTCATGGCCAACGACCGGGAGACGGTCGACAAGGCGTTCGCTGGAGACGTGATCGGGATTTATGATTCGGGCACGTATCAAATCGGTGATACGATCACGACATCGAAACAAAAAATCGCGTTCGAGGCGTTGCCGACGTTCCCACCAGAACTCTTTATGCGCGTCTCGCCGGTCAACTCGCTCAAGTCGAAACATTTCCACAAAGGTGTCGAGCAGCTCGCCCAAGAAGGAGCGATCCAAGTGTACCGTAACGAGTATAACGAGATTTATCTCGGTGCGGTCGGTCAACTCCAATTCGAAGTGTTCGAGTATCGCTTGAACAATGAGTACGGCGTCGACATCCGCATGGAGCCGGTCTCATACAGCGTCGCCCGTTGGGTGAAGGACAAGGAATTAAAGGCGCTCAAGCCGTTCCAGGACTCACGCAACATGCTCGTGACAGACCGCTGGGAGCGTCCCGTGTTCTTGTTCGCCAACGAGTTCACGTTCGATCGCTTCAAAGAACGGTATGAAGATGAGCTCACGCTCGTCGACGCCCTCGACGTCAACGTCGAGATCGGCGCAGAATAATGGATGGACGGCTCTTCATAGGGCCGTCTTTTTTTGTTTCAGTGACTTGGTTGATTTTGATAAGTTTTACTTATGACTAATTTGTGACGGAATGTATTTTACGTCACGCTATAGTTGTATTATGATAAACATGTGATAAGTAAGCGATTACGGCACATGCCGAAGTCGCCGCTTTCAAAAAGGGGGATATCGTATGGAACAGACGAACGTATTAGACGCTTTCAAATCTCGGACGCAGTTCGAGGTCAATGGCAAAGCGTACGATTATTACCGGCTCAAAAAGCTTGAAGAAGAAGGGGTGACGGAACTTAGTCGACTTCCGTACTCGATTCGTGTGTTGCTCGAATCTGTACTTCGCCAGCAGGATGGCCGCGCCATCACGAAAGAACATGTCGAGAACTTGGCTAAATGGGGTACTGCCGAAGTCTCGAAAGACATCGATGTTCCGTTCAAACCGGCTCGCGTCGTCCTTCAGGACTTCACGGGTGTACCGACGGTCGTTGACCTCGCTTCACTTCGTAAAGCGATGGCCGACCTCGGTGGAGACCCGAACAAGATCAATCCGGAAATCCCAGTCGACCTCGTCGTCGACCACTCGGTCCAAGTCGATGCGTACGGTTTCGCCGGCGCACTCATGAAAAACATGGACATCGAGTTCGAGCGTAACGAAGAGCGCTACAAGTTCTTACGTTGGGCCCAGACGGCGTTCGACAACTATCGTGCCGTCCCGCCAGCAACAGGGATCGTCCACCAAGTCAACTTGGAATACTTGGCTTCGGTCGTGCTCGAAAAGAATGATGGGACGGGCAATGTCGCCTATCCGGACTCGCTCGTCGGAACGGACTCGCACACGACGATGATCAACGGACTCGGTGTCCTCGGCTGGGGTGTCGGTGGAATCGAAGCCGAAGCGAGCATGCTCGGACAACCGTCTTACTTCCCGGTACCAGACGTCGTCGGCGTCAAAATCATCGGTGAAGTCAACCCGGGTGTCACAGCGACAGACGTCGCGCTCGTCGTCACAGAGATGCTCCGTAACGAGAAAGTCGTCGGCAAGTTCGTCGAGTTCTTCGGACCGTCGCTTCACACGATGCCGCTCTCGGACCGGGCAACGATCGCCAACATGGCACCTGAATATGGTGCGACATGTGGCTTCTTCCCAGTCGATACAGAGACGCTCAACTACATGCGCACGACAGGTCGCCCAGAAGAATTGATCGACCTCGTCGAAGCCTACTCGAAAGCGAACGACTTGTTCTATACGCCAGACCAGGCTGACCCGTCGTTCACGAAAACGCTCACGCTCGACTTGTCGAAAGTAGAGCCGTCGCTCGCTGGACCGAAACGTCCACAAGACCGGATCAACTTGTCAGACCTTCAGACGGCGTTCGTCGACAGCGTGACAGCACCAGCCGGACACAGCGGTTTCGGTCTTGAAAAAGCCGAGCTTGAGAAGACGGCAGCTGTCAACTACACGGACGGCGGTGTCGACATGCGTACAGGTGACGTGGCAATCGCAGCGATCACAAGTTGTACGAACACGTCGAACCCATACGTCATGGTCGGAGCAGGTCTCGTGGCGAAGAAAGCCGTCGAACGTGGTCTCACGGTTCCGAAATTCGTGAAGACGTCGCTCGCACCAGGCTCGAAAGTCGTTACCGATTACCTCGATAAAGCCGGTCTCACGCCGTATCTCGACCAACTCGGTTTCAACACCGTCGGTTACGGATGTACGACTTGTATCGGAAACTCGGGTCCACTCGACCGCGAAGTCGAAGAAGCGATCACATCGAACGATTTGCTCGTCTCGTCGGTCCTCTCGGGGAACCGTAACTTCGAAGGCCGTGTCCACCCGCTCGTGAAAGCGAACTTCTTGGCGTCACCGCCACTCGTCGTCGCGTACGCGCTCGCCGGATCGGTCAACTTCGACATCATGAACGAGTCGTTCGGAACGGACAAAGATGGCAACGATGTCTTCTTCAAAGACATCTGGCCATCAAACGATGAAATCAAGATGGTCGTTCAAGACGTCGTCTCACCGGAAGCGTTCCGTAAAGAGTACGACACGGTGTTCACAGGAAACGAGCGTTGGAACGCCCTCGACGTGCCAGAAGGCAACTTGTATGACTTCTCGGACGATTCAACGTATATCCAAAACCCGCCATTCTTCGAAAACCTCGAGCCGGAAGCGGGCGTCGTCCATGCGTTGAACGGACTCCGCGTCATCGGGAAGTTTGCTGATTCGGTCACGACCGACCACATCTCACCAGCCGGAGCATTCTCGAAAACGACACCAGCTGGCCAATACCTTCAATCAAAAGGTGTCGCACCGCTCGACTTCAACTCGTACGGCTCACGCCGCGGAAACCACGAAGTCATGATGCGCGGTACGTTTGCGAACATCCGTATTCGTAACCAAGTCGCACCAGGCACTGAAGGCGGCTTCACGACGTACTGGCCGACTGGCGAAATCATGCCGATGTACGATGCGGCCATGAAGTATAAAGAGCAGGGCACAGGCCTCGTCGTCTTCGCTGGGAACGACTACGGCATGGGCTCGTCACGTGACTGGGCAGCCAAAGGAACGAACTTGCTCGGCATCCGTGCCGTCATCGCGCAAAGCTTCGAACGGATTCATCGCTCGAACCTCGTCATGATGGGCGTCTTGCCGCTCCAGTTCATGGACGGAGAGTCAGCGGACTCACTCGGACTCACAGGCGAAGAGGCGATCGACATCCAAGTCGACGAATCGGTCCGCCCACGTGATATCCTGAACGTCAAAGCGACTCATGAGAACGGTACGGTGACTGAATTCAAAGTCGTCGCCCGCTTCGATTCTGAAGTCGAGATCGATTACTACCGTCACGGTGGAATCTTGCAGATGGTCCTCCGTAACAAATTGAAATAAGCCAACTGACCTTCCTTTGAAAAAAGGAAGGTTTTTTTAGTGAATGTGCGAATATAAGGTGAGACGGTGCACGATATCGGGAAGAGAATGGGGAGAGGGGGGAGTGTATGGAGCGACAAACGAAATCAGGCAAAAACTGGTGGCAACGGCTGACGCAAAAAGAGGAAGTGACGGAACAGGAAGTCGACATCACGCTTCCTCAGTTGCGGGAGGCGATCCACGAGTATGAGCAGACGTTGCCGAAAGGCGTCAATCGGACGGTGCTCCTCGATGAAGCACAGGAAATCGATCTTGCGCGTTTGAAGAAACATTTACCTGGCAAACCGAGGCAGCGATTTTACATGTCGAAAGAGACGTTTCACATCGTTCCCGAAACTGAACGGGAAGTGGTCTATGAGATGGATCAAGTCCAGCGGGCGCTCGATTTATATTTCGAACAAGAAAAAAAATTACCGCTCCGAAAATTCCAACAGACGTTACAACTTGATTTGACACGATTACGTGAAGGCGGGTATTTAAAAGTGTTGCCGAAACGGCCTTATTACGTCGTGGACGAGACATTGATCGTCTCGCTAGAACCGAAGCCGCAAGAGTGACGAAACGGTATCGTCACTCTTTTTGTCAGCGGCGCGATTACACGCCGAGGGGTTGAGTCGGGTTTATAAACTATGTTACGGTGGAAAACGTATATGAAAATAAGAAAATTGAATAGGAGTGAGATTATGGAAAGAAAAAGCCAAGTGACGACCGTTTTTCTCGTTTCAGCCATCATCACGGTCTTGTTCACAATTTGGGGCGTCTTCCCGGAGAGCCTCCTCGGTAACGCGAGTCTCTTGAACGTGACGACGAAGTTACAAGGTTGGCTCTCGAACGGGATGGGTTGGTTTTATTTACTCAGTGCGACCGGAATATTACTTGTCGCCGTCTTTTTAATTTTTTCAAGATTTGGTTCGATTCGACTCGGAAAAGATACGGACCGACCAGAATTCAGCTACATGACATGGTTCGCCATGTTGTTCAGTGCCGGGATGGGGATCGGACTCATCTTCTGGGGGGCGGCAGAACCGTTGTCGCATTTTCACACACCACCATTCGAATCACCAACGCCTGAAGGCGATGCACGTACCGCGATGCGTTATTCATTCTTCCATTGGGGCTTCCACCCGTGGGCAATTTATGCGATGATCGCGCTCGCCATTGCTTACTCGACGTTCCGCAAAGGTCGTCCGGCGACGATTGGAGAGACGATCGGTTCGCTCGTCAATGATCGCTATGAACGTCCGGTCAAACAGACCGTTGATATTTTGGCCGTCATTGCGACCGCTTTCGGTGTCGCTACTTCGCTCGGTTTCGGGGCTCAGCAAATCGCAGGTGGTTTGCATTACTTGATTCCAGGCGTGCCGAACGCGTTCTCGACACAACTGATCATCATCGCCGTCGTGACGGTGCTCTATATGATCAGTGCTTCGACGGGTCTCGAGAAAGGGATTCGAATCTTGAGTAACACGAACATCTTCCTTGCCATCGTCTTGCTCGGGGCAACACTAGTGGCTGGACCGAGTGCATTCATCCTCGATTTGTTCACACAGACGATTGGGACGTATTTGCAACAGTTGCCGACGATGAGTTTCCGTACGGGTGCATTTGAACCTGTCGAACGGGAATGGATCAACGGGTGGACGATTTTCTATTGGGCATGGTGGATCTCATGGTCACCATTCGTTGGAACGTTCATCGCCCGCGTCTCAAAAGGTCGCACGATTCGTGAGTTCATCATCGGGATTCTACTCGTTCCGACATCGTTCGGTCTACTTTGGTTCTCTGTCTTCGGTGGATCGGCGATCTGGGCTGACTTGTTCGGCGGCGCAGCACTGATCGACCAAGTCAACGAGATCGGGACGGAAGTCGGGTTGTTCGCCTTGTTCGAGACGTTCGGCGGATTTGGGATGGTACTCAGTATCGTGGCCATCTTCCTGATTTCGACATTCTTCATCACGTCAGCGGATTCGGCCACCTACGTGCTCGGAATGCTGACGACGAACGGGAAACTGATCCCGCCGATGCGCATCAAGTTGATTTGGGGCTTCATCCAGTCCTCAATCGCTGCCGTCCTCTTATATGCAGGTGGGCTCGGGGCGCTACAAGCGGTCGCGATTCTCGTCGCCTTCCCGTTCATCTTCGTCTTGATTCTGATGATCGTCGCCTTGTTCAAGGACTTGGCCGACGAACCGGACGAGCGGGACAAGTGGATTGAAGCGTATAAAGACGAAGAAGATAAACTCGGATAAGTTGAAAGGTCTCCATACGGAGGCCTTTTTTTAGTGGTTAATGTTTTGCAGGACCCTCTCGCTAGTGTAGGATAGTAAGTGAAGAAGATTGGGAGGGCATTCTATGAAACAACACGTAAAGAAGCGATTGAGTTGGGTGATTTTTGCCGGTATTCTCATTGTCGGCGCCCTGCTCGCCTATAACTTTTATTTGGTCACCAATTTAAATGACGACGACGGCCGCACTAATCGGGCCGAGCCGTTCTATACGTCTGTGGTCATCGGCTATGAAGAGAAAAAGTTGCCGGAGGACGGGGAGACGTTAGAAGTTCGTGAATATAAAGTGACATATGATGAAGACGGGCACTTCGTGTCCGAGGTCGTAGAGGGACCGAACGTCGGCGCCCGTGCCGAGTGGGACGGGACCGTCTATCGTGAGTTCAATCCGGACGGCGATGAGACGAACAGCCAAGAGACGAGTTCAGGCGCGGTCGCCCCGCACCCGTTCTTGTCGCGGGCGACGAACGAACAGATTCGTAAATGGCTAGACGACGGAACACTTGGCTCGAGCGAAGGCGATGTCGATATCATCGGTCGTACGGCACAAGCGTTCGTCAAGAAAGAAACACCGGAAGCCGTCCCAGCGGAATGGGTCGAGAAGTATCCATCGATTTTCAGTGAGGATGAGAATGAAGAAGCGGTGACCTATTACGTCGATGCGAACGAGCGAATCCTGCTCGCCGCCGAGTCGCGTAACAACGGAAAGTTGTTCCATTCGATTCGCATGACTTCTTTTGAATCACGATAATCCGGCGAGGAGCAGACTGAGACGTCGGCTCCTTTGTCGTCTAAAAAGGAGAATATTATGAAACAGATCACCTTGGAGCAAGTCCAAACCGATTTGACGGCTTGGGAAGAAGGTGGGCGCGTCGATGAAGCGGCTCTCCTGTCCTACGCCCATTGGTCACGTGCGACCGGGCATCGTCAAGAATTGATTCGCACACTGACACTACTCGCGACGAGACGGTTACAGCACCGTCAGTCGATCGACCCGCTGTTAACTCGTTGGGTGAAAGAGTTGGAGTCGCTCGGTGCTTTGCCGCCAGCCCTTCGTGTCAGTCAATTGTATGATCTTTTGCGACGCCACAAGCAACAGCTGCATGTCGAGTGGCCGAAGCTGCGTGAGACGGATTACGCGTCGATGAAAGTTCAAATATTGACCGAATATGAGTCGAAGACATCCGAGTTGCTCGAACATCTCGAGCAGCTTCACGATGAAATTGACCGCGCCAAATCTGATTTACGGGACTCGGAGTTTAAAGGGCAACTCGAACGTCTGTTCATCGTCGTCATCGAAGCGATGCAAGAAGTGGCCGCGCTCGAAGACGACACGGCCTCGCTCTTGGCGTCGATGCAAGGGAATTATTTCAGCCGCGAGGCGTTTCACCGCTTCGGCGAACGAGTCGGTCTCGTCAAGGAACGACTCGACGCGATCGTTGCGTTGTTACCAGAACAAACTGAAGCGACACGGTCGAGTGCGATTGAGTCGCTTGAGTCGATGATTGGCTTGTTTGACGTGAAGCAACGTGTCAAAGCATGGTATCGGTTCTTGTTGTTCCAGAAAGAGCGTGAGAAAGCGGGGTTCTCGTCCAAACACCAACCTTCGCTCCATCTCGTGTTCACGGGAAACCCAGGGACCGGTAAGACGACGCTCGCGCGTCTCATGGCCGAGATTTATTTCGAGCTCGGTCTGCTCGCACGTCCCGATGTCGTCGAGGCAGACCGGTCGAGTCTCGTCGGTGCGTTCGTCGGTCAAACGGAAGAACAAGTCATGAATAAGGTGAAGGAAGCCGAGGGCGGTGTCTTATTCATCGACGAGGCGTATGCCTTGAAACGTCAAGATGCGAGTGGGAGTGACTATGGACAAGCAGCCATCGACACGCTCGTCGCCGCGATGACGAGCGGGGAGTATGCGGGAAAATTTGTCGTGATTCTCGCCGGTTACCCGGAAGAAATGCGTCATTTTCTGCTCGCGAACCCGGGACTTCGTTCCCGCTTCCCAGAATCCAACCATTACGAGCTCCCGAATTACAGTGATGACGAACTCGTCGCCATCGGTGAAAAAGTGGCGGCGGAGAACAACTACGTCCTGACGGTCGAAGCGAAGCGCGCCTTGATTGCGCGAATCGACCGGGAACGGGTCGACGCGACGTTCGGCAACGCGCGGACGGTGCACAACATTCTACTCGACGCCATGTTCAAGAAAGGGTCGCGATTTGGTGCCGACGCCCCACTCGACGAGATGGCGCTCCTGACAGAAGTCGATTTTGATATGGATGCGACCGAGGATACGTCCGGTCCGACACTCGACGATTTGGTCGGGATGGATGAGGCAAAACGTCAACTGCGCGAGATCGAGGCACTCGTCACGATTCAGAAGCGTCGGCGTGAACTCGGGTTGAAGACGGCACCCGTCCAGCTCCATGCCGCCCTCGTCGGGAACAGCGGGACCGGAAAAACGACGTTTGCCCACCTGTACGCCCAGCTCTTGAAGAAGACGGGCTATTTGAAACGCGGACATTTGAAAGTCGTCAGCCGGGCCGATCTCGTCAGCGGCTATGTCGGGCAAACGGCACAAAAAACGAAAGCCGCGATTCGAGATGCGCTCGGTGGCGTGCTGTTGATCGATGAGGCATACAGCCTGAATGGAGGGCCGAACGACTACGGGCGCGAAGCGATTGATACGCTCGTCGACGAGATGCCAAAGCATGGAGACAACCTCGTCGTCGTGATGGCGGGCTATGAGGCACCAATGCGTCGCCTGATCGACTCAAACCCAGGGCTCAACAGCCGGATCAAACGGACGATTCACTTCGAGGACTACTCGCTTGAACAGCTCGTCGATATCGCCAAGAAGTATGCCGCAAAATTCGGCTATACGTGTGATGAAGATGTCAGTCTGGCACTCCTTGACCGTCTAAAAGAAATCGACCGACCGAATGCACGGACGGCCCTATCGTTGATCGATGAAGCGATCGCGAGACAATCATATCGTTTGATCGAAGCATCGTCACAAGACAGTGAATTGAATCGGATTTTAGTAGTAGATATTAAGACCAAGTTATAATATAATCAAGTTGAAAGTGAGGACGATTCAATGCATACGATTCAGATTCCGGTCCGCTATCAGGAGACCGACATGATGGGCATCGTCTATCATGCAAACTATTTAGTATATCTTGAAATGGCACGCACCGAATTGTTGCGCCAGCTCGGGGTCGAATATAAAGACATGGAGGAAGCTGGATTTGTTTCCCCAGTAACGAACGTCTCGGTCGATTATAAGAAGAGCGTGACGTACGGAGATACAGTCCACGTACGAGTTTGGGTCGATAGTTATTCGAAGGTCCGGACGGTCTATGGTTATGAGTTGACTGATCAAAACGGTCATCTCGTCGGTTCGGCGAAGACGACACATGTCGTCGTCAAACGCGGCGACTTCAAACCGATTCGACTCGACCGTGAGTTTCCTGAGTGGCATGACATGTATATGCGCGTCATGAGTCCCGTCTTATAACAGTGGTTCTTTTGTACCGTCAGTATGGTATCATATCTTGACGGTATTTTTTGTACAATGAAAGGGGAAGATCGCATGCGAAAACCATCTATGCTGATGGTGTGCTGCGCCTTGACGCTCACATTAGTGGGCTGTACCACAAGCGACCAAAGCAAAACGGAAGAAGCCGAGAACAAACCGGCCGAAACCGAACAACAAACAGAAACTCCGGCCGAAACGCCGACGGATAAAGAAGATGAGCAAGCAGAACAACCGACTCCGGAAACGGAGGAACCGACAGCGGAAGAGCCTTCCGAGGATCAGCCTGAAGAAGAAGCGCGGGTTGCCGAGGCCCCTTCTGTAGAGGAGCCGACTGAAACGCCGAGCGAACCGCTTGAACAGAATGGGACGGCGAATTTGAAGCTCGACACACTCATCCTTGTCAATAAGCAAATCGCCTTGCCAGCGGGCTATAAACCAGCCGATCTCGTGACGGCGAATATCGATTTCGTCGAATCGGCGACCGGGGAGCGGAAGATGCTTCGTAAAGAAGCGGCACAGGCCATCGAGAAGCTCATGACGGGCGCGAAAGCGGCCGACATTGAGTTGAAAGGGACGAGTGCGTTCCGTTCCTACGATTATCAAGTGCAACTGTTCAATAACTATGTAGCCCGGGACGGGAAAGAACAGGCGATGAAATATTCGGCACCACCAGGACACTCGGAACATCAGACCGGGCTCGCCATCGATGTTTCGAGTGCCTCGGTCGGCTATCAATTGACACAAAGTCTAGAACAGACGAAAGAGGGCAAGTGGTTGGCCGACAATGCCCACACGTACGGATTCATCGTCCGTTATCAACGTGCATATGAGTCCGAAACCGGTTATATGTACGAACCGTGGCACTTACGCTATATCGGGGTAGAGCATGCGACTGACGTCCACAAGGCGAACGTCCCGCTTGAGCACTATCTCGAGCAATTAATGGATTAAGGGGAATTGCGATGCCTTACATGACAGAAATCATCATCATTTTAATCAGCTATTTACTCGGTGCGATTCCGTTTGCTCTTATCGTCGGAAAACTCGGCTATAAGGTCGACGTCCGGGAGCATGGGAGTGGGAATTTGGGCACGACGAACACGTTCCGTGTGCTCGGCAAAAAAGCCGGCACGCTCGTTCTGCTCGGGGATATGGGTAAAGGGTTGGTCGCAGCGCTATTACCGCTCCTCTTCGGGAGCGAGATGAGCTTGCTACTCGCCGGGATCCCGGCCATCATCGGTCATTCGTATCCGGTGTTTGCCAAGTTCAAAGGCGGAAAATCGGTGGCGACGAGTGCAGGCGTTCTGCTCGCGGCGTTCCCATGGTTTTTCGTCGTCGTCGTCGGGACGTTCCTCGTGACGCTGTTCGTTTCGAAGATGGTATCGCTATCTTCGATGGCTGCCGCAGCCGTGGGGCTCGTGACCGTCGTCACGTATGGTGTCATCGCGAAAGATTGGCTGCCGCTCATCGTCATCGTTCCGCTCGCCTTGTTCATCATCATCAAACACCGCACGAACTGGCAGCGGATTCGCTCCGGCACTGAACCGAAAGTACCACTGTTCCAAAAACGGAAATGAATGTTTCGATGACCGGCAAGCTCTCGGAGGACACGGAGAGAAGGCCGGTCATTTTCATGAGATGCGCTCGGGATTGAAAGCAAGACGTCAACGTTCGACTGTCTTTTTTGTGGATTTCTGTTGATTTTCGTCGAAATGAGCGAAAAATCTGTTGGATTTGCCCGTTCTTTACTCTCTGTTTACGTTAAATTTACATCCGTTCGCTACACTGAGAAAGGAAGCGATATTTGCGGAGGAGGCAGGGAAGTGTCTTTAATTGGAGAAGAACGTAAGCAAAAGATTGTGGAATGGATTGAACGAGAAGGCAAAGTGAAGACGAGTGAATTGATTGAACGGTTGAACGTCTCTGGGGAGTCGATCCGCCGCTACTTAGAAGAACTTGAAAAAGAACATCGCATCAAACGGGTGTATGGCGGGGCGGTGCTGCATCAAAGCGTATCGTTCCAACCGATGCTGATTTCAAACATGGACGGGATTCGTCGCATCGCCTATACGGCGTTTCAGCTCGTCGAGGATGATACCCTCCTTTACATCGGTCATGGGGTCGCCCCGGAACAAGTCGCCGCGAGACTTCGCGGACGAAATTTGACGGTCGTCACACCGTCACTCATGGCGGCAAAGGCGCTCTTCGAGCAACGGGCCAAAGGCGTCTTCACGGGGGACATCCAACTGCTCGGCGGCACGATTGATCCGAAGCATCTCGTCACCGTCGGCGAACACGTCTTGCAGCAGTTAAAGACGTACATGTTTGACATGGCGATTTTCTCTGTCGAGGGGGTCGATCCCTCGCTCGGTTTGACGTGTGATGCTCACGGTCTCTCGACCGTGACGCAAGCGGTACTCGACCAAAGTAGACAATGTTTTCTACTGGCCGACCATACCCAGTTCAACCAACAAAAGCGGTATCGGGTCTCCGATTTTTCCAAGGTGACGACAATCATCTCGGATTTCCCGGAGCCCGCAGATTGGAAACGTGCGTTAGCGGAGCACGAGGTCGAATGGCGCTTCGCACCTTAATAAGGAGGCAGAAGACATGATTGAAGTGATCGTGACCACATTGAAAGAAGCGAAACAGGCAGAGCGTTACGGGGCGGACCGTCTCGAATTGATTGCGGATATGCGAGCTGGCGGGACGACACCAAGTTTCGGGACGATTCGAAACGTGCTCGAACAAGCGACGATTCCGGTCCACGTCATGATTCGTCCGCATGCAGACTCATTCGTCTATGATGAGGCGGACGCGGAGACGATTTTGGCAGACGTCGGTCTGTGTCGTGAGCTCGGAGCCGATGGCATCGTGTTCGGTGCTTTGACGAATGACGGGCGCATCGATGAGGCACTGCTCGGGGAAGTGATTAAACATAAGGGCGAGATGGCATTGACGTTCCATCGGGCCATTGATGACGCGGTCGATTTGATGGACGCCATCACCGTGTTGAATGATTTCCCTGAAGTGGACCATGTGCTGACGTCTGGCGGTCAAGCGACGGCATTAGAGGGCTTAGAGCGGTTGAGCGCGATGCACGACGTCGCGGAAATGAACATCCTTCCAGGCGCTGGGATCACGGCGGACAACGTGTCCCAACTCGTCGACCGATTAGGCATTGACTTTGTCCATGTCGGTAGTGGTGTAAGGACCGATGGACAGCTAGATGAGCAGAAGTTCAACGCCATCAAGGAAACGATGACACGCTAAAAACAGTCGGATGACTGTTTTTTTGCTATAATGAAAAAAACGATACAGTAGGTGAAGTCATGCAATCATCAGTCTATAAACAATTTGCCCTTCGGATGTTGTCCGGGAACTGGGGCATCTCGCTCCTTGCGGTCGTGGCAACGATGCTCGTTCAAGCGGTCATCACGACGCAGCTCGATTTAGAATCGACCGACCCGAGCATCCTGTTCGTCTCGATCGGTTTGCTATACACCGCGACCGTCTTGCTCGCTCCGCTAGAACTTGGCCGCAACTGGGTATTCCTCGACATCGCGAAAGCCGAGAAACCGTCGTTCGGTCTGCTGTTCGAAGCGTTCGGTTCGCTCAAAGATTACATGCGTGCCGTCACGTATTATGCCGTCTTTTATCTCGGCTTGAACGTGCTCATGCTGTTCTTGATCGTGCCGGGAATCTGGTTCTATTTGACGTATCGGATCGTCCCGTTCGTCCTACGGGACCGCCCGGAACTATCCGCTTTCGGCGCGATGCGTGAAAGCCGCCGTCTCATGTTTGGACACAAGCGCACGATGCTTCGTCTATATGCGAGTTTCATCGGTTGGTATGTGCTCGTCTTATTCACCGGCGGATTGGCCTATATCTTCGTGCAACCTTATATCAACACGGCGCTCGCCGGACTGTACGTCGAAATCAAGGCAGAAACAGAAGCAAACGAACAACCGGTCGGCTGAATGAGCCGACCGGTTGTTTTTATGTCCCGTGCCGATCCGACTTTTGTGGGTCGGGAGCGTCACGGAACTCGTCTTTCTCTTCTTTTGAGGCATGTTCATGCCATTTTTTCGCTTGTTCCGTGGCGATCGGAATCGCCTTTTGATCGGAGTAGCCTTGGGCGAGCAAGGCGTTAGCGATATCAATGGCTTTCTTTTTGACGAGCGGGTCGAAGTTTTTCAGTGATTCCGGATAATCTTTCATATTCCATGGCATCTTACATCGCTCCCTTCTGTACTACTAATTCCACGAGCGAGCCGATTCAAACGTCCTGGTGCATGTAGTATTCGATGAGCGCCTGCGTCCCGTTCTCGCCGTAGCCGTTCTCTTCGAGGATCGAGTACAGTTTATGAGCCAACTCGAGGCTCGGCAGTTTGATATTCAACTGGTCTGCGCTCTCGAGGGCAAGTTTCATATCTTTGATGAAATGTTTGATGAAGAAACCAGGAGCGTAGTCCTCGATGATCATCCGCGGGACAAGGTTCTCGAGCGTCCAGCTGCCGGCTGCGCCGCCTCGGATCGTCTGGCGCAGTTGATCGGGATTGAGCCCGGCTTGTTTCGCAAAGGCGAGCATCTCGGCGTTGCCCATCATGATGCCGGCGATTGCGATTTGATTGGCGAGCTTTCCATATTGGCCACTCCCGGCATAGCCCATCCGTTCGATCGATTGGCCCATCGCCTCGAACAGCGGTCGTGCCTTCGTGAAGGCGTATTCGCCGCCACCGACGAGAATCGACAACGTCCCGTTCTTCGCACCGACATCGCCACCCGTGACCGGTGCGTCGAGCGGGAGTAAGCTGCGATCGATTGCCGCCTCAGCGATACGTTCGGCAAGCGTCGGCGAAGACGTCGTCATATCGATCACGAGCGTTCCCGGCTCGGCCGACTGCAAAATCATACCGTCCCCGAAATAAAGGCTCTCGACGTCAGACGGGTAGCCAACGATGGTGATGACGGCATCGGCGTTTTGACAGACGGCTTCGACCGAATCACACCAGCGGACACCTTCCGCCAATAAATCAGCCGCCTTCTCTTTCGTCCGCGTATACGCTTGGACTTCGAATCCCGCCTTCATTAAGTTTCTGACCATCGATTGACCCATCACACCGAGTCCGATAAATCCGATTGTCTTCATAATTGATTGCCTCCTAAAAGTTGTTGTTTCACGAGTCGTTCATAGAGTTTGTTGTCCCGAAGCAACTCTTGGTGCGTCCCGAGCCCGCTGATGCCGCCGTCCTCGAGCACGACGATTTGGTCGGCATGTTGGACGGTCGAAAGGCGGTGGGCGATGACGAGCGTCGTCCGGCCTTTCATGAGCCGGTCGAGCGCTTCTTGGACGACACGCTCAGATTCCGAGTCGAGACTTGATGTCGCCTCGTCGAGCAATAAGATTTGCGGGTCGCGTAACAGCGCCCGGGCAATGGCGAGTCGTTGTCGTTGACCACCCGACAAGCGGACGCCGCGCTCACCGATCTCTGTATCGAGCCCGTCCGGCATCGACTCGATGAACGACCAGGCGTTGGCCATGTCGCAGGCTCGTCGAATCTCGTCCTCGGTCGCTGTCCGGGTCAAGCCGTACAAGATATTTTGCCGCACCGTCCCGGATAGGACGGGCGAATCTTGGGCGACGTAGCCGATGACTTGCCGCCATTCGTTGCGGCCGTAGGTTGAGATATCCCGGTCCCCGTAATAGATGTGACCGCTCGACGGAAGGTAGAACTGCTCGACGAGGGCAAACAGTGTCGTCTTGCCGGCACCGCTGCGTCCGACGATGGCTGTCGTGGCACCGAACGGGACAATGAGGGACACGTCGTCAATCACAGGCTGGTCGCCATAACGGAACGTCAGGCCCTCGAACGAGAGCGACGACTGTCGAATCGTCGACGGCTCAGCCGTGTACGGTTCCGGCTCGATGGCGAGCAGTTCCGATATTCTTTCGGTCGCCCCGCGTGCTTTTTGAAGCCGGGTGATAAACTCCGTCATCGTGATGAGCGGCGTGATGATTTGGAACAAGTACAGCATGAACGCGAGCAACGAGCCGGTCGACAGGGCACCGGTCGAGACGCGATAAGCCCCGAAGCCGAGAATAGCGATCAGCATCGCCGTCAACGTGACGTTCAAGAGCGGAATCAAGATCGCTTGAATCCGTCCCTCGCGCACACCGAGGCCGAAGAGACGCTCGATGCGTCGTTTTCCTTCTGCGACCTCGACGGATTCGGTCGCCTGTGATTTCACGAGCCGAATCTCCCCGAGCAGTTCGGCGAAAAACCCGGACAAGTCACCGAGCTCATGTTGGGTCGCCTTGGCGATTTTCCGAAGTTTACGCCCGAGCGGGATGACAATCAAGAGTGTCGTCGGCACCGAGAACAAGATGACGAGCGTCATCTGCCAATCGAGTGTGAACAAGATGCCGACGGCGCCGATGACCGAGACGAACGACGTTAAGAGTCGAACGCTCTGTTCGGACAAGAGCTGCTGCAACGTCGTCGTGTCATTGCTGAGCCGCGAGACGAGATCCCCCGATTTGACGCCGTCATAGAACGGAATCGGAAGCGCGACGAGATGCTCCCATAACGTCGTCCGCAGGTTGGCGACGACGCGTTGTCCGACGATATGTAACCAATAGATCGAAATCGCGCTCGAGACGACTTGAATTAGAAACGCGATGACGAAGATGGCGACGAGACGGGCGTCAAGCGCGGCCTCGCTCCAATTGTCGACGACGCGTTGCAAGATGAGCGGGATGGCGAGTGACGCCATCGCTTGGAGCAACGAAATCAATACAGCGCCGATGAACAGACCTTTCGGTGCTCGAGCGACACGGAACAAGCGCAGAAAGGCTTGCCATGTGGATGTGGACTCCATGATACGTCCCCCTTTCCTTTTAACTTTCGCTGTTTCGAAAACAAGTGTCAAGACGTCGAATCGTACACCGGAATAATGCTAGAATGGAATCAGAGGTGAAGTCGCATGAAATGGATACATACGGCCGATTGGCATTTAGGAAAGATTGTCCACGGCCGCCACATGACAGAAGAACAACAACATATATTATTTGAATCATTTTTACACATCGTCGACGAGGAGAAGCCTGATGCCATCGTCGTCGCCGGTGATTTATATGACCGGGCCGTGCCGCCCGTCGAGGCCGTCGACTTGCTCGATGAGATGTGGCGTGCGCTCGTCCTCGAGCGGGGCATCCCCGTGCTCGCCATCGCCGGCAATCATGATTCGGCTGAGCGGCTCCAATACAGCTCCAAACTGTTGACGAAAGTCGGTCTCCATATCGTCGGGAAATATGACCCGGGAACAGAGCCGATTGTCGTGAACGACATCCCGTTTTATTTGATGCCGTTCCTCGAGCCGGCGCGCATCCGTTACGCGTTCGGCGACGAGTCGATTCGGACTCACCATGACGCGCTCGCCGCAGTCGTCGATTCCTACGGGACGATCGACGCACGAGCGGTCGCCGTCGGCCACAGTTTCGTCGCCGGCGGACTCGAGACCGACTCCGAACGGCAACTGTCCGTCGGGACGGCCGGGCAAGTCGCCAAAGGACTATACGCGCCGTTCGGCTATACGGCGCTCGGACACCTGCATAACCGTGACGCCATTCGCGACGACCGGATCGCGTATAGCGGGTCGCTCATGAAATATTCGTTCTCCGAGGCGACGCATGTGAAATCGGTCGACGTCATCGAATGGGACGGGACGTGGACACGTCGACGTCGTCCACTCCAGGCGCGCCGTGACTTGCGCATCTTGACCGGGCCGCTGAACGAGCTGCTCGACCCGTCGTTTTATCAAGACGAGGCCGTCGACGACTATTTAAAAATCGTCTTGACCGATGAACGTGCGTTATTCGACCCGATGGCGAAGTTGCGGACCGTCTATCCGAACATCTTACACCTCGAACTTGAGTTGTTGCGTCGCCAAGACCAGACGTCCCGCTTTGAACGGGAGAAGCTCGAACGGCAATCGGTCGAGGATGTATATATGGACTTCTTTAAAGCCGTCCACGGCCGCGATGCCGATGCGACGGTGCAACGCTTCTTAGAAGGGGAGGAATCGATTTGAGACCGGAACAATTGACCATTACCGCCTTCGGTCCTTACGCCGAGACAGAACAAATCGATTTTACGCAGCTTGAAGGCCGTTCGATGTTCGTCATCAGCGGCCGGACCGGTGCCGGGAAGACGACGATTTTTGACGCGATGACGTTCGCGCTGTACGGACGGGCGAGTGGGACGCTCCGAAACGCGAGTGATTTTAGAAGCCAATATGCGGACCCGGAGCGAAAGACCGAGATCGACTTTTCGTTCACGATCCGCGACGAACGGTATCGGATCGTCCGCCAACCACAACAGCCGCACCCGAAAAATAAGACGCCGATCCCGCACGAGGCGGTGCTCTACGAATGGAAAGACGCTTGGAAACCGATTGCGACGAAAGTGAACGACGTCGAACAGACGATTGAATCGTTGTTGCAACTGAGCTATGAGCAGTTCAGCCAAATCTTGTTGTTGCCGCAGAACCAGTTCCGTCAGCTCCTCGATTCCGATTCGACGAAGAAGCAACAAATTCTGCAATCGATCTTCAAGACGGAGGCGTACCGTGCCTTTCAGGAAGATTGGATCGAACGTTACGGCAAATACCGCAAACGAGTCGAATGGGCGGTCGAGACGACGCGCTTAAAACTGTTGGAACTCGAAGACGATGCCGTCGAGGACATGTCGACCCGAAACTTGCCTGAAATCGTGACGTGGCTCGACGCCCGGGAGGAGCGGCTCTTGGCGGCGAGGGACTCGCTACAGGCACAACGCCGGACTGGTGAGGAACGGCTCGAGGCGCTGCGTCGAGAAGTGAATCAGGCGACCGTGCTCGCCGAGTTGATGGAAGAGCGGGACGTGCGCGCGACCGCGCTCCAAGCATTCCGCGAAGCGGCACAGGAGCGCGAAGAACGCCAGGCGCTCATCCAACGACTTGAACAAGTGGCAAGCGTCAGCCCGCTCTATCAACGTACCGAAACGGTGCGTCACGACATCGAACGGTTGACCCGTGAACGCGATGTATCCCGTCAACGAGACGAAGGCTACACGAGACAGCTGGAAGAGTTGAAGGCAGAAGCAGAAGCCATCACGACCATGCGCCAGGAGGCAGATCAAGCCACAAGTCGCGTCAATGCGATTGACGAGATGTTGCCCTACGTCGACGAATGGCACCGGGCCACGAGACGTCGGGATGACTTGAAACGCCAGTTGGAGCCGCTCAGCCTGTTCTCAGAAGAAGCGCGTCTCAAGGAGCTCCAAGCGACTGAAGGCGAACTTGCGGCTAAGCTGGAACACGCACCGGCCCCAGACCAACTCGTCGAGGCCGAACGGCTGTATAGTCAGCTCCAACATCAGGTTCGGCTCGAGGAGAAAGTGGCAGAGGTCACGGAACGACTCGGTGCCTGTGAACGCAACGGGAAGGAAGTCCAGCGACAATTCACTGCCCAGACGAAACAAGTCGACCAATTCGTCGAGGCCGAGCATGCGCTCATGGCCGACACGCTGCGCGAGCAACTCGAAGCGGGGGAACCTTGTCCGGTCTGCGGTTCATTGACCCACGGACACGTCGAGCGAACGGGGACGTCCATCGACCAAGCCGGTCATCGCTCAGCCATCGAGACACTGAAACGGATCGAGGCCGACCTCCATGAAGCTCGGGCGGATTATCGGGCGCTCAAACGCCAACTCGATGAGCTGATCCGTGAACGTGATCTCGCTCGACTCGAATTGAAGCTCGATGGTGCGGCTGACGCTGCGATGCAACACCAAGACGCCCGCGTCCGGCAGTTGCGTCAAGAAGCCGAAGAACGACAACGGATGGAGCGTCTCTTGCGCGCGACCACGACCGAATTGAAGCAACTCGAGACGGCGAAGCGTGTGCAGGCAGATGAACGACAGAAGTTGTTCGAACAGCTCCAGACCGTCCAAGAGCAGCTTCAGTCGATGCGTCAACCGGATGGGACGACGTTAGAAATGTTGCAGACCGAGCGGAATCAGCTCGCGACGCGACTCACTCACATCGAACGAAACGTGGGGACGTATGAACGTCGGCTTGAAGAATTGAATCGATTGAAGTGGGGGGAAGCGGAGCGACTCCGTCTCCTTGGTGAACAACTCGAGTTCGAGCATGTTCGTCTTTCCGAAGCGACGGCTGAACTGGAGGCTGCTCTCGAGAAGATTGAGTTGACTGTAGTTGTGTTCAAGGAGTATCGCGCGCGCGTCGAGCAACTGCCCGAGCTGCGCGAACGCCAAGCGACCGAGCTGGAGGAAGGTGTCCGGCTCGAACACGCCGTCAAGGCGCTGAACGATAAAATCGGGGACCGTCCGCGACCAGACCTTGAACGGCTCCAGGAGAAGTTGCACGAGGAGAACCGTTCGTTCGAAGCGCTGTCCGAACAACTCGTGACGGCGGACGGGCAATTGAAACGTCATCGTCACATCGTAGCCGAATGGAACGCGCTCCGGGAGAAGACGGATGAGGATCAACGGAATCTGGAGACGGTCAAATTGATCGCCGACACCGGTCGAGGACTGAATCCGCAAAAGTTAACGTTCGAGACGTACGTGCAGACGGCGTTCTTCGATCAAATTCTCCATGCGGCCAACGTCCATCTCGATCAAATGACGAGCGGACAGTTCCAATTGGAGCGGAAAATCGAGACGGCGAGAGGAAATGCCAAGTCCGGTCTCGAACTATTAGTCTTTGACGCCTATACGGGTCAGTCACGCCGCGTCCAAAACCTGTCGGGTGGGGAAGGGTTCAAAGCATCATTGTCGCTCGCCCTTGGACTCGCCGAAGTCGTCCAGCAACTGAGTGGCGGGGTCAGCCTTGAGACGATGCTCATCGATGAGGGGTTCGGGACACTCGACGCTGAATCGCTCGACCAAGCGATCGAGCTTCTCATGTCGCTCCAATCGAGCGGGCGGCTCGTCGGGGTCATCAGTCACGTTCAGGAATTGAAGGACCGGGTCGACGCCCGGATTGAAGTCAAAAAATCAAGGAGCGGGTCGACGATCCAGCTCATCGTGGAGTGAATCCGATGAAACATATCGAAACGAAAACAAGTTTAGTTGCCCACTTACAGGGTGCCGGCGTCAAGCCGGGGGACACCCTATTCGTCCACACGTCCTTATCAAAGCTCGGATGGGTATGTGGCGGGGCTCAGACCGTCATCGAGGCGCTCCAAGATACGGTCGGTCCGGACGGGCTGATCATGATGGCGACCCAGAGCAGTGATAATTCAGACCCGGCTGAATGGGAAGCCCCACCCGTCCCAGTCGAGTGGTGGCCAACGATCCGGGAGGAAATGCCGGCGTATGACCAGGAAAAGACACCGACTCGAGGCATGGGCCGTGTCCCGGAACTGTTCCGTACGTATCCGAACGTGTTTCGGAGCGATCATCCGATGTGGTCGGTCGCTGCGTGGGGGAATGGTGCCGAGGAGATTGTGGCTGGACATACACTTGAGGTCGGTTTTGGGCCGGGTTCGCCAATCGAACGCATGATCGAGCGTAATGCAAAAATCCTACATCTCGGTTCACCGCTCGATGCGACGACGTTATGGCATTATGCCGAGTATGGAATTGACGGACCGGTGAAGTCGTTTGGGTGCGCGCTTTATGAGGACGGGGCGCGGGTGTGGAAGACATTCGACCATACGGATGTCAACAGTGACCCGTTCGGTCCAATCGGTGAAAATATCGTCCGACGTGCCGATGTGACGACGTTTCAAATTGAGGAAGCGACGTGTTACGTCATTCCGTCTGAGACATGGGAACCGGTGCAACATGCGTTAATCGCTTTACGGAGTTGGCTCCGATGAGTCAACTGAAAGCAAGTGGACAATGGAGAGGGGCAGTGCGATGAATCGTTGGGTTAAATATATAGGGGTGGCGACCGGTGTGTTGCTTCTCATCGTGTTTCTCGCCGTCGTGGGCATCTCGGCCCACATCGGCGATCAGTTGACGTCGCCCGAACGGGAGACGTTGACGTATACGCCGAAGACGTTAGGTGTCAAATACGAGAATGTGACCATCGAAGCCGAGGATGGTCACGATTTGTACGGGTGGTGGATCCCGCACCCGACACCGCGCGCAACGATCGTGTTCGCACATGGTTATGGGAAGAACCGCGAGCAGTCCGATTTGCCGCTCAAAGAATTGATTCCGGAGTTTCATGAACAAGGATATCAGTTCCTGACGTTCGATTTTCGGGGGTCAGGCATCTCGGAAGGTGACCGTGTGACGGTCGGGGCGAAAGAACAAGCGGATCTCGCCTCCGCGATCGCCTATGCGAAAGAACGCTCGGACGGTCCAATCGTCTTATACGGGGTGTCGATGGGCGCGGCGACGGCGTTGTCTGCGGCTGATGAGACCGACGTGGCCGCTGTGATCGCCGATAGTCCGTTCAGTGACCTCCGGGGCTACCTCGAGACAAACTTGCCTGTATGGAGCGATTTACCGAACTTTCCGTTCACACCGGTCATCATGACGGTGACGCCGTGGTTCACAGGTCTCGATGCCGATGTGGTCAAGCCGATTGACGATATCGCTCAAATCGAGGCACCGGTGTTGTTGATTCATAGTGAAGGCGATGATGCCATCCCTGTGAGCGAGAGTGAACAATTGGCCGAGGCCGGGGAGGAAGTCGAACTGTGGGTGACCGAGAATGATGGGCACGTGCAGTCGCATCGCTCGTTCCAAACCGAGTATCGTCAAAAAGTATTCGGATTTTTAGAGAAGGTATTATAAACGAGGGGCGCCATAAAGCGCTCCTTTTTTGTTATGATTAGTTATGAAAAGGAAAGAAAGAAGGTTTGTTCATGGATGTCACAGCATTACTATCGTTTCTACTGCTCGGAACGCTCATCGGGATTTTGAGCGGATTCTTCGGCATCGGGGGCGGGATCTTACTCACGCCGCTGCTACTCGTCTTCGGATACGAGGCGAGTGCGGCCATCGCGCTCAGTCTGATGCTCACGCTCGGATCGACCACGGCCGGTACGATCTCCCATCTTAAATTAAAGAACGTCAATCCGAAACATGCCCTCATGATTGGCGCCTTCGGTGTCGTCGGGACGTGGGTGGCGACGCCGCTCGTGTTCTACCTTGAGACGCTCGACGGTGCGAAGCCGGTCATCTCGCTCGCCTACATCGCGCTACTGACGTACTTTGCCGTCTCGTTCTTCCGGTCGAAGCAACATGAAGAAGGAAGTGTCGGCTCGGAGTCGGTCCCACGCCTCGGTTTTATCGGGTTGTTCGGCGGGTTCATCTCGTCACTCATGGGTGTCAGCGGCGGATTCGTGTTGACACCGCTTCAAGTCAAACTGCTCAACACCGAGATGAAACGAGCCGTCGGGACGAGTATCGCCGCGGCGTTCCTCATCGTCGTCTCGGGCGTGATCAACTATGCCGTCGCCGGGGCCGATGCGAACTATTGGCATGGTCTCGCGCTCATCGCCGGGGCGATGATTGGCTCGCCGATCGGGGCGAAGCAGTTGCAACGGTTCAGTTCGCAACTCGTCAAAAAGGCGCTCGGTGGCTTCTATGTCGCTGTCGCCATCAGCGTCGGACTCAACTTGCTCGGCTTCAACGACATCTCGCTCGGACTACTCGTCGTCCTCGCGCTCTCGTTCATTGTCGCGCTGTTTATCCGGCCGCGTTCGAAGTGATGATCGACCCTCGTCTACAGACGGGGGTCTTTCTTATAGGGATAGTCGGAGCATGATATATCCTACATATGAACATCACCATCGGTATAACGTGTGCTGAAGCGCATCAAAAAACCCTGTCCGAGGACAGGGTGTTAACGTCTGGCGATATGGTCAATGTTCTCTTGAATCTCTCCGACTTTGCTCTTCGCTTCACGCAACCGTCGTTCGAACGCCTCGGTGTCGCGTTTTTCACGTTGCGGCTCGTCTTTCCCGCGACGCTGTCCTTTCGGGGAGCGATGGATATGGGTCGCTTTCATCAAGCGCTTTTTAAACGTTGAATCGCTCATCAGGACACCCCCTTCCATACTATATACGTTCCACCTCTTCTTTCCGATGAAACGTTTGAACCTTCACGAGGCGAGGGTTCTGCGCATTTGCGGGTTCGTTGAGACTTTGTAGGCGATGCCCGCAGCTAACACTGCTTTGATCAAGTCACCGAGGATGAACGGGATATTCACTTTGAGTGCATCGATGAACGTCAGTCCGAACACGGCTTGGAGACCGAGACTGCCGACTACATAGACGAAGCCGAGTCCGATCAGGATGTTATAAGCGACGAGGGCGGGGAACGCACGATGTCGTTCCGAGAACCAACCAATCAAAAAGGCGGCGATCGGGAAGGCGATCAAGTAACCGACCGTCGGACCGACGAACGGGGCGAGCCCGCCCGAACCACTTAAGACGGGTAGACCGATCAAGCCGAGCAATAAGTAGACGACGACGGCAAGACCGCCTTTTTTGGCGCCGAGCACGGAAGCGACCGTCATGATGCCGAGCATTTGAAGGGTGATCGGAACGGGGCCGATCGGGATGGCGATGGAGCCGATGCTCGCAAGCAAGGCGGCACCGATGGCAACTTGTGTCAAATCATGAATTTTCAATATGTAAACCCCTTTTCTGTTAACGTTGACTAAAGTTAGGTTAACATCATTTTTTTCGTCTGACAAGCAGAAAAATGAGGACCTGGTCGCAAATTGACCAGGTCCTCATCGTTTACGCATGTGTCGGTAGGTTCTCTTTCGCTTCTGTCAGTTGAGTCCGAACTGAGTCAAAGCCCGTCCCGCCGTAACTGTTGCGGCGTTTGACGGCCGTCACCGGCGAGAGTGCCTCGTACACATCCGCTTCAATCAATTCAGAGTGGGCTTGGTACGTCTCGATCGGTAATTCTGATAAATACAGACGCTGGTCGATACAATACCGGACGAGCGTGCCCGTCACTTCATGGGCCTCACGGAACGGCATCCCTTTTGCCGTCAAATAATCGGCGAGTTCGGTCGCGTTCGAGAAATCGCGTTCGGTCGCTTGCTTCATCGTTTCCGTGTGGAACGTCATGTCTTGAATCATACCGGCCATGATGCTGAGACTGCCCTGAACCGTCTTGACGGTATCGAACATGCCTTCCTTATCTTCCTGCAGGTCCTTGTTATAGGCGAGTGGGAGTCCCTTCATAATCGTCAAAAGTCCCATCAGATTGCCGACGACGCGACCTGACTTTCCGCGGACGAGTTCGGCCATGTCCGGGTTCTTCTTCTGAGGCATCATGCTCGATCCCGTAGAGAACACGTCAGAGATCGTGATGAACCGATACTCTTCGCTGCTCCAAAGGATCAACTCCTCGCAGAACCGTGACAAGTGCATCATGAGCAGCGACGCATTCGACAAGAACTCTAAGATGAAGTCACGGTCGCTGACGGCGTCCAGACTGTTCGGATAGACTTGGGCGAAACCGAGCAACTCGGCCGAGCGATGACGATCGATTGGGAATGTCGTCCCAGCCAGGGCACCCGCTCCGAGCGGGCTCATGTCAATCCGTTTCAAGCTGTCACTGAAGCGCTCCTTGTCGCGCTCGAGCATCCAGAAGTACGCGAGCAAGTGGTGGGCGAGCGAGACCGGCTGGGCCCGTTGCAAGTGTGTATAACCCGGCATGATCGACTCGACGTTTTGAGCGGCGTGGTCATAGAGTGCCGTCTGCACGGCTTCAATCCCGTCAATCGTCTCGAGGACACGGCGTTTCAAATATAGGTGCATATCCGTCGCGACTTGGTCGTTCCGGCTGCGGGCCGTGTGCATCTTGCCAGCGACCGGGCCGATTTCTTCATGCAAGAGGGCCTCGAGGTTCATATGGATGTCTTCATGGAAGACGTTGAACGTCAATTCGTCCGCTTGTGCCTTCTTGGCTAGCGTCTTCAACCCCGCGACGATTTGCACGACTTCGTCCGCCGTCAAAATGTGCTGCTCCCCGAGCATCGTCACGTGGGCGATGCTCCCTTCAATATCTTCTAACACGAGCTGGGCGTCGAAATGAATCGAGGCCCCGAACTCGTCGACCCATTCACTGGCCGTCTGTTCGAACCGGCCGCCCCATAGTTTACTCATGCACCATCGTTCCTTTCTCTGCGAGCACTTCCGCTTGCACTTTCGTCGGCAGTCCCCATAACTTGATGAAACCGACGGCAGCTTGTTGGTCGAACGTGTCGGCCGACGTGTACGTCGCGAGATGTTCGTCATAGAGCGAGATCGGGGACTTCCGTCCGTCGACGATGGCTTGTCCCTTGAACAGTTTCATCCGGACCGTACCGGTCACGGTTTGTTGCGTCTCATCGATGAAGGCGAGGAGCGCTTTCGTCAGTGGCGAGTACCAGAGACCGTTGTAGATTGTCTCCGTCAATTTCTGTTCGACGATCGGTTTGAAGTGGGCGACTTCCCGGACGAGCGTGAGCGCCTCGAGCGCTTGGTGTGCCGTGATGAGCGTCATCGCACCCGGTGCTTCGTACACTTCCCGTGATTTGATTCCGACGACCCGGTTTTCGATATGGTCGATTTTCCCGATGCCGTGTGCCCCGGCGACGATATTCAACTGTTCGAGAATGGCTGTGAACGTCGCTGCTTGTCCATTGATGGCGACTGGTACGCCGGCGTTGAACTCGATTTCGACATACGTCGGTTCGTTTGGAGTGTCTTCGAGCTGTGCCGTCAATTCATAAGCGCTCGCCGGTGGAGCGGCCCATGGGTCCTCAAGAATGCCGCATTCGACGGCCCGGCCCCAAATGTTTTGGTCGATCGAGAACGGCTCTTCTTGGACGATCGGAATCGGGATACCGTGCTCGGCCGCATAGGCGATTTCTTCTTCCCGTGACCATTTCCACTCCCGGACCGGCGCGATGATTTCAAGCGACGGGTCGAGCGCATGAATCGACACCTCGAACCGGACTTGGTCATTCCCTTTCCCAGTGCACCCGTGAGCGACGGCGATGGCGCCTTCGGCTTGCGCGACCTCGACTAGCTTCTTCGAGATGAGCGGCCGCGATAGGGCAGAGACGAGTGGATAGACGCCTTCATACATTGTATGTGCCTGCATCGAGTAACGGGCGAAATCGTTGACGAATTCATCGACCGCATCGATGACGACCGATTTGACGGCCCCGACTTTGAGTGCCTTCTGTTGAATGCGCTCCAAGTCTTTCCCTTCTCCCACGTTCAAACAGCAGGCGATGACGTCATATCCCTGTTCATCCAACCATTTGATTGCGACCGATGTGTCAAGTCCACCTGAATAAGCTAATACGAGTTTTTGTTTCATTTCCTTACACCCCTTATACATAATTATTCATCTGTATTTATAAATATACGACTTAGTCTAACGGATGATTTCATGTAAAGCAACCTTTTTTGGCAAAAAAAAAGAATCACTTGTGAAAGTGATCCTTCATTGAACGATTTCGAGTTCTGGCATCCATTGCGACATATGTTCGCTCGTGGCATCGAACAACTCGGGTTTTGCCGTCTGTAACGGCACGACCTCGAACGGTCCGTCCGCACTAGAGCGCCGGGTGAACGTCGGATAGAACATCGGATTGGCGAGTTCGAACGTCGTCTCATCCGCTTCGACGGTCTTGACGACATCGATGCCGACGATGCCACCCGTATTACGATCGTCCCCTTGTTGGCCGGACAGGAAGTTGCCGAGCGAGTAGGCGACGAACGTTCGGTTGCCTTCAGCGCCGTCCACCCAAGCGACCGGTTGGAGGACGTGGGGGTGATGGCCGATGATGAGATCGACCCCGAGGTCAGACAGCTCTTGGACGAGTGTCTGTTGTGCCTCGTTCGGGAGTATCTCATATTCATTCCCGAAATGGAGCGAGACGACGGTGAGGTCGGCTGCTTGTTCGGCCGCTTCAATCTCAGGCTTCATTGCCTCGAGATCGATGTAGTTGACATGGTACGGTTGTTTCGGAACGACCCCGTTCGTGCCGTACGTGTAGGCGAGAAACGCGAACGAGATATCATTCTTCGTCAACGTCCGAATCTCAGCCTTGTCCGCTTCCGATAAGAACGAACCAGTATACGGCATACCGATCTCGTTCCAGTGGGCAATCGAATTCTCGATGGCCGTGACACCTCGATCGAGCGTATGGTTGTTCGCCGTCGTCACCAGGTCGATGCCAGCGTCTTGGAGCGCATCACCGACCTCATACGGACTGTTGAAGGCCGGGTAGCTCGATAAGCCGATCTCACTGCCACCAATCATGCTCTCTTGGTTGGCGATGGCAATATCGGCCTCGGTCAAAATCGGGGCGATCGGTTCGAAGGCGGCAGTGAAGTCATAGCCGTCCCCGCTCTTGGCGGCATTATATACGCTGTCGTGTAACAAGATATCGCCAATCGCATAGACGGACGTCGTCGTCACGACTGATTCTGGCTCTTCCGGAACAGGTGCCGGCTCCTCCGCCTCGGTCTCTGGTGCCGGGGTCTCCGTTTGCTCCGTAGACGTCTCGACGTCGGCGGTCGCACAGCCGAACAGAAAGAGGAGGGGCAAGGTCAATATGGCTTGTTTATACGGGATTACTCGTTTCAAGGGACGAGTCACTTCCTTTCTTATGATACAAATTGATCTATATGTACCTTTCGCTATAGACTGTCAATTTCCTTGTTAGGCGACAAAAAAAAGTGCCAGGCTATAGTAGCATGGCACTTCGATCGTTAAATCCGTTCTGTCTTCAAGATGTGTTCCATTTCCTCGAACTCGTTCGTGATCGTCGAGCTCGGTGGTGGTGTCATCAGACTGACGACATAAATGGCGAGGCTCGACAAGAAGAACGCTGGAATCATCTCATAGAGCTCACCGACGGTCCCGAACCAATCGGCGGCAAAGTTTTTCCAGAGGATGACGATGAATGCCCCGACGAGCATACCGGCGAGCGCCCCTTGTCGCGTCGTCCGTTTCCAGAACAGGCTGAACAGGATGAGTGGCCCGAACGACGAGCCGAAGCCGGCCCAGGCGTAACCGACCAAGTTCAAGATCGTATCATCCGCCCCGAACGCGAGCCAAATCGAGATGAGCGACACGAGTATGACCGTGATCCGGCCGACCATGACGAGCTCACGGTCGCTGGCGTCTCTTCGGAAGAACTTCTGATAGAAGTCGGTCGTCGCAGCACTCGACGAGACGAGGAGCTGTGACGAGATCGTCGACATGATGGCAGCGAGCAACGCCGCAAGCAAGACGCCGGTGATGAGATCGACGAATAATAAATCAGATAAATTAATAAAAATGTTTTCTGGGTTATCGATCTCAAGTCCACGCTGCGTATAATAGGCGAGTCCGAACAGCCCGGTCGCCATCGCGCCGACGACGGTGAACAGCATCCATGAGATGCCGATCCGTCGTGCCTTCTTGATGTCCTGTAACTTCTCGATGGCCATAAAACGGACGATGATGTGCGGTTGCCCGAAGTAACCGAGCCCCCAGGCGAATAGCGAGACGATGCCGATGAGCGACTGACCAGTCAGCGGATCAAGCAGCGCCTCATCGATGTCACCGATCGTCTGGAAGGCGGCGCTCACGCCGTCGGTCGCCGTGATGGCGATGGCCGGGACGAGGATGAGGGCGAACAACATGATCAACCCTTGAACGAAATCCGTCCAACTGACCGCCAAAAATCCTCCGATGAACGTATAGATGATAATGATAGAAGCCAAAATCAAGACGCCCGTCCCGAACTCAATTCCGAAGACGGCATTGAATAACCGGCCGCCGGCCACGAATCCGCTCGTGGCATAGAGGGTGAAAAAGATGAGTGTCACAGCCGCCGAGAACGATCGCAACGTGCCGCGTGAATCTTTAAAACGTTTCTCGAAAAAATCTGGAATCGTGATGGCATCCTCGGACAAATACGAGTACGTCCGCAAGCGAGGTGCGACGAGCAACCAGTTCAAGTACGCGCCGATCGTCAACCCGATGACGATCCATCCGCTCGAGAGTCCGGTCGCGAACATCGCACCCGGTAGTCCCATCAACAGCCAACCACTCATGTCGGAAGCACCTGCCGACAAAGCCGCGACGGCGGGACCGAGTCCGCGCCCTCCGAGCATATAGTCACCGATGCTCTCCGTCCGCCGATAGGCGATGACGCCGAGTAGTACCATGAGCGCCATGTAAACGGTGATGGATATTAAAATCCCGTTCATAAAACATCCCCCTCAATCATAATGAAAACGCTTTCAATGTTTATGGTATGCACCATGTCAAAATTTTGTCACAAAACTGAATCAAGTGCACGATTTTATTGAAGGATTGACCAAATAATCAAATTATTTAGCGAAGCAAGAGGTCAAGTGGTCATTGACGAGTCCCGTCGCCTGCAGATGGGCATAGACAGTCGTCGGTCCTAAAAATTTGAACCCGCGCCGTTTCAAATCCTTGCTGATCTGATGAGACAGTTCGGTCGTGGCGGGGATGTCGTCATTGGCCGCCCATTGGTTGTTGATCACCGTATTGTCGACGAACGACCAGATGTAGGCATCGAACGTGCCGAACTCTTGTTGAATCTCGATGAAGCGCTTGGCATTATTGATTGACGCCTCGATTTTCCGGCGGTTTCGGACGATACCGGGATTGCCCAGCAACCGTTCAACATCCGTCTCGTCGAACGAGGCGACCGTTTCGACGTCGAAGTTGGCGTAGGCTTCCCGGTAATTGTCGCGCTTTCGTAAAATGGTGATCCAACTGAGGCCGGCCTGGGCGCTCTCAAGGATCAAACATTCGAAGTGCTTCTGATCGTCGTGGACGGGTTTGCCCCATTCCTCGTCGTGATAACGGACGTACATGGGGTCCGTGCCGCACCAAGGGCAACGTGTCGGTTCGGTCATTGTCGTTTCCTCGCTTTCGTTCAAGTACTTCATTTTAGCACGTCGGGACGGTTTTTGATGGGTGGTGACGGGTATAATAGGGGATATTGGAGGGTGAACGATATGAGAGAGTGGATGATCCAGGTCATTGAACAGTTCGGTTATTTCGGTATCGCGTTCATGATCTTTATTGAAAACGTGTTCCCGCCGATTCCATCAGAGGTCGTGCTCTTATTCGGTGGATTCTTTGCCGTGAAGACTGATTTGAACGTCCCGATCGTCATCTTCGCTGCAACAGCGGGCGCCATTTTAGGAGCGATTTTGTTATATGGGATCGGATTATATTTAGATGTCGAACAGATTGAGAGGTGGACGAAAAAATATGGGAAATGGATTCGGCTCGATATCGCTGACGTTCGACGGGCGGATGCCTGGTTCGACAAATATGGGGGCTGGATGGTGTTCTTTGGGCGATTGATGCCCGTCGTACGGAGCTTGATCTCGTTACCGGCCGGCATGTCGAATATGCCGTTTCTGAAGTTCTTGACCCTCAGTACGGCCGGAACGGTCATTTGGAACACGATTCTTATTTATATCGGCATCCGTGTCGGTGAGAATTGGGAATCGATTTTACGATATTTGGATGTGTATTCGTACGCGATTTATGGGTTATTGGCCGTCGGTCTGATTGTCTTTTTCATCTGGCGCAAGAAACGGAAGAAAAAGCAGTCGAAACAAGCATCGTCATTTTGACGAACAAAGGAGGACCTTCACGCGAAGGTCCTCCTTTGTGTTCTATCATTGATCTTCTTTATTTTTTGTCTCATCGGGAAGTACTTTCTCAAGTTTTTCCTCCGTCTTGTTAGCAAGAATCTCAGAGAAGCGGAACAAGACGATGCCGACGATGGCCGAGACGAAAATATAGAGACCGACAAATAAGTTGATCGCTCCGTTTGATAGGGCGGTGAACAAGATCGAGAACTCGCCACGCGGGGCGAGTGAGAAGCCGGCCTCGTTCGCCTGCACCCGCGTCAAGCCATACATGCGACCCCCGACGCGTCCGACGATCCACTTCGATAACACGCCCCAAACGATCAGGACGAAGAAGAGGGCATTGACGATGACCCCTTGATCGAGATTGATGGAGATCCCGAACGAGATGAAGAAAATCGGCAAGAACAAGTCGCGAACGGGTACGGTCAATCGTTTCAACGGCCGCACATCGTGGATGCCCGCAAGCATGATGCCGGCGATGAACGCCCCGAGAATCTCGGACAGGCCGAACACCATGCCGATCCCGGCAAAGAATAAAATCAATCCAATCAAACCGATACTCGCATCATCTTGTCGCAACAGATGTTTGACGAACCGCTGTCGGTTCAAAACGAAACGAGACCCGATGAAGAGGAGCACTCCGAAAATCAGAAATCCGGCGAACACTTTCCCGATGTCCGTGAAAGCGATCGGTTCGTCTTGGATGATGAACGGGGCCACGGTCAAAATGAGCGGGGCGAAAATGTCTTCGAAGATAAGGAGCGCCAGTACGAACTCTTTCACATCTTCATGTTTTTCAGAATGTCGCTCGAGAAGTTTCGCCGAAATCGACGAACTCGTCGCATAGAGGACGGCACCGATCAAAAATGCTTGTGAGAAGTCGAGACCAAACAACAAAGCGATTCCAATCGTGACCCCGAAGGCGAGAAGGACATCTAGGACGCCTGCTTTCCACACTTGTTTCATTCGCTTGACGAGCTCGCTCAGCGGAAACTTTAAACCGAGTAGAAAGAATAACAGAATAATCCCGATTTCCCCGGCGATTTTGAAGACCTCATTCCCGTCCCAAAAGAAGCCGACCGCGACGCCGATGGCAATGAAGGCGAGGATACTAGGAAAGAACAACCGCTCGATAATCAAACTGAGCACCGAAATTACGGTGAGTGCCAATCCGAGGAATACGATTACATTGAATACGTCCATACGTCACCCCCTAAAAAAGGGAAGGATTGCTTCACCATCAGTTTTCACTCCATTGATATTCCATCCCGACCGATTCGGGACGAGAATAGTCAAATCCGAACTGGCGATACAGGCCGTCTGCCGGAATGTCAGCAATCAGACTAATGATGGCCGTCTCGTCTGCTTCCTGTAAAATCCAATCCATCAATCGTTCCATGATCAATTTACCAAGCCCAAGGCCTTGACACTCGGGATCGACGACGATATCGACGAGATGAAACACCATGCCGCCGTCCCCGACGACACGTCCCATCCCGACCATCGTGTCGTCTTTATATAAACAAACGCCGTATAACGTGTTAGCGAGCCCTTTCACCGTGCCTGAGTCGGAACGCTTCGGCATGCCTGCTTTGACGCGAAGGCGTTGATGCTCCTCCGGTGTCGGTGTCTCAATCCGTACATCTACTTCATTCACCATGTCACTACTCCCTCTCTGCGCATAAGTTAAAATTATTTTCCCGCTATATTGAATCGGTAAACCTTGATTTCCGGATGACGTTGTACAGATAATGAGAGAAACTGGAATGGAGAAAGGTTGTGTGGGAATGATTGAAGGTCAAACGATTTTGCCTGCTCTCCGAGACATGAAAGACCTCGAGGCATTTGTGAGAGGGCCATTCAAAGTTGGCGTCTTGCTTGAAGTCCATGTGGCCCGGCTTGATGCCGTGTTTCAGTTACTAGCGGCCCATGACAAGCAAGTGTTCGTCCATCTCGATTTGATTCAAGGTCTGAAGGCGGATGAATATGCGACCGAATATGTGTGTCAGACGTTTCGACCGTATGGAATCATCTCGACGAAAGGCAGTGTCATTTTAAAAGCGAAACAAAAGCAAGTTAAAACGGTGCAGCGTCTGTTTTTAATCGATTCGAGTTCGCTCGAGAAGAGTTATCGCCTCATCAACCGCACTCAACCGGATTATATTGAGGTATTACCAGGTCTCGTCCCGAAATATATCCGGTGCGTGAAAGAAGCGACAAATATTCCAGTCTTCGCCGGCGGCTTGATCTCGTCGTCTGAAGAAATCGAGGCCGCCCTTGAGGCAGGTGCGACCGTCGTGACGACGTCTGACCAAACACTTTGGACGAACTGATAGGACTCATTTTCATGCAATCAGGGTATTCTACTGTCCAGGAGGGATGACAATGAAACAGACGATGATCATAACCGGTGTCAGCCAAGGAATCGGGCGGGAACTGGCCCGCCATTTCAGCACGACATACCGTGTTGTCGGACTCGATATCGGGCAAGACCCACAACTTGAAGGAGTGACGTTCCATCAGATCGATCTGGGGGATCATGAGGATGTGAACCGCGTGTTCAAAGTAATTCATCAAGAAGTCGGCACCGCCCATGTGCTTATCAATAACGGTGGCGTATCCTCGCTCGTCAAACCGATGACCGAACTCGACGTCGAGACGTTCAAACGCGTGATCGATGTCAACCTCGTCGGGACGTTCGCTTGCTCGAAAGCTTTCTTGACGTTGAACGAAGGGGCTAATTTCGGCCGCATCATCAACGTGGCCTCGACCCGCGCGCTTCAAAACGAGGCCGATTGGGAAGCATACGGCGCCTCAAAAGGCGGGATTGTTTCGTTGACCCAGTCGATGGCGGTCTCTTTGGCTGAACGACCGATCACGGTGAATGCGGTCAGTCCCGGATGGATCCATACCTCGGATGAAGCCCTTCGTGATATCGATCACGCGCAGCATCCGTCAGGACGTGTCGGGACGCCGGAGGATATCGTCCGTGCCGTCTCTTATTTGATTGACGAGAAAAACGATTTCGTCAACGGGCATAATTTGATCGTTGACGGGGGCATGACGAAAAAGATGATTTACGAAGCTTGAATCAAGAAACTGGGACCATTACCCTATCTTTCAACAACCGATATGCGTGTAAAGACCTAGTGACGGGTATAGGATGGGGAGTACATTGAAACTAGCGAAGGAGGAAGCGTCGTGCATCAAATCATCGAGGAGGCACTCCGTTTCGCGGCCGTCCGTCACGACGGACAGTTTCGAAAAGGAACGAATATTCCTTACTTGACCCATCCTGTGGCCGTCTCCATGTTGCTCGTCGAAGATAGGCAACCCGTCCCGGTCGTCGTGGCGGGTCTGCTCCACGACTTGCTCGAAGATACGTTGACGACACCTGATGAACTGAGTGAACGATTTGGACATGAAGTGACACGTCTAGTCAAGGCTGTGTCCGAGCCGGGGAAACACCAGTCGTGGGAAGAACGCAAACGGATGACGATTCAGCATGTGCGGACGATGCAGTATGATGAAGTCGCACTCTTGGCCGCGGACAAGCTACATAATCTGCGTTCGATTCGTCTCGACGTCGAGTCTGCCGGCAAACAAGTATGGGACCGTTTCAATCGGCCGCTCCGCGACCAGTCCTGGTATTATCATGAACTGCTCCATGCGTTGAAGCCGTTCGCGCAGACGACGACGCTCATCGAAGCGTTCGAGACGGAAATGAACTTGTTGTTTTACGGAGTCGAAGAAGGGCGGACCGAGAAGTTAGAGAAGTTGTTCGGTGTCATCAAACATGGGTTCCGTGAAGAAGAGTGGCTTCAAGAGACGACGACGCTTTGTCAGACCGCTTTCGAGCTGAACGAGACGATGCGCGAAGGGTATCGTCACGGGACCGAGGTCAATCAACTCGAGCTCGACGCCTTGTCGGCTCAATTGAAAGAAGCTGGACTGTGGGAACGCTTGTCGCTCCCGGCACTCCAAGCGATCGATGAATTATCGTATCGAATGGCATTGCAGTCGGACGAGATCGTCGCGTGGCTTGAGTGAAATGATTGTCAAGTGACCTTAAACGTGATATATTCATCGTGAACATAAGAAGGGGAGTAGCGACCACGAATGTGGTCGATGGATCGTCACTACGGTGCAACGCACTCGGTCCATCGAGCTTCTGATCCAAGTCCGCGAGACCTTTTTATGGATGCTTCTTCGGCGTCCATAAAAAGGTCTTTTTTGATTTTTTGAAAAAGGGGAGACACAGAAATATGGTATTTATTTACTTCATCTTGGCCGCAGCACTCACCGTGTATGCTGCCATCAAATTATCGACATATGCCGACGTCATCAGCGAGAAGTCGACGATGAGCGGCATGCTCGTCGGGACCGTGTTGCTTGCCGGAGCGACATCGCTTCCGGAAGTGACGACGAGCGTATCGGCCGTCATGATCAATAACCCGGATATCGCCATCGGGAACATGCTCGGCTCGAACTTGTTCAACATCTTTATCTTGGCGATGTTTGACTTGTATTATCGTCAGAAGCGTCTATTTAACGAAGCAAGTCGGGATCACCTCTACACGGCGAGTCTCGGTTTGATGTTGACGCTCGTGACGATGCTCGCACTCGTCATTCGCATCGACTTCACGATTCTCGGGATTGGTATCGATGCCTTATTGATTGCAGGGTTGTACGCGGTTGGGATTTACTATATCGGACAACGTCCAAAAGAAACTACGACAGAACGTGAAGTCGAGCAAGAGGTCGGTGTCAGCGTCACCGACTCAATTCCGATCAAACGCGCGGTCATCGGCTTCATCATCGCCGCTCTCGTCATCATGGCGGCCGGAACGGCGCTTTCAGTGTTAGGTGACCAAATCGCCGTCGTGACCGGACTCGGTTCGAGCTTTGTCGGCAGCTTTTTGATCGCGGCCTCGACGTCGCTCCCAGAAGCGGTCGCCGTCTTCGTCGCCTTGAAGCTTGGAAACGTCAACTTGGCGTTCGGTTCGATTTTGGGGAGTAACATCTTCAATATGCTCATCATCGCGATGTCGGACGTCTTCTACCGAGGCGGTTCGATTTTGGCGGATGTGTCCACGTCACACTTGGTGACGGCGATCGGGATCACGATTTTGTCGGTCTTGGTCATGTACAGTGTCCTTCGAAAAGATGTCACGTCGAAGTTCCGCTACGTCTTGCCGTCCGTTCTCGTCGTCCTCGTCTATTTCGCGTCGTCTTACTTCATCTTCATCGGTTGATCGACCACACGGTGTCCTCGGACATCGTGTTTTTTGTTTGAGGCGGTTCGAGGAATCACTTTTCACTCACTTGGGTATAGAAGGAGGGAAGGAGGGGTGGCGATGCAAATGCATTCCGTGGAACGTCTTGATGATTACGTCATATTAATCCCAGCATATAATCCCGATCAAGCGCTCGTCACACTGGTCCGGGAGTTGAAAGAAGAAGGGTTCGTCCATCTGTTCGTCGTGAACGATGGGAGTGCCGAGACGTCCCGTCCGATTTTTGACGAGGTCGGAAAATGGGTCACGGTGCTCGAGCATACCCGGAATCAAGGGAAGGGTGCGGCATTGAAAACCGGGATTCGACATGTCGTTCAGCATTTCCCTAGAACGAACGGGGTCATCACGGTCGATGCGGATGGGCAACATCTGCCGACTGACGTCTTGAAGCTGTATGAAGAAGGCATACGCTGGCCTCATCATTTGATTATGGGCTGTCGCGACTTTTCAGGGTCCGATATCCCGTTCCGGAGCCGATTCGGAAATCAGATGACGCGCGGCGTCATGTTGCTCGGCAGCGGTCTTCGTCTGAAGGACACCCAGACCGGCCTTCGGGCGATTCCGTTGCGGTATGCGGAACAATTGCTTGATGTGCCGGGGAACCGTTATGAGTTCGAGATGAACATGTTGACGTTCACGAAACGATTGCAAGTCCCGATTCATCAGACACCAATTCAAACCGTCTATGTGGCAGAAAACGCCTCGTCCCATTTCCGGCCGGTGATCGACTCGATTCTTATCTATCGCATGTTTTTGGCCTATTCATTATCATCGGTCGCATCATTTCTGTTAGACATCGGGTTCTATGCCTTGTTCGTCTATTTGTTGAATCCGTGGTTCGAGACGACGCACGTCTTGATTGCGACGGTCGTGGCCCGTATCCTGTCATCGCTATTCAATTATTTCGTCAATCGGAAAATCGTGTTCCATTCGAAGGCGAAGCGGGCGATGCCGAAATACTTCGGACTCGTCGGATTGCAGATGGCGCTGTCGGCCGGTCTCGTCTATGCGCTGTTCTATGTCATCCGCGACGGTGAGGTATGGATCAAAGTGTTCGTCGACAGCTTCTTGTTCGTCGTCAGTTATTATGTCCAGAAAAAATGGATCTTTAAACGCTAACAGGCCAAGACGTGTGTCTTGGCCTGTCTGGCATGCATATCGTTCAATAAGCGAGTTTTCCGAGCTTGACCGATGTGTACCGGTGCAGTTCACGCGGATCATGGATCCCGGTCTTCTGCATCATGTCGCGCATGAGCAGGGCACAGACGCGAGCATCTTCAGCCGCATCGTGATGCATGAACGGGACGTTCAAATATTCCGCCATCGTGTTCAGCTTGTGATTCGGCAGACCTGGATACAGTTTTCTCGACAACTTGACGGTACAGCCGTACTCGATCGTCGGAAACGTATATAAATCGTATTTGGCGATCGCTTTCTTGAACGCGCCCATATCGAACGATGCGTTGTGTGCCATGACGAGGTCGACATCCCGCAGCGTCGGATAGAGCTGTTCGAGCACCTCGGGTAACGCTGGGGCGTCCCAGACATCGCTCGGCCGGATGCCGTGGACCCGGATATTGCCGGCATCGAAGTCTTCCTCCGGATTGACGAGCAGTTGGTTCGTTTCGATGATTTCACCGTCGACGAGCAGGCTCCAGCCGACAGAGCAGATGCTGCGACTATCGCGGTTCGCCGTCTCGACGTCGATGGCAAGAATTGAATGTGGCATAATTGATCCCTTTCTCGTAAAAACAAGTATAAAAAAAGTCTAACATATCGTTAGACTAAAAAGCGATTATGCGGCCACGAGGTTGCGGCATGCTTCGGCACAGCGGAGACATGCTTCGGCACAGCGTTGGCAATGGTCGTGCAAGTGGCGGCCACATTCGACGGCGCACGTGTCACACACCTGGGCGCAGAGTGCACCAATCGGTTTGGTGAAAGCCGAATCGGTCTCGAGCGCGTTCAAGGCGAGTGCACACACTTCCGAACATTCTTTCGTCAGCCGGATACACTCGGCGACCATCAACAAGTCTTCTTCTTGTAAGCATTTTGAGAAACAATGATTACTTGCCCGCATACAGTCGATGACGGCTAAAATGGTCTCTTCGACAGAGGCTCGGTCCATGATAAGTCCCCCTTTAGAATAATGATGTCTTACAATCATTACCCGCTAGCGGATGAGTTAAACCGAGCGGCGACGCAAAAAAAGTCACCCCTCAAATGAGTGGTGACTTCAATAATGGAGCATAGCGGGCTCGAACCGCTGACCTCCACGCTGCCAGCGTGGCGCTCTCCCAGCTGAGCTAATGCCCCGTTCGAAAATTATTATATCATCCTAGTAAAACATTTGGCAATGGCTATTTTTAATTTTTTTGAACAAAGTTTAATCAGCACTGAACGTGGGAAAATCACAAATGATGTTATATTACGAAAGCAGGTGTCATGTATGGAAATGATTTTACTCGCACTCTTACCTGCCTTGATGTGGGGGAGCATCCCGCTCATCGTCTCAAAGGTCGGCGGGAAGCCGATTCAACAGTTGATCGGGACGACAATCGGGGCGATGGTGATGGCGGTCATTATCGCACTCGTGTTCAATCCCGGGTTCACGACGCTCGCAATCGTGACCGGATTCATCTCCGGCGCGTTTTGGGCACTCGGACAATATTTACAGTTCCAATCGTTTCAAATTTTAAGTGTCTCGAAGGCGATGCCGATCAGCACCGGCATGCAGCTTCTCGGTACATCGTTGTTCGGTGTCATCGTCCTCGGAGACTGGAAAACGACGACCGAACTATGGCTCGGATTTTCGGCGCTCGTTCTCATCGTGATTGGGGCTGCGTTGACATCGTATCAGCAGAACAAAGACGGCGACAGTAGCGGCGCCTTGAAGAAAGGCTTGCTCGTCCTGCTCGTGTCGAGTATCGGTTACGTGACGTACGCCGTCCTGACGAACTATTTCGAGGTCGACGGGATCACGGCCATCTTGCCACAGTCGGTCGGGATGTTCGTCGCGGCGCTGTTGTTCAGCCTGCGTGAGAAAGATGTGAAGAAGTTCGATCCGAAGACGTTCAAAAATATCTTGGCCGGGATCGCCTGGGGGATCGGGAACTTCGGGCTGTTCGTGTCGAGCGGTGAAGTCGGAATCGCGACGTCATTCGCCTTGTCGCAATTGAACGTCGTCGTGGCGACGCTCGGCGGGATCTATCTATTAAAAGAAGAGAAGACGACGAAAGAACGTGTCTTAGTCTTTATGGGTATCGGCCTCATTGTCGTGGCCGGATTCATGCTCGGAATCGCCAAAAGCTAAAAGACGGGTCAGACGACCCGTCTTTCGCTTACCAGGCTTGTTCGATGAATGCGTCACGCCCAGATTTTTTCCGGTCCTCTTTATAGTGGGCCGGATTTTTTTTATGGAAGTCTTGATGGTACTCCTCGGCCGGATAGAACGTGTCAGCCGGTAAGATCTTCGTGACGATCGGCTGTTGGAAACGTCCGCTCGCCGCGAGCGCGTCGCGACTCTGCTCTGCTTTCACACGTTGTTCTTCCGTATGATAGAAGATGGCCGGCGCATATTGACTGCCTCGGTCTTGGAATTGACCGCCGTCATCGGTCGGATCGGTCTGAATCCAATACAGTTCGAGCAGTCGCTCGTAAGCGAACAGCGTCGGGTCGAACGTGATCTCGACGACCTCATAGTGTCCTGTCGTCCCTGTCTTCACTTGTTCATACGTCGGATCGTCGACGTGACCTCCCGTATAACCTGATACGATCGACTCGATGCCGGGCTGTTCCTCGAACGGTGTCACCATGCACCAAAAGCAGCCGCCTGCGAATGTTGCTTTTTCCATTAATAAGTCCCCCTCATGTTCATTCCAAAAAAAGCGCCCATGTCATCGACATGAGCGCTCTGTCATATCGGCCAAGGCAATCACCTTGCTGGTAGTAGCACCTTGCCGTAGCAGGTTGCTGTGAAGTCATAGAGCCAGGTCTCTCGTTCACTCAAGATATCGATATGTAGTTGGTGACAGCATCATACCATCAGATTTGAAGCGGCGTCAACGGTTTGGCTTGCGCCGTAGTTGGAGCAAGGTGGCACCGAGGATCAGGATGACGAGCACGATGGAGAGCGGTAGCGTATACGGGGCGTCCCCGGCATATAACTGTAAGAAGAACAAGGCAAAGACGGACAATAAGACGAGTACGTACGAACGGTTCATAGTAACCTCCCTTTTCTTTCAGTGTACCAAGTTACACATTCGTTGGCGAACGAAAACAGGAAATCATGTGGCGATAGCGAATACCATCGAGTGACCAAAGGAGGAATCAATATGACTGACACATTTGATTTTATGGAACTCGATATCGAATCTGCCCATCGCGGATATAAAGAAGGAACGTTCACGGCGCGTGACGTGACGGCCTACTATTTGACCCGGATCGCCCAGTTCAACGACAAACTGAAGGCGGTCATCCAGGTGAACCCGGACGCGTTGTTCGAGGCCGAGTCGGCTGACCGGGCGTTTCGTCGCGGGTTACGCTTGCCGCTACTCGGCATTCCTGTCTTGATCAAAGACAATGTCGAGACAGACGGACTCATGAAGACGACGGCCGGGGCCGTCGCCCTCGAACATCACTTCGCAGGCCGGGACGCCCATCTCGTCCAAAACCTGCGAGCGAGCGGGGCCATCATCCTCGGGAAAGCGAACTTGTCCGAATGGGCCAACTTTTTGACCGAGGGCATGCCGAACGGCTGGAGCGGTGTCGGTGGGCAGACGCTCAATCCATATGGGGATAAGCTCGATGTCGGAGGTTCGAGCTCAGGTTCGGCCTCTGCGGTCGCAGCGAACCTGACACTGCTCGCTGTCGGTAGCGAGACGAGCGGCTCCATCATCCATCCGAGCGTGCACAATGGCATCGTCGGCATCAAACCGACCGTCGGCCTCATCAGTCGGAGTGGCATCATCCCGATCTCGCGGTCGCAAGATACGGCGGGACCGATGGCACGAACGCTCGAAGACGCGGTAAGGGCACTTGAGGCGATGGTAGGGGAAGACCCGGCGGACCCGGCGACACTCAACCTCCCGGCCGGCCCGCCGTATCGGACGTGCCTCGACGAGCGCCAAGCGGTCGGGATGCGTGTCGGGATCGTCAAAGCTGATTTATCAACAGAAGAACAAGCATTATACGGTGAGACGACCGAGCTGTTGAAACAGAGCGGCATCGACCTTGTCGAAGTCGAACTGCCCGCCCATGATACACTCGACCAAGGCGATATTTTGTACCACGAGTTCAAACTCGGGATCGAGGCGTACCTGGCCACGACGACGCTCCCGTACGAGACGTTGTCGGATTTGATGGACTGGAACAACAGACATCCTGAGACGATCCCGCACGGACAAAAGACGTTCGAGAAAGCGGAAAGATTGTCGGGACGTCTCATCGAGGCGGCCTATTTGACGCGCCGGCTCGATGACGTGCGTGACGCCAAGACGGACGGACTCGACCGCCTATTAAACGAACAGCAGTTGCACGCGCTCGTCTTGCCTCACGATTTGAACTATGACATGGCGGCAAAAGCCGGGCATCCGACCATCACGATCCCATATCGCTTGAAAGCGAGCGGGGCGCCGTTCGGCCTATCGTTCACCGGGACGAGTTATGCCGAACGTGACTTGATCCGTCTGGCGTATGCGTTCGAGCGACATATTTCGCGTCCCGTTCCACCGTTATAAGAACGTTGCACCCGTCGTCCACGTCCGCTACAATGGTACGTATGCGGATTGAAGAAAGGACAGATAGCAATGAAACCATCTATATACGGGCTGACGTTCGATCAGCTGACAGAAGCGTGTGTCTCTTGGGGATACAGCGCCTTCCATGCGAGACAAATCTGGGACTCGCTCTACATCGACCGAGTGAAGCAAATCGAGGACATCTCGGTACGGGCCGAGGTGCGTGAGGCGATCGCCGCCGAATACGTCATCTCGACGCAAGACCTGTTCGTCAAACAAGAGGCGGGCGACGGGACGGTCAAATTTTTACTTAAACTACACGACGGGCACTATATCGAGACAGTGCTCATGCGACATAAGTACGGCCGTTCGGTCTGTGTGACGACGCAGGTCGGGTGCAATATCGGCTGCAGCTTCTGTGCGAGCGGTCTCTTGAAGAAGACACGTGATTTGACGGCGGGCGAAGTCGTCGAACAAATCATGACCGTGCAACATTACTTGGACGAAGTCGGCGAAGGGGCCCGGGTCAGCCATATCGTCGTCATGGGGATCGGCGAACCGTTCGATAACTTTGACAACTTGGTCGACTTCCTGCGTGTCGTCAAGGACGAGCGCGGTCTCGCGATCGCGCCGCGTAAAATCAACGTCTCGACGAGCGGACTCGCCGACAAGATTTACAAGTTCGCGGACCTCGATTTGCGCATCAACTTGGCGCTGTCGCTCCATGCGCCGAACGACGCGCTGCGGACGCAAATCATGAAAATCAACCGGGCGTTCCCGCTCGACAAGCTCATGCCGGCCATCCGGTATTACGTCGAGAAGACGAACAAACGAATCACGTTCGAATATATTCTCCTGTCGAAAGTGAACGATTTACCGGAGCACGCCGAGGAATTGGCGGCGCTCATCGACGATATTAAGGACAAGTCGTACGTCAACTTGATCCCGTATAACCCGGTCAACGAGCATATCCAATACGAGCGCAGTACCTCGGAGGACATCATGGCGTTCTATGATGTCTTGAAGAAGCGTGGCATCAACACCGGTGTCCGCCTTGAGCACGGGACTGACATCGATGCGGCATGCGGCCAGTTGCGCAGTAAACATATGAACGTCGAAGGTGCGAAATAAGTGGACTCCTTGAATCGAATGATTCAAGGAGTTTTTTTTCATAGAGCCGCTCCGGTGAAGGAAAGACGGACATCGCCCCTAACTCTGCGGAACGATTTTGAAAAATCTTGAATAGACCTCGTCCGCTCAGGGAATAGTCAGTTGAAATCAATGTAGAGAGTGGAGGCAATTCAATGGAGACAGTAAACGCTGCGTTATGGATTCGAGTCAGAAATACACTTGGGGAAGGCCCGTGTTGGGATGCTGAACTGAAACGGTTCTATTGGGTCGACATCGAAGGACACACACTTTGGTGGTACGACGAAAAGGAAGACGAGCTGTCATCGTTCGATATGGGACAACAGATCGGGTTTGCGGTCCCGAAAGTGACAGACGGCGTCGTCGTCGGCTTGAAAGACGGCATCTATGAATGGGACGAGGGATCGAAGCGACTCGATAAACTCGTCGAACTCGATGACCCGGAAGGGGATCTTCGCTTCAACGACGGAAAGGCCGACCCGTACGGACGAATCTTTGCCGGGACGCTTCATCTCAACGACGAGGAGAACGAGGCGACGCTCTATCGCTTGAACCGTGACGGCACGACCGAGGTCATGCTCAGTGAACTGACGCTGTCGAACGGTCTGACATGGTCTCCGGACCACTCGACATTCTACCATATCGATACACCGACCGAGACGGTCCGCAAATACCCGTTCGACTTGAAAACAGGAACACTCGGGGATGGGGAAGTCGTCATCGATTTCAAAGATGAGGAAGGATTCCCGGACGGCATGACATCCGATGAGGACGGCTTTTTATGGATTGCCCACTTCGCGGGCGGACGCGTCTCGCGCTGGAACCCGAAGACGGGTGAAAAAGTGCTCGAGGTGCTCGTGCCGGCCCCGAACGTCACGTCATGCTGTTTCGTCGGTGATGACTTGAAACAACTTGCGATCACGACGGCGCGCGAAGGAATGGATGACGCGGCGCTCGAGGCCCATCCGGACGCAGGGTCGGTCTTTAAAATTGATACAGATGTGAAAGGGATGCCGCTCTATCGGTTTGGTCGATAAGGAGGTACGAAGATGGTAAAACGATTGCTCGTTCGTGCGGGAATCGGTTTGGCGCTCGCGGCGGTCGCCCGGGTCGGGATTCAAAAGCTGTTGGAGGCAAACCGGGAAGACGATCATACGTATTTGAATCCGCGGTGGGATGAGACGCCGAGTGTGGATGCCGACAAGGACGCGGATGAGGTCGGTCTGACCCAGCTCGACTCGATTTATCGAGCCGAATGGCAGGCGAACGCCTATCCACGCTCAGAGGCCGAACGCAAGGCGTTAGAGGAATAGGCAGGAGAACACGTCCGGAAACGGGCGTGTTTTTTTCTTGACAAGACGTCACCGACCCGTCATTATCTAAAAAGTAATCATTACGATTTAGGAGTGGGTAGAATGAGACGAATCCCGATCACCGTGCTGTCCGGTTATTTAGGAAGCGGTAAGACGACACTATTGAACCACATATTGAACAATCGGACGGGCAAGAAATACGCCGTCATCGTCAACGACATGAGCGAGTTGAATATCGATGAGCGATTGATTGAACAGGGCGGTTTTTCAAGGACGGACGAAAAGTTGGTCGAACTATCGAACGGCTGCATCTGTTGCACGCTCCGTGAGGACCTGCTCGAGGCGGTAGCAGAGCTTGCGAACGACCGGGACCTCGACGGAATCATCATCGAGTCGTCCGGTATCTCAGAGCCGATCCCGGTCGCCCAAACGTTTACATATGCCGATGACGCCCTCGGCATCGATTTGACGAGCCGAGTCTATATTGATGCGATGGTGACCGTCGTCGATGCGTTTCGGTTCTTAAAAGATTTCAACTCGGGCGAGTCGCTCCATGAACGCAAGCAGGCGATCGAGGCGACGGACGTCCGCGAAGTCGTCGACCTGCTCGTCGACCAAGTCGAATTCGCCGATATCATCGTCTTGAACAAGGCGGATCGCGTGACCGAGACCGAACTCGGCGAGATGACCGGACTGTTGAAGGCGCTCAACCCAACCGCGAAGCTGTTGACGTCTGTCCATGCGAACGTGGAATTGACCGAGCTGTTGGATGTCAATTTGTTCGATTTCGAACAGGCGATGCATGCGGCCGGGTGGATTCAAGAACTTGAGACAGATGTGCACACGCCGGAGACGGAAGAGTATGGCATCAGCTCATTCGTCTACCGTCGGCGTCGGCCGTTCCACCCGGAGCGTCTCCATGCCTGGATTGAGACGTTTCCGGAAGAAATCGTCCGTGCGAAAGGGTTTTTATGGATCGCTTCACGGAACGACCTCGCCTGTCTGTTTTCACAAGCGGGTTACGCCTCGACGCTCGAACATGCCGGACGCTGGCTCGCGACGCTTCCGGAAGAAGAGCGCCGTCACATGTTCGCGGCCGAACCGGAACTCGCCGCCGACTATGTCGAACCGTACGGGGACCGACAGACGGAGCTCGTCTTGATTGGGCAGCGGATGGATCGAGCCATCATCGAACAAGAGCTCGATCACTGTCTGCTGACAGATGAGGAGATGGCGCTGGATTGGTCGACGCTCCGGGACACACTTCCGGGGAACGAGGTCGTCACGTTCTCATAAGACCGTTTACAAAATGAAAGCGGTCGTCTATACTGATTCTTGCATGAACAACCGCATACATTGGACTACACTAGGGGTGCTTCGGCTGAGATGTGAGCATGGCTCCAATCCCTTATGACTCGATCCGGGTAATACCGGCGTGAGGAAGTGTGGCACTTTTTCTAATGGATTAAAATTGGACGAGTGGCCGCATTCTCATGGATGCGGCTTTTTTGTGTACACATAATAAGGGGGAATAGAACATGAACAAACAATGTGGAACGAGCCCGATCGTCGGGTTCCGCTTTACACTGAGCCCGATGACGACTGATTTCGTGAGCATCATCAAAGGGGCGTTGAAGGAGACGGATTTACAAAACGTCTGGCGACATACCGATGACGTGTCGACGGTCATCCGTGGACGAAGTGAGCATGTATTCGATGTGGCTAAGACCGTGCTGTCACACGCGACGAAGACAGGGGAACATGTGTCGATGAGCGGGACGTTCTCGGTCGGGTGTCCAGGGGATACGGCCGGAGATGAAGTGCTCGTTGTGTCGAGCGAACCGCTTAATGGTCCCGTCGGTCCGCAATATGTCTCTTCACAGTTCGCGCTCTATCCGCTCGGTGATGAGAACTACATGGACATCATCTACGAAGAAATCGCTTTTGCGAAAGAGCGGGGTGTCTTCAATGACTCGATGCATTACGCCTCAGGCATACATGGGGACATCGAGCCGGTGTTCGCTTTCTATGAGGCGACGTTTGATCGCGTCCGACAGAAGACAAGCCACGTCGTCATGACGGTGACGTTCAGCGTGAACAGCCCGTCACACGAGGGACGCATGGATGCTTAAATCGTGGAAGTTAAAAGAAATCGTCTTGTTGTCGATTTTATCGGTCGTGTTCGCGGTGGTCTATTTGGCGTTCGTCCATGCTGGTAACTTGTGGGCCGGTCTGATTGGACCAATCGCCTACGAATGGATTTTTGGGATATGGTTCATCGTCTCGATTATCGCAGCTTATATCATTCGCAAGCCTGGGGCTGCATTCTTGTCCGAAGTGCTTGCGGCGACGATTGAGATGATGATTGGCAACGCCATCGGACCGCGCATCATTTTAGTTGGGATCGTTCAAGGGATCGGCGCCGAAGCGGCGTTCGCTTTGACGGGTTATAAACGCTATGATCTTTGGGTGCTCATGCTCGCCGGATTCAGTGCTGCTGTGACAAGTTTCGCGTATACGTACGTCATGGGAGGGCTCAATGCCCTCAGTCCGACATATGTGGCTACGATGTTCGCACTACGCGCAACGAGCGGGATGTTGATTGCTGGTCTGGGCGGTAAGATTTTGAGCGACTTGTTGCTTCGGACGGGCGCGCTTGATGGGTATGCCCTCGCGCGACAGGACCGTATGCATGGTTGAGGCAGAACATCTGACATTTCGTTATCCGAACAAGAAATGCGATGTCTTGACGGATATCACACTACGTCTAACAAAAGGGAGAACGGTCATTACAGGGGCAAGTGGGTCGGGAAAATCAACATTGCTCGCTTTGATGAATCGTCTCTATCCGGACAATTGTGATGGCATCGTGACGGGCAGACTGCACTTGTTCGATCGCTCTTATGATACGTATGAAGCTGGCGAAGTGAACCGGCGCATCGGAACGGTCTTTCAGGACCCGGACAGTCAGTTCGTCATGCAGACGGTCGAAGAAGAATTGATTTTCACGCTCGAAAACTTTGCCGTCGCGAGAGACGAGATGATGGCCCGTGTCACCACAATGTTAGAGGCGTTGCATTTGACCGATTATCGTCACCGTACCATTCATGACCTATCGGGGGGTGAGAAGCAGCAAATTGCCGTCGCTTGTGCCTTGATTGGCCGCCCCGAGTGGCTCCTCCTCGATGAGCCGCTCGCTCACCTCGATCCTGAGACCGCCCATCATTTCGTTCGTTGGCTCGACGGCGTCGCACAGACCGTAAACGTTGTCGTCATCGAGCATCGGCCATACATATGGGGTGATTTTTTTGACCGACAAATAAAGCTCGTGAGTGGGCGCATCGACTATGATGGACCGTTCATCGTCCGACCAGATTATGCGTTCTCTCCAATTAAAGTTGAACAAGGAAAGAAAATGTTATTTCACATACCGGAATTAAAACGAAAAACATTTCAATTAGCAGCGAGCGAGTTAAAGGTCGCTGAGGGTGATCTCATTGCGGTACTCGGTCGAAATGGTAGCGGAAAGTCGACATGGCTGCGAAGCCTAGCCCGGAAACATCGTGAAGTCGGCCTCGTCCCGCAATCACCGGCGCATCTATTCGTTACGAATGATGTGACCCGAGAACTCGCATATGGCCATAATCGCCCGATTGAGGACGTCTTAACGCGGCTCGGGCTCGAATCAGTGCGTGACCACCATCCACTCTCCCTTAGTCACGGTCAAAAACGAAGGCTCGCCATCGGAGTGATGATGCTGTCTAATAAACAACTGATTGCGTTTGATGAACCGACTGCCGGACAAGACGAGGTATCGCTTCGTGCGCTCTATGACTTAATGGTCGAACGAATACGATCCGGCCAGACGATTTTGTTTGTGACGCACGACCTCAGCTTCGCGCGGATTGCGAACACATATTATTTGATGTGTGACGGCGACTTGAGTGGGCCATATGACGCTTCACTCTGGGATGAAAAAGAATTACTACGCACCCACGGCTTATTGATGGAGGAATCGCGATGACATTTCATGAGATGAACCCGACGATTAAATTTCTGACCGTGGCATGTCTCATGTTCGGTCTCGCCTTCATGTATAACCCTTGGACTCCGCTTGCTGTTTTTCTCGGTACAGTTACACTTCAAACGCTATTCTCTGCTGTGAGCTGGAGAAGATGGGGGTTGTTCATGATCCCATTTTTATTGACCGCGCTCGGGACATTGTGGACGACGCTCGTCTTTGGAAAGCAATCAAGCGGAGATGTCGTGTTCAAGCTGTTTGGCAATGATGTGACCGATGAGAATGTGATGCTAGCAGCGACGCTCTCCTTACGTGTGTTGGCATTCACAGCCTTGTCGCTTCTGTTCACGCTGACGACGGACCCGAAACGGTTCGTCTACAGTTTGATGCAACAAGGAAAGCTATCACCAAAAATCGCATATAGTGTCTTCGTCGGTTTTCGTTTCTTTCCGATTCTAAAAAAAGAACTGATGCAACTATATGAAACGCATGCGCTACGAGGCGTACGTTTGGAGACGAGACTCGATCACATCCGCCACGTCCCCAAATTAATCGTTCCGCTTCTTGCTGGATCGATTCGCCAAGCGGAACGAATCGCGTTCTCGATGGAAGCACGTGGGTTTACGGGGGAACCTCGAGCGACGTACGAGGTTGTCCCCGTCACCAGGAACGACTTTCTGTTGGCGTCGCTTTTGCTCCTATTGTTTGGAGTGAGCGTATGGATTGGCATATAAACGAAACAAGACGACTCACTCGGAGTCGTCTTGTTTCGTTTCTTTTACGATTCTAAATTTCGGTTTGATCGATTCGTTATTGAACGCCTCGAGCACGGTGTTTTCGTTGGCCATACGAATCTGTTGCGGCTCGCCTTTGGAAGTCGTGCCGATACAGAACATATGCGCCTCATGATCGGCAAAGAGCGCCTTATACGGGGTGGCATGATGCATCAAGCGTCCCGGAGAGCCCCAGCCGACGATAATCATACCTCCGCTCGCCTCGACCTCGTCGAGCGTTTCCTCAACGTAATGAAAGTTGACTTCGTCGAGTTGCGATTCGACGTACGGCAGATTGTCATTGATGGCGAGTGTCGGGACGAGGCTGATGACGCGCATCTCACGGATCGGTTGATCGAGATGGTTCCGCATGAGCATATACGCCCGCTGCGTTGTCGTACCGGACAAGAAAGCATCGCTCATCCGGGGCGAGTAGATGATGACGGCACAGATGACGCCGTCGACGACATCTGTGAATTCGTACGAACGCAAGTAGCGCTTCGTCTTGTCCTCATTGAAGACCGACTTGACACGAATCGTCACTTCCTCGATATGGGTGTTCATAAGGTTTCCTCACTTTTAATCAAATAGTGCCGGGTCAGACCCAGCCTGCGAACCATTCCAAGTAGCGGATTGTGTAGCGCGCGACACTTTGGGTTGCCGACGCCTTGTCATCCGGTAAATAAGACACATCGGTTTGATATGACTCATAAAACGACATCACATCATTGACATACTGTTCACTGCGGTTGTACTCGAAGATGGCGTTTCGAATCGAGTCCGTCGTGTCTGCCTTCGTCCCGCCGTGCTCGCTCAAATAGTAAGCGGCCGTATGGGCCGAGTCGACGAGACTGTGCGGGTCGGCTTTGCCATCATTGTTGCCATCGCGTCCGAGACCGCCGTACTGTTCAATGAGCGCGAGATCCGTCAAATCGACTTCGTCCTCAGGGACATCGCCTTTTTGATCGTCCGTGTCATATTGCCAGCCGAGCCACGTCCGCGGCATGAATTGGAACGGTCCGATCGCCCCGACCGATGAACGCATCGATGAACTGTGGGAGAAAATCGTCTCGACGCGATGGACGGCGGCAAGTAAGCGCCAATCGACGTCATACGTGGCCGCGGCATCCTCATACACATCGCGATGGACGGACGGGACGCCATGGTCCCCGTAATAGGCCCGGTACAGGGCGTTGTTCACTTTATCATGTTGACCAAACCAGCCGATTGCGCCGAGGCACAGCACGATCACAAGCATGAGACCGGTCAGTCGCAAAATCAATCGTTTCAAGATTCCGCCTCCTAGCTTTCTAGACAATACCCGAATAGTGTAGCATATAGCTAACAGGAAGGACAGGAGTGGATATAGATGCTCGAACAGGCCGTCTTTACCATCATTCTCATGTATTTGTTGATCGTTCAATTGTTCAACGCCCGGTTGATGAAGCCGATGATCGAAACGCTCGGTCGTGGACGTGTCTATGAACAGACAGTCAAGTCGTCGTGGGGGCTCAGCCTGCTTTTGCTCGCCCTCGTCTTCTTGTTCGACGTCCCGCCAGACATGGTCGGTCTCGGATTCGCCCCGGTCGAAGGGGACATGTCCGCTTGGAAGTATTTCTTTTTCACGACCATCCTCATCTCCGTGCTGCTGGCGTTCTATTTACTCGTCAAAACCTCGTCTCGATTACGGCGGCGGTTACGTCCGTACTATGAGCTCGAAATCGAGCGGTTGCTCTTGCCGCGGACGGATATTGAGGCGAAGGCGTGGAGCGCCGTCTCGTGGACGGCAGGTGTGACCGAGGAGTTCATCTTCCGTGGTGTGCTCCTCTACACCGTCAGTCTCTATCTTGACGTCTCGTCCCTGACACTCGCCTTCATCGGCGGCGCCTTGTTCGGGTTGGCCCACGCTTATCAAGGCGTCAGGGGCGTCCTGGTCACCGGGATCGTCGGCTGGGGACTCGGCTATTTGTACTTGGCGATGGGTGTATTATGGCCAGTGATGGTCGTCCATGCCTTGCTCGACCTTATCGCCGGGCCGATTCACGTCGTCGATTCAGAAACTGACTGACGGCCGCCTCATAGGCGGGTTGATCTTTCAAGATACAGTTTGTGTGCTCGGCCCCATGGATGAGGGCTAACTCGTTTTGCCGGTTGAGCGCGTTCATCTCGACCGACATCCACGTCGGCACGAAATCATCTTTCGTCCCGTGGATGAACAAGACGGGCGCGTCAATCGCGGCGAGATCGTGTTTGGGCCGGACTTGATGCATCCGGAAACCGGCCCGCGTCCACAAGAAATAGTTGATCCCTGGCAAGAGCAGGTCCCCGGGCAACCGATGCAACACGTTCAACTGATGGCGCATGAGCTGTCTCATATCGTCAAACGGACATTCGGCGATCAAGAAGTCGACGTCGGTTAACGGTCCGGCCTGTAAAATCGAGGCAGCTCCCATCGAGACACCGTGCAACCCGACTTCCGTGACCACTTCATTGGCCCGCAACCAGTCGACCCAATCGGTGATGTCATGCTTTTCGTGATAACCATAAGAGGCGTATACGCCCTCGGACTCACCGTGCGATCTCAAGTCGACAGCGAGAAGGTTGTACCCGAGGCGATGGAACATCGCCAAATGCGGGGCCATGAAACTGTGGGAGGCGGTATAGCCGTGAACGAACACGATCCATTTCGTCGACCCTTCATTGCGGTAGACGCGTCCATACAGCCGGTAGCCATCCTGAGAACGGAGCGAGACGTGCTCGAACGGCACGTCATGATAAAACGATTGATCTTCTTTCGTGTACGGGGCCAAGAGCATCTCTGGCGTCTTGCGTTTGCCTCGCGTCATGCGCTTGAACGCATAATAACTGATGGCATAGTAGCCAGTGAATAGTGTTGCAAGTCCAACTTTCCATTTCTTCTGCATCTGAACCGCTCCTTTCTCCATTATTGTACCCGAAAACGTGACGATAGTTCACGCGCAGTGTCGGTTTGACGGCGGGTTCATGCCGTTAAGCAGAGGTCTTACCGATGATTGTCCCGTTCGTTTAATTAGTATCGTCTTGCTATGATGGAACCAGACAATCATCAAGGTGAAGCGGGAGGATACGAAGCGATGGGGCGAGAAGTGATGGATCAGTTGCTGCAAGCGTGCTTGACGGGGCAGGTGGATTACAAGACCGCCGAAGGGGTGACCTTCTATCGTGCCCCGGTCAACGGCCATCGTCAGCATGCGATGGTACTCGATGTGCTGATTGACCGCTATGTGCTTGAGCCGGCACGACCGATTGAACTGTCCGTGTCGGACGTGGCGCAAGCGATTGGGTCATCGGCGGACGAGGTCTTCCAATCAGTCCTAGCGCTCGCCCGCATCACTCTCGTCTCACAACATATCGAGGAAAGACTAATCCGGGTCGATTCGGCCGGAATCGACGAGCATGGGAACATGACACTCATCATCGGTTTCAACGCCTGGTTGACGCATCATTTAGGAAAACTCGTAAGTGCATCGATTGAGGAGCCACTTCACGCGCACGTCATCTGACAAACAACAGGGAAGGCCGCCTCAATCGCGGTCTTCCCTGTTTTAATGCCGGGGCGACGGTTGGAGCAGACCGTCTTGAAGCATGAGGACCCGGTCACAAACGTCGAGCATCCGTTCGTCATGGGTGATAACGATGACCCGTCGCGCACTCATCCGTGCCTCAGTAACGAGCAACTCCATCACCCGTCGGCCATTCTCATAATCGAGGCTCGCCGTCGGCTCATCGGCCAATATAAGTCGGGGGCGATTGACCAAGGCCCGAGCGACCGCGACACGTTGACGTTCCCCTCCGGACAGTTGCCCTGGCAACTGGTCGAGACGATGCCCCAAACCGAGCGCGTCGAGCAACCGAATCGGATCTTGTTTCGACTCGCTCTCGGCCTGGACGAGCTCGAGTTGTTCCCGGACCGTCAAGTAAGGGACGAGATGTGCTTGCTGGAATACAAATCCGATTTCGTTCAGTCTCAAGAGGCGTCGCTCTTCTTCAGTGGCGCCGAGCAAGTCTCGTCCTTCGAGCTCGACCTGTCCCGAGACCGGTCGTTTCAATAGTCCGAGAATTTGGAGCAAGGTACTTTTCCCGCTGCCGCTCGGTCCGATGATGCCGATACATTCCCCGGCATCGACCTGCAAATCGATTCCACGCAACACAGATTGTCCGTCATAGGCGTGGCTGATGTTCATCAATTTCATTGTAATGTCCCTCCTAAAGCGTCGGCGGCGTCAAGATGACGCAGTTTCCAAAGCGGTAACAACGTACCGATGAGTGAGAGCCCGAACATGATCACACTGTAGAGCAGCACATGTCCCGCATCGAAACGGAATGGGATATCGGTTGGGACGAACGAGGCGACGAGGGCCGTCAAGGCGGCTGCCGACAGGCTCGCGACGAGCACCGTTGCCATGACTTGCGTGACGAGCGCCGTGCCGATCACACGAGGGCGAATCCCGATCGCTTTCAAAATTCCGAGTTCTGGCAGTTTCTGGAGCGTCAACATATAAAAGAATGCGGTCAAGATGAACGCACCGATGAACAACAAGAAGCCGCGCATCATCGTGAACGTGCCTTGTTCGGCTGTATAGCCCGGTACGGCCTCGACGACGTCTTGTTTGGAGAGCGTTGCGAGCGACGTCTCAGTTTCCCCGAGCCAGGCCGAGACGTATTCGGGTTGTCCGCTGTCTGCCTGGAACGCCTCCCACGTCTCCATCGATGCCCACATGACGGGTGCATGACTGTAACGTCCGTCCGTCGTCCCCGCGATGGTGAATGAGTAGCCGGTCGTGAAATCTTGAATCGTGTCCCCGAGTTTAAAGTCCCCGAGAAAGCTTGGATCGACGAGGACTTCGCCGACGGCGAGGTCGAGGGCGGGCCCGATGTCAGAATCCCGCGGTAACGTGAATAGCGTGGCGTCCTGTTTCACGGTCCCATCGACGAGTGTCAACGGTTTGACCCCGAGCGGTGTAAGCGTTTCTGGCGTCGGCAGTTCGATGAACGAGCGGGTCAGTTGCCCGTCCGCATCCTCAGCCAACTGAAACGTCTCGGTGTCGAGTTCACGCAAACTGGCCCCGTTGTCATAGGCGAGCCCATCGGCAAGCCCGGTGATCAACGTCGACAATAAGACGATGAGTAGGGTGATGACAAAAATTAATGAAAATTTTCGTTTTTGCCGCCACATTTCTTTAAATGCTAAATTCATACAAAAAAGCCTCCTTCATAGCGATGAAGGAAGCATAACTGACGGATATGAACAGAATATGAACGGGACTAAAACCGGACGTAAAAGGTGCTTCCTGTCCCGAGATGGGATTCGACCGTCATCTCACCGCCATGCAGGCGGACGATGTCTTGGGCAATAGCAAGTCCGAGACCGGTGCCCCGGCCGGTCCGAGAGACATCTCCTTTATAGAAACGTTCGAATAGGCGTGACTGCGTCGCCTCATCCATTCCGACGCCGGCATCTTGAATCGAGACAGTCGGACGATCGGCTGCATACGCTTTGATGGTGATCAGCCCCCCGTCATGAGAGGCGTGAATCGCGTTCGTCAACAAGTTGGTCCAGACTTGGGCCAATAAGAGCGGGTCGCCGGTCACGACGAGCGATGTGTCAAGCTCTGTCGCGACGGCGATCCCTTTCTCATCCAGCTGGAACGCATGGCGACGAATGACGTCCTCGATCGATGCGCTCACATCGACTTGTTCGGAGAGCGACACGTTCGACTCGTCGAGCCGGGCGAGCAGGAGCAACTGTTTTGTCAAATCCGAGAGGCGATCCGTCTCGTCACGAATGATCCCGGCATACATCAAGGCGTCCCCTTCGGTTCGGGCGGCCAGTTCCGAGGCGTAGCCTTTGATTGAGGTGAGCGGTGTTTGGAATTCGTGCGAGACGCTTGAGACAAAGCGACGCCGTTCACCCTCGGATTTCTCAAGTGAGTCGACCATGTCAGAGAAACGACGGGCGAGGGTTCCAATCTCATCGTTGCGCTCGGTCGGGAGATCGAGCGGACGGGCCCCGGATGCGACGGAGCGAGTCGCATCCGTCAATGTGCGCACCGGTCGGACGATCAGGCTTGTCGATAGGGCGATCAAGATGAAGGCGAGCCCGGTCAGGAGTGCAAAGAACAAGCCGACGAACAAGTGCAATTCTCGGATTTGGGCGCCAAGGTCGGGGCGGATGAAGACGGCATCTTCCCCGTCCAGGCTGAAGCCATACGTGTTGACGACTTCATTGTCGAACAAGCCGAGCCAAAACAAGTGGAACGGATAAGCGCGCATCCCGTCGTAGCGTTCGCCGGACCGGACCGAGGCGATGACGGCTTCGTCGAGTTGCTCGTCCCGAAACGAACCTCCATAGCGGTCGATCTCACCGTCAGGACGCACGACGAGGAGTTGATAGCCCGTCTGAGCGAGCAAACGATAAAAGGCCGATGCCTCACCGTCCGTATGCGTCTCGAAGTAGTCAAGGGCGGCTTGTGCCGTCTGTTCGGTCTTTTCGCTGTAGGACGGCTGCCACCAGACGTAATAGGCGACATTGCTGACGAGAAGGGCGATGGCGCCGGACAAGAGCAAAATCATGAACACGGTCAGGACGATCCGGGTATAGAGCGTCTTCATGGCGAGACCTCGAGCGTATAGCCGACGCCCCGAACCGTTCGAATCATGATCGTGTCGTCATGCAAGCGGCCTCGGAGCCGTTTGATGTGCACATCGATGGTCCGGTCATCGCCCTCAAAGTCAAGGCCCCATACTTGTTCGATTAATTCATCCCGGGTGAACACCCGGCCCGGGAACGCCGCCAGCTGATAGAGCAGCTCGAACTCCTTTTTCGGCAGGTGGATCGTCTCATTGTTCAGTTCAAGGCGATAATCGCGCAAGTCGAGCTTGAGCGGTCCGACTGTGACGAGTGTGGCCGCATTTTTGGCGTAACGTTTTGCGACGGCTTGAAGGCGGAACAGCAGCTCTTCCGGGATGAACGGTTTTGTCATATAATCATCGGCCCCGTGTTCGAAGCCGCTTCGTTTTTCTTCCCATTCCCCGAGGGCGGTCAATAAAATGACGGGAATGTCCGTCAGTTGCTTCAGACGTGAGCAGAGCGTCCGTCCGTCGAGGCCGGGCAGCAAGATGTCGATGATCGCGGCATCGGCAGGGTTCGCCATAAACAGTCGCTCGGCGTCGGCCCCATCCATGACCGCTGTCACCGTATGTCCGGCTCGTTGTAGCGTGGTCTCAACGAGGCGAAGGATAGCCAAATCGTCCTCTACAATCAGTACGTGCATCGCTCTCTTCCTTTCTATCACGACACCGAAAACAGGTGACCCGTGGCAGGTCACCTGCATGTTATGTCGTTTTGGTCAGTTCTTTATGCAAGGCCCGAAGCGCCCGCAAAAAGGCATCTTTGAAATACTTGTCTTCTTGCGCCTCGAGTGTCTCAAGAGCAGAAGCGTCGCCGGCGCTCGCCTTGACGAGCAGGTTGACGACTGTGCCCCACCGCTTGACGTGCTCGGGCTTCGGCTGGTTCATCGCGACGGTCAACGTGAACCAGTACGGTTGGTCACGGCGCTGGAGCGTGGCAATCATCTGTTTGGCCGTCATCGCTTCATCCTCGGTTGGTAACGTGGCGGTGGCGAACCAGCCGAGCAGCGCGGCGCTCATCGACTCAAGCCGGACTTTGGCGGCCGGGTCGATCGGTTCGCGCCCGAACTCGGAAATGTTGACAAAGACGAGTCGGTCTTTCCGGTCGAGGTGGGTGATCCATCCTTTGACCGATTTGAGTTTTTCTTTATCTTTCGACTGGGCTTTCGCCGTGTAGCCGTTCAGTTTACCGATGTAAATCCGGAACTGACCACGATCGAGCTGTTTATCGACCTTGAACTCGATATCTTGGCCCACAGTGAACGGTTGATCCTTTTTGCTGAGCGTCTCGCCTTTCTTCAGCTCAGGCCGGCGCACGATATAGCGGAGTGCCTCCTGCTCGGTCCGATCGTCAAGCGTCCAAAGGTTGTTCGGCGTGACGTTTTTGAAACGGTGTCGTCGGACATAGATGTATTGGTCGAGCGCCTCGACGGCGTCGGCGACGGAATTTTTTCCACTCAAATAGTCGTCTGCGATATCCCGGAGCGTGATCGACTCGAGCCGGTCGATGTGCCCGACGTAAGGGACGTTCCCGACGACGAACAAGGCCGTGGCGATCAATTCACTCTCGCGAGGGGTCAAAGGGCGTTTGGCCATACTGCACTTCCTCTCTTCATGTCATCTCATTCAGTATACCAAAAACAGATTTCGTCATGTTGTATGAATCGACCAGATGGAAAATTTTACAGGCATACAGGATTTCGCGGTTTCGTTACGAATATTTGTTAAGATAGAGCTATGTGGAAGTTGAGATGAGGTGATGAGATGAAGCTATCGATTGATCCGGGGGACTATGTCGTCTTGATTGAAATCAATAAAGAGGTCTTGAAATGTACGTCCCTCGACCAAGCCGAGTATGCCGATCGGGACCGCTATGAATTGGTCGGCCGCATGAGTGAGCGGCTTCCGGCCGAGGTGATCGTGCCTTCCATCATCGATTATATCCGGTTCGGGAGCGGCTATATCGGCGACAATATCGTCTGGGACAAAGAGACGGAATCGTTCTTCTGTCAACAGTTCGAGACGATCGACGGCTCACCGCTCGGCGAGGACTTGGACGGATTCACACCTGACCCGTATCGGACGGAGCTGGCGCGCTATTACACGTATTTGACGATCGGAAAAATCATTGAATACGAGATGAACGACCCTGACCAGCCGGACTATTGGTAAGCGTCGCAAAAATGTCACAATCTATTTTTTGAAAAAAAGGGAAATCGACCTCGTGATTTGAGATAATGGGGTCATCTTATGAAGTGTGGATTGGAGCGGAAGGCGATGAAAAAAATTATGATTGCAGCAGCGCTCGCGCTGCTTGTCCCGACGTCTGTGGACGCGGCCAAACCGGTGCTGTTGGAAAAGCACGGCTATGTCGTGGCCGAGCCTAGGGTCGGTCATCAATACTATATCAAGCAAACGGGTACCGACTTGACGTGGAATACGACCCGCGGGGCGTCGGACATCGTTATCGCTTTAATCGATTCATCGGCCGACCGGAGTCATAAAGAGCTGTATAACGTCCCGCGTGTCGTCAACTCGATGAAAGGCCCGTATAGTGTCGACTATCACGGCACGCACACGGCCGGCATCATGTCCGGACGTCACAACAAGTTCGGAATGGCAGGGCTCGCTCCAAACGTGCGTTATCATTTTTATAACGTCTTTTACGGCAAAAATTCGGAGTACACGGATTCTTGGACGGTCGCCAAGGCGGTGGACACGGCGGTCGCGAAAGGGGCGAACGTCATCAACATGTCGCTCGGAGGTCAAGACTATGACCGCGTCCTCGCCGACTCGATTCGTCGGGCCCGTGCCAAAGGTGTCGTCATCGTCGCCTCATCCGGGAATGACGGGAAGAAGAAAACGTCGTTCCCGGCGAATATGAAAGAAGTCATCGCGGTCGGGGCGATCGACGCAAACCGCCGTGTCGCTGCTTTTAGCAATATGGACAGCCAAGTCAAAATCGTGGCGCCCGGGGTGAATGTCTTGTCGCTCGGCGTGAAAAATAGCTTCGTCTACATGGACGGAACATCGATGGCGGCGCCGATGGTGTCGGCTGGGATCGCGCTCGTCAAATCGGTCAACCCGTTCCTGACGCCGGCCGACATCGATGCTTTGCTTCAAAAAATGCCACGTGCGAGCGGGAAGACATATACCGAGCTCAACACGAAGCGGCTGATCGATGCGACACCACGGCCGGTCGCGCTCTCCGCACCATCGACACTCAAGAGCCGCTATGTGAAAGAAGCGAAACTGACGGTCATGAAAAAGTCGAGTTTGAAGACGACGTATACGCTGTATCAAGGAACGCGCAAAGTGAAGACCCTCTCAGCCGGGAAATCGATGTTCACGATGTACGCCGGAGGAGATTGGTTACCGAGTGGGAAATATCGTCTGAATGCCACCGTCACAGACGGGAAACACAAGCGCTCGGTCAATCGTTCGTTCACCTACGTGAACGCCCTCAAGCCGTTAGTCACGGTCAGAGCGGCCGATGACGGGACGTTCGAGTTGACCACGTCCCGAAAAGGCGTCGTCACCGTGCTCGACGCGAACAAGAAAGTCGTCTATGAGGCGCTTCATGTACCGGGCAAGTTCCCTGTTCGTGGTGACACGGGATCGGCCTATACGGTGCTGTTGAAGCCGACCGACGTCACTGAAAAAGTGGTGACGGTCAAATATGCGCCGCAACCGGTTCAAGTCGAGACGGATACTTCGGCGGAATCGACATAAAAAAACACCCGGAGCCAGTGCTGGCTTCGGGTGTTGATTTATGCTTTCGTGATGGCTTCACCACTCCAACGGATATTCGCTTCTAAGACGTTGCCGTTATCGTCGATATGTTCAAAACTCAGTTTCCCGTCGACGATGATCTCGCAGAGGCCGACGCGGACGTCGTCGCTCCAGGCGCGACGTGTCTGTGTCGACGCGTCGAACGTCGGGATTGATTCAGGAAAACGTTCCTGTAAGTGGGCCAAGTTATGATGGTCGAAGTGATACGAACGTTTGGACAATTCATTTGGTGCTTTGATGTCAAACGGCTCGAATCCTCGAACGAGTCGATTATTCCGGTAGAAGGCGAACACGCCGTTGTTCGGGTGGAGCGCTTTAATGTCATCGATTTCAATCACATAGGTCAGTCGTTGAATCCAACCGTTTTTTGCATCTTGACGCATCAAAATCCCTCCTTGTTCAATGGAACACGCCTTATTTTAGCGCTGACGCCCATGAAAATCAAGTTCAGGTTCTCGGTTGTCATTTCTCGGGTTATCCGCTACAATGGATAAAGTGACTATGAGGTCTGGGCAATCGCGGGACGCAAGTCTTGAGGAAAGTCCATGCTCGCACAGCCTGTGATGGCTGTAGTGATCGTGCTACACGAAAAGATAAGTGTAGGCAACGCAAGTTGACGGCAGAAGAAGCACCTAAGTCCTCGGATATGGTGCAAGCTTCTTGAAAGTGCCACAGTGACGGAGTCTGATCGGAAACGTTCAGAGTGGAACGAGGTAAACCCCACGAGCGAGAAACCCAAACTATGGTAGGGGAACTTCCTGACTGGAACCGAACGGGACGGAAGGCGCCAATCGGCGCAGATAGATGATTGTCACTCCATCGTGCCAGGGAGACCGTTATGAGCACCGGAGTACAGAACATGGCTTACAGGGCAGCATAGTCTCTCATTTAACATTGACCAGGAGTTCAAGCAATCCTACTTGAGCTCCTTTTTACATGACCATTTTAGGAGTTACACTATAGAAAGTAGGGATAGTATGGCAAAACGTAAACTGATCGCCACCGCGGCGATGGGCATCGAGGCTCTCGTCGCCAAAGAAGTACGTGACCTCGGCTACACGTGTGAGGTCGAGAACGGACGCGTCTATATCGACGCGGAGATGGAGGACATTCCACGTCTCAACCTTTGGCTCCGGACGGCCGACCGCGTCAAGCTCGTCGTCGCCGAGTTCAAAGCGACGACGTTCACGGAACTGTTCGACGGTGTCGTCGAACTGCCTTGGACGGATCTCATGCCGTGGGACGCCCGGTTCATCGTCGACGGCCGCTCGGTCAAGTCGAAGTTGTTCTCGATCCGCGACTGTCAGAAGATCACGGAGAAGGCGATCGTCGACGCGATGCAACGCGGATACGACAAGCCGGGCGAGTGGCTTCCGAAGACAGGCGCGTACTATCCAATCGAAGTCGCCTTGTTGAAAGATGTGGCGACGATTACGATCGACACGTCAGGTGACGCGCTTCACCGTCGCGGGTACCGTGAGCTTCACTCACAGGCACCGCTCAAAGAGACGATGGCCGCGGCGATGATCCAGCTGACGAACTGGAAGCCGGACATGCCGTTCTATGACGTCTTCACCGGTTCTGGGACGCTCGCCATCGAGGCGGCGCTCATCGGCCGCAACATCGCGCCTGGTCTCAACCGTGAGTTCTGTTCACAAGACTGGCCGTGCGTACCGAAGAAAGCTTGGTATGAGGCCATCAATGAAGCGAACGAGAAAGCGGAGTGGGACAAACCGCTCAAAATTTACGGCATCGACCTCGACCCACGCATGGTCAAGCTCGCCAAGGACAACGCCGAGCTCGCTGACGTCCGTGACGCCATCACGTTCGTCCACAGCGACGCGGCTGCCTTGAAGCCGAAAGAAGAGTACGGTGTCATCATCGGTAACCCGCCATACGGCGAACGGTTGCAGACCGAAGAAGAGATTATCGACCTGTACGAGCGGATCGGACAACAGTTCGCCAAGTATCCGGGCTATAGCGTCTACATGTTGACGAGCTATGAGGACTTCGAGAAGGCGTACGGCCGTCCGGCGACGAAACGCCGTAAGCTGTACAACGGAAATATTGAGACGCAGTACTACCAGTTCTTCGGCAAGCGTCCGCCGAGACGTCCTGTTGAGTCGGCTGACTCAAAATAAGTCGTCAGTGCACACTTTTAATTATTTTCTGTCTCTGACATACGAAAACCGCTCCCTAGAGCGGTTTTTTTTACGTCTTCAAACATGGAGGAGAAGAGTTCGGCCGTATTCCCCTTGAGTAGTGTGCAATACGTGGGCGTAGATATCCATCGTCGTTATGGCGTCGTCATGCCCCAAACGTTCTTGGATGAACTTTACGCGGACTCCAGCCTTGATGAGTAGTGTCGCTTGTGTATGCGGCAATTCGTGAATAGTGATTTTCGGAATCTTGGCTGCTTTGACGGCCAAGTTATGACGTCTTCGCAATCCAGAATACCAGACATAGGTGCCCTTGTTGCCGAGACAGACAAGTTCCTCATCGTTCCGCCATACGAACTTGACCATGTCGTTCTTCTGCCGCAGACGAGACTTTCGAGGAAACGGATCAACTAGTCGGGGACGGAGAAGTAGCGCTGAACGCTCTTGCCTTCCTCATTGTACCTTAGAGAGAGTCGTACCTCTGATTTGCCGTTCTTTTGTTTTTCTTGATGTTTGCCATTCACATCAACCTCCTTCTAAATTGGCAATTATTACGAACTTACTTTCGTTTTTTTTGTGACCTCAAGTTTAACAAATTGTGACCTCGGAAATACTAAAGATAAAACTATTTACTTTTTTCTGCACTTTCGTTAACTATTTTTGTAACATTATTGTTATTATTAATACGAACATAAGGGAAAAATGAGAACGTACGTTCCTGTAAAGTGTAATAAGAACGCGCGGAAGTGATTTATTGAGTAAGGGGGAATAACTATGTATGATGTTCAACAGATTGTAAGATTTTTCTTAAGTATGGATGACATGACACCAAAAAAACTTCAAAAACTATTATATTATGCTTATTCGTGGTTCTTAGTATTCGAAAATGAAAAAGTGACAGATAACCCTGCTCCTATTCGCTTATTTGACGAGCGAATCGAGGCATGGGTACATGGGCCAGTCGTCCCTAAAATTTATCATCAGTTCAAGGATAGGGGAGCTAATAACATTCCTAAAGATGAAAGCTTTGTTCCTGGTGAAGTGGGGTTTACAGCTGAGACTTTAGAAATTTTGTTCCAAGTTTGGGATGTTTATGGCAAATACAACGGAAATCAGCTGGAGTCTATCAGTCATCAAGAAGAACCTTGGATAGAGGCGCGTGGAGACCGTTCACCGATTGCCATCTGTAACAATATCATCAACGATGAAACTATTTTTGAGACCTATGGATCTCGTTTATAAGAGGAAAGAATAATGCCGGAACCTATTCGAAAAAATATACGTGATATCAATCCTTTTGCAGATGGAGGAAAGTTACCTGAGAAAGAGATAAAATCTTCAACACTACCACGTGAAGCTAATCATCCTCAATTTTTTCTCTCGAATCCGGATTGGATGCGTGGAGCAAGAGTCAGAGGCGGCATGACAACCTATCTGAAGGATGCAGAGCAATATGCTGAAAAGATAGCCTTCATAATGATGACTTTACTTCCGAAATTGATGAAGGATTGGAAAAGTCTTTACCCTAATCCAAATGCACGTCAATTTCCTCATTGTCATGTACTGAATGGGAATGCATTAAAACGTGCAAAAGATATAATTAATGAGATCTATCCAGATGCTGATTACTCTTCGGAGTATCTCAGAAACATATGGCAGTTTGGTTTTTCAAAAGGGATTCGTTTAGTTTGCGGTGTTAACGACAATGATGAGATTTATCCTTTCTTCGTGGATTATCATCATCTACTAAATCCAGATAAAAATTATAATCAACAAGATTTTGCATCTTTTAGGTATTGTCCAAAGGTTTTAGCCGATGTGTCTGATGAAGCTTTTGAAAATGTCCGCAATGCCTCTATTCTCTATTTGTCGCAAGAGAAAGCATCTGATCTTTTAGACGAAGTGTGTGTTACCTGTAAAGACATTGTATATGAAATGTACGTAGAATTGATTTAAGGATAACGAGCCGAAAGGCTCTTCAGACTGTAGACAAAACATTGTCTGCAGTCTTTTTTATTTGCCCGACCGGGCACAGCTCGCTTTTCTGGGGGCAAGCAGGGAGCCGCATCGCGACGTTGTCGCTGCTGGGTCTCCCTTTGCTTGCTATTCCCCTAGAAGTCTCGCCGTGCCCTCTCGGTCGGTCCATACATCAATCCCTCTTTTCGTACCCTCATTCCTTTTTATAATGAGATGTAGAGAACCAGTCATGGAGGCGAATCGGACGATCAGGAAATCAACAGAATCGGAAACCAATCGAACGCAACTGGAGATGGTCACGCTCGACGAGCTCGTGCCAGCGGACCATCTAGTCCGGGAAATTGAGGCGGTGATCGACTTTGGGTTCATCTATCCGCTCGTGGAGGACCTGTATTCTGAGGACCGCGGGCGACCGAGCGTCGACCCTATCGTTCTTATCAAGATGGCCTTCCTTCAGTACCTGTTCTGTATCCGATCGATGCGTCAGACGATTCGTGAGATCGAGACGAACGTCGCGTACCGTTGGTTCCTCGGGTTCGGGTTCACGGACAAGGTGCCACATTTTTCAACGTTCGGAAGAACTATGTGCGTCGCTTCCAGTACACGAATATATTCGACGACATCTTCTATCACATCCTTGAACAGGCCGCGGACGCCGGGTTCATCGATCGTGCCGTCCTGTTCGTCGACTCGACACACGTCAAAGCGAACGCGAACAAGCGGAAGCTCGTCAAGAAGACCGTCCGGCAAGAGGTGAAACACTATCAGGAACAGCTAGATGCCGAGGTCGAGCGAGACCTCGAAGAGAGTGGAAAGAAGCCCTTGGGGCCAAAAAAGAATCAGGCGGAGGAAACGAAGGAAATCAAGGTCAGCACGACAGACCCTGAGAGTGGATATTACGTGAAAGGCGAGCGTGAGAAGCAGTTCGCTTACTCGGTCCATGCGGCGAGCGACGCCCATGGGTTCGTGCTCGGTGCCATCGTCACACCTGGGAACGTGCACGACAGTCTCGTGTTCCCAGATCTGCTCGACAAGGTCTCCGACCGTCTGATTCAACCTTTCGCCGTCGCCGCCGACTCCGCCTATAAAAACCTCGCCATCGCCAAGTTGCTGATTGACCGTGGAATCCTGCCGGTCTTTCCGTACACGCGCCCGAAGTGCAAGAAAGGCGCCTTCAAGACCAAAGATTTCATCTATGACGAGCACCATGACGTCTACAATCTGCGAGCCGAAAGGCTCCTTTTTTGCCTCCAATTCGTACCAGCGACTTCTTTTATTTACATATTTCATTAAATAATTAACTTTTTAATAGGTAAGTGGTAATTTAATACTATATATTGATTATTTAAGTTGTTTTCAAATTAAATAAACTGCTAATCATTCCATAAAATAAATTAGAGGTGAAGAAAATGAACAAAAAAAGTGGAAGAGATCCGATACCTGCAAAAATTAAAAGACAGATTAGAACAGAAGCTGGATTTGGTTGTGTTTTTTGTGGAATGCCGATTATTGAATATCACCACATCATACCTCACGCAACTGTAAAAAAACACGAAGCAGAAAATTTGGTTGCATTGTGTGGGAATCATCACAATAGTTTTCACAACAATATCATTCCCGTGGAGGAGGTATATTTTAGAAAAGAAAATCCGTTTAACTTATCAAACGAAGAAATTAGAAGTCAATTTTGGTTGGGGAGCTATGAGACACTTAAGTTTGAATTAGGAACATGTACTTTTATAGACGTCCCAAAAATTTTTACTGTGAATGAATTTCCATTGATTGAGATAAAGAAAGATGATTTTGGAAGACCACTATTAAATATTAAATTCTATGACGAGAAAAATGTGTTGATTGCAGAGATTATTGATAACGAGTGGATTGTAAATAGAAAGACCGATAAAGTTTGGGATTTACAATGGAGTCAAGGAGAGTTGAAAATTAACTCAGCTTCTAGGAAAATCCATCTGATTTTTAAAGTCAATTCAATAAAGAATACTGTTGAATTAAGAGCAAATTTATATTATAAAGGTGCTTTAATCAAGATAAGTCCTGATTCGATTGAAGCTTCAATAGGGAACAAAGATGCTATAAAAAATAAAGGTTTCTTATCTATCAAAAATACAACTTTCCGGAGCTGTGAGGCGGGAATCGGAATTCAAGTGTAGCTATCATAAAGAAATTTGTTAAAAAATAAACCTGTTATTCAAGAAGAATATTAATAATGGGTGCATAATACTTCGAGCCGCTAGGCTCTTTTTTATGCTTAAGTTAAAAACACACAGAGAATTTGAAGCAACCAAGATCCTGTGAGGGTCTTGGTTGCTCAAACTATTTTTTTATTAGTTGGATGCAGCAGCTTCACTTTTAGGAAAGATTTGTAATGTACGATTATACTTCTCAGCCTGCGCCAACTTAGTGATCTCAAGCGTCTGGTCAAATTCTTGCTTGATGACGTCGGCGACCTCGTCGATGTTGAAATTGAAGAACTTCTTGCGGAAGTTGAACTGGTTCACGCGACGGTCGGCAAAACGTTTGTGTAGTTTGTTCTCGAGGTTCGGCGCATCCTCTGAGGAAATCATGGCATGTATGTCAAACGTGAACGGCATCGATGCGCTCTCGAGACTACGGTTCCGATTGAGCGGATCAAGACGACGCGTCATGCCGATTTTGTAGACATGTTGCCCGAATGACCCGATGTTCGAGATGACATAAACGTAACTGGCACGAGTATTGCGCTCACGATTCTCGATGTCACCCTTGATTTATTCGACTTCTTGAAGTTTGGCCTTAAGTGCTGAGCGCTCAGAATCGCTCGCGTTCTCGATTTTGGTGCGTGCAGCGAGTTGGGCGGTCTTGAAGTGAGTCTCTTCTTTCACGACCTTCTTCCGAGCCTCCTTAATCTTTTTCAAGATACGAGCATCTTCGCGCATTTGATTTTTGATGGCCTGCTGTTATTCTTTCTCTTCTTGTCTTGCTTTTTCACGCGAAATTTATGCATTATAGTAGGTTCATCGACTTTTAGTTTTTTGTACTCTGTTGTCATAAGGACTGTTTACATATCTGTTAAGGAGTTTAGCTGATAAAAACTTTTTTGAACTTTTTCGACGGAGCGTTCAAAATTTGTGTGCTTGACTCCAAAGGTAATAACATCACACTCGTTATTAAAAGTTCGTAGTAACAATTTAATTGTATCGTTAACGAATTCCTTACCTTTCTTTTTGTCACCATCGACTGTGTAAGCAGGTGGATGTGTAGTTGCTCTTTTATTCTTGATAAGAGCTTTTTGTTTAGTGCGTGTAAAGTCAAATTTAGCTTTTAACAACTCCGATGAATCTTCATCTCTACAATTAACATTTCGCAGAGAATTAAATTTCAAAATGAAGGAAATACTTACTATGGATAGTTTATGGTGTTATCCCAATCATTTTACTTCATACTTACAGAAAGAGATGATAATTGATAACGGATGGAACGATATAAATAGTATTATCAATTCTTCGGGAAACGTCCGCCGAGACGTCCGGTCGATTTGACAGACGCGAAATAAGGCACATAGTCCCCCGGTCTTTAGACATTCGTCTATGGTTTTTTGTTTGATGCTGTTTCTTTCAAAATCGACAATCTGACCTCATCATGACTCGTCATAAAAAAACGCTCTCCCTTTGGTCAGGAAGAGCGTGACGTCGATGATTCTTTCATATCGTTGTGGGTGATCCCGATAGCTTATTCTCCGACCATCCCGTCGCCATCGTTGTCATGCATGTAAGGATAGAGCCAATGATCGCTTGTGATCGGCATGCTGAACCCGGCATCTTTTGCTTCTTGGATCGTTACTTGGCCGTTCCCGTTCATATCGATGCTCGCGACGTCACCGTCTTCAGACACGGACTCGGTTTCAGTCGCACTCTCGGTCAGCCCGAGCGACTCGTTCACCTCGTCCGGGTTCACGTTGTCGAACGAATCGGTAATGACATTTCCTTTGACAGTGTATGTGTACTCATAGTGTGAAGGGATTTGTGTCTCCGTATCCGGATAGGTGATGATGGCCTCGAAGTCGGTCGCGCCGCCTGCGCTCCGGATCACGCTCTCCATGTACGCCTGGTCCCCGTGGCGGTTGAGCGTGCTGTCTTGCGGGGTGATGTTGAAGGCGTTCGAGACGCCGCCGAGCGAATCGGCGATGACGTGCCCTTCGTCGAGGTCGCGATGCTCGACCCCGGGCACTTTCGCCTCGTCTGAATAATAGCGACCCGAAGACGTGACGTCCTCGAGCTCATCATCTTGCAAGACGATCTCGTCGGCGAGCACTTTCACGAGTTGTCCGTGCTCGTTCGTGAACGCCCAATACTCGCGTTCCCCGTATCCGATATCGACGACGACATTATTCTCGCGGTCGCCTGACAAATCTCCACCCTCGACTTCAATCAAGTCGTAGCCCGTGAAGTGATCGTTCGTTTCGGTCTGGTCAGGGGGCTCCGTCTCAACGGTAACCTGTTCCTGAGGTTCCGTCTTCGACTCGGGATTCGGTTCTGTCTCGTTCGTGCAACCGGCCAACAACAGCATGGCCAGCGGGAAGGCAAGATAAGTAAGATTGTTTTTCATGTTAAAACTCCTATGTCTTTGATGCATACTTGTCCATTCTAGGAATCTTCGCCCACATTTACAAGCAAACGGATTGGAGGCGGTTTTAATCGTGCTTCCGACAAACGAGACAGATTTTGTCACAGATGGGGGAGGCGTCGCCCTAGGTACGAATGGTACAATGGGGGAGAACGGGTCGAACAGGGGGCTCTCGAGCGATTTGAGTCGCACACCCGAGGCGTTTCAATCATTTCGTTTCAGGCTATACATACGTATACATCGCTTGAGAGGAGACATATCATGCAGACATATACGATTGAATATGCGTTTCAAGATAAGGAACAGACGACACGAACGTGTGAAGTCGAGCTCGACCGGACGCCAGATTTAAAGGATAATGAGCAACTCGCCGACCTATATCAAATCGTGTCGGATGCGATTCGCAAGCCGATCACGAGTTTTGAGATTCTTGCCGTCCATTAAGTGAACCATCGACCCCGGGCGTACGCCATGGGGTTTTGTTCAGTCCATCGAAGAGGAGAGATGTTGAAATGAAGATCGTAGTTGTTGGGTTAGGGGATGTCGCGAAAAAAGCGTATTTACCGGTTTATGCCGGATTAGAAGGGGTGGACGTCTATCTCGTCTCGAGAGATGAGGCGAAAGCGGGGCAGCTCGTCGACAAATACCGATTCAGCGGCCATTACCGGTCGTTACAAGACGTGCCGCTCGACGAGGTGGATGGCGTGTTGATCCATTCGATGACGTCGGCCCACGCGGACCAGGTCGGCTACGTGCTCGAGCGGGGCGTCCATGTGTTCATCGATAAGCCGGTCACGTTCTCGCTCGACGAGACGGAGCGGCTCGTGCGGCTCGCGGCAGACAACGGGGTCGAACTCGTCACCGGCTTCAATCGTCGTTTCGCGACGGCGACGGCGGCCTTGAAGGAAGTCACGGACCAAAACCTCGTCCTCATTCAAAAGAATCGCACGTATCAACCGGCGACGCTCCGAGAGTTCATCATCGAGGATTTCGTCCACGTCGTCGACACGCTCCGTTACTTGACGGGGCTCGCACCGGTTGAGAATTTGTCGGTGCGGACGCGCTATGAAGGAGAGACGCTGAAACAGTTGCAGATTCAATTCACGGCGGGTGGGATCGAAGCGCTCGGGATCATGAACCGCGACAACGGTTGTACGGAAGAAGTGATGGAAGTGATGTCTCCGCGTCTGAAGCGGGTGACCCGCGACGTCGAGCGCGTGTATGACTTCACGCGCGACGGCATGCTCGAGCGGGCTCTGAGTCCGTGGGAGTCGAACCTTATGCGTCGCGGCTTCACGACGATGATCGATGCGTTCATCAAGCTACTGAACGGAGAACCGAACGAGTCGGTGCTCGCTGCCGATAGTCTGACGACGCATGCGCTCTGTGAACGCATACTAGAAGAGGCTTCGCGCTGACCGTCTCGTTTCTGCGGTCCGTCGAGCGGGTAATAACTCCGTAAAAGGAGGGGATGCGCATGGACATTCGCGAGCTCGTCATGCAGGCGAATGATTTGTTATGGACGTACGTACTCATTTTCGTATTGATTGCCGGTGGGCTTTATTTCACGATTCGGATGGGGTTCGTCCAGTTCCGGATGTTGCCCGAGATGTTCAAGCTGTTATTCGTCAAAGGGATCAAGCACGAAAAAGGACAAGTATCGTCGTTCCAGGCGTTCGCCATCGGGACGGCAGCACGGGTCGGGACCGGGAATATCGCCGGCGTCTCGACCGCGATCGCACTCGGGGGACCGGGTGCCGTGTTTTGGATGTGGCTCATCGCGTTGATCGGTTCGGCGTCAGCGTTCGTCGAGAGCACGCTCGCCCAAGTGTACAAAGTGCATGACGGCAAGGCGTGGCGCGGCGGACCGGCCTACTATATCGAACGGGCGCTCGGTCAGCGATGGCTCGGTATCGTGTTCGCCATTCTGATCACGTTCGCGTTTGGATTTGCATTCAACTCGGTCCAGGCCAACACGATCGCCTTGTCGGTCAACAACGTCTTCGAGATCGACACGCTTTGGATCGGGATTATTTTGGCCGTCGTGACGGGGATCGTCATCTTCGGGGGGATCCGTTCCATCTCGACACTGTCAGGGATTATCGTCCCAATCATGGCTGGCGGTTATATCTTGCTCGCCCTGTGGGTCGTCTTGACGAATTTGGAGGTCGTCCCGGCCGTATTCTCAGCCATTTTCTCAGAAGGCGTGCTCGGGTTCCGACAACTGCTTGGCGGTGCGGTCGGTGCGGCCGTCTTGCAAGGGATTCGCCGTGGCTTGTTCTCGAACGAGGCGGGGATGGGGTCGGCCCCGAACGCGGCTGCGACCGCCGAGGTCAGTCACCCGGTCAAGCAAGGTCTCATTCAGTCACTCAGCGTGTTCGTCGATACGCTCTTTATCTGTACGGCGACGGCGATGATTGTCCTCATTTCTGGCGTGCCGGGTTCAGAGGATTTCCAAGGCATCGAACTTGCCCAAGAGGCGCTCCTCACCGAGATCGGGCCGGTCGCGACATCGCTCATGACGATTGCGATTTTATTGTTCGCCTTCAGCTCGATCTTGGCAAACTATTATTACGGGGAGACAAACATCGAGTTCATCTCGGAACGGAAAGTGTATCTCGTCATTTACCGGATCGCCGTCATCGGGATGGTATTGTTCGGTTCGGTCCGTTCGGCCGGGCTTGTCTGGTCGATCGCCGACATCTTCATGGGTCTGATGGCACTCGTCAATATGTACGCCATCTTCCGGCTCAGTAAAGTCGCGAAACTGTTGCTTGATGATTACGTGGCCCAGAAACGAGCAGGACGCGATCCGGTGTTTAATCGGGACGACGTCGAGCTGCCAGGGAAAGAGCACGTCGAAGCATGGGAAGCGAAACGAGAGAATATTAGTTGAGCGTAAGGCAAGGATTGACGCACAGCGCCAGTCCTGCCTTTCCTTGTTGAATCTTTTTATTTCACATACCGCACTTATATAATAAAAATAGAAAAGAGCGCACGACATGATACAACCCTTTCTTCACACATTCAAACGATTTTTTGCCGAACGATTCTTCGATCAAGCCGCGATGTTGGCTTACTATTTCATCCTGTCCACATTTCCATTTCTATTGTTCGTCCTCGGCATCGTCGGGTGGCTACCGTTCTCGAGCGGAGACGTCATCTCGGCGTTGTCCTTGGTGATGCCCGAAGCGAGTTATCGATTGTTACAAGGGAACATCGAGGCCATTTTTGATGATTCGAGACTACGCTTGGCCTCGCTCAGCATCTTACCGGCACTTTGGATCTCTTCGATGGCCGTCCAATCGCTCGTTCGCTCCTTGAACGACGCCTATCGACTGATTCGAAACAAAGCGTTCTGGCGCGGGGTGTTGCAAGACATCGCCGTGACGCTCGCGCTCATGTTCGTCCTGCCGTTCTCGCTGCTCGTCCCGGTCATCGAGACGGCGCTACGAGAGTTGGCGACCCACATCATCTTTATCGATGACATCGTCGCCCGATATGCCCAGATTTGGTTCTACTTCCGTTGGATCATCGGGACACTCATCCTGTTCAGTGTCTTCCTGCTCGTCTATAAGTGGTTGCCGAGCCATCGCGGCACGTTCCGAGACAGCTGGGCCGGGGCGGCTTTTGCGACAATCGGCATCTTGACAGTTTCGAACGTATTCAGCTACTATTCACAGTATGCAAACTATGAACAGTTTTACGGTCAGCTCGGTGCCTTTATCATCTTGTTGATCTGGTTCTACCTGGCGGCCTCGGTCATCCTTCTCGGGGGACTTCTGAACGCCACGCTCATCGAACAAAAAGAAATATCCGGTTGACGTGTAAATCGTTGTTATCAATCTTTGATTCAGGGAATGATATCGATAAGATCACATCTTTTAATCGGAGGTGGGAAACATGGATATGCAACGGCTCGTACACAATCGTCGTTTCATCGATCAAACATTGTTTTACCTCGCCTTACAATTATGGAAGTGGGTCATGTTACTGCCGATCTTGTTCTATTTGGACGTTGAGATGAGTAGCGCTCCGTTCACCCAGTATGTGATGGTCAGTCTGTTACTGTACGTGGCCTTCCGCGTCATGCAGTACGTGATTGCCAGTCGAGCCTCTTTGATGGAGCTCCTCGAGTTCGGTTATGCGGTCTTATCACTTCTGCTCGTCCTCTCGTTACTGCTTGAAGTGGCCGCCTCACCGGGAGCCATCGCTTTGATCATTGGTGTGTTCTTGGTTCATCCGTCGCTCGCCTTGCATCATTACCGTGATTTCTCGGAGCGGAAATGGTTGAACAAACAGTTTCAACTGTTTAGCCCGATGTTACGAAAAGGTGAGATTCCGGTCCATGTGCTCGTATTGACTGAGGATGAAATCATCATCACGGCAGAGAGTGGAAAAGAATACACGTATCGACATATTTACTGGGGCGGGTTCTATATTGAAAATGTCTCATGAAGGTGGTCTAGTCATTGAATAGTATCATTCTGATGGTGTTTTGGATCGTGACGTTTATCGTATTCTTCAAAGGGGCGTTCGACATGTGGCGCGAATGGCGCACCACGAAACAACGCTCTGTGTTATATTTCTTTATCGTATTGATGCTCACCTGGTTCTGGTTCAACCCATATCAGCTGACGGCGCTACATCCGTTCGTCTTGATGGCGTACTACTGGAACCGTAACCGATGGATGCGCAATGCGATGCTCGTCCTCGTATTGGTGCCATTTTTCATTCAATTATGGTTCATGGCGAGAGCGATGTAATCGAGTCTCAAGCCCGCAGATATCATATCTGCGGGCTTTTCTTTAATGCATTGATCACGGTGTTCTATAATACAAGCCGCGTTAGAGTAAAGATACGTGACCGTGCGCAACAAAAAAACGCGAGCCGTTCGGCCCGCGTTTTTGATTGATGTTATTCTTTTTTCGCAACGGCGAGTTCAGCTTCCATTTCACTGAATTCACGGTTGATTCGTTTTTGTTCACGTTGGCTCGTGAACGTGCTGACGAGAACGATGGCAAGCATACTGAGGAAGAAGCCTGGCACCATCTCATAAATCACGCTCGAGAGTCCAGTCACGATCCAAAGGATGACCGTAATGGCACCGACAAGGATTCCGGCGAGGGCACCTTGACGCGTCATCTTGTTCCAATAGAGCGACAAGAGAATCGCTGGACCAAAGGCTGAACCGAAGCCTGCCCACGCATAGCCGACGAGCGTCAAAATCGTGTTCGATGGGCTGAGCGACATGAGAGTCGCGACAACTCCGACCGTTAAAACACCGATTCGACCGGCGAGAACCATCGTCTTCTCACTTGCTTCTTTATTGAAGAACTTGCGATAGAAGTCTTCTGTCAACGCTGACGATGTCACGAGAAGCTGTGACGATACGGTCGACATGACCGCCGCTAGAATCGCAGCGAGCAAGAATCCAGTGATGAACGGGTGGAACAATACTTCTGAGAAGCGGATGAACACCGTTTCCGGGTCAGCCAGGGCATTCCCTTGACCACGGAAGTAGGCGATTCCGACGAGACCTGTCATAACGGCACCGATGATCGAGACTGTCATCCAGCCCATACCGATACGGCGTGCCGTCTTCAATGATTTCACATCACGGATCGCCATAAAGCGGACGATGATGTGCGGTTGACCGAAGTAACCAAGTCCCCAAGCGAGGAGACCGATAATCCCGAGCGTCGACGTCCCTTTAAAGAGGTCGAACAAATCTGTGTTGAGCGTCGTGGCCGTGTTGACGGCGTTTGAAACACCACCGACGTCTGTCAAAGCGACGATTGGGACGAGTACGAGCGCAAGGAACATGATGACACCTTGTGCAAAGTCTGTCCAACTGACGGCTGTGAAGCCACCGAAGAGCGTATAAAGAATGACGACGCTAATCGTCACGATGACGCCCATCTGATAGTCAAGCCCGAACGAGCTTGCGAACAACTTCCCGCCAGACACAAGTCCGGCTGACGTGTAGAACGTGAAGAAGATGATGATAACGGATGCAGACAGGATCCGTAGCCAGTTCGAGTGATCTCGGAACCGATTCTCTAAAAAGTCAGGAATCGTGATCGAGTCATTTGCCATCTCCGTGAAGACGCGTAGACGGGGAGCGACTAACAAGTAGTTCAAGTAAGCTCCGATGACCAATCCAACGGCTAACCAAATCGCTGATAATCCCGTGGCGTACATTGCGCCCGGAAGTCCCATTAACATCCAACCACTCATATCCGAAGCTCCGGCTGACATGGCGGTAACACCTGGCCCCATTTTACGGCCACCTAACATATAATCTGATGAATCGGTCGTTCGCTTATAGGCGACGTATCCGATGAGGAGCATCATCACGAGATAAAGCGCGATGGATACCCATTCTTGCCATAACATTTGATTACCTCCTGTACGTGTTCAATTGTTGTCGTTTTATCAATCGTAGTTCAATCATGTGTGAATCTCACACAAATGCGTCAAACTTGAGTGACTCGGCGAACTTGTGACTAACCATAACGGACCTACTCAATCATTGCAAACTGTCATCTTTTCATAAAAATGGCTCTAAAGCGCATTGTATCAATGGATAAGGGCTATATTTTTCATGATTAAAGTTTAAATATTCTGACAATTAGTCATGTGGGTGTTATTCCTGTGTCATCTGTTTGTCATATAACTCGTCTAATTTCTGATGTTTTAACGCAACCACCCGCTCTTCCCTGTACAGGGAAGAGCGGGTGGTTGATGTCCATTTATTCATGAGTAATGCCAAAAGCAATCTGTTCAACCGTACGCATCGTCGGGAACGTCTGTCCCGATTTAGCTTGCATGGTTACCAAAGCGTATTGTTTGCCGTCGCGTTCCATCAAGAACACCATCGTGTAGCCTGATTCGTCCGTATATCCGGTTTTCGTTGCTGTGACGAGCTTCGAATAGTGGATGCTCCGCTCGTTGATGGCCGACCCCAGGTGATACCACCAACGTCGTTTCAAATCTCCGGCCTGATCGACAAACTTCGCCTCGTATTCGTACGTCCCGGCGATGTCGACTAGCTCTGGATACGTGCCGAACGCGTAGGTGATTTTAGCCATGTCGAGTGCAGTCGTAAAGTGTTCCGGGTCGGAGTAGCCGTGCGCATTCCGAAATTGGGTCCCGGTCAACCCGAGTACTTTCGAACGGGCGTTCATCAAGTCGACGAATTCGGATGTCGAACCGCTTACGTATTCGGCGAGGCTATTGGCGGCGTCATTCCCCGACTCGAGCAACGTCGCATAGAGCGCCTGGCGGACGGTGAGCCGGTCACCGACTGCGAGATGGACGATGTGACTGTCCCACGGGATATCGAGCGTCGACTGTTTTACGGTGACGACGTCTTTGTCGAGCTCATCTTTGTCGACTGCCGTCTCATAAGCGAGGAGGGCAGTCATCAGTTTTGTCGTACTGGCAGGAAAGACGCGTTCCGATGCGTTTTTATCTACTAAAATCTGACCGTCCGTCAAATTGACGAACGCCATCGACCCGACGAGCAGATCCGGTGTCTCGGCTGCTGCAATCGGTTGATGTGTCCATTCCTTGATTGGAATCTCCGGGAAAGTCGGTCCGGATTTGACGGGGACGGCTACCGGAGCGGATGGTTCTGCTTTTGGTTCTGAGTCTTGCTTGAAGCCGATTAGGGCAGGGATGATGGCGAGTAGTCCGATCAGGGCGAGGCCGACGGTCAATCGCCTCATGATGTACGTCTTTCTACGGTGTCTGCGGTTTCGTTTCACTATGTAATCGCTCCTTCATTGTTTACTTTTCTACCATAATGGATGGAGCCTCTTGAAATCGTCATCAAAATAAAGAATCAGGTCAATAATTGACGCGTATGAAATGAAGTGGAATGGGTATACACAATAACAGACACTCAACCCACTAAAGGAGGCACCTTCATGCATCGTTATCCATTCACCAATTCCCTGTGGCGTCAACACGACGAGACCGTACCGTATCCAAAGTTAGAAAGCTCGGTCTCATGTGACGTCGTCGTCATTGGAGCGGGCATCGCCGGGCTCGTGACAGCCTACGAACTACAGCGACGCGGTAAACAAGTCGTCCTGCTCGAGGCGGCCGAGGTCGGACGGGGGACGACCGGTCATACGACGGCGAAATGTTCCGTGCAGCACGGGACCGTTTACTCCAAATTGATTCGAACGTTCAATCATGAGACGGCCCGGCTTTATTATGAGTTCAATCAAGAGGCCCTTCGCTATTTGCAGGACCAGGTCGCGGACGGTTTCGACATCGATTACGAGACGAAAGATTCTTACTTATATTCTATCGACGGATCGAGCCAACTCGTCGCCGAACGGGAGGCATATGAGCAGCTCGACCTCGCAGGCGGGGACGCGACGGAGGAAGTGAATGCCGCGCTCCCGCTCCAAGTGAAACAGGCCCTTGTCATCCGGGACCAAGGCCAATTCCACCCGGTCAAGTACTTGAACGAGCTAGCCGTTCGTTTCGTTGAGGCGGGCGGTCGACTCCATGAGAAGACGCGGGCGACTGAGATCAGCTCCGGACCCCGACCAATCGTCACGACATCGACGGGGCGGCGGGTCCAGGCGAACCAAGTCGTCGTCGCCACCCATTACCCGTTCAATGATATCCGGGGACTTTATTTCTCGAAGTTCGAGGTCGAACGCTCTTATATCGTCGCTTGCGAGACCGAGCAAAGCGTACCTGAGGGGATGTATTTGAGCGTCGATTCACCGAGTCGGTCGTTCCGTACGTTCCAGGAAGGGGAGAAGACGTACATGCTCGTCGGAGGGGAGGGTCACTTGAGTGGTCACGTGACGGAGACGCGCTCGCGTTATAACCGGCTCGACCGGTTCGCCCATGACGCGTTCGAAACGAAGAAGGCCAGCTTCCGTTGGTCCTCACAAGACTTGATCACACTGGACCATCTCCCCTATGTCGGACAGATGTTTAGCCGGGAGCCGGATGTGTTCGTCGCGACGGGATTCGCCAAGTGGGGGATGACGAACGGGATCGCCTCGGGGCTCCTCTTGGCTGATCTGTTGACCGGTCAGGACAATCGCTTCCGAGAACTATTAAATCCACTTCGTTCCAAGTTCAAGCCGGCGGATGTCGGTCAGTTCTTGAAAACGAACCTCGACACGGCGACCCAGTTCGTCAAAGGTTCACTCGAGAAACCGGGTACGCTCGACGACCTGCAGCTGGACGAGGGAGGCATCGTCCAAGTCGACGGCAAGAAGGTCGGCGCCTATCGCGACCTCGACAACGAATGCCATCTCGTCTCGACACGGTGCACGCATATGGGCTGCACGGTCAATTGGAACGACGCCGAACGCTCGTGGGATTGCCCTTGCCACGGGTCACGGTTCGATACGAAAGGGAACGTGTTGGAGGGACCGGCGACGAAGCCGCTCTCATATGAGCAGAAAACCGATGTGTCGAAAGAATAGGCAACTTCCTTCGTCTATATTAAAGTAAAGAAGTAACGATATAACTGTCATAGGGGTGGAATCAGAATGGAACTAACAAAGCAGTGGCGTGACCATTTCAAACAATTGCGTGCCTTCGATGAGGCGATTTCTTTACTATACTGGGACATGCGCACCCAGATGCCGGAACAATCGGCACCGCTTCGGGCCGAGACGATCGGCTATCTGTCGACCGAGGCGTTCAAGCGCCAGACGAGCGAGTCGTTCAAAGACTTGCTCGCGCAAATGACCGAGACCGAGGAATTGACGCCGATTGAAGTCCGATCGGTCGCCGTCGCCAAGACGCAGTATGAGCGGAACGCTAAAATCCCTTCATCGGAATATCAGGCGTACGTGACGCTAGTCTCTGAAGCCGAGACGGCATGGGAGAAAGCGAAGGACCAGGATGACTGGCACATGTTCGCCCCATATCTCGAGAAGATCATCGGGTTCCAACGCAAGTTCGCCGAGTATTTCGGCTACGAGTCTCACCCGTATGATGCTTTGCTGTACGACTATGAACCTGGCATGACGGTCGTACAGCTCGATGCGTTGTTCCAGACGCTCCGGGACGAACTCGTCCCGCTCATCCGCGAATTGCCGGAACCTGTACAAGGACTCGACTGGGCGATGGACAAGTCGGTCCAACAGCGGTTGTGCGAGGATTGGATGCGTGTCGTCGACTACGATTTGACACGGGGCCGACTCGACGCGACGGTCCATCCGTTCGAGATCACGATCAACCGGCGCGACGTGCGCATTACGACAAAATATGACGAGGCCGACTTCCGCAACGCCTTGTTCGGGACGATGCACGAAGCGGGCCATGCCACGTATGAGCAACAAATCGACTCGGAACTCGACGAGCTCGGGCTCGGAGGCGGGGCCTCGATGGGAATCCATGAATCACAGTCGCTCTTCTTCGAGAATTTTGTCGGGCGAAGCGAAGCGTTCCTGAAGAGCGTCTATCCGCGTCTTCAAACAGAACACCCTGCGCTTCAGGACGTTTCTTTCGAGACGTTTTATGCCGGGGTGAACGAGGCAAAACCCTCCCTCATTCGAATCGAAGCGGACGAGTTGACGTATAGTCTGCACATCATCATCCGCTATGAGCTCGAAAAGAAACTGATCCAAGGCGATCTTTCGGTCGAGGAATTACCAGAGGCATGGAACGCGCTGTATAAGGAATATCTCGGTGTCGATGTCCCGAGTGATGCGAAAGGCGTCCTGCAAGACGTGCACTGGGCCGGCGGTTCATTCGGTTACTTCCCAAGCTATGCACTCGGCTTGGTCTATGCCGCCCAATTGACAGAGGCGCTCCGTGATGCCCATCCAGAGTTTGAATCGCTCGTCAGCAGTGGCGAGTTCGGCCCGATCAAACAGTGGCTCGAAGACAATGTCCATCGTCATGGGAAGGCGCTCACCCCGAACGAGTTGATCAAACAAGTGACCGGGGAAGACATCTCGGTACGTCCGCTCGTCCGCTACTTGACGAGCAAATATAAAACGAACTGAGGCGAATACAGATGAGATTCTTCGCGCATCGAGGAGTGATGGCCCGCCATCCCGAAAATACGATGACAGCGTTCCGGGCTGCACTCGAGGCCGGGGCAGATGGGATTGAAGCGGACGTTCATATGACGAAGGACGGGAAACTCGTCCTCATCCATGACGAGACGATCGATCGGACGACAGATGGTCAAGGGCGGATTGCCGATATGACGCTATCAGAACTGAGAGCGGTCAATGCGGGCGTCACGTTCGCGGTTCACGAGCAGATTCCGACGTTAGATGAACTGATCGACCTGTGTCAAGGGACGTCGGTGGTACTGAACCTCGAGGTCAAGACCGATATCGAACGGTATCCCGGGATTGAGCAGCGACTGGTCGACACAATCCGTAACCGACGTGTCCCTGTTGAACAAATCGTGTTCTCTTCATTCAATCATGCGACGCTCAAACGTTTGAAGCGGTTGGCGCCAGATATCGAGTGTGCGGTGCTCTTGGCCCAACCTCTCTATGACCTTGTGGCGTACTGTGCGAAGGTCGGGGCGACCGCCGTGCATCCGAACGTCCGGACGATGACCGATGAGGAAATCCTACAGCTTCAAACAGAAGGGCTCGCCGTGCGTCCCTATACCGTCAAGACGGTGCATGACCTCGAACGGTTTCGCCGGCTCGGGGTCGATGCGGTGTTCGTAAACGACATCGACTGGGCCAAAGCACATTCAACCCCGTAACGTTACGCGTTGCGGGGTTTTTAAAGTAAGGTGAAGGGGAAGTGTGGGTAATGTAAAGAAAGCGGTTTCTTCCCGATGTGCCCAGCGGCATATTCAGAGCACACCGTCACCTTTACGCCATTGCTCCGTTGTCTTAAATTTAAGATGTCACCAGCTACATAGCAATCAGATGTAGCACACTTTGCAGCACGCATCAAACTTGTCGTACGCAGTCAATCGGTCAACCCAAGCAGAAAAAGGAGGAAATTTCACATGAAGAAATTGATGTCTTTACTTGGTACACTCGCCTTGGCGTTCGCACTCATCGTACCGGTCAGTGCGGATGGACACGAGAACGCGATGGTACGTGTACTCCATGCTTCACCTGATGCACCGGCGGTAGATGTCTACGTCAACGGTGAAGTCGCAGTCGAAGGCGCAGAGTTCAAAGCGCTCACCGACTATTTGACACTCCCGGCTGGAGATTACAATGTTGAGATCAAGCCGGCAGGTGATGCCGAGACGGTCGTCGTTGCGGCAGACCTCTCGATCGAAGCAGGCAAGTTCTACACAGCGGCAGCAATCGGCCAACTTGAAAACATCGAGATCGCGGCAATGGAAGACGATGCGAACTTTGAAGACGGTAAATCGAAAGTCCGTGTCGCTCACTTCTCACCTGACGCACCGGCAGTCGATGTAGCCCCTAAAGGTGGCGACCCGCTCTTCTCGAACCTTGAGTTCAAAGCAGTCAGCGACTATGGCACACTCGACGCTGGCACGTATGACCTCGAAGTTCGTCCGGCCGGCGCGACTGACGTCGTGAAGGCACTTGACGGTGTTGCCCTCGAAGGCGGTAAAAACTATACGGCGTTCGCCATCGGACTCCTTGAAGGCGAACCAGCGTTTGAAGTCCTCCTTGCAGCAGACGGCGGTGAAATGGCCGGAGCTCCAGAAACAGGACAAGGCGGTCTCGCTCAGACAGCATCAATGAACTGGTTGCTCGCAGCAGCGGTCCTTGGTGCAGCAGCAGCTGGCTTCTACGTCTTTCGTCGTCAGAAGCAAGACGCTTAAGCTTCTCTTGATTGGAACGCTATCGTTCCTTATGATCGCACCGGGCGCGGACGCACCGGACGCGGACTCGAAACTGACGACCGTCGGTTTCGCCGACCCGCTCGTCCTGTCAGCGACCGAGATCGATCGTCAATCTTTTCACACAGATACGTTCGTCCCAAAACGACTGAAGATTCCGTCAATTGATGTCGATGCCGTCATCCAACCGGTCGGGAAAGACCGACTCGACCGGATGGATACGCCGACAGACGCTGATGAGGTCGGATGGTATCGTTACGGGGCCAAAGCGGGTGCGACGGGTAACGTCGTACTATCCGGTCATCTCGATGACCTTCGCGGACCGGCCATCTTCGCAAACCTTGGCGAACTGCGCCTCGGAGAATCGGTGACGCTCCAGCGTAGCAAAAAGGTGATCGAATATGAAGTCGTCTCCGTCGAACGGTACCGACTCGAAGACGTTCCGCTCGCCTCGATCTTTGCGGCGACCCAAGCGACACGGCTTCAGCTCATCACATGTGCGGGTCCGTATGACCCGGAACACGGATATCGTGACCGGATCGTCGTCACGGCAATCGCCAAAGCATAAACGAAAAACCCTCGATCAAGGCAACTGCACTGATCGAGGGTTTTTCGTTTGTAGGACGACACAAGAAAAACGACTGCGGCCGAAATGAATCGGGCCCAGTCGTTTTTATGCGTCCATTCGATCAAGCAATTTGGACAGAAGAATCAATTCGTCATCTGAAAAGTCTTCGAACACGTCCATCAAGTACTCGATTTTCATATCTTCTAACGTCTCGAACAAGGCACGACCTTCATCGGTCGCCTGTAACTCGACGACGCGACGGTCGCGTTCGCTACGTTCGCGTGAGATCAACCCTTTTTTCGTGAGCTCATCTGCGAGGGCCGTGATCATCGAAGCCGAGAACTGAAACTCGTTCGATAAGGCCGAGGCGATTTGAGGACTATTTTGACAAAGCGAACGAAGGATGAAGAATTCGTTGCGCGTCAAGTATTGTGAGAACATCGACCGGAGGTTTTTCTTCACTCCGCGATAGTTCATGCGAATCCCTCGCTCAGCATCAGCGACGAGCTGACGGCGGGATGCTGTTTGTACAGGCGTTGTCATCCTCAAGCGTACCTCCTAGGTAAATATCATTATTTGCATATATTTCAGAACATAAAAACATTCTACAACAAAAACATGAAGTCTGTAAAGTTATGATGGCTCTTCACGGATGCGAAGTTCTTGGATGACTTCATCGTAATGTTTCAAGTCCGGATAGAAGCGGCGGAAGAAGAACTCGATCTGCTGGTCATCCCCTTCGGCGAGCAGCTTGGCAAGGACTGCGTAAACGACACCCATCCCTTGCCGCGGCAATAATGACGACGGTAAGAGCGTCGCACATTGGATGGCCCGGTTGAAGTAACGATCGAGTGTGTCACTCAAGTCCTGGAACGTGCGAATCTCGGCATAATGGAACATCCGCGTCAGTTCGATGATCGTCGACAGGTCGGTGTCGAGCAACCAGTCGCTCTGGAAGATGGCATTATCAAGCTTCTCGACAGTGACGTCATTGGCGATATAATAGTTCAAGTTGTCCCGGGTGATGCTCACTTTGTCCGGTGACTCGACAATCCGTTCGACCGTCTCCTGCTCGAACGTCCGCAGCTGCTTGCGGATGTTGACGAACTCGGAATCAGCGATTTCGAGCAGTCCCGCGACACGGCTGAAGCTGCGTTTGATCTCCGGCGGGACGGCGTTCGGGTTTTTATAACCTAGGTCGTGCTCAATCTCGGCCCAGGCGTGTTGCAAGATGGACCGGACTTGAATCTCGGCCTCTTTCTCCTCGAAGCGGCGATACTCCCCGAGAGCGAGCCGCTTGTCACTCAAACCGACGACGTAATGGACCGAGAGGTAGCCGAACTCGTTCGGGTCGAGCAGGGTGGATTTATCAATCGACTGTTCACGGTCGATTCGGAACTCGTCCTCAAGGATTTGGGCCACGGCCCGGACGTCGTCATGGAAATATGTCACGATCCGAATCCCCGCCAAGTCTTGGACGTCGCGCAATGACCGGTATTGGTACGGTTTGCGGGACAGTTTGGCATATAGACTCTCCGCTTCCTTGGCCCGGGCGACGATCGAGTGGAACTGAATCCCGGCGTCATTCAATAGTTCACTGAGAAGCGACTTCAGTTTGGCGGCGAACGCCTCGTAATCCTCTTTCTCATTCATATAGTCGAGCATGATCGTATTCATATCCTGTCTCGGCATCTACATCACTCCTTGTCTCATTATAAGTAGTATAGCATCATTGAAATCGCTGTCGCACCTGTCTGCCGTCCCTATGATACAATACGGCTTGGAACGGGAAGGAGTGTCGCATGTGAGAGTGAGCCATACATTGAAATCGATGGAGCGCGAGAAGCTCGAGATCGTCGCCGGCCTGTTGCAACAGGCCGGTTATCGGGCGGGGAAGATCGATTGGCAGACCGGGGTCAATATCGTCCGTCTCAGCCGTGAAGGGGTCTCGTCTGAACCGGAGGAACGGGCACGAATCCAAGGCATCGTCGATCATTTTGGAATCGATGACTGGACCGCCACGTTTTCTTGAGTCCCTCTTTTTCAAATCGCTGACGGAAAATGGGTTTTACGACTCATTTTTCGGGAATAGTATATTATTCGATTTTAGAACAGCGGACGTTTAGGAGGATGAATATGTTAGAAACAAGAATCGTGCGGGATATGACCTCGGTCGATCATGAAGTGAATGGAATGGTGTCAGGCGGATGTGTCAACGAGAACATTTACTTATTTGCCAAAGATGAAGAATTGACGGTGCGTCTTGCCGCAGAAGCAGGTGTACAACCATACCGCATCACTGAAAAAGGATTGTGGGAATCACTCATGTCGAAGTTCACGAAAAACTCGGATGACCGCATCGATCAGCTCGAGAGCCTCGGTTTGACGAAAGAGATGGTCGAGTCACTCGAAAGTGAAATCCAAGCCGGGAAGATCGTCCTTGTTTGCGACAAATCATAAAAACAGCCGGAACTGATACGGATCAGTCCCGGCTGTTGTCATTTCGTCTCGTAATAGGCGTTCACGATCCGGCGCAGCGAGCGCTCATTCAAATCGAGCGGTTTGAACCCGGCGTCCTGCAACAGGCGTTTCGTGTTCGCATCCTGGAATGAGATGTTGCGGTTCAAGTACGGGTTGAATACTTTTACCATCTCGTTGAACGTCTGCTCGACGTTGCTCAACGAGGACGTCGCCGTCTCGGTGATTTTCAAATGCGGGAACTCGAGCGCCTGCTTCATATATTCGAGCATCGTCTCGTTGCGCGGCGGGGCATCGTTCGTCACGTTATAGATGGTATCCGGCTTGGCGTGTTCGATGGCCGCGAGTAGCACGTCGGCGACATAGTCGACCGGGACGAGGTTCGACGTGCCCGTCTCAGAGCCGAGAAGTCGGATCGGACCGACAGGCGCGCCTTTGCGTTCGAGTCGACGCTTGAACACTTCCAGGGCCCGCATATAGCCGTACATCGTGAACTTCGAATCGGCTTCGCCGGTCTTCGAGTCACCGACGATGATGGCGGGCCGGAAAATGGAGACGGCCAGGTCATGCCGGGCTTCCCAAACGGCTTGTTCGGCATGGGCCTTGCTCTCCTCGTACGGGTTATGGAACGTTTGATCGGTCGCATACAACGTCTCATCTCCGTTCTCGCGTGCGCCGAGCGTATACGCCGTACTGACGTGGAAGAAGCGGGGGCAGTGCAAAGCTTTCGCGAGGTTGAGCGATTGCTGAGTCCCCGTCAAGTTCGTCTCGAACAGCTCATCGCGGAGCTCCTCGTCGAATTTGACGAGCGCGGCCATGTGGAGTACCAAGTCGAAGCTCCGCTCATGTTTTTTGATAAACTCATCGTCCGCTCCAAGGAACGGGGCGGTCAAATCCCCAGCCAGCACTGTCATCGAGCGGCGTTCGTCCTTCGAGAACATCGCCTCCACTTTTTCAGGCGTGCGGGCGAGGACACATAACGTGTGGCCTCGATGAATCAACTCGCGGGCGAGCCGCCCTCCTAAAAATCCGGTCGCACCGGTCATAAAAATGTTCACAGCGTTCTTCCTCTCTTTTCAGTCTCTCCCCATCATAACAAGCGACGGCGGAATGAGCCACTTTCAGCCCGATGTTTCAAATTAGGGGTTTAACATTTTTTAAAGTGGGTTATGACTTAAGGAGAAGCGTACGCAAGGTACGTCATGACAGTGTTGATCTGTCAAATAACTTAAGTGAGGTTTTTTAGAATCATGGCTAATCTATTCGGAACTGACAAGGATGGCAACAGGAAGAAGCAAGAAGAGATTGAAAAAACGGTTCAGGAGAAAGGGATCACTCAGATCCATATGTACTTCTCCGACGTGCTTGGAGACTTGAAGCTATTGACTCTCTCTGCAAAATTGTTGCCGGAAGTTTTTGAAGGGAAGACGATGTTTGACGGTTCATCCATCGCTGGTTTTTCTTCCATCAAAAACTCAGACCTATTCTTGAGACCGGATTTAGATCGTCCACGCTACGAACAGGACGGGGACGAGAGCATCCTCGCGTTCTTCTGTGACGTCTGCACGCCAGACGGGGAACGGTATGAGTTCGACCCGCGCAACGTCTTGAAGGATGCCCTCGAGCGCGCTGCTCGTGACGGATACTCGATCTTCGTCGGCGCCGAGCCGGAATTCTTTATCTTCGACGAAAACGGAGAGTTCTATGACGAGGCCGGATACTTCTCGACACGTTCGGAAGACAAAGGCTATGAGGTACGTCAACATATCGCCAACCGGTTGAGCGATGTCGGCTTCAACATCGAAGCGGTCCACCATGAAGTGGCACCGGCCCAGCACGAGATCGGCATCAAGTACGATGACGCGTTGCATACGGCCGACAACATCCAGTTCTTCAAAGAAATCGTCACGTTGGCAGCCCAAGAGAAAAACGCGAAAGTGTCGTTCTTGCCGAAACCGCTCCGCGACGTGAACGGTTCGGGTATGCACCTCAACATCTCGGTTTGGAAGAACGACAAGGACGGCAACCCGACGGTGAACGCATTCGAAGAGCCGGAGTCGGATTACGGTCTATCGCTCACGGCCCGTCACTTCATCGAAGGGATTCTGAAGCATGCCCGCGCGACGGCCATCTTCACGAACCCGCTCCCAGAGTCGTACGAGCGTCTCGTGCCAGGTTTCGAGGCACCGGTCAACATCTGTTGGAGCCCGTCGAACCGCAGTTCGATGATTCGGATTCCGGCGTCCCGCGGAAGCGCGACGCGCGTCGAAGTCCGTAACCCAGACCCGAGTGCGAACCCGTACTTCGCGCTTGCGGCATTGATTTATGCCGGACTCGAGGGCATCGAGCAACAGCTCGAGCCGTCGGCACCGAACGAGGACGACTTGTTCGAGTACTCGGCGAAGCAGATTGAAAGCCAAGGCATCTCGTCACTCCCGGCGACGTTCCATGAGTCGATTCAATCGCTCAAGTCGGACCGGTTCCATGATTACTTCAACCATGACTTGATCGACCGCTACTTGTCGCTCATCCAAGTCCGTAAATAAGCAACGTATACAAAAGCCCATTCCTCGGCCGAGGAATGGGCTTTTACGCTTAATGAATCCCGCGCATATACTTTTTGATGACCGGTGCGAGAGCGAACAAAATCATACTGAGTACGATTGCTGCTCCACCGATAATCCCGAAGTAGAGCATCTCGTTCTCTGGTGAATAGAAACGAACGAGCTGGGCGTTAATCCCTTGTGCCGCCGCGTTCGACAAGAACCAGAGTGACATCGTCTGGGCCGAGAAGGCGGCCGGGGCGAGTTTCGTCGTCGCCGACAGACCGACCGGCGACAGGCTGAGCTCACCGAGCACGACGATGAAGTAACTGAGGACGAGCCAGAGCGGATTGACGAGCGTGTCCGGGCCACCGAAGTAGGCCGGGAGCAAGATCACCAAGAAACTTAACCCTGCGAACAAAATCCCGAAGGCGAACTTCGTCGGGATGCTCGGCTCACGGTCACCGAGTCGGACCCAAAGCCATGCGAACACCGGAGCGAGCATGATGATGAACAACGGGTTGAGCGACTGGAACCAGGCCGGTGACAGCGTGAACCCTAAAAATTCAAGGTCGGTCCGCTTATCCGCATAACTGGCCAAAATCGTTGCGCCTTGCTCTTGAATCGCCCAGAACATGACCGAGGCGATGAAGAGCGGGATGTAGGCGATGATTCGTGACCGTTCGACTTCCGTCGTTTTCGGACTGCGATACATGATAATGAAGTAAATCGTCGGAATGGCGATCCCGAACACACCGACGAGGCCGATGAACGTGTTGATCGTGAACAAACCTTGCGGGATGAGCACGGCCAACAGGCCCCCGATGAGGACGACCGCGATCGTCGTATACTTGATCGCGTTTTTCTTCTCAGACGGCGTCAACGGGTTCGGCACATATGAACCGGCAAGACCGAGGTTGCCTTTCTTCGTGACGAGGAAGACGACGAGACCGATGAACATCCCGACCGCGGCGAGTGCGAAGCCCCAATGGAAGCCGTAGCTCTTTTGGACTCCACCGACAATCAAAGGTGAAATGAAGGCACCGAGGTTGATCCCCATATAGAAGATGCTGAACCCGGCGTCACGACGACGGTCCGTCTCGTGATACAGGTCACCGACGATGCTTGAAACGTTCGGTTTCAACAAGCCCGTACCGATGACAATCAGTGCCATCGAGATGAACAAGAACGTCAGGCTGCCTGGAATCGACAAGACGATATGACCGAGCATGATGAACACGCCGCCGAAGAAGACGGCCCGAGACGTCCCGAAGACACGGTCGGCGAGCCATCCCCCAATGACCCCCGACATGTAGACGAGTGCGCCGTATACCGACATGATTGACAAGGCGACATTCTGGTCGAGACCGAGACCGCCCTCAGATACCTCGTAGTACATGTAGAACACGAGGATGGCGCGCATCCCGTAATACGAGAACCGTTCCCAAAACTCAGTGAAGAATAGCGTGAACAAGCCTTTAGGCTGTCCGAAAAAACCTTTTTGTGGCACGCTGTCCACAATTTTCTGTTTATCGATCCTTTCCATGAAAGATCCCTCCTTAACCGTATCATCATAAAAAAGAATCATTATGTTTGTAAAGAATAAACGAATGAAAAATTCAAAATTTAATGATATTCGAACGAAATCAAAAACCACACTAAACGACTAGGTTCAGTGTGGTTTTATAAGTCAAGCTGTCTTTTGTTTCGCTTCGGCTGCGCTGACGCGGCGTCCAAGTTGCCAATAGATGAGTCCCGACACGCAGCTGGCCGTCCCGACGAGGATCAACGCGATATGTCCGGCGCGTTGGTCGAAGAACAAGCTTGCCATGATCGGTGCGGTCACCCCACCAATCAACCATTGGATGCTGGCGGCCCCGTTGTAGGCACCGCGCATATTCTCCGGAGCGATCAAGGCGATGAACGTCTGTTGGACCGGGGACATGATCATCTCGCCGAGCGTATAGAAGGCGTACACCGCGAGCAAGACGCTGACGAGAACGAGGTACGGTGTCCCGAGTGAATAGAGGAGACGCGGCATGACGGCGATCAGAATCATGCCGACCCCGAAGATGGTCGCCCCGGCGAGCATGACGTTGCCGAACGGCTTGCGGCCGAGTTTCGAAGCGATCGGGAACTGGAACAACACGACCATGATGCCGTTCAAGGCGAGCATATAGGCGAACGGGTTCTCACGATCGGTGAACGATGGCATCGACTCTCTCAAGAAGAGGGGCAGCATGCTCTCGATGAGCGAGAAGCCCATCGAGATGAAGACACCGGCAAAGATGAACACGAGGAACACCTTGTCATTGTAGAACACGCGCAGGACATCCCGGTTCGACGGCGTGTCGACATCGGTCGTCTCTGGGAGCGACTCCCGGATGAAGCGACCGAGGACGAGTGCGTACAAGACGAAGACGAGAGCGGCCGAGTAGAAGATATACTGCCGGTCGATAAAGAGGACGGCACTCCCGAGGAGCGGGCCGAATGCAGCCCCGATATTGTGCCCCATCCGCAACAGACCGAACGCCTCGTTCATCTGTTCGGGCTCGGTCACATCGGCTACCATCGCGCTTGCGGCCGGGTGGAACAATGAGTTCGTCAAACCGAGCATGGCGTTCAAGAGAAGGAGCGGCCAAAACGTTTCGGCGAAGGCGAAACCGACGAGGGCGAGGGCGTCGCCGAGAATGGCAGCCATCATGATCGGTTTGCGGCCATAGAGGTCTGCGAGCCGTCCACCGACGACCGATCCGATGAGCGCCATGATCGGTCCGGTCGCCATGATGACCCCGACCTGGATATAACTGTCGAGCTTGTCGCTATAGTAGAGGACGAGGAACGGTGCGATCATGAACATCATGACACCGGTGATCGTCTCTCCGAGGAAGCGGATCCAAATGTTACGGTCGAGCTGTTTGAGTGATTGAATCATTAAGGTCACCTGCTTTAGTTGATAGAATAAGAAAAGGGACGCAGCATGCACAAAGGCATACGCGTCCCTACGATCTTAGGCATGCCTCGGAAGGCAGGCGACATCACGGATTCAAATCACGGAGAGGCGCCTGCCGGTCAATATGAACTTGGACGTGCGAGCGTTGAATGACTGACATCGGTACCTCTCCTTTCTGCATTGGACTGTCTTCTCTTCAAGATTATGATATTTCCGTGAAATGTGTCAACATAAATCGTCAATGTGTCATAATAATTCGTTCAAATTCTTTCGGCTGAGCCGGTAGTCGATCAACCGAGAGAACACGACTTGAATCATCGCCGTGACCGGGACACTGATGAACATCCCGACGAGACCGAACAGGCTACCCCCGATGATGATCGAGGTGATGACCCAAAATGGGGTGATGCCGACGCTGTCGCCGAGAATCTTCGGGCCGAGCCAAAGTCCGTCGAACTGTTGCAACAAGAAGATGAACAAGAGGACGATGAGCGCCGTGAACGGGTCATAGAAGTAGGTGATGATGAACGCCGGAATCATCCCGAGCAGCGGACCGACGTACGGGATAAAATTCAAGACGCCGACGATGACGCCGAGTAGAAGCGCGTAAGGTGCCCCGATGATCAACAGACCGGCGACGGCCAACACCCCGATGATGAGGCAGTCGATCGACTTCCCGATGATATAGCGTTTGAAGATGTAATCCATCTCTTGAAAGATGTCGATCGTCGTCTTAGCCGACGCGACCGGGAACATCGCATACAACAGCCGCTTGAACATGCGGGCAAAAACCTCTTTGTCTTTTAACAGATAGATTGAGATGACGATCCCAATCAAGAAATTGATGAGCGTCATCGTGAAGCTCGACACGTAGCTGACCGACGACAAGACGGCGGTCTCGACCCAGCCCGAGTAACGTTCCTCGAAGCGGCTGAAATCGATGGCTTGGGCGATCGTCGCGTTGTACTCTTTCAAGTACGTGTTCAACTGGGCGAGGAACCCGTCAATCTGTCGGATGTAGAACGGGAGCTCTTCGATGAGTGAGGCCACACTCGAGTAGATGCGCGGGAACAATGTCACAGCGGAGATGACAAGAATCCCGATGAAGACGATATAAACGATCAGCAAACCTTGATAGCGTTTTAATTGAAACCGTTCTTCTATATAGGACAGGACGGTATTCAGGAGCAGCGCGATGGCAATTCCCATGATAATCGGCGTCAGCAACTGGAACGTGTAGTGCAACACACTAGAAATCGTGTCCGGTTCACTGATGACTTTCCATAGGACGAGCAGAATCAATCCGATCACGCTCAACTTCCAAATTAATTGACGATTTAATTCCAAAGGTCCATCCCCTCATCTTTTAAATTTTGTAGAATAGTGTTCACTTTGTACTATGACCTTTTTTTTATCGGGATTCAATAGGCCACACCCATTTTCGAAAAAGGATTGACAAGATTGGTAACGTTTGGTTAACTAAGTGACATATTACAAAAAGACAAATCGCATATAAAAACACTTTCTATCAAGAGAAGCGGAGGGACTGGCCCGATGAAGCTTCAGCAACAGATTGTTCCAATACTGTGCTAATTCCAGCAAGGTGACCTTGAGAGATGGAAAGGTGGTTGTTTGAATACGTCCGTATCTCGACACCCCTTTCCGCGGAAAGGGGTGTTTTTTTGCATAGGAGGACTATTCATGACAGACAGACGCTCACACTTACTTAAAACTTTACCACCCCAACATTTTGTCGGACTCGCCGATGAAGTCGCAGCACTTGAACAGGCCGGTCGCGATATCATCCGACTCGGTCAAGGGACGCCGGATTTGCCGACGCCCGCCCCGATCTGCGACGCACTTCAGACGGCGCTCCTTGATGCCTCGACCCATCAATACGGTCCGTTCCGCGGTCAGGCCCGTCTGAAACAAGCGGTGGCGACGTTTTACTTGAATGAGTACGGCGTCGAAGTCGATCCCGAGACGGAAGTCGCGATCCTCATCGGTTCCAAGTCCGGACTCATCACGTTGCCGCAATGTGTGCTCGAGCCAGGGGACGGGATCTTGCTGCCGAACCCCGGCTATCCCGACTACATCTCCGGGGCACGACTCGCCGGTGCCGTCGTCCGTGATCTCATCTTACGCGAGGAGCACGGTTTCCTCCCTGACTATGAGACGCTCGATACGGAAGGGGCGAAACTCATGTATTTGAACTATCCGAGCAATCCAACGGGGGCCGTGGCCACACCAGCCTTCTTTGATGACACCGTTCGGTTCGCCCAGGAGCGGGACTTGATGGTCGTCCATGACTTCGCGTATGGCAGCATCGGGTTTGATGGACATGTCCCGCCGAGCTTTCTGCAGGCAGAGGGGGCGAAAGACGTCGGCATCGAGGTATATACGATGTCGAAGGCGTTCAACATGTCCGGTTGGCGCGTCGCCTTTGCCATCGGGAACGCAGACATCATCGAGGCGATCAATACGTACCAGGATCACGTCCACGTCAGCGTGTTCTCGGCCATCCAGGCGGCGGCTGTCGCCGCGCTCGAGGCCCCACGCTCTATCCGGGACGATTTGGCCCGACTCTATGAGGCGCGACGCGATCGCCTGATCGATGGGTTGAACCGGGCCGGGTGGGCCGTCGAGCCGCCGGAGGGTTCGTTCTTCGTCTGGGCGAAAGTGCCCGAGGGCGATGCCAAATCGTTCTCGCGTAAGTTATTGTACGAGGCAGGAGTCGCCGTCACACCGGGCTATTTCTTCGGTTCAGAAGGGAACGGATACGTCCGCTTCGGACTCGTCTCGCCCGAGCCGAAAATCGATGAGGCCGTCGAACGAATCGAGCGGTTGTTTGCCGCCTATGAGGAGGTGCGGGCATGATTCGTCAGGCCGTCCTTGAATATGACCACGCCGATGACGCGCTCGACCGTCTTGATGACTTAGTCGACGGCCGACGTGCCCACGTCCTGCGCGGTCAGAACGGGTACGAAGTCGTGCGGGCCGTTCATCCATCCATCACGGACTATCCGGCCACGACGTTCCGTGGGGAGTGTACGGACAAGGAAGTCGAACGGCTGATTTTTGAAGACGTCGATGTCCTCATCGCCATCGGGGGCGGGAAGCTCGTCGACACGGCCAAACTCGTCGCCTATCAACAGAACGTGCCGCTCATCATCGTCCCGACACTCGCCTCGAACTGTGCGGCGTTCACGCCTCTCAGCGTCGTCTATCGGGAGGACGGGAGCTACGACCGCTACGACATGTTCCGCGTCGTCATCGAACGGGTCATCGTTGACTCGCGGGTCATCTCGCGCTCTCCATATGAATACTTCCGAGCCGGTGTCATCGACACGGTCGCGAAGTTTTACGAGGCCCGTTACTTGAGCGGTGACAGCTCGGTCGACGCGGGCGTCAACACCGGGCTCGTCTTGGCCCAGCAGTGCGGGCGTCTCGTCGAACTTGATTTGAGCGAGCACGCTTTTGAGTCGTATAGTGACGACGTCCGCTTCGCTGTCGATCACGTGCTCGCCATCGGAGGTGCCGTCGGAGGATTTGGTGACGCCGGGACACGGGTCGCCGTGGGCCATGCGGTCCATAACGCTCTCAGTCGCTTCGAGTCGACGCACCGTTTCTTACACGGGGACAAGGTCGGCTTCGGCCTGATCGTCCAAGAGCGGTTGCGGCGCTCGGCCGATACCCCGTATTTGGAGGCTTGGCTAAGCGAGTTCGGTGCCCCGACGACGCTCGAGACGCTCGGGGTCGGGTCGAGCGACATCCCGGTATTGGTCGACTCCGTCATGACGGAGACCGAGCTGCAACAGTTGCCAAAGCCGCTCGATAAAGACTTTCTGAAAATAATATTTGAAAATTTGCAATTTTCTATTTACAAATAAAAGAATTGAAAGTAAGATGATAACAATTAAATAGACCGATTGCTTATCAAGAGTGGTGGAGGGACTGGCCCTATGAAACCCGGCAACCAGATCATTATGATCATGGTGCTAATTCCAACAGACGGAACGTCTGGGAGATGAGCGTGTCCGACTTTGTCTTGTCGTGCCCGCCACTCTTCATGAGTAGCGGGCTTTCATTTTGGAGGAGGAAAAACAGATGAACATCAAACAGAAAACAGCACTCGCAGGAACTTCACTACTCGCCGCCATCGCACTCTCGGCGTGCGGTCAATCGGACGCGAGCGAATCGCTCAGCACGGAGTCGCTCACGATCGGCGTCACGGGCGGTCCACACCAACAAATCGCCGAAAAAGTGAAAGAACTCGCGGCCGAGGACGGCCTCGAGCTCGACATCAAAGTGTTCAACGACTATAACACCCCGAACACGGCGCTCGCCGAGGGCAGTCTCGACGTGAACAGTTATCAGACGCTCTCATTCCTTGAACTGCAAAAGTCCGACAAAGGCTATAAGATCGACGATGTGTTCAAGACCGTCGCGTTCCCAATGGGTCTTTACTCGGAAAAGTTGACCGACATTGAGGACTTGAAAGAAGGCGACAAGGTCGCCGTCCCGAACGACCCGGCGAACGAGCTGCGCGCACTCCGTCTCTATGAGACAGCGGGCCTCATCACGCTGAAGGAAGGCTTGACGGACAAGGCGACGAAACGCGACATCGCTGAAAACCCGCTCAACCTCGAATTCATCGAGCTCGAGGCGTCTCAGCTCCCGACCCAGCTCCCGGAAGTCGCACTCGCGGCCATCAACACGAACTTCGCGATGGGTGCCGGCCTGTCGATCAATGAGGACGCCTTGTTCCACGAAGACACGGTCGACAACCCGTATCCGAACTACGTCGTCGTCCGCACCGATAACAAGGATGACGAAGTCGTCGCGACGCTCAAGTCGTACTATCACTCGGACGAGGTCCGGACGTTCATCGAAGAGACGTTCAACGGCTCAATCGTCCCGGCGTTTTAAGGAGGGCCTATGATCGCACTTAAAGGAATCACGAAGACGTTCACGGTGAACAAAGGTGCTGTCACCGCACTCGACGACGTCTCGCTCACGATCGAGAAAGGCGAGATCTTCGGCATCATCGGTCGAAGCGGGGCCGGCAAGAGCACGCTCATCCGCATGATCAACCTGCTCGAACGCCCGACCTCGGGCCAGGTCGAGATCGAAGGACAGGACATCACGAAGCTCGACAAACGTGGGCTCTCAAAACTCCGCCATCGAATCGGAATGATCTTCCAACACTACAACCTGCTCAAGACGGCGACCGTCGAAGATAACGTCGCCATCCCGCTCCGGCTTGAGGGTCTCGACAAGGCAACGATCCGCGCTCGCGTCGACAAATACCTCGACATCGTCGGCTTGACGGACCATCGAAAACATTATCCCGAGCAACTCTCGGGCGGACAGAAGCAACGTGTCGCCATCGCCCGGGCCCTCGCGCACGAGCCGGATATCCTGCTCAGCGACGAGGCGACGAGCGCGCTCGACCCGGAGACGACCGAGTCGATTCTCGACCTCTTGCTCGACATCAACCGCGAGCTCGGACTGACGATCTTTTTGATCACGCACGAGATGGAAGTCATCGAGCGCATCTGTGACCGGGTCGCGGTCATCGAGGCCGGCCGGATCATCGAGGAAGGGGACGTGCTCGACGTGTTCTCGGACCCGCAGCATGCGACGACACGCAAGTTCTTGAAGACGAACCTCGATGTCCCGAAAGAGGTCGTCGATGAGTTGAGCACGCACGGGATGCTCGTCAACTTGTCGTTCATCGGTCATCAGAGTGAACAGGCTGTGCTCGCCCAGTTGACGAAACGGTTCGGCTTGCTGCCGAACATCATCGGGGGCGGCATCAAAAAGCTAAAAGGCGGTCTCGTCGGTAATCTACTCGTCCATTTGGACGGCGATGAGGGACAGACCGACCAAGCCGTCCGCTTCTTAGAGGCGAGCGGTGTGAAAGTGAAGGAGGTGACGAACCATGCTTCAGTTTTGGGAAAATTGGGGTGACTTGATTTGGACGGGGACGATTCAGACGCTCACGATGACCGGCATCGCGCTCGTCATCTCGACGTTGATTGGACTGCCGCTCGGGACGCTCCTCGTCTTGACGCGACCGAACGGGCGGCTCGCCAACCGTTATTTCTACGGCATCTTGTCGAGCGTCATCAACGTCGTCCGTTCGATCCCATTCATCATTCTCTTATTCTTCATCCTCCCGTTCACCCGTTTCATCATGGGAACGACGATCGGCGTCCAAGGCGTCCTGTTGCCGCTCATCGTGTTCACGGCGCCGTATATCGCGCGGCTCATGGAGTCGGCGCTGCTCGAGGTCGACCGCGGGGTCGTCGAGGCGTATGAGGCGATGGGCATCTCGACCCGGAAAATCATCTGGTACGTGTTGATCCGGGAGGCCCGCTCTTCAATCGTGCTCGGTTTGACGATCGCGACGATCGGTTTGATCGGGGCGACCGCGATGGCAGGACTCGTCGGGGCAGGCGGACTCGGCGATATCGCCTATCAATACGGGCATCTCCGATTCGAGCCGGAGGTCATGTACGTGACCATCTTCGTCTTGATCCTGCTCGTCCAATCGATTCAATCGTTCGGTAACCGCTTGGCGGCCCGACTCAAGAAGGCATAAGAAAAGAGCTCTGCTTCGGCAGGGCTCTTATTTGTTGTCGAGCAATCGTTTCAATTCGGCGATTCGGTCATGGCGCGGGATGAACGTACGAATCTCTTTCTCACTGAACCCGATTTGAATCCGATTGTCGTCGACGACGATCGGACTCTTCAAGATCTGGGGGTGCGACGCCACAAAGCTGTACAGCTCACGGAGCGACATCTCGTCAAGTTGGTCCGCCGCTTGTTTGTACACGCTCTTTTGGATGGACAACAGGTCGGTCGTCCCGTTCTCGGTGAGGCGGAGCATGTCTTTGAACTCGGTGAACGACATCCCTTGATCGGTCAATTTCTTCTCGATGAATGGGATGTTCTGTTCGCGTAACCAATCAATCGTCTTACGGGAAGAACTGCAGCTTGTATGTGTGAATACGGTGACCGTCACGGCAACCACTTCTCCTTTACGTAAGTATGGACTTCTCTATTTTCTCTCATTCATACGTTTCGAACGCGAAATATGTTTCAAATCACATATACTTTTTATCGCCATCGGACGATTTGTCGTCAGTCAGTTCGGGTACATGACGAAAGAGACCATAACCGAGGAGGGATTTACATGTTTGATTACACGGTCAAGACGGACCAGACGGTCGAAGCGGTCGTCGAGAAGCTGAAAGCGACGCTCAAGGAAGAAGAGTTCGGAGTGCTCTGGGACTTTGATTTGAGCGAGACGCTCGAAGAGAAAGGCCAAGCGATCGACGGGGACTATCGCATCCTTGAAGTATGTAATCCGAAAGAAGCGAAGAAAGTCATCACGGCACATCGGGAAGGCGGCTATTTCCTGCCTTGTAAGCTCGCTGTCTTCACGAAAGACGGGGCGACCCATGTCGGGATGCCGAAGCCGACGAAACTGATCGAGCTGATTGAGGATGAGTCGCTTCAATCGATCGCCCACGACGTCGAGACGCGACTGACGCGTGCGATTGATCAAGCCGTATAATTGAATGAGCGAACCCGTCCATGAGAGTGGACGGGTTTTTTCCTGTTCCTCCTTAAAGTCATATAATGGTAAAATTGGTACAAATAGATTTTAAGGGGCGGATGATTTGAAAAAGTTAGCCAGTGCACTCGTATTATCCATGGGCTTATTGGCCAGTTGCGGTGGGGAAAAGCCAGACGTCGTGAACTTGTCGTATGTCGATGCGCATTGGACCGTTAACAAGTATTCCTTAGAGCAACCGGAAGCCCTCGAATCGGTCGATGAGACTTTACAGGCCTGTACCGGGGACTTGACGACCGAATTAAAAGGGGATTTGACCGTGTACGATACGGTCATCGCGAATCGCCATCAGATGACCGATACGGGAGATGAATATGCATATAAATCGGTGACGTACATCAAAGGCGATGAGCATTATGCACTTTGTCGCGATATGCTCTCGGAACGCTTTCAAGCCGAGGTCATTGAGTCATTCCCCCCATTCGTTGATACACAGAACGGGAAGCGAATTCAACGAAACCCTTTCATCGAACCTGCCGACGAAACTACTCAAGCAGAATTCCTCGATACGGATGGATTATTGGAGCCGAATAATGCTGTCGAACCTTTTCCTGATACCATCGTCACGTTCATACCGGCCTTCCACGGCGAGGTGGAATTGACCATTGGAGATCGACCGGTCGCATTTCCGGTGCTTATGTTCGACCCGATGATGGCACACATAGATGAGGTAAAAATCGCAATCGGATATCATCCCGATGAAAAGAAACCCTATGTTTTATTGATGCTCGCGGACCTCTATTTCACAATGAGTCCGCTAGATGAAATTATCGACCCGGTAAAAGGAGAACAGTCGTATGAAGAGTTGACAGTCAAACGACTGCCACTTCGTTCGGAACTATTACCCGACAAATCCTATCCATTGTATGAGTTCAATTATACCCGTGACGGGAAAGCGGTGACCGAAATCGCGACCATTACATATCGTGCCTCTGAACTGTTGACGATTTCTGAACAAAAGGCGCTCAAAGACAATCCGGACGAGCAGTATATGCCGTCTGTGAGCGGTCCTCTGATTTATCTCCACCAACAACCATTCAATCACGAGTCAACCTTGACGTATCCGACCATTTTGCGTGCGGTAGGTAACGAGATGGACGACCTGATTCAAGCAATCGATTCGGCTGAGCCGACGAAGCGCACGGGTGATCAAGGGAACTATCCTTATCTCACAATCGTCGACGGACTCAAGGGACAAGAGTTCGAGGTGACATATAAACAGCGCTCGAAGAAGCTAGATATTTACGTGACGGACCGATCGACCAAGGAGACGTATAAACTGACGAGCGAAGGGGCAGAGACGTTCTTGTCTTACTTCCCTGATTTGAAGACGAAATGAGTGGGTTGAACATGAAGAAACGAACGTTGGCGGCAATGTCGCTCTTGTTGATGACGGCGGGTTGTTCGGAAGACGTGGACGTCGTCCGCTATGGCCATATCGAGGAACACTGGCAGGCCGAACGGGTCACGATGAACAGTCAAGAGCCTGTAGTGGATGCCGAAACAATCTTGAACCAATGTGAAGATGAGGAACGATTGACCGAACTAGCTGGAGAGACGTTTTCCATACTCGGGATGGCCTACGCGACCCGCGCCCCGTTTATGAATGACGACTATGACGGATACGCCTTCGACGAAGTGACGTATGTCGAGGGAGATGCGGTCTATGCGCTCTGTAGGTCGCATCAAATGGATGGGATACCAGGGTACCAAGCCGTCGAGCTCGAGGTACGGCCGTCTTTCTTAAAAGACGAAGTTGGCACTGAAGTCTCGTTCCTTCCGAACGTCCATGTCGCGACGGAGAACGAGCGGGCCTCGCTACATCAGCCGGACGCCTTCTACGAGAATGGACAAGATATCGAGCCGTATCCGGTCACGCTCATGAGGATGTCCCCCGGATTTAACGGCACGGTCGAGATTGGGATTGGAGAATGGGGCTTCTTTAGCCCATCCTTCGACTTTTTGCCGAACCTTAGACCGTTCGATGTGTTCATCGCACTAGGGCGGGATACGGAGACGAACCTGCCTCATCTGCTCATGTCCTATGGCGGGGACGGGGCTCGCTACTCTTCATCCATTCTTCAAGATACCGACCTGCTCAATGGGGCAGACAGTCTGACCTTCCGTCGGGTATTCGAAGGTGGAACGATGGAACCGTCGAAACAAATTCCGCTTTACGATATTACGGTCGAGGTGGACGGACAGATGGTGACGAAGACCTTGTGGATGCGGTTCAAACCGATCCCGTTGCTCAGTGATTCTACCGAGTTAGAGAAGGTTTCGATTGCTTACCTCCATAAGTATCCGTACCACCGTGAAGTCCCGCTCCCTTATCCGGACGCCGTCAGCGTGAGTGGCGAGGCGTATGATCGATTGGTCGAAGCCATCGAGACCGCGCGCCCGTCGACGAAGAGCGGTGAAACGGAAGATTATAAGTATTTGACGCTATTGCGTGGAAATCTTGGGCAACAGTTCGAGGTCAGCTACCAGCAACGTTCGAAAAAAGTCGATGTCTATGTGAAAGACGTGAAGACCGGGGAAGTGTTCAAACTGTCGAGCGTCGGGGCGGAGACGTTCCAAGAACTGTACCCGCAAGCGTTCGAATGAACAGATTGGACGTGAATCAGGGAGGGATGCGCTGTTGAAACGCATGTTAGCTGGATATGTCATCTGCGCGGGACTGTTGCTTGGAGGTTGTGCCAGTAGCGAGGAAGACGTGGATCCGTCTCGTATCGAGTACCAAACGATACATACTGATGGGGACTACGGGCCGACACGCACCATTACCGACGCTGAGACGAATGCCGAGCTTGACCGAACGACCGAAGAAATCAAATGGGAAGACCAGCCCGTCCCAATCGATCGTGATCCGGATGTAAAAGCGACGTTCGTGTTCACGCCGGACGATGCGCCCGAGCGTTCGCTCGACTTCGGAATCTGGTTCGATGAGCGGATGATCGGCGGTATCGAGCCGCAGGACAGCCGGGGTGAACTCACGGCCGACCAAGTCACGCTGTTCAAATCAATATTCGATGACCAGGAATGATAGGGGACCCGTGCACTGCACGGGTCCTTTGTTCATGGACTTAGCAGTGAACCAACTGGAAAACACTTCAAATTCAAGATATTGACTCGATTTCAAAAACCGACGCTATTCAGGACTTTTCACACAGGGTACACTAGAATTCCGCTACATTCCAGGAATAAAGCACTAAAGGAAATCGAGAAAAGAAGGTAGGAATAATCGGAATGGAACTGACAAAGACCGCTAGCCTCTCATCCCCTGACGTGCTCCGTGCCCTCGAGGCCAACGTGGCGATGATCCGATTCGACCGTCAACGACGCGTCGTCGATGTGAACGACCTCTTCGCCAAGGCAATGAAATATAAACGTGACGAAATGATCGGGATGCACCATCACTTGTTCTGCACACCAAGTTTCGTCAGCAGCCCCGACTATCAAGCGTTTTGGAACAAGCTGTTCGACGGATTCAGTTCGGCCGACAAAATCGAACGGATTGACGCCCGAGGTGACTCGATTTGGCTCGAGGCGACGTATATGCCGATCTATGAACAGGACGAGGTCGTCGGTGTCGTCAAAATCGCCTCCGACATCACGAGTCGCCAACAAACGATTGAGGAATATGCGCGTTCATTCCGTGACATGGCCGATAACCTTGACGACCGGGCCCGTCGTGGCATGGAAGAGAGTCAACAGTTGAAACAGACGATCGAACGCCTTGATGCGGACTCGAATCAGAACTTGAAGATGCTCGCGAACTTGCAAGAGCAGGCGGGCGAGATCACGAAAATCGCCAGTACGATCAAAGAGATTGCCGCCCAGACGAACCTGTTGTCGCTCAACGCCGCCATCGAGGCCGCACGGGCAGGTGAGCACGGTCTCGGCTTCAACGTCGTCGCGACCGAGGTGCGGAACCTGTCACGTCTCGTCGAACGCGCCGTCATCGAAGTGCGCTCGAACACGGATGGGATGAACAAAGAGCTCGTCTCGATCGTCGACGGTGTATCCCGCTCCAGTGCAGACATTCAAGAGAGTGTGCGCATCATGGAACAGACACTCGAGCGGTTCGAGCATATCGAACAGTCGGCCGAATCGCTGAACGGGACAGCCGAGCGGTTCACCTCCGCCATCTAAAAAAACCAATCGGACATGCCTCCTGACAAGGGACACGTTCAATTGGTTTTTTTGATTTGCAGCGTATGGCCATGCTGTTTCAGCCAGGCCATCGCGCCGGCGACGTCTGGATACACTGACGCAAGCTTCGACCAGAACGCTTTCGAGTGGTCGAAATGAACGAGATGGGTCCATTCGTGGGCGATGACATAGTCCATGACGTCCCGCGGGGCGAGCATGAGCCGGACGTTGATGGAGATCGTCCCGGTCGAACTGCATGACCCCCAGCGCGTCTTTTGGTGGCCGATGCGGATTCGGCTCGCCTTCACACCGAGCTGACGTTCATAGAGGGGGGCCCGCTTCGTGACGTAGGCGAGAGCCCGCTCGCGGAGCCAGGCCTCGTGCGCTTTCCGAAGCGATGACTCGTCCCATGCAGCGGGACAGTGAAAGTTTTCGCCGTCGAAACGGAACCTTGTCTCGGTATCACGTTTGACGAGCGGGAACGTCTCCCCGTGCAAAAGCAGTCTGCCGGCTGGTAAGATGTCACGCTTCGGCAATGCGGCGAGGCGATCTTCGATCCAGCCGGCATGCTCCGTTAAGATCGTCTCGACGACCCGGTTCGGGAGCCTAGCTGGAATCCGCAGCTCGATTCCGTCCGGCGTTACGAAGAAAGCCGCCCGTTTCCGGCGTTTATGGCGGATGACGGTCACGTCCATCAGATTCACCTCCTTGTAGTATCTCGGTCGATTATAGCCGACGTGCCCCGAATCCTCCATCGTTTTGCGGACTCGGACGTCCGTTTTTTGTTACAGTAGGAGTAGGAGGGATGAACATGAAATCAATCTTACATCAATCGCTTGACCGGACCGGAACGGATTCGGTGAAATGGGACGGGCTCGACCGCTGGTTCCATTTGAAAGATGACGTCTTGCCGCTTTGGGTGGCGGATATCGATATCCGCACGGCTCCGTCCATCTCGGAGGCGCTCACGGAGCGGGCCGCGACAGGCGAGTTCGGATACACATTGTTCTCTAGAGAGGCGCAAGCGGCCGTGAGTTCATGGTACGACCGCCGTCACGGGCTCAACGTCGATGCCAATCACGTCTTGTTCTCGAGTGGAGTCGTACCGGGATTGACGCATATCGTCGAGGCGTTGACGGAGGAAGGGGATGGGGTCGTCATCCAGTCGCCCGTCTATCCGCCATTTCATGAACTGGTCACCGGGTTGAAACGGGAGTTGCTCGACGCCCCGCTTCGTCAAGTCGATGGTCGCTACGAGATGGACTTTGATGCGCTCGAGACACAGATGCGCAAGGCGAAGCTGTTCTTGCTCTGCTCGCCGCACAACCCGGTCGGACGGGTATGGACCGAGGACGAGCTGAAGCAGGTCGTCGAGCTGGCACGTCGCCATGACGTTATCCTCGTCGCTGATGAGATCCATGCTGATTTGACGTACCCGTCACAAAGGCACACTGCCCTCAATCGACTCGATGACTCGGTCATCACGGTGAGTGCGCCGTCGAAGGCGTTTAATATCGCTGGACTGTTCGCTTCTTACATCATCTGTCCGGACGATGCGATGCGCAAACGAATCATCCAAGTTCAAAACAAACACCATGTGTTACCGACACCGTTCGCGAACACGGCCATCATTGCCGCCTACACGGATTCGCGCGCCGAGCGTTGGCTTGACCAGTTGACGGCCGAACTCGAGGAGCAAGCGACGTATCTCGTCGAGCGGCTCCAGGAAGAACTACCACAATTGAAGACGTTCATGCCCGAGGCGAGTTATCTCCTCTGGATCGACTTCGCGGGGCTCGGTCTTGAACCGGAAGCGCGGAAGAAGTGGCTGCACGAGCAAGTCCGTCTGTTCTTGTCACCAGGCCTCCCGTTCGGTGCGTCAGGGACGACGTTCGAACGGCTCAATTTCGGGACGGCACGACCGGTGCTTGACGAGGCACTCAAGCGCCTGACAGAACACGCCGGTGGAAAGGCGTTTGTATGAATCAAGAAACGGGAAAAATTTCACAATGAGCCACAAAGCTGACATGGCAACGGAAAGCGAGTGAATGCGATGGAGACGATCAATTGGAAAAAGAAGATGGAAGAACAACTGAGGCGTAGCGGATTCACGTTACAGGTCGAGAACATGGCCAACCTTGGTCTGACGGAGATTCATGCATCTTCGTCCCCGTTGATCTCGTATCCGCTCCGGATTCGGCTGTACGTGCGTATGGGATGGCTCATGTGCACCGTCGATGCGACCTCGGTCGACCGGAACGAGGACCATCCGCTGTTCGAGCGCATGATCGCCGCCGTGTTCGAGCGCATCGTCCGCCATCTGTATCACGCCTATGACTTCCATGTTTTGACGTACATCGGTAACACGGGCAACTATATCGCACCGAAGGACTCGGAGACCGGGGAAATCGTCCGCTTGCTCGCGCAACTGTGGACCGACCGCTCCTACCTTCACCTAGAGACGTATGAAGAGTATCCGGCATTATACGTGACGCCGCCATGGGCGCACCAAGCCTACGCGTTTGAGAGCACCGAAGACGAATGGATTGTCTATGCGGGCCGGAGCGGCCGTCCGGCGACGGACTATCGCGCCGACGGGACCGAACTCAAACCACATCGCCTGGCGGAGGGGGACTTGTTCTTCCCGGTGCACCGGATTCAGAAAGACCGAGGCACGCTCGCGCTCGCCGAATGGTTACGGCTCGAGCGTCGAGAGGTCGAGGATTTCATGCTCGCCTTCATGAAGACGATCCAAAAGTTCGATCCAGCCTTCGGATTTTCTTGGGGTGGGGTGGACACGTTCTTTCACGGGGTACCGGTCGAGCCATACGCGCAAGTACTCCGGCTGGAGAGCGGGAAGCGACGTTATCGGGTCATGAACAACTCGGCGAAGCGATTGTTCGCGGTGGCTGACGATCCGCTCGAATGTTTGAAAGAAGTCGAACAGACGTTACGGACGGTCCGATTACCGGAACAACGCGTCTCGGCACTCGGGCAGCTCGTCATGGGCATTTGGCAACAGTTCGAAGCCGACGAGACGACGTATATCCAAGAAGTCGCCTATCGCGGCATCTCGCAGTTCCAAATCGAAGAAAAAATCGGTCATGCCTTGGCGAACCGGCAACGAATACGCTGGATCGAGAAGGCCGACCCTCGCCAGTCTGTCATCGAATTTGCCCATCTGCGGATTTCATTCCCGAAACGACCACCCGGTATCGTCACCGTCGAACCGGTCGAATCTTCTTATGAGAGAGGTGCGCTATGAGAATCGTTGATGCACGTGCCATGTCAATCAGCCATGAGGACTTGATCGCGGTCACCGAGACGTCCGTCTATTACCGCGAAAAGTCGGGTGAGACAAGTTTCTCGATCTTCCGCTATGACGAAGAAGACGGTTCCGTCACTCCGGTCGGCCGTCGTGTGTATGAAGACTACGGGATCTCGAAGCTGTTCGTCAGTAAGGACCGCGTCTATTTCTTGAATGAGACACCGGACCGGACCGGGGTCGTCCGAACGGAACTGATCGCCTTCGATTACCGCTCTGGACAGGAGGTTATGCTCGCGACATTCGAGAAGCGAGGCAACAGTACGCTCTATTGGGTACTCGCCGATCGTTACTTCCTGTTCTTGACGAGTTTCGGGGATGCGGATGAGGCATGGTTGTATGATGCCGAGACGTCGTTCCAAGAACGGATCCGTGATGAACGGCTCGTCGGCCATGCCGGTAAGTTCCGCGAGCTGTATCTGTTCACGACCGAGCTGGACGGGGTCCCTTATATCGTCTGTAACGCCCGATTGGACGAGTTCGCCTATTACGAGGCGCTCGAGGACGGACGGGTCTCGCCGGACGATGCGATCGACCACTCGGAAGCGATCCTTATCTGTTCGCTCGACGAGGCGGTCGAGGCTATCCGGGACCGACAAGGGGAGATCCCATTCGAGGACTTGATTCGGCTCCATGGGGAAGGGGACACGGTCCAATATCTCGGGGAACGGGACGCGAAACTGCGGTTCTCTGCGTTCGTCGATGCAACGAATGAGGAGACGATTTATGAGTTGACGGCACCGGACGTGCTCCGGGAGGTCACGGTCGTCGACTGGGGGGCCTATGAACCGATCGACTTCACGTATGATGATGTCAGTTCGACGGTCTTTATCAAAGTCGAGGAATCGGAAGATCACACCGAACTGATTGACGCGACGACCGGTGCCCGCTTCCTCGATACGGCTCCGTTCGAGCGCGTACTCGCTTCGACCTATTTCATCCATGAATCGGCTGAAGGAGGGGGCGGCGTGAGCATCTTCAACCTCGAGACGAACGAACGTCAAACGTTCGAGGACGCCTACTATACAGTGCTCGATGAGACGATTGTCATCCTCTCGACAAAACAGTTATGACAAAAACACCCGAACCTATCCTGTTGATAGATTCGGGTGTTTTATCGTGGTTTACATAATAAGTTATCGTAAACCGGTTAACGCTTGTTTTTTCTTCTCGTCACCGATATGGGCATATACTTGCGTCGTCGCCACCGACTCGTGTCCGAGCAGTTGTTGGATCGTCAAGACGTCGACCCCGCTCATGGCGAGACGAGAGGCGAACGTGTGTCGCAATTTATGCGGCGTGACCTGCTTGTACGTCAAAAATGGCAGATATGGCTTCAGGCGGTCGATGTGCCCTTTCAACGCGTGCTGCACCGTGCGGACCGAGATCCGTTTGCCTTTCTCGGAGCAGAACAAGGGACCTGCACCTTGACCACGATATCCGTCAAGGTGCGGCTCGAGCGGGGAGGCGATCGGGATGACGCGTTCCTTGTTCCCTTTCCCGATGACACGGATCGTCCCGTTCTCTCGGTCGATGTCGTTCCAATCAAGGCTGACAAGTTCAGAGACACGCATCCCGGTCAACCCGAGCAGTTGGATCATCAGGAAGTCCCGGTCCCGATTGCGTTCGTACCAGCTCGCTTCGCGGTCGGACATGCCGACGTTGCTGCGGACGAGCGTCGAGAAGTCGAGCCATTCCTGTTCGGTCAAATAGACCGGGTTGCGCTTGGCGCGCTTCGGTCGCTCGACGGCCTGGAACGGGTTGTGCGCCGTGATGCCCGTCTCGATCAGATGGTTGAACAGCGACTGCATCGACGACAGTTTGCGGTTGATCACGCTCGGTGCGTTGTCGAGCTCGAGGGCGAGGTACGTCGCGTACGCCTCGGCCCCGGCATGGTCGAACTCGACGAACGATTCGATTTCGACCGATGACGGGTCGACCTCGGATGCACTCGCGGTCTCGACCCAGCGGAAGAAATCCAAAAAATCATACAGATAGCGCTGCGCGGTCTGCTCCGAGTAGTGTTTGGCGGCCATGTGGTTCAAGAACCTTTGGATGAAGCCCGGCATGCGTTCATAGCCGCTCAAGTTGAAACGTCTCGCGTCGACTTTCGTCGGTGATTGGCCGAGCTGGCGGAATATACTCAAAAAATCGCTCCTCGCTTAATGATGGATTGACGTGACGATGCGGTCTTTCCCGGCCTGTTTCCCGGCCCGGAGCCGGTCGTCCGCCTCTTTGACGAGCGTGTCGACGGGCTTGAACCCGCGGTGTGTCGTGACACCGAATGTCATTGTCACGCTGAGCCGTCGTCCCTCATAAATCGTCTCGAGAGATTTGATTTGCTGTCTCAGGTGGTCGATCGCTTGCGCCGCCTCGTCCTCTGACTGGTCCGTCAAGAACAAAAGAAATTCCTCGCCGCCCCAACGGACGGCAACGCCGTCGGTCCGCGTGAGTGCAGAGGCGACTTGTTTGAGCACAAGGTCGCCGCAGTCGTGGCCATGCCGTTCATTGAACGACTTGAAATGGTCGATGTCGGCCAAGACGACCGCATACGGGCGTCCCGACAAGACCGCTTCACGGATCGCCTCTTCGATTAAACGGTATCCGGTCGTACGATTATAGAGACCGGTCAGACCGTCCCGCGAGGCGAGGGTATGTAGCCGTTCGTTCGTCTGTTCGAGTTCGGACGTCACCTCGACGACCGCCCCTTCGAAGATGAATGACAGCCCGGCGATCAAGGCGATGGTCGCGAGTAAACACGTCACCCCGATGACTTGCTCGAGGGTCGGGCCGAGCGGCGATGTCCCGTCCGTCACGTTCACATATAAATAGCCATAGATTCCCATGGCGAGCATCGTCGAGGCGATTCGGATGGCCCGGCTCACGTTCGGCATGAAGAACACGCCATAGGCGACCGTGAGAATGAAGTAGTGGACGTTCGCGCCCCAGCCGAGGACGATTGTCGAGATGATGGCGTTGTAGACGACCTCGACGAAGAGACCAATGAAGAACGTCCGATAATATCGTTTATGTACAAAATAAAAAGACAATGTGTAATAAAGAACGCTGAGTACGTTCGACCAGGCAAGGACGGTTACGTCAAGTCGCCAAAACGTGATCAAGAACACGACATGGATGAGCCAAGCGAACACGTTCCCATAAAAAGTGATGCGGTAATTATATAGTGTACCGCGACGTTCCTCATAGGCTGTTCCCACGCGAACACCTCCTTTTTTCAGTATACCGAACCCATCCTCATTTGCCCATGCCTATCCAACAATCGATTAAAACCGACACGCACAAACGTCTTTAAATCGTGCATATAATTGCGTGAAATAGATATTTCACGCAACGTTTGTTCACGCGCCATTTTCATCCGAGACAACATCAACCTTCGAACCAGAAAGATAATGTCATATATCATGGTTTACATAATAAGTTATGGTGAACCAATTGATTTGTTTTAAAAATTTGAAAGAGTTACAGTTGTATGATAAAAGAAAATAAAGCTTGAAACGGTGATTCAGGTAAAGGTACACTGAGAACGTAAACAAAAGGGGGATTTCAGGATGGACGATCAACGTTTGAAACAATGGCTCACCGAAGCGAAGACGATTGCTGTCGTCGGCGTGTCAGCGAACCCGAACAAGACCGCGAACCAAATCGCAGAGTATCTGCTGTTGCAAGGTTACACGGTCATCCCTGTCAATCCGACGCTCGAGACGTGGAACGGACGCAAAGTCTATCCGACGGTCGAGAGCATCCCGGGGCGCGTCGATATCGTCGACGTCTTCCGACGCAATGAGTATTTGGCCGGCGTGGCCGAAGATGCCGTCCGACATGGGGATGTCGGTCTCGTCTTCAACCAGCTCGGGCTCACCAGCCCGGACGCCGAGCGGATCGCTCGCGATGCCGGACTCGACTACATCGAAAATCGATGCATCTATGTCGAGCACGCCCGCCTTCTCGGTTAAGACCTACCTCCTTGGTAGGTCTCCTTTTTTTCACGAGCCCCGCTCGCGGAGGGAGGCTTGCCAGAATCCAAAAACAGCTATACAATAGGATAGAAAAACGAACGTGTGTTCGAAATTGAGGTGACGAAGATGTCAACAGACTTATTTAATTACAATGAAGACGCCATCCAGGTGCTCGAAGGACTGACTGCTGTCCGGAAACGTCCGGGGATGTATATCGGTTCGACCGACCATCGCGGCTTGCACCATCTCGTCTATGAGATCGTCGATAACGCGATCGATGAGGCGCTCGCCGGATTCGGTGGCCAAATCGATGTGACCATCCATAAAGATGACGCCATTACGGTACGCGACCACGGGCGTGGTATGCCGACTGGGATGCACGCCTCCGGGAAACCGACGCCAGAGGTCATCTTCACGGTCCTCCACGCCGGCGGTAAGTTCGGCCAAGGCGGCTACAAGACGTCAGGCGGACTCCACGGGGTCGGCGCCTCGGTCGTGAATGCACTCTCGAGCAAGGTCCTCGTCACGATTTATCGTGACGGCAAAGTGTTCGAGCAGACGTTTGCCGACGGTGGGATTCCGCAGACGACGCTCCTTGAGACCGGAAAGACGCGTCAGACGGGGACGAGCGTCTACTTCAAACCGGACGCCTCGATCTTCTCGACGACGACATATAACTACGACACGCTCGCTGAACGGCTCCGTGAATCGGCATTCCTGTTAAAAGGATTGACGATCACGTTGACGGACGAGCGTTCGGATAAAGAAGAGACGTTCCATTACGAGGAAGGGATTGCCGAGTTCGTCCAATATTTGAACGACGACAAGGCGACGCTTCATCCGATCGTCTACTTCGAAGGGACGGAGAACGATATCGAGCTAGAGCTCGCCTTCCAGTTCACGGACGCCTATTCTGAGAACGTCCTCTCGTTCGTCAACAACGTCCGGACTCGTGACGGCGGCACGCACGAGGTCGGCGCCAAGACGGCGATGACCCGCATCGTGAACGAGTATGCCCGTAAGAACGGATTGTTGAAAGAAAAAGACAAGAACCTCGACGGCGGTGACGTCCGCGAAGGCTTGACGCTCATCGTCTCGGTACGGATCCCGGAAGAATTCCTCCAGTTCGAGGGGCAGACGAAATCGAAACTCGGTTCGCCCGAGGCACGTACGAGCGCTGATGGTGTCATGGCCAAACAACTGACGATCTTCCTCGAGGAGAACCCGCAGATGGCGACGATGCTCATCAAGAAGGCGATCCGCGCCGCCCAGGCCCGCGAAGCCGCCCGGAAAGCCCGGGAAGAGGCGCGCAACGGCAAGAAGAAGAAACGTTCGAGCATCTTGAACGGAAAACTGACGCCGGCGACGTCGAAGAACGCCGCCAAGAACGAACTGTTCCTCGTCGAGGGTGACTCGGCCGGCGGTTCGGCTAAACAGGGCCGTGACCGGACGTTCCAGGCCATCCTGCCGCTACGCGGGAAGGTCATCAACTCGGAGAAGTCGAAACTTCAGGACATCATGAAGAATGAGGAAATCAATACGATCATCCACGCGATTGGGGCCGGGGTCGGCCACGACTTCGACCTTGAGGACTGCAATTTCGACAAAATCATCATCATGACCGATGCCGATACGGACGGGGCCCACATCCAAGTGCTCCTGTTGACGTTCTTCTTCCGTTATATGCGCCCTCTCGTCGAGGCCGGCAAAGTGTTCGTCGCCTTGCCGCCGCTCTATCGGATTTCGAAAGGGAAAGGCAAGTCGGAACAGTTCGAGTACGCTTGGGACGAAGAGGCGCTCGAGAAGCTCGTCAAAGTGTATAAGAAGGGCTATATCCTCCAGCGCTACAAAGGTCTCGGTGAGATGAACGCCGACCAGCTATGGGAGACGACGATGAACCCCGACACACGGACGCTCATCCGTGTCACGGTCGACGATGCTGCCGTCGCCGACAAGCGTGTCTCGGTGCTCATGGGGGACAACGTCGCCCATCGCCGGGAATGGATCGAGGAGAACGTCGCCTTCGGCCTCCAGGAAGATGATTCGATCATCGCCAATGAACACGTGACTAAAGCGATTGAGGAAGTGATGTAACGATGTCGACGATTCAACACATTTTAAACTTGTCGCTCGAACAGGTCGTCGGTGACCGCTTCGGGCGTTACTCGAAATATATCATCCAGGACCGGGCCCTCCCGGACGCGCGCGACGGCCTCAAACCCGTTCAGCGCCGCATCCTGTATGCGATGCACCATGAAGGCAACACGAACGAGAAACCGTACCGCAAATCGGCCAAGACGGTCGGTAACGTCATCGGTAACTATCACCCGCACGGTGATAGTTCCGTCTATGAGGCGATGGTACGCCTATCGCAGGACTGGAAGTTGCGTTACCCGCTCATCGACATGCACGGGAACAACGGCTCGATGGACGGCGACTCGGCTGCCGCGATGCGGTATACCGAGGCCCGTCTGTCGAAGATTGCCGGCGTCATGCTGACGTCGATCTCGAAGAACACGGTCGACTATACGCCGAACTTTGACGATTCGACCGAAGAGCCGCTCGTCTTGCCGTCACTCCTCCCCAACCTGCTCATGAACGGGACGACGGGGATCTCTGCCGGTTATGCGACCGAGATCCCGCCGCACAACTTGACCGAGGTGCTCAACCTCGCCATCGCCCGCTTGAAAGGTGAGGTCGAGACGACGAATGACGCATTCCGTTATATGCAAGGACCTGACTTCCCGTCTGGCGGGATTGTCATGGGCAAAGACGGCATCTTGAAGGCGTTCGAGACCGGAAAAGGCAAGGTCATCATCCGTGCCAAATCGGTCATCGAGCCACTTAAGGGAGGCCGTGAACAGATCACCATCACCGAACTCCCGTATGAGGTGAACAAGGCGAACCTCGTCAAGAAGATGGAAGAGCTCCGTCTCGACCGCAAAGTCGAAGGTGTCGCCGAAGTCCGTGACGAGACCGACCGGACCGGCGTCCGCGTCGTCATCGAATTGAAGAAGGAAGCCGATGCGGAAGGTGTGCTCCATTTCTTCTTGAAGCATACCGATCTGCAACTCGCCTACAACTACAACATGGTCGCCATCGTCAACCGGACACCGAAACAGATGGGTCTCTTGTCGATCATCGACGCGTACTTGAAGCACGTCGAAGAAGTCGTCACCCGTCGCACGACGTTCGAGCTCGATCAGGCGAAGAAACGCGCCGAAATCGTCGACGCGCTCGAACAGGCCATCTCGGTCCTTGACGAGACGCTCGAACTCATCCGTTCGGCCAAAGACAAGTCCGAGGCGAAACAGAAGCTCATGGAGCGGTTCTCGTTCACGGACCGTCAAGCCGAAGCGGTCGTCATGCTCCAACTTTATCGGTTGACGAACACGGATATCGTCGAGCTCCAAAAAGAGGCGAAGGCGCTCCAAAAAGAGATTGCTCGCCTCGCCAACATCTTGAACGTCGACGCGACGAAACGGAAGCTCATCTCGAAAGAGTTGACCGCGCTCCGTGACGAGTTCGGCGACGCACGGCGCTCGGTCATCGAATCGGAAGTCGAAGAGTTGAAACTGAAGACAGAGGTCATGATCGCCGTCGAAGAGACGATGGTGTTCGTCAGCCGCGACGGGTACGTCAAACGTTCATCGATGCGCTCATATGGCGCCTCGAGCGACGAGATGCCGGAGATGAAGCAGAAAGACCGTCCCGTCCTCGTCACCCAGGCGATGACGACGGACCACTTGCTCGTCTGGACGAACAAAGGCAGCTACTTGCTCATCCCGGTCCATCAGATTCCAGAGTCGAAATGGAAAGACGCCGGACAGCATGTGGCCAACCTCGTGCCAATCGAAGGCGAACAAGTCGTCTCGGCCGATGTCGTCTCGACGTTCGACACCGACGCGCACTGCCTGTTCGTCACGCGTGAAGGCATGGTCAAACGGACGCCGCTCCGTGACTATGACGCCCAACGCAAGTCGAAGGCGCTCATGGCGCTCAAGTTAAAAGGTGACGATGAGGTCGTCTTCGCTGGCATCAGTGACGGTCCAGGACAACTGTTCCTCGTCTCTGAGCGCGGCTATGGCCTCTGGTTCAAAGAAGACGATGTTCCGGTCGTCGGCCAACGTGCCGCCGGCGTCAAAGCGATGAACTTGAAAGATGGCGATGTGGTCGCCGATGCCTTTGCCTTCTTCACACCGCCGCTGTTCGTCCTCGTGACGCAACGTGGAGCGGTCAAGAAGATGAAGCTCGAGGATCAGTTCGACTGCACGAACCGCAACTTGCGCGGGACGATGCTCATCCGCGAAGTCAAATCGAAACCGCACCAGATTCGTCGTGTGCTCCCGGTGCATGACGATGAAACGCTCCACATCATCGGGAAAGAGAAAGCGAAGACGGTCAAGACGAAGCAATTGACGCTCTTGGACCGCTACGCCAACGGCTCATTCGTGTTTGATGAAGAGACGTTCGGTGAGATTGAGGACGTGTATCTCGATTGAGATCGAACTAAAGAAAACCCTGTACCAGAGACGATTGTCTTTGATACAGGGTTTTTCTTATGGATTCAAAGCTCGGCCTCTATCAGATAGCGCTCCAAATCGGTCTGTTGGCGCAAATGATGACGGGTATGCATCCCGATGAGGTCGTACCATTCCTGGGCGTTCAGCCAACCGAAACCGCCATGCCGGGCTTTGACGTCAAGGTTCGCCGCGCGGGCGAGCGGTTCAAGGCGGTTCAAGCGTGCAGATAACTCGTCGATTCGTCGTTCGAGCATCTCGCGCTTGTCCGTATTGTTCGGAGGTTGGTTCATCTCATCAGGTAAGCGGATTTTGACCGGTGGGAAACCGCCCATCCGGAACAATCGTTCACCGAACTCGGTCTTCCCGAGCGGTTGTTCTTCAGTGGAAGCGAGACACCGTTCAATCTCGTCCGCATATTCCTCGGCCACCACGATGATATGGTCGTACATCTGCCCGATTGACCAAATGCCTGCTGCTGCCTGATAACGGAGCTGCCGCTCGGTATAGCCGTCCAAGTCTGCTTTGAACTGGGATAACAGTGAAATCGGCATGTCCAACCTCCTTCGATTTGATTCTCTATCCAGTATAACACGGAGGCATCAGCTGATTTTTTCAACTCCATGTCACATTAGTTTCTCTTAGGAGCGGGTATTTCTAAAAGGAACAACGATCTCTTTTGGCGAATGGGACAGGAGGACAAATCATGGGGGGATACGTATGTCACAGTGGCTCGATTGGGCCAAGCGGCTACAGGCGCTGTCACAGGCTGGCTTGACGTTTACGAAAGACGAGTTCGATCGAGAACGTTACCTCGAACTCCAACGAATCGCGACCGAGATGTTCGAGCAACAATCTAATCTTGCTTTGCATGAAATCACCGAATTGACCCACGTCGATGGTTATCCGACACCGAAGCTCGACGTCCGAGGCGTCGTCTTCAAGGATGACGCAGTGTTACTCGTCAAGGAAAGGTCAGACGGACTTTGGACGCTTCCGGGTGGCTTTTGTGAGATCGGACTGTCCCCGGCAGAGAACATCATCAAAGAGATCGAGGAAGAGGCCGGTTTCGATGTCGCACCGATTCGGCTGCTTGCTTTGTTCGACATGCATCATCACGACCATCCGCCGTTGTCGCAGCATTACTATAAATTGTTTATCGAATGCGAGTTGATTGGTGGAGAGGCGCAAATTAGTCATGAGACGAGCGAGGTTGCGTTCTTTACACGAGACGCCTTACCACCTTTGTCACTTGCTCGGAACACGCGAGAGCAGCTCTATATGTGTTTTGAGGCCCGTTGGCAAGAAGATTGGACCACGTTATTCGATTAAGGGGAGGGGATTCCATGAAAGTCACACGTTTTGATCACGTCCATCAACTGACGTTTTTCGCACCCATCTTACCAATCAACGTCCAACTGATTGAACGTGAGCTCGGGCTTGTCTTGATCGATACAGGGCTCGCGCAGAACGCGGAATCGATTTTAGCGTATATCGAGACGTTCGAACGCCCGCTTCTCGCTATCTTGTTGACGCATGCCCATGGAGATCATGTCGGCGGTGTCGATACGATTTTGAAAGCCCATCCTCATGCCGAGCTGTACGTCTCGAGGCGCGACGCCCGTCTCCTTGAAGGGGACCGGACGACTGACTCGGACGAGCGGGCTCTCAAACTGAAGGGTTCTCTCCCGAAAATCCACTCCTTGCCGGATAAATTGCTTGACCCAGGTGAGCGGCTGTTCGGCTTACGGGTCTATCCGGCAGCGGGTCATACCCCTGGTTCGATTGCTTTTTTCGATGAGAAAGAGCGGATTTTGTTTGCGGGAGATGCATTTCAGACGCGTGGGGGAGTCGCCGTGGCAGGGGACGTCCGTCCGTTGTTCCCGCTGCCGGGTATCGCGACATGGGATAAGCGTGCAGCGTTAGAGCATGCGGAGAAGTTGATCGATCTCGCACCGCAACGTACGTTCGTCGGTCATGGGCAACCAGTCGCCGGGACACATCGGCTCTATTTGGCACTGAAGCGGGCCAAACGCAAGCAAGCACGTCTATTTTTACGATAATCCGGGGGTGCTCACAGGTGGAATTACGCGAGATTCAGACGACAGATTATCAACTGGCCGAGCAAATGCTCGAGATTCAACGAAACGCTTATGCGGTCGAGGCCGAGCTAATCGGTTTCGATGAAATCCCAGCGCGTTATGAAACGGTCGAGGTGATCCAGAATCTGCCCGGTACGAGCTACGGTTTGTATAACGACGGGCGGTTGATCGGCTTTATCACGATTGAAGCGGCTGAGAACACGGTCGAGGTCACAAAACTGTGCATCGATCCTAGATATTTCAGGGCGAGACTTGCAACGACGTTGCTCGAACACGTGCTCAGCTTGCACGAGGACAAACTCGTCTATGTGCACACCGGCAAACATAATGGACCGGCCAAGAAACTGTACACGAAGCTCGGTTTCGAACCAAGCGCCGAGTTCGAACCGGAACCAGGTGTCACTTTGATTCGTTTTACACGATCTTGAATCCCTTTTCTCAAATTTCAAATTCCGTCTCACTACTTTAAGTATACTAAAGGATTGAGACGAAGTTTTATTTTTACTGATAATATATGTTATGTTAACTAAGAGAAAAAATAAAGAAAATCGATGTCAGATATGACGTCTCTCCTCTCGAGAAAATCAGAATAGCTTGTACCAATACAACGTCATATCGATGTTCGGATTTCCGGTCTGTTTGAGCGTATCGACACCGCCGAGCGCGAACCCTTCTTTCGCATAAAATCGACACGCGATCACGTTATCGTTCTGCGCTTCGAGTGACAATCCAAGCAACGATTGCTTTTTTGCCCACGCCTCCGCAACTTCTATCAGCAAATGGCCAATCCCGCTGTGTCGATCGCTATTACGGACCGCGATGTTCTCGATATACGCAAAACGGTTCCAGTCTTTCACCACACGGATTTGTCCGATACATGTCGTCTCGTCGAACGCCAAGAATACTTGTTTGTCTTCACTGTTGATGTATTCATGCCAGTCCAGCAAATCGTCTGGAAAGCTTGTCACACGGGCTTTCTCATATAACTGTTCCTCATACGTCCAAACTCCGTCACAAAAGCTCGGAATGATTTTCCCGATGATTGGAAACGGATTATTGGCTTCGTTCACGACCCTGATGGAATACTCATCTAACGGTTTGATCGAGATGTTCGGGGCTTCTTCCATTGCATCTTTCTCCCTTCATATGTAATGACCGCTCCATCCCAGAACCAAATGGTCTCACTAGACTAGCCATAAAGTGGCGATCATGAAATCAAAGTCGGTGGTTCTGTCGACAACACTTCAATTACATCATTTGATGTCAGGAACACGTAATGCTGAATATTATAAACCGTTTCGTAAATGTTTGTTGATTCTTCAGCTAACCATTTTAAATAGCTGGAATCGGTCACTTTAAAGAGTGTCCAGTCGCCAAAAAAATCAGGGTCATGATGTTTGTATAAATGTTCTAGCGTTCTAATAAGCGTTCCTTCGTCTGTATTTCGATACGACAATACAAGTCCGTCAAACAAGAATGTATGTGTGTTTTCATGCGCATCGGTAAACACGAGTCTTAATCCGTCTTTATCATCAATTAGCGCCTGCAGATATAGTTTATCCGGTATCTCTGGATTGGCGGTCCATCTTTCCCATTTCTCCATGTGTGCCCTCCTCTCCTCATTTTGATATGTTCCAAATAAGCCTTCACTATCTATCATACATTAATTAATGACGTTCACATGCGTGGGAGTCGGCTGATCAACACGATGATATCTTCGCTTAAACCGTATTGTTCAAACCGACATCCATTCATCTGTTTCATCACAATTAATAAACTGTGTCATTCGATTGAATCCTTCATTCATCAACATGTTAGCGCTTAATGGATTAATGTTTCAAATATAACATTAAGACTGTTTATCCGCTCTTAGGAGTTGCCTGTAAGCGTATGTCATGCTATTTTTAGACAGATGATAACTTAAGGAGGAACTTGAATGAAACGTATGACAAAAGGTTTGGCAGCATCCCTATTATTGGCTGTCCCGCTCGCGGCGTGTGGTGATTCTAACACCGATCAGGCCGAAACTTCGCGCTGGGACGAAATCAAAGAAGACGGTACGCTCACGGTCGGTACGGCCGGTACACTCTATCCCGCCTCGTTCCGTGAAGAAGATAGCGATACATTGACTGGGTTTGACGTCGAGCTCATGAAAGAGGTCGGGAAACGTCTTGACCTTGAGGTCCAATTCAAAGAGATGGCGTTCGACAACATGTTGACGAGCGTCCAAAACGGACAAGTTGACGTCGCAGCGAACGATATCTCGGTCACAGAGGACCGGAAAGAGAAGTTCGCCTTCTCAACACCGTACAAGTACACGTACGGGACGGCCATCGTTCGCAAGAGCGATTTGTCTGGCATCGAGTCAATTGAGGATTTGAAAGGCAAAAAGGCCGCTGGTGAAGCGACGACCGTCTTTATGGACGTGGCACGTCAATACGGAGCCCAGGAAGTCATCTATGACAACGCGACGAACGACCAGTACCTCCGTGACGTCTCGACAGGACGGACCGACGTCATCTTGAACGACTACTATCTTCAGACACTCGCCCTCGCCTTCTTCCCGGACTTCGATATCACGATCCACCCGGATATCGCCTATAACCCACAGGAAGTCGCGTTCTTGATGGACAAAGAGAATGCAGAGCTCCAAGAGAACATCGACCGCGTCCTTGGCGAGATGCTTGAAGACGGTACGGTGAAAGAATTGTCGGAAACGTTCTATAACGGAGCCGATGTCTCGGTAGAACCGGACGTCGACGCGACGATCGTCGAATTGGACTAAGCGGTCATGTTCGAAGGTGTGAAATGGGAAGCAATCTTTGACGTCGACCTGGCTGTGCGCTCGTTCCCTTATCTGCTAGGCGGTTTGCCGAACACGCTTTGGATCTCATTCGTCAGCATGCTCTTCGGCTTGTTGCTCGGTCTCGTGCTTGCCCTTGGGAAACTGTCACCGTCCCGGATGCTGCGGTTCCCGTCGACGTTCTATATCTCGTTCATGCGGGGCGTGCCGATTTTGATTATCCTGTTCATCTTATATTCAGGGTTTCCATTCATCGGCATCGAGTTCGCGGCGCTGACGGCGGCGGTCATCGGGTTCAGTCTGAACTCGGCGGCCTATATCGCTGAGATTATCCGGTCGGCGATCCGTGCCGTCGATCCGGGACAGGTCGAGGCGGCCCGCTCGCTCGGGATGAACAAGTGGCTGACGCTCAAAGGGGTCATCTTGCCGCAGGCGACGCGAATCGCGCTCCCCCCGCTTTCGAACGTGTTCCTCGATTTGATTAAAGCGAGTTCGCTCGCCGCCATGATTACCGTCCCTGAAATTTTCAACAAGGCGAAGATCGTCGGAGGCCGGGAGTTCGACTATATGACCGTCTATCTGGTCGTCGCCCTCATCTACTGGGGCATCTGTACGTTCATGTCGTTCTTCCAAGATTGGCTCGAACGGCATTTTGAACGCTATTTGGATACACCGAAGCGATGACTGACTTGCCTCATACAGGCAGGTCAGTTTTTTTGTCGGGCGGTTATTGCAAAAATGACATGGTATAGTCAACTTATTCTATATTTCGCTTCAAAGGAGAGACATCACCTATGTTCTCAAAGCTATTATTCGTCGCATCCGGCCTCATCGCATTCACGTATATTTTATTCGATGGACCGGCATGGGTCAGTGCCTTAAACCCATACACGAGTATGATTGTCCTTTATTACTTGGTTTTTAAGTTCCCAAGCCAGAAAAGAGCGAAGGCGGCCTCTTCGGATTGACCACACGTGACGTACATATTTTGAAGCGCTGGTCTTTAGCGTTCCATCTCGGACCGCGAGTGTGCTATGATTTTCTTAATTATCAGAAAATAGACGGGGGAATTTTATTATGGTGCAACAATGGACGACACATTTAAACGATCAAGTGATCGGGCAGTCAAAGGCGATCAAGCTGGCGACGATCGCCCTCCTCTCCGGGGGGCACGTCCTGCTCGAGGACCGACCGGGGACAGGAAAGACGACGCTCGCGCGTAGCCTGGCCACCTCGGTCTCGGCCGCATTCCAACGTGTACAGTGTACGCCGGATACGTTACCGAGTGACATTTTAGGGATGGAACTGTTCAATCCGACGACAGGCACGTTCGAACGAAGAACGGGCCCAATCTTCACGTCGATTTTACTCGTCGATGAGATTAACCGGACGACACCACGGACGCAGTCGGCACTGTTAGAGGCGATGCAGGAGCGGCAAGTGACGCTCGGCGAGGTGTCGCTTCGTTTACCAGACCCGTTCTTCGTCATCGCGACGCAAAACCCGTTCGACGGGCAAGGGACGTTCCCGCTGCCTCAGGCGCAGCTTGACCGCTTCTTATTCAAACTGTCACTCGCCCCGCTGTCACGAGAGTCGGAACGCCGGTTGCTGCGGAATGAGCATTTGAGTGCGGCTCCGTTCACGTTGCAACAGACCGAACTTGCCGAGATGCAGCAAGCCGTCCGTGATGTCTTGTTCCACGAGGCGATGGAGGACTATCTCCTCGATTTTGTCGAGGCGCTCCGTCATCACCGGGATATCGAGGTCGGACCGAGCCCACGGGCGACGCTCGCCTACACGATGGCGGCTCGGGCGCATGCCTATATGGACGGACGGGATTACGTATCACCGGAAGACATCCGCGCGCTCGCCTTGCCGATTCTCGGCCACCGGATCGTCTTGACGGTCGAGGCGTCGCTCAAGACGAAGCCGTCTAAATTGATCAAGTCCGTTTTGGAGACCATCCCGGTCCCGTCAGAGGTGTGACATGCAACTCGTCAGCCCTCGCTACCTCGAGTCCGGGTATATGTGGCTCTTGTTCGTCGTCGGGGTGTTCACCGCCCTATACGGGAACGTCTTCCTCGCGAGTGTGATTATCGGGTTCAGCCTGTATGCGCTCATCATGCCGGAGTTATTATTCCGACTCGCTGAGTACGTCCACGTCGAAGTGACTGACGAACTGAAGCTGTTCCCGAACGATGAAGAGACGTATACGCTCAAATTGATTTCGACGGCGCCCGTGCCCCTTGGCATCGTCCGATTGTCGGGTTATCTCCATCCGACCGTCGAGTCGGAGGCGCACGCCTTCTGGCGCCAAGAGAACTTTGTCGGTCGTGAGGCGGCCGTCGCCTACACGCTCCCGCTCAAGGCGATTCGACGCGGTCCGATCCGCATGGAGGCGATCGGCATGGAGATCCGGGACCCGCTCCGTATGTTTTCGCTCTATAAAGAAGACCCGCTCGACCGCATCGGGTATGTCTTCCCCGAATTCCTGCCTTATCCGATTCCGAAGCGCCCTCCGACGTTACCAGGCGAAGAGATGGTCCGTCATAGCGCCTACCGTGACCCGGAGACGTTCCAGTCAGTGGCGCCGTATCACGGACAGCCGATGCGGCAACTGTATTGGTCGGCCTATGCGAAAACAGGTGAACTGCTCGCCCGCACCGAGCAACCCGTCCAGGCGAACGAATATGTCGTCGTGCTCGACTTGTTGACGAAAGACGGGCGCGCCCTCACCCATCAGATGGAACGGTTGATCTCGCAGGCGGCGGCGCTATGCCGCGACTTCGAGAAAGAGAACGCGAGCTATGGGCTGATCGTCCCGACCCTGACGAAGGAAGGCATCACCTATGACCTCGCCCCGGGGAGCGGTGAGACGCATTTCCGCAAGGTCATGACGACACTCGCCTGCCTGTCGGAACGGGATTTCCCACTCGCCCGGTCGCTATTCGAACGGAAGGTCGCCAAATACGGCGGCAGCCAATCCATTTTACGACTGGGAGGTGACGGACGATGAGACTACTCTGGTGGGTGTTCGCCGCGTTCTATGTCGGTCACGTGTTTCCGCTCGTCTTTCTGCTGACGCTCCGTTTGCCGCGCAACTGGCAGCTTGGGGTGCAGACGGCCCTGAGCATCGCCGCGCTCTTGTTCTCGTATGAGATGAGCATCACGCTACTGTTGTTCACGTACGTCCACGCCTTTATCCGAACTCTCGATTGGACGGACCGTTACGCGATCGCAAGTGTGCTCTTCCTCATTGTCGATTGGTTGTTCCCGCCGGCGTCTCAGCCGCTGGCGATGATCGTCTTCCCGTTCTTGTTCTTGTTTTGGCAACGGAGCCTGTATTATCGCCGTGACTATAAACGGATGTTGTCCACGCTCGTCGTCGCCCTAGGGGTCGGCCTCGGTTTAGCGATAATCATCCGGACCATCAAAGAGCTATTGTTCGGCAACCTCGTCGCCTGGATTCAGCCCATCCTGATTTGGATCGGCGGTTGGTTCGACGGAGTCAATCTCGATCCGACCGATCGCGTCAACCGTATCCTCGTCCCGGACAATCCGAACATCGATGCCGAGACGATTTCAAACGAGACGTTACTCGAATCGGCGACGAATCAATCGCTATTCTTGGTCGTCACGTTTCTCGTCGTTCTCGTCAGCGTCATCGCTTTATTCATCTATGTGCAACGCCGAAAAGAAATCCATGAGGATGGGACGGTGCCGAAGCAACGCCATCAAGCGGCCGATTCGGTTCGCCGCTCGACACGGGCCCCACGGCACGTCCGTCTGCTTGATGCCGGGAGACGTCTCGAACAGGCCCATCCCCGCCAGCGCGAAGAGACTGTTTCGGAATGGTTCGAACGAATCGGATTTACCGAAGGAAGTCGCTTTGCCACATGGCTGGAGGCGGCCGAGTACGGAGAGAAAGAAGCGCCGGCTCCAATCGTCGAGGCGTTCGAACGACATGTCACCCAGACGCTCAAAAAATAAGAGACCAGTCAGTTCGCCGGGCACTCCCGGACGGTCTGACTGGTCTTTTTTAAAGAATTGGGCTGAGCAAGCGTGACACGCTCTCTTTGAAACGGATCCATTTCGTTCGTGTCTCATAACGCTCAATCGTTAACCTGTCGGCACATGCGAGGTCGCGATCGAATGCATCGATGACAGACTGGGCCACGACCTCATCATAGACGAGCGCCGAGATCTCGAAATTGAGTCGGAAACTGCGGGCGTCGATGTTCGTCGTGCCGATCGAGGCGACCTCGCCATCGATGACGAGCGTCTTCGCGTGCAAAAAGCCGCCTTCATACGTATATACCTCGGCCCCGTAGCGGACGAGCTCGGCCGCATTCGTATACGTCGCCCAGTAGACAAACATGTGATCCGGCTTGTTCGGGATCATCAGGCGGATTTTCGTCCCGGACATGAGCGCATTGCGGCAGGCGTCGAGGAAGCTGGCGTCAGGGATGAAATAAGGGGTCTGGATGTAAATCGTCTCTTTCGCCTCGGTGATCATCTTGACGAGCATGTTTTTCAAGTGCTCGGTCGATGAGTTCGGGCCCGATGTGACGATTTGCACCGGTGATTGGGCCGTCTCAATAAGGATGGACGGCCAAATGAAATCCTCTTTCTCGGCTCGATGCTTCGTCGGTACGGCACGGTTCCAATCGAGGAGGAAACGCTCGAGCAGTTCTCGGACCGCCTCCCCTCTCATCCGTAGATGCACATCGCGCCAATAGCCGAACTGACGATTCGTCCCGAGGTATTCATTCCCGACGTTGAAACCACCGATATAGCCGATCTCCCCATCGATGATACATAGCTTTCGGTGATTCCGGTTATTGACGCGGAAGTTGATACCGAGACGTGACGGGAAGAACGATTTGACCTCGCCGCCATGCGCGAGCAGTTGTTTAAAATGGGAACGTCGCAATCCGCGGGAGCCGACGGCGTCATAGAGTAGACGGACCTTGACCCCTTCCTTGGCCCGTCGCGTCAAGGCCGAGATGAGAGCCTGACCGAGCGAGTCGTTTTGGATGATATAGTATTGGATGTTGATTTCCTTTGTTGCCACCTCGATGTCATGGAACAACGCCTCGAACTTCTGCTCGCCGTCATGGATGACTTGAATTGCATTATGATACGTCACGAGCGCATTCGTGGAGGATAAGTTCAAGCGGGCGAGGCGACGATACTTGGATAAGAGCGGATCACTGGCAAACAAGCCGCCATGGGCGTCGAGCTCAGTCAACTGGTTATGGACGTGTTCCGCGTATTCATGCCGTCGTTCCTCGTCGACTTGGTAGAAGTTATTCGATTTGATTAATCGTCCGAAGAAGATATAGATGAAGAATCCGAGCAGCGGCACGAAGAATAAAACAAGTAGCCAGGCCCACGTCGACCCGATATCGCGCCGTTCGAAGAAGATAATGGTGACCGCAAACGTCACGTTGAGGATGACCAATACGATACCGAGTATGCCTAGAATGAATTCTGTCGTGACCATCTCGATCTCCTCCTTTTGTCTCTTGTTTACCCATTCTTCGTAAGAATGAAATGCTCGTTTACAGGTAAAGGGATAGACACACAAAAAAACACCGCGCCTGCGGTGTTTTTAGGGAAAATCGATTAGTTTAAGACTTTGATTGTGATTGATTTACGACCGAAGTTGAGCGCTTGCTCTCGTGTCGGCATCAAGATATCGATTTTGTTACCTTTGATGGCGCCACCAGTATCTCCAGCGATTGCTTCGCCGTAGCCTTCAACCCATACTTTAGAGCCGAGTGGGATGACTGAAGGGTCAACCGCGATGACTTTTTGGTTCGGGTTCGAGCGGACGTCGATTCCTGTTGCCGTGATTCCTGAGCATCCTGCACAGTATGGTGTGTAAGCCGTTGCTTCCACAGTCATCGTCTTACCTGAAGCCGGAGCTTGGGTTTGCGTTGTAGACGTAGACTGTTTCGTCACCGGTGCAGATGTTGATGCTTTTGGTTTAGCGGCTGGTGCGCTGTTCGCAACCGATGCTGCTTTAGCACCTTTTACAGAGAATTGTTGACCAGGGAAAATGAGATCTGAATTAAGACCGTTCCATGTCATCAACTGTTTGACAGATACGCCGTTGTTTGTCGCGATGCGATACAACGTGTCACCTGATTTTACTGTATACGTTTTTGAAGCGCTTGAAGCTTTAGCTTCTGACTTCGCAAGCTTCAATACTTGGTTTGGATAAATCATATTAGAGTTTAAGCCGTTCGCTTGTTTGATGTCATTAACTGATACACCGTTGTTCACGGCGATACGGTAAAGTGTATCTCCAGACTGAACTGTGTGTGTTGATGCTGCCGAAGCTGGAGCAGCGACTCCTAAACTAAGGCCAGCGAGTGCCGTTAGTGTCAATAGTGGTTTTTTCATAAGAATATTCCTCCCTTTTCTAACGCCCCCTTACTGTAACACCTGTATATTTCACTGCCGTTACAGGCTGATATGAGAGTGATATCAGTTCAGTTACAGAAGCTTTCAGCGAGATGAGAGGAATCTGAATTTTTACAATCCAAATACAAATGGCTTAGTTGAGCCATTTTCAGCTATACTAAAGAGAAGAGAAAGGAGGTTTTAGTCTTTGGAACTATTACTGCTATATTACATTGTGACTAATTTCCTAGCGTTTATGTCATTTTACCTCGATAAACGTCGTGCTAAATCAGGGGAATGGCGCATTTCGGAACAAACGTTACTCATTCTCGTTTGGATCGGTGGCGCATTCGGGGCCTATCTCGCGATGCGGTTCTTCCGTCATAAGACGTTGAAACCGAAATTCCGCATTGGTGTTCCAATCGCTATATTAGTGCATGCGGGTGTCACCGGTTGGTTCATCTTTTGACGCCATTATATAGAAGGAACTTGTTCAATCACCACGTAGAAAATCCCGATGAAATGTCTTGATAGACGCTTCGTGGTGAAAAAGAAGTATGTCCATCCGGTGTTAAAACGAAATAAATGTTCAATTATTGAGGTGTTCGGATGAAGGTTGAAGAAAATCTGATTGATATCCAAGAGTGGACTGAAACGACGATTGAGACGACGATCAAAGTGAATCCGCAGTTTCAAATCTGGTTAATCACGAACGGACAACTCGACCTGCTCGTCAATGGGACACGGTCTCGGCTCCGCTCAGGGATGGCGTTGATCTTAGACCGTGGACAAATCGTGAAAGTTGAACCGAAAGGAGAGCCATTTCGTTTGGTCGTGCTCTCCGTCGAGCCGTTTGACCTATTCTCTCCGTCGCTTGCGGAGTTGTACGTGACACCGCACGCCGAGACGTCGCGTAGTAAAGTGTTGCATCCCGGTGAACCAGGAGATAAGCCCGTCCTCGACATAATCGACAAAGTGATTCGCAGCCTGAAGAAGAAGTCCTCGTTCGCGTTGCTCGATGCGAGCTTACAGCTCGCAGTCATTTGGCGCTATTGGATTCAACAGCCGCAAAGCAGAACGAAACATCATGTTCAGGAACGGATGCGTCTCATGCTCGCCTACATACATGACCATGACACGATGAAACTGACGCTCGAAGACATCGCAGCAACGGGTGGTCTGAGCCGGGCGGAATGTTGCCGCTACTTTACAAAATGGGGCGACACATCGCCGCTCGCCTACGTCCAGAACGTCCGCATGCATCGTGCGGCGCGCCTCGTCGAGGAGTCGAAGGAACCGATCGCCGATCTAGCACATCGTCTCGGCTACACGAGCGTGAGCCATTTCGTGCAATCGTTTAAAAAAGTCCATGCGGTGACACCATTGGCGTACCGAAAGCGACAGACATAACAAAAGCCGACAATCGTGTCGGCTTTTTCTCGTTAACGGGCGGTCCACCCGCCGTCTGCTTTCAAGACGTCGCCATTGACGAAACTCGAATCATCGGAGGCGAGGAACAACGCGACCTTGGCGATCTGCTCCGGTTCACCCATCGGAGCCTCCCCTGCCCCTTGGATGGCTCGCATCCCGAGTTCGCTCGGCGCGGTGATGGTGGCGCCGATATTCGTATTGACCCCGCCCGGTGCGATGGCGTTGGCCCGAATCTTGTTGAACGTACCGTATGTGGAGGCGATATTTTTCGTCAGGCCGATGAGCGCATGTTTCGAGGCGACGTACGAGGCGCCACCGCGTGTCCCGAACTAACCACCGACCGAGGCGTTATTGATGATGACACCGCCCGAATCTTGTTTGTCCATGATATGGATGGCGGCCCGTGCCAGTTTCATCGGTCCGGTCAAGTTGACGGCGATGACCCGGTCCCACATCTCGTCCGTCACTTCGCCGACGGTCAAAAAGTTGTCCATGATGCCCGCGTTGTTGACCAAGATGTCGAGCGAGCCGAACGTGCTCGTCGCCGTCTCGACCATCTTGTCGATATCTTCTTGTTTCGTGACGTTCCCCGAGACGCCGACGGCTTCCCCGCCGCTCGCTTTAATCTCTGAGGCGACCGCTTCGACCGAGTCCCCGTTCATGTCGATGGCGACGACGCGTGCCCCTTCCTCGGCAAACAGTTTGGCGATGGCCCGACCCATCCCTGACCCGGCCCCGGTGACGAGTGCCGTTTTACCCGATAATTTCACACCGCATTCCTCCTTGTTGAGACAACTCAAGAGCGACAGAGAAAACGACAAGTGCAACCTGCTCACGTGTCATTAGTCTATACCTGGATTTGGGTGAAAACGTATCTCCGTTTGAAAGAATCTGCTTCTGTTCCAATCACTAGTCACGTACAATGGAAAGATACAGATATTGGGAGTTGGAAGGTGGGATTCAATTGAATCGTTATCATGCAGAAGTGATGGGAAGCGGGACACCCGTTATATTTTTACCGGCTGGAGGATTCACCGGAGAAGAAGGTCGTTCACTCGCTGAGGTGCTATGCGACGACTTCGAGGTGCATTTGCTGGATTTGCCAGGGTTCGGGCGAAGTGAAGGGATTAAGCAGGTCGTGACGTCCGAACAGTTGGCGGATTGGGTCAACGACTACGTCATCACACATCGAATCGGACCCGTCCATGTGATCGCGCATTCACTTGGAGGTGCGATCGCTCTCGCTTTCGCCACGCATTATCCCGAGCACGTGGAGCGGCTCGTCTTGCTCGATCAAGGCCATAAGGCGTTCCCTTGCGTTCCGTTGAGAGAGTATGGCGTGTTTGGCCTTGCCGTCCCGCTCCTGAGCGGACTTTATCGTCTGTTCGGACCTCGACTCGTCCCCAAAATCGAGACGAAGGTCATTTCAGATGAAGGTACATCTCCAGTTACAGAGGAACAGGTTAAGACTTTCTGCGCACAGACAGGCCTCTCTGAACGAAACGAGATTCGGCGCGCGTTGAACGACCCGGCTAAACTCGGACGAGGCGGATTGAATCTGCTGTTCGGCTTCTATCACCTTGACGTGCCGCAGCTTATGCGTTCACTTCAAGTCCCGACGTTACTTATTTACGGCGATTTTGTCGGACTGGACGACAAAGAAGTCCGATTGACGAAGTCAGCCATTCTGGACCTGCAACGGCATGAGCTGCCGATCACTTACATACGAATGACAGGCGGCCACTTCGTCCATTGGAACCCGGCGTTCCCGCTTGAACAGGTACGACAGTTTTTACAAGTTGAGAAAGCGAGCGGTCTGTTATGAAGCGTCAGCAAAAGATTGTCCTCATTCTTGTGTGCTTATTGTTGGTATCAGCCGGAGTGGCCTGGGCATTTGATTCGACGAAGCAGACACAATTGCCCGAGGGAGCGGAACCGATTCTCACCTACCCTGTTGATGACCGTAATATGAGTCTTCGCTTTTTCACGAACAGTTACATCGTCGAGGAATGGAGTGAAGAGCCGGTTGCGCAAGGCATAGGTCTTGAACTTACTGTCGACAATCAGGTTCAGTCAATTACATCTGAATCGCTGTCCGAGGCAGGGCTCACGTGGGCCACTTTCGGCCAATCGTGCGGGGATCGGTCAGAATGCTCCCCCTACGACATCCTTTATGGGATGAACCACGGTGATACGACCCGAGTCGTCGTCGAGTTGAACGGAGACAAATTCGAACCGGAACTGTTGAAGACAAAGGCCGGGAATGACGTCTGGTTCGTGCTCGTCGACCAAATCGAGTCGATTGAGTCCATCATCGGCTACGATGCTGCGGGAGACATATCCTACCGCTTTAATAACTAAAAAAGAGACGGAGGACCGCTGTCCTCTCATCTCTTAGCGTTCGCAGGCGATAAAGTCTTTGTCGCGGTCTTTCGATTTGTTTGCTTCATACAGCGTGGCGCTGACATACGGCTTGTACTTCGTCTTGCCGCCTTTGTTTTTCGTCGTCTTCGTCTTGGCGACCCCGCCCTTGTACGTCTTATTCAGTTCTGTGCAATTCTTAAATTTTTTAGGTGCGGCGTCCACGGTTTCTGACGGCGCGACGCTCAGCGTGAACAACGCGATGCCGGCGATGGTCGCGCGAAGTAACTTCTTCATAGTTGTTTCCTCCTTAGTAACAAACGATATCAGTGTTAATTCTTGTTTATTATAAGGGCAGTTATGATGAATCCCCTGCTTTTTAAAAATAGTTGAAGGAAGGTAACATCTATGGACTTACTTATATTGATGCAGGACCGGGCTCTCCCGTTACTGCTGCTCGCACTATTTCTCATTTTGAACGTGGTGTTCGTCATAGGGATTTGGAAACGACGACGCCACTTCTCCAAAGGTTTTCTCGTGTTCGCGAGCTCGCTTGCGTTTCTACTCATGACGTCATCGGTCATCCTTTTCATGTTCACGATGTTCATCGGCTACAACCAGTGACGTCTTCTATCCGATGATATCCGTATCGAAATCATCGAGTGCCCCTACGATGTTCGAAGTATGATGAATGCAGATAGGAGGGAATGCTGATGCTTGAATCACTGAACCGATTGATGGACCACATCGATCAACATTTAACAGAAGACATCACGAGTGAGGATATCACACGCATCGTCGGGGTATCCAACTATCATTTTCGACGCATGTTTTCCTACATGGCCGGGATGACGCTCAATGAATATATCCGAAATCGTCGGCTGTCAGAAGCGAACAAGGACTTGATTCATGGGAAATCGGTCACGGACGTGGCGTATACGTATGGATACCAATCCGTCGACGGGTTCTCGCGAGCGTTTCGAGACTGGTGTGGCTTTTTACCGTCTGAAGTGATCAAGAACAAGATTCAAAAGTCATTCCCGAAATTCACTTTCTACATCGACATCAAAGGAGGAATTTCAATGGAATTCAAATTAGAACATAAACCTTCATTCAACGTCGTCGGCGTGTCCAAACGCGTCCCGATTCAATTTGAAGGTGTGAACAATGCAATCGTCGAGTTGGCGCAGTCAATTACGGAACAACAACGAAGCGAGATGCATCAATTGGCGGACCTTTATCCAAATCAAGTGCTCAACGTGTCGTACGACTTCGATGAAGGCTATTTGGACGAAACGGGTTCACTCACGCACATGATTGGCTTCGCGACGACACAAGATAATCCGTACGAGGATCTTGAACAAATCACTATTGCGTCGAACCTGTGGGCCGTCTTCCCGAATACCGGCCCGTTCCCGAAGACGCTCCAGGAGACGATGGCCAAAACGTATGCCGAATGGTTGCCGACGTCTGGGTACGAACTGGCCGACTTGCCGAGCATCTCGTTCACGAAGCATGACGGACCATCGGACAACGTCTATAGCGAAGTGTGGGTAGCGGTCAAACCGAAAACGACGTAAGCACAGAAAAATACCTCTTGAAGACAATTGTCTTCAAGAGGTATTTTCGTTTACTTCGAAGGCTCGTACGCGAGCGCTTCCCCGTTCGTTTCGATCACATGCTTGTACCAATCGAACGAGTCTTTCTTCATCCGCTCCATCGAGCCGTTGCCCTCATTGTCACGGTCGACATAAATCATGCCGTAGCGTTTCTTCATCTCGCCCGTCGTGAACGAGACGATGTCGATGATGCCCCATGGCGTGTAACCAATCAAGTCGACGCCGTCATAGACGACCGCTTGTTTCAACTGTTCGATATGCGCCTTCAAGTAGTCGATGCGTGCCGCATCATGGATTTTCCCGTCGACAATCTCATCGACAGCACCGAATCCGTTCTCGACGATGAAGAGCGGGATTTGATAGCGGTCGTACAACCGGTTGAGCACATAACGGAGACCGACGGGGTCAATCGACCAGCCCCAGTCGCTCGACTTGATGTACGGGTTCTCGACGCCGTTCGGTAGACCACCGTTGACGATGTCGCCGCTGTTATCGGCGATGACATCACTCTTCACGGTCGTCGACATATAGTAACTGAAACCGAGGTAATCGACGGTCCCATTCTTCAAAATCTCTTCGTCCCCATCGAGGAATGGGATTGAATAGCCTTCACGCTCGAATTCGTTCAAGGCATAGCTCGGATAGACCCCGCGCACTTGCACGTCCGGGAAGAAGTAACGCTGACGCATCATCTCTTCAGCAAGCATGACGTCGTCCGGGTTTGACGAGAACGGATAGATCGGCACGTGTGATACCATCGCCCCGATCTCGAAGTCCGGGTTGATCGCTTTCCCTTTCGCGACGGCGAGCGCGCTCGCAATCAACTCATGGTGCCCCGTCTGATACATGATTTCACGGGCGTTCTCCCCGTCTTCGACGATGACGCCAGAGTTCGTCCATAAGAAGAGCGGGTTGTTGACGTCCATCTTGTTGTTGATCTCGTTGAACGTCATCCAATATTTGACCTTGTCTTTATAGCGGTCGAAACACACCTCGGCGAAGCGGACGAAATGGTCGACGACGGCACGGTTGCGGAACCCGCCGTACTCACGTGCGAGGTGGAGCGGCATCTCGAAGTGGGACAACGTGATGATCGGCTCGATGTCGTGCTTCAACAGCTCGTCGAACAAGTCGTCATAAAATTGGAGCCCTGCCTCGTTCGGCTCCGCATCGTCCCCGTTCGGGAAGATCCGGCTCCAACCGATCGACGTGCGGAGACACTTCAAGCCCATCTCAGCGAAGAGCGCGACGTCTTCTTTATAACGGTGATAGAAGTCGATTGCCTCATGGTTCGGATAAAATTCGTCCGGCTCGACCTTGTCCGTGATCCGACGCGCGACGCCGTGAGCGCCTGCCGTCAACACGTCGACGACGCTCGGTCCTTTGCCGTCGGCGTCCCAGCCGCCTTCAAATTGATGCGCGGCGAGAGCGCCGCCCCATAGAAAGTCTTTCGGTAATGTCTTCATTGTAATTCCTCCTTATTGATTAACAATCGTGAGTATCGGTGTCGTCGTGTCTGTCTGATTACTTGCTTGGACGAGTACGTCAGCATATGTCGCGCTGTTCGTCACGATGACAGGTGTGATACTTGAAATATTATGTGCAGCGATCATGTCATGGTCGAACGTCGTCAACACATCGCCCACTTTAAAGCTGTCGCCGTCTTTGACGTGCACGGTGAACGGTTTCCCATCGAGCGTCACCGTATCGAGACCGACGTGAATCAACAACTCGATTCCCGTGTTCGAACGGAGACCGATCGCATGTTTCGTCGGTGCGACCATGACGACCGTCCCGTCAAACGGTGCAATGACCTTATTCCCGTCTGGCTCGACGGCATAACCTTTACCCATCGCCCCGGAGGCGAATACATCGTCCGGAACATCGCTCAAGGCGATGACTTTTCCAGAGAGCGGTGAAGCAATCGTCTCTTCCTGAACGAGCGTCGCACTCGCTTCTGCCGTCGCAGGTGTTTCCGTCACTTCTGTCACTTGTTTGGCCGTGTCTTCTCCGAAACCGAAGATTTGAATCAAGACGACCGGAAGGATGATGGCAATCGCTGTCCCGATCAACAGTCCCCAAATCGAGGTCGGCACGTCTTCACTGATTCCGTTCACAAGGGTGAGCGGACCCGGGAGACCAGCGTAAGCGAAGTAATACGGGTTGAAGAAACTGGCCACGATGGCTCCGACGGCCCCCGAGATACATCCAAAGATGAACGGTTTCTTGAAGCGGAGTGTCACCCCGTAAATGGCAGGCTCTGTGATTCCGAATAGTCCAGTAATCCCAGCCGAGACACCGACTTTTTTGATTTCTTGGCTCTTCGCTTTCAAGATGACACCGAGAACGGCGCCGACTTGGGCGATGACGGCAATCGTCTGATATGCCTGGAATGAGTCACGGCCATACAAGTCGAAGTTTGCGAGCACCATCGGCGTCACGCCCCAATGGACCCCGAAGATGACGATGACTTGCCAGAGACCACCGATAATTGCGCCAGCGAGCATCGGGGCGTTCTCCGCTAAGAAGTTGTAGCCGTTGGCAATCCCGACCGCACCCATCGTCGTGATTGGTCCGATGACGAGAATCGTGAGCGGCACCATGAGCACCAAACTGAAGAACGGTACGAACAAAGGACGAATGACCTCGTTCATGTGTCGGTTCAAGAACCGCTCGACATAGGATAAGATCCAGACGAGGAAGAGCGGTGGTAATACCGATGACGTATACGTCGTACCTGACAAGGCGAGACCAAGGAAACTGATCGTCTCCCCTGACGTGATGCGAGCCGCCATCTCGGCCCATGTCGGACTGACCAAGGCCGCACTGGCTGCGACGGAGATGAACGTGTTCGTCTTAAAGTGTTTCGATGCCGTGATGGCGATGAAAATCGGTAAGAACGTGAACGGTGCCCATGAGATGAAGCTGAACACTTCGTACGTCCCCGTCTCGGCGAAACCGTCGAACAACAATGTCGTGATGATGAGTACCCCTTGCAAAATCCCGGCTGCGGCCAAGATATAGATGAACGGTGCGAATACGGCGGACATCGTAGCGATGATGCGGTTCAAGACGGTCCCCTTGTTTCCGTCTTCGACCTCAGTCCCTTCGATTTGCACCAGTTTCGTGAACTCATCGAACACTTCCCCGACATGCTGCCCGATGACGACCTGGAACTGGCCACCCGTCTCGACGACCGTGATGACACCTGGCATCGCCATGACTTGTTCTTTCGCCTGCGGATTTGACCGCTTCAAGACGAGGCGGAGTCGCGTCGCACAGCGCGCCGCATTGATGACGTTGTCTTCCCCTCCGACGGCCTCTAAAATATCCCGAGCCAATTTTGAATAATCCCGAACTTTACTCAACAGAACACCCTCCTTTGATGTAACGCTTACATTTTGTACACTCTTACTATAATTGTACCGGTACAATTAATCAATAGCGATACAATAAATAGTTTGTGAACGTTTCGTAGACATGTGTGTGGTATAATGAAGGCAACATTTTCAAGTAGATGAGGGATGAGCGTGCTTAAATATCTACAAGTGGCAGCAGAGATTGAACAGTACATCAATCAACATGATTTGAAGCAAGGAGATAAACTGCCCGTGCTCGAGCAGTTGATGAGCCAATATGCCGTCAGCAAGAGCACGATCACGAAAGCACTCGAATTGTTGGAGCGGAAAGGGGTCATCTTTCAATTGCGGGGGAGCGGCATCTTCGTCCGGCGCCACAACCGTCCGGGCTATATGAGCCTGTTCTCGACACAAGGGTTCAAGAGCAACCTTGGTGACCGGGTGTTGACGTCGGACGTGCTCGACGTCTCGGTCTCGAAACCGGACGCGACGGTCGCACAGAACCTTGGCATCGACGTGACAGATGACGTCTATCGCGTCGAGCGGGTCCGCTTCGTCGACGGCGAGGTGTTCTGTTACGAGGAGTCGTACTATGTGAAGGCGATCGTGCCGTATTTGAACCGAGAAATCGTCGCCGACTCGATCTTCGATTACGTACAGGGCGCACTCGGTGTCACCATCGGCTTTTCGGACATGTACATGCAGGTCGGTCGACTGACCGAGACGGAAGCCGGCTATCTAGGTTTACAAACGGAGGACCCGACGCTCCGCATCGAGACGATCTTCCATCTATCGAATGGAAAGCCGTTCGATTATTCACGCATCACGTATCATTACGAGCACTCCCAGTTCGTCGTTCAGGCGAACGGGCCGTACATGTGAAAACACCGCTCTACGCGATGGCGTAGAGCGGTGTTTTTGTCGAACCGTAATCTATTCGGATTGTACTTGAGTCAGATGTCGATACGCATCGACTGAATACGAATCAATCTTACACGTCTCATTTATATGAGTATGTATCTCCGTTTCGGTAGGAAAACTGTATGGAATGAATACGATATCACACGTGGCCTGGGCGACATGATGCAATATCTGTTCGACGACTTCATACACTTCCGCCAAGTGTTCCGGACTCAATCGGACGTCCGGAGTGACGAGATAACTGACATGAATCATATTTTCTTTTGACTCAAATTGAGAAGCCTCATGTTCAGAAAACCATGGATAGTCGGTGAGCTCGCTTCGTCTTTTCTCATCTTTAATCACGAGGAATGCGTCACTCTCGTCAAGTCGTACTCGCCAAACCTCACTATCGATCGATTTGAATTCTCTAAGTATGTTCAAGTCACTACTCCTCGTACGGGTTTTCGAGATACATTCCGATCTTTAAAAGCTGCTCTTTCAGTTGTTGAAGATTTGTATTCGTATGAATCCCCATCAAATATTCGTATCCGATGAACACTTTGAATGGTTCACTTTTATGATCCGGTTCATTACCGACGAGTTGCGCATAAAGTTCTTCTCGTAACATCAAGCGAATCATGTGTTCGATTCTCCATCCGGTCAGCACGGTTCTTTTTTTAACACTTTTGTACAAAGCTGCCGTTTTTAAATCATATAGGTTCTTTGGAAAATTAGGTGAGTTATATTCGTGAGCTGAGAGAACTCCTCTCTTCTCAATATATGTAACCTTTAGCGCAGTCACCTTGCAATAATCCATAATCATTTTCACCGATTTCACATATGCATCTTCCACTCTCATGTATTTCTCGAAATTAAATATAACGCCATCAAACGACTTTCCAACATCGGATATTGATGTCCACTCGTTTTTTTCGTAGCCACCGAACTCATCTCGGTATTCTGGATTGTATTTGATTAATCTATATCGATGCATCGTTTCCACCTGATTTCTCCATGTTATCTTACTCTAAATACCATGCAAGTATAATCTTATGACATGATGCATTGTGTAGTTTTCAAAAGAGTCTCTTATTCTTCAGATTGAACAAACTCTCCGCCAAAAGTCCATCCATTTTGTTTCAACATTTTTTCAAATTGTTCATTGAACCGATTGATATCAATATTCTTGTTCTTTTTCTTACAGAAGACATTACCATCAATTAAAATTAACGACGATTGAGAGTTTTCTGTTTCCCATATGGGTTTCCATATCACATCTTTTTGATATTCCTTCGTACTGTACTCGTTGACGTAACATTCATCGGATACGCCAAACCGAATCACATTTCGCTGCGCCGTTCGTAATGAAATACCATTAGCTCCTCCCCAACAATCAGGATTCACACCCTCATCTTCCCAAAAACAGTTTGGACAAATCGCAAACGTCCCTGGCGGCTTCTTTTCCATCGTTTTGTAGCCACAACAGATACACGTGTATATTTTCATTTGTACAGCTCCAATTCGTCAAAATAATTTGTGACGCGCTATGCACAAGCTCCACTCACGAAGTTAAAACCGCTTGATTGACCCGTTCACATGATCAAGAAAGTGATACACATCGTCCGCATCATGCGCCAGTACAAAGTTTCCGAAGATATGAGGATGAAACTCTCCTAAGAACGTCTCAAGTGTCTGTTCAGATATGGGTGAAGAGAAAGGTTGCCAAAACCCTTTTGTTTTCGGAATCTCTAGTTGAGGCAACAACCTGTCTTCAATCAACTTCTCCCACGCTACGTCATGTAGCATCAATCGATAGACTTTCTCTTTTGGTCCAAACGTTCCTTCGAGACAGAACGTCAACTCGATTGGAAACGACCCTCGTATCACGTGGTGAAAGAACGTCTCGTAATCCGCTGTGTCAATCGACTCAACAGATTCAATTGTCGTCCCTTGGAGTGTCAGTCCCTCACGGTAAGAACTCACGAGCCAATCCGTTTCATTTGAGAACGTGACGACGTCTTCACGCTGGTCGTCACGGGAAAGTGTCAGCCATGGCTCAATATCCTCATGATTGCGAACAATTCCGAATGTGACAGACTCCTCTTCTGAGCGTTCAAACGAGAAACGATGTCGCTTCGGCAACCGTACCGACGTCTTTCGTTCCACGCGTAACGGGAAAGTCGCGCCAGCAAGTTGTCGGTAAATCAGGCGATTTGCTTCTCCCTCTTTTAATGCATGCCGCGGTAAAATAAGCATCTCATTCTTTTGATAGATGATACGACACGGTTTCAAGTCCGGCTCGTTCTCGTAGTCCGTAAAACATTTTGCGAGCGTGTTCGCCGCCTCAGGCAAACGTTGCTCTAAATCCATCCAACCGTACAAATCAACGATATCCGGCAATCCGTTCTCATCGGTGATGGCGTCCCAAAATGCGTTCCAGTTCATGTCATAGTGAGCAGGGGAATGGAACTGTTCTTTTAACAGGTGATGCAACTCGGTTTCCGCCGCGATGTTCGAGACATCTAGCGTCACACGAGTGATTTGGTCTCTTTGTTTCCACACCTCAATCGGATGCATCCAGACATACACCGTCTCAACGACCCCAGATGGTGCGGCATCGACATAGACGGCTCTTGTGAACGGATGCAAGACGAGGAATCGCAATATCGTCTTATTTGTAAAGCGTTCATCGATTTGTAAGCCATCCGGATGAAAAGAGAAGATGTCAGCAGCTTGTCGACGAATCGAGCGATACGTGTCATCAAGCGCTTGATTATAAACTTGGTCGAATTCGTAACGGTCCACTTTCCATAACGTCCCATCATTCGAACGTGATAAACTCTCCGTCTTTTGTTCAAACTTATTCGTGTGCACCGCATGTTGACGCACAAATAAAGCCGTGGTCGCATCGACTTCATGCAACCACGGACGTTTCAAATTCATCTTTTTCCTCGCCTCCGGTACAAAAGATAACCGAGCGGGAGCCCCGCCAACAACGCGAGGCCAAGCATCCGATACGATTTCGGCTCTGTCGTCTGAACATTACCCAAACTACCAGTGAGGCCATCCTCCAACGAACCTTCAACGTTTGAATGTGTCTCGACTAAGAGTGCCTGATAGGATTCGAGCGTGATCGTGTCTCCGCCGATGAACCGTTTCGCATCGGTCGTCAAGGCAGTCAACGTCTCCCCATCATAGTCAAACCAGGCGTTCTCGCGCGCGGAATGGACCAATGTACCGGACACATCAGCTAAAGCAATGGCCAACTCGTCACCATACCCGAACGTGGAGAAGGCGAAGAGGCCCGGTTCTTGCTCGTACGTGCCGATGACGTTTCTTGGTTCTCCGTCCTGTAAGACGGTCGACACGTACTCGTCACTCGGAACGAACGTACACATTTCGTCCGACGAATAACAGGATTGCGCGGCAATCATCACTTCATGGAGCGAACCGAACGAGATGGCGCGACTTTCAGTCAAGTGATAGTTACTCGGGTCGTCTCCTTCGATATGGTCGAGAACGATCGACTCGAAATGTTCTTCAGCGAAACGCTCCGCTGATCGCTCTGTCGGCGCCGCAGCTGCGGACGTGGCAGCGAGCGCGAGGGTCAAGGCTAAAGCAAATGTTGTGAGGTGGCGGAACATATTGTTTCTCCTTTCAACCGACAGACATCTGTTTGAGCAGTGACGCGTCAATCCGAATCAGTTCCGCATGGGGATGTTTTTGTCGGTCGATGATTTGGTCAAAGCGTTTCATGGCGACGAATCGATCGGATTCATGAATCCAGGCGAGGCGCACAAGCGCAAGCCGTAACTGCTTGCGACCGTCACTCATCCGCAAGTGGTCAATCTGATTATCAGCATTGAGCCGATTGATGAACAGTTCGACTTTACAATCTTCCTTCACTAAATAGGATACCAAATAAGCGGCCTGTTGAATCAACTCTTCATAGCGCGCATAAAGGCCATTCCCTAGCGGACCGCTCAAGTCGAGTACGAGCGTGAATGTATCGAGGTTTTGGCGTTGAAATACTTTCGTTTGTTAGAACCGACTTTGGAATTTGTATCGTTTGGTCTGTTTCAAATCTTTATGATAATTGGAGGTATGTTTTTCGTTGCACTATTGAGGCCGATTATAAAGCGTGCTTATGGATTTATCATGATTTCAGTTTTTAGACTCATCATAAGAAATGACAAAAGATTGGGCAAAGATGTCACGTTGCACTTTCATGAGACCGGACTCAATATCCATTCCGTTAGTATCACGACTGCGATACTCGAAAAGTATGTAGCTTGTTTCGTCATTGTTGAAGAATCTCTTGATATTTGTAGCCTTCTAAGATTTCATGATCTTCTTTGAATGTCCAATCTTGAATCGAAAGCTCTGGATTTGATTCTAAGTAATGGTTGAGGATGTCTTTTCCTAAGATATAGTTACTCCAGCGAGGAAGATTCTTTTGCTCATTACCGACAACAAAATCGTTAAATGTTGTTTCATAATCATTAACAAGACTCGCTACATGTTCCTTTGTCTTCTCATCTATTGGTTCATGCCAAGGAGGTGATACGCCTTTGACAATTCGATCTGCAAAAGCATCTGCCTTCCCTTCTAATATGGCAGAATTTAAAACCGAACTAATCATAAAGTTTGGTGTGTCCCGAAGAATCAAGTGATGATATTCATGTGCAGTCGCATAAGCAAGAATATTTTTATCAAAGTCTTCATTCAGATAAAAGACAAAAGAGTCTTTATATGCATTTCCACTAACCCCACCCAGTGACTCACCGATAAATGCAAATTCTGAATTGATTGGTACGAGGAAAATCGTACTTTTCTTTTTAGGAAGTACCTTATGTGAAGCGATGTAGGTTTTTATAATCGTTTCTTCAATTTCATCATGTTTGCTCATCAATATATCGATTCGATTTAGGAGTTCTTGCTCATAGGATGTCGATTTCATTAAAAAGTTGCCTTTCAAATCTGCTGTTCCGAACTTCTCCTCTTCTCCAATCTCCTCTATGTAATCAAGAACAAATTCTTTAAAAAATTTTCTTTTCTGTTCTGTATCGTTTGTCTCAAGTGATGCTTCCAAATATTTTTGATATTGTGTGTAAAGTGGCACAATTTTCAATTCACTATCCTGGTTGATTTTCATGGTCTCAGGTTGCATGTCAATACGTTCTTTATCAATTTCTACATTTTCTTCATCACCCAAACATGCTGATAACAGAATTAAAGGAATGCAAAGTAAAATGATAGTCAATTTTTTCAATTGAACGTCCTCCGTCTCTTTTTAAACCATCAAGCTTTGATCATGTTGATACTTTTTTCTCTCCGTAAGAAGTAGTTTTGTTATATAAATCACCCTTCTCATATATGTTAAATTGTACCATATTTTCTATCGATGCCCCTTCTGAATGCTTATATGGTACCTCGAGACTGCCATAATCATTTTTTACGTTCACGTTGGGTGTTGCACTTAATTTTATAATTCATCTCACAAAAAAATTGCCCGCTTATTGAACGAGCAACCATACTTCCCCGCTATGTGTATAATCCTCGTCTTGAATCAGCTCATGGAAGCAATATACCTCGACGTTCGCCGGAAGCATGAATCGCTGTAGGCACACAGAGCCCACTGGCAAGCGCGTCCATGTCTGCTCAGACGTATCGCGTTCCATGAACGCCTTTAGTCGTGCGTCGCTTTCAAACACGAGAAGTTCGGACTGCCAGAGCGACGGCAGGTCGATCAAGACGACGACCCGGAACCGCTCCTCTTCTCGGAGACGTACGAGACGTGAAGAACCCTCTACCATCGCCTCGATGACGGCGTGCTGGATTCGGCTATTCTTCTTTATCGATAGTAAGAACGGTTGATCGATTGGAATTTTGTTATGCCAATACCCGTCGTGAAACGTCGTCGGGAACGAATAGGTCTGTTCGTCGACATCCATGCGCAACCGTTTCAGTCTTCGTCTAACACCGCGTACTTTCGCTCGTCTCTTCAAGACGTTTTCCCCAAGATGCTGCCGACTTGTTGCTGATGGTGCCGGTCATGTTCGATGAACTCGGTGACGATATAGGCGAGCGTATACGGGACACCGTGATGCGGGCAATGGGTTACCCCGTTCGCCATCGTGTGCGAAGTCAGCGTCTCTTGACTTAATGACTGAAGCGTTTCTATAAGCGAGCTCCGACTCGTTTTGGCTAACTGGAACACGTTTTCTCCCGAAAGACGTTTCGCTTTTTGGGTCGCTCGCGCGTTAAATGAGTCGAATTCAGGGAAAATCATGGCTTCCCCGGTCTTGACGGCCGGGACGATGACGTTCAACAGATGATTGTCCCAATGGGCGATGTGAAGGACGATTGCTTTGATTGACCATTTGTCGGTTGCAATCGATTTTTCCCACATCGATTCATCCAATCCCGACAATGTGTTTAACCAGTCTATATAGGATGCAAACTCGTCGATGACATCTGAGGTTTTCGTCATAAAAGTATCCTCCTTCGGTTATAAGCTAAGAAAATTGTATCATGTTCCGGCCGCTTAGCACTGAGCTTCGTCAATCAAGGAATGCTTGATTGAGGTGATTGAGCCTCACTTATGCATATAACGGGATAGACCTCTTCATATTGGTTTGAGGAGTCATCCCGTCGATTGAAATTGAACCGTAAGTTACCATCACGCCTTGTGGTGACGGGACCATAAAAAGAGGGAACGTATCCAACCAGTCCGCTGATGTCGGAAACGCATCAGGTGCCCAGTCGAGCTCAAGTTCGTGCCCGGCAAGCGCGTACGAGAATGGCATATGACGATACACGTCAACGAGCAGTCGTTCGATTTTCTGTGTGAACACTGGTCTCGATGCAGGGTGTGAGACGACATTATCCCACTTTATATCGATGAGAATCCCGACATAGGTGTCCATCTCTTGAAGGGACACGGTCATCGTCATGTCCACGTCTCCAAAATAGTTGCTTCGTAAATGGATAGATCCGTAATGTCCGATCTGAGCAAAGTCGGTACCTGTCGTTGTCGTCCAACTAGTGCCCGCCTCATCCTGACTGTATGTCACGTTTATGATTTCGCCACCGCTACTCAACAATTCCGCACATACATGTTGAGCAAGTTCAGGTAACGGATAATGGCTCGGATAAGCCATCCCGATGGAAATGAATCCGCCTGCTTGATCCATTCAAACACCTCCTTTGTTTCATCATACAAAAAAAGCGGCACCGTATACACGGCACCGCCCTATCTTATAGCCAGACTGGTAAAGAAAAGAAAACCAAGAACAATACGGTCAAGACACCGACGACCGGACTGAGCGATCGATAGCCCTTCTTGAACAAGACAATCATCGTGTAGGCGATGAATCCGAGCCCGATGCCATCGACGATGGAATACGTGAACGGAATCATGATGATGACGAGAATCGCCGGGAAGGCATGCTCCCAATTGTCGAGCGGGAGATGCTTCACGTTCTGGAACATCATCATGCCGATGATGATCAACACCGGCGCAATTGCCGTCACCGGAATGATCGCGAACAGCGGCAACAACAAGAGCGAGACGACGTACAGGCCTGATGTGACGAACGAGGCGATGCCGCCCCTAGCGCCGACCGAGATGCCGGCCGCGACTTCGACCGTCGAGACGGTCGGGCTCGAGCCGAACATGGCACCGGCCATCGTCGACAACCCTTGGGCGACGAGCCCTTTCGGTGCGTCCGCATCCTTGCTGATGGCGCGCGTCTGATTCTGGATCAGGCTGATGTTCTCGATCAGCAAGACGAGCGTCAATACGCCGACGGCGACAAGGAAGATCGGTGACGCCGACTCGGCGAACGAGACGTTGCCGAACACGGTGCCGAACGACTCGAAGAACGGCATGAGCGCGAACTCACCGGTCCAGTCGAGCGTTCCCATGACGGCGCTCAAGCCGACCCCGAACGCAATCGTCCATAGGAAACTGCTCGGCCCCATCTTCAAGAAGAGAAGGATGGCGACGAAGAGCGACAGGAACGCGACCTGCACCGGCCGTTCCCCGAGGTCTCCGATATGAAGCAGTGCCCCACCACCGCCCGAGACGATCCCCGCCGCTTCGAGTCCGATCAAGATGAGGAACAGGCCGAGTCCGACTGTCAATCCGTCATGAATAATCGGTGGGAATGCGTTCGCAAGTTTCCTCGCCACCTTCGTCACCGTCAACAGGACGACGAGCGCCCCTGAGACGAACGAGACAGCGAGCGCGCCTTGCCAGCTCAGCCCCATCTGCAGGACGAGCGTGTACGTGAACAACGCGTTGATGCCCATCCCTGGTAACAGGAGCAGCGGCAAGTTGAACAGCCCTGCGATGAACGTTCCGATGATGCTTGTCAAAATTGCTCCGACGAGCGCTCCCTCGAACGGGAGTCCGGCTTGTGTCAAGATTGCCGCGTGAACGGCCGGGATGTATGCTGTCGCCAGAAAGTTCAGCACGCCCCCGTATGTTTCTGTTTTCCATTCTGTTTGTTTTGCCATAGGAATCAATCCTTTATTGGCACCCTCACCCACCCATGTGGTTATACACACGAGATTGATTATATCCTGTCTGACCTCTGACATACAAGCTATTATTGGTTCAAATCCATCTTTGGACCCAGTCATGAGACCCATTCGGACGAAAGGTTCATTTTATAAAATAAGAACAAACGTTCCTGTTTTTAGCATTTTTTTTGACAAGAATCTGCTATAATAAAGAGGCAGGTTAACGCAGCAATAGTGGGGTCAGCCGCCAAGTCCACAATGGAGGAAGGCGGTGGTGCGGATGGAACAACTATGGACCTGGGTCGGCGATTATGTGATCGTCCCGATCCTCGCTCCGATTATCGTTCACTTGGTGTTACACCAAACATCCGATCGTGCAACGTCTGAACGCACAAAAAAATGACCCCCTCGGCGCAATGAGATGGGTCACTTTCTGATTCACTAACCATTGTGGCGGCTGGGCCACTCTTGAAGTGGTAGCCTGTGAGCCAGAGGCCGGTGTGTCCAGCACCGGTCTCTTTCTACTTGCATCATACCATACTTGTTCCCATTTTTCAGCAACAGAAACGCGAAAACGGTGAAGTTGACGTGACGAATGATATCTGGGCGCCAGACATCGATCCGAGAGCAAGCTTCTTGATTGATTGTTCAACAGTTCGAGGCAGAGCAAAGCGCTTTGCCTTTTTTAGATTTCATTTATGACTCCTTTAAAAATTCTTTAAATCTGCCATCTACACTGAAGACAGTTCAAATTCTTAGGAGGTTTATTCCCATGTATAATCAGAATTATTCAGTTATGTTCACAATCGAATCAGGAGTCGTTCTCATCCCACTCGCCATCCTCGGACTCATCACGTTACTCGTCTGGTCGTTTCGCAAGAAACATGTAAAAGCCGCACAAACTATTTTGCTTCTATCATTCGGGATATACTTATTAGGTGTCCTTCACTTCGTGTTTTTCCCGATTGACGTCAATTTAGGAAAGTATGCGAATCAAGTTCCGTGGTGGAGAACGATTAATTTTATTCCGATTTTGGCCATCGATGTGTATTCATTTGTGCTGAATGTCGTGATGTTCCTCCCGTTCGGCTGTTATCTTCCATTTTTGAAACCGTCGATCACGAAAAAAGAAGTACTTAAATTAGGATTTCAGTTTAGTCTGATCCTTGAACTGATTCAATTATTGGTGCGCACGACACTAGGCAGTGGACGAAGCACGGATGTGAATGATTTATTGGCAAATGCGTTCGGGGCGCTCTTAGGGTTCTTACTCGTTCGCTTCGTCGTCCAATACGCCCCGTTCCGACGTTTGTATCAGAATTTCCAACTTTAATTCGCGAGGGAGTTTCAAGCATGACAAAAATCTTGTTAGTGGATGATGATGTCCAAATCGCAGAACTGATTGATGTGTATGTAAAAAATGACGGGTATCACACGACGATGGCAACCGACGGGGAAATGGCGCTTGACTTGTTCAACCAAGAATCGTTTGACTTAATCATTTTAGATTGGATGATGCCTCGGATGGATGGGCTTGAATTTTGTAAGCTGGTGCGCCAGACGAGCCAAATTCCGATCTTAATGGTCAGTGCCAAAGTGGGTGATATGGATAAGATATTGGGATTGACGACGGGAGTCGATGACTACATCATCAAACCGTTCAATCCGCTCGAGTTGATGGCACGTATTAAAGCATTGCTGCGCCGTTCAAACTATAACCGACCAAGCGAGTCCTCAAGTGTACAAGCTGGCCCTTTCCTCATCGATCGAGCCAGCCACACCGTCATGATGCAAGAGCAGATGATTCGATTGACGGCACGTGAATTTGAGATTTTGTATTTACTAGCGAAACATAAAGGCCGGGTGTATAGCTCTGAAGAGATATTCGAGGCTGTCTGGCAAGAGCATGGCGTCGGGTCGAATCAGACGGTGATGGTTCATATCAGTAACATCCGCGAGAAATTACATGCCGTTGTGCCACATGAGGTCATCATTCATACGGTGTGGGGAGTGGGATATAAAATTGAGACATAATATATGGCGCGTCATAACGTTCATCCCGATGTGGAAACGTCTGCTGTATGTGGTGATTGCTTTTGGAGTCGCTACCCTGAGCGGTGTTCTGTTACTGCCTGCCGTCTGGTACTTTGAGGAGTCTTCACGATTTGTGGAGAGTCTGATCATCGTATTGTCGTATTTCCGGGAAGGTGTCATCGTCATGTTTTACAGTCTGATGGTCATCGTTTGTCTCGTGTTGATCTATCAATATGAGCGTAAACGGTATTTACAGTTTCACATTGAGCGGATGACTTCACTTGTCGAAGAACTCCACGCCGACCGGGATTCGGTTGAACCATCTGTCCCGCCAGAGCTAGAACGATTGATGGCAACCGTACGCGCCATCTCGGACAGTGCGGCAAAAGCGGAGCAGGAATTGGTTCAAGCTGATCGTTTGAAGCACGAGCTCGTGACGAACGTCGCGCACGACTTACGCTCCCCGCTCACGTCGATCACGGGTTATCTTGACTTGATTCACAGCGACCGTTACCGGGACGAGGTGGAATTGCGTCATTACATCCAAGTCATTCATGAGAATGCGATCCATCTGAAAGGCTTGATTAACGATATCTTTGACTATACATTTCTACAAAACGACCAAATCGCGCTGCAAACAAGTGAGGTCCGTCTCGATGAATTGCTCAATCAGCTCATCATGCAGTCGACGTTACGTCTCTCGGAAGTTGAAATGGAAGCTCGATTCAGTTCCTCAGCCAAGCGACCCATCGTTGAAGGTGATGCGTTGAAGCTCCTCCGTGTGTTTGAAAATATACTCGAGAATGCGATTCGTTACGGGCGTGACGGAACGTATATCGATACGTTCATTGAAGATACGGATGAAGTGGTTCTTATCAACATGACGAATTACGGCGAGGAGGCCATCCCATCACGTGACATCCCATACGTGTTTGAACGATTTTTTAGAGTGGAAAAGTCACGCGCACATTACACTGGCGGATCAGGTCTCGGTCTCGCCATCGCCAAGTCCATCATCGATTTACACGAGGGCGAGATTCACGTGACGAGTCAACCAAGAAAAACGACGTTCACAATCATTCTCCCAAAAGTCTCTTCCAATGCTGTTCATGAACAATCATGGCACGTGTGACCTACACGTGCCATGATTGTTGCATTCACACCAAACAGGATCAACTTCAAGCTTATGTCGGAGCGAGCCCTTCAAGCCGATTAAAAAAGACGAGCCACTCGCAACACGCGAGGGGGCTCGTCAATCACCTGACCGGGCTATCCGTTAGCCCGGTGTTTTCATATCTTCCTGTACCGTATAGCGGGAGAACCAGTTCAGCATGGCTTCTGCCTCTTGTTTCGGGATGTCCTCGATCATCTCATTCGATAGCAAGCCACCCCGTGTCGAGAACAGGACGTTACATACATCGAAACGGCGTTGGAGTGGCGTCTGTGTCACTTGGACCTGTTCGATCCGCGGCTTGTCCGTCAAGAATGAACTGACGTTGAAGGCCCCTGTCCGCAGCTCGATGAACTGACCGTTGCGAGCGTAGCGCGTCGTCATATAGCTCAATAGGCGACCGCCGATAATGATGGCCCACAGTAGGACGAGCCACCAGGCGTAATCGCGGAAGAAATACAAAACGACACCCGAGACGATGAGTCCGACCCAGCTGATGCGTAGCAGTTTGACCCAGAGCGAACGTTTTGGCAAGCGATGAAGCGTGTCAGACCAGACGAACTGGTCGAAGTGCTCGTTCAACACGGTCATCGCCCGCTCCCGTTTCACGAACGGGAGGATGGTTGACGATTCGTCTTTCAACTCGTCCATCGTCCCGGCCGCGACGAGTTCGACACCGACGATGTTGAACCAGCGCCGGATGAACGTCTCTTTGACCCGGACCGCTTGAATCTTCTCGTATGGGATCTCTTTAGCGGAACGGTTGAGCAGTCCTTTCTCAACGCGGATGCGGTCCCCGCGTCGTTCGAGCCGGAAGTTCCCGTATTTCAAGAAGTTGATGACCATGCCGATGACGACCGACAATATCAGGACCGTCAGGACGAGCAGGCCAATCGCGATAATCGACGCGTGGACGACCCAATCGCCGATCGTATCGAACGTCCCGTCGAGATTGATGAAGTCATCGATGGACGAGATGATTGTCGAGGCGACCGGGAAGATCGCGAACACCGACAATGATGTCAGCGAGGCGATGATGATCTCTCGGGTCGAGAGGGCGTATAACAAACGGCTCGCCGGTTTTTCAATCGCCACCGGTGTAGCTGTCGTGTCCGTCTCACCTTCTACTGGTATGTCGGTCTCGGTCTTGCGGTGACGGACCTGGTCCAGGATGTCCTCGAGCCGCTTCGCCTCGTTCGGGAAGACGCCGGCCAGTTTGAACGAGGCGTCGTCGCTGTTCGCGTTCGTATCGAACGTCAATTCGACGACCCCGAGCAACCGGTACAAGAACGGGCTGTTCGAATGGACGCTTTGAATCTTATACAGCGGAAGCGACTTCTCTTTCTTAATCCAATTGCCATCGATGATATATACCGTCTTCTCATCGAGCGCATACCGGAAGTTGAGCCAGCCGAAGAACTTCTGCAGGACATCGAGCCCGAGGAAGAGCAGGATTCCGACCCGTAAGATGATGCCGAACGTGGACTCCCAATCGTTGTTGACGACGAACAATAACACGAGTGGGATGGCGAACGACTTGATGATCTCTAATACCCGTAACAGTAAGACGCGACTCGGCAGCCGATGCCACGTGAGGGCGGCTTCCGTCATACGACATCCTCCTCCTCGATGCGGGCGTAGACGGCGATCTGTTCACGAAGCGTCTTCGCGAACGACTCCTCGATTGCATAAATGTCGTGCGACCCGGCCGCCGTTCCAATCGTGATCGTCTGCAAGCCGTACTTTCGTAGCAGCGGGCCTTGCTGGGCGTGGACGTATTGGACTTTCGTCATCGGAATCAAGACGTCATGCGTCGTGATGATCCCGTGATGCAGGCGAATCTCGAGCGGCTTTACATCATACGTGAACCGTTCTTGCTTCCATTTTTGGAAGACGACGATATCGATCACACTATAGATGAGGTCGATAGCGAGTAAGGCGTACATCGTATATTGAAGCCATGTCGGCCAGTCAAAATAAAGCGCGGCCGCGACGAGCCCTCCTGTAATGACGAGGCCGATGAGATAAAAGATGGCGCTCGACAGTCGGAAGACGGTACGGGCCTCGATCGGCAGTGTGCCACTGAATGATATCGGTGTTGTTTCTATGTCTGACATTGGTGTTTCCCCCTATTCGTTCGGACGTTTGTCCTTCTCTCTCTTTAGTATACGCCGTTTTTCTGAAAAAGTTTCATTTCGACACGGGGAAAGTGGCGAGCTGTTCGTTGATTAGCTGAAACCGATGCGTATCCTCAGGCTCGACTTCCTCGACGATTGTGGTTAACGCTTCATGGGCAGAACGTTTCAACGCATCCGTGATTCGTCCGGTCAGTTTGATTGAAGCGAACGCGCTCACGAGGATGACGACGTCACACACGAAACGATCTCCGTTCAACATCCAGTCGTCCGGCGTCGAGATGTCTTCCTCGAGCCAGTCAGACAGGACGGCATACGCCCCTTCCAGAAAATCGAAGTCCTGCTCTTTTCGAAGCGCTTCTCCGAACATGTCGAGGACGTCGGCCCCTTCATCGCTCCCGAACGGCGCGAACTCGTCCGTACAGTCTAAATAAAAGTCTTCCTGGAAATGTTGCATAAACGCCGGGTTGGCCGTCAACGGATGCGGGCCGATCTCTGGGTCATCTAAGTAAAGATGGTTGTCCCAGTCGTACTCGACCTCAACGTACCCTTTCTTTAGTTTTTGACGGACGAGTTTGTCGGCTTCTTTCTTACACTCTTCTGCTGTATCAAAAGACTTTAGTTGGACTTTACCGACCGTACCGAGCTTTCCATACTGGACGACGAACTCGTCTGTGCCGACGCGGATGTTCCAAAATTTTGTAGTGTGCAGTAAATGGACCTTCATTTGCCACTCCCCAATAATATTTATTATGTTTTCATTATACGGTGAATTAGCCAATCTGGTGATTCGCTTTTTAGTGTATTATTTTTCAATTGTTAACATTTTTTTATTATAAAGGAATATATAAGTATACATTGAATTCCTTTAAGAAGACTAAGTTATCATAGAGACTTATCGATGAAGGAGGGCTTATGCAGAAAAGAAAAATGTATTATTTCATCATATCGACCTTAATCATCGTCGCTTTATTTAAAATCGGGGGTACTTTCCTTTATACAATGATTGTAGATCGCCCGACCCAACAAGACATGTCGGGAAATCCAAGGTACATCGACGGTGAATTGGCAACCTTTAAAGATAAAACAGAGAATCTAGAGGATACTAATGATATACCGAAGTGGTATGACCTTTTGTCGAAAGAACGGTTTGAGAAGAAGACGTCTGGCGAAGATCAAGAGACTGTTTCAGATGTCCTAAAATGGGCAGTTATAGCTTTCTTGCTCATTTTATTTCTCAAGTACTACAAGCGAGTACGAGATTGGTGGGATAAGCGGCGACGCAAAGCGACACCGTCCTCAGCTGACGAAAGACCATTCTCAGATCGAGCCAACATGAACACGGTGACCAATACCACACCAATCTTTCTCTATGCCTCTGATACTGAGCTTGGGAAACTACTCGTGGAGTTGAATGACACCTTGAGCGACACTCAAAAACGAAAACCTCACGAGACCGTCTCAGAGTGGTTTGCACGCATTCGATTCGAACAATCTGTGAAACCTTATGCCGATGTGCGATATGGAGAACTGAACGTGATCGACGAGCGCTCACTTCATGATTTCAAAGTATCTGTCAGACAGTATATACAACACTACAAAGGAGAGAAATCTTGATGAACATTCGTACGATGATTGAGGAAATCAACCAAGTCTATTTGGGCAACCCGACAGTAGTAGAGTTGTGTGTGACGTCGCTGTTGGCAAACGGACATGTGCTCTTAGAAGATGTACCGGGCACCGGGAAAACGATGTTGGCCAAGACGTTAGCGACGAGTTTCCACGGCGACTTTTCAAGAATTCAGTTCACAGCCGACTTATTACCGTCAGATATTGTCGGTTCAGATTTTTTCAATCTAAAGACGCAAGAGTTTGAAAACAAGCAAGGCCCGATCTTCGCCAACATCGTGCTCATCGATGAAATCAACCGGGCCGTCCCACGTACCCAGTCCGCATTGCTCGAAGCGATGGAAGAACGACAGGTGACGGTCGGGGGCAAGACATATCACCTTCCTACCCCATTCTTCGTCATCGCGACGCAAAACCCGATTGAATCATCTGGTACCTTTTCTTTGCCTGATGCGCAGCTTGACCGGTTCATGATGTGTCTACATACAGGGTACCCGACCGAAGAATTCGAACTTCAATTGTTGGAGGAATCCGTCACCGAGACTCGGAAGGCGGTACTGGCGAATGTCGATTTCGAGCAACTCCTACAATATCGAGCCGATGCCATGAAAATCCACATCTCGAAAGATGTGTTACGTTATATCGTCTCGATCGCGACCGCGTCACGTAGTCACCGGAATGTTCAGACGGGGATCAGTCCTCGTGCGACGATCGCGCTCTCGAAAGCCGCTCAAAGTTATGCCTATATCCAAAATCGTGACTATGTCACACCAGAGGACATCAAGTTCTTGGCCCCATACGTTTTCGCACATCGATTGACACTGACGCTCGAGGGCGAGATCAAGTCCTCGAAGGCCGTGGTCATGGAAGAACTCTTGGCGACCGTCCCGGTCCCGGTCGAGATGGGCATGTGACTCCGATGAACATCACGACCAATGTATTTTTCTTGCTTGAAAAACGAATCCAAATCGTCTTATTTTCAGTGATGGTCATCTTGTTGTTCGTGCCGTACCTCTCGATTTTTTCATTCGTTCTTGCTGTTTTTTTGGCAGCAAGTCTTTATATCGAGCGTTACACGAAACGACTGACTGCACAAATGGACGTCACGTGGAGACAGTTCGACTCGATTCTGTTCAAGGACGAAAGTTGTAAGTTCACCCTTGAACTGACGAACGTGCACCTCTTAAACGAAATGAGCACGAAAACGTATATACGTACGCCAAAGGATGGACCTTACGTTGTAAACTTAGAGGGGCATACGGAAACCATCATCGAATTGGACGAGCTGCCGTCTGATTTCGTCTTCGAACTTACAGGTAATCGAAGGGGGCCCATCGAAATAGCAGAAATCTCCATCACGATTAACTTGCCTCTATCGTTAGGTACGTTGACACTCTATTTGGCTCCCCCTTTACGTTGGACGGTCTATCCATCGATTTCAAGTACTCATGCGCAGCGTATCCGATCACACCTGAAGCTTGGTGAGCGCGTCTCTAAATATTCTCCAATTAAGGATCGGTTACTACAAATCTCCTCGAAGCCCTATGAGGATGAACCGTCTAGACAAATCGACTGGTATGCGACGGCGAAGAAATCCACTTTGCAAACGAAACTGTACCAGCCGGTCAATCAAGACATGTTCACGGTGTATCTCGACTTGTCGGCTTCGAATGGAATCGGCCTTCATCATCAGTTCGAAGAGTTGATAGAGGATACGGCATTGGTCAGTCGGGAATTGATTGAAAGCGGCGGGAAGGTCGAGCTGTTTGTGAACCGATTAGATCAAAAGGGACATGTCAATCACTTGAGCATCCAAGAAGGGGCGAAGCAGCTTAAAAACATCCTCGCTTTACTCTCTAGTCTATCGGAGCAAGATCACTATATGGGTTCAACCCGTTTCTCGCCTTACGTGACGAAAATAAAAAACAAGCAAGCTCAGCTCATAAAAATAGCATCACCTAACTGACTTTTTAAAAGCCCAGTTAGGTGATGCTATTTTTTTTACCTTTTTTAGTCTTCAAAGAACCACTTCTTACGCGGTTCCACTTTCAGGTTGTCTCCGTGCTTCTTCATCTCGGTGATGAGGTAGCGTTCGAGCTCATTCATCGCCTTGACCCAATCTGTCATCGTCGCGACGAGCGGGACGACGGTCAGGATGAGGTCCTCCTCCTCCTCACGCATTCTCTCAATCATTAGCTTGGCGAAGTCGAAGTTCTCGTGAATCAAGTCCTCTTCCCGGTCGATGATGTGCTCGTTCTCTAATTCATAAGCCGAGAATAGACGCTCATGCCGTCTGAGCAAGTGCCGCATATGACGCATCAATTCGTCCTCGAGCTGAGGTGGTAGATGTTCGAGTGTCAGAAAATCGTCATGCAGCTTGTCGAGCACGTGGATAGCGGCACTGTTCGTATCAATCATCTTCGACTTCAAGACGGCCCGGCGATAAATCGGCGTCTTCTTCTCGAGCCAGCGGTTGGCCTTAATCTCTTCTTCAAAAAAGTCGTACGTCGTCTTCGAACCTCGATGTTTCTTTTTCGTCTCATCGAGTGACTCGAACGACGAACGTCCCCCTTCCGTTTCCGAGAACAGACGGGCGATGCGGACGGCCATTTGGAAGACGGTCGTGATCTCGTCCTCGAGCTTCCGCTCATAGCGCGGCGGGAACAAGAGCGCATTGACGAGAAGCGCCACGGTGATCCCCATCATGATGAGCAAGTAACGCTCCCCGGCGAACATCCAGACGGGCATGTCCGACTGGCTTGCCCCTTCCATAATCAGAATCGTCGTCAAGATGACGGTCCGGGTCGTCGACTCGAGGTTCAAGAAGAGAAGGATCGAGATGGCGATGATGATGACGACGCCGATGGCGATCGGTGTCGGGTTCGGCGTCAACATTAATGAGAAGACGGCGAGCAAAGCCCCGATCAAGTTCCCTTTTAGTTCTTCTAATAGCCGGACACCCGTCTGATAAACGGACGGCAATAATGCGAGCGAAGCCGCGAGTGCCGGTACGACAATCTGTTGAAATTGAAATGCCTCGGCGATGAGCAATACCAAGGCGACGGATATCCCGGTCTTGATGGTTCTAGCTCCAAATCTCATGCGGTGTCGACAACGAAGTGTCTTCCTCCCTTATACACGTCTTAACTTTTTGTATCCCACTTACCCTGCCCTGAAACCTCACAACTTCAAGCCGTTGTCTCCTGTTTCGATAGCGCTTCCGTGGTATGATGGCGTTGGATATTTTCTTTAATCTTGATTGGGAGGGGTTTACTTGTCAACCATTGCTTTATTTGGAGGGAGCGGCCGCACGGGGATGCGGTTGCTTGAACGTTTGTTAAAAGACGGCCACGACGTCCGACTGTTGTCACGTCGCGAGGTCGAACCGAGGGATCGTCTCACGGTCATCATTGGTGATGCGACCGATGCGGATGCCATCGCAGAAACGGTGAAATCGGCCGACGTCGTCATGTCGGCGCTCGGTACGGATAAGCAGGACGTCTTGTCCCGCTTCACGCCGTTCATCATCTCAGCGATGCAAGCAGCCGGGATCACGCGCATCCTGACGGTCGGGACGGCCGGCATCTTGCAGGCACATGATTCTGACAACTATCGTTTCGAGACCCGTGAGTCGAAACGTTCGATGACGACCGCGGCCGAGGATCACGCCCGGGCATATGAACTGCTCGATGCATCAACGCTCGATTATACAATCGTCTGCCCGACCCAATTGATTGAAGACGCGTCCGTCGGGAACATCGTCATCACAGCTGACGTGCTCGGGACACAGAACTCGGGACCAATCTCGCGTGACGATGTAGCAGATCTCGTCATTCAAGCCTGGGAAAACAAATCATATCGTAGACATCGCGTCGGCATCACGACGGAATCATAAGTAGGGGATGGGGATTTATGAACGAACAACGCATGCGCCTCGCGCAATTGACCGACGTATTTGACACACAAACTGAGACCGAGTCGGCTCGTCTCGCCAAGACCGCACTCCGAAAAGTGACACAAAACGAGATTTGGATCGCGGTCTGTGGTCATTTCTCGGCCGGTAAGTCGACACTTCTCAACAATTGGCTCGGGGACGGTGTGTTACCGACGAGCCCGATTCCGACGAGTGCGAATATCGTGACGCTTCGACATGGGGAAATCGGGGCATCCGTCGCCGTCAACGATACAGATTGGATTCGACTCGCGCCGGATGAGCTCGACCGTTTGAGCGACTACTGCAAAATCGAAGAGATTAAAGAAGTCGAGTACGCCCTGCCCCGCTTCCCGTTCGGAAGCGACGTCGTCCTCATGGACACGCCCGGAATCGACTCGACCGATGAACGGCACCGTCAAGCGACGGAACGCTCGCTCTTCCTCGCCGACCATCTGTTCTTCATGATGGACTACAATCACATCCAGTCCGAACAAAACATTAAACTGATGAAACAGTTTAGCGCCGAAGGACGTCCCTACTCGATCATCATCAACCAAATCGATAAGCACGATGAAGGAGAGCTTCCGTTCAGCACGTTCAAGCGTTCGCTCGAGACCGCCTTCACCCGCCATGCGATCAATCCGGACGATATGTTTTACATCTCGCTCCGTGAGCTCGATCACCCGGAAAATGAGGTCGAACGCCTCCGGACGTACGTCCAAACCGTCATCGACGCCGCGCGGGAACATGCGGAAGCGCGCGCCGACTTGCTCGTTGACACGTTGCTCGCCCGGTCCACTGGTGCGCACGACGCGCTCCTGAACGAGTTGCCGGTCATCGAGAAGCAGCCGACGGAGATTCAAGCCCGCCTGCAACGTCTCGACAAAAAATCGATATGGCTCACCGCGTTCCGCCGCGAGTTCTTCAAACACCAGATACCGATTGTCGCGAGCGCGCCAATCATGAACTACGAGTTCCGCGAACTATTGCGGGACTATCTCGAGAGTTGTGCACCGGAGTTCAAAGTCGGCCTGTTCTTCTCAAAAGAGAAGACGCGACAGGAACGCCTCCGTCGTGAAGACATCGCCGTCAAGGAATTCAACCGGTTGATTGATACGAACCTTCGCCCCCACTTGATCAAGTACGCCGAAGACATCGTCCGCGATTTGAAACTGCCCGAGGCGATTTTGTCACGTCCGGATACGTTACCGACTGCACCGAGCGCGCTCATCAGTGACCAAGTGAAGTCCGGCGCATCGCTCAGCGGTGACACGGTGCTTCAATTCAGCCGCGACATCGAGTCGGCTCTCGCCTCTTGGGTGACGAAAGTGTCCGAACCGTGGGTCACGTCCGTCGAAACGTATCTTGAGGCCGAAGGTAAAGACCGAATCCATGCCATCGAGACCGAGCAAGACGAATTATATGACATGCTCGACACGTTGGCGCTACAACGTCAGCTCTCCGAACAACGAGACGAGCTCACCCATTACACGACACGTGACCTCTCGGATTCGCGTTTGACGGACCTTGAGACCCGTCACTACGTCACGGCCGACCAATTGCCACAGAAACAAGTCGAACATCAGCAACAAGAAGTTGCCTCGACCTCGCTTTTGGTGGATGATATCACTGCTTTATCGTTTGATTTTTCATATGAATATACGGTATGTGAAATATTGGAGAACCATCCGTTATTCAAGTCACGCGTCAAATCGCTCCGTCATAAATTGGCCCGGGCCGAATCCGAGACGTACACGCTCGCCATCTTCGGGGCGTTCTCGTCCGGTAAATCGTCGACGTTGAACGCGTTGCTCGGTGAGACTGTGCTCCCGACGTCACCGAACCCACTGACGGCGTCAATCACGAAAATCGTGCCGCCGAACGGCCGTGCCAACAAGAGCGCGTTGATCACGTTCAAGACACGTGCCGAACTCGAGGCGGAGCTGAACGGTTACGGGGCGTCACTCGACGCACTCCATCTCGACCACCCGTTCGTAAACGCCGTCAAGAACGCTCCCCTGTCCTATCTCGGTAGCCAGGAGACGGTCGACTATGACACGTTCTGCTCGTTCGTCACGGAGGAAGAGAAGAGCTGTATCGTCAAAGAGATCGAGCTCGCCATCGACTCCCCTTGGGCCGAGCGCGGCATCATCTTCGTCGACACGCCGGGTGCCGACTCGCAGTTCAACCGTCATAGCGAGGTGCAGTTCGGCTATATGCGTGACGCCGATGCTGTTTTATTTGTGACGTACTACAATCACGCTTTCACCGAGGCCGACCGTGAACTCGTCATCCAGCTCGGACGGGTCCAAGGGACAGGTGACCATCACATGTTCTTCCTCGTCAACGCATCAGATTTGGCGGCCGATGAGACGGAACGGCTTGCCGTCACTGATTATGTGTCGAACCAGTTGACGAAGCTCGGTGTCCGTCATCCGACGGTGCTACCGATTTCGAGCCGGAACGCCATCCAAGGCACGGACGCAGGATTCGAACGATTCTCGGCCAAGCTTGAGCAATTCGTCGACCACGATTTGCGTCAGGCGAACGCGGTCCGCATCAAAGATGAGGCACATGCCCTCGTCACCGCGTTCGAGGACGTTGTACGCGAGGCCGAAGCGGATGCGAGCGTCAAGGCGGCCCGCCGTGACAAGCTCGAACAAGTACGCACGTCTGACAATCGTCTCAACGTCACGACGCTCGAAGACCCGTTCAAGCGCGAGACGGACGAGCTGCTCGCTCACCTCGAGACCCGCTCGCTCCTCCGGCTGTCGGACTTCGTCAAAGAGACGTTCCATCCGGTCGAGGTCGATGGATCGAAGGCGAGCCTCGAGCGCGCCCTCAGCCGGACACTCGACAAGTATGCGTATGACATCCATCAAGAGCTGCAAGTGTTCCAATATCGGCTCGAGCGCTTCTTGAAACGGGAGACGGAACGCTTGATCGAGCGCGAGACGCTCAAACTGCGTCCGCTCTTGCCGACGTTGTCGTTCGAAGATGACATCGACATCGATTGGCTCCGCGACGCCGTCGACCCAATCACGTTCGAGGCGGCCCCTTTCCGTCCAGTCTTGAAGCACTATAAGAATGCGAACCAGTTCTTCGAAGGCGATGGCCGGACGAAGTTGCGCGACGACTTGAGCGCCCTGTTGAAGACGGCAGTGCGTGAACAGCTCGCGCGCGTCGGAAGTCATCAAGTCGAACGGACGGCGACGCACCTTATCGCGCTCGAGACGACGCTCAGCCAGGACTGGGACCGTGAAGTGAACGACCTTGTCGCCGGCGAACTGAGCGTGCTCTCGGACGGACAATCGTTCCAAGACATGACACAGCGCCTCGCTGCGCTCAGAAAGGACTGAACGCATGGGTTCCTTGTTGCTCGTCGGCCTGATTCCGGCCGTCATCATGACGGTCGCGCTCGGCTTGTTTATCCGCCATCTGTATTTGAATAGAGAGTAGACTTTGAAGGATGGGACCGAGACCGGCCCCATCCTTTTTCCATGTCATCATAAACCGACTTCAAACCACTCCTTGACGGTCCCAAAGCTTTTCGACGCTCAATAGTTCTTGTTTGTCGAACGTCACTTTATATACGTCCGGCATATCGAGTTCTTTCCAGAACGTATAGCCGTATTTGTCTTCGAAGTAGTTCAACATCAAAACCATGATATTCCCGTGCGTACCGATTGCGATTCGCTTTCCTTCATATTGGTCGAGTAGTGACAGGATCGCACGGACTCCCCGCTGTTGAGCGACAACGTTCGATTCGCCGCCTTCCCATGCAAAGGTCGGATCTTCCCACACTTTTGTCATCGCCAGGGTAAAATTCTCGGCCGGCTCTGTCGTCAATGTCCGCTCTCTCAAGTCATCGATGAGCAGAACTTCTGCTTCAATCTGGTCAGCAATCCCTTGGACGGTTTGAATAGCTCGTTTATATGGACTCGAAACGACGAGATCAATCTTTTCTTCACTCAAGGTGTTCGTGATGTTACGGACGTCTCTCTCTCCCTTTTCAGATAAGGGTCTCGTCCATTCATCGGCTGTATATGTAGAGTGTGCATGTCTTACGAAATATAAGGTCGTCATGTCATCGTCTCCCGTTCTATGTATGTCATCATTCACTATCATTCCACTGAAACTTATTGTAAAATTATCCATCGATACTTTAGTATACCCCTTAAATTGTTAAATGCTGTTGATTTTGCTTCGAACTATTTACAGCTTTTCATAGCTTTACAAACAACTAAATCGACGGGAACAAAAAGAGAGGATGGATACATTTGAACAAACAAACACAAACCAATAAAACTGCTTGGGAATACCGTGCCTATGAGTTTTGGCAAAAACACGACGATACGCCAGCGGAAAAGGCAAAAGAACTTTTAAAAGACCCACGAGCCAGCTTGAAAAAGCACCAAGAATTTTTTCATGACGTGGATGGACTGAATGTGGCCAATCTATGCGGGTCGAACGGAAGAAAAGCCGTCCCGCTGTCGTTGATGGGGGCGAACGTCACCATCTTCGACGTATCCGAAGAGAACAGAAGATATGCACTGGAATTAGCGACTTGTGCACAGACATGCATCGATTACGTAGTGGGTGATGTCTATGACCTAGATGTCAGCAAGTATGAGGGCCGGTTCGATCTTCTTTACTTGGAGGGAGGCATCTTACACTACTTTGATGATCTCAAGCGATTGTGCAATATCCTTTATTCCATCTTGAAACCCGGGGGAAGCATGATTTTAAGTGATTATCATCCTCTCAAAAGATGCATTGGTCCTGAGTCTACATATATGCCCATCTATTTTGATAACGAGTTGCATGAGGAGGATATCGCTTATAAGTCCTTTTTCGATAAGGACGAGCAAAACGACTTCCCTGATGTTTTGCTGACACATCATGCGCTGAGTGACATCATAAATTCGGTAATCACTACTGGCTTTCAGATTCGTCGATTTGACGAACATCGAGGTTGGAACGGTGAGAATATACCGTGGGAGTTCACTATTTTAGCCGTCAAAGAATGATACCTCTCAATTAATTATGTTTATCTACACATTGTATTCGGTTGACTTAATAACTAAAACAAAAAGTCACACCTCATAGGCGTGACTTTTTGAATTCCATCAAATGGCATATCATTTTTTAAATAAAGGCTGTTTCGTCCATCTGTTTATAGCTATACGCTAACAAGTCATGTCCAGAATAGTGAAAGACATGTTGCATTGGGACACGACTCTCAAGCATGGGCTGCAGATATCGCTTTAGATTACTGATGATGCCAATATTGTCAGGATGTAACACCCATTCGATCTCTTTCCACTCTAAAATCCCTTCTCGTGTTTTCATGACTTCATCATACTTTAGGTCGTCTGATAGTTCGGCCAAAAATAGATGGTTCCCCACCTGTTGCTCCCCGTGCAAGATGATATCTCCTTTATAGATAGGCGCAACAATTTCATATCCAGTCTGTTCAAACACTTCACGACATACCGAGTCCTCAATCGTTTCCCCTGGCTCGATTTTTCCGCCGACACCATTCCTTAATCCTATGGCGGATGGCTTCTCTCGGTTCAAGAGCAGAAGCTTATTAGCTGACTTCAATATCAATTATAGAGAGAGCGCCTGTTCGAGGGTTTTTCACTCATTACTTGTTAACGCTATATCACTACCCCTATTTTTCATTAATAAAAATCAGATGTCTAATTTACGTGTCCCTATCCATTTCACCATCTCAGGATCTCTATGCGAGAAGAACAGGCTCTCTTTCGTATCGAGCGTAGCGATCTTCTCCATATCCTCACTGCTCAGTTCAAAATCAAAGATATTGAAGTTCTCAATGATCCGTTCCTTCCGCACAGACTTCGGAATGGCCACGACGCCTCTTTGAGTCAGCCATCGTAAAGCCACCTGAGCCACGGACTTGTCATACTTTTCAGCGATTGATGCTAAAATCTCGTTCTGGAATAAGTTGTTTTTCCCTTCAGCAAAAGGTCCCCAAGACTCGATTTGAACATTGTTTTCTTTCATGAAGTCATGACTCTCAACCTGTTGGTTGAAGACATGTGTTTCGACCTGGTTGACCGCAGGAACGATCTCATTATGAATGATTAAATCAATCAAGCGATCTGGTTGGAAGTTACTCACTCCGATTGCCTTGATTTTACCCTCACGGTACAATTCCTCCATGGCGCGCCAAGAGCCATGCACATCGCCAAATGGTTGGTGAATCAAATACAAATCAAGATAGTCTACTTGCAGTCTATCCAATGACTTTTCGAATGCTTTCTTTGTGTTCTCATAACCGGTATCCTGAACCCAGAGCTTTGTCGTGATAAACAATTCCGCTCGTGGCACACCACTGCGTTTGATTGCTCGACCAACCGCTTCTTCATTGAGATACGAAGCGGCCGTATCAATCAAACGATAACCTGCTGCAATCGCCTCATAAACAGCTTGTTCACATTCACGTTCATCCTGAATTTGAAAAACACCGAAACCAAGAATCGGCATTTCAACACCATTGTTCAAATTAACTTTTTGCATAGTAGCTTCCTCCTCTATAAAAACCAGTGTCATGTTGAACGTTCTAACGTCTATTCAGTGGTACGTTTATGGCGACAACAACCGTGTGAAAGACATCGATGCCAACTGCCATTGTTCTTTCTGTCTCACATACACCTCAGTGACCACAAACGGATTCGTCACGGTATTTCCTCCTACGATCGCCTGTAACTTTACTTTGTTCAGAAGGATGGCCGTTTCACCGATTAATTGGACAGACGTTTCTTGAATGTCTATGTCCTTATAAATAATAGAGCCGCTATGAATTACGTCTATTTCTTCATCTTTAGAAAATGTAGCCCCCATGTGTACAAAAACTGCTTTCTCGTGAAAGAGATGACGTAAATCATCTAGTTGTCTCTCGATCATCCATTCCCACTTGTTCTTTGAAAGAGCTATGATTGCTTGTTCCATATTCGGATCACTCCCTTTCTCGGTGTTTTTCTTCCCCCGCCTTCACTCTATGTGAAGAACACTAGAAATACCGATAGCTCCTCGATACATTTGAAGGTGTAATCTCATTATACGTAAGTATTAAAGAAACCCCTTGTCTATTCCTATTCGATGTTTGCTTAATCCTCTTTCGTTTCATTTACAGAACTATATTCTTCAAATTACAATAAGCGTACAAACCATGGGGAGAAGGAGAAAATTCATGCGAGATCAACCATCCATTCAGCAAGCAGAACTGGCAAGTATCATTGAACGTCATACGGGGACGAATGGTATTCATGAGACTGTTATTCCATCGTTGTCTTTTGTTCGACGTCCAATCGAGAAAGATCTTAATTACGGGGTCTATAGGCCATCGCTTTGTATTACGGCTCAAGGGGTGAAAGAAGTATCAGTAGGGATGGAAGACTTTAGATACGGACCTGGGGATTACCTGGTCTCCTCTGTCGACTTGCCGGCAACAAGCCAGCTGATCGAGACATCACTTGAAAGCCCCTATTTAGGCCTCATCTTAGAACTAAAAACTAATGAAATCCTCGAGGTTTTAGATAATGCGAATGTCTCACCTTTATCAGAAGCGAGTTCGGAACGGGGAATGTTTGTTAGCCGACTAAATTTTTCTTTGTTCGATGCCGTCTTGCGATTGGTCCGACTACTGGACACCCCGGACGATATTCCAATGCTTGCCCCCTTGTACACAAAAGAAATCATTTATAAAGTCCTGACGGGGGAGCATGGAAACACGATCGAGAACATTGTAGTGAAAGGCAACAGTGCCCATCACATTAAAAATGCCATTCAACTCATTATGACCAACTATGATAAACCTCTTCGGGTGGATCAACTTGCAGAAACAGCCAATATGAGTGTCTCTGCGTTTCATAAGCATTTTAAGGAAGTGGCGGCAATGAGCCCAATCCAATTCCAAAAACAATTAAAACTTCAGGAAGCACGTCGCCTCTTATTATCAGAGACCTCAGATGCCGCTACTGTGGCCTACCGTGTCGGATATGAAAGTCCATCACAATTCAGCCGTGAGTACTCACGACTGTTCGGTTTACCACCAAGAGAAGACATAAAGCGGCTTAAAGAAAAGCATGAACAACGGATAAATCTTTGACCACCTGACTTGATGATTATGTATAAAATTTAAGCGACACGTCTCCACAGATTGACGAATTATAATCACTGTCGCACCAGTTCGCTTACTATTTATCCTTTTTGAATGAATATTCATTTCGTGCAAAAGAGCCCCGAGCACATGCTCGAGGCTCTTTGTTATGCGTCAGCCGGGTACCGCACGTCGATGCGCTGCCGGATATCGGTCATGACGTCCGCGAGTGTGAGTATATCGGCAAACGAATGGACCTCGGTCTCCCGCTCCCCTGCTTCAATCATGTTCACGAACGTCTGAATCTCATACGTCATATGGCTTTCCTGTTCTAAACCGAGTTCGACGGTCGCCCCGTCTCGGCCAACGAATGTCAAGCGGTCGAGCGAACCGATATCGTCAATCACGATGCGCCCCGCTTCCCCAATGATTTCGGATGGGGCGTCCGTGCCATGGATTTTCGAGTGGAGCACGATGATGTCCATGCCGTCATACGACAAGATGGCCGAACCACTGCCGTCGACACCTGACTCGAGCTTGACCGCGTTCGCCTGCACGGTCTCCGGTCGACCGAACAGTTTCAAAGCCGGGCCGAGGCAATAGACGCCGAGGTCCATCAGCGAACCGTTCGAGAAGGCGGGATTGAACGTGTTCGGGTTGTCCCCGCGCTTATACAAGTCATAGCGTGACGAGTATTGCGACTTGTTCAAGATGACACGCCGGACCGGTCCGACGCGATGGAGTTCTTGACGCAACACATCGAAGTTCGGCATGAACAGGTTGCGGAGCGCTTCGAGCAAGACGACGTCATGTTCGCGCGCCGTCTCAAGCATCTGTCTAACTTCCTCGACGTTCGAGGCGAACGGTTTCTCACAGAGGACGTGCTTGCCGTGGCGGATGAAGAGCAGGCTCTGCTCGGCGTGGAGCGAGTTCGGGCTCGCGATATATACCGCATCAATCAACTCACTGGACGCCATCTCCTCGAGTGAGGTGAACGTATGTGGAATATCAAATTCTTCAGCGAACGTTTTCGCGCGCTCGTCTGTCCGGGAATAGACGGCGGACACGGATGCGCCTTCGACTTCATGGGTCGCTTCAATGAAAGAACGGGTGATAAAGTTCGTGCCGATAATACCGAATCGAATCATAGGAAAATCCCTCTTTTCTTTAAGTTGTGATGATTTTGCTAAGGACGATTTCGTCATGGAGCGGGATGCCGTGCTCACCGATAACGGGAATCGACGGTTTATGTAGCCTGGCCGCATCGACCGCACCCGGGATGATCCGTGCGAGGCGCCAGCCTCGGCGTTGGTAAAAGGAGAGCGCTCCCAGGTTGTCGTTCGTCGTGATGAGCGACAGCCGTTCGAGCTGATGTTGCTTGGCCACTCTCTCCACTTCATCGAGGAGCGCCGAGCCGATGCCACGCTTCTCCTGGAGGCTGTCGAGCGAGATGATCTCAATCTCGTCTTCCCGAATGACATACGTGACGAGGCCGATGATGACGTTCGTTTCCGACCAGACAAACCCGTCAAGCGTGGCGCAATCATACGTCCCGGTCGAGATCACCATCTCAGGTGTGCCCCAGGCATCGATAAAGAATGCACGGACCGCGTCACGCGTCGAAGAGGTAATCGGTTCAATCATCGCAAATCACTCCGCCTCTCGGGCAAGTGACGGTTTTGATGCACTCGCCTCGGTGTAGATGCGGAACTGTTTAAACTGTTCATCGTAAATCAGGCGAATCGCCCATTTGAACGCCTTCACATATAGGGCATATAGCCAGGATGAAGGGATGAGTGAAATCCGAATCGTCACATCCGTCCCGTCCGTTGTCTCGCTCAACGTATACGTCGCAATCGACACCCCTTGATTCGTCACCGCCTGCACCTCGCATTCGTGAGGACGATTGACATGGGTCAACTCGGATTCGACCCGAATCTCTTTTTTCTCGAACTGTTGGACCGAGATGAACCGTTTTCCCGTCACGAGTGAGGCGTCACCGTCCTCATAAATATTTTCGATCAAATGGTCGTTCCATTTGATGATATGTTCGTCTTCTGCGAGACAAGCGAACGTGTGGTCAATCGGTGCGTCGATTGTCATCGTAAATGTAGCCACTTCGAGTTGTTTCACATCAAATCCTCCTTCATCGATCGACATTCTTTTTTTCATTACGTTAGACAAGTTCTTTTTCAAAACAGACATACCGTTCATGCCCTTTCGGTTTCGAATCGAAATGGACGTTTCCACGTTCCACGTAGCCGTGTCGTTTGTAAAAGTTGCAGGCTGCCCCATTTCCTGAGAAGCTGTCGAGCCGGATGCTAGTGTAACCTTCCGCTTTTGCCAACTGTTCAGAGGCATGTAACAGGGCTTTTCCGCTACCTTGACCTTGCCGCTCCGGATGCACCATTAAGGAATGGATGACGAGCGGATGGTCGTGACGCCAGTGAATCGCCTCCCATTCGTGCGACTGCCATTGATCGAGTACAACGACTCCGAGCAACTCCTCACCGTGTTTCATGATATAGACAGAATCGTCTTTGATACATTCCTCAAAATAGGCGCGGTTCGGATACGTGTCGTCCCATTGAAAAATCTGTCGGGTGAGCAAATCGTCTTTACAAGCGAGATACAGTTGTTCAATTGCAGTTAAATCTGATGGTTTGGCTAATGCGATTGTGTTCATTCCAATGCTCCGTTCTTTAGGGTGACTATCTTTTATTGATGATCCGCTCGTATTTTTTATACTCGTCGTGGTCCATGCTTAGACCGAGCAGCTCAGCGATTGTGTCTTGTCGCCACGTGGTCGGATTAAAATACTGCGAGCCCGTGTTGAACCAGCGCCCCTTTTGATCGAATCCCCACGTATACTTCACCCGGTCAAGCCCTTGCTGTAGAAGCATCTTTCCTTCTGCTGGATGGGCTCGCAAGCGATGTTCGCCGAGACGCATATATGGTTCGACGGCCCACGGGCATCGTTCAATCGCTCGTTGAACATATGTATAATCGAAATGATCGATGTCTCTCTTCGCCAACGCAATACAAAGCAAGCCGCTCACTTCTTCTGGCCCTTGTTCGATGAGCGACTCTGCTAAGGCGACGTGTTCGTCTGTGATGACAAAGTCATTCCAACCCGTCCAATATAAGGCGAGCGCGAAATAGAACGGGTCATTCGGATGAAACGTATAGGCAGTGAGACCGAAGCTATTCACCCGGGCAAAATCTTCGATGGTATCAATCAACTCATACCCGATGAGCATGTCCCATCGGCTGTTATCGGTCGGGTCCATCATCACATGATCAATCAACATCTGCTCGATGCCTCGGGTTTGTTGAAGGTAATGTTCAAGCTGTTTGAACTGGTTTGCCTCAACGTAGGCGTCGATGGGATCCATCATCGCCTGTTGCTCCACCGAGAGGGTCTCGTTGCCTGAATACAGCTCAAAGATATTCCCTACGTTATAATCATTCAAAGATGTGTTCTCCTCTCCCACGTCGCTTTCCACGATGAGCGCTATTATTCTGTCGATATGATTGCGTTTTTAGAAAAAGAATTTATCATATTCGTTGCTATGTTTTCTTTAAAAAAGATATCACATGCGGTATTTGAAATAAAATTATTCAAAATACTCTAGAATGGTTTCTGGGTCATATTCCAACCCTACCAGCTCGCTCGACCAATCGAGGCCGCACAGCAGCTCATCATCCGACATGTTCGGCAACCAGCGTTCAAGGAATAGCTCGACCGGCAACTCGATCACATGATAGTCGGCCCATTCTTTAACCCGGCACGCGAGCGCAAGCTCTCGTGACGAAAAGAATAACAGGACGTCTGTGTCTTCGACGTGCGATGGTGCGTACGCCCACCCCTCGTCTTGATCCGCAGATAATCCGAAGACGAGTCCATTCTTCTCGACTCGTTCGCAAAATGTCTCGAGCACGTCGCTTTCCGCCTGCGTCACTTCGACGAACGCCTCAAACGAATGCGCCGCCACCTCGAGGTCATTTATCTCGTGCCACCAGGCGTAAATCGTCTCCCGGTCGTCTTTCAAAAAACCGAGCTCATCACCGGATCCGTTCGTCGCAAGCGTCACGAACCCATGCGGTAACTCCTCTTGTTTCAATTCGTTGGCTCGAATGACGTCATCCCATGTCTTATTGAAAAACCGCTCGTCCTTGATCGGATAAAAGAACCAATCCCCAAGTTCGAACTTGTTCTCATGACCCCATGCGTCACGTAAGCCGTCCGGGAAGCGTGACCCCACTTGTTACTCTACCTGTTCAATCGTTTCGACCGAAATTCCTGAAAGATTCGTATCAAGCCTCATCTCATCGCCTTCTTTCTAACATCAATAACATGAGTATACTGAATTTACAAAAAAGAGGGAATTGATTCCGACAAGTTGATTCAATAATGATCACGATTCTGTTGCGCCAAACGTTTGTAAAACGTAAAAAAGGACCTATAGACAAGGTCCATCGTCACGAGAAATCATTCGGTTGTAAGTTGTAACTTCTTAGTCGATTCAACGACTACCTATATGCGTCATCACTCGTTAACGAGCTGAACGCCGCTCACTTCATAATCACCGATTTGAATGAAGTGGAACCGTTCACCCTCCCCTAACCCTCTAGCAGTTCCCGAAAACTCAGCTACAACGTCAGGGCGTTTGCGTGCACCGAACGGCCACTTGTACAACAACCCGTCTTTTACGAAGTAGCCGACCTGTCCTTGAATCGTCAGCGCCGAACTGTCGTGAAGTCGCTTCGGCGTCTTATACTTGTTGAGTCGACCGGTTAAATCAACATGAATCAAGTCATACCAAATCGACGGACAGAACCATACCCCGGTTTGATTTGCTTGCAACAATTCGCAGTCGACAATGGTCGGCGGACGTACAAAATCTGACTGATAGCGTTGTAACACTTCCCCTGTCCTCGAGAAACAGACGAGTGCCTCGGTGGATATCCCTTCCCCGAACACCCCTTCATCGGCATAGCCGATCCAAATCCCCGTGTCGTTGACGGCGACAGCTCCGATGGCGTTGCCCGCATGGAACGAATGAAGTATCGACCCTCGCCCATCGATAACCCAGGCGTTGCCGGGTGTACCTTCGTGCGTCACATCGACGACGAGAAACGTTTCTGAATCAAGTAGACGGATGAATGGCGAACTCAAATGAAACGGCAGTCGTATCATTCGCTCATTCCAATAGACGACCTGGCCATCCTGATCCACCAGAACAATCACTTCACCACCTGATAAATCGGCATCAATTATGCTAAGCCTATCCATTTTAAATAACGTCTCAACTTGTAGCTCCATCCAGTTTCACCTCCCATATTCACTGCTATCTTGTTGGTCAATCGAACACGATGAATCGTTTATACGTTTACTCAACGAGCTAGACGGTCTTGATACTGCTCGAGCCTTCTGCGGAAGCGGTCAACTTCTTTCGGTGTCACCGAATCTGTCATTCCATAGCGCTCTTCCAAATATGGCTTGAAATCGATGTCCGTCAATTCGATGCGCCGTGCCCACTCTAAAACCGTTTCTGTCGGCAACCATTTCTTCGCCGGCGGTAACGCCTGATTGAACGTGATGAGCGCGTCTCGAATCGTCACACCGGTCCAAGCCGGTTCTTCGACACTCGTCATCGAGCTCGGGACTGAATGACGCGAGAACGTCCGCGTCGTGAACGAAGCTGTTTCGTCAGCTCGCTTGCGGTGCTGAAAACGAATGTTAGCGGCAAAAATCAGTACGCTAAGCAATACACAGGCTAGTATCAACACCCAATAGAAGAGGCCATCGCCTCGTTCGATGACGGTAGTCACAGAATCAATCGTATAATCCAAATAGTCCAGTTTCAGACGAGACTGTTCTTCTTCTTTCGGTATCCTCATCTTTCCTTCGGACGACTCCATCAAATACTCAGATTCTGCCGGTGTCGGTCGCAACTTTAACCCCGAGGTCGGAGGCTCATACCACCATTCCATCAACAAGCTGATGAGACGAAGTCCAATAAAGACCGTTCCTACTGTCAGCACTGCGGTCAAACCAAGCCGAATCATCCAACGCATGTTGTCGCCTCCTCTAGGGATGACTTACATCACATTGTATCATTGGACGTTTCCACTTGGAATAATCATTCAGCACGACTCTAGTCATCGTTTTACAGAAGATGCATCTTAGCGACCTGACTTGTTGGCCGCAGCTTTAGAATCTCGGTCGCTAATTCGTTCGCTTCATCATCCGTCATTAATTTGTCGGGAATCGCATTGAAAAAGAGCAAGTATTCCTTTAGATCTATGCGACTAGAATCAAGCACGACAGCACGTTTCGCATGTTCGTAGGCCCGTTCATAGGCATGAGGATGGTGACAGAACGGTTGGCTCATGAGAAGCGACGCAGCCTCTTCCCAATCCGCAGTCTGCTCAACTTGAATCTGATCGCATACGATTTCGTAGACCGCTAAATCATCCGTATCAAACGCAACTTCAAGAAATGTATCTAACACCACTTCGTGAGCGAGCGGCTTCACTAGACGTTGAACGGTCGCTCGGTCATTTGAGAGGATCGCCTTGTGTAGTTGTTTTTTCAGGCTCATTTGAACGCTTGCCCCTTGCTTGATGATTCATCAACGCTCTTTTTTTCATTCATTTCCGTTTAAAACCTAGCGCGATGGAACGAAGAATCCTCGATTTGTTTCCGCAACTATCACACGCTATAATCATTGGCTCATCACCATAACACGTGGTTGCTATTTTAACGACCAAGCTCGAAGCGTAATCTCAAAAAGAAACGTTCGAGGTTTCGGTAGCCATAACCACGGCGTTTGATAAGCTTGATTTTGTTGTTCGTTCCTTCCATCTTTCCGTTCGATAGACTGGACACGATTGTTCGACGCATCGCTTTCTCTCGGTTCTGGATCGATTTCGCGATCTTCGCCAGAGGCCCGCAAGGATGGGACTGATAACGATCCAACCAATCGGTCAGTCGACGTTTCGCCTGTCCATGGCACGTGGCCTTCAGCACATATCGAATATGTTGAAGTCCTTGATAGAGGTCCCGGGTGAACGGATCTTCCCGAAGGCAAGAATCGGCGACCTCCCGGTCTTCGGGGGACAGCGTCTCCGGACGACAGGCGAGAGCACGGTCAATCACACGGACATGATGGTGACGTTTCACCTCGTTCAAAAAACGACGCCGACGGCGAAGGGCGTCCGTGAAGAACTGGATGAGATGGAAACGATCCAGCACATGTTTCGCATCCGGGAAGACATGTGCGACGGCCTTCGCCATTGTCGGTGCAAAGTCACTGACGACAGAACGGATGTCTCCGGCTATGCCTTGGAGTGCAGCCGTGATGGCCGTGACGTCCCTTCCCGGGACAATGGACAGGAGCCGACCACTCTCCGCATCGAGGGCGATTGTCGCATAGTGATGTCCTTTTCGTGTGGCGAACTCGTCGATGAGGACGTCTGTCGTATGCTTCTCTGTCTCTACTGAGGCGTACCGATAAAACAATCGTTCCACCGTCGTGTAAGGTAATCCGTATTCACGCGCTACATCTGAGATCGTCCTACCGTGGCAACGTTCTGCGATGCCTTTCCGGAACACCTCGGTGGAGGTGCGGACGAGCCCGAGACCGTAGTCATACACGAACGTCAAATCACAAGAGAAGCATCTTTGACGTGGGATATCCAGCTCAATCCAAAGTATACCGACGTTCCATGCGTGACCGTGTCGGAAGCGACGTCGCCTTTTCGAATGCAGGACTGTCTTTCTCTGGCAAAGCGGGCAAGGGATGTCGTGTCGATCCGGGATGACCGGGAAAACGTTCGGTTCTTCGTCTGAAGACATCTGGATCTGAAAAAGGTCTGGAAGTGGAAGAAGTAATTTGATAAACTGTTGGGACAAAGCGAAAACTCCAATCGTGGTTTGTCTAGGCAACAATTACGATACCGGGGTTTTCGCTTTTTTTCTATGTTCAATTCAAAATCTGATGGATTTTATGCGTCAACCACGCCTTATGGTGATGAGCCTCTTCTATACCATTTTTAGCTCTTCTAAAGATAGAATGCTTAACAAGACATGCAGGCATTGGCCATACTAAATTTCAATTTGCCTTGCCACTTGTCGCTCCCTGTTCATTCTAACAAGCATGCCCAAACATTAAAACAATCATTTGAATATATAATTGACAATCTAGCGAAATCTTTGTACACTTGCATTAATCAAACGTTTGTTTGAATGTATAACTATCAGAGGGTATCACTTCACACTAGGATATCCGTAAAGGAGATGAGGGTGCTGTTAACCACGATTTTTACCGCGGTTGCCGCTTATGTGGCGACCAGCATTGATTACGTCATTATTTTGCTGATCCTGTTTTCACAAACGATGAAAAAAGGCCAGTTAAAATCCATTGTCATCGGACAATACCTAGGAACAGCCATCTTGGTGGGCGTCAGCCTGTTGGCTGCGTACAGCCTGACGCTTGTGCCGTCCCACTGGGTGGGCTTGCTAGGGCTCATTCCGATTTACCTGGGCATCCGGGTCTGGAAGCGAGAAGAAGACGAGGACGACGAAGAGAATCTCCTGTCCCGTTTGTCTTCCGGAAACCCCAATCGCTTGTTTGTCACCATTACAGTCATTACCCTGGCGGCTGGCGGCGACAACATTGGCGTCTACATACCCTACTTTTCAACCTTGAATCCAAGTGAAACTGTGGTGATGCTGGTTGTCTTTGCCATCCTGGTCGCCGTCTTGTGTTACCTCAGTTACCGGTTGGCAGCCGTTAAAACGATTTCTGAAACGATAGAAAATTGGGAACGGTGGATTGTGCCGATTGTCTTCATCGGGCTCGGCATCTTGATTATGGCGGAGAATGGGACTTTCCGATTCCTTTGGGGATTGGTGAGTTGAAGTGATTCTTTGCACTCTTTGTTTTATATAGAAGAAAATCACTTACTTGAAAAAACGAATGAGTAAACAGAAGTGAGAAAAAGGAGTGAATGAAAATGGCAAAAGAGATTTGTGATGTGGTCTGTGTAGATGAAGAAAAGGTGGAACGAGTCCAGCAGCAACTGTCTGAACAAAATCCATTGGAAGTGGCGAAGATCTTCAAGGCGTTGTCGGACGATACGCGTATCAAGATCGCCTACGCCTTATCGCTGGAGGACAAACTGTGTGTGTGTGACGTTGCGAATATCATCGGTTCATCTACCGCAACCGCCTCCTACCACCTGCGACTACTGAATAATATGGGGTTGGCGAAATACAGCAAGGAAGGCAAGTTGGTCTACTACTCACTGGATGACGCGCATGTGAAACACTTGGTGCAAGTGGCCTTCATCCATCAGAAGGAGGTTGTTTCCGTTGGTTGAAAAAACGAAGGAAACAGAAGACAAAACGGTCTACCGGGTTGAGGGCTTTTCGTGTGCGAATTGCGCCGGGAAATTCGAGAAGAACGTCAAACAGATTCCCGGTGTCCAGGATGCCAAAGTGAACTTTGGGGCTTCGAAAATTGCGGTCTACGGCGAGGCGACGGTCGAGGAACTGGAAAAAGCCGGCGCTTTCGAGAATTTGAAGGTCGCACCGGAAAAACCGAAACGCCAGGCGGCTCCTGAAGTGACCGTCGAAGACAAAAATGTCTTCCGGGTCGAAGGCTTTACATGCGCGAACTGCGCCGGGAAGTTTGAGAACAACGTCAAGCAGATCCCCGGTGTCCAGGATGCCAAAGTGAACTTCGGGGCTTCAAAAATTTCCGTTTACGGGGCAGCGACCATCGACGAATTGGAGAAAGCCGGTGCGTTTGAAAACTTGAAGGTGGCGCCTGAAATTACAGGACGTCCAGCTATCACGAATACCGGAACCGAAAAAGCGCCAGCTCGAACAGAGAAGAAAGTGCCGTTCTACCAAAAGCACAGCACCTTGCTCTACTCCACCCTCTTGATCGTGTTCGGCTACATTTCCCAGTTCGTCAATGGCGAAGACAACCTGATGACGTCGCTCCTGTTTGTGGCGGCGATTGTCATTGGTGGGTACTCGCTCTTCAAAGTCGGTTTCCAGAATTTAATACGCCTGGATTTCGACATGAAAACCCTCATGACCGTTGCCGTCATCGGGGCGGCTTTTATCGGCGAATGGGCGGAAGCGTCTATCGTGGTCATCCTCTTTGCGATCAGTGAAGCACTGGAACGCTATTCCATGGACCGGGCGAGACAATCCATCCGTTCGTTGATGGACATCGCTCCGAAAGAGGCACTGGTCCGGCGGAATGGCCAAGAACAGTTAATTTCGGTAGACGACATTGTGGTGGGCGACACCATGATTGTCAGACCGGGACAGAAGATTGCGATGGACGGCACGGTGACCAACGGGTATTCGGCGGTCAATCAGGCGGCCATCACCGGGGAATCCGTGCCGGTCGCCAAAACGGTGAACGATGACGTCTTCGCGGGCACGCTGAATGAAGAAGGCTTGCTCGAAGTCAAAGTCACGAAGTTGGTTGAAGACACAACCATTGCGAAAATCATCCACCTGGTTGAGGAAGCACAAGGCGAACGGGCTCCTTCGCAGGCGTTTGTCGATAAATTTGCCAAATATTATACACCGATTATCATGGTCGTTGCTGCGCTTGTAGCCATCGTTCCTCCCATTCTGTTTGATGCCAGCTGGGAAACCTGGGTCTACCAAGGATTGGCTGTGCTAGTCGTAGGATGCCCGTGTGCTTTGGTCATTTCGACGCCGATTTCAATCGTGTCCGCCATCGGGAATGCCGCGAAAAAAGGCGTGCTGATCAAAGGCGGCGTGTACTTGGAGGAAATGGGTGCGCTGAAGGCCATCGCATTTGACAAGACCGGCACCCTGACCAAAGGGGTTCCCGTCGTAACGGATTTTGAAGTCATGAACAAGCAAGTAAACGAAAAAGAGCTGCTTTCCATCGTGACTGCGCTGGAGTACCGCTCGCAGCACCCCCTTGCCTCCGCCATCATGAAAAAAGCGGACGCAGAGAACATTTCATATTCTTCGGTCTTGGTCGAGGACTTCTCTTCCATTACGGGCAAAGGGATTAAAGGAACCGTAGAAGGAATCACGTACTATATCGGCAGCCCGATCCTCTTCAACGAGCTGGGCGCCGCAAGTGCGGATAAGAACTTGGAACAAAATGTCACAGCTCTTCAAAATCAGGGCAAGACGGCCATGATCATCGGAACGGAACAAAACATCCTGGCGGTCATCGCCGTGGCCGATGAAGTCCGGGACTCCAGCAAGGAAGTCATCCAGAAGCTGCACGACATGGGCATCAAGAAGACGATCATGCTGACGGGTGACAACAAAGCGACCGGTCAGGCCATCGGCCGAGAGGTCGGCGTCACCGAAATCCAGGCCGAGCTGATGCCGGAGGACAAATTGAATGTCATCAAACGCTTACGGGCCGAGTACGGCAAGGTGGCGATGATTGGAGACGGCGTGAACGACGCGCCGGCACTCGCCGCTTCTACGGTCGGGATTGCCATGGGCGGAGCCGGAACGGATACCGCTTTGGAAACGGCGGATGTCGCTTTGATGGGCGACGATTTGAGCAAGCTGCCATTCACGGTGAAATTGAGCCGGAAATCCCTGAATATCATCAAAGCGAACATTACGTTCGCCATCGGCATCAAAGTGATTGCACTGCTATTGGTCATTCCGGGTTGGCTGACCCTGTGGATCGCCATCATGTCGGATATGGGCGCTACCCTTCTAGTCGCGTTAAACAGTTTACGGCTGATGCGAGTGAAAGAATAAAAAGCAAAAGGGGTTTCCGATTATCTGGAAACCCCTTTTTTATGATGAATTATAAAATTAAGTGCAACATCTGAACGTGAACGCAAAAAAAAGCCCACAGCGATGGCCTCGTTTAGAATGAAGTTACGACACAAACATTCAGACGGAGGAATCGCTAAGAGCTACACCCATCTTACCACAACGGTGCGCGTGAAAATAGAGACCTATCTGGAGCTCGGGATGTCCATCCGGTCCATCGCGAGACGGATCGGGCGACAGCCCTCGACCGTCTCGCGGGAGATCAGACGGAACCCCGGCTACGAGTCAGGACGTGCGCAGAAACGCTACGAGAAGGCGAAAACCCATTGCGGCGTCAAGACGAAGCTCGACGACACGATGCGCCGGACGATCGTCGAGAAGCTGCGTGCGACCTGGTCACCAGAACAGATCGTCGGCCGCCTCTACGCAGGAAAAATTGCCTTCTCCACCATCTACCGCTGGATCTATGCGGGACGGATCGACGTGCCCGTGACCGTGCTCCGCCAGAAGGGGAAACGTCAAAAGCCGACCGAGACGCGCGGTCGCATCAACGTCGGTCTCCCCATCTCGAAACGACCTCCAGAGGTCAGGGGTCGCCGGACATTCGGGCATTGGGAGCTCGACACCGTCGTCTCCGGACGTGGGAAATCGAAGGCGTGCGTCGCGACGTTCATCGAGCGGAAGAGCCGGTTCTATCTCGCCCTGCCAATCGCGGACCGCACCGCGGCCTCGATGGAGGGGGCGATCCATGCGGTGCACGGTGCCTTCCCGGAAGGCACGTTCGAGACGGCGACGACGGACCGGGGCAAGGAGTTCAGCGGTCACGAGCGCATCCAGGCGTCGCTCGGCGTGCCGATGTATTTCGCCGACCCGTAACTCATCGTGGCAACGGGGGAGCAACGAGAACGCCAACGGGCTCCTCCGCGAGTTCTTCCCGAAAGGAACGGACTTCGCGCAGGTCGGTGACGGTGAACTCGCGGATGCGCTGGCCAAGATCAACGGGCGACCGAGAAAGTGCCTGGACTGGAAAACCGCACACGAGGCCTTCACCGAGGAAGTGTTGCGCTTAATTTGACAAACCGTCTTATAAAAAAGAAATGTGTTTAATTTTTATCATAAAATCCGTTTGTGAAAAAACTATGCATTTTTTGATTAAATCTCTTGTCAATTTTTGAAATGAATTTGATATACTTTTTTGTAATATAGTGATGCTATACTCCTTTTAACAAATCGTTCGTCACTGTATCTTTATCTTTAAAGGAGTACAACTAATGAAAAACAAGGTAATACTTATCGCTTCTAGTGTCTTACTCACAACAACTTTTTCGATGCATAGTCCAAAAGTCGAAGCAAGTAGTGCATATAACGTAAAAGTGAAGACAGACGATCTTCGTGTTCGGACTGGTCCTTCTCTCAATCACAAAATTGTCGGCATCACTAACACTGGGCAGACCTTTTCTTATTTAGGAAAAAAAGGAGCTTGGACAAAAGTCCTTTACAAAGGAAACACACGGTATATCTATAGTTCTTACCTAAAAAAATATAAGAGCCACGTTGCCAAAAAAACATCATATAATAACTCTCTTTTTGCTTCTCCTACAGAAGGTCGGCTGACCCAAGGATACGGAAACTCTAATGGTGCTTACGGTTATACATTCCATAATGGCGTTGATCTAGCTGCAGCAAAAGGCACACCCGTCTACGCTTCTGCCAGTGGAAAAGTCATTACATCTAAAAACAGCGGTGCATACGGTAAACACGTTATGATTTCACATAGTCTACAGAATCAAAAATACGTAACCGTTTATGCTCATATGAACAGCCTTTCGGTAAAAAATGGTCAGACAGTCTCTAAAGGTATGAAGATTGGAACAGTTGGGAATACAGGAAACTCGTTCGGAAATCATTTGCACTTTGAGATTCATAAAAACAGTTATAAATACAGCAGTTATTCTGCAGCGAATAGTGTCAACCCAATGAACTATTTGTAACCTAAAAAAAAAGAAAAGATTAGACTGACCTAGCTGTATGAGACACTAATAAAAATACCTTGATTAGGCTACCGCCACACCATATTTTATCGGTGTGAGGTAGCCTAATTTTTCTTGGATACGTTCTTCGTTGTAGTAAGTTAAGTAATTATTCACCCGCTCACGCACTTCATAGTCGCTTAACGAGTTGAACTTGACGTACTGGAACACCTCAGACTTCAAGTTCGAATGAAACGATTCGATCACCGCATTATCCCAACAGTTGCCTCTTCGAGACATGCTGCTCGTCAGATACTTCCTCTTTACGAAATCTTGAAAGGCATATGATGTATAGACACTTCCTTGATCTGAATGGATGATAACCCCTTCGGGATTGTTCCGACTCTCCAACGCCATCCTTAACGTATCGATGACGAGGGGCGTCTGTTGATGATCGTATAGCTTATAGGCAACAATCTCATTGTTGAATAGGTCGATGATCGTGGAGAGGTACTTCGTCGTGCCCCCGTATTGGATGTAGGTGATGTCCGTCACCCACTTCTTATTCGGTCTACTGGCAGTGAAGTCTCGCTTGAGAAGGTCAGGGGCGATGACGATACTCTCACCCTGAGACTTCCATTTTCGTTTGGGTTTGATCCGACACTGGAGATGGTGCTTCTTCATGATTCTCTTCATTTCGAGACTCCGCTAGGATTACAGAAATATGGCCCCTGGCTTCATCGTGATGTGGTCGACTTCTTCCTTCACTACTGCGAAACCATGTTTACTCGATATAAAGGTAAAGTCCGATATTGGATTCCTTTTAATGAAATCAATGTCATGTCGACAAAACCATGGATGGGGGGAGGAATCCCTTCTTCAACGAAAGAATCACAGTTTATCGGTGCATTCCATCAGATGTTGGCGAATGCCAAAGCCGTGACACTTGCCCATGAAATTGATTCAGAGAACAAAGTGGGGATGATGTATAATGGCCACTTCGCATATCCAAACTCCCCAGACCCAGATGACGTCCAACGAACTGAGGAATTCATGCATAAAATGCAGTACTACTGTGAAGTACTTTGTCGTGGCAAATATCCGAACTACATTAAAAAAGAATTAGAGCGCGAGAATATCTCTTTGCCGTTTGAAGAAGGAGACGCCGATACATTGTATCGTGGTCCTGTTGATTTTATTTCATATAGCTATTACTTAACTCACGTTATCGTCAAGGAGTCGCCTCTCGAATTCTCTGGTTTGAATGGCGTGAAGACAGGCTATAAAAACCAGCATGTGGAGCAAAGTGAATGGGGATGGAGTATCGATCCGAAAGGTTTACGCTATTCCTTAAATTACTTGTATGATCGATATCAGTTACCACTTATGATTGTTGAAAACGGTCTTGGGGCCGTTGACACGCTCACGCCGGACAAGAAAGTACATGATGACTATCGTATCGCCTATCTTCGGAGTCATATCGAAGAAATGAAAAAAGCAGTCGCGATTGACGGGGTTCCGTTACTTGGCTATATGGCATGGGGTCCAATCGATCTGATTGCAGCCAGTACGGGAGAAATGAAGAAACGGTATGGGTTCATCTATGTAGACTTGGACGACGAAGGGAACGGGACCCTAGAACGGATTAAAAAAGATTCGTTCTACTGGTATAAAAAAGTCATAGCTTCAAATGGAGATGATCTGACTTGAATTAAGACGGAGGTATGGAATGATTCGTATCAAAAAAGTATTAAATTCAAGTGTCGTGATTGTCGAGGACAAATCAAAGCTTGAGTACATTTTAATTGGAAAAGGAATTGGTTTCGGGCAGAAAATCGGAAATGTTGTCGCTCCACCTGAAGCCTCCCAAATGTTCATACCCGCTGACGATGTCCGTATTAAAGAGTTCATAGGACTGGTGACTGAAATTCCTCCTGAATTCGTCGAGTTCACTCGAGAAATCGTTGCATATGCTGAGGAAAAGCTAGCTACAAAGCTCAATGCCGGTATCTTTTTAACACTGACAGACCACCTTCACTTTGCGGTAAAACGTTATTATAAAGGTATTACTATCAGCAACCGAGTATTTTGGGAAATTCGAAACTATTATCCACAGGAATTCAAGATTGGAAGTTATGCGGTTAATCTCATGAATGAACGATTTAAAATCGAACTGCCTATTAAAGAGGCAGCCAATATTGCTTTTCATATTATCAACGCGCAAGGAGAAAGAGAAGAAACACGTGATGGCATGCGCTACGCCAAGATGATTGGGAGTATTGTGAACCTTATTCGATATGCTTACAATATTGAAACCGATGAAGAAGATATTCATTATTCATGATTCATCACACATGTGAAATATTTCGCTGAACGCTTTTATGCTGGAAAAATATTGAATGAAGAATCCGATCAACTATTTGAACAGATTGCGAACATCTACCCAAAGGCCATGAATGGTTCATTCAAAGTACGGGACTACCTTAAACAGTTGCACGGTGTGACAATTCCTAATGAGGAACTAGCTTATCTAGCCGTTCATATTCATCGACTGACAACTAATATGGATTTGAATAAACAATAACTTTCTTAATTACCTGGTTCTTTTTGACGAAGACCAGGTTTTTTCTATACTGAACAAAAAAATATCCATTTTTTATAATCGAGCAGCTATAGGCCGCATGACATATGTGTGTTTTTCACCACTGATTCGATTTCTTTAGATCGGCGTGACGGGCTCCTTTAATAACTTTTTCAGAAAAGATAAAAGGAAAGAACAACTTTGCTCTTTCCTACAATTTCAGTCAAGTGTTAATAATTATTTATACATCGCACGTCTTCATGCTTAGTTTTGGGATGACAGGGCTTCTGCGGTTCGGATTCCACTACAATCCAACGCCCTCGGCTGAATTGAATCCAAAGGACGATCGCCTTAAAGACGATGTCTAGACCGATGGCGATCCACACTCCTGCAATGCCCATCTGCATCTGAATCGCCAATACATATACTGCCCCAGTCCGGATCACCCACATACCGATCGTGGTCAGATACATTGGAAACTTCGTATTGTTCGCTCCTTGGAATCCACCGGTCAATACAAGGACAACTGCTAGGAAAGGCTGGAAGACCGCTGCTATTTTTAACGCGACATCGATGTCTTTGATGACTTGGGGATCGTCGGTGAAAAGTGAACCTGCCCATCCTCCGAAGAAGAATAAGACAACCCCGAATAAGGACATGAAGCCCATCGCCATGAACGTGCTCAATCTGGCATATTCTTTGGCGGTCTCGTGGTCTCCCGCTCCGATGTTGCGACCGACGAGAATGGTTGCTGCTGTCGCGAAACCATATGCCAACATATAAGAGAACACCTCTAGATTCCCTGCAATTTGATGCGCGGCGAAGGTGTTCGTCCCGAGTACCACGATGAATCCGAAATACACGATCTGTCCGGCTCTCATGACCAATCGCTCGATAGCCGCCGGGCTTCCAAGGTTCACGAGCTCCAACTGGTGTTCGAGATCCGGTCTCCAGAAATCTTTCCTGAAGGCGATGACTTCCGTCTTACGAATATAGTTCATCAATAAGAGCGTCCCGACGAGCCGGGCGATGACGGTCGCGAGTGCCGCTCCGACGAGACCAAGTTCGGGGATGATCCAAAAACCGAAAATCAACATATAGTCGAGCACAATATTGACGACATTGATGACGATACTCACCTTCATCGGTGATTTTGTATCTCCCGCACCTCGTAAGATACTACTGAGCACAAACATCAATGCCATCACGATCGATGGGATCCCGACAATTTTGAAGTAGGTGCTACCAGCTTCTAAAACGTCATTCTCCACCCCCATCAACCGCAGGAGAGGCTCAGCGAAAAATAGCGTCACGACCCCAAAGGTCACCCCGACCACGACAGATAGGACGATGGCCTGCTGCGCGATATGTCTCGCGCGCTCGATTCGTTCTGCGCCTAAGTTATTGGCGACATAAACGTTTACTGCCACACCGATTGCCATAAAGACAGCTAAGTAGATGGCGAGGACGGCATTCGTCACTCCTACCGCTGACACTTCTGCTAGGCCGATTCTTGAGACGAACAGCGTATCGACAAATCCGAGCAACGTTTGGAAAAAATTCTCGGCAACCGCTGGTAACGCGAGTAGAAGGATGAATTTCATCTTGGTTTTTCGATCACCATGAGTGTCCAGCCGCTCACTTTCTATCATCTGAGTCCTCTCCTTCGAAAATTATGCTTACAACGATTACAGGAAAGCGACCCAACGAGGAACCATGGGTCGCTCATGGTCAATCTGAGACACGAATGACGAAAGGATAGGTGTGCACAGTCCCATGGAACTGGAATTCGGCCCAGACCTTGTATAGGCCAGGTTTATGGAAGACCGTCTCAAATTCCGTCGTATCATGAGAAGAAGGATGCACATGGATAAACTGTTCTCCGGCTTCATCCAAGATGACGACATGACCAAGTGCTCCAAGGTATGGCTCCGGGTTACTTTCTTTGGTGTCATAGCTGAAGACAGTCGGGACATGCGCTTTTAAAGAGTCAATCGACAGCTCGACGGTATGACCTTCGATCGTCTTCGTCAGACGCTCATCCACTTTAAGTGACGATTCGATAGAGGAAGAGGACTGATGATCAATCTGTAAGTGAACCGGCTTCACTTGATATGCCAGTCCCTTAGGCTGAATATCCACGAAGAGTTTATACGCCCCTGCCTCAAGTTGGACGGGTTGCTCGAATCGACCCTCACCCTTTTTAAACGGATGGAGGTGTCGGTACTCAGTTAGGTCTTCGTTCACGAGAATCAAATGGAATTCCTTTTCATGGCTGACTTCGAGTTCCGGGGCTTGCTGATGTTGATCCTTTAACTCGATACTGATTTTCCCGAATTCATATTTAGCTTCTACAGACACTTCATTTCCCGTCAAGTTCTTCATATGATGATGTCCATGGTCTTTCACGTTTAACACTCCTTTGTGTAGTCCTTGATCGCACCGTCACTCGACCTCCATTACTTGCAGCAAGAACAACCGATTTTAACGGTCGCCTCCGTTACCTCGTAGCCAGTCTCTTGAATTGCGGTTTCAATCTCAGAAAGTGTGAGTTGGCTTTCATCGAACGTCCACCTCTCCCGCCGAAAGATTGACCTTCACTGATTCAATACCCGCTAACTTTCCAACGTGTCCTTCAATCTTATTGATACAAGATCCACAAGACATGCCCGCTACCTGAAATGTTGATTTTTTCATTATATGTTCCTCCTGATTATTTAATTACCATACATGGGTAGGGTGTAAAAGTATCGATTTTTTTACACCCTCGCCACCTTATGTTCGTGTCCCTCATTGCGCGACACGCTTTCAACAGGTTCTGAGAGTGAGCTATCGTTGCTTATCGTAGCAATGTTAGAATCTCTTCTTTGTTGTTCTCGAAGCCAACAAAGTACTTCACTACTCTTCTTTTTCTGAGCATCCCTTTTTTGTAGAAGACAAACAGTGGTACGATTCGATTCCCTGATATCGCTACCATTTCTTGTTCAAGGTCAAGGTTCGCACCCACATCTTTGTTCACATAAGGGACTGTGGTTGTTTTTAAATATTTTTTGGCATCCTGACAATCTGAACACGTCGGACGCGTGTAAAGCTCGAGCTGTAGGGCTGTATCCATCCCACTCCCTCCTTTTATTTGATCATCGAAGGCTTGAATCGTTTTAAACGGAGTGCGTTCACCAGGACCGAGACTGAGCTTAAACTCATGGCCGCTCCGGCAAGTATCGGGTTCAACAAGGGCCCGCCGAGTAGATAAACAATCCCCATCGCAAACGGGATACCCATGACATTATAGGCAAATGCCCAAAACAGGTTCTGTTTGATGTTGCGGATGGTTGACTTGCTCAATTCGACAGCTGTAGGTACATCCATCAAATCGCTTCGCATCAAGACGATGTCTGCAGATTCGATCGCAACGTCAGTACCCGAACCGATCGCGATTCCGATGTCTGCTTGGGCCAAGGCTGGTGCGTCATTGATTCCATCACCGACCATTGCGACCTTCTTCCCTTCGGCCTGTAACTTCTTCACTTCGTTCGCTTTATCTTCAGGTAACACTTCACTCAGTACCCGATCGATCCCGACCTGTCTCGCAATCGCCATGGCCGTACCTTTGTTGTCTCCGGTGATCATGGCTACTTCGATACCCATTCGTTGAAGTTTCTGAATGGCTTTACGACTGTTTTCTTTGACGGTGTCTGCGACAGCGATGATCCCTGCGATTTGTTGGTCAATCGCGATATACATCGGCGTCTTGCCTTGGTGTGCGAGTTTGTCTGAAGCGCCTTCAAGGACATCCAGTGAGATGCCGCGGTCTTTCATCAATTTTCTGTTTCCGGCAAGCAAGACTTTTCCGTCGATCAGTACTTCGATCCCGTGCCCTGGGATGGCTTCAAAACGATCGATATCCATGACACGCATCATTCTGTCCTCTGCCGCTCTTACGATTGCTTCGCCCAATGGATGTTCAGACCCTTTTTCAGCGGAAGCGGTCAAGCGTAACAACTCATCTTCTTGATGTCCATTCACTGTCACGATATCTGTCACTTTCGGTTTTCCTTCAGTGATCGTCCCTGTCTTGTCGAACACGATCGTCTGGACTTTATGGGTCGTCTCCAAGGCGCCGCCACTCTTGATCAACACACCATTCTCAGCACCTTTGCCCGTACCCACCATGATTGCTGTTGGTGTGGCCAAACCTAGTGCACAAGGGCAGGCGATGACCAGTACTGAAATCGTGATCGTCAAGGCGAAGAGGCCGGTCTGACCGCCTAAATACCATGCAATTCCTGAAAGGATCGCGACGACGATGACAATCGGTACAAAGTATCCGGAGATGATATCGGCCAGTTTTGCGATAGGAGCTCGAGAGCCCTGTGCATCCTCGACCAATTTGATGATTTGAGATAGCGCTGTATCCTTACCGACTTTCGTGGCTCGGTATTGGATGATCCCGTTCTTGTTGATGCTGGCACCGATGACTTGAGCACCCACATTTTTTTCAACAGGGATACTTTCACCGGTCAGCATGGATTCGTCTACAGACGTATTACCTGATAGAACCACGCCATCCACCGGAATCTTCTCACCAGGCTTTACGATAATCGTGTCGCCGACGATGACTTCGTCGATTGATACTTCTAACTCTTGTCCGTTGCGGACGACCTTTGCCGTCTTAGGTGCCAGTCCCATCAATTTTTCAATCGCTTCGGATGTTTTACCCATCGACCGGACTTCAAGATATTTACCTAATGTGATCAGCGTGAGAATGACTGCGGCTGTCTCATAGTAGAGGCTATTCACGTATCCCTCATAACCTGAGAGGATAGCCATGGTGGCACCGACGCTATAGAAGAAGGCTGCGCTCGTCCCTAGGGCGACAAGTGAATCCATATTCGGATGCCCTCGGAACAATGTCTTAAATCCTACGGAGAAGAATTTCCATCCGAACAACATCACTGGGATGGTCATCATGAGCTGCAAGACAGCGAACAATTCTGGGTTCATCGTTGGATCCAATGCCATCGGTAGGGGTAGGCCGATTATATGCCCCATCGCCACATAGAGTAATGGAATCGTGAAAATCGCCGATCCTACAAATCGGTTCCACATCGATTGAATTTTTTTCAGTTTCTTTTCTTTCTCTGTATCTTGGCCATCCGTTGATTCTTGATCTTCTCTTGCCTCATATCCGACGTTTGCCACCACTCGGACCACATCTGATACAGTCACCAGCTGAGGATCATATCGAATGACTAATTTTTCTGTCGCCAGGTTCACATTCGACTCAGTCACACCCACCATTTTCCTCGTGGCCTTCTCAATCGTCTGCACACACGAGGCACAAGTCATCCCTGTGATGACAAATGATCTTTGCTCGGTCTCGGTTGAGGCCTTGTAGCCAGCCTTCTCGACGGTCGTCTGAATATCCAGCGGCGAGATTTTCGTCTCATCGTAATGAATGCTCAATTTCCCAGTCGCTAGGTTGACGTTGGAGGTCACTACGCCAGGCAATTTTTTTGTTGCTTTTTCAACTGTCTGAACGCAGGACGCACAGGTCATCCCTTCCACGGCAAATGTCTTACTCTCCATATCGTCTTACCTCCATTATTATTGGGCTGATTCGACTTCGTAACCGACCTCGCCCACAACTTCTTTAAATTCATTCACATCTAGTCGTGTTTCATCGTACTTCACTTTTGCGATGCCTTTCTTTAAGTTGACTTTCGCACTTTCAACCCCATTCAGACCTTCAAGTGCTGACTCGACTTTGTTGACACAATGAGCGCATGACATACCTTTAATCGTTAAAATCGTTTTTTTCATCTTGAGTCTCCTCCTATTCACTACATTCATGACATCATTTCAAACTCAATGTCTGGATCCACAAGAATGGTCCTGACATCTGCATTGACCCGGGGTACAGGTGCATGGAATGTCCTCCACCGCTTCACTTTCCTTCATCTCAAGGATTTTTTTGAGATTCTCGATATCCTGTACACTCAGTGTCGCCTGTGTGATCATCGTTCCGATTGTGTTCCCGACATCCCTGTCACAGATATGATCGAGTAGATCGTGTAACGTCTCTCTGATGACGTCACCTTCAACGACGTTCGCGGAGTAGATGAATTTCTTCCCCTCGGCCTCGGTTGAGAGCATCCCTTTTTTCACGAGCCTTCCAATGAATGTCTTCGTCGTCGCAGGCTTCCAGCTCATCTTCTTTTCCAATACCTCGATGATTTCTTTACTGGTCACGTGATTTTGGGCCCAAACGATACGCATGACTTCCCATTCTGAATCCGTGATTTGTTTTTCGACATGTTCAGCCATTTGTCTAACCTCCAAATTTTAAGTTTACAATCGTAAACATTTTGTTTGATTTAAGTTTACAATCGTAAACGTCGTCTGTCAACCATTATGTTTTTGGGTTCGCTATTCAGTCTTCATTGGCTATATTCTTGTCTAGAAAACGCATCTGGATATCCTTCAGCAACGCTTTCAAATAGTAGTGCGAGCTGACGGCATCCCGGGCACCAATCGGTGGTGAACTTTAAGACTACAGGCTGCGTAGAGTGATTAACCATTTGCAAATCAGATAATTGAAATTTCGAAAGCATTTTTTCTCCTCTCTTTTCGTTTACGTTTGTAATCGATTTAAATTTACAACTGTAAACGTTATTTGTCAATCTATATATTCGTGTCCATTTTGTATGTTTCTTTAAGCTTATTGTTTCTCTCAAAACACTAATTCGATTCGTATTTAGTTGGGTCGTATTTATTTTGAACTCATACAGCTTTAAATTGTTAACTACTGTCATCTCTTATATGATGTAATAAAACAAAGTAGGAATTGTCTTAAGCGTTTTGTTGCTTAGTCGCTAGGATTAAATAGATGATTCGACTACTAGCTTACTATTGAGACATTCTCGTAAGTAAAAAGTGTAGGAAGGTATACATTTCGACGTCGAAATGTATACCTTCCTACACCACAAAGTGCCAGTTTATGAGTGATTTTTTTTATAACAACTTGTATTTAAATGATTTAAATATAGGAACTACATATGCTGTATACAAAATAATAACCAAATGAGGGATTAGAATTGGAATCAAACGAGACCAAGGTGACGTCATTCCGCGTGTCACAAGAAGTGAAAGAACATATTCAGCGTTTAATGGAGCAACGTCAAATATCAACCAACCAATTATTCGAGCAATTAATATCATTGGCCGATAAACAGTCACCGGACCCCTTAGTCGTCAAGGAGAACGAATCACTCGAAGCAGCACTGAATCAAGTGCTTGCCCTGTTCAATGAACGAGCCACTCGACTAGAAACGCAACAAAAAGAACATGAGCGAATCAACGCGCGATATAAAAATACCATTCATGACCTTGAACAAAGCGTAATTGCAGAAGCTGAACGACTCCAAGAGGAGTATGAGCGAAAGGTGTCGTCACATGAAATTGCACTCACTCAATTACAAGATCAAATCAACCAACTAATCGCTGAAAAGAGAATCGTTGAAGACGCATTGGAAACAGAACGTGTGTCTAACAAAGAAGAACTAAAAGAGCAGAAAAAAACAGTTTTTCATCTAGAAGGAGACATGAAAAAGCTAGAAGATGAACGTAGCCAGCTCTATCGGCAAAATCAAAGTCTTATGGACGCTGTCGACGACTTAAAAGCTCGTACACGCCGTCTTGACCAGCTTGAAGAAGAGAACCAGAAACTGCACTTAGAAGTCCAGCTCCTCCATCGAGAGAAAGAGACATTCGAGAACCGGTTACAGGAACAGGTCGAGCTCGCGGTCCTGCGGGAGCGAAACACCCAACAAAATAAACAATGATACGAAAAGGGTACTAGATTGAGTCAACCAGTGACTGAATCTAGTACCCTTATATTTTTTACAAAGAAAGGATTTAACGGTTTGGGGAAATCGTCTGATACATGTTCAATGATTTGACCAGAGATTCTTCCTTCATGCGTAGAATCATAACCTCATGAGAGTATAAAAATGACTCCACTTGGTCCAATTAAGATTTCACCCGCAATCCACGCATCTTGAATCGATTACGCTTTTCTTCTAATTTCACTTTCATATCTACCGAGAACGTACTTTCAGGAGTGTTGTAGGCACGCCGTGCTGCCATACTAAGCATTTTTGCCACATCCTCTGCCCGGTCGTCCTGTAAATCAAGGAGTGAAGATCGAACATACTGGCGAGCCATTTCTCGGTCACGTAGCGATTCAGGGACCGATACATGACGACTTAATGCCAGGGCCAATTGAGCCGTCTCTAAGCGATAGCTTGTCCCACCTGCCTGCATACGATTCAGTTCATCCGCTAGCTCACTTTGCAGAAGTACATGATTACTGTCTGACATCGGTCACCCTCCTCTACTCTTCTTTTAATTTATTATATACCCTTTTCCTGAAAAATTCGACTCAAGTCATGCACGTTACAAAATGGATCGTCCCACGTCATGTTACCTTTGTATTCTTCTACAAGTTCGAGAAGCTTGTCTTTGTCGCAAAGTTCCAATAGGTTCGTCTTTTCGAGATCCTCTAGATCCTTTTGGCGAGAGGAGAAGATCTTGGTACATGCTAAGAGTTCAATGTCAGGGATATACACATCAACCGCCTCGAACAGACCTTCAATCTTATGCCGGAATTCATTCTCCCTAAAGTCTTCACGGGGTGGGAACTGAATCACGCCTTCGACAATTTCAATTTCATATTCATGAAGCGCCTCTTTCAATTCAGGTGTCACAACGCCCTCTGTCACGCGAATATCAATATCTCGCGTCGGACGATACTGAACTGCCCCCCGTCAAGTAGACAGGGCAAATAATGAAAACCAATCTAAACGGCTTGAGACCTGTATTCGACAGGGCTCAAGCCGTTTAGTCGTTTCTAGAGTAGACCATGGTTGTAGAACGATATGTAGGTCTCGATGGCCGACGTGAGTTCGCTATAGACCTGGAACTCACGCAAGTAGTACATCTCGACTTTCAAAGTGCCCCAAAAACTCTCGATCGGGGCGTTGTCGAGACAACGACCAACTCAGGACATGTTGCCGATTAGTCCTGCGTCTTTCACCATACGTTTGAACCCTCTCGAGGTATATTGGAGCCCTCGGTCACTATGGATCATCGGACGCGCTCCTGGACGGAGCCCCGCGATGGCTGGCATCATCGTCTGGAAGACGATCCCGTTGTTGTTGGACCTTCCGATACGATAGGCGACGATCGATCCGTCGTACAGGTCGATGATCGCGCTCAGATACGCCTTCTTCCCGGTACCATATTTGAACTCGGTGACGTCGGTGCACCATTTCTCGTCCGGCCGAGACGCACCGAATTCTCGGTTCATCAGGTTCTCGGCCACATGCTGTGGCATCGACTTCTTATGTCTCTTCCGCTTCCCGCGGATGATCGATTGGATCCCATGGATATGCATCAGGCGATAGACTTGCTTTTCATTGAACGTGGACAGACCTTGTTGTCGGCGCAACCGGTTGATTGTCATCGTGACCCGACGGTAGCCGTATGTACGGTTCGCCTGGTCATAGAGTAGACGAATGTCCTCCAGGAGCTTCTCGTTCTCTTCTTGACGCACCGATACGGTGCGGTTCAACCATTTGTAATAGGCCGCACGTGAGATGCCAGCTGGGAAACCTGGGTCTATCAAGGATTGGCGGTTCTAGTAGTGGGTTGCCCGTGTGCCTTAGTCACTTCGACGCCGATTTCGATTGTTTCCGCCATCGGTAATGCTGCCAAAAAAGGGGTCTTGATTAAAGGCGGCGTATACCTGGAAGAAATGGGCGCGCTGAAAGCTATTGCATTTGACAAAACCGGTACCCTGACCAAAGGTGTACCTGTCGTCACAGACTTTAAAATCACGAACAAGCAGGTAAACGAGAGAGAACTGCTTTCTATCGTGACGGCATTGGAATATCGTTCTCAGCATCCGTTGGCCTCTGCCATCATGAAAAAAGCGGACGAGGAAAACATACCTTACACCTCTATCAGAGTTGAGGACTTCTCTTCCATCACAGGAAAAGGCATTAAAGGAACGATAGACGGCACCACCTACTTTATCGGAAGCCCGCTTCTCTTTAACGAGCTAGGTGTTGAAAGTATTGATAATAATCTGGACCAAACCGTAACGGCTCTGCAACAGCAAGGTAAGACTTCGATGATTATCGGAACGAAACAAAGCATATTGGCGGTTATCGCCGTAGCCGACGAAGTCCGGGAATCCAGCAAAGAAATCATCCGGAAACTACATGATATGGGTATTAAAAAGACAATTATGCTGACGGGTGACAACAAAGGGACAGGCAAAGCTATCGGCCAGCAAGTTGGCGTCAACGAAATCCAGGCAGAATTGATGCCAGAGGATAAATTAAATGTCATTAAACGCTTGCGAGCTGAGTACGACAATGTCGCGATGGTCGGGGACGGCGTAAATGACGCTCCGGCACTCGCTGCCTCTACTGTTGGAATTGCCATGGGTGGTGCTGGAACGGATACCGCTTTGGAAACAGCAGATGTCGCCCTGATGGGCGACGATTTGAGCAAACTACCGTTTACGATAAAATTGAGCCGAAAATCCCTAAATATTATCAAAGTGAACATCGCGTTCGCTATCAGTATCAAAGCGATTGCATTACTCTTGGTCATCCCGGGCTGGCTCACCCTATGGATAGCTATTATGTCCGATATGGGGGCAACTCTTCTGGTAGCACTGAACAGTTTAAGACTGATGAATGTCAAAGAATAAAAAAACAAAAATATTCATTTTTATATCCTCGAATTTGTACTGGGTATGATAAAAATAAATGATCTCTGTTTTTTAAGACGGCTTTAAGATGACTTCGGTATTGTTCCCGAGTCATCTTTTTAGGTTTCATTATCAGCTTTTTTATCATCAGACAGTTTTAATCGAGGCCGAACCTTATTCATTGACCGGAATATTCTCCGAAGTATGGAAAGAAAATCCGGTCGATAGGTCTACTAAACTATGACAATTAAATCTAAATATTTGAACGTTCGTTTTGGAATCATTCATTCATTCGAATACATCCTATTTTAAGAGACGAAATTTCGATAGTGTTCAAAAAAAAAACGAATGAGGGGGTTTCTAAATATACCCTCATTCGATATTCAGTTTCCTTGCACGTAGAAAAGTATTTATTGGTATCAGACGGTATGAAGTATAGAATTTTTACTCATATGTCGAACCTCAGTGTGGATTTGGTGCAAGGATGACTTATTTCTTTAGTTGTGTTTTTTTGATTCTAACTCTATTGTAGAATGTTTAATATCTAGTTTTGAAGTCACTTCTTTGACTTTTTGTTTAACAATAGTTGAATCCTTTAGATTCATCTCTTCTACTATTAAGTGTAAATTCATGGCGTTATCTTCGCCATCAATTGACCAGACATATAGGTTTTGAACAGAAATCACTTCTTCAATACCTTCAATCTTTTGCTTCACCTCATCGATGTCAATACCATCAGGGACAGCACCTAAAAGTATTTTCATTGTTTTAACTAAATTACGAAACACATTCACTAATATAAACAACGCAATAGCAATTGATAGGATGGGGTCAAGTATATGTATATCCTTGAAGAGTAAAACTATCCCTACTACAAGAACGGCAATCCAACCTAAAACATCTTCTAAAAGGTGCCAAGATAGTACTCCCTCATTTACTGATTTTCCTTTGTGTAGACGGAATGCCGCAAAACCATTTAAAAGCACACCAAAAATTGCAAACCAAATCATTCCTTGTGCATTAGAATGCTCCGGTTCAAACAGTAGAGGAATTGCTTGAGTAAAAATATATACAGATCCAATTATTAATATTGTCGCATTTATTAATGCTCCTAAAAGGGAAAAACGATTATATCCAAAAGTGAAGTTATGATCGGGTTTTTTGTTCGAAAATTTTTGTAAGAACCAGGACAGGCCCAATGCAAGAGCATCACCTAAATCGTGAATGGCGTCCGACATGATTGCAACACTATTAATCAAAAATCCCCCGATAAATTCACCAATCGAGAAAACAAGATTAATTATAAATGCTAGTTTGATATTTTTTGATGCCTTATCAGTACTCGCCATTGTTCGATCTCTCCTCACTTGGTAGTCCATCCTTAAAAAGGTTAGTTGTTAGAATAATACTGGTCTCTAGCGTTCTGCAATATAATAAATTTCTTTGCCTATTGATTGTAAACAACGCATACTTGAGAACTTAAGCGCAGTTCTTAATATTTTAATAAACAATCGAAGGACGTAATTTTTGAAAGCGAAATTAAATACATGTATCTAATTTGTTAGAACCATTTAGGCACTAATTTTATATATAAGACTTCTCCGAACAATTCGGTAACGGTCTGTAAAATGATCACTACAGCTACTTGTGTTGATAGGGGCTCTGGTAATATAGATGCTAATGGAAGAACTACAAGTGAATTCCTTGTTCCCATACTAAATGTAATTGCTCTTCTTGAAGCAATATCTAGTTTGAACAACTTACCAAGGGACTTTGACACCCATGGTATGATAAGTAGAAATAAAATATAAACTGGTATTACATCTATTAATGTCCCGAGGTCACTATACACTTCCCTAATTTGAGAGGCAACTACCACAAAAAGTACAAAAGACATAAATGGAACGGGAATCCATGGCGGCATTTTCATGATACGATTACCTAAAGAACTCTTTTTAGAACACAATTGTGTCATTATCGCTAATAGAAGCGGTATAAAAATCAAAAATAGAAATGCATCTAGAAATGGACCCATCCTAACGATACTAATAGCCTTTTCTCCTAATAATACGAATAAATATATGGGTAAGAGTATCGTCTGTAAAATTAAAAGAATCGGTGTTACTTTTAACAATATTGATTCGTTTCCCTTTCCCATCTTTGTAAAAACAATCACATAGTCGATGCACGGTGTTAACAACACCAAATACACCCCCAGCATTAGTGATGAATCTTGAAGAAATATGATAACCAAAACCTAAACTATTAAAGGAACGGCAACAAAATTTCCTAATAAAAGAGCTACCACAAACCTCATGTTTGTAGCAGATCCATTCGATTTCAGAAACGGAATTTGAACGAACATCCCATACATCAAAACTCCTAAAAGGGGAGAAATAAAAATATCGAGATATACAGCTTCTGTATTCAATAGACCAAAGATTACTGCCAACATCAAAAAAATGATGTATATACTGACTTGGTGGGCTTCCACCTTCTCTAGCACTTGAATTCCGAATTTGCTTTCCTTCTCTATCAAAATCACCCCCAAAATTTTCAGGAAATTTCAGAATGAAATAGATAACTCCACGATTTTAATTGCCAGGGCAAGAGGTTTTATATTTTTTCTTCTAGTATTTTTATTTATCCAACAGTAAAAATACCGACTGAAAGTAAATATAATTAAGGCTCATTATTTACACTTCCGAATATAGTTAGTATCTTGAATATATATCAGTCAAAAAATAAAGTGATAACCATTAAAAAAATAATTATTTTAGCCTAAAGCCACATCTAAAATCATCATGATTGTAAAGCCAAACATTAAACAAACAGAAGCCAAGTCCTTGTTTCCATTTTCTTGAGATCCTGGGACTACCTCCTCCACTACAACAAAAATCATTGCTCCTGCAGCAAAGCTTAGCGCAAACGGAAGTAAAGGCTCCATTATGAGTACTGCTACTACTCCTACCAACGCCGCGAACGGTTCAACCATACCAGATAACTGGCCATAGAAAAAACTTTTACGACGAGATAATCCATCTCGTCTCAATGGCATTGACACAGCAGCACCCTCAGGGAAATTTTGTATGCCGATTCCGATTGCCAGCGCGATAGCTCCCGTGATTGATGATGAAGGGAATCCTGCTGCAACTGCTCCAAATGCAACGCCTATGGCAAGTCCCTCTGGAATATTATGCAATGTTATTGCTAACACCAGTAACGTGCTCCGCTTTCTCTTCTTAGGGTTTATACCCTCAGCCTCATCCATCGGTGAAGTGGGATGCAGATGTGGAATCACTTTATCAACACCTGATAAAAAGAATCCTCCAAGTAAGAAACCGATTGCAGCTGGTAACCACGCCGGAAGAGAATCTTGTTCCGCCATCTCAATTGCAGGTGAGAGTAATGACCAAAAACTAGCGGCAATCATTACTCCTCCAGCAAAACCGAGCATCCCATCCATTAGCTTTTGATTCATTGATTTTGTCATAAACACTAACGCGGCACCAAGCGCCGTCATCCCCCAAGTGAATAAAGTACCCAGCAATGCTTGAGTAAGGGGTTCTAACGAAGAAATATATTCAATCATCTATCAAAACTCCGTTGCCAAAAATCGAGTTTCTATACATGCTCAAAATTAAGTAACTATTATCCAAAATCAGCATTGCTGTCTCCTCCTCTTGATTGTCAATCCTACTCAACAGGTGATTTTTTTAATGTTGATGTACTACTTCCCCTACCTTCAGTTTGCAAAGCAATTCATCGCTGTGAGGATGAGAAAGAGTTTCGAATTGAATCGTAGAGTGTTGAACGTTCAGATGTGCTAAATCGTGTTCAATTTCTTGAAGTAGATTCTCACTGTCATAGATTTGTAAATTACCATCAACGACAACATGACATGAGAGTGCATTCATTCCACTTGTGATACTCCAAAGATGAAAGTCGTGTATACTCCGTACCCCCTCCTTGTTGTGAATGACTTGAAGAACCTTTTCGACATCAACGTTTTGTGGTGCACCTTCCATTAATACGTTCAATCCGGATTTCGTCACGAAATAACCACTTCGTAAAACAAGTCCCGCTACAATGATTCCTGCGAGCGGATCTGCCCAGTTCCATCCAAATGCCATGATAAGAAGCGCTGCCAGTATTGCACCGACTGAACCCAACGTATCGCTTACAACATGTAGATAAGCACCTCGCATATTCAAATTATGTTCTACGTCTGCACCTCTTAACATAATCCATCCAACAAGAAGGTTTATAGCAAGGCCAATACTGCTAACAATTAACATTCCTACGGATGCGACCTCAGGTGGTTGAATAAATCGATTGATGGCCTCATAAAAGATATATATGGAAATCAGTATGAGTGTGACCCCGTTTAAAACAGCTGCTAGAATCTCGAAGCGTCTATATCCGAACGTTTTACGATTGTTCGCTATTTGTTCACCTAATTTAAAGGCAAGTAATGCAATAGCGAGCGAAGCCGCATCACTAAGCATGTGACCTGCGTCCGCTAAAAGTGCTAAGCTATTTGTAAGGTACCCTCCAATCGCCTCTACAACCATGTATGCCGAAATAATAAAGAATGAAATGATCAAAATCTTTTTGTTAGAGGTATGAGAATGATCATGTGCATGATTATGTGCCATAAGATTAACTCTCCTTACTATATTTAGTGGTGTTTCGCATGCTCAATCGCCTGTCTTAGTAAGTTCATGACATGGTGATCATCTTCTGAATAAAATAGAGTAGTTCCTTCTCTTCTAAACTTGACAAGTCGAAGATTTTTTAAAAAACGTAGCTGATGAGACACGTTTGATTGACTTAAGTTAAGAAGATCAGCTATTCCGTTGACCGAATGTTCCTTTGTGCATAGCAGGGTTAATATTTTAATTCTTGTCGGGTCACTAAGTGCCTTGAACGTCTGAGATACAATAAATAGAGTCTCATCGTCAATCTGCGCCCCTATTTCTATTTCATTTTCTGTAGTATCTTCAATCGGTTCATCCATAAGTCAGTACCTCCGCTCATGATAACTATACATGTTCATATGTTCATATATAACTTATTAGACTTTTGCTGTGCCGTCAACACTTAATTTAAAAAACATTTATTCTATCAGCTCTACATACTTGAAGATTTGAGATACTTTCTCTGGTTTTGCGATTATTTCTTATTTTTAGCCATACAAAAACTACCTATTAGAGAGCTAGTTAGATCTCATACTCGATAGGTAGTCACGCTTTTTCAAAAAATCAATATAGTACACTAACGTTTTAAGAAAACGTCAATTGAATTATTTACTGGGTATTGTCTAATCTATTTTCCAACTTCAAAAAGCTTTTCATGTTTTTCTAAATCAAAGCTGTTTTTTAGTAAGCATACCAATTTGATACAATTAGTTCTTCATTTTTCAAATCCAAATCAAAAACTACTGTTTGGTACTGATTCGTCCAAGAATGACTGTAATCAGAAAAAAGGCGGTCAACGCTAAAAACGGAATTGTGATAAAACCCATCCAGTCAATGTACTGTGCATTACAGGAAACTCCTTGTTCACATGGTCTGACTTCCGAAAAGCCGGGCACCTTTTGTACAAGATAGTGGTAAAAAGAGATACAGAATCCGATTATTGATAAAGGGAGAACATAAAATTTGATTGAGCTATCTTCTCTGAAAACTGCAATTGCAAGAATCAAAGCTATTGGGTACATAAAGATACGTTGAATCCAACAGAGTTCACAAGGTATAAAACCACGAATTTCGCTAAAATATAGACTTCCAAGTACTGCAGTAATTGAAACAACCCAGGCGAGGTACAGTCCATATCGGTTTATTACTGAAGCGCTCATTGGGTTAGCTCCTTTTCAATTTGTTTTTTTATAGAGGTATAGTCGAATGGATTTTCAAGGATGACCCCATTAACTGCAATCGTCGGGGTCAGTGTAACATTGTATTTTTCTACGAGCGCCGCATCCATTTTAACTGATTCTAATCTAGAAGAACGACTTGATAGGTCTTCTCTAAATTTATTTAAATCTAGAGAAGGGACAGTCTTCGTCGCAATCTCTTCCATTTTCTCCACCGTAACCCATGGATTATCGTGTATTTGCACGTCAGGTTGAGCTTCATAAATAGCTTTGTGAAATTGCCAAAATGATTCTGGGTGATTTTTGTAAACAGATTCTGATGCAAGGGCAGCTAAAGTGGACTCATCTCCGTGAAACAAAACATTAATGTAACTAAAGGAAGCTTTCCCACTTTCAATGTAATCTTTTACAAGTTGAGGATAGATTGTTTCACCCCACTCTTTACACGAAGGGCATTTATAGTCTCCGAATTCTACAATTGATATCGGCGCTTCCTTTTTACCTATTGTAGGTTGATTATTAACTGATATCTTTTCATCTTGAACAATTTTAGTCTTTGATTTTTCGGAACTTTGATCATTTAAAAATAAAAAAGCTAAGACTGCAATTACTAATACGGATGTAAAAATAGTCAATAGTTGATTAGTTTTCAAAACAATTCACCTCTTTTATAAATTCGTTATTTCTTTTATCAGAATTATAGCTAAAAATACTAGAGTATCCTTAGTTTTTCAACATTGAATCCATGGACTTCTAAAAACGAAATCTATGAGTCAAACAAGTTACATTCTAACACATTCATGCAACTAAACTTTTATGCAGATGAAAGGAGGGCCAATTTATTTCTTAAAATACGTCTATTCCCCTTAATAATAGTGCATTTTAAAACAGGGCAAGAAAACTTTTAACTGTAGATAGACGAAAGCCAATAATCGTTGCATAGAATGACTAATATTTAAAGGATAAGTACCATACAGATAGTAAAAAACCATTCATGGGTCTTTACAACCAAAAAAACTACATATGAGGAGTCTATTATGAAGTCTAAACATAAATTTCGAATAAGCTTAGTAATTTCCTTGGCTTTATTAACTTCTTTTTTCTATCCCTTTAAGCTTTTAACTAGTGTTAACGTCCTAAACGTCGTACATGCAGAGGAATCTCTATTCATAACAACTGAAAATTTGAATTTGCGTTCCTCGTTCTCTTCAAAAAGCAAAGTCCTTTTGACGATTCCAAAAGGAAAAACCATTAAGAAGATAGGTGTATATGGAGAAGATAAATCCTGGTTTAAAGTTTCATTTAATTCAAAAATCGGTTATGTCTCAACGAAGTACGTGACGCCAAAACCTATACCTAAAAATTCAGTCAGTTCAATAAACACAATATATAAAACTAAAACTTCACTAAATCTGCGTAAGGGCCCATCTGTCAAATCACCCGTTTTAATGACTATCCCAAAGTCCAGCCCACTAATGTACCATGCTGCCTCAGGCCCTTGGTATAAAGTATCATACAATGGGACTCAAGGCTATGTGGCAAGTCAGTATGTAACCATATCGCCCTCGGCTATGAAGTCACGAAGTAAGCAAACGACCGAGATTCGCTCAAGCATGTCTTTAGTGAACTCAAAGGTCCTTATTACGATTCCAGCATCTACTGAAGTGACTGTACTAGGAAAATCGGGCACAACGGGTTCTTGGTTAAAAGTTATGTATAACGGTATTACAGGATTCACACCTGCTCGACATTATATAGTGCAAGTGGCACCGGGGGATTCTTTATCCACTTATCCAACATATATTACTATCGAAAATCTTAATTTACGTAACCAAGCGAGTCGTTACGGATCTATTTTGACAACAATTCCCTCAGGCACTTCGATTTCTGTCATATCGAAAAGCGCCAGTTGGTACAAGGTGCGATATAACAATCAAGTCGGTTACGTATCATCTGGTTTTGTGCAACCATTTACCGGAAAAACTCCTATAAAATCACCGGTGATTCCAGCTAACAAACACGTGATTTTAATTGACGCTGGACACGGTGGGGGAGATGCTGGTGCAGTGACTTCAAACGGTACAGTTCAAGAAAAAGTACTCACCCTAAACATTGCTAATCGTGTGGCCGACGAACTAAAGAAAAACTATGAGCTTTATGAAGTGAAACTAACGCGCTCAAATGATAGATACTTGTCACTTGTTGAGCGGACCAATCTATCAGAAAGGCTTGATGCTGACGCTTTCATAAGCGTCCACATTAATTCTTCACCTTCTTTCGCTACAGGTCATGAAGCACTCGTCCCTACTTCTAGCGCGTACACCACAAATCCATATGCGAACGCTAGCCGCAGATTAGGTGAAGTAATTAATCAAGAAATCGCCATGAACGTTCCAGATTTTAAAAATCGAGGCGTTAAGCGACAAGATGTCTATGTGGTAGGAAGAAACACGGTACCTTCTACTCTCATCGAATATGGCTTTATTGCTAACTCAGTAGATCGCTCCTATATGTCGGGAAGTAACATGATCAAAGCAACCGCCAAAGGAATTGATAAATTTATGAAGAGTTACTACTAAATAAACACCAAACAAATACTAACAAACGATTTGACCACTGAATTTGAGACAAAATGTCCTAAATTCAGTGGTCATCATTCATTTCCTCATCAAAATGGCATTATAAGTATTTCTCTTGATATACTCGAATGACAATAAACTCAAAAGAACAACTGACATAGAAATGAAAAGAAATAGAAATATAGATGGTGAAGTAATATTGATACAATGATTCCGGTTCGAGTTTTAATCATGATACGAATACTTTTATCCAGCAACGCATTTTTTATAATAGAGATAAGTTACGGAGGCAACAACATTGTTTACCATGAAAAAAATTATAGCTTCAACTTTACTTGGTGTTATGTTAGTTCAAAGCGCATCCCCTTCTTACGCTTTAAACTTGACTGAAAAACAAAAAAATATCCAGCAGAAGCAAGCGCAAAATTCTACAGAGCAACGTAAAGCTAATACGTCAATTCAGCAGCGTGAACAAGATATCACACTCGAAGAACAGAAACTGAATGACTTGGAATCCGAGTTACAGGATATTATCAATGAGGTCACCCAGAAGAAGGCTGAAATTCGGACAACCCAAAAGAAAATTGCTCAGATTCAAACTCAAATTAAAGAATTCCAGAAAAAAATGAGCTCTCAAAAGACATTGATGGAAGAACGCATGGTCACGATGCAAAAAAACGGTGGTTCTTCTATAAACTGGGCTGAATTTATTTTTGGTTCAAAAGACTTTGGTGATCTGGTTTCACGCATGATCACCGCAGGGACGATTCAAGAAAATGATCAAGAACTTTTCAAAGAATATCAATCAACAAAAAATAAGCTTCAAATTGCTAAAGCTGAATTGGACACTGAAAAAGATAAGCTTATTAGTCAAAAAGAAGAGCTAGAGAATAGTCAGAAAAAATTGAACGGCAAAATTAAAGTGCGGGCTGCTCAAATAAAAAAATTAGAGGCCGAAAAAATCCAGTTCACATCTAAATTGGTAAGCTTGCAACAAATGGAATCGACGCTTCAAGAACAAGAAAAATCAATTCAAGCAGAGATTGAAGCCCAAAGGCTTGAAGAACAAGCTAAAATTCGTACCAAAGAGGCTGCGCGTAAAGCTGCAGAAGCAAAAAGTGCCGAAAAAAATGAAATCAGCGAGAATAAAGCCTCTCTCGAAAAATCACCAAACTCTGAGAAAGTGGTAAACACTTCAAAGACTACGGATTCACTCGCTTCTCCAACAAGTGGCGGAGTTTTTCAACGTCCAACCTCAGGTATCGTAACCCAAGGATGGGGTCCAGCAGGCGGGGCCAATGGCTACAGCTTCCATAATGCACTAGATACAGCTGGACCAGTAGGAACTCCTATTATGGCTGCTCAAACAGGAACTGTAACTCGAGCAGGCTGGGGTGGACCTTATGGAAATCATGTCATCATTACGCATGTCATAGGCGGTCAAGTTTGGACTACCCTTTATGCTCACATGAGCTCATTGTCCGTTTCCGCCGGACAACGTGTGACCCGAGGACAGAACATCGGTGCGATGGGGAGTACCGGAAATTCGACCGGTTCTCATTTACACTTTGAAGTCCATCGAGGAAACTATTCGTACTCAGCTACAAGTGCAGGGAATACAGTCAACCCATCCCAATTTTTCTGAATTTCAGAGGCGAAATTGTTTAACACTATATAATTACTTCAGTAAATCACTTAATATTTAGACCACAGAATATTAGATGCCCCGTAAAAGTTGGACCTGATAATCTAATTTTTATGGGGCGATTTTTATGTCCGAAAGCTTTTAAAGTCTCGGTGACCAAACGCTAACTGACTCGCAAGAAAAACTTCAGAAAGTTAGGATGAGCTTTCGTTCGTGCCCCCCCCCCCCTACGAGTGCCTGGGGAATACAATCTCAGGTGCGACATACACATTCACTATGTAGATATTAAAAACGATATGGATGGGTAGACAATCTTTAATCGATTCAATCTTGAAGTACAGACTCTTCTCTCCTTTGATGACCTTCAACTGGCAATATACGTCGAGACGAACCTTAGGTTACTAAGGCCGTGTCTAACGGTCGATGATAAATTTACGGATATGAAGGTCCAAATTCAAACCTAGGTTGTCGAAGTCACCAGATGATCTATTTCATGATCCAACTTTTTGGATTAAGTTCAATTAATATCTTTTGAACTTAATATATAAAATTGAACTTAATATATAAAATGTACATTTCTTTATTTTTTATATAGAAAAGTAAACCAATCGAGCATACGACGCTCTATAAAGTCTTGAACCTTAAAAGTGACATGGGGTCTATGCTCGATAGCTAATAAGATTGCATGATCAGGTCACTTTTAATGTAATAATCAATACATCACATTTTCGTGTATGTTAATATTAAATCGTTTAAAGGAGAGAAAAAAGATGGCAAGGTTTTTTTCACTGTTGATTGTTTTGTTAGTATTATCTGGTTGTGGAAGTACAGTAAGCAATAATGGACCTGAAGTGATTCCAGAATTAATTGATGTACAATTTAAAACAGATCCTGAAATAGTAAAAGCAAACGAAGTTATTGAACTTATAGCAACTGTTTCTCAAGGAAACGAGAAAGTAGACGATGCGGATAAAGTTGAATTCGAGATATGGAAAGAAGGCCAAGAGGAAAGCCAACACGAAAAAATTGAAGCCAATTATCAACAAGACGGACTGTATGTAATTTCTTATATTTTTGAAGAGCCCGGTAAATACTTTATATATTCACATACGACAGCAAGAAGCTATCATTCTATGCCCAAAAACGAAATATTAGTAAAATAATAAATTTTAATTATTACAATTAATAATATAGACGAGCTAATCCATGATGAAAAAACTCGTTTTTATTGAATCGCGCGACAACATCAACCTTGTGATATATGCTCGAAAAATACCAATTTTATGATATATCCTTTCCGCTCCAATGTCTGATACGTCCATTCCGTCGCTCCACCTTGGAAACTACCATCAGTTGTATGCTTATATGTAGGAATATAAACGCGAGTCAAATAGAGTCACATTGCTCAAACGCATCCTCAAAAACTCGAAGGATGCGTTTTTTGTCCTGCTGAGTATTGCGGATACAGAGAGCCACTAGTGCGGACGACTGAGCGAGTCAATATGAAGAAAAAGGCCATCGACTCATCGATGGCCAAGATCTTAGCTTATCCCTAGCCCGTGGTGTTCCCTCATTGAGGTTTCGCCATCGACCAGGATTTTATAGGAGTCGTGTACGATCCTGTCGAGAATTGCGTCCGCGATTTGGGCCTGTCCTAGATTCGAATGCCACTCCGCGTGGCGTTAGACGCGCCCACGCTCTTGCTTTTGACGTTGCCCTTACGCTCCGTGCCTCCCGTTAGAAAGGGCCAGGAACATAGAGATGCGGCGGTGAGCCAGCAGCTCTTGTTATCGGGCCGTCAGGGGGGCAGCGGTGCGATGAGCGACTTCGCCTCCTGGCGTTAGACGCTCACGCATGAGCCCGGATCACCATTCCTTCTCCCATGCCCCGTCTTCAGACACGCCCCAATCCTCGAACCGATACTTGATGAGCCAATGGACATGCATCACTTCATATTCGAATACACCCTTGGATAGCTCTGAGACGACGAAGCTGACTTCTCCATCCGCCACCACCCATGTCCCGTATAGATACACTTTCTTGATCGGACGCTCTTCTGCATCCAGATAGATCAGCACCCGGAAGTAAGGCGAGTTCCGTCCGTCATCGAACCGGACGACCTTCTCGACGCAATGTTCCCTGTCGACGACACGCATCCATTCGGGATGTTCCATCAGTTCCGAGAACACCGTCCGGACGAACGGATCCAATCCAGCGAACGCATAGTCATCAAGCAGCCCCTCATCCATCACGTCTCCCCCCTTCCGCTTCGCTATAGAACGATTCCCCGTCCAGAGCCAGTTCAGTCCTTGTTCATGAAACTACAGAAATGACGACTTTAAAAAATGTATACATGTATACGCGTATACAAATCTACATGTATACATGTATACAAATATTTTTGTTCTTATGTACGACGATTCCGTCGAATCATATTGGTATTGAAAAAGACGGTGAGGTGGGTCAAGCGTTCTCCTTCCTTCACATCACAAAGAAGATCCATGCTCACAAGTTTTAAGTCGTCAAAATCTTCTTGGAGCCGGTCAGGAAGGCGTCGAAGTGTGTAATGCAAAATAGGAGTGCAGAAGTGTGCAACGGAAACGTACACAACTCTGCACTCCTATTTTAGAAAAGAAAAAGGACTTGCCAGCAACCATAATCTCACCCTAACGTTTAAGTTGCGACACAAGAACGTTAGGAGATGGAAGGAATGCTAGCAATGTCCGATATCAATTGTATCAAATATCTGAGAAACCACAAATCACATTCGATCAATCGAATCGCTAAAAATCTAGACCTCAACTGGAGGACGGTAAAAAAATACGCGGATTCAGCTCAACTGCCGAGTGAAACCATTCGCCCCAAGAGAGGCATGATGTACGGAACGAAATGGGGCGAGATGGTCGAGGATTGGTTGACCGAGGATCAAATGCTTCAGAAAAAGTTAAGACGAACGAATAAAAAGCTTTATGAAACGCTGGTGGCGAACGGATTCGAGGGTTCTTACCGGACGGTCTGCAATTTCATCAAGAGCTGGCATATGACGAGCGAGGAGGAAAACGACACAAGGCAAGAACGATTGCAACACCCTCCGGGTGAGGCACAGGTAGATTTCGGGACGATGGAAGTCGTCAAAGATAGTCATGCGGTCGATGTAAAATGCCTCGTCATGAGCCTGCCCTTCAGTAACCGCACAGCAGCTGTCGCCCTGCCCGCAGAAAACCAAGAGTGCTTTTTGACGGGACTCAAAATGCTTTTTGAAGAAATCGGTGGTGTACCGCAACAGCTCAGAATCGATAATCTCCCCGCCGCAGTCATCCAACCACGAACGACAAAAGAAGAGGCGATCTATACAGATGCTTTCCTGCAGTTCATGGCACATTACGGCTTCCAAGTTCAAAGCTGTAATCCTTACAGAGGTAACGAGAAAGGAAGTGTCGAGAACAAGGTAGGATACGTTCGGTACAATTTTCTTGTCCCAGCCCCTGTCATGCATGATTACGATTCGACGAACCGGCAACTCGCAGCTTCCCTACGGGATGACATGGAGAGAGTGCATTACGAAAAGCATGTGCTGATCCGTGAGTTGTTCGAAGAAGAGCAGAGACATCTATTGCGATTGCCGCAAGAAGACTTCCCCGTCTTCAAAGAAGAACTGTTCAAGGTGAACAAGTACGGCGAAATAACGATCGATAAGACGAAAGTCTTGATCCCTTCAGGGGCTCGTCATGGGCAAGTACGCGCCATCTTAAGGTGGGATTCGATGAAGATTCTCTCACTTCACGGAGAAATCCTCTACGAAGAAAAACGTCCCTACATGATGACAAAGCGTGCGCTCCCATGGGAAAACATCATCAGCACTTGGCACAAGAAGCCGAGAAGCTTCGGGCACTCCCGTTATTCCGAATATCTGCCGGGTAGAATCAAAGAGTACCTGGGCGTACCCAACTTACTCGTTCGGCAGGAAAGACTGGCCTGGATCCGAGCCAAGCTCGCACTCTATCCAATCCTCGAGATCAATGAACGCCTATACGAGCTACTGAGCGAGGACGACGATCCAGCCGTGGTTGAGGACCATCCTTATGATGTGGATTGGAGCAAGTACGATAGCCTGAATCGGCCTTGGGGAGAAGGTGGTGCAGTATGAGCCTAAAAGAAATGTGCAAATCGCTCCGCCTTGCCTATGTCGCTGAAATCTATGAATCGATTCCAACGGAATCCCCTGAAAAGTTTCTCACGGAGCTTTTCTCGATGGAAATGCGCCTCCGCGAGGAAGCGAAAGCGCAACGGTTAATCAAAAAGGCAAAATTCATCAACAATAAGTCACTAGACGACTATCATTGGGGCAATCACATCTACTTCCCAAAGCATTTAGATAAGGACGAACTGACCTCACTGAATTTCGTCGAGCACTCACAGAACGTCGTTCTGACAGGGTCCCCGGGTACAGGAAAGACCCATTTGGCCATCGGGCTCGGGAGAGAAGCTTGTCACAAAGGTTATGAGGTGAGGTTCTTCCGGGTCTCTGAACTCGTCGAGCAACTTAACAAGGCCTGGCGGGATGGAAAACTAGGCAACTTCCATTCTCGTCTCGAGTCGGCAGATATGATTATTTTAGATGAGATGGGATATCTCCCTCTCACAAAAGAATCTGCGGAACTTCTGTTTCATCTCATCACCGACTGGTACGAGCGAAAGAGCCTGATCATCACATCCAACCTTGAGTTCAGCCAATGGAATCGCATCTTTGGCGACGCGCGCTTGACTGCGGCACTCGTCGATCGCGTCATCCATCACGCTCACATACTAAACTTTACAGGTGACAGTTATCGTGTCACGCATGCGTTGTCGAAACACTAAAACCCAGCTGGCAAAGTTCTGTACTTTTCGTTGCATTATTGTGCACATTTGTATTGCAAAATACAGTCGAAGCAATACCTCCGTCATCTCGTCCATCGTCTGTTGATCTAGTTGGTAACTGTCCATCTGAATCTTCCTCTCCTGTTGATAGCCTCATGATACCTCGCATCCAAGCAGACAACATCTCGCCTAATTTCACGTAAGCCCTAGGGCTTGTTTAGAAAACATGCTCATTTTCAATAAACAAACCGTGTTTTCACTTCTGTCATTTCATCAAATAGTCTTCTTACGAGACAGACCAAAACAACGTCCAACCTTCACACACGAACCATCGCGTTTTCGTCATGCGAAAACGACCCTTTTCCGGATCCCGCTCTATGGATCCAGGCGAGAGCAACGCGAGTCGCCCATCCAGTCAAAGAAAAACGTACGTTTTTCTTCCTTGTCCTTACCGGACGGACCGGGACCGGTCCCCCGGCCCCACTCCATTCCGTTCAACCCATGTAACCTCGCTGTTTCATGCTGACGTACGACTCGTCCGCTCCGAGGATGAGATGGTCGAGCACCGGGATGCCGATGAGGTCCCCCGCCTCATGTAACCGTTCGGAGACGAGGATGTCCTCCCGGCTCGGCGTCGGGTCCCCGCTCGGGTGCTGATGACAGACGATGAGGCACGAGGCGTTGTTCAAGATGGCGCATTTGAAGACCTCCCGTGGGTGGACGACACTCGAGTTGACGCTCCCGACGTGTGCCCGGTGGACGCCGATGACCCGGTTCTTTGTGTTGAGAATGATGACGAGGAACACTTCACGGTCGTCGTCCCCGATGAACGAGGAACCGATTTGTCGGGCACTGTCCGGTGATTGGATGATGGCGTGCTCGAGAGCGACCATCTCCTCGCGAATCTCTTGTTTGATACGAATGACCTCGATGATGGATGTAAGTTCCATGATGGTTTGTCCCCTTTCGGATAAGCCGAGCTCAGAACGAACACCGTTGTGCGTCCTGTTGACGGGAACGAAGAGAGCGTCGGGAGACGGTGCAAGGGCGACCGCAGGGAGAGCCTCAAAAAAATGCGTAGAGCAAACGGAGGGACAGGCTTCCGTAGCCAACGAGCGAAAAGCCTCGCTTTGAGCCTAAAGCGAAGGAAGACGGGCCGGAGGGCGCGTCATTTTTTTGACGTCCCTTGCACCGAAGACCAGCGAGCTAGAGTACGGAAACAGGACGCACGGATTACCAATCACGAAAAAGGCTGTTCAAACGGGACAAATCGGGTATAAAATAAGAACAAACGTTCGTTTTATTGAGAGGGGTAATTATTATGACGATGTATCGCGATCGGGGCGAATTGAAATGGATCCCATTCCTCATGCCCGAGCACAAGGCGCTACTGACGAAATACTATAAAGAGATTCAAAAAATTGAGATGCCAGATATCGATGAACAGGTCCTATCGGTCTATGAGAATGTGCTGAACGACGCGATCTTCAGCGGAGATTTGGTAGAGGTAAAATATGTGGAGAAGCGGGAGATGAAACGATTCAGAGGATTCGTGCACCGGACGAACTACATGGAGCGGACCGTCGAGCTGGCCAATCAAAGGGAAGGGATCATCCATGTGCCGTTCGAGGCAATCATTCACGTCGAACAATCGATAGACTAACGCCCTGGCGGTTGCTGACGAAAAATCCTTTGCTGCTTTTATAGATGTATCAGTTAAAAGTTGCAGTACACTGATATCTTTAAATCATTCCGTTTGTCAATTTAAGCTAGACAGATCGACTCCATTCAGGTGACTCAAAAATGCCTCCAACGGTGTGCGGTAATTCAGTGACTTTCTTGGGATGTTATTCCGCTTGTCGGCCACCGACGAAATGAATGTTTGATCCACCTGGTTGAAGTCCATTTCCTTTGCCAAGCCGTCTTTCCGCAGGAGCCCGTTGGAGTTTTCATTCAAGGCGCGCTGAGAAGGCGTGCCGGGATCCGCAAAGTAAATCGAGACGTCGTGCCGGTTGCACAACGGTTTCCAATTGGAGAATTCCTTGCCGCAATCAAACGTGATGGATTTGAACAGATTTCTCGGGACCCCTTGGAACCACTGGTTCAACGCAGTTTCAATATCGCAAGCCTTGCGTCCTGCAGGCTTCAGGGCGATGATGACTTTCGTCAGCCGTTCGACCAGCGTGATCACCGCACTTTTGTGGCGGGCACCCACAATGGTGTCGCCTTCGATATGCCCGAACTCTTTTTTGAACGACGGGTTGTCGGCTTCCCGTTCGGAAATATGGCGTTTGAACGCCTGTTTTCCCCGGCGTTCCTGGTGTCCATTGGGTTTCCGTTTTCCTTTCATCGGCAGCGTGGCGGCGTCAAAGACCTGATTTTTGAACATGCGATAGATGGTGCGCGCGGAACAATCGATGGCCGTTTCTGCCCGGCCGACAATGACATCCGGCGTCCAGCCCTGCGCCACCTTGTCTTGAACATAGGCCACTTGTTTCTTCGGCAGGACAATCTTCCGCCGGCCGCAGCGTTTCTTATTTTTCTTGTATTGCGTGTAGAAGTCGAGCGCTGTATGTCCTGATTTCAGGAAATTGATGACGTTGTAGATTGGCTGCCTGGAACGGTTCATCAACTTAGCAATGATCGCTACAGGTATATTTTGGCGGTGGTAGGATTCTATCATCACCAGTTCATCCGTGGTAAGATGGGTGTAGGTCATTCGTGATCACTCCTATGTTTTTCTTTGGTCGGAAAATACATTGTGAGTGTACCACGAATGGCTTTTTCAATTGTCTAGCTTAATTTTACAATCGGCGATTAATGAATGAATGATCAATTTTTGAAAACTTTTTTGTGTTAATTGAATTTAAGTAGAAAAGAGAAGAAGCTTTTGGGCTTCCTCTCTTCCGATAATATCTCATATGTTAACTATAAAAATATATTTAATTATCCAAAGTCTTCAAACCTCCGTTTGACTTTAACCTAATACAAAACTGTGCCCCCAAGGTTAAAGAAAATTCAACTTTTGGGAGGCAGCACTTTTCGTGTACGACAATTAAACACGGTGTTAAACAGCTCTATTTCTTAGTTTCAATGTCATCGCATTGATAGCCACGATAACCGTGGACACGGACATCAGAACTGCTCCTGCGGCAGGAGCCAACGTAATCCCAATGGAGGCTAGAACACCCGCCGCTATGGGAATGGCAATAAAGTTATAACCGGCTCCCCACACGAGGTTCTGTTTCATTTTACTGGTTGTTTTATTGGCCAATTCGATAAAGGATTCAATATCGCCTGGATCCGACTGAGTCAAAATCACATCAGCGGAATCGATGGCGACTTGAGTTCCGGCACCGACTGCTATCCCAACGTCTGCTATTGCAAGGGATGGTGCATCGTTGACGCCATCGCCGACCATGATAACCGTTTGTCCATTATTTTTCAGTGATTCCACTAAATGATATTTATCTTGCGGTGATTGATTGGCTCTGTATTCAATGCCCAGTTCCTCTGCTACTCCTTGGGCAGCCGTTTCATTGTCACCTGTAGCCATAATCGGTTTTATATTGTAATGCTTCAATGCCTGTATCAGCGTTCTGCTCGTTTCTTTCAATTCATCGCCTAATGCGACCGTACCGATCGGATTCCCGTCCTCAACTAGTATACTTAATGTTGCCCCTTTGGGAACATCCACCGCTACATCTCTTCCAAGTGCCTTTTGGCTGATCAATTCGTATTTGCGGCCATTGGCGTATCCTTCTATACCCGCACCCGACACAACATCAATCGAATCAAAGTGGACAGGCTGAATCCCTTGTTTCTCAGCGTATTGGACGATTGACTGGGCGATTGGGTGGCTGGACCCGCCTTCAATCCCTGCCATTAACGCCGCGATTTCGGCTTCGGTATGTTGACCATCCAGTGTTTCCATGTTCAAAACTTTAAATTCGCCAGTAGTCAATGTACCCGTTTTATCCAGTATCATTACATCAGCCTTAGTTGCCAGCTCCAATGCTTCGCGGTCTTTCACCAACAGCCCGCGGCTTGCACCTAAACTGGTGCTTCGTGCAATAACCAGCGGAATGGCAAGGCCGAGAGCGTGTGGACATGCAATGACTAATGTCGTAACCGTAAAAAGAATAGCGGTTTGAATGTCAGCAATGTACAGCCAAACGACAAAAGCGATGAAAGCCACCGCAATGGCGATATAAAACAGCCAGCCGGCTACTTTTTGAGCAAGATTTTCAGCTCTTGAAGGTTGATCCTGCGCTTGGCTTATCAGGGTTTGAACTTGAGAAATGAACGATTGGTCGCCGGTTTCCTGTACTTCAAGATATAAGATGCCTGCACCGTTCGTGGAACCGCCGATCACTTTGTCTCCGGCTCCTTTTTCAATGGGTTTAGATTCCCCCGTCAGCAAAGCTTCATTGATCCGCGAGGTGCCTCTTTTGATGATGCCATCGGCAGGGACGTTTTCTCCGGCCTGAACCCGTACAAGGTCTCCGACTTCCAGCTCATTTACGGGACGCGTCTCGATCGAATCATCTTCCAATACCACATGTGCATCTTTCGGCACCAATTCGGCGAGCGATTTTTGCGCGTCTCCTGCTTCTCCGATAGCCTTCATTTCGATCCAGTGTCCAAGGAGCATGATCAACAGCAAGGACGCGAATTCAAAGAAGAAATCCATGATGTGATCGCCGGTTACGTAGCGTGCCAGCACGGCGTAAATGCTGTACAAATAGGAAACGGATATCCCTAATGAAATAAGGGCCATCATGCCCGGTGCTTTTTCCTTAAATTCAGCGATTGCACCTTGATAGAAGGGTTTTCCGCCATAAACCAATAAGATAGTTGCTAATACAGCGACCACAATATCCGAGTATGGAAAAGTAAATTGGAAAGGAAGCCGAACGTCCATCATCGGCGACAATAATAGAATGACAATGCCCAAGGGCAGCGACTTCAGGAAAATTTCTTTGAAATTCCCATGATGGTGATGTCCATGGTCACTATGATCGTGGCCACCATGATTGTGATGGGCATGATCATCATGAATTTTGGCAGGATTGCTGTCGTCTTGAATGCCTTCTTTCACTTGGTCTTCATGGTACGAATGCCCAACATGTTTGGAATGATCCATTTTACTGTGATCTACCTGTTCGTCTTGATGGTGGTGATGGTCTTTATCATTTTTAGCCATTCAGTGCGCCTCCTCCAAACTAGTGGTTCTTATCCTATTTAACCCTATTTACATTCTTAACATTCACAAAGTTCTTGCCGAATATACCACGCGAGGGTATATTTCATTTAAAAGTAAAGTGTGCTGTGAAAGCACCCTTATACGACGTCATACCCTTGTTCTTCAATCGCTTTCTGAATTTCGTTTAATGATGTCTTGGCAGTATCATAGTCTACTGCCACTTCGCCTTTTTTAAGATCAACTGTCACAGATGAAATCCCTTCGAGTTCACCGACGCCCGTTTCAACCGAGTTTGCACAGTGGCCGCAGGACATACCTTGTACTTTTAATGTTTCAATCATTATTATTCCTCCTAAAGTAATATTTCCTTAAACTTAACATACCCCGATAGGGTATATCAAGTGTTTAGTATCATTTTACTTTATCGCTGTTTCCATGACTCTAATTTAGAAGTTCACAATGACCCCCCAAAAAAACCGCACCATTGATTTTAATATTTGATTACTTGTCTATAAAATGTGCAGTTTCTATGGAGTTTCGGTATTTCTGTTTAGTTTGGAAAGGAGAGGGAAATCCAGTAAATGAAACAAAAATAAGAAATGGAGGTTTTAACATGGCTCATGAACAACATCAGGAATTGATTCGGGCATTACATGATTGTGCAGCGGAATGTAACCATTGTTTTGACGCTTGTCTGCAGGAAGACGATGTGAAGATGCTAGCACAGTGCATTCGATTAGACCGGGAATGCGCGGACATGTGTGCATTTTTGGAACATGCCATTACTCACAATTCACCGTTCGTTTCCGAACTGGCAGCCGTTTGCGCAACCATTTGCGAAGCTTGCGCAGAGGAATGTGAGAAGCACGCCGATCATCATGAACATTGCAGACGCTGTGCGGAAGCTTGCCGTAGATGTGCAGAAGCTTGCCGTAACGCCGCATAACCTTACTCAAAAAGGCCCGTCGGAAATATTTTCCGACGGACCTTTTCTTTTATCAAGCATCATTCTGCTTCATGGATCCATTTGTAGCCGATTCCCCAAACCGTGAGAAAATGATCATCGACCGGAAAACCGGACTGGCGGATTTTTTCCCGAACATTTCGCACATGCGAATCGATGGTCCGCCCTTCCGTCTCTGAGTCGAATCCCCAAATTAACTGGATCAGCTGCTCCCTCGTAAACACTTTGTCGGCATTCTTCATCAGGTGGCCCACCATCAGAAATTCTTTTGGCGTCAATTTGATGATATGTTTGCCGTACGTAAGTTCAAACCGGTCTTTTTCCCACACCAAACCGTCCACTTCAATGGTATTTTTCGGAGTTCTCCTGCGAAGCAGCGCCCCCATCCGGGCCAGCAACTCATCTTCATTAAACGGCTTTGTGATGTAATCATCCGCCCCGATATTCAATCCCTTAACAATATCCTCCTGTTGTTCCCGCGCCGTCAGCATAATGATTGGCACATCCGAAAATTTCCGGATTTCGCGGCACAGTTCCCAGCCATCCATTTCCGGCATCATGATATCCAGTAAGACGAGATCGAAAGGTTCCGATTCCAAATAGTCGAGGGCTTCATGAGCTCCCAGTGCTTTTTTACAGAGGTACTGATGCGGCTTCAAATATAAAGCCACTAAATCCAGCATTCGTTGTTCATCATCAACCAACAGCACTTTCTGCAAGCGAATCCCCCCTTTTCAATTCTATCAGGACGGTTGTCCCTTGTCCGTACTCACTTTGAAGCGTCATGAGACCACCGTGCGATTCGACGATTTCTTTCGCAATCGCCAGGCCAAGACCGCTTCCGCCGTACTGTCTGGATCTGGATTTATCGACCCGATACAATTGTTCAAAGACAAAAGGAAGATCTTTTTCCGGTATGCCCTCTCCTTCATCACGGATGCTTATGGTGATGGTACCTTTATCTTGGACTCCCTGTAATACCACTTGTGTTCCTTCAGGAGAATGCTTGCGGGCGTTGTCCAAGACATTCAGCAATACCTGCTGAAAACGTTCGGGATCAATGAAGGCGACAATCTCATGTTCACAATGGACAGCCAATGAAATCTGTTTCTCGTCAAAAGCTGGCCGAACCAAGGCAACGACGGATGCAAAAAGCATCTCCAGTGAAAATTCCTCTTTTTGAATGGCGAACTGGTTATGATCCATCTGAGCCAGCTCAAACAGCTGCCGGATCAATTCCGTCAAATGGGCCGTCTCTTCCCGGATGATGCCAATGTATTCCTTTTTCTCTTCCTCGGATGCATCCGGCCGGCTCGCGATATCGGCATATCCTTTGATATAGGTCAACGGCGTCCGCAACTCGTGCGAAATACTCGCCAAAAATTCATTCCGCTCATTTTTTAAATGTTCCAAGTCACTGGATAGAGCAGTGATGGCGTTCGCCAGCTCTCCCAACTCATCGTTTCGGCCAATATTCAGGCTGACCTCGTGGTGCCCTTCGCTTAACTGTTCCGTCGCTTCTTTTATCCGAATCAACGGCAACGTAATCAATCGGGATAGCAGAAAAATTGTGATGACGGTCAACCCGACAGCAATCAGGCCAACAATCAGGAATTGGTTTCGCAAATGACTGACCATCCCTTTGATATGATTGGTTTCCGCAAACATGAACACGTGGCCTCTATGTTCTCCTTCAATGGTGATTGGGCTGTCCGTCGCAATAAACTCTTTTTTGTCCCATCGCTCTTCCACGACCTTCCCTCCCTGCAGAACCTCATCAAAATCGGTATGTTCCAACACTTCCCTCATTTCAGGTTCAATCAGATCGGAATGGGTCAATTCGTTGCCATCTGCATCCGTGATGATGACGATGAAATCGGAGGCCGATTCCATCAACGCCACATGGTTCAATGTCGCCGGTTCAAAACTGTCTTCCAATACTTCGCTGTGGGTGTTCCCTCTTGCAAGCAGGTTGGTCATGACTTCATCCACCCGTTCATTGACAAAAGTAACGTACAGGGTTAGAAACAAAACCAATTCAATGATGATAATAAACACAAAAAACAGCAAACCTATTTTCAATGCAAGCCTGTTTAACATGGCATCCCTCTTTAAGTCGATTGGTTAGCAGCAATCAAGACAAAGACTGCTGCCGAAAGCTGTTGGATTCGGTTCGTCTTTCAAACGGCTAGCTGGTTTCTACTTGGTTTTTCCCTCTTCCAGCAGCGTTTTCCAGGTCTGTAATCCGTCTTCCGACAAGTAGGCATTGCCTTCAAATGTGTAGATCGCCAGTTCCATTCCATCCATCGGGTTTTGTGCAATAAAAGCGATGGCATCTTGTGAAAGGTCCGGTGTATCCACCGGCTCGAGTTCTTCATTTTCCATAGTATACTTCACCAGAGCCGCCGCTGTCCCGTAGCTTCCGAAGTACAAATGGTCTTCGGTGAAATGCACCGCTGTGCCTGTTTCACTTCCGTCTGTAATGGCTTTAAAATTTTCTCCGCCATCCCGTGAGAAATAAATCCCTGCAGCCGTAGCTGCAGCGACGAAGTTTGAGTCAGCCGGGTGAAGAGCGAGCGAAGTCACTTCGCCTTCCAGCCCTTCAGCCTTCACAGTTTTCCATGATTCGCCTTCATCACCGCTTTTATATACGCCGGCTTCCAATAGGGAATTCTTGGCCGGATTGATTAGGAAAATGTCGTTACTGTTATATCCCACCGCCATGGCATGAAAATCCGTTTCTCCTTGAAATGCAATCTCTTCAATCGATTTACCGCTGTCGATGCTTCGCTGTATCCCTAGGGGATTGGGTAATTCTGAGTCTGCACTTGGGTGGCCCGACGTAATAAATCCTTCATTTGTTGCATTAAAGCCCATATAATCATGAAAATTATCCGCCGTTTCGAACCAGCCCTCTTCCCGGTAAATTTTCAGCCCGGTATGCGAGGCAAAATACAGTCCGTTCTCATTTCCTGCATAACCCATCCCATGAACATGGTTCAGTTCCCCTTCAAACGGCACTTCAAATGAATCCGTTGTATCATTGCTGCAGCCTGCCAGCAAAAGAAAAGCCGACAGCACTGCCGTTCCTATTCTCTTTTTTTTCATGTAGATGCCCTCCGAATATGTCATTTTTTATTTTTTATAAGTATAACATTCTTAAAGTTTAACGAAAAAGTTTCGACTTTTTGTGCAGATATCTTGATTTCAAAACAGGTAATCCATTCCCTCTACAATTGACCCAAAAGGAATAATCCTTCCAATCGGTCCGGTGGAGGATCTTTGCCTGATTTTTATTTATAAATTTTCTACACCTGACATTTCTTTTCTTTCGGTTAGTCCACTTTAAAGAAATGTTTTTTTCTCGTTTTTTCTTTGCAGCATTTTTCAAAATAACGTGGCCCGCATTATGCTTGGGAAATTCAGAGGTATCAGCACGGTTTGATCTGTTCCATATAACTCGCGATATCCTCTTCGGACATTTCACCCGTAATAATTTTCTCGATTTTGCCCTCTTGATTGACTAACAGAGTAGTCGGCAATGGACGGATATTATAAGCTCCATAACACTTTTGTCCTTATCGATAACAATCGGGAACGTTAAATTTCGCTGTTCAGCAAATTGTCTCACTTCATAATCGGATTGCGCAATATTGACAGCGAGTATCTCCACACCTTGATCCTTGTATACCTGGTACTGCTTTTCCATCAGCGGGAACTCTTTTTCGCACGGTTTGCACCAAGTACCCCAAAAGTTCACGAACACCCCCTGCCCTTTGTACTCAGACAGCTGATGCCGTTCCCCGTTCAAATCCGTCAACGCAAAATCGGGTGCCGAATCTCCAACTTGCAGCAATTCGTTTTTCTCTTTTGTTAATCCGTTGTAGATGGTAAATGCAATAGCGACAACCAGAATGAACAAATACTTGTCCTCATAATCAAGCGATTTCTCTTTTTATCCTTTTTAGCAGCCATACACTGTCACGTCCTTCCTAGATGATGGGTTGAGTCCATTAAAACCCTGTAAATCCACCCGTAAATTGCGATAAAAAAGCGATGATTTCTGTCAGCATGTCAAAGTAAAGTAAAACGCCCATCAGAATCATTAATGCTCCTCCTATTGACATGAAAAGAGCGCTCTTCTTCTTCAAGAAAGTCATTTTCTCAATAAAAAACGACATCAAGAGAAAAGGAATGGAAAATCCCAGAACGTAAAACAGCATATAGAGTAAGCCACTGTCCGGATCCGCTACTCCGAGTGCAATAACTCCTGCAAGTATGGGACCGGTACACGGGGTCCATCCAGCTGCAAAGCCAATGCCGATCAGAACAGAACCCGCGTATCCGGAGGGCCTTTTCTGGAACTGTAATTTCTTATCCGACAGCAGGAAGTCGAATTTCAGAATACCGGTTAGGACCAAGCCAAAAAACACCATCAAAATAGCGCCCAATTGACGTAGAAGAACTTGATATTCCAAGAAGAAGTTTCCGATAAGCGAAGTCGACAAGCCCAACGCTAAAAAAATGATGGAGAAACCTATCAAAAATAGAACCGTATGAATCAAAGCCGTGCTCCTCATCATTCCCTTGCCCGTCTTTAACTCATTGACTGAAACTCCAGTAAGGTAGGATAAAAAAGCCGGATACAAAGGAAGGGAGCATGGAGAGATAAATGATAAAAGCCCTGCGCCAAACGCAAGATACAAACTAATTTCCGCCACTTGTACACCTCCTATTACAGTAAGTTGAATCCTCTTCTTTATCATTTTTGTATCCCTTAAGGAATCAAATGAAATTTTCTATATAAGACTCGGGGAATTTCAAGGTATGTAAAATTAAATACAGCCCCTCTCTTAACTTCTACTTCCCCGTGCTTGCTTAACCGTTCCAGAAGACGTCAACCAATCCAGTTTACCGATTAATTCTTGATTTTCTGTGCAGTTTCTTCTATTCCGGTTCAGGTGAAGTCCCGGATGATTTGCAGGAAGCCGAAAATCCAACCTTTGAAGTTGGAAGCCAGGCGATTATTGAAACCGATCATATGGAAGGCATGAAAGGTGCTGAAGCCACAATTGTCGGGGCTTATGATACAACCGCCTATGCAGTGACCTATACGCCGACGGACGGAGGCGAGCCGGTTGAAAATCACAAATGGGTGATTCACGCAGAATTGGAAAATCCAGGTGATGAACCATTGGAAACGGGCGATGAAGCGGCCATTGCCGCTGACCATATGGAGGGAATGGACGGCGCAACGGCTACGGTTGATTCTACCGAAGAAACGACCGTCTATATGGTTGATTTCGTCCCGACCACCGGAGGCGAGGAAGTCACCAATCATAAATGGGTGACTGAAAGCGAACTGTCACCCGAATAAAAGCGCCAAAACCCGGGATCTTGTCAACAAGATCCCGGGTTTTTATCTGTAATGGTTCATAAAGGATTCGATTTCGTTTGTATTACAAAAACATTAAGTTTTAGTAGTTAGGCTTCCCGTATAAATTCTGCACATTTTTTCAACATTTTTATAATAGAATAAATCAAATTTAAATAGTTTTAGAGAGGTCACCAAATCTATGAAAACAAATCAGCTTTTGAACGAATCCGGTCTGATCTCCCGATTAGATTCCAGAATATTAGAATTAGACATCAAGGGGATTGCCGATAACTCAAGCGATGTGGCAAAAGGTTTTGTGTTTGTTGCTATTAAAGGATTTGAAATTGATGGTCACGGGTTTATTGACCAGGCAATTGAAAAAGGGGCAGCCCTTGTCATCGGAGAACAAGGAATTACCCGGTTAGGTGTCCCTTATTTACAGGTGGAAAATAGCCGGAAAGCGCTTGGCATCCTGGCCAGGAATTTTTATGGCCGTCCATCTGACCAGAAAATAATGATTGGAATTACGGGCACCAACGGAAAAACGACGACGAGCTATATGCTCCAGCACTTTCTGGAAAGCAACGGTATGAGTTGTTCTGTCATCGGTACCAACCAAAATATTATCAATGGCGAAAAAATGAAAAGCTCGAACACCACACCAAATTCACTCGCTCTCCATAAACTGTTGACCCTCAGTCAGGATGAGGTCGTCATTATGGAAGTTTCTTCTCATGGACTGGCCCAGTATCGGTTAGAAGGCATTGAATTTGATTACGGCTTGTTCCTCAATCTTCACCATGAACACCTGGATTATCACAGTTCCATGGAAGAATATTTTCAGGCGAAGCTTACAATGTTCAATCAGATGAAAGAACATGGGATTGCTGTAGTGAATACAGATAATGAGTGGGGACGAAAGCTCTGTGGAATCCTGCAAACAAAGGGAAAACCGATTTATGCAATTGGCACATCCACTGAATGCAACCTGCGTGTTGCAAAATTTCATTCACTGTCCTCCACTATGCGGGTGATTGAAAGTAACGAAACGTATCAAATGGTCGCTGCCATGACCGGAATGCACAATATGTATAACACCTTAATGGCCTACGGAACATCATTGTTGCTGGGTATCCCCAAAGAAAAGCTCTTAAACTCCATTCACCATTTCAAGGGAGTCGATGGACGCTTTGAGGTCACGAAACTGGCCAAGGGCTCGATCGTTATTGTGGATTATGCCCATACTCCGGATGCCATCTCTTACTGCCTGGAAACTGCAAAATCACAAGGGGCCCAACGAATAACCCATATTTTCGGCTTTCGTGGAAATCGAGATGCCAGCAAGAGAAAGCACATGCTATCCATATCTGCTGAAATGAGTGACCGCTACATTTTAACGTTGGACGACCTGAACAATGTTTCTCCAGGAGATATGCTGGAAGTTTTAAACCAACTAAATGAAACATACGGCAACTCAAAAGGCAGCATCGTTCCAGACCGTACACTCGCCATTCAGCAAGCAATCCATGAAAGCAAGGAAGGCGACTGGATTGTGATTACCGGTAAAGGACACGAGAAATACCAGCAAACCTTTCATTTACCGACTGATTCGGACCGGGAAACCGTCAATTATATAATAAAGCAGAACTAAAATAATCACTCAGGAGGGAGTAGTTATGAAAAAACTAAGTGTTGTTTCAACCATTTTAATCATGATCAACACTTTAATCGTTTCGTCCGTTTTCAGTAAAACTGATGACCCTTCCCTGCCAAACGTATCCAGTGAAGCAGCTATTGTCATGGAAGCAACGACTGGAGAAATCCTCTATGAAAAAAATGCACAGTCGCAGATGTATCCTGCCAGCCTAACAAAAATTGCCACAGCCATTTATGCAATTGAAAACAGAAAATTAAATGATGTTGTAACCATCAGTAAAAAAGCACGCAATACGGAAGGCACCCGTGTTTATTTGGAAGAGGGAGAACAAGTGACTTTAGAAAAACTGTTGCTGGGCCTCTTAGTCAACTCTGGAAATGATGCCGGCGTCGCCATTGCTGAACACATCAGCGGCAGCGTTGAGTTATTTTCTGCTGATATGAATTTATATTTAGAAGATGTAATTGGCCTGCGGAATACGAACTTCGAAAATCCCCACGGTCTTTTTGATCCCGAGCATGTTACGACAGCCGAAGATTTAGCGAAGTTAACCCGATATGCGATGAAGAACGATGAATTCATGAAAATATTTGGAACAAAAGAACTGCCCTGGAACGGTGAATCCTGGGATACCACGCTTTATACCCACCACAAACTATTAAGGGAAAAACCTTATGAAGGCGTTACGGGTGGTAAAACCGGGTTTGTGCCAGAAGCAGGCGTCACGCTGGCCACGACAGCCAAAAGAGAAAACCTGAATTTAATTGTCGTCACCTTAAAAAGCGACACAGAGGCAGAAGCTTATGCTGACACTATTCAACTTTTGGATTTTGGATTTGAAAATTTTAAAACAGTGAGCATTCCGAAAGAAAGCAGCTTTTTTGCCGGTGATGTGGAATACATTACGCCAGGCGATTTCTTTTATACACACCAAACAGATGAGCAAGTGACAATCGCTGTAAAAGAAGATGGACTATTAAGGATTACTGATCAGGATGGCACTCTTTTGTATTCTTATCAGTTTCCCGTTGTCAGTGCTTCTGAGACAAACCTTCCTTCTAATTCTGAAGACGTTCGCACATTTTTCCCACCTGGGATTTTAAGTTCAATCTATTTGTTCCTCCTCGTCGTTGGCTTTTCAGGATTAGTGTATTACCGAATTCGAAAAAAACGGATATAGAACGCACTTCTCTATCTTAAAATTTCATTCAACTGAACTTTTATATACCATCAATTTTTTAAACAGCGCAGGAGGCGGATTATACCATAAACACTCAGTTCCCCGTTTTAGAATTTCTGCTGCTTCTCATTTTCAACATAAGTATGGGTGCAGTTGGCTTTTTCCCAAGCTTTTTGCTCACGTCTCTCAATATCAGTTCTTTAGGGTTAACCATTGGCGTCATCCTTTCTTTGTCGGGGGAGATTTTTGGCGCTATCGTCGGATTTTACCTATATCGATATGGGTTTTCAAAAGTTAATCCAAAGTGGTTAAAGCGGCCGTTCTGGAGGTACATCCAGAGTTCTTCAATAAGCCGCGTCTTCTGGGCAATCATCTTGCTGCGCTTAATTCCTTTTGTCCCATCAGGTCTGGTAACAGCAGGGGCGGCCTTGACGCCCATTCCAGGTGGCTTATTCATTATTGCCAGCACCATCGGTAAAATTCCGGCCGTTTCTCTTGAAGTGGCTGTTGTTTATGGCCTTGTAGAATCCATACATCCCGGTTATCAGTACGGCTTATTTATTTTGATCTTTCTATCGTTTCTAGTGATCTGGGCAAAGAACAAAAGAAAAAATTCTTTGTAATTTTACCCCCTGTTTGAGAAAACTTCGATAAATTCATCCTCTTTTTCTGGCTCATCACCATAACTCGTGGTTGCTATTTTGACGACCGATCTCGAGGCGCAATCTTAAAAAGAATCGCTCGAGGTTTCGATAGCCATAGCCACGGCGTTTGATGAGCTTGATCTTGTTGTTCGTCCCTTCCATCTTCCCGTTCGACAGCCTTGACACGATTGTCTGGCGCATCGCTTGCTCCCGGACCCGGATTGCTTTCGCGATCTTCGCCAGGGGCCCGCACGGATGGAACTGATAACGGTCCAACCAGTCTGTGAGCCGCCGTTGCGCCTGTATCTCGCACGTCGCCTTCAGCACATATCGGATATGCTGGAGCCCTTGATAGAGGTTCCGAATGAATGGATCTTCCTGCATACAGGAACGGGCGACCTCCCGGTCTTCCCCAGTCAGCGTTTCCGGGCGACGCGCGAGCGAACGATCGATCACGCGAACGTGGTGATGGCGTCTTGCCTCGTTCAAAAACGACGCCGTCGGCGAAGGGCGTCCGTGACGAACTGGACGAGGTGGAACCGGTCCAGCACATGTTCTGCCTCCGGGAAGACATGGTTGATGGCCTTCGCCATCGCCGGTGCAAAATCACTGACGACAGAACGGACATCCCCGGATACGCCTTGAAGTGCTGCCGAGATGGCTGCCACGTCCCGGCCCGGGACAATGGACAGAAGCTGGCCACTCTTGGCATCGAGGACAATCGTCGCATAGTGGTGCCCCTTTCTCGTGGCGAACTCGTCGACCAGGACATGCGTTGCACGCTCCATCGTCTCCACCGAAGCGTACTGATAGAACCAGCGCTCCACCGTCGTATAAGGGAGGCTGTACTCGCGTGCGACATCTGAGATTGTCCGTCCGTGGCAACGTTTTGCGATGCCTTTCCGGAAAACCTCGGTGGAAGTGCGGACGAGCCCGAGACCGTAGTCATACACGAACGTCAAATCACAAGAGGTGCATCTTTGACGTGGGACATCCAGTTCGATCCAGAGTACACCGACGTTCCACGCATGACCGTGTCGAAAGCGACGCCGCTTTTTCGAATGCAGGATGGTCTTTCTCTGGCACAGCGGACAAGGGATATCATGTCGATCCGGGATGACCGGAAAAACGTTTGGTTCTTCGTCTGAAGACATCTGAATCTGAAAAAGGTCTGGAAGTGGAAGAAGTAATTTGATAAACTGTTGGGACAAAGCGAAAACTCCAATCGTGGTTTGTCTAAGCAACAATTACGATACCGGGGTTTTCGCTTTTTTTCTATGTTCAATTCAAAATCTGATGGATTTTATGCGTCAACCACACCTTATGGTGATGAGCCTAATCATTTCAATCAATATCCAATTTATAACAAGAAGGAGAATGTAATTTGCGCATTCATCTGCTAGGCATTTTATCGTTTGTGGCATGGATTTATATCCTCATTCGTCAGTATTTGTATATAGAGACTGTCCTGATCGATCAAGACCATTTCATCGTTGCGCTCATCGACCTCGAGACTTTCATGTATTTGCCCTTCCTCATGATGTTCTCCGTGATTCCACTCACTAGCGCAATCATTTCAGAATACACGATTCGCTATTTCAAGAATCGTGACAACCCGCGCCTATTCGGTTTACTCGCTGTCCTTTATACACTTGCGACGATTCATATGATGTGTGTGGTTTGGACGTTTTTTACGACTCCAACTTACTAAAGCTCATCAATCTTCCTTTCAAGTTGCAAGACCCATTCATCCAGATCCGATTCATCATGTAAGTAACCGCTGTCTCCGTCGGGTAAATCGATCCCGTTTAACCAGACAAGTGAATCAGTCGTCATGCCCACAATGAGGTCGTCATCTGACTGCTGAAGCACACGTCCGGCCCAATCGGATACGTCTTCCCGCGTCACTAAGCCCTCCTTCACATACAAAACCCATTTGATCATCTCTTCGAACGTCGGGGTATAACGTTTTCGAGGAAGTTCTTGTTCAGACAACTCTCCGCGCTTTAAACGTTGCGTCAAGAGCAATAGTCGCTCTGTCGTCGGGGCCCAGTTCATAACCGTTTCAATCGGTGTGCGAATCACATCACTCGGTCTGTATTCGTCGTTACAAAAAAATAGCTCCCCGTTGCCTAAATCGATAGTTAGCCAATTCCCATCGCTATCGTAACCAACGCGGATGAACCGCAAATCGGTTTCTTGTAAAGCACGAAGTTGTGCAGCGTCGGCCCTCGTTAACAGCGTTGCTTTTTTTGAAGCACCGACTATCGTGAACATCTGAAGTTCCATTTCCTCCTCACCTAAGGATGAAATGATGACTTGTTGCTCAAACAATGGCTCGCCCACCTTACCGTAACCAATCCTTGACGGAAGTCGACAACATCTCATCCACTTCGAACGTCTCATGACTGACGATGATGACGTAATTCGACTCGATGTTCACACAAATGGGGTCCCTAAAAAGTCCCCATACCCGATGATATAAAGCCCGTCCGGCCATGGCTCCTCGTCGTCCTGATACTCCTCCTGTACTTCCTCGAAACGTTCACGCTCGTTAACGAATGCGAAGCGCGGCAATCCTTCCACATCTTCGAGTTTGATTTCGACCTCTTCTATCGGCAATAGTGCTTTCAATTCCTCTTTTGTCATTGTTGTTCCACCTTTCTTTTTTTAGTCTAACTCCACCTGTTCATCTTGACACACTCTCCCTTTAGTGTAAAATTACACTTGTAAGTAAATGTAAATATAACCCTCATCAAGAAAGGGGTTCAGAAATGGCTAATTCAAAGAAATGCCTCGTCGTCTTGTCATCGGTCTATATACTCGCGTTCATCGTGAACCTAATTCCATCCTTCATGTTTCCTGATGCAGAGATTCACCCAATTCATGCTTTCGCATCCGGCTTACTGCTCGTTTGCATGCTTGGGACGTGTTTACTTCGAAACCGTGCCGCAAAACTGTTCATCATGGCTATTTTGTTCGCAAGTGTCACTGTCTTCACATTAAATAGCTTCGAAACATATATGTATGACATCGTGGTGTTGGACGCCTTGTTTGCGATTCAGTATCCGCTCTATATCATATTCGTGACGCCACTGTTCGGGCTCAATTACTTCCTGAACGTCAATCCGGAATACGTCGCATTGCTCATCTTTTTCATCGCGATTTTGTTGCTTATCGTTCATGAAGTAGCGGTGACACGATTCGATCGAGTCAAACAATGAACGGAAGTCATGTGACGCGTCGTTTTCAAGCGGTGATGATTAGCGGCAGGAGCCTTTTCATATCCATCGTTTACGTTTTGTTCTCCCCAAATTGGATTGGGCCAGGATTCGTGTGGATACTTGGAACGATGAAATTGTTGATAACCTCTTCAATCGGATTAACAGTGCATCTTTCCAAATATCGAGGATGGCATCGATCCAAGTCCATTTTCGTAGGCGTCGGCATACTCTTGATGCTTGGACTCATTTCCCTGTATATCTTGTGGTAAGTTATTGCCATCAACATGAATCACTCGACATGACATATGCTAGGAGGACTCATATGAACTTCTATATCGGCTCACGCTTCGCAAACATCGAACGAGTAAGGGAGCTGCGTGATACTCTTCTCTCGCAAGGTCACACGCATACATACGACTGGACGACGAACGATCGCGCCACGACACTTGAAAACTTGCGAGCCATCGGCACGAGTGAGTTCGAGACCATCAAGGCTTCGGACTTCGTCATCATTTTACTGCCGGCCGGCAACAGCAGCCATATCGAGCTCGGGATTGCCCTCGGTGCTGGTGTTCCCGTGTTCGTCCATGACGCCACGAATCGCTTCGACGATGTCGAGACGACGAGCACGTTCTATCATCTAAATCATGTCGTCCAATTGACAGGACCGCTCGAGGATGTGCCTAAGGCCATCACAGTCTACTTCGCTGGTACAGCGCGTTAAGTCACCTGCTCGGCTTGCAACAATCATTTCGAGAGCCATCTGGCTCTGTCAAAAAGTATATCGCAGCCTCTTTGTCCAATCTATGGAAAGCGAGCAAGCCGGATAATCAAATTCATAAAAAATTGAAGTGGATTGGATTTATCTGGTATATCAATCATTTTTGTGACATACTGTTCAAAATCTACTTTGAACGGGGACGATTGCGATGAATACTTGGAAACACACTTTACTCTTACTAACTGGCGTCGGCATCTCGAACCTCGGCGCCTGGGTGTATTTCATCGCCCTCAACTTGATTGTTCTCGAGATGACGCAATCGCCGTTCACCGTCTCGGTCCTCTACATTCTGGTCCCGCTCGCGGCCCTATGCGCGAACGTTTGGTCAGGCTCGGTCATCGACCGTACCGATACACGCCGCTTGATGATGTGGCTTGATGCGCTCCGCGCCGTCGTCGTCTTCAGTCTCGCTTTCATCGACTCACTCGCGCTCATCTACTTGCTCGTGTTTCTATTGAACATCGCGAGTTCCGTCTTCGAATCGGCCTCCCTCGTCTACATGACCAAGCTCGTCCCAAGCGGTGACCGTCAACGGTTCAACGCCATGAAAAATTTCGTCCAATCGGCCGGATTCATCTTAGGCCCGGCCATCGCGGGATTGTTGTTCATGATCGGTACACCCGCGCTCGCGATACAATTGAACGCGCTGGCGTTGCTCGTGTCTGTCGGAATCCTCTCCCTACTACCGAAGTTGTTCACGGCCCGCGACGAAGTCGAAGTGTTCAACCTGCGCATGATTCTCGATGATTGGAAAACGGTCGTCCGATTCGCATCGACCATGCGTTACGTGACACTCGTCTATGGCCTATTCTGCGTCATGACGATTTTCATGTCGGGGCTCGACTCGCTCGAGGCGTCGTTCGCGACGCAAGTGCTCAACTTCTCTGAGAGTCGCTACGGTTTTCTCGTCAGTGTTGCCGGAGCCGGGATTATCGCTGGTTCCATCATCAACGCGACGTTCAGTGCCCGGCTGACGTTACCGTTCCTAATCAGTTTCGGTGCCATCCTAACACCTGTCGGCTATCTCGTCTTCGCCTTCTCCGAGTCATTCGTGGTCGCAGCGGTCGGATTCTTCCTGCTCACGTTCGCCTTGTCGTTCGCGAACACCGGCTTCTTGTCGTTCTATCAAAACAATGTCCCGACCGACCTGATGGGCCGCTTCTCCGGGGTGATCAACGTAGCGGAGTCCGTCTTGATTATCGGGTTGACGTTCGGCATCGGTCTCCTCGCTGAATATGTCGGGATTCGCTCGACGTATGTCGCCTTCTCACTCGCTTTCTTGCTCGTCGGCTTGGTCACGGTTCGGATTGTGCTCGAACGTTCAAAACGAGGGATGTATGAGGCGGTCGTCGTTGAAGAGAATGTCTCGTAATTCTAAACTGCCTCATTTGTAACATAATTATAATAGTTGTAATAAATAGGAATTATTGCTATCGGATCATTCACCTCACACTCTCAAAAACCTTTATTTAATCGATTGTGAATAAACTGCAATGGAGGACATGGAAATTGAGTTCACGAGCTATACTCCCTTCCCTGAGGCCTTTACACACTATTTTCCGGTCCATCTACTACCTTCAAATCCGAGATGAATTAACCTGAATGTCATGTACCTGACATCCTCACATTTGGAAAAAATCGTATAATTAAGGAGTGTTCAAGAAACTATAAAAGCGGGGGATACCATGAAAGAGACGATTCGAACTGAAGAAGATTTATTGAATATGTTGGACTCTCTGTTGAGGGAACCGAGTGAGTTTTGGGACTCGTTTTACGCAGATCGAGACAAGCGCATCCCCTTCTTTGTGAACAAGCCTGATGAAAACTTGGTCAGCTATTTTGAGCGGGATATCCTAGCACCGTGTCACGTGTTGGAGTTAGGGAGCGGTCCTGGACGCAACGCCATCTATTTTGCGGAGAACGGATGTACGGTCGATGCCATCGATTTGTCCATCACATCGATTGAATGGGCCAAAGAACGCGCCATTGAGAATCAAGTGGAAGTGAACTTCATGCATGACAATCTGTATGATGTGAAACTAGAAGAGTCCGCATACGACGTCATCTATGATTCAGGTTGTTTTCACCATATCGCGCCGCATCGAAGAAAACAGTATATCGATTTAGTCTGGAAAACGCTAAAACCAGACGGTCACTTTGCAATCACATGCTTCGTGGAAGGTGGCGAGCTCGGCGGCTCGGACATCACGGACTGGGAAGTGTATCGCCGAAGAAACCTGAACGGCGGGCTCGGCTTCACGCCTGAAAAACTTCGGTCCATCTTCCATTCGTTCGAGGAAGTCGAGATTCGCAAGATGCGACAGGCCGACCGTTCTGAAGACGTCTTTGGGGTCTCGGCACTCTGGACGGCGCTGTTCAAAAAAACGGACTGAATTCTTATGCTCGACACAGAAAGAGCCGATTGAGACCATTCTCTCAATCGGCTCTTTCTTAGTTGTTGTGGCGACATTCGGCTTATTGTATCGCTTGAGTCATCTGATCAATGTGTTCTTCTACCACAGCAATAATAACATCCGGACGATCTAAATGAATGGCATGCGATGCCTGTTCCGCAATCACCAGCTTGCTAGTCGTTGAGAGCATCGTTTGTTCACGAATGAGTTGATGCCACGTTGCTTCTAATAACCTTAACTCAGATTCAGGAAAACCGTTTAACATGCCTTGTTCGACTTCATGGTCGGCGTCGCGTCCAATCACATATAACGGCATCACACCGAGGTTTCCTAACTGTTTTATGAACCGGGCATCCGCATACCAGTTCTTGACTTCATCAATCATCGTTTTATACAGATTCGGTCTTTGGAAAAATTGAATCAATTCTGCTTGAACATCACTCGGAAGCTTCAGCTGATTGGGTGTCAATACGATTTGGATACGTCGCGTTAACGCTGATTCGGTTTGCTCTGCATACGCCTCACATTGTTTCAGCCATTCCTCATCCGACGCTCCCTCATTCATGATTGGCAAGTCTAGCGTATCAAGCCTCTCCAAGTCATGTGATGTGGAGTCAACGAGCACGAGTGCAGCCACATCAGATGGATAACGCTTCGCGAAATGCTGGGCGCAAAGTCCTCCGTAGGAATGTCCTAACAAGATGACGGGCTCGTCAATACGCAGAATGTGTAATAGTTCTTTTAAATCGCGTACTGTTGCTTCGGTGTTGCGCTCACGTTGACTCTGCTCACTTCTGCCAATCCCCGGCCGGTGATACAGGATGACCCGATTCATTGCACTTAGCTTCTCTGTCACCTCATGCCACTCCTCGAATGAACAACCCATTCCAGTCATGATGACGATCGGTGTACCATGCTCTCTTTTAAGATTCACTTCAAGTTCTGTCTCAAACACTTTCACAAAATGCTTCATGTATATGTCCCCCCATTCCTCTCCCGTTTCCAACAATCTCACTTTCCATTATAACTGACACCTTAAAATCATTGCTAATTAATTGAAAAACCTATATAATTTTGGAGATTTGGAATCGTAAAGGGAGTGTAACGATGAACAACTATCAAAACGTGCTCATCAAGTTGAGCGGGGCGGCCATCGCCGGCGAGGACAACTCAAATTTCGATGCACACAACCTCGATCAAATTGCGGATGAAATCCTGTCATTGATTGACATGGGCATCAACGTCTCCCTGATGATCGGCGGAGGGAACATCTTCCGAGGAAATATGGCAGACGCATGGGGCATCGACCGCGTCGAGGCTGACAACATCGGCACACTCGGCACCGTCATCAACAGCTTGATGTTGCGCGGTGTCTTGAAGAGTAAGACCGACCGCGAAGTTCGGGTCATGACGGCCATGCCGATTCCGAGCATGGCCGAGCCGTACATTCGACTGAAGGCACTCACCCATCTGGACAAAGGATACGTCCTCATCTTTGCAGGCGGTAACGGTCAGCCGTTCGTCTCGACCGACTATCCGGCGGTTCAACGCGCGGTCGAGATGCACTGCGACGCCCTGTTCGTCGCGAAAAACAGGATCTCCGGCGTCTATACGGACGATCCGAATCAATCGAACACGGCGAGACAATATACGTCGCTCCACTATAACGATGTGTTGCGCCATGACTTGAAGGTAATGGATCAGTCAGCGCTGCTCCTCGCGCGGGACAATCATCTCCCGGTCCATGTGTTCGACTTCGAAGAGATGGGCGCGATGAAGCGCATCTGTTCGGGCGAATCTCTCGGCACGTTGATTCACGACGGCCAGACCAACTTAGCGCCATAACTGACGACACCACCGGCACAGATGTCGGTGGTGTCGTTTACTTGATTCACTCGAAGAACGCACTCGCCCCGATTCAAAAAAACGGACTCGTCGTTTCAATCTGATGTTCTATAATGGATATATACATCTTTGATTGGTTATTCCCTACGAATCACGGGTAATTGAGGAGGTGGCTCCTCGCGACCCGATTTGAAACAGATGGAGGGATGAACATGAAGCAATGGACCAATGACTCGATTTACTTGTTCGGGCTCATCGCTTGTATGGTTGTCGGCACGATGGCGTACACCTTCCTTTTGCTTGAGAGTAACACCGGGCTTCTCGGCTACTTGATTTTACCTGCCATCGTCTTATCTTCCCTCATCTTCGGGATGCGGGCCGGGCTGACCTTGTCTGTCACGCTCCTCGTCTTTTTATTCATTTATTTTCGATGGTTCGCGTCCATCTATGAAGCAGGAAACGTTCAGTTTTTTAACGCCAGAGGTATCAGTTTTACGATTCTGTTGCTCGTCATGTCCATTTTGTCCGGCCTCGTCCATCAACTCGTGAAGAACGTGCAGCTGTCACGGCTCGAGTTAGAGGAACGGGCACGACAGCTCGTGGCCGTTGATCCTGAGACGTGGCTCGATAACGCCGAACGGTTTCGGATGGATTTGACTGCAGAACGCGATCGCCTCATTCGCCACGGTGACGCCTTCACAGTGTCGTTCATTCAACTCCAAGAGCTGAGACAGTTCGAGGAGCGCTATGGACGGACAGAATATGAATGGTTCTTGAACTACTTCAGCGACGAGCTCCTTCTGGCCACGAGACGAACAGATCATAAGTATCGCATCGCCCTAGACACGTTCGCCATCATCTATCCACATACGTCCCCAGAGGCCGCCCGCGTCGTCCATGACCGGATTCGTCCGTTACTCGAACAGTACGAACTCCAAAGCGGTGAACACGTGTCGTTGACTCATGAACATACGTTTTATGATGTGAATCGAGAAAATAGCAACACGGTCGTCGACGAAATCATTGCGAACATGTCCGCAATCAGTTGAATGTCGCGCGATATATATCCCCAATCAGACCATCCATTTGGTGCACCCCTAACTCTGCATTCGTCATGATGATCATTGCTTTGCCTATGTACGGGTATGCCACGAGCATGCTTTGAAAACCAATCCCCCAGCCGAGCGAGGACAGTTCGCGCAGCTCCTGTTCCCCATCCAAAAAGACACCGAGTCCGATGAACGGGTTCAACGACGAACCAGACAGCATGTCTTTTACCATCCGAGGAGACAGTAAGCGACCGTTGCCTCTCACCGCATCCATGAGTTCGATGACAACGCGCGTCAAATCCTCTGTCGTCGTCCACAATCCGGCCGCCGCTGGATACGGATAGTGCGGGATGATGGGGGCGACGGAATGACCGTGCTTGTCGTGTCCGCTCGAAAACGCCACACCTTCCACCTCGAAGTCATATCCACTCGCATGCATACGGAGCGGGATGAACAGTTCGTCACGGATCACATTCGCAAACGGACGCTCCATGACGTCCTCAATCAATAGTTGAATTAGACAGAACCCGGCGTCCGAATAGTGAAACGCTTGGCCCGGCTCACCCGTTACATGAACCGGTCCGTCGTGATACAGCGTGTCTCCGTTCAACAAAGCGGTCATCGAAGGTCGTCCGAAGGTGACATCAAGCTCTCCGAAACTGTCCGTCGCATCGATGACCCCGGACTCATGACGCAATACTTGACGCAACGTCACCTCGCTACGTTTTGAGGCAACATCTGTGAGTTGCCATGAAACGAGTCGGTCATTCACCGGTTCATCTAACGCTACCTGTCCCGTTTCGACCAACTTCATAACGAGGACACTGGTCAGAAACTTACTCATCGAACAGGCATTGAAGCGCGTGTCAGCCGTCACCGGATGACCGCTCCCCGTCGCCACCGTTCCGAACTGTTTAGAGTCCATGAGTCGCCCGTGTTCAATCAGGGCGATGCTACAACCCGGGACGCGATGGTATTTCATCCGCTCCTCGATATATGCTACATCTAACGGCATCACGCAACTTCCTCTCCTAAAGATAATCTCACCGCATCACAATCAATTCGGACAAATCGTCAATCGAATCATCGGCGTCTGCTTCAGACCCCTCCCAGCGGTCGTTCCGTTTCCAAACCGTCCGCATGCCGACTCGCTTAGCGGCTTGAATGTCATGGAGCGCGTGGTCCCCGACGAACATGGCAGTTCCTGGCGTAACGTCTAATCGCTCAAGGGCCCGTTGAAACAGGTCGGGGTCTGGCTTTTTCATGCCTTCCCATTCAGAGACGAGAATGCAATCGAAATAGTCGTGGATACCTAGACCACGGATCGACTTCATTTGAAATTCGCCATTTCCGTTCGTGATGATGCCGAGTCGAAGACCACGCGCTTTCAAGGCGCTTAGCATCGGTTTTAGATTCGGGAACGCGACGCAGAAATGCTGAAACTGGTTCACATAGTCATCGAGCAGTTCTTGTCGAGTGATTCCGCTAATCTCAAACTCCTGAATCAACTGGTCATACACCGCGTCTTTCCATCGATAGCCGTGCTGGTCGAGTTCGATGAAGCGCGTGACATAATCTCGTTCTTCGATGCCGATCAGATGTCTGTTCAGTCTTGCATACTGGTCGTGGATGAACCGACGAACGGATTCATCCCGGTTCAGCAGCGTGCCATCCAAATCAAAAATAACTGCCTTTAACAACGACATGCTTCCTTCGCTCCCTTTTTATCTTCGTTTAAGGTTGAAAAGTACACGCCCTGTAATCCACTCATGTATTGGATTGCTCGTATAGTCGCGTCCTCTCCTCCTCAATGATGGCCACATCGATCCTCTCAAATAAAGGAACCACTTTGTTCAAACGATATGATTTGATACTAACAACATCCCATGTCTCACATTCTACGTGAATCATTTCGCGAATTTTTTTACTCGAGAACGGCAGAAATGGTTCCAACACACGCCCTAAATTGATAATTAAATGAGCGCAGTCTGCTAACGTCTGTCGACAGGCTTGTTCATCCGAATTGATTTGCTTCCAAGGCTGTTGCTGATCGAAATATTTATTCGAAAAGCGAACCATTTCAAAAACCGTCTCCAAAGCTCGCTTAAAGTTCGCCTGTTCAATAAGTAGACCCACTTCTACGTACAACGTTTCTATTTTGAATTGAATCTCGGTTGATACAGCTATATCGGGAATGATACTTTCAAATGATTTCTCAATAAATTTAAGCGTCCGATTTACAAAGTTCCCGTAAGCCCCTAATAATTCAGCATTATGACTGTAGATGAATTCTTTCCACGAAAAATCGGCATCCCTGTTCTCGGGTGCATTGCTTGTCATAAAATACCGAATCGAATCGGCTTCATATCGTTCTAACAAATCTGGCATCCAGACGGCCCAATTCTTGCTCGTGGATATCTTTCGTTTCTCGAGCGTTACATACTCATTCGAGACAATATGCGTCGGCAATGCCATATCTCCTAAGGCTACGAGAATCGAGGCCCAAATGACGGAGTGAAATGGGATGTTGTCTTTTCCGTGTACATAATACGACCGTACACCTTTCGACCAAAATGGTGAATCATCGTTTTCGTTTTCCTCTGCCCATAATCGACTCGCCGTTAAGTAACCTGCTACCGCTTCAATCCATACATAAATTTTCTTATCTTCGTATCCTTTGATTGGCACACTGACACCGATTGATAAATCTCGAGAGACGGCACGGTCTTGCAGCCCTTCCCTTAAATATCTTTTTGTAAGTGAAATCGCATTCTCTCGCCAAAGCGAATTAGTTTCAGCATGACTCACATATGTGTCTAACGTTTCTTGAAAAGAGCTCAGTGAAAGATAGAAGTGTTCGGTGAAACGTGTCGTCGGTTCGTTCCCACATAGCTTACATTGGCGTTGCAACAAGTCGAGGGGTTCGAGCATTTTTGAGCATTGATCACATTGGTCTCCGCGCGCATGAGCGTGGCATTGCGGGCAAATACCTTCCACATAACGGTCCGGAAGAAATTGTTCGCAATGGTTGCAGTAACTTTGCTCGACTTCTTTTTTATAAATCAGTCCTTTTTGAAGCAAATCGAGGAATATGTTTTGCACGTTCCGATGATGGAACGTGGTGTCTGTTCTCGTGTACACATCATATGAAAATCCGAGCTTCGAAAAACATGTTACAAACTCCTCATGGTAACGATTTGCAATCACAGCAGGCGATACGCCCTCCTGCTTCGCCCTTACAGTAATCGGGGTACCGTTACAATCGCTGCCTGACACATACAGTACTTTTTCTCCTTTTAGCCGAAAATACCTTGCTAAAATATCTCCGGAAAGTAGACTCGAAACATGTCCTAAATGTAAAGATCCGTTCGCATACACCCAAGCCCCACCAATGAATACAGCCATGACTTCATTCCTCCAGTTAATTAGTTCAATAGAAAACAAAAAAACCTCGCCCTCAACTGTCAATAACAGTTAAGGACGAGGTTTGGATTCCCCGTGGTACCACCTTAGTTCGCAAGATGACTTACGCCATTTGCCTCTACAAGTACAGAACAAATGAGTTCGTTCGTATACCGTGACATTGATAACGGATGCCAATTCCCGTCGAAGCCTACTCATACGAAACGTATTTTCAGGTCGAAGCTCAGAGACCATTTTCAAGTGAGGATTTTTAACTTCTTTTCAGCTACCGAAGTTCTCTGTATAAAAATCGAGTCACTCTACTTTTCTCTTCCATGCCTTTTTCGAATATATATACGTATCTTATTCCCATTGGAATTTTTAGTCAACATTTATTTCAAATTTGTGGAACGAGAATACTAACCGTCTTTGTTACCGTATCAACAATCCGCGTACGCGTGTCGTTTTTCGACAGCAATATCGCCTCGCCCGTCTCGTCAAAACAGTAGGCAATCGGAATCGAACTTCCACAGTTCCGGTACGACCCGTCGGCATGGCTCGTCCCGAGAATGATGGAGCGTTGTTGCAATGCAATCTGTTTCGCTTCTCCAGACCAGTCAGTGTACTGCTCTTCACTGAACATGCCGACTCCAATCGGATTGAAGATGATTTGGATGGATTCTTCCGATTTAAGTCCTTCCAGCCCCATGAAGATTTCTCGACAGAGCACATATCCGTAGCGGTGACCATCGTCATCGACAGTTGACGGCATGAAGAGCGGCATCGTTTCCGGTGTCTTGGCACGGTCCAACAGTGTCTCCCCACGCTTATCGATGATGAGAGCCCGGTCCACGTTCAGCTCGTTCCGATAGCCCATCACGACCGCTGTCTGAAACGTCTTCGCGAGCTCCTTGACCTCGTTCAAATGTGTGTATTGACAATAGCTCTCTGGATACAAGATCAAGTCCACATCAGGGTTCGCTTCGATCTCTTGAATGAATTACTCTAAGTGTTGCTCCATCTTTGGTTGTCCGATTAGAATTCTCATTATTGCTGACATCTCCTCAATGCGAATGTTTATATTTCTTGACGTAACCAGCTCATTAACCGCGGTATCTGAGCGGCATATGTATGTAAATCCTCGAGTGTTACGGCGACTTGGCTCGTTCCTGTGGCTTGGTCCGCACTGCTCGCACTCTCGATGTGAAGGGACCGTTTCAAGTTGTACTCCAGCCATTTCAACTTCCCGAGATAGCCATGCCACAAGACACGTTGCCAATCCACATCGCTTCGTTCTCGTTTCTGTTCATAAGCTCGTATACATGAAAAGAATTTGGTCCGGTTTACAAGGCCTGCCTCATCTCGCGACCAATAGAGTGCCGTCTCCACCAAATCCTGCATCGGATGAATCGAACCGGCCGACTCCCAGTCGATGACAAGGGGACGGTCATCATGCCACAGCACATTTTTTGAATCCAAGTCCCGATGGCTGATGACACGTTTTGACGCGAGCGAGTTTGACGATTGAATTGCCTGTCGATGCCACGAATACAAGTCATCCACGGTTTTTTGTAAGTGTTCAACCCACTCGGCTCCTTGTCCGATTCCTTTATGCAGATATAAGCCCCAATCAAAGACGAGATAGGACTGACAACCGAGCGTTTGAACCGCGTCACCGTCCAAGATGTGGGCAGCCAACGCCGGGATTCTTTTAGCGGCCAGATTGGCAATCTCTTCTGAATCGATGAAGTTTTAAAGCGCCTCAGGCCTGTTCATGATTTGAGGATTCAACAGTTTGATGGCGTATGTCCCGCTGTCGGTCTCAATCCGATACATGTCATGCATGAATCCACCCGTTACGACGGTTGGCTGACCTCTCAACTCCCCCAAGTCGAGACGCTCGGCACACCACTGTAAAGAATTCTTCATTTCGTGCCAACTTCATCATAAACCCCACCTCTGCAATCTCTAAGAACGCCGCCTCTGATCAAATCCGTTTTATACCGATTCGTTCTCGATCATGCCGACAACGTGATACGTCATGTTTCCATGAATCGCCTCGACCACGCCTCCGGCAATCTCTTCATGCGTCAACCAGCGGCGTTCCCCCTTCTCGACCTGATAGCCGAGTTGCACTTGGTGATAACGGATGTCTTGAGGGATCGTCAGCCCGTTTCTCACACCGCTCAAGTTGGCGCAGCTACCGAGAACTTGGAACACGTCCGTCCCTCCGCGCAGTGCTGACAACACACACGGTAAGGCATCAGCTGCATCCGAATGAATCCAGGCAACGACCAAGTCGAAATCTCCGTGATCCGCAATCGAACTTCGCAGCGCTTCTTTGAGACACAAGTCGTCTCGATAGTCGACCAATACGGCAGACAGTCGGGCGGGTGCTTGTTCGGTCAATCGGCTCATTTTCTCGGCATCCCGTCCGATGATGGACACGTGATAGCCAACCTCTGTCAACCAAAGGACCGTCCCCGCCAGCATCCCGCTCCCGCCGATCACTAACGCATGTTTCACGATGTATCTGTCCCTTCTGTCCGTTTATAAGTAAGGAAAGGAATCCTGACTTACGAAAGCGAAATCTACATACAACATCCTCTCAAGGAGGCATGATTCCCATTCCATCGACCATCTATTCCATTAAACCAATCGAGTCGCCACACGAACTCGATGAATCGTTCCCAGTCATGAACCAACTGCGTACCCATCTGACGCTCGACGCCTATCGCGAGCTCGTCGCCGCCATGCGACCACAAGGGTATGAACTATATGCGTTATACGCCGACGATGCCATCGTCTCGCTTGCGGGGATTGAGCTCCGCGTCAATCTATATCTCGAGAAACACGTCTTCATTTACGACCTCGTGACGTGCGTAAACCATCGCTCGAAGGGATATGGCGAGATATTGCTTCACTTCGTCCATGAATACGCACGCGACAGTGGTGCCAAATATGTCGCCCTCGAGTCCGGACTGGCAAGGACCGAGGCGCATCGCTTTTATAAAGACAAGATGGACTACGCCATCACGAGCTATTCGTTCCGAAAACATCTTTGAATTCTATGTAACAAAAAAGGAAGAGCCGAACGCTCTTCCCGTCTTTATTATATCGCGATTCTCGAACCAAAAACAGACTGTGTTCTCCTAAATCCATCCACTATACTGTGAAGACAGCCTGACTGAAGGAGAGATAAAGCATGACCGATGACATGAGACCGCTCGACCCCGGCCCGTTTTTCCACGGAACGAAAGCCGAACTGAAACTTGGAGACTTGCTTGAACCGAAGCGACGCTCGAACTATCAAGACAAGCAGTCGAACTACATCTATTTCACGGCCACCCTCGACGCCGCCAAGTGGGGAGCCGAACTGGCGAGCGGAAATGCGCGTGAACGAATCTACGTCGTCGAACCGACGGGCGACTTCGAGAACGATCCGAACTTGACGGACAAGCGCTTCCCCGGAAATCCGACCCGGTCTTACCGGTCGAACGCCCCGCTCAAAGTCGTGGCCGAACTCGGGGCTTGGGAACGCCACCTTGACGATGTGATCGCGCATATGCGCGACTCACTTGAGAAACTGCGACACGCTGGAGAAGATATGATTGAAGACTGACACGAAGTAGATACACCTTGAATAAATCGTACAGGAAGCGCTGATATTCAGGAGAAATCGATTATAACAAGCTTGATGCATGGATTAATCGAGTCAAATCACAATCTGAAGATTAATTTATCATAGGTTTCTCATAATATTGAGCGAATTCAATCACTATGACTGGCTATCCGTCTTGATGAAAAGAAAGTAAAAATCCCACTCGCGATGGCTGAACACAATTTTAAAAAGAGAGTTGTGAGTAAAACCATCAATCACATATCCCTTCAGCTTTTGCAATAAAGCGGCTTCCGGAATCCAATCAATCACATAACCGATTCCTAACATTGAAGGAAGACTCATTAACAAGTACACCGAGACAAAAACGAGCATAAACGACTTCGTGTTCACCATCTTTACCTCCTTAGTTTTACGATAATCAAGTACTAAAAGAAAGCGGATGACATCAGTGTGTGATGCCGTCCGCTTTCTTTTGATTCATCTTTTGAAATGAGCCATCCGCATGCACAAGTGTGAACGGCTCCGCGAGCGACGCGGCCGCTGCCTCGGCTTGAGACATCGTCATTTCCGTGTCGACCGCTTCTTGTCGCCGCAACCGGAACGCCCGCTCGAGGCGGCTCGTCAGCAAGTTACTGAGGAAGACGAGCATCGACAATCCAATCGCAGGGACGAGGAACATGTGACTCGTCATCCAGGTCGTCGCCGTGAACTGCTTGAAATAATAGCCGAACATCGACGACCATTCAAACAGTGTCGGCATCACACCTTCGAATAAGTAAATGGTCCCTCCGAAAAAGACGCCGAACAAGGACAGATGAATGAGTAACATCAATGTTTGCACAAACTGTTGCATGAAGACGATCACCATCGTCGGGACGAGGTGCGGCCACAGGTGTCGCCTCACTCGATGCCAGACGCTGCCGCCTAACGTCTCGGCGACAATCATAAACTCTTGTTGGAGCAACTGCCGGATTTCTGTAATCAGGTACAGCGTGACGGCAGGTAGACCGAGCAACACGAAGACCGTCAATTGAAGTGTCACGCGATCAACTAGCGGTGGCACCATCGTCGAGTCTGCGAACAACAGAGACGAAAACAGCATCATCATGGCAAGAAGGGAAATCGGTAGAATCAAAAACCCATCTAACAGCATTTTGAAAATTCGGTTCACCCGTGCCCCGCGAAAGGCGAGCGGAATCCCGACTACTAATCCAAGCGCCATCCGTCCGATCGCCACGGTCGCACAAATACCGACCGTCCATTTGAACCCTTCGATCATCATTTGAAACAAATCATTCCCAGCGCGGTCGGTTCCGAGCCACTGATCTTTGGACGGTTCGAGCGGTGGAATGCCAATCAACCGTCCCTCATCGGAGTAACGGTTCAGGAATTGATCGACTTGACCATCTCGAAAAATCGTATTTCCGATGCTTAACAATAGCAAGCCCATCAAAATCGTAAAGACGATTAAGAAAACTGGGTCACGTAGCAGCGCACGACGCATCAAATCTCCCCTTTCCATGATTTCGGGATAAGCCACTCCGCCAGTAAATCCAATATGAAGATCGGGATATAGACGACCAGCAAGATCACGAGTAGGATTGGCATCACAGGATTATAGACGACAAAACGGAAAATCCCTTGTACGTTGAACAAATATTCGATGATCAGGAGACTCGATAGCACCGTGATCAAATTCGAGCGGAAAAAGAGATAGAAGCGATACACCAAATTCGGAAGCAAGTGTTTCCAGAACAACCCTGCCGGCCGGACGCCTTTGGCCCGCGCCAGCTCGAGAAACGGTGTCGCTTCCTCCTCGAGGATATGTTTCGTCAACCATTTGAGGAAGAAGAATAGAATGGTTAGCGTCAACGTCAAAATCGGTAGAAAACGTATGTATTCGGCAAACCCGCCAGCGACTTCAATTCGATCAAATCCGGTCGTCTTATGAATCGTGATTGCAAGATATTGCGAAAAGATGAGCCAAAATAAATCCGGGATCATCTCGAGCGTCTGGCTCGTTTGTTGGAGCACCGTGCGCACACGCTTCCCGCTCCGATAAAAGAAATAGGCGTACATAAGGGCGAACACGACCGAAACGACAAGTGATGTCGTAAAGATAATAAGCGTCTCTTTCATAAGCGGACCGAGATCTGGCAATAACGGTAACTCTCGTTGCGCTGTGACGTTGAAGTATGTAATCTCATCGAGTTTCGCCAACTGACTGAATTGTTGTTGAATCCCGTACCAGTAATTCGATGGCACGAACTCGAGTTGCACGACGAGCGACGGCAAAGCACTGATTGCAATCAATACAAAAATGGTGATGAAAAACTGAGCCGATTTTTGAGCAATCAAGTTCATTAAGTTCTCCCCCTTTCAAAAAACAAAAAACTATAGAATCCAAAAAGCCGATTCCAAAATAAAGCATATCCCTCATCCCAAAGTAAAATTTCCCCATTTACACTGTTATGATTTTATCATAATCATTTATGAATAAAAACAATATTCCGAAAATTTCAGAAATTTAAATAGTCATTTGCTTCGACGGTTTCCACATTGAAATCGGCGTTCTTTACAACTCAACGATATCCATTGCACTCACCCTATTGCTTTATCGAAAAAGTAGATTTCAAATGATAATTGAATTCAGAGGATGAATGGCAGAAAAATCAGTGAACTACTCACCACTTGCTTGCTTCGCAACCTGAAGTGGGAGCTTCTTGGGAAGACCGTGCTTCGACCAGCCACGGTTATGGGCCAAGCTCGTCGGGCAGTCCCTGCCCTGATTGTTTCAGTCGGCGAGGCGCAACAGGTTGAGGCTCGCGTTGACGTCACGGTCGTGGTGCGTGCCGCACGCGGCGCACGTCCACTCCCGGGTTTGTAAGTCTTTCTTGCCGTCGTTCTCGCCGCAGGCCGAACAGACCTGGGTCGAGGCGAACCACGGGTCGGCCTTGATCAGCGTCCGTCCGTAGAATTTACATTTATATTCGAGTTGGCGGACGAACTCGCCCCACCCGGCGTCCCCGATCGACTTCGCGAGGCGGCGGTCTTTCATCATCTCCCTCGGCTTCAGCGTCTCGACCACGACGACTTGGTTCTCGTCGACGATGCGTCGCGACAGCTTGTGGAGGAAGTCATGTCGGCGGTTCCGTACTTTTTCATGCTTTTTAGCCAAAAGGATTCGGGCCTTCTCGCGGTTCTTGCTGCCGGGCTTCTTGCGGGCGAGGGCGCGCTGCGCTTGTTTGAGCCGCGCCTCGGCCTGTCGCAGGTTGCGCGGGTTCGCAATCTTCTCCGTGACGAGATCGTCGTTCGTCGTGGTGGCGAAGTGTTCCAGCCCGAGGTCGATTCCGACCTTGTGCTCGGCTGGGACCCATGGCTCGTCAGCCTGCTCGATGAGGAGCGACACGAAGAACTTGCCCGTCTTCGTCATCGATACGGTCGCCGAGCGGATTTTCCCGTCGAAGCCGCGATGCTGTGTGAACCGGATGAACCCGACCTTCGGGAGCCGTACGCGGTCCTCCTCGATGCGGATCGTGCCGTGTTGGTTGTTCGTCGTGTAGGAGGCGCGCGCCTTCCGTTTGGACTTGAACACAGGGAAGCCGGCCGTCCCGGCGAAGAACTTCGCGAACGCCGTGTCGAGGTGCAGCTTCGCGTTCGCGAGCGCGAGGCTGTCCGCCTCGCACAGGAACGGGAACAAGGGCTTGTAGGAGGCCGGCGTCGGCGGTTTCCGCCTCGGCCCGCCGCTCGCCATCGCCTCCTCATGGATGGCGATGCGGTCCTCGAGCAACTTATTGTAGATGAAGCGAGTGCAGCCGATCGTCTTGATCAGGAACTCGGCCTGTGTAGCCGTCGGGTGGAGCCGGTATTTGTAGCCCTTCAGCATGTCCGTTCCTCCTCTGCCCGGTCTCAGGATCATCCTCGTCCCATTCCGATACCCGCGGAGGGGGCGAGGAAATCTGACGGAATCACGAACATTTGTTCGTCGTCCTGTCACAGCGGTGGCCGAGGGCGTCGGGGACGGGCAATTCATCTCCCACCTTCGCTGGGCTTCGCCCGAGACGCTTAGAGGTGGGAGAATTCTCGCCTAAATCAGTTAAAAAAGTATCCTTCTAATCAGAAGAATACTTTAGTATGTTGAAAAGAGCGGATCGCCGTCTTTCGACTTCAACACATAGTCAACTCCAGTCGAATTCACTTTCGTCAACGTGACGGTACAATCAAACAACGTGCCCGGTCCATATGCGACGTCCTCCGGTATGTCCGGAAAATCATAAGAATCCTCTTCAAACCAGAGTGTCACGCCGCCTTGTTTCGACTGATTGTCAACGACGTAGCAATTCCCGGTTTCCATCTCATAACGGCCAAGCGCGCGATCATATGTATCAGGTACAGCAATCATAAAACAAACGATAGCTATGAAGACACTAAATATGGCTCCTAGCAATTTCATCAGTTTGCGCTCGCTCCGCCACTGTGATGCATACATAAACGTCGAGAACACACACATGAATCCGACAAACCAAAACATAAATAATTGTGCCAACCTGATCACCTCTTTCATATTATACGAGCGTTACTGAATAATGTTTCATCATCCTATCAGATTAAGGAGTCCTATATGGCCCACTTCCTCAAGTTACAATCTATCTCCATTTTGCTCGCGGTCCTGCTATTATTGAACATTCAACTGCTCGCCAACAGCGGACGGCTCTATTTGATCATGGGTAATATTTATATGATGGTCATCACAGCTATCGGTCTTGTTTCACTCGTCTTGTTCACGCGAGTCATCATCAAACGTGTCAGGCAACTCGCCACCTCTACTTGGAATCTATCGCTCTACGTCCTATGGCTCGCTTATTTGACGCTGTTCACATACGTCTGGACACGGATCGTCCCCGCCCCTGGTGAAGCGGCATGGCCAAGTCGGGTCGTCGGGCTATTGATTATCGCGCTCACATTCACGTTCCCGCTCTATGTGTTCATCGTCCATATAGTCGCCCGCTCCAAACAACGAACGACGTAACCAAAAAACGTGTGCAACCCGAAGCGGGTGCACACGTTTTTTCATGAGAGCTCCTGTCTTCGTTTCTGCCACGCCACGAGCAAGATGCTGATGATGACGAGCAGGAACCACGACGACAGCTTGCCGAGGTCGACGAGCACCCAACCGCTCAACTGGTTCGGATACGCCCAACCGTTGTAGAACGTGACGATATTTTCCGCGAACCAGATGAAGCAGGCAATCAAAAAGAAGGCGACGACGACGGGCATCGTGAAACGGCGGTCGTCGAGCCGGTACGTGACGATGGCACGGCCGAAGACGAGAAAGACGAGACCGATCAACACCCAGCGCAAATCGAGCCAAATGTGATGCCAAAAGAAGTTGAAATAGATGGCAATCCCGAGTCCGAATGCAATGAGCGGTGGAGGCATCTTGAGAAACTCCAAATCAAGGCGACGCCACGACTGGACGACGTAGCTGCCGACGCTCGCATACATGAACCCCGCATAGAGCGGGACGCCGAACCATTTCGTCAACGCCTCGTCCGGATAGCTCCATGACCCCATCTGGACTTTGAACAGCTCGAGGCCGAGCCCGATGACGTGGAACCAACTGATGACCTTCACTTCTTCCATCGTCTCGAGCCCGGTCTTGACGAGCACGACTTGGACGAACAGACACCAAATGAGGAGGACGTCATAGCGCGGAATCGGAAAGTCGAACCATTTCGTCAACGCGAGCGCCCCGAAGATGGCGACCGGGAAGATGCAACTGAGTGCTTGTTCGTAACCGAAGATGAACAAATAACGGATGCGCCGCATAGAATCACCTACAATTCGATGTATTCGTAAAGGAATGACGACTCACCGTCAAAGAAGCGCGGATCGTAGAGGCCGAGCCGCTCATCATCCTCGACGACGACCACGAACGGGGACCACTGTTTGAGCGTGATCGCTTCTTTATTTTCGGCGAAGAGCGGATTCAAATCGGCATTGTCCGCACTCGTCAACTCGTATTGGACCTCGGGTTCTTGATAGACCGAGTCACTGTAAATCGACACCGATTCCTCCGTCTTCGTGATGACGGTGAACTGGGTCGGGATGAACGAGGCCGACAGCGCCACCTCGTCGTGATCGGCGGCATACGACTGATACAAGTACGCCCCTTGCGCACTTTGAATCAAGACGTGCACGACGATCGCTGCCCAGGCGTAGCGATACAACGTATGACTGATGTCAGTTCGCCGAGCGATCAGCCAGGCGACGAGGAAAATGCCCCAATAGACGAAATCAACGATCGGGATGACACCAAACGTGACCCGGACATCCGATAACGGTTCGAAGTAACCTGTCCCCCAGGCGTTGAACAAGTCTGCCGTGTTATGGATGAACACGGACAAGAGCGCCCACCAGAAGTAACGGATATCGGTCACCTTGAACAAGACTCGTACGAGTATGTAAATGAGTAGCGCGAACAACGGGACGAGGAAAATCGAGTGAGTGATACCGCGGTGCCACATCTGATACATGCCTTCCGTGTCCCATAGCCGCGAGATGACGTCACTGTCCGGGATTTGACTCCCGACGAGCGTCGTGACGAACAAGGCCCGTTTTTCGTTTGTTTGTAAGTCTCGCTTATCGGCCGCCCCGTAGAGCGTCAGACCGAACAGCGTATGGGTAATCGTATCCACCGGTCTCCTCCTTTTGGACGGAAAAGACATCCCCCTCATGACGAGAAGGATGTCCGTCCTAGCTTATTTCTCTTGGTCCATTTTCATGGCGCGTCTTGCGACGACAGCAACAAAAATGACAGCGACAATCGGAATGATTAATGGCATCCAATCTAACATCCGCCTGTCCCCCTTCTACAAGTGTCGCAAGCAGTATATCATACCTTCATTTCAATCGTTTCAGTGAATGCTCGCCTTCGCATATCGTTCGGCCATCGCCTCGATCGTCTCGCGCAAATGGTCGCGGAGCGTGATCGGTTCGAGCACCTCGACTTGCGTACCGAGCGACAAGAGCCAGAAGACGAACCCGTCGGATACGGCCGCATCGAAGCGGATGAGGAAGCGTTCTCCGTCTTGCGTGATCGAGACGTCTTCGCCGAGCTTGTCGAAGATGACCGGAAGGACGCGCTCGTCGACGGCAAGGACGATTTCCTCGTCGAGCCCGTTGTACATATTGAACGACTTTTGGAAGTAGTCATCCGGCAAATGATGTTTCATGCGCGGCGTATCATCCTCGACAATCTCTGAGTTGACGATGCGGTCGACGCGATAGTTTCGGATTTCCCCGATCGACTCATCGATGCCAATCAAATAATATTGCTCATGGTTCCAGTGCAAGTCAATCGGATTGACGACGTAACGCTCGCCGTCGCGGCGAAGCGGGAACGTTCGCTTCGTGGCGTCAAAGCCGACGACGTCCGTATATTGGAACGAAATTGCCTTTTGTTCTTGGATCGCGCGCTGGATGCGATCGATATGGTACGGAATCTGTCCGTGTTTCTTCTTCGGTGTCTTAATGATCGACTGGAGCGTTTCCGCTTCCGGAATACTCGTCAGTTTTTGAAGTTTCTCGACGATCCGCTCTGTCACGTCCTCCGAGATGAACTTCGCCGCGACGATAGCGTCGACCATCATCCGGAGCTCATGGATTTCAAACAAACGGGCCGAATGCCAATATTTTTTGGCGAGGCCGTTCTTCTCGAGCTCATCCTGCACCTCGAACCCCGAATCGGTCAATGCTTGGATGTCGTCTTTCACTGATTTTTTTGCTAACTTAGAAGTATCTCCGATCGTAGATAAATATTCGAGCAAGTCTTCTAACGTCTTTGGATGATTATCATCTGTGTGGCGTTCGAAAAACCGTCTCACCTCGAGTAACCGTTCTCGGTTGTTCACGGTTTAATCCCCTTTCACTTCTCTATGTAAAATATGTATAAACAGACAGTAGCATGTTATTTCCATGAAATAAAGGTATTTTCCATTACAAATCGTTTAAGGAGGCCCTTCCGCAGTGAAACATTACGCGCACGTCAACGGCACGAAAATCGAATATATGGACCGCGGTCACGGTCCGGTCATCGTTCTGATTCATGGGACCCAATCATCGAGCCTCGAACCGTACCATGTGGACCGGCTGGTCGTGTCCGGTTTTCGGGTCATAGTCCCATCCCGTCCCGGCTACGGTGAGACTCCGTACTCATTTTCGGCTTCGCCGCAAGCGTTCGCCGCGAACTTACGTCGCCTGATGGAAGTCATGTTAATCGATCGGTATCACGTGTACGGCATTTCGGCCGGTGGGCCGACGGCAATCGAGCTCGCATCGCAGAACGACCACGCGCTCAGCCTTACGCTCGCTGCCGCTGTGACGAGCGTCGTCGACTTCCCCTATCGGCAATACATCAGCCGTAACGTCGCCCAGCCTGCGTTCATCGCGCTGCAATTTGCGATGAAACAGTTCGTCGCCCGCGCCATTCAAAAACAACCGTTCGAGGCGACGGCCCGCATGATTCAATCGACGAGCCTGCTCGCACTCGATGTCATCCGCGACGAAGTGACCCCGTACGATATCTTCCTATTGAAACGAGTCGCTAGCCAAATGGCGTTCGGTCTCGGTGCCCAGTTCGACCTGCGGCAACAAGTGACCGATGAAGCGCTGCTCGGGGTGACGTGCCCGACGTATATCGTCCACTCCAAAAATGACAAGGCCGTGCCGGTCCGCCACGCGCATCATGCGAAGCGGCTCATCCCGCACGCCCAGCTCACCATCTTGAACAGCCCCGGCCATCTAATTTGGATTGGCCGTCAAGCGCGAAAAAGTGAGCAACAAATTGAACGCTTTATCCGCTTCAACTCGTAAGACGCCGATTCGGGCGTCTTTTTTTAGTCGCCTGCCTCGAGCAGATTGATCAATTCTTCCGTCACGTCAGCCGGAAGGCGGTAACCTATATTTGTGTCGTCCGCGTCGTAAAGGCTACTGACGGATTTCGCATCATCGTTGAGCCAGAGGTAATAGCGGTCCGTCTCCCCGTCCTCGAAGTGGATTTCGATATCGTATTCCGGCCCAACCACATTGGCGACGCCTGGAAGTTCGTCTGCCTCACGAAGCATGTCTTCGAATACTCGAATCGCTTCCGGTTCGTCGAACGTGACGATGTCGCGCTCTTGAAAACTGCTGAATCCGTCCGATTCCGAGACGCGGACTTCTTCAATCCCATCCGTCCGAAAATCGTTCGAGCCGCAACCCGATAACATAAAAACCATGACGGTAATTGCCCCGATTTGCCTCATTGCTTGCTTCATCAGCCATCACCTCGCTTTGAAAGTTTACCCTTGCTCGAGCAGTCTGATCAACTCATCTGTCACGTCTGCCGGGACGAGATACACCGTATGCGTATCATTCACATCCATGATGCTCGTCGGCATGCCTAAGTCGCCGAGCCAGACGTAATAGCGGTCCACTGTCTCATCTTGATACTGGACTTCCACATCATATTCAGGCGTTGCCATATTTACGACGCCCGGTTGCTGTTCCGCATTCCGAATCATGTCCGCAAACACTTTGACGTCCTCGAGCTCGTCATATGTGATGACATCGCGGTCTTGGAAACTGCTGAATCCGTCCGATTCCGAGACGCGGACTTTTTCAATCCCATCCGTCCGAAAATCGTTCGAGCCACAGCCGGTCAAAGCAATTGTCAAAACTGTTAGAGCGACTAAAGTACCCATCCGTTCTCGCCTCATAAGTCACCTCTGCCTCTTGTAATGAATAACTAAGCACTTATGTAAATCATTTGTGTTCCCAATCAAAGTAATCTTCATCCCAATCGATATCATCCTCTTCAACGAGTTCTCGTTTCAACAGCAACCCGTTGCCAAACATGATTCTTGCCTCTTCGATAAGCGATTCCAGATCGGACGCATCTATCTGGTCCGTCAATTGATAGAAACATCCGCTTTCGATTCGTTCTCGATTAAACCATTCGAATGCGTCAATATCAGACGCATCCCCAAAGGCCAGCAAATCATCGCTCCAATAATTGAACCACGAGACTTCTTCTGGTTTGAGAAACCAAAAATTTTCCCGGTCATAATCATAAAGCGAAGATTTGGAACTAGGGTCCATACACATGGCAGCTCGATATGGGTTAAGTTCGATACACATCGCTTTAAATAGAGTAAGCCATCGATTTGGCCGGTCGTTGTAATGGGTTTTCGATAGACTGAGCGAGATATACACACTAGCTGTTCCGTCATAACTTGGATTGATGAGTAGAAAACTTTTTCGTTTATGCAGGCGCGCAAAAAAATCAGACATACCATCCTGTTCGACACCCCACATATTCATGAATCGTTCTCGTGAAAAAGGTATGTTGATGGGCTCAAAATAGCCGAGAAAGCCAATTTCCACATCGTACTTGTCAAAAAATTGAAGGAGCTTTTCACCATACGTTTTGTTCGAAAGATCCTTATCGAAGCGAAAACTCAAATTAATGTAATCCATTTTTCATAACCCTCACGTTCCCCACCTTATACGTCCACCCCGAGCACTTGAATCAACTGATTCGTCATGTCTCCCGACACGCGGTAGATGAGGTGTGGATGGGTCACGTCCATCAAATAGCTCGGTTGCTGCTTCTGACCGAGCCAAAGATGATACTGTGCCATCACGCCGCCCTTCCAATGAAGTTCCAGGTCAAAGTCCGGTTCCCCGTGAATGGAATCTTCGAGCGCCTCATCTGCATTGCGCAACATGTCCGCGAACGGTCTCACTTTCTCGATTCCATTGAACATGATGAAATCCGTCTCATTGAACGAACCGATCCCTGACGACTGAGCGACTCGCGCTTGAATCATTTCTTCTCTATCCAATTCACTTTCCTCCGGCTCTATGAAAGCTTTGAACATCGCCGAAGCCACTGTCATAATGGCTCGATTTCGTTTCATTCCCTCCACCCCATTCACGTTGATAGTCATCTTTTACGAAAATCTGGACGAAAGGTTTCACAATTTTTGACATCGAATCACTCATGCCTGTTTTCGCATTCGCTCCAAGAAAATCGGCAATAGGTTCAAGATAATCGAGATGCTGGTGAGAACCCATAATGCCCGTCCCATACCTGGTATGACATCCGCCAACGCACTCCAATCCTCCGCTTCGACCCATACTGATAAATAGCTATAATCCGCGCACACAGTCAATGCGGTCAGCGATAACGCAAGCGCCATCGGTAGCTTATAGTCTTTCCCGATGCTGAACGTATACAAATTGAACAGTGTCGCGCCAATCGCCAGTACTCCTAAAACCATCCACACGTAAATCATCCCCTATGCTATATGTAATTTATTCCCTATTTCTAGAATAGCATATAGAGTTCATTCTGTAGGTAAACAAAAAAGCCGAGCCGAAGCTCAGCTCTTCCTTATTGATACGTCCAACCGGTCAGGCTCGCAGTCGCGCCTTCGTAGCGCAACTGTTTCTCGAGCTCGCTCGGGAAGACACGGAGCGTGGCGACCGCCTCACCGTCATTGACGAAGCATTCGACACTTGACGAGTCGACGAACACGTGAAGCGACGTCACATGAATCGCTTTCGTCCGTGTCGTGCCAAACTCGGTCGCGAACGGCTCTCCGGCATTCGTCCGGTCGATCGTCAATTCGCCTGCCGTCGCGTCGTAACGAATGACGAGTGACTCATTCTCGACCTGAAGCAGGTCGAGCGTGAAGTCTGACCCATCCGTTTTCACCTCAAGCTCATACCGGTCCGGTGTCGCGACGCTGATTGATGTGCCGGACGCGTCGAGGAATGTGTCTTGGCGAAGCGTTGTCATCTCCGCCACCGGACGCTGCTTGAGCATCCCTTCCTCAATTGTGAGCACACGCGGTAACGTCAAGGCGTGGGCCCAACCGAAGCGGTCCGTCGGATACTCGATTTCAGGGAGTCCCATCCAACCGACGAGAACGCGTCGTCCGTCCTGTTCTGTCGTCTGTGGGGCGTAAAAATCAAACCCGAAGTCGAGCTCCTCGAACGCTCCGTGGGTGAATGTTAACGTCTCAACGTCGAGCTTGCCGATCAAGAACCCAGACTGATAGATGTTGTGATAGCGATGCCCGTCCGGTTCAATCCCTTGCGGCGAGAAGACGAGGACGTGCTGCCCGTTCAGTTCGAACACGTCGGGACATTCCCACATGTAGCCGAACGAATCGAGTCCCGTCTTGATTTCACCGAGGAACGTCCATTCATCCAAGTCGACCGAGCGATACAAGACGACGCAACCCGTCTCGTCCGTACGTTGTGCGCCGACGACGGCGTAATAGGCGCCGTCCTCGAGCCACACTTTCGGGTCACGGAAATGTTCCGTGTACCCGGCCGGCACGTCCGGAATCGCGACATTGCGACGTTCGATCTTGCCATCCCGCAACACGCCGATCACTTGCGAGGCGTGACGCGTCCAGTCATCCGTCCGGTGATTGCCCGTGTACATGACGTGGAGTTCCCCGTCTTTCACGAACCCGCTGCCTGAATAGGCACCGTGTGAATCTTCGGTCGTCTCCGGGACTAACGCCACCCCGCGGTCCGTCCACGTGACGAGGTCGGGTGATGTGACATGATACCAGTGTTTGAGACCGTGTACCGGTCCGAGCGGGAACCACTGATAGAACATGTGATATTCCCCGTTGTAATACGTGAATCCGTTCGGGTCGTTCAGGAGTCCCGTCGGCGGTTGGATATGGTATCCGAACCGCCACGGGGAAGCTGCCGTCTTCGTGCGGAGCGTCTCCATCTCGAGGGCACTCACGTCACGTAACGAGCGGTAACGCTCTGCCTTCGTCCAACTCATAACATCACTTCCTTTTTCTTATGCTGCTTGTTTGACTGCTTCTTTTTTCGCTTGGCGTTTCGCAAGCACGAACGTCAATCCGAAGGCGAGCGCGAAGGCGATGGCCATACCGATGATATACGAGACGATCGACGCTGGTGCGATCGAGATAATTCCTGGGAGTCCAGCCGCACCGAGGGCGACGGCGAGGACTTCACGTCCGACGATGAACGCCGAGGCGATCCCTGAACCGATGATGGCCGCGATGAATGGATAGCGTAGTTTCAAGTTGACCCCGAACATGGCCGGCTCGGTGATCCCTAACAATGCCGAGATACCAGATGCCGAAGCGACACCTTTCATCTTCTTATCACGTGTCAAGAAGAAGACAGCGAGTGTGGCCGCACCTTGTGCGACGTTCGACATGGCTGCGATTGGGAAGATGAACGATCCACCCGTACGTGCGATATCGGCGAGAAGTTGCGTCTCGATGGCGATGAAGCTGTGGTGCATCCCTGTGATGACGATCGGTGCGTACAAGAGACCCATGACGAGGCCGCCGAAGAAGCCGAGTGAGTCGTACGTCCAAACGAGACCGTCGATGATCAAGTTACCCGCTTCGCGTGTGATCGGCCCGACGAAGGCGAACGTGACGAACGCCGTAATGAGGAGCGAGAGCAACGGTGTGAGCAAGATATCGAGTGATGCTGGCATGAATTTACGGATATTGATTTCAAGTTTCGACAAGATATAAGCAGATACGAGGACCGGTAACACTTGTCCTTGGTAACCGAGCTTCTCGATCTCAAAGCCGAGAATGTTCCAAACCGGGATATCGCCGACCGTCGCTTGGGCGTAGGCGTTGACGAGATCCGGGTGAACCATGATCATCCCGAGCGCGGCGCCGAGGTACGGATTACCCCCAAACCGCTTGGCGGCGGAGAACCCGATCAAGACGGGCAGGAAGACGAAGGCGGCGTTGGCGAACGTGTTGATCATCGCGGCGAGATCGGCGATGCCTGGGTACTGATCGATGAGTGAGCTTCCTTCGAAGAACAAATCAGGTGCCGTGAGCAAGTTGTTGATCCCCATCAAGAGACCACCGGCGACGATGGCCGGGATGATTGGGACGAAGATATCCGACAACATTTTGACGAACTGTTGGAGCGGGTTACCTTTTTTCGCGCCGGCCGACTTAACGTCGCTTGTCGACATGTCGCCGAGCCCTGTCAATTGGGCGAACTCAGCGTACACTTTGTTGACCGTGCCTTGTCCGATGATGATTTGGTACTGGCCACCGGTCGAGAACGTTCCTTTGACGACATCGAGGGCGTCGAGTTTCTTCTCATCGACTTTCGATTCGTCGTTCAAGACGAGGCGGAGCCGGGTCGCACAGTGGGCCGCAGCGGCGACATTGTCTTTTCCACCGATCGCCTCTAAAATCGCTTCTGCTTCTTGTCTGTAGTTCATGCTGGTTTCCCTCCTAGCGTTTCAAGCACGCGTTGTTGTGTTGGTATGGCCGGAATCGCGCCGTATGCCGTGCACGTCAAAGCGCCGGTCACATTCGCGTATTCGATATCCTTCAGTAAGCGCTCGTCATCGATTCCTAGAGTCACTAAGCGATACAAGTAGGCGCCGACAAAGGCGTCACCCGCTCCCGTCGAATCGACGCTTTCAATTTTCACTGAAGCGATGACGTCTTTGACGTCTTTCGTCGCAATCAGTGTCCCGCGCGAGCCGAGCGTGATGGCGATCCGTTTCGCACCCGTTTCGAGAAGCGACGCGATCGCTTGATCTAAATCGTCAAGCCCAGTCAACAAGTGCGCTTCTTCCTCGCTCAACTTGACGAAGTCCGCTTCGGCGATGAAATGGAGCGAATCTTGTTTGAACGCCTCGAGGTCGGTCACGAGCGCGTCGCGGTAGTTCGGGTCGAACGAGACGAACAGGCCGTCACGCTTGGCGAACTGGAGCAGTTTAAAGTAGGCGTTCTTTAACTCGCCGTCGAGGAGTGCCGTCGCCGATCCGAAATGGGCGATGTCTCCAGACTTGAAGGCCGACAAGTCGATTGACTCGAACGCATAGTCGCCATCGCTGCCGCGTCGGAACGTGAAATCTCGTTCCCCGTCTTCTTGAATCGACACGAATGCGAACGTCGTGTCACCTTCCTCCACCAAGTTTTCGACGCCGACGCCGTTGTCGACGAGCGTCTGTTTTAAAAAGCGTCCGAACGGGTCTGCCCCGACTTGACCGAGGAAACTCGAATTTCCTCCGTGTTTACTGACGACCGCCGCGACGTTTGCCGGTGCGCCCCCCGCTTTCTTCACGAATGTCGTCCCGTTGACGAGGTCGCTCGATGCGTCCTCGCAAACCCAATCAATCAATAGTTCACCGATGCAATGTACGGTGTTCATCCGTCCACCTCCATGTCTGAATGTCGTGCTTCGTGTCATTTATCGAACCGGTTCCAAAAATGAATAAAAAATGTTGCGGAACCGGTTCCGCAACACAAATGTAATCGATTTAATTTAAAATGTCAACGCTTTCTCGCAGTTTTAATTCAAAAGTTGTGAACGTTTTCATCGGGATGGTTTCGCCTGTTAACAATTGGAGAATCATGTCAGCCGCCCGAGACCCTGTCCGACGGTATGGAAGATGCACCGTCGTGATCGACGGATGGAGCACTTCGGTGAAATCATAGCCGCCGAATCCACTCACCGAGATGTCGCCTGGAACCGTTTTGCCGGCGTTGGCAAGTCCCTTCAACACGCCGAGTGCGATGTTGTCGGTCGCACAGACGACAAGTGACGCCGACAGCTCATGCCCTATCTGAACCCCAATCGGAATCGCGTCATCGATTTTAAATGACGTCGTGTACGTCTTCACATCCGCCCCTGCCTCGTTGAAGGCGCGTAAGAAACCGTCACGTCTCGTTTGACCGACGGCGATGTCGTACTCCTCGACGCCCACATAGATGATGTCTCGATGTCCCCAGTCCATGAACTGCCGTCCGAGAGCGTACGCCGCGTCGAAATCGGGATAAACGAGGCTATGGACGTGTTCATGCTCTTGACCGATCAACAAAACCGGGATTTGGATGTCTTGGATCGCCTGCAAGTGCCGCGGCGTCACGGTCGTCCCGAGCCAGATGATGCCGGCCACTTTCTGCTTTGCCAAATTATACAACTGCTCGATCTCGCGTTCGGTCTGTTGGGCCGTGTTAACGACAAGCATTTGATAACCGCGCTCGGTCAACCGCTCGTCGATGCCCATCATCGTACGCGAAGCCGCATAGGAATCAAGACGAGGGACGATGACACCAATCATTTTCGTCTGTTTCGACTTTAAGCTTTGCGCAAACTGGTTCGGTTCATAGTTCGTCTCTTGAATGACCCGCTCGATTTTCTCGCGTGTCGCTTGTCCGACCGAACCCCCGTTCAAATAACGAGAGACGGTACTTTTGGCGACCCCGGCAAGTTTGGCGATGTCGTTGATTGTCACTTGTTTCATCGGTAAAACCTCCATACGAAAAAACTGACGCGTCAGACGCCGTCAGTTCAGTGGTTGATTACATATCGCTTTTTAAAGTTTAAATAGTAAAGGCCGTTCCGTTTCTCGAAGCCGTTCTTCTCAAGGACACGGCGTACCGCTTCCTGATGTGGACTCGTCGGCGGGATGCCGGCGTGGACGGTATGTCCTTCTCTTAAGTCGGATTGTTCGAGCGCGAGGCGCAAGCCTTCTGTCGCATAGCCATTGCCCTTGAAGGCGTCGAACACCATCAAATCGAGCTGATAGACGCGAGCGAGTTTCAAGAGTAACACTTTTCCGACGATTTTCCCGTCAACGAGAAGATCGTAATAGAAGTCCTCCCCATAACTATGCTCATCGGCCGAGTATACCTGCTCTGCCCCCATCTCGACAAAGATGCCTTTTAACTCTTCGGCTGAGATGCCGTAAGAACTTTGACCATATTTTTTAAAATGCTCATATTCGATCTCATCAATCTGACGAATAGGTTGACGCACGATTTCCATCCCGTGCCCTCCTTAACAGTTATCTCATAGTCTTTCCAAACTCATTATATACGAACGGCGACGTGAAGCGCAAAAGATAACCGAAATCAGACCGGTTCAATGTGAATATGGACCGAGTCGACAGCATGATGTTCGTCGAGCTCCCGTTCGATGTCATCACACAAATCGTGCGCCTCCTCGACGGTGAGACTTCCTTCAACGGCAATCGTCACATCGAGCATGACATGGTTGCCGAGGTGACGTCCTTTGATTTCACGCACTTCCTTGACGGCATCGAAATGCTGAATCGTCTCTTCGTAGGAATCGACGAGATCCGGCGGGAATCCGTCAGAGAGCTGATGTGTCGCATCGAGAAAGATTTGAATCGCGGTCCGGATGATCATTCCCGCAATCAAGACGGCGAGAACCGTATCCATCCAAGGCAATTTAAAGTAAGCGAAGAGAACGCCGAGCGTAGCCCCGATCGAGATCATGGCATCGGCCAAATTATCTTTCGCGGCCGCTTTCAAGGCGAGCGACCGGGTTTTCTTGGCCAAGTTCGAATTGTACGCATACACGCCGAACATGACAAGTGCACTTAAGAACGCGACGACAGCAGCAAGCGGGTTCGGTTCGACGTATTCACCACCGATTAGAGTGGCGATGCTGTTCAATAGAACGAACACCCCGACGGCGACCATGATCAGCGAAGCGACGAGCGCGGCGAGCGTCTCCATCTTGGCATGGCCGTATTTGTGTTCGGCGTCTCGGGGCAGTGCGGCGATGCGAATGCCGATATAGACGGCGATTGATGCGATGATGTCGGTCGTATTATTGAATCCGTCGGCGAGGACGGCCTCCGAATTGTACACCAAACCGAAGACGACTTTTAATACAGATAAGACCAAATACGTCGTGATTGATAAAATGGCGCCTTTAAGCGCTTTTGGTGGATGAGTTGTCGACTGCATCCGACCACCTCCTTTTTAGCTAAGTCAGTATACCAGTTGAGATTCATGTGGGCATAGAGAAACAGTGTTTCCCACAGCCAATAAAAATGGAATATATTCCCGGTAGTTTCGTTGTTCGAAAATTATGGTAAAGTAAATGGGAAGAGACAACAGGGTTATCCCAATAAAAGAGGTGAAACAAATGTTTACGGAACGTGATGGAATCAAGCTTCGTTTGGAACAAATTGACAGATTACTCGCTGATTTGAACCGAGAAGCAAAACAATTGATGGCTCGTCTTCGCGAACTCGACGCGAGCGGTGAAAACCCGCATGAGGTCACCCTCAAGCCGGAAGATCGTGACACGCTCAAATCGTCAATCGACGAAACGCTCGAGGCGCTCCAGAGCCGCTCGAAACGCCCGATCAACCCGAACGACGAGAAGAAGAAAGAACTTGCCTCCCACAAGGCACTCATCGACGAGTTATCGGATTTACTCAGCAAGAAAAAATGAGACGCTTCTGCGTCTCATTTTTTCAGTAAGGAGAAACTATGACTTATATCGTTACAACTTGTTTACGCCCAACTGAGGCAACCATCGAACGGGCCGAGGCTCATGCGGCGACGTATGGCGTCCGTTTTATCCCCCGGCGCAAACACTCCATTGAGACGTTGAAAGACCGCTCTCATGCCGGTGTGCTCGTATTTGACAAACGCCGGGTCGAATACACGCCGTTCGACGGGCAGGATGCATTCTTTTTCCATCCATCGAGCTCGGTGTTCCGTGTGAAGCAGCTTGCGCGTGGCGGGAACGACCCGCTCGTCGATGCCGCCGCAATCAAACCGGGTGACCGGGTCCTCGACTGTACGCTCGGGCTCGGCTCCGACAGTATCGTCCTCAGTCATGCCGTCGGTCCGACCGGTCGCGCCGTTGGGGTCGAGAGCGAATTTGTCACAGCGATGCTCGTCAAGGAAGGGCTGACCGTTTGGGAAGAAAAAGAGCCCGCCGTCAATGAGGCGATGCGTCGGCTCGAGGTCGTTTGGACGGATGCCCTCACCTATTTGATGACATGCCCGGACGATTCATTCGATGTCGTCTACTTCGACCCAATGTTCGAAAAGACGATTTCAGAATCGGTTCACTTGAACCCATTACGATCCCTCGCCAACACGAATCCGCTGTCTCTTGAACTCATGATGGAGGCCCGTCGTGTTGCATCCAGACGAATTGTCCTAAAGGCTCACTTTGAGAGTGAGACGTTTGAAACGTTTGGTTTTACAAGGATTGTTCGCAAAACATCCAAATTTCATTACGGCATCATCGATGTAGAGACTTGACCCCTTAGGTCTTTAGGACCATTCGGGACGAAAGTCTCTTTTTTAAGTTATTATTTTCTGAATATTGACATTAATCAGACACAAGTTTAACGTTGGATTCAAGCTCACACAATTTCCCATTATTTTCACAGGAGGTTAGTACAAATGAAAAAACGTTCCATCCGTCGTACGACGCTCGCCGTCGCACTGACATCGGTCATGAGCGTCAGTGCGATCCCGGCCGTCGGTGCCGCTCCACTCGCCGCCTCACCGTTGCCAACCCCAAGCTCGACCGCTCCATTCGATCACAACATCATCGATGAGGATCGGCTCGCCAAAGCGCTCGAGAAACGAGGCGTCATCAAAAAAGGGCTTTCGGCCACTGAGCGCCAAAAGGCCGTCGATGCCTATATCGAGAAGAAACAAGGCGGTGCGAAAGACGTCCATAAGCACGGCTTGAACGATAAAGCCGCTGAAGCGAAAGAGAAGATACATAACCAATTCGAGAAAGAATCGAAGCGTCTCCTCGACAAAGCGAAAAAAGGACAAGCGAACTATCGAAAAGGCAAGCCGAACGGCCAAGTGAAAGTCGACCCGGCCAAGCAAGCTGGCTATAACGGCGCCGTCCGTGAAGACAAAGTCCTCGTCCTTCTCGTCGAGTACAGCGACTTCAAACATAACAACGTCGTTCAAGAAGAAGGTTATCTCTATAGCGACAACTTTAGTAAAGAACACTACGAGCAATACATGTTCGGCGACGAATCGTTCGAACTGTTCAACGGTGAGAAAGTCCAAACGTTCAAGCAGTATTATGAAGAACAGTCGGGCGGCAGTTACACGGTCGACGGCACTGTCTCAGACTGGTTGACCGTCCCGGGCACAGCGAAAGATTACGGCGGTGACAATCCGGCCGGCGGGAATGACAACATCGGGCCAGGTCCGCGTCAACTCGTTAAAGACACGTTGAACGCTGCGGTCGCTTCAGGCATGGACCTCGCCGAATACGATCAGTACGATTTATATGACCTCGACGGTGACGGCGACTTCAACGAGCCGGACGGCTTGGTCGACCACTTGATGATCATCCATGCTGGTACCGGCCAAGAAGCTGGTGGCGGTGTCCTCGGTGACGATGCGGTCTGGTCACACCGTTGGGTCGTCGGCAACAGCCCTTACCGCGTAGCAGGTACGGAAGCAGCTGTCCCATACTGGGGCGGTCAAATGGCGGCATTCGATTACACAATCCAACCTGAAGACGGCGCAGTCGGCGTCTTCGCTCACGAATACGGTCACGACCTCGGTCTTCCAGATGAGTACGATACACAGTACACAGGTCAAGGCGAACCGGTCCAATCATGGTCAATCATGAGCGGCGGCAGCTGGGCTGGTAAAGTGGCGGGTACAGAGCCAACGAGCTTCTCGCCACAAAACAAAGAGTACTTCCAAAAATTGATGGGCGGCAACTGGGCGAACATCACGGAAGTCGACCTTGAAGACATCACGCAACAAGGTTTTGTTTCGAAACTCGATCAATCGGTGACGAAATCAACCAACCCTGGATTGTTGAAAGTGAACCTTCCAGACAAGAAAGTAAAAGGCATCGAACCAGAATACGGCGAGTATTACTACTACTCGACAAAAGGCGATAACTTGCATACTGAACTCTCGACACCGACGGTCAAACTTGGAGCGGACGGTACACTCGCTTTCGACACACGTTTCGATATCGAGTTTGACTACGACTACTTGTACGTGAAAGCACTCAGCGGCGGCAAAGAAGTCGTCCTTGACGTCTACGGCGATGACAACACTGGAAACGGTGCGGAATCGACGAACGGCGCTTGGGTGAACAAATCGTACGACTTGTCACAGTTCGCTGGTCAAGACGTACAAATCGTCTTCGAATACGTGACGGACGGTGGTCTTGCCCTTGAAGGGTTCGCCCTCGACAACTTGTCGATCATGTCAAGCGGACAATCGCTCCTCGCTGACGATGCGGAAGGCGCAGAGAAAGTCACGCTCGACGGCTTCGTCAAGTCGGACGGCTATGACACGAAACCGCACTACTACTACCTCGAATGGCGCAACCATGAAGGCGCTGACACTGGTCTCTTGAACGGCCGTGGCGTCAAGTACAACACAGGTCTCGTTGTCTGGTATGCGGATGATTCGTTCTCAGACAACTGGGTCGGCATCCATCCGGGTGAAGGTTTCCTCGGTGTCGTCGACTCGCACCCTGAGGCACTTATCGGCAACTTGAACGGTCAAGACACAGTCGCTGGCAGCACGCGTTACCAGATCGCAGACGCGGCGTTCAGCTTAGACAAGACGCTCCCTTGGTACATCGATTCACCGAGCCGTGGCATCTATGACTACAAAGCTCAACCAGGCGTGAAACAGTTCAACGACGCCAACACGTACATCAACTCGCTCATCCCAGATGCGGGCCGTAAACTTCCACAATACGGTCTCGTCGTCGACGTCGTCGGCGAAGCGAAAGACAACTCGGCTGGAGCAGTTTGGGTCCGGACGAAGTAAGCTTGATTCAACGCACCCCCGCCCTTCTCACCATGAGGAGGACGGGGGTCTTATTATTCTAAAAAAGCTTGAAATTTCATGACAGACTGTGTAACATACTAGATGTAACCGCCTCTGTAGGTTAGTGGCAGACCTCAGCAATGGTAATGCTGCAGCACGAGTTCGATTCTCGTCGGAGGCATCAAATGGATTCCGTGACACGGACCAACACAAGCACTTTCTCAAACTATTGAGAAAGTGCTTTTTTATTGTCGATCGTCCATCCTTATATTCCAATAAATGGTATAATGGATAAATACTTATATAAAGGAGACTCGATATGAAACGTTTCATCATTCTACTTGCTGCCGTCGCCTTATTGGCCGCCTGTACCGAACAGACGACAGATCTTACGTCTGACTCACCCCCGAAAACTAAAAATGTCGTAATCGATGTATCCGAGACACAACCTTTCTCCGAGCCCGTCCCGACCGAAGAAGAAGTCACAATCTTTTTAGGGTATCTTGAGTCACTGAGCAGTGATACGCTCGGCGCGTTGCGCAAATCAGAGCAGGCGATTTTCCCCTGTGGGATGTCTTGTGAAGACCGTCCGCTCGACGAAATCTCTACGCAAATCGACAGTAACCGGGAAGAGCTCGAATCCGTCCGTGCCGACATTGATGAGATTCTCCCGGCGCTCGATCACCTTGTCGCATCTGACGCGTCAGGCATCGACCGCGAGGCGTTGACCTCCGTATTGAACGAACTCACTTACATTAGTGAGACGTTGACACGATTTATAGAAGGTGACGATTGGGAATCTTGGGAACATGCCCGTACCAAATTGAATCATCTGTCATCGATGATGAAAGGCATCGCCATTAATCTAAGTGGTGTATGACAGCATATCAACTAGATATATCGCTCTCATCCGACCCCGGATGAGAGCTTTTTCCGTCTAGTCATGGAAACTGTCTTGACACGGTTTCCGTTCCTCTATAAACTTGTAAAGTTGACAGAATGAATGATTTGGAAGGAGTACGATCCCCATGCTCAATGAATGGTTATGGATTCCTTCTGCCTTGCTCACGCTCGGTCTGCTCGTCCTCAGTTATAAGCTGTTCGGACGTGTCGGACTGTTCGCCTGGATCGCGATGGCCTCGGTCGTCGCCAACATCCAAGTGACGCAGCAGATTGTAATCGGTGGTTTCATCTTTACTCTCGGGAATATCGTCTACGGTTCCCTTTATTTAGCGACTGACATCTTGAATGAAAAATATGGTCGTCACACCGCCCGTAAAGGCGTCTGGCTCGGCTTCTTCATCTTGATCGTCTCGACGGTGCTCATGCAATTCGCACTGCTCTATGAGCCGTTCGAAGAGGCGCTGTTCATGCATGAGAGTTTCGAGGCGCTGTTCTCGATGCTACCGCTCATCACGCTCGGTAGTCTCGCGGCGTACCTCGTCTCACAGCTGTTCGACGTCTTCATCTATTCGAAGATTCGTGCCAAGACCGGTGAGAAGAAACTGTGGCTCCGGACGACCGGTTCGACCGTCGTCTCACAGTTCATCGACACGCTCACGTTCTGTACGATTGCCTTCTGGGGCATGGAATGGGACATCTGGTGGAATATCTTCATCACGACATACGTCGCCAAGTTCATCATCGCTTGGATGGCGACGCCGTTCATGTATTACGCAAAACGGACCGTCCCACAGGAAGACGAGACAGAAAAAGCAGCCTAAACAAAACCGCGAGCCCATCGGCTCGCGGTTTTTACTTACCTTTGATATGAAGCCGCACCGCATAAGGGCGTGCATCTTCAAGCGACGATTTCTCCCGACAAACGGTGAGCGCCACGTACGCGTCGATGGCGAGCGCCTCGATGGCCTCGTCCGTCGCCTCGACCTCTAGTATGGTGTAGGGCGGCAGTTGCTCCAACTTGACCCACTGCCCGTGTAGATTTTTTGCGTAGATGATTGGTTCGTCGATCGAATAGCGTCGGAGTAAGTCCTTGACGTTCATACGATCCCTCCTCTATCCACTCTGTCTTCTCATTATAGAAAGCGATTGCATTTCTGTAAACCGCGCTTCCTAAATTTTGGTGCATTCAACGCTTCACGATTCGCCAAAAATAGCCGATAATCAAGGTAGAGAAATGAGGTGAACCGATGCGCTATCGACGACAAGAAACGTTTCGTTATATTTTACCGAACCCCCGCTTCATCCCATATCGCCTCATCTGGGAAGACAAAGAACTTCATGACGGGGAAGCACAACTGCTCAATATCAGCGCCCACGGTCTGAAGATGCGGTGCGATTACTTATTTCCACTTTCTGAAGGATTGAAAGTCCAAGTCAAACTCGACCTCGTCCCGTTGATTCAACCGCTCGACCTGACGGGCCACGTACGGCACCGTGGACAAATGGGGAGCCTGTATGATTACGGGATTCGACTCGATTCGAACTCTGACGAGACCCAGCAACTCGTGACGATGATTAAAGCGTATGCGCGCGAAAACCAATGAGAACGTGTCGATTGACACTTCTCATTTTTTGTTCGCTTGATTCCGGGGTATACTAAAAGAAACAGAGACAGACTCGAGGTGTAGGGCATGACTAGAAAGTTTTTACTCATTCCGTGGGCCGCTGCGATCACCATCGCGCTCCTCGGCCCGAACGAACCGTTCTCGAGCCGGTTTTTGCTCGATTTCATCACGTATAATACGGACGCCTATGAAGGGTATTCGCTTTCCCTTTTCAGCATCCTAGGCGTTTATCCTCTCGCCTTGTTCCCGCTTCTTTGGTCCGAGGTGAACCAGTTGCGCCCAAACCCGCTCTTACCGGCAGCGACCGGTTTCGTCATCGGCGGCTTCATCATCGCCCCGTATTTGGCGTTCGCGCGGCAATCGCCTTATCCGACACCGATCAAACCGCTCCCGACACGATTGCTCGGGGTGTTGCTCTTGCTCGTCACGATCGGCTTGTTCATCGCCGCGTCGACGACCGGGAACGTGGCCGAGTATTGGTCATACGTCGAACAGAACCAGTTCGTCCGGACGATGACGGTCGATTTCTTCTTGCTCGCCTTCATCCAAATCACGTTGATGAACCGGGATGCCAAACGTTATAAGATGAGCTTGTGGCCGCTGCCTTACATTCCATTGTTCGGTTTGTTGTTCTGGCTGATCATTCGCCATAAACAACCGTTCAACGAGGCACCGCCAAGCCGACAAAAAATGAAATGAACCGAGCCCCTTTCGCATTCGCGTTAGGGGCATTTTTATCGAAACCGGGATGACGGTTCCCAAATCGGGCTAGCTCCTATATACTGAGAATTCAGCTTACAGACGAAAGAAGGTACACATATGAGATTTTTTAAAGTGATGACGCATACGAACGATAAAGCCGAAGAGATCATCTTGAGCGAATATTTTAAGATCAATGACAAACAGGCCGATCAATTTTTGAAAGACACGCTCGAGCTCGACATGTATGACCAGAAAGTGACACTCAAAGAATGTCAGGTCGCGAAAGACCGTTGGGAGTGCCCAGTCGGTGATTTCGTCGTCGTCGAATACTTCAATGAAAAAGAGTTCGACAAAATGAATGAGTTTCGGACCCCGGCACCGAAAAAATAATGCCATAAAAAGGCTTTCCGATCTTTGTCGGAAAGCCTTTTTTGTGGATACTCCCTCATTGAAGTCTCCTTATTTTGATTCTTTGTCGTCTTCTTCAGGTGCCGGGTCCGGATGTTGCGTCGGAGCCGGTTTTGTAGCCGGGTTTGATTCCTCATCCGGTACTGGGTCCGGGTGAACCCCTGGTTGTGATTCATCACGTTTCATTGAGCATCCCTCCTCTGCATAATGGACTAATTCCACATTAGGCAGTGGGCAAAACATCAGTGTATGTCTTTGTTGCCGATCACACGACGCGAGATGGCTTTCTCGATTTCGACGATGACAAAGACGATGAGACCGAACGCGACCGGATAAATCCAGTCTTGCAGTTCAAGTGGTGCCGTACCGAACAGCGTGTGCATGAACGGGACGTACGTAATGAACAGCTGGAGCCCGATCAAGAGTGCCGACACGAGGAAGGCGATCTTGTTGTCAAAGAAGTGACGGTTGAACGCCGGGGCGAGCTCGGTCCGACAGTTGAACAAATGGAACAGTTGCGCCATGACAATCGTATTGAGCGTGATCGTCTGCAACTTGTCGGTCGAGTAATCGAAATCGCCGAGCATATAGTTGATGACTAGACTACCGCCCCCGATTAAAATCGAGACGAACGTGATGCGGAAGACGTAGTAGCGACTCAGCAACGGCACGTTCGCGGGACGCGGCGGCCGTTTCATCGTGCTCTCTTCGAGCGGCTCGAAGGCGATGGCGAGCGAGAGCGTGATGGCGACGACCATGTTGACCCAAAGGATTTGGACCGGACTGAGTGGTGCCGCGGCGCCCAATAAGATACTCATTGCGACAAGGAGTGCTTGTCCCCCGTTTGTCGGGAGCAAGAACAAAATCGTCTTCTTCAAGTTGTCATAGACGCGACGACCTTCACGGACGGCGTTGTAGATCGTCTTGAAGTTATCGTCGACGAGCACCATCTGTGAGGCCTCTTTCGCGACTTCCGTTCCTTTGATTCCCATCGCGACCCCGATATCGGCCCTTTTCAAGGCCGGGGCGTCATTGACGCCATCACCGGTCATCGATGTGATTAAGCCGTTTTGTTGCAGTCCTTTGACGAGACGAAGTTTATCGTTCGGGCTCGTCCGGGCGAAGACGTCATTATGGACCGACGCCTCTTTGATTTCTTCGTCGGACATGTTCGTCAATTCTTTCCCTTCGAGGGCGCCCTCGACTTCCATTCCGAGTTCTCGGGCGATGGCGACGGCCGTGTCTTTATGGTCGCCGGTGATCATCTTGATACGGATCCCCGCGTCACGACAAGCCGCGACCGCTTCGATCGCTTCTTGTCGTGGCGGATCGACGATGCCGTAGAGGCCGAGGAATGTGATGCCGTTCTCGACGTCTTCATGGTCGACCGTCTCTTTCGAGGCGTTGACGCGTTTGAAACCGCCCCCGAGCACGCGTTGTCCGCGGTCGGCAATCTCTTTTCGTTTTTCATCCCAATAGGCACGGTCGAACTCCGTGTCTTCCGCCATATCGAACAGGCGGTCCGGTGCCCCTTTGATGAAGATCATCCGCTCGCCTTTATAGTCGACGAGCGTCGCCATATATTTGTACTCCGAATCGAATGGAATCTTCGAGATGACGTCCAAACGTTCGATCGGCCGCTCCGCTTTCTCGGCGAGCGTGAGTAAACATGCTTCCGTCGGGTCACCATTGACGACCCATTCCCCGCCCTCTTCATACAGCTGGGCGTCGTTACATGTTTTCCCGACCGTGAGAAGGTCGATCATCGACTCATCATCATCTAAATCGAACGGTTGACCGTTCAGTTCTAAATCACCGTCCGGGGCGTATCCACTCCCTGACACTTCGATGTCGTGTTTGGCCGTGACGACTTGTTTGACGGTCATCTCGTTTTTCGTTAACGTCCCGGTCTTATCGGTACAGATGACCGATACGGCGCCGAGCGTCTCGACCGACGGCAAGCTGCGGACGATGGCTTTTTTCTCAGCCATGTTCCGAACACCGAGCGCGAGGATAATCGAGATAACGGCTGGTAACCCTTCTGGAATCGCGGCGACGGCGAGACCGATTGTCGTCAGCATCAACTCAATCGGGTCGAAATCGCGGACGAAGTAACCGAACGCGTAAATGACGACCGAGATGACGAGGATGGCAATCGATACCGTCTGACCAAACTTCGTCGTCTGCCGAATGAGCGGCGTCTTCACCGTCTCGACTTCAGCAATCGAGGCGTTGATTTGGCCGAGCTCCGTGCCTTCTCCGATGGACGTGACGATTGCTTTCGCACTTCCCGTCGCCACGCTCGTACCCGAATAAATCATGTTCTTGCGATCACCGAGGACGGCGTCTTCCGGTACGACTTGAATTTTCTTCTCGACCGTCGTCGCTTCACCTGTCAACGCCGACTCCTCGACTTTGAATTTCTCGGCTTGAATGACACGGGCGTCAGCCGGCACTTTATCACCGGCGGCAAGGACCAAGATGTCCCCGACGACGAGGTCGCTCGAGTCGACTTGGATTTGCTTGCCGTCACGGATGACGCTCGCCTTCGTCTCGAGTAATTTTTTGATTCCTTCTAACGCCTGCTCGGCCTTGTTCTCTTGGAGATATCCGACGACGGCGATAACCGTCACAACGAGCACGATGACGATCGTATCGATGTACTCCCCTAAAAAGCCGGTGACGACAGCGGCACCGAGCAAGACGAAGACGAGAATATCATTGAATTGACGCAAAAATTTTATGATTTCAGGTGTCTTCTCTTTCTCGGGCAGCACGTTTTTCCCGTACTGTTCCTGCCGACTTGACACTTCCCCTTTCGACAGACCACTAGATGTGTCCGTCTCGAGCGAACTCTTTACCGCATCCGGTTCGAGTGCGTGCCAGTTTTTTGTCTCCATCTGCATCTCTACTCCTCCTTGGTCATTCCTATATGGAAAGTCTTTCCCCTTTCTCTTCCCACTCCGGGCCGGACTGACACATTTGAGCTTGTTTTTTCGCTAATTTTACAGCTGAATTCGTTCACAATTTTCCAATTCGTCAGTTGGAAACGCTACCATCAAAAAAAGTCGTGTCAGATGGATGAAATGGCTTTACAGAACCGTTCGGATGGTTAACTATAGAGGAAATATAGAACAGAGAGAAAGAGGTACACCGTATGATCATTATTCAAGGTATCGCACTTTTACTGTTGATTCTTGCCTTATTCACGTTATTCAGTTACAAAGCCCCGTTCGGGATGAAAGCGATGGGCGCCTTGGCCGGCGCCGCCATCGCGAGTTTCTTGGTCGAGGCGTTCAACGCCTACGCCATCGGCGGTTTGCTCCCGCTCCCTTTATATGAGGAAGTCGGACAGGCGGCTGGTTCGTTGTCCGGCCCTGCCGCAGCCGCGCTCGTTTCGATCGCACTCGGGATCAATCCGGTCTACGCGCTCATGCTCGGTCTATCGGTCGCCGGCTTCGGCATTCTTCCTGGCTTTTTCGCCGGATACATTCTTGCCCTTGTCGGTCGTAAACTAGACCGGCATTTACCGGCCGGTGTCGACATGATTTTCTACGTGATCGTCATGGCTCCGCTCGCTCGCCTTGTGGCGACAGGAGTCGATCCGCTCGTCTCGAACACATTGTCGCAAATCGGTGCGGTCATCGAACTTGCCGCGACGCAAAACCCCGTCGTGATGGGACTTGTCCTTGGTGGGATTGTCACAGTCGTCTCGACGTCACCACTCAGCTCGATGGCACTCACCGCCATGCTCGGTTTGACGGGTGTGCCGATGGCCATCGCCGCCCTCGCGTTGACAGCGTCGATCTCGATGAACTTCTTGCTGTTCAAGCGTTTGAACATCGGGACGAAGAAAGATCAACTATCGGTCGCGATTGAACCGCTCACGCAAGCCGATCTCATCTCGGCGAACCCGATCCCGATCTACAGCGTCAACTTCGTGGGTGGCGCCATCGCCGGACTCATCGTCGCGATGACCGGCATGGTGAACGACGCGCCAGGTTCTGCTGCCGGGATTCCGGGATTGCTCGTCATGTACGGCTTCAATGATTGGCAGACCGTGACCGTGACGGCGCTCATCTTGTTCGGCGTCGGCATCGTGGCCGGACTTGTCGGCAGTAAACTGTTCAGTAATTTCCCTATCACTCGCCAAACCGAAAAAATGGCCGCTTCCGACGAAGAGGCCGCTTGATACAAAAGGTTCTCACTCCATCTCGAGTGAGAACCTTTTGTTATCGTTCTGCTTGCACCTCGGCGACCGTCTCTTCGACCGGTGTCCGATAGAGTGGAAAGAAATCAGATGGTCCGTAGCGGAGCAAATGGTCTTGATTCAACCGGTGGTAAACCGCCTCATCGAGCACGGACTGTCCGATATAGTATGTGAGCGGCTCATCCCCTGAGAAGCTCTGCTTGAAGTCATAGAGCGCATCTTCCCCGGTCGCTCCGCCACCGAGATGTACGTATGCTTTCTCTTTCTCGGCCGCGCGGCGGATCATCTCGCGGAACAAGAAATGGTTCGGTCGCAGCGCCAAGTAGTTCGCGTCCGAGCCTCCGAGATGATAATGCGCCCCATCGTCCCCGAACAACATGAACACGCCTGCCACGATGACACCCTCATGGACAGCAAATAACAGCTCCGTTTCGCATGTATCGCTGTTCCACAGGTCCTCGAAGTATCGGTCCGAGAAATAGTACGCCTCGTTCGCTGCTCGACGGTCCATCGTCGCCCGATAAAGCCGGATGAATTCACATAGTTCATGGGTCTGCCCTTGTACCGCCGTCACTTGTTCACGGATAGCCCGCTTCACGTTTCGTTTCGTCATTTTACTGAAGCGTTGCTCGAGTTGGTCGAACGGGTCATCGAGCCGGACGTGCACCGTTTGACGAATCGGGACGGCTTGGCCGAAGGCACACATCAAATCATGGTCGAAGCGGCAAGGATGATATCGAATCGTCTCAGTAACCGTGGCTTGATTCTCAGGACGTTTTAAAAAGAGACGTCTAGCCTCTGCGACGTCCTCGTTCGAAAAGTTGCCTTCACGGAACGGGCCGCCATAACCATACGCCGTCACGAGGTCATCATGACGATGTGCAATTGGACGACGGATGTATGGATACAACAAGATGCCGTCCTCTTTGGCCGCAATATACAACTCAGGCTGCTCGCCCGGTTCACAATTGGCCAATACATAATCGTAATGATCGTACGAATCACAACTGACCTCCCGCAACCAGTTCTCCCACTCCCATCGATTTTTCACAATCTGATTGAACATCATCCGTTCCCCTCTTCCTTTAAGTCGTCATTGTTTGAAGTGTGACAGGACAGTCTGGAGTCGTTTCCTATGTCCTGTTCCCATTCAAAGCTGACTATTTGAAGGAGGGGAATAGCTTTTTGTTGTTAACAAACATGAAGCGAGTTTGTTCATTCACAATAAAATCATAGCGATTTCTTTGAGATTTTAAAAAGGACGACCTCGCCAATGGCATCAGGTCGTCCTTCATGATTATGACTTGAAGTCGAGGACACGTTGAAGCCGTGATGCTTCACGAGCCGTTTCGATGACTCTCGTCGTCAAGAGCGCTTCCCGAAGCGGCACGAGCGGATGACGTGTCATATAACTATCCGCCAGCGCCCGGTAGAAGGACAAATACTCACCTGCTTCGATGTCGATTGTCGATTCAACGTCTGTGACGACCGTTCCACTCTCACGGTCGGGACATCGCACTTCCCCGTTCCGGAGACACGCCTCTTGCGGATCGAGTCCAAACTTCAAGAAACTGCCTTCCGTCCCGTGCACTTCGAACCGCGGCGCCTCGACGGCTATGAACGGGTTCGAACGCAGATATACCCGTTTTTCTCCATAATACAGGGTCAGATGGAAGCCGTCGTCAGACTGACCTCCTTTACGTTGAATCATAACATCTGCCGACACTTTGTCGGGTGCACCGAACAAGACGAGCGCTTGATCGATCAAATGGCTACCGAGGTCAAACAATATCCCTGCTCCCGGCCCCGCATTCTCGCGCCACCGATCCCGGACGACCGGACGGAACCGGTCGAACCGTGACTCGATCACTTTCCAATCGCCGAGTCGTTTTTCCTCGAGCAGTCGTTTGACCGTCAAGAAGTCTCCGTCCGTCCGTCGATTATGGAAGACGTTGACGATTCCGGCACTGGCCTGTTCGCGTGCAATCAACGCCTCTCCTTCCTCTGTCGTCAAGAACGCAGGCTTCTCGACGAGAACATCCTTCCCTTCCTGTAAACAACGTTCCACCATGTCCTTATGTAAATGGGACGGCGTCGTGACGATGAACAAGGTCGCCTCAGTCGCGAGAGCCTCGTCTAGCGTCGCATATACCGCGACATCGCCAAGTACGGCTTGTACGTCCTCAGGTCTTGATGAGACGACACCGGCGATCTGGAAGTCATCCAGCTCCTGTAAAAATGGTAAATGAAATGTCGTCGCGGAAAAACCGAAGCCGACAAGAATCGTTTGAATCATACCGTTCTCCTCCTATCCATTCGCTTCCCAGTATATCAAAAAAAGGAGTCAATCGACCCCTTATGCACTGACACTCTCATCCATGCTGTATTCAAACGTGTTATACCCGTCCCGTGAGTCCACGAAGACGAAGCCAAACCGTGGATAATAACTGTTCAAGAAATCATTATCAGCCACACAATCAAGCCGGACCGGCTCCTGTGTGTCGGCTTCACGTAAGACGTGCTCCATCAGTTGTTGACCGACACCTCGCCCTTTCAGCCGTTCACTAACAACGATTCGATGGATGTATTGACCGCGCTCGCCATCTTCCCATAAGCTATGGTCCCAGTCATCTGCCGGAAGTAAGGCGATCGAGGCCAATACCGTTCCATCTTGCTCGTACACATATACATATCCCGAGGTGATGTCTGTCTGCACCCGGTCTATGAGGTCTTGCTCCAAATATTCCGCCCATTGATCGCTACCTTGTTGTTTTAGCGCTACGGCTCGTTGTTCGATTAGGTCCGCGATGTGTTTGGCATCGCGTTTCGTCGCGAGTCGAATCATAACGTCCTCCTTTGTATTACAGTATTTGAAATACAAATATAACGGACCGTTTCGACTCTTTTCAACCATCCTGCTCACATTACGTAAATGGGACGACCTCACCGCCGTTCAAACGATAGCTGTACGTCATCGTCGCGTTGAGACTGTGCGACACCGAACAATAGCGATCGACGGACAACTCGATGGCGCGGCGGACCCGTTCTTCGGGCATATCCCCATCGAGGACGTATAAGATGTGGATGGCCGTGAACTTCTTTGGATGTTCCGTCGCCCGGACCCCGTCGACTTCCATCTCGAACCGCTCGAGCGGCAACCGCATCTTATGAAGAATCGAGACGATATCGATCCCCGTACAAGCGGCCGTCGCCTGCAGGAGCATCTCGGTCGGACGCGGACCCGTATTGAGACCACCGACGTCTTCCCCGGCGTCAAGCGTCACATTATGACCCGAAGGCGTCGTCGTCTGAAACGCCATCCCTTGTTTCCAATTCACTTGTAAATGCATCTTTGTCTCCTCCTTATGTTTCGATAGCTTACTATTCCCTTGAATGATGTATTATTAATCTATGTAAGGAAATTGTCGTTAAGGAGTTGGTCGCATGGAATGGTCGGTCATTATTAGTTGGGGATTGTATATCGTCCTCGGTTTGAATTTATTGTTCGCGTTAGCCGTCATCTTTGCGGAGCGCCGCGATGTCGGGGCGACGTGGGCGTGGCTTCTCGTCTTGTTCTTCTTGCCAATTATCGGGTTCATCATCTATCTCTTCCTCGGCCGACAGTTGAAGAAGGACAACTTCTTCAACTTGAGCGTCGAAGAGCGCTCGTTCCACGCCCTTCAAGTCGACAGTCAAATCGAACAGATTCGCCGGAAAGAGACCGTTTTGGCTCAACCTGTGTTCGAAAAGTACGAGCAATTGCTCGAGATGAACTTGCGCTCCTCAAAGTCTTTGATTAGCGTCCACAACAAATCTGCCATCATGCATGATGGAGAACAGAAGTTCAAAGCGCTCATGGACGATATCCGCAGCGCCGAGACCGAGATCAACATCCAGTACTACATCATTCAACGGGACGCGCTCGGCAAGGCGCTGATCCATGAACTGATCGAACGCGCCAAGGCGGGCGTCAAAGTCCGGCTGTTATATGATGCCGTCGGTTCGCGCAGCCTCCGTGATTCAGACTTCAAAGAGCTGATCGCCCACGATGGCGAGGTCCGCGTCTTCTTCCCGCCGACGCTCGGGTTGATCAATTTCAAGTTAAACAACCGAAATCACCGGAAAGTCGTCATCATCGACGGCAAGATTGGTTATGTCGGAGGCTTCAACGTCGGCACTGAGTATCTCGGCCTGGTCGAGAAGTTCGGGTACTGGCGTGACACGCACCTCCGCGTCGAAGGGGACGTCGTCTACCATTTGCAACATCGATTCATTCTCGATTGGAACTATTCCGGCAGCAAACATCATGACCCGGAGAACTCATTCTGTTTCGCACGCCACGACATCAAGGACAAGTCGCCGATGCAAATCGTGACGAGCGGACCGAACTCCGACACGGAACATTTGAAAAACATGATGATCAAGATGATCATGTCGGCGAAACATCGCGTCATCATCCAGACGCCTTACTTCATCCCGGACACGAGCTTCATGGACGCCTGCAAGATGGCACTTTTGTCCGGCGTCAAGATGGACATCATGATTCCAGGGAAGCCCGACCACCCGTTCGTCATGTGGGCGTCGCTATCGTTCCTCGGCGAATTGCTCGACTACGGGGCGAACGTCTATATGTATGAGCAAGGTTTCCTACACGCCAAGACGCTCGTCGTCGATGATGAGATTTCGACCGTCGGGACGACGAACTTGGATGCCCGCAGTTTCCGGTTGAACTTTGAAGTGAACGCCGTCATTTATGATCAGCGGGTCGCGCTCGAACTCGCATCACTGTTCGAGTCAGACGTCGCCGTCAGCCGCAAATACACGGTCGACGACTATGCGGCCCGGAAATGGACCGTCCGGATGCGTGAAGGCGTGTCACGATTGCTCAGTCCGATCTTATAAGTTCTGATTACGCTAACTACCCCATCGTATCGGCCAAATGTGCCAACGCGATGGGGTATCTTTATGTTCGGAAGTCGAGAGCTATGCACTCACACCAAGCTGTGACGATTTCTCGTCATATTCTAAAAATTGCTATCTTTTAAAAGAATACTCGCTAGTTCCTTCCCAAATTAGGGTATAAAGTATCAGTACGAACGTCCTACACTACCGCTTCGGCTAGGAAAGGAGGAAGTATGCGTTCACGCATATGTCATACAATGGCTGATCAAGAACGGACTCATCATGACACTCACACCACGAAACCCGATCCTTCCTCATGGGACCAGCTCCCGATTGGCCTGTTCGCCTTCAATCGTGACGGGCAAATCGTCAGCTATAACGAATCATTCGTTCATTTACTCGGGATGCTTCCGACCTCGAATGTGATGTTCGAGCGATGCAGCTCTTCTTCGTTCGACTTCTCAGGCGCCATTCGGAACGTCTTGAACGGGGAGACGATTCGCATGGCCGGCTGGTATAAAGCACCAGAACGGCAGGCTCGCTTCATCCGAACGACGATGTCTCCGAGTTTTTCCGCGGACGGACAACTCGATGGCGGCGTCGGCATTTTAGAAGACGCGACCGAGCAACGTCGCTATGAAGAACGCATGGAACACCTGTCCTCGCTCGATCCGCTGACAGAGCTGTATAACCGGAAGAAAGTCGGGGACGTTCTCTCGTCGACGGCTCAGGAAACGCTCGACACAAGGGCGCCCGCCGCCGTCATCATGCTCGATATCGACTATTTCAAACTCGTGAACGATACGTTCGGCCATCCGACCGGAGACCTCGTCTTACGTTCGATCGCCCAATTGCTCAGACGCAACATCCGCAAGTCGGACTCGATCGGCCGCTGGGGTGGTGAGGAATTTTTAATCGTCGCCCCGCAGTCAACGCTTGCTGACGGGGTGCAACTCGCCGATAAGCTCCGACAAAAGATTAACGCCGAGCCGTTCGGTCCCGTCCCGCGCGTCACTTGTTCGTTCGGCGTCAGCGCCCTTGAAGATGGGAAGACGGTCGAACAGGCGCTTCAAGACGCCGATGAGGCACTGTATATTGCCAAGAACCGCGGCCGGAATCAAGTATCGAGTAAACGTTAACTAACTGATGCCACCAAAAAGAGGATGCCGCAGCATCCTCTTTTTTATACGTTGAAGCGTGAGACAAGCTCCTGCAACTCTTCCGCCATATCCGCGAGCGCCTTCGCGGACTGTGCGATTTCTTCCATCGAACCGAGTTGGTCCTCGGTCGTCGCCGCCACTTGTTTCGAGGCGACCGAGTTCTCGTCGGCGATATGGGCGATCTGTGTCGCCGCAGCCGATACTTCCTCGACGTTCGCCGCGATCTCTTCAACCGTCGCCGTCACGTCCTCGATGCGCGGCGTCATCGCTTGCGTTTGCGTCATGATTTTCTGGAAACGCTTGGCCGTGTTCTCCGTCGTCTCGAGCCCAGCTTTCGTATGGGCCGACACTTCTTTCATCAACTGGACCGAACGTTCCGTCTCTTGTTTGATATTATCAATCAACTCGGAAATCTGTTTCGTCGACTGTTGTGACTGTTCGGCAAGCTTTCTGACCTCGCTCGCAACGACGGCGAAGCCTTTCCCGTTCTCGCCGGCCCGTGCCGCTTCAATCGCGGCGTTCAAGGCGAGCAAGTTTGTCTGGGTCGCGATGCCGTTGATGACATCGACGATATTGCCAATCTCGTTCGACCGTTCGGCGAGCGAGTGAATGACTTTGCCGAACGTCTCGACCGACGAGTCGATCGCTTGCATCTGGACCACGTTCTCTGTGACGGCAGTCGTCCCGTCCTCAGCCTCGAGCGCGGTCTCGCGCGACAGCTCGGACACATCCGTCGAGCTCTCGGCGATGCGCATGATGCCGCCCGTGATCGCTTGGAGCGAGACGGCGTTATCATCAAGTTGACGTTTCGAATCATCCGCACCGGCGGCCATCTGTTGGACCGCTCCAGCGATTTGTTCCGAGGAGGCCGTGTTCTGAGCCGAGTTGGCCATCAATTCCTGCGACGAGGCGGCGACTTGTCCGATCGATTGATCAAGACTTTGAATGATAGCGCGCAGAGAACGCGTCATCTCATTGAAACTCGCGGCGACACGCCCGACTTCGTCATTCGATTCGACGACGATGTCTTCGGTCAAATCTCCGGCTTGAATTCGTTCAGCCCCGACGGTCAAACGATTCAATGGACGTAAAATCGAACGTAAGATGACGTAGAGCAGGCCAGCTGCCAAGACGAGCATCAATCCGATCACCCCGACTGTCGTCCATAAGATTCCAGACGTCTCATCTGTGATTTCCTCATCGTAGAGCGTCCCGGCAATCTTCCACCCCGTCAACTCGTTTGTCATGAAGTCCATCTGTTTGCCTTCATTCTCAAACTCATAAGCAAAGCGGCCCGCTTCTCCCGAATAGAGCGGTTCAATCCACTCGCCTTCTGCCTTCTCTCCGGCTGCCAGCGTCGGATGGGTGACGAACTGTTGCAACGCATCAAGAATCGTCACGTAGCCTTCTTTCCCGATTTGAATGCTCGCCGCGACGGCTGCGATATCGTCGACCTCGACGTCAACCGCGATGACACCGCGACCGTCCGTCCCTGTCTGAGACAGCGTGACCATCATCTTGTTCGAGGCCGCATCGACGTACGGGTCCGTCACAACGACGTTCCCACCGGCCGCTTCGGCCGCCTCATACCAGGGACGAGTCCGCGGGTCGTAATCATCCGGTAACTCTTGTGCCGGATAAATCGTCATCTCCCCTCCCGTCGAGGCGTAGTAGATATTCGTCACGTTCGGATGCGTCTCCAAATACTCAAGAAACTTCTCTTCCAAATCAAGGTTCTCTGCCCCCGACTCATAGAGGGACGAATCAATTCGTCCGGCAAAGAACGCAACATCACGTTGGATTGGTTCAATCAAGTTGGTGATTTCATCATTCATCCGCTCCACCCCCGCGTGGGCCGACTGCATGATTTGTTCGGTGATCTTTTGTTTCGCCTGATTGTAGGCGACAAATCCAATCAATAAAGAAGGGATCAATAATAGCACCAACGACATCGTAATCAATTTTTGTTTAATGGTGATCGTACGGTCGTACTTTCGTCTCATAAAACATCTCCCATTCCCGAGAAAACTCGTTATGTTAACCTTTGTATCGGACAGTTGGAAGAGGATGTTGACACCCTAGACAAAAAAACATCACCTTTTTCTATTTTTCGTTACTGAAACCCTTTTCATACACAAAAAGACCGTCTGCTTGCACGAGGCAAACAAACGGACTCAGTCGTTGGTCAAATAGCGGGCCAGATTGTCGAGTGTGGAGCGAAGTCCGACATCATGATCTTGTTTCCGGATGCCCGGCGGCACGTTCTCACAAACGATTGTGACGCGTGTCCCTCCATCGAGCGCCTCCAAATACCACGTCTGAATCATCTCACCAGCAAAGGCCGGGTCTGCTGACTCGAATGTACCCACCTGCACAATCTTGAGACCGGGGACGAGGTCCAAAAAGCGTCCGTTCGACACATCGGTCCGGTCCGTCGTTTTGCCGGAGATGAGATCGGCTTCTTCATACGTGAGGACGAGCTGATACGTGCCGCCGACCCATGGCTCGAACACGGTCGCACGAGCCGACATCCCTTTCGGTGGAAGCCACTCGACGAGCTCATCAGAGTTGAGAAATGCATGATAGATCCGTTCTGGAGTTGCCTCAATCCATGCCACGGCTGTATCGATGCGTCGATTCATATCGGATCACTCCTTTAGCGCGTGCTACAGTACAGTCAGTCGTGCGGAACTTCCTTTTAAATTTCTTCTTAAATTTCTTCGCCAAATCAACTCTCAAGATACATATCCATGCGCAACAATTCGTCTCGAAGCGGGGATAAATCTATTACCGAATGGACGCCCATCATATAGTCGTATCCAAAGAACACTTTGAACCTATACTCTTCGTCTGACTCATTCACTTTAGACTCTAACTCAGCGTAAAGCGCATTCCTTAACATGAGTCGAAGCATGTTCGGGATTTGGTCTCGTGACAGTGCCTTCCCTGGCCTCACTTTTTTACGAAGATCTCTCATCCGGATTGGATAAAGCGCATTGAACGCGCTTTTCGAAGAGGGGCGATACGCATAATCACGTCGTTCAAGATAGGAGACAGTCAATGTCTTCACTCCTAAATAACTCATGATTCGCTCAATCGCTTCAACGTAATTCGATTCCACGCGGAGATATTCCTCCAACATGAAGACGACACCGTCAAACGTTCGGAGGATGTCCGTGATTTCCGTCCACTCGTCAATTTTTCCTCTCGTTTCAGGATGATATTTGGTTATGCTATAGATGTTCACATAGTCACCTAGCCTGTTCCTTTGTTTTGTGTGTAGTCTAAAAAAAGGACACGACAGTAGAGTCGTGTCCGATTATGCGCCGACAATCGCGTCGTGATTCCCTTTTGTCCATCCGTAGGCGACTTCACGGAGGGCAAGTTCCCCGAACAAGCGCTCTTTCGCATCGATGACTTGCCCGTCACGTTGCTCATAGAACGTGCGGTAAGGGTTCAATTCGAGCGCCCAAATGATGAGCCCGTGATTCGACATCGCTTGAATCGCTCGCTCCAGCAATAGCGAACCAATCCCGTTACGCTGATGGTCCTCTAGAATGTAAATTGCATAAATCTCATTCGGATGGTCCGGATATTCGCCCGTCCGTTCTTCCCCGTAAAGAACGAACCCGACGATTTCCTCTTCGACGATGGCGACAAACCCTTCGACTTCTCGTTTCGCGAGGGCGCTGCGGACCTTTTCAGACCACTCGATCGCGTTCGAACCGAGCTTCAAGAGAAAGTCGGCCGGCACAATTCCTCGATAGGTTGTGCGCCATCCGTTCACCCTCACCCGCGCAATCCCGTAAGCGTCTTTTGGCTCGGCTTTCCGTATGAGCATCCGTACCCCCTCCTTAGCGTAAGTTTTACAAGTATTTTACCACAAATCACCCAATCGAAATCAGACTTCTTCCAGATTTGACTGACAATCATTTGACAAAAAACGACCGTAGGAAATCCTACGGTCGTACTGGTCAAGCGACGTTACGCGTTGTTGTAGCTTGCGTCTCCGTCAATGGTTTTTTCAAGAATGAGAGGAGGAGTGCTCCAATCAAGGCTCCGGCGAGAATCGCGAGGGCGTAAAGTCCCATGCTCATGACGACGTTTCCAGCTCCTTCAAGGAGTGGGAAGACGAAGATCCCACCGTGCGGCGCTGGCAATTGGATAGCGAAGAAGGCTGACAACCCACCTGCAATCGCAGATCCGAGAATCGCTGACGGTAATACCCGAATCGGGTCGGCCGCTGCAAACGGGATGGCTGCTTCCGTGATGAACGAGGCACCCATGATGTATGCTGTCTTCCCGGCTTCACGTTCTTGTTTCGAGAACTTTTGACGAGCGAACACTGTCGATGCGAGTGCGACGAGAAGCGGTGGTACCATCCCACCGGCCATGACGGCTGCCATGACTTCTTGGTTACCGGCAGTGAGTGCTGCTGTACCGAAGACGTAGGCTGTCTTGTTAATCGGACCGCCCATATCGACGGCCATCATTCCACCGACGATAACACCAAGCAAGATGGCGTTCGCGCCACTCATACCGTTAAGTGTCTCCATCAACCAAGACATGAGTGCGGCGATTGGTTCGTTGACGACGAGAAGCATGATCATCCCAGAGATAAATGAACCGAGTAACGGGTACAACAGGACCGGCTTGATTCCTTCAAGTGTGGCTGGCAATTTCGCGAGCGCTTTCTTCAAGAAGAGGACGACATAACCAGCGAGGAAACCGGCGATGAGTCCACCGAGGAATCCGGCGTTCCCTTGACTGGCGAGTGCTCCGGCGACGAGACCTGGTGCGAGACCTGGACGGTCGGCGATTGACATCGCGATGAAACCAGCAAGAATCGGGACGAGGAATCCGAACGCTGCGCCACCAATCGTCATAAGTTGGGCGGCGAATTCGTTGTACGACGGGTCATCCGGGTTGGCGGAGTTGATGCCCCAGAAGAAGCTGAGGGCGATCAAGAGACCACCAGCCACGACGAGAGGAAGCATTGCAGATACCCCGCTCATCAAGTGCTTGTAGATACCGGTCCGCTGTTCTTTTTGCTGACCTGATTTACCAGTCGCTTGGTAGACAGGTCCGTCTTGTTTCACGGCCCGGTTGATCAACTCTTCCGGCTTCCGGATGCCTTGGGCGACCGGGACTTCGATGACATGTTTGCCAGCAAAACGATCCATTTCGACGGCTTTGTCGGCTGCGACGATGATGGCAGTCGCTTTCGCGATATCAGCTGCTGTCAATTCGTTTTTGACGCCAGTCGATCCGTTCGTCTCGACTTTGATGTCGACGCCCATCGCGTCTGCTTTTTGCTTCAAGCTGTCGGCGGCCATGTACGTGTGGGCGATACCTGTTGGACACGCCGTGACGGCAAGGATGTAAGGAGCATCAGCTTGAACCGGTTTCGAAGCGACAGGAGCCGCCTCGGCTGCTTCTTTTTCTTCGATGGCCCGGATGACGTCATCTTCTGACGTGGCCGCATAGAGACGTTCTTGGAAAGCTGGGTCCATAAGGAAGACGGATAATTTCGAAAGTGTTTCCAAGTGTTCGTTATTGGCGTGTTCTCCGGCTGCGATCATGAAGAACAAGCGGCTGTCTTGGCCGTCGAGTGCCTCGTAATCAATGCCTTCCGAGCGTCCGAAAGCGATGGCCGGTTGTTTGACGGCTTTCGTCTTCGCGTGCGGGATGGCAATCCCTTCACCGAGTCCAGTCGTGCTTTGTGCCTCACGTGCGAGAATGGCGTCGCGATAGCCGTTGCGGTCCGATAGTTTGCCGGCGCGGTCGAGCACGTCGACGAGTTCTTCGATGACTTCGGCTTTCGAACGGCTGCGGAGATTCAGTTGAATCGTGTCTTTTTTAAGAAGATCCGTGATGTTCATGTTGTTTCCTCCAATCGAGATAGTGGGGTGACGCTGACTTCGCCGACCAAGCGGTCCACGTCTTGTTTTGTGCACAGCCCGAACGTATATGCAGACGCGCTGCCGGTCGTGACCGCATAGCGGAACGCCTCGGTTGCGTCGTGGTCTAGAATGTTGGCGACGAATCCGGCGACGAGTGAATCGCCTGCGCCGACCGAGTTGACAAGTTTACCGCTCGGTGTATTCGCCGTATAAGCGCCTGAAGCGTTGACGAGCATGGCACCATCACCGGCGAACGAGACGATCACGTTTTGAGCACCGCGTTCGACCAACTGCTCCGCGTATGGGAGCGCCTGTTCAAACGTCTCGATGTCTGTATCGAACAGTTCACCGAGTTCATGGTGGTTCGGTTTGATCATAAGCGGTTTGAGTGCGAGCACTTCGAGCATCGCTTCCTTCGTCGTATCGACGACGAAGGAAGCACCGTTCGCGCGGACCGTCTCAGCGAGCGTCCGGTAGAGCGTATCCGGCAGATTGCCCGGGATGCTTCCAGCGAGCACGACGATGTCGCCCGGTTGGACGTGATCGAATTGACGCGTCAACTGTTCAAGTTCCGTGCCCGAGATGACGGGACCACTTGCGTTCAATTCCGTTTCTTCTTGCGCCCGGATCTTGACGTTGATCCGCGTTTGTCCGTCGACTTCGACGAAATCGGTTTGGACGCCTTTGTCCGTCAACGCCTTCTTGATGAAGTCTCCAGTCGTACCGCCGACGAATCCTAACGCGACCGTGTCGACATCGTATTCGCGTAAGACGAACGCGACGTTGATTCCTTTTCCGCCGGCACGCTGTGTCGTCTCTTGAATTCGGTTGACTTCTCCGAGGACGACTTCAGGGAGAGTGACGTAGTAATCGATTGAGGGATTGAGGGTTAATGTGTAAATCATTGGGCGTTCACCACCTTTGTGATTGATTGGATCGAGCTGATGTATGGCGTGTCACCAAATGTGACGAGTGTGGCTGCATCGAGTGATGCCACACGGCTGAACGAACGTTTCCCGAATTTTGAATCGTCCGCCAAAATATACGCCTCACGGGCCAAGTCGATCGCTGTCTTTTTGACGAGTGCCTCTTCCGGGTCCGGGGTCGTGTACCCGGCTTCTAAGTCTACGCCGTTAATTCCGAGAAATGCGAGGTCGACTCGATAGTTCATCATGCTCTCGCGAGCATTATAACCGACGAGCGCTTGTGTCGAACGTTTCAACTCGCCGCCGATCACGAACGTTTTAATATCGAGGTCGAACAAGTCGTTGGCGATCGGTAAACTGTTTGTCACGACGATGACGTCTTTTCCGTTTAAGAAAGGAACCATCGCTTGCGTCGTCGTCCCGGCATCGAGATAGACGGACATCCCGTCTTCGATGAATGTCGCGGCCTTCCGTGCGATCGCGACTTTTTCATCGACGTGTTGATCTCGTTTCTCCTCGAACGTCGGCTCTTCTTCGTAGCGGGCCACGAGCGTTGCACCGCCATGAACCCGTTCGAGATAACCTTCGGCTTCAAGGTCGGTCAAATCCCGGCGAATCGTCGACTCCGACGATGCCGTCAACTCGACCAATTCTTTCAATTTGACGATCTTTTGCTCCGACAGACGTTGCAAAATCAGTTGATGTCGTTGTTTCGTTAACATCGTATTCCCTCCGTAGCTCTAATATAAAGCGTTTTCATTTAAAAAACAATCATAAACATTCAAAAACATTCATCTTTTTTTACGTTGTCACAATTATAACATAAAAAACGGTCACTTAGTGACCGTTTTTGGTGGTTCGTTATCGTTTCATCAACCAATCGTTCAATCGGCGGATGAGTTCGGGGTGTAGCGGCGCCTCAATGGCGTCCCGATATTCCTTATGGAGCGTGAGGAGCGAGTGCGGGCTCGTCCGCTCGACGAGCAAGTGGTTCATGTCGTGGATGATGTGGCTGTCGACGTCCCCTTTGGTCCGAATCGAGTGGACATGTTCCGGTGGGACTTGGACGTCGCGATCACCGGTGAGAGCGAGCACGGGAACACGCACATGTTCGAGCCGTTCGCGGACGTCGTACGAGGCATGCTCGCGAATCCATTTGGCGTTCACGACTTGGCCGCGGTACTTGAAGGCGGCGACGTTCGTCCGCAGCGACCGTTCGAGCAAATCGTCTTGGCGCTGGCGAATCTTCTTCGGGACGCCGGTCAATCGATAGAACACGCCCTTGAGTCCTTTCACCGAACCGACTTCAGTTGCGAGTGCGTCGGCTTGCAGCAAGAACATCTTCTTCGAGGAATCGTTGAATCCGGCGAGAAGGATCAGCCCGGCCGCATTCGTCTCGAGCTGAACAGCCGGGGCGATGACGGCCCCTTCGCTGTGACCGAGCACATACATATCCCCTGCGTCCGGCTCCTGTTTGATGGCGTTGACGACGGTGATCGCATCTGTCACCAAATCGTGCAGCCCGACTTTATTGAAATCACCGTCCGATGCACCGATGCCTTGTTTGTCATAGCGGTAGACGTTGACACCCATCTCAAAGAGCGCCTCGGCCAGCTTTTTATATGTGCCGAATTGGGATGGTCCCAAATTGCCGTCCCGGTCGCTCGGCCCGCTCCCGCTGAGCAGGACGACCGTCTTTCGGGGCTCGCCGTGGGTCATCCACGTACCGGCCAGTTGTCCATAATTCGTTGTCACATTCAGTTGTCGTTCCATCGTATCGCCTCCCCTTTCATCATACCGAAGTAATGGATCCGTTTCGAGTAAAAGAATAGACCGCCCCATATGTGACGGTCTTACTTCTTATTGGAGAGTTAACCACTCGCTGAGCCATTTAACGTGATCACGCATCGCCTCGTCAGAAAGACGACTGATTGTGTCTTTATCTGTATAAACGTCGTTATGGGCTGTGACAGAATCATTGACGGAGATGACTGGGAACCCGGCTTGCTTGTACTCATCTAAGATTGATACGCCTAGACTCTTCACTTCGACAGGGCCAAAACCAATCCCCTCCATAAACGGATATGTCGTCATCCCACTTGTTTTGAAGAATCGATTCGTCTCCCCTGTACCAAGTATATCAAGTAACATGATGACACGCGGCGTCGTACCTCGATCTTGAAGCATCTGCAAATAGTGCGTACTTGATTCGTATCCATCCCCAGTTCCATTCAAGAAAACGTAGCGGACCGTTGCATCCGTCTCTACGTCATCCATCGCTTGAAGCGTATGGTAGAGCACGGATGCACCACCTAACCCAGTGAGAGCGTGATCGCCATACCAGCTTCCCTCAAGTCGGGCCATGACAATCACTTCTTTGTCAGTCGTGCCAGGTTGCGTAAACTCTACGTAAGGAATTTCGTCTGTGAACGGCTCAATCGCAACCGTTTGACCGTCTTGGAAAGACTCGGCTGTTATTCGGTCGACCCCGGCCCCATTCAAGCGAAGTGCAGCTGAAACGTAAGCGAATCCATATTCTTCCGGAGCATACGGGTGTGGCGTAATGAGATAACCTGCCGCATTCGCTTCGGCTAATTTTGTAAGATAGCGATTCGCTGCCTCGTCATTAAGGACTTCTCCGTAATAATCGATTTCATACGCATCTTCCATTGCTTCATAAGATACGTCGGTCGTCGGTAGGACGATGACTCTTCCAGCCACATCAGGTATCGGGGCATCCCATTCCAAATGAAGCAGTTCCCCTTCAATTGTCTCTTCAAATGGAATTGTCGCGTACCCATCGTAAAATTCATCATCAATCGTTATAGTCGGCCAATTCGTGTTGAGCGGAGCGTAATGAATTTCACGTTTCATATCGACTGAAGTCTCGTCAGAAACACCGATACCTAACGACTCGAACAGTTCGACATTTTCATGGCTTTCTGCGACCCGATCGTATGAAGCAAAATATTCAGCCGTCTCATAAGGACTTGTTGCCGAGGCCGGATTGAAATAAAGAAAAATAGTAAATAGTGCCGACAGTAGGCTGTACATAATGGTCATCTACGTATCTCCATAAAAAAAACTCACCAATAAATGGTTGTATTATCCTATTATATTAAGTGATCTGACAATTGTATATTTATTTTTCAAGAAAAAACGGCCTCCCTCTTAGGAGGGAAACCGTTTAGATATTGTAAGACTTATACGCCTTCGTAAGCAGCGTACATGATTTCTTTCAATTCTTCGACGAGCGGCATTTTCGGGTTAGCCGTCGTACATTGGTCTTCGAACGCGTCGACTGCCATCTTGTCGATTTTCGCGTCGAGGTCCGCTTTCTTGATGCCTTGGGCTTTGAACGAGAGCTTGATGTTCAAGCGCTGACCGAGCTCGATGATCGCTTGGATGAGCGACTCGACGCCTTCTTCCGTCGTGCTGGCTGGAAGTCCGAGGTAGCGCGCGATTTCAGCGTAACGCTCGTCGGCGATGAATGACTCATATTTCGGGAACGCCGCGAGTTTCGATGGGCGTGTCGCGTTATAGCGGATGACGTGCGGCATAAGGATCGCGTTCGTCCGTCCGTGTGGGACATGGAACTCGCCACCGATTTTGTGTGCGATCGAGTGGTTGATACCGAGGAACGCGTTCGCGAACGCCATACCAGCCATTGTCGATGCGTTGTGGACTTTCTGACGCGCTTCGGCGTCACTGCCGTTCTCATACGCTTTCGGGAGGTAATCGAAGATCATCTTCATCGAACGAAGCGCGAGTCCATCCGTATAGTCGTTTGCCATGACCGAAACGTACGCTTCGATGGCGTGTGTCAACACGTCCATACCTGTATCAGCCGTGATTGAAGCTGGGACCGTCATGACGAACTCAGGGTCGACGATGGCGACGTCCGGTGTGATCGCATAGTCAGCGATCGGGTATTTGACGTTGCGTTTCTTATCCGTGATGACCGTGAACGGTGTCACTTCAGAACCCGTACCTGATGTTGTCGGGATGGCGACGAACATCGACTTGTTGCCGAGTGTCGGGAACTTGTACGTCCGCTTGCGGATATCCATGAATTTTTGGCGAAGGTTCGAGAACTTCTCTTCTGGGCGTTCGTAGAAGAGCCACATGCCTTTCGCGGCATCCATCGGTGATCCACCACCGAGTGCGATAATCATGTCTGGTTGGAAGTGACGCATCGCTTCGGCACCACGCATGACCGTCTCGACCGATGGGTCTGGCTCGACTTGGTCGAAGATGCGGTACTCGACACCAGCCGGCAAGTTTTTGACGACTTTATCGGCAAATCCGAGTTTGACCATCATTTCATCTGTAACGATCATCGCCCGTTTTTTCGATGTGAGCGATTGAAGGTATTGGACCGAGTTTTTCTCAAAGTAAATCTTTTCAGGGACTTTAAACCATTGCATATTCACGCGACGTCTCGCCACCTTTTTCACGTTGAGTAGATGTTTCGCCGTCACGTTCTCAGAGACGGAGTTTTTACCGTACGACCCACAACCGAGTGTGAGTGATGGTGTCATTTCGTTATAGAGGTCACCGATCCCGCCGTGTGCCGTTGGCGAGTTGACGATGATGCGGCAAGCTTTCATCCGGAGTCCGAATGCGAGGATGGCGTCGTCGTCTGTCGAGTGGATGGCTGCCGTATGACCGAGACCACCGATTTCGAGCATCTTCTCAGCGATCGCGAAACCTTCTTCACGCGATTGGACTTTATAGGCTCCTAGTACTGGGCTAAGTTTCTCGTGTGAGAGCAATTCTGTCGCGCCGACCGTCTCGAGTTCGGCAATCAAGATTTTCGTGTCGGCCGGAACGCTAAGTCCAGCTTTCTCGGCGATCCAGGCTGCAGGCTTCCCGACGATTTCAGGGTTTACCGCACAAGAGTCTGTTTTAATGACGAGTGTCTCGAGTTTTGCTTTCTCTTCTGGTGAGCAGAAGTAGCAACCGAGGGCCGTCATTTCCGCTTTCACTTCTTCATACACTTCTTGGTCGACGATGATCGCTTGTTCAGATGCACAGATCATGCCGTTATCGAACGTTTTCGACAAGATGACGTCCGAGATGGCACGTTTCACTTTTGCTGTCTTGTCGATATAGGCTGGAACGTTACCAGGACCGACACCGAGGGCTGGTTTACCAGTCGAATAGGCTGATTTGACCATCGCCGCACCGCCTGTTGCGAGGACCATGGCGACTCCTGGGTGGTTCATAAGTGCTTTCGTCGCGTCGAGTGACGGTTTTTCAACCCATTGGATCAAATGTTCCGGTGCGCCGGCTTCGATGGCTGCGTCACGAAGGATGCGTGCCGCTTCACTTGAACACTGTTGTGCCGACGGGTGGAAGCCGAAGATGATCGGGTTACGCGTTTTGATGGCGATGATTGCTTTGAACATCGTCGTTGATGTCGGGTTCGTGACCGGTGTGACCCCGGCGACGACACCGACTGGTTCCGCGATGTACGTGATGCCGTTTTGCTCATCGTCTTCGATGACGCCGACCGTCTTCTCACCACGGAGTGAGTTATAAATATATTCTGTCGCAAAGATGTTTTTGATCATCTTATCTTCAAACACACCGCGACCAGTTTCTTCATATGCATGTTTCGCGAGTGCGACGTGTTGTTCGAGACCGGCTAGCGCCATCGCCTGAACGATCGCATCGATTTTCTCTTGATCAAACGTCATTAACGTGTCGAGCGCTGTATGTGCTCGTGTGACGAGCGTGTCGACCATCTGTTCTGCTGATGTTTCCACTACTGCTTTCTCTTTAACTGCCATGTTGGGTTCCTCCTCATGAATGAGAGCTTATACTGCTGACTTGATGGAGAGCACGGGGCGATCAGTGGTTTGATAAGAGTTTGTGCTTTCCTTCACATTCATAGAATACAACGTTTCCAACAATTTGTGCGTGACAACAATGTGAACTCTTTCACAATATTTTTTTGAAGAATGAGGATAGGTCTTGCTTTTTGATAGGACGCTCAGTAAAATCGTATGCGTTTTCATGAAAAGATGAAGTCTAACAAATGTAAACGCTTACATATATTGTGACGCCTGTTTGTCTGATGTGCTGTGCAATTTGTCACGCAACAAGGATTGGTCGTCCACCCCGCCCTCGGTCGTGTATAATGAAGAAAGAACCTAATTAGGAAGTGACATGACTATGCCGAGACAAGACGCAGCCGATCAGTTCGTAAAACTGATCCCATTAATCCGCAGGAAGTTGTTACGCCGTTCCGACCTCCCGCAAATCCCAAACTTGAACTTTTCCCACTTTCATCTCCTCATGTTGATTGAGGATGAAGGCGCCGTGACGAACGGACACATCAGCGAGACGCTATCGATCGCCCCGCCAAACGTGACGCCGCTCATCACGAAGCTCGTCGATGAGGGCTACATCACCCGCGTGCCGGACGAGCGTGACCGCCGTGTCATCTGGAACCAATTGACCGACAAAGGTGAGCTCGTTCTTCGCGAGCGTCGCGACTCGTTTCGACGCTTGTTCGAGGACCGCCTCGCTTTTTTAGACGAGGAAGAGACGGATCGATTGATTGACAGCCTGAAGACGTTGACGGAGATCGTCGAGAAAATGGATAAGAGCGAGGGATGATTTTTACTCGTCAACATCCACGTCTTCTTATATAATCGAGGATGAATCAATCGAACAATGGAAAGAGAGATGACATGTAATGGGTCGTAAATGGAACAACATTAAAGAGAAAAAGGCGTCAAAAGACGCCAATACGAGTCGCATTTATGCGAAGTTCGGCCGTGAAATCTACGTAGCCGCCCGCCAAGGGGAACCAGATCCAGAATCAAACCAAGCGCTCAAATTCGTCGTTGAACGGGCGAAGACGTACAACGTCCCACGCGCCATCATCGACCGCGCCATCGACAAGGCGAAAGGCGGCGACGAAGAGAACTTCGATGAGCTCCGCTATGAAGGGTTTGGACCGAACGGCTCGATGCTCATCGTCGACACGCTCACGAACAACGTCAACCGGACGGCGTCTGAAGTCCGCGCCGCTTTCGGTAAAAACGGCGGCAACATGGGTGTCAGCGGATCGGTCGCTTACATGTTTGACGCGACGGCCGTCATCGGTGTCAGCGGCATGTCTGCTGACGACGTACTCGAACTCATGATGGAGCACGATCTTGACGTTCGCGATGTCATCGAAGAAGATGAGACGATTATCGTTTATGCGGAACCAGAAGCGTTCCATGCCGTCCAGACTGCTTTCAAAGCTGCAGGCATCGAGACGTTTGAAGTCGCCGAGTTGACGATGTTGCCACAAAACGAGATCGCCCTCGACGACGAGTCGAAAGAACAGTTCGAAAAACTGCTCGACGTCCTCGAAGATCTTGAAGACGTGCGCCAGGTGTACCATAACGTTGAATGATCATGAACGAGCGATAACTTTTCGGAGTTATCGCTTTTTTTGAACAATCGATTTGACAACCCGAAAAACGTATGTTAAATTTCAAAAGTCTTTATCATATTAAAGTGATAACAAGAGAAAGAGTTTTGAAAGAAAGGTGTTGTAATTGATGAATGCTGTCTTATTAGCTGTTATCGTATTATTCGCTCTTGCGATCAGTCGAGTTCACATCGTCTTATCGCTCATCCTTGCCGCGGTCGTCGGTGGTCTGGTCGGAGGTCTCGGGTTTAATGAGACGTTGACCGCCTTCAGCGACGGTCTTGGCGGAGGGGCTACCATCGCCCTCAGTTACGCGTTGCTCGGCGCATTTGCCGTCGGTCTATCAAAAACAGGGCTCCCAGACGTCCTGGCTGAAAAGTTAATCAGCATGTCAGGCCGCGACGTCACAGGCAAAAGTGTGACTCGGGTCAAGGCATTGTTGCTATCGTTCCTCTTATTACTAGCAATCAGTTCGCAGAACGCATTACCGATTCACATCGCGTTCATCCCGATCGTCATCCCGCCGCTCCTCGTGCTCTTTAACGAGTTGAAGCTCGACCGCCGGCTCGTGGCGACGATCCTCACGTTCGGTCTCGTCACGCCGTATATGTTACTTCCGGTCGGATTCGGCGGCATTTACTTGAATGAGATTTTGCTACCAAACGTGGAAACGAACGGCATGGCCGTCGGTGATGTCAATATTGTCAGCATCATGGCCATCCCAGCCCTCGGGATGCTCGTCGGTCTCGTCACCGCCTTCTTCCACTACCGGAAGCCGCGGACGTACGATACGATTCAACTCGGGCCTACTGATTACGAGATTCGGACGTTGAGCCCGCTCAAAATCTGGCTCACAGCTGCCGTCGTCCTCGTCGTGCTCGTCGTTCAACTTCAGACCGAATCGATGATCGCATCGGCCGTCTCAGGACTCATTCTGTTGACGCTGCTTCGCCTCATCCCTTGGTCAGAGGCAGACGACATCTTCACGAGCGGGATGCGCATGATGGCTTTCATCGGCTTCGTCATGATTGCAGCGAGCGGTTTTGCCGCCGTCATCCGCGCGACCGGTGCCATCGATCCGCTCGTCAGTGGCGCAAGCGGCATCATGGGCGACTCACAATTTGTCGCCGCGCTCGTCATGCTCCTCGTCGGACTCGTGATCACGTTAGGAATCGGTTCGAGTTTCTCGACGATTCCAATCATCGCGGCCATCTTCGTCCCGCTTTGCATCCAATACGGTTTCTCGGTCGAGGCGACAATCGCCATCATCGGGACGGCCGGTGCACTCGGTGATGCTGGTAGCCCGGCAAGTGACTCGACACTCGGACCGACGAGTGGCTTGAACGCCGACGGTCAACACGACCACTTGCGTGAGACGGTGTGGCCGACGTTCCTCCACTACAACATTCCGCTCATCGTCTTCGGCTTGATCGCCGCCATGGTGTTGTAATCACTTCCGATTGCGCCGAGCGTAAATCGTGCCGAGCAAGACGAGCACGAGTAAAAACCAAACCCCGGTGTACATGAGGATTTCGATAATCATTTCTGACTCCTCCTAAATGTCCATGTAAAAAGGAGCGACGAATTCGTCGCTCCTTTTTATGATGAAGTTTTTAGCTCTTGTTGACAAGTGTTCAAGTATCCGTCGACGGTATCCGCGACCTCGCGACCTTCTCGGATTGCCCAAACAATCAAACTTTGTCCCCGTCTCGCATCCCCTGCAACAAACACACCCTCGACGTTCGACGTATAGTCATGGTTCGCCTCGATGCCGACTTTCCGGAGCTCTCGCTCCGGGCGTTCGAACCCAATGGCGACAAGGACGAGATCGGCTGGATACGTCTCGATCGACCCGTCGACGACGAAGAACGTCGCCTGTCCGTCGGGTTTGACGATTTTCTCCATCCGTTCCGTCTCAATCCCGACGACACGGTCTCCATCTTTGATAACCCGGTTCGACCGAATCAAATACGTGCGCGGGTCGTGGTCGAAATGTTCAATCGCTTCCGCATAAGCGTAATCAGTCGACAATGTGTCCGGTTGAAGCGGCCATGGCCGCTCCGGCGCCCGGAACATGCCTTTCTCCGGGTGTTTCCCGAACTGCGTCACCGACTTGGCGCCTTGACGGATCGCCGTCGCCACGCAGTCCGCTCCCGTGTCTCCGCCACCGATGACGATGACGTCTTTCCCGTTCGCGTCGTATCGAGCGTTGAGCGATTTCCCGCCGAGCACCCGCGTCGATTCGGTCAAATAATCCATCGCCGGCTCGACGCCTGTGGCATCATCCCCATCGATGCCGAGCGTCCGTTGTTTTTGAGCCCCTGTCGCGAGAATGACGGCATCGTACGTGTGACGGAGTGACTCAATCGTCACATCGGTCCCGACGTTGACGCCCGTCTTGAAGCGAATCCCTTCTGCCTCGAGTAGCCGTACGCGACGACGGACGACGTCCTTCTCCAGCTTCATGTTCGGGATGCCATAGAACAACAGGCCGCCCGCCTCATCCGCTTTCTCATAAATTGTGACCGCATGACCGAGCTGGTTCAATTGATCGGCCGCCGCGAGTCCGGCCGGCCCGCTGCCGATGATGGCAACACGGTGTCCGGTCCGTTTCTTGACATGACGTGGCTTGACCCAACCTTCCTCGAACGCGCGGTCGATGATCGTCCGTTCGATCGATTTGATCGCGACCGGATCCTCGCTGATGCCGAGCGTACACGACCCTTCACACGGGGCCGGACAGACACGCCCCGTAAACTCTGGGAAGTTGTTCGTCTCCATCAATCGTTCGTAGGCCCGATACCAATCTTGATCCGAGACGAGCTTATTCCATTCGGGAATCAAGTTGTGGATTGGACAGCCGATCGTCTCTTGACCGATCATGTCCCCGACGTGACAGAACGGGGTGCCGCAATCCATACAACGCTCGGCTTGTTTGACGATCGGTCCGTCTTCCATCCGTGAAGCGTATTCACTGTAATCATGAATCCGTTCGAGGACGGAACGTTCTGGCAATGTCTCCCGTGGGATATCGATAAATTTATGTCTCATGCTCCCCCTCCTTCAGTCACGACGCGGAATAGTTCGAGGGCGCGGTCGGCGTCACTCAATTCCGGACGCGTCGCCTCGATGTGACGCATGACGTCAAGTACGTTCGCATAATCACGCGGTACGACTTTGACGAAGCGTTTTCGTTCTTGCTCAAACGCCTCAAGTACGGCTCTCGCTTTCACACTGTCCGTATGGAACTGGTGCATCTCGAGCAACGCGTAAATCTGTTCGGCATCTTCATCGGTCAACTCTCGATCAATCGAGACGAGCTCTTCGTTGACAAGTTGTTCGTACGCCTGGTCCCCGTAAAGATAGGCGACTCCGCCCGACATCCCGGCCCCAAAGTTACGACCGACCGTACCGAGGACGACGACCGTCCCACCAGTCATGTACTCACAGCCGTGATCGCCGACGCCTTCTGTCACAGCGACCGCACCCGAGTTACGGACGGCAAATCGTTCTCCGACATGACCGTTGAAGAACGCCATCCCAGACGTCGCGCCGTAGAGACAGACGTTCCCAGCGATGACTTGTTCGCTCTCTTCAAACGGGGCATGTTTCTCGGCGATGACGGCGAGTTTTCCACCACTCAAGCCTTTCCCGACGTAATCGTTCGCGTCACCGATGACCGAGATCGTGATCCCGCTCGGCAGGAACGCCCCTAAACTTTGGCCGGCCGATCCGCTGAGGCGAAGTGAAATCGTATCCTCGGCGAGACCGACGTTGCCATGCACTTTCGTCACTTCATGCCCGAGCATCGTCCCGACGGCGCGGTCCGTGTTGCGGACGCGGCCGACGAAGAACGTCGGTTGAAGCGACTTGATCGAGCGTGATACGGCCGGGATCAATTTTCGGTGGTCATACGACTGATAGGCCGGATGCGGCAGCTCTTCTTTTTCCGGCAACGCTGTCGGAATCGATAGCATCGGTGCCAAATCAAGTGTTCTCGCTTTCGGATGTTCTTGTTTCCAGACGCTTTCCTCTAACAAGTCGGTCCGGCCGATGACGTCACGGAGCGATTTCGCACCGAGCGAGGCTAAAATCTCTCGCACGTCTTCGGCGAGAAACGTCATCAAGTTGACGACGTGTTCGGGTTTGCCCATGAACTTTGCGCGCAAGGCCGGGTCTTGTGTGGCGACACCGACCGGACACGTGTCGAGGTGACACGCCCGCATCATGATACAACCGAGCACGACGAGCGGCGCCGTCGCGAACGCGTATTCTTCGGCGCCGAAGATGGCGGCGAGGACGATATCACGCCCGGTCATGAGCTTACCGTCGGTCTCGAGCGTGACGCGGCCCCGGAGTCCGTTCAACGCGAGCGTCTGATGCGTCTCGAGCAGACCGAGCTCCCACGGGAGTCCCGTATGCTTGATTGATGTCCGTGGTGACGCCCCGGTTCCTCCGTCATAGCCACTGATGACAATCGTGTCGGCGTTCGCTTTGGCGACACCGGCCGCGATCGTCCCGACGCCTGACTTCGAGACGAGTTTGACGCTGATTTTCGCGTTCGGGTTGACGTGCTTCAAGTCGAAGATCAGTTGCGCCAAATCTTCAATCGAATAGATGTCGTGGTGCGGCGGTGGCGAGATGAGTCCGACACCTGGGACCGAGCCGCGCACTTCGGCGACCCATGGATATACTTTGTTCCCTGGCAATTGTCCACCCTCACCCGGCTTCGCACCTTGCGCCATCTTGATTTGAATCTCATCGGCGTGATACAAATATTCGGCCGTCACACCGAAACGACCACTTGCGACTTGTTTGATGCGACTGACGCGTTCACTGCCGTCCTCATCAGGGGTGAACCGATTCCGGTCCTCCCCGCCTTCTCCTGAGTTGCTCTTGCCGCCGATTTGGTTCATGGCGATGGCGAGCGTCTCGTGCGCCTCTTTCGACAAGGATCCGAACGACATTGCTCCCGTCTTGAAGCGGCTGACGATCGAAGTGACCGACTCGACTTCATCAATCGAAATCGCATCTTGTTGTTTGAACGCGAACAATTGACGTAAGAATTGGCCTGACGACTCGTGGAGTTTGACGTAAGCGTCATAATACCGGCGCTCGTTCTCGCGGCAGGCACGCTGGAGCAAATGAATCGTCTTCGGGTTAAAGGCGTGCTCTTCCCCATCAGCGCGCCACTGGAAATCGGCTCCGGCCTCGAGCGGTCGTTCCCGCTCGTAGGCAGCTTCATGCTGGCGGCGCGACTCTTCTTCGAGTTCAGTGAAACCGACACCGGACAACTGTGATGTCGTCCCGCGGAAATGGCGTTCGATCAAGGCACGGTCAATCCCGACCGCCTCAAAGATTTGGGCCCCACGGTAACTTTGTACGGTCGAGATCCCCATCTTCGACATGATCTTGACGATGCCATCGACCGATGCCGTCTGATAGCGGCGAACGGCTTCTGTGAACGAGTATGGCAGTTGACCGTCCTCGACCGCCTCGGCAATCGTTGCATAGGCGAGATACGGATAGACGGCGTCTGCGCCGTATCCAATCAAGGCGGCCGCTTGGTGCACTTCACGCACTTCGCCACTCTCAGCGACGAGACTGCACGACGCGCGAAGATTGACACGAATCAAATGTTGATGGACGGCGCTCAAGACGAGGAGCGACGGCATCGCCAGCAGGTTTTCGTTCATGCTTCGGTCTGACAAGATGATGACTTCAGCCCCATCGCGGACGAGCCCTTCGACACGTTCGAACAACGTCTCAAGAGCAGCCTCGAGGTCGTGTTCGTATGTCGTCTCGACCCGTTCGACGCGAAGCGTCTCGTTCACTTGCTCGACTGCGGCCGCATCAAGGAACGGATGTTTGAGCCAGACGCGACGCGCATGACCACGACCGGTGTGGACCGGGTTTGCGAGTGGTCCGAGCCACGTGAACGTGGCCGTGACGATTTTCTCACGCAATGCATCGATTGGCGGGTTCGTGACTTGAGCGAAGTGCTGTTTGAAGTAATGGAACAATGAGCGTGGCCGTTCAGACAAGACCGCGACCGGTTGGTCATGACCCATCGAACCAATCGGGTCTTTCTTCTCAAGGATGAGTGGGACGAGATATTGTTCGATATCTTCTTTCGTGTAACCGAACGCCCGCTGTTTCCGGTGCAGGTCGGCGACGAACGGCTCTTCGACCGGAGACTCTTCAAGCTTAGTCATCTGTTTCAACCATTTACCGTACGGCTCGGCTCGCGCGATGGTCTGTTTGATTTCCGCGTCAGGGATGAGGCGTTTTGACTCTAAGTCGATCAATAGGAGCTGGCCTGGACGAAGTCGCTGTTTCGACTTCACGTTCTCGGCTTGTACGGGAATGACGCCGCTCTCAGACGACAAGATGAGTTCGCCATCAAGCGTCTCGATATAACGCATCGGTCGCAGTCCGTTCCGATCCAAGATGGCGCCGATTTGACGGCCGTCCGTGAAGACGACACCAGTCGGTCCATCCCAAGGCTCCATGATCGATGAATGATATTGGTAGAAGTCTTTTTTGAACGGATCTATTTTCACTTCTGCGAACGGCTCAGGGATGAGCATCATCGCCGTATGAGCGATGGAACGTCCGGTCCGTGTGAAGAACTCGAAGGCGTTATCGAGCATCGACGAATCGCTGCCCGTCTCTTGAAGGACTGGGAACAGCTGATTCACGTCCTCGAACAAATCGGTCGATGTCACGCCTTCGCGCGCTCGCATCGCGTCGATATTGCCGCGGAGTGTGTTAATTTCTCCGTTGTGCACAATCATGCGGTTCGGATGGGCCCGCTCCCATGATGGGAACGTGTTCGTCGAGAAGCGAGAATGGACGATACCGAACGTGCTCTTATAGGCCGGCGCCTGCAAATCGAGATAAAACCGCTCAATCTGTTCAGGCGTCAGCATCCCTTTATAGACGATCGTCTTCGTCGATAAACTCGGCATGTATAGATTCAAGTCTTCGGTCTTCTCAATCGTCCGTCTGAGTTGGTAGAGTGTCCGCTCGTTCGAGTCGTAGTCTGCGAATGGGCAAGAAACGAACCATTGATAAATCGTCGGCTGTGTCACCCGGGCGTGTTCCCCAATGGCCAGTCTATCGACCGGGACCTCACGCCAGGCGATGGTTGCGAAATCGAATTCGTCGGCAATCGCTTCCATCTGCCGTTGCTTTTCTTGCAGCCGTGATTCGTCAGGTTGGAAAAAGACCATCCCGACCGCGTAGCGACCTGGTGTCGGCAAATTCATCGTCTCGAGGAACAGTTCGTGCGGTAGCTCGGTCATGATCCCCGCGCCGTCTCCGGCATCGATGACGCCTTGCCCGCCCCGGTGTTCCAGCTTACAGAGCATCGATAATGATTTACTGACAATGTCGTGTTTCTTCTCTCCGTTTAGGTTGACATATAGCCCAATGCCACATGCGTCTTTTTCGAATCGTGAATCGTACAAGCCTGTTCGCTTCATCGAATCAACCCCTCTCTCTCGATCTTGTTTCGTAAATTTTATTTTGTTCTAAATATTCTGATAAATCAAGGGGCTTGTATACCATTCTGCATAATTCACGTCCACCACCATGTAGATGTAAGCGGATTCATTAGCGTTATCAAGCAATTTTTGAAAACATGTTATAATGCATAAAGAATAATTATCCATAAAATATATTGATATATAGGTTCATAAGAACTCAAATAAATTCGCAAAAAAGCGGTAGTCTATTGAGCTACCGCTTCTGCTTTCGACCTTATTCAACCGTTTTTCGTGAGTGATGCAAGAATGCCCGTGGCTTTTTCCAAATGATCAAGCCGACATAGCCGAGGGTGAGCAAAATCAAGGCACTGACGAGGACGACGTAAAGCGTCGCATTGTCGATTCGTGCAAAGATGGCGACGTAGGCCCAGACGAAGACGAGCGGATAGATGAAGTCACGATGCCACCACATGAAGACGAGTGCGAGGACAACACCGACCATGAGCATGAGCGACGTCCAAGCCAGTTCGTCGAGCCCGAGCAACGTGGTGACATTTTCTCGGTTCATGACAACGAACACGTTGACGATCGTCGCGACGGACACCCAGCCGATATAAATCGAGAACGGGAACCGGTCGAGCCAACTTGTCGACGTCCGGAAGGCGATGTAATAGATCCAGGCGAGCGTCGCAAGAAATGCGATCATGACGACGAGCGAAGCGATGAACCACTCGTTCGTGAACGTGAGCAACCAGAGGCCGTTCAAGATACACGAGACGAGAAAGCCCGCTTTCATCCGATTCGCCTGCCGGTTCGCAACCGACCCTTTCTTCAGTTGCAAGACGAGCCAGACGGCGAGCGCGATATAAATCACGCCCCAAATCGAGAACGCGTAGCCGGCCGGTTTGAAGTAAATATCGATTCGGTCCGACACGGCCGCATTTTCACCGCTCGCGAAGTAGTTGATGACGACCGTCGCCAAAAACGCCAGCCAGTTGATTAAAGGCCATTTTGATAAGTCCATAAGTAGGATCCTCCTAAGAAGACCTGACACCTCCTTTTTTAGCATAGTTTTCTATACCCATGTGCCAACGCTCATACACATCTGGACTAGCTCCTGAATAACTCGCTGGACACATAATAAAACGACCCCGGCCTAAACCGGAGTCGTGTCAAAGAAACGGCAGTGTCACCGCATTCGGAATCGCCCACCTGAGTTCATGGACAGTAGCATCAATTGTTTAGAAGTCGATCTCGTCCGGGTCCGGACCGAGGCGGTCATGCGTCGCCACGGCGTCGATTTTCGCCAAGTCGTCCGCATCGAGCGCAAAGTCGAACACTTCGAAGTTCTCTTGAATGCGGTGCGGTGTGACGGATTTCGGAAGCGCGACATTCCCCGTGTCCAAATGCCAGCGAAGCACGACTTGCGCCGGCGTCTTGCCGTGTTTCTCCGCGATCTCAGCGAAAGTCGGGATGTCGAGGAACTTCCCTTGCATGAGCGGGCTCCAAGCCTCGACTTGAATGCCCTCATCTTGGCAATACTCGACGAGGTCCGGTTGCGGCAGTTGCGGGTGCAACTCGATTTGATTGATGAGGGGCGTCATGAGACCCGCTTCTTTCAACGTTTCGAGATGGTGTTCTTTGAAATTCGACACCCCGATCGCCTTGATTTTACCGGCCTCATAGAGGTCAATCAAATCTTTCCATGCCTCGACGAACCCGTCGACTGGCCAGTGGAGGAGGCAGAGGTCCAAATAGTCCGTATCGAGTCGAGCGAGTGATTCGTCAAACGCTTCTTTCGTCCGGCGCTGACGGATATCTTCGTTCCAAATCTTCGACGTCAAAAAGATATCTTCACGAGCGACGCCTGATGTTTGAATCCCTTTGGCGACGCCTTCTTCATTCTTATAAACGGCTGCCGTATCGATATGGCGATATCCGACTTTCAGTGCCTTGGCGACAGCCTGTGGCGCCTCTGTCTCGTTGTCGACTTGCCATACCCCAAAGCCGATCATTGGAATTTTGACACCGTTGCGTAATGTTGCGAGTTGCATACAATCATTCCCCTTTCAAAACTGTTCGAGCTGATTGTATCATACCCGTCATTCTATTTCGAAAAACTAAATCGTCAAATCTTTTCGGGTAAAACGTCCATAAGACAACAGCATTGCGACGATGAGAAGTCCCCCCAACCAGATGAAAGAACGAAACGCTGACTCCCCTTGGATTTGAGCGTTGGCGTCAAACAACGAGAAAATCGATAACGTATTCAACCAGTCGAGCTGGTCACTAAATCCCGAGAAGACGTTCGCCATCAAGAAGAGCGCGAAAATCCCACCTGTGACCATATATGACCGTGTGCTGTCGTCGAACAGGCTCGCGAGCACATAGGCGAGCGCCCCGAGGACGACTAGAATCAGTCCTGCGTTCAACTGAAGCGTCCACAGTAAGCCGATGTCGATCTGTAAATCAAATAGGACGTTGGCGAGCATGAGACTGAGCCCGTTCAACCCGACGAGCATACCACTCGCGATCACAAGCAACACCATACTAGCCGTCACGTAACCGCCACGTGAAATCGGTGCGGCCAAATAAAGCATGACCTCACCCGAATCGACCGGTTTAGCCATGAGCCGTGAGGCGAACGTGAGCGCGAACAGAATGGCCAATACATAAAAGATGAGCCCATAGTAATTGCCCGCGAGCAGATTGATGACGTTGTCCATCGCCAAGTTCGGGTCGATTTTAAACACTTCTAGCAACTCGGGTGGCAACGAATCCAACTTTCCTTCAATCAGCCCCGTCTCTTGGATGGATGGGAACACCGCCGCCAAAAAGAACAAGTAGAGGCTCGTCCCGAGCGAGTACCCAAGAATCCAGCTACGATTTTGTTTAAACAGTGCCGAGATGAGAACCATTTATTTCGCCTCCCCATAATATTGCATGAACAGATGCTCGAGTTCGTCCGTGCCGCTCGACAACGATTGGACCTCGTGACGGGCGAGTCGATGAATCAAGTCGTTCAACTCTTCGACCGTCGATAAAGTGACGGTGACGACCACACCGTCACGCGAACCGATTTCTTCGCTCAACCGCATTGCTGCCGCCTCGTCCATCAATTCGATCCGATACGTCTTCTGACTATGCCGTTTTAACTCGGTCATCTCCGCTTCGATGATTATCCGACCATCACGGATGAGTGCGGCCCGGTCACACGTCTTCTCCATCTCCGGGAAGTGGTGGGAACTCATCAAGACCGCCTTGCCCGCTGTTTTCTCAGCGATGACCCAATCGACGAGCCGTTCCTGCATGAGCGGGTCGAGCCCGCTCGTCGGTTCATCGAGAATATAAACCGGCACATCTTTCATGAAGCAGGTGACGATGGCAAGTTTTTGTTTCATTCCTTTCGACATCTTGCGCACTTTGAGTGACGTATCGAAGGCGAACACGTCACGCAACGTCCGTTCGCGCTCCGCGCTCGTCACATGAAGTTTCCGAGTCAGTCGGATGACATCCTCCCCAGTCATGTCCTGTGGATAATTGATCTCGCCAGGCAAATAGCCGACAAGCGCCTTCACCGTCTCACTCTCATTCCAGCAATCATGTCCCATGACCGTGGCGACACCCGATTCAGCGTGGAGCAACCCCATCAAGTGACGAATCGTCGTCGATTTCCCCGCCCCGTTCGGTCCGATAAATCCGAACACGGTTCCCGGCTCGACCGTGAACGACACGTCGAAGATGCCGTGTGACGCATCGAAACGCTTCGTCAGTCCTTTAATTTGAATCACCGCACTCACTCCTTAGTTTTGAAATTTATTATATATATGATTACAAAACTAGTATATCACGTTATTTTTTGAAATGGAAATGGTATATTGATTACAAAACATTAGAGAAGCGAGGGTCATCATGGATGGATTCACAAAACGAACTGAAACGAAACGACGAGCAATCTTAGACGCCGCCTTTCGGCTAATGAACGAGAAGCAGTCCCGTTTCACGGTGAGTGAGCTTGCTCGCGCCGCCTCGGTCTCACCGGTATCGATTTATAATTACTTCGGCTCCAAAGAACAAGTGATTGTCGCCGTCTTGACCGAAATGACGGAGGAACAGATGGGATGGATTGAGTCACAAATCGCTGACATCGTCCCGTTCGATCAATTGCTGATCGAGATTTTGTCTCGTAAAATCGAGACGGCCGGGCTGTTCGACGAGACGATCACTTCGATGATTCAAGCGGACGCCTCGTGGCAACAGTTGGCAGGACGAGGCTACGCCGCATTCCGGCAATTGATTGAGTACGGGAAGACGAGCGGGGCCATCGACCCGGAGCTGTCGACCGATTCGTACTTACGCTACGTCCAACTTGTGCAGCAGGCGATTTTGTCCGACCCGAGCCTGTCGACGTCACCGATGACCGAATCGATGCAAGACTATTTCCGATTTTTCCTTCACGGCATCATCCGGAAATAACTAAAAAGTCGCCTTCCCCTTCATGTGTGTGTAAGAAGGGATAGGCGACTTTTTATATTCCGTTAACGTAGTAGAAGAGATGCTACTCTTGAAGTTCAGGGGGGATGTACGAATCCACGTCCAATTCGTCTCCACAGGCGATAATCAGTTCCGAGCTTTCAGGCGTCATGAAAACACCCATGCGTTGACAAACCAGTCCTTCCATCATCGGTTCAACATGAACGTGTCGACCGACTTCAAAGCGGTGGGCCATGCGAATCAACTCCGTGCCGAGCCCAATCATGGCATTTCGGCTTAAGGAGATCATCACCTTGCTTTGCGGGCTGACATTTTCCCACGACTCATCAAACACCATGACCGTGCCTACATTATCTGCCAGCTGCTCAAACTCATCATTTTCATCGTCAATCAAATCAAATTCGTACCGCATTCGTACTCCCCCTTCTTATGATTAGCTGTCTTTCGTTCTAAACACCGATTCCTCGATTGGATAGAGTGATAGATCGAGCTCACAATCTCCGCTTAGAACAAGGTCGGCGAGCACTTTCCCGATGAACGGGCCGACCGTCAAACCGGACGAGCCGAGACCGTTCGCGACGAGCAACTGCTCCGCTCCAGGCACGCGGCCAAGAATCGGGATCGAGTTCGGGGTGACCGGACGGAAGCCAACCCGCGTCTCAATCAGTTCGGCCTCAGCGAGTCCCGGGGCCGATTCTAGCCCTTTTGAGAGCACTTCATGAATCCCGATCGCCGTCGGCCGTGCGTCGAACGCCTTGTCCCGTTCGTGCGTCGAGCCGATGACGATTCGTCCTTCTTCGAATCCGAGCAAATAGCGGCGCCGCGGCGGCATGACGACCGGCCAGTCGGACGCGTCCGTATCCGGGAGCTGCACGTGCACGATTTGTGCCTTCTCCCCGGCGACACGGGCCGTGTACCCGATCGGTTCCATCAACTCGGGCAACCACGCCCCGCAGGCGAGTACGATTTCATCCGCCTCAAAGCGGATACCATCACATTCGACATGATAGCCGCCCGCTTCAACGAGCACGGCCGAACCGTCAACCAAGGTCACGCCGCGTTTTACGGCGACCCTTTCGAGCGCCGCTCTTAACTTCTCCCCATCGACGCGTGCCCCTCCTTCGACGAGAAGGGCGTCATATTCGTCCGAGAGCGGCGGGAACAGCGCTCTCGCTTCTTCTGCCGTCATCCGGGTCAAATCGCCGATTTCCGGGGCTTCTTCCCGGCGTAGCGCCGTCCGCTCTTGCATCTCGTTCAATTTTTTGTCTTCGTGCAAGGCAAGTGTCCCGACGCGTTTATAGCCGGTCTCCGTCTCTCCTTCTCGCTTCAAATCGTCGACGACGGTCGCGTAGTAGTGAGCGCCCCCTTTGGCGAGCGCGTACCACGCCTTGTTCCGGCGCTGGGCGATCCATGGGCAGACGATGCCTGCTGCCGCGTCGGTCGCACGGCCCTTCTCTTTCCGGTCGATGACGGTGACGTCGGCTTTCCCAGCCAGATGGTACGCGGTCGAGATGCCGACGATTCCTGAACCAATCACAATCACTTTTTTCATAACATTCGCGCCCTCATCGGTTCGATGACGGCTTCACATCCTTTCCTTTCATAAAAAATCACCGGCCCGAAGGCCGATGATCAGTCGCGCATGGCGAGGCGATACAGTAAATCAAGAATTTCAATGTAGAGCCAGATGAGCGTCACAATCAATCCGAACGCCGCGACCCATTCGAGCTCTTTCGGAGCCCGGCTCTCGACTTGACGAGCGATATAGTCGAAATCAAGCACGAGCGCGAGTGAGGCGATGATGACAATTACAAATTGCACGCCGATGGCAAGCGGTGACGAGCCCGTCATGAACGGGAGTCCTGAACCAAAGAAACTCATCCCGATTTGAACGAGATAAAGCAACATGACCGTAAAAATCGCGGCCGTGACACCGGCGCGGAACTTTTGCGTCACTTTGACGAGACCCGTCGAGTAGACGAACCACATCGCGAACGCGACGATGAACGTCGTCAAGACGGCACGGCCGACGATGCCCGGAAGCATCGCTTCGAAGAAGTACGAGATCAACCCGACGAACACCCCTTCGACAATACCATACAATGGCGCGACGACAGGTGCCGTTCTCGGTTTGAACGTGATGACGAGTGCTAAGACCAAGCCGAGGATGAGCGAGCCGATCATGAGCGGGAACAATAACGCCTCCCCGATTGTCGGCACGAGCATCCACGTCGTCCCGGCGGCTGCCGTGACGAGCAAGAGCAGCGTGAACACTTTCGACCACGTACCGGCTTTCGTCATCGGCGTGGCGCTATAAGCTGTTGTCTCCATTGATTTACGGAGAACTGGATTCGATTTAAGTCTCAACTGTCGTTAACCCCTTTATTCTATTTTCAGTTCTTGGCCATGACTTTAATGAATTCCCGCATATAGTCAGGCAGGTCAGGCGGACGGCGGCTCGAGACGATATGACCGTCGACGACGACCGGCTCATCGTGCCAAATCGCACCCGCGTTTTCCATGTCATCTTTAATGCCCGGTGTGCTCGTGACGTTGACACCATCAAGAATCTTCGCTGAAATCAACACCCAGCCAGCGTGACAGATTTGACCGATCGGCCGTTTCTCGTCATGCATATAGCGGACGAACCCTTTCACTGAATCAAAGCGGCGCAACAAGTCGGGTGACCAGCCACCTGGGACGAGGATAGCGTCGTATGATGAGATGTCGACGTCATCGAACGCGATGTCCGATTTGGCTGGAACGCCGTACTTACCGATATAGGCGTGATCCGCCTTCTCGCCGGCGAGGATGACGTTTGCACCTTCCTCGCGTAACCGATGGACCGGATACCATAATTCTAAGTCTTCAAAGTCGTCACTGACGATTTGCAAAATATTTTTACCTTGTAATTGCATCGAATCCCTCCCTTTATTTGTCTTTCACAAGTATACCCCATAAGCCACGTGGCGAAAACAGGGACGATTGATGAAACGCACGTCGCTTAACTTGAATCAATTTGCTTGTGTCACGGTCACAATCACATTTCCAGCCTTTCCTCCGGCATCAACGTAACGGTGCGCCGCGACGATGTCCTCGAGCGGATAAACCGAATCGATGACGGCCTTTACTCGGCCGGCTTCAAACAGATCGTTCAGGAAAGTCAAATCCTCTTTCCGTTCACTCGCAGGTCCTTGTCCGGCGACAGAACTGAATTTCCCGTGTTCGGCGACATGTTTCCGGGCCAACCGCTTATCGATTTTCCCGGCCGCATCGAACACGGCGTCGTATGTGGTCAGTTTCTCGTCGTAGCCGTCTATGGTGTAGTCAATCACCACGTCCGCGCCGAGACTTGTGACGAGTTCGAAGTTTCGCTCTCGACAGACTGCCGTTACGTGAGCCCCGTAATGTTTCGCGATTTGAACGGCCATCGAACCGACTGCCCCGGCAGCCCCATAAATCAATACGGTCTTCGCTTGTTCGATGTTCACTTTGCGCAAAAAATGAAGGGCAGTCGTCCCTCCGAACGGCAAGCTGGCCGCTTCGATAAAACTAGCGTTTGTCGGCATGCGTTCGACACATTTATTCGCTTTGAAACACGCATATTCGGCATAGCCGCCGAACCGCATCCCGGTCAGCGCATAGACACGGTCACCGACCTTGAGGTCTTCAACGCGACTACCCGTCTCGACGATCTCCCCTGCCAAGACGACACCAAGAATCGGTTGGCGCGGCGCCTTGAAACCGACGATGACTCGCATCGGGAGCTTACCTAGAGCCGGTACATCAAGAGCCCGTAATCGACGGTCGCCGGAATGGACGGCAGTGGTGTGAACTTTGATCAACAACTCATCCGATTTTGGCACAGGCTTGTCGACCTCTCGGAGCTGTAACACGTCAGGTGGCCCATATGCGGTACAAATCACTGCTTTCATCGTAACCCTCCTCTTAAGACTTGCAGTAGTTACTAATGAATTCACCCTCTCAATAAAATAAAACTAGATGGAAAAGTCATCTGGTTCCTGGAATGAGTTTTTCATCAAACAAGCTGAGGAATAAGAATGACCGCCAACAGAAAAACGGAAGTGATTTTTACTTTGTTACGATTCAATGCGAAAGGAAGCAGAAATAACCCAAGAAAAGTAATGGCAAGGGCGATAAGTCCATGGATGAAGTACCCTTCAGTGGATGCGATTGGGATGCTGATCACCTGAATGGTTGGATTTAAGATAAAGCCCATCGTTTCAAAAACAAGATTTCCGATTAGGCCAAGGCTCAGTAAGCATACGGATAATAAGAAAATTAATGATTGCTTCTTCACGATAATCCTCCTTTTGAACGTACATCAATCAACATGACAAGGTAGACTCGTTTGTCTTCTTCATTATAAACAATCACATATTATTTATGGAAAAAATTTCAACCAATTCGGTTACAATGAGATTGATTCTAATCAATTTATTGAAAGAACTTCCATACGAAGGAGGCTCACTATGAAGACGTGCTACTATCTTGGATGGTTCAACGATTTTTTCCCAACTCATTTGGCAGATGCCTTATCACGAGACGTGACAAATCGGCAGTCCCTCGTAATGATCAGCTCGGACCCTGCCTCAACTGCGGAAAATGGTGTTATCGAGCTATCGTGGTTACAGGAAGCTGGCATCTTGTTCAACGACTATCACGTAATCAATTATGAAACGGACCGAACTAATGCAAAACATCTTCTTAAAGTAGCTTCGATGATCTTCTTGTTAGGTGGGGACACCGTCAAGCAAAATCAGTTCATACATGAATATGACCTAATCCAATCGATTCAACAAAGCGAGGCCATCGTCATAGGCGCTAGTGCAGGCGCAATCAATATGTCTTTGTCTTGGTTATGCTCGCCATTCATGGGTTATGAGGTTTCAACCCCAACGATTTTCCAGGGCATGGCCCTCAACGATTTTTCGGTGCTCTCCCACTTCGATCTCGAACATCACATGCACATCGTCAAGCAAGAGCTCGCCCTCTTATCCGAAGAATTACCAATCTATTTGTCGAACAAAGATTGTGCACTTCGTGTTCAAGGTGATCAAGTCGATATCTTTGGAGACGTTTATTTGTATGCGAATCGAAACATAACGAAGCTACCTGAGACCACATCTTTCCATACAGATTAGTACCTCCCATTACGATATGGTTTCATGTTAAATCCGAGATAATTATCGCTTGCAAAATCTGTATGTAGAAATCGAAACGTTATGTCGTCAATATATTGTGTTATAATGAGTGCGTCTTTTTGTAAATTTTTGAACGAGAAAGGGGACTTCCCACATGAAACAATACCATGATTTATGCACCCATATCCTCGAGAACGGGGTCGTCAAAGAAGACCGCACCGGGACCGGGACGACGAGCGTGTTCGGCTACCAGATGCGTTTCAACCTTCAGGACGGGTTCCCCCTGATCACGACGAAGAAATTACATACGCGTTCCATCATCCATGAACTGCTCTGGTTCATCACTGGCGACACGAACGTCAAATACCTTCAAGACAACGGGGTTCGTATTTGGAACGAGTGGGCCGACGAGGACGGTAATCTCGGTCCTGTCTACGGGGCGCAGTGGCGCTCGTTTCCGAAACCAGACGGCACGACTGTCGACCAGCTCGCGCAAGTAATCGAGCAAATCAAAACGAACCCTGACTCGCGCCGACTCATCGTCTCGGCCTGGAATCCAGGGCAACTTGAAGACATGGCGTTGCCGCCGTGCCATCTCATGTTCCAGTTTTACGTCGCGGACGGCAAATTGTCGTGCCAGCTCTATCAACGAAGCGCTGACACGTTCCTCGGTGTCCCGTTCAATATCGCGTCTTACGCTTTACTCACGCATATGGTCGCCCATGTGACCGGGCTTGAAGTCGGCGACTTCGTCCATACGCTCGGCGACGCCCACATTTACCATAACCACCTCGAACAAGTGAAGCTGCAATTGACGCGTGAGACCCGACCGCTCCCGACATTGAACATCCTGCGTGACGTGTCATCCATCGAGGACTTCCGGTTTGAAGACTTCGAGATTGTCGGCTATGACCCTCATCCACACATTAAAGGAGAAGTGAGCGTATGATCATCCATGTCGTCGCCATCGGGAGCAATCGGGAAATCGGGAAAGATAACGCCTTGTTGTGGCGCCTGCCCGATGACTTGAAACAGTTCAAAGCTGTCACGACGGGTCAAACGGTCGTCATGGGACGAAAGACGTTTGAATCGATCGGTCGGCCGCTGCCGAACCGACGCAATATCGTCGTCACGTCGGACCGTGCCTTCTCGGCTGAAGGTGTCGATGTGTGGCACGACCTCGAGTCGCTTAAAGACGAGACGACAGACCTTTATATCATCGGTGGCGCGACGCTCTATGAGCAGACGCTTTCGATAACGGACCGGTTCTTCGTCACCGAGGTCGATGGCACGTTCGAGGCGGACACGTTTTATCCGTCCCTTCCGTACGGTCTTATCGTGACGAACGAACAGTTTCATCCGGCCGACGAACGGCATGCCTATAGCTTCACATTCCGTCAATATGACAAAAGGGACATCGACTGAGTCGACGTCCCTTTTTTAATCGGGTAATTTTTCGAGCCATTGCTCGATTTTTTCAGTAATCGTGTCCTGATGGTCCTGCTCGGCCAAGTCATCATACAGCGCCCCGAGCTCGAGCGCGGTTCGTTTCGATACGGCCAAGATGTGGCTGTACTTGCCGCGTTGCTCTTTGACGGCTGACAAGGTCCCTCTCGTCTCGTTCGTGCCCGAGTCATCGAGAATAAACATTTCCATATGATCGTTACAGGCGTAACGGTCGTAAGGGCGATAGATGACCTCGTAGCGACGATGCTGCTTCGGCAAGCGCTCAGCGAGCAAAGCGTACTTCTCAGGACTCATCGTCACGTAAGCGAGCCGTTTCTCCTCGCGGACGGCTGACGAGTAGCGGATGATTCGATTGCGTCCATCGCGCTTCGCCTTGTAGAGCGCCTCATCGGCATAAGCACACCACTCGCCGAGCGTCATACCGGTCTGACAGACCCGTGTATAGCCGATCGATACGGTGACGTGATGTTCATATGTAAATGTCATCTCCTCGATGCGCCTACGGACCCGTTCAAGCACCGCATCGACGACGTGACGCTCGGACACGTTTAGGATGATGAGAAATTCTTCCCCGCCATAACGAATCAATTCGTCACTCGAGCGGATGGCGAGACGGACTTCCTCGGCGACGCGATGCAACACCTCGTCCCCGTAAGCATGACCGAACGTATCGTTCAACTGTTTGAAATGATCGATGTCGAGCAGGGCGAGCGTGAAGCTCTCACCGGAGCGCTCAAGTCGGGACATGAAACGGCTAAACGTCGCTTTCAAATATTTTCGGTTGAACGCGCCTGTCAATTCATCGACGAGGAGCGCGTTCGAGACGAGACGAGCCTTCTCGATATGATGTCCGAGACGAACGAGTCGTTCTTCCATCGGTACCCATTCCTCCCAATAGTCATCGAAGCCGTAAGAATAGGCGGCGAGGCGATAATGTTCATTCGTGCCGATCACGATGAGCGGGACATACAGCTTCTTCATCTTGCTGACGAACGATTGAATCGACCGCTCCGGGAAGCGGGCCCACAACTCGACGTCCATGATGATGGCTTTCGGGACATCTTCATAGTCATATTCGACGGCCTCTTCTAACGTCTGCAAGAAGACAGGACGCGCCCCGAGCTTTTCGACGCGCGGTTTATACCGGCTATACGTCGAAAAACTGTTAGCTAAAACAAGGACGAGATCTTCGTCTTCCTGCTCGATGCCTAAGACGGTATGGATATAACGTTTCACTGGGGCAATCAAAGCCATCGCCTCCGCTTGCGTCAAGACCGGTGGCAATTCACGAACATCAGACTCGACACGACTGAAAATCTCAAGCAAGTGCATCAAGCGGCGACGCTTCACTTCTTGCTTCATCCAATCTAATAAAAACTCGATCTCTGATGTTTGAATCTGTCTCGCGCTCGTGATTTGCGTCAAAATAGTATGTATACGATCTGTGAGTTGCTGCTGCTTCATTCCCGACCCCCCAGTTTCGTTCTCCCCGATATGTTCTTCTGTCTATGATTATGCGACTTTATCCACGAAAATACAACTATTTACTTATTTTCCGCCCATTGTTTGACAATAAGATAGTGCTTATGACCCATTACATCATGAAAAAGAGCGGTCATCGACCGCTCTTTTCTTATTTTCCAACTTTTAGGTTAGGAGATGTCATCTCTTGTGGACGAATCCATTCGTCAAACTGCTCTTCTGTCAATAGTCCTGTCTCTAGCGCCGCTTCTTTTAAAGACGTCCCATTCTTATGTGCTAGTTTTGCGATTTTAGCCGCATTCTCGTAGCCGATATGCGGGTTGAGCGCTGTCACGAGCATGAGCGAACGATCGACGTTGTGCGCGATGACGTCTAAGTCTGGTTCGATGCCGACGGCGCAATGCACGTCGAACGAATGAAGACTGTCCGTCAACAGGCGGCACGTCTGGAGGAAGTTGTACATGATGACCGGTTTGAACACGTTCAACTCGAAGTTTCCTTGGCTCGCCCCGAATCCAATCGTCGCATCATTGCCGAGCACTTGGGCCGCGACCATCGTCAACGCCTCACTCTGAGTCGGGTTGACTTTACCAGGCATGATCGAGCTGCCCGGTTCGTTCTCCGGAATCAAGATCTCACCGATACCGGCACGCGGGCCAGAAGCGAGCCAACGGACGTCGTTGGCAATCTTCATCGCATCCATGGCGAGCGCTTTCAAGGCACCGTGTGTGAACACGAGCTGATCGTGGCTCGTGAGCGCATGGAACTTGTTGACGGCCGTGATAAAACGTTTTCCGGTCTCTTGCGAGATCTTCTCGGCCACGACTTCTCCGAACCGTGGATGAGCATTGATCCCCGTCCCGACTGCCGTCCCGCCGAGGGCGAGCTCTGTCAACGGTTCGATCGTACGCTCAATCATCTGTTTCGACAGCTCGAGCATCCGAACCCAACCACTGATCTCTTGACCGAGCGTGACTGGCGTCGCGTCTTGCAAGTGCGTCCGACCGATCTTGACGATGTCCATGAATGACTCGGCCTTCTTCGCGAGCGTCGCGTGGAGCGCCTCGATTGACGGCAACACATGGTCCTCAACAGCGAGGATGGCGGCGATGTGCATCGCCGTCGGATATGTGTCGTTCGAGCTCTGCGACTTGTTGACGTCGTCGTTCGGATGAATCGTGAGCGTTTGACCACGCTCTTTCAACTTATCATTCGCCAAATGGGCGATGACTTCGTTGACGTTCATGTTCGACTGTGTCCCTGAACCCGTTTGCCAGACGACGAGTGGAAACTCGGCGTCATGTTTCCCGGCGACGATCTCATCGGCGACTTCGGCGATGACGTCGGCTTTCGCTTGCTCCAACACACCGAGCTCGGCGTTGGCGAGTGCGGCACCTTTTTTCAAAATCGCGAAGGCATGCACGACCTCGAGCGGCATCTTTTCCGTGCCGATTTTAAAGTTCTCTAGACTGCGCTGTGTTTGGGCTCCCCATTTGGCTGAAGCCGGAACGTTGATTTCCCCCATCGTGTCCCGTTCGATCCGATATTCCATGAAAATTCCCCCTCTTTTTTTGACTACGCTTTCATTTTAGCGAAACTTTTGCAAAAAAGAAATCATTCCCCTGCAATTGACAAAAAGTCGGGCCAAAGCCCGACTCTCATCCGATCAACAATGCCTGTTTCGCCACGTCATGGGCCCGGTTCTCTGCCCGCGGGATCCATTTGATGAACTTGTTTGGCAATTCGTCATACAGCGTCAGCGCCTTGACGAACAAAGGACGCACCGCTTGGTCTTTTAAGAACCGCTGCTCGAGCGCCCGCACGACCGTCTCGGCGTCCGAATAGAACATGAACGTCGATTCGTCCGTGAGCGTATGCGCTTTTTCGAGGGCGAACGCGAGCGCGGCGAGTTCGGCCTGAACGCTCGTCAGCCCGACACGTTTGGCGATGTACGTGGATACGGTGCCGTCCGTCGTCTTGACCCAGACACCAAGACCGTTCTCACCCGCCTCTTGGTTCGTCGCCGCATCAAAATAAATGTGAACCAAAGCGATACGCCTCCCAATCCGTTTCGATCGGTGCATGGATATCGATGAGCGAGAGACGTTTCGACAAGAGCGCCACTTCTTCTTGCCCGTCGAGCTTCTTCGCAAACTTCCGATGCGCCTCTTGGAGTGCTTCTTGTCTCAAGATGTCATACAGCGCTTCAACCGTGTCGTATGACTGGACAAGAATCGTCGCCGTCTTTGGTCCGATGCCGCGGACGCCTGGAATATTGTCCGAGGCATCACCTTGGAGCGCTTTCACATCGACGAACTGTCCGGGCCGTATTCCATAAGTCGTCTCGAATATGTCCTGGTTCATCATCATCTCTTCCCCTTTTTTCGGGACGATTTGAAACACGTTCGGGGAAAGCAGCTGATGCAAATCACGGTCTGACGAATACATATACGATTCACCCGGGAACGCGGTCGCGACGGCCCCGATCAAATCGTCGGCCTCATATCCGGCGAGCTCGGACTGAAAAATGCCGCGCTCGCTCAACGCTGCCCGCAACTTGACGTAATCGTGGAACAACGGTTCCGGTAAGCCGGTGCGAGTCGCTTTATAGTCCGAAAACAGGGCGTAACGATGCGTCGTCTCGCGTGGTCCGTCCCAAAAGAAGGCGATATGCGTGAAGTCGTTCGTCCACCCGTCAACTTTACGGAGCAGTCCTTTCAACGTCACATCGGGATCGAGCGCCCGACGACGCTCTGTGGCAAAATAATAACGCGACAGGAGATTAAACCCATCGACCAACATCAATTTCATCATGCATCCACCTCACAAGCTTGTAATCCGCGCGCTAGCGCGTCTCGATCGAGATTCTTCCCGATCCAGACGAAGACGGAACGCGAGTCGTCGCTCGGTTCTTTGGCGAACGTCGCCCCCATCAGTTGATTTGTCGCTTGGACGACGAATTTTGATGTTTCTCCTTCTAAACGGACAATCGCCTTCAAGCGATAGACATCGTCCTCATAGTGCATGAGCACCTCGCGTACGTATTGCGTGACACGTTCCCGACGTAGTGGGACGTCGGTCGTGAGCGTCACGGCCCGTAGTGAAGAGACGGACGTGTGCCCTGCTGTCAGTCGACCGAGGAGTTGCTCGTCGACTCGTGAAAGCTGGAACGTATTTTCCGTCAAGTCATAGTCCCCTACCGTCTGGACCGTCTCGATGACCCGAACGGTCGGATTTAGTGCTTTAATCCGTTCATGCGCTTGTTCGAGCGTGACGTCATCGACGAGGTCGACTTTGTTCATCAGAATCACATCTGCATAGGCGATTTGATGGATTCCTTCTATAAACAATTCGCGGTCCATTTGACTAGCGTCGACGACCGTCAAAATCGCCGTCAGCTTGAACCGTGTCCGTAAGTAATCATCGTAATAAATCGTCTGGATGATCGGTGCCGGATCGGCGACACCAGTTGTCTCGATGACGATGCGGTCAAATGTATCTTTGGACGCAAGCTGATAGAACGTCTTACTCAAATCGCTTTGAATCGAGCAACAGATGCAACCGTTCGATAACTCAATCTGTTCTTGGTCCATCTTGACGATCAACTGTTCGTCGATATTGACTGAGCCAAGCTCGTTGACGATGACGAGCAATCGCTCGTCCGTCGCTTCTAGCAAGCGATTCATATAGGTCGTTTTTCCGGCGCCTAAAAAACCGGTCACCAATTGCACGGGAATCATGTACTGCACCTCACCTTATAAATTTTCGTGGACCCGCGCCCACTTCTCATAACGGGCATCCAACAAGTCGATCAGATGGAGCATCCATCCTTCCGTCGTGACCGGTAACACGCTCGAGCCCCACTCGCGCTTGCCGTGGTGGGACAAAATCATATGCCAAATCCGGTGATGGACGTCGAGCGGAAGTGTGACGCCGGCAGCTTGTTGACTTCTCTCGAACAAAAGTCCGCCGTACGGCATGTGTCCGATCAAGCTTCCCATCGGGTTGATGGAGATCCCGGTCGTCTCACTCGTGCCGCTGACCGAGAACAGTTGCTCGAACCGGTTCGGGGACGACAGCAAGTGACTGTACTCGAACAACTTACCGATATCATGGAACAAAATCCCGAGCGCGAGCTCGTCCCAACGGAGTGGCTCTTTCAACTCGGCGATGGCCTCACAGGCCGCGTAAAGCGACTCGAACGTGCCGCGGAACGCCTGTTCAACTTTTACACCGTTCATCGTATTCCATACGTCTACTTTGTGCAACTGCTCGGCTTCTTTGATGACCCGGAACGCCATCGCCAAATGGTCGTCTTGTTCTTGAAACCGATAACCAAGTCGAAGCATACAGACCGTGTGCTTCAAGAGGCCGCCGACATAGTTATGATGATGATACAGTGCGGCCGGTGCGAGAACGAAATCGTCCCAATAGCGGTCGAGCAGTGACATCGCGATCGCTTGATAGTCTGGCGAGAGCGTCGACAGAATCGCGAACAGCTCGTCGGCGTATTGTTCCATCGTCTCGTCTCCAGGAAGACCTGGCAACAACGATACCGCTTCGTCCCGGGCAATCGGTTTGGCCCGGTCGATCGTAATCGATTTGGCGCCGTCCGGTTTTGGGTAGACGTCGATTTTCCCTTCGAGCTCGATGACGCCTGACTCGTAAATCGGCAACAATTGATCTTCATTGCCGCGCAACCACTGCTTGGCACGGATGAGTCCACTCGAGGTCGTCAAATTGAGCTGTAACCATTTCGCCCCGGATTTGCCTTCTCGAACTTCGACCGTACTGACGAGCGCTTTCGTCTGAACCGGTGTTCCGTCTGTCAGGTCCGATAGCCGTGTCGCCGACTTCTCTACGGTCGGAAGTTGGAACCGTGTTCGGTCGAATCCGCCCCCTGCAATTGGATCAATCTGTTGGTAATAGTTCATGTGCAATGCCCTCCTTCTTCTCTTTGCCCATTGTATCGTGTTTTCCGCTTCGAGGCGAACATACTTTCGTTATAGGGCCAGAAGTTTCCTGAATTATATTGAAAGCGCTTACTAGAATTGTTACGATAAAGGCAGTTAGATAAAGGGGGAACTCACATGATTTCATTGGTAGATACGTATGAACGGTTGATCGCAACAGGGGAAGCGACACGTTACGCCACTACGCATTCGACAATCGCAAGCATTTTACAGGCATCGACTTGCCCGGTCTCGCATCAAGAGCTCGTCACGGCGGTCTCGGGGCATGCCGGTAACCCATATACGCCAGACCAACTCGTCGACTCGGTCATCGAGCATGAAATGAAAGGGGCGATGGCCGTCCTGCTCGTCGCCGGTTATCCGATCCAAACACCGCTCGCCAAAGCCGTCGTCTTATCGGCGTTCGCACGCACGAACCGGATGAACATCGAGAAACTGAAAGAACTCGGTCATGCTGACTTGCTCGTGCGGATTCAATCGGCAGAACGATCTTGGAAGCGGACATATACCCACTTGTATCGGTCGGCACCTACACAGCTCTGTGACCAGCTCGACTCACTGCTCGGCGGTTGCGCCGTCCATCGTGTGATTGAAGCACTCGATCTCGACCCGAACGTCAAAACGGCATAAAAAAGAGCGGTCCCCGGGCCGCTCTTTTTTATGCCTTAAATTATCCTTCTGTCACTTCGACCGCTTCCGGTTCGAACAACGTGACGTTCCGCGCTGGTGAGAACGTTGAAATCGCATGTTTATAGATCAACTGTTGGCGCCCTTCTGATTCGACGATGACCGTGAAGTTGTCAAACGATTTGATGACTCCCCGAATTTGAAATCCGCTGACTAAAAAGACGGTCGTCGGCACCATTTCTTTACGTAATTGATTCAAAAAATGGTCTTGGATGTTATAGCTAGCCTTCATGTTGCATTCCCCCTAGTCTATGTCTCTTTCAAATAATCGGAATTTTCGAAAAAACTCCTCAACTTCATCATAAATATTTTGATACGATAGTTCAAATGATTTTCTTCCCATATCAACCCAAATCCCATCAAATTGATGACGGAACCATGTTAATTGACGCTTCGCGAATTTGCGCGTGTGCTGTTTGAGCGTCTCTGTCATCCGTTCGCGCGTCATCAATCCATCAAGGTACGGAACGACTTCCTTGTAACCGATGGCCCGCATCGCTTGCGTGTCCCGGTAACCAGCCGTGAGTAAGCGCTCGACTTCTTCGATGAGACCTGCTTCGAGCATCAAGTCGACACGATGGTTGATGCGCGAGTAGAGCACGTCCCGGTCCGCATGCAAGACGAACAATTTATAGGCGTAATGCTCCGACGGGAGGCTATCCATCGCCTGGGCGTCGCCTTGGAGCGCGACTTCAAGAGCACGGATGACGCGGCGGACGTTATTTGGATGAATGCTCTCGGCCCGTTTTGGGTCGAGCGACTGCAGGCGGGCGTGCAGCGCTTCAGGACCATTCGTCTCCGCCTCTAACTCGAGCGATTCGCGCAATGCATGGTCGACCGGTCGCTCCGTGAACTCATAGTCATATAAGATTGCTCTGATGTAGAGACCGGTCCCGCCGACCAGAATCGGCAATTTCCCGCGCGCGTAGATGTCATCGATCGCCGCCCGGGCCAACGTCTGGAATTTGGCGACGCTCATCGCCTCGTCCGGGTCACAGATATCGATTAAATGATGCGGAACCCCTTCCGCCTCCTCGACCGTCACTTTTGCCGAACCGATATCCATCCCGCGGTACACTTGGACCGAGTCGCCCGATACGATTTCACCGTTGAACGCTTTCGCGAGCTCGATTCCTGTCTTCGTCTTCCCGACAGCGGTCGGTCCGACGAGGACGATGACTGGTGTTTGTTCCATCCTTGTCACTCCTCAAACGAAAGACCGTTCCAAAAAGGAAACGGTCCGTTAAATTCTTCTTTTAATTGTATCATCAAACACGACCGCAAACAGCATCCATCCGCATAATAATAGTCCCATCAATAAAATTAAGCCGTCACTCATCCGTGGTCGCCTCCTTTACGTACCTCATTCCCACTTTTCACACTTTAGACACAATTGAATACGTAAAAAAAGACGCTCACGAAGAGCGTCATTCATTGTGTCACTTCAAGAACTCGGCGGCCTCGCCACATCGTGAACCCAATGTAGAGAACCGTCGTGCCGCTCGCTGCCCACCAGATCACGTCATAGAGCGGTGTCATCAAGTTGGCCAGTCCAAACAGCGCCGGGACGATCAGTGTCAACCAAGCGAGCACGAATGCGACTCGGGCCGTCAACCCATCAATTTGGCGCCCAAGACCCATCCCTACATAGAACAGTCCCCATAGGAACGACCAGAACAACCAGGTTACGGCGCCCATCACATCGCCCGTCGTGAACGAGATGGTGGCATAAAAAACGGCTGAAATCGAAACAAATAGCGAGAACCAACCGACGCCACGTCCGTCGAGGTCGAACAAAAATGTCACACCGACGTACAAATAGGTGAAAGCGAACAAATAGATGCTCGCATATCCGAACACTTCCGCCGAACTCGCGCCGATGACGAGCCACGTCGCGATGAACGTCTGCAACAGTCCTGTGAAGAGACTGAATACACCCGCACTCTTGACGTCCACTTTCCCGAATAAGACGAGGCTGTTAATGAACAGTGCCACGCCACCAAATAATAAACTAATATTCCCCACTCTCATTGCTCCTTCGTACAGATGTCTGACGTCTTATTTTATACGTCCACTGTAACGTGAATTCGTTTTCAGTGCAAGTGGGGAAATGGAAGTTCACGGAGTCGACAAAGGTCACTCATTCTCGAGCGTTTCAATCGCTTCATCAATCCGGTCCTGTTCGTCCTCCGTAAATGTCGGGAATTTAGGATCGATGTCTTCAAGGACGTCAATCATAATCGTGGAGACGATATATCTGGCGTACCAGTCATCATCTGCCGGGAGCACAAACCAGGGTGCATGTTTCGACGCCGTGTTCGATAACATATCCTCAAAGATATCCTGGTAATCATCCCAATGCTTTCGCTCTTCGACGTCATTGAATGAAAACTCCCAGTTCTTACTTGGATCTTTCAGTCGTTCAAGCAAGCGGTCACGCTGGACTTCTTTTGACACGTTAAAGAAAAATTTGATGACTTTGAATCCGTTCTCATCTAAATATTGTTCAAAGTCATTGATTTGGCGATAACGGACCTTCCATACCGACTCTTTGTCCTCTTCATCAGGGATGACCTCTTCCCCGAGCAGGTCATGGACGCGCGGAGCGATCACTTCTTCATAATGCGACCGGTTCAAGATGCCTACCTGCCCCCGCTCTGGCATGAGGTCATGCATTCGCCACAAGTAATCGTGTTTCTTTTCCGTGTCCGACGGTTTTTGGAACGCGTTCGTCTTCAACCCTTGCGCGTTCAAGTTCGAAAAGATATAACTGATCGCCTCATCTTTGCCGCCGGCATCGAGCGCCTGCAAGACGACAACGATCCCTTTCTTCGATTCGGCGTACAGCTTCCAATGCAACTCTTTCAATCGCTCCACGCTCTTTGGAATCAACTCGTTTTGTAACGTCTCGTCAGATGGGCGATCTTGTATCGTGGTCGGGAAATCGCTGAGACGAATCCCATTTTTATGGTCAATGCGAAAAGTTTGAATATCCATGTGTCCTCCTTGACTCGATTGAATTCTAAGTACAACATCTATTTACCCTATTCTTTCAAAAAAATAGCGACAAAAAAATCCTTTCCGCCGAAGCGAAAAGGACTGAATCAAGTTTAGTTGATGCCGACCGCATCGAACGATTTCGCCGCTGCGACTGCTTGCGTGCTCGTCGCACCGTGCAAGTCTTTGGCCGATTGAACGACGGCTTGACGTAGGCTTGAGAAGTTCGAAGTCGGTGTCAAGTAGACCGTGAGGGCACGGTAGTAGATGTCCCCCATCTCCATGACGCCGATGCCTTGGACCGAGACGCCGTAGTGCGAACCGCCGCTCGCTAAGAGATAAGCCGCTTTGTTGACGATACCTGAGTTGATGTGGACGCCACCGTTGTCCTGCGTCCCCGTGTAACGGACCGAGTAGTGGTCCGGGTCACCATATGCTGCCGGATTCGACATCGAACGGAGTCCGTCCCCAGCCACGCCAGGCGTGTAGATGTCTTCCCCGACCAACCAGTCGAAGTTCGAGCCGACGCTATACTCCGCGACCGTACCGAAGATATCCGATACCGCCTCGTTGATCGCACCCGATTCATTTTGATAGATCAAACCGGCCGTGTATTCTGTAACGGCGTGTGACAATTCGTGAGCGACAACGTCGAGTGCACCAGAGAGGTACGTGAACGTTTGGCCGTCCCCGTCACCGTACACCATCTTGCTGCCATCCCAGAACGCATTATTGTAGCTACGGCTATAGTGGACCGTCGAGTTGAGGGCCGCACCGTTGTTATCGTAACTGTTGCGTCCATAAGTGTTCTTGAAGAAGTCATACGTCTTCGTCGCGTTGACATGGGCACTGACCGCGGCCCGGTCGTACGTCGTGTTCAAGACGTTGTCAGCGTCGGCCCAGAGAGATCCAGGAAGGCGCGTCCGGTTTCCGGCGTCATACGTATAGATGCCTTTACCGCGCGTCGAGTCTTGGAGATAGTAGTATGAACCGCTCTTCGTCGTCTTGAACGTTTGGCTCTGACCAAGGACGTCGATTCCCGTTCCCGTAAATGTCGTACCCGTGACGCCGTTCGTCGGTTTGGCGTGCGCCAATTGGTTGTATTTGTTCAATACTTTCCCGCTTGTCGCATCGATGAAGTATGTCCAGCGTGACGGCTCATCCGCATCAAGGATCGTCCCGGTCACTTCATACGCATAGACCGCCTCTTCACCATTCGGATAAACGACGAGTTCCGCTGCCGGCTCAAGCTCGTATGCGCCTTTGTGGCCGACGAGCTCTTTATAACGAGCGACCGCTTTTTGCTCATTCAGCTTGATTGATTTATGTAATCCTTTAAGTTGTTTCGTATCGTCGACGACCGTTTTCAATTGACCATCGTTATCGACGACACCGACGACAATTCCACCGAAGACTGGCACTCCGTCGACCGTCTGTTGTAATTTGACAACTTGTCCGACTTTGTCACGCTTCGATTCGAGCGTTTTGAATTCGCCTTTCGCTTTCGCATACTCTTTGACGATCGTCGTCGGGGCTTCGTTCGATGGTTTCGTCAACGTGCCCGACTTGAGCTCCGCCGCGCCGACGAGTTGTGGCACGAGCAAGACTCCTGCGATGAGTGATGTAGATAAAACTTTTTTCATGTGTGTTTCCCTCCTTATGTGGTGTCTCCTACTTTACATAGTTTCCCACATTTAATGTATCCAACTTTTTAATTATTTTGACAATTCAAATTATTAAGACATTTGGACTAACCCGTCCTCTTCTCTAGTCGTATCAGCCGTAACAAAAAAAGCGTCACCATGGAAGGTGACGCCAGTCATCAATAGACATCTTTTTGTGTGAAATGGTAGAACGCATACGCGAGAGCCGCTAGCGACCAGACGAATATGACGATGAGCGAGAACGGCAACGTCATCCCCTCGATTGGTGGGGCTTGCCCCTCGAGATAGGTATGAAGACCGAAATTGACGTTGACCAAATATTTCGAGCTGTCCCAATTCGACCCGAGCGACGTGAGGAGCGGTCCTGAAATCAGGACGGCCATCATGATCCCAATCCCTGTCGCCGTGTTTTTGACGATGACCGAGATCATGAGCGCAATCGTCCCGACGGCTGCGACGACGAACCAAGATAGTCCGACCGACATGAGCAAGTATTGCCACATCGGCAGCGTATGAACGAAGTCGGTCGAGAACGTCCCCGTCGACGAGGCCTGGAAGCCGGTCAAAATCGGGGCGGTCCATCCGTCCCAACCGAGCACGATGCCGGAGATGGCGTAACTAACGAACGCCGTGATGAAGATGAGAATCGACGTATAAAGCAGCGTCGTCATCCATTTGGCGAGCAAGATTTTGAATCGTCTTACGGGCCGAGACAACAGTGTCTTGATCGTCCCGTCATTGTGTTCACCGCTGACGATATCCGCCATCAGGACGATGATGAAGAGCGGCAACACGAGCGTCGTTCCTTGCGAGAAGAAGACTCGCATGAACGTCGGAGCCCCGGGATAGTTCGGGTTGATATCATTATCTAAGTAGTATTGATTCTGTTGGACCTGGAACTCCAAGATTTGACGGAACTCGTCCTGAACGTTCGCCGAGGCGAGCCGGTTTTGCGTATCGACAATCTCTTGTTGCAAATCGACGCGCCAATCGATCGTCCCTTGTTCTTCGCGCTGTTTCTCGATTTGACGATAGTTCGCATACGTGAACATCGAAACGAGCACAATCAAGATGATCGAGACGACGAGGAGTCGTCGCTTCTTATGGATTTTTAAGACTTCGTTCCGAATAAGACCAAGTATTGACGGATTAGACAATATGGTCACCCCCGGTCAATGAGATGAATAATTCTTCGAGTGTCTGGACGCGTCGTTCAAGCCCGAATACGTCGACTCCCCGGTCAAGCAAATAGCGGTTCAAGCGGGCCGTCTCTTCAAGATTCATCGAGACGCGAATCGTGCGCTCGTCGACGACGTCGGCGTGCTCAATCGATTCGAAACCGCGCACAATCGGCAAGACTTCAAAACTGTCGGCCACATGAACATCGACAGTCGACGCCAACTCATGAATCAATTCGTCAACCGTCCCGACTTTGACGATTTTTCCGCGCGACATGATGGCGACGCGGTCCGCGAGCAGTTCAATCTCAGCCAAAATGTGGCTCGAGACGAGGACGCTCAGTCCAGTCTCTTCGACGAGACGGCGGATGAAGAGTCGAAGATCGCGAATCCCCATCGGGTCGAGCCCGTTCGTCGGTTCATCAAGAATCAAGACGCGGGGATTGTTCAACATCGCTTGGGCGATACCGAGCCGTTGCCGCATTCCGAGCGAGTAGGTCTTCACTTTATCATCGATCCGCGCCGTCAAGTCGACGAGGTCGATCACTTCTTGAATCCGGGCCTCATCGACACCGGGCAACATCCGGGCAAAGGCGTTCAAGTTCTCACGCCCGCTCATGAATTTATACAGCTCCGGATTCTCGACGATGGCCCCGATTTGGTTCATCGCCTGAACGAATTGTCGTTCGACGCTGAATCCACAAATCGAGACGGTCCCTTTCGTCGGCTTAATCAACCCGACAATCATCCGGATTGTCGTCGTTTTGCCGGCCCCGTTCGGACCTAAAAATCCGAACACCTCACCTGGGAATACATCGAACGAGATGTCATCGATGATTGTTTTCTTACCGATTACTTTTGTCAAATGGTCTATTTTCAATGTTGGTTGCATCATCTCACCTCTCCTACATTCTATCGGACTCAACCGCATCTGTCCTATTCGAACATTCACATAGGGCAGGTTCAAACTTATTTGATATGATAGTCTCATAGAAAGTGAGGGAATCACATGAAAAATGGGAAATGGTATTCGTTTTTAATCGGTTCGGTCTTCTTGACGGGCATCGCCTTATACGGTTTATGGATCGGCTATCAAGATATCGTCAACCCACCGGAACGCACACTCTCGATTAGTGAAGATTCGAGACCCGAACCGGTCGGTGACGTTTACGTCGCTTTAGGTGACTCCCTGACACGCGGCGTCGGGTCGACGTCAGGTGCTGGCTACGTTCAGCCGGTCGGTGAAACGCTCGACGAAGACGGCATTCGTACGCAGAACTTGGCCGTCTCCGGTGCCCGGACTGAGGATTTGTTGGCCCAACTCGAACAACCGGAAGTGCGGCGAACGATTGAGAACGCCCGCTACATCACACTCACGATTGGCGGCAACGACCTGTTCAATCGCGGCGAGAACGTCGATAACTTTGAATCGGTCGATATCGAACAAGTCGTGACCGATGCCAAGACGAATTTGAATGACATCTTTGAACAAGTTCGCGGATTGAACGATACGGCACAAATCGTTTATATCGCGCTCTATAATCCATTCCAAGAGAACGAAAACGGTGAGGCGTTCAATCAACTGATTCTCGATTGGAACGCCTCGGCGGCCACGTTCGGAAACGCGCAACGCATCGACGTGATCGACCCGTTCGCATACGTCTCTGACGTCTCGCGTGACCTCGCGACCGACCAGTTCCATCCGAGCGATCGCACGTACGAGAAGTTAGCCGAGGACGTCCTGTTCATCCTCGAATAAGTAAGATGGCCTGATCATCGCGATCAGGCCATTTTTTCATCGTTCATATTTGACGAGCCAGCTCTCCCCGTCGCGCGTCATGGACGTTCCGTACCAACCCGCCTTCAACAAGGCGCCCTGTTGCTCCGTCTCGCCCATCTCGAGCCATGTCGCTTCTCCGGCCGGTCGCCAGTCGCTGTGCAGTTCCTTCATAAAGATGTAGCGCAACTTCCCGCCATACTTCGGTTTAAGGGCACCGATGCGAAGCCCGAGGGCAAACTTGTCTTTCAAGCTCGGGATGTTGAATGGTGCCACGGTCGCACAGACGAGGTCGAATCGGCTACCATGTTCCAGCTCTCTCATCAGAAGCCTGCCGAGATGCTGTTGCAGGCCGTAGCCGCGGTAGTCCGGATGGACGTTCGTCACTTCTTGATAAATGATGCGTTCCAGTCCCTCTGATGGATAACCGATATCATAGCCGAGATGCTCGTCATCAAGCGGTGGGATGAGGAGCGCGCGGAACGCGATCAACGTTCCCTTGTGATATGCCCCGATGAGCGTCCGGTCCGTCAACAACTTGACGAACTCCTCTGTCGACAGGGACTGATACTGGCTCCCTTCCGTCAGTGTATCCATGACATTCTGTTGCACCGCCTCGATTTGTCCCAGGTCGGTCATCGCCAAATAGGTGACCTCGATGTCGAGGCCGTTACAATCACCGCGCCACATGATCGGTCCCTCCGACGACGTACGTCGCGGTCGTCAGACGTAATAAGACAGATTCATCGACGTCGACACCGAGTCCTGGTCGTTCAGACAATCGAATGAACGGAAGGTCGTACGTCAAATTGCCGATGTCTTCTGCGAAACGGAGCGGCCCTGTCAATTCGACCGATTGGACGATTTTGCTCGAGAACGCGACGTGGAAACCTGCACTCGAGGCGACCGACGACTCGACCATCGACCCGATTTGGCACTCAATACCTGACATCTCGGCCATATGGACAAGTTTTTTCGCCGGGTAGATGCCGCCGCACTTCATCAGCTTAATGTTCACTTTGTGGGCGGCCTGCATCATCGTCAGACGACGCATTTCGGTTACACCCCGCACGCCTTCATCAATCATGAGCGGGACCGAGATTTTCCCTTTTACTTCGACCATGCCTTCAAAATCGTCGGCTTTGACCGGCTGTTCGACCCAATCGATATGGAATGGTTCGAGCAACTTCATCGCTTGGAGCGTCTTGGCAGCATTGACCCAACCTTGATTGACATCGACCCGAATCGGAATGTCCGGTCCGACAGCTCGCCGAACCGCCTCGACACGTCGTACGTCCGAGGCGACATCGACGCCGACTTTCATCTTGACGGCTGTATAGCCTTGTTCGATTTGTTCGAGCGCCTCGGCCGCCATCGCTTCCGGATCTCCGATGCTTAACACGTGCGTGACCGGGAAGGCATCGTGATAACGGCCGCCAAGCAACTCATACACAGGCAAGCCAAGTTTTTTCCCAACAACGTCGTGGCAGGCAATATCAAGCGCCGCCTTCGCCGCCGGCACGTCCCGGATGGCTCGGTCCATCACGTCATGGATTCGTTCCATATGCATCGGGTTTTGCCCGATCAAAAGTGGTCCTAGCACATGTCGGATGACGCTAATCGTACTGTCGAGCGACTCACCCGTGACGTGCTCATCAGCGACGGCCTCGCCGTAACCGACATGTCCGCACTCGGTCGTCAGTTTCACGATTACCGACGGCATGTCGTCATAGCGGTGATAACTGACGATGAACGGTACTTTCAGTGGTAGACGTATCGCAAACAGCTCGATTTTCTTTATTCTCATATCCATTCCCCTTTACTTTTTATATATCGTTAGCTATATTGTCGTTAAATAGTCGTTAAATTGCAAGGAGGAGTTTTGATGTCCATCCATATCGCCATCGTCGGGTCGCACGAATTCGTGGCGACCATCCGTACCCTCGGTGCCCCAGAAGGTGTTCGGTTCGCGTATCACCCTTATGAGCATCCCCATGAAGCAGCCGTTATCGCCAAAACGCTCGGCTCGTTCGATGGTGTCTTTTTTTCCGGGTCGTTCCCGTTCACTTATGCGGCCCCCTACCTTCAAAACGTGGCGACCCATCACGTCGTCCAAGACGAGACTGTCCTATTAACGACACTTCTCTATGCGACGCTCACCCACTCAGTCCCTCTTGATCAACTGTCCATCGATTTGGTCGAGCCGGAGCGCTTGACGTCAATCCTCGAGTCGTTCCCGAATCATGCCTCGACTCCTGTCGTTATGAAAATCGAACCGAGTATCGCTTTCGAAGACGTGATTACTTTTCACACGGAGCACCGGGCCAAGCAGGCGAAACTGGCCGTGACGAGCATCGAACAAGTTCATCGTCAACTCGTCCGTGATGGGTATCATAGTCTATTGATGATCGAGCCGCGGACCACGGTCGAGCGCCATCTCGATATGTTAATTCAACGAATTCGACGCCAGTTCGCGGACGACGCCCAGTTCGCCATCATTCGTTTCGAGACCGACGACAAGGCATTACTCGAACATTTGAAAGTGGTCCGCTACCTTGGCGGACACATCGAATCGACCGACGATGGTCGTATCACGCTACTTACGACACGAGGCGAGACGAACAACGCCCTCGATACAAGTACGCTCAGCCCAACAGGTGATTATCGAATCGGAATCGGCTATGGCACGCAATATCAACAAGCATACGAACATGCTGAGATCGCACTATCAGCCGCGAGCAAGGAGCGCATTCGAATCGTCGACGATTCAAAACGCTTGTCCTTTCCGAACCGTGAGGACCGCATCCCCTATCGAGTGACCGAAGTAGCGGTCTTTGACGTCATCAAGCAAGCCGGGATCAGTCCGGTCAACATCGGTAAAATTATGCAGTTCTCAAAACACCATCTCGAATTCACGGCAAAAGAGTTGACTGACCATCTCGCCGTCTCAAGACGGACGACGGAGCGACTCATCAAAAAATTACATGACGCGCAACTGATCGAAGTGATTGGTGAAGAGATGAGTTACAACCAAGGACGACCTCGTGCCGTCTATAAATTCAATTTCCCGACCTGAATAGGCCGGGAAATTTTTCATTGTGCTGCTTGTTTTTCGAGTGGCGGTTCCACACTCTGCACAGCAATCCGTGCAATCGTGAAGCCTGTGAACGCATAGATAATCGAGATGACCGGAACGATGAAGTTCAAGATCGCGTATGGCGCATATTCGAACGCCCCGACGCCGAGCGTCCCGAGAATGAACACACCGCACGTGTTCCATGGGATGAAGACCGACGTCAGTGTCCCGCCGTCCTCGAGTGCCCGGGATAAGTTTTTCGAGTGAAGCCCCATTTTCTCATAAGCACCTGCAAACATACGAGATGGAACGACGATCGAGATGTATTGTTCGGAACACGTGGCGTTCGTTGCTACCCCGGCGAGAATCGTCGACGCAATCATCGAACCGGCCGTCTTCGCCAGTTTGACGATTTGATTCATGATCGATTGCAGCATCCCCGAGTATTCTAAAATCCCTCCGAACGTCATCGCGACGATCGTCATCGAGACGGTGTACATCATCGCGTCGAGACCGCCCCGACTGAACAAGTTGTCGACGAGTTCATTACCGGTGTCGATCACATACCCGCTCTGCAACGCCCCGACGCTGTCGGCGAGCGAACCGCCTTGGACGATGACTTGGGCGAGAAAGCCGAGCGCAATCCCGACGACGAGTGCCGGAATGGCCGGTACTTTCCTCGCGACGAGGACGATGACAGCAAGTGGAATCAATAGGAGCCACGGCGAGATGACGAAGCTGTCCTGTAAAATACCGAGTGTTTGGACGATTTCTGAAGAGTCCGTCGTCGTCTCACTGAACCGTCTGCCAAGCCACCAATAGGCGCCGAGCGCGATGACGAGCCCTGGAATCGTCGTGTAGAGCATATGCCGAATATGTTCGAACAAGTTCGTGTGCGTCAAACCCGCCGCGAGGTTCGTCGTATCCGACAACGGGGACATCTTATCCCCGAAGTATGCCCCTGAGATGACAGCTCCGGCGACCATCGGTGCTGGTATCCCCATACTCAGTCCGATGCCCATCCCGGCGACGCCGATTGTTCCCATCGTCGACCATGAGCTGCCAATCGAGAGCGCGACGACCGAGCAGATGATACAAATCGTCACCAAGAAATAGGCCGGTGAAATAATCGTCAATCCGTAATAAATCATCGTAGCGACGACGCCTCCCCCGATCCAGGCACCAATCGTTAAACCGACCAAGATGATGATGACGACGGCCGGTAGTGCGAGCCGAATCCCTTTGTACATCATCTCCTCGATCTCTTTCCACTTGTACCCGTGTCGCCATGCGACGAGCGACGCGACCGCTGTCCCGACGATGAGTGGGATGTGCGGCCCTTGTTCCAATTTGACGATGGCTACGAGCATGACCCCGATCATGACAAGTAGCGGCAATACCGCCCAGCGAAGCTTCATGTCTACCTTGTTCCCCTGTTGTTCCATGTGTCTTCCTCCCCGATAGCGAAAAATTCAGAATTGTCGTTATATTGTCGCTAATAAGTAGATGATAACGCTTACATTTAAAGTTGGCAATAAAAAAATGAACGAGCTCGTCCGGCCCGTCCATCTAGTCAATCGCTTCAATTATCGTTTGCGGCCCGGCGCAACGTATCGGCGAGTAAGGCGGCCGCTTCTGGTAAGACGTCCCGATCGAACGACATATGAGGATGATGGAGCCCCGGTGTCAAGTTCGCGCCGATTCCGATCATCGTCGCATCGAGTCCCGGCTGTTCGACCGTATAGAAATGAAAGTCGTCACTACCTGATGTAATGATCCGGTCGACGAGCGCGCTTTCCCCGAAGCGGTCGACAATCGCTTCGGCCGCATGTCGGCTCGAGCGTTCTCCGATCTCCGCACCCGGTGTGAAGTCTTGCCAGTCCCAGTGGATGGTGACATCATGAAGGACGGCGATTTGCTGCAACAGCGTCTCGACGCGGTCACGTAACGCCAGCAGCTCCTTGTTCTGTTGAGCCCGGACGTCGAGTGAGAACGTCGCGTTCCCTGGGATGATATTCAAATTATCGCTACCGGCCTGGACGCCCGTCAACTTGATCGAATGGGGCTCGAACGGCGACAAGTAGATGCTTTTGAGCATCTGTTGAATCGTAAAGATGACATCTAACGCGTTTTGACCTTGATGCGGTCGCGCACCATGGGCATCGTCCCCGATAACGCTTCCTCTTAGAAAGAATGCGGCTCCGTGTTGAATCGCAGCCGCATATTGTCCGCGCTGCAATTCCTCGAGCGGTCGCAAGTGGATGCCATACAGCTGACTCACTCCTTCGAGTGCCCCTTTTTGAATCATCGCGAGCGAGCCGTTCCCTTGTTCTTCTGCCGGTTGGAAAATGAAGCGAATCCGCTTCGATAGCATCTCATGTCTCAACAGGTCGAGCGCGCCGAGCACCATGCTGATGTTGGCGTCGTGCCCGCATGAGTGATTGGCTTGAAACGTCCCGTCGACTTGTTGCCATAAGGCATCGATATCGGCCCGGACAGCGATGACGTCATCACCTTGTCCAATCTCTGCGATGACCCCGGTCACGTCCGCAAACGTCTCGTGACGGACTTGCCATGACGTCAAGATGTCGGCAATCGTCTTCGTCGTCTCAACCTCTTTCCAGCTCACTTCCGGATGAGCATGAAAATGCTCAAACCAGTTCAATACGTTCGTCGTCATGATCAATTCCCCCATATGTACTTATATTTTTTTGACCCCTTTGATTAAGAGCCACTGCAGCGGCAATCGGGCCCACGTGACCCATTTTGGGAGCGGTATTTTGCCTAGTTTCGACGGTTTGAGCGCCATGTTGATATTGGCCGGGAACACCGCGATTAAGAAAGCGGGTAATGTCCCTTTCACGAAGCGCGTCCCTTTGTTCATGAGCAACAACACACCATAGACGACCTCGATGACCCCGCTTGCCTGGACCATGAATCGTTTGAACGGCCATGATTTCGGAATAATCGACATGAACGCCCGTTCCTGAATGAAGTGCATGATGCCGGCCCCTAGAAATAAAATCCCGTATAGTTTACGAATCAACTGAACCCCTCCTTTTTTCTAAGCATAACAAAAAAGATGGGCTGCGTGCCCATCTTTACAGTGCGTCTCCATTTGCGTTTTGAATCTCGACATCGACCGTTTCGGTCTTACCGTCACGAACGTATTCGATTGTGACGGTCCCGTCCGTGTCTCGAATCAGTTCACTCCGCAGGTCGATGAACGATGAGACAGCCTGGTCGTTGATTTTCACGATGACATCGCGTGCCTCAAGTCCTGCCCGTGCAGCCGAACTGTTCGCTTGCACTTCAACGATGATCGTGCCCGACGTCACCGACTCCGGCAAATTGATTTGCTCGGTCAAGTACCCCGGTGGGAACTCCGACACGTCCCGAAGCGAGACGCCGAGCGATGGATGATTCACTTCGCCCGTCTGTTCGATTTGATTGATGAGCGGCAAAGCGATATCGACCGGGATGGAGAAGCCGACCCCTTCGACCGAGTCGGTCGCGATTTTCATCGAGTTGATCCCAATCAATTGTCCTGATTCGTTGATTAACGCGCCACCGGAGTTACCCGGGTTGATGGCCGCGTCCGTCTGAATGACTTCGGCGTTGAAGTCGGCTTGTCCGTTCTCATCCGTATCGACCGGGACGAGACGTGACGTCGACGAGACGACGCCGCGTGTGACCGAGTTCTCAAACTGGCCGAGCGGGTTCCCGATGGCGACGACGGTTTGCCCCGGTTTCAACTCGCTCGACTTCCCAATCGAGATGACGGACGAGACTTTGTCCGCATCGACTTCGAGCACGGCCAAGTCATACGTGGCGTCGCTACCCATCAATTTGGCGTCTGCTGTCGATCCGTCATTGAATGTCACGGTCAAACGGTCAGCACCGTTGACGACGTGATGGTTCGTGACGATGTAAGCCGAGTCGCCGTCTTTTTTATAGATGACACCCGAGCCGACCCCGGCTTCGACAGCCTCACTTGAAAAACCGTTTGACGCGAAATTGTTCACCGTCACGACAGCAGGCTGTGCGGTCGCGACCGCATCGGTGACCGAGCTGTCCGTTGTCGTAGACGTCGTCTGGACCGGCGACCCTTCCGACGTCACGTTCGTATCAGACACATTTGTCGGCACTTGATCGATGAACGGAAAAGCGATGGCGCCAGTCAAGACGGCACCAATCACGCCACCGACAAACCCAGGGAACATCCGGCCGACGAACGATGGTCGGGCCGGTTGCTCTGCGCGCGACGGTTCTTGTCGTTGTTCTGACGAGCCGAGCTCGGTATCGAGCCAATCCTCGCGGTGATTTTGTTCATTTGATTCTGTTGGACGATCATTGCGTTCCATGTGTAATCATCTCCTATATGATGTTTCCTCTTTGTTCTACCCTTAGTATAAGAGGCATAGTCATCGTTTTGCGGAAATGAAGCATCGATTACAAGATTCTTCACAATTTGCGTCAATTGGGTCAGACGATGACGTTACGGAGCGTCCCGAGTCCCGTGATACTCACTTCGACCGTGTCTCCTGATTGGAGATAGACGGGCGGCTTCATGCCGTGGCCGACCCCGGCCGGTGTGCCGGTCGCGATGATGTCTCCTGCTTCAAGTGTCATGCCCTTTGACAAAGTCCGAATTAACTCTTCGATCGGGCGAATCATATCCGCCGTCGACCCATCTTGACGTGTCTCGCCATTGACAACCGTTTGAATCGTCAGTGGGAACGAGAGCTCATCCGGTGTGACGATATACGGCCCCATCGGACAGAACGTATCGAACGATTTGCCGCGGAAAAACTGGACGTGTTGTTTTTGCACATCCCTGGCCGTGATGTCGTTCAGAATCGTGTAACCAAAAATATGGGCATCGACGTCGTCAATATCCCGCCCTGATTTCCCGATGATGACGGCGAGTTCGCCTTCATAGTCGAGCTGGTCGGTCAATTCGGGGTGACGTTCGACGACAGCCTCTGGGCCGACGACCGAGGTCGGCGCTTTCGTGAAGATGACGAGCTTACCGGCCCCCGCCGTATCCATCTCTTTCACATGCTCTTCGTAATTTTTCCCGATACAGATGACATTTTTGAGCGGACGATACGGTGCGACGAACGTGACGTCTTGAAGCGCCAGCCTTGGCGCGACATCTAGATCGACATCCGGTTCAAACTCACGCGCGATGACTTCTAACAACGAAGTCGTATGTAATTGGTCACTGACGTCATAGACGAACTCTCCTGCCACGACACCGACCCTTTGCTCTCCTTCAACTTGAAAACTACACCATTTCATCAAAATTCCCCCTTTTTTGCTAGTATACAAAAAATCGGGACGCGACGGCCCCGATTACGCTTTGTTTAAGAAAATAATCCGCTGGTTGCTCGATCCCCGAAACCGGAGCGACCGGTCCATGAGCGGCTGTTCGAAACGCCCATCGACGAGCACATCGGCACGGTCGAGCACGCTTGTGACGAATTCGTCGTGCATGGCTTGCAACTGTTCGAGCGTATAGCCCGTATACACCCAAACGTTTTTCTGAAGGGCCTTACATCCGTCGACGAGCCGTGCCAATTCTTCCGGTTGCAGAAATGGTTCCCCGCCTGAAATCGTCACCCCGTCCCAGCCTGATTGTTCGATTTGAGCGAGTAAGTCCGCGACCGAGACGTCTTGTCCTCCACGTGGATTCCAAGATTCTGGATTATGACACCCAGGGCAACGGTGCGGGCAGCCCGCCGTAAAGATGACCGTGCGAATGCCTGGACCGTCGACGACCGATTCTTCAAGTACGGATAGGACGCGCATGATGCTTCACCCTCGCTCGTTCTTCTTCTCGTTTTGCCGAATTCCACCGGTCCATCGTCCCGACCAAGTAGCCGGTAATGCGACGGATCCGTTCAATTCGTTCATGTTCGCCACATGTCGGGCACGCTTCGTCGATGATCCCTTCAAGGCCGCAGTTGCCACAACGGTCGACCGGATGGTTGATCGACCCGTAGCCAACGTTCTCGGTCCGCATGAGCCGGACGATCGCTTCGACCGCTTCCGCATTATGGGCGAGCGATCCGTCGACTTCGACATACGTGATATGACCCGCATCACAAAGCGCGTGGTAAGGCGCTTCGAGACGGACTTTGTCGCGAATCGAGACCGATTGATACACGGGCACATGAAACGAGTTCGTATAAAAGGCGCGGTCGGTCACACCTTCGATCATCCCAAACGATTGCTGATCTCTCGTCACAAATTTACCCGACAATCCTTCGGCCGGGGTCGCCAAGAGAGAAAAGTTCAAATCGTATCGTTCCGATGCCTGCTTCATTCGATCACGTAAATGAGTGACGATATCGAGCCCAAGCCGTTCCGCCTCTCGTGACTCGGCATGCGTGCCACCTGTGAGAACACGAAGCGCTTCGGCGAGACCGATAAATCCGACCGAGAGCGTCCCTTGCTTCAGTACCTCGCGAAGATCGTCTTCTGGACCGAGTCTCTCTCCACCCCGCCAGACGTGTTGGGCATAGAGGAACCGAAATTCGTCGGCGTGCCGCTTCGCTTGATAGTCGAATCGTTCGAGCAATTGATCGATGGCGACGTCGACGTAAGCGTCGAGCGTCTCATAAAAAGTATGGATATCCGAAGAGACGAGTGCCATTTTGACCAAGTTCAACGTCGAAAATGATAAGTTGCCTCGTCCAATCGACGTCTCGGCACCATGCCGATTCCCCATCACCCGTGTCCGACAACCCATGTAGGCGACTTCCGAGCCGTGCGTCCCGTCGTAGTATTGAAGGTTGAACGGAGCATCGACGAACGAGAAGTTCGGGAATAATCGCTTGCCCGTCACACGACACGCGAGACGGAACAAGTCGACGTTTGGATCGTCCTCATGGAAGTTGACCCCTTCTTTCACTTTGAAGATTTGAATCGGGAAAATCGGCGTCTCCCCGTTACCGAGCCCTCGCTCGGTCGCGCGCAGCAACTCTCGAATGAATACTCGTCCCCACCGGCTCGTGTCGGTGCCGTAATTGATGGAAACGAACGGTACTTGTCCGCCACCACGTGAGTGCATCGAGTTGGCGTTGTGGATGAACGCCTCACACGCTTGATACGTCGCCGCGATTGTTTCAGACTCGGCAGTTTCAAAGAGTTGCTCGGTCGTCCATTCGACTGGTAACTTTTTGAGCCGCTCGAGCTGACGTTCATACGTCTTTTCGACATACGGTGCGAGGTCGACATCAAACATCGGGAAAGCTTGACCGCCATGCTGCATGTTTTGGTTCGCTTGAAGAATAATCGAAGCGAGCGCCATCGCCGAGCGGATATCCTGGGGCGGTCGAATCGTCCCGTGCCCGGTATGAAATCCGTTCGTGAGTAGCTCACCGAGTGGGATTTGACAACACGTCGTCGATCCTGTCACATAGTAGTCGGCGTCATGGATATACAAAAAATTATCCTCGACGGCTTGACGTGACCGTTCTGATAATAGATATGTCGTCGACAATTGTTTTGATACTTCTGAGGATAATCGTGCCAATTTTCCAAGTGGTGATTTCCCGTCGACGTTGGCGTTCTCTTGTACGAGGTCCTGATCTGGGAGAACACAGACATCTTCATAAAGCTGGAGCATATTCACTCCGCATCACCTCACTATATATTGATTACAAGCGAGTTAATTACTCGCTTAAGTTCCATATATAGATTATGTCATGTTTTGCTATTGAGATGTGAAGTCGAAATTGTGATCAATGCTTGTGATAAAAACGCAAAAACAGTCGAGCCACTGACGTGGACTCGACTGCTCGTTGTCGTGAGCTACCTTATACTTCTTTGGCAGGTTTCACAATTTTCAATTCGACTTCTTCCGTTGCTTCCGATTCTTGGGCTTCACGCAAGCCTTTCGCGTTTAACCACGTATAGATCGCACCCATGAACAACGCGCCACCGATGATATTCCCGAACGTGGCTGGGATCAAGTTGTGGATCGCGCCGGCAAAGCTGATCGCCTCAGGATGCGGGACGACGAGCGTGAGGGCGAACAAGACGAAGTTGGCGATGACGTGATCAAATCCTGAGGCGAAGAAAACGGCGACGAGGAAGATCATCGAGAAGATTTGGGCGAACTCGTTTTTCATTTGCTTCGGCAAGAAGATGGCAAGACAGACCATCCAGTTGCAGAAGATCGCGCGGAAGAAAATTTCGACCGTCGTGTGGTGCATCTTGCTCTCGACGACCGAGAACAGCCAGTTGTTCATCCCAAGTTCTTGGATGACACCGGTCGGGGCGAGCAGCAAGGCGAACAAAACGCCACCGAGCGCATTCCCGACAAAGCAGAGCAACCAGACGAGCATCGTGTCGCTGAGCGTCGTGTACCCCCGCATCGTCGAGGTTGTGAAGTACATCGTATTCCCGGTGAACAGTTCGGCTCCGCCATAGATGATCATGACGAGGGCGATCCCGAATGAGAATCCTCCGATGAGCGTTGTGAACGGAGAATCGATCAAATACATTCCGTTGACGACTTTCAGTGTGAAAATTGAAGCGAATCCGATAAAGATCCCCGCGAGCATTGCTCGTAAAAAGTACTCCATTGGCCGATAATGAATCATTTGCGAAGATGCCTGTGCTTTCTTCCGCAACGATTCGAGTGCATGGATTTCCATTGATGCCATGTCACAAACCCTTCTTTCTGTTTGAATGAAACCATTATAATAAGAACGAACATGTGAAATCATTAACAATATAAGCCCGAAACGAATAAATTGCAATCGCCCCTTCCACATGTTGACACATTTTTCACATCGTAATCGTTTACATTTGTCGGATTTGTGACTAGAAAAAAACGACCCTTCGCAAAGGGCCGTTCGAAATGATTATTCTTTGTTTTCAGAAGCCTCTTCCGACTCTTCCGTTGAAGTTTCTGACGCCTCTTCAGTCGCTTCAACTTCGCCTTCTGTCGCTGTATCAGCTTCAAGGTCTTCGACCGCCACCGGTTCATTCACCGATGCGATTTGAAGATCACCCTCAGATACGATTTCGTAATCTTTGTTCTCTGGAATATCAGCGACAGTGAGCGAGTCACCGATGCCGAGTTCAGAAACATCAAGCTCGATACGCTCCGGAATGTTGGCTGGTGTTGCCGAGACCGTTACTTTATAGAGCGTCTGTGCCAAGTAGCCGCCTTCTTTGACGCCTTTCGCGTCGCCGACGAGTGTGACGTCCGCTTCGACTTCTGTCGCTTCGTCCATCTTCACTGCCATAAATTCGACGTGCTTGTATTCGTTCGTGAATGGGTCGACTTCTGTCCCGTGAACGAGTGTGTTCACTTTCTTACCATCGATATTGAGTTCGATCAAAGCGTTGTCGCCGTGTTCACGAAGAATCTTACGAAGTGCCATCTCTTCGAATGCGACCGGTGTGCTTTCAACTTTGTAGCCGTAAACGACACCTAACACTTTTCCTTCTTTACGCAAGTTAGCGCGGACCGAACGTGGTCGTAATTCTCGTTTCGTTACTTTAAGCGTGTCTGCCATAATCTTTTCCCCCTACTGGTTTATCGATCATGTCTACATCTTGAGGGTGAGGCAGTGAAAAAGCCACCTCTCAACCTCGATGCGTTGAGTGACATGTGTATATTGTTCCCATAGCCACCTATCCATAAACGTAACAGGAGGTTAAAAAAAGATTACAGGCGTGTCACATAACGCGTTTAAATAGCTTCTCGAGCTCGTACGTGCTCCACTTCACTAAAATCGGACGTCCGTGCGGACACGTGTACGGAGACGTCGTCTGATTCAAATCGTGAAGCAATTGCCGCATCATCTCGTGGTTCAACGGATGGTTCGCTTTAATCGACCGTTTGCACGCCATCAAAATCGACGCATCTTCCCGATATTTAGCGATGTCAATGGAGCGATCCCGAATCGCCATCTCTATCAAATCACGGACCGTTCCTTCTAAATCATGTTGCGGGTACCACGTCGGAATCTCTCTAACGAGGAACGTATTGCCGCCGAACGGCTCCAATTCGAGACCTGCTTCTTTTAAAAGCGAAGTGACTTCTTCAATCGCGAGCGCCTCTTCTTGCGTGAACTCGAGCGTGAGCGGAAGCAGCAACAACTGGTATTCCTTGTCAGGATTCCCGAGTTGCTCGTAAAACAACTCATATTTGATTCGTTCCTGGGCCGCGTGTTGGTCGATGACGTACATCCCGTCCTCGGCACCACAGACGATATAACTCGCATGCAATTGACCGATGACGTCGAGCGGCGGCAACCGCTCTCCTTTCGTCTCGATTGTTTCCGATTCGACCGTCGACGCTATCGGCTCAGGCGCTTCATTGACGAGCGGGGTCGGCGACCAACGACTCGGTGACGTGACAGGCTCACGTGGAATTGGATAGTTCCACGTCGGCGCTTCTTCCGTGACCGGCGCCCGTTCAACCGTGAAATCAAGTCGCTCTTGTTCGGTCCGAATGACCGGTCGCTCTTTCGGTTTGACCGACGGGATTAAACGCTGTTCCCGGAGTGTCAGTTGGACCGTCTCGCGAATCAACTGACAGAGCTCTTTCTCTTTTGAAAGCCGAACTTCTCGTTTCGTCGGGTGAACGTTGACATCGATCAGCATCGGGTCCATGTTCACTTCGAGGACAGCGATCGGATAACGACCAATCGGTAGCAGCGTGTGGTAGCCTTCGAGCACACTTTGGGTCAACGCAAAGTTCTTGATGCTCCGACCGTTCAAGATGAGCGTCACGTACTGCTTGTTCGAACGCGTCACTTCCGGACGGACGAGATGGGCGCTCAAACTATAGTCGTTCGTCTTACTCGACGCCGTGACAATTTGGGCCGCGACTTGACGCCCGTAAATGGCGAGCATGACTTGTTTGATGTCTCCGTTCCCGCTCGTCCTGAGCAGCTCCTTGTCTTCATGGAACGCCGTGAGGCGCACTTCCGGGTGGGACAAGGCGATCCGGTTCAACGTGTCGGTGATGCTCGCCAGTTCCGTCGCGGACGTTTTCAAATACTTCAATCGGGCTGGTGTATTATAGAACAATTGACTGACGGCTATCTCCGTCCCGACGTTCGCCGCGGCCGGTGTTTGCGCCGTGACAACGCCGCCTTGAAGCGTCATCTCGAACCCGTCTTCCTCGGCCCGGCGTGACTTCAGCGTCACATGGCTGACCGAAGCAATCGAGGCGAGCGCCTCCCCACGAAAGCCGAGCGTGCGAATCCGGAACAAGTCGTGCTCGTCCCGAATCTTACTCGTCGCATGACGTAAAAAGGCGCGCGGGGCGTCCTCTTCATAAAACCCGTGCCCGTTATCGCGGACTTTAATGAGACGGATGCCCGCTTCCTCCAAATCGACTTCGATTTTGGTGGCGCCGGCGTCAATCGCGTTCTCGACGAGCTCTTTCACGACCGAGGCCGGCCGCTCGACGACTTCGCCAGCCGCGATTCGGTTGGCCAGTTGTTCCGGTAACTCCTGTATGATTCCCATCGACTCACCCCTTCTTCGCGGATTGTTGGAGCGCATAGAGCGCTTGCATCGCCTCGATCGGGTTCATCGCCAACAAATCGAGTTCGAGCAATTGTCGTTTAATCTCGTCTTCCGCCTCAAAGAGCGATAGTTGGGCCACGGGTTCTGCCGTTCCCGGATGTTCAACAGCTGCCAGTTCCGGTTTCGAGTCCGTCTCAAGTTGAGACAAGATGGTCCGCGCCCGTTCAATCAAATCACGGGGCAATTCAGCGAGCTCAGCGACATGAATCCCGTACGACTTATCGGCCCGCCCCGGATGTACTTCATGTAGAAACACGACACGCCCGTCTCGCTCGATGGCGCGGACGTGCACGTTCTCAAGAGCAGGGATCGTGTCTTCGAGCACGGTCAGCTCGTGATAGTGGGTCGAGAACAACGTCTTCGCTCCAATTGTCGAAGCGATGTATTCGACGATAGCCTGGGCGAGCGCCATGCCGTCATACGTCGATGTCCCCCGACCGATCTCATCGAGCAGGATGAGGCTGTGTTCGGTCGCCTCTGTCACCGCTTGGCGTGTCTCCGTCATCTCGACCATGAACGTCGACTGGCCGCTCACCAAGTCATCGGCCGCACCGATGCGGGTAAAGATGCGATCAAACAATGGAATCTCAGCCGCTTCAGCCGGCACGAACGACCCGATTTGATGCAAGATGGCGATCAAGGCGAATTGACGCATATACGTCGATTTACCGGACATGTTCGGTCCGGTGATTAAGAGCATGCGCCGCGTGTCGTCGAGCGTCAAATCGTTGGCGACGTATTCACCGCGTGGTAGCACCGTCTCGATGACCGGATGGCGGCCACGATCGATTTGGACGTTCGTCGACGTCGTCGGCCGAACATAGTCACGTTTTTCGGCGACGATGGCGAGCGCGAGCAAGACGTCGAGCTCACTGAGCGAGCGCGCCAGTTGTTGGAGCGGTTTCGTCTCTTGCTTGACTTGGTCACGCAAGGCGACGAATAAATCATACTCGAGCGTGCAACTCTTCTCTTCAGCCCCGAGAATGAGCGCTTCTTTCTCTTTTAACTCGGGTGTGACGTAACGCTCGGCGTTCGTCAGCGTCTGTTTCCGTTCGTAACGTTCCTCTTCGAGCAGGCGGGCGTTCGCTTTCGTCACTTCCAAATAATAGCCGAAGACACGATTATAGCCGATTTTCAGCGACTTGATGCCGGTCGCGAGCCGCTCTTGTTGCTCGAGATTGGCAATCCATGTCTTTCCGTCCGCTTTCGCCTCGAGCAGTTCGTCGAGTTCGGCCGAATAGCCGGCACGAATCATCCCACCCTCTTTAATCGAGATCGGTGGCGCCTCGACGAGCGCTGCTTGGAGCATGCTGGCCAAGTCGTCGAATGTGTCGAGCGTATCATCGATTTGACGAAGCCGTGAGGCCGTGACGCCTTCGAGCAAGGCCCGCACCGCCGGGATGCGCTCGAGTGTGTTCCGGAGTTGGACGAGGTCACGGGCGTTGGCCGTCCCGTAACCGACTTTGGCGACGAGCCGTTCGATATCGTAGACGTGACGTAGCTGTTCACGCAACTGGTCACGAAGCATGAAGTCATCGACCAAGTTCTCGACCGCATCTTGTCGGTCCCGAATCGCCTGCTCGGTATAGAGCGGCTGTTCGAGCCAACGTTTCAGCAACCGTCCCCCCATCGCCGTCGTCGTCTCATCAAGCAAGGCGAGAAGCGACCCTTTCCGTTCACCGGACCGGGCCGACCGGAACAATTCCAAGTTCCGGGCCGTGTTGGCATCGAGTTGCATATGGGCCTCGACTTCATAGGCGACGGCCGGTTGGAGATGATCGAGGGCGCGTTTTTGCGTGCGCGTCAAATAAGCGAACAGCAATTCAAACGCGCTCACTTGCGCCTCGTCTTTCGCTCCGCTCGACAACGGGCTCGCTAGCCGCTCTGTCTGCACCGACAACGGAATGCCGAGTGATGAGAGATGGTCTGCCAACTCGGCGTCATCAACGATGATTTCACTCGGGACCAACCCTTCGACTTCACGTAGGACGGCCTCACGCGACGGTAAGGTCGTCAACCAAGATTCACCTGTCGTCACATCGCCGCGGGCAATCCCGAAACGGCCTGCTACGTTCACGACCGATAGTAAATACCGGTTCTCTTTCTCACCGAGTGCAGCCATGTATGTACCTGGCGTGATGACTTGGATGACTTCACGTTTGACGAGCCCTTTCGTCGCTTTCGGATCTTCCATCTGTTCACAGATGGCCACGTTGAATCCTTTTTCGATCAGTTGTTCAATGTAGATAGCGGCCGAGTGATGTGGTACGCCACACATTGGAATCGGGTGCTCAGCGTTCTTCCCGTTTTTCGCGGTCAATGTCAACTCAAGTTCTTTGGCGACGATTTGGGCATCTTCAAAGAACAGCTCGTAAAAGTCACCGAGCCGGTAGAAGAGAAAGGCGTCTGGATAATCGGCCTTGATTGAAAAGTATTGTTTCATCATCGGGGTTTGATGTATCGTTTCCATTCGTGTTCACCTCTAGAAATTAGAACAGCTGACCAAAGGCCAGCTGTCTGTTTGTTAGTATCCGCAGCCGCCGCGTGATTTCTCCGCTGCCATACCGCTTCCTGTTTTACCGGCGAGAACGTCACCGTCCGTCGACTCGATAATGCGATCTGTCACCGAGTTGGCGAGTGTGACCGTCACGTATTGAAGCAAATCGTTCACTTCGACTTGCGTCTCCTGAAACGCCTGGACAACCGGGATCGAATCGAGTTCGTCCATCGCCTTGTCGATTTTCAGCTCAACTTTGGCGAGCGCTTCCGTCTTCCCGTAGTGCTTGCAGTTGACGGCTTCTTTTTGTAAGTATTTGATACGTTTAATCAACGTTTGAACGCGTTCACTTTCGTTCACTTTCGTTTCCGCTTCTTTGAAGCGGGCCACTTCCGGCGTGCTCGCCAATAAGTCGGCTAATTCTCTCGCTTTTTGAATCACAGTTTGATCAGTCACCATCGTAAACCCCTTTGCTCTCTATGATTGAACGCACGCCTTGACGCACGCAAGTATTCCTCATCATTCTACCACGAACTTATGGCAAACGGTACCGCATCGATTCACTTCGAGACGGTCGCCGTCCGAACCATATCGACGTGAGGAATCCCGTCCTCTAAGTACTCCTCGCTCGTTCGTGTGAACCCGAAGCTCGCATAGAACGGCTCCACGTATGTCTGTGCTTGCAAGTACAAATCGCGATCCCCAAAGTCAGCCACGGCTTCTTGCATCAAACGCCGCGAATGGCCTTGTCCCCGATGCGTCGATTTCGTGACGACACGGCCGATGGCGACCGGCGACTCCTCCTCGAGGACACGTAGCGCCGCGACCGGGCGACCATCAGCCTCAATCCAGTAATGGACCGCCGCCACGTCTTTCCCATCGACTTCTTGATATGGGCAATCTTGTTCCACGACGAAGATTTCGGTCCGGAGCGCCAATAACTCATAGAGTTCTCTCGTCGTCAATTCGTCAAACCGTTTTTTATGCATCTCCACTTGTCTCCCCTCATAACTTCGAACCGAGCGCTCGGGCGACATGAAGCCCGCTCGTCATCGCCCCGATTGTGCCTGCCCCCGGAAATACTGTATCCCCGCAGACATACAGGTTCGGCAAGGTTGTCCGGTAGCTCGCCGCATGGAACAAAGCTTGTTGCGGTGTTTGGGCATAACCACCGACCGCGCCGTGCGGACGTTTCGTATATTTCACCCACGCCCCTGGTCCCCCGGGCAACATGACAGACGATTCGCCGTTCCAGTCCGGGAACGCTCGACTCACAACCGAGACGAGGCGCTCGGTCCAATCTGTCTCTAGTTTCTCATACGTCGCCTTGTCTTTCCAAGCCTGCCACTCTGTCAAATCGATATGGGTCGAGACGGTGACGGTCCGTTCCGGTCGCTCGGTCCGGAGCGAATCATCTGCGGCTGACATCGAGATGAAGGCGTGTCCTGACGGTAAGTCATCGCTATACACTTGTTGGAACAGCGGACGGTTCATGCATATCGCTTCGGGTAACGTGACGTACAGACTGAACGTTCCCCATTGCGAGCGCTTTAAGTGACGCCCGTACTGCTTGCTGAATTGACGTGACGTATCTCCGCTCAGCAGTTGAGCGGTCGCCTCGAGCGGGATGGCGGAGACGACGACATCGACGAGGTCGAGCCGGCCCCGCCGATCGGTCAAGAGCCAACCGTCCGCCACGCGCTCGAGTTTGACGATTTGTCGTCCGAGAAGGGTTTGTCCGCCGTCTTTTTGAATCGAGCGCTCCAAGGCGTGAGCGAGCGTGTACAAGCCGCCATCGACGTAAAATGCCCCTTCGTGGTAAATCGATAACGCGACGGCCGCGAGCAAGTGACTCGCCTCGCGAGCTCCGGTCTGAAGACTATCGAGCAAAATCCCGTCGATGACCCGTTCGAACGACGTCCCGTTCAATCGATGCCGTTTTAACGTTGTACCGAGCGGCCGGTATAACTTCCGAAACGCACGTAGTTGCGTCGGTCGAAAACCACGTATCGCAACCGATGCGTCATGAATCGTTCGAAACGGCAACGCCGGTAGCATCTCAAACAAAGGACGAATCGTCTCAAAATCGGTCCATACTTCATTCAAGAAGGCACGAATCCGCGGAGCGAGCTCGGGAAACGTCGATTCAAGTTCAAGTAAAAAACGAGTCGGGTCTTGATAATAGCGGACCGTTTTCCCGTCCACATGAATCTGCATCACCTCGGTTAACGGGCGAACGTCAATCGTTTCACCTAAGTAGGACAAGACTCGCTCATGCAGGCCGCCTGGTTCAAATCCCATCCCGAGCGTCGCCCCGGCTGGGAACCGGTAGTCACCGCGCTCGAACTTACCGGCGCAACCACCCCACTCCCGCGATGATTCAAACACCGTCACGTCATGACCAATCCGACTTGCCAACGCCCCGGTCGTCAACCCGGCAATCCCACCGCCGATAATCCCGATTCGCATATTGAATCCCCTCCTGCCTTCATCATACATGGCTTCCTGAAATCCGAGACATTTCAACGTGTTCCTTAGACATATTTCACCGGTCAGGCAGGGTTCTGCCGGTAGATGGCGAAAAAATCGATAAAGGACAGGTGAAACTATATGCGAAGTCGGGTCATCATTTATCTGCTCATCCCTATCTTAATTTTTATCGGCATTCTCATCACCCCGCCATCGGAAGAATCACAAAAATTGGCCACGATGACGGCTGTGAATATTCAAGAGATGATTCCGTATGAACGGGAATACACGACACAGAAAATCTTACTCGAAGAAGTAAAAGATGGCCGCGAGGCGATCGTCGAGGAATGGCGGCTCGAACGCGGCGCCCGGACGACATATAGTTACATCCTCCGGCTCCAAGGGTTCGAGACGGTGATTCAAGTCGATGCCGGGGCGGCCAATACGCGCTCGGACGGCTATTATGCCATGCAAGCGCACAGCCCCGTCTTTGAAGCTGACGAACCGCTGTCAATCGGTTATCCAATTGTGCTCTTCGCCAGCGAGCAACGGCTCGTATTGAACCAGATGGAGGTACGCGTCCTATACGAAGAGGACGGTGTCATTGAAAAATGGCGCATCCTAGAATCAGAAGAATCATGACATTCAAAATACGAGAGGTATTTTCCTATGCAAAAAATAATTCTCATCGGCTCTGGTGGTTCGGGCAAATCGACGCTCGCCCGCGTGTTGGGAAGCCTACTCGGCATCGACGTCCATCACTTAGACGCCTTACTATGGAAACCGAATTGGACACCCGCCACACGGCACGAACAAATTACCATGCAGTCAGCATTGATTGAACGCGAGTCGTGGATCATCGACGGCAACTACGGGGGCACGCTCGACTTGCGCCTTCACGCTGCCGACACGATTATTTTTCTCGACTTGCCGAGGTCTATTTGTTCGTACCGCGTCTTGAAGCGCATGCTGTCCTATCGCGGCAAGACACGTCCGGACATGGGTCCTGGTTGTGAGGAACGGTTCGACCCGAAGTTCTTGAAGTGGGTGTGGGACTATCCGAAGTCGCAGCGACCAGCGATTTTACAGCGTTTACACGAACTTGAATCCAAAAAAGACATCATTATCCTGCGTTCACGGGCCGAGGTCCGTCGTTTCGTAGCGAATCAACTGAAGGCGAATAAATGAATCCAATTCTCGCAGAAATCGGGACCGTCTTTATTCCCGTCCGAGACGTTGCGACGTCCCGGGACTGGTATTGTCAGCTATTCGATATCTCGGCAGATGGAGACATCCTGTTCGGTCATCTGTATGTCGTCCCGTTAGACGGACCGAATATCGTACTAGATAGTAAAATTTGGTCCGAAGCGAACGTCATCCAGACGCCGCTGTTCCATTTGAACACGCCGGATATCCATCAAGCATATGCGCATATGGTGCAACGACAAATTGACATTGTAACCCCGATTGAACACGATCATTGGTTCAATTTCAAAGACCCGGACGGAAACGTTCTCATGATGTGCCAATGCTGACGGGACCAGCAGAAGATACAAGCATTCAGACTCAACGTGTCAATCACATCAATTTGAAAGGAGTCCATGATGCCTTCTAAAATTAACCCGCTCGAAGCGGCGCATCACTTTATCTCTACACATTTCCCCTACTGTCGGGCCGCACTGCTCGCTGGGAGCGTCGTCCGTGGTGAGGCGACCGCAACGTCGGATTTAGACATCATCATCTTCGACGACACCCTCGGCTCGTCTTATCGAGAATCGTTCATCGAGTCCGGATGGCCCATCGAACTATTCGCCCATAACTTGACGTCGTATCGGACGTTCTTCGAGCAAGATTGCCAGCGTGCCATTCCGTCGTTACCGAGAATGGTCACCGAAGGCATCGTCTTGAAGGACACAGACATCGTCGAAGACATCAAACGTGAAGCGAGAGCGTTGCTCGACATCGGGCCGGAGGCTTGGTCGGACGAGACGATTGAGTTGAAACGATACTTTCTGACCGATGCACTCGAGGATTTGATTGGATGCACCACTCGGGCAGAAGGGTTATTCATCGCGGGCACTCTCGCCACGTTGGTCTGCGAGTTCATCCTGCGCACGAATCGACAATGGACGGGATCTTCCAAATGGACGTACCGCGCTCTCGACCGCTACGATGCGCAAGCAGCCCGAGAACTCGTCACTGCCCTTGAGGCGTATTATCAAACGAACGAACCCGACGCGCTCATCCGTTACGTCGATGAGACGCTCTCCCCGTTCGGCGGCCGGGTGTTCGCCGGATACAGCCGGGGGAAATCAAACGAAACGTGAGGAGTCTCTATGTTCTTTCTACAAATGTCCGGTTTCCCCGGATCAGGTAAGTCGACGCTGTCTCGGGAAATCGCCCGACGACTGGATGCGGTTATCGTCGATCACGATGTCACGAAGACGGCACTGCTCGAATCAACCGCACAATATTCGCTCGACCCGGAGCTGGCCGGAAGAGTCGCCTATGATCTCGATTGGGCGCTCGTCGAGTTCCATCTGTCTTTAGGACGGAATGTTATTCTAGATAGCCCCTGTCTGTATGACGTAATGATTGACCGCGGCCTGTCGATGACGACAAATAACGGGGCCACGTATCGTTACATCGAATGTCTCATCGATGACATCGATGAAATCAATCGCCGTTTACGGGAACGCGAGCGGAAGCTCAGTCAAATCAGCAGCGTCTCGCCAGAAGATTTCCAACAGACCGTCGCAGCCAGTAAAAAACCGCCGTTTATGCATACGCTTACAATCGATACGAATCGCCCCCTCGAGACGTATTTACCCGAAGCCATCGCCTATCTGCAAGCGATTGATTGACCACCTGATGCATCCTGTGACTTTTTCCCGGATGCATTTTTTTAATCATTTTTTGTATTTTTATGCTTTACAATTAATAATCATACATATACACTTAGTCTCATATCTTGAAGGAGGAATTCATACATGAAAAAGTGGGTCATTACAGGGGGATTAGTGGCAAGTGCATTACTAGCAGGATGTAGCCAAGAGACGACGGGCGAAGAGAAAAAAACACTCGTCATGGGGACGAGCGCCGATTACTTCCCGTATGAGTTTGTCGATACGGCGAACGGGGACGAGATTGTCGGATTTGATATCGAGATTGCCGAAACCGTCACGGAACGCCTCGGCTACGAACTCAAAATTGAAGACATGGACTTCGGTAGCCTGCTCGGGGCACTAAACGCCGGACGTGTCGACTTCGTTATGGCCGGTATGACGCCGACCGAAGAGCGGAAAGAAAATGCCGCCTTCTCGGATATCTACTTGTCGGCGACGAACTTAGTCATGACGAAAGATGAGTCACTCGAGTCGATTGAGGCGCTTGCCGGCAAGAAAATCGGCGTCCAAACGGCATCGATTCAAGAAAACATCGCCAAAGACCAAGCTCCGGAGGCTGAGCTCGTCTCATTGAACAAGATTCCAGAAATCGTTCAAGAGTTGAATACGGGTCGGATCGACGCGATGGTCATCGAGGATACGGTCGCCCAAAAATACTTGGATCAAGACGCAGGGCTCTACACGTTCGCCTTGAAAGAAGATGGCGAGAAAGGTTCTGCAGCCGCCTTTAAATTGGAGGATGACCTTCGCGATCAGTTCAACGAGGAGTTGAACAAGATGATCGACTCAGGTGAAATCGACAAACTCGCCAAAAAATGGTTCTCGATGGAGCCGACGGAATGAGACCAGTCTCGCTACCGATTTATCCAGTCACCTATCCAGAAGGGTACCGTTTGAATCAAAATGAGAGCCAGTTCCCGGTGCCGTCCCGGCTGTATGACCAACTTGCGACAATCTCGTTCCAAGACTTGCATGAGTATCCGGTCCAACCGATTGACGAGTTGTTCACCCGTTATGCTGCCTACGCCGGTGTCGAGCCGAATCAATTGCTCGTCGGTTGCGGCAGTGACGAGATGATTCACGTCGTCACCCAGGCGCTGTTGGCACCGGAAGACGTCGTCTTGTCACCGAGCCCGGATTTCGCACTCTATCCGATCTTCACGACAATCGCTCACGGTCGTCACGTGCAAGCCGATGACCTGTCGTATGACGCACTCGTCCAGGCGATCACGCAACACACACCGAAGCTGTTGCTGTTGTCGAACCCGAACAATCCGACCGGTAAATTGTGGAGCGTCGCTGAATTGGCCGAACTCGCGGGACTCGTGCCGTACTTGATCGTCGACGAAGCCTATATCGACTTCACACCGACGTCGAGCATGGTGGCCCATCTTGATTCATTTGCGAATGTGATTGTACTGCGGACGTTATCGAAGGCGTTTGGCCTGGCCAACGTCCGCCTCGGTTTCATGGTCACGACGACCGAACTCGCCGCTTATTTCCGTCAGTTCGTCCCGCCGTTCAACATTAGCGGTGTCAGCGCGAAAATCGCCAACATCTTTTTACAAGATGCGACGTATCTCGATGAGGCCATCACATGGCACGCCGACATGCGCGGACAGTGGACCGACTTGTTCGCCACCATCGGACACGTCCATCCCGCCGAGGCGAACTTCATTTACGTCACGCTCGATGAGCCGGAGGCCGTTTGGGCCCACCTCGTCGCGCATGGCGTTCACACATCGAAACAACCGAACGGGATTCGCATCACGCTCGGCAATGAATCTGCTCTCGAAGCAACACGTCAGGCACTAGTCACCTTCGCGTCACAACCGACAGCATAATCAAACGACCCGACATCACGTCGGGTCGTTTCGTCATGGTATGAACTTAAGCACTTTTGCTGGATTCCCCCCGACGACGGCACGGGCTGGCACGTCTTTCGTCACAACGGCGCCAGAGGCGATGACGGCATCGTCCCCGACTGTCACCCCTGGGTTTAGAATGGCACCGCCGCCGATCCATACCCGATGTCCGACCGTGACCGGTTTCCCGTATTCAAGACCCGAGATTCGTTCGATCGGGTCGAGCGGATGCGTCGCTGTATACACGTGCACACCCGGACCGAGCATGCAATCGTCACCGAATGTGATCGGACAGATGTCGAGGAATACGCAATCAAAGTTAGCGAAGAACCGTTCTCCGAGATGAATGTTATAACCGTAGTCGCATTTGAACGTCGGCTCCAAATAAAACGAACTTCCGGTCGAGCCGAACAGCTCCGCTAACACTGCTTTTCGGTCGTCGAGTTCATCAATCCCGGATCGATTAAATCGTTCCGTCAAACGCCGGGCCTGACGCCGGTCGGCGACGAGTTCCTCGTCTCCGGCCAAGTAAAGCTCGCCCCGAATCATCTTTTCTTTTTCAGTCATCTGCATCTCCCCCTATTCTGTCATCATTATAGAGGAATTTCTAGCGAAATGGGGAATAGGAACATGACGAACTAGAGGAGGAATAGACAGATGAAACGAATTCTTGACTGTAGAGCCAGTGATTTCTTGACGTTCAACCGCTCGGATTTGATTGGATCGATTCGCAAAGCCGAAGGCCGGACCGTACTCGCCGAAGTCATCCCGACCGTACAACCACTCTATCCGGAAGTGACGAACGCCGAACTCGCGCGGGCGTTCGGTGCCGACATGATTCTTTTGAACATGCTCGACGTGTTCCACCCGTACATAAAAGGTCTCGAAAGCCACGCCTTGTTCGGAAACATGCCGGGCGAGACGATGTCTGACAATCCCATCATGGAATTGAAGCGGCTCGTCGGTTTGCCGATTGGGGTCAACCTCGAGCCGGTCGACTTTTCCGAGAAATCGGAGGACATGTATGATGTGAAACAAGGACGGCTCGCGACACGGGAAGCGTTCGCCAGAGCGTCAGAGCTCGGGATCGACTTCATCTGCCTGACCGGAAACCCGAACACCGGGGTGACGAACGAGGCGATTGAGCAAGCCATCATCAACGCCCGCCAAGAGTTCGCGGGCGTCATCATCGCCGGGAAAATGCATCAAGCCGGCGTCGGCCGTGTACTCGATCAAGAGGCGTACGTCCGGTTTGCTGAAGCCGGGGCCGACATCATCTTGATTCCAGCGCCCGGCACCGTTCCTGGCGTCCGCGAAGATGAATTCTATGAAGTCACGCGCGAGATTCAGGCGTTGGATAAACTTGTCGTCGCCGCCATCGGCACTTCACAGGAAGGATCCGATGAAGCGACGATTCGTGACATCGCCTTGTCCTCGAAGCGCGGTGGGACGGACATCTTCCATATCGGCGATGCTGGGCTGTCCGGAATCGCCACACCGGAGAATATTCAGGCGTTATCGATTGCGATTCGGGGACGGCGCCATACGTACATCCGTATGGCCGCCTCGGTCAACCGCTAATCAAAAGGAACGAAGCCGATAATGGCTTCGTTCCTTTTTGTGTTACCAGTCGGTGACGTCTCGGCGTGGTTTCGCCGGAGTCGTCGTCCCGTGCCGTTTGGCGAGGAGCGCCTCAACGTCTTGTAATGACACGCCTTTGGCGGCGAGCAAGACGAGCAGGTGGTACAAGAGATCGGCCGACTCTTCGACCAAATCTTCATCGTTCAATGCCGCGATGACGACCTCGAACGACTCTTCCCCAAACTTCTTGGCAATCTTGTCAACACCTTGGTCGAATAGATAAGACGTATACGACCCTTCTTTCGGTGACGCCTGTCGTTCTTGAATCAACTTCTCTAATTCGTGAATCATCCTTCCACCTCCGTGAAAAAGCAGCTTCGATTTCCCGTATGGCACGTCGGCCCATTGGCACGGACACGGACCAACAACGCGTCTTGATCACAATCGACGTGGATGCTTTCGAGCTCGAGCGTATTTCCGCTCGACTCCCCTTTCATCCAGAGTCTCCCTTTCGAACGTGACCAGAACGTGACCGTGTTCGTCTCGAGCGTCTTCTGAATCGCCTCATCGTTCATGTAACCTAGCATGAGAACGGCCTCGTCTTTGGTCGACACGATGATGGCCGGGATCAATCCATTGTCGTCGTAACGAACCGCATCGGCAAGTTGTGCTCGCTGCATACGTGTTTCACCTCTTCCACTGTCGTTTTTCGGTCGTGTAAAATCGAGGCGAGCAACGCCGCATCGACCTTCTCGAGCGCGTCGACGACGTGATTCGCGTTCCCGGCGCCCCCTGAGGCGATAATCGGGATATCGACGGCCTCGCGGAGCAAATCAAGGATTCGTAAATCGTAGCCGCTCTGCTTTCCGTCTTGATTCATCGATGTGACGAGCAGTTCGCCCGCCCCAAGTGCGGCCACTTGTTTTGCCCAATCGACGGCCCGTAACTCGGTCCGATGTTTACCGCCATACGTATAGACGAAGTAATCGTCATCTTCAAACTTGACGTCGATGGCGATGACGATACATTGTGACCCGAACCGCTCGGCCGCTCGTTTAATCAAATCGGGTGATTCGACGGCGAGCGTGTTGAGCGACACTTTATCGGCCCCAGCTTTTAAGAGCGAGGAAATATCCTCAAGCGACCGGATGCCGCCACCGACCGTGAGCGGAATGAACACTTTCCGGGCGACAGCACTGACGACGTCAAGCATCGTCTGGCGGCGTTCCGTACTCGCGGTGATATCGAGAAACACGAGCTCATCCGCACCGGAGGCGTCATAATACTTGGCAATCTCGACCGGGTCGCCGATGTCACGTAACGCGACAAACTCGATCCCTTTGACGACACGACCGTCTTTCACATCAAGACACGGAATGATGCGACGTTTAAGCATGGCGCGCCTCCCACTCGATCAAGTCATCAAGACTGACTTGTCCGGAGAGTAGTGCCTTCCCGACGACCGCCTCGTCGATGCCGGCCGCTTGAAGCGCCTCGACGTCAGCCTCGGTCGTCACGCCACCCGAGGCAATGATCGTGACCGAAACAGCCTCACGGAGCGCCTTCATCCGCTCAAGGTTCGGTCCGTTCAATTTCCCGTCCGAACCGATATCCGTATAGAGAATCGTCTTGACCCCACGGTCGACGAGTTCTTTCGCGGCATCGATATCTTTTAAGTCGGTCGCTTCTTGCCATCCGTTGACGGCGACGATGCCATCATAGGCGTCGAGGGCGACGGCGACACGATCACCGTACTTCGCGAGCGCCCGGTCCAAGAAATCCGGGTCTGTAAACGCCTTTGTCCCAAGCAAGACACGGTCGGCGCCGGTCGCCATGACCGCATCGAGCGCTTCCTCGGAACGGATGCCTCCGCCGGTCTGGACGAAGAAGCCGGACGATTTGGCGAATCGGACGACATCAAGATGTCTCGGTTCGCCGGCTTTCGCCCCTTCGAGATCAATCAAGTGAAGCATCGGAACGCGCCCTTGCCATTCCTTCAATTTTTCGTATGGGTCGCCATACTGTTCTTCTGTATTGAAATCGCCTTCCGTCAAGCGGACGATTTTTCCGTCAATCAAATCAATGGCCGGTAGTAATCTCACGTTCGACCGCCTCCTTCCATTCTGTCAATAAACGTAATCCGAACGCGCCGCTCTTCTCGGGATGAAACTGCATCCCCGTGACGAGCCCTTTTTGCACGATGGCTGGCACGGTTTCACCCATATAATCGGCAGACGCGACGACGTGGACTGGATCAGTCACGACGTGATACGAGTGGACGAAATAGACGTCCTCGTCGCGCAAAATCGAGTTCCAGCCGACGTGTGGCAGACGTTTCGCCCGCATCCGCTCGACGCGCCCTTCAATCAAACCGAGTCCCTCCGTCGGCACGCCTTCCATACTCGATTCAAACAAGAGTTGCATGCCGAGACAGATGCCGAGGAACGGCTTTTCATTCGCCGATCGTTTCAACAGCGGAATCAGCCCCGTCTCGCTCAGCGATTGCATCGCCTGCGGGAACGCTCCGACCCCAGGCAGCAAGATGGCATCAGCTGCCTCGATTTCCACTGGATCGTTCGTGATGATGACGTAACAGCCGATAGCTTGGAGTGCCCGTTCGACGTTGAACACGTTACCCATTCCATAATCGATGACCGCGATTTTCATCCTTCGATCAGTCCTTTCGTCGACGGCAATCGATTCGACCCGTCTTGCCCGATCGCCTCGGCGAGGGAGCGACCGAACGCCTTGAACAACCCTTCAATCATATGGTGCGAGTTCGACCCGTAGAGGACCTCTAGGTGCAGTGTCAACCGGGCGTTCATCGCCACGGCCCGGAAAAACTCTTCGGCGAGCTCGGTGTCAAAGTCTCCGAGTTTCGGATTTTTAATATCGGCCCGGTAGACGAGGAACGGACGGCCCGACACGTCGACGACGGCACGCGCGAGCGTCTCGTCCATCGGCAAATAACTCGTGCCGTAGCGGCGAATGCCGATTTTGTCGCCGAGCGCTTGATTGATCATCTGCCCAAGGGCGATTCCGACGTCTTCGACCGTATGGTGAGCGTCGACCCACGTATCCCCTTCGACATGGACCGTCAAATCGATTTGGCTGTGGAACGCGAACAGTGTCAGCATATGGTCAAAGAAGCCGACACCTGTCTTGATGTCACTTTGTCCTGTCCCATTCAAATCAAGCTTGAGCTCGATTTTCGTCTCTTTTGTCTCTCGTTTCGTCTCAGCTGTTCTCAAGTGAAGTCACCTCTTCTATCGTTTGTTGAAGCAAGCGGTACGCCTCGTCCGTGCCGGCACTGACACGAATCCCGTCTGCGAACGCGCGAACATGGACATCCTTTTCTAAGAAACGGGCGGCCCAAGCTTCGCTGTCCGGTGTTTTGACGTATAGGAAATTGGCACGGCTCGGTAAGACGTTTCCAATCGGTGCGAGCAACGTTTCAAGCTTTTGTCGTTGCGTTTGATGGAAGCTGATCGACTCCTCGATATATTCGGAGTCGTTCAACACGACCGTCGCCACGGCCGCACTCAGCCCGCTCACGTTGAATGGCGAACGGAACCGATCAATCTTCTCGATTAAGCGCTCGTCGGCAATCATGAAACCGATGCGCAGATTCGCGAGTCCGAACGCTTTCGATAACGTACGGAGAATGATGACGTTCGCGTGGTCCGCGAGTCGGTCTTTGAATGAATCTTCCATCGTGAAATCGATATATGCCTCGTCCACGACGAGATATGGAACACGTCTGGCGACCGTTTCGAGTTCATCGAGTGACCACATCTTTCCCGTCGGATTGTTCGGGTTCGACACGAGCACAAGTTTCGGCCGTTCCGCCTCGATCGTCTCGAGCAATGATTGAATCGACAATCCGTCCACATCCGGCTGCACAAAATTCCCGCGAGCGATATGCGTATAAATGCCGTACATCGAAAAATCGGGAATCGGGGCGGCGACGACGTCATCGGCGTCAAGGATTGCCTGACATAAAATGGCTAGCAGTTCGTCACTGCCGCTCCCGACCATGAGTTGTTGCGGATCCACACCAGCATATGTCGCATAACTTTGTTTCAGCGCTGCCAACTCATCGACCGGATAATGGCTCAAATCGAGCGGAAGCTCTCGGATTGCCGTCTTTAACCGCTCTGGGAACTCATATTGGCTCTCGTTTTGATTCAACGCATGTCCTTTGACCGCCTGCGGGACGTAGCGGGGAATCGTCTCATAGTTCTGTCTCATACGTCCTCCAATCGAACCGCCATCGCTCGGGCGTGGCCGTCAAGTTGTTCTTGTTGTGCGATGCGAATCGCGGCGCGTGTGACACGTTCATCGAGCTCCGTCATCTGAAGGAACGTCTGTCTCCGGTAAAAATCATCGACCGAGAGGCCGCTCGAGAAGCGGGCCGTCCCGCTCGTCGGCAAGACGTGGTTTGGTCCAGCGATGTAATCTCCAAACGCTTCCGCGGCTTCATGACCGAGGAAGAACGAACCACCGTGACGGATGGCTTGCATATAGGTTTCCGGGTCGGAGACGGCAAGTTGCACGTGCTCGGCTGCCATCTCGTTGGCGACTTCGATTGCACGTTCGCTCGACATGATGCGTACCCCGCCTCGTTTCAATGCCTCGACCGCAATGTCACGGCGTGGTAGCTCGGCCAGCTGGCGTGCCAATTCCTGTTCGATCCGTTCGGCCAACTCGTCTGACGTGACGAGAGCGAGTGCCGTCGCTTCGACGTCATGTTCGGCTTGGGCGAGCAAGTCGGCGGCGACCCATTTCGGATTGGCCGTCTCATCGGCGATGATGAGTACTTCAGAGGGCCCAGCGACCGAGTCGATGCCGACGATGTGAGAGACGAGCGACTTCGCGGTCGCGACATAGGCGTTACCAGGTCCGACAATCTTGTCGACCGGTTTGATCGTCTCGGTGCCAAACGCAAGCGCGGCCACGGCTTGTGCCCCGCCGACGAGATGACACTCATCTGCCCCTGCGATTTTTGCCGCAATCAATAGCGACAAGTCGATGCCATCTGGTTTTGGCGGCGTCACCATGACGATCCGTTTCACACCGGCCACTTTCGCCGGGATGATGTTCATCAAGACGCTCGAGGGATAGACGGCCGTCCCACCCGGTACGTACACGCCGACCGAGTCGAGCGGCATGAAGCGACGTCCGAGTCTGAACATGCCATCTTCATACGCGTCGTCTTGACGACGCTGACGCTCGTGGAACGTGCGAATGCGTTCGGCGGCGAGCGTCAACGCCTCGGTCAACTCCCCGTAAGCTTCAGGTGGCGTGAAGGCCGTCAAGTCGACTGTTTCGATTACGTCGACACCGTCAAATTTCTTTGTAAACTCTAGGAGCGCCTCATCTCCGTTCGACTCCACGGCCTCAAGAATTGGCTTAACCGCTTCCGCCCAGCTTTCACGCCGGCTCCGATTCGTTTCCGTGCTCATTTCGCTTCCTCCTTGCTTAAACGACGAATCCAGGCCTTCAATTCATCAGGATCGTTGGCGAGCGCCGTCTCACTCGTGATGAACTTGGCGTTCACCGTGAAAATCGTTTCGTATTCCTCGAGGTCGTTCGCACGAAGCGTCGCCCCCGTCTCGACGATATCGACGATGCAATCGGCGAGTCCTGTGAGCGGTGCGAGTTCGACCGAACCGTTCAACGCAATCACTTCGACGTTCTGTCGCTTCGAAGCGAAGTGAGAGATGGCGATATTCGGATACTTGCTCGCGACTTTCAATTTTTTCGTCCCGTTTTTCCGTTCTTTCGGTCCGCAAACCGCCATCCGGCAACGGCCGAACGGCAAATCGACGACTTCGAGGACGCCAGGCGTCTTCTCTCGCAAGATGTCGCCACCGACGACGCCGACATCAGCCGCGCCATGCATGACATATTTATAGACGTCATCCCCTTTGACGAAGATGAACTCATGCCCGTCGACTTCGACGGTCAGTTCCCGGCCGCGTTTTTCGGGCCAGACGGTTAATCCGACTTGTTCGAAATAGTCTCGGGCCGCTTTTTCAATGCGTCCTTTCGCGATGGCCACTTTCATAAAATCACCTCACCTAACTGTTCTAAATCGAGCGACAATCCGAACGCCCGTCGCGATTGGCCGAAATGTCCATATAGCGAATCATAGCGACCGCCCGAGAGGACGCGCCGTCCGTCGATGCTTCCTGTCACCGTCAATCCTGAATAATAATCAAAATCGCCGGTCTGCCCAAAGTCGTACGATACGTTCAAACCGATGGCGCGTAAATGTTCGACCGCCCGCTCGACTTCATTGATCGCAGCCGTCAACCCTGGCTCGGCAACTTCTCGTAGTTCAGCGAGTGCCGAATCACCGATTAAGAACGGTAGCTTCGCGATTAACGGGTATTGGTACGTATCCGCGAGGTCACGGAGTGATTCTAAGTTACGGAGCGCCAAATATTGACGGAGCGTCCGCTCTGGGATCCCAGCCTCTTCCGCCACGGCCGCGACCAAGGCAGCCGAGCCGACTTGAATCCGAAGCCCGTCTTGCGGCAACACCCGCTCGGTCATACTGAGGAACGAAGCGATCAGCTCCATATCGGGTGCATCACCATCAATCCATTCAAGCCCGAGCTGTTGACGCTCATGCGGCTGACCCGAATGTTTCGGGGTACGCCGATAGACGGCACCGGCATAGGCGACTCGCATCGGTTCATGACCATCGGCGAGCTTCCGAGCGATTTGCAACGTATAGTCCGGACGCATGACGAGCAACTCGCCGTCATTCCCGAACAGACGATAATAGGCCGACTCATCGAACAAGGCCAAGTCTTGATAGTGCGAATAATATTCCACGAGCGGCGGCTCAATGACACTGTAGCCATTTGACTCGGCTCGTTCTAAAAATGACAACATCCACTGCTTCGGACGCAGGACGTCTTCCCCTTGCAATTCGTGCCATCCTTCCGGGATGGATCCTTTTGTATTGAACCAGATCATCAATATCACCCTTTATCTTATTATCACTTTACCAAACTAAAGTAGTGTGTTAAATTTATCAAACCAAGCCGTTGCTGTCAACCGGCGAACTCGAAAGGAATGTCGACTGATGATTGACTTTACCCGTGATGGTCACCTTCACACCCCATTTTGTCCGCATGGTTCATCCGATTCGCTCGAAGCGTATGTAAAGCGCGCCTTGAACCAAGGAATCAAGACGCTCACGTTCACGGAGCATGCGCCGCTCCCGGCCCGGTTTCAAGACCCGACGCCAGACCAAGATTCAGCGATGGCGCTCGATTTGCTCCCGCGTTATATAGAAGCTTTGCAGACGTTGAAGCGGTCGTATCCCGAACTTGATCTCCGCATCGGTTTGGAGATCGACTATTTGCCCGGATATGAGTCCGAGACGCTGGCGTTGCTCGAGCCGTATGCCAACGTATTAGACGAAGCAATCTTGTCCCAACACTTTCTCCTCGTCGACGACGAGCTCCTGCCTATCGACTTCTCGGCCGACACGTTTGATGCGCTCGTCAAACGTGTCGGCTCGTTCGAGGCCGTGATGAAACAATACTACACGGCGCTCGCTGCCGGCCTCGCATTCCCTTGGGAGCGCTTGAAAGTGGACCGCATCGGACATATCGACTTACCGATCAAATATCAACACAATTACACGTGGGCCCGCTCGAACGTGCAGGACGAACAGACGCGCTTGCTACAAACGATCGCTACACGCGGTTTCGGTCTCGATTTGAATACGGCCGGTCTCCGCAAGCCCGATTGCGGCCAACCTTACGCCATTGACGTCGCGTCCGAGGCGGCCGCACTCGGCATCCCGTTCGTGCTCGGTTCAGACGCCCATATCGCCTTCGATGTCGGCGCCGGGTTCGAAATTATACAAAAAAAAGCCACGTTCCTATGAACGTGGCTTTTTCACAGCGATCTAGCTATCTAGATCCCCATTTTTGGTTGTCGATAACGATATGGCGTTCCATTTCTTCATCTATTGACAATAATACCATACTGAACCCGCATTGCAACCCGAAAATGAAAAAAGGATGACGTGGGTGTCATCCTTACAAAGTTAGACCGCCATCTCGGCGTATAGGTCTTTCAACTCTTCCGTCGCTGCCTCGTCCATTTGTAACGCCACGAGTTCAACAAACCGGAGCGCCGGATCCGTATCCCCTGACAAGGCGACGATCTCAGCTGCGGCACCATCGAGCGCTAGCAAGATGCCCGAGACACCGAGCGTCGGATAGTAGCGAAGCAACGCCCGAACGTGCTTCAACTCCGAAACCTCATTTCCGTTGATCTTTAATGACTTAACGGCGAGCTCTTTATGCGTCCCGATGGCAAATTTATCTTCCCACACCTCTTCGAGTGTGATCAACGCTTCCACATCATAGGCACCATCTGTGAAACGAACTTGTTTTTCCATGTAACATTTCCCCTCTCGTTAATCTACTTTCATTATAAGAAAGAAACCCACGAAAAGATTGTGAAATATTGAACATTATGTGTAAACTTTGTCTCACCTGTGCTTAGCCATAAAAAAAGGTCCCTCCGAAGAGAGACGAATAATGGAAGAGTAAAACACCATTGGCAGTACATTAATAATATAACATTGAATGTAAACGTTTACAATGTGTTTTTGAAACTTTTTTCGAGTGGCATATGTACCACGTCAATCCCACTCTCACGCATCAAATCGAGGCCGTCACCATGCTCATAGCCGACCGCATAGACGACACGGGCTACGCGTGACGCAATCAAAGCGAGCGAACAGGCATGACATGGTGAGTGGGTCACATAGGCTGTCGCGCCGAAGGCGTTCGTCGAATCCGCGGCGAGCTTACCGATCGCGTTGATTTCGGCGTGGATTTCATGTTGCTTCGACCAATTATGGTGGTCGTATGGGTCCGAACATCTAATAAATGTCACACCCTCATGGATGAATGAAACCGGTGCCTCGAGCAAATCGACCGCATCTTCTGACACGTACTCGGCCCGTTTATAAAAACCGTCTTCCCGTTTTAAAAAGATCTCATTGCAGTTCGTATGCCCGGGTGGCGTCCCATTGAGCCCAATCGAGATCGGCTTCTCATCTTTGACGATGACGCAAGCGACACTTTTCGAGGCGCATTTCGAATGGCGTACCGCCATCATATCAGCGAACTGCAACCACGTCTCATCCCATAGCCGTTGTTTTTCCATCTTCTTATCCTCCTCAAAGAAAAGGAAAGTCTGAGGGCTCAGACTTTCCTCGTTCAATATCCAGTCTCTTTTGGCAACTCTTTGTTTTTTGAAGCGATCTCGATGACTTTTTCTTTCAACTCGTGCTCCATACGATCGAGTTCACGTTCGGCCTCACGACGCTTCTGACGTCCTTCTTGTTGAATCCGGAGCGTCTCGTCGAGCGTCGAGAGCAAGTTCTCGTGCGCCACTTTGAGCGATTCGACCGAAACGATGCCTTTCTCGTTCTCTGTGGCGATCTCGATCGATGAGTCTTTCAACATCTTCGAGTTCTGCTCGAGCAACGTGTTCGTCGTCTTCGTGACGTCTTGCTGCATGCGGAGCGCCGTCTTTTGTCGTGTCAAGCTGAGCGCAAGCACGACTTGGTTTTTCCAGAGCGGAATCGTATTGACGACCGCCGACTCGATTTTCTCGGCTAGAATCTGGTTGTTCTGTTGGATGACCCGGATTTGCGGTGCCATCTGCAGACTGATTGTCCGGCTCAGTTTCAAATCGTGCAATTTTTTCTCGAATCGGTCCGCGAGTTGAATCATGTCGTTCAACTGTTGAAGTTTGACCTGGTCTTTCGACATCTCCACTTCTTGACGAAGTGGGGCAATCTCATAGCTGCGCACGTGGTCAAGTTTCGTCTCACCGGCGGCGATATAGACGTTAAGCTCTTCAAAATAACGCTTGTTCTTATCGTACATCTGATCGAGCATCGTGATGTCCTTCATCAAACCGAACTTGGCCCGGTCTAGATTATGGATGACTTCTTCTAAATAGACGCTCATCTTTTCAAACTGGAGTTTGTAGTTCTCGGCTTTCTTCTTGGCCCGTCCGATGAGCGGCAAGTTGTCCATAAAACTCTTCTTCTCTGGCTGCAACATGTCCGGGTCCATCTTGCGTACGTTCTGCATCAAGTCGGACAATAGCTTTCCGGCGTCACCGCCATCCTTCATCCGGACCTCGGTCAAGATTTGGTCCGAGAATTGCGACAGTTCGCGTTGCACGTTTGAGCCGAACAACATGACGGAATCTGTCTTTTTAATATCGATCGACTCGGCGATGCGCGTGATCCGTTCTCGGTGTTCCTGGGGGACATCTGGATTCACTTGAATCGCCGGCACCTCATGTTTCTCTGTCATAGATGACCAGTCCACGGACGGGTCCGAAATCGCATCGGTTTCCGTCTTCGTTTTCGTCTGTGAAGTGAGCTCTTCTTCTGGCCATGACTGCCAGTTCGTTTCATTCGATGAAGTCATGTTTTTTTCTCCCTTCTGGTTGATCGGCCAATACTTTTTCCATCATGATCAACTCTCGTTCAAAGTCGACCGCATCGTCTTCTAAGAGACGGCTGCGTTGCTGTTTGAACTTATCGACGATGAGTCGCATATTGGTAATCAACTGTTCACGTGTCTCTTCTTGAATGACGACGCGTTTTCCTTCTAGTTCTTTAAATTTCAACACGACCGACACAAGCGAATCCAAATAGAACGTGAAGAGATCACGAACATGTTTCGCGTCTTGTGGATTCTCGAACAGTTCGGCGAACAGTTCGTGCGCTTCCTTCGAGACGGCCTTCATCTCACGCCGCACCTCGATGTCTTTGATTTCCGGCAAGACGCGGTCGATTTGTTGCAGTTTCTCATAGCCTTGTTCAATCGTCCGTTGCAAAAATTGAAGCTCTAAATCGTCGGTCGCCTCGAACTGACGTACCGGCGCCGCTTCTTCAAGCGGTTTCAAGATACGCGAGCCGACGAACGGTTCGTCTTCATCGAGCAACAGCTTTTTCTTGGCCCGTTTGGCAACGGGGGCCGGTGCCCGCTTCCGGCGTTTATTGGTCGACCACACTTCGTTTAATACGAGCGCCCCGACGATGATAAACAACCAAGAGAAATCAAAAACGTTTATGGCAAAATATAGGATCGCCCCGGTCAGGGCCCATTTCATCCATGTTTTCATCCGTTTCACCTCGTCTCATGATACTTCTATTGTACCTTACGTGACCCTTCAAAAAAAGTTTCGTCATCTTTATAAGCTTAGCATAATGACGCCGCACGCTCTCTCGGTCGCAAGAACGAAAAGTCAGGGTCGCTCGAATGTAAAAAAACCTCCTGATTCAATGAATCAGGAGGAGTTCGTCACGTTACACCGTGACCCACGTTGTCACCATGACGATGGCGACCGTCACCGGAATGACATACCGGATGAGGAAGTGCCAGACCGGGTACAGCTTGACACCAGCGCCCGATGTTTGAATCTCTTCTTTAAGAATGCGTTGATCAACGACATACCCGACGAAAATCGATGTCAAGAGCGCACCGACCGGCATCAAGACATAGCTGACGATATAGTCCATCGAATCGAAGAACGTACGACCGTTCAAGAACTGCATCTCGCTCATCACTCCGAACGAGAGGGCCGAAGGGATACCAACCGCAAAAACGATCGCTGCTGACAAGAGTGTGACGTTCCGTTTCGACATCGTCTGTTTCTTTTCGTTCAGTCGGTCGGTCACACCGGCGACGACGACTTCAAGCATCGCAATCGATGACGTGATCGAGGCGAACGTGAACAGCAAGAAGAACAATACCATGAAGAAACCACCGAGCGGGACTTGATTGAAGACGGCCGGCAAGACGACGAAGAGAAGCGCCGGGCCTTCAGCCGGGTCGAGACCTGATGCGAACACGGCCGGGAAAATCGCGAGACCCGCCAACAGCGAGACGGCGATGTTCAATAGAACGATCATGTTCGCCGAGCGATTGAGCGTGCCTTTCGTTTTAATGTAGGACGCATACGTCAACATGGCCGCAACCCCGAGTGATAGCGAGAAGAACGCTTGACCGAGGGCGAACAAGACCGATTCCCCCGTCAAGGCAGAGAAGTCAGGCTGCAAGAAGAAGCGAACCCCTTCCATCGCCCCGTCGAGCGTCAATGAGCGGATGACGAGGACGATGAAACTGACGAACAAGAGCGGCATCAAGATCTTGCTCATCCGCTCGATTCCAGCTTCGACGCCTTTTAGCACGATTAAGAGCGTGATCAATAAGAATAAGAATTGACCGAACACGGCGATGCCTGGTGACGAGACGACATCTCCGAAGACGGCACCGAATTCGTCAGGCGATCGGCCGTTCAATGTCCCGCTCAAGCCGAGACCGACATAGATTAATACCCAACCACCGATGACACTGTAGAATGAGAGCAATAAGAAACATGCGATGACACCAAGGTAACCGACGAGCGTCCAACGGCCGTGTCCTAATTTTTTGAATGCGAGCAGTGCCGTTTTTTGTGTCGAGCGTCCGACGATGAACTCACCGATCAATAACGGGAGACCGAGTAAGAGCGTAAACGCTAAAAACATGAGCAAAAAGGCGCCGCCTCCACTTGTGCCGGTGACATACGGAAATTTCCAGATCGCACCGAGACCAATCGCTGACCCTGCGGCCGCTAAGATGAATCCAATTTTTGAGGCGAACGAGTTTTGCGCCATTACCATCCCTACTTCCTGTTTTCATATCTATTTTCATAATAATAGTGAAATACTAACACGGTTCAGAAATGAGAACAACAAAAAACAGAGAAAAGTCTGAATTCTTTTCTCTGTCTGGTTTTTAGTGGGATGGCACAAGGAATGTCAGTTCACTTGGCAAGACGTCGATGTGTAATCGGTCCGCCTCAAAATGTTCCCCATCGACGTCGATGATCTGTGATTCGCTCAAATGGACGGTCAGTTGAGACATTTGTAGATGGACCCACTCCGGCGACGACTGTTCGAGTCCGAGTTGTTGCGTAAGCAGTTGCCGAATCATTGGAAAGCCGATGGCCGAGCTGTGCACGACTTCGACGAGTCCGTCGGTGAACGATTGGGTCGGTAACTTTGTCGGTACCGTACCAAGATATGCCCCGTTTCCGACGTACAAAAAACTGACCGGCCCATCATGGACGACCTCCCCACCGTGTTCGATGCGGACGTCGAACGGGTCGAGTTCACGAAACTGCCGGATTGTCGCTAAAAAGTAGCCGATGGAACCAAGAGATTCTTTTTGAAGCGGATCGATTTGTCTCGATGCGTCGGCGATCAGGCCGACCCCAATAAAATTGAGGCCATATCGATCATTGACCCGCATGACGTCGACGGGCTGGACATGACTCATCTTAAATAACCGGGCCGCCTCAATCGGTTCGACTGGTAAATCGAGCGCACGGGCAAAGTCGTTGCACGTACCACCGGGGACGAGGCCGACCGTCGGCCGCTCGTCCTTCGGAAGTGACATGAGGCCGTTGACGACCTCATGCAGGGTCCCGTCCCCACCGATGACGATTAAATGCTCGAACGACCCACTCGCCTCGGCAAAGCGGGCAGCATCTCCTTGTCCGAGCGTCTTTCGAATCAGAATCTCGTCATACAGGGATTCGACCGTCCCGACAACCTCACCGAGCATCGTTTCACTTGCACCGGATGTTGGATTCGAGATAATCATTGCTCTCATAGGAGACCTTCCTGCTCCAAGAAGTCTTGTGCGACGTCATAAGCACGCTCATTCCCATACGCGACGCGGCGGTTGAGTTCAGACATTTCTTCATCTGTAATTTTACCGGCCAATTGATTGAGCGCGTCCTCGATTTCAGGGTGCTCGTCTAATGTCTCTTGCTTGAGCAACGGTGCCCCTTGATATGGCGGGAAGAACTGTTGATCATCTTCAAGGACAAGCAAATCATTCTCGGCGATATCCGGGTCCGTCGCGTATGCATCGACAAGGTTGACGTCACCACGAGCGATGGCGCGATAACGGAGTTTCTGTTCCATCGAGACGACCGACGGGAAGTCGAGACCGTAGGCTTGCTGAAGTCCAGGGTATCCGTCTTCCCGGTCCGTAAACTCGAGCGTGAAGCCGGCTTTAATGTCCGTTTGCACGTTTCGTAAATCAGAAATCGATGTGATGCCTTCCTCTTCGGCATAGTCGCGTGGGATGGCGATGGCATATGTGTTGTTGAACTGCATCGGCTCAAGCAAGGCATAGCCGTCGTCTGCCAGCGCATCACGAGCCTGTTCATACACTTCGCGAGCGTCATTTGAGTTCGGTGTCTCTTTCACGAGACTGGCGAGTACCGTCCCTGTGAATTCTGGGTAAATATCGACATCACCAGATTGGAGCGCACCCCAGACGAATGTCGTCTCGCCAAAGTTTGGTCGGACAGAAACAGTCAAATCAGTCTCTTCCTCGATCAATAATTTATACATGTTCATTAAAATTTCAGGCTCTGGTCCAAGTTTTCCGGCGACGACGAGATCGGTCTGTTGCGTGCGACCGAGCGCGAGCGGTGCCGCGACGATTAACGCCAAGACGGTAGAGACAGCAATCAATTTTGTCTTATTCCGCGTAGCTGTCGCGCCTTCCATTTGTCGGAGCAAGAAATCGAACAAGAGAGCAAGGATGGCGGCCGGGATGGCGCCGAGTAAAATCAAGTAGTTGTCATTCCGGTTGATTCCTAGAAGAATCAGCGTCCCGAGCCCACCTGCTCCAACGAGGGCAGCGAGCGTCGCCGTCCCGACGATGAGAACCATCGCCGTTCGAATCCCGGCCATAATGACCGGCAAGGCGAGCGGGAGCTCGACTTTCATCAAGCTCTGGTTCGGCTTCATGCCGCAAGCTCGTGCCGCTTCGATGAGCGATTTGTCGACCTCGTTCAGTCCGGTGAACGTGTTTCGTAAAATTGGGAGTAAGGCGTACAACACGAGGGCGATCGTCGCCGGCAAGGCGCCAATCCCAACAAGTGGAATCATCAGTCCGAGGAGCGCCAAAGAAGGAATCGTTTGAATGATGGCAGTGACACCGATGGCGGTCTCGGCCACTTTTTTACGGCGCGTCAACCAAATACCGAGCGGGACGGCAATCAAGACCGCGATCAATAAGGAGACGACGGAGAGCTGCAAGTGCTCGATGAGCGCCTCGACGAGTTCCCCTCGTCGGTTTTGGAATGTCTCAAGCATCAACCTCACCTCTTCCGCGTTGTGTAAAGTCGAGGACGAACGGGTCCGTGCTCGCTCTGATTTCATCTGGTGTCCCGACGACGACCAACTCGCCGTCACGCATCAACGCGATACGGTCTCCGAGCTTCATCGCTTCCTGCATGTCGTGGGTCACGAACAAAATCGTTTTCCCAAGCTCATCGTTCAAGCGTTTAATATCGTCTTGGAGTTGGCCCCGGCTGATTGGATCGAGTGCCGAGAACGGCTCATCCATCAAGATGACGTCAGGATCGGCCGCGAGCGCACGGAGCACCCCAACGCGTTGCTGTTGTCCACCGGATAGCTCGGTCGGCTTTTTAGCCCGCAAGACGGGATCTAATCCGGCGATTTCCATGAGTTCGGTCACGCGGTCTTTCGTCTTTTGCTTTGGCCACTTCAATAGTTCAGGAACGACAGAAATATTTTCTTCGACCGTTAAATGAGGGAATAAGGCAATTTGTTGAAGTACATAACCGATATTGCGGCGTAACTCATAAATATCGAATTGGTAAATCTCTTTCCCATCAATCAAAATTTTCCCGTCGGTATGATCGATCAGTCGATTCACCATTTTCATGGTTGTCGTCTTGCCACACCCTGATGGGCCGATCAAGACAAAAATCTCGCCTCTTCGTACTGTTAAATCCAAATCTTTGACGGCTAACGTCCCGTCTTCGTAACGCTTAGATACATTTTGGAATTCTATCAACTCTACCCCTCCTCGGCTCGTAACTTTTCATGAAAGTCAAATATTAGTTTGCCCGTTTCCAACGATTGTTAAACAATGAAACGTGCTGGGACGCGGTCGAAAGACTGTCAACCCACGAGGCGAGACAAAAAAGGTTCCCCCGCAGGAGAACCTTTAGATTATGGCAATGTGATTGTGATATGACGACGACCCCAATTGATGGCCTCGCTCTTCGTGTCGACGAGTAAATCGACGATGTTCCCTTTAATGCGTCCTCCTGTATCAAGGGCGATCGCTTGGCCGATGCCGTCGATTTGAACGACCGTACCGAGCGGGATGACAGATGGGTCGACTGCGATGATACGCATGCCGTTATAATAAATCGAGTCTGTCACGTCATGGCCTGTCGCCGTCAAGACGCGTCCCCCGTAAGAACCGTTGTCAGCTGCATCGTTCGTGTAGGCCGTTGACTCGGCTTGAATGACACGTCCTTGTGTCGAGACCGGTGTCACGGTCGCACTCGATGCCGCTTGTTGCTTCTTCTCGGTTTTTGCTGCGGCTTGGCGTTTCGCTTCTTCTTGTCGTGCCTGTTCGGCAGCGACGCGCTTTTCTTCTTCCAAACGTTCTGCTTTCGCTTTCGCTTCACGCTCGGCCTGTTCACGTTTGGCTTTCTCTTCTGCCAAGCGCTTTTCTTCGGCTAAACGTTTTTCTTCAGCGAGCCGTTTCTCTTCGGCAAGACGTTTCTTGCGTTCGATTTCTTGCTGGCGCTCCAACTCAATGGCCTGACGTTCTAATTCAAGTGGGTTTTGGACAATTTTCTGTTCAGTCCCGATTCCAATTTGGGCGGCATCGGCATTCGCAGCAAACACGAATGTTCCAACAGCGGCAAATAAAATCGCGATTATATATTTTAAGGAATGCATTAATAGGTCAGCACCTTTCTCGTCATCTAACGAACAGGAGTAAATTTACCATGTCGTTTCAATCACGAGAAGGGATTTTGACGAAGTGAAATATTTCTGACACATCAAGAAAGAACTGGTTACAATCTGTAACATTTACAATAAACCTAGTGTTACCAACCGTTTTCGTAAAAAATTACAGATTCGTTACAACATAACGTGTAACAAATCTGTAATCTGATTGTCATTCTGTTTCAGCTTCAATCGAGCGTAAATCATGGGGGCGAACCATGCCCCAAGGTGCCACGTCGACATCCACTTCGAACGTTTTCGCACCTTCGATCGCCGACGTTTCTTCTTCGGCGACCCGATACGAACTCATGTCATCGATATACACTTGCCGGTCATAGTAATTGGCACGAGTGCCACCGAAGAACGGCCGTGAACTGACCCGATCAATGGTCGCGTAACCGTCGTCCCCCGTTTTGAACGACACGTATACCGTCCCTGATTCGACATCTTGTCTGCCGTCGAACGAATCGTATTCCAAATAGACAAAGTCTCCAAAGAACGGATCGTACGGCTCATAGGAGGTCGCTTTGAACGTATACGTCTCTCCGAACCAGGAGACCGCATAGACGAGCAGAATAAAACCGACAGCGATCACTACTTGCAAAACCGGCACTAGCCAAGGCGTCAATCGTTTCATGTCTGAGCATCCCCTCTCGTACGGCTACGGCTGCGCCACCACAAAGCGAGCGACAATGCGAAGACGATCAATGCTCCGATGAGGAAGAACAGCGAAATGTCGAGTCGATCCCAAACGTAAATGAAGTAAATCGTCATTTGGACGAGCAAGAAATAAATGAAAGCAAGCACGATCGGTTTGCGATTGTGGTCTTGATAGACGAGATAGGCGAGTGCGACCACTTCAAGTAGCACCGCTAGCAAGATGCCGGAGTCTTCGAATAATGAGAACGGGATGACAGCGAGTAAACTGACCCACATCAAGTCCTGGCGTCGGTGAAGTAAATAGACGGCGACGAGGACGACCGAAAGGATCGTCGCCTCGATGACCGAGGGCGTTCGTTGCGACAACCAGCCTTCCGTCGCATTGATTAAATAACCGATCGATAGGACGGCCGCGACGAAGAGGTACAAATAATTCCACTGGGCCCGCTCACGATAGATAAGGAATAGGACATGTAAGGCAGCAAGGGCCCATAGCGGCCAAAAGCGTCCTTCGTAGCCGGCATATTGACCGATTGTGATGAGGAGGCCATAAAAGCCGAACCAGGCGAAGATACGATCGAGCTCGTTGTCTCCGTAATGGAACCAGACCCAGGTCACGAGGAACCCGAACGCGATCAACGTGATGCCGATGCCTTGAAAACTGTTCGTGACCGCCAAAAAGGCAGCGAGCGCGGCCAGGAACGTGTAGATGGGATGCTTATAGATCAATTTATGCAGGACAGCGACGGCAAGGAAGAGCCAAAATAAGAGCGGGATTTGCGAGGACAGATTATAAGTGGAGAAGATGACGATCATCGTGGCGACGAAGAAAGCGACGCCTAAAAGCCGGAACAGCGTGACATAGCGTGACGCCTTCACTTGCAGGCGTTCGGCGGTCACATACATCCCGACCATAAACACGAGGAAAATAGCGACTTTCACAAGGTCAGGAATCGCTTGCCAATTGGCCGCGACAAAGCTGAATAGACTGAGTGCGAGCAAAATAGAACCGATGATCACAAGAATAGGCGGTTTGTGCTCACGTTTGTCACCGACCGCCAATTTCTTATGTTCATATTCGACCAAGCGCTGACCGGTCACTTCATCAAGTAAACCGGCCTCTTCCCATTCACGAACTTTTTTGTCAATGGACACCTGAATCATCCCTTTCGATTAAAAGGTCAGCTGGCGCGTTCGATCAATTCCAAATCTTTTTTCAGTAAAACTTGCTTCTCAAATTCGAGACCAAGCTGTTGAAATTCTTCCATGATGGAAACGTCCCCGATGACCGTATTGGTCAATACGGCAGTCACTTCTGCGACCCAACCTTCACGAGTTGACTTGACGATATCACCCACAACGAATTCTACAGACACACCCATTCACTTCCAATCTTAAATTTGTTTCTATCATTATAACGAAATTATATCGGTTTGAATACGTTTTCTTTAAGCCGTTTAATAAATTGTGTCAAAATTTTTCCAGTCAATCCCCAAATAATGTAGTCTTCATGTTCATAAAAAGGTTCTCTCATTTTAATTACCCGTTTTTCGTACGCTTTAGCATTCGCCATCCGTTCAAATGGGATATTTTGATCCGGGTTCATCGTCCATTCCATCTCCCCATGGAACGGGTCTAGCAAAAGCAACGTCTCGACCGGGATTGAAAATAAATGGTCGACCTCATCCGTATGATGCACGTCCGGTAGCAGTGGAATTACCCCGACGAACGGATAGATCAGTTGCCGGTGCGGCGTCGCGAGCGGCTGCAGGCGACCGATGACCTCGATATCGGATAAGGCGAGTAATAACTCCTCACTCGTCTCTCGAACAGCGGCCTCGACCGGTGTCTCACCGGGATCGAGACGGCCGCCCGGAAATGAGATTTCTCCGGGTTGACGCCGCATTGTATGGGCGCGTACTTCAAAGACGACGTGCCACGTCCCGTCGACCTCGGTCAACGGGATCAAAACGGCTGCCGTCTGTTCATAGTTTTCTTCCATCGAGAAACTGTCACGTAGTTGTTGTTCCGTGATCCACGATTTGTCCATTCTCTCCACCTCGTTCTCTTTGTTTCTACACTTCCACCGTTGTCTCCTCGTTTAAACGCATCAAATGTCGGAAATATCATTATTAACGATAGGAGTTGGTGGATGTGGTGGATAAAAAAGTTGATGTATTGATCGTCGGAGCGGGCCCGACCGGACTCACGCTCGGATTGACGTTAGCCAGATATGGGATCTCATTTGAAATCATTGATCGTAAGACGACCCCGTCGAACAATTCCCGGGCCATCGGGATTCAACCGCGAACGATCGAAGTGTTCTCTCGTCTCGATGTCGCCAAGGAAGTACTCGGCCGGGCACGGACCATCGAGAAAGGCAATCTATACTTCTCGGGTCAATGGACGGCCAAACTTGAATTTTCTCGCCTCGTCACGCCGTACCCGTTCGTGACGCTGCTACGCCAAAACGAGACCGAGGCGATTTTAGAGGATGCGTTAAACGGACACGGTCATTCCGTCCAGCGCGGTGAATCGCTCGTCTCGTTGACACATTACCCGTCTCGAGTGCTCGCCCACCTTGAGTCAGATGCATCAAACCGGACGATCGAAGCCAAATACGTCGTCGCGGCCGATGGGGCGAACAGTTCGATTCGCCGGATGCTCGCCCTTCCGTTTAGCGGAAAATCGTTCAAAGAGTCATGGGTGCTCGCCGATATGAAAGCCAAATGGAACATCTCGCGCGAAGAAGTGCATATTTTCTTTTCCGACCGGGGCGTCTTAGAAGTTTTCCCGCTCACGGATGACACGATTCGCATCACAGGGAACCTCGCGAGCGACGAGTCGTTCAATGAGTCGGAACTGCGCAAATTGATTGAACAGCGAAGCCATATGGATGTCGAGATCGACGAAGTTGAGTGGTTCTCGCTCTTCCGGGTCCACAACCGTATGGTCGACTCGTTCATCCACAATCGAGTCATTTTAATGGGAGACGCCGCCCATATCAACTCACCCGTAGGCGGACAAGGGATGAACACCGGCATCGCCGACTCGTTCAACCTCGGGTGGAAGTTGTGGCTTCATTTGAAGGCTGGTGCCCCGTTCCGCGTCGTCGCCTCGTATCGCGACGAACGTGAACACGTGGCTCGTAACGTACTTCAGACGACGAACGTGGCGACTGAGGTGTTACAGACGACGTTGCCTGTCCTCTTGCCGTTCCAAGCGCTCGGCGCCGACGTCTTTACGCGCGTCAACTTGGTCAACCAAAAAATAACGGAACGAATCGCCCAACTGCACTTGTCTTATCCCGGGCATTCCCGAATTCCGTTCTTGCGTGTCACCAAGGGCAAAATCTTCCCGGAGATCGAGATCATCCGTACCGATGACGGGTTGCGCACCAAAATCTCAGAGATTGCGGACGGCCGGTTCCAAGTGCTCATCCTCGACGATGATAAACGTGATGCGACCGCACTCTATGATTATTTGAACGATCATCAATCGTTCTTCCAAATCATCACGCTCTCGAAGACGAGTCGTCCCTTCTTCGACCAAGGCAACGAGCTCGCGAAATCATTGTTCATGAAGCGCGGCGTGCTCGTCATCCGACCGGACGGCTATTTGCTCCATAAACAACGGCACCTGCGCCCTGATTCGTTGCAAGAGACGATGTCCACTTGGCTGCCGACACCATGACAAAAGCTCCACTCGAGATGAGTGGAGCTTTGTTTACGATTGGTTATAATAAAGCGTCCCTGGCTTCGAGAGCGTCAAATCGTAGAACGCCTCAAACGCTTCGATGTCCTCTAACTTGCGGAAATCGACTTTGTCCGTCTCTTCATTCGGAATCGCGACGACGATTCCGTCTTCGGTTTGTTTGATCATCCCGGTCTGCCCGTTATGGATGCGGATGTAGAGCACGTGCTTGTCTTCTAGCAGCGTCACGGCTTCGCGACGCGATTGAATCGTTGTTTTCATCGTCATCCCTCACTTTCTTTTGAGTATACCGGTCTATCGTTGTTGCTTTCAAGCGGTTGCACCCTTAAAATTATGTAAAGAAGGGGTTGAACGCTTTGGATTTGGAAACGCTATTGATTATCGTCTTAGGCATCACATTCGTCGTGCTCGTCTCAATCCGCGCCGTCCGCAACTTACAGTGGGTCCGCTTCGGCGAGGCGTTTGGCAAGCAAGGCGAGGCGCTGCTCGACGACTATACGTATTTGACGGAACAAGGCATCACGTGTCGCGTCGAACACGGCTTGCCGACCGGGCGCCTGTTCCGCCCGCTCGCAAAAAACTTGGACGACCGGGTCGCTTTGTTCGTCCATCGTAAAGATGCAGAACAAGCCCGACAATTATTGAAATGAAAATGGCGCTGAAGCTTCAGCGCCATTTTCATTTATGTACTTGACGCTCCGAGCAATAGTAGGCGATGTGTTTGATTGTCGCCTCCGATAACAGCTCGAGCTTCGTTTTCGCGATGACGTCATCGATCACATCGAACGTATCGGCACAGTTGGCTTTGATGCGTTCGACCTTTAGACGGGATGTCTCAGGGAAAATCAAGAACGACGTGACAGGGACTGCTTGTCCGCATTGCCTCTTCAGGGCGCTCCTGACGTGCTTCGTCATCCGCTCAAGCTCTTCTATCGGATGCGGATAGATGTTTTTCCAACCGAGCGACGTCTCGAGACGACAGTCACGGTTCGTCATATGGACGGCCGACGTCGTCCGATTGATGCGGACTAAAAAGACGCCTTTCGGGCCGACCAATACATAATCGAGCACATCCTCACCAAGCTCGACTTGTTCGATCATCATCCAATCAAACCGGCATGTGTGACGGATAATCTCGACGATCTCGTCCGTGTACGACTTCGGCGGTGCGATGACTTCTTCTTTCGTGCGGAACAAGCCTTTCGTCTGTCGTTTCTCAGGTTCTTTTTTGACGGCCGTCAATACTTGTAACATCTTCTCCACCTCCTCACTTTATTCGCTCGGGCCGACCTGTTTTCCGAAGACGGCCTTTTCTAAATTCGAGATGCGACGCAACATGTCATAGTTCGACGCGACAGGCTGGGCCGGTTTGACCGGTTCTGCTTGTTCGTTCGAACCACGGCGGAGCGACTCGTTCTCTTGGCGCAACCGTTCGATTTCTTTCGTCATCTTCTCATAATCGCGGATGACGACGTCCAAAAACTGGTCGACTTCTTCTTGTGAGTACCCACGAAGGGCGGTCTTGAATTCTTGTTTATAAATGGCTTCGGCTGTTAATTCAGTTTGCATCATTTTCACTCCCAATGTTGTTCCCATTGTTTTTCTTCTTCGATCACGCGTAATTCTTCCTGTGTGATCAAGAATAACTCCATCTGGTGTTTTCGTTTAGCCCCTTCGACGAGAAAGCGTGGGCTTCCTCCCGTCTCTTCGTCATACAGCGTGATTAATCCTGCTGCTTTGTCTAAAAAGAAGGCGGTTTTTGCCCGCAACTGGCTCGGGTCCTCGTAAGGACGCTGGGTCAGTGCTTCAAAAAAGTCGGCCTCGAGCTGCAAACGAATGAACAATTCTTGCTCGTACGGCTTATACTTCTCTTCCATCTGTAAAAAAGGTGGAAATACGGCGATTTTGATTGGATAAGTTTCTCTTAACTCTAACAATACTTCTCCAGCCCATAATTCACAACCGTTCGTGCCACTAAAAATGAACCATTCGGCTCCGAGCTCGATGGCTTCGACAATTTTTCGCTCATACGCTTCCTTGATGATGCCGATACCGGGATGGTCGGCTTTGAAGATGCCGAGCTCATGCGGCCGGTATCCTGTGATGGCGACAACTTTCATGACTGCTTCCTTTCTAGCCGGTTCATCCGGTGCCGAAGCGCCCGCATCTCGGTCAAAGCGGTCTGTCGAAGCACCGTCTCTTTCCGTTCCGCCAAGGCGATGGCCTGTTCGGTATAGATGATGGCCCGATTGATGTCTTTTTCGCGATGTTCGGCGTATTTCGCCAATTCGACGAGCGCCTCGACCGTACCGACTTGTTCGAACAGCGGCAACGCCTGCTCCATCTGATCGGTCCGTTTTAACAGGAGCGCTTGACGCATCAAGGCCCGCTTCGTTGGCTGTTCGAGCCGCTCGTACTCTTGAAGCGCCGCCTCGGCGTTGCCGAGGTCGTTCAACCAGTGCGCCCGTTCTTCACCAAATGGCGTCTCGTCGGCTTCGACGAGATGACAGAGCCGTTTGTAGAGCGAGACGAGGCTTAGACAGTCGGCATGATGGTGTTCGATGACCGGCTGTAAAATATCCGGTTCCCGGTCCTTCACATATTGGAAATAGTGCATCGGGGCCAAGAAGCCGGGCAAGTCGTCCGTCCGGGCGTGACCGAAATGGGCCTCGACCGCTTTGAGCGATACCGATTCGAGCGTCGGTTTCAGCAATCGCCGTGAGGCATGCAACAAATCGACATGGCCGACGGCCGGTAACGCTTTGACTTTCGAGCGGACGAACGTGTGCCGTGTCTTGATTTGGGGCCAGTCGAACGATTTTCCGTTATACGTCACGAAACGAACCTCGTCGCCGATGTCATTCAAGAAGTGATAGTAGAACGCCGTCTCGAACGCGGGATGAGGCAACACGTATTGGATCATCTCGAGATGCTCGTCTTGGAAACGCGCGAATCCGATCAAAAAGATCGAGGTCCCCGATCCGCGGAGCCCAGTCGTCTCGATATCCATGAACAACACCTGCTCGGACGGGACATCGACTTGGAAAAAGGGATGGGTCGATGTCGCGAGCGAAGCTTTGGCGGAACCGAACGTAAAGTCGTGGTACGTCTCGTCGAGCGGATAAATCTGCTTCAAGCGGACACACCACTCTTGTTCGAACGTCAGGATTTCTCCACCTCGGGCCCGCCATTTTGCTTGTTCGACGTCGTCCGGCGTCACGGCCGTTTGTTTCGGTTCATTCGTTTTGATGAGTCGTGATAGTTTTGCTTTCATATCGATCCTTTCAATGCATGCAACTGCTGGACGACCTGCTGTTTGAAATCACCGTACCCAATCATGCCGACGCACCGCGGACAGCCGCTCTCACACGGACAGTCCTCGACCGTACGGATGGCTGCACCCAAGACCTCATCGGCGTCGCGATAAAGTGCCTCGCTCAGTCCGATGCCGCCTGGGTAGCGGTCGTATAAATAGACGGTCGGTTTGTTCGTATGGGTCGCTTTCATTTGAATTGTCGTGAACAAGTCGAGCGTGTCACACATCAAATAGAGCGGGGCGAGCCGCCGCAAGAGATCACTGACCGCTTCGAGCTGATCTTCCATGTCGGCCTCCGAGTAGGCGAACCGTTCGTCGAGCGTGAACCACGTCGCCGTCGTGTGCAGTTCTCGTTCCGGCAAATGAATCGGCCCGGAACCGATATTCTCGTGCGTCCCGAACTTGATTTTCTTGAATAGTGTCGCCATCGCGATGACCGATACTTCTCCAAACGTCTTCACGCCGGTCGTCTTGTTCTCTTCCAACACTTTCAGTTCGACCGCCAAATTGGCGTCCGTATAGTAGTCGACGTCGACACGTCGGACGTAAGCTTTCTTCTCTTCAAAGTCGAGTCGTTCGACTTGATATTGCTCGGCCCCATGTAAATAGATGGCCTCGTCATGCAGTAACGTCATCGCGCTGAACGTATCCATCTCACCGATGACCTGGTTTTTCGCGGTCTGGTCGACGATGACGACATTCTCTTGGTCACTCGTCCGCAGCGAGATGTCATGAGCCGGGAATGCGTCCGTCATCCAATAATATTTATTGGCCCGTTCATGCAAGATGTGGGCGTCCGTCAAGAAATCGAGAATTTCTTCCGTCTCGACCGTGCCGAATCGTTCCCCTTTTGAGAAAGGCAGTTCGAAGGCGGCACATTTCATATGGTCAACGAGAATGATTAAATTGTTCGGGTCGAGACGAGCCGCTTCCGGAGACCGGTCTAAAATCAAATCGGGCTGTTCGACGACGAGTTGATCGAGCGAAGACGACGAGGCGACAAAAATGACGAGCGCCTCGGAATGACGGCGTCCGGCCCGGCCCGCTTGTTGCCACATCGAGGCGACCGTGCCCGGATAGCCGTTCAAGACACACGCCTGCAACTGGCCGATATCGACGCCGAGTTCAAGCGCATTCGTCGAGACGACAGCTTTAATCTCCCCGTTACGGAGCCGACGCTCGATTTCACGACGCTCCGACGGTAAGTAGCCGCCCCGATAGCCAACGATCGATTTTGGTCCGAGCTCGCGCCGCGTCAGTTCTTGTAAATACGTCAACAACACCTCGACCCGTACCCGTGAGCGGGCGAAGACGATCGTCTGAATGTCCGCTTCGACGAGCTTTGAGGCGATCCGCTTCGTCTCGAGCGTGGCGCTCCGACGAATCCCGAGCGCCTCATTGACGACGGGCGGATTGTAGAAAATTAAATGTTTCTTCCCTTGGGGCGCCCCGTTGTTGTCGACAAGGACGACGTCCTCTTCGGTCAACAGTTCAGCCAGCTCGACCGGGTTGGCGATCGTCGCTGACGTCATGATCCATTTCGGATGGCTCCTATAATAGGCACAGATTCGCTTCAAACGACGAAACACGTTGGCGACGTGGCTACCGAATACCCCTCGGTACGTGTGCAACTCGTCGACGACGATATATTCCAAGTTCTCGAACAAGCGAATCCATTTCGTATGATGCGGCAAGATTCCAGAGTGAAGCATATCGGGATTCGTGATGACAATATTGCCGGCGTCCCGTACTTTCGTACGAGCCGCTGGCGCCGTGTCCCCATCGTAAGTGAAACAGCGGAGGTCACCTTCGAGCGCCTCGACCATCTCCATCAAATCACTGTTTTGGTCTTGGGCGAGCGCTTTCGTCGGGTACAGGTAGAGCGCCCGGGCATTCGGTTGTTCAATCATTTTCGATAAAACCGGCAGATTGTAACAGAGCGTCTTCCCGGAAGCGGTCGGGGTGACGATGACCGTCGAGTTGCCTCGAGACGTCTGCTCGATTGCTTCGGCCTGATGGGTGTACAGTTGTTCGATTCCGCGGCCATGCAGCACCCGGACGAGATCTGGCGGGACGCTCGATGGAATCGGCGCATACCGGGCCGGCTTCGCCTCGACCGTGTGCCAATGCGTCACGTTGCCCGAGAAACCCGGGTCGGTCTTGAGCGTCTGAATCATTTCTTCCACGGAACGTTTTTTCCGCATAGAGTTCACCTTCTTTACGATTTCGAAGGTGCGAGACGTTCCACGATAGCCTTGACTTGGCTGATCCGTTCGTCGCGTACGAGCCGGTGGACGGCCGGCAAACGGAGCACGTCCATCGCTTTGAACGAATCGGCGACATGCTCATTTTCTTCTTCGAGACGCGTGATCGCATCGTCAAACAACCGTTGCGTCGACCGTCCGAACAAGACGATGGTATGTAGCTTCGTACACTTCGAGTGGACCGCTTGTAAATGCTTCGTGTAACGCTGCACCGCTTTATGATAATCTTCATGCGTCGCGAGCGCTTGGCGCTTGCCCCGCAGAAGTTCAGGGTAATATGACTCGTCGCCGAGAAACATCGTCTCAACGCCGATCCGTTTCAAATAGGGATGGCCACTGGCCTCGGCCACGGCTTGATCATCAATCAAGCGTCCGAACGGAATCGATTCCTCGAGGAGCAATCGGCCCATCTTCAAGCCATTGACGCCATGTAACGGGATGCCTAAATCATCCTCTTGCAGTCGGTCGATCACAAACAATACTTTCATCTTACGTTTCAATGAGAGTTGTACCATGTGTCACCATCCTATTCGCTTTCTTTTCATTATAGCAAACGAAACAGAAAAACAGGGCGCTGATGTCGCCCTGTTTCCTGTGAGTCAGATTAGTCACGACCACCGTTGCCATTCCCGTTGCCGTTGTTACGGTCATCCGAGTCTGACGTCGATTGACGGCTGACGTCCCCCTCCGAATCCGACTCCCCGTCTGTCTCATCGGTTGTCGGTTCTTCTTCGGTCGGTTCTTCCGTGTTCTCGTCTTCGGTGTTGTTGTCGTTTCCGTTATTCTCATTGTTTTCGTTATTGCCATTGTTCTCGTTGCTCTCACCATCGGTTTGCTCGCCTTCTTCTTCAGGAGGCGTCTCTTCCGTGGCTGGCTCTTCTTCCTCTTCGGCAGCAGGCTCCTCGCTCCGTTCGACCGTGTAGGAAGTTTGGAGCGGGCTCGACTGTTGATCGCCGACGAGCGCGTTCGTCGCGTTGGCGACAATCGTGAACGTCGTCTCCCCTTCACCGAGGCCAGAGATGGCGATGCTCGTGTCTTCAGTCGTCCCGACGACACGCTCGCTACCGTCCGGACGTGTCTCCGTCACGGTGAACGAAAGTCCTTGGTAACCAGCTGCTTCGACTGCTTGCTTGTCGTATGACCACGAGAGCGTACCTGTCTCGCCTGGCACATCGTAGTCAATCGATGCGCCGGTCGGCGCGGCGAGTTTGTCAGGCTGCAAGTCTTTTGGTTTCGTTCCTTTGACGTACAACTCGTTCCCGAGCGAGAGCACCGATTCCGGTTGCTGGAAGCGATCCGGTTGACCCGTCGCTTTCGTCACTTCTTGCATCATATAGTCAAAGTAGAACTGAGCATGATCTTCAGCAAGCGCATCCTTATCAGCTCCTGGTGCTTTTCCGGTCCAAACCGAAATTGAATAGTCGGTCGTATAACCAGTGAACCACTTATCGTTTGGATTTTTATCTTTATCGTTCGTCGTCCCGGTCTTCCCGGCGACGTCATAAGGGAAAGGTTCAGGCACATACGTACCAGTTGACGTGTTGACCACGTCACGGAGCATGTCGGTCAACATGTAGGCCGTATAGTCTTCCATCGCCTGTTTTGCTTTAATCGGCGAGTTGATTGTCGAGCCGTCATTGAATTCAATTTTTTGAATCAAGTGCGGCTTCGTATACATCCCGTTCGTGCCGAGCGCCGCGTAAGCAGCCGCCATTTGTGTCGTGTTCGCTTCTGCTACACCAAGACTGTTTGCCGGCAGAATCTCGTCACCCGCACGCGCCGGCTCGATGCCGACGTTCTCGACGAACGATTCGATCGCCTCCGGACCGAACTCTTCCTTTACTTCATTGAAGGCTCGGACGGCCGGAGTGTTCCCGGAAACCGTCAAGTAATAACGCATCGTATTGGCGCCGCGATACCCTGTGTAATAGTTTCCTGGATTGAATTCATCTTCACCAAACGGTTCATCCATCAAAATTTTCCCAGTCGACCACTGCGCGTTCTCAATCCCCGGACCGTAATCGAAGAACGGTTTCGCCGTCGACCCGATTTGACGTTTCTCGCGCGAATAGTCACGATAGTTCTTATCGCCTTGTTTCGCTTGCTGACTGTCGATAACGGCAACGATTTCACCCGTCTTCGTGTTCAACACGGTCGCTCCCATGAGAAGATCTTCTGGGAACGTCTCAGTCTGAAGGTTGACGTTGTCGTTCTTAATATCGTTATTGAACTTCGTATGCAAATCTTTATTGATTGACGTATACACTTTCAATCCCGTCCCGTAAATGTCGGCCTGCTCGAGACCGTAGTCTTCCTCGAGCTCAGCTTGGACGCGAGCGTAAATAGAGCGCGTGTACGTCTCTTCTTCTGTTTCTTCACCTGGCGAGATGACGTCCGCGATCTCGACGTCGAGCGCCTGGTTGTATTCTTCTTCCGTGATATGACCGTCACGCTTCATCGCTGAGAGCACTTGCTCTTGACGATAACGCGTCAGTTCCTGGTCCCCGTTGATCGGGTCATAGGCACTCGGACGTTGCGGGAGACCCGCCAAAATGGCCGCCTCTTGGTAATTCACTTCTGAGACCGGCTTATTGAAGTAGCGTTTCGATGCCGTTTGGACACCATATCCGCCTGTACCGTAATAGTTCTTATTCAAGTACATCTCGAGAATCTGCTCTTTCGTGTACTCGCGCTCAAGTTTGATGGCGAGCCACTGTTCTTGCAGCTTCCGCTTCAATTTCTTGTCGGTCGACAAGAACGATTGTTTGACGAGCTGTTGCGTGATCGTCGAACCACCTTCGGCCCCGAAGCCGTCCGTCAAGTTCGCGACCACGGCGCCGCCGATACGGCGCAAGTCAATCCCGTTATGTTCATAGAAGCGACGGTCCTCGATCGAGATGACCGCTTGTTGCATCACTTCTGAAATTTCATCGATGGAGACATACTCCCGAATTTGTCCGCTTCCTTCGAGCGGTTCGCCTTCAGCTGATAATAGTTGGATCGGATACGTATCGACCAACTTCTCTTCATCGAGCGGCGGTGCCGTCGCGATCGCATACGCAGTGTATGCGGCGCCGGCGATGACGCCGATAATGAATAAAATCCCTAAAATCGTTAAAATGCGTCGAAACTTCGACTTCTTCGTTTTTTGTTTCGGCTTTTTGGCCGCTGGTTTACGTTTATTGCTCGTCGTATCTTGTCGACGTGCCATCCGACTTCGTTCCATTCACGCTTCACTCCTTCTATTTCAATCGAGCCACGCCTCAATCGCCGTCAAATAATCGACGGCGGGCATCGCCCGGGTTGGGACTTCAATTGCTTCTTGCTCGATATAGGAGAGCGGAATCGACTTCCGTCCCGATTCGCGCTGTTCCCACCAAACTAATAATTGCTCCGTTGATAACACATATTGCGTATTATAGCGGCTAAACCGAATGATGACAAAACAAACCCCTCCATGCCGCTCGCACTCACGCATGTGGTTGATTTGGTGGTCGTGGAAGTTTCCGAGTGGAAATGACGTCTTATTGTTCGTCTCTTTCGCCTCGAAATCGATGTACTTCCCGCGATACACCCCGTTATAATCGGTCGTCGACGCTTGCTTGAAATACGCCTCGGTCACTTTCGCCGCGCTCCGTTTCGGGTAATCGACTTTCACGATTTGCAGCGGTGTCGGCTTCTTATGGATGACCGCTCGTCCATGGAGTCGGTAAAACTCATTCGTGTCGTTCAGCAGCGTCTCAAGGTTCATGCCTCGATTCGCATACGTCTGCGGATTAGAGCGGACCGGCGTTGCCGCAGGTTTCGGCTTTTTCCCGTTCGGATAATGGAACAATGTCGTCACCCCTAGTCTCTAGTTTAACAGGTTGGTCCAGCCGTTCCTTCCGTCTGAAGTCTGATTGTCGAGTTCTGTCGCTCGACTCCTGTGTGGATTTTCCGCAATCCATATCGTACCAAACTCCCGTATGTTAAACTAGTAGGTAGTTCATTGTGTAGTCAAATTGACACGACCTTGTTACGGAAGAGCTATTTATTTTTCTGAAATAAGTCTTCTACTTATTAGCCATAATCAAGACAGATTAAACGCAGATTGACGTAAGTTTGAAAAAGTGCGCAATAAGCAATGTAAACCAAGGTTGGAAAACAATTAGCAGGCTCGCTGAGATAAACAGTTGAGCCATGGTTGGAGGAGTAAGATGGAAACACAAAAGAAGTATGTCATGTTCGTCGATGAGACGGGCACGCCAAAAGGAAATACCCAGTTCAACCTCACCGGCGTATTGATGGAATACAAATATGCAATCGATGCCGACGAGGCCGGGATGCCGTGCGAGTTGAAGCGCCGGTTACATGCCTTCAAACGCGACGTGTTCAAGACGGAGAATATCCCGCTCCATTTAAAAGAGATTTTAAAGGCCGAGCATCCGTATGGAAAAGAGGATGGCATCACGATCGATATGCTTCGTGACTTTTGGAACAAGTTGCCGGACTTCCTACGCGATATCAACTGTACAATCATCAGCGTCGAGGTCGATAAACAAAAACTTCACGACTTCTATTCAACGCCGAAAGATCCGTACGTCGTCGCCTTCGCCCACTTGATGAAATCGTTTTATGCATTCTTAGAAGAGACGGAAGCGGTCAGCGCCCGTGTCGTCTTGGAGTCGCGAGACGACTATCAAAACTTGCTCATCCAAAAAGCGTTCTTCGATATCTTCAATTCAGGGACGGTCCATCTTGACGTCGAGAAGAGCCGACAAAAGATTAAAGGTTTCATCTTCTCGGAGAAACAGAACACCATCTATCAGTCTGGGCTTGAAATCGCTGACCTCGTCTGTCTCCCGCTCTCGCGCGTACGTCGCGGCGTCATCGAAGTGAAACCACGGTTCGTCCATTATGGGGATGAGAACCGGATCTTCAAAGCCATCAAGGACAAGATTTACATTCGTAAAGAAAGTCCTGACCAAGATTTCCGTAACTGGGGATTCAAAAAAGTACCGATCACGAAAAAACGCCGCGAATGGAGCGACCATCCGTGGAACCATTAAAAAACTGCCTTGCCGAAGCTTCGGCAAGGCAGTTTTTTGATTAACGCAAACCTGGAAGTGTCTCCCGCAAACGACCGAGCGCATTGAGTCCGGCCAGGAACGGTAGGACGGCCACAAGCCCGATCGCCCAATCGATGGACAATATGTCGGTCAACACCCCGGCAAAGATGGCCCCGAACGCATAGCCGCTGTCGCGCCAAAACCGATAGACGCCCATTGCTGAGGCGCGCCAATATGGCTCGGCGACGTCACTGATCGAGGCTTGGAGCGTCGGATAGACCATTGCCGTCCCGATGCCGAGCATGACCGCGGCGAGCACCCATTGCCAATAGTCGGACATGACAAGAATCGCCCAAAGCGAACCGGCCTGGACCCACATCCCGGCGACGATCAATCCTTTGCGTCCGATGCGATCGCTCCATACCCCGGTGAACAGTTGGAAGAAGCCCCACGCCGCCGGATAGACCGCCACGATTAATCCGACTTCAGCTAGACTGAGCACTTGTGCGGCAAAATAAATCGGGAACAAGCCCCATGCCATGCCGTCTTTCAGATTGGTCGACAGACCGGCCACCGTCAGAGTCGAGAGCGAGCGGTCTTTCCAAGTCGTCGTCATAAATACGTCTCTCGCGGAACGTGTTTTCTCAGACCCGCTCGTCGGTTGGAGCTGTACCTGATTCGTCGTATCGCGGACGAACAATGATAACCCGAGACCGATGAATGCGACGAGGACGCCGATATAAAACGGTTCCGGCCGACTGCCGTACGTGACGGCAATCATCCCAGAGACGGCGGCCATCACGGCGACACCGACATAACCGGCGAATTCATTCAGTCCGACCGCGAGCCCCCGCTCCGTCGGTTTAGCCAAATCAATCTTCATATTGACCGTCATCGACCACGTCAGTCCTTGGTTAATCCCAAGCAAGACGTTCGCCACGATGATCATCCACCAGGCCGGGGCCAACATGACGAGCACGGGGACGAATACCCCGATCCCCCAGCCGAAGACGAGCACTTTCTTGCGCCCGAATCGATCGGCGATGGCTCCTGCGAAGTAATTGACGACAGCCTTCGAGAACCCAAAGCTGATGATGAATGATAGTGCCGCACTCGTCGAGACGAGACCGAAGTCCTCTTCTCCGATGATGGGCAAGATCGTCCGTTCGAGGCCGACCATCGACCCAACGAAAAAGTTCGTCACGACGAGCAAGATGAAGTTCATTTGATTTTCTTTTATTCCAATCCGGGTTTCACCCATATACATCCTCCTTGCCGATTGCTAACTGGATTGAGTATACCAAAAAATACCCCCCTGCGTATAAAAAGCGTCTTCCTGATCATTGTAATCAGGAAGACGCTTGTTCATTGTCCGGTCGCTTGCTTGGACTTCATTCGTTTCTTGCCTTCGCGGCACATGTGCAACAGCGGACATGTCTCGCAGGCAGGACGTTGCGCTTTACAATGGTAACGTCCGAAAAAGATGAACTGATGATGGAGCTGAGACCATTCTTCGCGTGGGAACTTCTTCATGAGCGTGTCCTCGACTTGACGGACGTTGTCTTTCCAACGACAAATCCCGAGCCGTTTCGAGACGCGCTCTACGTGTGTGTCGACGGCGAACGCCGGTTCATGAAACGCGACGGACAAGACGACGTTCGCCGTCTTCCGTCCAACGCCAGGCAATGCCTCGAGCGATTCGCGGTCCGACGGAACGATTCCGTTATGACGTTCCACGATTTGCATCGACAGCGCCTTCACGTTTTTCGCCTTGTTCCGATAGAGACCGATGCGCTTGATTAACGCCTCGATGTCGGCGACGTCTGCCGCGGCCATCGATTCGACGGTCGGATAGGCCTCGAACAGACCAGGCGTCACTTTGTTGACGAGTGCATCCGTCGCCTGCGCCGATAACGCCACGGCCACGACCAGCTCGAACGGGTTGCGGTGCGTCAACTCACAGTGGGCGTCCGGGAACATACGGCGCATCTCGTCCGACACTTCGTTCAATTGGGCTCTCGTCAACATCACTTTTTCCTCCGTTGATAATCGACGAGGTCCTCGAGCGACTCGACGTTATGGTCTTGCCACACCCGGAGGATCTTGTCCATATATTTGAAGTTCCGTACGTTGCGTAGTTTTGCTTCCCGAAGCGCGGCCATGATCAGCTCTTCGCTGAAGCCGTCCTCGGTCAACCAGCCGACAATCTGCTCGATCTCAAATGGAGTGATTGTCCCGAACTCGCGCTCAAACGTATGAATGATGTTCTCATTCAACGAATGGGCCGATTTTTCAGGTGCCGCCCCTTCCTCGAGCGCCAAGAACAATGGAAGCAGACTGTATCGTTCGACCTCGGCCGACGCGTCGATGGCGATCAACTCTTTTTGGAGCAGGCCGAGCAACACGGCGCGGGCCTCGCTCTCGGCCACGTTCATCCGGTCCCCGAGCTCACTCGGAAGCGGCATCTCGATGCCTTCCCCAATCATTTCAAGCAGATGGATGACGAGATTGAACTCGACCGGCGTCAAGTTGAGGCGACGTGCCTCGGTGAACAGTTTCCTCGGAACGACGACTGGATTTTGTTCGAACAGCTTGATTATATTATGTGCATCCATGTCGCACATCCTTTCTAGACAAATCAATCGGGGAAGACAAAGTCATCCCCGATCGGCGATTATGGGTGAATGCGGTTCAAGAGACGTGGGAACGGGATCGCTTCGCGGATATGCTCGATACCGCTAATCCAAGCAACCGTCCGCTCAAGGCCGAGGCCGAAGCCAGAATGCGGGACCGACCCGTATTTACGGAGTTCGAGATACCAGTCGTACGCGTCCGTCTCATCAAGACCTTCTTTGATGATTTCTTCTTTCAAGCGGTCGTAGTCGTCTTCACGCTGCGAGCCGCCGATGATTTCGCCGTAACCTTCCGGCGCGATCAAATCGGCACAAAGGACGAGTTCCGGGTTCTCCGGGTCGACTTTCATATAGAACGGTTTGATGTCTTTCGGCCAATGGGTGATGAACACCGGGAGGTCATGCGCGTTGGCGATGGCCGTCTCGTGCGGTGCACCGAAATCGTCACCATACTCGATGTCGTCGAAACCTTCCTCTTTCAAGAACTTGATCGCATCCGTATAACGGACGCGCGGGAACGGTGCTTGAACTTTTTCAAGTTTTGACAAGTCACGTCCGAGCAGTTCCAATTCGTTGCGGCAGTTCTCAAGTGCCGACTTGGCGATGTATGAGACGTAACGCTCTTGGAGCTCGAGGCTCATGTCGTGGTCGAAGAACGCCATCTCTGGCTCGATCATCCAGAATTCGATCAAGTGACGGCGCGTCTTCGATTTTTCGGCCCGGAACGTCGGTCCGAACGAGAATACTTTCCCGAGTGCCATCGCTGCGGCTTCCATATAAAGTTGGCCCGTTTGCGATAAGTAGGCCGGCTGTCCGAAATAATCTGTCTCGAACAATTCCGTCGTGCCTTCCGGTGCGCTCGACGTGATGATCGGTGGATCGATCTTCACGAACCCTTCTTGGTTGTAGAACTCGTACGTCGCCCGGATCAACTCGTTACGGACTTTCATGATCGCGTGCTGACGACGCGAGCGGAGCCAAAGGTGACGGTTGTCCATTAAGAACTCTGTCCCGTGCTCTTTCGGTGTGATTGGGTAGTCGACCGACTCCGCGATCACTTCCATGTCCGTCACCTCGAGTTCGAACCCGAGCGGCGTGCGACCACCGTCCGATTTGACGGTACCGGTCACCCAGACCGATGTCTCTTGTGTTACGCCTTTGGCGAGGGCAAACAAATCTTCTGCCACATCGGCTTTGACGACGACCGCTTGGGCAAAGCCGCTCCCGTCACGAAGTTGAAGGAACGCGATCTTTCCGCTCGAACGTTTGTTGGCGATCCAAGCTCCGACCCGGACCGTCTGGCCTTCATAGTCTTTAAATTGGCTGATTGAAATAGTTGTCATGTTCATATCCATCCTTTCGCTTATCGAGCGTTACGTGTAATGAAGTCTTCCACTCGATCGAGCGCTTCTAGTACTCGTTTTAATTCTGTTGCATATGACAAGCGGACGTAGTCGTCCTGACCAAAACCTGAACCCGGGACGAGGGCGACGTACGCTTCACCGAGGACGGCCTCGCACCACGCATCGACCGAGTCGTAACCGCTCATCGTGGCCGCTTCTTTGGCGTTGGCATATAAGTAAAATGCGCCTTGTGGCTTCAAGCATGTGATTCCTGGAATCGCAATGAGTCGTTCATAGACGATCTCGAGTCGTTCAGCGAACGAGACACGCATCATCTCGACGTCATCTTGTGGTCCATTGTAGGCTTCGACCGCCGCAGCTTGCGCGATCGACGTCGGGTTCGATGTCGAGTGCGACGCGAGGTTCGTCATCGCCTCGATGATCGTCTTGTCACCGACCGCATAGCCGATGCGCCATCCCGTCATCGCATGCGACTTCGAGACACCGTTGATGATAATCGTCCGTTCCCGCATGTCAGGAAGCGTCGCGATGGAGACGAACTCCGCCTCACCGTAAACGAGTTTCTCATAAATCTCGTCACTGACGACGAGCAGATCATGCCGTTTGACGACGTCCGCAAGCGCCGAGAGTTCAGATTTTGTATAAATCATGCCGGTCGGGTTCGATGGGCTGTTCAAGATGACCGCCTTCGTCCGATCCGTGATGGCCGCCTCGAGCAGCTCCGGCGTCAGTTTGAACATCGTCGTCTCGTTCGTGTCGACGTAGACCGGAACCCCGTCAGCCAGCTTCACTTGCTCCGGATAACTGACCCAATATGGTACCGGAATGATGACCTCGTCCCCTTCATCTAAAATCGCTTGGAACAGCGCATAGAGGGCGTGTTTCGCACCGGAAGCGACCATGACCTCTGGACGTGTGAACGTCAAGTTGCTGTCGCGTTTCGTCTTTTCGATGATCGCGTCTTTGAGTGCGACCGTCCCGCCAGATGGGGTATACTTCGTGTCGCCATCGCGTGCGGCCTGACAGGCTGCCTCGATGATGCGTTCAGGCGTATTGAAGTCCGGCTCACCGGCCCCTAGCCCGATCACGTCTTGACCCGACGCTTTTAACGCTTTCGCTTTCGCCGTGATGGCGAGTGTCGTTGAAGGTGTCAACTGCTTTACACGTTGTGCCAATAGATGTTCCATTGAGATCCCCCTCTAGTTTCGTCAAGGCGAGTCCGTCAATTGGACCCGTCGAATGAATTCGCCCGCTTGGAGCGTATAGTACGAGTACGTGTAAGACGTGCCCGCTTTTGTCACGACTTCGATCAATGCCCGTTCATCGAAGCCATATTTACAGCTGACGAGCGTACCGCCGATCTCTGCGACCGAATCGGCACAGATTTGTTCTGAGTCGACCGTTGCGATGTCCCGTGTCTCGATTGGCAACTTGTCGTCGACCGGCACGAACTGGACCCGATCCGTCTCCTCGAAGACGACATACGGTTCTGTCCCGTTAAACAGTTCGGCCCGTTCAATCGAGACGGACGGTTGCTCGTCGACGAGTCGCTCGCGCGCTTCCTCGATCATTTTCTCTTTCGTCCGCTCGGTGTGGCCGACCGTGAACCAATAAATGCCACTAAATACGATGACGACACCGATGAGTGCCGTCATGAACGCAATCACTACTTTTGTCTTCCGTGTCATTCCGTCCGATAGATGGTGAACACCATCTCTTCTTTCTTCGGATCATTCACTTTTTTCTCTAAAGCAAGACCGAACATTAAATCTTGGCTCTTCAACGTACGATTCAACAAGTCGACGATTTTGTAGACGTCTGCCGTCGGCTCGATTCGAACCGTCGCCAACGTCTCAATATTCGAATTCATGATTACTCCTCCTTCAAAAAACACTATACCCATTATTATAAAGCGATAATTTCACGATGCCTAGCGTTATCTCTGATTTCCTAACCCGGTCTTCTCTTTCTCGTCTAAAAACAGCTCAAGTTCAGCGAGGGCGGTCTCGAGCGGTCCGTCAATTCGATCGACGGACGGTAGACTGTTGATGAACTGCTTGCCATAACGCGTTGTCTCGACGCGACGGTCGAAGACGAAGATGGCGCCGTAATCCTCTTTCGAACGAATCAGGCGACCGACCCCTTGCTTGAAGCGGATGACCGCTTGCGGAAGCGATAGTTCAAAGAAAGACGATTTACCGGTCGCCTCGATTTTCTCGGACCGAGCCTGCATGACCGGCTGGTCGGGCGGCGCGAACGGAAGCCGGACGATGATGAGGCAGGTGAGTGCCTCGCCCGGAATATCGACCCCTTCCCAAAAACTTGCCGTTCCGAACAAAATCGACTGGTCGATCCGTTTGAACTGTTTCGTCAAGCGGCTTCGCGATCCGCCGCTGACGCCTTGGGCGAGGAGCGTGTACGCCTCATCCAATTGGTCTTTGACAGCCTCGTGCGTCAAACGCAACAGTTCGTTCGACGTGAACAAGACGAGCATCCGTCCTTTCGTCACGTTGGCGATTTGGGCGATCGAGTCCGCGATCTGCTCGACGAACCGCGGCAACGGAACTTCGTTGATGAGCGGGATATCGGACGGGACGAACAGTTTCGCTTGCTTCTTGAAATCAAACGGGGACGCCAGGACGACGCGGCGAACGTTTTCCCCATCGAGTCCGAGACGCCGCTCGATGAAGCCGAATCGTCCTGAGACGGTCATCGTCGCCGACGTCAGGATGGTCGGCCGTTTGGCGAACAGCCGCTCATGCAGGAGCGGTCCGATCTCGACCGGCTGGGTGTACACCGAGGTCAACTTGCGATTAGCCAGATTGAGCTCAACCCAACTGACGGCATCGTCGTCTCGCGTGAGCATCGTCTCGTAGAGGACGCTCTCGATATCGCGCACGTCGCCGATGAACGCCTTCAAATCACCGAGCACGGCCCGTTGTTTGAACGTCATATGCTCTTTATGCTCATCGAGGAGACGGTGCAGTTGTCGCAATGTCGTCCGTAACGTGCGCAGTCGGTCCTCGAGCCGTTTCGCCACTTCACGAATCGGTCGGAACGGTTCCCCTTCCCGCTCGAAGCGGACGGTTTGACGTTGCTCCCGCTTTTTCCCGAGCGACTGGAGCGCCGTGAGCAAATCGTTCAGCTCATCGTCGACGCGGGCGAGTGCTTGATCGGTCGCTTTGCTAAACGCCTCCGCCTCTTCCGAGACGGACGTCAAATCGGCGAGCCCGAGCACGCGCGAATGAAACTTGCCGTCGGCACCGTAGCCGAACCATTTGAACAAGCGGTCAAATTGAATCGCGTCAAACGTGACTCCGAAGTGATGCGACGCGACTTCCTCGACTTGATGCGCCTCGTCCAAGACGAGTGGCGTATCGGTCGGGAGAATCCCAGCCTGGTGTTGCAAATCAGAGAACAACAAAGCATGGTTCGTCACGATGATATCGGCCTCTTTCGAGCGCAAGACGGCCCGGGTGAAGAAGTCACGGCTATACCAAGGGTCGAAGCGACCGAAGTCAGAGGCTGCATCGGCCTGGATCAGCCGTTTGAACGAGGCCGGCCCTTGTGACGCCGCACCGGGCAATGACAACTCTTCCAAGTCCCCCGTCTCGGTCTCGGTCAACCAGACGAGGACCATCGCCTTGCACATCGCCGGGAGCAGCCCGTCATTCGTTTCTTCGAGAATCATCTCGAACTTTCGGAGGTCGATGTAGTTGCGTCTCCCTTTCAAAAGTGTGAACTCGATTTCAGGGAAAATCGCTTTTAAGATTGGTAAATCTCGATTCAACAACTGTTCTTGCAACTGAATCGTATGTGTGCTGACGACGACCGGGCGCTTCGTCTCGAGGGCGTGGTGTGCGCTCGGAATCAAATACGCCAATGTCTTTCCGGTCCCCGTACCCGCCTCGATCAACAGCGTCGCCTCGTCGTCGAGCGCCTTATAGACGTGTCGCATCATCTCGAACTGACTTTGACGCGGTTCAAATTGACCGAATAGTGCCGGAAGCGTCTCTTCGATCGTCCGGTGAAGAAACGGCTCGAACGGTTCGCGTTCGACAGCGGGTTCGAACGTATCGACGAGACGTCGGAGTGCGATTTTCCGATGAATATCGAACGTCGTCTCATCGTCGGCTCGGATCCCAACCTCAAGAATCAACTCGTCGAGGAGCGGTTCGACGTTGCTCGTCCATGACTCGGACAGGCGTCGTAACTGTTGTAACGTCACGAGTGGCAAGGCGCGCAACCGTTCAATCAAACGAATGAACAGTTCCGCCGTCGCCTCGGCATCGCTGAGCGCCCGGTGCGCGTCAGTATGCACGAGATCAAACGTCTCGGCGAGCGACTCGAGCGCATGGCTCTCAAGCGTCGGGTATAAGATCCGGGCCAGCTCGACCGTATCGATCGCTCGCCCTTGGAACGGCAAGTACCCGGCTTGCTCGAGGCTTTCATTTAAAAAATTCAAATCGAAAGACACGTTGTGGGCGACGAATATTCGCCCATCGAGCATCTTCCATATATCTGGGATCACTTCCTCAAACGTCGGGGCTTCTGCCACGTCTTGGTTCGTGATCGTCGTCAACTGCGTGATAAAAGGCGGGATTGGGCGACTCGGGCGAATCAAGGTACTGTAGCGCTCAATCACTTCACTCCCTTGAACGACCACCGCCGCAAATTCAATCAGTTCGTCGCCGGACTTGACGGAATGACCAGTCGTCTCCAAATCCACTATCACATAGGTGTCCATAACATCCATCCCATCTTCGGCACGCTCGTGCTTTCTGTCTGTCTCATCTTACCATAGAACGATACACGAAAAAACGGGGATGCCTCTATCGGACATCCCCGCTCGTGTCATAGAATCGTATGGGCGATCTCTTCATAAAGAAGTTGATCGATCTCGTTCCGTTCGTTCAAGACGGCGACTTTCGGACGATGCTGTTTCGCTTCCTCGGCTGTCATTTGGCCGTACGCCATGATAATGACGACATCTCCGACTTGGAAGTGGCGGGCCGCTGCCCCGTTCAGACAGACGACACCCGAACCTCGTTCTCCTTTGATGACATACGTCTCGATACGAGCTCCGTTATGGTTGTTCGTGATGTGCACATGTTCGTTTTCCATGATGCCGACCGCGTCCATCAAATCTTCATCGATTGTGATTGAACCGACGTAATGCAAGTTCGCCTCGGTGACGGTCGCTTTGTGTAGTTTCGCGTGCATAAATGTTCGAATCATTGGATTCATCCTCTCTTCCAAATCACATTATCAATCAAGCGGGCCCGTTCGAACTGCACCGCTACGGCAATCAATAGTTCGGTCGACGCGGAGGTCACCTCGGTCAACGTCGGGTAGTCTTTGATCTCGATATAGTCGATCGTACTGTTTGGGACGTTCTTCAGGCGTTCCTCGAGATGTGCTTTCACATCTTGAATCGTCTCACCTTGCGCAAGGGCGTCTCGCGCCTCGATCAAGGCACGGTTGATGTCACTCGCATCCGCCTTCTCCGTCTCCGACAAATAGACGTTCCGGGACGACTTGGCGAGACCTGATTCTTCACGGATGATTGGACAGCGTCGAATCTTGACCGGGACGAAATAGTCACGGACGTATCCTTCGATCAAGGCGACTTGTTGCGCGTCCTTCAAACCAAAATAAGCGCGCGTCGGACGGACCAAGTTGAACAGCTTGGACACGACGGTCAAAACGCCATCGAAATGACCGGGCCGGCTCGCTCCGCAGAGAACATCTGCGCCGGTACGTACCGTGACACGAGCCATGTCGAGCGGATACATCGTCTCCGTGTTCGGGTAGAACAAGACGTCGACACCCGCCTCGCGGGCGAGCGCCTCGTCCCGCTCGAAATCACGCGGATAGCGGTCGAGGTCCTCGTTCGGACCGAACTGGGTCGGGTTGACGAAGATGCTCATGACGACGAGGTCGTTCTCTGACTTGGCCGCCTCGACGAGACTGAGGTGCCCTTCATGCAAATAACCCATCGTCGGGACGAAACCGATCGTCCCGGCGTCGGTCAACAGTTTCTGTAAGTCATGTGGTGTCGTGACGATGTTCATGCCTTGCCCCCGTAGAGCGTGTCGAGCAGCGACTCATCCATCGTGAACGTGTGCCGTTCGAGCGGGAACGAGCCGTCTTTCGTCGCCTCGACATAATTGCGGATTGCCGTCGTCGCGACCTCATTCACATCGGCATACGCCTCGACGAACTTCGGCAGACGGTCGACGCCATATTTCAAGATATCGTGATAGACGAGCACTTGACCGTCCACGTCGGCACCGGCACCGATGCCGATGACCGGGATTGTAAGTGCCTCGGCAATCTTTTTGGCCAATTGATGTGGCACACACTCGAGAACGAGCATCTTCGCACCGACCCGTTCGGCCTCGAGACTGTCGGCGATCAACTGTTCGGCATCCTCGAGCGATTTGCCTTGTACTTTATAGCCTTCAAGCACACCGACCGATTGTGGGGTGAGGCCAAGGTGGGCCACACACGGCATACCGACTTTCGTCAGACGTTCGATCGTTTCGAGCACCTCGCCGGCCCCTTCAAGTTTGATGGCATCGGCCTGACCGTCTTGGAACAACGTCGCGGCCGCTTGAAGCGTGCGGTCGAAGTCGCCATGATATGTCGCAAACGGCATATCGACGACGACGAACGTGTCGCGTGCCCCGCGGCGTACGGCCTTGGCATGGTGCACCATGTCCGAAGTCGTCACCGGAATCGTCGAATCGTAGCCGAGCACGACCATTCCGAGCGAGTCCCCGACTAAAATGATGTCGACCCCTGCTGCCTCGGCCAGTTTCGCCGACGGATAATCGTAGGCCGTCAACATGACCAATTTCTCTTCTTGCTTCATCTTCTTCAATAACGAAGTCATCGTGTGCATATGGTTCTCCTCCTAAATGTGGAGACAGGTTACAAAAAACGCCTTCCTACACGAATGGTAAGAAGGCGCACGAAAACGATCTCAAGTAGTTGAGTGTCCTTCTGTCCCTGTCAAAATGATCAAGGCAGACAAAATATAGAGTGGCGGTCTGCAGTTCCGGTACACTTCGCGAGCGATAGCGTCCGGCACATTCATTATAGACCACGAACCCGTTTCCATCAATCATTCCAAACTGCGATCTCCGCCGAATAAATCGGCTCGATGATTCCTTCTTGTTCCAAAAGGAGTGCGCCTTCTTCCGAAATACCGCGCATCGTTCCATACCTCGGCTTACCTGACGCCGTCAACGTGATCGATTCGTTCAGATAAGCGGCATGCTCGAGCCAATGCTTGCGCACAGGGCCGAACCCAGACTCAAGGAACAAGTCATATTCGCTTTCAAGCTCGGCGAGTAAGTTGGCAAGCAGCTCGCTTCTGCGATGCGTCTGATTCGTCTCGAGTTTGATCGATGTGGCCCGATGCGCGAGCTCTTCCGGGATGACCTCGCTGTTGACGTTCATCCCGAAGCCGAGGATGACGGCTTGAATCCGGTCACCCTCCGTCTGCATCTCGGTCAAGATGCCGCCGATTTTTTTCCCGTTGAGCAACAAGTCGTTCGGCCATTTGATGGTGGCCGGGATGCCTTGCGCGTGCAGGGCGCGCGCGAACGCGCTCGCCGCCATGAGCGTCAGCTTCGAGGCGTCTCGAATCGGCAACGCCGGCCGCAAAATCACGCTCGCCGCGATATTGACGTGGCTCGGATTATACCAGTTCCGGCCGAGTTGGCCTCGGCCCGCTGTCTGCTCTTCGCTGATGACGAGCGTTCCTTCGAGGACGCCCTTTTGCGCCAATTCATGGGCGATGCGTTGGGTCGTGTCGATTTGCTCAAACGCATGGACGACTTGTCCGAACCGCCCTTTTCGGAACGATACGAACGCCGGTTCATCGAGCCGGTCGGTCTGACCGAACAATTGATACCCTTTTCGAGGAATCGTTTCAATCGCATACCCGTCTTGTTTTAACGTCTCGATATGCTTCCAAATGGCGGTACGTGAAATATTTAATTGGCGGGCCAACTCTTGACCGCTCCAGACGGCCCCGTCCTGCAACAGATTTAAGACTTTTCCGCGTGTCGAAGCCATTGTTCGGCCTCCTTTCGTAACGGTTCCGGCTCATTGGCGAGCTCGCCAATGAGCACGAGCCGCTCAACGTGGGCGAGCAGCTGTTTGATGAGCGGTCCCCGGGCACCGAGATGTAGCGCATCGCGACCATCGAATCGGAGTTCCCGGCGCGACTGGATCGGCAACTGCCGCTTCAACTGTTCGGCTGTCTCGCTTCGTCCGGACATCCGCAAGTATGTCGCTAGCGTCTCCGGCGTCGTCTCATAGATGGTGAACGTGTCGAGCCCGCTGTCGAACAGACGCGCGAGCACGCCCGCCTCCCGCTTCAGTGCGTTCGAGCGTTTCCACGGTGTCAGCCAATCGGTGGCGTCAGCATAATAGACGAACAACGCCCAGCCCCCGACCGGGTCGACCGGGGTCCGCTTGTCGGCGATGACACGGCGGATGAGCGTCTCCGTGACGTTCGGCAAGTATTGATGGATGCCGAGGTCAAGTATCGCCGCGAGCGCCTTTCGGTATGCCGGGCCCATCATCAACTTCTCGAACTCGATGGCGACCCGTTCCATCGCGATGTCTTGCAGTTTGTGGCCGAGTTCGCGTGAGGCCCGTTGCACGTCTTCGTCGAGCCGGAAATCGAGTTGGGCCATGAAGCGGAACGCCCGCATGATGCGGAGCGCGTCCTCGTTGAAGCGTTCATAGGGGCTGCCGACGGTCCGAATGACACGTGCCTCGAGGTCCATCCGTCCGCCGAACAAGTCGACGACGTTGCCGTCGTGGAACGCCATCGCGTTCATGGTGAAGTCACGCCGTTTCATATCTTCTTCAAGCGAGACGCCGAGCGAAACATGGTCGGGTCGTCTCGAGTCCGAGTACGTCCCTTCCGAGCGGAACGTCGTCACTTCGAACGGATGATGGTCGAGGATGACCGTCACCGTGCCGTGGTCAATCCCGGTCGGTACCGATTTCGGGAACAAGCGCATGACTTCGTCCGGGAAGAGCGACGTAGCGATATCGATATCATCCGGAAGCGTACCGAGCATATAGTCACGGACGGCACCCCCGACGATGTACGCTTCGCCGCCGTGGGCGTTGATCGTCTCGATGATTCGTTTGGCGTATTCCCATTCCGTCATCGTCCCACCACCTGTTCATAAAGCGATTCATACGCCGTGACGATATCGGCCGAGGCGAACTGTTTGGCCCGCTCGAGCCCGTTCGCACGGAAGCGTGCATGGAGCTCGTGGTCGAGCAAGATCGCTTCGAGCGCTTTCGTCGCCGCGGGCGCGTCGCCGCGTTTGACGACAAACCCTTCCACGCCGTCGGTGATGACTTCCGGCAATCCGCCCGCATCGCTGACGACCGACGGTACACCCGTCGCCATCGCCTCGAGGGCGACGAGGCCGAACGCCTCTTTGTCCGACAACAGGATATGGACGTCGCACATCGATAGAAGTGCCGCCACTTGCTCTTGCTTCCCGGCGAAGATGACTTGCTCTTCGAGCCCCATCTCGCTCACGAGGCGGCGCATCGCTCCCATGAGCGGGCCGTCACCGACGAGGAGCAGTTTTTTGTGCGGCACGTTCATCTGCTGGAACGATTCGAGCACGAGGTCGATTCGCTTCACTTGCCGGAAGTTCGAGATATGGATGACGACCCGGTCCTGTTCCGATAAACCGTATCGTTCGCGAAGCGATGTATCGGCCTGTGGTTGATAGACAGCCTCATCGATAAAGTTATGGATGACGTCAATCGACAAATCGGACCCGATCCGCTCGCGCGTCTCTTGTTTCAAGCTGTCCGAGACGGCCGTGATCGCGTTCGATTGACGCAACCCATAAAGGATGGCCGGCTTGAGTTCTTCGTCTTCCCCGAGCACGGTGATATCGGTCCCGTGGAGCGTCGACACGATCGGCGTCTTCGTCCCGGCCATCTCGCGCCCGAGGGCGGCACAGACAGCGTGCGGCACCGCGTAGTGGGCATGAATGACATCAAGGCCGAACGCCTGGATGACGCTCGCGATTTTCGAGGCGAGCGTGATGTCGTACGGCGGATAGCGGAACACCGAGTACTGGTTGATCTCGACTTGGTGGAACGTGATATTCGGATGGTAGGCGTTCAGTCGGAACGGGATGCTCGACGTGATGAAATGAACGTCATGCCCCCGGTCGGCGAGTTTCATGCCGAGCTCGGTGGCGAGTATGCCCGAACCTCCGACCGACGGATAACAAAGGACCCCGATGCGTAGTCTCATGCGAGCTCACCCGCCTTCGTGACAACGTACGGACGGGTCGTCATGAGCCCTTCGGCGTACTCCGTGCCGATCAAACTGCCGAAATGCCGTTCCCGTGCCAACACCCGATCGAGATAGGCGTCCGTGAGCGGTGTCGCCACACCGTCGACCGGTGTGAACTGACTGGCATAAGCCCGTAAAGCGTTTAGTTTATGTTCAATCGTCGCCGTGATGTCGATGCAGACGTCAGGCGTCGTATGGGCGTTGATCATATATTGATAGACGCTCGCCGGTCGATACGCGGCGACGTCCGGCATAAATTTACGGATTCCTGCGTTAAAGAGCGCCTCCTCGACGAGTCGGGCGCAAGCCCCATGGTCAGGATGGCGGTCGACGCCGTATGGATAAAAGACATGTGTCGGACGTTCGGTCCGAATCAAACGGACGAGCGCCTCGACTTGTTCATTGTCCCCTGTCAAACCCCGGTCCGGAAAACCGAGGTTCACACGCCGGATACCGAGCACACGGTCGGCCATCTCGGCTTCTTTCCCCCGGGTGACGACGTCCCCGTTCGATGACAGTTCGGCTCTCGTCAAATCGACGTATAGGACCTCGATCCCGTCCTCGGTCCATTGGGCGGTCATACCGGCGATGCCGATCTCAATGTCGTCCGGATGGGCCCCAATTGCTACTATTTTCATAAAATCACCTCTTCTGTGAAAAGTATATCGGACTCCGTCTCGATTGTCATATGTTCAGGGTAGGCAATCGAGAGGTTTTTCGAGTACGCTACTAGATGGGAGGTGAACCAGATGACGGTACAATTACCGATTCGGTTTCGCAATATATTCTTCATTTTGATTGGTTCCTTTATTTTCGCGTTCGGTGTCTACCACTTCAACGTCCAGAACAACTTGGCGGAAGGCGGCTTCACAGGCATCACCTTGATTCTGCGGGGCTTGTTCGATTGGTCGCCATCGATCACGAACTTGGCGCTCAACATCCCGCTCTTCTTCGTCAGCTATAAGCTGCTCGGGCGGACGACGTTCATCTACACGCTCATCGGGACGTTCAGCTTCTCGCTCTGGTACGCCCTCATTGCCAAGTACTCAAACCTCGTCATCGATTTGACGGACGACATGGTGCTCGCGAGTTTGTTCGCCGGCCTGTTCATCGGGGTCGGTCTTGGCATCATCTTCAATAACGGCGGCACGACCGGAGGCGTCGACATCATTGCCCGGCTCGTGCAACGTTACGTCGGCTGGTCGATCGGCAAGACGTTCCTCGTGTTCGACTTTTTCGTCATCGTCCTCAGTTTGACGTATCTCGATATTCGCGAGGCGATGTATACGCTCCTCGCCGTCTATATCGGGGCCCGCGTCATCGACTCGATGCAGGAAGGGACATATGCCGGGAAGGCCGCCATGATCATCAGCGACCATCGCACGGCCATCGCCGACGGCATCCACGCCACGATGAACCGCGGGACGACCCGTCTTCTCGCCAAAGGCGGCTATTCGAACAAGGAACTTGAAGTCCTCTATGTCGTCGTCGGGCGGAACGAAGTGAACCGGTTGAAAACGATCGTCAAACAGATCGACCCGCACGCCTTCGTCACGTTCCACCACGTCTATGAGGTCGGTGGTGAAGGCTTCACGTTCGATGAGAACCGTGTACCACTGAAATAAAGTAATGTAGATTGTTCGTTCATCTGAGTTGCTTCGATTCGTATCCAAATCGTGAGTCAGGGACCAGTCGATTAAAACAACTCGCATTGTTTCAAGGAGGCTACATTGTGGAGAATCGTTTTTGTTCAGCGTTGTCAAACAGACATCTCTTGACCATTTCGCTGGTGATTCTTTTGACTTCAGCATGCATGGCGTACCTGTTTGGGAATTCTTCTATCGTTTCCGTTACTGAGAGGACGACCATTGTTGCAAAGGATCGGTCTGAGACAGGACAATGGATTATTCTTGCAAATGAGAAAAAAATAGATGTGGTTGATTTCAGTACGTGGGCTTTACTTGAAGAAAATGAGGAGTACACGGTGTCTTACGAGTCAAAGGAAGCATCGACTAAGTATGTTTTGACCAACGTCGTTCCAAGCGATTATAACGGGCAATTTTGACGTTGCTCTGATTGCACTCGTCATGAGACAAAATACGAGTATGATAAAACAGGCCACTAGAAGCAGCTTAATCGCTTCCAGTGGCCTGTTTTTGAGTAAACGGTCGTAGACTCGGGTTGGGTCTAACCATTATTTGTCGATCCGGACAATCTCAAAGTCGAGTGGGCCGTCCGGTGAATCGATTGTGACGGATTGACCTACGACGCCGCCCATCAACCCGCTGCCGAGCGGGGACGACACGGAAATCGTGCCTTTCGCCAGATCGGCCTCGAGCTCGCCGACGATTTGGTACGTCTCGGTGTCACCATCCGGCAGTTCTCGCAACGTCACCGTGTCACCGAACCCAACCTTTCCGGCAGTCGCTTCCTCTTCCACGACGACGGCATCGGCGAGCGTTCGCTCTAGTTCGATGATTTTCGTCTCGATGCGCTCTTGTTCACGCACTGCGTCAAAGTACGTCACATCTTCTCGAAAGTCACAAAATTTCCGGGCCGCCTTGACACGTTCGAGCGCTTCACGCCGACCCTCGATGCGAAGCGTCTCGAGTTGTTCGATCAGACGCAGACGACCCGCCTTCGTCAACTGTGGTTTTGACATCTCGGTCCCCTTTCCAAACATGATAAAAAAAGTCCCGTCGCGAGACGGGACCGTTGATTCTACTCATCACGTGGCATGAAGACGATGAGTGCCAAGCGGATCAATTCGGCGACGGCGACGAGCGTTGCCGCCACGTACGTCCATGCTGCCGCGTTGAGCACTTTGCGCGCACCCGACTCTTCGGTTGCCGTGACGATTCCGTGGCTCGTCAGTTCAGCCATGGCCCGTTTCGAGGCATCGAATTCGACTGGGAGTGTGACGAGTTGGAACACGACCGCCCCGAGCATCATGACGACACCGAGTTGGGCGAGGCCCATCGCGCCGAGCAAGAAACCACCTAAGAGAAGCGGGAACGACAAGTTCGACGTGATGTTCACGACCGGCACGAGCCGGTGACGGACACGCATCATCTTATAGTCGGTCGCATCTTGAATGACGTGGCCGATCTCGTGGGCCGCAATCGCAGCCGATGAGATCGTCGAGCCTTGATACACTTCACGTGAGAGACGGACGACTTTATTGACCGGATCGTAATGGTCACTCATCAGTCCGTCGACCATCTCGATGCGGACGTTGTTGACGCCGTTTTGTTTCATGATGAAGTCAGCGACTTGGGCGCCGGTGACGCCGCTTTGAATCGGTTGTTGAAGAAATTTTTTGTACGTACTTTTCACTCGCATCTGGGCCCATAATGGGATGAGCATAATCAGTGCAAGATAGAAAATATAGCCACCTAATGACATGTTCTCTATCACCTCTGCGTGTATTTGATACCCTGATTTTACATTCTTATGAACTTATTATCAAGTGAAGTGCGCAGGATGAGGTGGTATCCCATAAAAAAACATATTCCCGTCAACCAGAACGAACCATAGCCGATCCAGGCGATATGCTCGGCGAGCGACGGATAGCGCGGCCATTGGCCGAGCACATAATCGACGACGTCATTGTGGACGACCCAGACGAGCGTCAAAACGAACGAACGAACCGTCCATGTCATGAACGGTGCATACAACAGCGCCTGGAACGCCATCGCTCCGTGCGACACCATCAGCATGACCGCCATGAGCACGGTGAACGTCTCCGCGTCCGGTCCGAGTTCCCGCAAGAACAAGAGATTCATGATGACGGCCCACACCCCATACTTGATGAGCGTCACGAAGGCGAGCGTCTCCATGAGCGGCGACTTCTTTCCGGCGAGCCATAGGCCGAGCACAATCGTGAAGAAGAGCGAGGCCGTCGGGCTGTCCGGTACGAACGGCCAATAGATGAGCGGCGTATCGCGAAGCTGGGGCTCATACCAGACGTACCCGTAGATCGTGCCGAGCAGATTGATGAGAAAGAGTAGTCCTAACACGAGCCGGTGTGTCAGGATCGGGCGCAACATATGTATCATTCGAGTATTCCATCCTTTTTTTCTTCATTGTAGCGCAACGAAACGAAAGTAAAAAGAAGTGTGGCCCGTTTGACGGGTCACACTTCTTGAACCAATCGTTTATTGGTTGTTTTCTCCGCCTTCACCGTATGAAGCGATGAATTCAGACATGGCTTGGAGGTCCTCATCCGAACCGTCCCATTGGCCGGCCGGCATCGTTCCGACACCATTGACCGCGATATCCGCGATCTCTTCGGCCGTGTAAGCTGTCCCGACGAGACCTGGAGCGGCTGCGCCGCCTTCAAGGTTCTGACCGTGACAGTTCACACATGACTGCGCCGAGTAAATCTCGTAACCTGGTGCGGCCGTATCAATTTCCGGGCCCTCACCTGGTACTTCCAAGATTCCTTGCTCGTGAACTTGATCCCAATGTGTCGTTTGAACCGACTCCCACGTCAAGTAGAAAATCGACAAGACACCGAGAAGCATGAAGCTGATGGCGACCGGACGTTTCGCCGGACGACGTTCGAGCCCCTGGTCGAGCCATGGTGCGATCAAGAGCGCCGTGAAAGCGACCCCTGGCAAGATGACCGTCCCAAGAAGGATCCAGTCCCCTGCTGCGAATTGGTACTTGAGCAATTGATACAAGAACAAGAAATACCAGTCCGGTAACGGAATGTAAGACGTGTTCGTTGGATCGGCGATGTTTTGGAGCGGTGGTGCCTCGACGATCGTCAAGGCGATGAACCCGATCAAGAAGACCGAACCGACCATCCACTCTTTCAACAAGAAGTTCGGCCAGAACGCCTCAGTGCGTCCTGGGTATTCAGAATAGTCTTTTGCAATATTTTGTTTCCGATTCGAGATTCCTACTCGAGAGTCGGTTACAAATTTCATCCCTTTACCGCGATGCATATCGTTTCTCCCCCTTTATATCTTCGAATCGGCTTATAGCGGTCCTGAAATCCCTTGTTTACGAATCATCAAGAAGTGGGCTCCGAGGAGTCCGAACAAGGCCGCCGGTAAGAAGAAGACGTGAATGGCGAAGAAGTTCGTGAGCGTCCGTGCGCCGACGATCTCACCACCGGCGAGAAGCGTCTTGGCGATGCCACCAATGACCGGGACACTCTCGGCAATTTGAAGCGTAACTTTCGTCGCGAACAACGCTTTCATATCCCACGGCAACAAGTACCCTGTAAGACCGAGCGCCAAGACGACGAAGAACAAGAGAACACCGACGACCCAGTTGAGTTCGCGCGGCTTCTTATACGATCCGGTAAAGAATACGCGGAGCGTATGTAAGAACAACATGACGATGGCGACCGATGCGCCCCAGTGGTGCATCCCACGAACGATTTGTCCGTGTGCGATCTCGTTTTGTAAATAATACACCGACGCGTGCGCGTTGATGATGTCTGGTACGTAATACATCGTCAAGAACATCCCTGACAGAATTTGAATCACGATCGTGAAGAACGTCAGACCGCCGAAGCAATAAACAAATGCTGAAAAGTGATGGGCAGGGTTGACGTGTTCTGGAACTTCATGGTCAGCGATGTCGCGCCATAACGGCGTGATGTCGACGCGTTCATCGACCCAATCATAAATTTTTTGTAACATCGACTATTCCCCCTCTCACAACTGTGCGACTGGACTGCCCAAGTATAGGAAGCCGTCTTTTTCTTCTTTTTCGTAGCGTGCAAGTGGTGATGTCGGAGGCGTACCCGGAATGTTCGTTCCATCTTTCTCATAGCGACCGAAGTGACACGGACAGAAGAACTCTGTCGGTCGAGTCGGGTCTCCACCATATCCTACTTGGCAACCGAGGTGCGTACAGATCGGAGACAAGGCGATGACTTCGCCGCTCTCATCTTTAAATACCCACGCCGAAAGCGTTTCTTCAAATTCATACCAAGCATCTTGCGTTTGTTTCTTAAAGTCGACACGTTGCGGCTCAGTCGTGATGTCGTCGAGACTGATGACTTTTACTTTATCGCCCGCATCCGATTTTTTTAAGACCGGATCGATCGCAAAGTTGACCATCGGACTGATCAATGTTGCCGCCATAAAGCCACCTACACCAGTCAACGTATACGTTAAGAACTGACGGCGTGTGACTTTTGACCCATTTTGAGCCATTTCGTTCCCCCCTCATTCGTGTGCATAACCCCATAATTCTTTATGCATTCTTCACAAAAATTTCTCACTCAACAAAATAGTATATCAATAAAACCTCCACGTCAACCGCTTCATGTCGCCATCCAACGGCTCGAAAGCTCGGTAATGACTTGCGTCGCAAAATTTTGAACCATCGTGTGCGACTGCTCGCCGGACATGCCTTTTAAAGCAAGCGGCGGAACAAACATAATCGGCAGTTCAGACCCTTTGAAACGCAAATCCGAGGAGATGAACAACACGTGGGAAAACCCAGAGGACACCGCCTTCGTGAGTACCGCTTCTGCCGTCGCCCGGCCAGCGTCCACGTCGACGTAACTAAGTGTCGGGCTGAGCATCGTCCGTCCCGACAGTTGCCGTTCGGTCTCAAGTGCCACCGCCTGAATGACTTCGTTCCCTTCGGCTTTTCGCACCATGTCCTCATCAAACGCCAGTTCGACGAGTGGGACGACGAGCGTGTCGACGTATTGGCGTTCTGTCAGCGATTTCATCGCGTCTATGCCATCGAACCTCATCTTCCTCCTCCTCTCCTCCAGACATACATCATCATGTCCATTGTAGCGTACCTACAAACGTTCCCTATGCGAAACTTATGAACGAAATGTGAAATTATTGTGTATTCCTACGTCATTAATATACCAAAAAACAAGCGCCGACCATAACGGAAGCGCTTGTTTTTATTAAAATAATTTTGAGGCTCGCACTTGATGCAGCTGACTCGTCAAATTGCGGAACAATTTCTCGTCACGCCGGTCGAGCGCCTTGTCGATTTCGACGAGCAGACGTTCTTCCTCGAACTGGGCGACCGAGGCCCGGATGACCGTTTGCGCGGACGTCGTCACTTCATCCTTAAGTTCGGCCACGGGTTCGAACGGGTTCAATTCAACGATGTCGATCCACATTTCGTCGATCATCATCCCTTGGAAGTTGAGCTCCACGTAGATGGCGCCGTCATGGAGCCGGATGTCGTGATACGCCTTCTCGGGATTGACCGTGATGAGGTCACCCCGGCGGTAACGGAACGGTTCGCCGTCAAAACCGTACGCCGTCATGATCAGGCTACGCGGTGAGACCGAGGCGTTCGTGACGAAATGAACGTTCCCGAGTTTTTCTGGATGTCTGAGCCAGTAGTCGATAATCCACTTGGCTTCTCGTTTGCGAAGCGTATGATGAGCGAGGAATCGCTTTAAGAACATCTTTTTCCGCTCGACCATATGACCCCATCTCCTTTGTATCGATTAATCGTGGTCCGTCAACCGTTCGAGCCGCTCCTCCAGAACTTGGCGGTCGTCGACATCGACGGTGAGCGCAAGCGTTTGCTCGAGCACTCGTTGCGCTTCGGCACGCTGTCCTTCTTCTATCAATAGTGTAGCCCATTCGATGGCAAATGACACGTCCTCTTTATAAACTTGCTCGATCGACCCGTATAACGTGACGGCTTGATCGTAGTCCTCGAGTTCATAGGCCGCCTTCGCTTTGTACCAGGTCATGAGCGGGGACGTCGAATGCTCTTCGAGCGTGTCGATCGTCTCGAGGACGGCCTCCATGTCACCCGATTCGAATAAGACTGATAAGAGGAGCTCGGTTGCCTGGAGCGATTCCGGGTTCAGCGCGAGCGCTTCCCGAAGTTCCGTAACCGCCTCGTCCGTCCGCCCTTGCTTCAAGAACAGCTTCGCCTTCACCGTCCGCAACTCGTCGTTGTAGTCGTCACGGTCGATTCCCTGATCGATCACATCCAATGCCTCTTCGAAGCGGCCGAGTGCGTCGAGCGCTTCCGTATAGGGCAAGTAGAGCGACGTGAAGTCCGGGTCCATCGCCCGGAGTGACTCGAACTGCTTCACGGCGATTTCATCGCGACCGATGCGATGGGCGGTCATCGCGTGACCGAACACGGTATTCAAGTTGCGGTCGTTTGCTTTCTCATACTCCTCGAGCGCCTCTTCGAACGAGCCGATCATCGTGAGCGCCTCGGCGTAGTCCGCCTGATAGTCGAGTTCTTCCGGCAAGCGCAAGTGCGGCAGACGGGCATAGAGCGGGACCGCCTGTTCGAATGAACCGATCGACGCATACAACTCGGCTAGACCATAGATAAGGAGCGGTTCGTCTGGATTCGCCTCAAGCGCCTCCATCAATTTCTTCACCGCGACCTCATCCAACCCTTGAGATTGATAGAGATCAGCGAGCAAGACGAGGCTGCGCATATGCGCTTCCTTGTCTGTCGTATCAATCTTTTCAAGGACGGCGATCGCCTCTTCTTCCCGGTCGCTGTCCAAGTAAGCCTCGGCTAGTGACAAGGCGACGTGCGGATTGCCCGCGTAGTCGACGTAGAGTGCCGCGAGTACGTTCACGGCCCGATCGGCGAGCCCGAGTTCGAGGTAGATGTCGGCGATGGCCAGACGGTCTTCGTCCGACCCTTCCTTCTCGAGCGACTCGAGATGCATGAGGGCATGCTCGGTCTCACCTTTCTCGAGCATCTCAATAATATGATTCAATTCTATTTCGTCTAACATGTTTATAATTCCTCCTACCGGCTACTCGTATTGACGTTATTCTATCTCACGGCCGAGGCGTTGTAAATCGTCACGGAATCGTGGGTAACTTACATCAGCTGCCTCGATGTGTTCAATCGTCACACGGTCCGTCGTCAATAAGTCCGCGATTTGGAGCATCATCGCCAAGCGATGATCCCCGTGCGAGGAGACATGACCCCCGTGCAACCGGCTCGGATAGACGTCAAATCCGTCCTCGGTTTCGCGCACATCGACCCCGAGTGCCGAGAGTTCATGCACGACCGTCTGAATCCGGTCCGTCTCTTTCACTCGGAGTTCGCCCGCGTCCCGGACCGATGACGGACTCGTCGCTTGCGACGCGACGAGAGCGAACAACGGCAATTCATCAATTTGGTGCGGGATGGCGTCCCCGTCCAAGCGGATGCCGTGAAGTGTACTCGTCGACACTGTCACGTCGCCGACTGATTCTTCCCCGAGCAAACGAACGTTCGTCACTTCCGTCTTCACACCCATCCGTTCAAGCGTGCGTAAAAATCCGATTCGTGTCTCGTTCAAACAGACGTCGGTCGTCGTGACGCGACTGCCCGGGACGAGTGCCGCCCCGGCCCACCAAAAGGCAGCCGAAGATGGATCGGCCGGAACGGCCACCGTGGTCCCTTTGAGCCCGGATGGAGCTAACCGGATCGTTCGGACACCGTCCTCTGCCGTGATGTCCAATTGCCCACTGAACAGCGGCAGCATGCGTTCCGTATGGTCCCGCGATAAGACGGGTTCGCGCACGATTGTCGGTCCGGTCGCACGAAGTCCCGCAAGCAGGACCGCTGACTTCACTTGCGCGCTCGCGACAGGCAACGTGTAATCGATGCCCGCCAGCGTCCGGCCGTGAATTCGGATCGGGGCGAACTCTCCGTGGAGGTCCGCGCCCATTTGTCGGAGCGGGTCCGTCACCCGACGCATCGGACGTTTTGAGAGCGAGGCGTCTCCGGTAAGCGTGAACTCCCCATCGTAACCGGCGAGAAGCCCTGTCAAAAGACGCATCGTCGTGCCCGAGTTCCCGCAATCGAGTTCGGCCGATGTGAGCGTCTTTGCCCCCGTGATGAGGAGGCGGTCCGGCTCTTCGATGACGTCCGCTCCTAACCGCCGGATCGCCTCGAGCGTCGACCGGCAATCCTCGCCAAGGAGTGGATCATAAATCGTCGTCTCCCCGGTCGCCACGGCCCCGAACAAGAGAGCGCGATGCGTGATTGACTTGTCACTCGGAACCCGTATGAATCCATTCAATCCCATGTCAAAACCACCCTTTCATTTGATGGAACGCTCCAGCGAGTCGCTCGGCCGTGACGCTCGCAACGGTCACCTCAGCGCCGAGCAGGACGAAGCGGATCTGCCCGTCCCGATTCTTTTTATCGTGTCCCATGCCTGCGAGATACGTGTCAAACGATTGCCAGTTGACCGTTGTGATGCCTCCCCGCCTCATGAATGAAGCGAGGGTTTCGGCCCGCTTCTCGTCGCCCGAGACGAGGAAGGCGTACACCATCCCGTAGAGAATCGCTTCCCCGTGCGACAACCGGTATGCCTCAGCCGACTCCAACGCATGGCCGAACGTATGACCGAAATTCAGCCACGCCCTCACGCCTTGTTCGCGTTCATCGGCCTCGACGACTAATCGCTTCACTTCGATCCCTCGTGCGAGCCACGTTTCCCAATCGAGCGGTCCTTGTGCCAAAGCTGTGAACAACTCGGTCTCAAACGAGTGACCGAGGACGTAACGTGACAGATAGGCGTGCTTAATCAATTCACCGAGCCCGCTCAAGACGTCCCGCGCGGACAACGTCTCGAGACGGTCCACGTTATAGTGGACGCCCGCCGGTTGATAGAAGGCACCGATCGCATTTTTCGCGAGCGGATGGTTCACCGCGACTTTCCCACCGACGGCCGAGTCATGCGCGAGAATCGTCGTCGGCACTTGTATGTAACGCACACCGCGCATATAGACGCTCGCTAAAAAGCCGGCTAAATCCCCGACCATGCCACCTCCGAATGCCACGACGAGCGTATCCCGGTCACAACCGCCCGTCAATCCGTCCGTGACGAGCCGCTCAATCGTGTCGAGCGACTTCGAGCCGTCACCCGGGCGGACGACCGACCAGACGACGTTCCGATGTTTATGCGCGAGCCGTTCCCGGAACGCACTTCCGTGCAACCGGTCGACCGTCTCATCTGTGACCACCCAAACGGTGGAGCACGAGAAGTAAGGGACGCGGTCGAGCCAGGCGTCCCCTCGTTCAATTGTGACGTCGTACGGGGTCGAGGCGTTCACATGGAGCGTCACCACGTCCGAATCTCCTCTCGGTACGCGGCGACACGTGACTGGATCCGATTGACCGTGTCATATCCGAACGTCTCGCATAACTCGCGGGCGAGCTCAAACGCGACGACGGCCTCGACGACGAGCGAGGCGGCAGGGACGGCACAGGCGTCACTCCGTTCGATTTGCGCGAGAAACGGTTGTTTCGTGTCGATATCGACGGATTGGAGCGGTTTATATAGCGTCGGGATTGGCTTCATCACAGCCGTACAGACGATCGGCATGCCCGTCGTCATCCCGCCTTCGAAACCGCCGAGATGGTTGCTCAGCCGCGTATAACCGTCCGGGCCATAGGCGATCGGGTCCATGACTTCAGAGCCTGGTCGATACGCCATCTCGAACCCATCCCCGAACGCGACCCCTTTAATCGCGTTGACGCTCATGACGGCGCGGGCGATGGCCGCGTCGAGTTTTCGGTCGTATTGGACATACGACCCGAGCCCTGGGATGACGCCATGCACTTCCGTACAGACGACACCGCCGAGCGAATCACCGGCAGCTTTCGCCTCGTCGATTCGATTCATCATCGCCTGACCTGCCGCCTCATCCATCGTCCGGACCGGCGACGCCTCAATCGCGGCGTGCAACGTGTCGAGCGACTCGTATGATGTCTCGGCCGTGACACCGCCGATCACTTTGACATAGCTCACGAGTGACATGCCGACCGCAGCGAGCAGTTGCTTGCTAAGTGCCCCGACAGCGACACGGGCCGCCGTCTCTCGAGCGCTCGAGCGTTCGAGCACGTCTCGCAGGTCGCGATGGTCATACTTCAGTCCGCCGACGAGGTCGGCATGACCCGGCCGTGGCCGGACGACGCGACGCTTGATTTCAACATCCGCGTCGACCGGTTCGGCCTGCATGACGTTTCGCCAATGGGTATGGTCCTTGTTCTCGATCCAAAACGAAATAGGGGCCCCTGTCGTCACCCCGTGACGAATACCGGCCCTCACCTCGATTCGGTCTGATTCAATTTGCATGCGACGGCCGCGTCCATAACCCGATTGCCGTTTGGCAAGCTCGTCATTGATTGCCTGCACGTCGACTTCAAGCCCGGCCGGCACACCCTCGATGATGATCGAGAGTCCGGGACCGTGCGATTCTCCTGCCGTCAAATAACGCATGTGCGCCACCTCACTCTTCAAATTTTTCGTAGAAGAAACTTTGTTTCATCTTGTAGCCATACCGTTTCGGTTGAAAGATTTGCTCCGTGCCTCCGACGAAAAGGATCCCGCCCGGGCGAAGCGAACGGTGGAATGATTTATAAACTTTCTCTTTCGCTTCCTCGGTGAAATAAATCAAGACGTTGCGACAGACGATCAAATCAAAATTCCGCTCGTACACGTCGGCCAACAAGTTATGTTTTTTAAACGTCACCAACTTCTTGATGTCTTCTGTGATGTAATAGTCGTCCCCACGGCGAGTGAAATAACGCTGCCGAAAATCAGGGGGCAAGTCGACGAGCGCCCGCTCATGGTACTTGCCTTGCTTCGCTTTTTCGATCACCACATCATCTAGGTCCGTCGCCGTGATCGTGAACTGGGCGGGTGACAAATGTTTCGATAATAGCATCGCTAACGAGTACGGCTCTTCTCCGGTCGAACAGGCCGCGCTCCAGACACGCAATTTGCCTTGACTTTTTCGGATGAGCTCGGGTAAGATATCCGTCTCAAGCTGCTGCCAGCGGACGGGGTTCCGATAAAACTCGCTCACGTTGATCGTCATGCGGTCTAAAAATTCATCGTACAATCCTCGATCCGCTTCCATCGCTTTGAAATACTCGATGAACGTGGCATACCCTTTCTTCTCACGAAGCGCGATCATCCGCCGCTTCATCTGAGCCTCTTTATATAAATTCAAGTCGATCCCTGACTTCAAATAAAACTTTTTAACGAAGATGGCATAATCATTTATCACCAGTTCCAACCTCAATTCTTTCTCTTCTCCTAGATCATGTCGTGCCAAAACGAGTGAGAGCGCTTCAATCCCAATATAAAAAGGGACAGGAGGCCCCCGTCCCTTTTATCGTCATCAAACGTGTGATGCTTCAGTGGCGAACCAGAGTGACAATTCACGCTCTGCGCTCTCCACGCTATCTGAACCATGGATGACGTTTTGTGACATCGTCGAGGCCAAGTCGCCACGAATCGTTCCAGGTTGTGCGTCAAGCGGGTTCGTCTTCCCGATCATCAACCGAGAGACGGCGACGATATTCTCGCCTTCCCATTCCATCGCCACAACAGGACCAGACGTTAAAAAGTCGACTAGCTCTCCAAAGAACGGCTTTTCCTTATGTTCCGCATAATGCGATTGTGCAACTTCCACTGATGGTGTCAACAATTCAAGACGATTCAACGTATAGCCTTTTTGTTCGAAGCGCGAGATGATTTCCCCAATCAATCCACGTTTCACGCCATCCGGTTTCACCATTAAAAATGTTTTTTCCATTCCCCTAATCCCCCTAAATCGATATGTGTACCATGTACGTTATTAGTTTACACGGTCATCACCATTATTGAAAGGGTTTACAAGGTGCCGATTACCATTTTCGTTTCCCGATGTACTCGGCAATCTCGATGAGGGAGCGTTTGTCGGCCACGTCCGGTAACCCGTCAAGACGTCGGATCGCCCGGTTCACATAACGGTCGATCGTCCGTTGGCTCCGCTCGAGCGTCCCGTTGCGTTGCACTTCACGAACGAGCGTGTGCGTCAAAGCATAATCAGACGAATGACTGACTTGTTGCAACCGATCGAAAAATTCCGGATTTTCCGCTGAATAGAAGAGCGGAAGCGTTTTATGACCGTGTTTCAAATCTTCACCGACCGGTTTTCCGAGTTGGAAACTTTTTGCGGTGAAGTCGAGCAAGTCGTCCGTCATTTGAAACGCCATCCCGATATCATAGCCGAACAACCGCAGCTGTTTGACAACGTCAGGAGAGGCTCCCGAGACGACGGCACCAGCCGCACAACTCGTCTCGATCAACAGCGCCGTCTTGCGGGCGATGCGGTCGAGATATCGTTTCGGAGATTGGGCCCAGTCATATTGATCTTGGATTTGATTGATTTCCCCGACACAGATCAGTTCCATCGTATCAGCCATGATTTGCATCACGTCTGGGGAATCGATCTCAGAGACGAGCCGAATCGCTTCACCGAACAACGTATTACCGGTGTACATCGCGACCCGTTCATCGTAACGTTCCATGACGGTCGGTTTGCCGCGGCGCAATGTGGCGTCATCGATGACGTCGTCATGAACGAGCGAGGCCATATGAATCAATTCTAGACTCGCCGCCACTTTCGTCAATCGGATGTCTTTCGTCTGTCCGAATCCGGCGCTAAGCAGGACGAACGCCGGCCGAATCCGCTTCCCGCCCGCGTCTAACAGTTGTTTCGAAGCCGCTTCGATGACCGGATGATCGGTTTGGACTCGCGTCGACAAGAACCGGTCAATCTGTTCAATCTCTCGGTTCATGTGGCGATAAAGTCGCTTCAAAGACATCGGTCACCACTTCTTTCCTAAGTGCATGGCACACGCACCGCCGGAGAACGCCTTCACTTCGACTTGTTCGAATCCTGCCGTCTCAAACATCCGTTTTAGCGTCAACCGGTCCGGGAATTGATCGGTCGATTCTTGGAGCCACTTATATTGATCATACGAGCCGGCAAACACTTTACCGAACAGCGGCATGACCGATCCAAAGTAAAATCGGTATAGCTCGCTGAAGAGTGGTGCCGTCGGTTGGCTCGTCTCGAGACAGACGACCGTACCACCCGGCTTCAACACCCGGTGCATCTCACGGAGCACCGTCATATAGTCCGGAACGTTGCGAAGACCAAAACCGATCGTCACATAGTCGAACGAGTGATCGCCGAACGGCAATGCCATCGCGTTACCATGGATGAGTTCGATCGTCGGATATTCTTCCACTTTCTCTTGTCCGACCGCGAGCATGTTCTCGGAGAAATCGAGACCTTTGACGACACCGGTATTCCCGGCCGCCTCGGCGAGTTGAATCGTCCAATCAGCCGTCCCGCAACAGACGTCGAGACATTTAGCCCCTGGGAACACTTGCATGCGACGCATTGTCGCTTTGCGCCACCATTTATGCAAACGGAAGCTGATGATCGAGTTCATCGTATCGTAGCTCGGTGAGATTGATTGAAACACGTCATATACTTTTTGCTCTTTTTCTTTCGGTTGCAATACGTAACATCCTTTCCGTTCTAAGCGACAGCGTGCGCCAGGAGCGTCGATAGCTGTTCTCGTTGTTCTTGGCGCAGTTCCGCCGCCTTTCGTTCGATGATCGTTTTTCCGTATGCGGTCAAGTAAGCCTGACCGATCACTTCAGAAAACGTTTTGATCAATCCGAAGTTCGCTTCCATCCACGTCGTGACAGGTACGTCTGCGTCTAACGCAAGTGTACATTTCGCCCCGTTGACGAGCTGGACCGTCCGGCCGAAGCGATTGCTATAATCGGCAGGAAACAGGGCCAGAATTTTATAAAATTGAGCCGAGGCATAATCGCCGGCGAGCACTTTCAATTGCCGCTCGAGCGATCCGTTCGGACTATCCTTTACTTGATCGTGCAGTTCGAGCGCTTGGTGCGCAAAATACGTCGCAAGCACGAGCTGACGTTGTTGATTCGATTCGATTTCAATCATCTCGACCATCCAACGAAGTAAAGGCATGTCGACTGCGGGTACAATCTCGTGTCTCGTCAAATACGGATGGGTCATGCGTTCTTCGATTTGACGAGCAAGGTCGGTGACAACGGTTTCGTATGTCATCTGTTCCATGCTATCCCCCCTCGTCCTCTTCGTTGTCATTCTGACATAGTATAGCACATTTTTGTCACATTCACGCCATGTGAACTCGCTTTCCACCACAAAAAAAGCCGCCTTTCGGCGACTTATGTATTGCACATTATTTGACCGCATCTTTGAGCGCTTTACCTGCTTTGAAGGCAGGAACTTTGCTCGCCGGGATTTCGATATCTTCTTTCGTACGTGGGTTACGGCCTTTACGGGCAGCACGTTCACGAACTTCAAAAGTACCAAAACCGATCAATTGAATTTTATCACCGTTTTGGAGTGCTTCAGTGATAGATTCGAATGTAGCTTCTACAACTTGTGTAGCTTCTTTTTTCGAAACGTTGGCTTTCTCCGCAACTGCTTGGATCAATTCAGTTTTGTTCATCACGATTCACCTCCTCTCACAGGGAGTTTACGGGATTAATCATATCGTACAAACGTTGATATGACAACATTTTTTAAGTGAAAAGCCCATATTCGACCCGTTCCGACGATCAGTTGTTTAAAAACTCGACCTCACCTTGTTCATTAATCGTGTACCCTTGCGAATAAGCAGGGGCGAACGGGGAGTCATTATAGAGCAAATATCGAATGTCTTCCCCGACTTTCGGCTCTACATCCGTGTTCTCAAGGGCGGCTTCAAGGTCGGTCCGGTAATCGACAAATAATTGCCCGGTCCCGTCGACATAAATCGGCAACTCGGTATCGGTGTATGGACTCGGGACCGTCGGTTCTTCTGAGACGAAGATGAGATCATAATCGATCGTGAATTGATTCTTGCCGACCGACCCGTCAAACGGAAATTTCCCTTCTTTGGCCCGAAAGGCGTTAATGTTCGTCTGTAACGTTTGCAACCGTTCGGTCACGCGCAAATCAATGAGCTTGACCGTAGGCTCGGTCTCGGCGTCGACAAGGACATATAAGAACAAGCCGCCCCCTTCGAAACTGTTCGCCGGCGGATCGGCCAAATAACCAGGCACGAGACGGGCGAATTCGATCGGGTAACGCTCCATGAGAGGCGTTTCAGCCGGTTTCGTTTTGATTGGCAAGACACCGGTCGTCTCTTTGAACGAATCAACGGCCGTCTGGACCGATGTCAATTGATCTTCATACGGCACGTTATCGACCCGGTTCGAGTCCGGGAACATACATCCACTGAGCACGGTCGCCGCCAAAAGACTAGCGACCAACAAAATCCGTTTCACGTGTTATCCTCCTGTCGGTCCTGAAGCGACCACATAAATCATGATGATCGTTCCAAATAAAAATATGACGAATGCGATGACGCGGACGAGCGCCGCGAACCATCCCGATAGCTTCGTATGGCTGATTGCCACCATGAGCGCGGCGATGGCAAACGCTCCAATCCCCGCAAATGAAATCCACATCTTGATGAGTGACGGTGTCACGTCTATCCCCTCGACTTTCTCTTTAATTCTTTCTCCGTACATAAGTGTAGCAAAAAAAACAAAGGAACTGAACGAAAACGTCAGTCCCTTTGCTCTTCGCCGCCTTCGAAATGGAATACTTCTTCCATCTCATGCTTTTGCGGGCGTCTCATTAACTTTTGTACTTCATCATGCGGGCTCTTGCCTTCGAACAATACGTTGTAAAGGGCTTCCGTGATCGGCATTTCGACACCGGCTTCCCGAGCGAGTGTATGCGCCGCCTCACAGGCACGAACACCTTCGACGACCATTCCCATATGACCGAGCACGTCCTCGAGTTTTTCACCGCGGCCGATCGCGTTCCCGGCGCGCCAGTTACGGCTATGCTGAGACGTGGCCGTGACGATTAAATCACCAATCCCGGTCAATCCCGAGAACGAGGCCGGGTTGGCACCGAGTTTGACCCCGAGTCGCGCGATTTCAACGATCCCGCGCGTCATGAGCGCCGCTTTGGCATTATCGCCGTAACCGAGGCCGTCCGTCATCCCCGCAGCGAGCGCGATGATGTTTTTAAGGGCACCGCCATACTCCGCTCCGATGACGTCCGAGTTCAAATACACCCGGAACTGATCGTTCGTGAGCAACTCTTGAATCTCATCGGCCACATCCAAATCCTCGCAGGCGATCGTGATCGTCGTCAATTTACGGACCGCCACTTCTTCCGCGTGGGTCGGGCCGGTCAAAACACCGATGGCCCGGCGTTTCGCCGGATCGATTTCTTCGGCGATGATCTCCGACAGACGTTTGTGCGTCTTCGGTTCGATCCCTTTAGCGGCGTGGACGAGAACGGCCGGCTCTGTGAGAAGTGCGTTCAACTCACGAGACACCGGACGAATCGCCGAGCTCGGGACGACGAGGAACACGATGGAGCGGCCGGCGACCGCTTCTGCCAAGTCCGTCGTCGCTCGAATCGAGGTCGGTAACGGCGCATCTTTCAAATACGTCGAATTCGTGTGGTCGGTATTGATTTCATGCACATGCTCTTCTTCACGTCCATAAAGCAGGACGTCGTGTCCGTTGTCAGCGAGGACGAGTGATAACGCCGTTCCCCAGCTCCCTGCGCCGATGACAGCAACTTTTGCCATAGAAGGCACCCCCATTATTAGTTTTTCTGACGCGCCACGATATGAATCGGTGTACCAGTGAAGTCAAATGCGCGACGAATCTGGTTGTCTAGATAACGTTTGTACGAGAAGTGAAGCAACTCTGGGTCGTTGACGAACAACACGAACGTCGGCGGCTCGATGGCCACTTGCGTCGCGTAGTTGATCTTGAGTCGCTGTCCTTTGTCCGTCGGTGTCGGGTTCATCGCGACCGCGTCGACGATGACGTCGTTCAACACGCTCGTCGAGATCCGACGACGGTGCGACTCGGCCACTTCCTTGATGACCGGAAGCAACGTCTGAAGACGTTTCGACGTGAGAGCCGACAAGAATACGATCGGCGCGTAGTCGAGGAACAAGAACTCTTTACGAATCTTCTCTTCCATCTTCTTCATCGTCTTATCGTCTTTGTCGACGGCATCCCACTTGTTGACGACGAGCACGATGGCTTTCCCCGCTTCGTGGGCGAGGCCGGCGACGCGTTTGTCTTGTTCGATGATGCCTTCTTCGCCGTCGATGACGACGAGGACTACGTTCGAACGTTCGATTGCCTTTTGGGCACGCATGACGCTATAACGCTCGGTTGATTCATACACTTTTCCGCGTTTCCGCATACCAGCCGTATCGATGATGACGTACTCTTGTCCATCCCGTGTGAACGGTGTATCGATCGCATCACGAGTCGTCCCCGCGATATCCGAGACGATGACGCGTTCTTCACCGAGAATCGCATTCGTCAAGCTCGATTTCCCAACGTTCGGACGTCCGATGAGCGAGAACTGGATGACTTCTTCATTGTATTCATAATCATCTTTATCTGGCGCCAAATCGAGAACTTTGTCGAGCAAGTCTCCAAGCCCGAGTCCGTGTGTCCCCGAAATCGGGAACGGGTCGCCGAATCCGAGCGAATAAAACTCATACATGAGTTCGCGCATCTCGAAGTTATCGACTTTGTTGACGGCGAGGACGATCGGTTTGTTCGAACGGAACAACAAGTTCGCCACTTCTTCGTCTGCCGCTGTAATGCCTTCGCGTCCGTTCACCATGAAAATGATGACGTCCGCCTCATCGATCGCAAGCTCGGCCTGGTGGCGCATTTGAACGAGAAGCGGCTCATCACCGACCTCGATCCCGCCTGTATCGATTAAATGAAACTTACGGTTCAACCACTCACCCGTCCCATAAATGCGGTCGCGTGTTACCCCCGGTTTATCATCGACGATCGACACGCGATCTCCGATAATCCGGTTAAAAATCGTGGATTTCCCAATATTCGGGCGGCCTACGATGGCCACTGCTGGAATTCCCATATAAACACCTCTCTAACTTTCATTCAATAACTGATCGTTTCTAATTGCAACTGTACTATCATATCACAGCGCTATTTCCGTGACCATACAAAAAGAAGCGGGAGTCTGGCTCCCGCTTGAACGACCGTCTTATTTAGAATCGTCCGAGGTCTCTTCTCCTGTCAATTCAGAGACAGAGAACCCTCCTTGGTCACTATACTCGTCAAGCAGCGATTGGTCCGCGTCTTCACGCGTCGAATCACTCGACTCGAGCGCACGCATCGAGAGTGAGATTTTCTTCTCATCAAGATGGACATCGAGCACTTTCACTTTCACGTCTTGGCCTTCTGACAACACTTCAGACGGCGTCGCGATGTGTCGGTTCGCAATCTGCGAGATGTGCAGCAAACCTTCGACTTGCGGCGCGACTTCGACGAAAGCACCGAACGTCACGAGACGTTTGACTTTCCCGTCGATCTCGTCGCCCGGTTGAATTTTACCTTCCACCGATTCCCACGGTCCAGGTTGCGTCTCTTTGATCGACAACTTCACTTTCTCGTTGTCGAGGTCAAGTCCAAGCACTTTCACTTTGACTTTGTCTCCTTCAGTCACAACATCGCTCGGTTTCTCTACCCGGCTATGGGCCATTTCCGAAATGTGGACGAGTCCGTCGACGCCGCCGATATCGACGAATGCACCGAAATCAGTGAGACGTTGAACCGTCCCTTCGATGATTTGACCGACCTCGAGCGATTCGAGCGTCTCCGCTTTCTTCGCGCTCATTTCAGCTTCAGCAACCGCTTTATGCGACAAGATGACGCGATTTTTCTCGCGGTCAATCTCGACGACTTTAACCGTAATCGGTTTATTCAAGTAGGATGAGAAGTCTTCGACAAAGTGGTTTTCTACGAGCGAAGCCGGGATAAATCCACGGATACCGATGTCAACGACAAGACCACCTTTGACCTTGTCTTTTACCATGACTTCGAACACTTCGCCAGATTCGAATTTCTCGACGATTTGATCCCAAGCTGCCTCGGCATCCACGTCTTTCTTCGAAACGACCACCTCTTCGTCCGTGACCTTTTTCACTTTGACACGGATTTCGTCGTTAACATGGAGTGATTCGTTTAAATCGTCTAAATGCATGCTTGATACTTCGCTGATTGGTAAAATTGCCTCGGTTTTATAACCGATATCGATCAACGCTTGTTTGTCCTCGATTTTGACGACAGTACCGGTCACAATTTGACCTCGATTAATCTCAAAATCAGGCATATCTTTCATTTCTTCGACCATTCCAACACTACCCCCTCACGATGAGTACAAAAAGGAACGCCCTAAGGCGCTTACACCTAGTATAAACTTCTTATAATTCGAAAGATTTGTCAAGGTGTTATCAGGTTAGTTCCTTTCCTGGCGCGAGATTAAACCTGAAATTAACGAACGTTCCGTGAATGCTGCATGTACAAATCACCGATCGTCGCCATAATCAAATCGGCCGCGGTTTGAGCACTCGCCTTCTCCGCTTTTAGCCCGCTCAAGTCGACTGGCTTGCCGATCACGACTTTAAGCTTCGAACGGAACTTATATGTGCCGATGATGGCTACCGGAAGCACCGAGGCGTCCGAGCGGAGCGCAAAGAACCCGACTCCGGCCTGGGCTTTGCCGAGCGTCCCGTCTTTCGAGCGTGTCCCTTCCGGAAAGATCGAGATGACCTCGTCTTCCTTCAACTTTTGCAAGACGACACGGAGTGCCTGGCGGTCGCCTTCTCCGCGTGACACAGGGATTTGACCAGCGCGGTTCAAGATATGTTTCAATACCGGGACTTCAAACAACTCTTTTTTCGCAAAGAAGCGGAGCTGGCGTTGTTTCGGCATCGCCCCGGCGAGAAGTACCGGGTCCCAGTTCGATTGATGGTTTGAACAGACGATCATCGACCCGTCGAGCGGGACGTTTTCCCGTCCGATATATTCGACGCGGAAACTCAACCGGCGAATGATATTGACGACGCCCACCGCGAGACGATACATGCCGAACGGCCCATTGTTGAGTGGTCTCATCGTTCAATCACCTGCTTCATCAATTGCTCGATCGCCTCGACGACCCCGTCGATCGACAGCTCGGTCGTGTCGAGGTAGTGCGCGTCGTCCGCTTGGCGAAGCGGAGCGACCTCTCGTTCCGAGTCGCGCTTGTCGCGGAGGGCAATCTCAAGCTGTAACTGTCCGAGGTCGCTCGGCAACCCTTTCGCCACGTTCTCTTCGTGGCGACGGCGGGCCCGTTCTTCGACCGTCGCCGTCATGAACACTTTCAAGTCGGCGCCTGGTAAGACGTGCGTGCCGATATCACGGCCGTCCATGACGATTCCGCCTTTACTCGCGAGGTCACGCTGTAAATCCATAAGGGCAGCCCGTACTTCCGGCTGGCGCGCGACGAAACTGACGTTGTTCGTCACTTCGCTCGTCCGGATGACATCGGTCACTTCTTCCGTGCCATCGAACACGCGTTGACCGTTCTCGGACGGAACGAGACGTAAATCCATCTTGTCGATCATCTCAGCGAGCATCGGACCGTCTTCGAGACCGACGCCGTCTTGAAGCGCGCGATACGTGACGGCGCGATAAATCGCACCCGTATCGATATAGACGTATCCTAGTTTTTTAGCGAGCGTTTTCGCGATCGTGCTCTTGCCGGCCCCAGCCGGTCCATCTAATGCGATTTGTAATGGTTTATTCATAAAAATTGGGTATCGGCTCATCCCAATACCCGCCTCCTCTCGGTCATTTGTTCCGAGAACATCATACCAGTTTTTTATCGTGAAGAAAATACGGAGCCGGTCCGTTTTCTCGCTTCGAGCTGGGCTCGGAAGCAATAACGTAAAATCGTCTCCTGGTCCCGGTGTGATAACTCTTCAAAGCAAAGCGACAACTCTTGTTTGGCCGTCTGTTCATGGATGCGGACGAGGCGGCTCTTGACGCGGAACGTCTGCGGCACGCCCCGGTCATCATTAATAAGGAACGTGACGATCATCGACTCGTCGACCGCGACCGGGGCTCGATTGGCCACGATTCGCATACCGCCGGCCGACACGTCGAGCGACGTCGTCTCAAACGATGGGAACGCCTGGCCGTCCTCGGCGGATACGGTCACATTGATCATTTCAGGGACACGTAAATATTCACGGCGCTGCACGCGCTTGATTTTCTTTTCATCCGGCAACGCGAAGGCGTAGCGAAGCGTCAGTTGCGCATCGCTCACCCGTCTCGTCACGACCGTATCAAACGCATAGAGCTGCTCTTCTCCTACGAAAAAATAGACACGCATCGATTCGTCCTCGTGCAAGAAAAACGTCTTTAACGTATCCGTCTCACTCGGGGACTCGATCCAGACGACTTGGTCGTTGATAGCCGCGATTTTTGTCTTTCCTTCTTTTCTCCCTTCGACTTCTACCCGTAACTCTTGTCCTACTTTTAACATGAAACGATTCCCCTTTTATTCTATTTGTACTGGCGATGGTTGGAGCGATTGGCGGTCCGCACGAGCAAAAGCGCGACCATCCAAAGAACGACGATGTAGACGACAGCCGGCACTTTGTTCATCGGTTCGACGAGCAAGATATAGTCGAACATGCCATGCAACAATGTCGCCGCCATGACGGCCGTGAACAGCCAGAAGCGCTCATGGGCGGAATGTTTGGCCCGGCCGAGGCAAAACCCCATCACGACAGCGAAGAGCGCATGCCCACTCACCGGCAACACAGCACGCCAAATGGCGATTTCAATCGAGTCGTACACCCATAAATATAGAAAATTCTCTAACGTGGCAAAGCCGAGTGAGCAGGCGACCGCATAGAGAATCCCGTCGTAGTAATCATCAAAGACTTTATGTATGTATATTGTATAATAAATCATGAACCACTTAAAAAACTCTTCTAATAGCGCGGTGGCCACGAACGCCTTCCAAAACGGGCCCACGAGCACCCCTTCTTCCACGAACGCATACTGCACGAACATGATCGGAAAGACGAGAATGGCCCCGGCGACGAACGAACGGATCACATAGCCGAGCGGTTCCGCTTCCAATTCATGCCGGAGATAGAAGTAGGAAAGAAGGGCGAACCCTGGCGCAACCGCAGACAAGGCGATTGCAATCATGATGCATCTCTCCTTTCTCACGTTAAGCATACACTGAAATAGAGGAAAGAAAAAGTAGGTCGCACCTAGAAATTGGAAGAAACGAACAAAAAAGTTGGAGGTCTGTTTATGAACCATTTATTACTGATCCACACCGGCGGCACAATCGCCATGTCTCAATCGGGGTCGGGACATGTCATGCCGAGCGAAGTCAATCCGATCGACGCGACGTTACCGAAAGCGACGGACATCGCGAATATCACAACGAAACATTTCTCGAACATCCCGTCGCCGCACATGACGCCCGAGAAAATGCTCGAGCTCGCCCAGTTCATCAATCAACAATTGACACAAGACACGTACGATGGGGTCGTCATCACTCACGGGACGGACACACTCGAAGAGACGGCCTACTTCTTACAAATCACGCTTGGTGCACCGGTACCGATCGTATTGACCGGAGCGATGCGCTCGTCAAACGAGGTCGGCTCGGACGGCGAATTCAATCTCATCACGGCGCTTCGGGTCGCCCAAAGTGATGTGGCACGCGGCAAAGGCGTGCTCGTCGTCTTCAATGGTGAAATCCACTCCGCGTTCAACGTCACGAAGACGCACACGTCCTCGGTCGACACGTTCAAATCGGTCCACTTCGGCAACGTCGGTATGGTGACGAAAGATCACGTCCTCATTTATAGTCAGCCGACGACAAAACAACCGAAAATGATTCCATCGATCACGAAACGGGTCGCGGTGCTGAAAGTCGTCGCCGGGATGGAGCCGGACCTGCTCGAGGCGGTGCTCGCGCTCGGCTATGACGGGCTCGTCCTTGAAGTACTCGGGCAAGGGAATGTCCCACCGTCAATCGTCCCCGCGCTCGAGATGCTCGTCGAACGGATGCCGGTCGTCATCGTCAGCCGTTGTTTCAACGGAATCGTGCAAGACGTGTACGGCTACGTCGGCGGCGGCCAGCAACTGAAAGAGATGGGCATCATCTTCTCGAACGGTCTCAACTCACAAAAAGCGAGACTTCGCCTCCTTGTCGAGCTCGAGGCGGGTTCGTCCCAAGCGGTCATGGAACATAGCTTCAGCTTCCAACAGTGAGTTGGCGGCTTGCCAACCGTTTCGTCCTTCCATACAATGAGGGATGAGGTGATTTCATTGAATAAACATGCTATCGTCGTCGGCGCCGGACCATGCGGACTGTCGGCTGCGATCGAATTAGAACGGATCGGCATCTCGTGCACGGTCATCGAGCGCGGCAATATCGTCGATGCCATCTATCGGTATCCGACCCATCAAACGTTTTTCTCTTCTGCCAGCTTGCTCGAAATCGGGGATATCCCGTTTATCTGTAAAGATTTGAAACCGCGTCGTCAAGACGCGCTCGTCTACTATCGGGAAGTCGTCAGCCGGACCGGTCTCAACGTCCAACCGTTCGAGACGGTCGAAACGGTCACGCGTTCCGAGGACGGGTTCATCGTTCGGTCACGCCATGACCGTGACGGCGTCAAAGAACGCCAAGCCGATTATGTCATCTTGGCCACCGGGTATTATGGCCGTCCTCGTACGTTGGACGTCCCAGGTGAAGAGTTGCCGCACGTCACGCATTATTTCAAAGAAGCGCATCCGTTTTACCGACAACGTGTGACGGTCATCGGCGGAAAGAACTCCGCGGTCGACGCGGCCATCGAGCTCGAGAAGGCCGGTGCCCACGTTACGGTACTCTATCGCGGGGACGGCTACAGTCCGTCTGTCAAACCGTGGGTCCTGCCGACGTTCGACTCGCTCGTCCGTCATGACAAGGTGCGACTCGAGCTCGAAGCGGAGATCGTTCGAATCGAACCGCATCACGTCGTCTATCGTCAGCATGGTGAAGAACATCGGCTCGAGACCGACCACGTCCTCGCCATGACGGGCTACTTGCCCGACCATGGGCTGTTCGCGGATGCCGGGGTCCAAGTCGATGAGGAGACCGGTGTGCCCTCGTTTGACGAGACGACGTTCGAGACGAACGTCGACAGCTTGTTCATCGCCGGTGTCGTCGCCGCCGGAAATGACGCCAATAAGATCTTTATCGAGAACGGCCGCTTCCATGGCCAAGCGATCGCCGAGACGCTTCGGGAGCGTAACGGTGTGACAACGTAATCGACAAAAAGAGGGAGAACCTGGCGCCAGGTTCTCCCTCTTTTTGCTGTTTAATTATACCCAACCGCGGAAACGCGATGCTTCCGCCATCTTGCGTACACCGACCATATAGGCGGCGAGACGCATGTCGACTTTACGGGCCGATGACGTGTTATATACCGTATTGAACGAGTGGACGAGCACTTTCTCAAGCTTCTCTTCCACTTCCTCTTCCGTCCAATAGTATCCTTGATTGTTTTGAACCCATTCGAAATACGAGACGGTTACCCCACCGCTCGAAGCGAGTACATCCGGGACAAGCAGGATGCCGCGCTCTGTCAAGATGCGGGTCGCTTCGTTCGTCGTCGGTCCGTTGGCGGCCTCGACGACGATGGACGCCTTGATGTTGTCGGCGTTGTCTTCGGTGATTTGGTTCTCGATCGCGGCCGGGACCAAGATGTCGCAGTCGAGTTCTAACATTTCTTTGTTCGAGATCGTGTTCTTGAAGAGCGTCGAGATCGTCCCGAACGAATCTCGACGATCGAGAAGATACGGGATATCGAGGCCGTTCTCATCGTGAATCGCACCATATGCATCGCTGACGGCGATCACTTTCGCCCCGGCGTCATGCATGAACTTCGACAAGAAGCTACCAGCATTCCCGAACCCTTGGACGACGACACGCGCCCCTTTCAATTCGATCCCACGGCGTAGCGCCGCTTCCCGGATCATGATGGCGACACCTTTCGCCGTCGCCGTCTCACGTCCATGCGAGCCACCGAGCACGAGCGGTTTACCAGTGATGAAGCCCGGCGAATTGAATTCATCGATGCGGCTATACTCATCCATCATCCACGCCATGATTTGCGAGTTCGTGAACACGTCCGGCGCTGGGATATCTTTCGTCGGTCCGACGATTTGACTGATGGCTCGGACATAACCCCGGCTCAATCGTTCGATTTCACGGAAACTCATCTCACGCGGATCACAGACGATCCCGCCTTTACCGCCACCGTATGGAAGGTCGACAATTCCGGCCTTCAAGCTCATCCAGACCGACAACGCCTTCACTTCGACCTCCGTCACGCTCGGGTGGAAGCGAATCCCACCTTTCGTCGGTCCGACCGCGTCATTATGTTGCGCCCGGTATCCTGTGAAAATCTTTGTCGATCCGTCATCCATACGTACCGGGATGCGGACGGTCAACATCCGAAGTGGCTCTTTCAAGAGCTCATACATCTCTTCTGGATACCCGAGCTTATCAAGCGCCTCGTGTATCACTTCTTGTGTCGATTCAAGGATGTTTTTTCGTTTTTGATGACCTTTTTCTTGATCCGTAATCATGAAGGTTTCCTCCCCTAAATTGTCAATTCTCCCCCAAGAATCAACCTCGTATTCGTTTAAAAGTATAGCTGATACGCGCCCAATTTGAAAGGCTTTTACAAAAATAATGAAAGCGTTTTCTAAAATGAAAAAAGAAGGGGGAATTCCCTTCTTACTTTTCTAGTGCCAGTTCGATGAATCGCTCTAACAGCTCACCGTACGAGATCCCGACGGCCCGGGCGCTGTCCGGGAACAAGCTGAGCGGTGTCATACCCGGAAGCGTGTTCGTCTCTAAAATATAAGCGAGCCCATCTTCAGAGACGAGGAAGTCCGAACGAGAATAACCGCTGCATCCGAGGGCACGGTGTGCTTTGATGGCAGCCGTTTGAACTTCTTCAGTCAACGCTTCCGGCAACTCGGCCGGACAGACGTGAATCGATCCACCTTCTGAATACTTCGACTCGTAATCGTAAAATTCATTTTTCGGGATGATCTCGATGACCGGGAGTGCGGCCTCAGCCCCGTGATTCCCAAGGACGGGTACCGTCAACTCACGGCCTTTAATATATTGCTCGACCAAGACAGCCGTATCGCATGCAAACGCTTTGTCAATCCCTTCACGGAGCATCGCTTCGTCCATCGCAATCGTCAATCCGTTCGATGACCCTTCTTGGGCCGGCTTGACGACACATGGGAATTCACCACCCCACTCGACGACTTTTGCGTCGATATCGTCGCCCGACTCGATGAGGACGTCACGGGCGATGCGAATGCCGGCGGCGGCGAAAATAATTTTCGCACGGGCTTTGTCCATCGCAAGCGCTGATGCCAAAACGCCCGACCCCGTGTACGGCAAGCCTGCCATCTCTAAGAGCGACTGGACACGGCCATCTTCGCCGTATTTGCCATGCAGGGCGCTGACGACGACGTCGGCTTGAAGCGTCAACAGCTCATTGGCCCGGTCCGGGTGAAAATCAATCGCCACGACGTCGTGACCCCGTTCTTCAAGCGCTTCAATCATTCCTTTACCACTCGTGAGCGACACTTCCCGCTCACCTGATACACCACCATATAATACCGCGACTTTCATCAAATCTCTCCTTCGGCTAACTTCTCAAAAATTCAAGTTTTATCATACCATGTGTCGGCCGAAAACAATAGAAACAGAACAGTAAAAAAGCCGTACTTACGCGAACGTATCGTACAGCTGTTTCACGGCTTGTTCAGTTTGAATCGTCTTGCCATACTCCATCATGACGTACGGGCTGACGGTCGTCGTGCGGCCGTATTCCGACAAGATGGCGGCCAACCGCTCTTCGACGTCCGGTTTGAGAACTTCGACAAAGTGTAAATAATAGTGTCCGTCATAATGGTAGAGCGCCCCGCCCTGTTCTGTATCCTGCATGTGCGGGAATAGACGGACCGAGGCGTTGATGACGTCCTCGATATCATCAAACTGATAAATCAGATGATGAATCACATCGATCGTCAAACGGATCTCGACTTGTTCTTGATCCGCATCCGGGACGGCTGCCTCGACTTTTTGGACGTCGATGACGAGCCCATCACGGGGAAACATCGTCACGTTCAAGTCGACGGTGCCTTGGGGCATGAAACCGAATTCCGCTTCCGCCGTCTCGAGCAATTCCCGCCACAAGTCTTGACCACTCTCCCCGACAATCGTATCGATGGCAATCCCTCGAATCGAAAGGTCACTCGCCGTCAAATATACTCTTAAATGTTCTTTAGTTTGCTTTTCAAATCTCAAACGAAAACCTCCAAAGATTAATCAATCCTACTTTATAAGCTACTCTCGTTTGTGCAACCTGTCAAATAGTTGACAACCACTCGGTCCATGCTTCGGGCGTATCTCCAAGGAAGGCCGACTCAAACTCGGTCGCGTGAAGGCTGACCGCGTAACCACCGGCCCCGATGACGAGATCGGGATGATCCGCTTGGATAAATCGCATCGCCTCTTTCAGGTCCTCGAGATGTTCCGTCAACGTGCAGGAGAAGATCAAGCACTTGGCGTCGATATCGTGCAACGCCTCATTTAAATCCTCTTTCGGGAAGCCCGCACCAAGGAAGATCACGTCGTATCCATATTGACGCAAGTAAAGCGTCACGAACAACAGACCGATCTCGTGCATCTCGCCCGGGGCACACACACAAATGATCCGCGGTAAAAATGGGTTCATCGGCATCTGCAGCGAGAGGGTCGACAATCGGGCCCGCAAAAAAGCGGTCGCAAAATGCTCATGCGCGATCGTGATGTCCCCATTCTCCCAACGCGTCCCGATCTCCATCAACAACGGACCAATAATATCTTTCGTGACCTTCTCAAAACTGAACGTATTAAAGGCACGATTGATCAAATCGTGCGCCTTGCGTTCGTCAAATGAAAGTAACGCCTCGAGCAACCCGTCCATGAGCTCCTCGTCATAGAGGCGGGCAGGCTTCGGCTTCGGGGCTTCATGAAGTTGTTGAATCGCTTGGGACACGGTCAAGCCTTCCCGTTGTTTTTCAACGACCCATTTAATCTTTTCGACGTCTTGGTCGGAATACAATCGGTGGCCGGATTCGGTCCGGCTCGGCACGATGAATTGATAGCGGCGTTCCCACGCTCGAATCGTCGTCGGGTTGACCCCGGTGAGCGACGCGACCGTCTTAATGGAGTACTTCGGCACAGCAGCCCCTCCTTTCCTACAAGTTCTTCTTATTTAGTATAGACCCATCTGAAGCGCTTTACCTGTTTTATTGTGCAATTCCTGTGAGAAATTGGTGAGATTGTGCGATTGGTTCGACAAAACAGAGATTGCTCATAAAAAAATACGACGTCCCCGTCGTATTGTCAGAAAAATATTGTATGACGACCTATATATAAAAATACGAGAATAATGGCAAACATCGTCAATGTCAGCATCATGGCGAGCGGCCGTTTCAGCCAATTGTCGTTCAATTTTTCTTTCCGCTCATGCTCTTGTCGTTCAGCGCGAGACGGCAACGTGTCCACCACTTGTTCACGAAGTGAGTCCGCTTGGTTCCGATGTCGCAACGTGTGCCCTCCTTTACCTTTTTTATCATTTTACTATGATATCAATCAAAGGAGAAGATACGAGATAAACGATGTTTCCAATCTGTCACATTTTTAGACACAATTTGAACCGACGGCGGGAACACGATCTCCCCACAGACGTCGCAACAATCGGCTTGTTTGATCGGTTGTTCCGAGAAATAGTTCAACAAGTAATCGCGCCGGCACGTCTTGATGAGGGCGTAGTCCATCATCTGTCCGAGTTGACGATAGCGGGCCCGCTTTCTATCTTTTACCCAATCGATCGCCTCGGCAAGCGTCCGCTCGGCGAGCATCTGGTTCAACAATCCCCAGACCGGGTCTTCCTCGTTCAACCGCAAGAGACGCGGCAGTTGGGCCAGACTCGTGCCGTTGTCGCGTTCTAAATACGCGAGACGGATGTCTTTGTCTTTCGGATATTGTTGGTCGATCAAAAACTGTTGAATGCGTTCGTCGCCTTCGGCATAGAGCAAGACGGCAAATGCGGGTTCGCCGTCTCGTCCGGCACGACCGATCTCTTGCATGTACGCCTCGAGGGTGGCCGGGATTTGATAATGGATGACCGAACGGACGTTGTCTTTATTCACACCCATCCCGAACGCACTCGTACATACCATGATGGCGACTTCATCTCGCAAAAATTGCGATTGCACGAGCCGGCGGTCCTCAGTCGACATGCCACCGTGATAAAACAAGGCGTCGTCAAGATGAAGAGCGAGTGCTTCGGCCTCACGCCGTGTCGCCGTATAGATGACGGCCGGTTTCGGGACGTCATGGACGAGCTCGCTCAACCGCCGCATCTTGTCCTCGGACTCGAGACGTTCGACGATGAGTCGAATCTCAGGCCGGTTTGCCGAATGCACGAACTGCGCCGGCGAGAACAACGCCAACTTCTCGATGATATCCCGTTTCACCGTCTCCGGGGCCGTCGCGGTGACGGCCATGCACTGCGGGCTGCCGAGTTGTTTACGCAACTCGCCTAGACGGGCATACTCGGGTCGGAACTCATGGCCCCACTGCGAGATACAGTGGGCCTCGTCGACGACGAGCATTTGAATCCGCGTCCGAGCGAGCGCCCGCGTCACGTGCGGCACGGCGAGTTGTTCGGGCGATAAGTATAAGAAGCGATAACGCTTCAAATGGTTCAAGATGTCTTGTTTCTCCTCGAGCGTCTCCATCGATGTCAATCGCGCCACTCCCCGCTCGCCGCGTTCACGGATGTGGAGCATCTGATCTTCGATTAGCGACAAGAGCGGTGACACGATGATGGTCAGCCCGTCATTTTTAAGATAGGACGGGAGTTGGAACGTCAACGACTTGCCCGCTCCGGTCGGCATGATGGCCAACACGTCCTGGCCGTCGGCGACCGCTTCGATCACATCCCGTTGCCCGGGACGGAAGCTGTCGTAGCCGAACACCCGCTTCAACGTCTTCTCAAACAAATGTCTCACCTCGTTTCAATCTCGCGAACACTAATCGGATTTGATAGTAACTGATCCCGTCGATTTGTTCAAAAATCGGCTTGAGCGCCCAGCTCGACTCGTCACGCAACTGCTCGACTTGCTTGATTTGCTCGAACGGAACAAATTGGTCGAGCGGGAACTCATCTAAATACATCGCCATCTCGACGACGTGGTCTTCAATCGTACTCGTGCGCAACCGTCGCTGGGACTGGACTTGTTGGAACGTTCGACCAGCCGAAAACTGCTCATACGACTCGCGCGCCGATAGCGTCATCCGCTCGATCGACAAGCCGTGCGCGAAGCCGAGCAACTTGGCATCCCTTGGCAACTTCCACAACAGGGCGTTCCAGCCGGCCAAGAAATAGAGCCGAGCCGTGCGCGCATCGACATCGAGAAGTGAGGCGATTTGTTCATACGTGTATCCTGTCTCGAACGCACCGGTGAACCGATAGACGACGGCGGTCGCGTACGGGTCCCCCACTTCTTCAAGCGCCGTTTCAAGCTCCTGGTGAAAGCTGTGGATCAGCGGTTGCCACTCCCGCTCGGTCCGGACGATCTGTTTGACCCAGCGTTCGGCCAGACGATCGGCCTGCACCGGATAGAACGTCCGCTCATGCTCGAGCGACATGAACGTCTGGACGAACAAACTGAGCCGCTTCCACGTCATCGTCGTATAGTCCCGATACTCACCGCCGAGTCGGTCGAACAGCTCACTGACCGCCTCCGGCGAAGCGAGCATCTTGCCGGCCTCGGTCAACGTGAAGCTCGAACGGTTGAGCCAGCCTCGCTTCTCGAACGAGGCGAGCAGTTTCTCATAGTCGTACTTCGTATAGGGGAACAATCCGAAAATTGGTTCCAAGTCATAAAAAAAGGCATCTTGCAGTGTCGTCGCCGAACGTTTGCCGTTCAACACATGAAACAAACTGCGCTCGCTGCGCTCCCCTTTCAAGCGCTCAATCGAAAGCAACAACACCCCGTCCGCTAAATGAACCATCGTTCCACCTCCTCGGTCAAAATTATGCTTCCAAAACGTTATTCGTTTCCTCATTGAAATATTTGGGTATGTAGACTACAATTACTCATAGTCAGTAGAAAATCATTTCTATGCAGAGAGACGAAACGTATGGAGGGTTACAAATGGCAAAATTTACGATTGTTGATAAAGATACATGTATCGCATGTGGGGCCTGCGGAGCAGCCGCCCCAGACATCTTCGACTATGACGACGAAGGCCTCGCGTTCAACTTGATGGACGACAACACGGGCACGATCGAAGTCCCAGACGAATTGTATGAGGACTTGATGGACGCGTTCGAAGGATGCCCGACCGACTCAATTAAAGTCGCGGACGAATCGTTCGATGGCGACGCACTCAAGTACGAATAAGAGAGACATGTGTGCCTGAAGGGCGCACATGTCTTTTTTTTATCGCGTCGCTTTCCGGAAACCCGCTTCACGCGCCTCTTCCTCTGTACAGAACATCTCTTCTGGGATCGTTCGCTCATAGCTCGCCCCGCCCGGAACGTGATAAATCTTCTCTCCGTCCCGATTGATATTCCCTTTAATGTCACATCCATCCGTGTCTCGTTTCGGCTGGGCCGGCTCGGTCGCCTCATGGTCGAAGCCGTTGCCGGTCACGTAGTCCTCAAGACTCCAAATCCCGAGCAATTCCTGACGCGCGGCCTGCTCGACCTCCCGAAACGCATCGACGTGTTGCGTGTTCGGCGCGTATACATAGGCGACACGCGCCAACCCACGGCGCAACAATTCCTCGTTCAACATCGCTTCGTCATACCAGACGTAGGCGAGTGTCCGTTGATAGCGATCGTAGCGCCCGACGTCATACTCGAGCGTGATCGTATCTCCTTCTGGCAGCCAACGCTCGACGAATGATTTCGCATCCTCTCCGAACGGTTGGACCGGCAGCGTCGGATGGCTCGTCTCTGGCGTATCGACGAGCAAGAGACGAATCGATTCGGTCGCCCCGTTCTCAAACTCGACTTTGAGCGTATCTCCGTCGATGACGCGGTCGAGCGTGACCGTCTCGGTCTTGCCGAGCGGCCGTGCGACTTGTTGCGCGACCGACGCCGACGGAAAATCGGCCTCGAGTTCGACGAGCGATTCTGGCGGGTCGATTTGTTCGGCGAACCAGTCGTCGACGGAGCAGCCCGCGAGCGAGATGCTCAGCACGACGGCGATCAGCAGTTGCCACCATTTTTTCAATTGTCTCACCTCTACACCAGTATAACAAAAAAGGTTGTTTGACTTAAGCGTCAAACAACCTGGATGAAATGGACATTTGTCCTTTTGATGATTAGCGTTTCCCTTTAATATATGGGATACCGACCGATTTCGGTGCATCCGCACGTCCGACGACACCTGCGAGGGCAAGGATCGTGAGCGCATACGGCGCAATCAAGAGCAACACTTGCGGCACGTTGCTGATGACCGGCAAGTTGCTACCGATGATCGACAACGCTTGGGCGAATCCGAAGAACAGACCGGCACCGAGCGCGCCGAGCGGATTCCACTTCCCGAAAATCATGGCGGCGATGGCCAAGAAACCTTGACCGACGATCGTCGTCCCGCTGAAGTTTGTCGTGACGGTGACAGCGTACACGGCACCAGCGAGTCCGCCGAACGCTCCTGAGAGCATGACGCCCATGAAGCGCATTTTCGTGACGTTGATCCCCATCGTGTCAGCCGCCATCGGGTGTTCCCCGACCGAACGGAGACGAAGACCGAACGGCGTCTTGAAGATGACGAACCAGACGACGAACGCGAGAATGATCGCGATGAACGACGTGTACTGCACGTTGATGAAGAACATGCGAAGCACCGGGATGTCCGATAGAATCGGCACGTTCTCTTTGGCAATCCGAAACTCGATGAAGTCGGTCTGCCCTTTGTTGTAAAGCACACGGACGACGAAGATGGCGAGTCCGATCGCGAGCATGTTGATCGCGACCCCGAGTACCGTCTGGTCAGCCCGCCAAAGGATGGCCGGCACCGCCAAGAAGAGCGAGAAGAGCGCACCGACGACCATAGCGACCAAAAGTGAGATCCATGGACTGAGACCGCCCAGCCCCATATCCGTCAACGTGAGCGTCGTGATAATTCCTGTCGCAGCACCGATGACCATGATGCCTTCTAAGGCGATGTTGACGACACCCGAACGTTCACTGAAGATGCCGCCGAGCGCCGCGATGATGAGTGGAGTCGCATAGGCTAAGGCAACCGGCACGACGATGTAGAGGACTTCTAAGAAGCTCATTTTTTCTCCACTCCTTTCTTACGATTTCCTTTGAATTTGTCAATCACGTAGTTAAAGGCGTAACCTGAAGCCACGAAGATGACAATCGCGGCGATGATGACTTTGACGAGCTCAGATGGGATGTTCGCACCGAGCTGCATCGCGAGTCCGCCGATATTGAGTCCAGCGAACAAGATAGCTGCCAAGACGACACCGACGGCCGTGTTCGCACCGAGGAGCGCGACGGCGATCCCGTCGAAACCGACTCCGGTGAACGAGGCGCTGAGCGTCATCCCGTTGAACGTACCGAGACCTTCCATCGCCCCTGCGAGTCCTGCGAACATACCCGAGATGACGAATGAGAGAATGATGTTCCGGTTGACGCTCATTCCTGCGTACTGTGATGCGTGTTTGTTGAAACCGACGGCACGAAGCTCATAACCGAGCGTCGTCCGTTGCAAGATGTAGTAATAGACGATCGCTGCGAGCACGGCGATGAGGACACCCCAATGCAAGCGCGAGAACGTCGTCAATTCTTGAAGCATCGGTGACGCGAGCGACGCCGAATCTTTAATGGATTCTGTGCGTTCGTTCGTCACCCCGATGACACTGCGCAAAATCGCGTTCGTCGTGTAGAGCGCGATATAGTTCATCATGATCGATGTGATAACTTCGTGGACGTGGAACTTGGCTTTCAAGAAACCAGGTACGAACGCCCAAAGCGCTGCTGCGAACATGGCCGCGAGAAGCGCGAGCGGCAAGTGGATGAACATCGGCAAATCAAAGTTGATCCCGACATACACCGCTGCCACCCAGCCAATCAACACTTGGCCTTCGACCCCGATGTTGAAGAGGCCGGTCCGGAACGCGAACGCGACGGCCAAACCTGAGAAGATGAGCGGCGCTGCGGCGCGAAGCGTCTCACCGATTGCGTACGGGCTGCCGACCATGCCTTCAAACAGTGACGAGAACCCTCGAATCGGGTCATAGCCACCGATGAGCATGACGATCGCCCCGACGAGAAGTCCCATCAAGATCGACAAGAGCGGGATGAGCAGTCGATTAAATCCTAGTTTATTCATACTGTTTCTTCTCCTCTCTTACCGCCGGCCATCAAGAAGCCGAGTTCTTGCTCCGTCGTCTCTTTCGGATCACGGATTCCGACAATCTTCCCTTCATACAAAACGGCGATTCGGTCCGCGACGTGTAAAATCTCTTCGAGCTCGAACGAGATCAACAAGACGGCGCGTCCTTTTTCACGCTCTTTGATGAGCTGTTCATGAATGAATTCGATGGCCCCGACGTCAAGACCTCGCGTCGGTTGCGCCGCGATCAACAAGTCAGGTGACCGGTCGACTTCACGGGCGATGATGGCTTTCTGTTGGTTACCACCCGACAAGGCACGGGCAGGTACGTCGACCGATGGAGTTCGGACGTCAAACTTCTCAATCAACGCTTTCGCTTTCTCGGCCACGGCTTTATAGTTCATCAAACCACGCTTCGAGAACGGCTCTTTATAATACGTTTGGAGCACCATGTTGTCGCGAATCGTATAATCGAGGACGAGGCCATGTTTATGCCGGTCTTGCGGGATGTGGCCGACACCAGACTCCGTCACTTTGCGCGGCGTGAACCCGGTCACGTCTTTCCCGTTCAACATCACTTTTCCAGACTCGGGTTTCTTCAAGCCCGAGATGGCTTCAATCAATTCGGTCTGTCCGTTCCCGTCAATCCCGGCAATCCCGAGGATTTCCCCTGAACGAATCTGTAAATCCAAGCCGTCGACGGCTTTGAGCCCGCGACTGTCTTTGACGACAAGTTTTTGGACGTCGAGGACGACTTGCTGTGGATCTGCCTTGGAATATTCCGCATCAAAGTTAACTTCACGCCCGACCATCATTTCTGCCAAACGATCTTCGTTGACCGTCTCATCGATATCAATCGTACCGATATAACGTCCACGACGGATGACCGTACAGCGATCGGCGACTTGCATGATCTCTTTCAGCTTATGCGTGATCAAGACGATCGATTTACCTTCTTCAATCAGACGCTTCATGATTTGAATGAGTTCTTGAATCTCTTGCGGCGTCAGTACAGCGGTTGGCTCATCGAAGATCAAGATTTCGGCCCCGCGATAGAGCGTCTTCAAAATTTCGACCCGTTGTTGCATCCCGACCGAGATATCCTCGATTTTCGCATCCGGATCGATCCGAAGACCATACTGTTCCGAGATGTCCATGACTTTTTTACGCGCCGTCGCCCGGTCGACCGTCAGTCCACTCTTCGGCTCTGAGCCGAGGATGATGTTCTCGGTCACCGTGAACTTCTCAACGAGCATGAAGTGTTGGTGTACCATACCGATCCCAAGGTCGTTGGCGATGTTCGGATTCTCAATGTTCACTTTCTCCCCGCGCACGCGGATCTCCCCGCCTTCCGGCTGATAAAGACCGAACAGGACGTTCATGAGCGTCGATTTTCCGGCCCCGTTCTCGCCGAGCAACGCATGAATCTCTCCTTTGCGCAATTGGAGGGTGATATTGTCGTTGGCAACGAACGTTCCGAACTCTTTGCGAATATTGAGCATTTCAATTACATATTCCAAGAAAGTCCACCCCTAACTTTAAGTAAAGGGAGACCGCATGGGTCCCCCCTAACTCAATGAATTATTTTACTGTTTTCATGAACTCTTCGAACTCAGCGTCAGTCGCTGGAGCCGTGATGTCTCCGTCGATCAACTGTGTGCGGTACTCTTCAACTTTTGCGAGGACGTCAGCTGAAACGTTCTCATCAGATGTTTCAGCAATCCCTACACCATCGTCTTTCAAAGAGAACTCAACGATTTCGCCTGCTGGGAACTTATCTTCCATCGCAAGTTTCGATACTTCGTAAGTAGCCGTGTCAACACGTTTGACCATTGAAGTAAGCGTTACGTTTTCTGGAAGACCTTCTTCGTATTGGTCACGGTCAACACCGATGACCCATACATCTTCGCCGTTCTTCTTACGGTTTTTCGCTTCTGTGAATACGCCAACCCCAGTACCGCCTGCTGCGTGGTACACGATATCAGAACCTGCTCCGTACATACCTGAAGCAATTGCTGTACCTTTTTCAGCTGAGTTGAAGTCTTCAGCGTACTTCACGTCGATTGTCGCATCCGGGTTAACGGCCATGACGCCAGCTTTATAACCGTTCTCGAACTTCTTGATCAAGTCAGACTCAACGCCGCCGACGAATCCAACTTTGTCAGTTTTCGTAGTAAGACCAGCGACAACACCGACGAGGAACGAACCTTCTTGCTCTTTGAACGTGATTGATGCGACGTTCGGTGCATCAACGACCATGTCGACGATCGCGAAGTTGTTGTCTGGGAACTGCTCAGCTACTTTTTGAATGTCTTCGCCCATCAAGAAGCCGATTCCGTAAATCAAGTTGAAGTTATCGCGTGCCAATTGTTGCAAGTTTGGCTGGTAGTCTGCTTGCTTCGATGATTGAAGATATTTGAATCCTTCGTTCTCAGTCAAGTTGTTGTCTTCCCCGAACTTCGTGAGACCTTCCCAAGCTGATTGGTTGAACGACTTATCATCGACACCGCCAGTATCGGTTACCATCGCTACTTTGAAGTCACTGCCTTCGCCGCCGCCTTCGCCGTTCGATGCCCCTTCATTGTCATCCCCGCCACATGCTGCGAGTACTGTCGAGAGTGTGAGACCTGCTGCTAAAGCTGAGAGAATTGTTTTTTTCTTGTTCATCGTCGTGTTTCCCCTTTCGGATCATAACAATTAAGGTTGTCATGTCATCAGTAGTCTTTACACCGGTATAAGAAAGCGCTTTCACGCTGTTCCCCAAAAATAACCGTTTCCGGATAAAACGAACGTGCTTAAACGCGTTTGCGGACGACGTGGAAGTCGAAGCGGTCCGCTCGGAAAAAGTTTGCCGAATCGAGCAGCGGTAAGTCGCTCTCATCGTAATGCAATTGTTTCAATGCCAGTAACGGTTGGTCCGTTTGAAGTTGCGTCGAAATTTCAGCGTTCACACTCGGTTCGATGTGCGTGATCGCATATGCGACCCGACGTCCTACCTCTTTTTCGAGCGCATCAAACAATGACTTTCCTTCCGTCAACGCCTTCGGATTCGAGACGAGATGGGCTGGGATTTTATCGACACAGTAGACGACTGGTGTCTCATCCGCATATCGAATCCGGACGATCCGATAAATCGGTGAGTTCGGTTCGATTTTTAAACGCTCGGCTTCTCTCTCGGTCGCTAGAACCTTTTCGGCCACCAACACTTTCGTTCCTGGTGTCATTTTGGCGCGCATGATCATGTCCGTGACGCTGAACAGCTCTTCAATCCCTGAAGTAAACGGGGGTTTTGAACTGATGAATGTCCCGACGCCATGTTTCCGCACGACAAATTTCTCGTCTTCGAGAATACGAAGTGCTTCCCGGAGTGTCGCTCGACTGACTCCTAGTTGCTTCGATAACTCGAATTCTGAAGGAAGTTTCTCTCCTTCACGATAGACACCATCGTCGATATCTTGCTTGATTTTCTCAATCACGCGAAGATAGAGCAAGCGATGATCGAGCTTGATCGACATGGGCCTCACCACCTTTACCTATTTCTTACCAGTGCTCAGACATCTGACGTATGAATGTCCTTGCCAATATTAAGTATAGGGATTCGAGAAATAGAACGCAATACTTTTTGTTCGGAATCAGGGAAATATTTTAAAGTGAAGGGATTATGTACACTTCATAGTCTATATTACCTGTTCTGGCAGGCTTTGAAAAGAAATCGTAAAATGAAAACGGTATTAAAAAATGAAAGCGGTTCAACATTTTTAGTAGTATGTCCTAATGAATCAAATAGGTCAGATGTGCTATATTAGTTCGTCCCAACATGACGTCGACCCCGATCGTCACGTTTGAACCGGATTATCTGAAATCAGATAAAAAAACGAACGATTAGGATTGAATATACCTAATCGTTCGTTTTATTTTTTAACCCTCTGGTTGGTTGATGAGCACTTTCCGCGGCTTCGAGCCTTCTGACGGCCCGACATATCCGGCTTGTTCGAGTGAATCGATCAAGCGGGCTGCCCGGTTATAACCGATGCGGAATCTTCGTTGAATCATCGAAGTGGACGCCGTCTCTTGCGTCAAAATGAATTGAACGACTTCTTCGAACAATGAATCGTCCGAATCAATGGTCGTGACCTCTTCTTCTTTCGGCATCATCGCCTCGACGTATTGGGCCCGTTGCTGGGCGATGACATGATTGACGACCGTTTCGACTTCTTGGTCGGACACGAACGCACCTTGCACACGGATCGGTTTGTTCATCCCGTTGGCGAGCATGAGCATGTCACCCCGGCCGAGCAACTTCTCAGCACCTCCCCCGTCAAGGATCGTCCGTGAATCCGTCTGCGACGAGACGGCGAACGCGATGCGGGACGGGATGTTCGCTTTGATGACGCCCGTAATGACGTCGACAGACGGACGCTGGGTGGCGAGCACCATATGAATGCCGGCCGCCCGTGCCATCTGGGCAAGACGCATGATGGCGTCCTCGACGTCGTTCGAGGCGACCATCATCAAATCGGCGAGCTCATCGACGATGACGACGATGAACGGCAGACGTTTGGCGTCTTCATCGTCCGATTTATCGACGAGTTCGTTATATCCTTCGATATTCCGCACACCATAACGGCTGAACAACTCATAGCGTCGTTCCATCTCGGCGACAACTTGTTTGAGTGCTTGGGCAGCTTTCTTCGGATCCGTCACGACCGGCGTCAGCAAGTGCGGGACGCCGTTATAGACGTTCAACTCGACCATTTTCGGATCGATCATCATGAGCCGGACTTCATCAGGACGAGTCCGCATCAAGAGCGACACGATCATGCCGTTGATACAGACCGATTTCCCGGAACCGGTCGAACCCGCGACGAGCAAGTGCGGCATCTTGTTCAAGGCGATCGTCACCGTCTCGCCACTGATGCTGCGCCCAAGGGCGACGAGGAGTGGCGACTGCTCCCGCTTGACCGGATCGGCCTCGAGCACTTCACGGAGACAGACCGGGGCCACTTCCTGATTCGGCACTTCAATCCCGATGGCGGCCTTTCCTGGGATCGGCGCCTCGATCCGGATGTCTTTGGCGGCAAGCGCAAGGGCAAGGTCATCGCTGAGCGAGGTGATGCGGCTCACTTTGACCCCGATATCCGGTTGCAGTTCATATTTCGTCACGGTCGGACCAAGATGAATCTTTAACACCTTCACACCGACGCCGAACGATTTGAGCGTCTGGACGAGTTTTGTCGCATTTGCTTTCAGACGGGCGTTCTCGCCGGACAGGTCGGTCACGACCGGTTCGCTGAGGATGGTGAACGTTGGCAATTCATACGTGTCCGACACGTCTTGTGACGCCGTCATCATCATGTCCTCGGTCGGTAGCTCCGTCACTTCTTCCGTCGAGGCCACTTCTTCCGTTTTCGGACGTTTCTCGGCGACGACTTTCTCGCTGAACCCGACAATCGGGATGTCATGCATCGTCACCGCGTCTGCTTCAGGCTCGGCTTCGACCGGCTTCGATTCAACCTTTGCCGGTGCCGAAACCGCCTTCTTCCGATTGGACACCGGAGCCGGTTTGACCCGCTCCCGGTCGTGCCATTCTTGTTTGATGGCCGTACCGGTCTCGAGCAGGCGCGACCCGATCGTCCGCCAAATCGTCGGCGATAAGAGCGAGATCCCGATGATCATGCATAACACGCCTAAAAAGATGATCCCAAAGTCGGAGAGCAAGTATTGGTTGAGCTGATACAGCGCCCCGTTGATCGTCCCCCGTTCCGCTCCCCATACCAAATCTCCGAACATGAGAAACGAGACGAACAGGAACAGGATGCCCGTCCGTTGCATCGGACGAAATTCGTTTAAAAAGACGAGCAACGTGAATGCGATTGCCAAATACGTGAGTGCCCCCCAGCCTCCGAATAACGTCGTCGCGAGGAGTGACGTCTGATTCCCGACCCAACCGAAGTCGAACAAGGAGAAGATGAACGCCGTGATCGACGTGACGAACATGACCCAGCCATATGTACGTAGTGGGATTGGCTGTTTTTTCGCACGCCTTGTCGTCGGTCGCTTCCGCTTCGCCGGAGTTTTTCTCGATTTTTGTGCCACCTTAGATTCCTCCTAAAAAAACGAGGCAAAAGTCTGATGACTTTTGCCTCAATCTCAATTCCTTAAATCTCCATGATGATCGGCAAGATCATCGGACGACGTTTCGTCTGTTCGAACAAGTAGACGCTGAGCCGCTCGCGGATATTTGATTTCAACTCGGTCCAATCACTTCCAGCCTGGAGACTCTTCTCGATCTGTTTCGTGACGATGCGGTTCGCTTCTGAGATCATCTCTTCGGATTCACGCATATAGACGAATCCGCGCGAGATGAGTTCAGGTCCTGAAATCAATTTCTTCTGTTTCCGGTTCAACGTGACGACACAGAGGACGACACCGTCTTGTGACAATAGACGACGGTCACGGAGGACGATGTTCCCGACGTCCCCAACGCCAATCCCATCGATCAAGACGTTGCCGGCCGGTACTTTACGGCTCATCCGAGCTTTACGTCCCGTGAACTCGACGACATCCCCTTTTTCGACGATGAAGATGTTGTTCGATTTCACACCGACTTGCTCGGCGAGTTTCGAGTGGGCCATCTGCATCCGGTATTCTCCGTGAATCGGAAGGAAGTACTTCGGTTTGACGAGGTTCAACATGAGCTTGAGCTCTTCGGCCGAACCGTGTCCCGAGACGTGTACTTTCCGTTGGTTATAGATGACGTTCGCTCCTGAGCGGAACAAAAGGTCGATCGTCTTCGAGACGGACTTCTCGTTCCCAGGAATCGGTGTCGCCGCGATGACGACCGTGTCGTTCAAGCGGATGTTCACTTGCTTATGGGCGTTGCGCGCCATGCGCGTCAAGGCCGCCATCGGCTCGCCTTGCGAACCGGTCGTCAAGATGACGACTTTGTTGTCAGGCAAGCGATTCACTTGCGACAGCTCGACGAGCGTCTTCGGCTTGAAGCGAAGGTAGTTGAGCTTCTGCGCCACTTCGACGATATTGACCATGCTGCGACCGACGACGGCGACTTTGCGGTCGTTCGCCTCGGCTGCCGCGAACACTTGTTGAAGACGGTGCACGTTCGAAGCGAAAGAGGCGACGATGACGCGGCCCTCAGCTTGATAGATGACATCGTTCAACTCGGCGCCGACGAGCGACTCCGAACCAGTTTGGCCAGGGCGTTCCGCATTCGTCGAATCTGACAATAAGCAGAGGACGCCGCGTTGGCCGATGGCTGCCAACTTGTTGAAGTCCGACTGTTTCCCATCGACTGGCGTGTAATCAAACTTAAAGTCGCCCGTGTGTACGATGGCGCCTTGTGACGTTTGAATGCAGACACCGACACAATCCGGGATTGAGTGGTTGACGCGGAAGAAAGTGATGAAATGATCAGCGATAGTCAATTTCGTTTTGGCGTCAATCAATCGGAGGTCGACTTCTTTTAACAAGCCCGCCTCTTTCAATTTGAGCTCGATTAAACCGAGCGTCAATTTCGTCCCATACACGGGAACGTGCTTCAAATCACGGAGTACATAGCTGAGCCCACCGATATGGTCTTCGTGACCATGGGTGATGAAAATCGCGCGTACCCGATCTTTATTTTCTTTTAAATACGTAATGTCTGGGATGACAATATCAATCCCGAGCATCTCATCGCCTGGAAACATAAGGCCGGCATCGATGACGAAGATGTCGTCGTCTAGTTCCACGACGTACATGTTCTTCCCGATTTCGCCTACGCCTCCAAGCGCAAAGACGCTAACGTTCTCTGTCTTCTTCTTTGACACTAACAAAAACCTCCTAGATGTTGCATATTCTGTTTCGTCCACTTATCGCTACTGAATATTGTATCGGAAAACTGCTGATATGCCAACATTTCCGTTCAATTGACGAGAGGTTTCATCACATCGGCGAGTGGCATCGTCGCTTTGTCGTCCGGACGTTTCCCGGAAGCGAGTTGGCGAATCGACAAGCCGAAGTCCATTTGTAAATGCGGGTAATCCGGAAAACTTCTCCAATCCCCGCCCCATTCGAAGCCGAGTGCTTTGCCGAGTTCTCCTAACTCTTGCCAATCGGGTTCGTCCGATCGGTTGTGGTCCGACTCGAGATTGTAATCGGCACGGTTATTGTGGATGATGACGAAATCGACAGCGAGCCCGTAGTTATGGTAACTTTGTCCCGCCTTGGCGTTCGTCACGACTTGTCCCGGTTTCGAGCGGCCTTGGGCATAGAGTGCGTTCTGCTCATCGGCCGACCGATACCCCGACGTCAGACGGACCTCGAGGCCGAGGCAAGAGTAGGCCAGGCGCACGAACGACTCGCTCCGCTCGCGGACGTGCGGATGAAGCTTCGCGAACGCCTTTTCACTCCGCTCGACGACGACATCTTCCGAGCCCGGGTTGCGTTCACACATTCCCGCTTCAAATGTCGGTTCATCGACCCATGGCATCGGGCCCGGACGTGACAACGTGTACGCTAAAAAGATTCCGACTAAAAACGCCGTCATCGCGAACGTCAAAACGCCGGTCCATTTCATCGGCGCAACCGTTTACGGAGTCCTTTGACGAGCGGTAATCCCGTCTCGAGGGCGAAATAGAGCGGACGATTCAAGACGAGGTCGAACTCGCCGACTTTTTCGATCAAATCGCTTCCCCAGCCCGACTTGAACGCATAAAGCCCTGCATACTCGTCATCAGGCTCCGTGCTACCCGATACGCCACCGAAATCGTAGCGTTCGGCCCCGCTCGCCTTGGCTGCTTGCATCATCGTCCATTGCATGAGGTGGTTCGGCATGAACTCACGAAACTCGTTCGAGGATGCCCCGTACAGATAATACGAGCGTCGTCCGGCAAGCGTCAACAGACCGCCCGACAAGACGAGACCGTTCGGGTATTTCTCGTGTAACTCCGTCAGTTCAGGTAACGCGGCTTGAATCTTCTCGATTTGCTCACGTGTCTGCTTTTGACGGTTCAACAAGCTCGTCCGTTTCTTCTCGACCGTTTCCGTCTCGAGTGACCGTTCGATTTTCCCAAGGTCACGCTCCGCTTTTTCGAGTGTGGCCATCTGTTGGTCGAGTGCGAGTTTCGGCTCGAGTTTCGTCAAGAACAAACGGGCGTCATCAGGTTGCAGACAATCGTATAGGTTCTCGAAATAGTCAAGTCCACGAATGGCAAAACCGTCACGCTCGCCCGTCACTTTCATCAAGTCGGCGAACGTCTTAAGCCCGTCGCGCCCGACTTCCGTGCAGACGATCCCTTTCCGTTCGGCCAAACGAACGTTATAGCGGAATTTATGATGGAATTTGCCGAAGATGTCTTTCTCGCTCGGGCGTAAATCCGTCTCCATCGTGAACCGCGGTTGGGCGTAATCAAACCCACCGCCGTATCCTTTATGGGCGAAGCCAAGACTCGCCATCTCGGTCAATAGACCTGGCACTTCATCTCGATCGATATTCGGATCGATTTTCACGACGATCGCTTTGTTCGCCTTGGCGACCCGCTTCGCCTCCTCGGTCAATGCCCGTAAAGAAGCCACGTCGTCATAGTCGACGACGAAACCGCGTGGTGCATAGCAGAGTGTGAATGGGAGCTTCGGTACACGTTTGAATAAGAGTAACGCCACCCCGCTTGTCACCCCATCGTTCGCGACGGCGACCCGCTCGGCGAACCAGCCGTTTTGTCGTTTGACGTCGGCCCAACTCGAAAGCTGAAGCAAGTCCCCACGGTCGTGTGTTTTGACGAAATCGTCATGCTCTTTCTCTGTCAAGGTGATCGGTTGTACTGCCATAAATCATATTTCCTCCGTCTTCAAAATTGTCGCTCGGACGATTGCTTCTTCATCTAGCGGAATTTTCTCATTACCGATGATTTGATATTTCTCATGCCCTTTTCCGGCCAAGACGACGATATTGTCCGGTTCGGCCAACCGAGCCGCATAACGGACAGCCTCTTCCCGGTCCCCAATCTCGACGAAATTATCATGGGTCATCCCGGCGGCGATTCCGCTCGTGATCGAGTCGTACGCTTCAAAACGCGGGTCATCCGTCGTGATGACGACCGTCCCCGCATATTTCGAGGCCATCTCTCCCATCGTCGGCCGCTTCGTAACGTCACGGTTCCCGCCTGTACCGATCAAGAATACAATCTTCTCTTTCGGGACACCGACGAGTGATTTCAAGCATTGCTCGATGCCATCCGGTGTATGCGCATAGTCCGCATAGACGTTATACCCTGGTACGTCGAGACGTTGCATCCGCCCTTTGGCAGGATGAATCGACTCGAGCGCCTGAACGATCTCGGGCAAACGATAGCCGGCAGCGATCAAACACCCGGTCGCGAGCAAGATGTTGTACACGTTGAACCGGCCGATGAATTGAACGGTCAACGGATGACTCTCCCCTTGGTAGTTGAGGCTAAAACTCGTCTCTGACAGCGTCTGAACGATATCTGATGCCGTCACATCGGCCATCTCGTCGATTGCATACGTGATCACTCGGGCGCCCGTCATCGTCTCGTACAGCTTGCTGTACGGATCATCCGCGTTCAACACGGCAACTTTGTGACGCGACGCCATCTGTCCGAGTTGAGCGAACAATAAGCCTTTCGCCCGCGCATAGTTTTCGAACGTACCATGGAAATCGAGATGGTCATGCGTCAAGTTCGTGAAGCCGACGATATCGAAGTCCGTACCGATGACGCGACCGAGTTCGAGTCCGTGCGATGACACTTCCATCATCACATCGGTGACGCCTTCTTCGTGCATCCGGGCGAGCAACTGTTGCAGCTCAGAGCTTTGCGGTGTCGTGTTTTTGCTCGGGACGACCGTATCGTTAATGCGTACCTCGACCGTGCCGATCAAGCCGGTGCTATGTCCGAGCTCGGTGAGAACATCACGTAAAATGGTCGTCGTCGTCGTCTTGCCGTTCGTTCCCGTGATCCCGAACAGACGCATCTGCTCAGACGGATATTGATAGAACGCGGACGCCAATAGACCGACCGTACGCGTGCTGTCACGCACGATCAAGTTCGGCACACTCAAAGGGAGTGGCCGTTCACTGACGACGGCGACTGCGCCTTTAGTGACTGCTAAATCAGCGTAGTCGTGACCGTCGACCGTATAGCCTTTAATGGCGACGAACAGCGTCCCTGGGACGACTTCACGTGAGTCGGTCGTCACATGGGTCACCGTGATTCCTTGTAGGTTTGGTTGATTAATCAATTGTATGTGGTTAGCTAAATCCGTTAAGTTCAAGTCTTTCCCTTCTTTCACCTGTTCCTGTCCAAAGTAAAGAATACCTCTTAATCAGTGTAGAGAACTTACAATTCGGTTTCAAGTCAGTCTTCGGACGGAAGGACATATGATTTGGCAGGGGCGTGGCCGAGCACCTCATTGATGAGGGTGTTGACGTCACGCGTTTCAATGCGATCAACTTTGTCGAGCACTTCGTTCAAATCCTCGACTTCATCGAGCAGGACGAGGTTACGCCCGTTGCGGTTCATCCGTGCGCTCGTGCTCTCGTTCCCAAGGACGAGCGACCCTTTCAGTTGTCGTTTCCCTTTCTCGACTTCCTCATCGGACAGCCCATCCGCTTTTAACGTTTCGAGCTCACGCGTCATGATCGTCTCGACTTGCGCGAGCGTTTCTGGTGACGTTCCGATATAAATGGTGAACGTCCCGTGGTCGTCGAACGTCGTATAGTACGAGTAGATCGAGTAGGCGAGGCCTTGCTCTTCTCGAATCGACTGGAACAGCCGTGACGACATCGTCGCCCCGATCGCATTGTTCAACAAGGCCAAATGCGGCAATCGATCGTCTTTGGCGGCAATCGCCTCGAAGTTCCAGCACAGGTGCGCTTGCTCCGTCTCTTTCTGTTTTTTCACCACGTCGCTATACAAGATCGGCGTCGTCGATTCTTTCGGTGATTCCCCTGATGGAAGGTCGGCAAACCTTCTCGTGACCGCCTCGACCAACTCTTGCGGCACGTGGCCGGCGATTGAGACGACGACACGGTTGCCTGTATACGTCGAAGCGACGTAGCGGAGCAATTGCTCCCGAGATAGTCCGAGGACGCTCGCTTCCGTCCCGAGAATCGGTTCGGCGAGAATATCATCTTTATAGACGGCTTTCGCGAGCAGCTCGTGGACGAGATCTTCCGGGGTGTCCTCATACATTTTAATCTCTTCTAAGACGACCCGCTTCTCTTTCTCGAGCTCCGTCTCATCAAACAACGAATCGAACAGCATGTCGGCGAGCGCGTCGAAGGCGATGACCGCGTGCTCATCAAGCGTCTTCACGTAATAGCACGTATGATCTTTTGACGTGAACGCGTTCACGCTTCCGCCAAGTTCATCAAAGAACGACGCGATCTCTTTTGCCGTTCTCGTCTTTGTTCCTTTGAATAACATATGTTCAATCAAGTGGCTGATGCCGATCTCGGTCATGTCTTCGGTCCGAGTGCCGGCTTTGATAAAGACACCGGTCGACGTGCTGCGGACATCCGCCATCGGTTCAATCACGATGCGGACGCCGTTGTCTAATGTGATCCATTCCATGTTATCACTCCTATGAAAAAGGCCATCGCACCAGACGATGGCCATCATGATTAGTTTGTCGGGCGTGGCGGACGACGGTCTCCGTCACGACGCGGCGGACGGCTGTCACGTGGTGGACGGCTCTCGCGCTGCGCTTTACGTTTCGCTTCGTATGCTTCGCGTTCTTCCGGTGACAATCCTTCAAGGATGAGCACTTTGTGCGAGGCATTGACTCGGCCTTTGTCATCGATTTCCGTTACGCGGACTTTAATTGTATCACCGAGTTTAACGACGTCTTCGACGTTCGCGACGCGATCAAGACTGAACTCAGAGACGTGGACGAGCGCGTCCTTGCCTTTGAACAACTCAACGAAAGCGCCGAATTTCTCAATCCGACGAACCGTCGCATCGAACTCTTCGCCGACGACGACTTCGCGGACGATGTCGCCGATGAGCGCCATCGCCATGTCGATGCCTTCTTGATCGGTCGACGCGATGAAGACTGTACCGTCTTGCTCGATATCGATTTTGACACCCGTTTGGTCGATGATGCTGTTGATCATCTTCCCGCCCGGTCCGATCACGTCGCGGATCTTGTCCGGATTAATCGTCATCGTCACGATTTTCGGTGCATACTTCGACAACTGCGGACGCGGTGCGTCGAGCGTCTCAAGCATATGGTTCAAGATATGGAGACGGCCTGAACGTGCTTGTTCGAGTGCCTCTTCCAAGATCTCACGCGTGATCCCGGCAATTTTGATGTCCATTTGGAGCGCCGTGATCCCGTCTTTCGTTCCTGCTACTTTGAAGTCCATGTCTCCGAGATGATCTTCGAGACCTTGGATGTCAGTGAGGACCGTATAGTGTTCGCCTTCCATGATGAGACCCATTGCGATCCCGGCAACTGGTGCCTTGATCGGCACACCTGCGTCCATGAGGGCGAGTGTCGAACCACAGATTGACGCCTGTGAACTCGAACCATTCGACTCGAGTACTTCCGAGACGAGACGAATCGTGTACGGGAAGTCGGCTTCTTTCGGGATGATTGGAAGAAGTGCACGTTCTCCGAGGGCACCGTGACCGATTTCACGACGACCTGGCGCACGCACCGGACGAGCTTCTCCGACCGAGAACGGCGGGAAGTTATAGTGGTGCATGAAGCGCTTGTTCTCTTCTAACCCGATGCCGTCGATGATTTGAGCATCTCCGATGACGCCGAGTGTCGCGACCGACATGACTTGTGTTTGTCCACGTGTGAATAACCCAACGCCGTGGGCGCGTGGCAACAAGCCCGTTTCTGATGCGAGCGGGCGGATGACTTCCGGGCGACGACCGTCCGGACGAACTTTGTCGACCGTGATCAAACGGCGGACTTCGTCTTTGACGAACTTGTTCAAGATGCCAGATACTTCTTTCAACTTGGCCGGTTCGTCAGCGAGTGATTCTTCGTATGCAGCTACGTATTTAGCAATCACTTCGTTGATTGCTGCGTCACGTGCATGCTTCTCTTCGACTTGAACCGCGGCGTTGATTTCTGGACGTGCTGCTTCGAGCTCAGCCGACAAAGCATCATCAAACTTCGATACCGTATATTCGAACTTCGGTTTCCCGACAGCTTCGACGATTTCTGTTTGGAACGCGACCAATTTCTTGATCTCTTCGTGACCGAACAAGATTGACTCGAGCATGACGTCTTCCGGTACTTCGTTCGCGCCTGCCTCAACCATGTTGATCGCAGTTGCTGTTCCGGCGACTTGGAGCTCAAGGTCCGTCTGTTCGAGTTGAGCTGTCGTCGGGTTGACGACGAACTCACCGTTGACACGTCCGACTGTCGCTCCGGCGATCGGCCCGTCGAACGGGATGTCCGAAATTGAGAGTGCGATCGACGTTCCAAGCATACCGGCCATTTCAGCCGAGCAGTCTGGATCGTTCGACATGACGTAGATCATGACTTGAATATCGTGACGGAATCCGTCAGGGAAAAGCGGACGGATCGGACGGTCGATGAGACGTGATGTCAAAATCGCGTTCTCTCCAGGACGTCCTTCCCGACGGAGGAAACCTCCTGGGATTTTACCGACCGAGTATAATTTTTCTTCATAGTTGACCGTGAGCGGGAAGAAATCTAAATCCTTCGGCGCTTTCGATGCTGTGACCGTGGCGAGCACGACCGTGTCCCCATAACGGACGAGTGCCGAGCCGTTTGCTTGTTTCGCAAGTTGCCCGACTTCTACAGATAGCGGACGACCGCCCCATTCAGTAGAAAAGACTTGTTTCGTACCTAACATGAACATTCTCCTCTCAAACCTTATCTAGTTTATTATGTAACTCATTCATATGAATGTCTAATGATTTTCCTCCCAAAAAAGAAGAAACGGACTAGGAACAAGTGTCCCAGTCCGTCACATGGTCCGTTCGGATTAACGACGGAGACCAAGGCGTTGAATCAATTCACGGTAACGTGTAACGTCCTTGTTACGAAGGTACGTAAGCAAGTTACGGCGACGTCCAACCATTTTCAAAAGACCGCGACGTGAGTGGTGGTCTTTCTTGTGTGTACGAAGATGATCGTTCAAAGTGTTGATTTGTTCAGTCAATACTGCAACTTGAACTTCCGGTGAACCAGTGTCACCTTGTTTTGTCGCGTATTCCGCGATGATTTCGTTTTTACGTTCTTTTGAGAGTGCCATTGCCTCTCCACCTCCATTTAATAGAAAATTGCCGCGTTGCCGAGCCGTCGTTGGTGAATCGTCCAGCCAAGCGAAGCGGTGTACTTTGCGTACCAAATTAGGATACCGTACCACCCATTCAAAGTCAAGACAGGATTGCCCGGGCGGCTGTCTCATCTTGCTTGAGTTGAGCGATGAGTGCGTCGAGTCCGTCGAAGGCCCGCTCGTCACGCAAGTAATGCATCCATTCGATCTCGATCAGTTGCCCGTATAGATCCTCTGAGAAATCGAACAAGTGGCTCTCGATTGAGACGTCCCCGGTCGCATAAAACGTCGGCCGCCGACCGACGTTCGTCATCGCGTCGAACGTCCGGCCGTCCTGAAGCCGTACACGCGTCGCGTAGACACCGAGACGCGGCATGACATACGAGGCGTCCATGACGACGTTCGCTGTCGGGTAACCGATCGTCCGGCCACGGGCGTCGCCGTGGATGACTTCCCCGCAGATGACGTACGGCGTACCGAGCAACTCGCTCGCCACATCGACGTCACCGGCACCGAGCAATTGACGAATCCGCGTCGACGACACTTTTTCGCCGCCGCTCGTCTGTTCGGCGACGACCGAGGTCGTGAAGCGACCGCGCGCATGATACGGCAGCGTCTCCATCGTCCCTTCGCCAAATTTACCGTACGAGTAGTCAAAACCTGCCGTCACGTGGACCGCACCGGCACCAATCAAATAGTCATCCACGAATTGTTGCGGTGACAGGCTCGCCAACTCTTTCGTGAACGTGATGACGATACACCGTTCGACACCGAGTCCGGCAATTCGGTTCAATTTCCGCTGGAGCGGTGTGATATAACGGACCGCATCCAGTTTGTTTGAGAGCACTTGTTTCGGGTGCGGGTCGAACGTGATTACGGTCACGGGTACATCGAGCTGTTTCGCTTGCGCCTGTGCATGCCGAATCACGGCCTGATGTCCGGTGTGGACGCCGTCGAAAAATCCGAGCACCATGACCGAAGGGACCAGGTCTGGTGTCTCAGGATACGTCAGATGGATCGTTTCCATACTTCAATCTCCCCTTTAGTCGATGGTCAACATGACCTCGACATTTGCGTCTGTTGTTCCGTCAAGCCGTCGATAGAGGGCAAGTGGAATTCCTTCTTCATTATAGACAGTAAACAGTTCAAATTCGAGCGAGACGTCGTTCAAACGTCCCCCGTTTCGAATATACCGCTCCCGATTGGCCGGAATCGTCATGGCAGGCCAACGCTTGATGACCTCTTCGAGCGGGATGAGGTGGTTCATGCGTTCCTCGACCGTCTCGAGGTCGGCGAGTTGTTGCAACGTGACAGCGGCCGTCTCCTCGAACGAACCAGACCGCGTCCGCCGCAGGTCGCTCATATGAGCCGGATAGCCGAGACGCTCCCCGATTTGGACGGCGAGCGTCCGGATGAATGTGCCTTTGCCACACTCGACGTCGACACGGAAACGGCAGACACCGTCTTCGATGACCGGGTCATTCGTCCGGACGAGGCGATGAATCTCGACGATGCGGCGCGGTCGTTCCACCGTCTGACCTTTCCGGGCGTATTCGTACAATTTCTTGCCGTTCACTTTGACGGCAGAGAAGTACGGTGGGATTTGCTCGATTTTTCCTGTCAACGTCTCGAGGACGCGATCGATGTCTGCAGCAGTGAACGCCTCCGGACCGACTTCGCGCGTCTCGACGACCTCGCCATGGGCATCCTCGGTCATCGTCGCCGTCCCGATTGTAATCTCGGCGGCGTACCGTTTGCCTTCATCGGTCAGAAAACGTGACAGCTTTGTCGCCCGGCCGAGACAGATCGGCAGGACACCGGTCACTTCGGGGTCGAGCGTGCCGGTATGACCGACTTTCTTCGTTTGGAACAATTTACGGAGCTTGAACACGCAGTCGTGGCTCGTCATGCCGCTGTCTTTATCTAAAATCAATACACCTGTTGGTTCCATCTGGATTCCTCCCATCAAAAAAGGGGAGACGCGAGTCCCCCCTTCAATTTATTGGTCGTTCCGATTTAAGTCACGAATCAATGAATCGATATGGCTACCATATGCGACCGATGAATCGTATTCGAACGACAATTCTGGCGTTTTCCGAAGACGGATGCGGCTCCCGATCTCGCGGCGAATAAATGCGCTCGCCTTATCGAGACCAGCTTGCGTCTCAGCCTTCACTTCGGCGTCGTCTCCGAGCACCGTGTAGTAGGCTGTCGCTTGCTGCAAATCTCCCGTCACATCGACGCTTGTAATTGTAGCGTTCTTCGTACGTGGGTCGTTGACTTCACGGAGCAAGATATCTGTAATCTCTTTACGCATCTGCTCTGCGACGCGTTGGGCACGAATGTTCATACGTGTTCCCTCCTCGCTTTATTTACGTTCGACTTCTTTCATGATGAACGCTTCGATAACGTCCTCCACTTTGATGTCGTCGAACTTCTCTACTTTAATCCCACACTCGTAACCTGTCGCGACTTCTTTGACGTCGTCTTTGAAGCGGCGGAGCGTATCGAGTTTTCCTTCGTACACAACAATCCCGTTACGGATGATGCGGACGCCGGCGTCGCGTGAGATTTTACCTTCTGTGACGTAACAGCCGGCAATCGTACCGACTTTCGAGACTTTAAAGACGTCACGGACTTCAACTTGTCCTGTGATTTCTTCAACGAACTCAGGGTCGAGCATCCCTTTCATCGCGCTCTCGATTTCATCGATCGCGTTATAGATGATGCGGTGCAGACGCATTTCAACATGCTCTTGCTCGGCCATCGACCGGGCGTTACCATCTGGGCGAACGTTGAATCCGATGATGATCGCATTTGCCGCCGAAGCGAGAATGACGTCACCTTCTGTGATTGCACCGACACCTTGGTGGACGATGTTGATTTTAACGCCTGCGACGTCGATTTTGCGGAGTGAACCAGCGAGTGCTTCCGCCGAACCTTGAACGTCTGCTTTGATAATGACGTTCAAATCTTTGACTTCGCCTTCTTGAATGCGGCTGAACAAGTCATCAAGACTAACTTTAGCCGATTCGCGACGCTGTGATTCGAGGTAACGTTGGTAACGTTTTTCTCCGATTGCACGTGCTTTTTTCTCATCTTCGAACACGATGAACTGATCCCCGGCTTGTGGGACATCGTTCAATCCTGTGATCTCGATTGGCGTCGATGGACCGACTTCTTTCACACGACGACCGATATCGTTGACCATGGCCCGGACGCGTCCGAACGTGCTGCCGACGACGATCGAGTCACCGATCCGGAGTGTCCCGTGTTGAACGAGAAGCGTGGCGACAGGACCGCGGCCTTTATCGAGCTTCGCTTCGATGACCGAACCGCGAGCTGGCATTTCAGGCGTAGACTTGTACTCTTCGACTTCTGATACGAGCAAGATCATCTCGAGCAACTCATCGATCCCCTCGTCTTTCAAAGCTGAGATCGGTACGAAAATCGTTTCGCCGCCCCACTCTTCCGGTACGAGACCGAACTCTGTCAATTCTTGTTTGACGCGGTCAGGGTTTGCGCCTTCTTTATCCATTTTGTTCACGGCGACGATGATCGGCACGTTTGCCGCTTTCGCATGTGAGATGGCTTCTTCTGTCTGTGGCATCACGCCGTCATCCGCTGCGACAACGATAATCGCGATATCTGTCACTTCGGCTCCACGGGCACGCATCGTCGTAAAGGCGGCGTGACCTGGTGTGTCGAGGAACGTGATCTTTTTATCGTTGACTTCAACTTGATAAGCACCGATGTGCTGCGTGATTCCGCCGGCTTCACCAGCAACGACTTTCGTGTTGCGGATCGAGTCAAGAAGTGTTGTCTTACCATGGTCGACGTGACCCATGATTGTGACGACAGCAGGACGCTCAACAAGCTCGTACTCAGAGAAGTCGATTTCCACTTCTTCAAAGTCCGTCTCATCGATGAGTACTTCTTTCTCAACTTCGTAACCGAATTCAGTTGCAAGCAACTCAATCGTCTCGTCATCAAGCGTTTGGTTGATCGTCGCCATGACACCAAGACCCATCAACTTCATGATGATCTCGTTTGGCTTTTTATCCATCTTCGCAGCGAGGTCTGATACGCTGAGGACATCATCGTACTTGATGACGTTGCCCATTTCAGACTCTTGCGCTAAACGAGCTGCTTTACGTTGACTCGTTTTTGAATTCGGATCCGCTTCCAATGGCACGGCTGCTTTCGCAGGCTTGCCTTTGAATTTACCACCGCGTTTCTTGTTGCGGTTGTCGTTGCGATTGTTGCCGAAGCGGTTGCCACCACGGTTGCCCGCTTGGTTGCTTTGACCGCCAGACGCTTGTGGGCGTGCTTTCGGTGCTTCTTGCTTGGCAGCAGGTTTCGCGTCAGCCGGTTTTGACTCGGCCGACTTCGTTGCAGCTGGTTTCGTTGCAGCTGGTTTTTCTTGCTTATCAGCCGAGCGGTATTTCTCAGGATTGAAGACACGGTCGAGTTGCTTGACCGATTCCTCATCTAAGACAGCCATGTGGTTTTTCACTGGCTTGTTCATTTTCTCGAGCTGAGTAATGACTTGTTTACTTGTTACATTCTGTTCTTTTGCAAATTCATAGACGCGTTTTCCCAAAGCATCCACCTCCGTTAATAGTTAAGAGAGAAGTTGCTTAAGCTTGTTCGCAAATCCGGATTCTGTCACAGACACGACGACTCGCATGTCTTTACCTAAAGCAGCCCCGATCGTATATCGGTCGCTCACTTCAATCAATGGAACACCATACGATGTACATTTGTCGGTAACCCGTTTTCTCGTAGACGCTCCAGCGTCTCCGGCAAGGATGACGAGTTTGGCTCGGCCAGCTCGCACATCCTTCAACACAAACTCTTCTCCCATCGTTACTTTCCTCGCCCGTGCGGCGAGGCCTAACAATGATTCCCACTGACTCATGATTCGGCTCCTGTAACAGCTTGAAGCAGCTGCTCATAAAGCGTGTCACTCGTCTTGACTTTTAAATGATGATCGAGTGTCCGTTTTTTCTCTGCTAAACGAATCACATCCGCATCTTTCGACAAATACGCTCCACGCCCGTTCAATTTACCGGACGTATCGATGACGACATCGCCTTCCGGCGTCCGAACGACACGAATCAACGCTTGTTTCGGTAACATTTCTTGCGTGACCACACATTTGCGCAAAGGAAGTTTCTTTTGCTTCATGGTCATTCCTCTTCTTTCACCGTTGTCGGCTCGAGGGCGACGTCAACCGAGTCAGTTTGTTCCATTTCATTGTGAACAATTTCTGGCTCCGGTTCAACTTTTTCGGCGTACGTATCATATAAGTCCATGCCTTCTGCATCCGTCTCGCTCTTGATATCAATTTTCCATCCCGTCAATTTAGCGGCAAGACGGGCGTTTTGACCACGCTTCCCGATGGCGAGTGACAATTGATAGTCTGGCACGACGACCGTCGTCGACTTATTCGGTTCATTGACGTACACGTCAACGACTTGAGCCGGGCTGAGTGCGTTTTTCACGAACTCTTTCGGATCGTTCGACCAACGAACGATATCGATTTTCTCACCGTTGAGCTCATCGACGATCGTTTGGACACGTTGCCCTTTCGGACCGACACAAGCGCCGACTGGATCGACGATGTCTGAATGGACGGCAATCTTCGAACGATCACCCGCTTCACGTGAGACCGACATAACATCGACCGTACCGCTCGCGATTTCTGGCACTTCGAGCTCGAACAGACGACGCAACAAACCTGGATGCGTCCGCGAGACTTGAATGGCTGCGCCAGAACCTTTCGTCGTCGAATCGACTTTCGTCACGTACACTTTGATACGGTCATGAATCTGGTACGATTCATTCGGCATCTGTTCGTTCGGTGTGAGCACCGCTTCGATATTGTTTTCAAGACCGATATACAAGTTGCGTGGGTCGAACCGTTCCACAATCCCCGTCATGATCTCGTCTTCTTTATCGACGAAGTGGTTATAAATGCGCTCGCGCTCGGCTTCCCGCATCTTTTGCGTGACGACTTGTTTGGCTGTCATCGCCGCGACGCGACCGAAGTCGCTCGGTGTGACTTCTTCTTTATGGAAGTCTCCTAACTCGTAGTTCGGGTCAATCTCATGCGCTTCTTCGAGCGACAATTGTTGCTCCGGATGCGAGAGACGTTCAACGACTTCGAGAAGTGCGAAGACACGAATATCACCAGTCACTTGGTCGAATTCAACTTTTACGTTTTCATTCGGGTTGGCGACGTTTCGACGATATGCCGAAATGAGCGCCTGCTCGAGCGCATCGATGATAATCTCTTTCTCGATTCCTTTTTCGTTAGCAATCTGTTCGATTGTTGTGAGTAATTGTGGCCCCATCTTTACCTCTCCTTAACTAAACGTGACCGCTAGGCGGGCTTGTGCAATTTTGTCTACCGGTAGCGATATCGCTTTTTTTCTTGTCTTGATGCGCGTCTCGACGACGGCGGTCTCGCCGTCATATTCCGTCAAAATGCCTTCGAACTCTTTGGCACCTTCAATCGGGGCAAACGTCTTGATATAGACATTCTTCCCAATCGCACGTTCAAAGTCGGTCGGCTTTTTCAGTGGTCGCTCGGCACCGGGACTCGAGACGTCAAGATAATAGGCTTGTTCGATCGGATCGCTATCGTTTAGTTTTTCCGAGAGTTGTTCGTTGATGTTGACGCAATCATCTAAATCGACGCCCCCCGGCTTGTCGATATAGACGCGCAAGAACCAATCTGGCCCTTCTTTCACGAATTCGACATCGACCAATTCCATGTTCTCACGCTCCACGATCGGCAACGCGATCGCTTCGACGACTTCTGTTATTTTGGACACTCTCATCCCTCCTTCTGGCTTTTACATACAAGAAAGGAGTAGGGTTCCCTACTCCTTTCCGTCGTAGTATCCAACATTGTTCGATACCAATATATCATATTTTCCCGGTTTTTCGCAACTTACACCCCAAAATCAAAGAACGAGAGTTGGTTCTCATCCGGGAGGCCTTCGAGACATTTCATCGTATCGAGCGTCTCGACGATCGTCTTCGACAACTTGGCCCGTTTGCGCAAGTCTTCTTTCGATAAAAACTGTCCTTCGGCGCGCGCCTCGACAATCGCTTTCGCCGCGTTCGTACCGAGACCATCGACGGCATTGAACGGCGGGATGAGCGTGTTCCCTTCAATCAAGAACTCGGTCGCGCTCGAACGGTACAAATCGATGTTCTGGAACTTCATGCCGCGCTCTAACATCTCGAGTGCGAGCTCGAGCACGGTGTGAAGCCCTTTGTCTTTCGCCGTGGCTTCGAACCCTTTTTCACGGATATCCGACATCGCTTTACGCACGGCCTGTGACCCTTTGATCATGGCCGACAAATCGAAGTCGCCGGCCCGGACCGTGAAGTACGTCGCGTAATACAAAATCGGATGATGCACTTTGAAGTAGGCGATCCGGACGGCCATGAGCACGTACGCCGTGGCGTGCGCTTTCGGGAACATATACTTGATCTTCTTACAAGACGAGATGTACCATTCCGGGACATCGTTGGCCCGCATCTCCGTCTCCATGTCTTCCGACAAGCCTTTCCCTTTCCGTACCGACTCCATGATTTTGAAGGCGAATGACGGTTCGAGGCCCGCATAAATCAAGTAGACCATGATATCATCACGACACCCGATGACGTCTTTCAATTCACACGTCCCGTTATAGATGAGTTCGTTCGCGTTCCCAATCCAGACATCTGTCCCGTGAGACAGTCCCGAAATTTGAACGAGTTCGGAGAACGTCGACGGTTTCGTCTCTTCGAGCATCTGCCGGACGAACTTCGTCCCGAACTCCGGAATCCCTAGCGTACCCGTCTTCGATTCGATTTGCTCCGGCGTGACACCGAGTACTTCCGGCGATGAAAAGATTTTCATGACCGTCGGATCGTCTGTCGGAATCGTCTTCGGATCAATACCCGATAAATCTTGCAGCATGCGAATCGCGGTCGGATCATCGTGACCGAGAATATCGAGTTTGAGCAAGTTGTCGTGAATCGAGTGGAAGTCGAAGTGGGTCGTCTTCCATTCGGACGACTTATCATCGGCCGGATATTGGATCGGCGAAATTTCGGCGATGTCCATATAATCCGGGACGACGATAATCCCCCCCGGGTGTTGTCCCGACGTCCGTTTGACGCCGGTGACGCCCGAGACGAGCCGATCGACTTCGGCGTTCCGATAAATCTTATCGTTCTCGGTCGCATAACCTTTCACATATCCATACGCCGTCTTATCGGCAATCGTCCCGATTGTACCGGCACGATACACATACTCTTCACCGAACAATACTTTCGTATAGGCGTGGGCGTGCGGTTGATATTCACCCGAGAAGTTCAAGTCGATATCAGGGACCTTGTCCCCTTTGAAACCGAGGAACGTCTCGAACGGGATATCGTGACCGTCTTTCGTATACCAGGTCCCGCACTCCGGGCATTGTTTGTCCGGCAAGTCATACCCGGACCCGACCGAACCGTCATTGAAGAAGTGCGAGTGTTGGCACTTCGGACAGACGTAATGCGGCGGCAACGGGTTGACCTCGGTGATTTCGGTCATCGTCGCAACGAAACTCGAGCCGACCGAACCACGTGAACCGACGAGATAGCCGTCGTCGAGCGATTTCTTGACGAGCTTATGCGAAATCAAATAGATGACCGCAAAGCCATGTCCGATAATCGATTTCAGCTCTTTCTCGAGCCGGGCCTCGACGATTTCCGGCAGTTCGTCCCCGTAAATCGAACGGGCCATGTCGTAACTCATGTTCCGGACCTCATCGTCTGCGCCTTCAATCTTCGGCGTGTACAAATCGTCCGGAATGATTTGAATCGACTCGATTTGATCGGCGATTGCATTCGGGTTCGTGATGACGATTTCGCGGGCGAGTTCGTCCCCGAGGAACTTGAACTCTTCCATCATCTCTTTCGTCGTCCGGAAATGGGCGTGCGGCAGTTCTTTCCGCGTGTTGATGAAGTTGGCACCACCTTGCGTCCGAATCAAGATCTCTCGGTACGAGCGGTCTGTCCGGTCAAGGTAATGAACGTTTCCGGTCGCACATACCGGCAGGCCGGCCTGTCCGGCGACGCGAATGATCCGCTTGATGATTTCCCGTAACTCAAGCTCGTTGGCGACGATCTCTTTATCGATCAAATGCATATAGAGCGCCGGGGGATGAATCTCGATGAAATCGTAGAACGCCATCATCTTCTCAAGCTCTTCGTCTGACTTGTTCAGGGCGGCGTCAAAAATTTCACCGTTGTCACACGCCGAACCGATGAGAAGTCCTTCACGGCGCTTCACGATTTCCGAGCGCGGCATGCGTGCCATCCGGAACAAGTAATCGATGTGGGACAACGAGATTAGTTCGTATAAGTGACGAAGTCCCGGTTTTTTCGTTTTCGCATAAATCGTCGCATGGAACGGACGGATTTTCGAGACGTCGCTTCCGACTTTCGCGTTCAGTGAGCGATGCGTCTGCATCTCAAACATCTGTTTGGCGAGTTCGAGCAGTTTCATGAGCAAATACGCCGTCGCCTCCGCATCATAGATGGCCCGGTGATGCTGGGTCAACTCGATATCGAATCGCTTCGCGAGCGTGTTGAGGCGGTGGTTTTTGAGCGTCGGTAAAATCGTCCGGGCGAGTTCGAGCGTGTCGATGACGGGATAGTCATCCGGCTCGTGCCCCCCGCTCCGAAGCGTCGCTTCTAAGAAGCCCATATCGAACGATGCGTTATGGGCGACGAGGATGCCGTCCCCGCACCAATCGACGAACTGTTTGGCGATGACTTCGGGATCGGGCTGGCCATGGACCATGTCGTCCGTGATGCCCGTCAGCTCGATCGTCGTAGCCGAGAGCGGATGTTTCGGATCGGCGAACGCCTCGAACCGGTCGATGATTTCACCGTCTTTAATTTTGACCCCGGCAAGTTCGATGATTTTGTTGTAGACGGCCGAAAGTCCGGTCGTCTCGACGTCGAAGACGACATATGTCGCATCATCGAGCGGGACATCGGTCGGGTGATACGCGACCGGCACGCCGTCATTGACGACGTTCGCCTCGACCCCGAACAGCACTTTGATGTCATTCTTTTTCCCGGCGTAATAGGCTTCCGGGAACGACTGGACGCCGGCGTGATCGGTGATGGCGATGGCGCGATGGCCCCATTTGGCCGCCCGGGCGACGAGCGCCGATACGTTCGTGACCGCGTCCATCTGGCTCATTTGCGTATGTGCGTGTAATTCGACGCGTTTCTCACCGGCCCACTCGTCACGGGCCGGTTCGACTTTCACTTCTTGCAGTTGCGATGCCATCATGCACAGTTCGCGCATGAAGCTGTCATCCTCGACCCGGCCGGCCGCTTGGATCCACATGCCTTTTTTGACGGCGCTGAGCATCCGGTCATCATCGTCATCGCGTGCGAACACTTTGACGATGAGTGAATCGGTATAGTCTGTCATCTTGAACGTGAACAGTTTCTTCCCGCTCTTCAGTTCTTTCCGTTCGGCCGAGAAGACGAGGCCACGGATGGCGACGCGTCGTTCTTCTTCGATGATCGTCTTAATCGGGACGATCTCGTCTTTGATCAAGGCGCCCATCCGTACCTCGGTGACCGGTTCGTCGTTCGTCTCGGTCGCCTTCGCGAATTGCGCTGCGAGCGCGAGCTTCGCTTGTTCCAAATCTTCTTGCACGACTTGTTCACGGAGCGCTTGGTTTGCTTCTTCATTCTCCGAGAACAGCGCTTGGCAAGGTTTCTTCATAAAGCCGTAGGCGCTATAGAGCGCTTGGACTTCTTGACATAACTCTTTATCGACATAGTTCGCCTCAGGGGCCGAGCGCACCGGGATGAGCAATTTGTTCTGCTCAAAGCGCGGTGAGACCGATGCGAAATAACTGCGCATCGCACCCGACACTTGGCTGAGTTCACTGACGATACGCGGCCAATAGTCGATATAATCCTGTTCGGCACCGCCTGAGGTCGTCGTGAAACGCGCGTACACCTCGTCAGCGAACGTCGCGTACCGGCTCTCGATTCGGCTCATGAACAGTTGATACACCTCGTACGGCAACACGCGCTGCAACTGGAAATAAAACGTCCACGTCCGGCGCTGCTTGTTGACGACAAGTCGCGTCAATTCCGCATCGTCGAATTGTTCCGTCTCGGTTGTGATGCCGAGATCGGTCAAGAGCAATTGCATTTTTTGATTAGCTTCCACGGGTAAGAAGTCCCCCCTTTTATCATTCGATGTCGAAAAATGAAGGTGACGGCAAGAAACCGTCACCTTCATCGATCATTTTGCCTCGTTCAGTTGCGCCGTGATCACACGTGGCAACTCATCTACCGTCGTCTCAAGGACTTCGCCAGTGGCACGTACTTTCACTTCGACGATACCTTCGCTCGCTTTTTTCCCGACGTTGATACGAATCGGAAGACCGATCAAATCAGCATCGGCGAATTTGACGCCAGCCCGTTCTTTACGGTCATCATACAACACATCGTACGTCGATGACAGCTCATCGTACAAACGGTTCGCGAGTTCGACTTGCGCTTCGTCTTTCGTGTTGATGGCAATCAAGTGCACATCGAACGGAGCGACGCTCTTCGGCCAAACGATACCGCGATCGTCATGATGTTGCTCGATGACGGCCGACAATGTGCGTGAGACGCCGATGCCGTAGCAACCCATAATGAGCGGTTCGGCCCGACCTTCTTCGTTCAAGAACGTCGCACCCATCGCTTCTGAATAGCGCGTGCCGAGCTTGAACACTTGTCCGACTTCAATCCCGCGAGCGAAGCGGACCGGACCCGACTCGTCAGGTGCCATGTCGCCTTCGACGACGAAACGGAGGTCATGATACGTCAAATGCGACAAGTCGCGTTCGGCGTTGACGTGCGTATAATGGGTGTTCGCCTCGTTGGCCCCACATACCGCGTCGACCAAATATTTGACGGCGTAATCGGCCACGACTTTGACCGGTGCATGAATCGGTCCGAGCGTGCCCGGCTCACAGCCGAACAAATCGATGATCGTCGCTTCTTCTTCCATTTGGATGTCGAGTCCGCCGAGGGCGTTCTTCACTTTGACGTCGTTCGCCTCGTGATCACCTCGAACGATGGCCATGATCGTCTCGCCATCGACGTTGAAGAGGACCGACTTGATCGTCGTCTTCGTGTCGATGTTCAAGAAGCGCGCCACATCTTCAATCGTCTTATTGTCTTTCGTGTCGACCTTGTCGAGGGCAAGCACTTCGGCCGCTTGCATGTCATAGCGGTCGAGCGTTTCTGCCATCTCGATATTGGCGGCGTAGTTCGACGTGTCCGTATAGACAATCGTGTCTTCCCCGATATCGGCAAGCGCTTGGAATTCGTGCGTGTCTTTCCCGCCGATGGCACCCGAGTCAGCTACGACCGGGCGATATTTTAAACCGATGCGGTCAAAGATGTTGGAATAGGCGTTATACATGTTCTTGTATTCGTCGTCCAAGTCATCTTGTGTGGCGTGGAACGAATACGAATCTTTCATCAAGAACTCACGACCCCGGAGCAGTCCGAAACGTGGACGACGCTCGTCGCGATATTTCGTTTGAATCTGATACAAGTTGACCGGTAACTTTTTGTAGGAGTTGAGTTCATCGCGCACGATCGACGTGATGAGTTCCTCGTGCGTCGCACCGAGGGCGAAGCGACGATCGTGACGATCGGTCAATCGCATAAGTTCAGGACCATAAATACCCCAGCGACCCGTCTCTTCCCACAGTTCCGCCGGTTGAATCGCTGGCATGAGCAATTCTTGGGCACCGGCCCGGTTCATCTCTTCGCGGATGATCGTTTGAATCTTTTGTAACACGCGGTGGCCGAGTGGAAGATACGAATAAATTCCAGCGGCGTTTTGGCGCATGAAGCCCCCGCGGACGAGGAGTTGATGGCTGACGGCTTCTGCGTCGGCCGGCACTTCTCTAAGCGTAGGCATGAACAGTCTCGATTGTTTCATAGGTATCAACGTTTCCCTTCTATAACCCGATTAGATCTTACTTTTATTATTTAAAGAATGATTGAATATCATTCCACGTGACGATCAACATGAGGAGCATGAGCAAAGCGAACCCGATAAAGTGGACGAATCCTTCCTTTTTCGGATCGATCGGCCGTCCGCGCACCGCTTCGAACAAGAGGAAGATGAGTCGTCCTCCATCAAGTGCCGGGAGCGGCAACAAGTTAAAGATGGCCAAGTTGACTGATAAAAGTGCCGTCCAGTTGAGGAGCATGATGAGCCCGCTCGCCGCCACTTCATCGGTCATGCGGACAATCCCGACCGGTCCGGCCAATTGGTCGACGCCGACTTGACCGGTAACCAAATCACCGACCGCGGAAAAGATGAGCGTCGACATCGTCCACGTCGTCTCAGCCCCAGTCGTGAAGGCTTTCGCCGGTGAACGCTCGAGCGCGTTCGTCACGCCCAATATCCCGACCGTCTCGCCGTTTTGTTCGACCGCTTGCGGCGTGAGCGTCACCGTTTGTTCTGCATTATCCCGAATATACGTCACTTCGATTGGCGTGTCAGCCCGGTCGGCAAGCACAGTCCGAAGGTCGAGCCAGTCATCAATCGTCTCGCCTTCGATGGAGACAATTTCATCTCCCGCCATGAGACCTGCTTGATCTGCAGCCGAATCTGGCTGCACCGTACCGATTCGTCCATCGTCCGTTGGCGTCCCTTGGACGAGACCGACGATGACAAGCAAGATGAAGGCAAGGACGAAGTTCATCGCTGGGCCGGCTGCAATCGCGAGCACACGTTTCCATACCGATTGAGCTCCGAACGTGCGGTCGTATGGGGCAATTTGAATTTCCATGCCTTGGTCGACGAGAAGCGTGTCCCGTTCAAGTGAATAGACACGGACCTCATCATCGACGAGTAACTGGATCTTCAATTCGCGAATCGAATCGAACTTGTCGACCGTCCCGACGACGTGCACGTCTTTTGCCTGGTCCGGCTGGAAGTAGACACGATCGACCGTGCCGGCGTTCGTCAGGCGTAACCCGACGTGTTGACCGGCTTTCACTTCGATCGGCTCAAAATCTTCTCCTGCCATTTTGACATACCCACCGATTGGCAATAAGCGAATCGTATACAGCGTCTCATTCTTTCTGAACGAGAGGATTTTCGGTCCAAACCCGATTGCAAATTCATGACAGAGAATCCCTGCCCGTTTCGCCATGACGAGGTGTCCCCATTCATGAACCGATATGAGTACCCCAAACATCAAAACGATGGCGATAAAAGTCGTCATTGTTTATTCCCCACCTTCACTTTCCTTGCTGAATTTGTTCTCGAACCGCTCGGTCGACTTGAAGGATCTGTTCGAGCGTCGGTTCTGCAATTACCGTATGTGTCTCCATCGCTTGTTCAACGATCCGTTCGATATCGAGGAAAGCGATCTCCCCGTTCAAGAACAGCTCGACAGCCGCCTCGTTGGCCGCATTAAGCACCGTCGGCATCGAACCACCGGCGCGCCCGGCCTCATACGCGAGGCGTAAGGCCGGATAACGCGTCAAGTCGGCTTCTGCGAAGTGAAGCGTTCCGATTTCTCTCAAGTTTAACCGCTTGTTCCCGTCGATTTCAAGACGTTTCGGGCCTGAGAGCGCATAGAGGATCGGTCCCCGCATATCCGGATTTCCAAGCTGCGCCATGACGGCGGCGTCTTTGAATTCGACCATCGAGTGGATGATGGACTCACGATGTAGCACCACTTCAATATCATTATAATCGATATCGAACAACCAGTGCGCTTCGATGACTTCGAGTCCTTTATTGAACATCGTCGCCGAATCGATCGTGATTTTCGCCCCCATCGACCAGTTTGGATGTGCGAGCGCCTCTGCGACGGTCACGCCGTCTAATTCATCCCGCGACTTGTCACGGAAACTCCCGCCTGATGCCGTTAAGATGATTTTCGAGACGTCCTCTCGGCGTTCACCGTTCAAACATTGATAGATGGCTGAATGTTCACTATCGACTGGAAGCAGGCTGACCCCATGCTTCTTGACGGCTGCCGTGACGAGATGGCCCGCCGTGACGAGCGTCTCCTTGTTCGCCAAAGCGATGTCTTTACCTGCCTCGATGGCAGCGAGCGTCGGCTCAAGACCGACAGCCCCGACGACGGCTGTGACGACGATGTCAGCCCGCTCTGCGGTCGCACATTCGATCAACCCTTCAAGTCCGATAAAAAAGAGTGGTTCGTATGTAAGTCGTGGTTTGAGTTGTTCGAGCACTTCGATGTCTTTGGCGGACACGTATTTCGGCCGCAGGCGGTTGATCCATTCCTCGGCCACATCTACATTCGTTCCGAAGGCATAGGCCTCAAGTTCAAACAAGTCGGGGTGCTGTTCGATGACGTCACATGTCTGTACGCCAATCGAACCAGTCGCCCCGATTAAGCTGATTCGCTTCATCTTGACACTCCTTTATAACAAATTAAATACCCAGATGACGGTGAATACCGCGATCATACTATCAAAGCGGTCCAAAATGCCACCGTGTCCCGGTAACAGATGACCCGAATCTTTTACGTTGAATTGACGTTTATACGCCGACTGCACCAAGTCCCCGAGTTGCCCGACGACGGATACGACGACCGCGAGCACCAATACTTCGAGAATCGGCAACACCGGTTCGACGAGGACGTAGACGAGACCGACGACGATAGACGAGATGATCCCACCGACCGCCCCTTCAATCGTCTTGTTCGGACTGATTGAGGGCCACAGTTTTGTCTTACCGATTGCTTTGCCCGTGAAGTAAGCACCCGAGTCGGTCGCCCAAATCATGAACAGGACGAGAAGTACTTTGACGAGCCCATCCTCCGAAAGACGGACGAGCGCAAAACTAGAGAAACCGATGACGAGATAGACAGCAGATACAAAATAAAAACTCGCGTCTTCATACGTGAAACGGTTTTTTGTGACGACCGTCCAAAACAGGAGGAGCATTAAACCGAGCACCATCCATTGATTCGTCGACATCGGCATCTCGCCCATGACAAGCTGTCGCTCAAGCAACATCAATACGAACGGGAAGGCTACAAGGAGCGACGTCACAAGGAACGGAAACGCCGTCAACTTGTGATTGCGCATCATCGTGAACTCGCTCAGTCCAATCAAGGCGAGCACACCCATCAAGATGACGAACGGACTGCCCCCGAGGGCGATCAAGCTGACAAAAATGGCACCGGCCCAAAGACCGGTAATAATTCGAGTTTTCATGTCACACCCCACCAAACCGGCGCGTCCGCGCGTTATACGCTTCGATTGCCTCGACGAAGTGGTCTCGTTTGAACTCAGGCCATAACACGTCTGTGAAATGGAGTTCAGCGTACGCCCCTTGCCAGAGCAAGAAGTTCGAGAGACGCTGTTCTCCGCTCGTCCGGATAATCAAATCGACGTCTTGCATATTTGTCATGAGACGATGTCCAATCATGGCGTCATCGATGTCGTCCGGTTGAATCTTCCCTGCCGCTACATCGCTGGCGATATGGCGCATCGCTTGTACGAGCTCGTCGCGGCCACCATAGTTTAAGGCAAAGACGAGATCCAGACCTGTGTTCGTCGCCGTTCGCGTACGAGCCTCATCGACTGCATCCCGCGTGCCGCGCGGTAATTTTGACACATCACCTGCGACGAGGACGCGAACGTTTTGTTCGTCCAGTTCTTTTAAGTCCGTCTCTAAAAATTGTTTCGGCAATTTCATCAAGAAGTTGACTTCTTCTTCCGGACGCGTCCAGTTCTCCGTCGAGAACGCATAGAGCGTCAACGAACGGATCCCGAGTTCTTGGGCGGTGCGAACCGCTTCCCGGACCGATTTCATCCCTTCCCGGTGACCCATGATGCGAGGGAGTCCACGCTTTTTCGCCCAACGGCCGTTGCCGTCCATAATGATGGCGACGTGTTCGGGGATGCTCAGTTCCGCCTCGGTCTTCGTTTTAGGATTCACCCATTTAAACATACTCTATCCTCCTGATTGTATGAAAGAGGGACCCTCTCAGTAAAAGGGTCCCCACACAGCTTTTTGGTATACCACTTCCGTGATTACACTTCCATGATTTCTTTTTCTTTCGTCGCTGCAGATTCATCAATCTTTTTGATATACGAATCCGTTAACGATTGAACGTCATCCGCGTAACCGCGAAGGTCGTCCTCAGTCAAGTCCCCATCTTTTTCAAGCTTCTTCAAGTTTTCGTTGGCGTCACGACGAACGTTACGGACAGCGACTTTCGCTTCTTCCGCATATTTCTTCGTCACTTTCACGAGCTCTTTGCGACGCTCTTCCGTCAAAGCTGGGATGGCGAGACGAATGACGGTCCCGTCCGACGACGGCGAGAGACCAAGGTCGGCTTTTTGGATCGCTTTCTCAACGTCAGACACCATCGACTTGTCCCATGGTTGAATCAAGAGAAGGCGTGCTTCCGGTGTATTGATGTTCGCTACTTGATTGAGCGGTGTCGGTACGCCGTAGTAATCGACTTGAACCGGGTCCAAGATCGACGCGCTCGCGCGGCCCGTCCGAAGTGTCCCGAAGTCACGCTTCAGCGCGGAAACGGCTTTCTCCATTTTCTCTTCAGCAGTTTTCAATACGTCATTTACACTCATGAATTGATTCCTCCTACTACCGTCCCGATATGTTCCCCGAGTACGACACGTTTGATGTTTCCTTCTTCAAGCAATGAGAATACAATCAGTGGGATATGGTTGTCCATACATAGTGACGTGGCTGTCGAATCCATCACTTGGAGACCGTCCTTTAAGACGTCCAAGTACGTGAGCGTGTCGTATTTGACTGCATCCGGAACGAGTTTCGGATCGGCCGAATAGACGCCGTCGACGTTGTTTTTTCCCATCAAGATGACGTCAGCTTCAATCTCCGCTGCGCGGAGTGCCGCTGTCGTGTCTGTCGAGAAGTACGGGTTCCCCGTCCCTGCCGCGAAGATGACGACGCGACCTTTTTCAAGGTGACGCATCGCCCGGCGACGAATGTACGGTTCAGCCACTTGGCGCATTTCGATTGAGGTTTGGACGCGTGTTTGGACACCGTTCGTTTCAAGGCTATCTTGTAGCGCGAGCGAGTTCAATACCGTGGCGAGCATGCCCATGTAATCCGCATTCGCTCGGTCCATGCCGAGCTCGCTACCGGTCTTGCCGCGCCAGATGTTCCCGGCGCCTACGACGACGGCAACTTCGACGCCCATGGCGACCAATTCTTTAATTTGCCCAGAGATCGAATTGACGATGGCCGGGTCGATCCCGTACCCTTGATCTCCAGCGAGCGCTTCCCCACTCAATTTTAACACAATTCGCTTATATTTCGGTTCCATACTTTGCCTCCTCTTGCTTGAAAAAAGGGAACACGCTCCCTTAACGAACTAACTCAAGGTTATACAGACGTGTTCCCAATTTTGATAGCACCATGTGAATGATGCAGATTATTTTTTAAGTTGGTTCATTACTTCTTCAGCAAAGTTTTCTTCGCGTTTTTCCATACCTTCTCCAACTTCGTAACGTACGAATGAGTTGATACGGCCGCCTTTAGACTCTACGTATTTCCCAACTTTGAAGTCAGCGTCTTTAACGAATGTTTGGTCGACGAGGCAGATTTCCTCGAAATACTTGTTCATACGTCCCGCAATCATCTTCTCGACGATGTTGGCAGGCTTGCCTTCGTTGAGGGCTTGCTCAGTCAAGACTTTCTTCTCACGATCTGCTTCTTCAGCCGATACTTCGTCGCGTGTAGCGTAAAGTGGGCGTGCTGCTGCAACGTGCATAGCTACGTCTTTTGCAACTGTTTCGTCTGTTGTACCGTCGAGGACAACGACTGAACCGATGCGGCCGCCCATGTGGAGGTACGTGCCGAAGACTGCATCGTCCGCTTTTTCAAGGACAGCGATGCGACGGAGTGAGATTTTCTCTCCGATTGTCGAAGCTTCTTCTTGAATGTGTGTTTCAAGCGTTTTACCAGCTACGAATTCAGAAGCGAGTGCCGCTTCAACTGTCGTTGCGCCTGAAGTAAGAACAGCTTTTGCTACGTCTGAAACGAGTGTTTGGAACTTCTCGTTTTTCGCAACGAAGTCTGTTTCTGAGTTAACTTCGACGAGCGTAGCTTTGTTGCCGTCAACCGCTACTGCCGTCAAACCTTCTGCTGCGATACGGTCGCCTTTAGCTGCTGCTTTCGCGATCCCTTTTTCACGAAGGAAGTCGATTGCTGCTTGCATGTCACCGTTTGTTTCAGTGAGTGCTTTTTTGCAATCGAGCATACCTGCGCCTGTTTTTTCACGAAGTTCTTTTACCATTGCTGCTGTAACTGCCATCGGAAATTCCTCCTTGTAAAACTTACGAATTTTTAAGAAAAAGCACTAAGGCTTTATATACGTGTCCTAAAAAAAGGTGATAAAAGGCTTTCCCTTTATCACCTGTTGTCTGACTGATTACTCAGCTTCTGTCGCTTCAGCTTCTGGAGCTACCGCTTCTTCAGCTACTTCTTCTTCGCCTTGTTTCGCTTCGATGATTGCATCTGCCATCTTCGAAGTGAGCAATTTAACCGCACGAATCGCATCGTCGTTCGCTGGGATGACGTAGTCGATTTCGTCTGGGTCACAGTTTGTGTCGACAATCGCAACGATTGGGATGTTCAATTTGTGAGCTTCTGCAATCGCGATCCGCTCTTTACGTGGGTCAACGATGAAGAGGGCATCAGGAACACCTGGCATGTCCTTGATTCCGCCGAGGAACTTCTCAAGACGTGTCATTTCTTTTTTCAAGATGATGACTTCTTTCTTAGGAAGTACTTCGAACGTACCGTCAGCTTCCATTTTCTCAAGCTGCTTCAAACGGTTGATACGTTTTTTGATTGTTGAGAAGTTTGTGAGTGTTCCACCCAACCAACGCTCATTGATGAAGTACATACCTGAACGGAGTGCTTCTTCTTTGATTGTGTCTTGAGCTTGTTTTTTCGTACCTACGAAGAGGACGTTTCCGCCTTCTGCCGCGAGTTCACGAACGAAGTTGTACGCCTCGTCTACTTTTTTGACCGTTTTTTGAAGGTCGATGATGTAGATGCCGTTACGCTCCGTGAAGATGTATTTCGCCATTTTTGGGTTCCAACGGCGTGTCTGGTGACCGAAGTGTACACCAGCTTCGAGCAATTGCTTCATTGAAATTACTGCCATGATAAATTTCCTCCTTGTGGTTTAAAAAAGTCCTCCGCCTCGTTCATCGTTGTATTCCGACCTTTCGGCACCGAGGAATACCATCCCGAGACGTGTGTGATGTGTTTAACACCAAAAAATACTATAGCATATGTCCGCCAATCCGGCAACTCTCACTTTTTACGAAGTTTGGCATATAAGGCGACTTCTCCTTCGCCTTTTCCAAGGAGTCGGGCCGTCTCCCGGACCGAATGGTGCAATAACACATCCTCCACGTGCGGGGCTGATTGCGTATCGTCGTCCGATGTCTCTCGCTTTGGGTCCGCATGGATCGACTGAGCACCTGCAACCTCTTCGTTTGAGGACGCTGGTTGTTTCACGACATCGTTCATCGATTCCATGAACGACAACAGGAGGGCCTCGGTCTCACGTTTCTCGTGCTCGAGTTGCGTGACGCGAGCGGTCAACGCCTGGACTTGACGAAATAAGATCAGCAGTCCGTAAGCGACGATACAGGCGATTGCGATATATACGATGGTCATCTCCATCCCTCCTTCACGATGTCTTTTCTTCTAAATACGAACGTCCAAGTGCAAGCTTTAACGTCTTTAACGCCTTGGAATGGATTTGGGAGATACGTGACGTCGACAGTTCCAACACTTCGCCAATCTCGGTCAACGTCAACTCGTCGAAGTAGAACAACGAGACGACGAGACGTTCTTTCTCGGACAAGTGCTCGATTTCGGTCGTCAGCACGTCGAGCAGCTCGCGCTGCAATAGCGTATCCTCCGGTTTCTCAGAGTCAGGGTCGAAATACGTGACGGACATGACCTTGCCTTCTTCTTGAAGCGTCACCGCTTCATCGATCGACAACATGTTCGCGAAGTACCCTTCCGCCATCGCCTTCTCGATTTCCGACACCGGTAGTTCGCAGGCGCTCGCGAGTTCTTCTTTCGTCGGGGCCCGGTGTAACTTCTGCTCGAGTTGTTCGGCGATGTGATCAATTTTTTTCACGCGTTCGCGCACCGAACGCGGTAACCAATCGATTTTCCGCAGCCCATCGATGATGGCGCCACGTATCCGAAACGCCGCGTACGTGTCAAACTTGTTGTTGTGTTCTGGATCATATTTCATGAGGGCATCGTACAATCCCATGTAACCCAAACTTTTCAATTCGTCGCGTTCGACGCTCTTCGGGAGCGTCACGATCATTCGTTGCACGTGATAATGGATGAGGAACTCGTAGTGCGCCAATAGTTCATTCGCTGTATCCATATCGCGGTCAGTGTTCCAACGATCCCACAACTCGGTAAGCTGAGTCGTCATGTCGATCCCCCCTAGATTTCCTTAGTTCCTACGCTGACCGTTCGAATCGACAGGACGCAAGTCGCCACATCAAATTCGATCGTCCGTCCGTTATGCCCGCCACAGTCTTCTGCGATGAGCGGGATACGGTGCGCTTTCAGTGCGTTGCGCACGGCTTCGGCGTTTCGTTCACCGATCCGCATCGCCTCGTTCTCATACTTGAATTGAAACATTTGGGCGCCGCCGGCCATCTTCGCTTGCAGCCGACCGGCTCCGGACCGTTTCAACGACGCGACGAGCGCATCGATGGCCGTATCCGCATATTTTCCTACTTCAACCGTTTGGTGTTTCCGGGCAATCGCCGAATCCGGCAACATGACATGGGCCATCGCCGCGATTTGGAGCCGGACGTCATACAAGATGACGCCGACGCACGAACCGAGTCCTGCCGTTCGCAATTTGTTCGGCGCGGTCGTCTGCTTCCATTCCGCGATGCCGATTTTGATGACTTCAGCCATGGCCAATCAACCGCTGTTGTATCCGTTCGAGCGAGCCATGCGTCGGTAGGAACAACACATGCCCAGCACTTACTTTCTCATCGATGCGGAACGTCGTATCGATGTAGAGTGCCGCGTCTTCCTCAGGTTGGACCGACGTGACGACGAATTCGACGATCGAACCCGCCATGTCGACCGCTGTCGCCGGGACTTGGATGGAGATTGGGGTATCGAGCCAATCCCCGAGTGCCCGGGCGTAAGCCCCGCTCATGATGTTTCCGATTTCTTCCCATGCCGACTGGCCGAGCTCGTCCGCCGTTTGGAACGAGAACGTGCTTCCGATGAGGGAAGCGACCATTGTTTCGGCATCATCGACCGGAAACAAGATGAGAATCATGCCGCTAATGTCACCGCCGAGCTCCAACAAGACGGACGCCACGTGACGTTCCGGCCCGCCGACGCGTTCCGGCAAATACGTGATCGGTTCCATCTCCGCCGAGGAGACGGTGATCGTGACCGGCTTGCCCAAGAGCGTCGACAACGCCGTCGCGGCATGACCAGAACCGATATTGCCGAGTTCTTTCAATAAATCTTGCTCGAACTCACTCAGCATGCTGTTCCTCGAATAATGCGTTGGCATCGAGGAGCGAGAACAATTTGTCCTCGCCTTTGGCGATCGCCGTCAAGTGAGCCGACAACATGTCTCGGCTCGACTCCGGAATCGGCTCGATGCGAACGTCTTCACTTTCCACGACCTCGTTGGCCCGGTCGACGATAAAGCCGGCATCGCCTTGATTGAGCGAAGCGATCAAAATCCGTGTTTCTTCGGTCGGTTCGACTGCCTCGTAACCGAGACGGAGCCGAAGGTCGATGACCGGTGTGACGACCCCGCGCAGATTGATGACACCTTTGACGTGAGCCGGCGCGTTCGGGACGCGTGTGACCGGTTGTACCCGTTCAATCGAGCGGACTGACTGGACATCGATTCCGTATGTGTTCGATCCCAATGAAAAGACTACCCATTTTTGTTCCATCCTTCTTCCTCCTTAGAACAGATCGTTGCTGTCGACAATCAAGGCGACACGCCCGTCTCCGAGTATCGTCGCACCAGAGATGGCCGGGATGCCCTCGAGATAAGTTCCGAGCGGCTTCATGACAATCTCTTGTTGGCCAATCAAGTCATTGACGACCACACCGACGAGCTTGTTTCCTTTGCGGACGACGACGACCGGGAATTGCGTCTTCGTTTCCGTTTCGATCGCGAACATTTCTTTCAAATAAACGAGCGGGACGAGCTGACCTCTGAAGTCGAAGACGCGTTCGCGATGGGCCGTCAATATGTCGGCCTCTTCGAGGAGCGTCGTCTCGAGAATCGATGACAGCGGAACGGCGTACGTCTCATCGCCGACTTGTACGAGCATCGCCGAGATGATCGAGAGCGTGAGTGGCAAGCTGACTTGGAATTTCGTCCCTTGTCCGACGACCGTCTCGAGCGTGACGACCCCGCCGAGCGATTCGATTTTGTTTTTGACGACGTCTAGTCCAACGCCGCGACCTGAAAGATCGGTGACGACGTCTGCCGTCGAGAATCCAGGTGCGAAGATGAGCATGGCTACTTCATTGTCCGTCATCGCCGTCGCTTCTTCAGACGTGATGACGCCTCGTTCGAGTGCTTTTGAGCGGACTTTATCGACATTGATCCCTGCCCCGTCATCCTCGATTTCAATGAAGACACGGTTACCGCCATGGTAAGCGCGAAGCGCGAGTCGACCTTGCTCCGGCTTCCCGGCTTCGAGGCGGACTTCCGGCAACTCGATGCCGTGGTCGATGGCGTTACGAATCAAATGGACGAGCGGGTCACCAATCTCATCGATGACTGTCCGATCGAGCTCGGTCTCAGCACCGGTGATCTCAAGTTGGACTTTTTTATGGATATCTTTCGCGACCGAACGCACCATGCGCGGGAAGCGATTGAACACTTGCTCGATCGGCATCATGCGGAGGGTCAAGACGAGCGATTGAAGTTCGTTCGTACCGCGTTTGATTTTCTCGACCGTTTCGTTCAGTTCAGGTTGACCGACTTCGTCGGCGAGCCGCTCAAGACGACCGCGATCGATGATGAATTCTTCGAACAAGTTCATCAGACGGTCGATCCGCTCTAAGTTGACACGAATCGTCTTCGCTTGTGCGACGGCCTGTTCTTTCGGTTCGTCCGTCTCCACCGCTTTCGGTTTCACTTCGGCCACGGCGACGCTCTCGGCACTGACGGCGACTTCCGGCGCACCGGCTGCCGCACTCGTGTAAGGTGTCACTTGGACGTGCTCGACTTCCGACACTTGGGACACGGCATGCTCAATCACGTCCGCTGACTCTTGAGACACAAACAAGACGTCAAATGAGAGATCGAACTGTTCTTGCTCGATCGCCTCGGTCTCAGGAACCGTCCGGACGACTTCGCCGAGTTCTTGGAGGCGATCGAACACCATGTAGGCGCGCGCCGCTTTCAACACGACGGCATCCGATAGCTTCACATGAAGTTGGAACGCTTCGAAGCCGGTCTCTTTCGCTTGCGTGATGACCGAATCGGTATATAGGTCGGCCGTGAAGACCGTCTCATCGACCACCTCGACTGCTTTCGGAGTACTACCGATAAATGACTGGAACGCGGACACTGTCGCCGTCACATCGATGTTTGCGCCTCTGCCTCCCGTCTCGATATCAGCGATCATCTCTTCGATTTGCTCCATTGCCGAGAACATCGTATCGAGCAACAACTGGTTGCTCTCTTTCTTTCCGGCTCGAACCAAATCGAGCGCGCTCTCCATCTCATGCGTCAAGTTGGCGACACTCTCGTATCCCATCGTCGCCGACATCCCTTTGAGCGTGTGTGCCGAGCGGAAAATCTCTTGAATCGCTTCCTGACTGCCCGTCTGTTCTAGTTTCAACAGCTGGGTGTTAACCGATTGGATATGTTCTTGAGATTCGTCTAAAAACAATCCTAAGTATTCGTTCACGTCCATCTATAATGCCTCCCTGTCGTTAGACTCGGTTCCACTGACGTTTCAAGTTCCCCATCAAGCGTTCCATAAAATGACGTGGTTTCGGTGGCGTCCCGGTCAATGTCGTTAAAATCCGTTCAAGCCGCCAACTGATGTCACTCTTCCGGTCCAGATGGTAAAACGGGACTTGGGCGATGACCGCTCGTCTGACCGTGGCGTCATCTGGTAAATACCCGAGGAATCGAATCGATTTCTTTAAAAACTGCTCACATGCAACTTCCATTCGTTCAAAACATTGCAGCGCTTCTTCACCCGATTGGGCCCGATTGACGATCACACCGAGCGGTAAGTCCGGACTTTGACGATGAACGAGCTTCGTATAGGCATATCCATCCATGAGCGAGGTCGGTTCAGGCGTCAAGATAAGGAACATCTCATCGCATCCCTCGATGAACTGGAGCGACGTGTCTGTCGCACCGGCCCCCATGTCGAATAACACATAATCGTATTCGGTCAGCACTTCGAGTTCACGCATAAAAAATTGCATATCTGCATGTGAGAATTGGACTAGTTCGTCGAGCCCACTTCCCCCATGTAATATATCGACACCATGCACGTCTTTCTGAACCGAGGCGGCGAGCGGAATTCGCGCTTTTACCGAATCCATCATCGTTCGTGACCGCGACGCGTTCAATAAGATGTGCACGTTTGCCATCCCGATGTCGAGGTCGACGATCAAGACACGTTTCCCGAGCTCGACGAGACCGATGGCCGTATTGACGCAGACGTTCGTTTTACCGACCCCGCCTTTCCCGCTCGCAAAAGCGATTGTCGTCGGTGCGGTCTCCGTTTTCGCCCTCAGACGTCTTGCTTGGTCCATTGGGTCCACCCTTCTTTCTCAAGTAAACGATCCGTCAATCGGTCCGGCTCTCCGGCGACAAGGTCGTCCGGCACTTCTTGTCCGTCCGTCAGCCAAGCGACCGGCAGTCCGCTCTCGCGAACCATCCGATACATCGCGTGAATGTCACTCGTCTCATCGGCTTTCGTGAAGATGAGCGACTGGAGCGGCAACGGTTCGAATTGGCGATAGATCATGTCCATATCCCGCATCTTCGACGTCAAGCTGAGGACGAGCGACAAGCTCGTTTCCGAGAAATCGTGATGTCGCTCGAACTGTTCGACGTACGCCTCGTCGCGGAAGTTGCGACCGGCCGTATCAATCAAGATGATGTCTTTCCGTGCGAACAGTTGTTTCGCTCGTTTGAAGTCATTGAAGTCATAGGCGACCTCGACCGGGATGTCTAAAATCTCGGCGTACGTTTTCAATTGTTCGATTGCCGCGATCCGGTACGTGTCCGTCGTGATGAGACCGACCGAGAGCCCATGCTCGAGTTTGTAGTGAGCGGCAAGTTTGGCGAGCGTCGTCGTCTTGCCAACCCCGGTCGGACCAACGAGCATCATATACCGTTTCGGTTCAGGGACAGCCAAGAAGGAACTCCGGATTTGATCACGCACGTAGCGTTCGACGACTTCCACCGATTTTGTCGTGTAATACAGCTCGTTGATCGCTTCGTCCCACGTCTCACCACGGAACGACTCGGAGGCGAGCAGTGATTCGACATGCGCCAGCGCTGCGGGCAACCGTCTCGACGTCGACACGGTCGCCGCCTGACTTGATTCGTTCGTTTGTTGCGGTGGACGCGTCGGAGCCTTCACGGGCTTCGATGGTGTGACGGGTTTCGTCGCGGCACGCGGTTTGACAGCGAGCGGTGCTTTCTCGAGCGCAGCGATGACTTCGACGTGTTGCGATGCGAACAGGCCGAGCCAGCCTTTCTTCACTTGACGGGAGTTCAAAATCACGGCGTCGTCACCAAACTCCTGTTTGACTTTCGCCATCGCTTCCGCCATCGTCTTGCCGGTATATTTTTTGATTTGCATTTAAATCACCCCAATACTTTTCACTTCAATCGAGCTGAGCAGCTCGTTGTAGGCGAGAACCGGCACGTCCGGATAATATCGTTCGAGCAGTTGTCTCACGAACAAACGGATCGTCGGCGAGCATAAAATGACGGCCGAAGCCCCGTAGCGTTCGAACATCGACAGTTGCTCACCCGAGCGTTCGATAATCTCGCGCGCCTGTTCCGGGTCGAGCGCTAAATAGTTGCCGAACTCGGTTTTTTGAACGGCGTCTTGAATGAGCTGTTCGGTCTGGCCACCGAGTGTGACGACGTAGAGCGGTCCGTCCGGCGGGCTGACTTGGTCCGTCAATTGACGGGACAGGCCTTGGCGGCAATATTCGCCGAGGATATCGGCATCTTTCGTCACTTTTCCATAGTCGGCCATCGTCTCGAACAAGAGCGGTAAATTGCGAATCGAGACGTGTTCTTTCAATAGATGACGGAGCACTTTTTGAATGTCGCCAATCGATAGGACGGATGGTGTCACGTCTTCGACGAGCACCGGGTGCGTCTCTTTCAAGTGTTCGACGAGTTGTTTCGTCTCTTCACGGCCGAGAAGGTCTGCCGAATGTTTCTTGAGCGTCTCCGTCAAATGCGTCGCGACGACCGATGGCGGATCGACGACGGTGTACCCGCTCATTTCAGCGCGGGTCCGCGTCTCTTCGTCGATCCAGAGAGCCGGGAGGCCGAACGCCGGTTCCGTCGTTTCGATGCCGTATACTTCCGGGTCTTCAATGCCAGGGCTCATCGCCAAGTAATGATCGAGCAACAGCTCCCCTTCAGCGACGACGTTGCCTTTCACTTTGATGCGGTACGCGTTCGGAGACAGTTGCAAATGATCTCGGATTCGGACCGTCGGCAAGATGAAGCCGAGTTCGAGCGCGAGCTGACGACGAATCATGACGACCCGGTCAAGCAGGTCGCCGCCCTGCGACTCATCGGCGAGCGGGATGAGTCCGTAACCGAACTCGAACTCGATGGCATCGATTTGTAGCAGCGACACGACGGTCTCGGTCGGTGCCATTGGTTCTTCTTCCGGTAGCGGTGTATCGATAACTCGTTTCATGTTGCGGCGCATCGCATACGCCCCATAGAAAGCGACTCCGGCGATGATGACCGTCACCGGGAGCAGACTCGGTGAGATGAACCCGAGCATGATCACAATCGAGCCGGCGATATAGAGGAGCGTCGGGTTTTGACCGAGCTGGTCGACGACGTCTTCTCCTAAATTCCCATCCGACACGGCACGCGTGACGATGATGCCGGTCGCCGTCGAGATGAGGAGCGCCGGGATTTGACCGACAAGCCCGTCCCCGATCGTCATGAGTGAGAACGTCTGGAACGCTTCACCGACCGGGAGACCCATTTGGACGGTCCCGATGATGATTCCGAAAATCAAGTTGATGACGACGATAATGATCCCGGCGATGGCGTCCCCTTTGACGAACTTCGAGGCCCCGTCCATCGATCCGTAAAAGTCAGCTTCACTTTGAATTTTTTTCCGACGGATTTGAGCGTCCTTGTCGTCAATCAATCCTGAGTTCAAGTCGGCATCAATCGCCATCTGTTTACCAGGCATGGCATCGAGCGTGAAGCGGGCCGATACTTCCGACACGCGTTCCGCCCCTTTCGTGATGACGACGAACTGGATGATGACGAGGATGAGGAAGACGACGAACCCGACGAGCACGTTTCCTCCGACGACGAAGTTCCCGAACGTCGCAATAACTTCTCCCCCGTACCCGGTCGAAAGAATCGACCGCGTCGTCGACACGTTCAATCCGAGCCGGAACAGCGTCACGATCAACAAGAGCGAAGGAAAGACTGAGAAGTCGAGCGCTTCGCGGGCGTTCATCGCGACGAGCAGGATCAGCAAGGCGATTAGTATATTAACAATGATTAAAAAATCTAATATGAACCCCGGTAACGGGATGACGAGCATAACGACGATCATAAGAACGCCGATCAATACCGCGAAATCTTTCGCTTTTACAGCCAACACATACTCCTCCTCAAGACGGTTGTTTCAATTGATAGACGAACGCGAGCACTTCAGCGATCGCCTGATAAAACGACTCGTCAACGACTTCCCCGATATCCATTTGGGCGTAAAGTGCGCGGGCCAACGGTTTATTTTCCACAATCGGGATGTCATGTTCTTTGGCCACGTCGCGGATGTTGAAGGCGACTTGGTCGACACCTTTGGCGACGACGAGCGGCGCAAAGTCTTTCGTGTCGTCATAGCGAATGACGACGGCATAATGGGTCGGGTTCGTGATGACGACGTCCGCGTTCGGAATCTCTTGCATCATGCGGCGCATCGCCATCTCCCGTTGTTGTTGTTTGATTTTTGACTTGATGAGCGGGTCACCTTCACTGTTTTTATACTCGTCCTTCACATCTTGTTTCGACATGCGAATCGATTTCTCAAAATCGAATCGTTGATAGAAAAAGTCGAGCAACGCGAGTGCGAGCAAGGCGACGCTCACCCATAGTCCAAGTTCGATCGTGATGCTCGCGAGCGCGATGACCGATTCACGGACATGTTCGACAGCCATCCGGGACAGCTCTTTTTGGTTTTGCCAGAGCACGGCAACAGCAGTCGTCAGGATAATCAATAATTTGAATAAGGACTTTAAAAATTCGACGACCGCTTTCATACTGATAATCCGCTTGACCCCTTTGATCGGGTCGATGCGTTCGAGTTTCGGTTGGATCGCCTCTGCCGAGAACAACGTCCCGATTTGAAGATAGTTGATTAAGATCCCGAACACGACCGCGACGACGAAGAACGGTCCCACAATCAAACCGACACGAAGCAACAAGTCGGTAAGCATTCCGGATAATCCATTCGATAAATCGAACAACAAGTAACTCGTACCGAGCAAATCTTTCGTCAACCCGAACAGTTGCTTGCCGAGATACGGACCTAAAAACGATAACATGAGAAACATCGCGAACAAGGCGAACGCGCCGGTCAAATCGGCCGACTTGGCGACTTGCCCTTTCTTGCGCGAGTCCTCCCGCTTACGCGGGGTCGCTTTTTCGGTTTTTTCTCCTGCAAAAAATTGAAGATCGACCGATAAGGTATATAGAGGCTTCATGAGGCGTCTCCTAGCAATGTCATAAAATCACGCAACACTTCTTGTAAAATCGGGATGAACTGGCTGATGCCGTTCAAGGTCAACCCCATCATGACGACCATGACCGAGAAACCTGCAATCAGTTTGAATGAGAATCCGATCGCAAAAATATTGAACTGCGGGGCCGATTTCGCCAAGAACCCAAGCGCCATGTCGACAAGCAAGAGCGATGCCATGAGCGGAAAGGCGAGCTGTAAAGCGACCATCATCGTCATCGTGACGACCTTCACGGCCATCATGAGCGACGCTTCACTAAAGTTGATGATCGGCTGGCCCGGTGGATATATTTGAAAGCTATAATAGATGCCATCGATCAGCAGTAAATGTAAATTGCTCGACAGCATGATAAACAATGTGAAGATGTAATAAAAACGTCCGATCAATGGCGACTGGCCTCCGAACATCGGGTCATACGCCGATGCCATCGCGAGTCCGAGCTGCAAATCGATGACCCCTCCCGCAATCTGGGGCGCAAAGAACAAAATATTGATCAATATGCCGAGCACCAAGCCGATCAGCACTTCGTATAACACTTGCAAGATATAGGCTTGCCCGAGCTCGAGCGGCTCCGTCACCGTGAACATCGCATAGTAGGCTAAAAAAGCACTGAAAGCGACGCGATGCATGACAGGTAGCTGTCGGGATGAAAACAACGGGACGCTCACGAAGAAACCGGACAGACGTGCGAACGTCAAACCGTATAGACTGATAAAATCGACCACGTTCATTTCGAGGCGACCTCGACCATCAGTTCAAAAATCAATCGGGTGAACCCTTCGATCTGTTGCAGCATCCAAGGCCCAAAGATGACGAGCCCGATAAACACCGAGACGATTTTTGGGACGAACGATAACGTCTGCTCTTGAATCTGTGTCGTCGCCTGTAAAATCGAAATGACGAGACCGACGACGAGTGAAATCAACAAGAGCGGCATCGAGATTTTTAATAACGTCCACACACTCTCCGTCGCCAAATAGATGACCATTTCCTGCGTCATATTCGTTCCTCCTACATACTTCTAAGCAAGGACTCCACAATCAAGTGCCATCCATCCACCAACACAAACAATAACAGTTTGAACGGCAAGGCGATCATGACCGGTGGAAGCATCATCATCCCCATCGACATGAGGACACTCGCCACAACCATATCGATAATTAAGAACGGCAAGAAGATCATGAATCCGATTTGAAATGCCGTTTTCAGTTCACTAATCGCATAGGCCGGGACCATCGCGAGGAGTGGGACGTCTTCGACCGACTCAGGTTGCTCATAGTTCCCATATTTAATGAATAATTGCAAATCTTCTTGGCGCGTGTATTGGGCCATGAACCGCTTCATCGTATTCCCCGCCTCTTCGAACGCCTCGTCTTGACTGATTCGGTCGTCCATGTATGGCGATAGTGCCTTGTCATTCAACTCCGATAGCACCGGTGACATGACGAACAACGTGATGAACAGGGCGAGCCCGATAATCAGTTGGTTCGGCGGCGTTTGCTGCGTACCGAGCGCCGGACGGATAAAGGAAAGTACGACGACGACGCGCGTGAAACAAGTCATCAAGATTAAGAAAGATGGCGCGAGCGTGAGCAGTGTCAACACGACTAACAATTTGATCGAAGTCGATGTGCTGTCTGGCGTCTCTAGGTTGATCAGTTGTTCAATCGTCGTCATCGTTTCTTCCTCACTTCTTCAATCTGGGCCAATTGCTGTTTAAACGTGTCGAGAAAAGCCGATGTGTTCGAGTTGTTCAAGGCTGGCGCGTCGTGGACCGCTTCATCCATCGCTTCGGCATCGACCCGATCAAGCAGTTGAATCGAGTCACCGACTCCGAGCACGTAAACTTGTTCGCCGAGCTTGACGAGTTGCACCGATCGGTCTTTGCCGAGCGGTACCCCGCCGAGATGTGTCAAATGCTGTGCCGTTTTGACGCCTTGCGTGCGTGCGTTCAACCAACGCACGAGGACGAGAAAACCGCCGATGACAACGACCATGCTCAAGATGAGCTTGATCGCTGTCCCGACCGATGAGACGGCCGATTTCACCGGCTGGTCTTCAGCGTCTGGCTGTTGTTGCTCGAACTGTTGATCGACGGTGGCGGCCTCGACCGTGGCCGGGACGCTTAGCCCGACCACGAGAAGGATAATCAACCACCACTTGTTCATTGTGCGACCGTTTTCGAAACCGCTTCGACGACCCGTTCCGCATTGAACGGCTTGACGATGAAGTCTTTCGCCCCAGCTTGAATTGCGTCGATAACCATCGCTTGTTGTCCCATCGCAGAACACATGATTACTTTCGCGTTTGAATCAAAGCCACGAATTTCTTTCAAAGCGGCCAAACCGTCCATCTCTGGCATCGTGATGTCGAGCGTGACGAGGTCCGGCATGAGTTCACGATATTTTGCGACCGCATCCACACCGTTCTCCGCTTCCCCTACGACTTCAAATCCATTCTTTGTCAAGATATCCTTAATCATCATGCGCATGAACGCCGCATCATCTACCACCAAAATTTTTGCACTCATTGTTCTTCCTCCTTAAACGATGCCAATCCGCTCGTGCGGTTGGATAATTTCTGTTACACGGACCCCGAAGTTCTCTTCGATGACGACGACTTCGCCGCGGGCAATCCGTTGTTGGTTCACATAAATATCGACCGGCTCACCGGCAAGTTTATCGAGTTCGATGATCGAGCCTTGCGACAACTCAAGCACTTCGCGGACCGAACGTTTCGTCCGTCCGAGCTCGACCGTCACGCTGAGCGGCACGTCATACAGCAGACCGAGGTTCGCTGGAATCGAATCGTTCGTCGCAGGCGCATGCAGCGGCATGAATTCCGCTTGACTGACAGCGACTTCCGGTGCCGACTTCACTTCCTGACGTACAGGTTGTTGGGGAGCCGGTGCGGCCGGTGCTTTTGGCGCTTCTTGCTTCGGGGCGGCCGCAGCGGGCACGACCGGCTGAGGGGATGTGGCCGTCATCAATTCATTGACGAGCTGTTTCCCGAATTGAATCGGTGCGATTTGAACGATTTTTGAGTCGATCAACGTACCGACCTTCAAATTGAACTCGATCAACACCATCGTCTCCCAAAGTTCGAGACGATCGATGATCGTTTGGGTCTTCGTCGCATCGAACACTTCGACGAGCGGCGGTGAAATGTCAATTTTTTTTGAGAACACCGTCGACAAAGATGTCGCCGCTGCCCCCATCATTTGGTTCATCGCTTCTTGCACGGCCGAGAGTCGAATTTCGTCCAACCCTTCCGGATCGACATCGATCCCGTTCCCGCCAAGCATCAAATCCGAGATGATGGCCGCATCCTCACGTGTCAACACGAGGACGTTTTCGCCTTTCAAACCTTCTGTGTAACCGACGCGAAGCGCCACGTGCGGTGTTGGATAACGCTCACGGAGCGCATCGATTGTGACTTCACTGACGATTGGGGTCGTGATTTCTACTTTTTGTTGCAGTAACGTCGATAGTGCCGTCGCCGAGTTACCGAACGAGATATTCCCGATCTCTCCTAAGGCGTCGCTCTCCATCGAGTCAAGATGCTCTTCGGGCTTCGCCTCTGGTTTTGACGAGTCGCTCGTCCCTCGTAATAACGCGTCTATCTCATCTTGTGACAACATCTCACTCATTGCTCTTCCTCCTTCAGCCGGTGGAGCACTTGGACGGCCATCCGCTTCCCGCTCACACCGACTTGCCCTTTGAACACTTTATTTTCCCCTACCATAATGGATAATGGGTCTTTCACCAATTGGTCGAGCGTCAAACAATCCCCGACCTCTAAATGTAACAAGTCACCGAACGTGATCGTCGTCTCACCGAGCAGAGAAACGACCTCAACCGTCGAGTTCATCAATTGGGCTTTGAGCGGTTCCTTGCTGTTGCCGCTCGCATTGCGGCGGTTGGCCTCCTGCATCCAGTAATGGCTCGACAGTTTGGATAACACCGGCTCGATCGTCACGAACGGCAAGCAGACGTTGATCGTGCCGCTCACTTCGCCGATGGTGACACCGATCGAGATAAGGACGACCGTCTCGTTTGGCGAGACGAGTTGAAGAAACTGCGGATTGACCTCGACCGCGGTCATCTCTGACTTGATCTCGGCAATCGACTCCCACGCCTCCCCGTATCCGGCAAACGCTCGTTTATATAACTGGGTCAAGATGCGCATCTCGATTTCTGTGAAGCTCTCGACTTTTTCGATTTCGACCCCTGGACCACCAAGCAGACGGTCGAGCATCGCATATGAGATGTTCGGGTTGACCTCGATGATGAAGCGGCCGTTGAGCGGCGGAGCCTCAATCAAGTTGATCATCGTCATACTTGGGATGGAATGAATGAATTCATCGTACGGGAGCTGCTCGACCGAATTGACCGTGAACTGCACGTATGTCCGGAGCTGAGCCGAAAAGAACGTCGTCAACATGCGCGTGAAATGTTCATGGATTCGGGTCAGACTTCGGATTTGGTCTTTCGAGAAGCGGACCGCCCGTTTAAAGTCATATTGCCGAACCTTCCGCTCTTCTTCTTGATTTAAAAAGGAGTCGGCTTCGACGTCGCCACTGCTTAACGCCGATAGCAAGGCATCAATTTCTTGTTGAGATAAGACTTCTCCCATGATGCCACCTCACTGTATGATTTTCTTCGTCATATAGACTCGTTGGACCTCACCTGACTCCAACAGTCCGTTTAATTGTTTACGGAGCGACTGCTCAAATTTCTGCATGTCTTCCTTCGTCGTCAACTGGGCTTTCGTCATGCCGGCCAAATCACCAAGGATGACGTTATGCACTTGAAACTTGCGAAGTTCGAGATCTTCTTTCGTTTCAGCGGCATCGGTCACGATTGTGAACTGGACGTTGATGAAACGCTCATCTTGAATGTTCGTTGTCATGTCATCCGTCGTGAAGCTACGTTCGGCCAACTCTTCGGCGGTGACCGGTTTCGTTTTCGCCGTCACGTTGTCTCCGAACAAATATTTATAAGTCATGAATCCGGCCCCGCCCATGACGAGCAGGACGACTAGCAAGATGAGCACCATCTTCATGGCGCCACCTTTTTGTTTTTCTTCACTCATCTTCTTCACCTCGTATGCCTGTCGTTCCAATCAGACCGATCGAGGCATAAAATGCCGTCGTCCGGTCGATGATTTGTTGTTTCGTCTCGCTGACGATATACGTTTTTCCGTTATACAAGTGAATGATCGTATCCGGTTCGGCCTTGACCGTCTCGATGAACAAGGCGTTCAATACGAGTTCTTCACCCCGGAGTGTCGTGACGCGAATCATCAGCGTTTCAAGTTGACGAGTTCTTGGAGGATCTCGTCCGATGTTGTGATGATACGAGTGTTCGCTTGGAAACCACGTTGAGCGACAATCATTTCTGTGAACTCTTCCGACAAGTCGACGTTCGACATCTCGAGCGCGCCCGAGACGAGTTCTCCACGTCCATCTTGTCCAGGGATGCCGATGTTCGGTTCACCTGAGTTTTGCGATTGAATGAAGTTGTTTGCTCCGACTTTCGAGAGTCCGGCATTGTTGGCGAACGTGACGACTTGGATTTGACCGACGACCGTCGATTCCCCGGCATTGTTCACATAGCTGACTTGTCCGTCTTTACCAATCGAGAGTGACTTCGCACCGGCTGGGATGTTGAGGCGGTCACCCGTCGTACTGAGGACGTAGGCTCCATCTCCATTGACGAGGTCGCCCGTGTTATCTGTATAGAAGTTACCGGCCCGTGTGTATTGCGTTTGACCGTTCACATCCAAGGCGAAGAATCCTTCTCCTGAGATCCCGACGTCAAGTGCTCGCCCTGAGTTTTGCATGGCTCCTTGGTTATAGACGTTGTCGACGGTCGCCATCGTGCCCCCGAGACCGACTTCTTTCGGGTTGACCCCGCCGCTGACTCCGTTCGCCGCGGTCGCACTACCGACTTGCTGACTGACGAGGTCCTTGAACGTGACCCGACCTTTTTTATAGCCGAACGTGTTGACGTTGGCGATGTTGTTCCCGACGACGTCAAGCTTGGATTGGAAGTTCTTTAAACCACTGATTCCTGAGTACATTGCTCTTAACATGATGAATCCTCCTATGCTTGTTTGATGGAAGTGATGTTATACACGTTGATGGACGTCCCGTCCTCAAGGTCGGCGACATAGCCAGCTTCGGTCTTCGAAATCGAGAGGACACGACCCGATCCTTCAATCGTCTCGGTTTCCGTCTCCGTCATATAATCGACCGTTTGACCGATCATATTGCTGAACTCCGAAATCGAAGCCATTTGCCGATCGACAAGGGCCGAATCGAGTTGTTTCGAAATCGTCTGCATCTGTTCGAGAGAAGAGAACTGGGCCATCTGGGAGATGAACTCACGGTCTTCCATCGGTGACATCGGGTCTTGGTTGGCGAGTTGCGCGAGCAACAGCTTCAAGAACATGCTTTGATCATATTGGTTCGTTGCTTTAGGCATCGATTGATCCGGTAACGTATAGTCACTCGTCTTCGGCTGGATGGTCGTCATCTTCTGGTTCTCCTTTCGGTTGTTCCTGCTGCTCCGGTTCCGGCTGGTCGAACTCGTTGAATCCGGATCCTTTCGTCTCGAGCGCCTGTTGGGTCAAGTTGATCTCGACACGGACGTTTTGCGTCAGCGGTTGAAGCGTCTGTTGCAACTGTTGGACCTGTGACTGAAGCAACTGCTTCGCTTCTTGGTTGCTCGCAAACAGTTTGACGACGAGTTCCCCATTTTGACGTTCGAGTTTGACGACGAGCTCGCCTAACTGTTCAGGATAGAGGCGGACCGTGAACACTTTGGATCCGTCGGCTCCACTCTTGAACGGTGCACGTTGCAAAGCGGCTTCGATTCGGGCCTGCAAATTCTCCGGCAGTGAACCTTTTGAGGCATACATCACCATTTCCGAATCAATTTGCGGTTTCGACCAGGTCATCCCTTTGGGCATCCATTCGGTCTCTTTTACCGAGGGTTGCAATTGCGCAACTTGTGTTTCGGTTTGAGTAAGTCCGGGTATAGATTTAGGGGTCTGTCCGAGCGTCCCTTTAAACTGCGCAACGACTTGTTGGATGATGCGCACGTTCTCTTCCACTTGATCGGTCGGCACGGGTGTAACGAGTGCTTCCGTTTCCTTTTTCGTCAGCGTGAACGAGATTGTCGGCGCCGCCATTTGTCCAGCGAGGAGTGCGGGCGTCACGGCCGATGTCGTCTCAAGAGTTGCCGCTGACTGATCCGGGGCGACTTGATTTAAAATCCCAATATAAGCATCCATAAACTTTCGGTAAGCATCTGCCGGCAGTGATTTCAACCATTGCAGGCTGTCGGGCTGTTGGAGCCATTGCTCCAATCGGTTCGATACATTCTCGAGCGGAAGCGGTTCCTCGTCTTCCGTGGCGACCGCCACCTCTGGAGATGGCGTCGAGGTCCCGAGCATCGCCGAGAGCAACTCCAAAAACTGTCCGGTCGGGGTCGCAGCCGCTTCCCCGCCTTTTTGGGTCGTCCCTTGTAGCGATTGGGCGAGTAAGGCGATATTCATCATCACGTCCTCCTTTCCTGTCATTGGAGCAACTGGGTCACGACGGCGGCCTGTTGGGCATCCATCCGTCCTAAAATGTCGGCTTGTTGCTTCGGTGACAATTCTTTCAATAAGTTGGCCACTTGCGGGCTCTCGAGTTCATTCATGATGGCAGCAGCTTGTTTCGCGGACATCTCTTCATAGACGCGAGAGACGTCCGAGGTTTCTTCTTCGACCGCACTTGCCGTCGCCAATTCCGCGACGAGCCGGTCACGCTCTTTGATCAACTTCGATACTTCCTCTTGGCGCGCCTTCACTTCGTTCGTCAACTCGACATTGTCCGCTCGAAGCTTCTCAATCTCGGCGTTCGCCACTTTCAAACGATTCGCGGTATCCGCGTCGATTCCGGTCACGTTCACGTCCGTCTTCACTTTTTCTTCCGGCTCTTGTTTCGCACCGATCTCTAGAAACGGGACCGATAACAACGGACGGTCCATCGCATAGTTCATGACGACGATCCCTCCAACGAGTAGAAAGATGGCCGGGACGAGAACGAGCGCGACCAGTAGCTGTCTTCCCCGCTTCGAGTTGTCTTTTTCCATCGGTTTACTTCCCTTTCCCGTGATGAATCACTGCCAGCTCATCGATGAAATGTTGCTCGATGAGCTTCGTCGCAGCCACTTCATGTTGACTGACTTTTTCATGCAGCGTTACATATTTCTTTTCCTCAACGACTTTTCCGAGCAAGCGCTCTTGTGACAGATGGTACCGATTGCGCGCCTGCTGGACGACGAGCTGTTGCGTCTCGATTTGACGTTTCAGCCGTTCGCGTGTCTGCTCACGATATTGCGACATGAGCAGGTCGATGACGCCATCCTGTTCATCTTGACTCTTCATAAGCGACTCGTACGTCAACACGAGCCGATAGAGCGCCTCCATCTCCGTCTCGAACCGTGCTTTCTGTTGTCTCATCTCCGTCGCGGACTCTTCTTTCTCATGTTCCGCGATTGGCATGATGCGTTCTAACAATAGTCTGTTCATGGTTCACCTCGCACGATCTTGGCCAAACGTTCGAGCGATTGCTCGAGCGGGGCCTCTTCTTCGATGGATTGCTTTAAAAAAGTCAATAACGCTGGGTATTGCTCAATCGCCGTATCGATTGCCGGGTTCGTCCCTTTTTTATAGGCCCCGATATTGATCAAGTCCTCGGCGTCCAAGTACGTCGCCAACCAGCCGCGGAACGTTTGGGCGGCCTCACGGTGCATCGGCCCCGCAATTTGGTTCATGACACGGCTAATCGACTTTAAGACGTGGATCGCGGGGAACTGGCCACGGTTCGCGAGCGAACGGTCCATGACGAAGTGGCCGTCCAGTATGCCTCGCACCGCGTCTGCGATCGGTTCATTCATATCATCCCCGTCGACAAGGACAGTGTAAAAAGCGGTGATCGAGCCCGTCACAGCGGTACCGCTTCGTTCCAACAGTTGCGGCAACATCGCGAACACGGATGGGGTATACCCTTTTGACGTCGGAGGTTCACCGGTCGCAAGACCGATTTCCCGTTGCGCCATGGCAAAGCGGGTCACCGAGTCCATCATGAGGACGACTTCCTTGCCTTGGTCCCGGAAGTATTCAGCGATGGCCGTCGCCGTATAAGCCCCTTTCAATCGGACGAGAGGCGGTTGGTCGCTCGTCGCCACGATGACGACCGAGCGGGCCATCCCTTCTGGTCCGAGCTCTTTCTCGATGAACTCTTTCACTTCACGGCCACGTTCACCGATTAAAGCGATGACGTTTATGTCGGCCGATGAGCGTTTGGCGATCATCCCGAGCAGAGTCGACTTCCCGACTCCTGAACCCGCGAACAACCCGACCCGTTGCCCTTTACCGACCGTTAACAGACCGTCGATGACGCGGACGCCGGTCGACAAGACATCTAAAATCCGCGGTCGCTCGAGCGGGTTCGGTGGCTTCCGAAGGACATCGTAGCGTTTTCCCGGAGTGACTGCTTCACCGGACAAAGGACGGCCGAGACCATCGAGCACTTGTCCGATCAGTTCGTCACCGACCGGGACTTGGAGCATCCGACCCGTCCCTTTGACCATACAGCCCGGAGCGATTTGGGTCGTCTCCCCGTAAGGCATGAGGAGCACGCGGGCCTCATTGAATCCCACGACTTCCGCCTCGACATGTTGGCCGGACGGGAGTTCGATCAGACAGCGCTCTCCGATAAAAGCGCTCGGCCCCGTCGATTCAATCATCAGTCCGACGACTCGACAGACCCGGCCGACTTTCCGGACGTATTCGTCCTCGGCGGATGCCGTGATCGACTGAAGGACGTGGTCAATAAGCGCCATCGGCCAAAACCTCCTCGATTTTGGATTGGATGCGTTCAAAGCTGTAAGTCAAATCGAGTTCGTCACCGTGGTGAGGTGTCTCGATCCGGACGCTCGTCTCGCTCAAACCGGCATCCGCCCGATATTTCAAAGGCGGACCGTCTGGTGTCGCCCACTCCGAATCGAAACGTTGAATCGAAGCGAGACGGGTCGGATGGACGTACACCGTCAACGACTCGGCGTCGAGCTGACGGAGCAACTGTTCTCGAATCCGGTCGGCGAACAGCGCCTCATCTTTCCGGACAAGCTCTGTTGTGACGCGGGCGCTGACCTCGAGGGCGAGGGCGACGAGTTGTCGCTCCGCGTCCCGCCACTTCGTATCGAACAGTTGTTCAAGTTCGACGGCGACGGTGTTCAGCCGCGTCGTCAACTCGTCGTACTCCGCCTTGCCTTCCCGTCTACCGTGGTCAAACCCTGCGTCAAACCCTTCTTGTCGGGCTGACGTCAACACTTCCTCTCTCAGCACCGCGAGTTCCTGTTCTATCGAGGCACGGCGACTCTGAAGCGCTTCTTCGTCTAACCGGAGTTGTTCACGCTTTTGTTCCAACTGCTCATTTTCTTGGTCGTAATGCTCCACCGATACCGGCTCAAGAAACGGTTTCGAGTCGATCCGTTGCGGTTCGAGCGGTGTCGCGTAATAGCGTTTAATCACGTTAGACAACGATGTCATCTCCTCCGCCGCGGCTGATCACGATCTCTCCGACGTCTTCTAAGCGACGGATGATGCCGACGATACGGCTTTGCGCTTCTTCAACGTCACGCAACCGGACAGGCCCCATGAATTCCATGTCTTCTTTGAACGTTTCGACCATTCGCTGTGACATGTTTTTGAAGATGATCTGTTTGACTTCTTCGGACGATACTTTGAGGGCAAGCAATAGGTCGTCGTTTGCCACTTCGCGGATGATTCGTTGAATCGCACGTGAATCGAGCGTGACGATATCTTCGAAGACGAACATCCGTTTTTTGATTTCCTCGGCCAGTTCCGGGTCTTCAATTTCAAGCGCATCGAGGATGGTGCGCTCGGTCGTACGATCGACCCCGTTGAGCACTTCGACGACCGCTTCGATGCCGCCAGACTGGGCGTAGTCTTGCATATCGGTCTGGGACAAGTTTTTCTCGAGAATCTGTTCAATCTCGTGAATGACGTCCGGATTGAGTCGATCCATCGTCGCGATCCGTTTGGCGACTTCCGATTGAATCTCAGGCGGGAGTTCCGATAGGATTTGTCCCGACTTGACCGGTTCGAGATGCGCCAAGATCAAGGCGATCGTCTGCGGATGCTCGTTCTGGATAAAGTTGAGCAACTGCTTCGGGTCGGCCTTACGGGCAAACTCGAACGGTCGAACTTGGAGCGTCGATGTGAGCCTATGGATGAGGGCCATCGCTTTCTCTTCTCCGACCGCTTTCTCGAGCACCGTTTTCGCAAACCCGATCCCGCCTTGCGTGATATAACTTTGTGCCATGGCGAGCTCGTGGAACTCGCCCATGATCGCTTCTTTTTGTTCGGACGATACTTTCTTCAAGGCCGAGATTTGTAACGTCAACTGTTCCATCTCTTCTTCCGACAGATGTTTGTAGACGTTCGCAGCCACCTCAGGTCCAAGCGAGATCATGAGCATGGCCGCTTTTTCCCGGTTCGCTTGTTTTGCGTAATTCACAGTACTCACTCCTCAGACATCCAAGTACGGAGAAGTTTGGCGAACTCTTCAGGATTGCTCTCTGCCAATTTCTCCAACTGTTTCTTCTTGACGGCCCCTTCGCCTCGTTCTTCAAGGTCGAGGTCCGGTACTTCGTCTTCATATGGAACTTCCCATTCGTTCGACTCGGCAATCGGTTCACGTTTGCGTTTACGCATCGCGAAGAACAATAGCGCGAGCAAGACGACGGCCCCTGCTGCTGCTGCATACATCCACCACTGGGTAGGTTGTTCGACCGCAGCCGCTTCTTCCGTCTCAGCGAACGGACGCGATACGACGACGACTTTCTGTTCAAGTTCCGCCTCTGTGAGCGCCTCGCCGGTCTTGGCGAGTGACGTCCGGATAATCGAGTACATCATCGTCTCGAGGTCACCTTCGAGTTGTGGGTCAATCGTCGTCGCCCCGTTTGGCGGTTCGACAATCAATTGAACACCGAGATCACGAATCGAGTACGGTGCGTTTTGAATCTGTTTCGTGATGCGGTTGACTTCATAATTGATGATTTCATGATTCTTTTCGCTTTCTTCTTCCCCGGTGCCGGTGGCGGCTGGGAAATTGACCGTGTCATTCTCGGCCGTGCCCGCCGCGGTCGCCGCGCCGGTACCGCCGGTGTACGCTTCGGCGATTCGTTCGGCCGATGTGACGATCCCTTCCATGCTGTCCTCGTTGACAGGTGTCACGAGGTTCTGCTCTTCTGCCGCTTGCGTCGTGTCGATATCGGCCGTAACCGAGACGAGGACGCTCCGCTCTCCTAAGAGGACGGAAAGCATCTGTTGAATCTGTTGACGGACATCTTTCTCAACTTGACGCTTCAAGACGAGCGGATCGGTGGATGATCCTCCTGCCGTCGTCGTTTGGTCCAAATCGTAATACGTAAAATATTGGTCCATGACCGAGATGTTTTCTGGTTTCAAGTTCGGTACGCTCTTACTAATCAAATGGTAGAGCCCTTTGACCGTCGCCGGTTCAAGATTCGTACCTGCTCCTAAATTTAAGACAATCGACGCCGTCGGCTCGCCCTGGTCTTCCGCCAAGAAGACCGATTTCTCAGGAATCGAGATGATGACTTTCGCTTGGTTGATCCCTTCGATCTGTGTGATCAACCGCTCGAGCTCGGTCTGCATCGCACTCCGTTCGATGACGGCCATCTCGCGGTCGGTCGTTCCAAAACCGGCATTTTCACTGAAGAAACTGTAGTCGATTGCGCCTGACTTCGGGATGCCCGCTGCCGCGAGGCTGACTTTCAATTGATCGACCTGTTCGCTCGGTACGTATACACTCACGCCGTTCGATGTCGCTTTAATTTCGGCTTTCACACCGTCAGCCGTCAGCTTCTCCGTCACCTCGCCCGCTTCTTGGGCGGACAGGTTCGTATAAAGCGGAGCCATGTTCGGGCGCGACAGCCAGACGGTCAAGACCACCGCGACGAGAAGTACGCCGGCGATGACGAGGCCCCAAAAGATTTTACGGTTCGTCTTCATCGTTTGAAGGGAACCGGTCAGTGAACCGAATCGTTCTTTTAACTTTTCATTCATCGCAACTCGTCATCCTCTACATTAAACTTGCATTCGCATCATTTCTTGATAGGCCTCGACCGCTTTGTTTCGCACCTCAATGGCGAGTTGCATCGCAATCGACGACTCTTCACTTTGAATCATGACTTGATGTAAATCTGCTTTGCCGACAGCAAGGTCGGCCCGGGCTGAACTCGTCGCTTGTTGGACATCGTTCAACGAGCGCATCGCCTCGTTCAAATACGTACCGAACTGAGACGGTGTCTCTTTTACCGTCGGCGTGACGGTCGGTTGTGTACCGATCAACTGTATCGGGTTAATTTGCATCGTTTGTCACTCCTTATCCTTTACCGATTTCCATCGCTTTGACGAGCATCGCTTTCGTGGCGTTCATTGCTGCGATGTTTGCCTCGTATGACCGGGTCGCCCCCATCAAATCGACCATTTCTTTCAACAGGTCGACGTTCGGCATTTGAACGTAGCCGCGGTCATCCGAATCTGGATGGCTCGGGTCATAGACGAGCTTGTACGGGCTTTCATCTTCCACGATTTGTGATACTTCGACGCCGCCGCTGACGGCGGACAACTGTTGTCGAAACGGTGCTTCCTGCAAGACGGTCATTTTCCGCGTATACGGTTGCCACTCTCCGTCGACGAGTTTGCCTCGTGTCGTCTGGGCGTTCGCGATGTTTGCGGATACCGTGTCCATCCGAAGCCGCTGTGACGTCAATGCCGTCGCCGAGATATGAAAACTATCAAACATCCCCATCGTTAACGTCCTCCTCTAATGACGGTCTTGAGTCCGCCGAGCCGGCGGTTCAATTGTTCCATCATCGCTTCGTATTGAAGTTGGTTCCGGGCCAACTCGCTCATTTCATAGTCGAGGTCGACGTTGTTCCCGTCACTTCGCATCGCTCCTCCGGCCCGGTCCGTGATCGTCGTTGCCGCTCGCTCGCTCGGACGTCCACCCGCCAATTTGAGACGCATCTCGTTGTTCAACGTCTGTTCGAACACGGCTTGTTTCGCCCGGAAGTTCGGGGTATCGATATTTGACAGGTTATGGCTGATGACCTTCTGATTTACGACCGAATGATTGATCGCTTGCTTCATTAATTGATAGTCGGTGCCGATCCAATTCATGCGTTTCACTCACTTTCACCAAAAGAATGCATGTATATACCTTATTTGGAAAATCTACTATTACATTGAAACAAATCTGTAACAGTGTTGAAAGATATTTTTGTTAAAACAGGTAAATGCTATCTTCTGTTTTTGTCGAATTTACGACGAATTCTGAAAATAATTACTTTTGTACTAAAAAAAGTCGCTCCCGACGTATCGGAAGCGACTTTATAAGTCGAAAGTCCTAATTCAATAGACTTTCCTATAATTCATATACTGAATTGTCTTTATTTCAATTCGATTTCAACTTTTGTAATTCGAACAAGAAGTTGTCATTTAGTATCTTAATATACGTTCCTTTCATACCAAGCGAACGTGATTCGATGACGCCTGCGCTTTCCAATTTGCGGAGCGCATTGACGATGACCGAACGTGTGATTCCCACTCTATCGGCAATTTTGGAAGCAACTAACAGACCTTCGTTTCCACCGAGCTCCTCGAAGATATGTTCGATCGCTTCGAGCTCTGAATAAGAGAGCGAGTTGATCGCCATTTGAACGACCGCCTTCTTACGAGCCGACGCCTCGGCTTCAGCCGCTTTCTCACGCAGGATCTCCATTCCGACGACCGTCGCGCTATATTCTGCCAAGACGAGGTCGTCTTCCGTGAACTCATTGTTGAGACGGCCGAGTACGAGTGTCCCGAGACGTTCACCGCCTCCGATGATTGGGACGATCGTCGTCATCGAGTCGAGGAACAGTTCACGGTTCTCGACCGGGAAGGCTGTATATTCACTGTCGATGCCGATGTTTTCTGTCGTCTCTTTCACGTTGAACAAGTTCGAGGCATAAGGCTCCGGGAATTGGCGGTCGACTAAAAACGCCTTCATCCGTTCGTTCTCGATCTGTTGTTTGATCGCGAAACCGAGCAAGCGGCCGCGACGGCTCACGATGAACGTATTCGCTTCGAGTACTTCGCGCATTTTGTCCGCCATTTCTTTAAAATCAACGTGTGCGCTTGCCTCTTGTTGAAGCATCGTGTTCAATTGGCGTGTTTTGTCTAGTAAGTTCATAATTCTTATTTTCCTCCCTGTATGTGCATACAGAATCTTATAGTATAAATTGGCTCAAGTCTCGATCTTCCGCGATCGATCCGACTTTTTCTTTTACATAAGCCGGTGTGATTTGAACGTGTGTCTGCGGCATATCGGCCGCCTCGAACGACAAGTCCTCAAGCACACGCTCCATGATCGTGTACAAGCGGCGGGCCCCGATGTCGTCCGTCTCTCGGTTGACGTGCGTGGCGATACGAGCGATCTCTTCGATGGCCGAATGCGTGAACTCGACACTGATCTCCTCAGACTCGAGAAGAGCGGTGTACTGCTTGATGAGTGCTTGGGACGGCTCGGTCAAGATCTTGACGAAGTCTTCTTCGGTCAAGCTGCCCAATTCGACGCGAATCGGGAACCGACCTTGAAGTTCAGGAATCAAATCGGACGGTTTGGCCATATGGAATGCGCCGGCGGCGATAAACAGCACGTGGTCCGTCTTGACCGGGCCATACTTCGTCACGACGGTCGACCCTTCGACGATTGGGAGGATGTCACGTTGGACCCCTTCCCGCGAGACACCTGCGTGATCTTGCGACTTCGTCGCAATCTTGTCGATCTCATCGACGAAGATGATGCCCATCTGTTCACTGCGGCGGACGGCCTCGTCATGAACCTCGTTCATGTCGAGCAAGTTCTCCGCTTCTTCAGCGACGATGAGCGGTCGTGCTTCACGGACTGGCAGTTTGCGCTTTTTCCGTTTTTTCGGCACGATTTGACCGAGCATGTCTTGGAGATTCGATAACCCTTCCATGCCTTGTCCTTGGAACAGGTCGACGGTCTGTTTTTCTTCGAGGTTGACCTCAATCAACCGTTCTTCGAGCTCACCGAGTTCAAGCAAGCGGCGCAGTTGCGCGCGATCGGACGACTGTGTGCTCGTCGGTTCCTCGGTCTTTTGACCTTGACCCCCGAACAGCGCCTCAAACGGATTGGATGCGGTCGGCTCGACCTTGGCTTTCCCTTGCAGGGCGTCGAGGATGCGTTCGGTCGCTGCGACCTCGGCTTGTTCTTTCACGCCCTCTTTCTTCTCTTCCTTCACGAGACGGACCGAATCTTCGACGAGGTCCCGGACCATCGACTCGACGTCACGGCCGACATAACCGACTTCCGTGAACTTCGTCGCTTCGACTTTGACGAACGGTGCGCCGACGAGTTTGGCCAACCGTCGCGCGATTTCCGTTTTCCCGACACCGGTCGGTCCGATCATCAAGATATTCTTCGGTGTCACTTCATCGCGCAAGTCGGCGCTCAGTTTTTGACGCCGATAGCGATTGCGGAGCGCGATCGCGACCGCGCGCTTCGCATCTTTCTGTCCGATGACGAAGCGGTCTAACTCCGCTACGATTTGGCGGGGTGTCAGTTCACGTTTCATTCAGAATCGCCTCCGATCGTTTCTACGATGACTTGGTCGTTCGTGTAGACGCACAGTTCCCCGGCAATCTCGAGAGCGGCACGGGCTATGTCTTCTGCTGTTTTCTCCGGCGAATGGCGCACGAGGGCACGTCCGGCGGCGAGGGCGTAGTTCCCGCCCGAACCGATGGCCAAGATGCCGTCGTCCGGTTCAATCACTTCCCCGTTCCCAGACACGAGCAATAAGTGATCACTGTCCATGACGATCAACAACGCCTCAAGTTGGCGGAGCATCTTATCCCCACGCCACTCCTTGGCCAGCTCGACGGCCGCACGCGGCAAGTTTCCGTTGTACATCTCAAGCTTCGATTCAAACTTTTCGAAAAGGGTGAACGCGTCGGCGACGCTGCCGGCGAATCCGGCGACGACTTTGCCGCCATAAAGACGTCGTACTTTTTTGGCCTTGTTTTTCATGATGACGGCGTTCCCGAACGTGACTTGTCCGTCTCCGCTCATCGCGCCGTGTCCGTTATGGCGGACCGCGAAAATCGTGGTTGCATGAAACATCTGATGACCTCCTACTTTCTCGGATGTGTAGCTTGATAGACCGCTCGCAGACGCTCGGTCGAGACGTGGGTATAACGTCCGGTCGTGGAGAGCGACTCGTGTCCGAGCAGTTCCTGGACGGCGCGAAGGTCCGCCCCGCGCTCGAGCAGGTCCGTCGCAAAACTGTGACGGAGTGAGTGTGGCGTCAACGGCTTGTGAAGGCCTCCCAGCTTCCGGAGTCGCTTCATGACGTAGCGAATTTGGTCCGTTGTCACCCGATTCCCTTTTTGACTGAGAAATAATGCCGTTTCCTGAGTCGTCGCGCACGTTTGCCGCATGTCTAAGTAACGGTCGAGCGCCTCGATGGCGAACTGCCCGATTGGGATGTAACGTTCTTTCTTCCCTTTCCCGACGACATGGACGAACGCGAGGCCCGCATCGTAGGACGACACGTCCATGCCGCACAACTCGGCGACACGCATGCCTGTCCCGTACAACATCTCGACGATTGCGACATCACGTGCCCGTAGGAATGGGTCGTCTTGCCCTTCGGCTGCCTTCAAAAGCTGTTCGACCTCGCTCGGCACGGCGAACGTCGGTAGCGACTTTCGCCGTTTCGGTGACGTCAAACCATGAAACAACGGTTCACCGCCCGTTTCACGTGCCACAAATTTCCCGAATTGTTTGAGACACGATACTTTTTGGGCGACCGTCGTCGTGGCGGTGTCTGCCTCATAAAGAGCATATAAATAACGCCGCGCCGACTGCACATCATAAGGATCTTGATGTGTCGATTGGCAATAAACGGCGTACTGGTCGAGCGTCTGCTCGTAAGAGCGTTTTGTATGAGGAGACAGTCGGCGTTCGACTTGGCAATAGCGCAAAAACGATTGTTGATCGTCAACGAATCTCATCCTCTCGCCTCCTCGTTTTCAGCTTAAAAACGCATGTTCCCGTCAAATCGAAATTAGCATAGCATACACAGTCAGAGGTGACAATAGATACCTCTTCAATAATCTGAAAATTTTCAAAGTGTTGTACAAATTACACAATTGAAATTTAGATTCATCAAAAAGGAGCCAAAAAATGGCTCCTTTCCCTTAAATCTCTTTATACTGTTCAATCGTTTCGAGGGCACGGTTCGCGTAGCGCTCGTAACGTTCTTGTTTCTTCATCTTTTTCGGAGCGTCTTCAAGCGACGGCACGAGACCGAAGTTCGCGTTCATCGGTTGGAAGTGTTTCCCGTCCGTTGTCGTGATGTAGTGCGCCATCGAACCGAGCATCGTCTCACGCGGGAGGACGACAAGCTCTTCCCCAGCGATCAGCTTCGCCGCGTTGATCCCGGCGAGGAGACCAGAGGCCGCCGACTCGACATACCCTTCGACACCGGTCATCTGGCCGGCAAAGAACAACGTGTCGCGTGTGCGGGCCTGATACGTCGGTTTCAAGAGGCTCGGTGAGTTGATGAACGTGTTCCGGTGCATGACACCGTAACGCACGATCTCGGCGTTCTCAAGACCTGGAATCAATTGAATGATTCGTTTCTGTTCGCCCCACTTCAGGTGCGTCTGGAAACCGACCAAATTGAAGAGCGTCCCGGCCGAGTTATCTTGCCGCAATTGCACGACCGCATGCGGACGTTTGCCCGTCTTTGGATCTTCAAGGCCGACCGGCTTCATCGGTCCGAACAAGAGCGTCTTCTTGCCGCGTTGGGCGAGTACTTCAAACGGCATGCAACCTTCGAAGTAAATCTCTTTCTCGAACTCTTTGAGCGGGACGACTTCGGCTTTGACGAGTTCGTCATAGAACAAGTCGAACTCCTCTTCCGTCATCGGACAGTTGAGGTAGGCCGCTTCGCCCTTATCGTAACGGGACTTCAAGTACACCTTGTCCCGGTCGATCGTCTCGCCGTCCAAGATTGGAGCGGCTGCGTCGTAGAAGTACAAATAGTCTTCACCAGTGAACGCTTTGAGCGAAGCCGAAAGGTCAGGCGATGTGAGCGGCCCGGTCGCCATGATGACGATCCCGTCCGGAATCGCCGTGATCTCTTCGTTGTGCACGGTCACGTTCGGATGGTTTTTCAACGTGTCGGTCACGAATCCTGCGAAGTCGTGACGGTCGACGGCGAGAGCACCGCCGGCCGGTACGCTCGCCGTATCCGCCGCTTTCAAGATGAGCGAGTCGAGCGTACGCATCTCTTCCTTCAAGACACCGACCGCATTTTGGAGCCCGTTCGCCCGGAGCGAGTTCGAGCAGACCAATTCCGCGAATTGGTCCGTATGGTGTGCCGGCGTCTTTCGCACCGGTCTCATTTCATACAAATCGACTTGAATCCCGCGCTTCGCGAGTTGCCAAGCCGCCTCGGAGCCGGCGAGGCCCGCTCCGATCACAGTTACACGTTGCTGCAAAGTTAATCCTCCTCTAACTGATGTACCTCGGCATGGGTACAGTTCGTACATTGATATTTCACGCCGTCTTTGATTTTTTTCTCGACCATCATCTTACCACATTCCGGACACGGTTTCGCGACCGGTTTGTCCCATGAGACGAACTCACAGTCTGGATAGTTCGAGCAGCCGTAGAATAGACGACCTTTTTTACTGCGTCGTTCGACGACTTGTCCGTCTTTGCAGCTCGGACATGGGACGCCGATCTCGACTTGTACCGGTTTCGTGTTCGTACAGTTCGGGAAGTTCGAGCACGCCATAAATTTACCGTAGCGGCCCATTTTGATGACCATCGGCGCACCGCATACTTCACAGTCGATACCAGCCGGTTCATCTTTCACTTCGATCTTCTCGATCTCGGCCTCGGCCCGTTTCAAGCGTTTCTCGAAACTGCGATAGATCGGGGCAACGACGTCGGTCCATTGGACTTCCTCGTTCTCGATCGAGTCGAGGAGCGTCTCCATGTCGGCCGTGAACTGTACGGTGATGAAATCGTTGAAATACTCGTCAATCATCTCGATGACAAGTTCACCGAGCTCCGTCGGGACGAACTTCTTCTCTTCGAGGACGACGTAACCACGTTTTTGAATCGTGTCGAGCGTCGGTGCATATGTCGACGGACGACCGATCCCGAGCTCTTCCATCGCCCGGACGAGCCGTGCCTCGCTATAACGCGGCGGCGGTTGGGTGAAGTGCTGTTTCGGCTCGATCGTGTCGAACTTGACGAGGTCGTCGACTTCGAGCGGTGGGAGCAACCCTTCTTTTTCTGGATTCGTATCTTCGATATCGTCATCTTTCGATTCGATATACACTTTCATGAAACCTGGGAATTTGACGGTCGATCCGTTGGCACGGAAAATCATGCCGTTCGATTCGACGTCGATTTTTACCGTGTCGAGGATGGCCGGCGCCATTTGGCTCGCCACGAGACGTTCCCAAATCAACTTGTACAGTCGGAGCTGGTCGCGTGACAGGTATGCTTTGACCGAGGCCGGGTCACGTAACGCCGACGTCGGACGAATCGCTTCGTGGGCATCCTGGGCGTTTGCCGCCTTCTTCTCTTTTTGTTTCTGCAATGCGACATACTCTTCACCGAACGTGGACTCGATATACGATTTCGCTTCTTCTTTCGCCAAATCTGAGATCCGTGTCGAATCGGTACGCATATACGTGATCAAACCGACGGTACCTTCTTTCTTACCGAGGTCGATCCCTTCGTAAAGTTGTTGCGCGAGCATCATCGTTTTCTTGGCACGGAAGTTGAGCTTACGGGCCGCATCCTGTTGGAGCGAACTTGTCGTAAACGGGAGCGAGGCGTTCCGCTTCCGCTCTTTCTTCGTGACATCGATGACTTTGAACGAGTCGTCGATCGCGTTGAGCACCGCGTCGGCGTCTGCCTCGCTCTTGAGCTCCAGTTTCTTCCCGTCTTTCCCATAAAACGAAGTCTCGAACAATTCGCCTTCATGGTTGAGCATGAGTTTGATCGTCCAATACTCTTCTGGGTCGAAGGCGTTAATCTCCCGCTCCCGGTCGATGATCATTTTGACGGCCACTGATTGGACACGTCCGGCCGATAAGCCTTTTTTGACTTTCTTCCATAATAATGGGCTCATCCCGTATCCGACGAGACGATCCAAAATTCGCCGCGCTTGTTGGGCGTCGACGAGATCGTGATTGATTTTACGTGGGTGCTTGAATGACTCCTTGATCGCATCTTTCGTGATCTCGTTAAAGACGACCCGACATTCTGTCGTTTCGTCGACACCGAGGGCACGCGCTAGATGCCAGGCGATCGCTTCCCCTTCGCGATCCGGGTCAGCCGCGAGAAAGATTTTCGTCGCTTTTTTGGCTGCCGTCTTCAATTCTTTCAAAACTGGGCCTTTTCCACGAATCGTAATGTACTTCGGTTCAAAGTCATGTTCCACGTCGACACCGAGTTGACTTTTCGGTAAATCGATGACGTGACCCATTGACGCTTTGACCGTGTAATTCGATCCTAAATAACGTTTAATTGTCTTTGCTTTCGCCGGTGATTCGACGATCACCAAATATTTTGCCATACATCTGCTCCCCTTTTAGAGGTCGTTTTAAATCCCTACCATAATATTCATGTTGTCGCTCGTTTGTCAACGTCCAATCCTTGAACGCATTAGAATTTGGTCGGAAGTCGTCAATGGAATCGCCCCGTCCTCAATCAATCGATTCGGACCTGCCGCGAGCGGATCAAGCGGGCTTCCAGGTACCGCAAACACCGTCTTTCCTTGCTCGAGCGCATGTCCGACCGTATTCATCGTCCCGCTCTTCTGACGGGCCTGAATGACGACGAGCTGATCGCTGAGTCCGCTGACGAGACGATTACGTTCTAAAAATTGAAATTTTTTGACAGGTGTTTCCGGTGGGTATTCGGTGAGGAGTAACCCGTGTCTCGAAATTCGTTCGAACAGCGGCGCATGCGCTTGAGGATACATGTGTGAAAAGCCTGCTCCGAGGACAGCGATCGTCGGACGGTTATGCTGGAGTGCCAACTCATGGACGAGACCATCGATGCCGAGCGCACCGCCCGATACCGAGACAGTTTCTTCTATTAAAGGGTAGAAATGCTCGACGAGACGATGGCTGATGCGATTCAATTCACGACTTCCGACCAAAGCGGTCGTTTGTTGTTGTAGTACCTCTAAATCGCCTCGGTAAAACAAACAATACGGCGGGTTCGGAATGTCGAGCAACGCGCGCGGGAACGCGTCGTCTTCCCACGTCAAAAAACGGTCGTACGTGACCGTTGAACGAAGCGCCCGTTTTGCTTTGTTCCAGACGTTCGGATGGAAGGGACGAGTGCTCGAACCCGGATGCGATAAGTAATGATGGACGAACTCGACCGGCAGCCGTTCAGCCGCGAATCGAGCGATTGTTTGATTCATCACAATCACCTCTAAAAAAATGAGGGATGGCGCGCATCCCTCATTTCCGAATGGTTTACGTGGTCGGTTGACCCGTCACGCAAGCTTCATACAATCCTTCTTGCTTCAACACCCGGATGAGCGTCTCTCCGATGACGGCAGGCGTCTCGGCGACTTCGATCCCGTTGGCATTCAACGTCTTGATTTTCTCGGCGGCCGTTCCTTTTCCGCCTGAGATGATGGCGCCCGCATGGCCCATCCGTTTCCCTTCAGGAGCGGTTTGACCACCGATGAAGCCGATGACTGGCTTCGTCATGTTCGCCTTCACCCATTCGGCAGCTTCTTCTTCGGCCGTTCCACCGATTTCACCAATCATGATGACCGCTTTCGTGTCCTCATCTTCGTTGAACGCTTGGAGCGTATCGATGAAGTTCGTCCCGTTGACCGGGTCTCCACCGATTCCGACCGCTGTCGATTGTCCAATCCCGGCCGTCGTCAACTGATGGACCGCCTCGTACGTGAGCGTCCCTGAACGCGAGACGATACCGACGTGGCCTTTCGTATGGATATAGCCTGGCATGATGCCAAGTTTTGCTTCCCCTGGCGTGATGATTCCCGGGCAGTTCGGTCCGATGAGACGGGCCGGTTTGTCCTCGAGGTAACGTTTCACTTGAATCATGTCGATGACCGGGATGCCTTCTGTGATACAGATGATCAGTTCAATCCCGCTATCGGCCGCTTCCATGATTGAATCGGCTGCGAAGGCCGGTGGTACGTAGATGATCGATGCGTTCGCGCCCGTTGCTTCGACGGCCTCTGACACCGTGTTGAAGACTGGTACGCCGTCAAGTACGGTCGTGCCACCTTTTCCAGGTGTCACGCCTCCGACCAATTTTGTGTTATAAGCCAGCATCTGTTCGCCGTGGAACAGACCTTGTTTCCCCGTGATCCCTTGAATGATCACTTTTGTATCTTGATTCGCCCAAATACTCATGTCGTTTCCCCCTTATCGAACGAGTGCCGCGATTTTTTCTGCACCGTCAGCCATCGAGCTCGCCGAAGTGATCGCAAGTCCAGATTCATCGAGAATGCGTCGTCCCGCATCCACGTTCGTGCCTTCTAAACGGACGACGAGTGGTAAATCGAGACCGATTTCTTTCGTCGCCGCGACGATACCTTCAGCGATGATGTCACATTTCATGATGCCACCGAAGATGTTGACGAAAATGCCTTTGACTTGGTCGTCTGACAAAATCAATTTGAACGCTTCCGTTACTTTTTCTTTCGTCGCACCGCCGCCTACATCGAGGAAGTTAGCGGGTTCGGCGCCGTAGTGCTTGATGATATCCATCGTCGCCATAGCGAGACCGGCTCCGTTGACGAGGCAACCGATATTTCCATCGAGCGCGATATAGCTGAGGTCGTGTTTCGACGCCTCGACTTCACGCGGGTCTTCTTCCGTCGTGTCACGAAGATCGACGATGTCTGTATGACGATAGAGCGCGTTGCTGTCGAAGTTGAGCTTCGCATCGAGGGCGATGACGTTTCCGTCTTTCGTCGTGACGAGCGGGTTGATCTCTGCGATCGTACAATCCGTCTCGACATACACTTTGTACAGTTTCATGACCATGTCACTGAACTTGTTGACGAGCTTGGTCGGCACTTCCATCTTGAAGGCAAGACGGCGCGCTTGGAACGGACGGAGTCCGACGACCGGGTCGACGACTTCTTTATGAATTTTTTCTGGCGTATGTTCAGCGACTTCTTCGATGTCCATACCGCCTTCTGATGAACCCATGATGACAATTCGGCCGATCGAACGGTCAAGCACAAGTCCTAAGTAGAATTCTTGATCAATCGCAGATCCTTCTTCGATGTAAAGGCGTTGCACGACTTTTCCTTCAGGTCCAGTCTGGTGCGTGACGAGCGTCTTGCCGAGAATCTCTGACGCATACTGTTTGACTTCCTCATCCGTCTTCGCAAGTTTGACACCGCCGGCTTTCCCGCGGCCCCCTGCGTGGATCTGGGCTTTGACAACTTTTAGTTCACCGTCTAGCTTGGCAGCGGCTGTAACTGCTTCTTCAACACTAAACGCCGGATAGCCCGTAGGTACGGCCACTCCGAACGCACGAAGCAATTCTTTCGCCTGATACTCATGGATATTCATTTCGTTTCCCCCTTAGTCCCCTTTAATATCGGCACGTCTATTGTAACGAAAAACTGAAAGCGCTGTCTATCGTTCTTGCTTTAAGTTTTCATCTTTTTTTCACATCTACCCCTAGACATCTTCGATTTTTCCTTGTTCCATCTGATAAAGAAACACGAAAAGCTCGGCGATGACCTGATAAAGGTCGTCCGGAATATGCTCCTCAATCTGTAAAGCGGACAATAGTGACAATAGCGCCGGGTCCTCATGGATCGGGACCCCGTTCTCCTGCGCGAGCGCGAGCATGCGCTCGGCGACGAGTCCGCCCCCTTTGGCGACGACACGTGGGGAATCCATCGATTGCTCGTAGGACAAGGCGATCGCTTGCTTACGGTCCGTCATATGCGTTGGTCCACCTTTCCGAGCGGGGCGAACGTGTCTGGCACGGATTCCCGCTTTTCTTCGAACGAGAAGCGTGACAGTTCATAGCCGCTCGCTTCAAGCGCCTTGCTGAGCGACGGCTCATAAGCGTTGACGAACGGGCTCAAATCGTGCCGTTCATTGAACACTTTGATCGAGACGTGTCGCTTTTGGACGAGCAAATCGATACCCGTCTCTCCAAACTTCGGTGTCTCCAAAAATAGGACGATGCGTGCGTGGTCGGCGTCAATCATCTCGCCCTTCGGCGCCTCGAGGCGGAATCGGACTTGTTCAAACGGTCCTAATTGCGGTATGTGAAATGCTTGAGCGACGTATGGCGGCGTCTGAAGGGCATTAAACGTCTCCTGTGCCCGGACGAACTGCTCGAACTTCGGGTCCCCTTTCGCTTTGAACAATTCGCCGATGAGTTGCTTCACATCCGACCCGGCTCCGCTCTCGAGCAGTTGACGCCCTTGCGCCTGAAGCGATTCAGGCGTGTCGAGCGGCTGACGGGCGAGCCGTCCGAGTTCCGAACTTAAAAGGGCGAGCGGGGACCGTGCTGCTTGCGCAAGGGCTTCTGCTTGTTGCGGCACGACTTTCAAGACGAGCTTCGGTTCGAGCTCGGTGACGACCATCTTGTACGTGACATTCTCTTTGACGTCAGCGTTCACCCCGACCCGGAACAAGCCTTGCGGCAGTTGCATGACCGCCTCGCCGCCCGGCAGCAGCTGGAGCACCCGACCGACGACCGTATTGCCGATGAGCAATTGCCGCGAATTCTGTTCCGTGACCTTGAACGGCATGACGCCTTGATGATCGATCCGCATGATGACCCCTCCTACATATGTTTAATCGGCGCGAACGATTTTCGGTGGATTGGCGTGATCCCATGTTCCGCTAGTCCGGCCAAGTGCGCTTTCGTCCCGTAACCGGCGTTCTGTTCGAAACCGTAGCCGGGATAGAGGACGGCGTAGTCTTCCATCATGTTGTCACGGACGACTTTGGCGACGACGCTCGCCGCCGCGATCGATACGCTCCGGGCGTCGCCTTTGATGAGCGATTGTTGCGGGACGTCGAGCTCGAGCGTCATCGCGTCAATCAAGAGCGCATCGACTTCACCGAGTTGCCGGACCGCCTCCATCATCGCGAGTTTCGTCGCCTCGTAAATGTTGACGCGGTCAATCACGTCGGCGTCGACGATGCCGACGCCGACCATGGCCTCGTCCATGAGGGCCCGATACGCGACTTCACGTGCTGATGGCGACATCAGTTTCGAGTCGTTCAAGCCAGGATGATAAAATCCTTCCGGCAAGATCACGGCCGCGGCGACGACCGGACCGGCGAGCGGTCCTCGACCGACCTCATCGACGCCACCGATGCGGACATAGCCGTTTGCCTTCAACTCGTCCTCGAACACGCTCCGGGCCGCATAATCGTCTTGGCGCTCACGTTCGACCTTGAACTGGCGCTCACGCTGCCTGAGCAACGTCTGGACGCCTGCGCGCGGGTCATCCTTCAGTTCGGCCCGGACTGCTTCCCACTCTTCATATCGGACCGTCTGTAGCCGTTGTTTAATCGCTTGAATCGTCATGCTGTTCCTCCTATTCAAAAAAGCCCTGTTTGCACAGGACTTCACGCCATCTCATGGTCGGCCGGTGTCTCAAGAGAGACCCGTCCGATTTTCTCATGACGTAGTTCGTTCAATAGTAATTCGCTCGCCTTCTCGAAATCGACGTAGCCGCCGCTGACGAGTCCACGTTTCTTCCCGATCAATTCGAGCAGTTCGACGGCGTCTTCCGGCAGTTGATCGATTTTGAATCGCTCTTTCACCTGTTCCGGATAGCGGGCCGATAGCTCACGGGCCGCATAGAGCGCAATATCATCAAGGTTCAAAATATCGTCCTTGATGGCACCGGTCGCCGCCAAGCGATAACCGACCATCTGGTCCTCGAACTTCGGCCACAGAATCCCCGGCGTATCGAGCAATTCCATCTCGCCGCCTTTCATCTTGATCCATTGCTGACGCTTCGTGACACCCGGACGGTCGCCAGTGACAGCGATATTGCGTCCAGCGAGGCGGTTGATGAGCGTCGATTTCCCGACGTTCGGGATGCCGATGATGAGGGCGCGGATCGGACCGGGATTCCGGCCTTTCTCACGCATGCGGTCATGCTTTTCTTGCATGAGCTTCTCGGCGCCCGACATGAGCTGCTTCAAGCCTTTGCTATGTTTCGCGTCGACGGCGACGACCTCGACGTCGTCACGCTTCAAGGCGCGGAGCCAGGCGTCGGTGACGACGGGATCGGCCATATCGGCTTTATTCAAGACGATGAGACGCGGTTTGCCTTCTGTGATCTCATCGACCATCGGGTTACGGCTCGATTGTGGGACGCGTGCATCGACGAGTTCGATGACGACATCGATGAGCTTTAACTTTTCTGTTACTTGTCTTCGTGCCTTGGCCATGTGGCCAGGGAACCATTGAATTGCCAAAAAAACACCACCTTATTCTTGTACGGTCCCGAAATCGCCGAGGGGCCAGAACACGAAGTTCGTTTTGCCGACGACGTCCTCTTTCGGGACAAAGCCGATTTCACGGCTGTCTTTCGAGTTTTGTCGATTGTCACCCATCACGAAGTACGAACCTTCCGGGACGACTGTTTCGCCCGTCACTTGTTCGAGCGTGAAGTTTTCGGTAAGAGGAAAGCCGTTCATCTGGGCCTGGAAATCCTCTAAATACGGTTCTTCGACCGCTTCGCCGTTCAAGTAAAGCGTATCGTCCCGATATTCGAGCGTGTCGCCAGGAATGGCGATGACGCGTTTAATATAGTCTTTTGATTCCGTCGCGTGGAAGACGATAATATCGCCCCGATCGAGCTCACCGACGTAGTTCGAAATTTTGCTGACGATCATGCGATCGGCATTTTGGAGCGTCGGCATCATTGACTCTCCCTCGACGATGACAGGTACAAAGATGAACGTCTGGATCACGAACGCGATGACGAGCGCCACGACGATCGCCTTAAGCCAACTGAACACTTCTTTCAACTTGCCTCACTCCTCTGTCCGTTTGAACTTATTGTACTAGAAAAAAAGAAGCTTGTCGCAAGCGACAAGCTTAATCCCCATCTTAACGACGGATTTCTTTAATACGTGCTGCTTTACCGCGAAGGTTGCGGAGGTAGTAGAGTTTCGCACGACGGACTTTACCGTAACGAACGACTTCGATTTGCGCGACACGCGGTGAGTGAAGCGGGAATGCACGCTCAACACCTACGCCGTAAGAAATCTTACGGACTGTGAATGTTTCGCTGATGCCGCCACCTTTACGCTTAATGACAACGCCTTCGAAGATCTGGATACGCTCACGCGTTCCCTCTACGACTTTAACGTGGACACGTACTGTGTCACCAGGACGGAAAGCAGGTACGTCCGATTTGAATTGTTCTTCTGTGATTTCACGGAACAGTTTTTGTGTGTTCATGAATTGTTCTCCTTTTTCTTCAATGTTCATATCTTCATCTGCCCAAGCATCCAACAGCGGAACATCGGTAATCGGTGGGGGTTAACCCACATGCTCAAACATAGCATAATTTGGTCAATCGCGCAACGATTCAATGAATTTTTTATCCGCCTTCGACAGGTCGATTTGCTCGAGCAGTTCCGGCCGCCGTCGATACGTGCGTTCAAGTGACCGTTCACGACGCCACGTCTCGATGTTGGCATGATTGCCCGACAAGAGGACGTCCGGTACCTTGAGGCCCCGGAAGTCGGCTGGACGCGTATAGTGCGGGTATTCGAGGAGTCCCGTCGAAAACGAGTCGTCCTCGTGGCTCGCCTGGTCGCCGAGCACTTCCGGGATGAGGCGCACCGTGGCATCGATCATGACCATCGCCGCGAGCTCACCGCCGGTCATGACGAAATCGCCGATTGACACTTCGTCCGTCGCGAGCTCGTCATGGATCCGTTGGTCGAACCCTTCATAATGACCGCACAAAAAGATGAGGTGTTCCTCGGACGCCCACTCTTCTGCCATTCGTTGGTCAAAACGGCGTCCGGTCGGTGTCGTGACGATGACACGGGGACGCGTCTTCGCAATCGCGTCAAAGGCGTCAAAAATCGGTTGCGGGGTGAGAAGCATGCCCGCCCCGCCCCCGTACGGATAATCGTCGACTTTGTGGTGCTTGTTCGTCGAGAAGTCACGGAAGTTCGTGAACGCCATCTCGACGTGACCGAACGTGCGCGCCCGTCCGACGATCGAATGATCGAGCGGGGCGAACATCTCAGGGAATAAGGTTAAGACATCAATCTTCATCGTCGATCATTCCCGGAATCGGGGTGATGACGACACGTTTCGCCTCGACATCGATGTCGCTCACGACCGATTCGATGTACGGGATGAGCGCATCCGACTTGCCAGGACGTTTGATGACCCAGACGTCGTTCGCGCCGGTCTCGAAGATGTCATCGACGACTCCGATGACCTCACCATCGACGACAGCCTCACAGCCGATAATCTCATGGTAATAAAACTCATGTTCCGGCAACTCGTGGACGTGCTCGACGTGGACGTATAGCTTCATCCCTTTGTATTTCTCGACGAGATTGATGTTCTCGAGTCCTTTGAACGTGACGAGATGGAACTGTTTGTGCGGACGATACGTCGTCACCTCGAACGGGACCTTCTTGCCGTCGATGTCTAAATAGAGCGTCTCGCCCTTCTTGAAGCGCTCCGCCGGAAAATCGGTCGCGGCGAGCAACTTCAATTCTCCTTTTAAGCCATGGGTGTTGGCGATCTTACCTACGTATAACCATTCCATTGTTATGCCTCCTCACAAAAATGGGCCGACCTCATAAAAGGTCGGCCACATCCTTACTTCGCGTTTTTCGCGTTGTGGAATTTCTCCATGATCCCTGCTTTAGAGAACAAGTTACGTACTGTGTCAGATGGCTTCGCGCCGTCTGCCAACCATTTGAGAGCGAGTTCTTCGTTGATGCGAACTTCTGCTTCTGGTTTTGCAACCGGGTTGTAGTGACCGAGTTGCTCGATGAAGCGGCCATCACGTGGTGAACGTGAATCAGCTACAACGATCCGGTAGAAAGGTGATTTGTTTGCGCCCATGCGCTTGAGACGAATTTTAACTGCCATGGTAATATACCTCCATCATGTGTTTAAGAATTGACAACTTTAATAGTATACTGCTTTTTTGTCCGACTGACAAAAGTTTTCTTAGAAGAATGGAAGGCCGAGACCTTTTTTCTTCCCTTTCATTTGTCCTGACATCTGCTTCATGAGCTTCTTCATGTCATCGAACTGTTTGATGAGACGGTTCACTTCCTGGATGGAGCGACCGCTCCCTTTTGCGATCCGCTTGCGACGACTCGCGTTGAGCACTTCAGGATTGGAGCGCTCATGCTTCGTCATCGAGCGAATGATCGCCTCGACATGATCGAGTTGCTTCTCGTCGATTTGGACGTTCTTCAACCCTTTCATCTTACCTGCACCAGGTAACATCGAGAGCAATTCATCAATCGGGCCCATGTTTTTCACTTGACCCAATTGCTCGATAAAATCATCGAATGTGAACGATGCGTCGCGAATTTTGCTTTCAAGCTCTTTCGCGGCATCTTGGTCCATCTGTGACTCGGCTTTTTCAATGAGCGTGAGCACGTCACCCATTCCAAGAATCCGTGACGCCATGCGTTCCGGGTGGAAAGGTTCGAGGGCATCCAACTTTTCACCGAGACCGACGAACTTAATCGGCGCTCCCGTGACTGCCTTGATTGAAAGGGCTGCCCCACCACGTGTGTCACCGTCGAGCTTCGTGAGCACGACGCCGGTGATTCCGAGTTTCTCATTGAAGCTATCGGCCACGTTGACCGCATCTTGACCCGTCATCGCATCGACGACGAGGAAGATTTCATTTGGTTTGGCAATCGTCTTCACGTTTTCGAGCTCGCCCATGAGCGTCTCGTCAATATGAAGTCGACCGGCCGTATCGATCAACACGAAATCGTGATGATTGGTTTTGGCGTACTCGAGCGCTTTTGTGACGATTTCTTCCGGCTTCACTTGGTCGCCAAGTGAGAACACCGGTAAATCGAGCTGCTTGCCGAGTGTCTCGAGCTGTTTGATGGCCGCAGGCCGATAAATATCTGCCGCGACGAGAAGTGGACTCCGGTTATGCTTTTTGCGAATCAAATTCGCGAGCTTACCGGTCGTCGTCGTTTTCCCCGCACCTTGTAACCCGACCATCATGACGACTGTCGGTGGTTTTGGGTTAAATGTGATTGGGACGACGTCGCTTCCCATCAAGTTCGTTAGCTCTTCATGAACGATTTTGACAACTTGTTGGCCAGGTGTCAACGATTTCATGACGTCTTGGCCGATGGCCCGTTCTTTCACGTCGTTGACGAACTGTTTGACCACTTTGAAGTTGACATCGGCTTCAAGGAGAGCGAGACGAACTTCTCTCATCATCTCTTTGACATCTGCTTCGGAAATTTTACCTTTCCCCCGCATTTTCGCCAGTGTCGATTGCAACCGTTCGGATAATCCTTCAAATGCCATGCTTCAGCCCCCTACTCTAAATTCTCAAGCGCCGAAATCGTTTCCGTCAAATCGGGCGAGTGCTCGACTTGACGTTTGAGCGTTTGAAGCAGTTGTTGCCGCTGTTCGAATTTCTCGAACAAGGCCAACTTCTCCTCATACTGCTCAAGCATCGCTTCGGTACGCTTTATGTTATCGTAGACCGCTTGACGGCTGACTTCAAACTCTTCCGCAATCTCTCCGAGCGAGTAGTCATCTAGGTAATAAAGAGACATATAGTTGCGCTGTTTCGGTGTGAGAAGCGCTTGATAAAAATCGAACAGATAGTTCATTCGATTCGTCTTTTCGAGCGACATGACCTCCACCTCCACATGTTAAGTGAAATCCCTTTACAACTACCAATAGTACAGCCGTCCCCACCTCTTGTCAAGTTTTTTTCTTAACAGTGAAAGTTAGGCGAGGTCATCGTTTGTCTGTTGTTTTTCTTCGAAGATGTCCCCGAATAATCCGTACACGAACTGTTCCGGGTCGAACGCCTGTAAATCATCAACTTTCTCACCGAGACCGACATATTTGACCGGGATATCGAGCTCGTTTCGAATCGCGAGCACGATCCCCCCTTTAGCCGTCCCGTCGAGCTTCGTGAGGACGATCCCGCTCACGTTCGTCGCTTCTTTGAACGCTTTCGCTTGAACCATCGCGTTTTGTCCCGTTGTGGCATCTAACGCGAGCAATACCTCGTGCGGCCCGTTCGGTACTTCACGTTCGATGACGCGCTTCACTTTCTCGAGCTCTTTCATCAAGTTGACCTTGTTTTGCAAACGTCCGGCCGTGTCACAGATCAAGACGTCGACGCCGCGTGATTTCGCTGCCTGCACAGCGTCGAACACGACCGCGGCCGGGTCCGACCCTTCGGCTTGACGGATGACCGGGACTCCGACGCGTTCGCCCCAGACTTGGAGCTGATCGATGGCACCGGCCCGGAACGTGTCGCCTGCCGCGAGCATGACCGAACGCCCTTCCGACTTCAATTGATGGGCGAGTTTGCCGATCGTCGTCGTTTTGCCGACACCATTGACGCCGACGAACAAGATGACCGTCAATCCGTCCTGCATGTTCAACTCACGATCCGCCTCGTCTTCTTGGAGACGGTTCGCCACGACTTCGACGAGGGCGTCACGGACAGCGACCGGGTCTTTCAAATTGCGACGTTTCACTTCCTCTTTCAAATCTTCGACGAGGTCCATCGTCGTCGTCACGCCGACATCCGCCTGGATGAGCAAATCCTCGAGTTCATCGAAGAAATCCTCATCGACTTCGCGGAACCGATAGACGAGGTCGTTGACGGCACTGGCAAATCCGTCTCGTGTCTTCGTCAATCCGTCGGTAAACTTTTGCGACACCTCTTGTGTCGAGGTCGTCAATTTATCTTTTAACTTCTTAAAAAAACTCAACTTAATTCCTCCATCTCTTGTTCCGTCTCGACGACGCGCTTTGCTTCGGATAGTTCGACCGAAAGCACCTCGGAGACACCGTTTTGTTGCATCGTCACGCCGTAGAGCGTGTCCGCCGCCTCCATCGTCCCTTTACGGTGGGTGATGATGACGAATTGTGTATCGATTGAGAGCGTCCGGATATATTCCCCGAACCGATGGACGTTCGCCTCGTCGAGAGCCGCCTCGACTTCATCGAGCACACAGAACGGGACGGGTCTCGTTTTCAGGATGGCGAACAGAAGCGCGATCGCCGTCAAGGCCCGCTCTCCGCCTGATAACAGACTGAGCGTCTGCAACTTCTTCCCGGGCGGTTTGGCGACGATCTCGATGCCCGTGTTGAGCAGGTCGGACTCGTCGACGAGTTTCAAATCAGCCTCACCCCCGCCGAACAGCTCGTTGAACGTCTGTTTAAAGTGACCACGAACGAGCGTGTACGTCTCTTTGAACAAGCGCGTCACTTCACGGTCCATCTCGGTGATGATGTCGTATAAATCCTCTTTGGCGCTGACGAGGTCGTCCCGTTGCTCGGACAAGAACATGAAGCGTTCATTGACGAGGTCGAACTCCTCGATCGCGTTCAAGTTGACCGGTCCGATTTCTTCGATTTGACGAACGAGCAGTTTGAACTCTTCTTTCGCCTCATCGAGCGGAATCGTGAGGGTCGGAAGCAAATCGAGGACGAGCCCTCGTTCCTCGAGCGCGTCGAGTTTCCACTTCCGCTTCAACTCGAGCTCGTTCGCCTCGGTCTCGAGCTTGCGGACATCCGCCTCGACCCGACGACGCACGTCCGACGCCTGTTGTTCACGCTGTCTGAGGATGCGATACGACTCTTCTTCAGCGTGGAGCTGTTTCGTATGCAACGCCATCCGCTCTTTCAATCCGTCCATCTGTTTGACCGCCTCGACGTGCTCGAGCTCGAGCTCGGCAGACGAGACGACCCGGCCGCTTGCCACATGTTCGAGCTCACGCTCGATCTGCCCAAGACGGGCCGTCTGTTTAGCGACCTCGGCCTCGAGCCGCTCGACTTCTGCGCGGACGCGGTCGAGGTCGAGCATATTGCGTTGACGATCGAGTTCATTTTGACGAATGGCTGCCTGAAGTTGCCCCGTCGTCTCGGCGCCTTTGGCTTGCTCGCCGCGGAGCGCCTCGAGTTCGGTCCGAATCGAGGCTTGCAATGCATCCGTCGCCTCGAGTTCTTCGGCGAGCCTTGTCAACTCATTCGTGGCGGATGCGATTGTTTGGGCGTAACGCGCCATCTCATGGTCGAACAGTTCGAGTTGCGCTTTGGCGTCTTGCGACACCCGTTCCAAGTTTCTAAACGCCTGTTCCGTCGAACGGAGCGTCTCTTCGGCCTCGCGCTTCTTGAGCCTGAGCGTCTGGAGCGACGCACGCAGTCGGGACATCTCATCGGTGTACGTCGACACCCGCAACTGTTGCTCGTGAAGCATGGCCAACCCTTGCGTCAATCCTTGCTTCAAATCATCGAGTTCACGGGACTGGGTGAACAAGGCGACACCTTGCTTCCGGCTACCCCCGGTCATCGAACCGCCAACGTTGACGATATCCCCTTCGAGCGTGACGATGCGATAGCGATACCCCGTCGTCTTGGCGATCCGGTTGGCCACCTCGAGGGAATTGGCCACGATCACGGCGCCGAGGAGCGACCGTTTCAATTTCTCGTAGGCCGGGTCCGTCTCGACGAGGTCGGCGGCGATGCCGACGAATCCGTCGACTGATTCGAGACGGTGTGCGACTTCACTCGGGACGTAACGTTCCTTCACGCTCGTCATCGGTACGAACGTGGCTCGTCCGGCACTTGCTTTCCGCAATCGTTCAATCTCTCGGCGTCCGACTTCTTCCGTCTCGACGACGATATGTTGTTGCGTCTGACCGAGCGCCGTCTCGATGGCGGCCTCATAGGACGGGAGAACGCGAATCAATTCTGCGACGGCACCGAGCACGCCCGGTCCCCGTTCTTTCAAGACAAATTTGACCGCATGGAAATAGCCTTCGTACGACTGTTTCATCCGTTCGAGCAACTCGATCCGGTCCTCGGTCTTCTGACGCCGGCGGTCAAGGTCGTGGTACGACTGTTCGGCCCGCGACAATTTGTCTCGAAGCGTCGCTTCCCGTTCGGTCAAATCGGCTTCTTCCGCCACAAGCGTCTCCCACGTGTCCCGAGCCTCGTCGAGACGAGCTTGTTCGGCCTCGAGTGATGCCGTCTGTTCGGTCCGCACATCAAGGCGATCCTTGTTTTCACGAAGCAGACGAGCTTTCGCTTCTTCCGCTTGTTCGATATCGCGCCGTTCCCGCTTCTGTTGGTTGCTCAGCGTGGCCCGTGTCGTCGCCAACTCGAACGCTTCGCCTTGAAGCTGTTCGATTTCTGCGTTAAAGTCACGCGTCGCCGCCGTCAATTGCGCGTCAAGTTCGGCCCGTGCCGCTTCCACGGTATGTAACGCCTCAGCTTTTGACGCCATATCCGCGTTTGCCACGTTCAACTTCTGCGTCAACTGTTCGGTCTCTTCGGCCAATTCGACCCGTTGGCGCTCGAGGCGTTCTTTCGTCTCCGCCCCGTGCTCTTCACGGGCTTTCGCGAGCTTGATCTCACCTGTCAACCGTTCCAACTCGGTCGCTTGAGACCGTTCTTCTTGATGGAGCGTGTCGAGCGTTTCTCGATCTTTGGCGAGTGTCGCCTCAAGCGTCGTCCGCTCTTCTGAAATCGCGGTCAACGCGCCGTCTTGCTCGGCGAGATTCGTCTCGGCCGTCCGCAGTTGCTCGGACACACGAGCGATGCCCGTACCAAGTTCTGTGATCTCGGCGCCGAGAATACCCGTCTCGAGCTCATCGTGGCGCGCTTTGGCGACTTGATACTCGCGTGCGAGCGCGGCCTGCTCTCGGAGCGGCTCGACCCGATCGGCGAGTTCATACAAAATGTCATCGACCCGAGACAAGTTCAATTCGGTGTCTTGGAGCTTCCGTTCGGCTTGTTTTTTACGCTGCCGGTACTTCAACACCCCGGCCGCTTCTTCGATGACAGCCCGACGATCTTCCGGTTTCCCGGAGATGACTTGCTCGACCCGTCCTTGCCCGATGATGGCGAACGCATCGCGTGATAGGCCCGTATCCATGAACAAGTCGATCACATCTTTAAGCCGGCACGGCTTCTTGTTCATGAAATAGTCGCTGTCGCCGCTCCGCGTGACACGGCGCGTCACACTGACTTCTTCATACGGCAACCGCAAATGGGCGTCCGTGTTGTCTAGGACGAGCGTCACTTCGGCGACGTTGCGATGGTTCTCACCTTCACTGCCGGCAAAGATGACGTCTTCCATTTTCGCTCCGCGGAGCGATTTGGCCGACTGCTCACCGAGTACCCAGCGAACAGCGTCCGATATATTTGATTTTCCGCTCCCGTTCGGCCCAACCACGGCTGTGACGCCGGGACGAAAATCCAGTTCAATCCGCTTGGCAAACGATTTAAAGCCAGCGAGTTCGATTCGTTTTAAGTGCATCGTGACCATCCTATCCTCAGTAAGCATTCATTTGTTTATTTTACCACAGTTGCCAGTTCGTCAAAATGCTAGAATCATGCTATTCTAAAAAGAACTGTAGAAAGGGGTACGACCGATGACTAACGAACAAATGATTGAGGAAATTCTCGACAAAATGAACATCATCAACCGCGGCGCCATCAAAGCGGAAGAATATAACCGTGCCGACGCCTCGGCCGTCAAAGAGATTTACGACTACGTGATGAACCGCTCATCGCTGTCGATCTCTGAAGTGGATGGGATTGTCGAAGAACTCGGACAATTGACGTGATGAGATGACAGAAAAGGAGTGGACCCATTGAGGTCCACTCCTTTTCTTATAGGCCGGCGTACTGCCGGTTGAATTCAATCAACGCTTCTTTCGCCGCGAGTTGCTCGGCTTCTTTCTTCGATCGGCCGATGCCTTCGCCGACGATATCGTCTGACAGACGGGCATGGGCGACGAACTCCCGGCTATGGGCCGGACCACGCTCTTCGATAATCGTGTACGAGACAGGCCCGAGACCTTCTCGCTGGACGCTTTCTTGGAGCTGACTCTTATAATCGGTCTGTTCTTCAAACACACCGGCCAAGACTTTCGGAAAAACCGCTTCGGCGAGGAACTGTTCGACTGGTTCAATCCCTTGGTCCAGATAGAGCGCGCCGATGTATGACTCGAACACATCCGCGAGTAGCGCCGGACGCTTGCGTCCGCCGGTCAACTCTTCGCCTTTCCCAAGCAAGATAAAATCAGAGAAAGCATAGGCTTCCGCAAAGTTGACGAGTGATGGCTCACAGACGATGGCCGCCCGCAACTTCGTTAATTCCCCCTCGGAGCGCTCCGGATACGTCTCATACAAAAACCGAGACACCGTCAACTCGAGCACCGCGTCGCCTAGAAACTCTAAGCGCTCATTGTCTTTTTTCAGACCGCGTTGTTCGTTGACGTATGAGGAGTGGGTGAACGCTTGCATCAATAGGTCTTGGTTCGTGAATCGAACCGACAGCCGTTCTTCAAGTACTTTAAACTGCTCGAGAATCCGTGACCGCTCGAGCTCATTTCGCCGACGCCGTTGCGCCGACCCTTGACGGTCAAACCGTCGCTTGTCCTTTGTCATAATTCCCTCCGTGTATAAGCACAAGCCCACCGCTCATGACGAGCGGTGGGAGGCTTGATTACAATTTAGTTTCGATGTAAGCGACGACGTCGCCAACAGTCGCGAGCTTCTCAGCATCTTCGTCTTCGATTGTGATATCGAACTTGTCTTCAAGGTCCATGACCATTTCCATTACTTCGAGCGAATCCGCACCGAGGTCATCCTTGAATGATTTGTCGGCTGTGATCTCAGATACATCTTTCCCGAGTTTCTCTGCCACTGCTGCTTGTACGTCTACTAAGATTTGTTCTGTTGTCATGATAAAATCCCTCCAAATTAAAGTATATAAAATGTGTTTCGATTGGTAAAGTTCTGATTTTAAGCCATCGTCATGCCGCCGTCAACGGCGATCGTCTGACCCGTCACGTAAGCCGCTTGGTGAGAGGCGAGGAATGAGACGAGGTTCGCCACATCTTCGACCTGACCGAAGCGATTGAACGGGATTTGACCGAGCGTCGCCTCGCGTTGCGCATCTGTCAACGCGTCAGTCATGTCCGTCTGGATGAAACCAGGACAGACGGCGTTCACCGTCACGTGACGTCCGGCGAGTTCACGCGCGACCGACTTCGTCAGCCCGATGAGCCCCGCTTTCGCCGCCGCGTAGTTCGCCTGACCGGCATTCCCCGTGATCCCGACGACCGAAGCGATATTGATGATGCGGCCCGCCTTCGATTTCAAGAGCGTCCGCGTCGCGGCTTGCGACGTCAAGAACGCACCTTTCAAGTTTGTCGACAGGACATCGTCAAAGTCAGCTTCCTTCATGCGCATAAGCAGACCGTCCCGCGTGATGCCTGCATTGTTGACGAGACAATCGATGCGGCCGTACGTGTCGACCGCCGTCTTGATGAGTGCTTTCACATCATCACTGTTCGAGACGTCGGCTTTGACGGCGATGGCCTCGCCACCGTTCGCTTCGATCTCGCTGACGACGGCGTTCGCTTTCTCAACACTACCCGAGTAATTCACGACGACCCGAAAGCCGTCCTCCCCTAAACGCTTCGCGATGGCGGCCCCGATTCCTCGAGATGCGCCTGTCACGATTGCTACTTGGTCATGCACGTACTTCTCCTCCTAACGCGGCCACCTCTTCGAGCGTCGTCGCCTGTTTGATCGTCACTTTCGAATCGATCCGTTTGATAAGACCTGACAGCGGTGACGTCGGACCGAACTCGATGAACGTGTCGACGCCAGCGTCGATCGCTTTGCGGACACACGCTTCGAATCGGACCGAGGCGTACAATTGCTCGGTGAGAAGTGCTTTCAATTTTTCCGGGTCGGTATGGACATCCGCATCGACGTTGGAAATGATCCCAATCGCCGCCGGTTTGAACGGCGAAGAAGCGAGCACATCTTTGAACCGCGTCGCGGCCGGCATCATGTAGGAGCTGTGAAACGCCCCTGAGACGTTCAGCGGCAAGACGCGTTTCGCGCCCGCTTCTTTCAAGTCTGTTTCGGCCTGTTTGACCGCATCGACATGCCCCGAGATGACGAACTGACCCGGACAGTTGTAGTTGGCGATTTGTACAAGGTTCCCGCTAGCACTGATTTTCTCCGTCACATGGAACGCTTCGTCGACATCGGTCATACCGATGACGGCTGCCATCGTCCCATCCTTCACTTCTGACATGAGCTTGCCGCGTTCGTGGACGAGCACGCTCGCTTCTTCCAAGTCGATGACGCCGGCGACGACGAGTGCCGCATATTCTCCGACGCTGTGACCGATCACCAAGTCTGGAGTCGCCCCCGTTTTGGCGTGAGCTTGTGCGAGTGATGCCGCATGCGCCACGATGGCCGGTTGGGCCACTTCTGTCCGTTGAAGCTCTTCTTTTGATCCTGCCGCCATGGCGTCGAGTAAATCAAATCCGAGGCGACGGTTGATCGCTTGCAGTTGTTCAGGATTGTCGAGGAACGTTTGGCCCATGCCGACGGCTTGTGACCCTTGTCCCGGAAATACCCATGCTGTTTTCCCCATGTACTCACCTTCTTTGAATTAGTTTGTGGCTTTTGCTTGTTTGATTTTCGCGACGACGTCGTGATCGACCATGATTTTCGCCTGTTTGAGCGCGCTCATGATGGCGAGCGCGTCGCTCGAACCGTGTGCTTTAATGACCGGGGCGTTGATTCCGAACAAGCCGGCCCCACCGTGTTCCCGATAATCTAATGTTTGTTTCAATCGCTTCAACTTCGGTTTTAAGACGAGAGCGGCGAGCTTCGAGACGAGATCGCTCGTGAACTGCTCTTTCATCATCTTCATGAGCATCGACGACGAACCTTCGACACCTTTGAGCAAGATGTTTCCGGCGAACCCTTCCGTGACGATGACATCGACATCACCGGACATCGCCTCGCGCGCTTCCACGTTGCCGACAAAGTGGACCGGGGCTTGTTCAAGGAGGGGGTACGCCTCTTTCGTGAGGGCGTTTCCTTTCCCAGCCTCGGTCCCGATGTTCAGTAGCGCGACCCGCGGACGTTTGACGCCGCGAACGTGCTCGGCATAGAGCGAGCCCATGATCGCATAGTCGACCAAGTGCTCGGCCTTCGCGTCCGGGTTGGCCCCGACGTCTAAAATGACGACACCGCTACCCGTATATGTAGGGAACGTAGGTGACAACGCGGGGCGCTCGATTCCTGGGATCCGTCCGATGACGAACAGTGACGCCGCCATGAGAGCACCGGTATTCCCAGCCGAGACGAGTGCGTCGGCCTCTCCGTCTTTGACGAGTTTGGCCGCCACGACGAGTGAGCTGTCCTTTTTGCGACGGACGGCTCGGACCGGTTCGTCGTCCCCGGTGATGACTTCGCTCGCTGGAACGATTTTGATTCGCGGGTCGGTCAACCCGTACGAAGCGAGTTTGACCTCATCTCCGACTAAAAACAGTTCCATCGATTCGTTCGGGAATGCGTCGGCAAACTGCTTGACGCCTTCCACGATCGCTTTCGGGGCGTGATCCCCGCCCATTGCATCAATTGCTAATTTCATGCCTGTTCCTCCTCACCGCGACGATAAATCGTGAAGTCTCCGCTAAAGACACACTCTTCGCCGACATAACTATCCACTGTGACGTCCGTTCTTCCGTCCCGACGCAGTTTGATCACACGAGCCTTGGCAACGACTCGCTCTCCAAGATGGACTTGGCGACTGAAGCGGATGTCCGCTTTAGTGGTCAACGCCAATTCATCATTGATGAGCGCCACCGCTAACGAGTTGGCCTGGGCGAACAATACATGTCCCCGGGCGATCTCGTTGCGGCTAAAGACGTGTTCTCTCTCAATGTCGAGAACCGAGATGGCCGATTCATCGAGCTTCAAGTCAATCATATCACCGATGACCTCGCTCATGGCGAGCGACTTCACTTCATCGAGGTGTTCTGAGGCTACATGCTTAATCCGTTCTCTCACTTCCGGAATTTTCAACTCCATCCGATCGAGACGAATCGTTTGAATACTGACGGCGAACTGCTTCGACAGCTCTTCGTCTTTGATGAACGGGTTACGATCAATCGTTTCTTGCAATAAGCGTTGCCGCTCTTTCTTAGGTACCCGCATTCAGTTCCCTCCTAAACTCTATGCTAAAGAACTTAATACCTGGTACTAATAGCAGTATATATTCTTTAGATTGTATTTTCAAGTGTTGTTTCTCATTCCAAGCGGCTCCCGACGAGTAAGTCGAGTCGCTTCAAGTATTGACGGAGCGGCGCATACGTCGCTTCATTCCAAAACGCCTCGCTGCCGAGCAGACGAACCGCGTCTTGCATCGCTACCTCCATCACTTTTAAATCAAGTACGGGATCGGCGACGCGGAAGCTCGGAAGACCGCTTTGGGCCGTCCCAAAGAAATCACCGGCCCCGCGCAATTCCAAGTCTTTCTCGGCCAAGACGAATCCATCGTTCGTCTCCGTCATCGTCTTCAAACGAAGTTTGCCGACATCGGACTTCGGGTCCCCTACCAATATACAATAAGATTGGTCGGCGCCTCGACCGACGCGTCCGCGCAACTGGTGTAGTTGCGCCAAGCCGAACCGCTCCGCATCATGGATGATGATCAGCGAGGCGTTCGGGACGTTCACGCCGACCTCGACAACCGTCGTCGAGACGAGGATTTGGAGGGCATTGCTGGCGAACGCCTTCATCACGTCATCTTTCTCGGTGCTCGACAGTTTTCCGTGCATGAGACCGACCGCGTAGTTGGGGAAACGTTCCCGCAACACTTCGTAGAGCGCAGTCGCACTCTCGACCTCGAGCGTGTCCGATTCCTCGATGAGCGGGGCAATCACGTAAGCTTGGCGTCCAAGCGTCAGTTCACGGTCGACCATCGCGTGGACCCGATCGATTTGGTCGGTCTTGGCCCAATACGTCTCGATCGGTTTCCGGCCGGCCGGCATCTCATCGATCGTCGAAACGTCCATCTCGCCGAAAGCACTGATGGCGAGCGTCCGTGGAATCGGTGTCGCCGTCATATAGAGCACGTCGGCGAGCTCCGCCTTGTCACGGAGCATCTTGCGCTGTTCGACTCCGAACCGGTGTTGCTCGTCGGTGATGGCTAAATGTAGGCGCGAGAACTCGACCGGCCCTTGGATCAAGGCGTGCGTCCCGACGATGATATCGACGTCCCCCGCTTTGATGGCCTGAAGCAACTCAGTACGGGCCTTGCCTTTGACCGAACTCGTCAATAAACCGACTCGAATCCCGTACGGCTCAAACAGCGCTTGAAGCGAGGCGAGATGCTGTTCAGCCAAAATTTCGGTCGGGACCATGAGCGCCCCTTGATAGCCGGCGCTCACCGTCGCATACAAGGCGATCGCGGCAACGACTGTCTTTCCGCTCCCGACATCCCCTTGTAGCAACCGATTCATTCGTTCTGGCACTTCTAAATCCCCGACGATTTCCCGGATGACACGCGTCTGCGCCCCGGTCAACGGAAACGCAAGTTGTTTGACGAATTCGTTCAATTGAGGCTTATCGAGCGTGAGGGCACGGCCTTTACCCGACCGTTCCATCTTCCGGAACGCCTGAAGCTTCAATTGATAGAGCAGACATTCTTCATAGACGTAACTGCGGCGTGCCTGTTTGTACGTCTCGACCGAATCAGGGAAATGCATCCCTTTTAACATCGCCTCCCGGTCCTCGAGACGATAGCGTTGCCGAATCAATTCCGGCAGGCGGTCCTCGAACGAGGTCGTCTGTTCAAACGCAAGCTTGACGATCCGGCTGAAGTTCTTCTGGGTCAACCCGGCCCGAAGCGAATAAATCGGTTGCAGCCCGTCCGACAGTTCACCGAACTCGAGGTCGGTCGCGCTGATCGTCATCCGGTTCATGTCCCATTTCCCTTTGACCGTCACGGTGGCGCCGAGCGTGAGCTTGTCTTTATAGAACGCCCGGTTGAACATCGTCACGTGGACGACGTAGCGTTCCTCGAGCAATAGCCGAAATTGGAGCCGGTTCTTGCCTTTACTGTAATAACGGACGAGCGGTTCCGCTTGGACGGTACCGCTCCATTTGACGAGGTCGCCGTGGATGGCCGTCGTCACCGTGCCGCTATTATAATTTTCATAACGAAACGGGACGTGCTCCAGCACGTCCTCGATTCGTTCGAGACCCATCGTCTCTAATTTTTTGGCCATCTCTGGCCCGACCCCTTTGAGCGTCGTCAGCGCCTCACTTCTCGACATTTTCTTTCTCTCCAAAGATGTTTCGTTCGAGACGGCGGGCCGTCGGCGTATTGGCAAGTCCGCCGCGGGCTGTCTCTTTCAACGCGGTCGGCATCATCTGGCCGATCTCATGCATCGCCGAGATGACCTCGTCACAAGGGATGCGAGACGTGATACCAGCGAGGGCCATATCGGCCGCGACAATCGCGTTCGCTCCACCCATGGCGTTCCGTTTGACACACGGCACTTCGACGAGACCCGCCACCGGGTCACAGACGAGACCGAGCATGTTTTTCAAGGCGATCGCAAACGCCGTCGCCGATTGTTCCGGCGTCCCACCGGCTGCTTCGACGATGGCCGCCGCGGCCATTCCGGTCGCCGAACCGACTTCCGCCTGACAACCACCGGCCGCCCCTGAAATCGAGGCGTTGTTGGCGACGACGAACCCGAACGCACCAGACGTGAACAAGTACCGGACCATTGCCTCGCGGTCCATTTCCAGACGTTCTTTGACCGCAAACAACGTACCCGGTACGACACCGGCGCTTCCAGCCGTCGGGGTCGCACAGATGCGTCCCATCGCCGCGTTGACTTCATTCGTCCCGATCGCTTTGGCGACCGCGTCTAAAATCAAATCCCCAGCGAGCGACTTGCCCGAGCGGATATAGTCGGTCATGAGCACGGCGTCATTCCCCGTCAACCCCGTCACGGACGTCACGCCTTCGAGTGCCCGCGCAACCGCTTCTTCCATCACCTCGAGGTTGCGTTCCATCATGCCGACGACGTCTTCACGCGTCGAGCGTCTGACGTGCACTTCTTGCTCGATCATCACTTCTGAGATCGGAATCCCTCGTTCCGTTGCCGTTCTGACTAATTCTTCTACTGATTTAAACATATTGGTGTCTCCTTATTCCCCAAAGATGGCTACCCGCTCGATTTGAGGTAACCGCTCGATTTCCGCTAACACGTCTTTTGACAAATGATCATCAATCTCGATCGCCATGAGCGCTTGCTTGCCTTTCTCATGACGGCTCACTTCCATATGGCCGATGTTCAACTCATGTCTGGCCAAAATACCCGTCACGGCCGCGATTGCCCCGAAGCGATCGTGGTGCAAGACGACGAGTGCCGGCCCGCCGCCCGACAATTTGAGCGGGAATCCGTTCAACTCGGTGATCTCGATCGTCCCGCCGCCGATTGAAATCCCGACGATCTCAAACGTGCCGTCCTCGTCTTCTAGGCGGACACGGGCCGTGTTCGGATGATCCGTCAGCGCATCGCTCGTCTCAAAGACGACCTCGATGTCGCGTTCTTTCGCGAGATCGAGCGCTTGCGGGATCCGTAAGTCGAACGTATCGAAGCCCATGATGCCACCGACGATGGCCACATCTGTCCCGTGTCCCCGATACGTATCGGCGAACGAACCATAAAACGTGATGTGCGCGAGCCGCGGTGTCCGTCCAAACAGTTTTCCGGCCATGAGACCGATGCGGGCGGCGCCCGCCGTATGCGAACTCGATGGACCGACCATGACCGGTCCGATGATATCAAACACACTGCGATATTTCATCGCATTTCCCCCTTTCAAAAAAACCCTACCTTCATTATACAGAAGGTAGGGCTGAGTTACAGCTTATTCCACACTAAAAATGTAGGAGTAGAGCGGTTGTTTCCCGTCATGAACCTCGATTTCGATCTCGTCGTTCTTCGACTCGATGTACGCCGAGAGTGCCTCCACGTCTTCTGCTGACGAACCTTCGCCCGTCAAGATCGTGATGATCTCGTCGTCTGCATCGACGAGGGCGTCGACTAATTTCTTCGCCGCTTCGAGGCTCGAGGCCGATGAGGCGACGATTTTCTTCTCGGCGATCGCCATGTGGTCGTCTTTACGAATCTCGACACCGTCGATGCTCGTATCACGAACCGCATACGTCACTTGACCAGACTTGACGGTACTAGCCGCCGTCTTCATGACGCTTTCGTTCGTCTCCACATCGGCTTCCGGGTTGAACGCGATCGCTGCCGCAAGTCCTTGTGGCACAGTCTTCGTCGGAATGACCGAGACGCCGCAAGGTGCGACCGATGCCGCTTGTTCGGCAGCCATGATGATGTTCGAGTTGTTCGGGAAGATGAAGACATGGTCCGCGTTGGCCGCTTCGATCGCCTTGACGATATCTTCCGTCGACGGGTTCATCGTCTGACCGCCTTCGATGACGTGAGCCGCACCGAGTGAACGGAACAAGTCGCTGACGCCTTCACCCATGGCGACCGTGACGATTGCATACGGTGCTTTCGCCTTCGGAGCCGTCGGTTGGACGCCATGTTGGTTCGCGCCGTGCTCTTCTTCTAAAATGGTCGAGTGCTGTTGACGCATATTCTCGATTTTGACAGCGACGAGTTCACCGTAACGCTGTCCTTTCGTGATGACGTCGCCTGGCGTCTCGACGTGAACGTGAACTTTAAGCAACTCTTCATCTGCGACGACGAGGAGTGAGTCCCCGAGTTCAGACAGTTCGTTGCGGAACGCGTCCTCGTTGAACGGGGCATCCTTCAACTTCGCATCTTGGAAACGAACCATGATTTCCGTGCAATAACCGAACTCGATGTCTTCGGTCGACATGAATCCTTGCGCGGCGTGGGCATGATGTTCGGCTTCGATGAGCGCATCCATGACCGGTGCATGTGGCTTCTCGAGCTCTTTTCCTTCGAGGCTCGCAAGGAACCCTTCATAAATGACGAGCAAGCCTTGGCCGCCCGAATCGACGACGCCGACTTCTTTCAAGACCGGCAATAAGTCCGGCGTCCGCTCGAGTGAAGCTTTCGCTTCCACGATCACACGTTCCATGAACTCGTTGAAGTCGCTCGTCGACTCTGAAGCACGGAGCGCTTCGTCGGCCGCTTCACGAGCAACCGTCAAAATCGTTCCTTCAACCGGTTTCATAACCGCCTTGTATGCCGTGTCGACACCACGTTTCAATGCCTCGGCGAAATCGACTGTCGACACTTCGGTCTTTCCTTCGATCGCTTTACCGAAGCCACGGAACAATTGGCTTAAAATAACACCGGAGTTCCCGCGTGCCCCCATCAAGAGACCACGTGCAAACTTCGATGAGACGTCAGCGATATTTGCCGTGTTGAGTGCGGCCACTTCCTTCGCACCCGATGTCATCGTCAAATTCATGTTCGTCCCCGTGTCGCCATCCGGCACCGGGAAGACGTTAAGCGAATCTACATAATCCGCATTCTGGCTCAAGTTGGCTGCACCGTTCGCGACCATGTTCGCGAACACCAATCCATCTAAACGTTTTAAACCCACACCAAATCCTCCTTCGTTCTCGTCAGTCATTCGTCAGACGAACGCCTTGTACGAATATGTTTACCGACGAAACGTTTAATCCTAAAGTTTCACCGAGCGTGTATTTTACACGGCTTTGCACGTTATATGCGACTTCCGACACTTTCGTCCCGTAGCTCACAATGATGTGCATGTCGATATGTACGTCTTCTCCATCTTGACGTACGACCACGCCTCGGGCGTAGTTTTCACGCTTCAATAGTTCTGCAATCCCGTCTTTCAATTGAGCTTGAGACGCCATTCCCACAACGCCGAAACATTCCATCGCCGCACCGCCTGCTAGTGTTGCGACCACGTCGTTCGTGATGTCAATATTGCCATATGTTGTCTTCATTTCAATTGCCATATGGAGTAGCCTCCTTCATTCGGAATGATTCCTTCACTACATTCTACAATAAGTACCTAGTTATTAAAAGAACCTGCTCCATAAACTCGGTCAATTGTAGCCGTAACCCTCATTCATTATTAAAATCCTTTCCAGTAATGTCAAGTTTTTTTCTTGTCATCCTATGATTTTCTAGTTGCATCGTGAAAAAACCCGTGCTAATATAAACGAGTGTCTATTAGGACGAACCCACATAAAAAAGGAGGGGAAACGCATGGCACGTAAATGCTACGTAACAGGTAAATCACCTAAATCAGGTAACAACCGTTCGCACGCACTCAACAAGACAAAACGCACTTGGGGTGTAAACGTACAAAAAGTTCGTATTCTCGTTGACGGTAAACCTAAACGAGTTTGGGTTTCAGCTCGCGCTCTTAAATCAGGTCTCGTTGAACGCGTATAATTTTTATACACGAACGAAATAAATCCCAGCGGCATTCGCCGATGGGATTTTTTTTGTGTTCATTTTTTGATATACAGCACGAGCACCTTTCCTTCATGCACGATCAAATCCGCCGCCTCACCGGCCCACTCGTTCGAAATCGTGAGCGCCTCATGGCTGACGACATCGTGACGGTCGAGCGGATATTTGACGCCGCGGATTGACACGTTCGCCCGCTTCCACGGGATGAGCGACAAATAATGATCGGCTTGACGTGGGAGCTCGTGACGCCCAGCTCCAACAAGACGAACGGTTTGCCCGGCCGTGAACAAACGCATCTCTGGATATGCCTCGAGCAGCCCAATATTGCCGAGCGTCATGTCGAGGCGTCCACCGAGAGCGCCGTACACAAGCATCTCCGTCGCCCCGTGTCCACGGGCCGCCTCGAGCGCGATCTCGAGGTCGGTCACGTCTTTTTCAGATGGGTAACGGACGGCGTCAATCGGCACTTCGCCCGTGAAGGAATCGAAATCGCCGACGACGAGATCCGGGTTCAGCCCTTGGTTCAACAGTGTCTCGTACCCCCCGTCGACGCCGATGATGTAATCGACGTCACGCGGGAGTCCCGAGATTGGTTCCGGGCTGGCCGCCACAATCAACACCCGCATTAGCGGAGACCCCGGGTCGCGAGCGTGGCGAAACGTGGTGCCGAGACGAACAAGAGAACGAGGACGACGGCCGACACGAGGAAGGACGGCAACATATACGTCATATTATAAGCAAACGAATAGGCGACGACCGGCCCTTCCGCGTACTCGGCGAAGAAGACGATCCCTGATAAGACGTGGGCGCCGTAGCGAAGCAGTGAACCGAGGAGCGCCCCGAGCACCAAGTAGACGACGAGCGTCTTTTTCGCCTCGTCCTTGGCGGCCCGTTTCACTTGACCAGCGAACAGTCCGGCCATCCCGACGACACCGTAAGCGAACGTGTAGTCGAGCAGGAACTGGACCGGTGTGAAGATGTAAGCCCCGAACAGCAGTTGCAGCGTTCCGACGAGCGCTCCTGTCGCCAGTCCGCCTTTTAATCCATGGCGGTACGCCATCACAAAGATCGGCAACATCGCCAGGCTGATCGATCCGCCCTGCGGCATCCGGAACGGGATGAGCAAATCAAAGATCAAGCCGAGTGCGGCGAACAATGAGATTTCAATGAGCGCCTGTAGTTTTAAACGTTGTTTCATCTTATTCCCTCCTTATTATATGAGCGAACGACAAAAAGCAGCATGACGTAAACGCCATGCTGCTATCCAGTAGCAACGTGCATTTTCGCCACATCCCTACGTCCGTGTGAACGGAACAGGTTCAAAGGGTTAGCAAATGCCTCTCAGCCACAGAATGTGACACCCCTTGCGACAATATTTGTTGTTCTATCGACGATTATACACGAGAAGCGTGACGAATGCTATCGATTGCGTCTTTATAGCTCGGCTCGTTATAGATGGCTGAACCAGCCACGAGCACATCAGCGCCAGCGTCGATGCATAATTTCGCCGTCTCTGCGTTGACACCGCCGTCAATCTCGATTTCAAAGTCGAGACGACGCGCTTGGCGCATCTCGCTCAGCGCCGCGATTTTCGGGACGACCGATTCGATGAATGCCTGGCCCCCAAAACCAGGGTTCACCGTCATGAGGAGCACCATGTCGACGTCACCGAGCACGTGTTCAATCGATGACAGCGGCGTATGCGGATTCAAGACGACACCACACTTGGCGCCGGCCGCTTTGATTTGTTGCAACACGCGATGCAAATGATTCGTCGCTTCAACGTGAACCGTGACGATATCCGCCCCGGCCTTGATGAAATCTTCGACGAACCGTTCGGGCTGGTCGATCATCAAATGAACGTCTAACACCATGTCCGACTTCTTCCGTAAGCTCGCTAACACCGGTAGGCCGATTGAAATGTTCGGGACGAATTGACCGTCCATGACGTCAAAATGGATGTAATCCGCTCCGGCCTCTTGGACCGCCTTCACTTCTGCCTCTAAATTGGCGAAGTCCGCCGCTAAAATCGATGGTGCAATTTTAATCATGTCAGTACCTCCGTTGTCTATCGTTTAACTCTGCCATAAACGTAACATAATTCTCATAGCGGGTGGAAGCGATTTCTCCAGCTTCGACGGCCGCTTTGACGGCACAACCTGGTTCGTTCAAATGGGCACAACCGCGGAATTTACAGTCATCATGCCGCTCGACGAACTCAGGGAAACACCAGCGCATCTCTTCGACTTCGAGTTCTTCTGGGAACTCGAGGCTCGAGAAACCAGGCGTATCGGCCACGAGCCCGTCAGCGAGCGTGATCAGCGTGACGTGACGCGTCGTGTGCTTACCGCGCCCGAGTGATTTCGAGATTTTCCCGGTCGCAAGTTCAAGCTCAGGTGCGACCGCGTTCAAGAGCGAACTCTTGCCGACCCCGGTCTGTCCGGCGAATACACTCGTCTTCTCCTTAAACGACCCGCGGATTTTTTCGATTCCCGACCCGTCCTCGGTCGACGTCTCGATGACCTCATAGCCGATGGAACGATATAAAGCCGCTGCTTCGTGAATCGTTTTCCGTTCCGCCTCCGTCAACAAATCCATTTTCGTCAAAACGATAATCGGATGGACTTGCTTCGACTCGATCAAGACGAGGAAACGGTCGAGCAGATGGAACGAGAACGCCGGCTCTTTTACCGAGAATAACAAGAACGCTTGATCGATGTTGGCGATCGGCGGGCGGACGAGATGGTTCGACCGCTCGTCAACAGCCAATATATAACCGGTACCATCCCCTTGGTCTTGGATGTCGACATCGTCACCGACGACCGGCGAGATGTTCCGGTTGCGGAAATTGCCGCGGGCGCGACAACGGATCTCTTGTTTCTCTTCCGTCATGACGTCATAAAACCCGCCTTGTAATCGAATAATCGTACCTTTCATTCCATTCCCTCCTTAGAAAAAGAGGCGACGCGCACGCCACCTCTTCATTGTGAATCTTTTGCTTGTGCGTAAGTCACCGTATCCGTGCGAACGACTTCGCCGTCGACTTCAATCGTCGCGGTTCCGACTTCGTCCGGTGCGATGACGAGCGTATACGAGTAAGTCGTTGTCTCCGTTATCTTATCACGCAACACCTCGACTTCGCCACGGGCGTCGACCGTCCGAATGACGACTTCGAGTGCCTCGGCTTCTTCGCCTTCAGCGGGCGGCTCGATTTCGACGTTGACTTCCCGTTCAATCGAGACGTCCGTCGGTTCGACCCCTTGTGACACGATGACGGTCAGTTCCGTCCCCGGGTCGACTGCCGTACCGGCCGTCGGGAGTTGACGGATGATTTGATTCGCAGGAACGCTCGTTGAATACTCATCACGTTTGACGATTTTCAAGCTATTCTGTTCGGCATACGTTGTCGCTTCCTCGAACGTATAGCCCGCCAAGTTGGCGAGTTCGATTTTATTGCTGCCGGTCGAGACGACGAGCGTCACCGTCTCTTCAGATGGGACGACCTCGTTGCCTGGGGCGATCGATTGGGAGATGACATCCCCGCTATCGACCGTCTCGGATGCCTCCGACTGAATCTCGATATCCGTGAACTCAAGATCTTTGAGCGTCCGCTCGGCCGACGACTGGGACAGTCCTTCAACATCCGGCATCTCGACCGTCTCTTTTCCGGCCGAGACGACAATCGTCACGGTCGTCCCACGTTTCGGCTTCCGTCCGGCTTGCGGTGTCTGCGAGATGACGTCGCCAGCGGCGATGTTGTCACTTGCCCGTTCAGTTGCCTCGACGACAAAACCGGCCGTTTCGAGCTCGGTCGTCGCCTCGTCGCTCGTCATGCCGACGACGTCCGGCACGACGGCACGGGACATCTCGTCAGCGATGACGTAAGCCCCAATCCCGCCACCGATCAACAGGAGCGCAAGCAAGAGCCAAAGCCACCACTTCTTCTTCCGTTTCGGTTTGTCTTTCACGGGTTCACTTGCTGCGACCGGTTGCTCCGGCGCCTCTTTGACGTTTGGCTCATCCGGTACGACCGGCGCCATGACGAGCGTCTGATCAAACGCATCTTGCTCAGCATTCGACCGCTTCGGTTCATTCGCACGTTCTGAATCAAGTGACGTCATGCAATCCTTTTTGAACGCGGCGACCGAGGCATGACGTGCGCCCGGTGACTTCGCGAGCGCCTGCATAATACAGTTCTCGAGCGCTTGCGGGATGTTCGGGTTCAAATCCATCGGTCGAATCGGGTCGTCTTGCAGATGCTGCAACGCGACGGCGACCGGCGTCTCGCCGATGAACGGCACCCGGCCGGTCACGAGTTCATAGAGCACGGCGCCGAGCGAATAAATATCTGACTTCTCATCGGCGAACTTTCCGCGCGCTTGCTCCGGGGAAAAGTAGTGGACCGACCCGAGGACCGACATCGTATGGGTCAGCGTCGCGTTCGACATGGCCACCGCAATCCCAAAGTCCGTCACTTTGACGTTGCCGCTCTGATCAATCATCATGTTTTGCGGTTTGATGTCCCGATGAATGATTCGATTCGCATGGGCATGGTCGATCGCATCACAAATCTGTCCCATGATGCGAAGCGCCTCGTCGACAGATATGTACTCTTCTTGCAAATATTGTTTCAGCGTCATCCCGTCGACATGTTCCATGACGATGTAATAGATGTCGCGTTCGTCTCCGACGTCGTAAATGGCGACGATATTCGGATGGTTCAGACTCGTCGCCGCATGGGCTTCTCGTTCAAACCGGCGTATAAATTGTTCATTATGCGAGAATTCAGATCGCAACACCTTGATGGCGACGGTTCGGTTTAAAATCTCATCGTGAGCCCGGTAGACATTTGCCATGCCGCCGCTGCCGATTTGCTGTTCGATCCGATAACGATCGTTGATTCGTTCTCCACTTCGCATCGGATTCATCCTCTCTTTCTATCTGTGAACTGGACGAGGGCAACAGTGATGTTGTCACTCCCACCCAAACGGTTGGCTCGATCGATCAATTGATCCGCCTTGACGTCCGCCGAGACGGGACGTTCCAAGACTTGCTTAATCTCGTCATCGGTCAAATGCGTCGTCAAGCCGTCCGTACAGATTAAAATCGTGTCAAACTCGGGTTCGGCAAACACTTGCAGATCAGGTTCGACATGCTCTTTCGAGCCGATCGCACGGGTGATGATATTACGTTTCGGGTGGACGCGCATTTCTTCCTCGGTCAACTCCCCGAGCTGCTTCAACACGTTCACGTAGGAATGGTCTTCTGTCAACTGCTGAAGTTTATCGTCACGCAAGGCATACACACGACTATCCCCGACGTGGACGATGACGATCGTCTCGTCGTGCCAGCAGACACCGGCGATCGTCGTCCCCATCATGAGCAGGTTCGCTTGTTTCGAGAAGTCGAGCACTTGCTCATTGGCCAGTTCCACGTTGTGGCGAAACCAATTCTCCATCTCCATCGGTGAGGCCGGAAGCGTCGGGAAGGCACGACGAAACTGCTCGATGACGAGCTGACTCGCGACCTCCCCGGCTTCATGCCCTCCCATACCGTCGGCCACGAGTGCGATCCCGGCGTGCTCGTCCCCTAAAATCAAGACGGCATCCTCGTTTTGCGCTCTCACTTGCCCCCGGTCGGTTCGGTATGCTAATTCCATCTTCCTGATTACCTCGTTTCTTGTTCGCGCTCCTTCGCTCGAAGCTGCCCACAAGCCGCATCGATATCCGAACCTTGTTCGCGACGAATCGTCACGTTCACTTTTCGGTCTTTGAGCACTTTTTCAAAGGCAAAAATTTGTTTACGTGGTGTGCGGACGTAGTCGCGCTCGAGCACGTGGTTGACTGGAATCAAGTTGACGTGACATTTGACGCCTTTCAACAAGTCCGCCAACTGATGGGCGTGTTCTTCCGTATCGTTGACACCACCGAATAAACCGTATTCGAACGTGATGCGGCGACCACTCTTCTCTGTATAGTAGTTGACGGCTTCCATCAACTTATCCAAGTTGTAGGCACGGTTGATCGGCATGAGACGAGTCCGAATCTCTGTCGTCGGCGCGTGAAGCGAAATGGCGAAGTTGATGCGCATCCCTTCATCGGCGAACTTGTAAATCTTCGGTACGATCCCACTCGTCGACACCGTAATATGGCGTGAACCGATGTTCAAGCCGTCATCGTGGTTGACCGTGCGCAAGAAGCGCATCAATTCGTCGTAGTTATCGAACGGTTCGCCGATACCCATGACGACGATCGAGTCGACTCGCTCTCCGCTCGCGTCGAGCGCGCGTTGGACGTCGAGGACTTGCGCCGTGATTTCACCGGCTTCTAAGTTACGTTTCAAACCACCGAGTGTCGAGGCACAGAATGTGCAACCAATCCGGCAGCCGACTTGTGTCGTGACACAGACCGAGTTGCCGTACTCGTGACGCATGAGCACCGTCTCGATCGAATAACCGTCTTGAAGCTCGAACAAGAACTTGATCGTGCCGTCCTGTGATTCTTGACGGACGAGTTCTTTCAACGTCGTCAATTGGAACGCCGCGTCTAATTTCTCGCGGAGCGGTTTAGAGACGTTCGTCATATCGTCGAACGATGTCACACGCTTGACGTACATCCAGTCATATAACTGTTTCGCGCGGAACGATTTTTCTCCTGCTTCAATGAGCCACTGTTCGAGTTCTGAATACGTGAGGGAATAGAGTGACGGCTTGGCACCGACCAATGGATTTTTTTCAACTGCTTTTGGATTCATGTTTATACCTCTTTCTTGAATGCGGCGATATAGAAACCGTCCGTCCCGAACGTCGTCGGGAGTAATTTGAGTTCAGCGCGGTCCGATGACACCATCGGGCGCAATACTTGGGGAAGACGGTCTTGGAGTGTCTCATCCCACGTCAATCCGTTCGACAAAATGTAATCGGCCTGCTGCTCATTCTCAGACGGGTCGATCGTACATGTCGAGTACACTAGCGTACCACCTCGTTTGAGGAGTGGCAAGACGGCGTCGATGATTTCACGCTGGACTTTCGGCAGTCCGGCGAGAGCAGATTTGTCTTTTGTCCATTTGATATCGGGCTTGCGGCGGATGACGCCGAGTCCTGAACATGGGACATCGAGCAAAATCCGATCGAAGCTCTCCGGTTCAAACTTGTCACCGGCCTGACGGGCATCGAGGGCAAGTGCGGTCACTCCATCGATATGCAGACGCTTCGCTTGTCGTTCAATCAACTTCGCTTTATGCGGATGCAAGTCGAGCGCGACGAGCGTTCCGCCGTCCATGCGTTCGGCCGTATGCATCGCTTTCCCGCCCGGGGCGGCACAAGCGTCGAGCACGCGTTCTGTCTTCGCGGCTTGAAGCGCATCGGCGACGATCATCGAGCTCTCATCTTGAATCGACAACAAGCCCATGTCGATGAACGCCGTCGCGTGAACGTTTCCGGACTCGATGACGAGCCCGTCCGCTGACAGTTCCGACCGCGTGGCGACGACATCGACTTCAGCGAGCCGTTCAATCATCTCGTCAACGGTGACACGTTGGCGGTTGACCCGGACTGTGACCGGCGCCGGTTCGTTGTTCAATTTACACATCGCCTCGGTCGCTTCGACACCATACGTCTCCACCCATTCGGCGACGAGCCAATCAGGATGGCTATGTTCGATGGCAATCCGTTCAGCGTCTGGCAGCGTGCTCAAATCCGGGAACCCATCCCGGACGACGTTGCGCAAGACGCCATTGACGAACTTGCCGGTTCCCGAATGACCCCGTTTTTTCGCGATTTCAACCGCTTCATGCAACACGGCCCGATCCGGGATCTTGTCGAGATAAAACAGTTGATAGACGCTCATACGCAAGAGCGGCAAGACAAATTTGTCCAATTTTTTCGGGTTTTGGACCCGCTTCTCTAAAATATAATCGAGCGTCCGTTTCCGACCGAGCGTCCCGTAGACGAGCTCCGTGTAGAGGCCGACGTCTTTCGTCGCTAATTTTTTTTGTTTCAACAGGTCGTTGACCGCAATCGTCGAATAGGCGCCGCCTTGTTCGATTTTGATTAGCGTATCAAGCGCTGCAACTCGTACGTTCATATTATCCTCCTAGTCGATCGCCGACTTGTAACTTTTGGCCGGCCCCACGCATAAATGTGGCCCCGTCCATTCGTTTTTTACCAGATGGTTGCAAATCGATCACTTTGATAGCGACCGCGTCGCCTGTCGCGACGACAAACCCATCCTCTTCAAGCCGTACAATCGTTCCCGGTTCACCCGTCCCTGACGTCTTCGACCCGAAGAACAGTTTGACCCGTTCACCCGCAATCGTCGTATACGCCGTCGGGAACGGATTCATCCCTCTGATATGGTTATAAATGTCTGTGCCGGAACGGGTCCAGTCAATCTGTTCCCGCTCCCGGCTGATGTTCGGTGCGAACGTGACGTCACGCTCGTCCTGCGGCACGGCTTCAATCCAACCAGCAAGGAAAGCAGGAAGCGTCTTGATCAACAAGTCAGACCCTGCGACCGCGAGCTTGTCGAACAACGTACCGACCGTGTCCAATTCTTCGATTGGTACGACCGTGTTGGCAATCATATCGCCGGCATCGAGCTTATCGACCATGTACATGATCGTGACGCCCGTCTCTTTGTCTCCGTCGAGGATGGCTTGATGGATTGGAGCACCACCCCGATGTTTCGGCAAGAGCGAGGCATGGACGTTGATGGCTCCATGTTTCGGCGCTTCTAACAGTTCGGTCGGAACAATTTGACCGTACGCCGCCGTCACGATCAAATCCGGTTCAAGTGCCAAGATGTCCGCATAATCGGTGCGCACCTTTTCAGGCTGTAACACCGGGATGTTGTGACGCAGGGCACACTCTTTCACCGGCGTCGGTTTCAGTTCGCGTTTTCGTCCGACCGGCTTGTCCGGTTGCGAGACGACACCTACGACATTGTATCCTTCTTCGAGCAAGCGCTCAAGTACGGATACGGCAAACGTCGGAGTGCCCATGAAGACGATGCGTTGATCCGTCCCTTTTTCCGGCACGGCGAGTTTGTCCGTGAACAACACCCCGTCGAGATGATCGATCTCATGTTGAATCGCCCGGGCGAAGAAGCCGCTCGCCTTCACTTGTTGGTAGCGGCCCTTCAAATCCTGCGTCTTGACGACGATCGTCTCATGCCGTTCGACGAATCCGAACTCTCCCGGGATGCTCAAGCACCCTTCAAGGCCGACCTCGCTTCCCGACGTCTCGATGATCTCTGGATTGATCAACACGAGCGGTCCCGTCTCATCATCCGTATGGACGACGGCGAGCCGTTGATTCAAGTTGACCTGCGGGGCGGCCACGCCGACGCCGTCATATTCGTACATCGTGTCGAACAGTCGGTCGACCGTCTGACGCAACTTTTTATCAAATTTCGTCACCGGATCACACGTGACCCGTAAAATTTCATTTGGAATTTCTACTACTTTATACATCTGGTTCCACCTCACATGAATACGTATGGGTTTACGTCGATACTCAATTGATACTCTTTTTTACTGATCGCCTTCGCGCGTGCCTGTTGCAACGCGGCGAGGACCGGATATAGCGCCTCAGGATGTTTCGTTTTGATGAACAACTGATAGCGGAACAAGTTCTTTAGTTTAGACAACGGTGCCGGCATCGGTCCATTCAGCCGTGACTGGGCCACATGCGCCTCGACGAAATCAGAGGCGAACAGCTCGGCCTCGGCTTGGGCGACGAGCGGACTTTCGGCCGCGAACGTGACGAGCGTGACGTACCAATACGGTGGATGGTTGCCGACTTGGCGCAACTGCATCTCACGAGCGAAAAAGGATTCATAGTCGTGCTCGCTCGCCGTCTCGATGACGTAATGGTCGGGATTGTATGTCTGCACGTATGCCTCACCTGGTAGACTTCCTCGACCGGCCCGGCCCGCGACTTGGGTGACGAGCTGGAACGTGCGCTCGGTCGCCCGGAAATCGGGCATGCCGAGTGTTGCATCCGCCGCGAGCACCCCGACGAGCGTGACGTTCGGGAAGTCGAGTCCTTTGGCAATCATTTGGGTGCCGAGCAGTATGTCGGCCTCTCCATCCTCGAAGCGTTTCAACAGTTGCTCGTGCGACCCTTTTCGGGACGTCGTGTCTTGGTCCATCCGGATGATCCGCACCTCGGGAATGCGGTTCAACAGCTCGGTCTCAATCTTTTGCGTACCGGTGCCGAACTGTTTGATTTTCTTGCTGTCACATGTCGGACATTTTGATGGCATCCCAATCTCATAGCCGCAGTAGTGGCATTTGAGCCGGTCACCGTGTTGGTGATACGTCAAGTTGACGGCGCAGTGCGGACATGTGAGTCCTTCCCCGCAGTCGCGGCACATGACGAACGTCGTGAAGCCACGACGGTTGAGCAAGATGACACACTGTTCTTTTTTGGCGATGCGGTCGTTGATGGCGACAAATAAATCTTCTGAGAACATCGTCGTGTTGCCTTTGGCGAGTTCACGTCGCATATCGATAATATGGACCGGCGGCATCTCACCCCCGTACCGCTCACTCAATTGCAGATAGCGATAGACGCCTTTTTGAGCGCGGGCGTAAGACTCGAGTGACGGGGTCGCACTACCAAGGACGACCGGGCAACCGTGGTAACGGGCCCGCCAAATCGCAACGTCACGCGCATGATAGCGCGGGTTCTCTTCTTGCTTGTACGTCGTCTCATGCTCTTCATCTAAGATGAGCAGGCCGATGTTCTCAAGCGGGGCGAAGATGGCCGAGCGTGCCCCGACGACGACATCGACTTCACGCCGTTTGATTTTCCGCCATTCGTCATATTTTTCCCCTTGCGACAAGGCGCTATGAAGCACAGCGACCCGGTCGCCGAAACGGCGCTTGAACCGTTTCACCATCATCGGCGTGAGCGAAATCTCTGGCACGAGCAAAATCGCCTGTTTGCCTTCATCGACGACTTGACCAATCGCTTCGAGATAGACTTCTGTCTTCCCACTGCCGGTGACCCCATGCAGGAGCAACGTCTCCCCGGCTTCCGCGTCACGGATGGCATGAACGGCCGTCGCTTGACTCTCGTTCAATTGGACCGTCTCAACGACCTGTTCGATCGTGGCATACGGGTCGCGATTCAGTTCGACCTCGGTCACTTTGACGGCACCGAGCGACTCCATTTTTTGCAGTTGGGCGCGCGATAGCCCGATTTGACGTAACGACGACCAATACATGCGCGGTACGTCCTTTAGCAACTGAATCGCTTCTTGTTGTTTCTTCGCACGGGCCGGGATGAGAGTCGCATCAATCAGTTCGATGACGAGGTCCGTCTTGACCGTCCGTTTCTCTTTTAACACCGGCGCGAGCAAGATGTCCCCTTTTTTGGCGAGCGCCAAGATGATGGACTGCGTCTCTTTCGGGTACTCCGAAAGATGGGTACCGGCCCGGACGCCGTCCGGTAGCGTCTCGCCTTTAATCTCTTTGTCGTAGCTCACTTTCAGCGCCGCCGGCAGCATCGCGAGAAGCGCCGACGACCGGAAGCAGAGCGTCGTCTCTTTCACGTGTGTCGATAAGTCGAGCAACTCGTCCGTCAGAGAAGATTCTTCATCTAACAGGGCTTCAAGTGGCTTCAAGCCTTCACGCGTCCCTTCCGAGACACCCGTCACAATCCCGAGCAGGCGTCGTGAGCCGAACGGGACCGAGACGCGCATGCCCGGCTCGATCAATGTCTCGAACTGGGATGGGACCTCATAATCGAACGGACGGTCGATCGTGATGACCGGGGCGTCGACGTGGACGTGGGCGATCATCGTAAATCTTCCTTAAAGTGGGTGAGCAACTCGACGGCGAGCTCGCGTTTGCTTTGACGAGGCAAGCGGACATGCGCCCCATCCGCCCGGAACAACATGACCTCGTTGTCGTCAGAGCGGAAACCGATATCCGGCTGCGACACATCATTCGCGACGAGGTAGTCGACCCGCTTACGGGCGATTTTATCGCGTGCATGTTGCTCGAGGTTCTCCGTCTCGGCCGCAAAACCGACGAGGAGCTGATGCGTCTTCTTCTCACCGAGTGTCTTCAAGATATCGGTCGTCTCTTCAAGCTCGATCGTCAACGGCCCGTGTACTTTTTTGTGTTTCTCGGTGTGGACCGTCTTCGGACGATAGTCGGCGACGGCTGCCGATTTGATGACGAGATCTTGGTCATCGAAGCGTGCGAGCACCGTCTCGAGCATATCTTTCCCGGATTCGACGGCGATGGCGGTCACACCGTCCGGTACGGGTACTTGCAGCGGACCATGGACGAGCGTGACGAAGGCACCCATATCGCGGGCCGCCTCGGCGAGCGCGACGCCCATCTTGCCTGACGAGTCGTTCGATAAGAAACGGACCGGGTCGATGCGTTCGACCGTCGGCCCCGCCGTGATCAATACTTGCTTCCCGAGCAGATGTTTCGGGACGAACTGGCTCTCGATAATCCGGACGAGGTCTTCCGGTTCCGGCAGACGTCCCCCGCCGACCCAGCCGCAGGCGAGGTTGCCGACACCGGGCTCGATGATTTGATAACCGAACGTTTTGAGCGTTTCGATATTGCGGCGTGTGGCCGGATGTTCGAGCATATTGACGTTCATCGCCGGTGAGACGATGACCGGGCATTTCGCCGCTAAAATCGAGGTCGTGATGAAGTCGTCGGCAATACCGGCCGCGAGTTTCGCGATCATGTTCGCCGTGGCAGGTGCGACGACGATCAAATCACTCGTGTCGACGACGTCGATGTGGGCGATTTTGGTCGGGTCGTGTTCCTCGAACACGTCGGTGTATACCGGATTGCGGCTGAGCGCCTGAAACGTCGCTTTCCCGACGAACTCCTCGGCTGAGGCGGTCATCGCCACGCGCACGTTCGCACCGGCCTGGACGAGTTTCGAAGTGAGCGCGCACGCCTTATACGCCGCGATCCCGCCGCTCACACAAAGCAAGATATTCCGATCGTTCAACATTCACATTTCTCCCCCTTATAGACAATGAGACCCAAGTCGCATCCGACTTGGGTCACAATTCATCCGTTGTTTTTTTCGTTCGTGATGATTGTCGTGTCACCCGAGAATATTTCTTCTAGCGCTTGACCGACCGGCTTATACGATTTTGGCACGGCGATTTTCGCTGCTTTTCCGTCCTGGATTTGGCGGGCCCGCTTCGCGGCCACCGTCACGATCGTGTATTTCGACGGGATGATACGTTGTAAGGCATCAATCGAAGGGTATAACATTAAATGACCTCCATCATGGCTTTTTTATAGAGAGATGCGACACGTTCACGTTTACAATGTTCGGCCGTCACGATCGCTTTGATACGATCAATCGCTTTGTCCACTTCATCATTCGTAACGACGTAATCGTATGCATCCATCAATTCAATTTCTTCCCGGGCGACGAGCAAGCGTTGCTTGATCACATCTTCCGATTCCGTACCTCGACCGACTAAGCGGTTGCGTAGTTCTTGCAAGCTTGGCGGAGCCAAGAATAAAAAGACCGCTTCCGGGAAACGCTCTTTCACTTGGAAAGCACCTTGGACTTCAATCTCAAGGATGACGTCTCTTCCGCTCTCGAGTGTCTCACGAACCCATTCGACCGGTGTCCCATAATAGTTGCCGACAAATTCAGCGTGTTCGAGCAATTGATCGTGCTCGATCATGTCTTCAAATTGTTCTCTCGTCTTAAAGAAGTAATGCACGCCTTCCACTTCCCCTTCACGCGGTTTCCGGGTCGTCGCCGAGACCGAATATTGAAGGTTGTTGTCCTCTTCCTCACGGAGCACGCGGCACACTGTCCCTTTACCGACGCCACTCGGGCCAGACAAGACGATTAATAATCCTCGTTCTTTAAAATTCACTGCAAGACCTCCATCTTCTAACATCACATTTAATTATAATAGCAGTCAATCAATTGTTCCGGCAAGAAGAAGTTCGGATTTCCTACTTCATCGTACCATATTTTCCATGAATCTGATAACGTAGAGACAGAAAAAGAACAAAGGTGATGAGACTAGTGGCATATGATGGATTAATGACATATCGTGTTGTAACAGAATTACAAGCTCTTGTCGGAGGGCGAATCAATCGCGTGCACCAACCGTATTCCCTCGACTTGATGATTCAAGTCCGATCGAACCGCCAAAGCGTCCAATTGCTCGTTTCGGCGAACGCGATGTACGCGCGGCTCCAATTAACGGATAATCCGACCAAGAACCCGCAAGAACCCCCGATGTTTTGCATGATGCTCCGCAAACATATCGAAGGTGGCTTCATCACGGCGGTCGAACAAATCGGACGTGACCGTGTCATCGTCTTGTCGATTCGTTCACGAAACGAGCTCGGCGACGAAGAGAACAAGAAAGTGTATATCGAATTGATGGGACGGCACTCGAACGTCGTGTTGACGAACGAGGACGGCAAAATTTTGGACGCGATCAAGCACTTGCCACCGTCACAGAACACGTACCGGACGATCATGCCGGGCAGCGATTATTTATTGCCGCCGGCCCAAGACAAGTGCGACCCGTTGACAGAACGTGAGGCCGGCTTGAAGCGAATCGATTGGAACGCCGGAAAACTTGATAAACAACTTGTCGCCAGTTTCGCAGGTCTGAGCCCGCAGATTGCACAAGAAATCGTCCACCGGGCCAAACTCCCGAACCGGGCGAGCATCGAAGAGGCGTTCATCGGTGTGATGGCCGACCTCAAAGGACCGTTCGTTTTCCAACAGCTCGCTTCCGGAAAAGAACGTTTCAGTCCGATCGTGCTCACGTCAGGAGAGATTGCCGCCGAAGAACGCTACGAGACGAGCAAAGACGTCCTCGACCGCTTCTTCTATGAAAAAGCGAACCGGGACCGCGTCAAACAACAGGCGCATGATGTCGAACGTTTGCTCAAGTCCGAGCTCGAGAAGAACATCTTGAAGCGGAAGCGTCTGCTCGACGACTTGAAGGCGACGGAACGGTCCGATGAGCTCCAAAAATACGGTGAACTGTTGACGACGTACTTGTTCCAACTTGAGAAAGGCATGACCGTCGCTCACGTCGTCGACTACTACGACGAAGAAGGCGGTATGATCGACATTCCGCTCAATCCGCTCAAGACGCCAAACGAAAACGCACAAGCCTACTATAAGAAATACAACAAGTTGAAAGTCGCCAAAATCGAAGTGCAAAAGCAAATCGAATTGAACGACGCCGAGATTCACTATTTAGAGACGCTCGTCGCCCAACTCGATGTCGCCTCGCCGGCCGATATCGTCGAGATTCGGGAAGAGTTGGCCGAAGGCGGCTATATGAAACAACGAAGCCAAAAGAGAAAGCAGACGAAAAAAGTCACGCTCGAAGCGTATACGTCGTCGACGGGGACAGAGTTCTTCGTCGGGAAGAACAATACGCAAAACGATCATTTGACGTTCAAGTTCGCCCGCCGCGACGAGATTTGGCTCCACGTGAAAGACATTCCTGGATCCCATGTCATCATCCGTTCGAGCGAGCCTGACGAGACGACGCTGCTCGAAGCCGCGACAGTCGCCGCCTACTTCTCGAAGGCCCGTGCCTCGAGCGGTGTGCCGGTCGATTACACGAAAGCGCGCTACGTGAAAAAGCCGAGCGGCGCCAAACCTGGATTCGTGATCTATACGGACCAGCAGACGGTGTACGTCACGCCGGATGAGCGACTCGTCAAATCACTCCAGCAGTAAGTACAGGCCACGTCACATGACGTGGTCTTTTCTTGTTAGTCCATGGTCACTCGTCCTCTCGGCGCCCACGCTTTCCGCAGGCAACCCCGGAGCCGCATCGCGACTCAATGTCGCTGCTGGGTCTCCGTTGGGTTGCTTTCCTGCAGGAGTCGGGGCGCCGGCGGACGAACGAAAGGATTGGTACACGTCTGTTCGACAGGCGAGCAGACACATGCCAAGGCCGGCACCCGAACTCCTAGAGGATAGCGATGCAAGGATGACCCCGTAAAGTGCGGCACGCACTGCGGAGGCATCCGCATCGCCCCAGGAACGGAGGGTGTCGCCAAAGGCATGTGTAAATATGACATGTCCACTTACATTGACAACAAGTAAAGGCCCCGTCGCTAAAACGGGGCCTTGCTTTATTTCGGATTATGTTTGAACGCTTCGAGCTGTTCATGATAGTCGAGCAAGTGCCCGTGTAAGATTTCAGAAACGGATAAATCTTCGTGTGGCAACGTGAACAGCGAATACGGCTTGTCACACGTGTAGAGGATGTCGTGATGATGCGCAAGGAGATATAAAAACTCGGATTCGAACGCCCGGCGCTCTTCCTCACCCATCAACAATAGTGCCTCACGGTGTTCGGCGAGACTCTCGAGCAGCAAGACGAGCTTGTCCTCAAGGTGAATCAATAGACGATACTGTTTGATCGTCAAATGCTTCAATGTCACGTTCGTCACTTTCATGTCTTCTTGGAGCATCATGTGCAGCTCCTGATGCCCGAGGATGCGGGCCCGCGTCTCGAGCAATTCTGATGGGGATCCGACAAGTTCACGCCAATGGTGAAACATGTAGGCCGATGTCTTTCGAATCTCACTGAGCAACCGATCTTCATAACGAGGCGGCAGGAACGCATAGTTCACTCCGAGCGAGACGAAAACACCGACGGCCGTCAAAAGCGAACGGGTCCACGCATAATGGAAGAAGTCGGTCGTCGGGTTCTCGAGCATGAGCACGATTGCGAACGCCGCGTACGTCGACATGTGTGTCTTATCGAACGTCGTGTTGAGCGTGAGCGCCACGATGACGGCGAGCCCGATCGAGATCGGGTTGACTCCGAACGCGTAGACGATCAAGAGACCGCACATGAGCCCGACAATCGTCCCGAAGATTCGACTGAAGACGATATTTGATGACCGTTTCACGGTCGGTTGCATCGCGACGACGGCCGCGATGGCCCCCATGCCTGAATAGATGCCAAACACGTACCACGACAAGGCAATCGTGATGGCGACGGCAATCCCCGTCTTTAATGTCCGGAGTCCGACTTTAGGGATGTAACGTTTGTTGATCATTTAAGTTCGACCTTTCCTGTCTCGGAAATGAGTTCGATATTCGGTCGGTTCGAGTTCGACAGATGATACACGCCGCCCCCGATTTCCTTGAACCGCTCGGATGCTGTCACGTTGCCGGACGTGGTGACGTTCACTTGTCCGGTCGCATTGCGCGGCTCGTAGGCGAGCGTCCCAGCCTCGGTCTGAACCGTCAAGCTTTGATTGACGACGATGTCACCCACGGCCGCATTCCGATAGGAGCGGATATTTCCGGTGACGACCCGGACGGTCTCTAGTGTCGCATCACTCCGCGTCTCGACACGAAGTCGATCACTTTCGAGTTTCTTTACATTGACTGCGTTCGCCTCCAAGACAATCGTCTTGGCGATCAATCCTTGTCCCGTCACTTGCTCGGCCTCGACATCGATTGACGTCATCGAGCTCGGCAAGGCGACGCGAATTTTATAGCGGGACGGCTCATCGCTCGCCCGGCTGCCGAATTGACTCAGTTGGCCATACCGCTCGACGACCGAGATTGTGTCGCCGACCGACTTGACTTTGATGCGACGCTCTTTCGAGTTCGTCTGCAACACGTCAATCTGAACCTTCTCATTCGTGCTCCGAACAAATTCGACGTTGCCATGCGCCGTCTCGAGCCGAAGCCTCTTCATCTGGTATCGGTCCTCGTACGTGTCCCCGAGTGCCAACACATGGCTGAATATGAATAAATTCAAGAAAAAAATGAGGGGCAAGACGGTGAGGACGAGTCCGAACGCGATTTTACGATGTTTCGGGATCGCTTGAAAGCGAGCTTTCAAGGACTTTCCCTTCATTCTAGAATACGCCATACACATCTCCTTTATTAACTGCTTTCCCTATTCTAACACGTTCAGTATGCCATGTTACCAATTGAAAAAGAATCCGCCCGGAGGTGGATTCTTAGAAAGGTAGATTACGATGTGACACGAGCGCTCCAACCTGTCGGATCATTCCGCCAGTCACGTAAAGTAGCAGCCTCTTCTTTACTGATGATGCGCTTCTTGACGGCGACGTCGAGCACATCCAACAGTGTGATCAGCGCGTGCGCAGTGAAACCGGAGTCCAACAAATTGATGTGAAGACGGCTCAGACTGTAGGAAAAGATCGCTTGAATCTTGATCACTTCCCCGCCCGCTTTCTGGATCGCTTTGGCGGCCTCGATGCTCGATGAACCGGTCGACAACAAATCTTCAATCACGACGACACGAGCGCCAGGCTCGAACCGACCTTCGATTTGATTCCCTTTCCCATGTCCTTTCGCACTCGAACGGACGTAGACGAGCGGCAAGCCGAGCCGGTCGGCGACAAGCGTCGCATGAGGAATTCCCGCTGTCGCTGTCCCGGCGATGACATCGGCGTTGAGCGGACGGATCGCTTCGACGAGCGCATCGATGATGAGATTGCGGACATCAGGATAGCTGAGCGTCAAACGGTTGTCACAATAAATCGGACTCTTCATCCCGCTCGACCATGTATACGGGTTCTCGGGAGAAAGGGTCACGGCCTCGATCTGTAATAAAGCTTCAGCGATTTGTCTCATAAGTTCGACTCCATTCCTGTAAGTAGTATTCATATGCGGCGTTCGGGTCTTCGGCCCGGGTGATCGGCCGGCCGACGACGATGGCCGACACGCCGGCCTCACGCGCCGCTTTTGGTGTGGCGGTCCGGACTTGATCGTCTACTGTCTCGTTCATCCGGATACCCGGCGTCACGGTCAAAAACGATGAGCCGAACGCTTGGTGAATCGCGCGGGCCTCATGCACGGACGCGACGACCCCGTCGAGTCCGGCCCGACCGGCCATGCTTGCCTGGCGAAGGACGGCCTGCTCCAGACCGCCTTTGATGTTTAATTCTTCAGAAAGCATCCGTTCATCGGTCGACGTCAACTGGGTGACCCCAATCAATTTCGTCGTATCGGTCACATCACGTAAGCCGTCTAAGGCGTAGCGCATCATCGTCTCGCCGCCGAGTGTATGGACGTTCGTCAACTCGACGCCGAGGCGGCCGATTTGACGGAGCGTCCGCCGTGCCGTCTCCGGGATGTCGTGGACTTTGATGTCTAAAAAGACGGGGTATCCATTGTCGACGAGTTGCTCGACAAAACGCCCCCCTTCCCGATAGAACAGCTCCATCCCGACTTTGACGGCTGGTTTCTGATTGATTCGTTCCAATAGACGGAACGCGTCGGCGCCCGTCTCGACATCAAGCGCGAGATACAGTCTGTTCATAAGCTTTCCCCCTGATGTCTAAAATGTGATCGATGCCAAGTTCGTCAAGTCGTCCCGGCAACGCTTCGATGATTTCTTGACAGACGTACGGGTTCTCAAAATTGGCCGTTCCGACCGCGACCGCTGAGGCACCTGCGTAGATAAACTCTAATACGTCGTCCACCGTCCGCACGCCGCCCATCCCGATAATCGGGATATCGACGGCCTGAGCGACTTCATACACCATCCGAATGGCGACCGGTTTGACGGCAGGGCCGGACAAGCCCCCGATTCGATTGGCGAGAATCGGTTGCCCGGTCGTGACGTCGATGCGCATCCCGACGAGCGTATTGATCATCGTGATCCCGTCGGCACCGGCCGCTTCGACCGCCTTGGCCATCGCCGTGATCGACGTGACGTTCGGTGACAGTTTGACGTAAACCGGTTTCGTTGACGCCGCTTTGACAAGCCGGGTCAATTCGGCCGCCATCTCGGGATCGGTCCCGAACTGCATCCCGCCGCACTTCACGTTCGGACATGAAATGTTCAGCTCGAGCGCTTTAATGGTCGGGTCGGCACTCATCTGGCGGGCGACGTGAATATACTCTTCTGGCGTCGAGCCGGCCACGTTGGCGATGATCTCGGTATCAAATCCCGACAGGAACGGAAGCTTGTCTTCGATGATGGCGTCGACACCTGGGTTTTGAAGGCCGATGGCGTTCAGCATCCCTTGCGCCGTCTCAGCGACACGGGGCGTGCCGTTGCCGAATCGCGACTCGCCTGTCGCCGCCTTAATCATAATACCGCCTAATATCGATAAGTCATAGAGTTTGGCGAACTCTTCACCGAATCCGAAACAGCCTGACGCCGGCATGATCGGATTTTTCAACTGTAAGCCTGGCAAATCGACGTGTAATCTCATAGCGTCACCTCTTCCGCACGAAATACCGGTCCGTCACTGCACACTTTGACGTAACCGCCTGGCGCTTCGCACACGCAAGCGAAACAAGCTCCAATGCCACACCCCATCCGATTCTCGATCGAGATATATCGCTCTTCGATATGTGATGCGGCGACTGCCTTCAACATCGGTTCCGGTCCACAGCTGAACAACACATCGGCCTCGACCCGCGCGAGCGGGCCGGTCACAAATCCCATTTCCCCATACGTTCCGTCGACCGTCGTGATGATCGTCTCCCCCAGTTCACGGAACGCGTCTTCATAAAAAATGCTCGTTTTCGTATCAAACCCGAGAATCGCCACCGTCTCAATCCCGCGTGCGGCGAGCAGACGCCGCGTGTAGTAGAGCGGCGGCACCCCGATGCCCCCACCGACGAGGACGACACGCTTGCCTGTTTGCTCGAGCGGGAAACCGTTGCCGAGCGGTCCGAGGACGTCCAAGACGTCTCCCGTCCGACGAGCGGCCAAATCTGCCGTCCCGCTGCCGATGACTTTATACAGGAACGTGACGACGTTGCCTTCGACGTTCGCGACCGAGAGCGGCCGGCGCAACAGCTCTGACGTCTTCACGTGAAAGAACGTGCCCGGCGCGACTTCTTGCGGTGCGATTTCGACTTTCATCTCCATCGTCGCTGTCGCGATCAATCGGTTCGATAAAATGGTCGCGAGTTGTCTCATACGGTCACCCCGAATGTCGTGAACGCCGGCAAACTCGTTGTTTGGAACGACAGGCTCTCGATGACTTGGAGCAGCGCCTTGACCGTATCGAGCGACGTCAGGCAGAGCACGCCTTGCTCGGCCGCGGCCCGACGGATGATGAACCCGTCTTTCGTCGCGAGGGCGTCACGCGTCGTCGTGTTCAAGACGATGTCGACTTCTCCTCGTTCGATGACGCTCAGCATCGTCTCACCAGACTCATTGATCTTCCCGACCGGATGGACCGGTAGGCCGTCTGCTGAGAGCGCCTGCGCCGTACCGGACGTGGCCATCAGGCGGAATCCGAGTCGATTGAAACGGCGGGCGATGTCGAGCGCCTCTTCCTTGTCTTGGTCGGCGACCGTCAATAGGACATTCCCTTTCAAGGCGATCGTCATGCCGGCGGCGACGAGCCCTTTATACAGTGCTTTTTCGAGCGTACGGTCTGTCGCCATGACTTCACCGGTCGATTTCATTTCCGGCCCGAGCGACGGATCGACTTCTTTTAATTTCGCGAAACTGAACACTGGCACTTTGACCGAAATCGCGTCCGCTTCTGGATGCAGGCCGGTCCCTAACCCTAAATCTTTAAGACTCGTCCCGAGAATCGTCTGCGTGGCGATGCGCGCGATCGGCAGGCCCGTCACTTTCGAGATGAATGGGACGGTCCGGCTCGCCCGCGGATTGACCTCGATGACGTATAAATCGTCCGCGTAGACGAACTGGATATTGAGCAACCCTTTGATTCGGAACGCCTTGGCGAGTTTAATCGTGTAGTCGACGACTTTTTCTTTCAATGCCTCACTCAATCGTTGCGGCGGATACACGGCGATCGAGTCACCCGAGTGGACCCCGGCCCGTTCGATATGTTCCATGATGCCCGGGATATAGACGTCGGTCCCGTCACAGATGGCATCGACTTCAATCTCGATGCCCGTCAAGTAGCGGTCGATGAGGACGGGACGGTCTTTCGAGGCGACGACGGCGTGGCGCATATACCGTTCGAGCTCCGAGCGCTCATAAACGATTTCCATCGCCCGGCCTCCGAGCACATATGACGGACGGACGAGTACCGGATAACCGAGCATATCGGCGCAAGCGACGGCCTCTTCGACCGTGACCGCCGTCTTGCCCGGCGGTTGGGCGAGTCGTTCGGCCGAAAGCGTCGCTTCGAACGCTTTCCGGTCTTCGGCGCGGTCGATATCTTCCAGCGACGTCCCTAAAATTTGGACCCCTTCCGCTTCGAGCGAGGCCGCCAAGTTGATCGCCGTCTGGCCGCCGAACTGGACGATGACGCCGAGCGGCTGTTCGTTGCGGATGACCTCGAGCACGTCTTCGGTCGTGAGCGGTTCGAAGTAGAGCCGGTCCGAGATTGAGAAGTCGGTCGACACCGTCTCCGGGTTATTGTTGATGATGATCGCTTCGTAGCCTGCGTCACGGATCGTCTGAATCGAGTGGACGGTCGCGTAGTCGAATTCGACACCTTGCCCGATCCGGATCGGTCCCGAACCGAGGACGAGAATCGATGATTTGTCCGTCTTCACGGCCTCGTTCTCGACTTCGTACGTCCCATAAAAGTATGGCGTCTCCGAAGCGAACTCGGCCGCACACGTGTCGACCATCTTATACACCGGACGGATGCCCCAGTCGTTCCGAAGCGATGTCACCGTCTCCACAGTCTCATTCGTGATTCGGGCGATCATCTTATCGCTGAAGCCGAGACGTTTCGTCTCGATGAGGCGTTCTTTCGAAAGCGGCTCATGCTGAAGCGTCTCTTCTTGTTGCCAAATCCGAGCGAGTTTCGATAAGAAGAAACGATCGATTTTTGTCAGCTCATGCAACTGTTCTGTCGAGTAGCCGCGGCGGAGCGCCTCATAGAGCATCCACAACCGCTCATCCGTCGGTGTCGTCAGCTCGTGGTCGAGCTCCGCGGTGCTGAGTTGCGCGAGGCGTGGCACCGCCAAGTCTTCTGTCCCGAGTTCGAGCGAACGGACGGCCTTCAAGAGTGCTTCTTCCAAATTACGGCCGATCGCCATCACTTCCCCGGTCGCTTTCATCTGCGTGCCGAGGCGACGATCAGCCGTCTCGAACTTATCGAAGGCGAAGCGCGGGATTTTGGCGACGACATAGTCGAGCGCCGGTTCGAACGAGGCGTAACTCGTCTTCGTCACCGGGTTCTTCAGTTCTGACAACTTGTATCCGACCGCCACTTTCGCAGCCAGCTTGGCGATCGGGTACCCCGTCGCTTTCGAGGCGAGCGCCGAACTGCGCGAGACACGCGGATTGACCTCGATGACGTAATACGTGAAGCTGTCCGGGTCGAGGGCGAATTGGATGTTACATCCGCCTTCGATGCCGAGGGCGCGGATGATGTCGAGTGAGACGCTTCGAAGCATCTGATAGTCGCGGTCAGACAGTGTCTGTGTCGGTGCGAAGACGATCGAGTCGCCCGTATGGACCCCGACCGGATCAAAGTTTTCCATCGCACAGACGATGATTGCTTGGTCGCTCGAATCGCGCATCACTTCATACTCGACTTCTTTCATGCCAGCGATCGATTTTTCGAGTAACACTTGTGTCACCGGGCTCGCTTTCAGCCCCGATTCGACGAACTGCTCAAATTCATTCCGGTCATGGGCGATCCCGCCACCGGTTCCTCCGAGTGTGTACGCCGGACGGATGATGATCGGGTAGCCGATTCGTTCCGCAAAGCCCCAAGCCGACTCGAGTGACTGCACGATCTCGCTTTCCGGGACCCCGTGCCCGAGTTTATACATGAGGTCGCGGAACTGTTCCCGGTCCTCAGCCTGTTCGATGGCCGATAATTTCGTCCCGAGCAATTCGACGCCGCAATCTTCAAGCACGCCGCGGCGGTCGAGTTCCATCGCCAAGTTGAGGCCGGTCTGCCCGCCGAGTGTGGCGAGGAGCGCGTCCGGACGTTCTTGACGGATGATCCGCTCGACGAACTCCGGTTCGAGCGGTTCGATGTAGACGCGGTCCGCCGTCGTCGGGTCGGTCATGATCGTGGCCGGGTTCGAGTTGACGAGGATGACCTCGTATCCTTCTTCTTTCAAGGCGAGACACGCCTGGGTACCAGCATAGTCAAATTCTGCCGCCTGTCCGATGACGATCGGGCCGGATCCGATTACAAGGATTTTCTGAATATCTGGTCGTTTTGGCATGTCAAATTCCTACTTTCTGTTTGTTTTCTTGGACGATCTGCATGAAGCGGTCAAATAAGTCGTTGGCGTCATATGGACCCGGTGCCGCTTCCGGATGGTATTGGACCGAGAACGTCGGATGATGCAAGTGCTTCACCCCTTCGACCGTGCCATCGTTGACGGCGCGATGCGTGACGACGAGTCCGGTCGTCGCGAGTGATGCCTCATCGACCGCGTAGCCGTGGTTTTGGGATGTGATCGTCACCGCGCCGGTCTCAAGTTCGAGCACCGGATGGTTGGCGCCGCGATGGCCGAACGGGAGTTTGAACGTATTGGCCCCGCTCGCGAGTGCGATCAACTGATGGCCGAGACAGATCCCGAAGATCGGGAGTGTCGGCATGAGGCGCTCGATGAGCGGCAACGCCGTCGGGACGTCTTTCGGGTCCCCCGGTCCGTTCGACAGCATGACGCCGTCCGGTTCATAGCGCATCACTTCGTCGGCCGTCACGTCGTGCGGCAAGACGACGACTTCACAGTCGCGCTTCACGAGTTCACGCATGATGCCGAGCTTCGCACCGAAGTCGATCAGGGCGATACGCGGCCCGCGGCCCGTGCTGACATACGCCCGCTTTGTCGAGACGCGCTCGACTTGATCGGTCGGAAGAAGGACGTCAAAGCGATCCTGGACCGATGCCCACGTCGATTCCCCATCGACCATGACGCCGCGCATGACTCCACGTGAGCGGAGATGACGCGTCAACATCCGCGTGTCGACCCCTGCTAGACCTGGGATATTGAAGCGGAAAAGCGTATCGCTGAGCGTTGCGGTCGACCGGAAGTTTGAAGGCAAATCGCACACTTCTTTCACGATGAGTCCTTTCGCCATCGGCACAGTCGTCTCAAAATCTTCCCGGTTGACGCCGTAATTGCCGATCAACGGGTTCGTCAGCACGATGAGCTGGTCGCAGTACGATGGGTCCGACAACATCTCCTGATACCCGGTCATCCCGGTCTGAAAGACGACTTCCCCGATCGTCTCGACGTCTGCACCGAATGCTGTTCCTACAAATGAAGTGCCGTCCTCAAGCCATAATGTTCGTTTCATCGAATCTCCCCTTATATACGATTTTTCCAGCCGCGATCGTCATGACCGGCCAGCCTACCAGTTTCATCCCCGCGAACGGTGTGTTTTTTCCTTTCGAGCGGAATGTCGTCGGATCGACCACTTGCTCCGTCTCCGTATCGATGAGGGCAAAGTCTGCCGCCCGTCCGACTTCAATCACACCGTACGGTAAGCCGAACACGTCGCTCGGACGTTTCGTCATCCAGTCGATGAGCGCCGCTTCTTCCATCTGACCCGTCTTGACGAACGTCGTGTACAAGAGCGGGAACGCTGTCTCGAATCCGGTGATGCCAAACGGGGCCCGTTCCATGCCGGCCGCTTTTTCTTCGGCCGTGTGCGGGGCGTGGTCCGTCGCGATCATATCAATCGTCCCGTCGAACAAGCCTTCAAGGAGCGCCTCACGGTCGTCACGGCTCCGGAGCGGCGGATTCATTTTAAAGTTCGGGTCGAGGCCCGGGATATCGTCTTCACAGAGGACGAGGTGATGCGGTGTCACTTCGGCCGTCACCCGGATGCCGGCTCGTTTGGCGTCGCGGATGACACGTACCGACTGTCGTGACGAGACGTGGCAGACGTGATAGTGACAGCCCGTCTCTTCGGCAATCAAGACGTCACGGGCGATATGGATGCTTTCGGCGAGGCTCGGGATACCTTGGATGCCGTGTTCTTCACTGAACCGGCCTTCATGGACCGAACCGGCCTTGAGCGTATTGTCCTCGCAGTGGGCGACGACCGCCTTATCGAGACGTTTCGCTTCCCGCATCGCCTCACGCATCATCGCCGCCGATTGGACGCCGACGCCGTCATCGGTGAACGCGAACGCATCTGCGAGCGAAGCCATGTCGACTTGGTCGGTGCCGAGCTGTCGTTTCGTGATGGCGGCGTATGGAAGGACGCGTACGCTTGCGTCTTGCTCGATTTTAGCCAGGAGCTGGTCCATCGTCGCCCGGTCGTCCGGGACGGGACGTGTGTTCGGCATGGCGCAGATTGTGGTGAACCCGCCGGCCGCAGCCGCCTCGGTCCCCGTTTTGATCGTCTCTTTCTTCTCCCCGCCCGGCTCGCGCAAATGAACGTGGACATCGACGAGCCCCGGAATGAGGAGCTTCCCTGTCGCATCGATCACTTCATGTCCTTCGGTCGTGCCGTCATAGTCGATCGAGCGGATTTCGCCGTCCTCGATCAATAGATTCGTCGTCCGTTTCGTGTTCCCGTCATACCAAGTTGCGTGTTGAAGTATCATAATTGTCCCCCTAATGCTCGATTTAAAATGGCCATCCGGGCGTAAACGCCGTTCGTCATCTGTGGAAAGATCCTCGACTTCGGATGTTCAATCAAACTGCCAGCGATCTCGACGTCACGGTTGACCGGTGCCGGATGCATGATGATCGCTCGTCCTTTCATTCGGTCGACGCGTTCGGGCGTCAACCCGTAGCGCGCATGATAATCTTCCTTCGAGAAGATGTCGCCCATGATGTGGCGTTCGTGCTGGACGCGGAGCAGCATGACGACGTCACAGTCCGCTAACACATCGTCGAGGTCCCGATGCTCGAGCCCCATCGACTCGTCCCACCAAGAGGCGGGGCTGCAGCCGACGACGTTCGCCCCCAGGCGTTTCAATACGCTTGCGTTCGAACGTGCGACGCGGCTATGGACGAGGTCGCCGCAGATGGCGATGTTCAACCCTTCGAACGTCTTGAACTCTTCAAAGATTGTGACGAGGTCTAACAGTGACTGCGAGGGGTGCTCCCCGCTCCCGTCACCGCCGTTCAACACCGGGATGTTCAACTTTTCAACGAGTTCATGGTAATAGCCCGACTCCGGATGGCGGATGACGAGGGCATCGACCCCGATTGCCTCGAGCGTCTTGCACGTGTCGTACAGCGTCTCGCCTTTCGTCACCGATGACGTCGCCACGTCGAACGGAATCTCTTGCACTTTCAAGTGCCGTTCGGCCATTTGAAACGAATTTTTCGTTCGCGTCGAGTTTTCAAAGAACAAGTTCGCGACCGTCTTGCCGTCGAACAAGGGTGGCATGTCCCCTTGTTTGTAGCGTAGCGACTCCTCGATCAATCCCATGATCTCGTCGAGCGAGAGCGTATCCAGACTGACAAAATGCTTCGGTTGTTGTTTGATTAAGTTCATGTTCGTCTCCTCCTTTTGTGTGAAGGCAAAGAGAAAAGGCGTCTCTTCACCTACGTGAAGGGACGCCTTCATTTGGGTAGACTACACCCAAATAAACGAGCCTTCACTTTGCCGACCTCACGGGATCGAATTAAAAGTTACTTGCTTGTCGTGTATCTTCAGTTGTTTCGGCAGCAGCTTCGTCGACCGCTTCTTCTTTTGGCAAGAAGGCGTTCAAGAGAATCCCGACGACTGTGGCGAGTGCCATCCCTTGAACCGGGAAGCTTCCAAGTTGGACCATGGCCCCACCAAGTCCGATGACGAGGATGACTGAGGCGATGATGAGATTGCGTTTCTCAGCGAGGTCGACGTTGCTTTCGACCATCGTCCGCAGACCGTTCGAAGCGATGACTCCGAACAAGAGGATCGAGATGCCGCCTTTGACCGGGTTCGGGATCGTCGAGATGAACGCTTCGACGTGACCAAGGAAACCAAAGCTGATAGCCATGAGCGCTGCTCCGGCGATGACGTAGACACTGTACACTTTCGTGATGGCCATGACCCCGTTGTTCTCACCGTAAGTCGTACACGGTGGACCACCGAGCGCCGAGGCGACCGCTTTCCCGACCCCGTCGCCGAGGAGTGTCCGATGGAGACCTGGATCTTTCATCGTTTCGCGTCCGATGATTTTTGACGTGACCATTTGGTCGCCGATATGTTCCGTCATCGTGACGAGCGCGACCGGGACGATGGCGAGCAGTGCTCCGACTTGCCACATCGGCATGTAGTCGACGAACACCATCGTGAAGTCAGGCAGTTGGAACAAGCTCGCTTGACCGAGCGCCGAGTAGTCGATGATGCCGAACAGAGCAGCGATGATGTAACCACCGATGATACCGAACAAGATCGGTACGGCGCCCCATACTCCTTTGAGCGTCGTCATAGCAAACATCGTGATGCCGAGCGTGAGAAGCGCGACGGTGATGAACGTTCCATTGTAGGCACCGTCTTTGTTCATCGACATGTCGATGGCGACCGGTGCGAGCGATAAGCCGATGACCATGATGACCGGACCGACGACGACTGGCGGCAAGAGGCGCAGCAACCAGTTCACACCTGTCTTATAGATGATGAGCGAGACGACACCGTAAACCGATCCGGCGATGATGCCACCGAACAAGGCGGCTTCGACACCCCATTGCTGGCTGACGGCGATGATCGGGGCGATGTAGGCGAAACTTGACCCGAGATAGGTCGGGACTTTGAAGCGGGTAATCGCTAGGAATGAGAGCGTGGCCACACCGGAAGCGACGAGGGCGACGGACGTGCTTAGGCCCGTCAAAATCGGGACTAAAATCGTCGCTCCGAACATGGCGAAGACGTGCTGCAGGCTGAAGAGCAGCCATTGCGGTAAGTGAGCGGGACGCTCGTGGATGTTGAGGATGGGTTTCATATGTGGTTCTCCTTCCTGGCCTCTCTGGACCACCTTAAAGGTTTTGGATTATTGCTGTTTGATAAACACTTCGTCTGTCGTGTCGACTTCACTGAGTCGGACGACGACTTGTTCTGACTTCGAGGTCGGGACGTTCTTGCCGACGAAGTCGGGGCGAATCGGTAGCTCGCGGTGTCCCCGGTCGATCAAGACAGCGAGCTGGATGTAATCCGGGCGACCGTGGTCGACGAGTGCGTCCATGGCGGCTCGCACTGTCCGGCCCGTGTAGAGGACATCGTCAATCAAGACGACCGTCTTGCCGTTGATGTCGTGTGGCAGTTCAGTCGCTTTCACTTCCGGGTCGAGTGACTTCTTAGACAGGTCATCCCGGTACAGCGTGATGTCTAAGTTACCGAGCGCGATCGGTTTGCCTTCGATTTCTTCGATGCGGCGGGCGAGTCGGTCGGCGAGCGTCTCGCCTCGGGTTTTAATCCCGACGAGCACGACGTTGTCCGTTCCTTTGTTGCGCTCGATGATTTCGTGAGCGATTCGGGTAAGTGCACGGCGGATGGCCGCTTCATCCAATATGGTAGAACGTTTCAAACGTTTCCCCCCTCTCTCAAATTATACAAAAAAGAAGACTTCCTCATCCGGCTGGAAAAGGAAGTCTTCATATGTGAGGGCAGACCTCTGCCTCAAATAATCGACGTGTCGTGGCCGCGGCCACAATCCTTTCACAGCCTCTCTGGACTGGGTTTAAAGGTGTTATGCTTCCTAGACTATAAATCGGAATCGGTTGAAAGTCAACGCGTTTTCTCGATTTTGTCCAATTTTGCAAGTTCCGCTTCGAAGTCGGCCGGGAGCGGCGCCTCGAATTCGAGCCATTCGTCCGTGCGTGGATGATAGAAGCCGAGCGTCGCCGCATGGAGCGCTTGTCCGTTCAATTGAATCGTGCGACGCGGACCATATTTCGGGTCACCAGCGAGAGGATGGCCGATATAACGCATATGAACGCGGATTTGATGTGTCCGTCCCGTCTCGAGCTTACACTCGACGAGTGTGAAGTCTTTATACCGCTCGAGCAGACGGAAGTGCGTGATCGCTTCTTTCGCGTTCTTGTCCGTCACTGTCATCCGCTGACGGTCGTTCGTGTCACGCCCGATTGGCGCCTCGATCGTCCCGAGCTCATGGGCAACTTCGCCGTGGACGAGAGCGATATATTCACGCTTGATTTTACGATCCTTCAACTGGCTCGCGAGCGATTCGTGGGCCACATCGTTTTTCGCGACCATGAGGAGACCGGTCGTGTCTTTATCGATGCGGTGGACGATGCCTGGTCGTTTGACACCGTTAATGCCTGACAAATCGTCACAGTGATAGAGGAGTGCGTTGACGAGCGTGCCTGACGTATGACCAGCCGCCGGATGGACGACCATGCCGCGTGCCTTGTTGACGACGATGACATCCTCGTCCTCATAAACGACGTCGAGCTTGATATTCTCTGGCAACACTTCGAGTTCGACGGCCTCCGGGACCGTCACGACGATTTCGTCGCCTTCTTGCAGTTTATAGTTCGGCTTGACGACCTGGCCGTTGACGAGGAGGTCCCCCGCCTTGATCCAGTCTTGGATTTGCGAACGTGACCAGTCACTTTGTTCGCTCATCCATTTGTCGATACGTGCCTTTTCTTCGGCGACAAATGTGTAAGTTTCCATTACGATTGTCCCCTTTCTTTGTTTAATTTTTCTTCGAACAAGACGCCGATGATCATGAAGATGACCCCGAACGTGAGCGCCATATCGGCGACGTTAAAGATTGGGAAGTTGTAGCCGAACGGATACGTGTCGACGAAATCGACGACTTCACCACGGAACAGACGGTCGATGAAGTTCCCGATCGCACCGGCGAGCAGTAACCCGACGCTATAACCGAGCAAATCAAACCCGTTCACTTCTTTATGCAAGAAATAAATCAAGCCGACGACGACGACCGCGGTGACGATGAAGAAGAACACCATCTGCCCTTCGAGCATGCCCCAGGCCGCGCCTTTATTGCGGTAAGACGTCAAGTAGAGCAATTCTGGGATGAGCTCGATTGACTGCCCAATCGTCATCGTCTGGACGACAATCCATTTCGTTACTTGGTCGAGCAAGATGAGGAAAAGTGCTAATCCGTAATAACGTTTCATCAGATTCTCCTTTCAAGTCATAAGAAACCGGAGTGGACGATCGCCACTCCGGTCCGGCTTATGCGATGACTTCAGTACAACGCGGGCAAAGCTCTGGATGTTCAGCATTTTGACCGAGCTCGGTCGAGTATGTCCAGCAACGGGCACAAGCGGCACCGTCAGCCTTCATGACGCTGATTTCGGCCGTCGCATAATCGACATCGGCCGATTCGACGTAATCGAGTTGCGACACTTGAAGCAACTGACGAACGTTATCGATCGTCTCGAGCAACTGTTTCGTCTCACCTTTTGGCGCGACTTGTAGTTTCGCTTCGAGCGGTTTACCGATCAACTTCTCGCCACGGGCGATCTCGATCGCTTTCAAGACGTCGTCACGGAACGTGAGGAACTTCGACCATTTAGCAAGCAATGCCGTCTCATCTTCTGTGAGCGGTGCCACTGCCTCAAGGTCTGTCAAGAAGACGCTATCAGCTGTCTTCGCCGGCACTTCTTGCCACACTTCGTCCGCTGTGTGCGGGAGGATTGGTGCGAGCAATTTCGTGAGCGTGACGACCGTATCATACATGACCGTTTGAACGGCACGACGACGTGCGTCGTCTTCACGTTCGATATACAGAATATCTTTCGTGAAGTCGAGATAGAACGACGACAATTCGTTGACACAGAAGTTATGGCTCAAGTGATAGACAGCCATGAAATCGAACGTGTCGTACGCTTTGACGACTTTCGTCTGAAGTTGCTTGAGTTTTGTCGCCATGAAGCGGTCCGCTTCCGGCATGTCTTCGAAGGCGACACGCATCGATGGGTCGAACCCGTTCAAGTTACCGAGCAAGAAGCGCAACGTGTTGCGGATCTTCCGGTAGACTTCCGACACTTGTTTGAAGTTATCGTGCGATGCGCGGACATCCGACTGATAGTCGACCGACGATACCCAAAGACGGACGATTTCCGCTCCGTATTGTTTGACGAGATCGTTCGGTGCGATCGTGTTGCCGAGTGACTTCGACATCTTGCGGCCGTCGCCGTCGAGGACGAAGCCGTGGCTGAGCACGTTGCGATACGGCGCTTTGCCCGTCGTCGCGACTGCCGTCGAGAGTGACGAGTTGAACCAGCCGCGGTATTGGTCCGAGCCTTCAAGGTACAAGTCGGCCGGACGGCGCAAGTTATCGCGCTGTTCGAGTACGCCCGCATGAGACGAACCTGAGTCAAACCAGACGTCCATGATGTCGAGTTCTTTCCGGAACTCGCCGTTCGGGCTGTTCGGGTGTGTGAAGCCTTCTGGCAACAAGTCTTTCGCTTCACGCTCATACCAGACGTTCGAGCCGTGCTCATGGAACAAGTTGGCGATGTGGTCGATTGTCTCGTTCGTGATGATCTCCGTGCCGTCCTCGGCGTAGAAGATCGGAATCGGGACGCCCCATGCCCGTTGACGGCTGATGACCCAGTCCCCACGGTCACGGACCATGTTGTAAAGGCGCGTCATGCCCCACTCCGGTACCCAGTTCACTTCTTCGATTTCACGAAGCATGTCGGCACGGAAATCTTTGATTGACGCGAACCATTGTGGTGTGGCGCGGAAGATGACCGGTTTTTTCGTACGCCAGTCGTGCGGGTACGAGTGCTTGATGAATTTCAGGTTGAGGAGGTAGCCGTTCTCTTCAAGCTTCATGCCGATTTGTTTGTTCGCGTCTTCATAGAACAAACCTTCGAAACCTGGCGCCTCCTCTGTCATATAACCACGGTCGTCGACCGGGCAGAGGACGTCGAGTCCGTAAGCTTGTCCGACACGGTAATCGTCTTCCCCGTGACCTGGTGCTGTATGGACGAGACCTGTCGCGTCAGCCGTGACGTGATCGCCGATCATGACGAGCGATGTCCGGTCATAAAGCGGATGCTGAGCCGTCATGTGTTCGAACTCGCGCCCGTTCCAAGAACCGCTCACCGTGTAATCCGTCCAGCCGAGTGCCGTCGTCACGTCTTCGACGAGCGTTTCGGCAACGATGTACCCTTTGCCGTCGTGCTCGATGCGCGTGTACGTCAACTCGTCGCTGACCGCGATCCCAAGGTTGGCCGGGATCGTCCATGGTGTCGTCGTCCAGATGACGAAGTGGTCCGTTGTCGCTAAGACGTCTTTGCCGTCGACGACTTGGAACGCCACGTAGATCGCCGGTGACTTCTTGTCATAGTATTCGATTTCTGCCTCGGCGAGCGCCGATTCAGAAGACGGTGACCAGTAGACCGGTTTCTTCCCTTTATAGATGTAACCTTTTTCGGCCATCGTCCCGAACAAGCGGATTTGAGCCGCCTCATATTCCGGCAATAGCGTGATGTATGGGTTGTCAAAATCAGCCATCAGTCCGAGACGTTTGAACTGCTCGCGTTGCGAGTTCACTTGTTCCATCGCGTACGCCGCACACTTCTCGCGGAATTCGGCGACGGTCATCTCTTTACGATTGACGCCTGCTTTTTGAAGCGCGTTCTCGATTGGGAGACCGTGTGTGTCCCAGCCCGGGATCATCGGTGACTGGTAGCCGTTCAATGATTTGAAGCGGACGATGATGTCTTTCAATACTTTGTTGAGCGCATGGCCCATATGGATGTCGCCGTTCGCATACGGAGGTCCGTCGTGCAGGATGTATTGTGGCTTTCCGGCATTTTTTTCTTGGACGCGGTTATATAGGTCCATCTGTTCCCAAGCCTCGTGCATTGCTGGCTCGCGTTTCGGCAGATTTCCGCGCATCGCGAATTCTGTTTCAGGCATCAATAGTGTGTCTTTGTAGTTCATTGAAACTCCTCCTGCATCTTTTTTTGACAACAAAAAAACCCGCCCCTAATAGGGACGAGTTAGTCGACTCGCGGTACCACCCTACTAATCTCAGGGAAAACCCCGAGACCGCTCTTGGTAACCGATAACGAGGTCAGGCGGTCGCGCTTACTAACTTCAGCCCGACACTCATAGGGGATACCGATAAAGTCTTTCTCTTAGGCTTGCACCTTCCCTAAGTCGCTTCGTAGGTATGACTTTATCGACGTGTCCTAATCGACGTATTGTGTATTATCCGTGATGTTTGGTTGGTATGACTTCGTCGTCATTATACGCAAGTTCGGTCGTATCGTCAAGAACCGTCTGGACCGGCGGCTCCCCGACAATCGTGTCCCATTCCGTGCTGTTCAACAGCTCCATCTGAGCATCGACGAGGACGCGGAAGCGGGTCCGGTACAACTCGACTTTTTTGAGCATTTGAATGACTTCGCGCTCAGCGAGCTGTTCTTTACGTGACGCTTCTTCCTCACGGGCGAGCGCCTCGCGTTCGGCCTGCTTCAAAATGAGACTCGCTTCTTTCGCCGCGTTCGTCTTCACTTCTTCGGCAGCCTCTTGGGCGACGATAATCGATTTGTTCAACGTGTCTTCCATCGAGGAGAAGTAGTCGATACGGGCTTGCATATCGTTGACGAGTTCTTCGTACCTTCTATTCTCACGAATCAATAGCTCAAACTCTTTGATGATTTGATCTAGAAATTCATTGACCTCATCGATATCGTACCCGCGAAAACGAGTCGAGAACTCTTTATTATGAATATCAATCGGTGTCAACGCCATTCGACTTTCCTCCTAAGTTCAACGTATGATGCCATACTGGATTTTTATTTTCTCACGTTTCGTCGAGCCGAGAATCGCCGTCAATTTGACACGGCCATACCCTCGGATTGAGACCAAATCGTCTGGTTCAAGGATGAAGCTCGCATCGTCAATCGGTTTATGATTCACTTTGCAGTCTCCATGTTTGACGAGCGCCTGCGCTTTTTGCCTTGATAATCCGAGCACTTCGCTGACGACCGTGTCAAACCGGAGCGATGAGACGATTCCGAACTCGTCGCTCCATTTGACTTCGGGCACGACGAGCACGGACTCGGGCGGTACCTCTGAGATGCGAATCCGGGCCTTGCCGACCCGGTCGACGTTCATCTCGATGAACCCGACCGCCTCACGCGTCGTCGCGAATTGGGCGACGCCGTCGTCAAGGACGACATCTCCGAATTTTTGACGCTTCAAACCAGCGTTCAAGAGCGTACCCGTCACTTGACGATGCGTCAATTCGACAAATTTGGTTGGATAGTCGATTTGACGAATCGCGATATCAAAATCGTTCGGGTCGAGCTCGTAATAGTCCGGAGCGAGGATGAGTCGACGCCGTTCCGCGCCTTCAAATCCGCCGTCCTCATAAATCGCGAGCTGCTTCCCGACGAGTTGCCGGACGATTTGTTGCTCGCGTGGATCTAAAAAGTCCGTCACTTTAAACACATAGTTGTCCTCGACTTGTTGAACCCAATCGAGCACTTGCTCGACAAACGGGCGCTCATTCGGACGATAATGATCGAAGACGCTCATTTAAATACCGAAAATCGCTCGCACTCCAAATTGTGCCATCCGTAGCACAAATAAAGCGACGATTGGGGAGATATCGAGCATCCCGCCGATTGGTGGGATGATTCGACGAAACGGGTTTAAAAACGGCTCGCATAGATACGATAAAATTTGACCAAATTTAGATTCGCGCGCATTTGGGAACCACGATAATAAAATATAGGCAATCAAGACCCAACTATAATACCCAAGTAATGTAACGATCGTGTTGCCTAACGCAGGTATAGCATTTTCCATTCAGTTACCACCCTTTACTGTTGAGTTCGTCCTCCGAAATCAAATTCGAGATCGATCCCGTCAACTCGATGTTGTTTGGAGTACATAGAATCGTGTTATGTCCAATCGACGTCATCGTCCCTTCTAACGCATAGACGACACCTGACAAGAAGTTGACGACTTGACGAGACTGCTCTTTCGACATCCGTTGGAGGTTGACGATGACGGCCCGGTTTTCTTTCAATTGGTCGCTGATGTCTTGGGCTTCGGCGAATACACGCGGTTCGGCCAAGACGACTTTTGAACGTTCTTTCTTCTTCGTGTTCAACGCGACGATATTGTTCGATGTTTTCGGACGGTCCTCAGTTTTGACGATTGCCTCCGTCATCGGTTGTGTCTTCGTTTCGGCGACAGCATACTCGTCTCCTTCGAACTGGTTGTTCGGATCTTCCTCGAGTCCAAAGAAGTCCTTCATTTTGTTTTTGATTGACATAACGGATTCCTCCTTAAAATATATTATTGCACAAGTACGGTTCCAATACGAACAAACGATGCGCCTTCTTCGATCGCCAACGTGTAGTCGTTCGACATCCCCATTGACAGTTCGGTACATGGTGCATGCGGATAGGCAAGACCTGCGACGTCATCGCGCAATTGTCTCAAGTTTCGGAACGTCTCCCGAATCACCGTCTCGTCCTCTGTGAACGGTGCCATCGTCATCAGTCCGATGATCCGCACGTGAGGATACTGTTTACAGTTCTCGATGAATGGGATGACTTCCTCTTTTTCGAGACCATGTTTTGATGCTTCGCCCGATATGTTCACTTGCACGAAACAATCGATCACGCCTTGGGCGCGCTTATTGATCTCTTCGGCGAGCGAGAGGCGGTCGAGCGAATGGATCGCTGCCACATGGTCGATAATTTGTCTCACTTTACGTGTCTGCAGACTGCCGATGAAATGAAACTTGGCATCAGGCGGCAACTGCTCGACTTTTTCAAGCAATCCTTCGGGACGATTTTCGCCGAAGTCACGGATGCCTTCCGCATAGAGGGCGTTCGCCACGTCGGGACCGACCGATTTCGTGACCGCGATGAGCGTCACCGCTTGATCGGTCCGATGCGCGTCGATCGTCTGTCTGACTTGATTCACATTATTCGCTATACTCAAGATTTCTTCTCCTTGACGAGGACAGCCGCAAATCGACGTTTGGCATCTCCGTTCCGATACGAGAAAAAGCTTCGATCGGCTACGGTCGACAAGTTCGATTGGGTCACCTCGATATTTCGTTCAGCGGCGAGCGTCTCGTTCACTCGTTGCAGGGATAGATGGGCATGGCCTGCCTGTTCGTCCGAGACTGATGCTTCATAAGCTGCCGGCGAGACAGCTTCGACCGCATCAAGGACACGGCGGTCGACCTCGTAATGGTCGGCCGTGATGGCTGGTCCGACAAACATATCAATATCTTGTTCCGGTACGCCCAATGTTGCAAATGCATCGGTCATCGAGGCCACGATGTTACCGACCGTCCCTTTCCAGCCTGCGTGTGCGACACCAATGACGCCATGGTCTTTGGCGCAAAAGAACAGGGGGACACAATCAGCGAACACGAGGGCGAGCGGTAACGAGTTAACCGTCGTGACGAGACCGTCCGTCGCCGGAATCGTCTCATCGTAACGGTACGCTCCTCTGCCGCGGTCAGCGTCTCCGACGACTTCGACGTTTGTTTGATGCACTTGGTCGGCCCATACCGAATCAGCGAGGTCGAGACCGGCCGCTTCAAAAAATTGCTTTCGATTGGCGACGACTCGATCCGGGTCATCTCCGACGTGGAGTCCGACGTTGCCTTCGTTATGCCCATCGGTCCGGGTCGTGACGTAGGCGCGGTAGCGATCCGTCTCGGTTTCCCATGTATGTAACAGTCGCATATGATTCTCCTTTTTAGAAAAAGGGGATGCCGAGAACCGGCACCCCCCTGTTGTTTAGTTACGGCGTTGTCTTACGAACGCTGGGATGTTGATCGTCTCGTCTGGGACGTCCCCGCCATAGACCGGTCTATGGAAGTTCCCTTCATCTTGTGGCGCAGCTTCTTGCGTTTTCGGTTGAGCCTCACGGTTCACTTCAGCTTCCGGTTTTTTCTTCGGTTGCTGGAGGAACGGGTTCGTCCCTTGCGCTTCTTCTGCGAATTCAGTTGCGATCACGGTTACGATGATCTCGTCGTTCAAGTTTTCGTTGATGACCGAACCGAAAATCAAGTTCACTTCTTCATCAGCGGCACTTTGTACGATTTGAGCAGCTTCCGTGACTTCGAACAAGCTGAGGCTAAGTCCGCCTGTGATGTTCATCAAGACACCTTTCGCGCCTTCGATTGAAGACTCGAGAAGTGGAGATGAGATGGCTTTCTTCGCTGCCTCGACGGCACGGTTCTCGCCTGTCGCGACACCGACACCCATGAGGGCCGAGCCTTTTTCTGTCATGATTGTCTTCACGTCAGCGAAGTCAAGGTTGATGAGTCCAGGGATGGCAATCAAGTCTGTGATCCCTTGGACACCTTGACGAAGGACATTATCCGCTTCACGGAACGCTTCAATCATCGGCGTATTGCGCTCGACGATTTCAAGCAACTTATCGTTCGGAATAACGATGAGTGTATCCACTTTTTCTTTGAACGCTTGAATCCCGTGTTGGGCGTGTTGCATCCGTTTGCGTCCTTCGAACATGAACGGTTTCGTGACGACACCGACCGTGAGCGCTCCGATTTCTTTCGAAATCTCAGCGATGACAGGTGCAGCCCCAGTCCCGGTTCCTCCGCCCATACCTGCTGTGACGAAGACCATGTCGGCGCCATCAAGCGCTTCAATCAACTGTTCACGGCTCTCTTCTGCCGCTTTTTTCCCGATATCAGGATTTGCGCCGGCACCGAGGCCACGCGTCAATTTCGCGCCAAGTTGAAGCTTCACGTCTGCTTTTGACATGTTGAGTGCTTGCGCGTCTGTGTTGACGGCGATGAACTCGACACCTTGCACTCCGTGCTCGATCATGCGGTTGACGGCGTTTGAACCGCCACCACCGACTCCAATTACTTTAATTTTTGCTACGGCGTCAATCGCCTCATCAAAGTACATCATTTCAGGTATCCCCCTACGTAATTTCCAATTGTTAACACAACGTCAAGTTTACACGCCAAATAGTTTTTCCATTAAGCGGCCAAATCCATTTTTCGTTTCGCGATCGTCCCGCTCCACATCCACGTCGTGGTCGTGGTCGTTTGGCATCGTGCCGTCCGGTTTCGTGACGGTCACGCGCTCTTCCGGCTTTTCAAGTCGTGACTTCGAGACGTGATGATCGCTCATAAGCACGTACTTGAGGACGCCGACCGCGGTCGCGTATTTCGGGTGTCTGACGCCAATCGACGAAGGCTGATACAGTCTCGTCGTTTGACCCATAACACGAGTCGCCAATTCTTGGATGCCAGGTAAAGCAGCGGCCCCACCGCAGAGGAGATATCCTCCACTGAGCGTCGGGACGCCTACCTTTTGCACTCTATTCAACACAAGCGTAAACATTTCCTCTATTCTTGCCTCTAAAACATAACTAATTTCTGCTTGCGGTTCGAACGTGACTTCTCCGTTAATGTTCGTGAACGAGAAGCCCTCGGATGCGTCGGCCATTTCTTCAAGGGCGAGTCCGTATTCTTCTTTCGCCACTTTGGCGTCCTGGTATTTACAGTTGAGCTTGTAAACCAAGTCGCGTGTCATATGATCGCCTCCGACAGGAAGGATATATGAGTAGACAAGGTCGCCCCGATAGAAGACAGAGACGGTTGTCTTTTCATGTCCGATATCGATCAATCCGATACCAAGATCGATTTCGTCGACAGATGCCGCGCTCATACCGAGTGCCAAGTTGCCGAGGACGAATCCTTCGAGTTTCAGACCCGCTCGTTCGATGGAGCGACGAATGCTATGTAAAATCGTCTTCGAACCAGTTACCATCTTCCCGTGCATCTCTAAACGATAGCCGAGCATTCCCCGAGGATCGACGACACCTGTCTGTTGATCGACCGTGAACGACGACGGGATCACATCGATGACGCTCATCTCGTCCGGCAAGCGCATGACTTGCGCTGAGTTGATGACTTCGATGACATCTGTATCCGTGATTTCTTGGTCTTCTCGTTTGACCGACGCGATTCCGTGACATGGGGCGATTTGGATATGTTCCCCTTCGATGGCAACATATACCGACCGAATTTGATCACCGAGTGCCGCTTCGGCATGTTCGACGGCTTGTTTGATGGCTTGAACCGTCTTATCGATGTCGACGACGGCGCCACGTTTTACTCCTGCAGACGGGGCACACCCCTCCGCCAAAATGTTAAGCGTTCCCCCGAGTAATTCACCCACGACGAGCTTAATTTCTGACGTTCCTATATCCAATGCGGCCACATAACCATTCGCTTCCAAAAGGGAAACACCTCCGCGCTTTAATTTCTATACTTGAATTCCGTTACATTGTTACAGATATCCAAAAATATTGTTAGGTCCGGCAAGATATCTCACGTCTAAGTTTACAACAAATAAGATAGTGAGAAAAGGTAGAATCCTACAAATTAAGCGGTTTTGGGGTGTCAATTCGATTACAATCGATAAAAAAACAGCCCTTATGTGTCTAAGGACTGTAAAATATCAGATTATTCTTTCGGTTTTTCATACGGGACGAAATAATATCCGCCATCCATGACGACAGTTCCTCGTTGTCCTTTTGGAATGTTTTCATAGATTTCACCGTATTTGGACACGGTTTGACTGAGCTTGAACGTCGGCGTTTGAATCGTGTTGCCGTCGTTCATATAAATCTCATATCGAGTCGATTCCCCGTCTTGTTTCGAGAACACGATTTCCGACATCCGGGCCCGCATCGCGTCATCGACTTGTTCAAGCTCAGTCGCGATTTTCTCGAGTTCCGCTTTGTCCGTGAATTCACGCAAGAGTGGACCGTCCTTTAACTTCTCAGGGTCGGTGATGCCGCCAGTCGGATGAAGCGAGCCATCGGCAAGTACCGCGACTTCTTCTTGATCCGTCCGCGAGTACGCGATCATCTTTTCTTCTTCGACATCGATTGTCACGATGTTATACCATGAGCGGTCGACGTCGACATCTTTCACGCCAGGCACGGCGCGGAGTTCTCGTTCAATCTCCTTCGGTGACACTTGAACGATTTTTGTGGACGTATCGATGTCCGTCCCGGCGAGCACGTACGCTTCTGTCAGCCAGGACAGACCGTTCACGTTCACCGCCTTCACGTCAGAGACCGATGTCTGCATATATACGACGAGTGCGATCAGCACCGCGAATAAGATCAAGATGGTCGACAAGCGTCGGTTCGCTTTTTTACGACGCTGATCTTTCATATACGGGATACGGTCTTCTAAACTACGAACGGTGTTCTGACGTGTCTCCATGTCTATTCTCCTTTATCGGCGGACTTCTTCGACGAGGTCGGCGAGTGATTCCGCAGCTTGCGGGAATCCTAGCCGTTTCGATGCTTCTGCCATCTCAGTATGATGTGCCAATACGTGACGGATCGACTTGACAAGTGTCTCGCCCGTCAAGTCTCCTTCTTTGATCAATTCGGCCGCGCCGCTCTCAACGAGGGCTGACGCATTTTTCGTCTGATGATCGGCCGTCACATACGGGCTCGGAATCAAGATGCTCGGTAGACCGAGCGCGGTCAACTCCGAGATCGTCGACGCGCCGGCCCGTGACACGACGAGGCTCGCGCAAGCGAGGAGCTCAGGCATATCGTAGACGTATGGCAAGACATGGACGTTTTCAGCTGTTGGCGCGGTGGCCACGACGTTGTCGTAGTGCACGTTCCCGGTCACGTAGAGCACGTTCACCGGTTCAGCCGCGAGCTCGGGAATAGCTTCGATGACAGCGCGATTGATCGCTTCTGCCCCGCGGCTTCCGCCGTAAATCAAGACGATCGGCCGCTCATCGATCCCGTACTCGGCACGGACGGCCGCCTCATTTACGGTCGTCTTCAACACTTCGCTCCCACGTGGGTTCCCGATGACGCGAACGTTCGCTCCGGGGAACTGCGACTCAGAACCGGCGAACGACAAGGCGACGCGGTCGGCTTTCTTCGAGAGGAACTTGTTCGTCAAGCCCGGGATGCTGTTCTGTTCATGCAGAATCGTCGGGATGCCGAGTTGTTGTGCGGTGAAGACGACCGGTCCTGAGACGAAGCCGCCCGTTCCGATGACGACATCCGGACGAAACGTCTTCATCTCTTTACGTAACGTGAGGACGGATTGAATGAACCAATACGCCGTCTTGATGTTGTCTAGCGATAGAGAACGTTTTAGTCCGGCAATCCGGATCGATTTGAACGGGACGCCCGCCCGTGGAACGAGGTCAGCCTCGAGACCGTTCTCAGTCCCGATATAAAGCACCTCGAGGTTCGGGTGCCTCGCTTTGAGTGTGTCGAGAAGAGCGAGTGCCGGGTAGATATGTCCACCCGTCCCTCCACCAGAAATCATAACTTTCATCGATTGGCCTCCTCATATGCATTCACGAGTCGGACGAAATGTTCGCCGCGCTCTTCGAACGTCTTATATTGATCCCAACTTGCACAAGCCGGCGATAATAAGATCACGTCATCAGTCGCCGACTGTTCGAACGCGAGCGGGACCGCCGCCTCGAGCGTAGCGACCGCGAACGACGGAATCTGCTCGGCCTCACCTAACGACTTGAACCGCTCCGCCGTCTCGCCGTAAGCGACAATCGCTTTGACCCGGCCGAGCGCCGGAACGAGAGAAGTGAGGTCGGCGCCACGTTCGAGTCCTCCGCACACCCAGACAATCGGGGCCTCGAAACCGTTCAATGCGGCTTCGGCGGCCACGTTGTTCGTCGCTTTCGAGTCGTTATACACCCGGCGGCCGAGCACTCGCCCGAGGCTCTCTGTACGGTGGGCCACTCCGCCGAACGTCTGAAGGACGCGTTCGATGTGTGCTCGCGGAATGTCGAACGGTTCGACGAGCAACAAGGCTGCCAACACGTTCTCGACGTTATGGGCCCCACCAAGGGCAAGGTCCTCGACGCGGATGACCGGTTCTCCATGAAGCGTGATCCAGCCGTCCACTACGTGTGCGTCTCCACTATCGTAACCGAACGTTGAGGCGGGAAGACCGGACGGGACACGTTTCATCACTTCCGTGTCGCTGCCTTTGACGACGACACGGTCTGCGGCCGTCATGTTCCGGAACAAGTTTCCTTTGGCATCGGCATACGAGTCAAAGTCGCCGTGGTAATCCAAATGCGCCGGTGACAAGTTCAACAGTGCCGCCGCTTGCGGATGGAACTGTTCGACGCCCATCAGTTGGAAGCTCGACAGCTCGATGACGATGACGTCACCCTGCTTCGCTTTCGATGCCACTTCGATGGCCGGGAAACCGATATTCCCTGCCACATGCACCGGACGACTTCCCCCTTTGAGCAATTCGTGGACGAGCGTCGTCGTCGTCGTCTTCCCGTTCGAACCGGTGATGGCGACAAACGTGGCATCGGTCGCCAAGTAGGCGAGCTCCACTTCTGTATAGATCGGGATGTTCCGCTCAAGCGCTGCTTGGAGGAGCGGGATGTGATACGGGATACCCGGATTTTTGACGATCATGTCCGTCGTGTCGAGCAATTCGAGCGGATGGGAACCGAAGACGCCGTTGATGCCGAGCGCTTCGATTTTCATCCGTTCTTCCGTTGACGGTTCGCTCCCGGTATTGATGGTCACGTTCGCGCCGACATTTCTTAAGTAAGCGGCAGCGGCGATGCCGCTCCGTGCCGCGCCGAGTACGAGGACTCGTTTATCGTTCCACTGTTGTTGCATGTCTTCCACCATCCATTACATGAGTAGTAACGACAAGACTGCCGTGATCAAACTAATTCCACCGAACGTCAAGACGATGCGCCATTCTGACCAACCGACCATTTCGAAATGGTGATGGATCGGGCTCATCTTAAAGATTCGTTTGCCCGTCGTCTTGAACGAGAGCACTTGCAAAATGACGCTGAGCGTCTCGATGACAAAGATGATACCGACAAAGACGAGCAACAACTCGAGCTTGAGCATAAGGGCGAGACCCGCGACCGCACCACCGAGGGCGAGCGACCCCGTGTCGCCCATGAAGATTTTTGCCGGGTATTTATTGAAGACGAGGAAACCGAGCAAGGCGCCGACGGCACTGAAGGCGAACCAAGCGATTCCGGCTTCGTCTTGCCCGAGGGCATAGATGCCGAAGAAGGCGAACGTCGGGATGGCCGAGAACGAGACGAGACCGTCGAGACCGTCCGTCAAGTTGACCGCGTTCGAGAAACCGACAAGCCAGAAGATGACGATGGCCACATAGAACCAACCCGTTTCAAACGCGATCGAGGTGAACGGGATTTGAATCGTCGTGTCGAGCTCCCCACCGAGTGAGAGGAACCAGACGAACAGGACGGAGACGACGATTTGACCGATCAATTTCTGGAGCGATGTCAAACCGAGGTTACGTTTGTTGACGACTTTGATGTAGTCGTCAAGGAAGCCGATCACACCGAAGGCGAGTGTCACGAACAAGAGCGTCCCGAATCCGGCGACGGCTTCTCCGAAGACGACCGAGACGAGGAATCCGATGATGAGGGCGAGCAAGATGACGATGCCTCCCATCGTCGGAGTGCCTGATTTCTTTTGATGCCAACCCGGACCTTCGTCACGGATTTCTTGGCCAAACTTTAAGTTACGCAGTGCCGGGATGGCCCGCGGCATGACGACCAATACGGTCAATAATGAACTGATTAAGACGATTAAACTGATTAGCATGTTCGTACCTCACTACTCTCTTTATTGAACTAAGCGCTCAAGCGCCAGTCCTCGCGATGCTTTTAACAATATCACAGTCTGGGGGCGTTGATAACTGCCGAGAAGCACTTTCGCTTCCTCGACGGTCGGCACCGTTGTCACGTTCACACGCGGGTCGGTAATGCCGTTCGCAATCCATTTCGCCTTCTCTCCGATGAGCACGCAATCCGTGACCGGGGCCGTGATGACACGGCCGACACTTTCGTGTTGCATGACTTCATCTGCGCCAAGTTCATACATGTCACCGAGGACGAGGACACGTCGCGTGAACCCTTCAAGTGTTTTCATCGTCTCGATGGCGGCGATCATCGAAGTCGGGCTGGCGTTATAGGCATCATTGATCAAGTGCGCATCACCGAACATCCGCTTCTCCATCCGCATCGATGTCAACTGGACCCGATCGAGTCCGCGTTGGATCGTATCGTGTCCCAATCCGAACTTGAGTCCGCAAGCGATCGCATAGGCGGCGTTGCGGATTTGATGGGCGCCGAGCACTTTCAATTCATATAACTCGTTGTTGTAACGGAAAATCGAAGCGTCAAACGTCGCCTCCACGACCTCGAGCTTCCCGTCAGCCGTCGCCTCATAACCGACGCGGTACCCGCCAGCTTCACTGAGGAGCGGCTCGTCGGCATCGACGATCAAGACGCCATCCGGTTTCAGACCGGCTTTGATCTCGAGTTTCGCCTTGGCGATCCCCTCGCGCCCCCCGACTTGTTCTCCGTGCGACTCTCCGATATTCGTGACGAAAGCGATATCCGGTTTAGCGAGCTTCGACAACAATTCAATTTGACCGAATCCGTTCATCCCCATCTCGAGGACAGCTACTTCCGTATCGCGTGGCATCCGTAACACGGTGAGCGGCAAGCCGACATCCGAGTTGAAATTGCCTGCCGTCTTGTGTGTCTTGAACGTCTCGCCGAGCACGACGGCGATCATGTCTTTCGTCGAGGTCTTTCCGTTCGATCCGGTGATGGCGACGACTTTTGGATCAATCTCTGCCAAGTAGCGGGCTGCCGCCTCTTGAAGCGCCTGAAGCGGCGATGCGACCGGAATGGCGACAATCCCTTCCGGCAACGGCCGGTCTTGCTCCCAAAACGTCACGATCGCACCTTGTTTGACGGCAGCCTCGATATAATCGTGTCCATCGACACGCGCCCCGATGATTGGGACGAACAAGCCGTCGGCGTTATCGTCTCGCGAGTCGGTTGCGACGTGGCGCACCTCACGCGTATCATCTGTCTTCATGCCGAACCAAGATGCGAGTGTTTGTATCGTCAACTGTTCCATAACCATTTCCTCCTGTGACAAAGGAAAAGAGAGCCGAGGCCCTCTTCATCCCTTTGCGTTAGTTCGACGGTGACTGGAGCTTCACTTTTAACGTCGCCCCGGTCTTGACGGGCTTGTCTTTCCCAATCGACTGGGACGTGACGAAGCCGGTACCGTCTATTTCTAAATTCAATTGGTAAAGCGTCGCCAACCGTTTCACATCACGGAGCGACCAACCTTTCAAGACCGGCATCGTGAACGACTCATCCGTCTTCAACAGCAAGCGCTCGCCGACGACGTACGGTTGACCCTCGACCGGACTTTGCGCGATGACCGTTTCGTCACTGCCGAGTGACACCGGTGTGAATGCCGCCGCCTTGGCTGCCTTCACCGCCTCGTCACGGCCTTGCCCGACGAATGACTCTGTCGTCTTCGTCGACGCATCGATCGTCTTCGCCTGTTTGTCCGGCTCGACACTCCGGTAACGGAGCGCGACGTCCATCACATCTTTGAACAGCGGTGCCATGATACGCGGCCCCGTCGTCGACGAGTCACTGTTCGGTCGGTCGACGGCGATGTACATGACGAGTTCAGGGTCGTCCTCCGGCGCCATGCCGACGAACGAATGGATATATTGTCCACTCAAATACTTCCCGTTCTCCGCGATTTGTGCGGTCCCGGTTTTCCCGATGACGCGGTAGTTGTCGAGGGCGTACAATTGCCCCGTCCCGACGTCACTGTTGACGACGCCGTCAAGCGCTTCCCGCGTCTGCTTCGCCGCTTCGGCCGTGATCGGTTGCCCGACGACTTTCGGATTCGTCGTCCGAATCGTCTCGCCCGTCTCACGGTTCACGACTTTTTTAATGACATGAGGTTGCTTCATCGTCCCATCGGTCGCGATCGCCGACGTCGCTTGCAAGATTTGCATTGGCGTGACGGCCGTCGATTGACCCCATGCTGTGATCAAGACGTTGAGCGGGCTCTCGAAATCGAACTGGCTGTTGACCTCGCCCGGTAAATCGACGCCCGTGCGTTGGTCGAACTTGAACGCTTTGAAATAATCCTCGTAGCGACTGAGTCCGAGCCGTTCGTTCGCCAATATCGAAAAGGCGACGTTCGACGAGTGCCAGACGCCTTCTACCATAGGAATCGTACCCCATCCGGTAATGTTGTAATCATTGAATACGGTCTTGCCATACTTATATGAACCCGACTTGTACAGTTCGTTCGGGTTGTAGACACCTTCGTTGATGGCAGCGGCCAACGTGAAGATTTTCATCGTCGACCCCGGCTCGAAGCGAGACGACACCGAGAAGTTACTGTATGAGCTGATTTCACGCGTGTTCGGATCGAATGACGGGCGGTCCGACAAGGCGATGATTTCGCCGGTCTTCGGGTCCATAATGATCGCCGTCGCATTCTTCGGCTTGTACTCTTTATACAGCTCTTCCATCTTCGTATCGAGCAGCTGTTGAATGCGGTGATCGATCGTCAGTTGGACGTCCGCCCCATCTTCCGGGTCAACCTTCAATTGCTCGTCACTCGAGACGAGTTGACGGCCGGCCAAATCTTTCTCGAACCGATACAGCCCATACGACTCGCTCAAGACGTCATTGAGTGACTTTTCAATCCCGAGTTCTCCAACGAGTTCGATCCGCCCATTCTGGTCAATCTTTTGGGCGTATCCGACGACGCTTGATGCGAACACTTTGTTCGGATAATAGCGTTTCGGTTCTTCGACGAACGTGATCCCGGGAATCTTGAACGTTTCAATCTCTTCTTTTTGTTCGACCGTCAAATCACGACCCGGCACGCCGAACTCGATTTGCCCACGGTCTTTGTTTTGCTCGAGCCGTTTCAAGATGTCACCTTCCGTCATCGGAAGCACGGTCGCAAGTTGCTTCGCGGCCTCAGGAAACGCTTCGGGCATGAGCGTCTTGTTTTCTACCCGCTCGCCGCCGAGCTTCAACACGGCCACGACTCGATACGACGGGATGTTGATGGCGATTGGTTGTCCGAACCGATCAAAAATCTCGCCCCGCTCCGCTTTTAACGTACTGACCGCTTTCCAGCGTTCTTCCTCGGCGAAGGCGAGCATGTTTTCCCCTTTGTACGTCTGGAAGACGGACAAATAAAGGAACCAACCGACAAAAAATAAAAAGAGTGGTGTGAAGCAAACAATCGCCACCCACGCCACTCTTTTTTTACTCTGTTGTAGAGAATTCATCAGTCAATCACCTTGACGTTGTTCTCATTGAATTGCATTCCGAGCTTTTCAGCAATCGCATAGATTCTCTCAGGTGAGCTTAGTTGGGCGATCTCATACTTCAATTCTTCATTCTCTTTCGCGATCGTGTTCGTCTCTTGTGTGATCAGAGCCGTGTCGCGCATGATGTTGTACGCTTCATTATGTTTCGATACCGTGATGCCACCGAACAAGACAACTGAACAGATCATGGTCGGGTACAGGATGGATTCGAACAAAGTCAACGTACGTCGTTTTGGAGCTGGTATTGGTCGTTCTTGCGGAATCGGATTGCGATTCGGCGAAATTTGAGGCTGCAAAGCCTTGCGAGCAGCTTCTGGCATCAGGTATCCCTCCTACGTACAGTCTATTTTTGTTTTTCTGCGACCCGAAGCTTGGCTGAACGGGCCCGGCGGTTGTCTTCAAGTTCAACGTCCCCGGCCGTGATCGGCTTGCGCGTGATCAACTTCAACTCGGGTTCAAACTCTTTCGGGATGACCGGCAATCCTGGTGGTAACGGCGGATGCTGGCTTCTCTCTTTGAAGACTTGCTTACAAATCCGATCTTCTAACGAGTGGAACGTGATGACACAAATCCGTCCACCGATGGCGAGTAGATCGATCGCGTCTTGGACGGCGCGGTCGAACACGTTCAATTCATCGTTGACGGCGATGCGGATCGCCTGGAACGTTCGTTTCGCAGGGTGTCCGCCTTTTCGTCGTGCCGGCGCCGGAATCGCGTCTTTGATCAACTCGACGAGTTCAAACGTCGTCTCAATCGGCTTGACGGCACGGGCTTGCTCGATCTTGCGGGCGATCTGTTTCGAGAATTTCTCTTCCCCGTATGTAAAGAAGATGCGGGCAAGGTCCCCGAACGGCCATTCGTTGACGACATGGTAAGCCGATAGCTCACGCGAACGGTCCATGCGCATATCTAACGGCGCGTCGTAATTGTAGCTAAAGCCACGTTCGGCCTCATCGAGCTGCGGCGAAGACACGCCAAGATCAAACAATACCCCGTCGACCTGGGTGATTCCACGTGCCAGCAGTTCATCTTTCAAATGGACGAAGTTGCTTTTAATGAACGTAACCCGGTCCTCATATGGAGCCAACCGCTCACTCGCGTGCTTGAGCGCGACGTCGTCTTGGTCAAAGGCGTACAGATGGCCTGTCGTCAAACGCTTGACAATCTCTTCGCTGTGACCGGCTCCTCCTAACGTACAATCGACATAAATCCCGTCTGGCTTAATATTCAATCCCTCAATGGACTCCATTTTTAAAACCGTTTCATGCTCAAACATGCAAAAACCCTCTCAACCTACATTTTTCAACTATTTTATTACGTTTACTTTATCATAAAAATGTCAAGCGCCGCATAGGTTTTTAGCGAAAAGAGGAAACAAAAAGGTAACAAACAAAAAAGATTCCCTGATTGCTCAGGGAACCATCAAAAAACATTAGTATTTATTTTACAGTTTAACGAGACATCGCTCCGATTCAGACTGTTCGTAGGCGGCAAATAGCCGTTTGAACACATCGAGGCCATGACGATTCAAGAGCGGTACCATCGACCAGATCCGTTCTTGCGGCGCATCCATCGGTAAGAGCCTTGTCGACAGATGAATCCGCCGACTGTTCAACCGATATTGGTCACGTTTCGCCTCGGCCCGCATCTCGTCAGCGAGCCGATCAAGTACGTGTCGCGCCTTGGCGTCAAACCGATGGCCCCGCTTCCCGGCTTCGCGACCGAGCGCTTCCGTGAGCGTTCGGTAGGCGTAAAGACTCTGGTCGAACGCCTCGTCATCGAACGTATGGTCGGGCAACGGGTTCGTCAAGTAATCGACGAGCGTCACGCCTTCTTGGGCAAGCTTCTTCTCATCGTTCGTCGAAACGAGGACGGCCCCGAGCCGTGGGATGAGGAGCGGCATGTTCCAACCAAAGAGATGGAACAGCGGGCGCAACTGTAGCCAGTAGGCGATTTCCCCCGGGCCGGCGATATAAGCGAGCGTCGGGAACAAGAAGTCTTGCATGAGCGGACGTGACACGACGTTGTTCGAGAACCGCTCCGGGTGCTCCTCGACTTGTTGCAGCAACTCGGCCTCGGTGAATCGATGGCCTCGTTTCGTCGTGAACACCCCGTCTTGTTTCGTCAACAACTCGCGTGTGCCGTCGTGATAGAACAGATGGGCCGCGTCCCGGTTCAAGTCGACGTGTGGCATGCCATCCTCGAACGCCTCTCGCAGCGCCGTGTTCAGACGATCGTGTTCACGAATCAACCGCTTGAATGCGTCGCGCTCGAGCGCCCGGACTTCCGGTTGGTGCGGGTCGAACAGGATGAAGTCTTCTCCGACGAACCGGCGCATCATCCGCCCGAAAAATTCGGCGAACGAATGGCTCGCTTGGAGCACGGCGACGAGCTCATGGTAAAGTGTCGTCGTGTATGGCGTCTCCGTCTCTGATAACAGCACACGCTGTAGCATTTGCACGAGCTCAATTTTCAGTCGATCGAATTCTAACTCCCCGATCGATGCCTTGCCGGCGAGCGGGACCGTCGATAGCGCCTCTTTACGCAATTGCCGCGACAACGGTTGGCTCACGAACACGTGGTTGATTTCCGCATAGTCGTGATCCTCGGTCGCCATCCAAAAGATCGGGATGACCGGTTTGTTCAGTTTCGCTTCTGCCTGTTTGGCTTTTTTGATCACGGTCAACAGTTTATACACCGCGAACAACGGACCACCGAATACCCCGACTTGCTGTCCGGTCACCATCGTCAACGCCTCGCCTCGAGCCAACGCGTCGAGCTTTGATTCGAGCGCGGGAGACATCGGACCGTGGACGGTTTGTTGGTCTCGCAATATAGTTACAAGCGCGGGCAAATGCGTGAACGAACGTCCGGTCAGTTCGTCAGCCCTCGCCTCGAGTTCGTCCATCCCTTTATAGTCCAGCCATTTCGAATAGCCTGTCTCCACCTGCATCATCGGAGACGACGGGGCGTACATGGCATCTAGCGACTCTATCCTCACGTATAACGACTTCCTTTCAAACGATTAATACATCATCTCGCGTGCGATGCCGATCGTGAACAAGACGAAGTGGGCCGGGACGAGCAACAAAAACAATAGGCGCCACCCGTGCACGAACATCTTCGAATAGACGACATCCTCATGACGCACCCGCTGCCAAATAGCGTTGGCAGGGAAGATGGCGGCACAGACGGCTAGCAGCAGCCAGAACACATCGACCCCGACAATCGCCTCGAGCAAAATCCCACACGCATAGAACCATAGGACCACGCCGGCATCACAGACGAGTTTGAACGTATTAACCGATTTCGGCATAATTTTTCTAAGTATCATATACACCATAAACCAAATGACGAGTGGAAATGAAACGATATACACTAGCACGATACGCTCGCTCCTAAAATTAATTTTTGTAGGACGGGAATGACGGTCAATGTGATGCCTCGCTCGTCGGCCCGTTTCAACAGCGGTGTCAAGATGGCGTCGACCTCGGTCTGGCGCCCTGCTTCGATGTCATGTAACATGGAAGACCGGTTATGGGCCGTTTTTTCAATGATGGTCTCGATATATGTATACGGCACGTGACGATCAAACAATGTGGACAATTCCGCATAGACGGCATTGGCGATGTCACGGCAAGGCGGCGAAGCGACCGCACCATTTTCGACACGACAGAGCGCTGTGATCGGATTGATGATCGCGTTCGCGAATAGCTTCTCGGTGACGACTTGCTCGATGTCTGCTTCCCAGACGACATCGAGTGGAGATGCGTTGAACGACATCTCTTCGAGCGAGCCGAGGCTGCCAATCCGGATGCGCCCGAGCCCGGTATGCTGGAGCCGGGCGCCGTCGCGGCTCACGCCATGTTCGACCACGCCGAGATGAAACCCTCGTTTCCGTGCGTAGTCGAGATGGGCGATCCCGTTCGAACAGATGAAGACGGGCACATCCCCTGACAATCGTTCCGTCGCCGCCTCGACCTGATGTGCTTTCGTCGTCACAAAAAAAACGTCCTGCTCCGACTCGACGAGTGACGTCACCGGACAAAGGCTTACATGAGCCTTCCCGTTCGTGACGCCGATTCGTTCGATCGTCACGGTCGTCGCCTCGTCGACACGGCCATAGAGCGTCACCGTATAATCCGGTTCGAACAGCGAAGCCATCAGCATGCCGACGGCGCCGTTCCCGATAATCCCAATTCGTTTAATCGGCTTCATTGCCATCCCTCCACGTCTAGTCTGCACTCAAAAGTTTACCACAATCTGTTTCCACGACCCAAAAAGAAAAAAGAAGCGATCTCCGAGGAGACCGCTTCTTTTCGCATTATTTGCTTGTTACTTCTTTACCGTTGTAGTGTCCGCAAGATTTGCATACACGGTGAGAAAGCTTCATTTCGCCACAGTTCGGGCACTCGTTCATACCAGGTACGTTGAGTTTGAAGTGAGTACGACGAAGACGTTTGCGAGTTTTCGACGTTCTACGGAATGGTACTGCCATCGTTGTCCACCTCCTTGAAAAGTTAGCCGTTCTCGTCCTCTTTTTTAGAGAACAAGTCGGCGAGGCCCGCGAGGCGCGGGTCAATTTTTGGTTGGTCGTCCGGCTGCTCGTCAATGACGGACCAGCCTTCCCCTTCAACCTGAGTTTTGTCTGTTTCGTTCCCGAAAACTTGCATCGGGACGTCTAACATGATGAGCTCTCTTACGATTGGTCGCAGATCAATCGTATTTCCTTCTGGCAAATTGACATCATCGAATTGCTCCGTATAACGCCCATTCTCCAAAAAGAAAGGCTCGAGCGATTCAATATCAAATTCATAGATGACATCGTCCAACGTACGCGCATCTGGCAACGTCAGGTCACCTTGAACCTTCAAATTGAATGTAACTTGATTAGATGTGAACGACGCATCCCCGTGCACATGCACCGGGCGAATCGAACGGATATCCGGATGGAGCTGAGTAAGCTCTGGTAGTTCGACCATCTCATCGATGGCAAAACTGTCACCCTGGTTTCGTAGCTTAAGTAGCTGTGCAATAGACCACTTCATCCGAATCACCTCAATTGCAACAATATGAATTATAGATAGGCCAACTTGTTTTGTCAATGTTTTTTCTTTACACTAAAATCAGTTGACGACGGCGCTTTGCCAAAGCGTACTTATCCATCTTACACCAATCCAATCGACAATGCAAAGGAGTAATTTTATGCGAAAAACGGCCATCATCGCTGAGTACAACCCGTTCCATAACGGGCATCTCCATCAAGCTGAACGAGCACGGATCGAAACGGGCGCCGATGCCGTCATCGCCGTCATGAGCGCCCAGTTCACCCAACGTGGGGAACCGGCGGCGTTCGACAAATGGAGCCGGGCGAAAGCGGCCGTCCAGACGGGCGCGATTGACCTCGTCGTCGAACTGCCGACCCGTTACGGGGTACAACGTGCCGACCGGTTCGCAAGCGCCTCCGTCGCCATCGCCGAACGCATGCAGTGCCAAACGCTGTCGTTCGGAAGCGAGAGCGGAGACATCACAGCCGTGAGACGGGCCGCGGCCGCAAACATCGAGGCGACGCCAGCTTATCAGACGGCACTAAAAGAAGCGCTTGACCAAGGACGATCCTCGGCCAAAGCGTCGAGCGAGGCGTTCGGTGCGCTCTATCCCGATTTCGACTTGACGCTCCCGAACAATATCCTCGCCTATCACTATGCGAAAGCGGCGACGACTATCGAGCTCCATACGATTCGTCGCCTCGGTGCGGGATACCATGACCCAAGCGTCTCAGACGTCATGTCGGCCACGGGAGTGCGCGGCCACTATTTGGAGACAGGTATGGTCCGGGCCGTCCCTGACGCCACGAGAGCCCTGTTTGCGGACGTGTCGGTGGCACACTGGTCACTCTATTGGCCCGTCTTGCAGTACAAGTTACGGACGACCCCGAAAGACGTGCTCGACCAACTTGTCGGCATCGACAGTTCGTTATCACCGCGTTTGATTCAAGCCGGTCTCGAGCCGACGTTCGAGCAGGCGCTCGCTCGACTGTTGACGAGACGCTACACTCGGACCGCCATTCAACGTGCTCTCGTCTCTGTGCTCGTCCATTGGCGCCGCGATGAGCTGCCAGAGCGTTTCGATGAGGTGCCTTACGTCCGCCCGCTCGCATTCAACGCGATTGGACGAACCGTGTTGAAAGGCATAAAAAAAGACGTACCGCTCATGAGCAAGTACCATCCTGACCTTGCGTTCGAAGCTCGAGTGACCGAGGCGTATCGCCTTCCTCTCGGAAATCGGTCACTCGTCGAACACGTACAAACCCCTCAATTCATTGACTCCAAATAATCGATGGCCTCCTCGACCGTCTTGACCGGAACGACTTTGATGTCACTGTCTAGGCGGTCGAGCGATTCCATCGCCTCATCGTAATTTGATCCGTCCGGCACGAAGAAAACCGACGCACCGGCCCGATCGGCGGCGACGATTTTTTGCCACGCCCCGCCGATTGGTCCCACGGTCCCGGTCTCATCGACCGTGCCGGTACCGGCGATCACAGCCCCACCTGTCAAATCACCCGGTGTCAACTGATCAAAGATTTCAAGCGTGAACATAAGACCGGCCGAAGGTCCTCCGACGTTCGTCAGTTCGAACGAGACTTCCGGGACTGTGCGCACGTCTTGAATCGGTAACGGTTCATAAATCCCGAGACCGACCCGGTCGCCGGTCCGGTCGAGCGGCTGGATAAGCGTATCGACCTCCAGCTCCCGTTCATCCCGTTCGAGCGTGACGGACACTTCATCGCCGGCTTCGAACGAAGCGACACGTTCGATGAAGTCGAGACGCGACGCGAACGACTGGCCGTCGATGGCGGTGATCACGTCACCCGGTTTCAAGACGTTCGCCGCGAGCGACCCGCTGATTGGGGCGGAGACATACATCCCTTCGAACGAAACCGTCACGTCGGCGTCCGCCAACTCATAGGCGTATTGAATCGCCGCCTGCTGGGACGATGCCATCAACAGTTCTTGTCTTCGCTCGTAGTCTGCTTCCCCTTCTCCCTCATACAAGTATCGACTGGCCGGGCTGGCATCGGTGAACGGCGTGAACCAACTGCCGACGAGCCAAAGCGGAGTCGCCCGACGTTGCGAGATGGTCACCATCTGTAGCTCGCCGGGTTCTTTGTCCCCGCCTTCGACCGTCATGAATTCTTCAATCGTCGTTGCTTCCCCCGGGTAGGTGATGTAATACGGGAGCGGCACAAACAAGAAAATCAAGACGGCCACGAGCAACCCGAAGCCGATTTTGAGCGACTTCATTGCCCTTGGCTCACTTTATACTTTTGACGCAAGGCGTGCTCGACTTGTTCAGGGACGAGTTCAGCGACGGACGCCCCGTATTTGGCGACTTCTTTCACGATTGACGAGCTTAGGAACGAATATTGGCTGTTTGTCATCATAAAGAGCGTCTCCACGTTCTCATTCAACTTTTTATTGATGGATGCGATTTGAAGTTCATATTCAAAATCAGAGACGGCCCGCAGCCCACGGACGATCGTTGCCGCCTCACGCTTCGCTGCATATTCGACGAGCAATCCCCCAAACGCGTCGGCGGTGACGTTCGGCAAATGGGTCGTCACTTCACGGATGAGCGACAAACGCTCTTCTACATTAAACAATGGTGCCTTGCTCGAATTTTCGAGCACGGCGACGATGACTTCGTCGAAGATGGCTGCCGCCCGCTCGATGATATCTAAATGACCGTTCGTAATCGGGTCAAAGCTCCCCGGGCAAATCGCGATACGTTTTGACATGTTCTCACTCCTCGGTCGCCGCATACTCGTAGAAGCTGATCGTGATCACGTCCGAGTAGCGCTGCACCTTGATTTTTTCCAACTGCCCGACCTGATCCGGTAACGTCACATCGCTGCCATGTTCGCAGACGACGACCCCGTTGTCCGTCAATAGTCGGTTCGACTCAATGATGTGTAAAAACGGCACATGTTCTTCCGCATGATATGGCGGATCCATAAAAATCAATTTAAACGGCTGTCCTTTTAAGACGAGTTGGTCGAGGACCGACCGGGCGTCTTGTTGCAACACCGTCGCTTTTGACTCATAGTGTGTCGTCTTCAAATTGTCTGTGACCGTCTGGATCGCCTTTCGTTGCTTGTCGACGAACACGGCATGGTCACATCCCCGTGACAACGCCTCAATCCCTAACCCGCCGCTCCCGGCGTATAGGTCAAGCGCATCTCCCCCGGCGAAATAAGGGCCAATGATGTTGAATAATGATTCTTTCACTTTATCTGTCGTCGGTCGTGTCGCCGACCCCGGGACCGCCTTGAGTCGGGTCCCTTTTCGTTCTCCTGAAATCACTCGCATCTCCGTTCTCCTTCACCACAAAAGATGAAGGCGGTGCCGCCTTCATCTTTGTGTTATTTCTGCTTCGATTCGTACGTCTCCGCGACGAACGGCCGCTCACTGCGGACGACCGCTTCAACGAACGGCAACGCGCTCACTTGTTCGAGAATCGCCTCATGTCCATCGAGGTCGGTATACAAGAAGGCGTACTTCTCCCGCTTTGACACGTAATACAGGTTCGCATAGCGACGCAACGCCTTCACTTGCTTCAACGATTGGACGTAGACGACGAACCCGATTCGACCATTCAACTCAAACGTCTCAGATGGCACATCCACAGCTTCCGCCTCCACAACTTCCTCCGCCTGAACATCCGCCTTCATCGAAGAACGGGTTTCCGGTCGGGACTTTGATTTTTGGAGAAACCGAGAAGGCCAACAGCTCACTCACTTCCCCGAGCAGTTTATCTAAACTGCGTTCCGCTTTTTTAAATGCGGCCACTTCTGGCTGGACATCGAGACGCCGTTTGACGAGATGCATCTCTTTTTTAATGCGGTCGTGGTCCGGGTGATGTTTCCCGAACCGCTGTACGTACTCGTAATCTTCTTTCATCCGCAAGAACTCACGTTCCACGAGGCGCGCTTCCTCCGATTGGGCTCGCGCTTGTTTCGTGGCGATATATGTTTGGAACGACTCGCTCGCTTCAATCAAATCGGCTAACGATTCCGTTTGATCGAGCAGGGCGATCGTCTGTTCAGTAATAATCATGGCTTTCACCCTTTCTGCCATGATTTTAACACATTTGATTCCCTCTGTAAGCAATCGGCTTTATAATTGAACGTGACTGTCAAGCGTCCAACCAGAAAGGAAGTGAACAGGTGCATCCGTGTACCTCGCTATGAAAAAAGTCTCATTTAACATGATTCGTTCGGCCGGCATCAAGACCGACTATGCGAAACCTGAATATTATTACGACCAGCTCGATAAAGTAAGAGCGGCCGACCTCGTCTTGTTCCCTGAATATTGGATGGTCAACTCGATCATCTACGGACTGAATAAACCGATTTTCCCGTCCCCGGCCACGTATCACCTCGGGCACGATAAGATTGAGATGACGCGCGCCTTCAAGGCGACGTTCCCGCACCGCATCCCGAAGACGCTCATCTACGGGAAAAACCCTTACACGATTGAGCGCGTCTTGGAAGAGTTCGAGTACCCGTTCGTCGCCAAGACGGCCAAGTCGTCGATGGGACAAGGCGTCTGGCTCATCAAGCATGAACAGGACTGGCTCGAATACGTCGACAAGCACGAGACGTTCTACGTCCAGCAATACATCCCGAATGACCGCGACCTGCGGATCATCGTCATCGGTGAAGAAGTCGTCGGTTCGTACTGGCGCGTCAGCGAAGCGTTCTTGAACAACGTCGCCCAAGGTGCCCACTTCTCGTATGACGACATCCCGGAAGACGTCGTCGCGGAAGTGCTCGACATCGCCAAGACGCTTCACATCAATCACGCTGCCTTCGACGTCATCGTCACGGACGGTGAATTTTACATTTTAGAGTTCAACGTCTTCTTCGGTTCGGAAGGGCTCCTGCCGCTCGGTGTGAGGCTTACAGACAAGATTGCCCACTACCTCGACACCCAGGCTTGAGGCGTTCATCTTTTTTTCACAATTTGAACACACGTTATTCCAAGAACGTTTTCGAATATGATATGATGACATATGAGGTTTATTAGGGAAAAGGGGGATTATGATGAAATTTGAGCAGTTCCACATCGAGGGAAAAGAGATCCGCTTCGGTTTGCTCGAGACGATCATGGATCATCATCATTTCATCCGTGAAGGCGCTTGGGACTATGAGCGTGCAACGTATGACATGAAGTACGAGAAACAATCGACAGGCGAGACGTTCTACCTTCGCTTACCGGTATATGCGATTGAAGGACAAATCGAGGACCGTCATGCGGTCGTTAAAATGTTGACACCGATTCTCGGAAAACATTACTACCCGCACGGCGTCGAGTACGACGAAGAGTTCCCAGAAGAAATCGTCCGTGATTGCGAGCGTCGTCTTGCCGCACTCGCTGAGACACTCGAAGTAAAACCCCTTGCATAAGCGAAGGGGTTTTTCTTTTGACCACATATGACAAGCCGACGTCGGCAGAACAGGTTATGCCGACAAGTCTCCCGATTGAATAATGGTGCAGCCTTTGCCCTCATAGTACGCGATCATGTCGTCGATTTTCTTCAAGTCATAGCTCGTGATGCAATCCGACAGGACGCTGACCGCATAGTCTGCTTTCCGCAGATTGTAGCACGTCGACTTCACACAGGCGGTCGCGTCGGCCCCAGTGATATAGAACGTGTCGATGCCATGTTGTTGAATGAACTCCGCGAACGCTTCACTCGTCAAGGCGTTGCCCTTATATTTGGTGAATACGTGATCGGACACGATTTTCAACTCTGGCGCTAATTCCGCTCCGCGTGTTCCCGTTTTGAACGTTCTCGTCCCCGCTGATAAGTTCTCATGCCGGATATAGACGACATGAATCCCCTTCTCGACCGCCCAATCGATTGATGTGTTGATGTTGTCGATGACTGCTTTGTAATGTTTCGTGATGTCATTTTGAATATCAATGACGATCAATGCCTTATGTTGCATCTGATTTCCCCCTCGATGAGTCGCGTACCGTGACTACTCATTCCATCATACCAGATACCCGAGTTCACTTTTGGGAAAAATAAACAAAGACGACATCTTCTTCCATAGAAAAAGGGAGGCCCTCAGCGGGTCCTCCCTTCTCTCATATAGCGATCACATTAAGCGTCACATCGACCTGTCCGAGCAACAAGTCGAACTGATCACGCACATACCGATACAAGCGTTCAGCCTCGACGAGCGAGACGGGTGCGATGATTTGATAATCGTATTGCTCTTTCGACAGAGACACGACTTTCACTTCACGCAATCCGAATTCGATCGCGCTGCAAGCGATCAAATCCTCGATCGCCCGTTCGGCAATCGTCACATCTCCGTAGGAATAATCATTTCCGATGACAGCCATCGTATCATTCATCTTCTTCACTCCTTTTCTGCCGCGAGTACTAACACGTCCTCCATAATGGTTTCGATGTCGACAGGTTTTTCTCCTGCCGTCGCCATTTGGGCGACCGCGCGCACGTCATGCTTGCGATCGATGATATACATCGTCGTCGCATGCGTGACGAGGCCACTGTTCGCTTTCGAATAGTAGAACTGAAGCTGACGCGTGATACGGTCGATGTCGGCTTTGTCTCCGGTCAACATCTTCCAGCCCGTCGGTTCGGCTTGGAACGCCGCCCCGTAGTTCTCTAAGACGGGGACCGTATCGACTTCCGGGTCGACCGTGATGGCGACGAGCTCAACGTCCGTCCCGTATAGATCGTTCGCTTTCAGCTCTTGCTCGAGCTTCATGAAGTCGCGCAACGTGAGCGGACAGATGTCCGGGCAGTTCGTGTAAAAGAACGTGACGATTTTAACTTTACCGTTGTCCGAATTGTACGACTGACCGTCGAGCGCGTTCGTCAACGTGAACGGGGTCGGCTCTTGGATGACGGGCAAGTCCTCTTCTTTAAAGAATAAGAAGTACGAGGCCACGCCGATTGCCACCAAAATGGCGACCGTCAAACCGACCGTCATATAGCTATTCCGTTTCATCCTCTTCCCCCTCTCTCGATTCACCCACCGATAATGGCACGGAAGACGTTCGTCGTCTCACCTGGGTCATAGGCGACGTAGAGGAGGACGTATACCGTCACCCCTGTGATCGCCGTGAAGAACCAGACGACCGAAGCTTTCGGTCCGATTTTCCGGTGTTTCTCGACTTTGTTTTTATAGCCGAGGTAAAGCGTGATCAAGCCGAGGACCCCGCCTGTCGTCGCGAGTAAGATATGGAAGATCATGAACGCCAAATAGTATGGCTTCACTGAATCAGGTCCGCCGAAAGCGGTATTGCCGACAAAAATCGTACGCGAGACGTAAAGAATGAAGAATGTTGTCGCGGCAATCGCGGCAGCCGTCATGACTTTTTTATGTTTGTCGACGTTGCGACGATCACGCGCGATGATCGTCCATCCGATTGCGACTAAAATAGCACTAATGACAATGAATGTCACACTGATCAAGGCAAGATAGTTCATCGTAGTTTCCCCTTTGACTTAGTTCATTTTTTCTCTTTTGGTTCTTGCGGTGTGAACGACATGCCTTCATCGAGCGCAAGCGATTTTGTCCGGCGCACCCAGCCGAAGAACGTCCAGCCGAAGAAGAAACCGTAGACAACTTCTTGACCGAGCTTCATCAATACCCCACCGAAGCGTTGGTCTTCAAGGGCGCTGTTCGTCGCGCCCATGAGCGCGTTCAAATCAAGGCCGGATACGTCCCCGTTCGGCATACAGTAGCCGAGCACGGTAGCAAACGTTTCTGCGTCTGTATAGGCGTCATACAAGATGCCTTGGCTGAAGATGATAAACGCACACGCCGGTGTCAACAACACCCCGTTCGCGATGATGTATACCATCCGCTTCAAATCAGACATGCCTTCCTCTTCTTCCGAGAGGAATGGTGCAATGACCGGATACCACATCGTCAAACTGAAGACGACGAGAGCGCCGTGGAAGATGCGGTGCACACCATAGTTCGTCAACACGTAGTCAAAAATGAATGGCATATGGTAGAACGTGAATAATGCATTGAACAAAACGAGTGCGATCAAAGGTTTTGTCATAAATTTGAGCGTCGGCCCAATCACCTTATAGCTAAATAATTTTTCAAACACCCAATATGGCATCCCGTACACGACGAGCGCCGGTGCGAGCACGTAGACGAGCACCATCTGCAACATATGCACCGAGAAGATGATGTGTGCAAGGACATCGACCGGACTTCCGAAACCGATGTAATACAATAAAATAGCGGATAACATGCTGAACTTTTGTAGCAACGTGGTCGACTCGTACCCTCGCTTCGCCATGCTCTCTGTGACGACCGCATAGAGGACGTACAACCCTACCATCAACAATCCGAACCATGGACTCCAAAGCGTCGTCCAATCGAACTGTTTGAGTAGCTCTGATGTATTCCAGAGCATCCCTTCACCCCTTTTCTTTCTCTCCCAAACCGATGAAACCGTTCACTTCAAGATTACTATTCCTTTATTTTTGAAGTAAAGCAAAAAGGACTGAATCATCTATGTTTCCACAGATGTTCAATCCTTTGTCACATTTACCAAATGAGCAAGCGAAGGGCCGCGACCGTGATGATGGCGACAAAGATGCCGAGCCACATCATTCCGACGATCCACGTGTTGCCACGGTTGTTCATATGCATGAAGATATAAAGCTGCAAGAACACTTGGATGATGGCGAGGATGATCAAGAAGCCACCTGCCGCCCACACCGGCATGAGTTCAGCGTATACGGCGCCGAACGCGACGAATGTGAGCAAAATCATCATCGCGAAGCTAATCAACTGAAGTTGATACTCGCGTCTTGATTCGGCTTTTACTTCAAGCTCTAACTGTTTGTGCGTTTCGTTCATTGGTTGTTTTTCCATATTAGCTCACCATCCCTAAGAGGTAGACGATTGAGAAGATGAAAACCCATACGACGTCGATGAAGTGCCAGTACAGGCTCGACACGTAGAACTTCGGTGCGTTGTACACATCGATTGGACGGTTCCAGTTGCGAATCAAAAGCGTCGTGATCCAAAGGAGACCGAACGTGACGTGTGCGCCGTGGAATCCGACGAGCGTATAGAACGCAGATCCGAACGCGCTCGATGTGAACGTGTGACCGATGTGGTAGTAGTGGATGAACTCATAAATCTCTGCTCCAAGGAATCCAGCCCCGAGGAGAAGCGTGACGACCAACCAAAACTTCATGCGGCCTGGATTGTTCGCTTTCATGTTCATCATGGCGAGAACACTTGTGAGCGAACTTGTGAGGAGGAGCATCGTCATCAAGAAGACGAGCCCCATCTCAAAGATATTGTACGAACGAAGTTCCTCTGGCGCACCAGAGTTCAGTAGACCGACGTACGTTCCGAATAGCGAGGCGAAGAGAACAGTCTCTCCACCGAGGAAGAACCAGAAGGCCACATATTTATTTTTCCCTTCCAGCGTGGCTTTCTCTGGATTGGCCGGAATACCGGTCACCGGGTGTTTTTCGACTGCATGTGCCATTTATTGGTCTCCTTTCTCACGAATCGCTTTCAAATCCGCTTCAATCTGTGATTTTGGAATATAGAAGCCATGGTCGTCGATCCATGAACGGAGGAACATCGACACGAATGTGATGAGTAATCCGATCACGATGAGTGACCAACCGACAACCGCGTTATCCATTTGGAAGATCGCTCCAAGTCCGGCGATGAAAAGACCGAGTGACATGAAGAATGGAATCAACGAGTTGTTCGGCATGTGGATGTCTGCTACCGGTTCAGCAACAGAGACCCGTTTGTTGCCCGCCATTTTCTCGAGCCAGAACGTATCGAGACCTTTGACAAGCGGTGTTTGTGCAAAGTTGTACTCTGGTGTCGGTACAGGAAGCGTCCACTCCAATGTACGTCCATCTTCCCAGTGGTCTGGCTTGACGCGTTGTTTCGACAAGAATGCCTTGACAACAGCGACGAGCAAGATGATTGTCGATACACCCATGAAGAAGGCACCGATCGTCGACAGTAAGTTCATCGTCTCAAACCCTTGGTTAGGAAGGTATGTGAAGACGCGGCGTGGCATCCCGAACAATCCGAGGAAGTGTTGCGGGAAGAACGTCAAGTGGAACCCGATGAAGAACAACCAGAACTGCCAGTAGCCAAGCTTCTCAGAGAGCGCTTTGCCGAACATGAGCGGGAACCAGTAATAAAGTCCTGCGAATAGACCATAGACAACCCCACCTACGATAACGTAGTGGAAGTGAGCGACAACAAAGTAACTATCGTGATACTGATAGTCGGCCGGTGCGACCGAAAGCATGACCCCTGTCATCCCCCCGACGAGGAACGATGGAATGAATGCGACCGAGTAGAGCATCGCGACGTTGAACTTGATTTGTCCGCCCCATAGCGTGAACAACCAGTTGAAGATCTTGACCCCTGTCGGGACGGCGATGGCCATTGTGGCGACAGCGAAGATCGAGTTGGCGACCGGTCCGAGACCGACCGTGAACATGTGGTGGACCCAAACCATGAATCCGAGGAAACCGATGAGCATCGTTGCGAAGACCATCGTTGTGTAACCGAACAGACGTTTACGAGCGAATGTCGGAATGATTTCCGAGAAAATACCGAACGCAGGGAGTATCAAGATGTATACTTCCGGGTGTCCGAAGATCCAGAAAAGGTGTTCCCAGATGACGACGTTACCGCCGGCTGCCGGATCAAAGTAGACGGCACCGAACAAGCGCTCGAACATCAACATGAACAAGCCGACTGTGAGCGGCGGGAACGCGAAGACGATCAACGCCGAAGCGACGAACGTCGTCCACGTGAAGAGCGGCATCCGCATGAGTTTCATGCCTGGTGCACGCATGTTCAAAATCGTGACGAGGAAGTTAATCCCGGCCATGAGTGAACCGAAACCTGAGATTTGAAGACCGAGGGCGTAGAAGTCGACCCCTGACGCTTCAGGTTGTGTCGAGAGCGGCGCGTACGCCGTCCACCCTGCGTTCGGTGCAGCGCCGAAGAACCAGCTAAGGTTCAGCATGACACCACCGAAGAAGAACAACCAGAAACCAAGTGAGTTAATGAACGGGAACGCGACGTCGCGTGCCCCGATTTGTAGCGGTACGACGGCGTTCATAAATCCGAATAGCATCGGCATGGCCGCTAGGAAGATCATCGTCGTCCCGTGCATCGTGATCAATTGGTTGAACGTTTCGCCGCTTACGAAGTCGTTCATCGGACGAACGAGTTGCCAGCGAATAAGTAAAGCTTCAATTCCACCGAGAAGGAGGAAGAAGATTCCTGAGAACAAATACAAAATACCGATTTTTTTGTGGTCAACCGTCGTAACCCAATCCATGATGCCATTGTATTTACGCGGTTGCTGCATAGCAGTGGTCTGTGCCACGTGAAATCCCCCTTTTCCCGTTAGTCAATCTTCTGATCGTACAAGAAGTCAACGAGTGCATCTAACTCTTCATCACTGATTTGGCCTTCACCGAAGCCAGGCATGAGCGCGCCTTGTTTCAATTCTTGTGGGTCGCGAATCCATTCTTTCAACTTCTCTTCGTTGTTTTCGAGGTAGCCCGCCAACCATTCGCGATCACCAAAGTTCGTCAAGCTCGGCGCGACTTTCCCGCCACCGTGACAGCTCAAGCAGCTCTCGACGTACACGGCTTCGCCTGTCGTCAAGTTTTGGTTATCTGCAACGAGGTTTTCTGTGTTTGCGTCCTGCTGTGCTTTCATGTCTTCGAGCCATTGGTCGTACTCTTCTTGCTCGAGTGCGATGACTTTGAAGTCCATGAGTGCGTGTGAAGGTCCACAAAGCTCGGCACATTTCCCGTAGAACGTACCTGGTTCATTTGCATGCAACCACATTTCGTTATCAAGGCCTGGGTTCGTATCCGTCTTACCTGACAAGGCCGGTACCCAGAACGAGTGAATGACGTCTTTCGATGTCAAGTTGATGCCGACACGCTTACCGACTGGGATGACGAGTTCTTGACCCGTGACCACGCCTGCGTTCGGATATTCAAATTCCCACCAGTAAAGGTTGGCCGTGACATTGATTTCTTCTTCTTTTTTCGCTTCTTTCGCTTTCGCGAGCTCGACTGTCGTCGTGATCGTCGGAACAGCGAGAATGATCAATAAAATGATTGGAACGACTGTCCAAATCATCTCAAGCGTGCTGCTTCCTTCGACTTGCTTCGGAATCGATTCATCTTTCCGACGGAATTTCATGAGCACGTACACGTAAATAATCGTTACGATGACAAGTACAAAGAGCATGATTGCCAAACTGATGAGAATGATGCGAAGCTGAATCTCAGCTCCCTCTCCCATCGGCTTCAATGCAGACAATCCCTCTACGCCGCACCCTGATAACAGTAGTGCGAACATCATCATCGGGACGATGCCAAACAGAAGCTTCTTAAATGATTTCACAACAATCCCCACTTTCTCCCAAAATGATGTGCAATGGTTTCTATATAGTGAGTGCGACTATCAAAGTGCCGTCAATACCAGCGTGACAATCCACACGACTAAATAAATCAATGAATAAAAGAACATTTTGTTTGCCCACTTGATCTCATCTTCGGCCTTGAAACCTTTCAAGCCGAGATATAACCAGTAGCCCCCAAGACCGGCCGCGACGATCACGTAGATCAAACCGTAATGCAAGAACAAGAGCGACGCTGGAATGAGTGTCGCGATCCACCAAATGATTTGGCGCTTGGTGATCGCAAAGCCGTTGACGACCGGTAGCATCGGAATGCCGGCCGCTCGATACTCCTCGACACGCCGCATGGCGAGCGCGAGGAAGTGTGGCGGTTGCCACAAGAACATGACGAGGAACATGAGCCACGCATCGATATGAAGCGCGGGATCGATGGCTGCCCAACCGATGAGCGGTGGTACCGCTCCGGAGATGCTGCCGACGACCGTGTTCAACGTGTGCGTTCGTTTAAGCCACATCGTATAAATGACGACATAAAAAAATGCCCCGATTAAACCGAAGACTGCTGCCACATACGACACGATCAATAAGAGCAATGTCCCGATCGCGAGTTGCGTTAATCCAAGGAGCAAAATCCGTTCTCCCGAAATTTTCCCGGTGACACTTGGTCGGTTGTCTGTACGTCCCATCAAGTAATCGATATCACGGTCCACGAAGTTGTTTAGGTAACAACTCCCGGAGATGACGAGCGCGCTTCCTAACATCGTTAATAAGAGTTGTGGCCAAACTTCAAACAAATAAAGTACTGGCGTATCACTCTGATATGTTGCTGCTACAAAGAAACCGGCGAACACCAACAATAGATTGGCGCGGACGATTCCCATTTTTGCCAGAGCAACATAGTCGCGGAACGAGGCGGATTCTGTATATTCTACTTCTGCCATTGTCCCTGGGTTGACTTTTGTCATACTGACCCCCCTACTAATCACGAAATCCTCGTATTCTTTTCACAGAAAAAACACAATATGAACAAAGTTCACCTAACTCATAACAAAGATACCATATTTTCAAAAAGAATACGTCGTTTATGCTTGTAAAATAGCTAGTTTTTTGTGACAGACGTGTGATAATTGTCACAGTAAAAACGCTACGCTAATACTAGAATAACGATTTTGATAGCGATTGCAAGCTTTTCCGTTTCGTTTTTACGACGTAAAGCCGTATAATAAGTATGGCGAAAAAAATATAAACTGACAAGGCACAATTCTAGTGATTTTTCTCAAAAGCAGGTGGAAACGAATGCATAAAAAACTCGCACTATTTTCAGCACTCGTCACGCTCGGGATGATGCTCGTTCTCATCATGGGTGGAACCGTGACGAAGACCGACTCCGGCGACGGGTGCGGTACAGACTGGCCGCTCTGCCACGGGAAACTGATTCCGACCAATCCGAGCGTCGAGACGATGATCGAGTACAGTCACCGTGTCGTCTCCGGCATCGAAGGACTGCTCATCATCGCATTGACGGTTTGGACGTTCGCGGTCGTCAAGAACCGCTATGACGTCAAAGTGTTCGCGTTCCTCGCGTTCATCTTTATGCTCATCCAGTCCATCATCGGCGCCGGTGCCGTCATCTGGCAACAGTCGGACGCGATTCTCGCGCTCCACTTCGGCATCTCGCTCGTCTCGTTCGCGTCGCTTCTCATTTTGACGATTCTCTTGTTCGAAGGAGAACGTCTGCATCGGGCCGTCTCCGAACGATTGAAGATTCACCTTTACGGCTTGACGATCTATACGATGGTCGTCGTTTACACGGGCGCATATGTCCGTCACCTCGGCGCGACGTATGCGTGCGTGGGCTGGCCGATCTGTGACCAGAACGTGTGGACGTTCGAGTCGTACGTCCAAATGGGGCACCGCATCATGGCGGGACTGCTCGTCTTCTATACGCTGTACGTGTTGTACTTGGCGCGACGGGAGACGAATCAACTCGTCGAGACCGGGATGTGGGCGTCCTTGTTCTTCATCTTGCTCCAAGTCGGCACGGGGGCGTGGATTGTCCTTGGGGGACATGCCACATACGTACCGCTCCTCCACGCGTTCTTGATTACCTGCTATTTCGGGATTGTCTCGTACTTGGCATATCATGCGTATCGGAGTCAGAAGCAGACGACCGCGTCCGCTCGACAAAAATCAGTTTAATCGAACACACGAAAAGGAGCGACGTTCATCGCTCCTTTTTTCTATGCCTATTTACTGTGCATCCTTGAACCGTTCGAGCGCTCGGGCCCGCGCTTCCTTATGGTCGACGATTGGGTCGACGTATCCGTCCCGCTCGCTGAGGTCGGGAAAGTGAATCGACTTTTTATCGAGGTCGGCGAGTTCAGGCACATACTTCCGAATGAACGTCCCTTCGGTATCAAACTTCTCGGATTGCGTCGTCGGATTGAAGATGCGGAAGTACGGAACCGCATCCGTCCCGACCGAGGCGGCCCATTGCCAGCCGCCAATATTCGAGGCCGCCTCGTAGTCGATCAGTTTCTGTTCGAAATAGCGTTCCCCTTTCCGCCAGTCGATCAGTAAATGTTTCGATAAGAACGAGGCGACGATCATCCGGAGCCGGTTGTGCATCCAACCCGTCTCGTTCAGTTGCCGCATCGCCGCGTCGACGATCGGGTAGCCCGTCTTCCCCTCACACCACGCCTGAAAGTTCTCGGCATCGTCTTCCCAGTCGAGATGCTTATATTTATCATTGAACGGACGGTCTTTCAGTCCCGGGAATTGAACCATGATCATATAATAAAATTCGCGCCATAACAGCTCATCGTAATACGTGTCGCGTCCGCTCGATTTCGGCGCCGACAGCACCGCTTCCGCCACTGTGCGGATCGACAACACCCCGGTCCGTAGATATGGAGAGAGCCGGCTCGTGCCGGCGATCGCCGGGATATCGCGGTCCTCATCGTAGGCGTCGATCCGGTTGGCGACAAAGTCATGCAAGCGTCGTTTCGCGGCCGCTTCTCCGAGCGCTTTCCACGAACGCTCGCACCGGTCGAACTGACGCCGCAATTCAGCAGGCACGACATGTTCGGTCGCGACGAGTTGCTTCAGCGCTGTCACATCGACATCATACGGTGCGGGCGGCGTTTCGGCGTAGGCCGCCTTTTTGAACGGCGTATACACTTTGTACGGGTCGCCGTCTTTTTTCGTGAACGCGTTCGGGGCGAACAAATGCCGATCGAGCAGACGGATGACTTTGACGTCTTGCCCGAGCGCCTCGATGACGGCATCGTCGCGCTGCTTGAACGGTTCAACATACTCGGCGTTGAAGTACAGCGTGTCAAACTGACCGAGCGCTTCGACGAACGCTTCGGCCGTGTCGGCGACGATGACACGCAGGCCGAGGCCGTTCTCCTTGAGCTCACCCATAAATTGTCGCATCGTCGCGAAAAAGTAATCGTGCCGCGTCTCGAACGGCTCGCAATAGTTCGGGTTGAGCCAAAAGACGAACTCCAATTCATCGCCTGAAGCAGCGTCTTTCAATACCCGGTGTAACATATGATTATCAGTCAATCGAAAATCCGATCGAAACCAACAGACTCGTCTCATCTCTCCCACTCCTATCTAAAAAAGAAGCATAGCCGCGCTATGCTTCTTTCCATTATACAAACTCAATCAATAAGTCGTCACTTTGGATTGTGTCGCCTTCTTTAATATGGACCGCTTTGACTTCACCGTCTTGAGCGGCTTGGACCGTCGTCTCCATCTTCATCGCTTCCGTGACGAGGAGCTGTTCCCCGCGATGGACACGGCTACCCGGTTCGACGAGCACTTTCAACACCGATCCCGGCATCGAAGCACCAACTTGTTTCGGGTTCGTCCGATCAACTTTCGGTCGGCTCGTCGTCGCCGACTTCACGTTCACGTCTTTGATTTCGATTTCACGCGGTACCCCGTTCATCTCATACGAGACAAGACGGATACCGTCCTCGTTCGCCGCACTGATTTGAACGAGTTTGATGATGAGCGTCTTCCCGGTCTCGATCTCGACTTGAATCGTCTCTCCGACGTTCAAGCCGTAGAAGAACGTTAACGTGTCGAGGACGGATACATCGCCATACGTCGTCGAATGGGTGACGTAATCCTCGAACACTTTCGGATACAACGCGTTCGAGAGCAGTTCGAAGTCCGTCACCGGGCGCTCGAGCTTCTCGAACAATTTCGTCTGCGCCGCCTTGAAATCATACGGCTCGATCAGTTTACCCGGACGTACGTCGAGCGGTTTCTCGCCTTTCAAGATGGCTTGTTGCACGTCTGTCGGGAATCCGCCTGGAGGCGTTCCGAGCTCACCGCGCATCATTTCGACGACCGAGTCTGGGAAGTCGAGTTGGTGACCCCGCTCGACCACATCTTGTTCGTTCAAGTTATGTTGGACCATGAACAGTGCCATGTCCCCGACAACTTTTGACGACGGCGTCACTTTGACGATATCGCCGAACAACATGTTGACGCGGGCGTACATCGCCTTCACTTCGCTCCAACGGTCGCCTAACCCGACCGCTTTCGCTTGTTGTTGCAAGTTTGAATACTGACCGCCCGGCATCTCATGCTCATAAACCGATGGGTTCGAAGCACGCATGTCGCTTTCGAACGGCTCATAGTTATGACGCACGTCTTGCCAGTAGTCGCTGATGACCTCGTAATGCTTCGCATCGATTTTCGGTTGACGTTCATGGTGATCGAGCGCATAAATCAAGCTGCCGCCTGAAGGTTGTGACGTCATGCCTGACATCGAGCTCGCAGCCACGTCGACGATGTCGACGCCCGCATCCGTCGCCCGGGCATACGTGAAGATTCCGTTGCCGGAAGCGTCATGCGTGTGCAAGTGGATCGGCAAATCGACGGCATCTTTCAAGGCTGAGACGAGCGCGTATGCCGACTCTGGCTTGAGCAGACCGGCCATGTCCTTGATGGCAAGGATGTGGGCCCCGCTCGCTTCGAGTTTCTTCGCCAAATCGACGTAATACGGCAAGTGGTACTTCGGACGGTTGCCATCGTACAGGTCGCCTGTATAACAAACGGCCGCTTCCGCGACTTTTCCTGTCGGTAACGTCGCGTCGATCGCAAGTTGAATCGACTCGAGGTTGTTCAAGCTGTCGAAGATCCGGAACACGTCGACACCCGCATAGGCCGCCTCATGGACGAACTGTTCGATGACGTTGTCGGCATAGTTTTTATACCCGACCGCGTTGGCGCCGCGAAGCAACATTTGAATCAAGACGTTCGGCATCTTCTCGCGGAGCCGCATGAGGCGAACCCATGGGTCTTCCGAGAGGAAACGATAGGCGACGTCGAACGTGGCCCCGCCCCATGCCTCGACCGAGAATAACTCTGGCATGAGTTTACTCGTCGGTTCGGCGATATTGACGATGTCTTGTGTCCGCATCCGCGTCGCAAGAAGCGACTGGTGCGCGTCTCGCATCGTCGTATCCGTCAACAACAGTTCAGGTTGACGTTTGATCCAATCGGCAAGGCCGTCCGGACCGAGCTCCGTCAAAATCTGTTTCGTACCTGGTTTGGCTTCAGCCGGAAGGTCTTGCGGAATCCGGACCGAGCGGCTGATCGGCTTATCTTTCAATCCGACACCCGGGAATCCATTCACGGTGACGTCGCCGATATAGTTGAGCAACTTCGTTCCACGGTCTTTCCGTTTCGGGAAGACGAACAATTCTGGCGTCTCGTCGATGAACGACGTGTTGTAGTCACCGCTGATGAAGTTCTGGTGCTTCATCACGTTAATCAAGAACGGAATGTTCGTCTTGATGCCGCGAATCCGGAACTCGTTCAAGTTACGGACCATTTTCGAAGCCGCCTGTTCGAACGTCATGCCGTGTGTCGACAGCTTCACGAGAAGCGAGTCATAATACGGCGAGATCTCGGCTCCGACGTAAGCGTTCCCGCCGTCGAGTCGGACCCCGAAGCCGCCCGGAGAGCGGTACGCCATAATTTTGCCCGTGTCCGGCATAAAGTTGTTGCCCGGGTCTTCTGACGTGACACGTGACTGGATCGCGTAACCGAGCAATTTGATGTCTTCTTGTTTCGGCATATGGATGACGTCGCCGTGGAGCGACTCGCCTTGCGCGATCATGAGCTGGGTCTGCACGATATCGAAGCCGGTCACCATCTCTGTGATCGTGTGCTCGACTTGGATGCGCGGGTTGACCTCGATGAAGTAGAACGACTCGTCTTCCGTGACGAGGAACTCGACCGTCCCGGCGTTGATGTAGCCGACGTGACGCATGAGCTTAACCGCCGCGTCACAAATCGCTTGGCGCGATTCCTCAGACAACGTCACACACGGTGCGACCTCGACGACTTTTTGGTGTCGGCGTTGGACCGAACAGTCACGTTCGAACAAGTGGATGATGTTGCCGTGGTCGTCCCCGAGGATTTGGACCTCGATGTGTTTCGGACGCTCCACTAATTTTTCTATGTACACTTCGTCTGAACCGAACGCTTGCTTCGCCTCTGACTTGGCACGTTCAATCAAATCTTTCATCTCGGCTTCCGTGCGGATGACACGCATCCCGCGGCCGCCACCGCCCATCGCCGCTTTGACCATGAGTGGGAACCCATGCTCGTTCGCAAACTCGAGCGCGTCTTCGTATGATGTGAGCGGTCCGTTCGAACCTGGAATGACCGGGAGACCGGCCGCGATTGCGCTTTGACGGGCCCGAACTTTATCCCCGAACGCATGAAGATGCGATTCATTCGGACCGACGAAGATGATACCTTCTTCGCGGCAACGACGTGCGAGCTCGATGTTCTCAGATAAGAAACCGTATCCTGGGTGAATCGCGTCAGCCCCCGACTGTTTCGCGATTCGAATCACGTCCTCGATATCGAGATAGGCGTCAATCGGCTTTTTATCGAGACCGATCAAATATGCCTCGTCCGCTTTAAAGCGGTGTAACGAGCCGCTGTCTTCTTGTGAATAGACGGCGACTGTGCGCATTCCTAGTTCAGTGGCTGCCCTAAATACACGAATGGCGATCTCTCCACGGTTGGCTACAAGTAATTTGCTAATTGGTTTCAACATAAATCCCCCCATTTAAGTAGTTCGAACCTTCTTACCTGACAACATGTAACGATGAACCTTGGACATTTTCGGCTGATTTCTCACGAATCTCAGCCCGTCTTGTTGCTTCCCGGTGCCGGTTTCGCATCGAGATGCTACTGAGCACTCCGAGAATGCCCATCGTCATGATGAGTGATGTCCCGCCGTAACTGACGAGCGGGAGCGTGACCCCCGTCCCCGGGAACCAGCCCGACATCGCCCCGATATTGATCCCGGTTTGGACCATGATTTGGGCAGCGATGCCAAATGAGACGAACATCGCGAAGTGATTATCGCTATGATTGGCGATATTGACGGCGCGGAACGCGATGAAAAAGAGCAGGAAGAGGACGACGACGACACCGACAAAGCCGAGCTCTTCCGCGATGATGGACATGATGTAATCCGTCTCCGGTTCGGGCAGATACCCATATTTCTGATAACTGTTCCCGAGACCGACACCGGTCACTCCTCCGTGCACGATCGAGATGATCGACATGAGCAATTGGTGACCATAGCCTTCAGGGTCCATGAACGGATTGAAGACGACTTCGATTCGACTGCGCTGGTTTTCCGAGAAGATGGTCGTGAACATCAAATAGACGGCCCCGATCCCAGCGAGCACCGACGGGATGATGATTCGGAGCGGCGCCCCGACAGCGAGCCACATGAGGAACATGATGGCGCCGAGAACGAACAACCCCCCCATATCCGGTTGGCCGTTGATGGCAATCGCATACGGGAGAAAGAAGTAGATGACCGGAATCACGAAGAAGGCACCGGCTTGGGCCCGTAATCCTTTTTTCGTGATCGCGGCTCGGCCGAGTCGTCCCGGCAACCCTTTCAGTTCATTGTTCCACAGCTGGTGATAATAGTTCGCGAGCAATAAAATCAACACGAACTTGGCGATCTCGACCGGTTGCATCGTGAATCCGCCAATGATGAGCCACGCCCGCGCCCCGTTGAGCGGTATCATCGCCCACGTGATGAACAAGAGCACGACCGATACGAAATAGAGGCCGTACAAAATATTTGGTTTTCTAAAGTTCTCATAGCGGAACATCGTCGCAATCAAGTAGACGACAATCCCGAGTCCGGCGTAGAAGAGTTGCCGATAGAACAAACCGCTGTTCGCGTAATCCCCGCGATTCCATACGCTCGCACTGTAAATCATGATCGAGCTGATTCCGACAAGCATGAGCACCGCAATGAACAGTGAGAAATCAAAGTACCGAAACCGAGTTTTCATGTTTTCACTTCCTTATGTACAACAATCCTTGACCCATTATAAAAAAATACTCAAACAGCGCCGCTTGCACAGTTTGAGTATAAGGTTCATAAATCTGAAGCTTCCGCGAGGGCGGACAGCTTTTGTTCCAATGAATCGAGCAGTCCTTTACCTTCAATGTCTGAAATGAGTCCAAGACGGACCGCAAAATCAATTTGGCGTGATAGACCGAACATATGTGTATCAAGCACCTCTTCATAAAGCGGGCACTTCGGCATTTTTAGGTTTTCTAACTGCACTTCAATCAAACAACGGATTTTTTCAGCGTCTGCCTCTAATAGTTGAAGCGCTTGCTCCCGTTGGACTGCAGCCAAATTTGTCGCCACTACGACCCCTCCTCCGTACAATGACAGACTGTTTGTCATAACTCAACTGTACATTATATTTCATCATAATTCAATGAACAGTCTGGATTCACTATGAGTTTCTCGCAGTTTCCCTTTTTCCCCGGAAGAGCTGTATAATGTACAGTGTATCGTGAATAAAGGGGGCGTATCAATGATTTTTCCACTAGAAGGAGCGGTTCGTCACGCGTTGACGATCGACCCGACCGTATGGATTTTCGACGACCGCAAGCGGAACATCGAGGAACTCGACCGCGCGGTTGAGAATGATAATGAAGCGTATTATGCCAAGATGGGGAAGGCATGGGACGACGGCTTGACACAAGGGACACGTGTCGACCACAATAAACCGATGACTCGGGCCGATAAAGACGCGGCGCTTCGCGACTCGTTCGCGATGCCGTTCGCTCCGTTCCTGCAAAACGCTGAACCAATCGCTACGGCGACACACGTCAGCTTTTATGGGGAATCGGTGCTCACGCTACCAATCGATGAGGCGCGCACCGTCTATCTCCAGTTTTCGAAGGACGGGAAAGTGCTCACGGACGGCCCGGTATACGTCTTGCATAATCAGCAAGTTTTGCGCGGCGTCCACCATATCGCAGTGCGAACAGAAGCTTGATCGAGAAGGCCATAGCGCCTTCTCATTTTTTTGGACTTTTTACTTCACAAAGTGTAACATATAAGTTATGGAAAAACTTCATGTTTGAAAGGTCGTGACGCTTACGTATCCTTTATGGAAGAAAAACTTAATCATCGTTTGGATCGGTAGCTTTTTGACGGCGGCCTCGATGAGCCTCGTCTTACCGTTCCTCCCCTTATTTATCGAAGAACTCGGGGTCACGAATCCCGATCACGTCGTCACCTGGTCAGCCGTCGCTTTCGGGGCCACGTTCCTCGTGGCCGCCATCGTCTCCCCGCTTTGGGGAAGGCTCGCCGACCAAAAAGGCCGCAAGCTGATGCTCATTCGGGCAAGTCTCGGCATGGCCGTCGTGATGACGCTCATCAGTTTCGTCCAAGACGTGTATCAACTCGTCGGGCTTCGGCTTCTCATGGGTGCCGTCTCCGGGTTCATCTCGGCGGGGATCACCCTCGTCGCTTCACAAACGCCAAAAGAGAAAAGTGGCTGGGCGCTCGGTACCTTGTCGACCGGTGGCATCACCGGCGGACTCCTCGGTCCATTGATTGGAGGACTCCTCGCCGACTGGATTGGGCTTCGACCCGTTTTTCTCTTGACCGGCAGTGCCCTATTTATCACGTTCATCATCACACTCGTGTTCGTCAAAGAGGACTTCGTCCCGGTGGCGCGCGAACGGCTAGATTCGACCAAATCGATCATCGCCTCGCTCCGCCATCCGCAACTGATCTTAAGTCTCTTTTTAACGACGTTTTTAATCACCTTCTCGACGCAGTCGGTCGGTCCGTTACTGACACTGTATGTCCGGGAATTGAACCCGTATACGACATCGCTCGCCTTTATCGCTGGCATCGTCGCCTCGGCACCGGGTGTGGCCGCGCTCATTTCCGCACAGCGGCTCGGGCGGCTATCGGACCGGTACGGGGCCGAACGTATCTTGTTTTGGGCGCTCATCGTCTATAGTGCCTTCTTGATTCCACAGGCGTTCGTGACGTCGACGACGCAACTCGTCGTGTTGCGATTCGGCCTCGGTTTCGCCACCGCGGCGCTCATGCCGTCCGTGCAGTCGCTTTTGCGACAACACACGCCGAGCCGAGCGGCCGGGCGCATCTTCTCTTATAATCAGTCGGCCCAGTTCATGGGTAACCTGCTCGGACCGTTGTTCGGGTCTCAAGTCGTCGCGCATTTCGGCTTCTCCGCCCTCTTCATCGTGACCGGTTTGATTATGTTGACGAACGCCTTGCTCGAAAAATCGAACGTACAAGTGGCACTTCATCCGAATACGAAATAAACGCCGAGCAGCCGCTCGGCGTTTTTCGTTATAGTAAATCGGCGGCCAACCGGGCGAGCGACGAGCGCTCCCCTTTGATAAGTTGGACGTGGCCGAATACGTTTTGCCCTTTGAACCGTTCGACGGCGTACGTGAGACCGTTCGAATATTCATCCAAATATGGGTGATCGATTTGATACGGGTCGCCGACGAGGACGATTTTCGAATTCTCCCCGACGCGGGTCAGAATCGTCTTGATTTCGTGTTTCGTCAAGTTCTGGGCCTCATCGATGATGATGAACTGGTCCGGCATGCTGCGGCCACGGATATACGTGAGCGCCTCGAGCTGAATCGATTTGATGCCGGCCAAGATGTTCCCGAGCTCGTCTTTCGAATTGGCATTAAACAAAAACTCTAAGTTATCGTAAATCGGTTGCATCCAAGGCCGCAGCTTCTCTTCCATCTCCCCCGGCAAGTAGCCGATATCGTTCCCCATTGGGACGACCGGACGGGCGACGACGAGCTTATTGAAACGACGCTCGTCTTCAACGAGCGACAACCCGGCCGCGAGCGCGAGAAGTGTCTTCCCGGTTCCGGCTTTCCCGAGCAACGTCACGAACGGGATATCGTCGCGAAGCAACAAGTCGAGTGCCATCCGCTGTTGGACGTTGCGCGGATGGATGCCCCAGACGTGTTCGACGTCTAGGGAGAGCGGACGAAGGATCGGTTGCAGCGCATCGACGACCGCGACTGCGCTCGCTTTCGAGACGTTGCTTTTTAAAACGACGAATGAATTCGGGTACAGTTGATTTTTCGTCAACGCAGACAGCGGCAGCTGACGGACTTTGTAAAATTCATCGATGACGGCTTGATCGACCTCGATCTCCCGGTAGCCGGCATATAGGTTCGTCGTATCGACGATATGGTCGGTCAAATAGTCTTCGGCTTCAATACCGATCGCGTCCGCCTTGACGCGGACAAGTATATCTTTCGAGACGACGACGACTTTACGGGTCCGGTCGTGCTCGTATTGTTTCATCAGGCCGAGCGCCACGGTCAAAATGCGGTTATCGTTCGTCATGACGTCGAACGGGAAATCGACGGTATGTTCATGGCCGATCTCGACGAACAAGTGACCGCCATTCTCGAGCGGTACCCCGTCATGCAGTTTCCCGGTCGTGCGGAGTTGGTCGAGTACACGCGCCGTCTCACGGGCGTTACGTCCGACCTCGTCCATATTGCGTTTTTTGCCGTCAAGCTCTTCTAATACGATGGCGGGGATGACGACATCGTGCTCATCGAATTGGAACAAGGATAGTGGATCGTGTAAGAGTACGTTCGTATCGAGCACATACGTTTTTTTCATAGACTTTGCCGCCCCTCGAAAATAGGATGGTGATCAAGAATTCAAACTCTCCTTGACTTCACGGTCCAGCTTTTCTGCTGCTTCGACATCGTACGTCTTGACGATGTCCGGTTGTCCATATGTCGCCCCGTAAAAGGAGACGTTACGGACTTCTTCAACGTGCCCTTCAAAAAAGCGAAGGTGCAATCCCGGCTTCACGCTTGGCTCGAACTCGGCCACATGCGACAAGGCCACACTGTAAGCCAGGCCTCCTTCTATAAAGATGAGACTTGCGGTCCGTTCATTCCCAAGCAACGTGATCAAATGCGAATTTTTCGTCAAGGCGAAACGTATCGTTACTTCATTCGGCGCTTGCACCCAGCTGATGGCATGGGTGATCGGCCACCGTTTCGGTTCGTCAAATGTGATTAAAAATGTCAATGGCATATCATTCAACGTACCTTGTTGTGCCTTTGAGAGTTCGAACGCGGCTTTGCTCGCCATATACTCCCCTCCTCCCGAACGGGTATACGAAATGGATTCGCCCTTACAAACCTCTTTCCCTGCTTTTCTCTCCTGAAATCATGCTATAATCAACGAAGAGGAAGGTGAGACCATGCGCGTAAAGTGCTCTCTTTGTGACAAAATCGATACGATTGATTCGTGGTCGTTCGAAGCGAAACGACTTCGTAATAAACCTGCTAAAACGTACATGTGCCAGACGTGTCAAGAACGCATCACCGCGCGAACCGCGGAGCGTGCCGCGACCGGCCAATTCCACCTATATCCATCGTTCCGTCAAAAACGGAGATGGTAATCAAAAATGGACGTTTCGCCCTCGGGCGAAACGTCCATTTTTTCAGTGTGATTCGACGCCTTGTCGACGGTTCCACCAGAGGCGGCCCCGGTAGATTGCCAAGACGACAGCCATGACAAGGAGAACTTCTGGAATCGGCCATGTGAAGAAGACGAGCGCCATCGTGCCTGCCCCGAGTGCGAGCAGCATATAGACGACGAGCGACTTCCACCATGTCAATTGTTTGGCAAAACCTAATTTAAACACGAGTATCGTCAATAAGATGACCGTGATGATCAAGGCGTTAAACCCGACCGAGAAGTCGTTCGCGTCACTGCCGACGCCAAGTAGCGAGGCAATCCACGGCACATCGATTTGTGTGATGTCCATCGTTTGAGAAGCTTTCAAGCTGATAATCCCCCTTTATTTCCTTCACAATCATTCTACACTATCCAAAACAAAAGGGAACGCCTAGGCGCTCCCTTTTTTTCTGACTTATTCTTTACCAAGTTTACGACGCTTGTCAGCTTTCTCGCGTTCGTTCTTGTTCAAGACTTTTTTACGGAGACGGATTGACTCCGGCGTGATTTCACAGTACTCGTCATCGTTCAAGAACGTGAGCGACTCTTCGAGTGAGAAGACGCGTGGACGTTTCAAGACTTGTGTCGAGTCTTTTGCTGAAGCACGCATGTTCGTCAACTGTTTGCCTTTGACAGCGTTGATCGCGAGGTCGACGTCGCGGTTACATTCACCGATGATCATTCCCTCGTATACTTCTACACCTGGCTCGATGAAGATCGTTCCACGATCTTCAAGGGCACCGATCGAGTAAGCCGTCGACTTACCAGGTTCGATACAAACCATGACACCGCTGCGGCGGCCGCCGATGTCAGCAGAGATGAACGGACGGTACTCTTCGAACGTGTGGTTCAAGATTCCGTATCCGCGTGTCGCTGACAAGAACTCGTTACGATATCCGATGAGGCCACGTGAAGGAACGATAAATTCCATACGTGTTTGACCGTTGTCGTTCGTGTTCATGTTGGCAAGTTCACCTTTACGGAGACCGATTGATTCCATGACTGAACCCGTGTACTCTTCTGGGACGTCAACGATGACGCGCTCGAACGGTTCGATCTTCGTACCATCTTCGTCTTCACGGATGATAACTTGTGGTTTCGAAACTTGAAGTTCGTAGCCCTCACGACGCATGTTCTCGATCAAGATCCCGAGGTGAAGCTCACCGCGTCCTGATACGATCCATTGGTCAGGAGAATCTGTGTTCTCGACACGGAGTGAAACGTCCGTCTCAAGTTGTTTCATCAAACGCTCTTCGATTTTACGTGCCGTCACGAAATCGCCTTCGCGCCCTGCGAATGGAGAGTTGTTCGTCATGAAACGCATTTGAAGTGTTGGCTCATCGATGCGAAGGAGCGGAAGTGGCTCTTCTTTACCGACTGGCGTGACCGTCTCACCGACGTTGATGTCTTCCATCCCGGCGATGGCGATCAAGTCACCAGCTTTGGCTTCTTCGATTTCAACACGTTTGAGGCCGAAGTAACCGAACAATTTAGTGACGCGCAATTGTTTGATTGATCCGTCTGTTTTGCAAAGTGAGACTGACTCGCCAACTTTGATTTTCCCACGGAAGACGCGACCGACACCGATCCGGCCAAGGTAGTTGTCATAGTCGAGCATCGTGACTTGGAACTGAAGCGGCTCATCCGAGTTATCGATTGGTGCCGGTGTGTTCTCAAGAATCGTGTCGAGCACGTACGTGATTGTATCTTCTTGCTTCTCTGGATCAGGATCGAACGAACTTGAACCGCTGACAGCAGACGTATAGACGACAGGGAATTCAAGTTGATCTTCATCTGCTCCAAGGTCGATCAACAAGTCGACAACTTCATCGACAACGTCGAGTGGGCGTACCATCGGCTTGTCGATTTTGTTAACGACAACGATTGGACGGAGACCTTGGTCGAGTGCTTTCTTCAATACGAAACGCGTTTGTGGCATGCAGCCTTCACGTGCATCGACGACGAGGATAACGCCGTCAACCATACGCATGATCCGCTCAACTTCACCACCGAAGTCGGCGTGACCTGGTGTATCAACGATGTTGATGCGTGTATCTTTATAATCGATTGCCGTGTTTTTCGCGAGAATCGTGATTCCGCGCTCACGTTCGATGTCGTTCGAGTCCATGGCGCGTTCTGCGACCATTTCGTTTGTCCGGAAAGTACCAGACTGTTTCAATAATTCATCGACAAGCGTTGTTTTACCGTGGTCAACGTGGGCGATGATGGCTACGTTCCGAAGGTTAGTTCTTACATTCATGTAGTTAGTCCTCTCTTATTTAAAAAAGTTTCATCTTTTATTCAACTTTAAGAGTATAGCACACGTCCCACCACCTTTGTCGAGTGTTATCAACTGTTAACGTTTCCAAACGCATCATTTTTGACTACAATAAAGAAGACTAGAGAAAAAAGGGGGAATCTCCATGCAACTCATGTTCGTTTTAATCGCGACCGCGGTCGTCGCCGGTTTCGTCGGCATCGGAATTGGGGTGGCCGAAGGAAGTGCCGCCATCATCATCGGCAGTCTCGCCTTGAACGGCATCGCCACGTTCTTCGGTATCAACTTACGCCGTCGCGTCCTCTCTGACCGACGTCCATAACAGAAGGCCCGGGCGCTGCGCCCGGGCCTTGTTTATGAGCTTGTCCTTCTGTCTGACACGCTTATAAGTCGCGTGTCAGACAGATGCGGTCACGCAAGGCGAGCCCGTCCTCTTCGATTGGCGGATAACCATGGCTCGGGAAGTAGTCGCGCTCGACCGAGTCGAAGCGGAAGCCAGCTTGTTGATAAAATCGCAACTGGACGATGCTCGAGTTGCCCGTACAGACGAGCATCTGCTTCGCACCGCTTTGCTCGGCCCGACGAATCGCGTCTTGGAGCAGCCGTTGTCCGATCGTCTGGTTTTGCCGCTCCGGCTTGACGGCGATATTGACGAGCTCGAGCAGCGTTTCACTGCGCCGCACCAACATATACGCTCCGACGCGTTCTCCGCCGAGCGTCGCTTCATATGTCTCCCCCGCTTCATACTGCTCACGCACCATCGCCTCGTTCGGATTGGCCAAGACGAGCAAGTCCCGGACACGGTCGTAGGAGCCGTTAATCCCAATCTGAAGATCAGGTCTCACTTCCGGCGCCGCCCCTTTGGCGATGACATAGTGTTTGACGACATCTTTGACGAACGTCTCGCTACCGGCAAGGACCGACGTCTTCCCGTCATAACGGACCGGTTCCCCGTAAATTGAGACGACTCTGCCTCCGACTTCCTCGACGAGCAGTTTTCCAGCCGCATAATCCCACGGCATATTCCGCATCGTGATGTACCCGTCGACCCGACCCGCGGCGAGCCACGCGAGTTCGAGCGACGCGGCGCCATGGGCCCGCGTGCCGACCGAGTCGCGCACGATTGGGGCGAGTACTTCCGGAGCGATCTGCTGATTCGGTGTGACCCAAGTCGCGTTCATGCTCAGGAAGGCGTCACGGACATGATGTTCTTGGATGGCCGGAAGCTTACGACCGTTCAGCGTCGTCCCAACGCCGCGACGTGCCACGAACAGCTCATCCGCCATCACATCATAGACGAAGCCGTATTCGACGACCCCATCGATCATGACGGCCACTGAGATGGCGAACATGCGCTTCTGATGGATGAAGTTCAACGTCCCATCGATCGGATCGACAAACCAGACCGTTCCGGACAAGTCGTCCGGTCCTGTCGAGATTCCTTCTTCCCCGATGATGTGATGCTCGGGGTACGTTTCACGGATACGGTCGACAATCAACTGTTCGACGGCTCGATCGATTTCTGTGACCAAATCCCCTTTACCTGTCTTTCGTTCGATGCGATAGCTCTCATCGATTTTTTGCCGAATATATTCCCCTGCTTGTTTAATCAAGTCAATCGCGAACCATTCCAACATGTTTATCACCTCTACTATGTATTGTACCAAACAAAAACCAGTATCCGCATGGAATACTGGTTGAATGAGTGGTTGTGGGTCAGGCTTCGAGACGCAAAAGTTCTTGGCGATATTTCTCTAACCGATGCTTGCTAGCCTGGACAGTGGCATCGTCTTGTGACGCCATCGCATCGAAGAGAGTTGCCAATTCATAATCAATCTCTAAGCGCAGCACCGGAATCCGTTTTTCTGCGTCTTTTCTTTTGAATGCCTCGATCACTTGTTTCATGAGATGCCACACTCCTTTAGTTGGGCTACAAGTTACGGTTTAGTGAGTTGAATTGAGTATATCAGATGAGATTCAAAAAGGAAAGAGAATTGTCTGACTATTTTGAATTTTTTATCTTAGTGAGTATATTCCCATTTCAACTGACGCTAAACCTGAAATAACTGTTAATAATATGTACCCTATTTAAAAGACAAATAACAAAAAAAGCATGAGAAAACTGTTCTGTTCTCCCATGCTTTCCAGCAGTTACAATTTTATAATCTTTGCATTTGATTTTAGGGCCGCTTGGACCGTACGATAGGTAGAGTATCCGGTCTGTTCGTCGTGCACGGCGCTCAGTTGTTTTTCTTCTGATTTCGATGTCACGATTTGTTTGAACGACCGATACGCATCCAAAAACGTTTCGCGGTCGACACCGCCTTCATTGGCAAGGGCGACTTGATTGTAGAACTCGACGACTTCTATGAGCTCATCCGTCGTCCAGTCCGGATTAATCGGATAGTTGATTTGCATATTCTTCACCTCGACAACCATTGTATCAACAAAAAAAACTATTGCAAGTTGGGATAGAAATCACTATAGTTTTTTTGTTGCATTGTTTTTTAAAACGAAACGTCTAAAATGACATGAGATTGAACCTAAACCGACAACCCATATACACACTGCTATCAAGGAGGACTTACTATTGAAACTTAAAGGTGCTACACAGCTCGAGACACCGCTCTTTGACACGTTGCTCACGCACGTGGACACGAATCCGATCGCATTCCACATCCCAGGCCATAAAGGCGGGAAAGGAATGGACCCTGAGTTCCGCGACTTCATCGGCGAGAACGCTTTGAAGATCGACCTGATCAACATCGCCCCGCTCGATGACCTTCATCATCCGAAAGCGTCGATTGCCGAGGCCGAGCGCCTCGCAGCCGAAGCGTTCCGTGCCGACGAGACGTTCTTCTCAGTTCAAGGGACATCAAGCGCCATCATGGCAATGATCATGGGCGTCGTCGGACCGAACGAGAAGATCATTGTGCCGCGCAACGTCCATAAATCTGTTATGTCCGCGCTCGTCTTGACCGGGGCCCACCCTGTCTTCATTCACCCTGAATATGATGAGACATACGGAATCGCCCACGGAATCACGGCAAGTGCCGTCGAACGCGCCCTCGAGATGCACCCTGACACGAAAGCCGTCCTCGTCATCAACCCGACTTACTTCGGGATCGCTGGTGATTTAGAACGGATCGTCGCCGTCGCCCATGCCCAAGACGTACCTGTCCTCGTCGATGAGGCACACGGTGTCCACTTGCCGTTCCACGACGAACTCCCGCTCTCGGCGATGCAGGCCGGCGCGGACGTCGCGGCAACGAGTGTGCACAAACTCGGCGGCTCGATGACCGGGAGTTCCATTTTGAACGTCCGCCGCGGACTCGTCTCACCAGAACGGATTCACGCGATGCTCTCGATGATCACGACGACATCGACGTCTTACCTCCTCCTCGCGTCGCTCGATGCGGCCCGTCGCCAATTGGCGACAAAAGGAGAGGCGATGAACGAACGTGCCCTCACGCTCGCACGATTGGCTCGAGTGGCCATCGACAACATGCCGCACTTGTCGGTATACGGTCACGCCGAACTTCATTCAGAGTCGACGTACGCGCTCGATGAGACGAAAATCCTCGTCTCGGTCCGCGAGCTCGGGATTACCGGCTTTGAAGTCGAGAAGTACTTGCGCGAGACGCACCGCATCGAAGTCGAGATGTCAGATCTGTTGAACGTCTTGTTCATCGTGACGAGCGCCGACGACGAGTCGACGATTCAAGCGTTGATTGACGGGATGCGTGACGTCGTATCGGTCTACGACCAGTCTGGAAACGATTCGTTGTCGATCATGCTCCCTGAGATCCCGCCACTCGCGCTCAGCCCGCGTGACGCCTTCTACGAGGAAACGGAGACGATTCCACTCGAGAACGCCGTCGGACGTATCTCGGCCGAGTTCATCATGGTATATCCCCCAGGAATCCCAATCATTATTCCGGGAGAGCTCATCACGACATCGACGCTCGAATATATTATGGCCAACATCGAGGCCGGTCTACCGGTCCAAGGTCTAGAAGACGAGTCGCTCCAAATGATTAAAGTCATCCAACAAACAAAAGCTATCCGCTAAGACGAAAGCGAGCCGGTCCAATGGACCGGCTCGCTTTGTGTCATCAGAAGAAAAGGTGGCTTATGATGATCGAATTGCTTCCCCTACGTTCCATTATAAGAAAACGCTTACATTTTTTCAAGGGGTGAATTTTCAGTTTGGTTGGATTCAGTCTCATTTTCAGTTAGACAAAGGCGTAAAAACTCGGCGACGTGTCCGGTGTCTCGCAAGGCGATGCCGAGCATTGGATAGAGCTGTCTCGGTTCTTCGAGCGCATGGACGTCAAGAAGGGCAGACTGTCCGGTCTGCATGCAGACGACGAGCACTTTCCCCATAAATTGATGTGTATACACAAAACCGAAATCATAACGTGACGTCTCTGTCTCGATCCCCGTGAATCGGACGCGGCTCGTCTCAGAGACGGTGTATAACAATTCTTCATCGAACGCCATCATCGTTCCCTCCTTTCTCACTTCATTCTTTATTTTCCTTTATACTGAACGTACGAAACATAAGGAGGACGACTGATGAAGATTCGAAAAGCGAATGAACAAGATTGCCTTGAACTGGTAGCTCTCATGCGACAACTATGGCCAGACGCACCCGTTGCTGAACTGACCCCTGAGGTCCGGCTCGGGATCCGCTCCGGCAAGATGCACTATTTTATCGCGGAAACGGATGAACCGGTCGGATTTTGTCAGCTCAGCTTCCGTCATGACTATGTCCCTGGCACCTCCACCTCCCCGACCGCGTTTATAGAAGGGATTTACGTCGTCGAAGCCGCGCGGCAACAGGACGTGGCGACACGCCTCGTCGAAGCAGCCTCCGCGTTCGCCCGGTCGAAAGGATGCGACGAGCTCGCTTCGGATACGGAAATCGAAAACGTCGGCAGCCAACAATTCCATGAACGGATCGGCTTTCAAGAAGTCGAACGGACCGTTCATTACGTGAAAAAGCTCTCTCGCGAGTAAGCGAGAGAGCTTTTGACTTATTTAACGACGTGGATTGGCATACCCATTGCGATTTCTGCCGCTTCCATTGCCATCTCACCGAGTGATGGGTGAGCGTGGATTGTAAGCGCGATATCTTCTGCAGTCATGCCTGCTTCGATGGCGAGACCAAGCTCGGCAATCATATCTGAAGCGCCTGTACCCGCGATTTGAGCACCGATCAAGAGACCGTCCTCTTTACGCGTGATGAGCTTCATGAAGCCGTCTGGCTCGTCGAGAGCGAGGGCACGGCCGTTCGCTGCGAATGGGAATTTCGATACAGTGATCTCAAGTCCTTCTTCTTTTGCGAGTGGCTCTGTGTAACCGACTGTTGCAAGTTCAGGGTCAGTGAAGACGACCGCTGGGATTGCTGAGTAGTCGAGGTATGCTGGCTTACCGGCAGCTGCCTCCGCCGCAACTTTCGCTTCGTAAGAAGCTTTGTGCGCGAGCGGTGGTCCTGGTACGATGTCGCCGATTGCGTAGATGTTTTCGTTCGACGTCTTGCACTGGTCGTCGATTTCGATGATGCCGCGGTCGCTGATTTTAACTTCCGCGTTTTCGAGACCGATGTCGCCAGTGTTTGGACGACGGCCGACTGTGACGAGAACGTAGTCCGCTTCAACAGACTGCTCTTCACCGTTCACTTCAAACTTAACTGTTACGCCGTCTTCTGTTTCCTCGACGCCTTTTGCAAGAGCGTTCGTGTGAATCGTGACGTTACCTTTTTGTTTGAGTTTCTTCTTGACGATTTGCGTCATTTGCGGCTCGAAGCCAGACAAGATGTCGCTTGCGCCTTCAACGACAACGACTTCTGTATCGAAGTTCGCGTACGCTGTGCCAAGCTCCATACCGATGTAACCGCCGCCGATGACGACAAGTTTCTTCGGTACTTCAGGAAGAGCCAATGCGCCAGTTGAAGAAAGGACGCGTTTTGACCATTTAAACGATGGGATCTCGATTGGTGTCGAACCAGTCGCGATGATCGCTTTTTTGAACTTGTAAGGAGTCGAGCTGTCTTCTGTGATAACACGAACTGTGTCTTCAGATGCGAAGAAAGCCTCACCTTGAACGATGTCAATCTTGTTACCTTTCAAAAGGCCTTTGACGCCGCCAGTCAATTTGTTGACGACCGACTGTTTCCAGTCTTGGACTTTTGTGAAGTCGACTGATACGTTGTCAGACGTGATACCCATTGACGAGTGACCTTTTGCGTGCTGGAAGTTGTGACCAGCCGTGATCAACGCTTTTGATGGGATACAACCGACGTTCAAGCAGACGCCACCAAAGTTACCTTTTTCGACGATTGTGACTTTGAGGCCGAGTTGTGCGCCACGGATGGCTGCGACGTATCCACCAGGACCGGCGCCGATGACAAGCAAATCAGTTTCTTGTGCGAATTCTCCTACTACCATGTTCTTATCCCTCCATCATTAGAAGTGCTGGATCTTGAAGCAAGCGTTTCACCATGTTGAGTGCGTTTTGAGCAGTCGCACCGTCGATGAGGCGGTGGTCAAAGCTGAATGAGAGGGCGAGGACTGGTGCCGCGACGATCTCACCGTCTTTAACGACAGCTTTTTCAGCGATACGGCCGATACCGAGAATCGCAACTTCTGGGTGGTTGATGACAGGTGTGAACCATTGTCCGCCAGCAGAACCGATGTTCGTGATTGTGATCGATCCGCCTTTCATGTCGTCCCCAGCAAGTTTGCCTTCACGTGCTTTACCGGCAAGCTCATTGATGTTTGTAGCGAGTGCGTAGATTGACTTACGGTCCGCTTCTTTGACGACAGGAACAACGAGACCGTTGTCCGTATCGGCAGCGATACCGATGTTGTAGTAGTTTTTGTAGACGATCTCTTCGTTGACATCATCGATTGATGCGTTGATGGCTGGGTAAGCTTTCGCTGCAGCTGTCAATGCTTTAACGACGAATGGCAAGTACGTGAGTTTCACGCCTTGGTCAGCAGCCACTTGTTTGAACTCTTTACGGAGTGCGACGAGTTTCGTGACGTCGACTTCGTCCATGAGTGTAACGTGTGGAGCTGTATGCTTCGAGTTGACCATTGCTTTCGAGATCGCTTTACGGATTCCACGGATTTTCTCACGCGTTTCGAGTTCAGGCGTCGCTGACTCGTAAGGCTTGATTTCCGTTTTAGCAGCTGCTGCTGGAGCTACAGATTCTGTTTTCTCTGTTGTAGCTTCGGCTGTTGGTGCTTCACCGTTTGCGAATGCATCGATGTCTTCTTTCAAGACGCGGCCGTTGTCGCCAGAACCTTTGACTTCACGGATGTCGACGCCTTTTTCACGAGCGTACTTGCGGATTGAAGGCATAGCGATGACGCGCTCCGATTTGTGAAGTTGTACTTCACGCGGGCCGTCTTCTTTTACGTCTTCTTTCACGTCTTCCGTCTTCTCTTCAGCTTTTGGCTGTTCAGGAGCTGCTTCCTCTTCGCCTGCTGGCGCGTCACCTTCGATATCGAACGTGATGAGGACGTCACCGACGACCGCAACTGTACCTTCAGAGACTTTAACGTCTTTAACTGTTCCATCAACTGGAGCAGGGATTTCAACGACGGCTTTGTCGTTTTGAACTTCAAGAAGAATGTCATCTTCTTTTACTGTGTCCCCTGCTTTTACGAACCACTTGACGATTTCACCTTCGTGAATTCCTTCACCGATGTCTGGTAATTTAAATTCAAATACTGCCACTGGTTTTTCCTCCCATCAATTCATCATGTAAACACAACGAGGGAGACAATTCTCCCTCATCGTTACTTGAACACGATCAGAAGTTGATAACTTCCTTAACTTTTGCAACGACATCTTTATGGTCAGGTAACCATGCGTCTTCCCCTTGTGCGAAAGCGAAGACCGTGTCTGGTGCAGTTACACGAAGCACTGGTGCCTCGAGGTGAAGAATTGCGCGTTCTTGAATTTCAGTTACGACGTTTGCCGCAATACCTGCTTGACGTTGTGCTTCTTGAACGACGATGGCGCGACCAGTCTTTTTGACTGATTCGACGATTGTGTCGATATCAAGCGGGCTAACTGTCATAAGGTCGATGACTTCGACGTTGATGTCTTCTTTCTCAAGCTCTTCTGCCGCTTTGAGTGACGTGTGGACCATTGCACCGTAAGTGATGATCGAAACGTCAGTTCCTTCGCGTTTCACGTCTGCTTTTCCAAGCTCGATCGTGTAGTCGCCTTCAGGAACTTCGCCACGGAATGAACGGTAAAGTTTCATGTGCTCGAGGAATACGACTGGGTCGTTGTCACGGATCGATGCGATCAAAAGACCTTTAGCATCGTAAGGCGTTGACGGGATGACGACTTTAAGACCAGGTGTCTGAGCCATCAAGCCTTCAAGGCTGTCCGCGTGAAGTTCTGGTGTTTTAACACCGCCACCGAATGGTGAACGGATTGTAACCGGTTGGCTGTAAGCGCCGCCTGAACGGTAACGCATACGTGCCATTTGAGCAGCAACCGAGTCGAAGACTTCGAAAACGAATCCGAAGAACTGAACTTCCATGATTGGACGGAAGCCTGTGAGACCAAGACCGATTGCAAGACCACCGATACCCGACTCAGCGAGTGGCGTATCGAAGACACGGTCTTCGCCGAACTCATCTTGAAGTCCTTCCGTCGCACGGAAGACCCCACCGTTTTTACCAACGTCTTCTCCGAAGAGAAGTACTTTCTCGTCGCGCTTCATTTCTACGCGCATCGCATCAGTAATCGCTTGGATCATTGTCATTTGAGCCATAACTTACTTCGACTCCTTTGCTGTATATTCTTCAAGCTGCTCTTTCAAGTTTGAAGGAAGTGTTTCGTACATGTTGTTGATGAAGTCCGAAACTTTTTGTTTTGGTTCTTTGTCGGCGAGGCTGATCGCTTCTTTCACGTCTGCTTTCGCTTGCTCGATGACTTCGTTTTCCATGTCTTCGTTCCAAAGCTTCTTGCCTTCGAGGAAGAGGCGGAAACGTACGAGCGGATCTTTCTCTTGGTACTCTGTATCGAGTTCTTTCGTACGGTAACGTGTTGGGTCATCCCCAGCGAGCGTATGTGGTCCGTAACGGTATGTGAGTGCTTCGATGAGCGTCGGAGTTCCATCAAGTGCGTCTTTACGCGCTTGTTGTGTTGCGGCGAGGACAGCAAGAACGTCCATTCCGTCAACTTGAATTCCGTTGATTCCCGCTGCGACAGCTTTTTGCGCGATCGTTTTAGCTGCAGTTTGCTTCTCAACAGGTGTCGAGATGGCGAAGCGGTTGTTTTGAACGACGAAGATGGCTGGTGATTTGAATGCACCTGCGAAGTTCAATCCTTCGTAGAAGTCACCTTGTGATGAACCACCGTCACCCGTGTAAGTAATGGCGACGTTTGTGTTGCCGTTGCGTTTGAGGCCCATTGCCACACCCGCAGTTTGAATGATTTGTGCCCCGATGATGATTTGCGGCATCAAGACGTTAACGTCTTCAGGAATACGGTTACCTGCGACGTGACCACGTGAGAACAAGAACGCTTGATAAAGCGGAAGTCCGTGGAATACGAGTTGCGGGATATCACGGTAGCCTGGAAGAATCCAGTCTTGTTTGTCGAGCGCATATTGCGTCCCGATCATCGTTGCTTCTTGACCAGCCACTGGCGCGTAGAAACCTAGGCGTCCTTGACGGTTGAGCGAGATGGCACGTTGGTCCCAGATTCGTGTATAAACCATGCGGCGCATAAGCTCCTGAAGTTGCTCGTCCGTTACATCTGGCATTGCGTCTTGGTTGACGACCTCGCCCTTCTCGTCGAGAATACGGAACGTTTGGAAGTTTTCTTCCACGTTTTGAAGTACCTGAACGTTGTTCATTCGTTTCACCTCATCCTTTCAACTATGAGACAATTGTCTTTTTTGTGATCAAACACTACCTCAAATCTTAAGTGTATCTGTCCAAAAAAGCAATCTGTATTAACGTGATTCAGGAAAGTTACACTTATCCTGCCGTTTCCTAGTCAGTATAAAACGGGTTGTTATAATAACGCAAAAAATATGCTCACTTTATAAAAACGCTTACATCAACACGTCTTTTCCCTTATTTCGCCTCTGTATCATTTTCATTTCACCTTCTGTACCATCTAAGCGAAATGACTAATAAATATGATATAATTGGTCATATCGCAATGGGAAAGGAAGTTTTGCATGTTAACGATGAAAGATGTGATTCGTGAAGGAGACGAGCGGCTCCGCGCCCGCTCAATCGAAGTGCCGGTCCCACCGACGGCAGAAGACCTCGCGCTACTCGACGAGATGGAGACGTTCCTCGTCAATAGCCAGGATCCAGAGATGAGCGCGAAGTATGAACTTCGGGGCGGTGTCGGCATCGCCGCACCACAACTCGGCGTCAATCGCCGCTTTTTCACGGTCCTGCTCCACGAAGAAGAAGAGACGTTCAAACTATCCATCTTCAATCCGAAGATTACGAGCCACTCGGTCGAACAGACGTACTTGAATGGCGGTGAAGGCTGTCTATCTGTCGACCGTGTCGTCAAAGGCAACGTGCCCCGATACCGACGCATCACGATTGAAGGGTTCGACCGTGACGGCGCCCCGATTAAATTGCGGCTCCGCGGTATGCGCGCCATCGTCTGTCAACATGAGCTCGACCATTTAGATGGGGTGCTCTTTTACGACCGCATCAACACGACCAACCCGTTAGAGACCTACGGTGAGCCGATTTGAGGTGACGAGCTTGAAGAAAAAGGCACTGTTGTTAGTATTCCCATTTCTGTTTCTTTTAATCGGGGGATGTGTCCGAATCGAATATGATGCGACCGTCCACTACGACCAATCGGTCACGTTAGAGACGACGTATGCTTTCCGCGACCATCCGGTCATGAAGCTGCTCAATTTGCGGCTCGATTGGGATACATGGAAACAACAGGCGAATGAGAACGGATATGCGACACGTGACTACTCGAGTCAAGACGACTATGAAGGCATGGTGCTCAAGAAGACGTTCGACAACGTCGATGACCTCCAAAACATTAAAGAGGAGTGGAAGACCGGTCCGGCCGGTATCCTCGTCCCACCTGATATGAAGTTTGATGTCGACAAAGAAGATGGGATTTGGTTTGACTCATACGTCATGAACACGAACCTCGACCTGCGGCTCGACCGCGTCGATTTGCCAGGTCTGAATTTAAGCGGCTCCCCGAAACAACTGGCCGAACGTTACGTTCGTCAAGCCGATATCCGGTTCAATCTGACCGTGCCGACCGGGGTGTTCGTCGAAGACGGTACTGGACTCGATGTACGGTCGATGAAACATGTCGAGTGGCAAGTGTACGGTGGCCGTCAAAACAACATGACGCTCGTCGCCCACGTGCCGAACGTCAAGGCGTGGATTATCACAGGCGTCATCATCGTCGTCCTTGGCCTAGTCGCTTTCTTTGTTTGGCGGAAATATCGTCAAAACGTCGGTAATCCGGACAAGACGTCGATTCGTTCTCGCATCTTCGGCGGCTTCATCCTCGTCTTGACCCTCGCGTTGATTATCGTGACGATTCGAGAAGAGTTGACGACGGAACGGAAATCTGAGGCGATTCGCCAAGCGGCGCAGACGGACGAGTTCATCCCGACGTTCGCCGTTCACGGCTTGCTCGGGACCGACCGCACATTCCTCCGCTTCTCGCAGTATATGGAACAGCGTGGGCTGGCGAAAGATGGTGCCCTCTGTACCGTGACGGTGAAAGGCGCGGCCGATTGCGTCATCAATGACTACAGCTCGAACCGACCGATTGTCCGGATTGAATATGAGGATGCCGAGGCATCGCTCAACAACCAGACGAAGTGGTTGAATGCGGCGATCGAACGCTATAAACAGGAACGAAACCGTTCGTTCGACCGGATGTATTTGATCGGTCACAGCATGGGCGGTGTGGCGGCAGCGAACTATATCTTGAATCAAGACGAATACATCGTCGATAAGTTCGTGACGTATGATAGTCCGTTCGCCGGAACACGACTTGCCAACTTCGGTCTGTCCGCCAGTAATTTCGGGATCAATACCGGCAGTCCTGCCATCCGGGATTTGTCCCCGAGTTCTGACGGGTTGCAGGCGTTCCAAGAAAAACTTGAGACGTGGCCACGCTCCGTCCAAGTGTTCTCCTTCTCGGGACGCGGTGGCGAGTTCAACTTGATTGAGCCAGCGAGTTCGCTCTTGCTCGAAGAATATACGAACAACATCGAGACGGAAACCGTCCCATACGATCACTTCTCGCTCCACCGGAAGACAGACGTCCTCCGCGACACAGGCCGGTTCCTTTACGAGTTCACGAACGAATTCAATCCAGTCGAAACGAAATGATGAAAACCCGCTCTCTTTGTGAGAGCGGGTTTTGTTCGTCGTCATGTCGATGGTAGCCCGTCCACAACAAAGCCCCCTTCACAGGAAGGCGGGCTTGTGTCAGTAGGTCATCGTCCAAGTGAGTTTCTGGATCCAATAAATCACATACTTTCCGATTGGCAAATCGGTCTGAATCTCATCATAGGCGAGCGTATACGTTCCTTGCTCGTTGTTCCAGAGACGCTTGAAGTACCCGTCGACCTCGCGGATGAACGCTGTCTCCTCGGTCGTGACGACTTCAACGTCCGCTTCGAGGTTATAGTCGTTCATGTTCCGGGTCGTATAGTTGGCCGACCCGATGACGACGACTCGACGGTCCCCTTCCACGTACAGCATCTTCGGGTGGTACTGCTCTTCGCCGACTTCGTACCACCGAATCTCGATTTGCTCCGGGTTCACCGTGTTCAATTCCGCGGCGACCGGCAAGTTCGGCAATCCTGACTTGTCGCGCCCGAACGCGTTCGTATTCGGGTCAAGAATCAGTTTGACGAAGACGCCGCGCTCGGCGGCCTCATGAATGGCTTGAATGATGTTTCGGTCGGCCAAGTAGAACATGCCGATCCAAATCGTCTCACCTGATTCCGCTTCTTCCATCGCCTTGATGACGGCGTCCTGAATCTTGGATTCCGTGACGTAGCGGATTTGCATCGGGCCTTCCGACGGCTCGTCGCGCAGATTCGCGAGTTTCTCCTCGCTCGGGAAACGTTCGGCATCCCCTTTCGAGAACGTCGCGATCGCTTCCTCCCCTTCGAGGATGTCCGCTAAAATTGGACCGTCGAGCCGGACGCCTACGTTCGAATGATAGCCGCTCGCATCGTGTGGGTTAGCCGATAAGACGAAGCCGTCATTCTCGGTCACCATCACTTTGCGGTGGTTCGCTTTCACGTTCAACAGCCGTAAATACGACCGGATCGTGATGTCCGGTGCCGATTTGGCCATCGGGTTCGGCAACCAGCCGTTCTGGCTGTCCCCGAACCATTGGAACCCGATCCGATACAGCGTCGAGTATAAGATGTTCGGGTCGCGGAGCGCATCGAGGTTCGTGTAGACGATTTCCGCGCCCGCTTCCTTCAACACATCCAAATGGTCGGCCGCATGACCGTTATACGTCGTATTGATCTCATCGGTGATTAAGACGACGTTCATGTCCGGATAGGCTTTCATCTGTTCGAGCAAGGCCGATGATAGACTGGCCGTGATGTCCGGATATTGCCGGTCTTCATTCGAATATGGGTTGAATAAGAAAAAGTCCATGACGATATATTCCCGCGCCTCGCGGATTGACCGCTCGACGTCTTGAAAGATCTCTTGCTCGTTCACTTCCGTGTCTTCCCCTTGATACGTCAAATCAAATAAAAAATCGATTTGGTCATCCGAAATCGCGACCGGTTCCGACGCACGCGACACGCCGTCCGGCACCGGTTTGACTTGATGGTATACCATCGTGATGAGGAAGAGTAAGGCGAATGCGGCCAGGCCCCATTTCAACCAACCTTTCTTCCGTTTCTTGCGTTCCATCAGACACCATCTCCTTTATCTTTGTCCTCTAAAAAACGGGCTGTAGTCACCTACAGCCCGCTCGGTCATACTTCCATGATGATCGGAAGAACCATTGGGTGTCTTCGTGTTTTTTGTGCCAAGTATGGCGTGAGCGTATCTGAGACGAGCTGCTTCATCTCTGACCACTTCATCTGCTTGTTCGACAACCCTTGCTCGACCGTCTTCTTGAGCAAGCGCTCGCCGTCACGAATCAAGCTGCCCGATTCGCGCATATAGACGAAGCCGCGTGAAATGATATCCGGACCTGAGACGAGTTTACGCGTCTTGCCGTCGATGCTGATGACGACGACGACGAGTCCGTCCTCTGAAAGGATGCGGCGATCGCGCAAGACGATATTGCCGATGTCCCCGATGCCGTTTCCGTCGACGTACACGGCGTTGGCCGAGATTTTCCCGGTGATGGCGGCCGAGTCGGCGTCGACGGCGAGCACTTCACCGTTATCCATGATGAAGCTGTTCTCTTTCGGGATGCCGACCGATTCGGCGAGTTCGGCGTGTTTCACCAACATGCGATACTCCCCGTGAATCGGCATGAAGAATTTCGGGTTGAGCAAGCGGATCATGAGCAATTGCTCTTGTTGCGACCCGTGACCCGACGTGTGGATGTTCGTCAATTTTCCGTAAACGACGTCCGCGCCGGCTTTATACAATTGGTCGATCGTTTTCCCGACCGAGATGGCGTTACCCGGAATCGGAGATGACGAGAAGATGACCGTGTCGCCAGGAATAACCGATACTTGACGGTGTGTTCCGTTGGCGATGCGGCTGAGCGCAGCCATCGGCTCACCTTGCGAACCGGTACAAAGGATTGCCACTTCATGCGGCTCATAGTTCCGCATTTGATTCGCTTCGATGATCATGCCTTTTGGCACGTTGATGAAGCCGAGCTCTTGCCCAATCGTCATGACTTTGTCCATCGATCGACCGAAGATAGCCAAATGGCGGCCTGTCTCGGCACAAGCATCGACGACTTGTTGCAGACGATAAATGTTCGAGGCGAACGTGGCGAAGATGATGCGGCCTTCCGCTTTCCGGAACGTCTCGCTGATCGTCCCGCCGACGACTTTCTCACTCATCGTGAAACCTTCGACTTCTGCGTTCGTCGAATCCGACAAGAGACAGAGCACGCCTTCTTTTCCGATGTCCGCCATCTTCGCGATGTCAGCCGGTTCGCCGACCGGTGTGAAGTCAAATTTGAAGTCACCCGTATGAACGATATTTCCTTGTGGTGTCTTGACGACGACACCGAGTGAGTTCGGGATCGAGTGGGTCGTCCGGAAGAACGAGATGCTCGTCTTACGGAATTTAACGATCGTATCCTCATCGATTTCGTGAAGTTCCGCTTCGCGGAGCAATCCATGCTCCTCTAACTTCACTTTAATCAAGCCGAGCGCGAGCTTCGTCGCGTAGATCGGCAATTTCACTTGTTTCAACAGGAACGGGATACCGCCGATGTGGTCTTCGTGACCGTGGGTGATGAACACCCCTTTGACTTTATCTTTGTTTTTAATCAAGTACGAGTAATCAGGGATCACGTAATCGATTCCAAGCAAGTCATCCTCCGGGAACATGATGCCCGCATCGATGACGATAATCTCATCTTGGAATTGAACGACGTACGTGTTCTTCCCGATTTCTCCGAGTCCGCCTAAGGCAAACACAGCTGTTTGGTGGTTTTTTACAAACTTCATTTAATCTCTCCTTACTACAAGTAGTTGATGTTCATCTATGTGATACATAAGTGATTCTCGCTATTAAAATTATGTCTCCGTAAGATTCTTTCTTCATTATAGCTTATATTGTGACAATATTTCACTAATGACGTTAGATTGAGGGCGGTTTCTCAATTTCATGTTATGCTTTTTAGTATAAAACTGACTTCATAAAGACAGAGAAAGCATGGTGAAACAACATGGAAGATAAGAAAGTAGTCTTTTTTGATATCGATGGGACGTTGCTCCACGAAGGGTCGTACATTCCACCTTCGACAATCAAAGCCATCGAACAACTCCGCGCGAACGGCGTCGAGACGTTTATCGCGACCGGTCGCGGTCCGGCGATGTTGTCGGACATCCCCGCACAAGTCGGGATTGAGAGTTTCGTCTGTTACAACGGACAAATCGTCGTCCATCAAGGTGAGGTCGTCTACCGAAATGCCTTACCGACAGATGCTCTCCACCGTCTGACAACGCATGCGGGCTCGAACGACCACACGCTTGTCTACCTCGGCCAAGATCGGGGCGGAGCGACGAAAGCAAACGACCATGTCGTCGAACAGTCGCTTGGAGAACTCGATATGCCGATCCCGACTTACGAACCGAACTTCCATATCGAACAAGCCGTCTATCAGACGTTACTTTACTGTACACCGGAAGAAGAGCATCATTACTTGGACGCGTACGGCGAATTTGATTTCATCCGTTGGCACCCCCACGCCATGGACGTCATCAATCGCGGGGCGAGCAAGGCCGATGGCATTCGCCACTTCATCGAGGCGAACGGGTACAGACTCGAAAACACGTATGCGTTCGGCGACGCCTTGAACGACTTGGCAATGCTCGAATACGTCGGGACCGGTATCGCGATGGGCAACGCCCGGACCGAGGCGAAAGAAGTTGCCGACTTCGTCACAAAGTCGATTCTCGAGGATGGCATCGAGTACGGCTTAAAACAAATGAAGCTCATCTAAAAAAACGAGAGGCGCGCGCCTCTCGTTTTTATCTAGACCGAAGGGTACGTTCGAGTCGGTCCAAGTCTGTATCTTTGCCGATAATAATCAAGATATCTTCTGGCAGAATCATCTCGTCGGCTTGCGGGGAGATGATGACGTCGTCGTCGCGGCGAACGGCGACGATGTTGACGCCGTATTTAGCACGGAGGTCCAAGTCGATGAGCGATTTGTTCGACAACTTATCCGACGCTTTGATTTCAACGATCGAGTGCTCGTTCGAGAGTTCGAGGTAGTCGAGGATGCTTTGACTCATCAACCCGTTCGCGATCCGAACACCCATGTCGCGTTCCGGGTGGACGATGTTATCGGCTCCGATGCGGCGCAACACTTTCTCGTGATAATCGTTCGTCGCCTTCACGGTAATGATTTGAACGCCGAGCTCTTTCAAAATGAGCGTCGTCAAAATCGAGGCTTGAATGTTTTCCCCGATCGCCACGATGACGTGCTCAAAGTTACGAATGCCGAGACTCTTCAATACGTTCTCGTCTGTCGTATCCGCGATGACCGCATGTGTCGCCAGTCCCATAAACTCGTTGACGCGTTCTTCATCGGCATCGATGGCCAACACGTCATAACCGTTCGCCGACAATTCACGAACGATTGAGCCGCCAAACCGTCCTAATCCGATGACTGCAAATTCACCTGTCATAATTTCATACATCCCTTTCCTACGCTGTTTCTGTTCCCGATTCTTCGTACAGTGTAACCGATTCCCTCCAAAAAAACTATACAAAAAAAGACCGGAATCATCCGGTCTTATGCTTTACCACTCGAACGCTTTCCGCGTACATAGTCATTGTCGAACAAGAACAGGCGAAGTAAGAGATACAGCGCCGGTACGAGGAGGAGCAATCCGAGGATGAAGACGACGACGAGTGCGACCGCCATCGATTCGTTGACGACGCTTCCGTTGATGTCGATGTACGGATAAAGGATATATGGCAAGTGCGTATAACCATATCCGAACCAAGCCATGAAGAATTGACCCATGACCATCAAGAAAGCGAGGCCGTAGTTCCGCTTCAAGTAGACGAATGAAACCGCTACGACGAAGAAGATGAAACTTGCGGCGAACCACCACCAGTTGCCTGCCAAAATGCTCTCATAATGCCAAGCCGCCTGCGACTTCAACCCGAAGAAGACGAGGCCCGAGGCGATAATCGTCGGCACGCTCCAGAACAAGGCCCACTTCCGAACGAGCGGGACCGCTTGAACGTCACGCGCTTTGTCCGCGTAGAATAAAAGGAACATGGCACTGATGTAGAGCACCGACACGATTGCCAAGAAGACAACGGTCCATGAGTAGAAGTTGGTGAACAACTTCATGCCGTCAAAGAAGACGCCGGACTCGGTCTCATTGATGAACCCGCCTTGACTGACCGTGAGGACGGTCGACATCGAGGCTGGGATCAAGAGGCCGGTTGCCCCGTACAAGAACATGTAAAACGTGCTCTCTTTTGAACCGTAGTTGGCGAACGCATAGAAGCTCCCGCGAATCGCCAACAAAATCAAGACGACCGAAGCCGGAACGAGAAGTGCTGTCCCGTAATAGTAGGCCGTATCCGGGAAGAACCCGACGATTCCAACGAAGAAGAAGACGAAGAAGACGTTCGTCACTTCCCATGTCGGTGACAAGTACCGCTGAATCAGACGGTTGATCATGTGGTCACGCTTCGTGTACTTACTATAGAAAGCGAAGAAGCCGGCACCGAAATCAATCGATGCGACGATGAGATAGCCGTACAAAAACGTCCATAGTACGGCAATCCCTAGTTCTTGAATCTGCATGTCATACCCTCCGATCACACTTCATCCGCGAACATCGCTTCACCGCGATGCTCCGATTGTTTTAGTTCTTTCCCTACTGGGTTGTCCTTGAACAGACGAGTCAAGACGAGCACCGTGACTACGCCAAGAACTGCATACAGGATCGCAAAGGCGATAAGCATCCAACCGACGTTCGCTGATGTCGTGGCCGCTTCACTCGTGCGCATCAAATCATAAAGCGCCCAAGGTTGACGACCGAACTCGGCGAAGAACCAGCCGAACTCGATGGCCATCATCGCGAGCGGACCACCCGCTGCGATGGCGATGAGCATCGGTTTACTGAATTGCGGTAACCGCTTGATATAGCGTCCGAGGACGAACAAGAACGAAATCAGTGCGAGGAGCATCCCGATCCCGACCATCGCATCAAACAGATAGTGGATGAATAGCGGTGGCTGGTCTTCTTTCGCGAATTCATCAAGACCTGTTACCTCGTAGTTCGGTACGCCGCCAGCTAAGATGGACAAGGCGTATGGAATCTTCAAAGCGCCACGTACTTCGTAACCGCCTTCCCCGTCTTCCTCGAGCCAGCCGCCTAGGATAAGCTCAGCTTCCGAGGAGGTTTCAAAGTGCCACTCCGCAGCCGCCAATTTATCCGGCTGGTACTTCGCCAAGTATTTCCCTGAGAAGTCCCCGACAAGAGCTGTCGCGATTGCGAAGATGAGTGCGACGGTCATCGTCAAGCGAAGTCCTTTTTTGTGATACTCGATTGACAACTTGTCGAGCTGGTTCCGTCGCTGACGGAGCAACTGGACGGCCGCGATCGCCGCAAGGATGAACGCCGACGTCAAGATAGCCGACGTCAAGACGTGCGCCATTTTCGTTGGCATCGCTGGGCTGAACATCGCTTCAAGCGGGCTCACGTTGGCAAGCCGTCCGTCGACGATATCAAATCCGACCGGTTGGTTCATGAAGCTGTTCACGGTCGTAATGAAGAAACCTGAGAACAAGGCACCGACCGCGACCGGAATCCCGAGAAGCATATGGTGCCACGGGTTTTTAAATCGATCCCACGTGTACAAATAAATTCCGAGGAAGATCGCCTCAAAGAAGAACGCGAACGTTTCCATGAACAATGGGAGTGCGATCGTTTGACCGGCTACCCGCATCAAGTTCGGCCAAAGTAAGGACAGCTGAAGCCCGATTGCCGTACCCGTCACAACACCGACCGCTACTGTGACAACATAGCCCCGTGACCAACGACGGGCCATCAAGGTATATTTCGGATCTTTCTTTTTAATGCCTAGAAACTCTGCCAATAAAATTAAAAGTGGAACCCCGACGCCGATTGTGGCAAAAATCACGTGGAAACCCAACGTGAGTGCCGTTAACGCCCGGCTCATCAGGACAGGATCTTGAAACATCTATTGATTACCTCCTATCTCTCTCTAGCGCTTTAAACCAATGTCTATCGCGCAACATCACAGATGATTTCCCTTGGATACCCTTATCATAATGATTTTATATAGCGCTGTAATGTCTCAATACTTGAGTTCGCAAAATGTTCACATTTGAGCATGATTAACAATATCGACGCTTTACAAGTCTTATTTACTTCCCGAATTTTTAACCGTTCACGCACAATTCAACACATTTTGCACAAAAAAAGCGGACATGGTCATGTCCGCTCCCTTCATTTAATGATCGCTGTTCGAAAGAAATGATCGAACAGCTCGATGGCGACATCGATCGCCCGCTCGTCCGGATTGAGCGTTGATTGATGAAGCCCTGAACCCATATCGTTCACGCCAAGCCAAACCATGAAGCCCGGTACTTGCTTTAACATGTAACCAAAATCTTCGCCGGTCATGGCAGGGACACACGTCTTGTACGAATACCCGACCTCTTCGACTACTTCTTCAAACTGGAACAAATAACGTTCGTCATTGACGACCTCGTGATAGCGATTGCCGAACTCAAGGTCGATTTGAACGTTATACGTCATCTCCACTCCGGCGATGATTTGACGGATACGCCCTTCGAGCACGACCATCTCCTTATCCGACAGCGCACGGATCGTCCCGTCGAGTTTCGCCGTGTCGGCGATGATGTTCTCTTTCGTGCCGGCCGCGACCTTACCGATCGAGATGACAGCACTCCCCATCGGATCGATGTTCCGTGAGATGACCGTTTGAAGTTGCATGATTAAGGCAGCTTGGACGATTACGGCGTCAATCCCGGCATGCGGGAAGGCCCCGTGCCCGCCTTTCCCGTGAATCGTCAGATGCAGTTCACGCGCACTCGCGAACAAGACACCCGGGCGCGAGGCGATCGTGCCGACCGGATATTCCGGAGCCACATGAAGGCCGAACATTGCATCGGGACGGAAATGATAGAACAGTTCCGACACGGCCATCGGCTCAGCTCCGCCCGGACCTTCCTCTGCCGGTTGGAAAAAGATAACGAGGTCGTGGTCGAGCGGCTCCTCGACGGCACGTTTGATCAACCCAAGGGCGATCGCCATGTGAACGTCGTGACCACAAGCGTGCATCATCCCCTCATGGACCGAGGCGAACTCGAGTCCTGTTTCTTCTGTGATCGGCAAGCCGTCCATGTCGGCTCGGTACCCAATCGTCTTCTCACCGACAAGCCCATCAACCCGGACGAACAGACCGGTGCGCCAGTGTGAGATATGCACCCGCGGCGAGTTCAGGGACCGGATCAACTCCTCAAGCGTCGCCTGTGTCTTAAACTCTTCATAACCTCGTTCTGGAATCAAATGTAACTGCCGTCTTGCTTCAATTGCCCAACTCATTCCACACTCTCCTTTGTCACTTCATCCACGATTTCCCAAAATGCCTTCACTTGCGCCAACTCGAGCATCGATTCGGTCGACAACATCCACGTATCTCGGACGAGCGGTGTCCCGTTCGACGAGGTGAGCGGAATCTTATTGATCGCCTCGACATCGCGGATCGTCGACTCCGGCAAAATCGCGAAGCCGATTCCATGGAGCGCCATCTGTTTGCACGTCTCAATCTGATCAACGACGAGCGTCGTCAGCGGCGGGCTCGAGAACCGTTCCTGCCACCATTCGAGAATCTCTTGATAATAGGTCGAGTCGCTCTTGAATTGAATGAATGAGCGCTCGTTGTTTTTGAGTTGCTTTAAATCGGTCATCCGCATATCGACCAAGTGGAGCGAATCTGAGAACAGTTTCATCTTCTCGCCGCGCCAGTCAGGGTTCCCTCGGATGATACCGATATGAAAATTTTCTTCTAGCATATAGCGCATCATCTCGCTTGACCAACCCGTGACGAGTTTGACCCGGACCGACGGATACCGCTCCATGAATCGTTTCAAGACGCGGGGCAGCCAATACTGTCCCATGATGGATGCGACGGCGATTTTTAATGTACCGTACACCTCACCTTGTTGCGCTGTCAACTCCCCACGCAGCTCCTGTTCTTCGCTGTACATCTTCTTTGCGAAGTCGATGATTTTTTCTCCGTCTGGTGTGAGCGCGAGCCCGCGCGTCGAACGGACGAATATCTTTTTACCCCATTGGTGCTCGATCGTGACGAGACGTTGACTGAGTGCGGGCTGGGAGACGAATAACCGCTCCGCTGCTTTGCGCATGTTCAACTCCTCGGCGAGGACGATCAACACTTCCACTTCTGATACTTGCATGACGTCACCTGTTTCTCTATCGTTTCAAAGATTGTATACTGGATACGTTATTGCTTCACTGTATCATATCATGTTTGTCGATTAGTTTTGAATCGTCAGGAGGAAATCAGATGCAACGTCATCATTTTGCCTTTATTGTCGCCACCATCGCGACGCTCGGCAGTCTTTATTTCTCGGAAATCATGCTGTACGTGCCATGCAAGTTATGCTGGTTCCAACGCATATTTATGTATCCGCTCGCCATCTATTACTTGACGGTGCTCCTCTCGAACCGTTCCGTGAACAGATTGTTCGTCGGTCTCATGGCCGGGGCGGGTTGGGCGATCGCCCTCTATCACGTCGTTCTCGAACGCATCCCGAACGGCGACGCGTTCTGCAGTAACGACTGTTTGATTCGTTGGGTGAACTACTTCGGATTCATCACGATCCCGCTGCTCAGCTTGATCGCGTTCACGCTCATCTTGCTCATCCAATTCGTGCCGACACGCTCGAAGCGCTAATGGATCGTACGTAAAAAAGAACCGGGCTATGGCTCGGTTCTTTTTTATGGCCATTCCTTTGCTGGCACCCTCCGTTCCAAGGGCGATGCGAATGCCTCCGCAGCGCAAAATCGCGCTTTACGGGCTCATCCTTGCCTCGCTCTCCCCTAAGAGTTCGGGCGCCGGCCATGGCATCGATTGGCCTGTATACTATGAAAGCCTCCGCAATCCGTCCCGTGGCGCCCTGACTCATGCAGGAAAGCAATCCGACGAAGACCCCGCAGTGCCGGATTCGGCGCGAGGAGGCTTCGGGATTGCCTGCTGAAAGCATGGGCGCCAAAAGGAACGGATCGTAAACTTTACATCAAAAAGAACCAACCCGGGGGCTGGTTCTTTTTGATTACTGCCACCACTCGTCGTAGAGCGAGGCTGGCATATGGTGCTTATGGCGCGACCGCTTGAAGATCGTCTCGATCCGCTCGGCGATGGCCGGGTCGATCTCTTTGCCTTCTAAGTAGTCATCGAGCTGATCATACGTCATCCCGAGAGCGACCTCGTCCGGGAGTCCCGGCTTGTCATCTTCTAAGTCAGCCGTCGGCACTTTATAGATTAAACTCTCATGCGCCTCAAGTTCATGGAGCAACGCCTTGCCTTGGCGTTTGTTGAGTCCGGTGAGAGGCGTCAAGTCGGCAGCCCCATCGCCGTGCTTCGTGTAAAAGCCGGTCACATATTCAGCCGCATGGTCCGTACCGACGACGAGCGCGCCGAACGTGGCGGCGATGTCGTATTGAACTTTCATCCGCTCGCGTGCTTTCGTGTTCCCTTTATGGAAGTCACCGAGCTCAAGTCCGGTCGCTTGTGCGAACGCTTCAGCCGAGGCGTCGACGGCCGGCTTCACGTTGACCGTGAACGTCTTGTCCGGACGGATGAATTCGAGGGCGCGCTTCGCATCCGCTTCGTCATGTTGTTCCCCATATGGAAGACGGACGGCGTAGAACGTGTAATCCGCGCCCGTTTCTTGACGCAACTCTTCCATCGCCTGCTGACAGAGTTTACCGGCGAGCGTCGAGTCCTGTCCACCCGAGATGCCAAGGACGAGTCCTTTCGCCCCGGCCCGTTTAACATAAGCCTTTAAAAAATCGGTCCGAAGACGAATTTCTTCGGCCGGGTTAATCGATGGTTTGACATGTGTCGATTCGATAATATGTTGCTGCATACTCAACTTCCTCCCTAACTGATATCGGTTTGCCTAATTGTCTGACAATCTGGGGGTGCCGTCAACTTGTTTCATTCCCGAAAAAAAACGACGGAAACCTCAGTTTCCGTCGTTCGCTTATTGGATGCGGAACGAGGCTACGTCTCCGCCAATCGGTGTCATCTCCAAGAACAGCGTTTTCCCGGCCGGAGGTTCTTCGTCCAATAGAACGCCGAACGTAAAGCCGCCGCTCGTCACTTCTGCCGCGCCTTGAGCATATAGGTTATGACCGTCCGACACACTCCACTCAAACTCTTCGACGTCCGTGTAGCCAGACACGTCGATCGCGTTACCGTTCAGTTTGATGGCGACATCGCGGAACGCACCGTTCGTTTGGGCCGGCTGATCACTCGGCTCTTCCGTCGGTTCTTCCGCCGGTTCTTCGCTCGTTCCCTCTTCTGCCGGTGGCTCCGCCGCTTCGACCGTCAATGTCTGTTGATCCGTGACCGCCATTTCAGGTGCACCGTCGACTTGGGCCAGTCCGACGAAATCGACTGTGTAGTCCCCGGCTTCGAGTGTGAGCGGGAACACTTCATCGAACACTTTCTTCTCGCCTGGTTCCCACGTCTCTTCGATAATCGATTCCGTGAACATATATTCACTGCCGTAATCGAAGACGGTCGTATCACCGTTCATCACCGTCATTTGAAAACGTTGAGACGAGTTGAACGTTACCTTGACCGGCTCTTCGTTCGGGTTTGTCATCGACACCGTCGTCGACAGTTGTTTCGATTCGGCATCGTAGCTCACGTCCGTATCGAGCGTCAATAAAGCAGGCGGTGTCGACGCGGTGTCGTCCACATCGCTCGGGTTCGCTTCTTCTTTGCTGCACGCCGCCACAACCAATATCATCGCCGTGACGATGGCCAATAACCAAGTCTTCTTCACGTATCCCACTCTCCTCTGAAAAATAAAAAAACGTCTATAGCACTAGTGTAAACGTTCGTGCAGACGTTTGTAATGGGTTTACGTATATTATTCACCTTTATTATGAAACTTGGACGTTTTCCACGTACTGTTGCCAACCAGTCATGAACAACGCGTCGGCGACGTCGATGTCGGAACGAACTTGTGCAGAGATTGAGAACGTCTCACTGTGAATCGACTCAAAGATGACCGTGATCATACCATCGACGACTTCCTTATAGGCTACGAGTTCTGGGGTTTCTGCAAAAAGCATCATGAGTATGGCTCCTTTGTTGGTATAAGATATGTTTAGTGTATCAACGATTCGCAAGGAAAAACGTCCCATCGTTCGACAGGCCAAAAGACCCGTTTACCCAACTGTCGAATAACTGGTATCGATTGTTAGTCATTTGGATGAATTATCAAATTGAATACGAGAAAAGAGAGACGAATCGCATGAGGATTCGTCTCTCTTCCCTGTAACTGTAAAAAAATTAAATATTTGTTTGTCGAATGATTGTTACTTCGTTCGATTCGAAATTTGTTGCCACACCGTCCCAAGCGCTGTCTCTCCACTCGTGATTCGCTCTTTCGCGAGACGAGCTTGAAGGGAAACCTCGAACTCGCGGTCGTCCTCGGCAATTTTCAATGCCGGCACCGCTTGCTCATCTCCACAATCGAACAAGAACCGAGCGGCCCGCCAACGGACAAGCTTGCTCTTATCTTTGAGCGCCTCGATCATCGACGGCTGCGACTGCGGCAACGCCCAATCCGATACCGTATCGCCGGCCGTACGACGGACGATCGGTGACGAGTCGACGAGCGCCTGTTCGATATACGTGACGTACTCTTCGCGGTTTTCTTCGAACATGCCAATCATGACGACCGCTTGTCGACGGATCGCCATCACTTTATCCTCGAGCGCACGGCGGAAGTACACCATGTTGTCCGGAACGATCTCGAGTTCGTCCAAGAACGCCAATCGCGCTTTCCAATCGTCTGATTGCAACTGGTTCGCATTCGCTTCATAGTCGGCTTCCCGGCCGAACGCACGGGCGACGATGCGCGCGACCCGTTCTTCGGGATAAGCCGCCTCGAGTTCTTCTTGCGCGACGACGCTCACGTCCTCGAGCTCTCCGTAACGCGGAGCTTGCTCGACCCAACGCCGGTCTTGAATGACGTTTTTCACTTGTGCTTGCACGTCGAGCGCCGCGTCGACGAACCTCTTCGACAGACCGACACGTTTTTCGGTGTCACCTTTGACGAGTTTTAACTGCATCGGGACGTCGAGTACGAACTGGACCGATACGTGGACCGGTTCATAGTCCGCCGCCATCTGGTTTGCCTCGACTTCCGGGACGTCTTCCCCGAACGCGCGACGAATCTCGTTCATAACGTCGTGCCAATCATGTTTTGGATGGCGTTCGACGGCGAGGAAGTCGGAAACCGCATAGACCGACTTGACCCCTCGCAACCCGACGATGTCCTCGATAATCGGAGGCATGTCACGGCTCGCCTTGTCATACGTGACGCCTCGGCCAGTGAAAGCCGGCTCCACGATAATCTTCAAGTTATTTGGACTTGGAGTTGGTTCAATTGCTACTAGTTTCATCCTCATCACCTCACCTTCAATCGTGACGAAAACGACAAAAAAACGCAAGCGAGTCGCTTGCGTCGTGAACATCAAAATAGGGCGATGAACTGTTGGAGCGAATAACGATCCCCTTCGACGATGAACGTATCGTCCCCGGCGACCGGCTCGAGGAAGAAACGTTTCTCTCCATCGGCCTTCACGTATCCGAAAATATGGCCCGTCTGATAGAATAATTCCACAATCGTGATCCGGCCGAACGTCATCCCGTCATTGATGACTGCCCGGTCCTCTAACTCGCCGCCATTGTACAGTTCAATATACGTTTCCATTTTTGCTGTCGCTCCCTTTGTGTTTGTTTTCACAATTCATTTCTATCAAACAATCAGGGCGACTTCAAGTTAATTTTTTGCTTGACGCTTCCAAAATTCAATCCAATTGTAATACTCCGATAATACTCGGTCGATTTGTTGCCGCGACTTTTCATCATGCAATCCAGTATCATCAATCTTTTCTTTACAATGCGTGATAAAGATTTCATTTCCTGGTAAAACGTTAGCACGATTTGTGGCAAATACTTGACGGAGATGAATTTGACATCGCGCCGTCCCGAGCATCCCTGGAGACGCCCCGGCAATCATGACCGGTTTCTCACGGAGCGGCGTGCCTGGTTCGAGCGACAGCCAATCGATTGCGTTCTTCAACACACCCGGGATGCTGTGGTTATATTCCGGGGTGACGACGAGCAGACCGTCCGCCTCACGCACAGCTCGTTTGAAGTCGCGCACGACTTCGGGTTCATCCGGGTCAATCAAGTCGTCGTTATAGAGCGGCATCTCAATCGAAGCGATTTCGACATCGAAGCGGTCGCGGCCGAGCTCGATAATCGAGTGGAGCAACGCCGTATTGAACGACGCTTTCCGAAGACTCCCTGACACGGCGACAAGTTTGAATTTAGACATGCCGCACCTCCTTAAGCCAATCGTTGATGAGTTCCGCTTCTAATTCAGGCTCCTCCATCATCCCCATATGGCTGCCTGGGACGGTTTGTTTCGTGTGATGTTCTGCGCCTAAGAAAGCACGATCCGCGTCCATGTTCGGATCCTTGTCCCCATAGAGGAATAGTCCGGGCAATCTCGTTTCACGCACGGTCTCTGTTTCGTCGGCCCGATCGCGGATCGCGAGCTGGGCAGACATGACCCCTTCCTTCGACATCTCATACCCGATTTGTTTCGCGCGTTCAATCAAGCTAGTGTCGGAATCAGCCGCAAACACGCCGGGAATCATCGTATCGATGAACGGATGGACCCCTTCTTCCATCACTCGTTCGATCGCTTGATTGCGTTTGGCTTTTGCTTCTTCCGGGTCAGCCGCTGCCGTCGAGTGGATCAAACCGAATCCCGACAACTCGGTCGGATAACGGCGGACGAGGTTTGTCGTGATGTAGCCGCCGAATGAATGGCCGAGCACGATCGGCCGGTCGAGTTCTCGGAGCCGCATCTCGGCGACCACCCACTCTGCGAACTGGTCCATCGTCTCAGGTCCTGCTTCGGTTCCGGCATGACCTGGCAGCGTCAGCGCATATACTTCCGCATCAAGCAACGGGATAAGTTCCTCAAAATAGTCAGGTGACCCACATAAACCGTGTAACAGCACAAGTTGTCTCATTATCTTTCCTCCCTCTCATTCCATTCCTCTTTCAAGAGACGATACATCGTCAAGTCCATGAAACGGCCATGACTATAGGCATAATCATGAAGTAGCCCCTCTTCCGTGAATCCAAGCTTCTGCACCAACCGGTTCGACCCTTCGTTTTCCGGGGCGACGAGCGCCGAGATGCGATGAAACTTGAACTCGTCGAACCCGTGCCGGATGACGGCCGATGCCGCCTCATGCGCGACGCCGCGACGCCAGTGGTTCGGCGCAACCTCAAAGCCGATCTCGGCACGAAAGTATTGGGGCGTCCAGTTATGAAAGCCGATGGTCCCGACCAGTTCGTTCGTCTCACGGTCGCAGATCGCCCAGCGGATCGCTTTGCCTTGTTGAAACTGGTCTTTGAAATAAGCGATAACGTTCTTTGCCTCATATACGGCCAATAAAGGGTCAGACCCGTAATAGCGCATTACTTCCTCGGTCGAGAGAATCACATAGAGCGCCCTCGCGTCACGGGGTTCGAGTTCTCTTAAGATGAACCGACTCGTTATGAGTTCAGGAAAACTTTTTTTCAACCCCCACATATGGAATCCGCCTTTCTGGTTCTTTTCCTCAATTATAACCATTTTCCCAAAAAAACCATCATCTCAATCCTCCCGAACCGCTCAAACATGGCGCACTCGATAGGGATTTGCTAAAATCAAACTATAGTGACTTTGAACTGAGGGGATAAACATGTCAAAACAGTTGTTCTATATTAAACAAGACCGAGAACTGCAACGTTTTACACTTCACGGCGTGACGCTGAGCGATGTCACCGAGGCGCTATCACTCGCTCGCCCGATGATCATCTGTCGCACGGACATAAAAGGGATGAGACAGTCGTCCCGGACCCGGTTTCGCTATATCGAGGCGCACGAACTGTCGACGTTCTCGACGAAATACTTAAACAATCAAACAAGCTTCACTGCTATCGACTTTCCCGACTACCACCTGCTCGAATCGTTATCAGACCATGAAATCGCCGAGATTTTGTTCCTCAGCCACATGGAACGAGGTTTGAAGGGGCCGTTCCTCAACTCGATTCAAAACGAGATCGCTTTCTTCAACGAGTCGAACGACCGTCACAGCAGCCTCTACATCAGAGACTGGTCGACGATTAGCCAGTTTCTCCAAAGTGTCTTGCAAAGCAAACTCGATCGGGACATCCGTAACATCAGTTTCGTCCCCATCCCCCTCCCGGTCATCGATGAAATTTTGGCGTTGTCACCGCAAGGCCTGATCATCGACTTTGACCATACGAAACGGAGTCTATTCAATCGCCAAGTGTCGATCGCCTTCTATGTCGCGGGACGTTACGAGGACATGTCCGTCCTCGAGGAAGACTTTGACGCGAAGAAGGAATCGATTGCGTTGAAGGGACAATTGACGTATCGCCGGCGCACGTGGGAGATCGAACACTTTTGAGTTCATCCCTGCATGAATCTTTGTCGAACCTGATCCCATCAGGTTCTTTTTTGTTATCCCGCCCATACGGAATACACCTTAAATCCCTTAGCGATGCGCCTGTGACACTATTTTTAAAAATTGATAACAAATTGTCTTAATTTTTCGTTAAATTAAGTCTTTTCTTTTATCGCGAGGACGGTATACTAGGAATAACCTTCTGGAGGAATGGAAGGCAATATAGAGAAAGCGAGGTGAAAATCTATTCATCATGCGGATGGATAGATACACGAGATGGAACAACTGAAAGTACAGGGAATGTCTTCGTTCACCAAGTTTGCGACGAATGGAAAAATGCTGAAACTAAAAGATGCAGTAGCCGGCGAGCAACGGATTTCGCTTCAAGAAGCGACCGATATTCAAGTATCGATGCTCGACGAGGACCATTCGCGCTTCACTATATTCGGTCAGTCACACCCGCTCGTTGAACTGACCCTTCCTCACCATTCTTGTGAAGTGTTACATGCCTGGTTATTACACAAGTTAAAACGACAAAAAATCAAATTGGCCTCAAACGCCTAAAACAGTTGAAAGCCCACGTCCGTTCGGACGTGGGCTTTCGTTTGGATTCAACTTCATGTGAACAAGGAGACGAACCAGCTGATGAGGATCCCGACGAGTGCGAAGTCCGAATCACCGAACGTCGTGCTCTCAAAGCCGAGGTTCCCGAGCAACGGTAGGAGCAGTGCCGGCAGGAAGCTGATGAGCACGCCGTTCGCGAAGGCACCTAAAATTGCCCCGCGGCGCCCTCCCGTCGCGTTGCCGAACACGCCTGCCGTCGCTCCCGTGAAGAAGTGCGGGACCAATCCCGGGACGATGATCGCGAGCCCGAACAGCGGGAGGAAGAACATCGAAATCAACCCGGCCGCAAAGCTGACCAAGAAACCGATGATGACCGCGTTCGGAGCGAACGGGAATACGGTCGGACAGTCAAGCGCAGGTTTTGCGTTCGGCACCATCTTGTCGGCAATCCCTTTGAACGCCGGTACGATCTCGGCGATCAACATCCGAACCCCGGCGAGGACGATATACACGCCGGCCGCGAACGTAATCGCTTGAATGATCGAGAAGACGATATAGTTCGAACCGCCTGATAGCTCACTCTCGACAAAACCGGGACCCGCGAAGATGGCCACGACAACAAACAAGAGCGTCATCGTCAACGAGACGGCGACCGATGTGTCACGCAGGAATCCGAGCTGCTTCGGCACTTGAATGTGTTCCGTCGAATGCTCTTTGTTGCCCGCATACTTGCCGATCGTACCCGAGACAAAATATCCGAGCGAACCGAAATGCCCAATCGCGAAGTCGTCCGACCCCGTGATTTGACGGACGAACGGTTGCAACAGCGCCGGGAACAGGACCATACATAACCCGAGCAACAGCGAACCGACCGCGACGAGGACGACTCCTTCAAGGCCTGACACCGACAGAATCGCGGCGAGCAAACTCGCCATGAACAACGTGTGGTGACCCGTCAAAAAGATATATTTGAATGGTGTGAATCGGGCGAGCACGATGTTCATGACCATCCCGAACACCATGATCATCGCCGTCTCGACGCCGAACGCGTCTTGGGCGACCGCGACGATCGCTTCGTTATTCGGGATGACCCCGCGAATACTGAACGCTTCGTCGAACATCTGCCCGAATATATCAAGTGCCGCGATGATGACCCCGGCCCCGGCCCCGATAATGACGAAGCCCATGATCGTCTTCAACGTCCCAGAGACGACCGATGCCACATCTTTCTTTTGAAGCACAAGACCAATCAAAGCGAACAGACCGACCAAGATGGCAGGTGTCCCTAGTATGTCTCGCATAATTAAATCAAGCATTCATTGTTCCCCCTTCCGACCCCCGAAGTCGTTTACAGTTTACCTTCTAGTTGCGCCTTGATCCCTTCAATGTCCATGACGTTCTCAAGAGCCACGATTTCACGCGTCCCGTCATCGAGCGTACCGATGATGTCTTTGGCCCCCAGATAAATATCGGCCGGTTCCGTACGTGCCGTCGCGATATCCGTGTGCGACACTTCTGCCTCGGCACCCATTTGATCAAGCGCCTTCTTCACATTCAACTCCATGATGAAACTTGAACCGAGCCCGTTTCCACATACAACTAAGATTTTTTTCATGATTGTTCCTCCTCTGAATATTTGTTGATGACTGGTAACATGTCGTCACTCGTATGGGCGGACAACAACGTCGCCAAATCGGCCTCGTTGCCGAGCAATTCCGTCAGTTGGGCGAGCGCCTTCAAATGTGTCGTCTGGTCGATGGCCGCAAGTACAAAGAAGAGCCGGACCGATTTGTTTTCGGGGAAGACGACCGGGTCTCCCACTTTCAATACGCTCATGCCGAGCTTTCGGACCCCGTCCTCGGGTCGGGCGTGCGGAATGGCCACGTCAGGCATGAGGACGATATACGGTCCATGTTCTTCTACGTTGTCAATCATCGTGTCGATATAACTCGTCACAATCGATTCGTTCGCTTCGAGCGGCTTGGCCGCTAGACGGATGGCCGCTTGCCAATCCTCGACTTTGTCTAGCACTTGAATATTTTCTCGCGTGATCAGTTCATTTAGCACCGGCTGTCCCCCCTGGTGTACAGTTTGAGTCGTGTCTGCATACAGCAATGCCCGCAAATCTTGGCGCAGTTGCCGTTCGTTCGTGACGGTCGCATGTTTTTTTACGACTTGCAACACGTCGTCGAGTTGAACTGTGACGTGCTCGCCCCGTTTTAAAAATCGTTGCTCGATTTGACGCTTCAACTGGATTTGTTCAAGCCGTGTCGGCAACGCTGGGACAAGTGTCACATTCGCCAACTCATGAATCGTTCGCGGCAACGGGACGGTCGTGAAAATCAAGTCGACGAGCGGCGCGTACTGCTCGACGTCCCGCTGCGAGATCGGCGGTAAAAAGACAATCTCAGGAAATTGATTCTTCAAAATATGGTCGAGCATGTGCGAGACGCTAATCCCGCTCGGACAGACGACGATGGCTTTCATCTGCTCATCGAGGTGCTGTCCTTGTTGATGGAGATGCGCAGCAAAATGGAGCGTATAATACATGACTTCCGTCGCCGGAACGGCTTTGCCGAGACGTTGCCGGAACGGCTCGAGTGATCGCTCTACGAGCACGTTCAACACTTTGTGTTCTTTCATGACATAACGTTCGAGCTCTTCGGGTGCTTCGAGCCCTGTGTAGACGCGTTGCATCGTCGCTTTCGAATGAAGCACGAGTTTCTCGCACAGTGCTTCCCGCTCGATGATGAACGTACAACTGAGAAGTTCGAACCGTTCGATCACATCCATCATGACGCTAGCCAATTCGTGTTGTGTCGCCTCATCCATCTCTTCCTCGACTTTCGGTCCGCTCTTGATCAGCATATCGAGCGTCACCCAGAGATGAGGCATTTGACTGAAGTGGTGCCGGAGCGCGTCGTCCGTGTTCTCCGCCATGACGTGATCTTCTTCGTCGGTGGACGTAGGCAACGCCATTCGGCTTCCGAACAAGAGGAAGTAGGCGAGTTTTTCTCGATGGCTCTCGACCAAGCGGAACTGTCGAACCGTCTCGTACGTTTCGAGTTGGTGAAGCAGCTCTTCATATTCCATCTCCCAATCCGCGAGCACGGCACTGACAAGACGCTCCTTCGTCGAACGGGTGACGAGACGTTCAATCGTCCGATATAAATACAAGGCGATTGTTTGCGGATGTCCGTTTACGTGATACCCCGACTTCCGGGTATAGGCGAAATCGAGACCGAAATGCGCCGCACTTTTCTTCACACCGTTCAAACTTTCTTGCACCGTGAATTTGGAGACGTCAAGGAGTTGTTGAAAATGAAACGCCGATAAAAACTCTCGGTTGACCAATGTGAAGAACACGATCAGCAATTCGCGCTCTTCTTCAGCCCAAATCAATCCTGCTTGTTCAAACCGCTCCGTCAGCTCGGGAGTGAGCGTCAATTGAATCGTCGCCCCGTCCGTGTGCATGTCCGGCAGTCCACAATCGACCAACCATTCTTGAATTCGCTCCAGCTCATACTCGATGGTCCGTCGTGAATACGGGAGCATCAGCTCGAGCGATTCAATCGTCACTCGTTGTTCGTGCATGATAACGCTCAAGATTCGCTTGCTCTTTTCATTCAATAACATGGTAGTGGCCTCCTACACGTTTAGTATAAGCGAGTTTCGTCTAGATTATGTAAGCGTTTACGACAGAGTTTTCGGGTCACCGTCCCCAAACTTCTGTCTCTCGTCGTGCGACCAGAAAAAAGAGGCACAGGACCTCATTTGTCCTTTGCCCCTCCTTTATCCGTAGCCGCTTATTCTGTCGAACTGGCTTCGTTCTTCCGATAAATTGTGACGCCCCCGTGTTTCGCTTCCCCGACGACTTCAAACATCCAGCCCTTGTCAATCAACAGCGAGCGGACCGTCAAAAAATCGTCTTTTGGCACGAGTAACTCTTCGACCGAACCGTCGAGTAGTGCTTGGATTTTTTGTTCCCACTCGTTCATCGTACGTCACCTCTCTCCGCTTGTTGTCGGTTTGCCCAAGCGAATAACCGTTCACTTGTCTGCATCACATTTCCCGGTACGCATACGTCATCTGGCACGCGGGGACGCGACGTGATCGCCTCATCGATGGCGAGTATGACCGGTTCACCGAGTTCCCGTTCAAGGTAATCCGCTGCGAACGCGATCCGCTCGCGGTCTGTCGTGACATCTGCGTCGCGCAGGGCGCCTTCATAGGCCTCATCCCGCTCATTGTCCTTCATCAATACATGTCCCGATTCAAGGATGGCGAACGGAGGCTTGGCATCGACATGAAACACCTCGTAGGCTCGATAAGCCGCTTCATCACATGACAAGAGCGGCACGAAGCGGTGTTGCCCTGTCCATTTCTTCAGTTGGAACAATGTCCGCATCGCGGTGAACGATTTGGCTCCGGACGCATCCTTTTCGACCAGGATCGTCGGCGCTTCCGCCGCATCAGCCCGGTCGCGGTCCATAAACAACCATGTTTCGACTTGTGTTACAAGAATCAAATTTGTTTCCTCCTTACCATTTCTGATCCCGCCACGATGACAAGGGCGACGAGCCAGCCCCCGATGACGTCACTAAAATAATGGACGTTCAAGATGACCCGGCTGAACGAGACGGCCAACGTCAGTGTGACGAGCAGAATCAAGCCGGCGACGGTCTCATTCCGTCGATACACCAATACGGCGAGCAGTCCATACAACGCGAGTGACCCTGAGGCATGACCGCTTGGGAAACTGTACGTCGTCGCGTCGAGCGCCGCATCGATCGACGGCCGGTCGATACCATAGATGAGTTTCAGCCCTTGCGTCACAAGTAGCGTCGTAATGACGACAATCGGTAAACGAAACGCCTCGAACCGGTCGCCCCGCCACAAAAAATAAAGCATGCCGATAAACGACAGGCCGATCAATACCTTCACGCTGCCGAGCTCGGTCACATAGACGAACAGCGGACCGGCGAGCGGGTCAAGCGTAGACGTGACGAACCGATCAACCGGCACCACCCAACCTAAAACAACGACCACCGAGAAGAGCACGAAACTGATCGCCCCGGTGATCGCCAACATGTTTGAGCGCGGTGCCATTAATACAAGCCTTTCCGTTCCCGCATCTCGTCTTCGCCAAAGTCGGTCATATCGCGCAAGCGGTGCGCCAAGCGTCCCGATGCGTTCGCCGCGATCGCGCCGACGAGGTCGTCCATGAACGTATGGACTTGACCATCTTCCATTTTCGTGTCGAGCTGTTTGATGATACCGATTTTCGCTTTGTCTAAGTATCCGAACGTCGTGACGGCGATGGAACCATATGTGTTGACGGCCCCGATGGCAATCGTCTCATCGACACCGAACAAGCCCTCGTCCGATGCCACGATTGACAACAGTGGCTCGGACAACTGTCCGCGTTCGGCGAGAATATCAAGTTCTGATCCGACGAGAATCGCATGTTGGAGCTCTCGTTTATCTAACACGGCCTCGACCGATTCCGTGCAGTCTTTCAATGACAAGTGTGGCGAATACGGCGCCTGCATTTGATAGACGATCTCGGCGATCGATTCAATCGATACGCCCCGTTCAATCAAGCGAGCCCGTGCGGCCTCGCGTACGTCTCGTGAGTGTGGTACATGTTTCATCATCTAGGCGGGAACACTCCCGCTACACATCCTTTCATCTCGAGAAGGTTTCTCCCGAAGTACTCAACCTCTATTATACTGAAAACTCGAAAAAAAGACTAAGCCCGCTTTGACTTCATTCAATAAATCGGTCATCATAAAAAAGTAGACCACTTTATAAAGGGGGAACTGGAATGAAGATTGGGGTAGTCTTATTTCCATCAAAACAAGTTCAAGATTTCGCCAACTCGTATCGGAAGCGGTACGATACGAAGTACGCCTTGATTTCACCACACGTGACAATCAAGGAACGCACGGAGATTGACGAAGCCGATTTACCGAAAGTGCTCGAGTATTTGCAACAAGTCGCGGACTCGACCAAACCGATCCAATTAAAAATCGATGGGGTCCGCTCGTTCGCACCGACGAACAACGTCCTCTACTTAAAAGTGTTGCCGACGCGCGAACTGTCAGCGCTCCAAGACAAGCTCCACGAGGGGCTTCTCAACCAGCCTCCCAAATACGAGTTTCTCCCGCACATCACCATCGGGCAAGATTTGACCGATGCTGAACTATTCGACGTGCTCGAACGGATGCGCATGGAGCAAGTTCATTTCGAGGAAACGGTCAACCGTATGGCCGTCATGTATGAGCTCGAAAACGAAACATGGAACGTCTATGAGACGTTCCGGTTCCGCGGATAAGATTACACGCTCCGGTCGACAAATCGACCGGGGCTGTTTTGTTGTTCGGCTTCTAGCCATTCTTCTTGGCGCGGCCGGATTCGTTGGACACGCTGAATCCGCGTGACCGGCTCGATATTCGCCCGTTCTGTCGGTTGAACTTGGCGATTTCCATATTGGACGACCGTGAAATCAATCTGATAAGGACCCATGATCCAACCTCCTTCACAGGTCCTTACCCGAAATCAGGTCGGAATAATACAAAAAAGAGCGCATCGCTGCGCCCTTCCCCTATATTTACAAAATATGATAACCGCTGTCGACGTGGATGACTTCTCCTGTCACACCGCTGCCCATGCTCGATAACAAGAACAAGCCCGTCGAGGCCACTTCTTCTGCCGAGACGTTGCGGCGCAGTGGCGCCTTCTGCTCAAGCTCAGACAAAATGCTGTTAAAGTCGCCGACACCTTTGGCCGATAACGTACGAATCGGTCCTGCCGAGATCGCGTTAACGCGGACGCCGTGAGGTCCGTACTCGTTCGCCAAGTATTTGACGCTCGAGTCGAGGGCTGCTTTCGCGACACCCATCAAGTTGTAGTTCGGGACGACGCGCTCACCGCCGAGGTACGTGAGTGTGATGACCGAAGCGTCTTCTGCGAAATACGGCTTGGCCGCTTTGACGACTGCCGTCAAACTGTACGCCGAAATGTCGAGCGCTTGCGCGAACTGCCCGCGCGTCATTTCCGAAAATTCGCCGCGGAGTGCTTCTTTGTCAGCGAATGCGATTGAATGGGCAATCCCTTGAATCGGCCCTGCTTGTTCGTGAATCGTACGGAACGTCGTTTCGATCGCTTCGTCGTTCGTGACATCGCATTCTAAAAGTAGGGCCTCTCCGTTCAAATCGGCCGCAAGCGACTCAAGACCTGATTTGAAGCGTTCGGCCGCATACGTGAGGACGAGCTTCGCACCTGCCGCGTCGAGCGTCTTCGCGATCGCCCATGCGATCGAACGTTTATTGGCAATTCCCATGACGACATACGTCTTATTCGTTAACGTTGGATAGATTGACATCGTAAACTCCCCTTTTTAGTACCTGGTTATAACATCTGTTATCAGATTACAGAATGGTGTCTGTTTTGTCAACTAGCGTGTAACGTATTGCGATTTTTTTAACTTACGGTAAGATAAAATACGTATAGAAAGGGTGAGACGACTTCATCATGAACCGCATTCAATCTTATTTAAGAAGTTTAGACACGACACTTTTGACAATCGTCTTTTTCTTGATGGTCATAAGTCTAGGCGCCATTTACACGGCACAACCGATGTTGCCGACACGATTACAACATATCAACTTCGCATTCGATCAAGGAATCCGTTACATCATCGGGTTCGTCGCCATGTTTGCCATCATGACGATCGAATACGAACAGTTGCGAAAAATTCACTGGTATCTCTATTCCTTCGGTCTCTTGCTGCTAGTGGGCTTGATACCGCTCCGAGATACGACACTCGTTCCAAACATCAACGGGGCGTACGGCTGGTACAACGTGCCAGGTTTCAGTTTTCAACCGGCCGAATTCATGAAGTTGTTTTTGCTCATCTCCATGGCTACGATCGTCTATGACCATAATAAACGCTATGGCTCATCCCAACAGGATACGTGGCTGTTAATGAAGCTCGTCCTACTCGCCATTCCGCCGCTCGGACTGATTGTCACGCAACCGGATTTAGGGACCGGACTGGTTCTCATCACGATGCTCGGGGCCATCATCATCGTCTCCGGAATCGGCTGGAAATGGTTGCTCGGTCTGTTCAGCGCCGCTGCCGTGACGATCGGCGGTTTCATGTACCTGTTCTTCTCCCATTTCGAGGTGTTGCAAAGCTTTGTTCCGGGACACGCCTTGAATCGATTCCAAGCGTGGATTTATCCGTATGAGTATTCCGACGACTTGGCGTTCCAATTGATTAAATCGCTTCAGGCGATCGGGTCCGGTCAAATGTTCGGGGCCGGCTACGGTCAAGGTTTGGTCTATTTGCCGGAGTCGCAGACCGACTTCATTTTCGCCGTCATCGCTGAACATTATGGGTTCATCGGTGCGGCCATCGTGATTATCGTCTTCTTCCTGTTCTTATACCGGATGATTCATATCGCGCTTGAAGCAAGCAGTCCGTTCGGCAGTTACATCGTGACCGCAGTCATCGCCATGTTCACATTCCAAATTTTCCAGAACATCGGCATGACGATCGGTGTCCTTCCGATCACCGGTCTGACGTTACCGTTCATCAGTTACGGCGGGACCGGGATCATCATGAACATGATTGCCATCGGCCTCGTCATGAACGTCGCGTCGAAATCAAAATCGTATATGTTCGACGACGATTGAAAAACAGTCCCGCGCTCAGCTGAGTGCGGGACTGTTTGTATTATACTTCAAGTCGAAAGTCATGCGGGTATGTCGCCTCAATAACGAGTCTCTCCCCCGTCATCGGGTGGCAAAACGTCGCCGAGGCGCTGTGGAGCGCGTGACGGTCGAGTACGGTCTTACCACCGTACATCGTATCCCCGAGGAGCGGATGGCCGATATGGCGCAGATGGACGCGGATTTGATGCGTCCGTCCGGTCTCGAGGGCGATCGTCAGCGCCGTATATGCCTCGTGCGGCTCTGCTTCGAGAATATGGGTCACGGCGTGCTGTCCGTCTGCCGTCACGATTCGTTCCATGATTGAATCCGGGGCACGGCCGATAGGAGCGTCAATCGTCTGTGGCGAAACCTCGCCTTCGACGAGAGCGAGATACGTCCGTGACAAGCCCCCGGTCTGTTGCAATTCACTGAACCGATGGTGCACGTACGCATATTTTGCGAACAAGACGACGCCGCTCGTGTCACGATCGAGTCGATTGATGACGTGAATCGCCGACTGCAATCCGATTCGCTCGTAATATCCGAGCACCGCATTGGCAAGCGTGTCGTCGGGATGAAGCCGAGACGGGATCGTCGCGATCCCAGCCGGTTTATCGACGGCAAGCAAATAGTCGTCCTCAAACAGGATCGTGAGCGGGCGTGACGAGCGGACCATCGTCTCCGCCGGCTGTTCGACCGGGAAATGGACCGTCACATCATCTCCTTCGCTGATGTCATAACGTACCGTCCGCGGCTCTCCGTTGACGAGGATGAGCCCCCCTTGTTTGATTTGGGTCAACATCTTGCGCGAGATGCCGCAGTCTGTCATTAAAAAATCGCGCAGCGGGACGTTCGTCCCCGCGACGCGATGCAATGTGAATCCGTACATCGGTTACTTCCCTTCCTCAATGAACGATTCCCGGACCCGTCGCCAAAATGGGAACGGGCGGAACCGGGCAAATGTCACTTTTTCTTTCGCGACCGCACAGCGAATCGAGCGCACGTTCGACCAAGATAATGCTTCTTGGTGATCGAACGCGAGTTCGAATTCTGTTTTCGTGTGCGGCTCGATCTTCACTTGATGATGCTTCGGCAACAAGAGCGGTGAACCGATCGTCCGGTACACCAAGTTATTGATTGACGCCATCTCCGTCACTTGGATTGCTTCAATCGACGGATGGACGATGGCACCCCCGAGTGCTTTGTTATAGGCTGTCGACCCGGATGGTGTCGAAATACATAACCCGTCACCGCGGAACGTCTCGAAATAATCGTCGCGAATCGACAAGTCACAGACGAGCGTACGTTTATAGTTTTTAATCGTACACTCGTTCATGGCGAGTTGTCGTTCGGTCGTCCCGTCCTCGTAATCGATGAGCACCTCGACGAGCGGATAAGACACCGGTTCGAACGATTCGCTCGTGATCATTTCCGTCAACTCGTCGAGCTCGTCTGGTTGCCAGTCGGCGTAAAAACCGAGATGGCCCGTATGAATCCCGACGAGCAGCGTATCATCGAGCCGGTCGATATATTCGTGGAACGCTTGGAGCATCGTCCCATCCCCACCGACCGAGACGACGATCCGCGGCTCTTTCGAGACCGAATGCCCCGCTTCGGTCAATTTATTCGTCAACTCGCGCGCAATATCGGCCGAACGCGCGTCTCCCCGTGCTACAATCGCAAACTGCATGCCTTGGCCCCCTAGTCTTGGTCCGTTTGGACGTTCATTTCTTTATCCCGGAACACTTGCTGTGCATCTTGAATCTCAACGCGGAGCTGACTCATCTCGGCATCAAGCAAAAATGCCGCTTCAGCCGCCCGGCGCAGGCGCTCCTGCACCTCGACCGGCATATCCCCGTCGTATTTATAGTTGAGCGAGTGCTCGATCGTTGCCCAAAAGTTCATCGCAAGCGTCCGCACTTGGACTTCGACAAGCGTCGGGAACTCGCCATGAATCGTTTGAACCGGGTATTCGAGAATCAAATGGTAAGAGCGGTAGCCTGATTCCTTTTGGTTCGTGATATAGTTACGTTCCTCGACGATTTTAAAGTCGGTCCGGTGATGGAGCAGTTCAAGGACGTGGACGATATCGTCCACGAATTGGCACATGATGCGGAGTCCGGCGATGTCTTGCATCTCCGTCGACAACTTGTCGTAAGGGATTTGCTTTCGCTTCGCCTTCTCGAGAATGCTACCGACCGGTTTGACCCGTCCCGTGACAAACTCGATTGGTGAGTGGTCGTTTTGAGATTTATATTGTTTCCGAATCGCCTTGAATTTAACTTTCAGTTCATCGACCGCGATTTGATACGGCACTAAAAATTGATCCCAATCCATTGATTGCATATGCTGTCACCACTTTCGTTCATTTCGGAAAACCCTGCTTTTTCCGTATGTATCCGATTGTATGGTATCATAAACGAACAATTGTTCATAGAATGGAGCGATGATTTATGACCCAAGAAGTGGAAATTGAATTCAAATCGATGTTGACGAAAGACGAGTATGAGACCTTGCTCACCGCCTACGATTTAACGGACAAAGTGAAATGGCAGGCGAATGACTATTTCGATACACCGACGTTCGAACTGAAGAAGCACGGCGCCGCCCTACGGATTCGCGAGAAAAAACATGGCCAAGTGTTGACACTCAAACAACCGCATGACGTTGGACTGCTCGAGACACATGCCCCAATCAATGAGGCAGAGGCCGAGAACCTGTTCAAATACGGCATCATCCATGATGACCAAATGAAAGAGGCGCTCGCCGCGTTCGACTTGTCCGGCCCGCTCGAACATCTCGGTCGCCTTGAGACGAAACGTGCGGAAATCGAGACGCCAGACGGTCTGCTCGTCCTTGACGAAAGTCATTATTTGGAGATTCACGACTATGAAATAGAATTTGAAGTGACCGATGAAGCGAAGGGCAAACTCGCGTTCGAACAGCTTCTTCATCGCCATGGCATTCCCCTCCGGCCCGCCAAAAATAAAATCGTTCGATTCATGGAAGAAAAGATGCGTCGAAACCAAGGTTGAGCAGATACGTTGCCAACCTTTTTTTTTCGTTGCTACAATGAGCATACGATATATTTGATTTTTGTTTACGAGAGGAGGCGACACAATGGAACTTGAACAATGTAATGAGTCATCCTGTTCATTGGAAGAATCTTCTATCCAAGTAACATATAAGCCATTAGAGTTATTCTATTTCATGGACATCTCAGATCCAAACGGGCTTCACGTGATGACACTCATTAAAAAACTCGAACTTGAATACGGGCACTTGATTCGTTTCCGTATGGTTTCGACGGTTCCTAGTTGTGTTGGCGGATGTCAAGAAGAGGTTCGCCTTCTCACGATGATCAAGGCTATGGAGTTACAAGGGAAACGTCATGCGATGCGCTTCATGCGCCATCTGCATATTAACGATATCTTTTTGAAGGATGGCTCTAGCGACAGCGACTTATGGGAAATTGCCCGCTCGTTCGTCAGTTATGGACTCGACATCGATGAGTTGGCTGCCGATATCCAATCCAATCAACTGCTGAGCGCACTGGCGGTCGATCATGAGATCTTGAAAGACTGGGAAATCGAATCGCTTCCCGCCTTGACGTTCGTCACGCGTGACGAGGCGCTCAAAATCGAAGGACTCTATCCGTATGACGTCTATCAGGCTGTCATGGCCGAACTGCTCGGCTATGTACCGACCCGTGAGACCGATTGGAACGTCGAGAAAGTGTTAGGACACTATGACGCCTCGACGATTACCGAGCTCGCTTTCATTTTAGAGCTCGACAAGCCTGTCATCGAAAGAGAATTAAAAAAACTGTCGCTCCAACAACGTTGCCGGCCTGTCCCGGGCTGCAGCGGCGAAGCTTGGGCGACGAATAAATGACACAACAAAACCCACGGCCGGGGAGCCGTGGGTTTTTTCGATGTTTCCCGCGGGGACGGAAAACATCGTACCCGAGTATCTATACAGATCACAGGTTGGGAGAAAGTTTACGGTCAATAAAGGGGTTTGTGATTGATTTCACACTTATAATATACCGAGACGAGCGCACCGTGACAAGCACTTTGTTCATATTGTCACATAATGTTCACGCCCCGCTTCTTTTATTGGAAAAGTAACGCTTCCATCTCGTCTAGCACGGCCTCGAACTGATCGAGCGCTGCGAGCACCGGTGCTTTCGTCGTCATATCGACTCCAGCCGCCTTCAATACTTCAATTGGATAATCGCTCGACCCGGCCTTCAAGAACTTGTCGATGTAACGACGGACGGCCGGTTCCCCTTCGTCCATGATCTGTTGCGACAATGCGGCCGACGCCGAGATGCCCGTCGCATACTGATAAACGTAGTAGTTGTAATAGAAGTGCGGGATCCGTGCCCATTCGAAGGCGATCTCCCCATCGATGACGAGCTCGTCTCCGAAGTATCGCTTGTTGAGCTCGAGGTACGTCTCATTCAAGTACTCAGGTGTGAGCGAGACGCCATCTTGGGCCGCTTTATGGATCATATGCTCGAACTCGGCGAACATCGTCTGACGGAACAACGTGCCACGGAACGTCTCGAGCTGATTGTTCAAGAGATAGAGCCGCTCTTGGCGGTCTGTACGCGTCTTCAGTAAATAGTCGTTCAAGAGCGCCTCGTTCGTCGTCGATGCCACTTCGGCCACGAAGATCGAGTAGTCCCCGTATGGATACGGCTGCGACGCCCGCGTGTAATGGCTATGGACCGAATGACCGAACTCATGGGCGAGCGTGAACAAGTTGTTGACGTTGTCTTGCCAGTTCATCAAGATGAACGGCTGCGTGTCGTACGCGCCTGAAGAGTAAGCACCGCTCCGTTTGCCACGCGTCTCACGGACGTCGACCCAGCGTGAATCGAGACCGTCCTTGACGATTTGGACGTACTCGTCACCGAGTGGTGCGAGTCCCTTGACCATCAAGTCTTTCGCTTCGTCATATGGGATTTTCATGTCCACGTCTTTCACGAGCGGTGTATACAAGTCATACATATGCAGCTCGTCCACACCGAGTGCCCGTTTCCGGAGCGCGACGTAACGATGCAACAAGTCGAGGCGCTCGTTCACCGCTTCGACGAGACCGTCGTATACCGCTTCCGGGATGGCGTTATGATGGAGCGCCGCTTGACGGGCACTCTCGAACTTACGGACCGTCGCATAGAAGTTATCCTTCTTCACGCTGCCTGACAACGTCGAGGCGAACGTGTTCAAATATTGCTCGTACGTGCCGTACATCGCCTTGAACGCCCCTTCGCGGACGCTACGGTCGCTCGACTCGAGGAATGTGATGTAACGGCCATGCGTCAATTCGACGTCTTCACCTTTCTCGTTCTTCACTTTCGGGAATTTCAAATCGGCGTTGTTGAGCATGCCGAACGTCGAACTCGATTGGCCGAGCACGTCACCAGCTTGAGCGAGAATCGCCTCTTCGGCTTCCGTCAACACGTGCGGACGCTCTTGCGCCAACTCGTCGAACGCATGGCGATAGACGTTGAGCGATTCGTGTTCCGCCATGAACGCCTCGATTTGACTCTCATCGATGGCGAGCAGTTCCGGCGTCATGAATGCGAGCTGAGCCGAGATTTGGGCCGCGAGCGAGCCCGCCCGGTCGTTCAACGCTTGGTAATGACTGTTCGACGTATCTTCGTCATAACGCATATGGGCGTATGTATACAGTTTATGCAATTGACGCGAGATGTCGTCGCGAAGTTGCAGGCCTTCAAACAAAGTAGAGGCTGATTCCCCGAGTTTACCTTTAAACTCGACCAAGGCCGGCACGTTTGCTTTCAATGCCTCAAAATCGTGTTCCCACGCCTGATCGTCCGCATAAATCGTCTCCAAGTTCCACGTCTCCTCGACGGGTACTTGTTTTCGTGTGAGTACTTCTGACATATGTCCACTTCCTTTTCCTAGTTTGTATACGATTTCGCCATGAATCGCTGAAACCCTTGAAATAATCGAAGATCGTGGAGAAGGGCCGTCTCTAGCGTCTTTGGGACGTGCCAATCCCGCACCGACTCCGTCATATCAAACACGTTCAAGAGTTGTCTCCATTGTACTTCAAACGCTTGGAGAAAGTCGCTTGTCGGGGTCACGTCAAACTGGCGGCACGTCTTCTCGATACTCCATGCGACGGAGTCGTCGGGACGCTCACGCCGATTCAAATAAAGCACCGTCTGAAATGTGAACGGATGGACGTGGATGCCCCAAAGCGAGGATAACGGCAAGTAACAGCAACTCGGCATGAGAGATGGTAACATTCCGATCGGATACAATCGGTTCAAGACGAGCCGGCGGTACTGCGGCGTCGGATAGGGCGGGGTCATGCGGCGGCGCCGGACGAGTTGAACCCATTGCTGGGCGTCGAAACGATAATAACATTCGAACGGTGAACTCGAGAATGACGATACGGTCTGCCAATGACCAACGCCGCGTCGAACCGATATCGGGAAGCCGGTGAAACGATAAAGTGATTGCTTGCATGGGACAAGGAGGCCATGCCGTCTAAACAGTTCGTGACGCATCCAAGGCTGCAATGAAGGCCAAGCACTAGGTTCTAATCCGCTCGCCAGCCAGATGACATCGAGTCCGTTGTCGCGATAATGTCTCGTCCGCTCGACGTAAGACTCGATTGTGAGCGTCGACGCCTGAATTTCGATGACGAGCCTCGTATCGTCGCGTCGGGCCAGCAAATCGGCACGACGTGCGCCGATGACGACTTCTTGTTCGACGGCGTAACCTTGTGTCTGAAGCCACTGCCGAACACCCCATTTGTCTTCGTGGTGCCCCGTCGACTCGCCTCGTCCACACGGATGGACATGTGCGAAATGAAGCCGTCGCCTCACACCTTGCTTGACGATGACCCGTTCCCCGCATTCTGGACACACAAAAGGGGCAAACGGTTCGATCCGCCCCCGACTTAACGTAAGGGCATCGACATACCCCCCTGTCCGATCGATGGCAAACCGCATGCCGCTTCCCCCTCATAGTAGTGGTGAAAACATTCGGGCCAATGACTCGACGAGTTTGATGAAGTACGACCGTTCCGAGAACGCCTGCAACTCCAACTCGTGTGACCCTTCAAAGTCTTTATAGAGATCTTGCTTGAGTTGATGGACGGAATTCGTGTTGTATAAGAGCGCATTCACCTCGAAATTGAGGTGGAAGCTCCTGAAGTCCATGTTCGCCGTCCCGATTGTCGCCAGCCCATCGTCGACGACGATGACTTTCGAGTGCATGAACCCTTCTTCATACAGATAAATCTTCACACCGGCGCTGAGCAGCTCCTCGAAGTACGACCGGCTCGCATAAAACACGATCTTATGGTCCGGATAACTCGGGAGCACGATCCGGACATCGATTCCGGATAGCGAGGCGGTCTTGAGCGCGCTCATGATGTCCTCATCGGGAATCAAATACGGCGAAGAGATATAGACCGATTTTTTCGCGGCGTTGATCAGCGCGAAATAGATCGACTTCATCGTCTCATACGGTTCATCCGGTCCGCTCGCCACGATCTGCACACCCCCGCTCGCGCTGCGTACCGTCTCGAGCGGTTCGAGATAAAACGGAGTGAACAGGCGCTCGCCCGTCATATAGTACCAGTCCTGCAAAAAGATCAGTTGCAGTTCCGACACCCCTTCCCCTCTGACGTACAGATGCGTGTCACGCCAGAAGCCGAACTTCGAATGTTCGCCCAAATACTCGTCACCGACGTTCAACCCGCCGGTGAACGCCTCCGTGCCGTCGATGACGACGATCTTCCTGTGGTTCCGGTAGTTCGTCTTACTCGACACGAGCGGTAAGACGACCGGGAAGAAGGCTTGGACGTGGACGCCTGCTTGCCGCATCTCGTCGAAGAACGTCCCGCTCGTATGGATCGAGCCGACGGCATCGTACAAGAAGCGGACCTCGACCCCCGCCCTCGCCTTGTCGATCAAAATGCGTTGAATTTCCCGAGAAATACGATCTTCCCGGAAAATATAATATTCGAGATGGATGTGGCGGGTCGCCCCTTTCAAGGCGGGCAACAGTTTCGAAAACTTTTCTTGCCCGTTCGTCAGCACTTGCGTATACGTGTTCGATGAGACGGGTAATTGATTGAGTGACGACGTCAAATGGAGCAATTTCTCATAATCATCGTGGGAGAACATGAGTGACGGCGACAACGTCATCGCCTTCTGCCGATAGGCGAGGTACGTCTCTTCATCGAGCATCGCTTTCTCTTTGAACATCCGCTTCCGGCGATAGTTCTGACCGAACACGAAATAAGCGAACAGACCGACGACCGGGAAGCCGAGCATGACGATCGCCCAAATGAGCGTCCGTTGCGGATTGCGGTTCTCGAGCAAGATGACGAGCAAAATGCTGAACGTCGTCAAAAAGACGAGCACCGAGAACAAGCCAATCACTTGGGAGCTCCAGTAATATGATAATACGGCAATGAGACCTGCGAGCAAAATCAGGGATAAAAGGACTTGTATGCGTCGCAACATATTATAAACTGACCCCGTTTCTATCTTGTATTATCATAATTATACAACTTAACGCCATCTTTTGAGGGGAGCGAACGAAATATGGGCACATTTTTGATTACGGGAGCGACGAGTGGGATTGGACGGGCCGTCGCCCTCCGGTTAGCAGAGGAAGGACATGACGTCATCGGCATCGGCCGAGACGAGGCACGAGGCGAAGAAATCGAGGCGGCATCCGCTCGCATCACGTTTATGGCATGCGATTTGTCCCAACCCGATGACATCGAGGCGATGATGGACGAACTCAAAGACCGGGCCATCACGTTAGACGGCCTATTCAATAACGCGGCGACGTTCGGGCGCCCCGGGACGCCCGAACGGTTGCCTGCGTCCGCGTTCGATGACGTCTTCGAACTGAACGTGCTCGCGACAAACCGACTCATCCAACGCGCTATCCCGCTCCTCGCGAATGGAGCGAGCGTCGTCAACAACGCTGCCATCGTCGGCCACGTCAAATTCCCACCGATGCTCGGTCCATACGCCGCCTCCAAAGCGGCCGTCATCGCCTTGACGAAGACGTTCGCCCATCGAATGAAAGGCAAAATCCGCTTCAATGCGGTCTGTTTCGGTCCGGTCGACACCCCGCTCAGTCACAAGTTGTACGGCGGGGAAGCCAAGTTCCAAGAGGCGATGACCCATCATTTCCGGGGACATGCCGCTAAACCGGATGAAGTGGCGCCGGTCGTGACCTTCTTGTTGAGTGAGGCGTCGAGCTATATCAACGGCCAAGCCATTACGGTCGATGGGGGCTATACCCTCTCATGATGCACAGAAAGGAAGGGGTCTTCTCGGACCCCTTCCTTTCTCGTTAATCACGTATTTTCCGTGCTTTCGTCATCTGATTCGTCAAGAACGCTTTCTCTCGTGGATGCAACTCATCCAAGTCGAGCGCTTCCTCAAAGTAGTCGATGAAGTCCTCGAACGTTTCGTCATGCGAGGCGTGTGCCTGAATCCGCGCGATTCGGATCGCCTCGAAGACGGATGCCATCACGAAAATGTCGTGACTCGCATACGTCTTCACAGGAGCGAACGCCTCGAACAATGTCGCTTCCATCGTTTTACGTTTGGCATGCCAGTTGCTCTTGTCGTTGGAGAATAAAAAGTCGCCTGCCGGCAATCGGCTCAGTTCGCGTAAAATATCGCCGATGTAATGAATCGCGTGAATCGCCGTATTCGGATCATTGATGCCCGGTGAGACGCCTTTCAGCGCGATCTCACTCAACTTCTCGATGACGAACGCCGGGTCTTGAATCGATGAACGGATCTCGCCGATTTGGAACACGTCGATATCGGGCGCTTCTTCTGCGAGCCAATAGCCGAGAATATCTCCTTCCGCTACAAAGTCCCCAACGGCCACGACCGATTCGAAGTCAGCGTCACGGCTCTCCTGCTTCTCGCTCGAGAACAGTTGGACGTAGCCCGTTCGAGAGGCATAGACCGCCTGTCCTTCGAACGTGTGAACCGTTCGTTTCGGGACGATATACATGTCTTCCTCTTCGACCGCCCGTCTTTGGTTTTCGATGACGGATAGCGCTTCGCGGTGCAATGCCGATAAGAGGCGTTCCGCTTGAATCGAGACGCTGATCGTTTGAATGAATTTAACGAACGCCCAAATCGAGCTGACCACGAGCAGGACACTGATGCCTGAAGCGAGTACGACGTCTTCATCCGATGTCCGGATAAGGAACAAGTTCGTAATGCCGTACACCGTCGTCATGATGAACAGGCCGAGTGTATGCTTCGACGCCGAGTTCGTCAAAAAGTTATTGATCGTCCGAGGCGAGAACTGCGACGAATACGTCGTCAAAACGACGAGGATCGTCGAAAAGCTGAACGTCATCATCGTCATGAGGCTCGTGAACGACGAAGACAGGACAGAAGCTGCTGAATCCTTGTCTAAATAAATGATTTCCGGTAACAGCTCCCGAAAGAAGCTTCCAAAATATTGAGTCAGGAACGTTAACGCGATCCCTCCCACTCCGTATAAAAACGGGACGAACCAGGTGCTATCTTCCAACTTTAATTGAATCCGCTTGAGCATCACGACACCTCTTCATATGTATAAATTGGTAAAAAAATCGCCTGTCCACATGAACAGGCGATTAGGGTTTAGAAATAGTGACGGACTTTTGAGAAGACATCCCCGTCGAGAATGAGCTTGCCGTATTCTTCAAGCATCGCTAACGTCTGCGTGCTGAACGTCAAATACTCGGCTAAGAGACTTAATACGTTCTCTTCTTCTTCCGGTTCCATCTCGTCTGGGAAGTCAATCCACAAGTAATACCGATTGTCGTAATGGAATAACTTAAGGTTGACGTTGTTCAACGCCTCTCCTGCTCGTTTACTGAGCGAGATGATCGCCTCAAAGTCATCCGTTTCCATGGCGAGCGGAGCCCACGCCTCCGGCTCGGCTTCGATTTCATCAAGTTCACTCAATTGATCAAGCACCGATTGCTGATCGCGCGCCTCGTCGATTGCCGAGCGCAATAGTGACCCGAGCTCAGAATCGTCTTCAGAGTCAATCACATTTTTCGCGATCGTCACGGTCACTTCAAGTCCTTTTTCAAACGCTTGTACTTGTATCCATAGTGGACCATCAAACGAGATATCTTCTCGTTCGTGCGCTTCGTCCATCATCTGCCAGAACAGCTGCTCACCACGTTCTCGGTTATACCAGATTTCATCACGAGCGAAACCGCGTTTCTCGATATCGACATACGTAATGAAAAATTTGACGGTGTTGTCGTTGATGCGCTCAATTTTCACGATTGTCCACTCCCTTCTCACCTCACTCCTACTTCAACAATTAAGGAGGAGAGGGGAAATTGTCTTGTTATCATAGTACCCTTTTTTTAACGTGTCAATCTATTGATGATGGGGTTGTTACTATTATTTTATCGGAAAAACGGAATAATAAAAAGCACACTGCTTAGACAGTATGCTTCCTCACTCGTTGACGAGTCGTTGCGCTTCTTGAAGTTGGAACGTCCGGACCTTGCGCGGCAAGAATCGACGAATCTCATCTTCGTTGTACCCGACTTGAAGACGTTTTTCATCAATCAGAATCGGACGGCGGAGCAATCCTGGATATTCTTGAATCAAATCATATAGTTGTTGGAGTGAAAGCGCATCGACCGATACGTCGATTTTCGAGAAAACTTTAGACCGGGTCGAGATGATTTCATCTGTCCCATCTTCTGTCATACGTAGGATTTGTTTGATCTCATTGAGTGAGAGTGGTTCTGAAAATATGTTCCGTTCCGTGAATGGAATATCATGCTCCTCGAGCCATGCCCGTGCTTTTCGGCACGATGTGCAGCTCGGAGACGTGTACAATGTGACCATTTTCGTTCCTCCCTGATCAAGTGTTCGTTCATCTTTTTCAAGTGACTCTATTTGTATACCCAAAAATTCGTCCACTTAATTATAATAATTCTTATTTATTGAAACTTCAATGATAACTTTTCTCACTCGGGTAAGAAAAGAGGACGCACTCAGGAGAATGCGACCCTTGATCGACCGTTCTAGGACGCCGGCATTCGAGAAACCGGTTGTGATACCGTCTCTTTGCCAGGCTTCACTTGTAAGTCTTTCAATTTCTTCTTGAGGACTTCCTTCAGAAGTTTCTTTTTCTGTTGCAATACTTTGTCACGCTCTTTCATGGTCTCTCACCCCCAACGCCATAAGGACTCGACCCACCGACCGTTACTGAATCTGAAAATCTTGAACTTGCACTAATCTACAATTAAATTATAGCACATTCTTATGAAAATGGTTGAACAATCTCGAAGATTTTCATCATTTCACACGTTCCAAATTTGCTTTTCTTTTTCAATTCCCGTATAGTTAATAGAAATAACCTTTGAAATCACCAAGGAGGAGAGCGAATATGAGAATTACGCTAGAGACGATTATGCAACATCCGGTCACCCAAAAATATTTGACCCGTTCCGGTCTGAAACACGCCGTCGACGTGTGTGAACGCGCTCTCGAATTGGCGACGCGACGAGGGCTTGATACGGATTTAGCGACGAAAGCCGCTCTGCTCCATGACATCGGTCACTACGAATGGTACACCGAAGGCAAATGGAACTACGATTTATACCGTCAAAACGACATTCATGCCATTAAAGGGGCCGAACGCGCCCATAAGCTATTGATTCGTCTCGGGGAAGACCCGGCACGCGCGAAAGAGATCTCGGTCATGATTTTGCTTCATACTGATTCCTATCTCCCGCCTAACCGGATTCAACGTACCCCACTCCAACAGCTCGTCCATGATGCGGATACGTACGTGGAACAACCTGGCGGACTGCATCACTATGAGACGATGGAAATCGAAGATGCCCTTGCCCGTGTCCGCCTGATTGACGCGGTCGTCGAACGGCTCTCGAACTTGCCACGCATCTCAAACGCCTGACACCGTCCTTGGACGGTGTTTTTCTTTGCGCTCAAAAAAAGTCCCGAATCCGGTTGGATTCGGGACTTTCTAATTATACGAGTTGCGCTTTATACGCTTCGTATTCTTCGTCTGTCAATGAGACGTAATGGCCTGGCTCGACTTCACGGAGCGGTGGGATGCTTGAATCCTCATCCGAACGTCCGACGGCACCGAGTGACTTCGACTCATACACGATCCGCTTACGTGTGCGCTCGTGCTCTGGATCCGGAAGCGGGATCGCCGAGAGAAGCGACTTCGTATAGGCGTGAATCGGGTTCTCATACAAACGCGCTGCTGGAGCGAGTTCGACGAGGTGACCTTGATACATGACACCGATCCGGTCTGAGATATACTTGACCATCGACAAATCGTGGGCGATGAACAAGTACGTCAAATCACGGTCGCGTTGCAATTCTTTCATCAAGTTGACGACCTGAGCTTGGATCGATACGTCGAGAGCCGAGATTGGCTCATCGGCGATGATGAAGTCTGGTTCAACCGCGAGAGCGCGGGCAATCCCGATCCGCTGACGTTGACCGCCCGAGAATTCGTGCGGGTAACGGCTCGCGTGCTCTTTCGTAAGACCGACCGTTTCAAGAAGGTCATAGACACGGTTCATCCGGTCTTCCTTCGTCTTGGCAAGGCCGTGGATATCAATGCCTTCAGCGATGATATCAGCGACCGTCATCCGCGGGTTGAGCGATGCGTAAGGATCTTGGAAAATCATTTGCATGGCCCGGTTGAATTTCAACTTCTCCGCTTTCGACTTCTTGCCATGAACGTTTTCGCCTTTGAAGACGACGTCACCGTCCGTCGCGTCATAAAGACCGATGATGGTACGACCTGTCGTCGATTTCCCACAACCGGACTCCCCTACGAGACCGAGTACTTCACCTTTGTAGATATCAAACGAGATGCCATCGACCGCTTTAACGACGCGGCCTCGGCCAATTTTAAAGTGCTGCTTCAGGTCTTTTACTTCGAGTAATTTCTCGCGTTCCATTATTCAGCACCACCTTTCAAAATCGATTTGGCGAACGCGCTGTCCGGACGATACTTGAGTGCAAGGTCACGGATTGCTCTCGGCGGGCTCACTTGCGGTGCTTGCGGGTGCAATAACCAACTTGCCGCATAGTGCGTGTCGCTAATTTGGAACATCGGTGGTTCTTTTTCAAAGTCGATCTTCATCGCATACGGGTTACGTGGTGCGAACGCATCGCCTTTTGGCGGGTCGAGCAAGTTCGGCGGCGTACCTGGGATGGCCGGAAGCGCCTCGTTCGGGTCATCAGATGGGCGCGGCATCGATCCGAGCAGTCCCCATGCGTATGGGTGACGCGGCTCGTAGAAGATCTCATCGACCGTTCCCTTCTCGACGATTTTACCAGCGTACATGACGGCAACACGGTCAGCCATGTTCGCGACGACACCGAGGTCGTGCGTGATGAAGATAATCGCTGTGCCGGTCTTTTGTTGGATGTCTTTCAAAAGCTCCAAAATCTGAGCTTGAATCGTTACATCGAGAGCTGTCGTCGGCTCATCGGCGATCAATACTTTAGGGTTACATGCGAGCGCGATCGCGATAACGATCCGTTGACGCATACCACCTGAGAGTTGGTGCGGATATTGCTTAAGACGTGCTTCTGGGTTTGGAATCCCGACGAGTGTGAGCAATTCAAGCGTACGCTTCTTCGCATCCTCACCCGTAAGACCTTGGTGTTGCTTCAATCCTTCAGCGATCTGTTTGAAGATCGTCATCGTCGGGTTGAGTGATGTCATTGGATCTTGGAAGATCATAGCGATATCACGGCCACGGATCTTCAACATTTCTTTTTCCGACAACTTCGCCAAGTCTTTACCTTCGAACAAGATTTCTCCGTTCGTGATTTCACCTGGCGGGTTCGGGATCAGACGCATGATCGCTTTTGAAGTGACGGATTTACCAGAACCCGATTCACCAACGATGGCGAGCGTCTCGCCTTTTTTCAAATCAAACGATACGTTGCGAACAGCTTGTACCGTTCCAGCATACGTATGGAACGAGACCGCTAAGTCTCGGACAGATAAAATCGTTTCCATTCACGAGTCCCCCTGTTTCTATAATTATTTACGCATTTTCGGGTCAAACGCATCACGCAAGCCATCGGCGAGCAAGTTGAAGCTGACCATGAGCAAGACGATGATGACTGACGGGATGACGAGCAAGTACGGGAATGTCCGTAGCTCTTTGTATCCGTCGTTGATCAACGTACCAAGTGACGCTTGTGGCGGTTGAAGTCCGATCCCGATGAAACTGAGGAACGCCTCGAAGAAGATGGCAGATGGAATCGTGAACATGAGTGTGATGATGATGGCGCCGAGCGTGTTCGGGATCAAGTGTTTGAAGATCAAACGGTTACTTGAAGCACCGAGCGTACGAGCTGCCAAGACGAACTCTTGGTTTTTAAGTTTCAAGATTTGACCGCGGACAAGTCGACTCATCCCAATCCAGCCGGTGATCGTCATCGCGAGGATGATCGTGAACACCCCTGGGTCAAAGATCAAGATGAACAAGATGATCAAAATCAAGTTCGGAACACCTGTCAAAATTTCAACGATCCGCTGCATGATGTTATCTGTGCGGCCACCGAAGTAAGCCGAAATCCCACCGTATGCGACACCGATGACCGTATCAATGATCGCAGCCATCAAACCGATGAAGAGCGAGATGCGCGTTCCTTCCCAAACACGTGACCAAAGATCACGGCCGAGGTAATCCGTACCGAACCAGAAGTTCTCTTCGACATTTTTCTGTTCATAGAAATCGATGTCGCGTCCACCGAGGTTGGCCATCCCATCAAACCCTGCCCACTCAAGTCCAGTGACTTTAGGTGGAAGTTTTGCTTGTGAGATGTTTTGTTCATAAGCGTCACGGCCTGAAAGCATCGGACCGAACAACGCGAGCAAGACGAGAATGACAATGACTGACAACGAGAGGATGGCGGCTTTGTTTTTCTTTAGGCGCATCCAAGCGTCTTGCCAGAAGTTCAAACTTTTACCGGCAATACGTTCACCGAGCTGTTCATTCATCTCGACACGTTGGAACATGTCTTGGTCGAACTGCTCGAAATTCTTTTTATTTTCAATCATCAGTTATCCCCCCCAAGACGAATACGTGGGTCAACGACTCCGTAGAGCAAGTCGACAAGTAGAATGATAATAATGAACAAGGCCGAGAAGAAGAGCGTTGTGCCCATGATGACCGAGTAATCATTCAACGTAATTGATGTAACGAACAACTCACCAAGTCCCGGAACCGCAAAGATCTTTTCGATAACGAACGTACCTGTCAACAGGCCGGCCGTCATTGGTCCGAGAATTGTGATGGCAGGAATCATCGCGTTACGCACCATGTGTTTCCAAACGATGGCGTTTCCGGTCAATCCTTTCGCCTTAGCGAGCGTGACATAGTCTTGTCCGGTCACTTCTAGCATCTCGGTCCGAACGAAACGAGCGATCGCCGCCGTGACACCGAGCGAGAGCGAGATGGTCGGCAAAATCGTATGAGCCGGTGAATCCCAGAACGCGACAGGGAGGATTTGCAACTTAACCCCTACATAGTACTGAAGGAGGGCTGCAAATACGAATGATGGGACAGAAATCCCGATTACCGATACGAACATTGAACCATAGTCGATGTACGTGTTATGACGGATGGCTGCAACAATCCCGAGGAGCAATCCGACAAACGTCCCGAGGACGAGCGCTTGAATCCCTAGTTGAGCTGAAGGTCCGATCCGTTCCATAATCAAATCCGTCACTGGCCGGTTGGCCGTACGGAACGATACGCCGAGGTCACCTTGCACAAGGTTCCCTAAGTAAGTCGCATAACGAACTGGAAGTGGATCATTGAGTCCGTAACGATCGTTCAAGAGTTGAATTTGTGATTCAGTCAATTTCTCCTGGTTTTGGTACGGCGAACCTGGAAGCAGGTCCATCAGGAAAAACGTGAACGTCGCAATCAAGAAGAACGTGATGAGGCCGTAAGTCAGCCGTTGCAGAATATAACGTCCCATAAATAAATACCCCCTGTTTTTCTAATGTGTCTATGCTTGCACCAACAGCGTCACTATGACATATTGCCCTTTTCTTGAATTCACAAAATGAAAGGAATTTTCTGAAAGAATAGGTCAAACGTCATCTCAAGGCTCTTAACACAGCACATGAAAATTGAAGAATCCTTAGTTTGTAAAGTATTCTGAATTTTCACTGTTACTACATTATACTTTACCAACAAAACATTTGAATAGTATTTTCTCTCATTTCCGGATTTTTTTTAGAAAAGGGGGGACATGCACGTTGCATGCCCCCTTCTCATTTAGTTGATATCGACGTATTTGTACTGGTAATCAGCACCGAATAGTTGACGGTTGAAGTTTTCGACGTTCGGACGGAGCAAGTAAGCGACACCAGCTTGGTAAATCGGCATGATGGCTTGGTCTTGTTCAATCAAGAGCGTCTCTGCTTCTTTAAATTTGTCATAACGGGCATCGATTGCTGTTTCAGCAGATGCTTCATCAATCAACTTGTCGTAGGCAGCAGACTTGTAGTTGATGTCGTTTTGACCGTTGTCAGACGTGAAGATGCCAAGGTTTGTGAGCGGATCTTGATAGTCAGGTCCCCAAAGGGCGAATGACATTTGGTACTCTCCGTTCGCTTCGAGCTCGAGCTTGTTATTGAACGGTTGTTGTGAGATGTTCACGGTCACGTTCGGCAAGTTCGATTCGATTTGGCCTTTCATGTACTCTGAGATTTGTTTCGATACTTCGCTGTCGAATGAGAGAAGTTCGATTGTAGCAGCTTCGCCGCCAGTCGCTTCTTCCCAAAGTGATGCCGCTTCGTCAGCGTTCGTTTCAAAGTGCGTCACGCCTTCCGTGTAATCCGTGCCGTCTTCATACTTGATGAAGTCTTTCGGGATGAACGAAGTCGTGGCGATTGAACCGTTGTTCAAGAGTTGGTCGATGATTCCGGCTGGGTCGACCGCACGAGCGATTGCTTTACGGGCATTGACGTCAGCGAAGACTTCATCTTCATGGTTGAACTTGAAGTAACCGACGCTTGAACGAAGGCCTGTGTTATAGTCGTCGTTCTCTTGGAAAGCAGCAACTTGTTCAGATGAAAGGCCGGCGTAGTCGACTTCTCCTGCTTCATACAAGTTGACGACCGTCGATGTGTCTTTGACGACACGTACGTCTACTTTTTCCAAGGCGACGTTTTCAGCATCCCAATACGCGTCGTTTTTCGTCAACACGTACCCTTGCTCACGATCCCACTCCGACCATGTGAATGGACCGTTGTAAATGTGGTTCTCTGGAGTCGTTGAGAAATCCGCACCCTTTTCAGTAGCGAACGCTTCGTTGATCGGTGTGAATGTACCGAACGATGTGAGCGAGATGAACGATGGGTCCGGACGCTCGAGTGTGACTTCAAGCGTCTTCTCATCGATTGCTTTCACGCCGAGGTCTTCTTTTGGAAGATTTCCTGTGTTGATGGCTTCAGCATTTTTTACTGTGTTCATGATGTACGCGTATTGTGAACCAGTTTCTGGATCCACAGCGCGTTGCCAAGCGTAGACGAAGTCGTTCGCTGTGACAGGTTCGCCGTTAGACCATTCCGCGTCGCGGAGTGTGAACGTGTAGACCGTTTCGTCTTCGTTCACTTCTGGTTCTCCTTCGGCGATTGCTGGAACGGCATTCCCGTCTTGATCCAGACGGTAAAGACCTTCCATCGTGTTGGCGATCAAGTTGAACGCGACTGCGTCCGTCGCGAGCGCCGGGTCAGCCGTTGTAATATCAGACGTGTCCGTCAAGCGGAGAACTTTTTCTCCGTTCGAAGACGAACCGCCGTCAGAGTCTCCGCCAGTCGAGCAAGCGGCGAGCACTGAACCGAGTGCCAAGATGAGTGTCATCATGAGCAAAATCGATTTTTTCTTCATTGCGATGTCCCCTTTCTGAATCGTGAAGCATGGCGTTTCGTCGGACGATAACATCTTACTTTTTCTTTAATTTTCTGAATATTTCATTTTGTATCCGACGAAAGAACGTTAGGGCTATTGTAAAAAATTTTTAATCAAACTGTCAACTCCCTAATAAACCGCTGTCATTTTCAACACGAACTTCTCGCCTTCTCCACCAAGCAACAGGTATCATAGAGCCATAGGGCGGATGACTCGATGGAGCACATCCAAGCTGAAAGGAGTTTGTCACATTGAAAAATTTTAGAAGTATATTAATCGTTTGGGGGATTGTCACAATTGCCTACACGGTCTGGTCGAGCCTCTCTTATTACCAGGATGAAACGTTATTGTTTCATTTGAGCGGCGGTCTGTTCGTCGCCGGGATGCTCGTCTTTGCAATCGGTATGTTCTCTCAAATGAGCGCGTCCGGACTATTCGACGGCATCATGTACGGGTTCAAACGTAACCGACGCGCCAAGTTGAAAGAAATTGATCCGGATTACGAGGAAGACGAAGAAGCGACTCCGGAAGAACGGGCCGCTCAAAAACATTCGGCTTCGCGTTGGGTGTACGTCGGCGTCGGTAGCATCATCCTCTCCTACGTGATCACCCTCGTTTGACCTTCCGATTTTTCAGACGATATGCTACACTATGGCTAGAACAATAGGAAACACGATGAAGAAGACAAGTACCTCGATTCCCCTTTCCCCCAGAGAGTCTACGTTGCTGCGAGTAGATGGAGAGCGTCGAGCGAATGGACTTCGGAGTGGCTCACCTGAACGATAGTATGGTGAGACGGTCACGCCCGTTAACGCGATCAAGTGGCATGAACTTCATGCAAATTTGGGTGGCACCGCGGTTATTCGTCCCGATTTTTCGGGCGGGGAACCGCGGTTTTTTTTATATTCTATGGAGGTGCAATCATGGCAAAAATCTTTTCTGGCATTAAACCGACCGGCGTCGTGACGCTCGGTAACTACTTAGGGGCGATGAAACAGTTTGTCGAGCTCCAAGACGAGCACGAAGCGTTCTACTGTGTCGTCGATCTCCATTCGATCACGGTCCAGCTTGACCGGGTCGAGTTGATGGACAACACGCGTAAACTTGCGGCGCTCTATCTCGCTTGTGGTCTCGACCCTGAGAAGTCGACGATCTTCGTCCAGTCGGAAGTGAAGGCGCACGCCCAGCTCGGATGGATGTTGACGTGTATCGCCGGCATGGGTGAACTGAGCCGGATGACGCAGTATAAAGACAAATCCCAAAACAGTGAAAATATCGGTGCCGGCCTGTTCGTCTATCCGACGCTCATGGCGGCCGATATCCTCTTGTACGGGACAGAACTCGTCCCGGTCGGTGATGACCAAAAACAACACGTCGAGTTGACGCGTGATTTGGCCGAGCGCTTCAACAAGCGATACTACGAGACGTTCACAATTCCTGAGCCGCTCATTCAAAAAGAAGGCGCCCGCATCATGAGTTTGACGAACCCAGTGAAGAAGATGTCGAAATCGGATGCGAACGTGAAAGGCTTCATCTCGATGCTCGATGAGCCGAACGTCATCCGCAAGAAAATCAAGAGCGCGGTCACAGACTCGAGTGGGATCATCAGCTTCGACCGAGAGAACAAGCCGGGAATCTCGAACTTGCTTGAGATTTATTCACTCTCGACCGATACGCCAATCGATGAACTCGTCGAACGTTATCAAGATTCGAACTACGGGACGTTCAAACAAGATGTCGCTGAAGCGGTCGTCGCCATGCTCGAGCCGATTCAGAATCGCTATCATGAACTCGTCGATTCAGCTGAGCTCGATGCGATCCTCGATGCAGGACGTGAAAAGGCAGAAGCTGTCGCCAACAAAAATCTCGCGAAAATCGAAAAAGCGATGGGCCTCAACCGAAAACGTGCCAAAGTGAAAAAATAAGACGAAGCCGCCCTTTACACTCAAAGGGCGGCTTTTCTGCGTAGCGATTTCAAATTGGATGCAACAAAAAAAGAGACAGGCGTCCCTGTCTCTTTTCGTGTTGTTTCGAATTATTGTTTGCCTTCGATGAATGCCCACTTGTACGAGTAGTCAGCGCCGAACGCGTGTTCAACGATTCCTTTAACGTATGGCTTCGTGAGGCGAGCCGATCCACGTTGGTAAACTGGCGAGATCGCGTTCTCTTCAAGAACGATTTTCTCTGCAGCTTGAAGGTCCGCCCAACGCTGTTCAGCATCTGTGCTTGATTTCGCAGACTCGATGAGTTTGTCGAATTCGTCGTTCGACCACTTACCACGGTTGTATGGTCCGTCAGTGACGAAGAGGTCAACGAATGTCATTGGATCCTGGTAGTCAGGGCCCCATCCAGCGAATGTCAACTCGAAATCACCTTTGTTTTCAAGGTCAAGTTTGTTGTTGAACGGTTGTTGCTTGATTGTGAGCGTGATACCTGGAAGGTTCTTCTCAAGTTCACCTTTGATGAACTCACCGATTTGCTTCGCAGATTCTGAGTCGTAGTTGAGGAGTTCGATTTCGACAGAGTCTTGGCCGAGCTCTTCAAGTCCTTTTTCCCAAAGTTCTTTCGCTTTGTCCACGTCGTAGCCGCCGATGTCGCCGTTCGCTTCACGGAAGTCCGCGCCGTCTGGTCCAGTTACGAAGTCTTTTGGTACGAGGTAGTTCGCAGGGATTGAACCGTTCGCAAGGAGCGTTTCAGAGATCGCTGCTTTATCGTATGCCGCGTCAATCGCGTTACGGATGTTTTGGTTGTCGAGTGCTTCAACCGCAGTGTTGAACTGGAGGTAGAAGAGTGTTGGCTCGACGACAGTCGAGAAGTCTTCGTTGTCTTGGTATTGCGCAACGAGCTCAGAAGTCAAACCAGTACGGTCAACGTCGCCGTTTTCGTACAAGTTAACACCTGTTGAAACTTCTTTAACGACTTTAACGTTGATTTCGTCAAGTTTGACGGCTTCAGCATCCCAGTAGTCGTCGTTTTTGACCATTTTCCAGCCTTGCTCGCGCTCCCAGCTTTCGAGTTTGAACGGTCCGTTGTAGAGCGTTGTCTCTGCAGACGTACCGAAGTTCTCGCCTTGCTCTTTGTCGAACGACTCAAGTTTAGGCATGAATACGCCGAAGCTTGTGAGGCCGAGGAAGTACTCAGCTGGTGCAGTCAATTTAACTTCAAGTGTCTGATCATCAGTAGCTGTGACGCCGACAGCGTCGCGCTCACCTTCGCCTGTGTTGTAGGCTTCAGCACCTTCGATGATTGACATGACGTAAGCATATTGTGAAGCGTTGTCCGGGTTAAGGACTTCTTTCCAAGCGTATTCGAAGTCGTTAGCTGTTACAGGCTCACCGTTAGACCAAGTTGCGCCTTCACGGATTTTGAACGTGTACGTTTTACCGTCTTCAGAAACTTCGTGTGACTCCGCGATCCCCGGTGTCGGGTTATCTTCGTCGTCCATACGATAGAGACCTTCGTTAACGTTGTTCAAGACGTTGAACGAAACCGCGTCAGTCGCGAGTGTAGGGTTAAGTGAAGGGATGTCAGAACTATCGAGCAAGTTGAGGACTTGCTCCTCGTCTGCGCCGCCTTCAGAACCTTGATTATTTGATGATGTCTCTTCTTCCCCACCCGAGCAAGCTGCTAGGAATGCGCTAGATAGAAGCGTTACCGACGTTGCTAAAGCAAAACCTTTTTTCTTATTCATTGCGATGACCCCCTGATTTTTTTCGGTTTAACGAAATGAACGATGGTAGAAAATTCAGATATCTCACTTTACAAAATTTGCTACCACAATCCCGTTGAAGCAATAATACAATATTCTGATAATTTTGCAAAGTGTTTATTTTGATTTTTCTAAAAAATTTTTATTATAGGCTAAAAGCCCGCCTAGGGAGACGGGCTTTTAGCTCATTTTTCATAAACTTTAGAAAAAGTTAGGACGTACGAAGGACCGATGACCGGAAAACCGATTTCCGCATATTTGGAATCGACTGCGTAAGATCTTCCAGCTTGGTAGATTGGGATAACGACAGCTTCTTCCAACAGCCGTTTTTCCGCCTGTCGATACGTCTCATTCCGGTCCGCAAGTACTTCTGTCGAGCGGGCCTCATCCATCAAACGATCGAACGTGTCGTCCGTGTACCCGCTCGAATTCAAATAGTTATTTGTCTCGAATTGGGTCAAATAGGCACTGAATGCCGGGTAGTCCGGTTGCCAGCCTGATAGTGACAACGCGTAATCGCCTGCGACTTCTTTCCTAACTTTGTCACCGAGCGGCAACTCGATGACGTTCACTTGAAGACCGGGAAGTTGTTCAAGCTCTGTTTCAATCGTCTGGGCGATCTGTCTCGCCTCTTCATCGACAAAGCTGAGCAACTCAATCTCGATTTCCTCTTCTTCGAGTCGTCCGAGCACTTTCTCGAACAGCTTGGCTGCGTCCCCATCGAGCGATGGTTCCACTTCCGTTTGATCGGTGACGAGCAATCGTTCGGTCGTCCGTTCGGCTCTTGCGAGCGACCCTTCCACTGCTTCACGGTTTAAGGCGAGCGCGAGCGCGCGACGGAAATCGGCATCGTCGAACGGGTACTCGTCGACGTTCGGTTTCAAATAGAAGACACCGCTTCGTGGGACATCAACGAGCTTACCTTCGAGTGATTCGATTGTTCCCTCGTCCGTGCCGTAAGGGATCGGGTGAATACCGGCGGGCTCTGAACTTAGACCTTCATCCGCCCAGATGATAACCTTTTCGAGTGTGACGCGATCTGCATCATAATAAGCCTCGTTTTTTATCAACGTCGCCTGGGCCGCGTCGATTGACTCGATTTGGAACGGGCCGTTCGCGTCAAGTTCTTGCCACTCCCCGATCATCGTCTGCGGCAGAAAGGCCGGCATCGCTAACATCTGCTCGAACCCTTCCATCGGCCGCTCGAGCGTCAATTCAAGTGTCTGTTCGTCAATCGCTTTCACGCCGAGCGTCTCTGGTTCTTTCGTCCCGAGACTGATCGCTTTCGCGTTCAATACATCTCCGAGGAGGAAACTGAACGGGGAATTCGTATCGTCATCGGCGAGCCTGCGAAAATGCTCGACGAACGTTTCAGCCGTGATCGCATTTCCATTGACGGTTTGACTTGCCTTCAAGTTAAACGTATATGTCGCCCCGTCCTCGGAACGCGTCATCGTCTCAACGAGTCCCGGTTCAATCTCACCGTCCGCTCCGAAGCGATACAATCCTTCATAAATATGCGATAACACAGTTTGCGAACTCGGATCGATCGCGAGCAGCGTGTTCGGCTGCTCCGGCAACGTCTCTCCATGGATCGTCACGATTTGTTCTTCTGGTGGTAGTAATTCTCGTGCCTGCTCTCGTTGTCCGTACCAAATAACGAAAAAAAGGATAAGGACTGAACCCAACAAGGCGGCACCGATGAAAAATCGTTTCATCTGGCATTCTCCTCTCTGTTAGACCAACCCTTATACCCTACCCGTTTTTGTCACTTTTTTCTACTATTAGTCGTTCACTTTCGCGAATGCGAGCGTCGCGTTGTGGCCCCCGAAGCCAAGCGAGTTGCTCAGTGCGTACTGGATATCAAGTTCCCGATTTCCGTCACGGACATAGTCTAAATCACAATCATCAGCTGGTGTCTCACAGTTGATCGTCGGATGAATCCGTCCCTCATGAATCGATAACGCCGTGATGACGGCCTCGACTCCGCCGGCTGCGCCGAGCAAGTGCCCGATCATCGACTTCGATGAGTTGACGGCCAAGTTGTGCGCGTGGTCACCGAAGACGTTGTGGATCGCTTTCGTCTCGAGCATGTCATTGAGTGGTGTGCTCGTCCCGTGTGCGTTGATGTATTGAACGTCTTCTGGACGAATTCCCGCGTCACGAAGCGCCTCGTTCATCGCTTTTGATCCACCTTCTGCCTCAGGTGACGGCGCCGTGATGTGATAAGCGTCCGAACTCATGCCATACCCGACGACTTCCGCATACATTTTGGCTCCGCGCGCTTTCGCATGCTCATATTCCTCGAGAACGAGCACGCCCGCGCCTTCACCCATGATGAAGCCGTCACGGTTCTTATCGAACGGGCGGCATGCCGTGTTCGGGTCTGGATTCGTCGATAGTGCCTTGTTGGCACAGAATCCTGAGAATGAGAGCGGCGTGATTGGTGCTTCGGCCCCACCTGCGAACATCGCGAGGGCATCACCACGTTGGATGACTTTAAACGCTTCACCGATTGAGTTCGTTCCAGATGCACAAGCTGTGACCGAGCAGTTGCTCGGCCCTTTTGCTCCGAGGTAAATCGAAACTTGACCGCTCGCCATGTTTGGAATCATCATCGGGATGAAGAATGGGCTGATGCGACGTGGTCCCCGTTCATGCAAGATACTCGCTTGTTTGTCGATTGTTTCGACACCACCGATCCCGCTTCCGATCCAAATCCCGACATCGTCCGCGATTGCTTTCACATCTAGACCGCTATCCCGATGCGCAGCGTCAGCCGCAAGAATCGAATATTGAATGAACGAATCCATCTTGCGCGCTTCCTTCGGTTCGACCAAATGATCGATGTTCCATTCCTTTACTTCCGCCCCGACTTTCGCCGGATACTGGCTAATATCAATCTTTGTTAACGTATCGACTGCATTTTCCCCGTTTAACAGTCGCTCCCACATTGCCGTAACGTCGTTCCCGAGTGGGGAAACGACTCCTAATCCTGTGATGACTACTCGTTTCATGCGTTAATCTCCTCCGTGATGTTAGCGTTATTCCATGTTAAACAGCTCGCTCCCCATGTGAGCCCGGCGCCGAAGCCGGCGACGACGATCGTTTGACCGTTTGAGATTTTCCGTTGCTTGACCGCTTCGGCCAAAGCAAGTGGAATTGAAGCAGCTGACGTGTTCGCATGGTCTTGAATCGTGACGACAACTTTTGCTTCGTCAATCCCTAACCGTTCAATCGCTGCGTCAATGATACGACGGTTCGCCTGGTGCGGCACGAGGACGTCGAGGTCTTCAATCGTCTTCCCGGCCCCTTGCAACGCCTCTAAGACGATGTCAGGCATCTTACGGACGGCGAATTTGAACACTTCACGACCGTTCATGACAATCTTACCTTCTTCATTCTCATATAAGAACTTTCCGCCGGTTCCGTCACTTCCGAGAATGACCGACTCGATGGCGGCCACCTCGTCTTCGCCGAGAACGACGGCACCCGCCCCATCACCGAACAAGACGGCGGTCGAACGGTCGTCCCAATCGATCAAGTTGCCCATCTTCTCAGCTCCGATGACGAGTGTGCGCTTCAACCCTTTCGCGAGCATCATGCTCTTCGCCGTATCCATCGCGAAGATGAAGCCGCTACAAGCGGCGCTGACGTCGAAGGCGACCGCTTGCTTAGCCCCAAGGTTGGCTTGCACGAGACAAGCCGTCGCTGGGAATGATGGCGCCGTCGCCGTCGCGCAAATGATTGCGTCGATATCTTCAATCGACACACCCGCACTTTGAAGCGCCCGTTCGGCAGCCTTTGTGGCCATATCGGCAACGCTCAAATCAGCGTCTGCCAAATGGCGCGCCTCGATCCCGGTCCGGGTCCGAATCCATTCGTCGCTCGTATCCATTCGTTTTTCCAAATCGATGTTCGTGATCCGGTTGTCCGGAAGGAACGAACCGATGCCAATGATTCCAATGTTCATGTTGATGACCCCTATTCTTAGTATCTGGTACTAATATAAGGGAATAAAAAAGGGATGTCAACGCATCCCTCTCGATTATTCACTTTGGCCGAGTCGTTTCGTGACAGCCATGACCATTTTCGCCGAGTTGATCGATGCCGTCTCCAAAAATTCGTCGAACGACAAGTTCGCTTCCTCATCGGCGCTGTCCGAGATCGAACGCGTCACGACGAACGGGACACCAAACTGGTAGCACGTCTGCGCGATCGGAGCGGCTTCCATCTCGACGGCGGCGACGCCATCAAAATGTCCGAGGATGTCCGCCACCCGTTTCGAGTCATTGATGAACGAGTCGCCCGTCACGATGAGGCCCGTATGGACGTTCACGTCATGGAGACTCTCGATGACTTCTTTACAGACGTCCATCAAGTGCGCATCGGCCGTATACGCCGCCGGCATACCTGGAACTTGCCCATACTCGTAGCCGAACGCTGTCACGTCGACATCGTGGTGACGGACTTCTGTCGAGACGACGACATCGCCGACTTTCATCCCTTTTTTGAAGCCGCCGGCTGAACCGGTGTTGATGACGACGTCCGGTTTGAACTTATCGATTAAGAGCGTTGTCCCGATGGCCGCGTTCACTTTGCCGATGCCTGACTTTAAAATGACGACTTCGACGTTGCCAAGGTATCCTTCATAGAAGTGATAGTTGGCGATTTCCGTGTCTGTCCGTTCTGTCAATTCGTTGCGGAGCAAGTTTACTTCTTCTTCCATCGCTCCAATGATTCCGATTTTCATGATATGTGCCTCCTCAGAAAGAGAGCGACCTCCAGATGGATGTCGCTCGTTAGTGTTACTTGATTTCTTTAATTTCGACGACCATGTCGCCGCCTGGCGTTTGAACGTTGACCACGTCTCCGACCGTACGGCCGAGAAGCGCTTTGGCGATCGGTGATTCGTTTGAGATTTTCCCTGTGAACGGGTCGGCCTCGGCGCCACCGACGATTGTGTACGTCTCGTCTTCGTTATCTTCTTGAATGAAGAACGTTACCGTTTTCCCGATGGCGACCATCGAGTTGTCGGCTACGTCATCTTGGATGATGACGGCGTTACGAAGCATCTCTTCAAGTTGGGCGATGCGTCCTTCGACCATTGCCTGCTCTTCTTTCGCTGCATCATATTCAGCGTTCTCAGACAAGTCTCCGAAATCGCGGGCGATCTTAATATTCTCAACGACTTCTTTACGGCGCACCGTCTTCAGTTCGTTCAATTCATTTTCGATCTTAGCTTTTCCGTCTAACGTCATGTAATGTTGTTTTTCAGCCATTTCTGTCACTCCTTCATTGTCTCCTAGTATATTACAGCTAGGTTAAATTGAAAACGATTTATTTCCTTATGCCCGGTTGCGTTCTGTGAGCACCCAGCGAATCTTCGTCACGAGCAAATCGATGGCGACAAAGTTTTCTCCACCTTCAGGTACGATGATGTCCGCATAACGTTTCGTCGGCTCACAAAATTGAAGATGCATCGGCCGGACGACATTCGTATATTGGGCGACGACCGAGTCGATTGACCGGCCCCGCTCATTGAGATCGCGCTGCATCCGGCGTAGGATGCGGACGTCCGCATCCGTGTCGACGAACACTTTAATGTCCATCAAGTCTCGGAGACGATCGTCCTCGAGCGCCAAAATACCTTCGACGATGACGACGTCGACCGGCTCGATCAAGATCGTCTTGTCCGAGCGCGTGTGCGCTGCATAGTCATACACCGGTTTCTCGATGGCCTTGTGCTCTTGTAACTGCTTGATATGCTCGATCAAAAGATCGTTATCGAATGCGAACGGGTGGTCATAGTTCGTCTTATATCGTTCTTCCATCGTCATCTCTGACTGGTCTTTATAATACGCGTCTTGCTCGATCATGACGACCGATTGTCCTTTGAACGCATCCACGAGCGCGCGGGCCACGGTCGTCTTACCTGATCCGGTCCCCCCGGCCACGCCGATAATGACGGGTTTATGTTGCATCAAAGTTAAGTCCTCCTCATCGTAATTTACGACTGATTGCTAGGCCATCACCAAGGGGCAAAATTGCAGTATGATAATCGGTCCGTGCCATCAATTGCTCAGTAAACTCTTTTACGAGACGAACGAGCCGGCGGCGTCGACGGTCAAGCACTGACACATCCTCGAGCAGGACGTCCCCTCGTAAAAATAAATTATCGCTGTAAATCGTACCACCAATTGGTACTAAAGCGCCATACCCATCAAAGAATTTTTGATACTGACCTTTGGCCGCGTCGATAAAGACCGCATCGAATTCTCCTTCAATCGTCCCGATCAACTCCACCGCATCACCATGAATGACAGTGATTCGGTCCGATACGTCCGAGCGTCCGATAAAGCCGAGTGCCTCTTCGTGACGTCGTGCGTTTCGTTCGATCGTGACGATTTCCGCGTCCGGCAACAGTTCAGCCATTCGAATCGCACTGTATCCGATTGCCGTACCGACCTCAAGGATCCGTTTCGGACGTTGCATCGCGAGAAGCGACAGCAACACTTCAGATCCGGTCAAGTCCATGATCGGCACGTGATGTTCTCGGGCGAACGCCTCCATCTCCGCCAATAACGGCGATCGGGGCGTGACCAAGTTCTCCACGTAACCTTCATAGGATGAATGTTCCACGTCGTACACCTCTTACTCTCTAATCATTCAAACGACCGGAAGCCAAGGCTTCCGGTCGCATATCCGTCAATTGTTGTTTGCTTCTTCGAACGCTTCCCATTCTGGACGATACTTGTTGACGTTCTGTTGGTGCGCCTCGTACTCCACTTCGAACAAGACTTCCCCGTTCGGGAATCCTTCACGCGGTGGTCGGGCGTAGAAATAAACGTTATCCGTATCGTTCGGATTGAGCGTGGCGACGAATGCGTCACGACTGACCGCAGCGATTGGTCCGATTGGGATCCCTTCGTAGCGGTATGTGTTATAAAGTGAATCGTTTTGGAGATCGTTGAACGATGTGAAAATCGAAGTCTCCCCGGTACCGTACCAGACGGTCGGGTCGGACTGCAACTTCATGCCATCGGCCAGACGGTTCTCAAACACACCCGCGATCTCTTGACGGTCTTCCGTCGAGACCGCTTCTTTCTCAACGACCGAGGCGAGCGATAACGTCTCATGGAACGTGCGTCCCGACGCTTCGACCGCATCGCCGTATTCGAGATAGAGCTGTTCGGTCGGCTTGAGCATCTCATCGATGATCTGAGTGAGCGTCACACCTTTATCGAACTCATACGTTGCCGGGAACAAGTAACCTTCGAGCGGGTGATAAATTCCGTCGGCGAGCACTTCGTCCGTCAGCATCTCATGCTCATTGACGAGCGAGCGGATATACTCCTCGTCGCTCAGTTGGTCCGAAATCTCTTCTTTCGGAATATCAGCCTGTTTTGCGAGACGCGAGATGACTTGGTCGATCGTAAAGCCTTCCGGAATCACCAATTTGATATCCGGGACGACGATGACTTTCCCCGTCTTCAACGTGGCGATCAACTCGTCAAGTGATTGTGACGGAGACAACGTATACGTCCCCGCTTGGAACGATGATTCATTTTTAAACCGTGTGTAAAAACGGAAAATCGTGCTATTCCTCACGAGGCCATTCTCTTCGAGTAGTTCGCCAATGTAACCAGAACCTGCACCGAGTGGAACCTCGACCTCGACCGTTTCGGTCGAAGCTGGGTCAACGGGTTCGAGCGATCGTTTCACGAACGCATAAGATACCGCGGCACCTGTGGCGATCACTAGAAGAAAGACAGCAAGGATGATGACCGTAATTCGCCGAACGATCCGGTTACGTGCACGCTTCTCATCAAACATCGATGGATGGTTCATGCGCATTTCTCCCCTGTTCTTCTGTTATGAAGATGGGCGACGAGGGTTTCCCCTAGTCGCCCGTCCACGTATTAGTCTAAACCAACTTCGTCATTGACGATATCGAACGCTTCCATGACTTCCTCGAAGTCATCATCGTCTTCGACGAGCTTCAAGATGAACTCGCCATCTTCAAGTTCTTCGATTTCAAACGCGTACACTTCGATTGTGTCGTCATCTTCGTCTTCTGTTTCTGGATTGCCGACCGGCTCAAGAACGACAAACGTCTTCTTCGAGCGGTCGCTCGTCATCCGGAAAATTTCTGCAAATAAATGCTCGTCTCCATTTTCGTCTGGAATACGGTACATTTCTTCTTCACGACGGATTTCTGCCATGAGTAATTCCTCCTTATTTGCCTGCACGATCCAGGTAATTTTGTAAAATCATGACGGCTGCCATCTTATCGATGACGGCCTTTCTCTTTTTTCGGCTGACGTCTGCTGAAATGAGCATCCGCTCCGCTTGCATCGTCGTCAAACGCTCGTCGACGAGAACCGTCGGCAAACCGGTCGCTTCGGTGAGGGCCGCGGCAAACGCCTGTGACGCCTCGCCCCGAGGTCCGATTGTCGCGTTCATGTTCTTCGGGAGGCCGACAACGACTTCTTTCACATCGTACTGCTCAATAATCGGTTGAAGCAGACGGACGGCTTCCTCAAAGTCCGGCTCGGTCCAGTAGACCGTCTCCACACCTTGCGCCGTCCATCCCATGAGGTCGCTCACGGCGACCCCAATCGTCTTCGAACCGACATCGAGCCCCATGACTCGCTTCATATTAATCCTCTCTACGATCGTTCAAATACGATTTGACCAGCTCTTCGAGCAGTTCATCTCGTTCGATTTTGCGAATTAAGTTTCGCGCATCGTTATGACGCGGGATGTAGGCAGGGTCACCTGACAACAAGTATCCGACGATTTGATTGATCGGTTGGTAGCCTTTCTCCTCGAGTGCTTGATACACCGTGATCAGTGTCTCCCGAGTGTTGGCTCGATTATCATCTTCTGGAAAATTGAATTGCATCGTGCGATCCATTTGGCTCACAAGAATCCACCTCTTTCCGTTTGCACTTCACACTCTATTATGCCAGTGATTGAACGTAATGTGAAGCAAACTTCAATGCTTCATCCAGTTTTGTCGCATCACGGCCTCCGGCTTGCGCCATGTCAGGACGGCCTCCGCCGCCTCCGCCACAACGTGTCGCCACTTCTTTGATCAATTTCCCGGCATGGAAGCCACGGTCGTTCAAGTCTTTTGTCACACCTGCGACGAGGTTGACCTTGTCGCCGTTCGCCGAGCCGAGCAAGATGACGGCCGAGCCGAGCTTGCCTTTCAATTCGTCGACCATACCACGGAGCGCGTCCATATCTTGTCCGTCGACGCGCTTAGCGATCAATTGGACATCACCGAACGTCTCGATGGCGTCTGTGAGTGACGACGCTTCGATGTTGGCGAGTTTCGCTTTGAGCGATTCGCTCGCTCGTTCGAGTTCTTTCATTTCAGTTTGAAGCGCTTGGACACGCGTCGGCACTTCAAGTGGTTTTGTCTTGAGCAGTTTTGCTGCCGTCTCGAGCGTCTCGATGTGCTGGTTCATCACTTCGTAAGCACCAGCTCCTGTGACCGCCTCGATGCGACGTGTACCGGCTCCGATTCCTGATTCCGACAAGATTTTGAAGAGACCGATTTCCGCCGTATTGCCGACGTGGCAACCACCGCAAAGTTCGACCGAGTCACCGGCAGCGACGACGCGGACGACATCCCCGTACTTCTCACCGAAGAGCGCCATCGCACCTTTCGCTTTCGCATCGGCGATGTTCATTTCTTCGATATCGACAGCGATTGACGCCCAGATGCGCTCGTTCACTTGACGTTCGATCGATTGAAGCTCTTCAGCCGTCACTTGGCCGAAGTGCGAGAAGTCAAAGCGAAGACGGTCTGGTGTCACGAGTGAACCTGCTTGGTTGACGTGCTCACCGAGCGTGTCTTTCAACGCGCGATGCAACAAGTGCGTCGCTGTGTGGTTTTTGATGATCGCTTGACGCGAATCGAAGTCGACCGTAGCCGTCACCGCGACTTCTGCCTTGGCGACACCTGACGTGACCGTGACCGTGTGCAAGTTTTGGCCATTCGGTGCTTTCGAGACGTCTTTTACGTGAAGGACGAAGTCCGACCCGACGATTTGTCCTTTATCGCCGATTTGACCGCCGCTCTCAGCGTAGAATGGCGTCTGATCGAGGATGACTTGCGCTTCTTCCCCTGCTGCGACGACGTCAACGAGCTCTCCATCATGAATCAAGCTGATGATTTTCGCTTCCGTTCCGAGGTTCGTGTATCCGACGAATGATGATGGAAGCGTAATTTCTGCAAGAACGCCTGACTGGATTTGCATCGACTCAACGTCGGCACGGGCAGTCCGAGCGCGTTCACGCTGGGCGTTCATCGCTTGTTTGAATCCATCCTCGTCGACCGTCAATTTGTGGTCTTCGGCGTACTCGATCGTCAACTCGAGCGGGAAACCGTACGTATCGTAGAGACGGAACGCATCTTCACCGCTGATGACGTTCGAACCGGCCGCTTTTTGCGCTTTCGCGACTTCGTTCAAGATAGCGAGACCATCATGGAGCGTCTCGTGGAAACGTTCTTCTTCATTCTTGACGACTTTCTTGATGAAGTCTTTCTTCTCACGGACTTCAGGGTAGAAGTCGACCATGATGTCGCCGACGACGTCGACGAGCTCGTACATGAACGGACGCTCGATGCCTAGCATCTTCGCATAGCGGACGGCACGGCGGAGCAAACGACGAAGCACGTAGCCACGGCCTTCGTTCGATGGGAGCGCCCCGTCTCCGATCGCGAACGAGACGGTGCGAATGTGGTCAGCGATGACTTTGAACGCCACGTCTTTGCTGCTGTCGGTGCGGTACGTCTCGCCGCTGATTTTCTCTGTCTCGCGGATGATTGGCATGAACAAGTCCGTGTCGAAGTTCGTCGGTACGTCTTGCATGACGCTCGCCATCCGCTCGAGACCCATACCTGTATCAATGTTTTTCCGTGGGAGCTCGGTATAGTTGCCGTGCCCGTCATGGTTGAACTGACTGAAAACGATGTTCCAAATCTCAAGGTAACGCTCGTTCTCGCCGCCCGGGTATAGTTCTGGGTCGGTCGGGTCGTCGCCGAACGCAGGTCCGCGATCGAAGAAGATTTCTGTGTTCGGGCCAGACGGGCCTTCCCCGATTTCCCAGAAGTTCTCTTCGAGTGGGATGATGCGGTCGGCCGGCACGCCAAGTGCGAGCCAAAGTTGTTTCGCTTCTTCATCTTCCGGGTGAATCGTCACGGACAAGCGATCCGGGTCGAGCCCGTACCATTCGTCGCTCGTCAGAAGTTCCCAGCCCCATTTGATCGCGTCTTCGCGGAAGTAATCACCGACCGAGAAGTTCCCGAGCATTTCGAAGAACGTATGGTGACGCGCCGTCTTCCCGACGTTCTCGATATCGTTTGTCCGAATCGACTTCTGCGCGTTGACGATGCGCGGGTTGGCTGGAATGACACGGCCGTCAAAGTATTTTTTGAGCGTCGCGACGCCTGAGTTGATCCAAAGAAGCGTCGGGTCCTCGACCGGTACGAGTGAGGCACTCGGCTCGACACTGTGTCCTTTTGATTTGAAGAAATCTAAATACATTTGGCGAATCTGTGCGCCAGTTAATGGTTTGAGCGGTTTCATCAACAATTCCTCCTTCAGTTTAAACGAAACGAAAAAAAGCGATGCTCATCCCTGTGGAAAGGGACGAAAGCATCGCTTCGTGGTACCACCCTCGTTCGCACGGCAAAGCCGTGCCTCGAACATCCGATAACGCGGATGAGACGCCCAGGGTGAGTGGGGACTCCAGACTAGCTTCGGTCGACCGGACCCCCATCTTCTCACAGCCTAGGAAGATGTCTCTGGTGAGGCGGTTACGACGTACTCATTTCCTTCATCGTCTTTAATCGTTTCAGTTTTCTATTCGTCATTATCACACGTCAATCGGGAGACGTCAAGACTTGCCGCCTAGCCGCTCGACGAGTTTCGTCCGCCGCACCGGCTCTTCTTCTCGCGTCGCCGCCTCGAGCGCACGGACGTCTCCGAATAAGAGCAAACTCTTCTTCGCCCGGGTGACGGCCGTATAAATCAAGTTGCGCGACGAGCGGAAGCCGCCGTTGAAGAAGACGGGCATGAGCACGATCGGGAACTCGGACCCTTGTGACTTATGGATGGTGATGGCATAGGCGTGGGTGAACTGGTCCCATTCGCTCCGGTTATACTCGACCTCGGTCTGATCGAAGCGGATATAGATTTTGTCGACCTTGTCGACGTTTTCTTTCGCATAGAAAATGTTCGTGATTTCACCGATATCGCCGTTATAGACGTTCTCCTCGGCGTTATTGACGAGTTGGAGCACTTTATCCCCGTTTCGGTACGTCCGGTTGCCGTGTTTCACTTCCCGGGCCGCCGATTTCGGATTGAACACGTTTTGGAGCGCCTCGTTCAATCCGTCGATGCCGCATACCCCACGGTACGTCGGCGCGAGCACTTGAATATCGAATGGGGAATAACCTTTTCGCAGCGCGGCCCCGGCCATTTGACAGATCGCCTGGAGTGCCGTCTCTTGGTTGGCCGTATAAAAGCGACGGTCCGGCAGTGCCGCGAGCAAATCGTCCGGCATCTGTTTCGCGTTGAGTGCGTGCGCCAGACGCAGGATGCTCGACTCGGACGCCTGCCGATGGACGACATCGAGCCGGACGACAGGAATCCCGTCGGTCGCCATCAAATCGGCGAGCACTTGGCCCGGTCCGACCGAAGGCAATTGATCCCGGTCACCGACGAAGAGGATTTTCATCCCGTTCGGCACTGCCCGAAGCAGGCTGCGGAACAAGAAGATATCAATCATCGACGCCTCGTCGACGATGAGCACTTTTCCGACGAGCGGATTCGTGTCATCGACTTGGAACGAGCTACCATCAAACTTTAAGAGACGGTGAATCGTCGAGGCTGGCAAGCCCGTCGACTCACTGAGCCGTTTCGCGGCCCGGCCGGTCGGTGCGGCGAGCACGAACGGGAACGGTTGGTTCTGTACCGGTTCGAGCTTCCAGTCGAACACGTCGCTGAGCGCGTGGATGATACCGCGGACGACGGTCGTTTTACCGGTCCCGGGTCCGCCTGTCAGCACCATGAGCGGCGACTTCAAGGCAAGCTCGATTGCCTCACGTTGCTGCTTGGCATACTCGATCGAGAACATCTCCTCGACGCGACCGACCGCATCAAAGATTGTCGTCATATCGACGTCTTCCGTCGTCGATGTCGACATGATGCGCGCGAGTTCCTCGGCCGCTTTTTGTTCGGCCCGGTACACGCGTGGATGATAGACGACCCCGTCCTCGACGATGACTCGTTCGTCATTCGCGAGCGTCTCGAGCGCCGAAACGAGTGCCTCGCCCGGATCACCGCCGATGATGCGCGGCATCTCACTCGCGAGCTGATCGGCCGTGACGAACAAGTGCCCGTTCCCTTGCTCGAGCTCGAGCACGTACAACACGGCCGCCGCGATCCGTTCCGGGTGAATCCCTTGGATGCCAAAGTGGGCGGCGATGGCGTCGGCCGTCTTAAAGCCGATGCCTTGAACGTCATACATGAGGGCGTATGGATTTTTCTCAATCGTCTCCATCGCCCGACCTTCATACTCTTTATGAATCTTCGAGGCGAGTCGTGGTGTGACGTCGAACGGCGCCAAAAACAACAGCAACTGATCGACCCCATACAACACGTTCAACCGCTCGGTGATGACACGGGCCTGCTTTTCTTTCAAGCCGTCGACGTTCGACAAGATACTCGGATGCTTGACGATTTGGTCGATGCAGTCGTCTCCAAGTGCGTCAGCAATCTTTTGGGCCGTCTTTTGTCCGATTCCCGGGAAAGAGCCGTTCGTCAAAAACCGGACTGCCGCCCGTTTCGTCATCGGGACGACACGGCGGATCCATTCCGCTTTCATCTGTTTCCCGAATCGGGGATGGTCGACGAGACGCCCGTGCGCTTTATACGTCTCGCCTTTTTCAATGCCGACGCCGACACCGGCGATGACCATCTCGGTCTCGTCTGTCTCAAAGTTCTTTTCTTTTATACGTACGAGCGCGATCGTGTGCGCTTCTTCTTCCGATTGAAACAGGACGCGGATGACTTTTCCTGTCAACTCGTAAGGTGCTGCCATCATTCGAGCCACCTCCAGCTAGTTTTCCATCCCCCATTATAGCCCGAGTTTGAACGGTAGGACAAATCGCCTAACTGAATAGGTTGAGGATGCGCTCGAGCTGGTCGAGGTCGACACGTTCAAGAATCCGAATCAGCTGATCGACATCGATTCGGTTCAAGATGCGCTCAAGTTGCTCCAAGTCCACGGTTTCAAGCAGTCGTTCGAACCGTTCCAACTCCCCCGAATTGACATAACCTTCGAGCCGTTCGAACAGCTCGGTCCGCTCGACACGAAACAGTTGCTCAAGCGATGGTCGCTGAATCAACAGCACAAGTCCCGCGGCGATGACGTGGACGCCCCAGTTCAACACGACGTGACCGAGCCGTACCGTCTGTCCGACGAACGGGACGAGCGGGATGAACGACAACTGCAACACGATGATCCCTAGCTGGACGTACGGGTTCGGGATGAACCAAGCCACGAGGGCAAGCAGGGCCGGGACGACCCACGCCACCCCGACCGCTCCAAACGTCACGGGCCAGGACTTGTTCGCCGACAATACCCAATGCATGACGACACCGATCACAAAAAATGTCGCAAACAAGAGTAACAGCACGGTCGTCGCCCGTTCCGACTCGACGACGACCCGGAACAAGAGATTATTCGTCCACTCGCCCGTCGCGAGACGATTATCGACTTCGATGAACAGACGACCGAGCATGAACCATTCGATGATGAAAAAAATAACGACGCTGACCAAACTAAACATCCGCATATGATTTCTCCCCTCTCACATTGCTAATCCATTTCCCGAACACTCGGGCGGCTATGCACGTTTTTCGTCGAATCAAAGCGGGAACTGTTCGAGTGAACCTATGAAGGAGGGATTATGTATGACGAACCGTATTCCAATCAGTGGCCTGTGTGAACTCGTGTTAGAAGTGACCGACATGACCGAGGCCGTCGATTTTTGGCACGGCAAGCTCGGACTGCCCGTCGTCGAACAATGGGTCGGTGATGATGCCGAGCCGAGCGAGGCACAGGAGCACGCGGACGAACCTTGGGCGACGTGGCTCTATGTCGGTGGGAATACTCGCCTCGGCCTTTGGCTGAAACGAGATTTCACGTCAGAAGAAGAATCGAATCGCCAAGAGGACGTGACCGAGTGGGACACGCTCTATGATGAAGGCGGCGCCCACGTCCACTGCGCATTTTTCGTTCCGATGGAGTCGTTCGACCAAGCGCTCGAAGTGTTAGAGGCGTCAAACATCCCGACGAAACTACGGACGTGGGACGAGGACGAGACGGTCAACGGTAAAGAGCGCTCGGCTTACTTCAAAGACCCGAGCAAGAACGTGATCGAGCTATACACGAAAAATATGGACGAGGCCTACGGTGAGTTCGCCGGCGAGCCCGTGAAGATCACGACGAAACAGCTCTGATTCACATGTACGCTCGACAACCTACATGATACGATGAGAGAAAATGGAAAAGGTCGTGCCATATGCGTTTCTTCCCGCTTTTCCTCATGGCTTGTTTAGGCTTGCTCACCTTTGGGCTGTATTTTGTAATCGATGCGTTTCCCACGCTCGATCGACCCACTTCGTTTGCAGCGTTGGCGTTCGTCTCATTCGGGACGAGTTTCCTGATCTTGATGGATGGTGTACGACGAGCCAAGTCCGGAAAGCGTGTCTTGTGGAGCTACCTCGCGCTCTCCGGCACGCTGGTATTGATGACTTTTAATCTTTTGATTTGGGTCATCGGGGAGGTGTCCTCATGACGCTCACCCTCCCTGAATGTATCACCGGCTTTTCATACGGCGACTGTTCCGCCCCAGGGTCGGATTGGAAGACGTTCAAATCGATTTGTTTTGAGTTCACCCGGATTAAACGAGGAATATGTTCCTTTACCATTGGGGACGAAATCACTCCGAATTATCACCAGGCGAGTATCACATGGAGTGAGCAAACCATCTATGTCCTGCTCAGCAGAAACTATCCTGTCATCGGCATCTCAAAATATGAACCGTTTCAGTACGAGTATATCGATGTGCCCGAACTGACCGATTTGTTTCCTGATTTATATCAAATCCCATCAGCGGCGGAGTTGAATGAGCGGTTCGATTTGTCGCTACAGCCGTTTCTGAACAAGGCGGAACGCGGAGAAATCGAATATTGGGAACCAGAAACAATTGGTAACGTCATCTTCCATTATTGGGACTAACAAAAAGCGCCTCTCGCAAACACTGCGAGAAGCGCTTTATTGATTTAGTTACCGAGCAGCTCATCCATTTTCGCTTTCGCGTCATACGCGAGCGCATGGTCCGGTTGCAACTCGAGCACGCGTTCAAGCTCGGCGTACGTCTTGTCTTGTTCTCCGAGGAACGCGTAAGCGATCGCCAAGTTGTAGCGGGCGTCCGTATGGCTCGCGTCGAGGTCGAGCGTATGCTCGAGCGCTTCGACGGCCTCGTCGAGCTGTTCGTTCTGTGCGAGCGCGAGCCCGTACTGGAACGAAATCTCGACGTCTTCTGGCGCCTGCTTCATCGCCTCGCGAAGACGTGGCAACGCCCGGACGAAATCGCCCATCGCCTTGTACGTCAAGCCGAGCATGAAATGAAGGTCGGCGTCGTCCATCCCGGCAAGGAGCGCCTGACGAAGCGAAGCCTCCGCCAAGTCGAGCTGTTCGAGCTCATAGGCGAGCGCTCCCTTCGCATAATGCGCCGCGCCGAACGCGTTGTCGAGTTCGAGCGCCTTATCGTAAAAGACGATGGCCCGTTCATGGTCACCGATCGCTTGCAGGAGCGTACCCATATTGACGTAACCAGTCGGGTCGGTTGAGTCCGCTTCGATGGCAGCGTTGAACTGCTTGGCCGCCTGTTCGAACTCACCTTGTTGCATCGCTTGGATGCCTAATTCGTTTGCGTTCAAAATCATCACCTCATCCGATATAGTCGAGTCGTTTTCCGTTTCGATACGCTTCGTCAATCGTCGCACCGCCGAGGCAGATGTCGCCATCATAGAAGACGACCGCTTGGCCCGGTGTGATGGCGCGTTGCGGCTCATCAAATTTCACGAGCACTTCGCCATTTTCAAGTGGTGCGATTGTCACAGGTACGTCTTGTTGACGGTAGCGGAATTTCGCCGTCGCCCGGAACTCACCTGTTGGGACGGCACCTGTCCATGACAACTTCGAGGCGAGCAACGCGTCCGAATAGAGCGCGTCATGATGGAACCCTTGGCCGACGTAGAGGATGTTTTCTTCCACGTTTTTGCCGACGACGAACCATGGGTCCCCGTCGCCGCCGATGCCGAGGCCGTGGCGTTGACCGAGCGTGTAATACATGAGCCCGTCATGGTTTCCCTTTTGTTCCCCATCGAGCGTCTGCATGATGCCTGGTTGTGATGGCAAATACTCCGAGAGGAACTCTTTGAAGTTGCGCTCTCCGATAAAGCAGATGCCCGTCGAATCTTTTTTCTTCGCTGTCGCGAGTCCCGCTTCTTCGGCGATGACACGGACGTCTTTCTTGTCCATATGACCAATCGGGAACATCGTCCGCGCGAGTTGGTCTTGTGACAACTGGTTCAAGAAGTACGTTTGGTCTTTGTTGTCATCTTTCCCACGAAGAAGTCGATGCTCACCGTCGACGTACTCGACCCGTGCGTAGTGACCGGTCGCGACGAAGTCGGCACCGAGGCGAAGCGCGTGGTCAAGGAACGCCTTGAACTTGATTTCCTTGTTACACATGACGTCCGGGTTCGGCGTCCGTCCGAGACGGTACTCGGCCAAGAAGTATTCGAACACGCGGTCCCAATATTCTTTCTCAAAGTTGACCGCATAATAAGGGATTCCGATTTGGTTCGCGACCGCGATGACGTCTTCATAGTCTTCGGTCGCCGTACAGACACCGTTCTCGTCCGTATCATCCCAGTTTTTCATAAAGATTCCGATAACGTTATACCCTTGCTCTTTCAGCAAATGGGCCGTCACCGATGAATCGACGCCGCCTGACATCCCGACGACGACCGTCGTCTCGGCAGGGGCTTTTGTGCGTAAGTTCATGATTTATCTCACTCCGTTCGTGAATGTCGAGACGACCTCAGAGAGTCGTTCGGCGAGCCGCTCCACGTCTGCGACCGAGTTGCCATGTCCAAAGCTGATGCGGACGGACTGTTTCGTCCGATCCGACGTCCCGAACATCGCCGTCAAGACGTGTGACGGTTCAATCGACCCTGCCGTGCAGGCACTGCCGCTCGAGATGGCAAAGCCGCGCATGTCCATCATGATGAGGAACGGTTCAAGTTCGATGCCCGGGAGATACAAGTTGACGATGTGCGGTAAGCGGTTCGCCCCGTTCACGTCATACTCGACTCCGAGTTCATCGAGTCGCTTGAAGAGCGCCTCGGTCATTTGCTGGTACGCGCCCACTCGTTCGACCTGTTCGATTTTGGCCAGTTCGGCTGCTTGTTGGAACCCGACAGCACCCGGAACGTTTTCCGTGCCGGCTCGACGTTTCCGTTCTTGTTGTCCTCCAAAAGAACGCGTCGCTAATTTTACACCTGTTTTTATAAAAAGAAAACCGATACCTTTCGGGCCATTGATTTTATGGGCCGAGGCCGACAATAAATCGACCCCGAGCGCCTTGACGTCAATCGTTTCCGTACCGAGCGCTTGGACGGCATCCGTATGGAAGTAAGCCTGATGGTTGGCGAGGAGTGCACCGATTTCCGCAATCGGTTGAAGTGTGCCGACCTCGTTGTTGCCGTACATGACCGAGACGAGGATCGTATCGTCCCGGAGCGCAGCACGAACGGAGTCAAGCGTCACCGCACCCGTCGCGTCGACATCGAGATACGTCACGTCAAAGCCTTCCCGCTCGAGTTGCTCCATCGCGTGCAAGACGGCGTGGTGTTCGACTTTCGTCGTGATCACATGTTTGCCTTTATGTTGATTCGCGTAAGCCGTACCGAACAACGCATAGTTGTCCGACTCGGTGCCGCCCGATGTGAAGACGATCTCGTTCGGGGTCGCCCCGATCCACGTGGCGAGCGTCCGGCGCGAAGTATCCAGTGCGGCGCGCGCCGTCCGTCCGATGCCGTGGATACTCGACGGGTTGCCATAATGTTCGAGCATATAAGGTGTCATCGCTTCGAGCACTTCCGGACGCATCGGCGTCGTTGCGGCATGATCAAAATAGTTCATATTCGTTCACCTCATCTTTATATATAGAACATATAGCCATCAGAATCTTCTTCAGCGAGATCGGCGAGTGTCGTCTCTTCGAGCACTTTCTCGATCGCCGCTTTGATTTTATCCCAAAGCTTCCGTTTCACGGCATCGTCCGCTTCTGAGTCTTCGACGATTGTGAGCGGCCCTTCGAGCAAGCGGATGATTTCTCCCGCCGTGATGTCCGTCGCCGGTTTGACGAGCTGATAGCCGCCGTACGCCCCGCGGACGCTCTTGACGAGACCGCCGTTGCGAAGTGGACCGATCAACTGCTCTAAGTAATGTTCCGGCAAGTCATGCCGGGCCGCAATCTTTTTCAAGCTGAGCGGTTTGTTGTCCGTTTCCCGGGCCAGTGCGATCATGATCGTCAATCCATAACGACCTTTTGTAGATATTTTCATCTTCATGTCTCCTTCTGCTATACTAGTCGAACAAACGTTTGTCGAAAGGAATGTGTACGTATGAGTGATTTATTCCAGCAATCGAATAGCGGCCCGCTCGCCAATCGGATGCGGCCTGAAACGTTAGACGAAGTCATCGGTCAACGCCACATCATCGGCGAAGGCAAATTGCTGCGGCGGGCCATCGAGGCCGACCGCCTCGGCACGATTATCTTGTATGGACCGCCGGGAACGGGCAAGACGACGCTCGCCCGCGTCATCTCGAATTATACGAAAGCGACGTTCGTGCAATTGAACGCCGTCACGGCCAAACTCGATGAACTCCGGAGCGTCATCCGCGAGGCCGAGTCCCGGTTTGATTTTGAGCAAGAACGAACGATTTTATTTTTAGACGAGATTCATCGTTTCAATAAACTGCAACAAGACGCCCTGCTCCCGGCACTAGAGGCCGGGAAGCTCATCTTGATCGGGGCGACGACCGAAAACCCGAGTTTTGAGGTCAACGCGGCGTTGCTGTCGCGCGCGACCGTGTTTCGGCTCGAACCGCCTGGACCAGACGAACTTCGTGTCGTCTTGGAGCGGGCTCTCGCTGATAAAAAGGGACTCGGCAACTATCCCGTCCAAATCGAGGAAGCCGCCGTGGACCATTATATCAAAATGGCGGACGGTGACTACCGTGTCCTGTTGAACGCCCTCGAGCTGGCCGTATTGACGACGCCCGAGGTCGATGGCAAGATTCAAATCACACTCGACGTGGCCGAGGAGTCGATTCAACAAAAAGCCATCAAGTACGACAAGACGGGTGACCGGCACTATGACGTCATCTCGGCGTTCATCAAGTCGATTCGCGGCTCGGACCCGGACGCGGCCCTGTACTGGCTCGCCGTCATGATCGAGGCCGGCGAATCACCGCGCTTCATCATGCGCAGGCTCTATGTGCATGCGGCCGAAGATATCGGGCTCAGTGACCCGAACGCGCTCGTCATCGTCGATGCGGCCGCTCGCGCGAGCGAACACGTCGGTTTCCCCGAGGCACGGATCCCAATGGCACAGGCCGTCCTATATCTCGCGACGGCACCGAAATCGAACGCGGTCATCACCGCCATCGATAAGGCGATTCACCACGTCCGGACGGTCGAAGGCGGTCCGGTACCCGTCCATCTCCGTGACGCGCACAGCCCAGGCGCCCGCGAGCTCGGCAACGGTGCCGGATACAAATACCCGCACGACGAGAAAGACGGCTACGTCGCGCAAAACTACTGGCCGGAGAACTTGGCCCGAAAACGTCCTAAATATTATACACCGACGAGCCGTGGCTTCGAGCAACAGCTGCAAAAACGACTCGATTATTGGGAAAAACGACGCTGACTCTTTTGAGCCGCGTCGTTTTTTCATTTCTGGATGCGGTTGATCTCGACACCAGCTGTCTCAAGCATTTGGTTGATGACATACCCTGCTGCGACGAGGCCGGCGACCGATGGGACGAACGCGTTCGAACTCGGCGGCATCTTCGCTTTACGGATCGGGGCATCTTTCTTCCCGACGACCTCGTTCACGTCTTCGCGTGTCACGATCGGCGACTCGTCTGAAAAGACGACCGGGACGCCTTTATGGATGCGCTCTTTACGAAGACGCGTCCGGACCATTTTGGCGATCGGGTCGTATGTCGTATCCTTGATGTCGACGACTTTGATGCGCGTCGGGTCCATCTTGTTGGCCATGCCCATGCTCGAGATGACCGGGATGCCACGACGTTTGCACTCGACGATCAAGTGGATCTTATAGATGATCGTGTCCGAGGCATCGATGACGAAGTCGAGGTCTTGCGCAAAGAATTCCTCGAACGTCTCTTCCGTGTAGAACATTTTTAATTTGACGAGCTCGAGCTCAGGGTTGATATCGAGGAGGCGTGTCGCCATCGCTTCGACTTTCGGTTGCCCGACCGTCGACAAGAGCGCGTGAATCTGGCGGTTGACGTTCGTGATATCGATATCATCTTTATCGACGAGCACGATTCGTCCGACGCCACTGCGTGCGAGCGCCTCGGCCGCGAACGACCCGACACCGCCGACACCGAGGATGGCGACCGTCTTCCCTTTCAATGTTTCTAAACCTTCTTGACCAATGGCCAACTCATTACGTGAAAACTGGTGTAACATACTCTTCCTCCAAATGAATCCTATTTTCTCACACTATTTTACTCGGAATTATAATCAAAAAAAAGACGCCTAGCGACGTTTTACAATAAAATCGATGGGACCCGGAGTGCCGTGACGATGCCCTGCTTTTGAACCTGCTTAAGCAGGTGGGTGACCTAGCGTCCCCTTCACAAGTCCTCCTGCACGTGATGAGGCAGTTGATCTGGATAGCAGTTCGGTCTCCCGTATTCAAAGTGTTGGCTCAAAATAACGAAGGCGGCTCTCGTACACCTCAGGTATCCCATCTGTTGACCTTACTATAGCACTGTCTGTAAAAAGAAGTCAATCAGAAACGATGACTTCTCGTGACAGTTTCGTCACAACCACATGTTACGAAACGCACCGGTCGGGTCGTACGTGTCTTGTTGCCGACTGACGTTGAAATGCCGGTCGCGTGAGTCGTTGCCGACACCGGCCTGGTACGCCCAATTACCGTAGTTGCTCGCGACATCATAGTCAATTAGCGTCGATTCGAAATAGGACGCGCCGATGCGCCAGTCTTGCCCGAGTTCTTTCGCGAAGTAGCTCGCGACGATTTGACGGCCCCGGTTCGACATCCATCCCGTCGCGTTCAACTCACGCATGAACGCATCGACAAAGTCGACGCCTGTCTCACCCGCCTGCCAACGCGCGATGACGTCAGGGTCGACGCGCCACGTCTTTCGTTTCGAACGGATGCCTTGGGCCCGGAAGAGTCGTTTCCCTTGCTCGAGTGCGACCCATTGGAAGAAATCACGCCAGAGCAATTCAAAATAGATCCAATACGTCGACTCGTTCGCCCCGTGTGACCGCTCATGTTGCTCGAGCTCGTGTAGCACCCGGCGCGGTGAGAGCGACCCGTTGGCGAGATAAGCCGACAGCTTCGACGAGTCGTCGACTCCGAAGCCGTTTCGTGTCTCTTTATACGTCCGGATTGGCCCCGCCAAATAGGCCGCGAGCCGCTCCCGCCCTGCCCGTTCCCCGCCCTTGAACGGGAACGCGGTATGCTTGCCCTGCTCGGCCCGTTCATAGGCGACAGGGAAATCAATCGGATATGCTTCCCCTTCACGCGTCCGGTCGAAGCGCTTTTCCGGTCTCGCATCAGCTTCGACAGCTTTTCGAAACTCAGTGAAGAGGAATGGCATGCGCTCGAACGGGATTTCTGCCCGCGGATAGAGCGTGAAGCCGTCAAACGCCTGACTCGAGCCGCGCCACGCGGTCATGATTTCTCGTTCGCGCAGCCGTTCGTTAAAGCCGATCGATCGCTGGAACAATAGCCGGTCGTTCGGGTCGAGCACGTCGAGCGGATGCCCGACATGGACGAACAGAGGGATGCCGAGCGTTGCGAGCGACCCGCCTAAATCTTCGAGCGCCTCGTTCAAAAATTGGAGCCGTCTCGGTCCTAGCGGGGAATGCCCGAATCGGTTCTCTGAGAGCTCATCTTCCCGGATGAAATAATGCCCTTCAATCGTGTCCTCGTGCCGGAGCGCCTCCTCGAGCGGACGATGGTCATCGACCCGCAAATCGTTTTGATACCAGATAATCGTCTTCATTGATTTCGCCTCCTGACCTCATTATGGGTCATGAATGCTTGTCTTACATAAGGTGAAGCTGTCCAAAACATGTTTTCATTTCCGCAACGGGTGGAATATACATCATTAGAAACAGAAAGGGGTGCAGCAATATGGCTAGAAAAGGTAAATTTGGTACACTCATTAAAGTCGCGACAGCGGTCGCACCGTTCGTCTACGATTACTATAAAAAGAACAAAGCAAAAAAAGCTTCGACACCTAAAAAGTGAGCAAAGCGCTTCGGACTTCGTCTGAGGCGTTTTTTTCTTGTCGTGAAACCAACTATGATATGATGATGGAACATTTTAGGAATCGAGGCGACGAACATGCACGCGGTATGGGTACAATCTTTACGAATCAGCTTGAAGTGGACGTTGTTCATGAGCGGTCTATTCCTGCTCGCCCTCGGGTCATCGATGATGATCACGGCCGACCTCGGCGTGTCGACGTGGGACGTGCTCCATCTCGGCCTCGCCCGCCACACGCCGATTTCCGTCGGGACGATCATCTTGCTCGTCGGTCTCTTGCTCGTCTTCTGCAAGTACATACTGGACCGGATTCGGCCCCAGTTCGGGACGCTCGTCAACGCCGTCTTCGTCGGGGTGTTCATGAATTTGATTCTCGAGCGCCACTGGTTGCCGCAACTGGAAGGCATCGCGCTCAATATCGCCTGGCTCGTTTTCGGCATCTTCGTCATCGGCATGGGTGCCGGCTTGTACGTCGCTATCGGCTACGGGGCCGGCCCACGGGACGGATTGACACTCGCCTTGGCCGACCGGTTCAACACGTCGGTCCGCATGATGCGGACGTGGATGGAACTGACGGCTTGCCTCATCGGCTGGGTACTGGGCGGACCTGTCTTTTTCGGGACTTTGCTGTCGATTTTCTTGATCGGTCCGTTCTTCCAGTTTTGGCTTGAACAGTTCCGGCGTCTCGTCTCGGTCATCGACCGGGCGAAAGTGGTGGCATAAGAAAGAGAGGAAATCGGATGTCAGCGTCCGGTTTCCTCTCTTTTTGGTTATGGGACGAGGACGATCTTCCCGAACTTGCCGCGCTGTTTGAAATACGTCTGCGCATCCCGTGCCTCAGCGAGCGGGAACGCCCGGTCGACGATCGGCCTGACCTTACCAGCTTTAATCGCCTCGAGCATCGTTTGGAACTCCGCGCGTGTGCCGAGCACGGAACCGTACATGGTGATGTGTTTCAAATACATCGTCCGGAAGTCGAGGTTCGTCTGTTGTCCCCCGGCCGAACCGGAAATACAGAACTTGCCGCCATTCTTCAACACCTTGAGCGCTGTCGCGAACAAGGCATCGCCGACGACATCGAGCACGGCATCGACCGGTCCTCCGTTCGCCTCGAGAATCTCATCGGCGAGCCTCTCGGAGCGGTATGAAAAGACATGGTCCGCCCCAAGATCCTTCAGCTTCGCTTCATCTTTCAAGTCCCCGACGATGGCGAACACGTTCGCCCCATGCACGTTCGCCGCGATTTGGACGTTGAACGAACCGACGCCACCGCTCGCACCCGTGACGACGATCGTCTGCCCCGGCTGAATCTCAATCTGTTCGTTCATATGCCACGCCGTCAACCCGCTCACCGTGAAGACGGCGCTATCGACGAAACTGTCGAGCGGCATATCGAAACAGAGCTCTGCCGGCCAGACGACATATTCGGCGTATCCGCCGTCGTACTCGGAGCCGATGAACGACATATCGTCAGCGATATGCTCGTCCCCTTCCGGCCCGCTCGATGTGAACGGGAATAGGACGACGCGGCGTCCGACCATCGTCTCCTCGACCCCACTGCCGACCTCTACGACTTCACCCGTGATATCGGAACCAGGAATACGCGGGAATTGGACCCCTTCCGGCCGCCAGCCCGACTCTTTGTCCGTCCCATACGCGCCTTCTCGCATCCAAATCTCGGTATTGTTAATCCCGCACGCCTTCACGCGCACGAGCACTTCCCCTTGTTTCGGGCTCGGAATGGGGACATCGACGACCTGTAATTGATCGACGTCCCCGTAACCGATGACTTGTACGGCTTTCATCACTTGTTTTCCTCCTCATAACCACTATTTGCTTGTCTATACCCAACTAACGCACGACAGCCACCAAAAATTATTGGTGGCTGCCCATTCCTTATAGTTGTTGGCGTCTGAGCAATCCGGCGAACACGCCGCCTTTCATGCTCAATTCATCGTGCGTCCCGTCCTCGACGATGCCGTCAGCGGTAACGACGAGGATGCGGTCAGCATTCTTCACCGTCGCCAAACGGTGGGCGATGATGAGCGTCGTCCGGTCAGCCGCGAGTTCATTGAGCGAGTCTTGAATGATTGCTTCCGTCTCCGTGTCGAGCGCGGACGTCGCCTCATCTAATATCAAGATCGGCGGATTTTTGAGGAACATGCGGGCGATGGCGATCCGTTGTTTCTGACCGCCCGACAGTTTCAAGCCCCGCTCCCCGATTTGCGTCTCGAGACCATGCTCGAGCTCCTCGACGAGCGAGTTCAAATGCGCCTTCTCGACCGCATGCATAATCTCCGCGTCGGTCGCGTCCAGTTTTCCGTAGGCGATATTCTCACGGAGCGTCCCGGCGAACAAGAACACGTCTTGTTGCACGATCCCGATTTGGCGGCGCAGACTCTCTTTCGTCATATCACGGATGTCCATGCCGTCGATTGTGATTTTCCCACTCGTCACATCATAGAAACGCGGGATGAGCGAACAGATTGTCGTCTTCCCGGCCCCGCTCGTACCGACGAGGGCGACCGTCGTTCCGGCCTTGATGTCGAGGTCGATGTCGGTCAACACTTGCCGATAGTCCGAGTAGCCGAACGAGACGTTTTGGAAAGCGATGTCGCCTTTAAGCGTCTTGACGTCGACGGCGTCCGGACGGTTCTCGATGTCCGGGGCCTCGTCGAGGAGTTGCGTGAATCGTTTGAAGCCCGCCATCCCTTTCGGGTACATCTCGAGGAGGGCCGTGATTTTCTCGATTGGCTTGATGAGCAAGTTCATATAGAGGATGAACCCGACGAGCTGACCGTATGAGAGTTGACCTTGATACGTCAAATATGCGCCGTAGACAAGGACGAGCAGCGTCATGAGCCGCGTCGTGATGTAAATCCCGGCGAGCGACTTACTCATGACCCGATACGCCTCGATTTTCGAGCCGCGATAAAAATTGTTGTCTTTCTGGAAGCGGTTGATTTCGAACGTCTCGTTCGTGAACGATTGGACGACGCGTGCCCCAGAGACGCTGTCCTCGACACGGGCGTTCACTTCGCCGATGTTCGTATACATCTTTTGCCACGCCTTGTTCATGTTCTTGTTGGCGTACGTGATCATGATGACGAGGAACGGCACGGCGACGACCGTCACGAGCGCGAGTTGCGGGTCGATCGAGAACATGATCCCGAACGCACCGAGCAGCGTCATGATGGCGATGAAGAAATCTTCAGGCCCGTGGTGCGCCACTTCTCCGATATCGAACAAGTCGTTCGTCACCCGACTCATCAAATGGCCGGTCTTGTGGTTATCGAAGAACCGGAACGACTGTTTATGGATATGGGTGAACAGCTCTTCCCGCATATCGGTCTCGATATTGATGCCGAGCTTATGCCCCCAATAGTTGACGACGTACTGCATCATCATGGCGAGTATGTAAAGGATGAGCAAGCCGATGCTGATGATGATAATCCAGTTCCATTCCCCACCTGGCAACAAATCGTCGATGAACCATTGCACGGCGAGCGGAAAGCCGAGCTCGAGCAGACCGACGAGAATGGCGAACGAGAAATCGAGGATGAATAACTTCTTATGTGGACGGTAATAACTAAAAAAACGTGAGATCATTTCGTTTCCCCCTTCTAAACAAATAGTTTACGCCTTTTTGCAGGAAGTGGAAAACGGGAAGCACGTCTTTTTCAATCTTTTTTCCAGCGCGGTATAATAGACATAAGGAGCTGATTCAAATGAACGTACAAATTACAGAACGCGCCCAAGAGCGGATTGACGCTTTAAAAGGCGACCGTAAGGGACAGATGCATTTGTTTTATGAGACGGAAGGTTGCGGCTGCGGCAATAGCGGCATCTTCGAGATTCGCTACGTGACCGAGACGACACCGGAAGACGTCGAGATTGATTCGAACATCGGCCCTATCCTCATCAAGAACTGGACGAAAGTGTTTCTCGACGAAGACATGATCATCGACTATCGCGAAGATAAACGATCGCTCGTCTTGAAGAGCAACGGCCAAGTATTCAACTCGAACTTGCTCGTGACCGACGGGACCGGTTGCCAGTTGAACGTCCCGAGCCGATGAAACAGGCGTTACGAGACCATCCGAGCCTCTGGCTGTGGTTCATCCTTAGCTTCGGGCTCGGCTTGTTCGGCATCTACCTCGCTTTCACCGACTCCGTCTATACGATGACGGCCGTGATCGCCTCGCTGTTCGCCTTTGGCTTTGCCCTGCAGCGGACGGCAAAGAAGATGAATGACCAAAAGGAAAATTAACCACAGATAAAGAATGAAGAGAAGGTGTCGGACAATTCGGTCGGCCCTTCTTTTTTAATACATATGATTTGGAGGGATTTTAAATTGAAACGCTATATGATTCATTGCCAAGACATCGATGTCCGCGTCACCGAATGGGGCGATCGCGACAAGCCGGTCATCTTTTGTTTGCATGGCCTAGGCAGTACAGCACTCAGTTTCATCGAAGTTGCGGACAAACTGCAACACGACTTCCGCATCCTTGCGATTGATGCACCGGGTCATGGGATGTCCCAATCTTTCCAGGATGACCATGCATACGACTTCCCCCGCTTTTGTGAGTGGCTGAATCAAGTGCTCGATATGCTCGATGTGAATCGATTCTATTTCCTCTCCCATTCCTGGGGGTCTTTCGTCCACCTCTACTATTTGATCAATCAAGGCGATCGCGTTGACGGTTCGATCTTGATCGATGGCGGGTATCAGAGTAAACGGCTGCGCGGACGCTCTTCGGAGAAAGAGGCGGCGTATTACGAAACAAATTTTGAAGATTTTTGTGAGACGTGGGACGAATTCGAATCGATTGCAGTGTACGATGGCATCTCGAGACGTTCCTCTCTCCTAGACTTGGCCGCTCAAGATCTTGCCGTACATAGAGACAATCGCTACTATTGGCACGCCAGAGGAAAAACTGGTGCAGCCATCATTCGATCAATGTATCGCGATGAGGTGCTCGATTTTTCGAGCCGGGTGCAATCGAACTCGATCATCCTGTTACGGGCGACGCTTCCAGAATCAGATGAGTCCTTTAAAATCGATGCATCAAGTCAGTTCGCCGAATTGACCGGTGCCGTCGTCAAAGCCGTCCCATCCGCTTCACACATGCTCCATTGGGAAAATCCAGACCACGTCGTTCAAGAGATACGTGAAAATTGGGTGACGTCTGTCTCGCTATAAGTATGAGATCGGATGGACTCGCATAAGATTGAGATGCTTGAATGAGCATGAAAAAATCGTCACTTCCATAACCGGAGGTGACGATTTTTGGTCTCCATGTCAGTCCACATCGATGGTGTAGAACGTAATCAACCCGCCAGCCCCAAGTTCGGCGTAGGCGATTTGGCCATCACGATAGATCGGCTTGGACGTCGTGCCGCCTCGACTCGGCAAATACGAGACCGTCGCTTCATTCAAATCCGCAACTAATAAGCGATTCATGCCTTCACGGAATAGGATTCGCTGATCCGGCAAGAAACGAAATGAGTCAAATGTAATCTTTGACTGTGTGCTTTTATGTTGGAACTGTTTCGCTCCCCCCGTCAGCCCTACAAAATCGGCACGTCCTTCTTTTCCAAGAGCAACATAGTCCGCACCTGTTTCAAAGTCGACCAATGCGCCCATATCCTCGTCAAACGTTCCATCGAGCGTGGTTAGCTTTGTCGTCTTTTCCCCATCAGCGAATGAGCTTCGATGGACGATGACACCGTCCTCACCAACTCTGTAATCGAACACGTACTCGCCATCTCGTTTCTCCCCTTCTTGAAGCGTGTACGTTTGAATCGTTTCCACCGTGGCCGTATCATACAAATACTGCATCACCGCCGACGTCGTCATCGTTTCTGATGCCTCATAATCAACCCATGTGACGCGATCATCCGATGCATTCAAATGAGGAACGGGCGTCTCGAACATACTGACGCCGTTATATAGTTCAGTCAGTTCCGATGCGTCGAGCTTCATCCGGAAAATGGACCAAGTATATCCGTTATCTTCAGTCAGTTCGTATTCAATCCAAAATATTTCATCTTTGATGCCGACGAGACTACCGATTGTTCTCGATGTCTTATGTAACGACCGATTAGTTGCTTGTTCCGTATCATACACGTAGATTTCATGGCCGACTTCACCGACAGAATCCGTATAGACAATGTGTTCATCGACCATATGCTCCGGTGCAATCATCGCAACTTTATGTTGGAAGAACGACGATAGGTCATAGTCCTTCACTGCCCCGATTGAGGCGTCCTCGGCAACGGGACGCAATCGAATCATTTCCGAATCTTCCGATTTAGCCTCCTCGACGGTCTGGTCAACTTTCGGCGTCGCTTCCGTTTCTTGATTACATCCTGCTAAGATTGTCGTCAATCCAATCACCAACCCGATCGATTGAATAATTTTTCTTGGTTTCATGCTTCCCCGGCTCCCCCATCTTCATCATACAATTTATTCCATAACTATATCACCTTTCCACTTATTCACATATACGCAAAAAGACCCGCCAAGTGACGGGTCCTTGTGACTAACTATTATTTTTTCTCTTTCACCGCTGTCCGAATCGACAACTCCTCGAGTTGTGCATCCGCGACCGGGCTTGGTGCTTGTGTGAGCAAGTCGCTCGCCGACGCCGTTTTCGGGAAGGCGATCGTGTCACGAAGGTTCGAACGACCCGCGAGGATCATGACGAGACGGTCGAGACCGAGGGCGATACCTGCGTGCGGCGGTGTACCGTATTCGAACGCTTCGAGCAAGAAGCCGAACTGGTCGACCGCTTCTTGTTCTGTGAAGCCGAGCAATTTGAACATGCGCTCTTGAATGTCGCGCTCATAAATCCGTTGCGATCCGCCGCCGAGCTCATACCCGTTCAAGACGAGGTCATAGGCGAGTGCGCGTACGCTCGCTGGGTCCGTCTCAAGCAAGTGGAGGTCGTCACGGTTTGGCATCGTGAACGGGTGGTGGTTGGCGTAGAAACGGCCGTCTTCTTCTTCGAACGTGACGAGCGGGAAGTCCGTCACCCAAAGGAAGTTGAACTTCGACTCGTCGATGAGACCGAGCTCATGACCGAGTTTGACGCGAAGTGCGCCGAGGCTGTCGGCGACGACAGTCGGTTTTGACGCCACGAAGAGGAGCAGGTCGCCCGCTTCCGCGTTCGTTGCTTCCATCAACTTCTGGGCGTACGTCTCATCAAAGAACTTGGCGATCGGTCCGTTCAAGCCTTCCGGCGTCACTTTGAGCCAAGCGAGGCCTTTGGCACCGTAGACGGCTGTGAACTCTTGAAGCTTGTCGATGTCTTTACGCGAGAACTTGTCCGCCTCGCCTTTGACGTTGATCGCTTTGACTTGTCCGTTTGACTCGAGGGCCATATCGAACACTTTGAAACCGGCACCTGTGACCGCGTCCGCGACGTCGATGAGTTCGAGAGCGAAACGTGTGTCCGGTTTGTCTGAACCGAAACGGCGCATCGCTTCCTCGTGCGTCATCCGTTCGAATTTGGCCGGCGTATCGGTGCGACCGAGCGTCGCTTCCATGACTTGCCCCATCATCGATTCCATCATCGCCATCAAGTCTTCGACGTCCATGAAGCTCGTCTCGATGTCGACTTGCGTGAATTCCGGTTGACGGTCGGCCCGAAGGTCTTCGTCACGGAAGCAGCGTGCGATTTGGAAGTAACGGTCGAACCCGGCCACCATGAGGAGCTGTTTGAACAATTGTGGTGATTGCGGGAGCGCGTAGAACTCGCCGCCGTGGACACGGCTTGGGACGAGATAGTCACGCGCGCCTTCTGGTGTCGATTTCGTCAAAATCGGCGTCTCGACTTCGAGGAACTCTTCTTCCGTCAAGAAGTTACGAATCGTGTTCGACGCTTTCGAACGAAGACGGAACGTCTCTTGGAGCGCCGGACGACGGAGGTCAAGGTAACGGTATTTGAGACGGAGGTCTTCCGATACGTTCTCGGCCTCGTCACCGATTGGAATCGGCGTCATCTTCGCCGCGTTCAAGATGTTAATCTCTGAAGCGATGACTTCAACGTTCCCGGTCGGCATGTTCGGGTTTTTGTTCTCACGTTCGAGGACTGTCCCTTTGATATCGAGCACGTATTCGCTGCGAATCGATTCGGCGAGCTGGTGCACCGCTTCGTTTTCCGGGCGAACGACGACTTGGACGATGCCTGTGCGGTCACGAAGGTCGATGAAGATGAGGCCTCCGAGGTCGCGACGTTTTTGTACCCATCCTTTAAGTTGTACCTCTTGGCCGATGAGTGACTCTGTCACGCGGCCGTTCATATGTGTGCGTCCAATCATTGTCCTGCTCCTTCCGATAGTTCACGAATTTTGTCTGCGACGGCCGAGAGCGGCACGTCGACTTGTTCCCCGGTCGCCATGACCTTGAGGGAAGCTGAGCCGCGTTCGACTTCATCGTCTCCGAGGATGACGGTGAACTTCGCGTTCAAGCGGTCGGCTTGTTTGAATTGGCCTTTGAACTTGCGGCCGAGGTAATCGCGGTCCGCCTTGAAGCCTTCGCTGCGAAGCAGTTGCAACAGGCGTGTCGCCGTCACTTCGACTTCCGTGCCGCCTTGGGCGACGACGAAGACGTCAAGTCCCGTCTCGAGTTCAGGAAGTACTCCTTCGTTCTCAAGAGCGAGGATGAGTCGCTCGAGCCCGATCCCGAAGCCGATGCCCGGCATATCCGGTCCGCCGATGTCTTGGACGAGACCGTTATAGCGTCCACCGCCGCAAAGCGTCGTGATGGCGCCGAAGCCTTCTGCTTCTGACATGATCTCGAACGCCGTGTGCGTGTAGTAGTCGAGACCACGGACGAGCGTCGGGTCGACCTCGTAGGCGACACCGAGCGCGTCCAAGTGCGCGAGGACTTTCTCGAAGTACGTCTTCGACTCTTCGTTCAAGAAGTCGAGAATCGATGGTGCCGATTTCATCGACGGGTGGTCGCGGTCGACTTTACAGTCGAGGACGCGAAGCGGGTTCTGGTGAAGCCGCGTCTGGCAATCTTGGCATAACTCGTCTTGGACCGGCTCGAAGTGACGGATGAGCGATTCGCGGTGAGCGTTGCGGCTCTCGGCGTCACCGAGCGAGTTGACGACGACTTTGATTTTTTTAAGCCCGAACGATTTGTAAATCGTGTAGGCGAGGCTGATGACCTCGGCGTCAACGGCTGGGTCGCTACTGCCGATCGCCTCGACACCGTATTGGTGCAGTTGGCGGAACCGTCCTTTTTGTGGACGTTCGTAGCGGAACATCGGTCCCATGTAATACAGTTTCGTCGGCTGGTCAGGGCTACCGAACAGCTTGTTCGTGACGAAGGCGCGGACGACCGAGGCCGTTCCTTCCGGACGGAGCGTATACTCGTCCTTGCCTTTCTTGACGAGTGTGAACATCTCTTTTTGGACGATGTCCGTCGTCTCGCCGACGCTTCTTGTGAATAGGTCGGTCGTTTCAAAAATCGGGGTACGAATCTCTTTATAGTTGTAACGGGCGCTGATGTCGCGTAGTTTCTCTTCGACATACTGCCACGTCTCGACCGTGCCCGGAAGCAGGTCTTGTGTGCCGCGTGGTGCTTTCATCCAATTTCCCTCCTTAGAATACAAAAAGGCCCTCGTCCGCAAAGGGACGAGAGCCTGTTAAAGTTTCCCGTGGTACCACCCTCGTTGCAGAGCCAATACTTGAAACTCTGCCACTCGAAATCGGTTAACGCCCGATGAAACGGCTCCCCCTACTAAGCGTTCAAGGAAGCACCTCCAAAGTGTCGTTCGGGTCATCATCCAGTCGATGCTTTCAGCCTAGGCATCGCTCTCTTTGCTGGTGGGGTGACCGTACTCTTCTTTATCGCAGGTGTTAGGTTATATGGTTCATGATGCCGAATCGTGCCCGCTTCTGTCAAGCGTTTTTTTCGAGCATGAGCGTGACCGGTCCGTCATTGACGAGTGCGACGTCCATCATCGCCCCGAACTGTCCGGTCTCGACGACGAGCCCGTGCGTCCGCAAACGCTCGTTGAACTTCTCGTAAAGACGTTCGGCGATGTCCGGCTTCGCTGCTTGCGTGAACGCGGGACGACGGCCTTTCTGCGTGTCGCCGTACAGCGTGAACTGTGATACGGACAATACTTTCCCGTCGACGTCTTGAATCGATAGGTTCATCTTCTCGTCCGCGTCCTCAAAGACACGGAGTCCGGCCACCTTGTCGGCGAGCCAGTTTACTTCCGTCTCGGTGTCCTCGTGGGTCACCCCGACGAGGAGCAGATAGCCGGCCTCGATTTGGCCGACCGTCTCCGCGTCGACGGTGACCGAGGCTTGTTTCACTCGTTGCAACAATACACGCACTGAAATCTTCCTTTCGTTACGTCATCATGACTCGGCTGACCGAGTACACGTCCGAGATTTGCTTGATCCGGTCGACGACTTTTTGCAGATGGTTCACGTTCGGAATCGAGATCGTCATCGAGATGCGGGCCTGTTTGTTCTGGTCTCCGCGTCCACTCACCGCCACGATGTTCGTGTTCGTCGCCGAGACGGCTTGAAGCACGTCGTTCAAGAGCCCTGAACGGTCGTAGCCTGTGATCTCGATGTCAACGTTATAGTTCTTCTCTTTTGCTTGCCCGGCTTCCCACTCGACCGTGAGGAGCCGCTCCGGATGCTGCTCATTGATGATGTTCAAGCAGTCTTTCCGGTGAATCGACACGCCGCGTCCGCGCGTGATATACCCGACGATTTCGTCGCCCGGTACCGGGTTACAGCATCGGCTCATGCGGATGAGCATATTGTCGATCCCTTTCACCGAGACGCCGGCCTCGGCCGTCTTCTTCTTCGGTGACTGACTGACTTTCAATTCGTTGATCGCGTCCGACAGTTCGAGTTTCGGTTCTTTCCGCTGCTTCTCCGTCAACTTGTGGGCCACTTGCGCCGCCGTGATGCCATGATACCCGACCGCGGCGTACATCTCTTCTTCGTTCCCGAAGTTGAACTTCTCGACGACGACGGCAAGCGACTGGTCATCGATCACTTCTTTCGGTTCGAAACCGAGCTTCTTGATCTCGACATCGACGAGCTCTTTGCCTTTCTCGACGTTCTCTTCACGCTGTTGGCGCTTGAACCACTGGCGAATCTTGTTCTTCGCTTGGCTCGAGACGGCGAGTTTGAGCCAGTCCTTGCTCGGCCCGTAGCTGTGTTTCGACGTGATGATCTCGATGATGTCACCCGTCTCGAGTTTATGGTCGAGCGGCACCATCCGTCCGTTCACTTTCGCGCCCGTCATCCGGTGACCAATCTCGGTATGGATGCGGTACGCGTAATCGATCGGGACCGAGCCTTTCGGTAACTCGAAGACGTCCCCTTTCGGTGTGAAGACGTAGAGCATATCGCTGAAGAAATCGACTTTGAGCGATTCCATGAACTCCTCAGCGTCGGTCGTATCTTTTTGTAGCTCTAAAATCTCGCGCAAATGGGCGATCTTTTCATCGAACCCGTTCGTCGCGACACTCTTTCCTTCTTTATACGCCCAGTGCGCGGCAATCCCGAACTCGGCGATGAAGTGCATGTCCTTCGTGCGGATTTGCACTTCGAGCGGCTCACCCTTCGGTCCGATCACCGTCGTGTGGAGCGACTGATACATGTTCGGTTTCGGCATGGCGATGTAGTCTTTGAACCGACCTGGCATCGGCTTGTACTGCGTGTGGATGATGCCGAGGACGGCGTAACAGTCGCGAATCGAATCGACGATGATCCGGACGGCCATCAAGTCATAAATTTCATTGAACTCTTTTTTATGCTTCACCATCTTGTTGTAAATCGAGTAGATATGCTTCGGACGGCCGTTGACATCGGCCTCGATGCTCACGTCCTCGAGAACGGTGTTCACTTCCGTGATGACCGATGTGACGAGCGCTTCGCGTTCAGTGCGCTTCTGTTTCATCATCGAGACGATCTTATAGTATTGCTGCGGGTTGATGTAACGTAACGAGATATCCTCGAGCTCCCATTTGATCGTCGAGATCCCCATCCGGTGGGCGAGCGGGGCGAAGATTTCGAGCGTCTCTTCCGCCTTTTGAACTTGTTTCTCTTTCGGCATATGTTGAAGCGTCCGCATGTTGTGCAGACGGTCGGCCAGCTTGATCAAGATGACGCGCACGTCTTCTGCCATCGCGATAATCATTTTACGGTGATTCTCAGCGAGTTCTTCTTTTTTCGATTTATATTTGATTTTACCGAGCTTCGTCACTCCATCGACGAGCATGGCCACATCGACACCGAACTCATCGGCGAGTTCTTTGAGCGTGACGTCCGTATCCTCGACGACGTCGTGCAAGAGCGCCCCGATGATGGTCGTCGCGTCTAACCCGATATCAACGAGAATACCAGCCACTTGGACCGGATGCAGAATGTAGGGTTCGCCTGAACGTCGGAACTGACCGGTATGATGCAGTTTGGCGTATTCGTAAGCGCGTCTTACTTCGGCAATCTCGTCTTCACCCATATACTCCCCGAGCGCGTCGAGAAGGTCCTCAATACTTACGATTTGTTTTTTGGTCATAACATTCGACACCCTTTTTCTTACCGCTCCAATCGACTCGGACAAGTCGCAGCATGGTAGTAGTTAACGTACGTGGTTGTTCTAATTTTACTTACTATTATCGAAAAAATCTGACGACCTGTCAAAGGTTGTGGGTTGTTTTACTTAAAAAACTATTTAAAAAAGGGAAGCCATCGCTTCCCTTTGATTAATCTTCGTAACGGATGAGTGAGAACACGTCGTATCCTTCGAGACGCTCACGTCCACCAAGTCCATCAAGCTCGATTAAGAATCCGATCCCAGCGACGACGCCGCCGAGCTGTTCAATCATTTTGATTGTCGCTTCGATCGTTCCGCCTGTTGCGAGCAAGTCATCCAAGATGACGACTTGTTGGCCCGGTTTGATCGAGTCTTTGTGCATCGTCAAAATGTCTGTGCCGTATTCGAGTCCGTAAGAGACGCGAACCGTCTCACGTGGCAACTTGCCTTCTTTACGGACCGGGACGAACCCGAGCTCAAGTGCGTACGCTGCCGGGCAACCGACGACGAAGCCGCGTGCCTCAGGGCCGGCGATGAGTTCAGCACCGCGCTCCTGTGCGTAAGCGATGAGCTCGTCGACCGCTTTTTTATAGGCCGGGCCGTCTTGCATGAGTGACGTGATGTCCTTGAAGCTGATCCCTTCTTTCGGGTAATCCGCTACTTCTTTAATATGCTGTTTGAAATCCATTTTATGTGTAAGCCTCCTGCATCTTGTTCGATCGCAATGATTGTAACCGCTCTTTCAGTTCTGCCAACGACGCATAGATGAAACGCTCCTCGAGTTGGACTCGTCCGACCCGGCGCTTATAACATGGCGCTTCGGTCAAATCACGTTTCGGCGCTTCTGGATTCACTCCAGGCAGTCCGTCTTCCATTGTAACAAGAAATTCGAGTTCAGAGAATACTTGATGCATAAATTGAATCGTATTTTTTGACCATTTTCGCTCGATTGACAAACGAATCAAGTTTTCGCGCAGGTTTTTCCGTTCGCACGTCGCCATATGGACGTAATATGTTCGGAAATCTTCTCGCGTCGGCAACTTCTCAAAAAATGAGCCGCCTTGTCCGAACGCACAGTACACGCGCTCGACATCCTCGGTCAACATGTCTGCGAGCACATCTTCCTCGTCCGGCAAATCGAGCAGGACGACGAACGGTTTGAGCGGCGTGCTGAGATCGTGGAGCGGGAAGTCGTCCCGGCCTTGGAACGAGATGAACGACGTCGTGTCGCCCGGGAGCTGTTTCAATTCGTCGAGCGAATTTTTCTTGCCCCGATAATCGAACACTTGGAACCCGTCGACACGGATGTCTTGAATCATGAGCTGCGGCTTGCGCATCCCGTTCCATTCATTTACTTGCAGACTGCCCATGACCGAGACGTGGGCCATCTTCGAGATTTCAGAGACGACGTGACCGAAACCGAAGCCGATGCCATCAAGTTCCCGCTTATCCCCGGCGAGCTGAACCTTCAAATGGGTGTTGTCGCGCCCGATTTGACGGATATCGCGAAGTCTAGCGTCTGCCACGACGACACGCGGTGACGGATTACCCATCCCGAACGGGGCGAGCTTGCCAATCTCTGAGATCAAGTCGAGCGACACGTCGTTCACGTCGAGCTTCAAGTCGACGTTGACGCGGGCGACGAACGTCTCGTCCGGAATCGATTCGGCTTGTTCGTTCAGACGCCGGCGCAGTTCGGCCACGTTCTCCGATAACAAGGTCATCCCGGCTGCGGCCGGGTGTCCGCCGAAGTGCGGCAAGATGTCTTCATTTTTCGACAGTTCTTTGAACAAGTCGAAACCGTCGATCGAACGGCCCGACCCCTTCGCCTTCCCTGTTTTCGGGTCGTGGCACAATAGGATGACCGGACGATAGTACGCCTCGACGAGTCTTGAGGCGACGATCCCGACGACACCCGGATTCCATCGTTCGCTGGCGACGACGAGAACGCGGTCGTCCGTCATCGATGCCTCGACGAGTTCCGTCGCTTCTTTGGCGATCGTCTTGACGATGTCTTGACGTTCTTTGTTCTGTTTGTCGAGCTTTTGAGCCAGTTCGAGTGCTTCCTCGACGCTCTCGGCGAGCAACATTTGGAGCGCCGGCATCGCCGAGTCAAGACGACCGGCAGCGTTGATGCGCGGTCCAAACGCAAAACCGACCGACTCTTCGTTCAATGTCCCGTCCGTCAACGCGCACACTTCGCGGAGCGCGAGAATGCCTGGACGTTTTGAGTCATCGAGCGCTTTCAGACCAAGCTTCGCGAGCAAACGGTTCTCCCCGTCGAGCGGGACGAGGTCGGCAATCGTACCGAGCACGGCCAAGTCGAGCAACTCTTCCGGCATCCGTCCGAGCACGGCATGGGCCACTTTGAGTGCGACGCCTGCCCCGGCGAGCTTGTCATACGGATATGACGGATCGATGTGAGGATGGATGATGGCGAACGCATCTGGGAGCGTCTCTTTCGGTTCGTGGTGGTCGGTGATGATCAAATCGACACCGAGCTCTTTTAAGAGCGCTGCCTCTTCGATCCCTGAGATCCCACAGTCGACCGTGATGATGAGCGTGAACCCTTCACCCGCGGCCCAGCTGAACGCCTCTTTGTTCGGACCGTATCCTTCCGTGAACCGGTTCGGGATATAACATTCCGCCATGACACCGATCTCGGTCAAGGCGTGCCACATGACGGCCGAGGCGCTGACACCATCGACGTCATAGTCGCCGTAGATGAGCACCATCTCCCCGTCATCGGCCGCGCGTTTCAAACGGTCAACGACTTTGTTCATCTGTTCAAATAAGTACGGATCGTGGAACGTCAACTCGTCCTCGATGTGCAGGAACGCCTTCGCCGCATCGACGTCACGGTGCCCCCGCTGCATGAGGAGCGTCGCGAGTTGCTCCGATATATTCAATTCTGTCTGTAACTGTTCAACCGCGGCCGTATCCGTCTCCGGATACACCCATCGTTTCTTTGCATGATACATAGTCCTTCACTCCAATCAATTGTTGATTATATCAGAACGAGCGAGTGAAGTGCCGTCTTGACATTCAAAAAAGGTCCCCCGAACGATGCGGGAGACCTGCTGTTACGCCTCTGGGGCGGTTTCTTTCTTTTTGTTGAGCGACATGCCTTTGAGGAGCATCCACAAGTACGAGGCGATGAAAATCGATGAGTACATCCCCATGACGAGACCGATGAGCAACGCGATTGAGAAGCCACGGATTGACTCGGCACCGAACACGTACAAGGCGATGACCGTCAAGAGCACGGTGACGACCGTGTTAACCGAGCGGACAATCGTCTCTTGAATCGACGTGTTGACGATGTCACGATACACGTCCATCGATTTGATTTTCCGTTCTTTCTCATACGCTTGGATGTTCTCACGGACGCGGTCGAACGTGACGATCGTATCGTTGACCGAGTAACCGATAATCGTCAAGATGGCGGCGACGAAGTACAAGTTGACCTCGATACCGAAAATCGAGAACGCCACGATCATGAAGAACGCATCGTGAAGCATGGCGACGACCGTTGCGACCGCATACGAGAATTGGAAGCGGAACGTGATATAGAGGATAATCCCGAGCGACGCGAGTGCGACCGCATAGATGGCATTCCGAGCGATATCACGGCCGACTTCGGCCGACACGGTGCTGATGTTCGGGTCGTTCCCGAACGTTTCCGTGAACACGGTCTTCACCGACGCGACTTCGTCTTGAGCGAGCTGGCCGACGAACGTCACGTTGGCGAGCGTTCCGCCTTCCGCGTATTGGACCGACGAAATCTCTTCATCGACACCGGCTTCTTCAAACGCCGACGCCAATTCTTCTTGCGATACTTGTGATTCGGTCAACACTTCGACCCGGGTACCGGATGCGAAGTCAATCCCGAGGTTCAAGCCACGGAAGAACAAGATGCCGAGACCGATGATGACGATGGCACACGAGACGATGAACATCGTGCGCATATGTTTCACATAGTTTAATTCAGTGAGCTTAAAGTTCACGGATTTCACTCTCCTTCACACCAAACCAGCCTTTTCGTTTGTCGAACAGACGACTCGAGACGAGGAGGTGCATCAAATAACGCGAGATGAAGACGTTCGAGATGAACGTCATCGCAATCGAGATCATGAGCATGATGGCGAACCCACGGACCGAGCTCGTCCCGAAATAGAACAAGACCGCTGCCGAGATGAGGGTCGTCAAGTTGGCATCGATGATCGTACTGAGCGAGCGCCGGTTCCCGGCACGGAATGCCGAGAGGACCGACTTCCCTGACCGGAGTTCATCCTTGATGCGCTCGGCCGTGATGATGTTCGCATCGACCGCCATCCCGACACCGAGGACGAGAGCGGCAATACCAGGGAGCGTCAAGACGGCGTTAATGCCGTTAAAGAACAACATAATCAAATTGATATACAAAATGAGCGTGATGATCGAGACGAGACCGGGTAAACGATAGAAGAACAACATGAACAAGAAGATGGCTGCAATCCCGATGAGAGACGCGAACACGGTCTTGTCGAGCGCGTCTTGACCGAACTGGGCCGAGACCGACGTCGAATAGATTTCTTCAAGTTTGACCGGGAGCGCCCCGGCGTTCAAGATGTCAGCGAGACGTTGACCACTCTCGGCATCGATGCCGCCACCTGAGATGATGGCTTTATCCGATAGGATCGGAGACGTGACGGATGCATCCGACACGATCTTCGAGTTCTCTTTTTGAATCTCTTCGGCGTACGTGTCGCCTTCTTCATAATCAAGCCAGATGACGAGCCGGTTTTCCGGTGCCGGACGCTGGGCAATTTGCGACGTGACTTCACCGAACTGGTCCGCCGATTGCAACGTCAGTTCAACGACCGGGTTGCCTTGTGGGTCATAGCTGAGTGCTGCGCCACGCGGAGCGAGGTCTTTCCCGTCGAGTAGGACGTTATCATCCACATCGCGGAACGTGAGCTGGGCGGTCGACGAGAGCACTTCACGGGCGTCGTTTTGATTCTCTACGCCAGCGAGTTGGACGCGGATGCGATTCTCGTCTTCAATCCGGATGTCCGGTTCCGAGACACCGAGGACGTTGACACGGTTGTTAATGGCGCGAACGGTTGCATTCATCGCTGATTGATCGATGACATCGCCGTCTTCGAGCGGCTGGACTTCGTACAGCACTTCGAACCCGCCTTTAAGATCGAGGCCGAGGTTCGTGTTCTTGACGACCCATGGCGTCGACAAGGCGGCGAGCAGGATCGTTGCAATCATGATGACCGCAAAAATCGCGATATTCCCTTTTTTGTACATACGACTATTTCCTTTCTAAACACATGTTCTCGTAAAAAAACTTCTCTCGTTAACATTACAAATATTCTAAACATTTATCAATCGTTTTCCTGAAATTGTAACACCCACACGTTGATTTCCCACGCTTTTTTGCACTTGCGACTAAAAGTTGCATTAGGGCAAAACTTGAGCTATGATGTGATTATCAACTTACACACTACATGCAAAGGAGTCCTTTCTAATGGATAGTACGATACTCTATGCCTTTTTACTGACGCTGTTCGCTGGACTCGCGACGGGGATCGGAAGTATGATCGCCTTCTTCGCCAAACGGACCAACACGGCATTCTTGTCGGTATCCCTTGGCTTCTCAGGTGGGGTCATGATTTACGTATCCTTTATCGAGATTTTTCCGAAAGCGCTCGATGAACTCGTCGGGGCCCACGGAGAGCAGGCTGGGACGCTCTATACCGTCCTCGCCTTCTTCGGGGGGATGTTGTTGATCGCCTTGATCGACAAGTTCATCCCGTCTCCGGAAAACCCACACGAAGTCAAATTCGTCGAGACGATGCAAAACGACCCGTCGTCCCAGGAACTTGCGACGACGGCGACCGAACGTGTCCCGTTGAACCAAGAGACGAAACAGCGGCTTCATAAAATGGGTCTGTTCATGGCGCTCGCCATCACCATCCATAACTTTCCGGAAGGTTTGGCGACATTTATCTCGGCCCTCGATGACCCAGCGGTCGGTCTCGCCATCGCGATCGCGATCGCGTTACACAACATTCCGGAAGGCATCGCCGTCTCGGTCCCGATTTATTATGCGACCGGTTCTCGGAAGAAGGCGCTGAAACTGTCCTTCTTGTCCGGACTTGCCGAACCGCTCGGAGCGGTCGTCGGTTTCCTTCTTTTGATGCCATTCTTGAGTGACACGGTGTTCGGCCTCTTGTTCGCAGGCGTCGGCGGCATCATGGTGTTCATCTCGCTCGACGAGTTACTCCCAGCTGCCCGTGAATACGGACGGGCCCACCATGCGGTGTACGGCATGGTCGCCGGTATGATGGTCATGGCAGCCAGTCTGATTTTGTTAATGTAACCGAAACAGCGTCTCCCCGATTGTCGAGGAGACGCTGTTTTCATGCCTTGAATAAATGAACAAGATCTTTCAACTCGACGGACATATGGCTCATCGTCTCGGCGATGCCGTTGATTTCTTGAATGGCGGCGAGTTGTTCTTCGACGTTCGCGCCTGCTTCTTCCACGCTTCGTTGCGTCGACACGGCATTCGTCGACATATCTTCGACCGAGACCGCTACCTCGGTCGTGTTCGCGCTCACTTCTTCCGTCGCCGCCGCAATCTCACTCATTTGACGAGATGTCTCTTGAATGACAGAGACGATCTCACGGAACGCACCGGCGACTTCTCCCATTTGGGTGACGCCGCTCGTCACATGCTGGCTTGTGACGTCGAACGCCGCTTCGACTTCCGACGTGTCACGCTGAATGTCGACGACGACCGCTTGAATCTGTTTGGCCGACTGTTTCGACTCTTCGGCGAGTTTTCGGACCTCGGCCGCGACGACGGCAAACCCTTTCCCGTGTTCACCGGCCCGGGCCGCTTCAATCGCGGCGTTTAGGGCGAGCAAGTTCGTCTGTTCCGTGATGGCGGTGATCGAGCGCGTGATCTTCTCGATCTCGAGCGACTGGTTCGACAAGCGCTCGACCATCTGTTGCGTCAAGTCGTTCGCTTGTTGAATCTCACGCATCTGTCGTTCGGCCAACTGGATTGTCTCAAGTCCCCCACTAGCCGCTTCAAGCGTATGAATCGTCTGTTCGTTCACGCCTTGCGAGGCCGCGGCGATCTGGTTCAACCCGACGACGGCTTGGTTGACGCCGGACGTCCCTTCCTCAGCCCGTTTCGCCGATACTTGGGCGCCGAGGTTCATCTGTTCGAACAGGCCGGCCACGCCTTGTGTCGTCGTGGCGACATGGTCCGTACTGGCGTACAGCTCTTCCGAATAGGCCGTCACTTTATCCGAGGCTGCACCGACTTGGCGAATCAGGCCGACGAGGTTCCGTTTCATATCGTTGAACGCCGTGACGAGGTCACCGAGCTCATCGTTTGAACCGACCTCGATATCGTCTCCGGTCAAGTCTCCCTCGGCAACGACGCGCGCTTCGCTGACGAGTCGATTGATCGGCTTCAAGAACAGCTTTTGGAGGGCTACTAGTGAAAGTAGACCGACAGCGACGCCGATGATGCTGATGACGACCATCCAGATGATCGATTGCCCGGCACTCGACTGGACCGCTTCCGACTCAGCGGCGAGCGCTTCGCCCTGATACGTGACGAGGTCGGTCACCGTCATTCGGACACGATCCGTCGTCGGTGTCACGCTCGTATTGAGCACCGTCTTGTATCCGATCTCGTCTTGTTGTTGACGGAGGTCGATGACGCGCGCCATCTCCGTGTCGAGATGTTGATTGAACTTCTCGAGATCATCAAGCCAGGCGAGCACTTTCGGATCTTCTGTCGACTGTTGGAGCGTATTCATCAATTCGTCCCGTTTCGTTTGAGAAGCCTCAAGGCTAATCAACGTTTTCGGGTTCGAGACGAGCAGGTAGTAGTTCAAATAACGCTCGGCATCGGTCACGGTCAACGCCAAATCTTCGGCGACGAGCATATCTTGGAGCCGCTCGTTCAAGACGCGGTCATACTCTGACGTCGCGTTCTGTAATTGATACGAGCCGAGCGCACCGACGATCAATAAAGCGATCAGTGTCGGCACGAGCGCCATCGCCATCTTACGGCGCATCGACGAGCGTCCTTTCACGCGGTCAGGGCGACGTCGTACCTTCCATTTTTTGAGTGGGCGTAGCAATCGTTTCACATCCATGTTCTCTTCTCCTTCTTTCCAATTCTTCTCAACTTGACGATAATGCAAACGTTTTCACGATTCAATTTGATTTTTGGAAATAAGGTGGATGATTCGGCGGATTGACGAAGTTTGTCAAAAATAAATCATTTTTCAAGATATGACAAAAAAAAGACGCCTGACCAGTGATGGCCAGGCGTTGTTTGGTCACTCAGCGAATGATGAGTTGCCTTTTTTCGTCACTTCAGCAATCGCACTGCGATTGAACTTAAGGAGTGACTGGTCACATTTCAATGTGACTTGCGTGTCTTCAATTTGGTGGACGACGCCGTGAAGGCCGCCGATTGTTACGACGTGATCCCCACGCTCAAGCGCGTTTTGCATCGATTGTACTTCCTTCTGACGTTTCGTCTGCGGACGGATCAACAAGAAGTAGAACACGACGAAAATAAGGATCATCGGTAATAGTGCTACGAGAGTTTCCATGCGTAAAATTCACCCTTTCCTTCAATATCAGGTTCATTATACCGTGAAACTGAAACGTTGTCACATAATCGCTGTCAGAACAATTTAGAAATTCTTGGCGTTTGGTTTGTTATACCCATATTCTTCGAAAAACTCTTCCTTGAAGTCCAAGAGACGGTCTTCGCGGATGGCTTGACGTACTTGACTCATCAAGTTCACGAGGAAGTGAAGGTTGTGTGTCGAACAGAGGTGAAGCCCGAACATCTCGTCGGCGCGAATCAAGTGGTGCACGTACGCGCGCGAATAGTTCTTACATGTGTAGCAATCGCACTTCTCGTCGATTGGTCCGAAGTCCGTCTTATGTTTCGCATGTTTGATCGTGACGCGGCCTTTCGATGTCATGAGCGTCCCGTTGCGGGCAATCCGGGTCGGCAAGACGCAGTCGAACATGTCGATGCCGCGAATCGAGCCTTCGATCAACGCATCCGGTGAACCGACGCCCATCAAATAGCGCGGCTTGTTCTCCGGCATGAACGGTGTCGTGAACTCGAGTGCGCGGTACATGACGTCTTTCGGTTCACCGACCGATAATCCACCGACGGCATAACCTGGGAAATCAAGCGAGACGAGGTCGGCCGCACTTTGACGACGGAGATCTTCGTACTCGCCGCCTTGGATGATACCGAACAACGCCTGGTCTTCCGGACGTTCGTGTGCCGCGAGGCAACGCTCTGCCCAACGGCTCGTCCGCTCGACCGATTTCTTCATGTATTCATGCGTCGCCGGGAATGGCGGGCATTCGTCGAACGCCATCATGATATCCGAACCGAGCGCGTTTTGAATCTCCATCGCCTTCTCCGGTGACAAGAACAACTTGTCGCCGTTCAAGTGGTTGCGGAAATGGACGCCTTCTTCTTGGATGTTGCGAAGGTCGGCGAGCGAGAAGACTTGGAAGCCGCCCGAGTCCGTCAAAATCGCGCCGTCCCAGTTCATGAACTTATGAAGGCCGCCGGCTTGTTTGACGACCTCATGTCCTGGACGAATCCAAAGGTGGTACGTGTTCGAGAGGATGATGTTCGCTCCCATCGCCTTAACTTGTTCCGGGGCCATCGTCTTGACGGTTGCCTGTGTGCCGACCGGCATGAAGACAGGTGTCTCGAACGAGCCGTGCGGCGTATGGACGATTCCGTGCCGCGCTCCCGTCTGTTTACATGTGTGGATATGTTCGTATGTGACTGCATGTTTGGTCATTTGTTCTCTTCCTTCCTCGTGATGAGCATCGCGTCTCCAAAGCTGAAGAAGCGGTAACGTTCTTGTACCGCCGTGCGGTACGCGTTCAAGATGATGTCGCGCGACGCGAACGCCGAGACGAGCATGACGAGCGTTGACTTCGGCAGATGGAAGTTCGTGATCAGTCCATCAATCGCCTTCAACTCGACTCCCGGGTAAATAAAGATATCCGTCCAGCCCGATGACTCGACGAAATTCCCATGGTCGCGCACGATCGTCTCGAGCGTCCGGGTCGACGTCGTCCCGACGGCAAAGACGCGGCCGCCGCTTGCACGGACGTCGCGGAGCGCCTCGGCCGAAGCGGCCGATAGTTCGAAATACTCGCTATGCATCGTGTGCTCTTCGATCGTATCGGCCGTGACGGGGCGGAACGTACCGAGCCCGACGTGGAGCGTGAGCGGGATTAGCTTGACGCCTTTCGCCTCTGCCGCTGCGAGCAGTTCTTCCGTGAAGTGGAGGCCTGCCGTCGGTGCGGCCGCACTCCCGCGTTCACGGGCGTACACCGTCTGATAACGATCCTGGTCGTCGAGCTGTTCACGGATGTATGGCGGAAGCGGCATCGTGCCGAGCTCATCTAAAATCTCGTAGAAGATGCCGTCGTAGTCGAATTTGAAGCGGCGACCACCTTCTGGGAGTTCTTCGACACATTCAGCCCGGAGCAACCCGTTGCCGAACTCGACGATGGCGCCGACGCGCACTTTCTTCGCCGGTTTGACGAGCGCTTCCCAGACATCGTCTTCCGTCTGTTTGAGTAAGAGCAGTTCGACTTTCCCGCCCGTCTCCTGCTTCGCCCCGAACAATCGGGCCGGGAGCACGCGCGAGTCGTTGACGACGAGAGCGTCGCCTGCCTGCAAGTAGTCGAGCACGTCACGGAAATGACGGTGCTCGATATCGCCCGTATCGCGGTCGAGGACGAGCAGTCGTGAGCTCGTCCGGTCAAGAAGCGGTACTTGGGCGATCAGTTCTTCCGGTAAGTCAAAATCATAGTCGTTTACGTTCAATTGAATGTCTTGCATATCGTTACTCCTCTTCATAGCCAAAATGCGTCTTTGCGTACTGGGTAATCATCCGGCCGCGCGGCGTCCGTTGCAGAAAACCTTGTTGCAACAAGTACGGCTCATACACGTCCTCGATCGTTTGAGCATCTTCCCCAATCGTCGCGGCGAGCGTCTCGAGTCCGACCGGTCCACCGCCGAACCGTTCAACCATCGCCCGTAACAGCCGGTGGTCGACTTCATCGAGCCCGAGGGCGTCGACGTGTAACCGGTCGAGCGCGTCTGAGGCGAGCACCGGATCGATTTCTTTCGTTCCTGCCACTTGGGCGAAATCACGAACCCGGCGCAACAGCCGGTTGGCGATCCGCGGCGTACCGCGTGCACGTTTCGCGATGGCACCGCTCGCCTCTGGTGAGATCGACAGGCGGAACAACTGGGCCGTCCGACTGACGATGGCGGCGAGCTCATGCGGCTCGTAGTATTCGAGCTTCAACGTCACACCGAAACGGTCACGGAGCGGCGCCGACAACATGCCGGCCCGCGTCGTCGCGCCGACGAGCGTGAACGGTGGCAAATCGATGCGGACGCTTCGCGCCATCTCGCCTTGTCCGTAGACAATGTCGAGACAGTAGTCTTCCATCGCCGGATAGAGAATCTCTTCGATCGTGCGGCTCAATCGATGAATCTCATCGATGAACAGGACGTCGCCCGGTTCGAGCGTCGACAGGATCGCCGCGAGGTCACCCGGGCGTTCGATGGCCGGGCCGGCCGTCGTCTTGATGCCGACGCCCATCTCGTTGGCGATGATTTGGGCAAGCGTCGTCTTTCCGAGTCCCGGAGGACCGTAAAGGAGGACGTGGTCGAGTGTCTCGCTGCGGAGCTTCGCGGCTTGGATAAAGATCGACAAGTTGCCTTTCGCCTTCTCCTGTCCGATGTACTGCTCGAACTTTTGCGGACGCAAGCTCCACTCTTCAGAGTCTTCATATTGTTGATGGGATTGTGACAACAATCGTTCGTCCATGGTCTCCTCCTTATTTCAATAGCAATTGCAGGGCGCGCTTTATGTAAGCGTCTGTCGTCAATATTTCTGAATTCAGTTCCTTGCGGACACGGGTGATCTCACGCTCTGAATACCCGAGTGCGACGAGCGCTTCGCACGCCTCGTCGAGTTCGGAAGCCCCTTGAGCGAACAGTCCGGTGTTCGGTACGTAATCCGGGGCGAGCTCGGACAGCTTGCCTTTCAAATCGAGCGCCATCTGCTTCGCCGTCTTCTTGCCGACACCCGGGAACTTCGTCAAATACTTCTCGTTCTCGGTCTCGATTGCGTCGATGAGCGCGTCCATATCGCCTGAGGCGACGATGGCGAGTGCGCCTTTCGGTCCGATCCCGTTGACGCCGAGCAGTTTATTGAACAGTTCGCGTTCCCGACGTGAGCGGAAACCGTACAGCGTCTGTTGATCTTCACGCACATAATGATGCGTAAACACGATTACATGTTCGTCTTGTTCACGATAAAAAAACGGGTTAGGCACATGTACTTTGTAGCCGACGCCCGAAACATCCAACGTTATATATTCCGCGCACACATAGGCGACGGAGCCTTTTACGAATTCAATCACGGTCATATCTCCTCTTCATGGGAAAACTGCATTCATTGTACCATAACCACCGCCACGAAAAAAGGACAGGCGATTGCCTGTCCTCAGTGCGCGAGCATCCGCTCGAGGGCGAGTGTCGCCCACTTCGTCGTCTCTAGATTGACACGGATGACGTTGACCGGATCGGTCTCGAGCGACTCGAGCGCCCAGAGCAGATGCGGCAAATCGATGCGGTTCATCGTCAAGCATGGACACATGTACGGATTGAGCGAGATGATATCGAGCTCGGGGTGCGTCGCCGCGAGACGGTTGACCAAGTTCATCTCGGTGCCGACGGCCCACTTCGTCCCCGGCGCGCTCGCTTCGATTTGGTCGATGATGTATGACGTGGATCCGGCCTCGTCCGCCGCCTGCACGACGTCGAACGTGCACTCGGGATGGACGATGATGCGTCGTTCCGGGTCGTTCTTCCGTAACGCCTCAATTTGGGCGACGTTGAACTTCTCATGGACCGAGCAGTGCCCTTTCCACAGAATGACCCGCACATCCTCGATGTCACCCTCATAGACGAGTCGTTCCCGGAGCGGGTCCCAGACGGCCATCGCCTCGAGTGGCACACCCAAATCAAACGCCGTGTTCCGTCCGAGATGCTGGTCCGGTAAGAACAGAATCCGTTCGCCCGCTTCGAGCGCCCAACGGACGATGTCATGGGCATTGGAAGATGTGACCGTCGCGCCCCCGTTCTTGCCGACGAACGCCTTGATCGCCGCCGTCGAATTGACGTACGTGATTGGAATGATATCATCGCCGAACGTATCGGTCAGCTCTTCCCAAGCGACCTCCGTCTGGTCGATATCGGCCATGTCCGCCATCGAGCATCCGGCCCGCATGTCCGGCAAGATGACGAGCTGGTCGTCACGCGTCAGCATGTCGGCCGTCTCGGCCATGAAGTGGACGCCACAGAAGACGATGAACTCCGCCTCGCTCATCTGTTCGGCGAGCCGTGCGAGCTGGAGCGAATCTCCGGTCGCGTCCGCGAACTGGACGACCTCGTCTTTTTGATAATGGTGGGCCGGTAAAAACAGGCGGCTGCCGAGCCTGGATTTGATGGCTTCAATCCGTTGTTCCATCTGTTCAATCGTCAACTCAGCGTACTGCGCTGGCATCGTTCCGAGTAATTGCATGTTTGATTCCTCCTACAAGATTTAGACTGCAATCGAGCGCCGTCACCGAATGCGTCAACTGTCCGATCGAGATGACGTCGACACCCGTACCGCGATACGCTGCAATCGTTTCGACAGTGATGCCTCCTGACGCCTCCGTTTTAATATGCTCTGGCACGAGCGCACGCCACGCCTTCAGTTCTTCGGGCGCCCGGTTGTCGAACATGATGATGTCGGCGTTCGCCGCGATCGCCTCATGCAATTGTTCGAGCGTCTCGACCTCGACTTCAATCGGCGTCGTGTGGCCGGCAAGCATCCGAGCCCGTGCGACCGCGTTCGTGATCCCGCCGAGGGCCGTGATGTGGTTGTCTTTGATCATGATGGCATCGTCGAGACGGAGCCGATGGTTCTTCCCACCACCCGAACGGACGGCATGTTTCTCGAGCATACGAAGCCCGGGCGTCGTCTTTCGGGTGTCCGTGACGGCGATCGTCGGGTCGTCGAGCCGTTCGACGCAGCGCCGCGTCATCGTCGCGATCCCGCTCAAGTGCTGGACGAGGTTCAACAGCACCCGTTCCGTCTCAAGGAGCGTCCGCGTCTTGCCTCGCAAAATAAAGAGCGTGTCACCTGCCGTGACGTTCGTGCCGTCCGGTTGGCACGATTCGACGACGAGACGTTGCAACTGCGCCAGCTCGAGGACGACGTCCATGCCGCAGAAGACGCCGTCTGCCTTGGCGCTGACCGTGGCGAGCGACGTCTCGCGGTGGTCAATCAAGGCACTCGAGGCGTCCCCAAACCCGATGTCCTCATGTAAAAATGCTGTCAGCTGTTCGCGCAAGGCGATTTTGTTCATCTGAATCCTCCGTTCTTATGACGGCACTGGCCAACAGGCGTGCCGCTTTCAGACTCAACGTCTGTTCACTTAATTGTCTTGACACGTGTTTCGTCTGTGCCAGTTGTTGGGTATTTTCTAAGAAACTTACGATTTCGCCAATCTGAGGCGAGATTGTCAACCATTCCCCAATCTGTTGCCGATAGCGGCTGAACAGATCATCCGAAACCTCATACACGGTCGTCTCGTTCACCGTGAACGGCTTCTCCTCCACCATCACCGCTGCCGCCACCCGCTTTCCGAACACCCAGCATTCGAGTAACGAATTTGATGCTAGTCGATTATTCCCGTGGACGCCCGAATCGGCGACCTCACCAACCGCATATAACCCAGCGACGGTCGTCCGCCCGTCTACGTCGACGTCCACACCGCCCATATGAAAATGTAGCCCGGGCCGCACTGGGATTCGCGTCGCGTCGAGCCCATACATCCGGCACGTCTCGACGAGTTTCGGGAACCGTTCATCAATTCGCTCGACGCGACTCGTATCCAAGTAGACGGTGCCGTCATGACGCGTGAGTGACCGAGCGACCTCGTCCCTAGGGGCGAGGCTTCCGAGCGGATGGTGGGCCATCACGTGACGTCCTGACGCATCGACGAGCGTCGCGCCTGCTCCTCTTAACGCTTCCGTGACGAGGTGGGGCGAATCGACCGCGAGTAACGTCGGGTGGAATTGGATACGAGACAAGTTCGTGAGTCTCGCTCCGATCTCATCCGCCAAGACGAGCCCGTCCCCCGTGACCGAGCGACAGTTCGACGTCCAATCGATGAGTCCACCGATTCCCCCGGTCGCCAAGACGACGGCTCCGGCCTGGACGTGAAGACGTGTCTCTCCGTTGAATCCGGTCGCCCCGGTCACGCGGCCGTCGGTCTTCACCAACGAATCGATCAATACGTGTTCCATGACGGTCACGTTATCCGGCAATTGACGACGAAGCGTCGCCATGACGTGCCGTCCGGTCTCGTCCCCGCCGACGTGAAAGATCCGATTCATGCCATGCGCCCCTTCACGTCCGACGGCGTACTCAGCACCCTCCCGGTCGAAGACGACACCGAAGCGCTCCAAATCGCGGATCGCGCTCCGCCCTTCTTCGACGAGTGTATAGACACGGTCGGGCACGGCTGCGAGTTTCGAGGCGACGAGCGTATCCCGCTCATGGTCGACACTCGACGGCTCCAAATACGAGCTCGCAATCCCGCCTTGGGCCAGATCTGAGTTCGCGCTTGTCACTTCATGCTTAGAGACGACAAGGACGTTCAATGAATGAGGCAAATGGAGTGCCACCGTCACAGCGGCCAAGCCAGCCCCAACGATCAACACATCGACCCGTTCAAACTGTAAAGACATCTGTATATCACCTGTTTTTCATATGTAATGTTGACTTGTAAACTAGTTTCGCATAATTTTGTGAAGAAGACAACATGAGAAAAGGGGAACTTACGATGAACCGTTACTTTGATTATGCGGCGACGCACCCGATGACAAAATCCGCTCTCGACCATTACGTGGCCATGGCACGAAGCGTATACGGTAACCCGTCTTCCCTGCACACGCACGGCTATATGGCGGAAGATTACTTGACCGAATCCCGACGTCTGTTGAAGCAGGCGCTCGGGCTCGACATGCTCCGCGGCAAGCTCCTCTTCACCGGAAGCGGCTCCGAGAGCAACTACATCGCCCTCACGAGTCTCCGGAAGCGCATGAAAGGTCGTGAAGTCATCACGTCGTGGCAAGAGCACGACTCGGTCGCGCTTCTGCTTGACGAGTGGGAAGCCGAAGGCGTGACCGTTCACCGCTTGAAGCTGAAGGACGGACGGTTCGACCACGAGATGTTCACGCATTTGCTCGACCGTGACATCGGGCTCGTCACGTTTCAACACGTCAACTCGGACACCGGCTGGACGCTCCCGCTCCACAACATCCTCTGCCAATTGAAATATAAGAAAGTGTTGTTCCACGTCGACGGTGTCCAGGCGCTCGGCAAGATCCCGGTCTCCGTCGACGGGATTGACGCCTATTCGTTCAGCGCCCATAAAGTCGGGGGCCCGAAAGGCGTCGGCGGCCTCTATATGGAAAGGCTGTTGCCACCGCCCTATTATCCGGGACACCATCAATACGGCATCCGTCCCGGCACCATCGACGTGCCCGGCATCTGCGCTTTCGTCAAAGCGTTCACCGACCGTCACGAGCAACGGACACGTCATGAAAGAAATTTCTTGGCGTTTCGTGCTATCTTGAAAGAGAAGACATCGTCTTACGTGGATTGGCTCGAGTTCGACCAGCAGAGCCCCGCCATCTTCTCGTTCGTCTCGAAACAGCGGGACGGGCAATGGTGGATGACCGAACTCGACGGGCTCGGGTTCCAAGTGTCGGCAGGGTCGGCCTGTCGGGCCGGCCAGAACGGACCGAACCGCATGCTCGAGTCGCTCGGCTATGAGACGAGCGCCTGTCACGGGCTCGTCCGCATTTCTTTCGGCGAAGACACGACCGTCGAGGCCACGACGGCACTCGCCGAAGCCATCGTCACTTTAGCAAGGAGAGTAGGATCTTATGAACAAACGCTTAGCCGGTGAAGAACGCCGGCGCACGTTACTGGAAATGATTGAACAGAGTTCCGAGCCGATCACCGGCTCCGAGCTCGCCCGCCGCGTCGCCGTCAGCCGACAAGTCGTCGTCCAAGACTTGTCGCTCTTGAAGGCGAAGGGCCATCAGATCGTCGCGACCGCCCGCGGGTACGTCTATTTACCAGGTGAGGCGTCACCGTCCGCCTATACCCGCAAAATCGTCTGTCGCCACGAGGCCGAGGACATGGAGGCGGAGATGAACGCCATCGTCGACGAGGGCGTCACGATTCGCGACGTCATCATCGACCATCCTGTCTACGGTTCATTGACCGGACAATTGATGGTGAAGAGCCGCCGCGACGTCCGTGCTTTCCTCGAACGGGTCGAGGCGAACCAGGCCGCCCCGTTGTCGCATTTGACGGGTGGTCTCCACATTCATACGCTCGAGGCCGATAGTGAAGACGCCATCGATGCCGCCGTCTCAGAACTTGAACGACTCGGCGTCCTCGTCTCCGAGCTCGACTAAGATGTCACAAATACGTGACATCTTTTCTTTTGCTTTCGACTCATGTTCGTTATACTGATGGATGGAATGCATCCTGTACAAAATTTGGAAAGGGGGAACCGGTCATGTGGCACTTTCTCGAACAACTGTTGCTCGGGTGCGGCATTTTCAGCGTCCCGCTCGGCATCTTCATCCAATTCATCCCGAACGAGCTCGTGCTCGCTTACGGGGGCCACTTGATCGGTTCCCTTGATACGTCGTTCCTGTTCGTCTTCCTGCTTGCCTGGGCGGCGTTCGTCATCAGTCAAATCGTCTTATATGGGATTGGCCGCTACGGAGGACGCCCTGTCGCCCTTCGCCTCTATCGGTCGTTCCGCATCAACGAGGCGAAGCAACGCCGGGCCGAAGTCTGGTTCGAGACGTATGGCGCCTGGATCGTCTGTCTGAGCGTCATTTGGCGCCAACTGTTCGCCGTCAGCGCCGGGGTCATGCGGTTATCGTTCCGGAAGTTTTTGACGGTGACCGTCCTCATCTTCGCCGTCTGGTCGTTCATCTTCGTCAAACTCGGGATGATGCTCGGCGACAATTGGCGTCACATCGGTGAAGTCACACACGGGTTCTTGCCGTACGTCGGCATCGGCATCGGACTGTTCTTTCTCGTCCGCTACGTCCGCGCGAATCCGCGCCTATTCAAAAAGTCAGCCTGAGCAGATGCGCTCGAGCTGACTTTTTTGATATAGAGGGAAAACGGATCGTGATGACGAATATAGAGTCATGAGGAAAGCGTTTTTTTCTCGGAATAGAGATACCACCTTCAAAGGAGGAATTACCATGTTCCATCGTCGAAAAACGTACACCATCCGTCCTGAACGCTTAGATGAATTCACCGAGTTTTTCCATACATACCTGTATCCGATTCAGGTATCGCACGGCGCCCGTCTCGTCGGTCGTTGGGTGACCGAAGACAAGAGCGAGGTCATGGCCCTGTGGGAATACCGCGACCGCGAGCACTACGAGCAAGTCGAACGCGATTACCGTTCGAGCGGCTTGCGCCGCGAGGCGATGAAGAAGCGAGCCCGTCTCGGGAAAGATTTATATATCAAGTCGAGTGAGGAATTCATGATGCCGACCGGTCACTATACCCCGCCGCGCACGATTGTCTCCGTGACCGCCTATGTCACGAACGAGGCCGGTGAAGTGTTGCTCGTTCAAAACACGCACCGGAGCGACACGTATGAGATGCCGGGCGGACAAGTCGAGGAGCATGAATCGATTGTCGACGCCGTGCATCGTGAAGTAAAAGAAGAGACCGGTGTCGATATTGAAGTCGAAGGCATCACCGGTATTTATCAAAACGTCTCCTCGCGCGTGCTCTGCGTCACGTTCCGTGCCCGCTACGTCTCCGGCGACCTGCAACCGCAGGAAGGCGAGACGCAAGAGGTCGGCTTCTTCAAGGTCGATGCGTCGAACGTCGGCGACTACATCAAACGGGAGCACTTCCAAATGCGTCTCGTTGATGCGATCGACCCGACGTATATGCCGCACGCCATCTATAAAGTTCGGCCATACGAGCTGCTCGAACGCGTCGAGCGCCATCATACCGTCTAAACAAAAGGAGGGACCGCCAGTTGGCGGCCCCTCCTTCAGTTCGTTTACGCTTGTTCGACCGGTTCGGATTGACCCGTCTCGACGAGCAATTTGCGAATCCGACGCTTTTCGACGTGGAGAACGGTGAACGTCATGTCATCGTACGTGACACGCGCACCTTTCTCTGGAATGTCTCCTAATAGTTCGACGATCCAACCACCCATCGTGTTGGCATCTACTTCAGGTTCTTTAATTCCCATCTCATCAGCGAACTCATCGACATCCATGTCGGCCATACACTCGTAGACGCCGTCACGGAGTCGTCTCAAATAGACGATCGATTCGTCGTGCTCGTCCCAAATGTCTCCGACGAGCTCCTCGAGCATATCTTCGAGTGTGATCAGACCGGCCGTCCCGCCGAATTCGTCGAGGACGACGGCCATGTGCGATTGTTTTTGCTGGAGTACAGGAAGCAGCTCAATCAATTTTGTCTGCGGCGATACGTACGTGAGCGGACGAATGAGCGAACGGACGTCCGTCACTTCATCACGCATCATCGAACGAAGGAAATCACGCTCTGACAACACCCCGATGACGTTGTCAATCGAGTCTTTATACACCGGCAGACGAGAATGTCCACCGCTAAAGATCGTGTCTTTGATCTCTTCAAGCGTATCGTCAATGTCGACGGCGAGGATATCAATCCGCGGCGTCAACACATCGTCGACGGTAATGTCGTTGAAGGCGAAGGCGCTATGCACGAGTTCCGCTTCGGTCTCGCCGAGCACCCCTTCTTCTTCTCCCATATCGACGAGCACTTTCAACTCTTCTTCCGTCACCGACGGCTCTTTGTCGTTCATCCCAATCATGCGGAGCACCAACTTCTTCAACCCGGTAAAGATCATCGTCACCGGTTTCAAGACTTTGACGAGGAACAACAAAATGCCGCTGATGAGAAGCGAATACTTCTCCGCGAACTCTTTCGCGAGCGACTTCGGTAAAATCTCACCGAAAATCAAGATGACAATCGTCGTCGCGAACGTCGAGATGACGAGTCCGGCCCCACCCGAGTAAATACTCGTGGCGATGGCCGTCGACACCGTCGCGGCACCGATGTTGACGATGTTGTTCCCGACAAGGATCGTCGAGAGCGTGTCATCGAAGCGGTCGACGAGGTGGAGGACGCGCTTGGCGCCCTTGTCCCCGTCTTCACTCATACGAATCATCCGGACGCGGTTCACACTCGAGAGCGCGGTCTCGGCAGAAGAGAAAAAGGCTGACAACATAACTAAAACTGCATAAAGAATTAAACTAGACGAGGGCACAGGGTCCACGTTTACTTCACACTCCATTTCATTAATAAAAGATTATTCGACAAATTCGAATTCAAAGTCCAAGATGGCGACGACGCTGCCGTCTTCGGCACCCAACTTGCGAAGGTCGTCATCGACGCCCATTTGACGCATTTGACGCGCGAAGCGTTTGATCGATTCATCGTGATCAAAGTTCGTCATCTTGAAGAGCTTCTCGATGCGCGGCCCCGTGATCACGAAGCGTTCGTATTCATCGACATGAATCTGATACCCTTTCTCTTCCTTCTCGTAACGATAAACGACACGTGGTGTGGCCGTCTTCTCTTCGAGCTCTTCGAGTGGGAACTCAGGTGTCGAGTCCACGAGATTAGCTACTTCGATGAGCAGGTTGCGAAGTCCTTCTTTGGCGAGTGCCGAGATCGGGAAGACTTTGACGTCATCTCCGATTTTCTTTTGGAACTCTTTCAATAATTCCGGCGCATCCGGCATGTCCATCTTGTTGGCGACAACGATTTGCGGACGCTCGAGGAGGCGTAAGTTATACGACTCGAGCTCGCGGTTGATCGTCGTGTAGTCTTCGAACGGGTCGCGCCCTTCCATGCCGCTCATATCGATCATGTGGACGATGACTTTCGTCCGCTCGATGTGACGAAGGAACTGGTGACCGAGACCGACGCCTTGGCTCGCCCCTTCGATGAGTCCTGGAAGATCGGCCATGACGAAGTCACGGTCGTCCGCCGTCTTGACGACACCGAGGTTCGGTGTGATCGTCGTGAAGTGGTACGCGCCGATTTTCGGGCGTGCCGACGAGACGACTGACAAGAGCGTCGATTTCCCGACTGACGGGAATCCGACGAGACCGACGTCAGCGAGCAATTTCAACTCAAGACGCAATTCGCGCTCTTGACCTGGCTCCCCGTTCTCGGCGATCTCTGGTGCCGGGTTGGCTGGCGTCGCAAAACGACAGTTCCCGCGGCCACCGCGTCCGCCTTTGGCGATCGTGGCCCGTTGGCCGTGCTCGGTAAGGTCGGCGATGACCGTATCGGTCGATGCATCAAATACGATCGTACCTGGTGGGACTTTGACGACGAGCGGCTTCGCTTTTCGTCCGTGCATGCCTTTCGACATCCCTTTTTCACCGTCATGGGCGATGAACTTTTTCGAGAAGCGGAAATCTACGAGCGTGCGCAATCCTTCTTCTACTTCGAATACGACGTCACCACCGTGACCGCCGTCTCCTCCTGCTGGTCCACCGTCTGGAACATACTTCTCGCGGCGGAACGCGACCATCCCTTTACCGCCGTCTCCAGCTTTTACAAAAATATTAACCTGATCGACAAACATTTAATTCCCCTCCTTTATAACGAACGTAGAACATTCTACTGTCTGCTCGTACACTTCGTCTGACGTGAACACGTCGTCCGGCACATGACCGAAGACGCGGACCATCAGTCCGTCCGTGAACGTCACATGAATCGGTCCATCCGTTCCTGACAGAAGACGGACAAGTTTGTCCGCCACACGCGCGTCGTCGAGCGACACACGGTCGGCCGATACCTTGTAGGTCAACCGTCCTTCCCAATTCGCTTGTATGATGACGAGACTCGTCATCGGCAAATCCAAACGAATGAGCGCACTCTCCTCGTCGGCGTGCTGACGATATCGCTCGTACAGCTCCTCGAGTTTTTCAGGCTCGAGCGCCGCATACAAGGAGATCATCTGAAGCCGATTCATCCATTCGTGACGGACGGTCGATAATAGTTTCAGTGCTGCCTGTGAGTTCATGCAATCCTCTCCTAGGTAAAACTAGTAAAAAAGACTCTAACCAAATAAGTGGCTAGAGTCTTCTGCGTGGTTCTACTTACGCAACTGGGTAAACGCTCACTTGTTTCTTGTCGCGACCAAGACGCTCGAAGCGTACTACGCCGTCAACTTTAGCAAACAATGTGTCGTCGCCACCACGGCCGACGTTTTCACCTGGGTGAATTTTCGTACCGCGTTGACGGTAGAGAATCGATCCAGCTGAAACCGTTTGTCCGTCAGCGCGTTTAGCGCCGAGGCGTTTCGAAATCGAGTCACGACCGTTTTTAGTCGATCCTACTCCCTTTTTCGATGCGAAGAACTGAAGGTTCAATTGTAACATGAGGTCCACCTCCTATTGTTCAATTTGGATATAATCACCGTAACTCTGGGCGATCGTGTCTAGTTGCACGAGCATCCCTTCTAATAACAATTGGGTGCGAGTCATATCCTCCGGTGATAGGTCAGGATACGTCTCGACATAAAAGTAGCCACCCTCTGTTTTGTCTGCCATTTCTACAAGAAGCGACTGACCGGCGAGTACCTCGACAGCGTTGTATGCCCCAAAGATGATGGCAGAAACGCCGGCACATACCAAGTCAGAACCGGGTTCGGCAAAGTTGGCGTGACCTGTCACTTCGACGGAACGAATCGACTTCGTCTCGTCTCGTCTGACCGTTACTCGAATCATAGCTTACGCTTCGATTTTCTCGATGCGAACTTTCGTGTAAGGCTGACGGTGACCTTGCTTACGACGGTAGTTTTTCTTAGCTTTCATTTTGAAGACAGTGATCTTCTTAGCGCGGCCGTGTTTTACCACAGTACCGACAACTTTAGCGCCCTCTACGAGTGGAGCTCCGACTTTAACATCGTCACCACCAACGAAAAGAACTTCACCGAATTCTACAGTACCCTCGACATCAGCATCGAGTTTTTCGATGTAGATCTCTTGACCTGCTTCAACTTTGATTTGCTTACCACCAGTTTTGATGATTGCGTACATATACGTGCACCTCCTTATTAAACTCAGACTCGCCATCCAGGGCAGGGCGAAACCGTTTCAACCCGTTCTGTGCGGTTGTAGCCATTTGGGTGCTTCCAAACGAACTAACGTTATAGATAATACCACTCTCGTTTCATCGTTGTCAATGACGAGATACGAAATTCTGACATTCCTCGAGCGTCCCGTAGAACGCCACATCCGGTTCTCCCTCGACGAGGAGGACCGTGCAGGCAAACCCATCCCACGACGCGTCGTGCCACTTGCCCGGGAGCGTCAAGACGACCGCTTCGACTTCCGGCGCGAGCTCCATCAAAGCACGTTCAATCCGAGAGAAGAGGGCGAGCTTCGACGGCTTCCCGTCGTGCGTCATCCGGTCTTGAATCGAACGTCCCGTGCGTTCCCGGGACAGCTCGAACAAGCCCATACGCGTGAAACCGTACACTTCGACGCGGCGTGGATCACGGGCGCCGAGCTCTTTCATCTTTTTCAAGAGCCGGTTCTGCCCGTCTTTTGACCCGCGTAAGAAGTCGATGACGACCATGCCGCCGATATTGCGCAGCCGGAGCTGCTCCATGACCGCGTAGAGGGCGGCCTCGTTGATTGTGTCGGCTGCCCGTCCCTTGTCCTTGACGGCGACGTTCTTGCCGCTGTTGACGTCGATGACGGTCATCGTCTCAACTTGTTCGACCAAGACGTAAGAACCACCTTCAAGCCAGACGACGCGCTGTCCGAGCTTTTCAATCGCCCCGTCGAGCCGGGCCGCTTCTTTCATCCGACCTTTGCCGACATGGCGTTCGACGTTGACCTCGAGCCGTGATAACCGCTCTTGTGCTTCCTTGTCGTTCAACATGACCGACTCGACCGCATGGCGGCGCACGAACTGTTCACACAGCAGCTCATCCTGCCCGCGTCGTGCCGTCACGACGTCCGCGGCGCGACGCCGAAGCAAGGCAAGTTCTTCTTGAAGGACGTCCGGGCTCGCTTGCCCTGACTCCGTCCGAAACAAGACCCCTTCCGCTTCTTCGAGCTCGAACACTTTAGATAACCGGTCCTGGGTGACGAGGTCGAGCTTCCGGCTATACAGCTTACGCCGGCCGTATGGGAAGTAAACGATGTAGCGTCCGCCGAAGCGGATGTTTTCCGTCACTTTATGATGTTTTCCGTTGATGCCTTCTTTCGTCACTTGGACGAGGCGTTTGTCACCGACGACGGCCGCCTGGCCGATGCCCGGCACGTTCGGATACGCCTCGAGCGCTTTGAGCGTCTCGGCAATCGGCAGGAAGAACGTCGTCTCGCCGGTCGTCAAAAACGCGGCGCCGAGCGACGGGTGAATCCGTTCGATCGCGGCCTCGAGAATCGTCCCGACCGACAGTTGGTCGATGAAGCGTTCCTCGACCTCGAGGAGGCGTTCCCCATCGACGAGCATGGCCCGTTCGATGGACGGGGTCCGTTCATAGATCAATCGCACACGTATCTCTCCTTTCGACACAAAAAGGCAACTTTCGTTGCCTTAGGCTTTTTTCATTCCAAACTTCATCATGAGCCGCGTCCAGAAACCGACCGGTTTTTGTTCGGTCTGAATCGACATGAGCGGCACCGACTCGCCGAGAATGCGGCGCGTAATGTTGCGGTACGCTTGTCCAGCGTTGTTGTCCGGGTTCATCGTGACCGGCACTCCGCGGTTCGCAGCAGCGATGACTTCTTCATCGTCGACGACGACGCCGAGCAAGTCGATCGACAAGATACGCATGATGTCATCGATGTCGAGCATGTCGCCTGATTCGACGAGGTGGTTCTTGACGCGGTTGACGATCAGTTTCGGTGCCGCGACGTGTTCCGCTTGCTCGAGCATGCCGATGATGCGATCCGCGTCTTGAACGGCAGCCTTCTCAGGCGTCGTCACGACGACAGCCTCGTCGGCGCCGGCGATGGCGTTCATGAAACCTTGCTCGATACCGGCCGGACAGTCGATCAACACGAAGTCGTATTCGGTCTTCAACTGGTCGATGATCTCTTTCACTTGCTCCGGTTGGACCGACGTCTTGTCTTTCGACTGGGCCGCAGGCAAGAGATACATCTCTTCGAACCGCTTGTCACGGACGAGCGCCTGATGCAGCTTGCACTGCCCGTTGATGACGTCAACGAGGTTATAGATGCTCCGGTTGTCGAGTCCTAAGATGATATCCAAGTTCCGTAGACCGATATCCGTATCGACGAGACAGACCGAGTGGCCAGACAATGCGAGGCCCGTCCCGAGGTTCGCGGTCGTGGTCGTCTTCCCGACGCCACCTTTCCCCGACGTCACGACGATGGCCCGACCTTTCTTCACTTCTTTAGCTGTATGTACAGGCTCTACTACTTGCTCCATCAAACTCACCCTCTCTGTAATTCCATTGCATATGCGTCTTTCAGCCCAGTCATGACTTGACGAAGACGCGTCATTTCAATGCCCTGATTCGTCTGATACGCGCATCCCATCTCGATCTCCGGAAGCTCTTCGTCGTCGTCCGACGCGAGCACATGTTCACCGATCGCTAAAAACTTCGGATGGAGCAGACTGGCGGTGATGACCGCTTCCTCCCATCCTTCGACACCGGCACGCACATTTCCTCGTATCGTCCCTAAACAATATATGCTGCCCGTTGCCCGAACCTCGGACCCCGGGTTGATGTCTCCGATAATGAGCACCGAGCCATCGAAATCGAGCACTTGCCCGCTTCGAATCGTCCCGCTATGGTAGTGGAACGTCTTTTTGCCGTAGGTCGCTTTCGCTTCTTCGGTCAACATGACCTCGCTCGATAGCTCCTCGATATAAAAAACGCCATGACGAGCGACGACTTCACGAATTTGACGTGACAGCTCCTCGTCGATGTAACGAGTACCCGCGTGCAATTTGAGTGCAATCTTCCCAGAGGGCGGCTCCATTTCTTGTAACGTGGCCTCAAGCTCTCCGAGCACCTCATCGATGCCACTCCGTGGATTGAAGTGGATTGCAATACCGTTGCGATGTCCTTTTATCGTAATATGTCGTTTACGCTCCATCATGGCTACCCTCTTTTCGCTACAGGCCGCGGCGCCACGTATCGTGTCATCGGCACGTATAACAGTGCGATGGCGACAGCGTTGACGGCGAGCGTCCCTGGAATCTGTTCAACTAATAGTGTTTGAATGGTCATGGTCGTCCCACCGACCGCCGTCATGACACTGAAAATCCCGAAAGAAAACACGAGGATCATGAATGTGAACGTGATGACGACCGAGAAGAAGTTCTCACCTATATATTTTAACACGAAGCTGACTAAGAGAGGAATGAGTGAAAAAGTAAATAAGTAAATTCCGAGCAAGTCGGTGTAGACGATGTCATACAATAGCCCGAAGACGAGACCGAATCCGAGCGCCGACTCCCAGCGGCCATACAAACTGACGTACATCAAGCCGATCAACGTCAAATACAAGAACGGCGTCACATAGTGCCATGAGAAGATGGCGGCCCATGTCCCTTCAATAAGAAAGAGGAGGAACAGGGCGATGAACACTTTCATGTTACTCACCCGCTGCTCCTCCTTCCTCGGGACCCGTCAAGAACGGTTCGTCTAGCGTTCGATCGATGACAAACATTTGCGAGAACTCGTTGAAGTCCGCCTCAGGTTTGATGCGGGCGACTTGAGACACGCCGTATTCGTCGGTTTCGATCGACTCGACCGTACCGATGACGAGACCGGCCGGATAGCGCCCACCGAGACCTGACGTCGACACGATTTCGCCTTCTTTCAACTTGACGCTGTTCGAGACCTTCGTGAAGAAGAGCTCGTTCGTCTCGCTGTCGAAGCCATCGATCGTCCCGTACGTCGCTTTGCCGTCCGCATCCTTGACGACGGCCGAGACGTTGTTCGTCCGGTTGTTGTCAGAGAGGAGTTGCACTTGCGACGTATAGGCGCTCGTCTGGATGACGCGACCGACCATACCGCCGGCGGCCGTGACGGCCATGCCTTTCTCGACACCGCGCTCTTCCCCGACGTTGACCGTTACGTAGCGCTGCCAGTCGTTCGGCGTACGCCCGATCACTTCGGCGGGAATCAAGTCAAAGTCACGGAGCGACGTGTCGGACGCCTCGACCATTTGCCGCAATTCTTCGTTCTCACGGCGCAAGTCATCGGCCTCGACCGACACTTCCGCGTATTTCGTCAAATGTTGTTTCAATTGACGGTTCTCTTCATAAATATCTCGTACGTTCGAAATCGAGGACACGGTACTGTCCATCCAGCCGATCGGCACCGTGAACACCCGTTGGAACGTTCCGACCACATCACGCGTGACGTCTTGGTACCAGGCGGATTCCGACCGTCCTCGAATCGAAACCCCTAAAATCACAACGAATAAGATGATACCGATCAGCGTGATGATGAGCTTTTTATTGCGTACGAACCGGCTCATCGTGTGTCACCACTCATCGACGCGACGAGATGCCTGATTTTGAACGGAGGACGTCCATCATTTCAAGAGATTTTCCTGTCCCGATGGCGACGCAATCGAGCGGCTCATCCGCGACGAGTGTCGGAATGTGTGTCTCGTCCGAGATGACGTCATCCAAGTTTTTAAGGAGGGCTCCACCGCCTGTGAGGACGATGCCGCGGTCCATGACGTCAGCAGCAAGTTCCGGCGGCGTCTGCTCGAGCGTTTGTTTCACGCCCGCGAGGATCGCTTCGACCGTATCCGAGAGTGCTTCGCACACTTCAGAAGCCGAGACTTCGATTTGTTTTGGAAGACCTGTCACGAGGTCGCGACCACGGATTTCCATTTTCTCATTCTCGTTCGAAGCGTCGATGCGAGCCGAACCGACTTCCATCTTGAGCGTCTCTGACGTCCGCTCCCCGATCATGAGGTTGTATTTGTTTTTGATGTAACGAATAATGGCGTCATCCATTTCGTCACCGCCGACACGAATCGATTGGCTCGTCACGATGCCGCCGAGTGAGATCACTGCGACTTCGGTCGTACCGCCACCGATATCCACGACCATCGAGCCTGTCGGTTCCCAAACCGGGAGACCGGCGCCGATTGCTGCCGCGAACGGTTCTTCGATCGTGTACGCTTCACGTGCGCCCGCTTGCTTGGCTGCGTCTTCGACGGCACGTTTTTCGACTGACGTGATGCCGCTTGGCACACAAATCATGACGTTCGTCTTCGATGAGAACAAACCGCTCTTCGACTTCTGTGCTTGCTCCATGAAGTATTTGATCATCGTCGCTGTCGTCTCGAAGTCGGCGATAACCCCATCTTTCATCGGACGGCGTGCCGTGACGTTGCCCGGCGTACGTCCAATCATATCCTTGGCCTGGTTACCCACGGCCTCAATTCTACCTGTATCTGTACGGAACGCCACTACGGACGGTTCACGAACAACGATGCCTTGACCTTTTACATAAACGAGCGTATTTGCCGTTCCAAGGTCGATTCCGATTTCTCGGTTAAAACTACGAAACATACGTGCTGCTCCTCTCTTGGTTACACTATTTTTTATTATAACGGAAAAATCATGTTTGAAAACGTTCATTCGATTACAGGTTATTTACAATAACGCGAATCTCAGTCCTGTCTCACCGTTTATTAGTGTGCCTTCTTTTCGGCAAAAAGGCAAATCAAAAAGCAAGCGCGTGAAAGCGCCTGCCTAGATTTTTATGGGTTCTCGTCAAATCTGCTTTAACGTCTCGAATACGGCGGTTTGAAGCATCGGTCGGTTTGCATCGTACAATTTCACGAAGAAGCTCTTTAGAAACGTTTTCACGTTGTGGACGACGTGCCAATACTGCTCGGGCTCGAGTTGCTGCTTTTGTGCGCTCAGTTGAGCCGGTAAGCCGTCTAATAGAACGACGATTTCGTGCTCGTCCATTCCTCGCTCTAGCAAGGCGAAGATGGGATTCAGCAAGCGCTCATCCTCGTCGTGCAAATAAACGGTCGGAAACATCACTTTGTCCCATAGCGCCTCGAGGATCTCACCGAACTCCGTCTCGTCGAGGTGCGGATGCAGGACGAGCTCGTCGAAGGCATCGGCCACATGGGCGATCGCATGGGCCCAACCTTTTGTGGGCACGTACCCTCTCGTATCGATTTCACAATCGAGATATGCCAGGAGCTTCGCTTTCAACATCTCGAGATTCGGTTCCGATAAAAATTCTTGTTGACGGTCTTGGTACAAAATCAAGGCGATCAATAGCGTCGAGAACGCCCGCGTGAAGACGGTATCTGATGACGTCTCCCCGATACCATGAAACAAGTGGTATTTGAGCGTCATATTGAATAGATAAATCAGTTGTTCGTTCGCCAGTTGTTCGTCTTCGATGATGAATCGATAGAATAACGTGTAAATCAACTGATCTCGGAGCTCCGCATCCGTCGATCCGATATGATGGAGCATCGATTGGATGACCCGCTCCTCATCTAATTCCTGTAACCGAACCGTCCCGTCCCTGATGTCCGTCAACATCAACTTCAAATCCCGTTCCTGATAGATAGTTTCCTCATTCATATCTGATCACATTCCCTCTTCGTAGGTCGTATAGAACCGTATACTCTCGATTTTCGACACCGGTGGAACGATTCCTGTAATGGACTGACAACAACCAAAATATGTATATGACGTAGGCTGATTATCTTCTATAATTCATGTTAGGTGTGGTTGATAAATTTCAGTTAAGAGGAGAACCTATGATTAAACAATGGTTATTCGCTCTAAGTCGGATTGTGCTTACTTCACTCGCATTTTATCTTGGAAATCTGTCGACGGTTGAGCCGGTTCAGATTTCTGGGAATGGTAACCCTGCTTTGTTGTTTATTCCTATCCTGTTGCTCCTTGCACTGTTCATCATGAATGATTGGATCAAAGTGATGAAGTTTTTCAACTTTAATTCCCGTATATTACTCCCTCTGTTGTTCATCATCGGGACCGCTTTGTTTTTCATCTATGAACAGCAGGTCGATGATTTTCACGAGCGTAAAGAGTACGTCCAACAAGTGGTCATTGAACGAGAATATAAGATCTCCGACCCGCTCTATCTCGATAGGGTAACGGGTATTAAACATACATATATGAGCAATCAGCTCTTCAACGTAAATACGTTTGTGATGTACATGTTGATGACCGCAGCGATTGCGATCATGTATGTCATACGGACTCGGCGTAGGTCGGCCGTTTCGAGTACGTCATCGAATACATGAGAACAAGCCAGAACCACCGACCGTGAGCTACCACATGAACGTTGGACACGAATATCCAACGTTTGTGGGGTGTTGTTGTATCCGAATGTAGAAGAGCGTTCTAAACCTACATGGCAGAAGGCAACTTGACAGGATACGTCGGAGACAAAGCGTTAGGGAGAACGATGTTTTAAACAAAAAAGCAGACGCGGATGCGCCTGCTTTTTCTACTACTAATTTAGAGCCCAGGTTGGAGCGGGAGCAAAAGCATCGCCCCGTAGAAAAATACAGTGAAAATCAACACCGGTCGAAAGAACCGTGATGGTTTTTGGCGAGTCGCCCCTGCCATAAAGCTCGCCGTCGTCACGACGAACAAGTAAATCCCGACATACATAAAGATGAGTTGCGGGATGACCTGCCACACCTGAGCATCGTTCGATGAGTTGAACCAGGCGACGAATACGAGGGCGTACAGGATGAACGCGACAATACCGACACCGACACCGACAAGCGGTGAGACGCGGTCAAACCAATTGTCCTCACGTTGGAACCGCTGAAACAGAGCCACACTGATGAAGACAAACAACGCGAATACGAGAAGCGACAACACGCGTGGCTCGAGCGGGACGAAACTCGCGACAATCGCGACAATAAGCATCAATAACCAAATTATTTTTTCCATATAAAACACCTCAAGGATGAGTATATCAGACCTTTACTCTAGCTGGTAAATTCCCCTAGTCGTTACCATGAAAGTGGAGATGTACTACTTGCGTGAGTTCCAGGCCGATAGCGAACTCAAATCGGCCATCGATACTTACATATCGTTCTACAACCATGATCGTTTCCAGAAACGACTAGGCGGCTTGAGCCCTGTCTACTTGACGGGGAGCAGTTCAGTTTGATGAGTTTCTTTTTAAATTTAATTTTTGGCGTGATTAGGTTTTCTCCCTGTGCCATACACAATCATCGTCAGAGAAATAATCAAACAAATCAATCCTCCAAGACCCGTTGTGACGACTGAAAGTTGATCATTAAAGAACATTTTGCTAATTGTTAAGAAGATTAAAAACAACCATCCTAGAACGTTAATCGTTATTTTTTTGGACAATGGAAGTCCCCCTTTATACTTGAACGAGAGTTATTGTTAGTATCTCACTAATGTAATGTACGCAGCAGGATAATTAGATGTCGTATTCGGCTTTATTGTCAATTTAACTCCAGTAATTGATTTTTTAAGAATCAGAATGGCCGAATCTTTCCACCATGCAGTTTGGCGATTAGCTAGGTCACCAGCTGTCCAGAGAGTAACTGTAGTCGCCACTGTTACAAAGTTCGGTATTTTTTTTATAACTTTGATAGCAGCAAGAACATTGGGACTATTAGCAATCACATAATCAGCCCCTGGATTAGAAAGTAATCTTGGCCAGTCTCTTGAATTATCAAATTTATTAATAATTTTAATGATATCATTTCTAGTCATATATCTTACATAATCTTTAGTAGTACCGCCATATGGTGGTTGAACCACAGCCATTGGTGAGATACTAGACTTCGATAAAGAGGCAGCTAATTTTGTAGGAGCAGTTAAGTTTTCTTCTGGTCCGACACTTTTTTGAATTTCCGAGTTTCTGAATACTGGATCTTCGAGCTTAGATTGGTACTCTAACACATGCGCATTTGGAACTTCAGACATAATTACTTTTGTGTCGTCTGAATATAGTACAACTTGAACTGTTTCCTCTAAAGTTCCTTCTAAATTATTTTCTGCAGATGCTTTTTGGAACGGAATTAAGGTTCCTATTATCAGCATCACAGCGCAAAAAAATCCGATTAACTTCTTCATTCCTTTTCCCCCTACATCTCTATTTCGTTACCAAATAAAAGGTGAATTACTTTTACACAATAATTGTAATTACCATTTATTTCAACCTTCTGATTCTTTTTATCGGGCTTGAGATACTTATAAAATAATTATCCCACCCTAACGGACTAATTAGCTTATGCTATTGAATAACTAAATGAGCGCAAACAAAAACCACCCGTTACAAGGTGGTTTTTTTTGCTTGCACTTACAGTTTGAGGATTAAACTTTTCATTCTTGTATGTTTCAAGTAACTCTTCAAGCTCATAACTTCTATCATAAATGTCTGTCGTTACGCCATCAGATACACTTCCACTACACTCAAAAGTTGTCCATCTTTGAATATGCAGAACATTTCGTATCAACCACGCAGAGACTATAAATGGCACATAGCATCTTTGCTGGACAATTAGCATAATGCATGTTTTACGAGTCCATGCAATGAACTGACGAGGTCTATGAAAGTAACCTGAAGGGATCATAAGCAAGAAAAAATTATGAGTCTCTAGAAAAAGCAAGAAATGAACTAAAGCCATTCTATAAACAAAAAGCAGACATATCTATGCCTGCTCTCCATTCTTTACCCATTCATATACCCCCGCTGTTTCATACTGACGTAATGGTCCTCCCCGATGATGACGTGGTCGAGACAGGCGATCCCGACGATATGACCGGCCTCGACAAGCCGCTCCGATACCTCGATGTCTTCCCGGCTCGGGGTCGCGTCCCCACTTGGATGGTTATGGACCGCGATGAAACAAGCGGCCGACAGTTTGAGCGCTTCCCGGAACACGTCGCGCGGATGGACGATCGACGAATTGAGTCCACCGACGAACAGCGTCTTCCGGGCGATGAGCTGGTTCTTCGTGTTCAAATACAGACAGATGAAATGTTCTTGATTCAACAACCGGAGTTCATCACGGAGCAGTTCATAGGCGTCCTGTGGCGAACGGATCGTCGGCGTCTCTACTTTCGGCTCCTCGACGTAACGGAGACCGATTGCGAACGCCGCGAGCAACTGCTCAGCTTTCTTCTTCGTCATGCCCTCGATTTGACAGAGGTCGCTCACGGACGCCTGCGACAGCGCCCGGAGCGTCGGATACACGTCAGACAGCCGTCGGGCCGTCTCATGCGGGTCGCCGCCCCTGCCCCCGATTTGGAGCAGCCGGGCGATCGCGGATTCAACACTTCGGTCGAGCACCATGGTCATTCCTTCACCAACTTTCGCTTCAATCACAGAAAGCGCGGCGCTACCCCGTGTCGTTCGAGCGTCTCGACGAGCGGACGAATCGGCAGACCGACGACGTTATAAAAGTCCCCTTCGAGCCGTTTGACGAACAGACCGCCCGACCCTTGGATGCCGTAAGCGCCAGCTTTATCGTACGGCTCCGTCGAATCGAGATAGCCGTCGAGCCAAGCGTCCGGGATCTCGATGAACGTGACGTGCGTCGTCGTGACGAACAAGTCTTGCCGCTTGGGCCCGATGATGCTGACGCCGGTGAGCACTTCGTGGGTCGCCCCCGAAAGCCGTTGCAGCATATCTCGCGCGTCGTCCCGGTCTTTCGGTTTCTCTAAAATCGTCCCGTCTAAGACGACGACCGTATCCGAGCCGATGACGATGGCATCACGGTTGTCGCGGGCGACGTCCATCGCTTTCTCGCGAGCGAGGCGTCCGACATACTCGTCCGGATGTTCCCGACCGTTCGTCCCTTCGATGACGTTAGATGGGATGACCTCATGACTGATCCCGGCCTGGCTCAACAGCTCGGTCCTCCGTGGCGACATCGAGGCGAGGATGACACGTTTCTGTGTTGGTTTCATTGTAACGACTCCTTCCATATGTGCGTAACGGGCTTCTTTTCCGTATCACACTTCACTGTCGATTGTAGGCAAACGGGCAGGCGTTTACAATCCACGACGCCTCAAAAAAACGCCCCTTCTTTTTGAAGGGACGTTTGCATCATGGCGTCGTATAGTCGTACACCGGGATGTCTTTCGGGGTGAACGTCTGCGCCGGTACGTAACGATCGTCTGTGAGTTGATCAAGATCCGGACGATAGAACGCATCGAGTTCGACCGTGAAGTCGAGCGGCTCGGCCGTCTCCGTCGTGTTCGGGCCTGTCTCCGTCGGTCCGGTGAATTGGACCGTGCGCAAGATATGGATTCGGTTCATCGACTCGACCGACTCGAGGAACAAGACGAGCGACTCGTACGTGTCCGCTTGGAGCGATACCGTCGAACGGATTGACGAGGCGTTGACCGGCGTGATTTCGACCGGTTCGGCCGGTTCAGCCGTCGCGCTCACGTCGTTCGGTTCCGGCTCGTCGATGTCTTCCGGCACCTCCGATTCGGCGATGACACCGTCGGCGAAAGCGATGCTCGTAACGCGGACGTCAGACAGTTGGCTCGCCTGCGATAACGTCTCGACGACCGTGTCGAGGGCTGCCTCGGTCGGGACACGCGTCTGGAGGCGCTGCGAGTCGGCGACGTCGACGACTTCCCCTTCTTGGCGCAACAGTTCGAGCTTCGTCTGCTCGAGCGACAGTTCCCGCTCGAGCGACTTGACGTTGCCTTGGTGGATGAAGTATTGGTAGCCGAAATAAGACGGTACGGCGATGGCCGCGAACAAACAGATTGTAAAAATCAAATAAATCGTCGAGCGTTTCATTCGCTCACCACCTCCTCATCGGTCGTCTCTTCCGTCTCGCCGTCCGGTGTCTCACCGTCTGGGGTCTCCCCTTCCGGCGTCTCCGGTTCGGCATCGATGAACGTGAAAGTGAACTCACCGATGTAGCGTGGGAGCGGTTCATTCGTCGAATCGAGCACGCTCGGGCTGAGCGGCTCATCGGTGTCCGTCTCCTCCTGCTCGGTCTCCGCTTTCGTCTCGGTCGTCACACCTAGCAGTTTGACGTTCTCAAACCTTGGATCGTTCAAGAGCGAGCGCTGGAACGCATTCAAATCGGCGAGCGTCTCGAACTGGGTACGCACGCTCATGAGCGAACCGTCGGCGTAGTTATACGTCAATACGTAGCCCGTCGGCGGCAATTGCTCGGTCAACGCCCGGAGCGCCGGGACGGCCCATCGTTCTTCGGCCGTGAGCGCCGTCACTGTCTGGTCGAGCGATAGGACTTGCTGACCTTTCGAGTTCACTTGCTCGGTCTGATAGATGCGGACGAGCTGCAACTGCTCCTCGACCTGGGCCTCGTTCCGCTTCAACTCGTTCACTTCATAAAACAAGTAACCGGTCGCGCCGCCACCAATCAAGAGGGCGAGCAGGCTCGCGATGATCGGCCAGCGGAGCGTCACATCGGTCGAGTTGATGAAGTTGGCGTCGTGTTCTTTGTCGAGCGTCGCCATCCCGAGGAGCGGCAACATCTGGTGCGACAATGGCGTCGCGTGAGACAGTGGAAGCGGGTCGGCAATCCGTTTGACCGGCACCATCGCCTCACTTTCAATCGTCTGGACGAGATCGTCAAGGCTCGGGACCGTCCCCGAGACGAGTAACTCGTCAATCGGGCGTCCGTCCGTCCGGAGCGAGTAACGATAGAAGTCGAGGAAACGGGCCAGCTCGTTCAGCCACTCGTCTGTCTGCGTCGCGAGTGTCTCCTTCGAGCCGCTATATGTATACGTGACAAGGCCGTCCGTCGTCTCAGTACGATACGGGAGGTCGGTCTCGATGGCACGGATGAAGCGGACTTGGCCTTCTTCAAGGACGAGCAACTGGTGCGCGAACGGCGTCACGTGCCAAAGAAGCGTCGATTTGAGCGGGTCGATCGTCTCAATCCGGGAAACCCCGTTCGTGATCGCGACTGGACGCGGAACGATTTTCCTTAATTGGAACCCGCGTTTTTTCATGTAGGCGCGAATCGCGTTCGTCAACTCGACCGAGACGGCGTGAAGCATGACTTCGGTTTTCAGTTCGGTTTCGCCGAGCACTTCATAGTCGAAAGCGACATCGTCGAACGGCAAGATGATCGAGCTGCCGATCTCCATGAACAGATAACCCCGAATCTCATCTTTCGGGATCGTCGACGGGATCTCGACTTTACGGGACAACACCTCGGTCTCGGCCATATCGACGGCACAGACCATCCCTTTTCGGACTTTCAGTTTGCGGCACAACTCATCGAAAGCGAGACCGAATGCGTTCTCGTCTTCAATTCGTCCGCCTATGTATGCCCCTTTCGCCAATTGGACGGAAGCGCTGCGCTTGAACACGCCTTGTTTGATCACGGCCCCGTGGATGCTGAGTGCATCGAACGAAAAGTAAGCGACCGTTCCTTTCTCTATAGACCGGCTCATGCTGGTTTCCCCCTACATCAAATCAAAATACCATTCAAAAAAACGTTCGCTGAACCAAAACGTCAGCATCGTGCCGAGTGCGATCGACGGCACGAACGGGATCGGCTGTTTGCGATTCATTCGTTTCAAACCGATCAACGTCAGTCCAACGATCGCGCCAATCAAGCTCGATAAAAACAAGGCGACGAGGACGTCGCGCGGCCCGAGAACGAGCCCGATTACTGTAAATAGTTTGACATCGCCGGCCCCAAGTCCCCCTTTGGAGACGAAAAAAACGGTGGCGAGAACAGAAAAGCCGAGTGCCGCCCCAGCGATCGGAGTCCACCATGCCGCACCCGCACTATAGGCGAGCAATAGAAGGACCGGTGCCGTGAACAATAAGATGACGTTCGGCACGAGCATCGTCGACAAATCCGACATCGCCAAGGCGAGGAGCGTCGATAAGAAGACGAACGCAAGGAGCGTCGTGAGACTGAATCCGTATAGCCAGAAGCTATAGGCGTAACCGACCGCCCCGAGTAATTCAAACAGCGGGTACGTCGGCGCGATCCGCCCGCCACAGCCGCGGCATTTCCCCCGCAGGAACACGTAACCGAAGACCGGAATCAGTTCCCAAGCGGATAAGACATGCCCGCATGACGGACAGTGGGAGCGCGGCGTGACGATGGACTGTTTGCGTGGCACGCGGAGCCCGACGACGTTTGTGAATGACGTGATGACGGCCCCGAGGACGAGGCTATAAATGAGTCCAATAAGTTCAACCAATCAAGGTCACTTCCTTACTTGTAAGTATATGCCATAAACAGAAAACCGGCTAGGCTGAGCGAGTGCCCAGCGCCAGCCGGAGAGATGGTTTATTTACTCTTCTTCTTCTTCTTCTGCTTCTGGAGTTTCTAGAGTATCTTTATTTAAGGATCCTTCTGGTGTAGCAGAGAAAGCAAAATTATTATCTTCACTTGTCAAAGTGACTGAGTAATTATACTTCCCACTATTTTCAGTGATTGTAACTGAAGCCGCTGTATACGTTTCCGCCCCTGTAGAATGGAAAGGATCTTTGAGTCCTGAAATATAACTAGAACCATCACCTGTTAAAAAGTCTAAAGACCGAGCATCAGGATTAGAGGCTACATGAAGTTTAGCTGAACTAACCATCTGCTTCGCATCAGCAACCATCGCATCCTTCTTCGAGTTCTCGATAATCCCACCAATTGCGACAACGGCGATGGCTGCGATAATCCCTAAAATTACGACGACGACGAGCAACTCGACGAGTGTGAGTCCGCGTTCATCTTTCAATTGTTTGGCGTCTTGCCAAATCATTTTCATTTTCTCTAACATGCCTGATTCTCCCCTTTTGTGTGTTTTGCTGTGTGGTGTGCTGCATGCATTACCTTAGACCTAAGTATAAGTAGAACAATTTTACTATACATTCAAAAAATAGGATTGAAAAGATACAAATCTTCAAATAAATAAAAAGTTTCTACTGATTTTGGATATCACCATAAATTTGGAACATCGGCACGACAATCGCGATGACGATGACCCCGACGATGCTCGCCAAGACGACGATCAACAGCGGCTCGATGATCGACTTCAGACGGTCTGTCGTCGTCTCGACCTCGGTCTCATAAAACTCTGCGACCTCATTCAACATCGAGTCTAAATCTCCGCTCTCCTCGCCGACCGCGATCATCTGTGTCATGAGCGGAGGGAAGCTGTCGTTTCGTTCGAGCGGTTCATGGAGCGGGATCCCTTGCGCCATCATCTTGCGCGCCTGACCAAGCCCTTTGCGGATGACCCGGTTCGAGACGATTTTCTCAGTGATCTCAATCGCCGACAAAATCGGAACGGCCGCTTGAAGCAAGACGGCCAAACTTCGCGTCAACAATGCGATTTGTGACTTCAGGACAATCGGTCCGAAGATTGGCAGCTTTAACAACAACCCGTCAATCACGTACCGTTCCTTGTCCCGTTTGAGCATCCAGGTGAAGATGAGCAGTGCGAGGAATACCCCACCGAAGATGAGCCACCAATAGGCGGCGACGAAGTCCGACACGGCGACGACGATGCGCGTGATGAGCGGGAGTTCCCCACCGAGCTGTCCGAAGATACTTGCGAACGTCGGGACGACGTTCACCATGAGGAACGCGACGACGCCAATGGCGACGATCGACACGACGAGCGGGTACGTCAACGCCGAGATGACTTTCCGTTTGACGTCATACTGTTTTTGGAGCTGGAGCCCGATTTGGTCGAGCGCCTCCTCTAAATTCCCGCTCGCCTCACCTGCGAGTGCCATCGAGCTGAAGAAGTTCGAGAATACGCGCGGATGTTTCTTGATCGCCTCCGAGAAAGCGATCCCTCCGCGTAAATCGTCCTCGACTTGACTGAGCGTCTTCTTCAACACTTTCGACTCGGTCTGGACGCGTAAGATGGACGTCGCCCGGACAATCGGCACACCGGCCCTGATGAGCGTCGCGAACTGACGCACGTACATAATCAAATGTTCAATCTTGACCCGCTCAGGGAGCAGGTTGACTTCTTTATTCAACCCCGTCGACTCGAGTTCGTTGAGCTCGGTGACGAGAATCGATTCTTGGCGCAACTTTTCTTTCGCTTCGCGGAGCGAGACGGCGGTGATTCGTCCTTTTTTACGCTTTCCGTTCAGCAATTTGCCTTCGTATTGGAAGATGGCCATCTAGTCACCTCTCTTCATTTGGTGTGACATTCGGGTTGATGACACCTTGACGGACGAGCTGTTCAATTGCCATGTCCATCGTCTGCATCCCGTTCTGCCGGTTCGTCTGGATGACGGTCGGGAGTTGGAACTCCTTCTCGTTCCGAATCAAGTTGGCGACGGCAGGATTGCCGATCATAATTTCCATCGCGGCGACACGCCCTTTCGGCACGTCGACGCGCGGGAATAAGCGCTGACTGACGACACCGAGCAGGACGTTGGCGAGCTGGGTCCGAATCTGGTCCTGTTGCTCGGCCGGGAAGGCGTCGATGACACGGCTGACAGTCGACATCGCACTTGATGTATGAAGTGTTGCCATGACGAGGTGACCCGTCTCGGCAGCCGTCATCGCCGTCGAAATCGTCTCGAGATCCCGCATCTCCCCAAGCAAGATGACGTCCGGGTCTTGCCGGAGCGCGGCCCGAAGACCGTCGACGAACTTCATGACGTCCGAGCCGATCTCGCGTTGATCGACGATGCTCTGGTCGTGCGAATGGAGATATTCAATCGGATCTTCGAGCGTGATGATTCGTTTCCGCTGTGTCCGGTTAATCTCGTGGATCATCGCGGCGAGCGTCGTCGATTTCCCAGAACCCGTCGGGCCGGTGACGAGGATGAGGCCGTACGGCTTCTCAATCAACCGCTTTAACACTTGCGGCAAATCGAGCTCGTTCATCGTCGGGATTTCCCCGGAAATGGAACGGAACGCGATGGCGACCGTACCTCGTTGATAATAGGCGTTGACGCGGAACCGCGACACTCTCGGGACGCCGAACGAGAAATCGAGGTCGCGCTGCATATCAAGGCGGCCCCGCATCTCATCCGTCATGATGTCTTTTAAATAGCTTTCGATATGAGACGGCAACACTTTCTCGTCACCCATCGTGATGAGGCTCCCGTCGATCCGGATGATCGGCGGTGAGCCGGCGGTCAAGTGGATGTCCGAGGCGCGTAGTTCGACCGCTTTCGTTAAAATCACTTCAATCGACTGATGGATCATTAGCTCACTCCGTTATCACTGTTCTCAATATTTCCTCGGTGTTCGTCAATCCGAGCGCGACTTTCTCAAGCCCATCGGCGAGGAGGAAACGAACACCTTGTGCTTTCGCATAGGCGACCATCTCGGCCTCCGTCGCCTGGTTCATGATCAGACGGCGCAACCCTTCATCGATCGGCACGACCTCATGGATGGCAAGCCGTCCACGGTAGCCCGTGAAGTTACACGACGCACAACCGTTGCCACGCATGATCCGCTCGACCGGGACGCTTTCAGCACTAAACAGTTCCTGCTCCCGTTTCGAGACCGGCTGTTCATGGCCGCAGTCGCGACAGACGCGGCGGACGAGCCGCTGGGCGACGAGCCCTGACGTCGAGGCAGCGACGAGGAACGGTTCGACCCCCATGTCAATCAAGCGGGTGATCGAGCTGATAGCCGAGTTCGTATGTAGTGTCGATAGAACCAAGTGACCCGTCAACGACGCTCGGATGGCAATCTCGGCCGTCTCGGTGTCCCGAATCTCCCCGACCATGACGATGTTCGGGTCTTGTCGCAAAATCGACCGAAGACCGGACGCGAACGTCAAACCGACTTTGGTATTGACTTGGACTTGATTGATGCCATCGAGCTGGTATTCAACCGGATCTTCGACCGTGATGATATTTTTCGATTCTTCGTTCAGTTCTCGCAACGACGCATAGAGCGTTGACGATTTCCCTGACCCTGTCGGCCCGGTGATGAGGATAATCCCGTTCGGCCGTTTCAACATATCGCGATAGACCGCCTCGTTCTCATCACCGAAATCGAGCTTCGTCAAATCCGTCAACCCTTCCGAGGAGTCGAGCACCCGGATGACGATTTTCTCCCCATACATCGTCGGGAGCGTCGAGACGCGAAAGTCGTACGGGCGGCCCCGAAGCGTATATTTGATACGTCCGTCCTGTGGCAAACGACTCTCAGTGATGTCGAGGTTACTCATGACCTTGAGGCGCGTCAGCATGACGCTTTGGATTTTCTTCGGATAGACGGTCTCGGTCCGAAGATCACCGTCGACCCGGAAGCGGACGTGCAACTGCTTCTCGTGTGGGTCGAAGTGGATATCCGAGGCGCGTTGGTCAATCGCGCTCAAGAACAACTGATTGACGAGCCGGATGACCGGAGCGTCATCACGCGACGCCGTCTCCTGCCGTTCAAGTTCAGGTGCTTCTTCTTTTAAAATCTCGATGAGCGACGCATCCATCTCGTAAAAGCGGCTAATCGTCTTACGAATCTGTTCACGCGTGGCGATGCCGACCTCGATGTTCATCCCCGTCTGGAGACGTACGTCATCAATGGCGATCAAATCAAGCGGGTCCGCCGTCGCGATGAACAACGTGTTACCTTGCAACGAAATCGGCATGATGTCATGTTTTTGGGCGATGACTTTCGGGACGAGCTTCGTCACGGTCACATTGATGTCTTGCGCATATATTGAAATGATCGGCACGTTCAACTGCTCGTGCAGCACTTGAATCAATTGCGTCTCGGTCAAATAGTTCAATCGCATGAGTGCGTCCCCGAGTTTCTCCCCGGTCCGCTTTTGAGTAAGTGCTTCGTCTAACTGGTTATGTGTGATTATCCCCGCCTCGACGAGCATCTCGCCGAGCCGTTTTTTCGTTCGTCTCAACTTACTTCACCATCCTCTGTGGTACCTCCTGTTCGACGTCTCGCTGTTCGATGAACGTACTGAGCGCTGCACCGCCGGCCAAACCGATAGCGAGGAGGGCCCACGCCCACCATACCCGTTCGAGCCCTTCGACGTACAGGCTATACACGCCGAGCGAGAGCACGGCGACGAGCAACGAGATGACCCCTTTCGTCTCACGCTTCCGAATGTATGGAATCGACAAGGCGAACACGGTCAATGTGGCGAGTACCCAAAAGGCAATCAAAATCAAATACCCGATCATCCGACTGCCCCCTCACTTGGCACCGGGTCATCTTCATACACCGGTGGCTGTTCTTCAAACTCATTCAATCCGTCATCCTCTACATCGTCATCGAACAGGTCATCTTCCAGTGATTCGTCCGGGAAAGTTGGAATCACCGGTTCGACCGGTTCAGGGGGCGGGAGCGGGACGGAACTTTTCGTCACAATTTCCGGGATCGGCTCATAAAAATCAAATCCGAGAAGCTCGAGTGACTCGCCGGTGTCCGTGATGCGGACGCGATACAGTTTACCTGACTCCCCGGTCTGCCCGGACTGGGTCACAGATGAACTGCCTGCCGTGAGCGACGGTGAGAAGCGGACGATGTTTTGATATGGGACAGTCGACACGTCTTCGACACGCGATTCATAAGCACCGATGAATGGCTTACCGAGTAACTGCACCGTCACGGTGTTCCCTTCCTCTAACACGATGAGCGCGTATGGTGTCTGTTCCGTGTTCTGAACGGCGAAGTTCGAGCGTTCGTCCACTTTAACGTCGTAACCCAGCTCAATTTCAGCCGGTAACGTCTCATGTTGCACGCGCTCTAAAATTTGAAACGGTGTCGCCGCGAACAATTGATACATCGATGAACCGAGCGTGCTGAGCGCCTCAAAATCTTCCCCGAACGCTTTTAAGCTGAAGATGTCACCAGCTTCCATCTCGAAGCCGTTCATTCGATCGAGCGCCGATCGCATTGATGGTGTCGGACTGACCGTGATCGAGGCGACAACGTCGCTCTCTGTTGCCGTCATCTCGAGCATCACGTCTGAATTTAAGTTCGAGGCCGCTTCGATGAGCGGCGGTGTCACCATCGAAAGCGTCACCGGTTGGTTTTCTAAGTATGGCGTCAACCGTGCTTCATCGACCGTCGTGATGAGCGGATATGTATCCGATTCAGTGACCGCCTCGAGTGTCGCGTCGACGTTGAACGAGACGACGTCTTTTCCGACTTCGAGTGTCGTCCCATCGACGAGCGTCACTGTGAACGGCGTGTTGTTGAAGTCTTTGATGGCGTTATCAAGCCGAACAACCGCTTCTTCTTTCGTCATCCCCGATACATTGATACCAGCCACTATTGTTTCTTTATATGTAGTACTCGTCTTCGCCGAGGCATCGAGATAGTTTACGAGCCCAATCGTCGGCAACGACACGAGCAGGACTAGCCCGGCTAGGATGAACAAATGTATCCCATATCGCTTCATTCCATTTCCCCCTCTATTTCAAGCCCAATGGGACTTTGAATGACTATCCGTTACCACTGTAACTTTAGTATAATATGCATTGTACAGAAAATAACAATTATTTCAGGTTAAACGTCTCTTTTTCCCTATCTTTAAAATATATTTGAAAAGGAGGTCAATATAATGACCCGTTCCGAGCAAGGTTTCACGCTCGTCGAAGTACTCGTCTCGATCGTCATTCTATCTCTCTTCTCCTTTTCCTTATTGAACATTTTTAGTCAAAGTTTGAAAACCACGAACGATAGTTTGAATCGAACCATTGCCAACCAAGTCGCACAAAACACGTTACATACACTTGATCGGCGAGCTTCAACGCTACAAGATGAGTTGTCTCTATCAAAACTTGTCCCGAGTGGAGCCCATTGTCCATTTTGTACGGAGATTAACGGACAGACGTTCCAAGTTGACTTAAACGAAACGCGATCGATTCAACTCGATAACACGGTTGAAATTGAAGTTTCCGTCATGACGGAAACGATGACCACACCTGTAAGTCTGAAAGGAGTGATATCAAATGCCACGTTACGTGAACCGTTCCCCGAGACAGCTGTTCCGGAAAGCGAAGACGCTCAGTAAAAAATCAGATGGTTTTACATTAGTTGAACTGCTTGTGACAGTAGTCGTGGCATCGATTTTGAGCGGAGCAATTATTACGGCTTTTCTATCAGGTACTCTAGGGTTTAGATTGACAAACGATACGAGTGAACTACGAAGTGAAGCCGATTATTTAGTCTCTTCCATCTTATCAGAAGTGAACCGCAGTGAATTCGACGCGGTCACAATGATCGATGACACTTATCAGTTTCATCGACTTTCCGAACCAAAGATTTCATCGGCCGGCATGATTTATCGCCAAGCAGGTTATGAATCGATTGAACTGAACTTATCTGATTCGTCTTATACACCAAGTAATCCAAACGTTATACTCGAGCAAATCTCGATTCAGCTACTTGATCCCGTTTACGACGCGCGTCGTCCGCGCTATATGACCAGTGGGCTCTTTGAGATCGAGCTGGTATTGTCTTTGGCCGAGAACCCTGATTCAACCAGGACGTTTAAAAGTGCTATCCCATTTTAAAAGAAGGAGGTCCTCATTATGCATAAGCGAGAAGAAGGATACGTCCTCGTCCTCGTCCTTGTGACGATGGCTGCACTCGCTGTGTTATCGCTCGCCGCCATGCAAGTCAACCTTGTGACAAATAAATTGACGATCATCCGGACCGAAGATACGCAGCTAAACGAAGACGCAAAAAGTGCGCTTAACTTAATTGCAGCAGACGTGCGTAATCGTTTTCCGCTTCATGATTCGAATCGCGTACCGGATCATATGACTTCTGAGACCGTTTTTAATGACGCGATTCAAGAGACACTTGCTTCCGACGAACCGTTTGTGCAATTTAACGAGACGAGCGACAGTACCATCACGTACTCAATCCGATTAAAAGAGGATGACGAAGCAAACACCCTCAACACCGCACCATTCACAAAAGTTTTACAAGTGAATGTCGTGGCTAGCCGCCAAACGAACCCTGAACAGCCACGTTTAAAGGTCGAATACACTCAAGACTTATATTTAACGGCGTTACCATCATTTTTATATTACGTACTTGGTTCAGACCAACAGCTATCGGTAAATGGGATGCCGACCGTAAAAGGGAACATCTACTCAGGTGGCCCGTTCACGTTGTTGCGCTCTGCCAATTACCAATTGGATGGCGAAGCGAAACAGCTCCAAAACCTGCCCACGAGCCGCTTTTATTTAGATGGACGAATCGACGTACCGGACCTTGCCTCTTGTAGTGTATGTCGTCAGCCAAACTATTTCACAGCTGGAAATAACGGCGCGAACGAGTTTCCAGATGCCGGACCTGTCACTAGCCAGTTCTCACCATTCCAGTTTGACTATTCCATCATCGAGTTCGTGAACCGACGATTGGCTCAAAAATTGCCTTACACGAACACGGTCGAAGCTACCCTCTTCAAAGAATCAATCATCCCTCGGACAAACCAAGTGTTCGAGACAGAACGTGTCATTAGTGACGATGGCTCGACTATTATCGAACGTCCGAGTCCCTATTTAACAAAACGACTATATGACCGGTTAACGGATACGTCCATCGTGACACTACCGTCCTCTTTAGCGGGGAGACCGATGGTGATTACGGAATCAATTGCAAAAAATGAGAATCCACTCTTGTTTGATGGTGACCTTACAATTGATTCGCTCGATCATATTTCGATTGATCGGCCGTTGCTGGTAAACGGCGATTTGACAATTCAAGGAAACGTCTCGTTTGAGTCCACGGTATACGTGCTCGGTGACAGCGTGATTGATCGCGCCAACATTCGACCACTTGATGAAGACAGTCTCAATTCGCTCATCCTTCTTTCGAAAGGGAAAATCTTATTGAACCGGATCAACGAATTCGAAACCGGCTCGACATCACTCCAAGCCTTTTTGTATAGTGACTCTTTAGAAAAGACACAAGTGTACGCGGTCGGGTCGGAGCTCCAAATCAAAGGGGGGTTATATAGCAGAGGCCCGCTCGACGTAAACGTCTTCCGTGGTCGTTATCCAGAGGCGGACGGACTGTCGGCCGCTCAGTACTTTGAGCGTAACGTACCTGAGCAAGCGCCCGAGCATTCGCGTCTTCAGCTGACGTATAACGATGCGGTCTTCAATCAATTGGATACGTTACCTGTCACCAATCAGCTTCAATTCTTTGTGAGCCAACCGGTTCAAGTTCAATAAGCGACAGCAAAGACCCGAGCTCCTTCACTGGAGCGCGGGTCTTTTTAATGTTGATTCATCCACTTCAATACAGCGTCGGAACGGAACTCACGAGCCAACTGTTCGTGCGCGGACGTCCATAACGCTCCGTTCGCGATCAACCGTTCGATGAGCAGCACATGATTATGGCGGACAGGTTGATATAAAATTGATTCTTTCGCTTGCACCGGAATCGTTGCACCACCATCAAGCAGTGAAGTGACGGCGTTCATATCGAGCGCATCAGCGGCGAGGACAAGGAGCCGATCATCGTCAACTTCTTGGTTCACGACTTTCCATTTTTCTGCATCTGCGTTTTCACCATACACTCTCGCCATGAGTGGTTCTCCGTTCACTTCCGCGAACGGATCAGCTCCATGTTGCAAATAGGTGCGAATCACTTCACTCGTTCCGAGTTGAAGGGCTTCTAAAAATAAGTCGGGTGTCGGCTTTACTTTTTCAGATTCAATTGCGAGTTCGACCGCTTTCCATTCACCACGTCGTTGAAGCTCATGAACGTCTTCCACAGTCAAATCACGTTTTGCCGAGACGGCTTTTTGCAGGTCCTCTCCTTGAAGGGACGCAAGGTCGACTGTCGCTTTGCTCCAAACGAATAGTCCGAGTGATACGAGCAGCACCATGGCACATAACATCCATTTTCGTTTCAATTGACTTCCAACTTTCTTGGATTAATACCGATCGTCTTTACTCTCTCCCGATGTTTCAATGACACGGACATAGAACGTGTCTATAACAGGGACGAACGTTCGACCGTTAGGGAGCGTCGTGTATACTTTCACTTTTGCGATACCTGGTTTGACGGGAATCAATTGCTTGCCAGAACTATTCACCTTCACAAACGCTTCACCTGCCAACACTTCTAAACGGTAATCTCGCCATGTCGACGTGACCGGCCAGAATTGAAGTGACGGACTTCTCGATGCGGCACCTTCTCCAATATTGATGGTCATGTCTTGCGCCAACACTTGATTCGGATACTCGTTTACGCGAATCACAGTAGGATTGGATACGACATTTTTAAGTGCAGTCTCGACGAAGGCGGTCTGTAACGAGATAGATGTCACGTTCCCGTTTGACCCATGGCCATGGTTGGCGCGTAGCGTATAACCAGACGCGATGGGTGTAACCATCAACGCAGCGGGTATCGTTCCAATCAACGTCGTCTCTTTTCCGACTTCTGGGTTGGACAGAATGCGAATCGAAGCCGTATCGTTCACACGCTTCTCATCATCAAGGCTATCCCATACCCATAGATCAAGTTGTTCCGGCGTTTGCGTCAACGTAGGTGCTACTACACTCACAGTGAACGTCGTAGACGGCATACGAATGTTCAAATTAGTGAACACGTCTCCTGCGTCTACCGTCGCTTTAATGACCGTTTCACCTGGCTTGAGGCCACTAATTTCTAGTGCCGAGCCTTTTTGAACGAACGAGACACTGTCACCCGACACGGTCTCATAGCGCACTGTCTCGAATTGAGCCGTACTCGGTAAGATGCTTGGAGTCACCGTCACCTTTTGCCCGACGTATAACGATTGGGCGTTGATTTGGATTTGCTCAGGCGGACTGATGACTTTGATGGTCGATTCAGCTGTGATGGCCGGTCTTCCTTCTCCTGGTTCAACCGTTAAACGTAGTTTCGCTTGTCCGGTTTTGATTCCTTTAATGACGGCGTTATTGCCTAAGCCACTTAATTGAACAATGCCGTCGTTGCCCACGACTTCCCATTTCAAGTTTTTCCAGTTCGGGTTCGTGAACACGTTCCCTTTCGCATCCGTGATGACCGGACTGACGACTTGATCTGCTCCGATTTGTAGTGTCACGTCTGGAATCTTCGCCTTATAGGCGAAAGGGGAGCCGATGTTGATAAAGAGATCCGGGAACGTTGAGGTGATGGTCGTCTCCTTATCCCAGTCGTTATGTTTATCTAATATATGATCTTGCTTCTTCGAATAATCGATGTCCGTCTTGAGGGCGTTGTCGGCTTGTTTCAACTGGAGAATCGAAGCAGAAGGTTGAACAGCTCGGACGACGACGTCAAACGTGAGACGACGGTCCCCGCTCTCCTCTGGTAAAAAGACATTGACAGACCCATTTCGTAAATAATAGAGCTCTAACGGGAATGCGACATCAATTCTTTGAGTATTTGAGATGGGCAACTCGTTTCCTGCCGCATCGCGGATGGCCACGACTTCAAGTTCTTTTGGCAACTGTTCGGTGAATGTCGCCAACTTGATGCGAATAAACTTGTCCCCTAACTGGTTCGGCAGTCGATCAAATTGCTCAGGATACTCGACTTGATAATTGATCGTCCCTGTCTCATACAAGGAGATGGTCGACGGATTAATCGAGCGCGTCACTTTAATTAAATCCGAGACCGATTCCGGTTGTTTCACATTGATGGTTAACGTATCGGTCACTTTGGCGTTTCGCTTGTCCGTAGTCTCGATGGAGACTACTAAAGGTGTCCCTTCGATGACATCGGCGGCCGGTATGACGAATTCTCTTACCTCATAGTTTCGTAAATTTTCAAACGTACTTGTCTTACCGTTGTACGTGAACGTCGAAGTGAGCGATTGATCTTGGAAGTCATAGTCGCTTGGACGCCACATGATGCGTACATCACGTCCAGCCGTCACTTCGAGCGTCTTTGTTTTAATGTCTTCTTTCGAATAGGCATTCACTTGATCGCTAATCGATTCAATGACGTTATAAGGTTTATGGTTTGCCCCGATGAAAGCACGATACATCGTATTGATAAAGATTTTTTTCTCATCAAGCTGAGTGAAGCTGTTCGTGTGCCCTGCTCCTGAATAGGTAAAGTTGTTTTTCGTGTATGTGTAATAATGGTTATTCGCGTCTCCATAGACGCGGTTTCCACTTGTAGAGTACAAGTTATACCAAGGCGTCACTTCAGGATCATTTAAATCGAGCGTGAAATATTGATTGTGGGTACTTGAGATACTTTTCGGTGCTGCATCTAACTTGAACGGATAGTTGGTGAAAATCCCATCTTGAACTTTGATGGCCTGCGACGTTCGTTCAGGTGCACCGAACCCCATGTTCGTATACGTCCGTTGCCCAGAAATGTTCGATGCGGCATCGTGGTGGACAAACTGCCGTTCCCATTCTGAAGTCGGCGCATCCGCGCTATTCGTGCGGAAAATCGTGTCGTGCGTCAACATGACTCCTTGGCCAGTCTCGCTGAAGCGTTTAACTTTTCTCGTCGCGGTCTCACTCATGCTGCCTGACACGTTGTATGAGTCTTGAAAGCCGAAGATCAACATATCATATTCGTTTGCCGCTAATGTCGCATCATATGCGCCTTTATCGAAACTGTCCGTGTTTCCGTTCGTCAGCTTGAACGCATAGTTTCCGGCCGGGTCGACAAGCATATCTGATAAATCTCTAGATATTTGTCCATTCGTGCTCGTCCCTGCCGTCAATTGTAAAATATTTGCTTGCACTTGTTGATCCACGTAGACAAAGCTTCCTTTTTTATAGTCGGCTCGTCCTGTAATCGTATCTTTCACCACAAGCATCCAGTTTTTCGGACCACTGAACGTCGGACGTGACAATGTAAAGTCAATCGTTGCCGAAAGCTTGGCAGCTTGCTCAACCACTTTTTCTTGAGGCTGGAACCGGTCATTGTGATCGAAGTCGATGTATAGCTCGACAATCGTGGCAGCACTTGGAGACATCGCCAAATTGTATGCGAAATTAATCGGAGCTCGGACATCCTGTTGAACAGTGATGGTGTTATTCGTGATAGGTTGCTGATTGTAAGTAAGGTTCGTGCTCGTCAATCGAGGACGGATGCCCGTAGATTTATTGAGTTGTTGAATCATCTGCTGATCGATATTTTTCTCGCCTTCTTTCGGGAAGACCGAGACATTCGAGTACGTCGCAAATGAAGCGAGTCGTTTTAATTGGGAACCTCCATTTGCCGCATCTTCGTGTATATAGAGCGGTAAGCCGACGCGCACGATTGAGTTGAACAATTCATCTACTTTAAGGGCAGTCAAATCGTTGAATTGAAGTGTCGTGTCATGGTTCGCGCTCCGTCCGATAGTTCCCGTCTGGTATTTGACAGACAACGGACTGCTACCGATCATGACGGCGTCATACGCTCCTACCATAGGAAAACGAGAAGCGTTAAATTCTTTAATCGTCATGAACTGCACGTTTAACTTTGCATTGTCTACGTTTAATGAGGCACGGTACGTATCGATTGCTGCCTTATATTGATCGACGGTGAGCGTTTTTGAGGAGCTAAAAGCATCTCGTAAAATCAACACGTTCAATAGGGGTTGATTTGTATTGGCAGACCCGGTTGGTGGCACAACCGAGCCAAGTAAGATAAAAATAATGAGTATATGCAGAAACTTACGCAATGCGAGTTCCTCCCCGAATTTGATGGTTATGCTTCATTATCACACCACTTTACAAGAACTTACATAGATTTCTTTAAGCATTGGTAAATGTTTCTTTTAAATACGTTCTCACTTCGCTAATAAAATAGAGCGACCCGGTCACGACGAGCGTCTCGGATTTGGGTGTCTCCAGCCACGCAGCCAACCAACCCTGCCAGTCCACGTAACGGGCCCCGTCGGCAATCAGACTTTCTTTCGTCCGGGTGCGCGGGAAATCGAACGTCGTCTCATAGACATCCGCCACCATCTGAAGCGACGCGATCATCGCTTCCCGGTCCTTGTCGACAAGGATGGCCGCGAGGACGGTCACGTCGCGCTCAATCTTCACTTGTTCGACGAGCGCGGCGATACCTTCTGGGTTATGCGCCCCATCGAGCACGATGCGGGGCTGTCTCGAGATGAGCTCATAGCGACCCGGGTGTTGTGCCGCCTCGAGCCCCGCTCGAATCGCTTCCGCCTTCCAGCCGAGGTGGCGCGCGACGGCGACGGCACACGCCCCGTTATACGCTTGATGGTGTCCGGTCAACCCGAGCGTCACTGGATCCAATCCATCATATGTGACGACCGTGTCGGTCCCGTCCTCAATTGATGTGACGAGTGGAGTGACGTCGTGAATCGATGCGTCCATCGTCTCCCCTTGTCGCTTGAGCAACGCGATCAACCGTTCATCCGTCAAACTGTGGAACATCGGCACGCCCCGCTTCATGATGCCAAACTTCTCGAGCGCGATCTCTTCGAGCGTGTCGCCGAGAATCCCTTGATGGTCGTGCCCGATCGACGTCACGATTGTCGCGAGCGGTCGCGTCAACACGTTCGTCGAATCAAGGCGGCCGCCGAGACCGACTTCCCAAATGACAAGGTCAGGCTGTTGTTCATGGAAATAGAGCCACGCCATGACCGTCAGCAGTTCGAACTCCGTCAACGTCTCCGGTGACGCACTCGCACAGTCACGGACCCGGTTGGCGATGCGGACGAGGTCGTGTTCTCTGATCGGCTCCCCGTTCAACATGATCCGCTCCTCGAACTGGATGATGTACGGTGAGATGAACGTCCCGACGTTCAACCCCTCCGCGTGCGCCATCGCCCGCAAGAAAGCGACCGTCGACCCTTTTCCGTTCGTCCCTGCCACGTGAATCGACGGCAACTCCTCGATTTGTAGCGCGTTCAACATCCACTCGATGCGTTCGAGCCCGGGCTTGATCCCGAACCGCAGCTGTCCGTTCAGCCATTCCAATACGTCTTGTCTCGTCTCCATCTTCCATCACTCCTGTTTTCACACTTCCCTCTCATCTTACCAAAATTCACGAAGCGCTACGCAAGGAATCGGCTGTGCTATACTCGAGGCGAAGAAGGGGGAATTACTATGACCAACAGTTGGAACTTCGAGGCGACCTACCTCGATCTCCGTGACATTTTTTACGACCGGGGACCGGTCCATCCGGTCGACAAGCCCGAACTCGTCCTGTGGAACGAAGCACTCGCCAAAACGCTCGGTCTCGACGCCGAAACGTCTCAAGACGTCGCACTCTTCGCCGGGAATCGTCAGACCGACACGTCGTTCTCGCAAGCGTATGCCGGCCACCAATTCGGCCATTTCACGATGCTCGGTGACGGACGGGCGCTCGTGCTCGGGGAACACGTCGCCCCGAACGGAAAGCGTGTCGACGTTCAATTGAAAGGCTCGGGCCCGACCGAGTACTCGCGTGGCGGTGATGGACGAGCTGCCGTCGGTCCGATGGTGCGTGAATTCCTCATCAGTGAGGCGATGCACGCGCTCGGCATCCCGACGAACCGGGCGCTCGCCGTCGTCACGACCGGTGAGCCGATCATGCGCCAAGGACCGAAGCACGGCGCCGTCTTGACGCGCATCGCGGCGAGCCATTTACGTGTCGGCACGTTCCAATACGCCGCCGCGGCCGGATCGATTGATGACGTCATCGCCCTCGCCGACTATGCGATTCAGCGCCACGACCCTGACCTTGCAGGCCAACCGGACCGCTATGAACAGTTCCTCGGCCGCGTGATTACCCGGCAGGCGCAACTGATCGCGGATTGGCAGCTCGTCGGGTTCATCCACGGCGTCATGAACACGGACAACACGTTCATCAGCGGTGAAGGACTCGACTACGGACCGTGTGCGTTCATGGATACGTATCACCCGAATACCGTCTTCAGCTCCATCGATCGCGAGGGACGCTACGCCTATGCGAATCAGCCGTATATCGGGTCGTGGAACTTGGCCCGCCTCGCCGAGACGTTGCTCCCGCTCCTCGCTGACACACAAGAAAAGGCCGTCGATATCGCCAACAAACTGTTGAACGACTACACGGAAACGTATAAAGAGGCGTATTTCACTGGGCTCGCCCATAAAATCGGACTCTACGTGCGAAAAGACGGAGACGACGCACTGACGGACGAATTGCTCCGGCTCATGATGGAAACCGAGGCCGACTTCACGAACACGTTCCGTGCCCTTACACTCGGCGATACAGATTCCCTTGCGTTCGCCAATCGAGATGACGGCAAGGCGTGGCTCGCAGCTTGGCGGAAACGACTCGGGGAACAAGGTCTCCCTGATGAGGACGTCACCCGGCTTATGCGTCAGCACAACCCGGCCGTCATCCCGCGCAACCATCACGTCGAGGCCGCCCTCATGGCAGCCGAACGCGGTGACTTCAAACCGACCCATGCACTGCTCGACGTATTGCGAAAGCCGTACGATTACGAAGCCGACTATGGACGCTATGTCTCACCTGGACCGCCACGGACGTATCCATATCAGACGTTTTGTGGCACATGAACCGTCTCGCTTTCGCGGGATGGTTTTTTTGGAACCTTTTGGCTATTCGCCACGTAGAATAGACAAAGTCCGTTGGGAGGTTTTATGATGCGATTACTCGCTTCACTTATTTCGTTAGGCTTTGCCTGCATGATTTCGCTCGATCTCTGGCAAGGTCCGTTTCTAAGCAATTGGGTCTGGACGATGCCGGCTTTCTTCCTAGGTGTCTCGCTTGTCCAGTTCATGAAGCATTTGAACGAGCTCGAATGGAGTGAAACAAAATGAAAATGACACTCTTGCTCATGACAATCATCGTAAGTTCAACTTCATACCTCGTCTACAGTTTTTATCTGTCGTTGACAAGTCAGCCGATTCAGTCGCAATTGACTGGCCTTGCGATCGGTGTCCTGCTCACGTCGTCTTACTTCGTGACGACCGATCGCCTTCCGTTTTGGACAGAACCGGAGGAAGAGGACGTATGAAGGTTCTTTATTCCATCTTACTAGGATTCGGAAGCATCCTTTATGTCGTCTATGCGATTCATCTATTCCGCATTGGCCATACTCAACCGTTCATCTTTCACATCTTGATTGCCATCGCCCTATTTGGCATCATCCACATTGGACGCAAACGAACCCCCGAACATCATTCTTGATGGCGGGGGTTCGTTACTTTATTCGGATTGCTTCAGCGGAAAATCCACCACCGACGCCTCCGGTAATGAGTCAGAGAGTTTGAGCAACACTTCTTCCGACACATCACCCGTCAAAACGATGAGCTTGCCTTGATTCAGATAAAACAAGCCTCTCCCTTCCGGTTGATCCAAGCGATACCGCTCATTTGAAACGTCTCGCCGCTCAATCAATTCTCCGTCCGCCACACTGGACGCATCAGTCGACAAAATCGTGATGCGCTGCGTCTCATCATACAACGTCCACATCTCCACCGGTCGCTCCAGCTGATCCATCTTGAGGTGGGCGACAAAGAGCTCCTCTTCGGACAGATCCAACCCGTGACGGACTTTTACGGCCGTCTCGGGAATCGTAATATTTTGGATGCCATGCAACGCCCACTCTTCGTTTCGGGAGTAGTTGAATACACCAAACGCATCGTCGCGGTTTGGTAACTGGATGGCGATGAGCCCGAGGTCATCGATGACCATTTCATAGAAGACGCCGTCTCTCGACGGTCGTTCGGACGTGCCATCCGTATATTGAAGCGTGTATTGGGCCGTGACCGCATCGAGTAGTCGAACAGTCCCTTTCGGCACGTCCTCGATGATCGAACCGAACACTTCTTTCGCCGTCGTTTCCTCAACATCGGAAACGGATGAATCCATCTCTTCTTTGTTCACGCTAACCATGATTTTTGATTCCATCGGTTCGATCGGTTCAGCTCGTTCCGCCACACACCCACTCAATCCCATCACAGCCAAACCTAACATCATTCCGATTCGTCTCATGTCACTCCACCTTTACATCGTCTCCTCTCCTAAATTCCACCAAACGACAAAAAAACCTTCTTCGGAGATAATCTCCAAAGAAGGTTGATTTATTATTTACGCAACTCTTCCAAACGGGCGCGAACTGCGTCACGCTTGTCGAGGTAGTCTTTCTCTTTCGCCTTCTCTTCGTCGATGACGTGAGCCGGTGCCTTGCCAGTGAAGCCTGGGTTGCCGAGTTTCTTCTGAACGCGCTCGACTTCCTTCTCGTACTTCGCCACTTCTTTCTCAAGACGGGCGATCTCTTCTTCGAAGTTGATGAGGTCGGCGAGCGGGATGAACAGTTCCGCACCCGTCATGATGGCCGACATCGACTTGTCAGGAGCCGCCAAGCCGCGTCCGATTTCGAGCTCGGTCGCGTTCGTGAACTTGCCGATCGTCGCTTCGTTTTCGCTCAAGTAACCTTGCGTCGTGTCGTCACTCGTCGCGATGAAGAGCTGAATCGGTTTCGACATCGGTGCGTTCACTTCCGAACGGATGTTACGGACCGAACGGATGACGTTCATGACCGCTTCAAACGCTGGTACTGAGTCCGCGAAGTGGAGCTCGTCGCGGCGTGTCGGGTAGCTCGCACGGACGATCGAGTCGCCTTCGTGTGGCAAGTGCTGCCAGATCTCCTCTGTGAGGAACGGCATGAACGGATGCATGAGACGCATGATCGAGTCGAGCGTGTAGGCGAGCACTGATCGTGTCGTCGCTTTCGCCGCCTCGTCCTCACCGTAGAGCGTGAGTTTCGCCATCTCGATGTACCAGTTACAGAACTCTTCCCAAATGAAGTTGTACAAGTAACGGCCGGCTTCGCCGAACTCGTACTTGTCGACGAGACGCGTCACTTGGTCGATCGTATCGTTCAAGCGCGTGAGAATCCACTTGTCAGCGAGCGTCTTCTCACCTGACAAATCGATATCCTCGTACTTCATGCCGTCCATGTTCATGAGGGCGAAACGGCTCGCGTTCCAAATCTTGTTCGCGAAGTTCCATGTCGATTCGATTTTCTCCCAATAGAAGCGAAGGTCGTTCCCTGGTGTCGATCCTGTGAGGAGGAACCAGCGGAGCGAGTCCGCGCCGTATTGGTCGATGACTTCCATCGGGTCGACGCCGTTTCCGAGCGATTTCGACATTTTGCGGCCTTCCGAGTCGCGGATGAGACCGTGGATGAGCACGTCGTTGAACGGCTGCTTCCCAGTGAACTCGAGCGATTGGAAGATCATGCGCGATACCCAGAAGAAGATGATGTCGTAACCCGTGACGAGCGCGCTCGTCGGGAAGTAACGTTTGAAGTCTGCCGAGTCCGTGTCCGGCCAGCCCATCGTCGAGAACGGCCAGAGCGCTGACGAGAACCATGTGTCGAGCACGTCTTCGTCTTGGTGCCAGTTCTCACTGTCAGCCGGTGCTTCTTTCCCTACATAGATCTCTCCTGTCTCGTTATGGTACCAAGCCGGGATGCGGTGGCCCCACCAGAGTTGGCGGCTGATACACCAATCGCGGATGTTCTCCATCCAACGGAGGTATGTGCCTTCGAACCGCTCTGGGACGAAGTTGACTTTCGTATCGTCATGTCCTTGTGCTTCGAGCGCTGCTTTCGCGAGCGGCTCCATGTCGACGAACCACTGTTTCGAAAGATACGGTTCGATGACCGCGCCTGAACGTTCCGAGTGGCCGACCGAGTGCGTGTGCGGCTCGATTTTGACGAGCGTGCCGTCTGCTTCCAAATCTTTCACGAGTTGCTTGCGGCATTCGAAGCGGTCGAGCCCTTCGTACTTGCCTGCGTTCTCGTTCATCTTGCCACCTTCGTCCATGACGAGGATACGCGGGAGCTCGTGGCGGTTCCCGATCTCGAAGTCGTTCGGGTCGTGCGCCGGTGTGATCTTGACGCAACCTGTACCGAACTCCATGTCGACGTAGTCGTCAGCGACGATCGGGATCTCACGGTTCATGACCGGAAGCATGATCGTCTTGCCGACGAGGTGCGCGTAGCGCTCGTCTTTCGGGTTGACGGCAACAGCCGTATCGCCGAGCATCGTCTCCGGACGTGTCGTCGCGATCTCGATGTGGCCTGAGCCGTCAGCGAGCGGGTACTTCATGTGGTAGAATGCGCCTTCGACTTCTTGATAGATGACTTCGATATCCGAGACGGCCGTCTTTTGCGCCGGGTCCCAGTTGACGATATACTCGCCGCGGTAAATCAAGCCCTTCTCATAGAGACGGACGAATACTTCTTGGACCGCTTTCGAAAGTCCTTCGTCGAGCGTGAAACGCTCACGTGAGTAGTCGAGACCGAGACCAAGTTTTGACCATTGGGCCCGAATCGTGTCCGCGTACTCGTCTTTCCATTCCCACGTCTTCTCGAGGAACATCTCGCGTCCGAGGTCATAGCGCATGATGCCGTCCTCACGGAGCTTCTGTTCGACTTTCGCTTGTGTCGCGATACCGGCGTGGTCCATCCCTGGGAGCCAGAGGACGTCATAGCCTTGCATGCGCTTGAGGCGCGTCAATAAATCTTGGAGCGTCGTGTCCCACGCGTGTCCGAGGTGAAGTTTCCCCGTGACGTTCGGTGGCGGGATGACGATCGTGTACGGCTGTTTTGAATCATCCTCGTCTGCTTTAAATACGTCGTTCTCTAACCAGTAGTCATACCATTTCGCTTCCGTCGCACTTGGATCGTACTTCGTCGGCATGGTGATTTCGTTTGTCTCGTTGGCCATATGCCCAACCTCCTCTAATAATGTGGACAAAAAAACGGCTACTCTCGTCCTTAACGCTAAGGACGAAAGAAGCCGTATCTTCCGCGGTACCACCTTAGTTCGCCAACAGGTGGCGCCCTCAAAATCGAATAACGGTCGATGGACCGGACCTTCCTACTTCGTTCAAAAGGTCAGCTCCGAGGCGACTTCCGCCCCATCCTTCGCGGCCTCGCACCAAGCGGCCGCGTCTCTGAAAAAGGATGTTGTTGGCGTAATATTCCTCATCGTAGCTTTTAATCGTATCTGTTAAACAATTGTAGCGACAGAAGCTGTTTCCGTCAAGATTACAGTGAAAACTCTTGTTGCAACTCTTTGAACGTCGCGTCGACCGCTGCGAGCGTCTGGTCGATATCTTCGTCCGTGTGCACGGTCGAGAGGAACAATCCTTCGAACTGTGACGGTGGCAAGAACACGCCGCGCGCCGCCATCTTCTGATAGTAAGCGCGGAACAAGTCGAGGTTCGCCGTCTTCGCCTTCTCGAAGTTCGTTACTTTCTCGTTCGTGAAGAAGAATCCGAACATCGAGCCAGCCCGGTTCGTGTCGTGCGGGATGTTATACTTCTCGGCCGCTTTCGTGTAGCCTTCAGCGAGACGGTCCGCTTTGCGTTCGAACTCGGCGTAGTGCTCAGGCTTGAGTTGCGACAGCGTCGTGTAGCCGGCGATCATCGCGAGCGGGTTCCCTGAGAGCGTCCCCGCCTGGTAAATCGGTCCTTGCGGCGCGATTTGTTCCATAATCTCGCGTTTCCCGCCGTAGGCACCGACCGGAAGGCCGCCGCCGATGACTTTCCCGAGACATGTCAAATCCGGCGTCACACCGAAATAACCTTGGGCACAGTTGTAGCCGACCCGGAACCCGGTCATGACCTCGTCAAAGATGAGGAGCGCGCCGTATTGTTCCGTGATCTCGCGGAGTCCTTCAAGGAATCCAGGTTGCGGTGGCACGAAGCCCATGTTGCCGGCCGCCGGTTCGACGATGACCCCAGCGATGTCGTCACCAAACTTCTCGAAGGCGACGCGAAGGGCATCCAAGTCGTTGTACGGCACCGTGAGCGTCTGGCTCGCCAAGTCTTTCGGCACGCCCGGTGAGTCCGGGAGACCGAGCGTCGCGACGCCCGAACCGGCCTTGATGAGGAGCGAGTCGCCGTGACCGTGGTAGCAGCCTTCGAACTTCAAGATTTTCGTCTTGCCCGTGTAGCCGCGCGCGAGGCGAAGTGCCGCCATCGTCGCTTCCGTACCCGAGTTGACCATGCGCACCATCTCGATCGATGGGACGCGCTCGATGACGAGCTCGGCCATTTTCGTCTCCAGCTCGGTCGGCGTCCCGAACGTCCAGCCTTTCTCGGCTTGCTCTTGAATCGCCTTCGTGACGACCGGGTCACGGTGGCCGAGGATGAGTGGTCCCCATGAGAGGACGTAGTCGATATATTCGTTGCCATCGATATCGTAGACGCGTGAGCCTTCACCGCGTTCAGCGAAGATTGGCGTCATGCCGACTGATTTATAGGCACGGACCGGGCTGTTCACCCCGCCCGGCATGAGCGGACGTGCTTGTTCGAACGCCGCTTCTGAGCGTGTTTGTTTGTAGGTCATGCGTAGTCTCCTTCCAAATAGCGACAGACGTCTTTTGCGAAATACGTGACGATGAGGTCCGCACCGGCCCGTTTGAAGCCGACCATCGTCTCCATGACGATGCGTTGCTCATCGACCCAGTCGTTCAAAGCAGCCGCTTTGACCATGGCGTACTCTCCACTCACGTTATACGCCACGATCGGCATATCGAGCGAGTCGCGCATGTCACGGATGATGTCCATGAACGCGAGCGCCGGTTTGACGATCATGAAGTCGGCGCCTTGCTCGACGTCCGATTGTGATTCACGGAACGCTTCACGGCGGTTCGCCGGGTCCATCTGATAGCCTTTGCGGTCGCCTTCACCAGGTGCCGATTGGGCTGCGTCACGGAACGGTCCGTAGTACGCCGATGCGTACTTGACGCCGTAACTCATGATTGGGATATGGTTGAATCCGTTTTGGTCGAGCCCTTCACGGATCGCGGCGACGAAGCCATCCATCATCGAGCTCGGCGCGATGATGTCAGCGCCCGCTTGCGCTTGCGTGATCGCCGTCTGGACGTGAAGCGGTAGCGACGCGTCGTTATCGACGTCACCGTTCTTCACGATGCCGCAGTGGCCCGTCGACGTGTATTCGCATAGGCACGTGTCGGCGATGACCGTGAGCTGTGGCGCCCACTCTTTCACTTTACGGATCGCTTCTTGGACGATGCCGTGGTCATGATACGCTTCCGTACCTTCCGGGTCTTTATGTTCCGGCACGCCGAACAAGAGCACCGATTGAATGCCGAGGTCGACGATCTCCTTGATCTCGTCCTCGAGGCGGTCGAGCGAGAAGTTGAAGACGCCAGGCATCGAGCTGACTTCACGTTTAATATCTGTCCCTTCGATGATGAAGAGCGGGTAAATCAAATCTTCTTTCCGAACATGGTTTTCACGTACGAGTGCACGCATCGACTTCGATGAACGAAGGCGACGGTGACGGTCGAACTGGTTCATGAAAAATCCTCCCCTATACACTGTATTAATGCATCCATAGTATAACACTCAGGCACTCGGACCGGTAACGTCGACACTTTCCGGACGGCGCGCTCGGTCACTTCACCGATGGCGTACCACGTCCCGTGGAAGTGTTCAAGGTACGGCGTGATCGCCCGGACGGCGGACGGGCTGAGGACGAGGAGCGCCTCGATTCCTTCGAGCGCCTCGACTTCCGTCTCTGTCAGTTCACGGCCGATCGTCTCATAGACGACCCAGTCGTGGACGTTTTCGAGTTGCGTCATATGCGCCGTGTTCGCCAAGTCGCCCCGGGCGAACAGGACGACCTCGTCTGACTTTACGACAGTCGCAAGGTCATGGAACAACGCCTCGCCCGTATACGTCTTCGGCATGAGCGAGACGGTGAAGCCCTCGGCCTCGAGTGCTTGTTTCGTCTTTTCCCCGACGGCCGCGACCCGGACGTCGCGCGGGACGTCACGGAGCGCCGGCACCGCCGTCTGGCTCGTCACGATGAGCCAATCGAATGTGTGAATCGGGATCTCGCGATGTGTCAATCTCGTCTCGATGAGCGGGACGTGATGCACGGAAAGACCGCTCGCGGCGAGACGGGCTCGTTGCGTAGCGGTCAGTCGTTTTGTCCCTGTGTACCAGACGTCACGCATTGACCGAGGCGAGAATTTCGCGCCCGCCGCGTCCGAGAAGATCGTCTGCAACCTCGTTCCCGAGTGCGACCGCGTCAGACGACGTCTTCGTCACGCGGAGCACTTCTTTGCCGTCGACCGAGGCGATGAGGCCTGTCAGTGTCACGTCGTCCCCGTCAACCGTCGCATAACCGCCAACCGGCACGTGGCAACTTCCTTCGATCGCCTTGAGGAACGTCCGCTCCGCCGTCGCCGCTTTCGCCGTCACGTCGTCATGCAGGAGTTGCAAGACGTTCGTCACTTCAGCGTCGTCTTTCCGGCTTTCGATGGCGAGCACGCCTTGACCGACCGCCGGGACCATCATGTCAGCGTCAAGCGCTTCGAAGTCGACGCGATCCGTCCACCCCATGCGTTCGAGCCCGGCTTTAGCGAGCAAGATGGCGTTGAAGTTTTCCGTCTCTAGTTTTTTGAGACGTGTGTCGATGTTGCCGCGGATCCATTGAATCTCGAAGTCCGGGCGGGCGGCGAGCATCTGCGCACCGCGACGAAGTGAGCTCGTCCCGATGACAGCACCTTCCGGGAGCGTCTCGAGCGTATATCCGTTCTCGCAAATGAGCACGTCTCGGGCGTCAACGCGTTTCGGCATGCAGCTGATAAAGAGCTCTTCCGGCAACTCGGCCGGCACGTCTTTCATGCTGTGGACGGCGAAATCGATTTCCCCGGCAATCATTTGTTGCTGAATCTCTTTGACGAACAACCCTTTGCCGCCGACTTTCGATAACTGGACATCGACGATTTGGTCGCCTTTCGTCACGATTTCCTTGATCTCGAACTCGTTTTGAGCCCCGGCTTTCTTCAATTGCTCGATGACCCATTTCGTTTGTGTCATCGCAAGTTGTGAACGGCGTGAGCCGACGATAATTTTACGCATAGTCCATATCCCCTTCATAGAAAAAGGCGACGAGATCCGCCGCCTTTTTTGATTTTGTATTAGCGCATCAAAGCGCGGAGTGGTGCTTTCGCTGACATCGCTTCTGTCTCTTCCATTTCCGGCTCGACGTCAGGGACGTCGACATCCAGGCCGAACGTCTCGACGAACTGGTTGATGCGTGTGTTCGCATCCGGTTGCGCCGCGGCGTCTTTGATGTAGTCAATCGGTTCACGAAGCATCTGGTTGATGATCGATTTCATATGTTTGCCGATGACTTTTTTATCCCGGTCCGATAGATGGTCAAGCTTACGCTCGAGGCTTTCCATCGTCTCTTCTTGAACAGTGAGGGCGCGGGCGCGCAACTCGTTCATGATTGGGACGACACCGAGTGTGACGAGCCACGTTTGGAACTCTTGAATCGCTTCGTCGATTTTGATTTCAATCTTTTCCGCTTCGACGAGACGGGCCGCCAAGTTTTTGTTGACGATCCCGTTCAAGTCATCCACATCGAACAAATGGACGCCCGGAAGCGCCCGGACCGCTGGATCGATATCTCGCGGCACGGCAATGTCGATTAACAAAAGTGGACGTTCTCGGCGAAGCAGTTGTGCGGCGGCGACATCGTCATAGGCGATGACCGCTTCTTTGGCGCCGGTCGAACTGATCAAAATATCAGCGTCGAGCAGTCCACAGGCGATCTCACGGATCGAGTGGGCCCGGCCTTGGAACTTGTCGGCGACCGCTTTTGCTTTGCTCTCGGTCCGGTTAAAGACGGCAATCTGTTTCGCACCGGCCTCGAACAAGTTGAGCGTCGTCAACTCGCCCGTCTCACCGGCACCGACAACGACGACTTGTTTGTCATCGAGACGGTTGTACATCCCTTGAGCGAGCGTGACCGCTGCCGAGCTGACCGATACCGACATTTCCCCAATTTGTGTGTCGGTATGGGCGCGTTTGGCGAGCGTCACGGCCTCTTTGAACAGTTTATTGAACACCGTTCCCGTCGTCCCGTTCTCTTGGGCGCGGAAGAAGCTTGATTTCACTTGTCCTAAAATCTGTGTTTCCCCAATGATCATCGAATCGAGTCCAGACGTGACACGGAACAAGTGGCGAATTGCCTCTTCTCCTTCACGAATCGATAAATAAGGGGTGAATTGGTCCATCTCTAAATCAAACCAGTTCGCTAAAAAGCGTTTTGTATAATAACGTCCGGTGTGGAGCTGGTCTGTGACGACGTATAGCTCCGTCCGGTTACAAGTCGACAAAATAACCGATTCAAATATGCTCTTCTCTTCGCGAAGTGCAATCATCGCGTCCACGATTTCTTGCTCCCCAAACGAGAACTGCTCCCGAATCGCGACAGGGGCTGTCTTGTTATTTAGTCCAACGACGACAATATGCATGTACCTCTTCCCCTCATCCAAAATCCACCGACGGTTGTCTCTTCTTTTTCACATCTCTACCGTACATTATAACAATTTTTATTTAGGAACTATAATCTTCTGTTCGATTTTTGTGAAATAATTTAAGAACTTTTTGTGACAGAAAAAAGTAGAAACGGACATAGAGACCATTTCTACTTGTTTAATCATTTCAGAGACGACGGATCGGTGATGATTTGACTCTCTGGTTTCTCATCTTCCTCTTCCGCTTCGAGGTAATGTTTTCGCTCCCTCAGCTTGTAAATCCGGACGATGTTTTGAACGACGACTTTTGCCACCGCATAGAACGGAACCGCGATGAGCATCCCGATAATCCCGGCCAAGTTTCCGGCGACGAGCAAGACGATGATAATCGTCAGTGGATGCACCTTGAGCGACTTGCCTTGGATGAGCGGCGAGATGACGTTCGATTCGATTTGTTGAACGATGATGATGACGACGATGACCCAGAGCACTTTGATCGGGTCTTGGATGAAGGCGACGACGACAGCCGGTGCCGCACCGAGGAACGGTCCGACGTACGGGATGATGTTCGTCACCATCATGAAGAGCGCGAGCAAGATGGCATAGTCGAGTCCAATGATCCATAGCCCGATGAGCGACGTGATCCCGACGAAGAACGCCACGATCAACTGGGCATGGACGTAGTTCTTAACCGTCGTATGCATGTCATGCAAGATGTTGCGCGTCTCCTTCTCATAACTCGACGGCAACAGCTTGACGATCGAATCCGGAAGTCGTTTTCCGTCCAAGAGCATATACAAAAGCATGAACGGAATGACGACGATCGTGATGACGGCCGACGTGATAAAGCCGACAAATTGGCCGAGCGATGAGGCGATGTTCCCGAAGATATCACCGAGGTACGTCGTGACGTTGTTCGTGAAATCGGTGAACATATCATCGTTCTCGGCGATGAAGCGTGACAAGAACTCGTTTTGCATGAGCGAGTCACGGACAGCGAACGCTTGCTCTTGCAACTCTTTGGCGATACTCGGCATCGCGTTGACGAGCGACGTGACCTGCTCGCCGAGCACCGGTCCGAGGATGCTGAAGACGAGCGTAAAGATCAGCACGAGTCCTCCGAGCGTGATGCCGACGGCGAGCGGCCGTTTGCCGTTTAACCGTTTTTCTAAGAAGTCGACGATCCCGACTAAGAAATAATAGAAAAGTCCAGCAATGATGAGCGGTACCGTGACGAGCGCCAAAATGACTTGGACTGGTTGGAATACGAAAGAGATTTCCGTCCCGACCCAGATGACCAAGAAAATCGTTAGCGTCCAAAATAAGAAGCGGTACCATTTGTTTTGAAACATGATTTGCATCTTTCCACCTCGTTCTATATTCTCTTGTCTTATGTAATTAGGACAATTATACGATACTTACCCGCTCGCGTAACCCTGAAAACAAAAAAGACGAGGAGGTTCCCTCGTCTTCGCTCAATCTTCGTCTTGCGTCAACAAATCGTAAATCGCTTTCCACGCCTCGTCTTTCCCTTCGGCTGTCTCAGCCGAGAAGGCGACGAACCGGTCCGTCGATTCGAACTGTAGCTTCCGTTTGACGGCCGCCTCATGTTTTTGACGTTGCGCTTTCTTGATTTTATCGAGCTTCGTCGCCACGACGATGACCGGAATTTCGTAATGCTTCAAGAAGTTGTACATCGTCACGTCGTCGCCCGACGGTTCATGACGGATGTCGACCAAGAGGACGACGCCACGGAGGGCGCTTTGCGACGTCAAGTACTGCTCCATCATGACGCCCCACTTCTCACGCTCCGTCTTCGAAACTTTCGCGTAGCCGTAACCTGGAACGTCGACGAACATGATCTCATCGTTGATGTTGAAGAAGTTCAGCGTCTGCGTCTTCCCTGGCTTTGAAGACGTGCGCGCGAGCGCTTTCCGCTGACAAATCTTGTTGATGAACGACGATTTCCCGACGTTCGAACGTCCAGCGAGTGCGACTTCCGGCAACTCGTGAATCGGATAATGGTCCGGTGCGACGGCACTCGTGACAAATTCTGCTTTAGTGATTTTCATTATTTAATTTCCTCCAAATGCTACTTCTAATACTTGATCGAGCGTCGTGACCGGGACGAACGTCAATTTCTCACGGACGGTGTCTTGAATGTCATCGATGTCCCGCTCGTTGTCTTTCGGGATGACGATGGTCGTCAAACCGGCGCGATGTGCGGCGAGCGCTTTCTCTTTCAATCCGCCGATTGGCAGGACGCGGCCACGGAGCGTGATTTCTCCGGTCATGCCGATATCACGGCGGACTTTCTTACCGGTCAATGCCGAGATGAGCGCCGTTGCGATGGTGATGCCGGCCGATGGACCGTCTTTCGGAACGGCACCTTCCGGGACGTGGATATGCACGTCTTGGCGCTCGTAGAACGTCGGGTCAATCCCGAACCGTTCCGCGTTCGAACGGACATAGCTATACGCCGTCTGCGCCGACTCTTGCATGACGTCACCGAGTTTCCCCGTCAACTGGAGCTTGCCCTTGCCTGGCGCGAGCGCCACTTCGATCGTGAGCGTGTCGCCTCCGAACGCCGTGTAGGCGAGTCCAGTGACGGCTCCGATCGAGTCTTCCGTCTCGCCTTTGCCATAGCGGTACTTCGGTTTCCCGAGGTAGTCACCGAGGCTCTTCAACGAGACGGTGACGCGTTTTTTCTCGCCGATCGCGATTTGCTTCGCCGCTTTCCGGCAAAGCGACCCGATGACGCGTTCTAAGTTACGGACGCCGGCCTCACGCGTGTAACGGCGGACGACCTCGTAAAGCGCGTCTTCTTTGATCGTGAGCTGGCTCTTTTTCAAGCCGTGCTCTTTATATTGTTTCGGCACCAAGTGACGTTTGGCGATCTCGACTTTCTCGAGTTCCGTGTAGCCGCCGATTTGGATGAGTTCCATCCGGTCGAGCAGCGGAGCCGGGATTTGCGAGACGTCGTTCGCCGTCGCGATGAAGAGCACGTTCGATAAGTCGAACGGTTCTTCAATATAGTGGTCCGAGAACGAGACGTTTTGTTCCGGGTCGAGCACTTCGAGCATGGCCGACGCCGGGTCGCCCCGGAAATCTGACGCCATCTTGTCGATCTCGTCGAGCAAGAAGACCGGGTTTTTGCTTTCGGCCTGCTTCAAGCCGCGGATGATACGGCCTGGCATCGCCCCGATGTACGTGCGACGGTGTCCTCGAATCTCAGCTTCATCGCGCACCCCGCCGAGCGAGACGCGGACGAAGTGACGTTCAAGCGCCGACGCGATCGACCGGGCGAGCGACGTCTTCCCGACCCCTGGAGGTCCGGCGAGACAAAGGATCGGTCCACGGAGCGAGTTCGTCAATTGGCGGACGGCCAAATACTCGAGGATTCGATCTTTCACCGACTCGAGGCCGTAGTGGTCGTCGTCTAGGACGTCGGCCGCATGTTTGACGTCGAGTTTATCTTCCGTCTCGATGCCCCACGGGAGCGAAGCGATCCAGTCGAGATAGTTGCGGATGACCGCGTATTCCGGTGACGTCGCCGGGACGACGTTCAACCGTTCGGCTTCGCGCATGACGTTCTTCCGTGTCGTCTCAGGCAAGTCGAGCGCCTCGAGCTTCTCACGGAGACGGTTCGGTTCAGACTCTTGCGACTGGTCACCGAGCTCTTGCTGAATCGTTTTCATCTGTTCGCGCAAATAATACTCTTTCTGCGCCTGCTCAATCGTCTTTTTCGTCCGTTCGCGCAACTCTTGCTCGAGCTCGATGATCTCGACTTCATGCGTCATGATCTCGAGCAGCTCTAAGCCGCGTTTGACCGCGTCGGCTTCTTCGAGCATCGCTTGGCGAATGTCGACGTCGACATCAAGTTTAGAAGAGATATAATCGGTCAACGACTCGAGTCGCTCATACATCTCAAAGCGGCGCCGTTCGTCCGGAGACAACCCTTTGATTGTCCCAACGAGTTTGCCGAACTGTTCTTTCAATAGGCGTACGAGTGCAGTCCGTTCGACTTCTTCCCCTTCGACGAGGTCAAGCGTCTCGACGTCGGCGAACCAGCCTTCTTTCGTCTCTTCAATCGAGTTGATTTTGACGCGCTCTTTCCCGACAAGACGAACGCGGACCGTCTCGTTCGACAGCTCGCTCATCTTGGCGATATGGACGCGTGTCCCGATCGCATATAAGTCTTCCGGTTCAGGTGATTCTTTGCCTGTCTCTTTTTGTGTCACGACAATCAAATCTGTCTCGTGTTCCTTTGCGGCAAGGAGTGCCCGCAGGGAGAGCGGACGCCCTACGTCGATCGTCACGCCGATGAGCGGATACACGACGACTCCACGCAAAGGAAGGATAGGTAACTGTTCCATTACAACGCCTCCTGTGCAAAAAGGCCCAAAACTCGGATGTGCCGAGTGTTTGAGCCTTTTTCGTTAAAAATTATGCTGTCTCTTTATTGTCGCCTGTCTGTTCGACAGTACCATCGCGAAGCACGTATTTCGGACCGGCAAGACCCGTAATCGTTTCATCCGTGATGATGACTTTCTCGATATCGTCGCGCGATGGGACAGTGAACATCACATCGAGCATCATTTCTTCGATAATCGAGCGGAGACCGCGCGCGCCTGTCTTACGTTTGATCGCAAGCTTGGCGATTTCAACCAACGCCTCGTCTGTGAACGTGAGTTCGACATCGTCGAGTTCGAGCATTTTCTCGTACTGACGAACGAGGGCGTTCTTCGGCTTCGTCAAGATCTCGACGAGTGCTTCCTCGTCAAGCGTCGTGAGCGTCGCCATGACCGGTAGACGACCAATGAACTCCGGAATCAATCCAAATTTCTGAAGGTCTTCCGGAAGTGCGCGGGCGAGCAAGTCTTCTTGCGTCATCTCGCGGTTTTCTTGGTCGTTCCCAAATCCGATAACTTTTTTCCCGATACGGCGTTTGACGACCGCTTCGATGCCAGCGAACGCGCCGCCGACGATGAACAAGATGTTCGTCGTATCGATTTGGATGAACTCTTGATGCGGATGCTTCCGTCCACCTTGCGGCGGTACGCTTGCGACCGTACCTTCCAAGATTTTGAGAAGTGCTTGTTGGACACCTTCACCAGATACGTCACGCGTGATCGATGGGTTTTCCGACTTACGGGCAATCTTATCGATCTCATCGATATAGATGATCCCTTTTTCAGCCTTCTCGACATCGTAGTCCGCCGATTGGATCAGCTTGAGCAAGATGTTCTCGACGTCTTCCCCGACGTAACCGGCTTCCGTCAAGCTCGTCGCATCCGCAATTGCGAATGGGACGTTCAGGACGCGGGCCATCGTTTGAGCGAGAAGCGTCTTACCGCTACCAGTTGGTCCAATCATGACGATGTTCGATTTCGAAAGTTCGACATCATCAGAACGGCCACCGGCGTTGATGCGTTTATAGTGGTTGTAGACGGCTACCGAAAGCGCACGTTTCGCCCGGTCTTGACCGATGACATACTCGTCTAAGATGTTACGAATCTCTTGTGGTTTTGGAATGTCTTTGAATTCTACTTCTTCTTCGACACCGAGCTCTTCCTCAACGATTTCATTGCAAAGCTCGATACATTCGTCACAAATGTATACGCCAGGACCGGCGACTAGTTTACGGACTTGTTCTTGCGATTTCCCGCAAAACGAGCATTTAAGTTGTCCCTTTTCCTCGTTAAATTTGAACATTCGGTACACCCCTTCTGAATGAAAATGGATGTAAGTGCGATAAATCGCCTATTTGTATTTTCAGGTGCAAAGCACTCTCGAAAAAACATTTACATCTCTGCGTTGCAATAATTGTAGCATGAACAAATCACTTCATCAAAGATAAACACATGCAAAGTGTCGTGACGAAAAAAAGGACGACTGCTGAGCAGCCGTCCTTCTGTCATCCGATTACTTCGCTTTCCCGTTTTCAACGAGAACGTCGATCGCTTTACGGAATTTGAGGTCACCTTTAAGTGTCTCGATTCCGCCTTGTGGCGCGAGCATTGTACGGAGTTGATCCGGTGCAATGTTGTAAAGTTTAGACATTTCTTCGAGTTCTTTCTCAGCATCTTCGTCAGACACTTCGATCGCTTCTTTCTCAGCGATTGCTTTCAAGACGAGACGAGCTTTAACGCGCTCTTCAGCTTGCTCTTTCATCTCTTCGCGCATCGCTTCTTCAGAAGTACCAGTGAGTTCGAAGTACATGTTGAGGTCGATTCCTTGTGAAGAAACACGTGTGCCGAACTCTTGAACCATGCGGTCTACTTCTTGGTCAACGAGTACTGCAGGTACGTCGATTGTTGCGTTAGCTGTTGCTTGCTCGACGAGTTGGTCGCGCATTGTGCCTTCCGCTTCTTGTTTCTTCGCAGTCTCTAAGCGCTCACGGATTTTCGCTTTCAACTCGTCGAGTGATGAAACTGACTCGTCGATGTCTTTTGCGAACTCGTCGTCGAGCTCAGGAACTTGCTTCGCTTTGACTTCGTGAAGTTTGACTTTGAATGTCGCTGGTTTACCCGCCAAGTTGTCAGCGTGGTACTCTTCAGGGAATGTTACTTCAACGTCTTTTTCTTCGCCAGCCGTCATGCCAACCATTTGCTCTTCGAATCCAGGGATGAATTGGCCTGAACCGATTTCGAGTGTGTAGTTTTCAGCCGTGCCGCCTTCGAATTGCTCTCCGTCAGCGAAACCTGCGAAATCAAAGACAGCTGTATCGCCGTTTTCGATTGCGCCTTCTTTGACAGCAAGCTCTGCGCCTTGCTGTTGAAGCGCGTCAAGTTCAGCTGTAACTTCTTCGTCAGTGACTGTTGTTTCAACAGCTTCGTACTCGAGACCTTTGTATTCGCCAAGCTCAGCTTCTGGCTCAACAACGAACGTTACTTTGAACGTTACAGGTTGGCCTTTTTCGAGCGTGCCGTCTACATCGATGTTTTCGAGAGCGATTGGTTCGAAACCAGCTTCTTCGACCGCACCTTGAACTGTGTCACGGTAGAGGATATCGAGCGCATCTTGATAGAGTGCTTCTTCTCCGTACATTTTGTTGAACATTGGGCGTGGCAATTTCCCTTTACGGAAGCCAGGCACGTTCAAAGTTTTGACGACATCTTTGAATGCGGCGTCAACTGCTTTATCAAAAGCTTCTGCAGGTGCTTCGTACGTGAGTACGCCTTGGCTACCTGATGTTTTTTCCCATTTTGCTGTCATGCTAAGTCCCTCCAACAATTCGTTTATACGTACAAAAATGTACAACAATCCGTATTATAGCATAAATCCGACGACTGCACACAAGGATTTAGTCCAGAAACGCCTCGGTGAAACGCATGTCCGCCTCAAGAATTTCGGCGGCGAGGCCGTCCGTTTCCTCATGTTGCAGGATGGCCGTTTTCGCTTGAACAATCGCTGTCTCCACGGCAGACGCTTCCTCAGGCGTGAACGGGTAGTGCGTATACATGTAGTTCATGAGCAGCTGCGTCGCGATCTCGTCACCATATACCGCTCGCTGCAACCCGTTGACCATCGTCTCCCACGCTTCCGTGTGGATTTTCGCTTCGTCATGCGTCAATCGGTGCCGCGTCCCGAGGTCGGTCCATTCGATGACCGGCAGCTCGTCGAACGCCTTTTGGAGCACAATCAACTTCATCAACTTCGGCCGTTCCGCGACGAGGAGCTCTTTCAAGACGTTGTCGAGGACGTCATCGATATTGAAATGAACGTGTTCGAGCGTCTCGATTTGTTCGCCGATTCCGCCCCGGTTAAGGATTCGCTTCACTTTGGCGATCGCGGCTGGGAACTCGGTCAACTTCAACACTTGGAGCACTTGATGTGCTTGCGTGTTGACATGATCGGTCTTTTCTTGCCACTCGAGATACAGGTTGATCCAATGGGCCGCCTCGAACGGTTGGTCACGCATGATGTAATACTGGGCGATTTGAAGCCCGCCGGCTGCAGGTTCTTCTGCCACCGTCATCTGTGTCGTGACGAGCTCTTCGAGTTTCTCGAGCGTCTCCGGTTCTTCCGGTCGTTCCATCAGACATTGGAATATTTCCATGAAAATAAATGGATCGCCGGGCACTGCCTCGTACCAATCCCACAGAATCGGTTCGACCCGTTGCCGTTCCCCGGCCGCGTCTGCCTCTTGAATCATCTTCTGAAGCCGCGACCAGTTCCCTGGAAACGGGTACGCTTGCTCTTTTGCCATCTCCCCACACCCTTTCCATTCATCTCCATCTTCCTTTAGGAATCGATTCGTTGTCAATCAATACCCTGAAAAACGAAAAAAGAGACAACCTCCGTGGAGGCTATCTCTATTTTAAATGGAAGTGTCCCAAGAGGGATTCGAACCCCCGACCGACGCCTTAGCTTACCACCATGGCTTTCGCCACCAACGTGTGTTGTTTGTAGTCTGGACTATATCTTCACCATTTCAGGTGCGACACGTGTAGTCTCTACGGAACCTCACGAGCAAACTGCTTCTTCAATGGCTCTACCTCTAAAGGATGACCTTTAGTCCTTCGAACCACCTTGTCCCCGAAAGGAAATAAGTTTCCTCGGTATTACCATCAGCATCATCTGTTAAGGCTTCACCGATATAGTGTCGTCCACTCTATAGGTTTCTGTTTCCCTATAAAGGCTCCTATTTGTCTTGAAGGGCGTTGCTCTATCCAGCTGAGCTATTGGGACATTGACAAGAAAACTATAATAGAAAAATGGTTTGCTGTCAATTCCTTCTTTTCATTCCGTCACAGCTTTCCGCTCACATCGAGATCTTCGACGGCCGAACCGTCCTCTGATCGATAAAAGCGGACCGTTGCCTGTCCGTTCTCGAGATCCATCAGTACATACGTCTTGTCACTCCGTCCACGCGGCATGCGAATCGAACCCGGGTTCACGTAAAGCACCCCGTCCTCAATCACAGCTCCGGCGACGTGCGAGTGGCCGAACAAGACGACGTTCGCCCCGACCTCTTCAGCCCGGTAACGCAACCGGTTCAAGTCGTACTTCACGTCGTGGTGATGGCCGTGGACGATGAGAATCGTCCCTTCAGCCGTCTCCTCGATTCGCTCAAGCGGGAGGTCGCCGCCGAAGTCGCAATTACCGCGCACCGTACGATACGGGAGCAGATGTTCATCGACGAGCGCGAGCTGGGAATCCCCACAATGGAACGCGTCATCGATTTCTTGTTCGTGCCGGTTGAAGATGATCGATAGTTCTTCTGTCAATCCGTGACTGTCACTGACTACGAGAAAACGCATACAGGTCACCCCTCCATAAACGGAATAATTTCTGCCTCTAACTTTCGTAGTGCTTGACCGCGGTGACTGACCGCCGCCTTTTCGTCGCGTTCAAGTTCTGCTGCCGTCTTGTGAAGTGACGGAACGATGAAGAGCGGGTCGTAACCGAAACCGTTCTCCCCATGAGGCGCGTAGCCGATCGTCCCTTCGATCGTGCCGCGTACCGTCAATGTCTCCCCTGTTGGTTTGGCGAGACAGAGGGCACAGATGAAGCGAGCCGTTCGTTCGGTCGCTCCGTTCAACTTCTCGAGAAGAAGCGCGTTGTTCGCTTCATCCGACTTCTCCGGTCCGGCGAAACGAGCCGAATGGACACCGGGTGCCCCGTCAAGCGCATCGACTTCGAGTCCAGAGTCATCCGCGAGGACGGCGTGGCCGAAATAGCGGGCCGCCTCCGTCGCCTTCAACTCGGCGTTCGCTTCAAACGTCGTCCCAGTCTCGTCCGTCTCTGGTGCGTCCGGATAATCTAGAAGTGATTCGACTTCGAACCCGAGCGGCGTGAGCATTCCTTCAATTTCTGCGACTTTTCCTTTATTGCGTGTTGCGACGATCAGTTTCATGTTGTTTCCTCCAATTGTTCCCCGACATACCACCACGAGGCACCGAGCGCGTCTTCGGCCGCTTTGAACAGCGTCTCGATTCCGCTTTGGGCCATGTGGAGCATCTCGTTCATCTCGAGCAACGTGAACGTCGCTTCTTCCCCTGTCCCTTGCACTTCGACGAAACGTCCGCTCGCCGTCATGACGACGTTCATGTCGACCTCGGCCGCGGCATCTTCTTCGTAGTTCAAGTCGAGGAGCAATTCGTCGGTCCGTCCGACCGAGATGGCAGCGACGCCTTCTTTGATCGGCGTGTCGTCGAGCTTGCCTTGACGGATGAGCGCGTCGACCGCGAGGACGAGCGCGCAGAAGCCGCCTGTAATCGAGGCCGTACGGGTGCCCCCGTCGGCTTGGATGACGTCACAGTCGATCCAAATCGTCCGTTCACCGAGCCGTTCTAAATCGACGACCGAACGGAGCGACCGCGAAATCAACCGTTGAATCTCCATCGTCCGGCCCGACTGTTTGCCGCGGACCGATTCGCGGACCGTGCGGTTACCGGTCGCACGCGGAAGCATGGCATACTCGGCGTTGATCCAGCCTTGCTTCTTGCCGCGTAAGAAGTTCGGGACGCGTTCTTCGACGGTCGCCGTGCAGATGACTTTCGTGTCCCCGATCGAGATGAGGACCGACCCTTCCGCATGTTTATTCACATGGGGAACGATCTCGACGGGCCGGAGCTCGTCATGTTGTCTTTCGTTACGCATCGACACCGGACACCTCTACTTTCTCCGCTCTCACGGGTTGACCGAGCCATTCTGTCGCCAAACGGTCAAAGATGACGACATCCCCGGTCGCATAAAACTGGTGCACCGGGACCGTATCCAAATCGTTCTCGAGCTCTTTAAAGTCAAGGATGGCCGCTACTTCGAGCGCCGTCTCGTCACCGGACGAGATCAAATGGACGTCGGGTCCGACGACGTCTTGAATGACCGGTGCGAGCAGCGGATAGTGCGTACAGCCGAGGATGAGCGTGTCCATCTCGGAAGACTGAAGCGGACGAATCGTCTCAGCGACGATGTCGCGGACGCGCTCCCCATCGAGTTCGCCGGCTTCGACGAGCGGGACGAACGGCGGACAGGCGAGCGAATATACATCGATTTCGCCGGCCACGTGTCGGAGCGCCGTCTCGTATGAGTTGCTTTCAATCGTCATCTTCGTTCCGATGACGCCGATATGTTTATTGCGCGTTCCTTTGACGGCCGCCCGTGCCCCCGGGTCGATGACACCGATGACCGGGATATTGAGGCGTTTGCGCGCTTCTTTCAAGACGACCGCTGTCGCCGTGTTGCAGGCGATGACGATCATCTTCACGTTCTTACTTAACAGGAACTCGATCAGTTCCCACGTATAGGCTTCAATCTCATCGTGCGGGCGCGGGCCATACGGGCACCGTTCCGTGTCGCCGATATAAATTATTTCTTCTTTCGGTAGTTGGCGCATCAGTTCTTTGACCACAGTCAAGCCGCCAACTCCTGAATCGAGTACTCCAATCGCTCGTTTCATAATCATCACTTCCATTCCCATCTATCTTACCAAAAAAGCCGATTCTGAAAAAGAAACGGTCTCGTGACAAACAAAAAAGACGAGGTAGCCGATTGGCCGCCTCGTCCGTCGCTCAATTACTGAGCAAGACCTTCGCTTGTGAGCATGTCAGAAAGCGTGTTAACCGCTTCTTCTGCATCGTCACCAGCTGCAGTGATTTTGATTGTAGAATCTTTTGCGATTCCGAGTGAAAGTACACCCATGATCGACTTGAGGTTTACTGTCTTACCGTTGTACTCAAGGTTGATATCTGATTGGAATTTAGAAGCTGTGTTTACCAACTGTGTAGCTGGACGAGCGTGAATTCCTGAATCTGCAACGACTGTGAACGTTTTTTCCATGACGTGAGGTCTCCCTTCAAATTTCAATTCTACAGGCGAACCCGCAGAATAATTGTTTGTGAACTCATTATCAAATGATAGCGGATTCGCAAAAATTCTGCAAGCGATTTTTATATTCTGGAGTCCATTCGGTCGGACGACCGGATTTCGACAAGTGCACGAGGCTCGTACGCCCCGCGAACATGAGCTGGTCTCCATCATATGCCCCGTAATGAATATCACATGAAGTGTTTCCGACCGTCAAGACATTGGCATACACCACAATCGATTGCCGCGGCATCACTTGGCGAACGTAGTCGCACTGGGCGTCTGCTACGACGACAAATCCATCTTTTAACGAAAAACCTGTCGCTTCAAGAAACTCGATCCGCGCGTCCTCGAAATAGATGAACGGAATTGTGTTATTCATGTGACCGTACGGGTCGCACTCCGAGAATCGGACTTTGACGTCTAGCGCGACCCCTGCTCTGACACGTGTTTCCCAATCGGCTTCCCGGAAGTACTTCGTCATCCGTAGCCTTACGCCTCGACCGCAGAACCGGTGCGGCCTTTGTCGCTACCGAAGAACGATTTGAACGAGTGAAGCGTCGTCTGACGGTTCATCGCGGCGATTGATGTCGTGAGTGGAATACCTTTCGGACAAACTTCGACACAGTTTTGCGCGTTTCCGCACTGTGCGAGGCCGCCGTCTTCCATGAGCGCTTCCAAACGGTCTTCCGCGTGGAAGGCGCCAGTCGGATGCGAGTTGAAGAGACGGACTTGCGAGATCGCGGCCGGTCCGATGAAGCTCGATTTGTCATTGACGTTCGGGCACGCCTCGAGGCAGACACCGCACGTCATACATTTCGATAGTTCATACGCCCATTGACGTTTGTTCTCTGGCATCCGCGGTCCTGGTCCGAGGTCGTACGTTCCATCGATTGGGACCCATGCCTTCACTTTTTTCAACGCGTCGAACATGCGCTGACGGTCGACTTGAAGGTCACGGATGACCGGGAACGTCTTCATCGGGGCAAGGCGGATCGGCTGTTCGAGCTTGTCGACGAGCGCCGTACACGATTGGCGCGGCTTGCCGTTGATGATCATCGAGCAGGCACCGCACACTTCCTCGAGACAGTTCATATCCCAGTTGATTGGTGTCGTCTTGTCCCCGTTCGCATTGACCGGGTTGCGGCGGATTTCCATCAACGCCGAGATGACGTTCATGTTCGGGCGGTACGGGACGGTGAACTCTTCCGTATAAGCGGCTTGGTCCGGTCCGTCCTGGCGTTCAATGATAAAACGAATATCTTTTTGTTCAGATTGCATCGGCGTCGTCATTTCGTCTTCGCCCCTTTCTTCGAGTAATCCCGTTTGCGTGGCGGGATTAACGAAACGTCGATCTCTTCATACGAGATATCGACTTCCCCTGCGTTGTAACGTGCCATCGTCGTCTTCATGAACTTGTCGTCATCACGTTCCGGGAAGTCCGGTTTGTAATGAGCGCCACGGCTCTCGTCACGTTTCAACGCGCCAAGCGTGATGACGCGCGCGAGGTCGAGCATGTGGTCGAGTTGTCGGATGAACGATGCCCCTTGGTTGCTCCAGCGAGCCGTGTCGGTCGCGGAGATGTTGTTATAGCGTTCACGAAGCTCACGGAGTTTGAGGTCCGTCGCCTCGAGCTTGTCGTTGTAACGAACGACCGTGACGTTGTCGGTCATGAGTTCGCCGAGCTCACGGTGGATTTGATACGCGTTTTCCGTACCGTCCATCGCGAGGATGTCATTGAACCGCTCGATTTCTTCACGTTCGTTGAAGTTGAAGAGCGCTTCTGCCACGCTCTCTGTCGCCTGGTCGAGACCGCGCATGTAGTGAACGGCCGCCGGACCGGCTTCCATCCCGCCGTATACGGCAGACAAGAGCGAGTTGGCCCCGAGACGGTTCGCACCGTGCATCGAGTAATCGCACTCACCGGCTGCGAACAAGCCTGGGATGTTTGTCATCTGATCGTAGTCGACCCATAGTCCGCCCATCGAATAGTGAACGGCCGGGAAGATCTTCATCGGGACTTTTCGTGGATCGTCGCCGACGAACTTCTCGTAAATCTCAAGGATCCCGCCGAGCTTGATGTCGAGCTCTTTCGAGTCTTTATGCGACAAGTCGAGGTACACCATGTTCTCGCCGTTGACGCCGAGCTTTTGGTTGACACAGACGTCGAAGATTTCACGCGTCGCGATATCACGCGGCACGAGGTTTCCATAGGCCGGATACTTCTCTTCAAGGAAGTACCATGGCTTGCCGTCTTTATACGTCCAGACACGTCCGCCTTCACCGCGCGCCGATTCACTCATGAGACGAAGCTTGTCGTCCCCCGGGATCGCCGTCGGGTGGATTTGGATGAACTCACCGTTCGCATAGACCGCACCTTGACGATAGACCGCTCCAGCCGCTTGGCCGGTATTGATGACCGAGTTCGTCGATTTGCCGAAGATGACACCTGGGCCGCCTGTCGCGAGGATGACCGCGTCCGATGGGAACGCTTTAATTTCCATCGAGCGCAAATCCTGACAGACCGCACCACGGCACACACCTGCTTCATCGATGATGGCCCGGAGGAACTCCCAGCCTTCATACTTCTCGACGAGCCCTTGCGCCTCGTAGCGACGAACCTGCTCGTCTAGTGCGTACAGGAGCTGTTGCCCTGTCGTCGCACCGGCGTAAGCCGTACGGTGATGGAGCGTGCCGCCGAAACGACGGAAGTCGAGAAGACCTTCTGGCGTCCGGTTGAACATGACGCCCATGCGGTCGAACATGTGGATGATCTTCGGTGCCGCTTCCGCCATCTTTTGGACCGGCGGTTGGTTGGCGAGGAAGTCGCCCCCATAGACCGTGTCATCAAAGTGTTGCCAAGGAGAATCCCCTTCCCCTTTCGTGTTGACGGCACCGTTGATACCGCCTTGTGCACAAACTGAATGTGAACGCTTGACCGGTACAAGCGAGAATAGTTTTACCGGAACACCCATCTCAGCCGACTTGATTGTCGCCATGAGTCCAGCCAGACCGCCACCGATGACGATCAAACTTTGATTTGCCATGAACTTTTCCCCCTAATTACAAGATGCCTGCGAACGTCAAGATAGAACGGATGCCGACAAAAGATAGTGCCAAGAAGACGACGCCTGAGACATAGCTCATGAAGCGCTGTGAACGAGGCGACTGTGTGATCCCCCACGTGATGGCAAACGACCAGAGACCGTTCGCGAAGTGGAACGTAGCCGAGAGAATCCCGACTATGTAGAAGATGAGCATGAGCGGATTATCGACGATGTTTTGCATCATCTCCGCGTTCACTTCGACGCCACGCAACTTCGCCAAGCGCGTTTCCCAAACGTGCCATGCGATGAAGATGACGAGGAAGACGCCCGTGAAGCGTTGGATCATATACATCCAGTTGCGGGCGTACGAGTAACGGTTCGTGTTAATCGAACCGAGGAACGCGTAATACACGCCATACACCCCGTGGAAAATCATCGGCAAAGCGATGACCGTCACTTCAAGGAAGTATAAGTACGGTAAGCTCTCCATAAATTTTGCTGCCTTGTTGAACGACTCCACCCCATCGACGATATAGTAGTTGACCGACAAGTGAACGATCAAAAACAAGCCGATTGGGATGACCCCAAGTAGCGAATGGACTTTACGACTGAAATAGTCACGACGCGCTGCCATTCTAGTTCCCCCTTTTCACGAGCCCTTGGCTCGTTTTGTAAATAAAAGCGTTTTCAAATGTAAATATAGCTTTCTGTCTCCTATTCTACTCTTGTGAAATTTGTATGACAAGACAACCCGACCGATTTGTGCCACATTCTTTTGCAAAATACCCGGTGACCAAAAGGCGAATCGTCGTTATAATGGTATAGAGAGAATGGAGTGATGGAAGAAGATGGAAACGATGAGCCAACCCACTTTCGCGATCGAACTGCTTCGCGATTATGTGTTGACGGATTTGCTCGGGGACGACTACGCCCAAGTCATCTATTGGTCGGGCAAACGGGTCGCACGCAAGTTCCCGGTCATGACGAACGACGAACTGAGCGCCTTTTTTGCCGAAGCCGGCTGGGGAGAATTGACGTTGTTGAAAGAAAAAGGAAATAAGTTCTTGTTCGAACTACTTCCCCCGCCTGCGACCCAAGAAAAGGCAACCGGCTACTTCCAGCTTGAGGCTGGCTTTTTAGCCGAACAAATTGCCGGTCGTTTCCAATGCGTCGCCGAGGGCTACGCCGATGTGGCGCGCCAGGCCGTCCAAATCACCGTCCAACTAGACCGAAAAGATACGTATGAATGACGAAGAGCCGATGCGAACTGACCGCATCGGCTCTTTTTATATGTGTTGAAGGTTGTCCCGGGCGAAGTCTCGGAAGACATTCAGTTCATCTGCTGTGAAGCTTACATCATTCCCGGCGTAAGCCGCTGCCGCTTTCTCGATTGTCGGTAACACATCGATCGAGAAGCCTTTCGCTGTCGACCACTCAAACGCCTCCTGTTTCGATAAGACGAGGTCGTCGGAACAATACGCCAGGACACGCGTCAGATTGAGCACACTATACATCGGCGTGTCGTGGATCGAATCGAGACAGTCTCGCGCATCAAACAGGATGGCATCTCGATAGTCGACTTCATTGAAGCCGATGATTACGTCCTTGAGCGGACGACCGTAGAGCACGATGCCTCGCTCGCTAGTGATTTTTATATGGGCGGCCAAGTCGGGATCGGTCATTCCGGATTGTATGGTCGCTATTTCCCCCGTTTGAAGCGCCGATTCGAAACGCGAACGCCAACCCTCGCTGTAGTGAAAATCAAATGGACTCGGGTGCCTCCAAGCTGTCAGGTCACCCACTGTAAGGACACTCAACTCAATCGGATAGGGTTCGTTCGATGACTCAAGACAGAGACGTGTCAGTCCCACCTTTGTTTCAGGCGTTAGCGGACGACTCGTGACAATCAGAAAATCAAGGTCGCTATGATCCGGATGAAACCCTCCCATCGCGGCCGACCCATGCAAATAGAGGTGCTCAAGCGATGGGATCACACCGTCGACCCGCTCGATGAACGCCTCGACGACCGGACGGATGATGGCAGGCATCTCGGAGGATGCCCCTCGACTCATTCGTCCGTCTCCTCATGAACGTATTGCAAAACGGTCTCGGCCAACTTCTCGGGCAGGCCTGCTTCCTTCAACTGTTCGAGCGAGGCGAGGCGGATCTGTTTCATCGACCCGAAATGGCGGATCAACTGCTGACGTCGCTTCGGCCCGACGCCCGGGATATCGTCGAGCACCGACTTCGTCATCTTCTTCGTCCGCAAACTGCGGTGGAACGTGATGGCGAAGCGGTGGACCTCGTCTTGCATACGTTGGAGCAAATAGAACGCGCTCGAGCGCGAATTCAGTTCGACGACCCCGCCGCCTTCCCCGAACAAGAGCTGGCTCGTCCGGTGACGGTCATCTTTTTTGAGCGACCCGACCGGCAAGTCGAGCCCGAACTCGTTCTGCAGGACGTCGAGGGCGGCGTTCAATTGCCCGATGCCCCCGTCAATCAACAGCAAGTCCGGTAGACGCTTCTCTTCCGTCAACAGGCGACGGAACCGACGACGGACGACCTCTCGCATCGTCTCGTAGTCGTCCGGTCCTTGGACGGTACGAATCTTGTATTTCCGGTATTCCTTCTTGAGCGGCTTCCCGTCTTCGAAGACGACGAGTGCCGAGACGGCGTCCGCCCCTTGGATGTTCGCGTTGTCGATGATGTCGACACGCGACAAGTTCGGGATGCCGATCGCCTCACCGAGTTCACGCATGGCGAGGAGCGTCCGCTCTTCGTCGCGGGCGAGCAACTCGAACTTCTCGTTCAAGGCGATGCCCGCATTTTTCGTCGCCAAGTCGAGCAGCTGTCGCTTTGCCCCGCGCTTCGGCTGCATCACTTTCGTCCCGATCGCCTCGTTCAACAAATCGATGCGGACGATCTCGGGGACGAGCACTTCCTTCGGCAATACGTTCTGCTCGTAGAACTGTACGATGAAACTCTCGAGCTCCTCGGACGGCTCGCCGTGGAGCGGGAACAGTGATACGTCGCGCTCGATCATCTTGCCGCCCCGCATATAGAACACTTGGACGCACATCCAGCCGCGGTCGAGCGTATAGCCGAAGACGTCGCGTGCTGTCGGGTCGGCCGTGATCATGTTCTGTTTGTTCATAATCGACTCGACGGCCCGGATTTGGTCACGGAGCTCAGCGGCTCGTTCGAACTGCATATCTTCGGCCGCTCGTCCCATGTCGACTTGGAGCTTGGCGAGCGTCTCGCTCGTCTCGCCGTTCAAAAAGCGGCGAATTTCATGGACGATGTCTTTTTGCTCATCCGTGTCGACGGCGAGCTCGCAAGGTCCGAGACACTGCCCGATATGGTAATACAGACAGAGCTTGCGTGGCATCGGTTGGCATTTCCGGAGCGGATACAGTTTATCGAGCAACCGCTTCGTCTCGTTGGCAGCATAGGCGTTCGGGTACGGGCCGAAATAGAAGCCGCCGTCCCGCTTCAGCTTCCGCGTCGTGAGTAACCTCGGGTACGGCTCGTTCGTGATTTTGATGTACGGGTACGACTTGTCGTCTTTGAGACGGATGTTGTATTTCGGGTCATGCTTTTTGATGAGCGTCATCTCGAGCAGAAGCGCCTCGAGTTCGCTCGCCGTGACGATATACTCAAAGTCGCGAATCTCAGCGACGAGGCGCATTGTCTTGATGTCATGCGCCCCGGTAAAATAAGACCGGACCCGATTTTTCAGATTTTTCGCTTTCCCGACGTAAATGATCTCGCCGTACTCGTTCTTATGCAAGTAACAGCCGGGCTCGTCCGGGAGCAGCGCCAATTTATGTTTAATGTGGTCAGAATGACTCAAATTCAATCACCTCAGTTTAAGTTCCTTCCAGACGGGAAAAATTTGATGAAGTCTCAGAGGGAGGGTTTTGTTATGAAACGGTACGATGTCATCATCATCGGCAGCGGCTCGGCAGCGAGCCAAGCCGCTAACGTATTATGCGACGCCGGTAAACAAATTGCCATCGTCGAGAATTGGACGTTCGGCGGGACGTGCCCGCAACGCGGATGTGACCCGAAAAAGATGCTCGCGGAAGGAGCAGAGCTCATTGCCCGTGCGGAACGGATGAAATCGCTCGGTGTCCACGGCGCGCTCACGCTCGATTGGCACGCCTTTAAACGGCGTATCGACGAGTATCGTTTCGCCGTCCCGACGACGAAGATGCATCATTGGAAAGAGCACGACATCGACTTGTTCGAAGGCGAACCCCATTTCATCGATGAAGACTCAATTGTCATTGATGGGCATGAAATCTCGGCGCATCAGTTTTTAATCGCTTCAGGTCTCATTCCGCGACCGCTCGACATCCCGGGTGGCGACTTGGCCATCACGAGCGACGACGTTTTCGACCTCGACGACTTGCCAAAACACGTCATCATCATCGGGGCCGGCTATATCGCGTTCGAATTCGCACATATCCTCCGCCGCTTCGGGAGCGAGGTGACCCTCCTCATCCGATCGCGGGCACTTAAACAATTCGATCGCAAAGTCGTCAAACGTCTCGTCGATGAGACGCTTCGAATCGGCATCGATGTCCGTTACGGCATCGAGCCCGTCCGGATGGATGGGGACGTGCTGACGTTATCAGATGACTCTACCCTCGAAGGCGTCGTCCTTAACGCCACCGGGCGAATTCCGAGCATCGAACGGCTCCGTTTGGACGCGGCCGGTATCGAGTCCGACCACGGCGGCGTCCTCGTCAATGAGTTCCTGCAGACGACGAATGCGAACGTATATGCAGCCGGGGACGTCGCCAAGAGCCGCAACCCCGCCCTCACCCCGTTCGCGGGGCAGGAAGGACGCATCGCCGCTCTCAACCTGTTACGGGACAACACGCGTCCTTTACCGGAGCGCCCTGCCCCGACGGTCGTCTTCACGACACCGCCGATTGCCAAGGTCGGACTGACGGTCGAGGAGGCGAAGGCGCGCGGCATCGACTACGAGTGTAAGGACAACGACTTGTCCCATTTCTTGACGTATGAGCGCATCAACGACACGACGGCGTTTTCCCGCATTCTGCTCAGCAAAGACGGCCACGTGCTCGGGGCCCACTTGATTGGGCAACATGCACCGGAATTGATCAACTTGTTCTCGTTTATTATACAAAACAACATCACCCATCAACACATCAAACACTTGGAGTTCGCCTATCCGACGTCAGCCTCTGACGTGACGTATCTGATGTGACGCAAAAAGGCTCTTCCAATTTGACTTGGAAGAGCCTTTCGTCATTCGATTCCTTTGTCCTTATCTTCTCGAAGTGCATCTTGGAGCGATTTCTTCCAAAGCGGGACACCTTGAGAATGGGCCGCGCGGGCCACCAAGTGACTGCCGACCGGCGCCGTCAACAAGACGAAGAACAGTCCGAGCAGAAGCCGTGCGTCAAAGATGCGCTGGTCGACCCAGACGTGCAAGAGCGCCGCGAACAGGACGAACATGACGCCGAGCGTCGCACTCTTCGAGGCGGCGTGGGCGCGAGAATAGATGTCCGGGAGCCGGATCAGACCGATGGCCGCGACGACGGTGAAGAACACACCGATGATCGTGAAGACGCCGGTCAAGATGTCATAAATCATTGTTGCGGTCATGTTGGATGATCTCTCCCTTCTCGAGGAATTTCGAGAACGCCACCGTTCCGATAAAGGCTAAAATCCCGAGCAAGAGGATGACCTCGAAGAACATCGTCGTATCGAGCAAAATCGATAACAACGACACGACCGAGATCAACCCGATGCCGATCGAGTCGAGGGCGATGACTCGGTCCGCTGTCGTCGGCCCTTTGACGACCCGGTACAGCATACCGAGCATGGCGAGCACGAGGATGGCGAGGGCGACGTAAATAATAATATTTAACATTAGCTGGTCGCCTCCTTGATGTTCGACTCAAAGTTATCGTAAATGTCTTGTTTGAGCGACTCTTTATCCGGCATATGGAGCGCATGGATGTAGAGCGTCTTATTGTCGTCTGACACTTGGACGACAAGCGTACCTGGTGTCAGCGTGATGAGCATCGATAGCCAACTCACTTTCCAGCCGGCATCGAGTTCGGTGTGATACCGAAAGATGCCTGGTTGGATTTTTAGTTTCGGGCTCAAGACGAGCCGGAGCACTTCGATGTTGGCTACGACGAGTTCGCGACAGAAAATCAAGAACAGTTGAAACAGTTTCAAGACACGGGTGAAGTAAAAGTCCGTGTTTTTAAAGAAGCGGCGCATCATGAAGATGACGAGTAACCCGAGCAAGTAACCGATGATGAATCCGCTCGTCGTGAACGTACCCGTGAAGAACATCCAAATGAACGCCAGGAAAAAGTTGATGAGTAGTTGGTAAGCCATCTCTAAATCACTCCTTAATCACGGCATCGATATAGATTTCGGGTTGCACGAGCGGTTCGATTGCCTGAGTAATGAACGGATGCATCGCTTCGGCACCAAACCCGTAGGCGACGGCGACGGCGACAAGCAAGAACGTCGGCACGATGAGGCGGTTCATATACGGCACGAGCGGACCGTCATAGACTCGTTTCTCTTCTCCCCAAAATCCGTACAAGAAGATTTTGATGACCGAGAAGAGGACGAACAGACTCGACAGCAAGATGAGGAGCGGCCCGAACAGGCTGCCTTCCCCGACCCCGCCTTGAACGATCAACAGTTTCCCGAAGAATCCGCTGAGCGGCGGAATCCCGGCGAGGGACAACGCTGCGATGAAGAACGTCCAACCGAACAATGGGAATCGGGTGATCAAACCGCCCATGTCGCGCAGTTGACCGGACTTGGTAATGCCGATCATCATCCCGACGAGCATGAACAAGGCGGCCTTGATCAACATGTCATGAATCAAATAGTAGAGCGCCCCTTCGAGCGACGTCTGCGTGTTGAGTGCGATTCCGTACAAGATGACCCCGACGGCGATCATGATGTTGTAGATGATGATCAACTTGACGTCGTTATAGGCGATCGCCCCGATCATCCCGATGACGATCGTCAACACGGCGAGGATAATCAAGAAGTTCTGCATGAACGCACTTCCACCATCAAACAGGAGCGTATACGTCCGCAAGATCGAGTAGACGCCGACTTTCGTCAACAGCGCCCCGAACATGGCGAGAATCGGTGTCGGCGCCACGACATATGAGCCCGGGAGCCAGTAGTGGAGCGGCACGAGTGCCCCTTTCAAGCCGAAGACGATGACGAAGAACACACCGATGACGGTGATGACGCTTTGATTCTCCACGAGCGGAATCTTTTGCGCGAGGTCCGCCAAACTGAGCGTACCGACCGTCCCGTAAAGAAGCGCGACGGCCATGACGAACAGCGCCGAGGCGATGACGTTCACGAGCAAATACTTAATCGACTCGCGTAACTGGACGCCCTTCCCGCCGAGCACGATCAACACGTACGACGAGATGAGGAAGACTTCAAAGAAGACGAACAAGTTGAAAATATCGCCTGTCGTGAAGGCACCGTTCACCCCGACGAGAAGGAACAGCATCGCGACGTAGACGTAGTTCGATTCATAGGCGTCTGAGAAGTAATGGGTCGCAAACCAGACGATGAAAAAGACGAGCAACGTCGACGTGGCGACGAGTAGTGCCGACAGCATGTCCGAGACGAGCGTGATTCCGAACGGTGCCGGCCAGTTCCCTAAGTTGACGGTCATGATGCCGTCTTGAGACACGGTGAAGATGAGCAGCACCGTCACTGCAAACGTTACAAGTAAAGCCCCGAGTGCCACTCCGCGTTGCAGACGAACTTGCTTCGGTGCGAAGAGAAGAAAGATGGCCGCAAGCGCCGGGATGACAATCGGAAAGATCGGTAAGTTAATCATTCGATTCCGTTCCTTTCATTTCCTCAATATTATCCGTGTTCAGTTCCTGGTAAGCCCGATACGCGAGCACGAGGAAGAACGCGGTCACCCCGAAGCTGATAACGATCGCCGTCAAGACGAGCGCTTGCGGGAGCGGGTCGGTATATTCCGTGACCCCATCGACGAGAACGGGTGCCGCTCCGGTTTTCAGTCCACCCATCGTCAAGACGAGCAAGTGGGCAGCGTGGCTGAGCAACCCGGTGCCGATGATGATGCGCAACAAACTCTTTGAGAGAATCATATAGACCGCGCTCATCGTCAGGACACCGATGATGATGCTAACGAAGATTTCCATTATTCACTCTCTCCAATCGTTTGAATGATCGTCATCGTCACACCGATGACCACAAGGTAAACGCCAAGGTCAAAGGCGATCGCCGTGTGAAGCGTCTGTTCGCCCAAGAGCGGCAAATCGAATTTGTCATAGGCGTGCGTCAGGAACGGACGGTCCCAAAAGATGCTATGAAGTGACGTCAGCATCGCGATGACGAGACCGAGCGCCGTCATCTTCCGATAGTCGAACGGGAGCACGTCAGCGAGCGTCTTCGAGTCAAAGGCGAGAAGCAAGAGGACGAGCGCCGCCGCTGTCATCAAACCACCGATGAAACCTCCGCCCGGCGAGTAGTGCCCGGCGAAGAATAAATTGATCGAGAACACGATGATGATGAAGAAGATGATCACCGCGGCCGTCTGTAAGATGACGTCATTGACCTGATCATTTTTTCGGTTCATGTTCGCGCGCTCCTTTCGTACGTACTGTCGTTCTAAATTTGATCATCGTATAGATCCCAATGGCCGCGATGGCAAGGACGACGATCTCGAACAACGTATCAAAGCCACGGAAGTCGACAAGGACGACGTTGACCATGTTCTTCCCGGCTGCCAAGTCATAGACGTTTTCTTTATAATACTCGGAGATCGACGACAATGAACGGTTCGACAGCGCCATGAAGCTGAGGAGCGTCACCGTCACCCCGACGAAAATCGAGACGATCGCATTCTCGATTTTAAACTTAACACGTACTTCTTTCTTGCTGATCTCCGGCATGTGGTAGAAGACGAGCAAGAACAAGGCGACCGATACCGTCTCGATGACGAGCTGCGTCAAGGCGAGGTCCGGGGCATTGAAGAAGACGAAGAACAACGCGACCGAGTAGCCGACGACACCGAGCAAGATGATCGACGGCAGACGCGAACGCATGAACAGAATCGCAAGCGATGCCAAGATGACGACCGCCCCGAGGACGTATTCATACGGTGCGACAGGTTCCATCTCGCCGAACGAGAAGTCGAACAAGTCGAAGCGATACATCGAGAACAACATCATGCCTGACAAGAACAAGAAGATGTACACCAAATACGAGCGGATGAAGCCCGTCATATAGTTGTCTTTAAAACGGTACGCCGCTTTGTTCGACCAGACGAGCGTCCCGTCGTACATGCCATTGAGCGTCAAGCGATGCGGGATATGGTTGTAGATGCCCATCCACTTGTTGATTGTGAAGAACATGAGCGTCCCGAGCAGGATGACCCCAATCGTCATATAGAGTTCAGGTGTCAATCCATGCCAGAAGTAGATGTCGACCTTCACGTCCTGCCCGCTCGCGACGAGCGTCGGATAGATCGACTCGACGGCCGGCTTGATGAGCGAGTTCGACAACACGTTCGGTACGAAACCGAGAACGACGACGAGGATAGCGAGAATCGCTGGCGGGATGAGCATCCCGATCGGTGCCTCGTGCGGCTGTTTCGGTAACCGGTCGAACTGGGCTTTGCCCATGAACGTCCGGGTGAAGATAATCAAGCTGTAGATGAACGTGAACACGCTCGCGATGAACGCAACGACCGGGATCAAGATGCCGATCGTATCGAGCGCGAAGAAGTCCATCGAGAACACTTTCGTGGTTGCCTTCAAGAACATCTCTTTACTGAGGAAGCCGTTGAACGGCGGCAGCCCTGCCATCGACAACGAGCCGATGACGGCAATCGTGAACGTAATCGGCATGACGGTCATCAGACCGCCGAGCTTACGGATGTCACGCGTCCCCGTCTCGTGGTCGACGATTCCGACCATCATGAACAGCGACCCTTTGAACGTCGCATGGTTGATCAAGTGGAAGATTGCCGCGATTGTTGCGACCATATAGATGTTGTCATCCATGCCGTCATAATGTAGCGCCGCGGCCCCGAGGCCAAGAAGCGACATGATGAGACCTAGCTGACTGACGGTCGAGAAGGCGAGAATTCCCTTCAAATCGGTCTGTTTGACCGCGTTGAACGAACCCCAGAAGAGCGTGAACGTCCCGACCGAGGCAATGATCCATAGCCAGAGTGACGACTCCTGGAACACCGGGCTCATCCGCGCGACGAGATAGAGACCGGCCTTGACCATCGTCGCCGAGTGGAGGTACGCACTGACCGGGGTCGGTGCCTCCATCGCATCCGGCAACCAGATGTGGAACGGGAATTGCGCTGACTTCGTGAAGGCGCCGAGCAAGATGAGAATCATCGCCGCGATAAAGAACGGGCTATCGGCGATGAGTGCCTGATTGGCGACCATGTCACGGATGCTGAATGAGCCGACGATCGACTCGAGGATCACAATCCCCCCTAGCATCGACAAGCCCCCGAACACGGTGATGAGCATCGACTTACGTGCCCCGTAGCGTGAGCGTTCTTTCTCGTACCAATACCCGATCAACAGGAACGACGAAATCGATGTGAGTTCCCAGAACATGTACATGACGACCATGTTATCCGAGAGGACGACACCGAGCATCGCACCCATGAACAAGAGCAAGTACACATAAAAATGACCGAGCGACTCTTTGTCTTTATTCAAATAGTAAATCGAATAGAGGACGACGAGCGCCCCAATCCCTGTAATGAGGAGGGCAAACAATAGTCCGAGCCCGTCCACGTAGGCCGTGAAGTTGATGCCGAGCGATGGCATCCATTCGACCGTCTCCGTCACGACGTCCCCCGCGCTCGTGATTCCGATGAAGCGGAAGAAGTACACGAACAGGACGACCGGAACGATTAACACGAACCAACCCGTATGGATTCGCTTCAGCGCCCGGAACAAGAACGGGATGAACGGTGCCGCGAGAAGCGGCAATAAGATAGCTAAATGTAACACCGACAAGAAAATTCCTCCTTCGAACAGAGTCTTACAAGCGATGGGCCAATTATTAAGGTCACTTGACGCCATCATGTCTTCCTCATGAGTATAGCGTAAATTTTCAGTCTGTTTCCATGATAAAACCTTCCCGCTTTTCAGAGCCTCGTCAAAAAATACCGAACTGTTAAATATGAAGAGAGTCGACAAAAAGCGACGAAAAAAAATTCTGATCAAGCGTCGTATGTATCCGTTTTCAGATGGTGCTTTTTCCGGATTCCCCGTTAAATCCGGACCGAACCTTAACCGTTGTTATTCCATGCGAAACGACTAAACTCCTTCTTCCCTAACGAGCCCAACAAAAAACAGCCGACCAGTTCCCCGGTCGGCTGTACGCATTATTTTGCTGTCGCGATAAACTCTTTGAGTGCTTCTTTTGGTTGGAAGCCCATTGTTTTCGAAACAGGTTGTCCGTCTTTGAACATCATGAGTGTTGGGATACTTTGAATTTGGAAAGCACCCGCTACTTCTGGGTTCTCGTCAACGTCAAGTTTCACGATTTGGACTTGGTCGCCCATCTCTTGGTCAAGCTCTTCGAGTACCGGTGCGATCATGCGGCACGGTCCACACCAAGCTGCCCAGAAATCGACGAGGACGACGCCCTCTTTTACTTCTTGTTCGAATGTTTGAGTCGTTGCGTGTTTAATAGCCATTTGGTAAATACCTCCCCAGTAAGATGTGAGAGCCGATTAAGAACTCTCATGCATTTCATGTTCAGAGTATACCACGGAGGGTACGTTTCCCCAAACATTCTGCATATCAGCTATTGACGAGGTGTTTGCGGAACTCTTCCGTCAAGAGCGGGACGACGTCGAACAAGTCACCGACAATGCCGTAGTCGGCCACGGTGAAGATGTTCGCTTCCGGGTCTTTGTTGATGGCGACGATGACTTTGGCGTTGCTCATCCCGGCCAAGTGTTGGATCGCCCCAGAGATGCCGCAGGCGATATACAAGTCCGGCGTGACGACTTTCCCGGTCTGCCCGATTTGTAGCGCGTAGTCACAGTAGTCGGCGTCACATGCTCCACGTGAAGCGCCGACGGCCCCGCCGAGCAATTCCGCGAGCTCTTCGAGCGGCTTGAAGCCGTCCTCACTCTTGACGCCACGGCCACCGGCGACGATGACTTTCGCTTCCGTCAAATCGACTTTCCCCGTCGCCTTGCGGACGACTTCTTTGACGATCATGGCGAGGTCCTTGAGCTCCACGCTCGGTGTCTCGACCGACACACTCGCTCCAGCCGTACGCGGAAGAGCGTCGATGTTGTTCGGACGGATCGTGAAGAACATGACCGAGTCTTTGAACTTCACTTTCTCGAACGCTTTCCCTGAATAAATCGGGCGGACGAACTCGGCGTCTTTGCCTGACCCTTCGATCGAGACGACGTCACTGATGAGACCAGCGTCCAGACGAGCCGCTAGTTTCGGTGCGATATCTTTCCCGAGCGCCGTATGGCCGAGCACGATCATGTCCGGCGACTCCTGGTCGATGACTTGGCGGAGCACTTGTCCGTAACCGTCTGGTGTATAGTGTTTGAGACGCTCGTCTTCGATGACGAGGACGCGTCCCGCGCCGTATTCCCCGAGTTCATTGGCGAGTGCTTTGACATCATCCCCGATGACGACCGCCGTCACGTCGTCCGTCAGTTGCTTCGCCGCGGCGATGGCTTCGAATGATACGTTCCGTAACGCGCCTTCACGCGCTTCTGCGAGTACTAAAGCTTTCATCTATGTGTCCCCCTTAAATGACTTTTGCTTCCGTGCGAAGTAATTGAACGAGCTCGCTCACTTGTGACGACGTATCCCCTTCAAGGATGCGTCCCGCTTTCTTCTCTTCCGGCAAGAACCGTTCAATCGTCTCGATCTTCGCTTCGATCTCGTCTTCATCGAGGTCGATGTCCGACAGTTCGAGTTCTTCGAGCGGCTTCTTCTTCGCCTTCATGATGCCTGGAAGACTTGGGTAGCGCGGTTCGTTCAACCCTTGCTGTGCTGTCACGAGGAGCGGGAGCGGCACTTCGATCACTTCGGTGTCCCCTTCGACGTCACGTGTGACCGTCGCCATCGTCCCGTCGATTTTGAGTTCCGTGATCGTCGTCACGTAGTTCATGTCCAACAGTTCTGCGACGCGTGGCGCGACTTGGCCGCTGCCGCCGTCGATGGCGACGTTCCCGGCAAAGACGAGGTCAGGCGCTTGTTCCTTCAAGTACGTGGCGAGCACTTTTGAGATCGTCACGTGATCGGCGTCCTCGACGTCATCTTCGATTGAGATACGGACCGCTTTGTCCGCACCCATCGCGAGCGCCGTGCGAAGTTCTTTGTCCGCGTCTTCTGGACCGACCGTCACGACCGTGACTTCTCCCCCGAGATCGTCACGCTTGCGAATGGCCTCCTCGACCGCATACTCATCGTACGGGTTAATGATGAACTCAGCGCCGTCTTCTTGAATTTCCCCATTCTCGAGCTGAATCGCTTCTTCTGTATCGAACGTACGCTTCAGCAATACAAAAATATTCATCGTAGTTCCCCCTTTAAGTTGTTCGCACCATCATTCATGAATCTCCATTCATTTTTTGAGCTAGCGAGAGGGCTTACGGTTAAGCAAGCCCTTTTTTTAACATATGGTGTACTTTCGGTAACGTCGACATCAAATCATATTTGAAGCCGCTCGCCATCCAGCTCGTGACCACTTCATCGATCGTGCCGAAGATCATCTGCCGGGCGAGGCGATAGTCAAGTTCTTGGTCGAACTCGCCGGTGTCGACCCCGTGCTGTACGACCGCATCGATCAAGTTCAAGTACGGCTTCAACACTTCGCTGATCTTTTGACGAAGCGCCAAGTTCGACTGCCGAAGCTCGATTTGCGTCACGACGGCGAGGTCGTAATCGGCCGACAGTTGCTTCAAGTGCGACTCAATCAACTGATAGAGTTTGTCGCCGGCCGTCGTCTCCTGCTCGATCTGTTGCTTCGAGTAGTCGATGAACAAGCCCATCTTCGTTTGGAACAATTCAATCAACAGATGCTCCTTGTTTTTGAAGTACAGATAAATCGTTCCGTCGGCGACGCCCGCCTCTTTGGCGATGGCCGTCACCTTTGCACCGTGATAGCCATGATCCGCAATCACTTTCACTGCCGCATCGATAATGCGGTCACTTTTTGATCCATTCTTTGTCATAAACACCCAAGCTCCTTACCGCTGCAGAAAAATGAATGATGGTTCATTCATTTATTATTCTATCATGTGACACGGTTGTGTCAACTGCTTTGTTTCACTTGTTTCGCCTTCTCTTCGTCGACGAGGACACGACGTAAAATCTTACCGACGAACGTCTTCGGCAACTCCTCACGGAACTCGTACAGCTTCGGCACTTTATACGCCGCGAGCTTCTCGCGACAGTGTTTGTCGAGCTCCTCTTCTGTTACGCTGGCGCCGTCACGCGTCACGATGAACGCCTTGACCGTCTCGCCGCGATATGGGTCCGGGACGCCGATACAGACCGCTTCCTTGACGGCCGGATGCTCATAGAGTAATTCTTCGATCTCACGCGGATAGACGTTGAAGCCTCCGGCGATGATCATGTCCTTCTTCCGGTCGACGATATAGAAGAACCCGTCCTCGCCCATATAGCCGAGGTCACCGGTCGCGAGCCATCCATCCTTCAAGACGGCAGCCGTCTCTTCCGGCTTCTGCCAATATCCTTTCATGACTTGCGGGCCATGAAGCATGACTTCACCAATCTCGCCGACATCCGCCGGCGTCTCCCCGTCTGCCTTTACAATTTTAGCAGATGTGTCCGACAACGGCACGCCGATCGAGCCGACGATCCGTTTATCCCATAGGAAGTTCGCGTGCGTGACCGGTGACGTCTCCGATAACCCGTACCCTTCGACGATGCGACCGCCCGTGATGCTCTCGAACTGCTCCTGCACTTCGACCGGGAGCGGCGCCGATCCGGAGATACACGCCTCGATTGACGACAGGTCATATTTCTTCAATTTCGGGTCGTTGAGGATGCCGACATACATCGTCGGTGCACCTGGGAAGAAGTGTGGCTTCTTCTTGTGAATCGTCTTCAAGACGTCGGTGACGTCAAAGCGCGGGACGAGGACGAGCTCATATCCGTTCGCCATCCCGAAGTTCAGACAGCATGTCATCCCGTAGACGTGGAAGAACGGGACGACGCTCAAGACACGCTTTAGGTCGCCTCGGTTATATCTATAGAAGAAGTTCGAGATTTGGTCGACGTTCGCCGTCAAGTTGAAGTGGGTCAGCATGACGCCTTTTGGCAAACCTGTCGTTCCGCCGGTATATTGCAAGACAGCGACATCCTCTTTCGGATCGATTGCGATCGGGGTGATCGGCCCGAAGTTCTTATAGTCTTTGAATGCGACCGAACCTGTCGTGTCGATGACGATGTTGTTCTCACGTTTCACTTTAATCGGGTACAGCTTGTTCTTCGGGAACGGAAGATAGTCGGCGATGCTCGTCGTGATGATCGTCTTGATGTCCGTCTTCTGTTTCACACGAAGCGATTTCGGATAGAGGAGGTCGAGCGTGATGAGGATGTTCGCACCTGAGTCGGTGATCAAATTCTCGAGCTCATGCTCGGTGTAGAGCGGGTTCGTCTGGACGACCGTTCCGCCAGCGTACAAGACGGCGTAGAATGAAATGACGTATTGCGGACAGTTCGGGAGCATCAGGCTGACGCGGTCCCCTTTTTGCAGGCCTTTCGATTGGAGCATCGTCGCGAGTCGCTTCGCCGCGTCATCGACCTCGGCGAACGTCAACTCTTTGCCGATGAAAGAGACGGCGGTCCGGTCCGGATAATCGGTAGCGGCCCGGGATAGCGCTTCATAGAGCGGCTTCACCTCGTAATCAATCGTTTCTGGCATGTCAGCTGGATAATCTTGCAACCACGGTTTGTTCATCGATTCTCCTCCTTGGAATGAATAGTCATTCAGTTAACTCTATTATAATGCCAAGAAAACGCTTTCATCTACCCTTTACCCGATAATTTTCAGAAAATATCGAAAAAACGTGTGCGGATGAAAGTTTCCGCACACGTTCAGATTCTCTTGAAATAGGCTTCGGTCTGCTCTTGGTTGCTGATTTTCTCGTCCAAGTGATCCTTTAATTCTTTTTCCCACTTGATCGTCGAGAAGTCGACGTCGAGCCACGCTTCCATCTCCGGGCGTGAGAACGAATATGTTCGGTTCGGGAAAGCGAAGCGGACAATCTCCGTGTTTTGCACGAGTGTGAAGTACGTCGCCGCGTTCCGAATCGCGAGTCGCTCCTGCTCGATTCGTTCAATCTCAGGGTCACTGTAACGAATCGTCAGGCCGTAAGGACGCTTTTTCGTCTGCAGCTCGATCGACTTGTAGCAGTCGTGCATCGGCAACGTCTGGGCGATGCCGGCGACGGCGTTGTTGTCCCCGACGTAAGACCCTTTGTATTGGAAAGCGTTCGATCGTTCGGTGTCCCCGCATCCAGCGAGCACGATGAGCAAGACGACGAGCAGACTGAGCCGTTTCATGAAAATCCTCCTATCAAGATTTTAGTTTCAAGTTCAAGCGATAGAGCAGGCGTTTCGCAAGTAAATGAGCGAGGAAACCGCCGATGACAAAGCCGACAACGTAAAGGATGCTGTTCGTCGGGTACGAGAGGTTGGCTAGAATGATCCCGCCGAGCATGGCGAAACAGACGACCATGATCACGTGGACAAGCCAAAGCCAGTTCGTGAACATGAAGAAGCGGCCGTTGTTCTCTTGTGGGGCCCGGTTGAACATCCATAAGCCGAGAGCGAACGAGAGGATGATAAAGCTGATGGCGCTAAGCATCGCCACAGTCATAAAGTCTTCCCACACCGTATTGTCCGTGAACATGTTGAACGTATCGACGTTAAATACGTTCGCAAGCGGTGAAATCACTCGCAAGAACACACTTTCCATAGCCCGTTCGAACAGACCGTAGACGCCCGACGTATTTTGAGCGACCGCGTAAATCGAACCTTGAATCAACAGGATGATGCCGACAGGGAACAATAAGGCGACGACCGACCAGAGCACTTGCGAGACAGCCTCCCCGCCGAATGAACCCATCCATAACGCCAACGAGAAAACGGCAATCCCGGTCAACAACATAAACCCAACAAGCCCCGCGACTTGTAACGTGTGTCCGTCCATCAAAAAAGAATAGCGTGATGAGTGGATCACCCAAAGCATGAGCGGTCCACCAATGAGAGACGAGACTATGATCCCGCTCGTCCCAATCAACCACTTCGATATGTATAGCTGGTTGCGGTTGAACGGGAGGGACATCGCAAAGTCAGACATTTGGCTATTGCGTTCACTTCCAATCAAGACGGATGCCATCAAGAAGCCGAAGATGATATAGAGGAAGATGACGCCACCATACGGGATCAGTGTCTGTAAGTCACCAATAAAGTAGCTGTACTGCGGGCTAAACAACTCTTCAACCGACGGATTGGTTACATTGTCGCCATACCATTCGGCAAACTCCTCGGGATTCGCTTGAATTTCACGAACTTGTTCATCGAATGATTGCATCTGTGTCCACACTGGAAGCGTGTAGGCGACGATTCCAAGGAAGACGAGCAACATCCATAACAACGACACTTGTTTCCAGTCTTTCTTTAACAACACTTTAAAAGACACTTGCCTCACCTCCTAATTGGACCCGGAAGATGTCTTCGAGAGACATCGGAATCTCTTCGACGAGCATCGGATCATGCGCATCGACGAACGTATCGAGTTCTTTCGTCCGTTCTTTCGCCATGAACAAGGCGACCCGGCCTGTGACGTTGATGATTTCGATATCTTTCCGTTCAAGCAGTTCGACCGGTACTTGGTCGTTGAAGACGACTTGCAGTTTGACGCTCGTCTCACGCGCCTCCTCGAGCGACATGATCGCTTTGACGCGTCCTTTCTCGATCATGATGATGCGGTCGGCGATTCGTTCGAGCTCATGCAACTGATGGCTCGAGACGATAATCGAACAGTTGCGTGCCTCGACTTGGGCGATCATCAGCTTCAAGACGTCGGATTTGGCGACGACGTCGAGTCCGTCCGTCGGTTCATCGAGCAGATAATATTTTGCTTGGACGGCGAACGCGAGCGACAGCGTCACCATCGCCTTCTGCCCTTTCGAGAGCTGGCGAATCTTCTTGTTGTCGATGTTATATCGTGTGAGCGTCTCTCTAAAGGTTGAACGGTTGAACGTCGGATAAATCGATTCGTAGAGCGCTGCCGCCTCGTTGACTGTGTAATGCTTGAGCGCGTCGGCCGAATCTGGGACGAAGATGACGTCACGCTTTAACTCTGCTTTTTCAAAGATGCTCGATGGACCGTAGCGGACGTCGCCCGTGTCCGGTCGGATGATGCCGACCATCGTCCGGAGGAGCGTCGTCTTGCCGGCCCCGTTCCGTCCGACGAGGGCGATGATTTCCCCTGCGCCGACGGTGAAATCGATATCATCTAGCACTTGCTGTCGATCGATTTTCTTACTCAGTTGCTGGACTGTCAGCATGGTTCTCCCCTACTTTCTTATACTCTGTCTCAAATAGCGTCAGCGCTTCAGTGAGCGCGATGTTCGCGTAATGGCAATCGATGGCGAGCTTCTTGATCGCCTCTAGAATTGGGGCGCGCGGTGAGTCCTGGTCGATCCAGTCCTCGGAGACGAACGTCCCCCGCCCGCGGTGCATCTCGAGCAATCCGAGCCGCTCGAGTTCCTGATACGCCTTACTGACCGTGTTCGGATTGATGACGAGGTCGGTCGCAAGTTCGCGCACCGACATGACTTTGTCGCCCGGCCGTAAAATTCCGCGGATGACGAGTGCCTTCGTCTGATTGACGATTTGTTCGTACAAAGGTTCCGCGCTTTTCATATCAATTTTATATAACATGGGTCACACCCTCTCTTGTGTACGTGGTATAAGTGTATTATATGTATTAGTACACGTAAATACAATAGTTCTTAAAGGGCACTTTCAGTTTACAGGCATTTGGGAATAAATTGAATACGACTTTGGACCGAGGTAGTCCACTTCCATTTCAAGTACATTGGTAGAGAGGTGAATCAAAAATGAGAAAACGATGGTTAGTCGCAACCGCTGTCGCCGTGACCGCGCTTGGCACGACATGGTCGACTTACGCAAAACAAGACGAGGAAGAACGATACGAGTCCTATATTGAAGATACATATGGAGAAGACGTCGAGGTCACGCTCAAGCGCGACTGGAAGATGGGCGGCTATGCGGCCGAATTCACCCTGACCGATCCGATACTCGAAGGTGACTATTGGGCTGAGACGTATCAGACTGATCAAACAATCCATGACAACGTGCTCGAACATGTCTGGCAGCAAGAAGCCGAAGACACGTTCAAGGAGCGTCTCGAGCAACTCGACTTGTTGACGGAGGCGGAAACGGTCCGCGCGAGTGTACCGACCGGTGTGGATGAGGATGTTGCGACGACCGTACGCCCTACCCCGACGTCCGTCTTCGACGTCGAGTCAAAAGAGTTCTTGGACGTGTCCATCATGTTCCACGAGAAGTGGTCCAACACCGATGCGCAGAAACAACGGATGCTCGGCGTGATACGAGCCTTGGAAGATGACGTCTACTCGATTCATTTCTCATTCGACGGGACACCGTATGAGGATGACGACTTCAAAGAACGCTACATGAATGTCTCACACGACTCGTTCCCCGGCGAACCGGCGATGCATGAAATTCAGACAATCGAGGACTTGAATCGCCATGATCGACTGTATGGCTTCGACGAGACGACGTTCATCCATGACTACCACTTCGATGGCACCAACTATGAAGACTGAGGACCATTCGCACGAGCGGATGGTTTTTTTGTGAGCATTCTCCTTTACAGCACGGCGTGAATGTTTTACATTTGACGAGTCAACAATTGACTTATCAAATGAGAGGGGTGAGACACCACAGATGGAATTACGAGACATCAGCCGACTGCTGTACCAAATCAAACTGGCGGACCAACGCGTCGCGACCTCATTCGAGAAAGAGACGGGCTTCAGCCTGACCCGCTACGAAATGCTCATGATTGTGCATGACAAGGGCGTCTGTTCGCAAAGCGAGATTCAGCAGGCGATGAAAATCGACAATGCGGCCATCACCCGCCATTTGAAGATCCTTGAAGAAAAAGGCTACGTCCGCCGGGAACGGAACACCGCGAACCATCGTGAAGTGTTCGTCCATTTGACCGACGAAGCCAAACATGACTTGACGAGCTGTGAACAAGACCACGACCGCGGCAAGCATTTGATTACGAGAGTGCTGTCCGAGTCAGAAATCAATCAGCTGTCGAGTCTGCTGCAAAAGCTTAACCAACTATAACAAGAGAGAAAGAGGTAATATCCATGGCAACTACATTCGAAAACAACACATTCACTGACGTGATGCTCGGTCGCAAATCGATCCGCGTCTACGACGAGAACGTCAAAATCTCACAACTTGAAATGCTTCAAATGATCGAGGAAGCGACAACAGCCCCTTCTTCAGTCAACATGCAACCGTGGCGCTTCGTCGTCGTCGAGAGCCCAGAGGCGAAAGAGGCGCTCAAGCCGCTCATCCGCTTCAACGTCCGTCAAAACGACACGTCGGCTGCGATGGTCCTCATCTTCGGCGACATGGAATGCTACGAACTCGGTGAAGAGATTTACGACCAAGCTGTCGCGGAAGGCAAAATGCCGCAAGAAGTACGCGACCAACAGCTCGGTGCCATCCTCCCGTACTACAAGAACTTGTCGACACAAGAGATGAACGACATCGTCAAAATCGACTCGAGCCTCGCTGCGATGCAATTCATGCTCGTCGCCCGTGCCCACGGTTACGACACGAACCCAATCGGCGGTTTCGAGAAAGACCAACTCGCGGAAGCGTTCGGCTTAGACAAAGACCGTTACGTGCCGGTCATGATCCTCTCGGTCGGTAAAGCTGCAGAAGAAGGCTACCAATCGGTACGTCTCGACGCTGAAAAAATCACATCATTCAAATAATCGGAGGACACCTACATGATCTTAATTAACGCTATTTTCGACGTGAAAGAAACGGAATTTGACAACTTCTTGGCGGACATCAACAAGCTTATCGACTCATCGAAACAAGAAGCCGGTTGCTTGAGCTATGAGCTGTTCCAATCGACGTCGGCGGAGAACCGCTTCGTCATGATCGAGAACTGGGCCGACCAAGCGGCCGTCGAGCAACACAACCAAAACCCGGACCTCATCGCGTTCGCTCAAAACGTAGGCAACTACGTGACGGCGAAACCCGTGCTCCATGTGACGGAAGTCGCGACGGCCAACTAACGTGTCCGGGCTTACCCTCGTCCTCGGAACACTCGTCGCCATCGAGTTCTTCTACATTATGTATTTAGAGACGTTCGCCACGCGTTCAAAAACGACGGCCCATGTCTTCAACATGACGGAACAAGAGCTCGCGCGTGATTCCGTGTCGGTGCTGTTCAAGAACCAAGGCGTCTATAACGGGTTGATCGGCGTCGGCTTGCTGTACGGTCTGTTCGTCAGCCAATCGATCGAGATCGTCACGATGCTTCTCATCTATATCGTGCTCGTCGCGTTGTACGGCAGTATCACGAGCAACAAAAAGATTATCCTCACGCAAGGCGGATTGGCGATTTTGACGCTGTTGTCCTTGTTGTTGTGAGCTTGAAGCGGTCGACCTCGTGTCGACCGTTTTTTTGTCCCATCGATTCATCGGTCCGATGTTTCGGCATACAAAAAACCGCTTCTACGCATTTGTAGAAGCGGCTGTTTGTTATACGCCGAGAATCGCGAACGAGACTCCGACGACACCGATGAGCGCCATGGCGTAAACTGGTACGCGCGGCATTTCACCGTTATTATCGAGCGCCTTCCCGAACATGTAGAACACGATCGGATGGACGAGGAATGGCATCGAGAAGATGAGCGGGATGAGAAGCGACGCTTCCGTCCCGAACATACCGCCCTGCACGGCTGCGAAGAGACCGAAGTGCGAGATGGCTGACGATTGAGCCATCGTCGTGTAGTCGAACGCGATCGTGCTGAACGTGAGAAGGACGAGTCCACCGAAGACCGCCATCATCTGCCAACCGAACGAGAACTGCATGAGCGCCTTCACTTCTTTGAAGTCTTCTCCGTTAGCACCGCGCAAGTTTTTGAGCGAGAGCGCAGTCAACGTGAGACCGACCAAGACGATGATTGCCGTTGGCCAGATCCAGAGCGCTCCGTTGTCGGCACTGACTGCCAAAATCGAGAACACGAAGATGTGACCGAAGAACGGAATGTTGATCATGATCGGAGCACGTTTCGCGGCCACTTGACCGAAGTCACCAGCCGTACATGCTCCTGTGAGACCACTGTGCGAGAGCGAGCCGGCCATACCTGGTGCGAGGTTGCGGATGTGTCCTGTGCGGGCGAACCACATGAGGAGCGCAATCCCACCGAACATCCAGAACAACTGACCGAAGAAACCGTACACGAGAATCGAGTTCATGCCTTCGATGGCGAACGCATCACCGATTCGCGAGCCACCGACCATGAAGTTGGCGGCCAAGACGACCGGGATTCCGGCGAACAGAAGCGCACGGACGGTCGGTCCATACGTCCAGTTGTGGAAGATGGCACCAAGTGCTGACGAAAGCAACATGGCGAAGAAGATTTGCGGCAGCGCGATAATCGGTTGAACCGCCACGGCGATGCCGTACGACACGAACAAGATGACGAGCATTAAGACTGTCTCGATGACGCCTTTACGCATGTATACCTTCTTATCGTCGATTTGCGCCTTGTGGTCGATCAAGAGGAACGATGCTGCGAGACCGATCAACGCGAGGATTGGGTAGTAGAGCATGATGCCCTCTGCCGCGCCCGGTTGAATCATCATGCGGAAGAATCCTTCGAGACCGACGAGCAAGAAGAATGAACGGAGGATGAAGATGAACTGTGTCCGTCCTGTTCCGAGGAACATCTCTTCTTTCGATGGCACGACGATGTCTTTCATGTCGAGCTCTTGCTTGCTTAAAATCTTGCGAAGTTCTTGTCCACCGACGAAGAACGATACGACGAGCGCGATGATCGTCGTCCGTGACATAAAGTCGACGAGCGGGAACTCAGGGAGACCCGGTGTCGCGATGCCCATCTCGACCATGGCGAAGCCAAGTCCGAGACCGAAGATGACGATGACGAGGATTGGTGAGAACCGTGAACCGGCCACGACCATCCGCGATAAAATGACCATCGGGATGACGAAGGCCATGAGCAACCAGAATTGGTTGAGTAATTGTACTTGCGATAATTGCTGAACGATTTCCATGGATAAACCCCTTATACATTTTTTTCACACTGTTTCGAAGTTTACAGGATTGAACATTCTGTGACAAGGGGGTGTGATGTTTTGTAAACATTGAAAGCGGAACCAACTGAAATGGTTCCGCTTTCGGTTAATTATTCGGTTGGCGAAGACCCCAGATGCCTTTATTTCCTGTGGAATAAAACAAGTCTTCTTTCCCCGCGAAGCTGGCCGAATCACTCGAATGGGCCCGAATCTGTTTATTGACGTGAGCCTTCCAGTCTTTATACCGATCGAGCTCGAGTTGATAGTATGACCGCTCGATATATTCGTTGATTTCTTTCAATGACGCCGTCCCGCCGTGATGCTGGAGGGCGAATTGGATTTTGCGAAGTAATGCGCGTTTCATATTCTATCCTCTCCTTATTTTTTAGCTGAATTATTCTTTGTATAATAATCATACAAACGTACTTCTACTAAATCTTTTAACCATTTATATAATATAGGATTTTTGTAAACATCAGAAGAATCGATAGTTAGAGTATCTCCTTCAAGTCTAAAAGGTCCTTTTGCAATATAGGTGAATGGCATATCAAGTAATAACTTTTCAATTCTCTTTTGATTGAAACTTTTATATAAAACTTTTGAGTTTTTACTAGTTTTTAAACGGTATGGCTCTGCAACCAGATACTCATAAAATGGTTTCGCAACCTCTTTCGAAGTGATAGGTAAGAACCATTCATCAATACCTCTTTGCAACATTATATTTAAAACTACCATCTTATAACTACTTTGCATTCTGGTATTTTCCACCTCATGCAATAAATCATTAGCATGATAAAAAACGTCCACCTCTTCGGGAGTTAGTTCATTTATCTCATTTAAGAATCCGAAAATACCTTTATGATTTTTACACTCAGATTGATAAGCACTAAAAGAGTATTCACCTCGCTGAATCAACTCTAGATAAGTCGGTCTTCTCCCTAAAATTTGTTTAACTTGAATATAATTTTGTGACAAGATTTGTTGCCTTTTTGATGGTCTTGTCATCATCACTTTAACCAAATCTATTGATTTTAAGTCAAAATCTACTGTGCATTTTAAAGGTAGAGTAATACCTAATGGTTTATTCGTATTATCGCCTTTTTTATACTTTTTCAATTCTTTTAAATCTATTTCTTTTGTACTGAGCAATGCCAATTTTTTATCGATACTTTTATAGTTACCAATTAAATCGATGATTGTACAATTTGTTTTCCCACTCAGCAAACGGAGTCCACGACCGATTTGTTGAGTAAAGATCGTTAAAGATTCTGTCGGGCGACAGAATAATAACGTATCAACCTCTGGGATATCGACCCCTTCATTGAATAAGTTGACCGCGAAAATAATATCAAGATGCCCCTGCTTCAATTGACGGATGACTTCTGCACGGTCATATTCGGTCTGGCTATGTAGCGCGACCGCTTGCACACCTTGCAAGCGGAAGTAGTCGGCCAAGTATTCAGCCTGAGTGACTGAGGAACAGAAGCCTAGTGCTCTCGTCTGGTGATGCATACGCCAAGCTTCAAAGATTTTTTTAGCGACACTCTCCTTTAACTGTTTCGCCAAAAGTTCATTCTGATCATAGCGACGACCGTTTATCAGTCGAATCTGCGAATAGTCGATTTCATCATAAATCCCTACATAATGGAATGGCGTCAAATACGACTCTTCAATAGCTTCAGTGAAGTGCATCTGATACGCAACATTGTCATCACATAAAGCATAGACGTCTCCCCCGTCCAACCGATCCGGCGTTGCCGTTAATCCGAGCAAGAATTTCGGCTCGAAGTAGTCAAGGACACGCCGATAGGAGGGTGCCGCCGAATGATGGAACTCGTCGACGACAATCAAATCAAACTGATCTGGTGTGAACTGCTGCATCCGATGTTTCGATGCCAACGTTTGAATCGAGGCGAATAAGACATCTGCCGATTCCTCATCTCTCGAGTCACCGCCAAGCAATAATCCCGTCTTCCATTCGCTTGCGACTTTCTTATACGATGCCTCAGCTTGAAGCAAAATCTCTTTTTGATGGGCAATGAAGAGCACTCGTTTGAACTGGCGCGCGAAGAAGGCGCTCAAGTACGTCTTTCCTAGTCCGGTAGCGAGCACGAGCATCGCTTTGCGTCTGCCTTCGTCCATCGTCTCGCGTAACGCCTTCAAAGCAGCGTCTTGCACAGTGTTCGGCGTGATCGTATCGTCCTCGATATAGACCGGGGCTGGCGCTGCGATTTGCTCAGCTTCTTTCATCCGATCTTTTCTGGCCATATACTCTTCACGATAAGGCTGCAACGAGACGGTATTCATGATTTGAGCGTAGTCACTATAGAAGAGCTCATGAAATGAATCGACTGACTGTTCAAACACGTCCTCCGAGATGCTCGCCGGTATCTCGACATTCCATTCGACACCTCGATTCAAGGCGCTATGCGACAGATTGGACGAGCCGACAAAGAACGTCCCTCCATCTTGTGTTCGGAACAAATATGCCTTCGGGTGAAATGACTGGCCTTTCGATCGATAGAGTCGTAGTTCCACGCCTTGAATATTCATTAACATCTCAAGCGCGTCCGGGTTCGTCAAATAGAGATAGTCCCCAATCAGAATGCGGACTTGGGCACCACGATTGACTGCTTGCTTAAGTGAAGCGACGAGTTCTTGAACACCCGATACTTGCGCAAACGCGACGATCATATAGATTTCAGTCGCCGCGTCGATTTGATGTTGTAATGGAATTCGTAAGTGACTCGTATGAAGACGTAACTCACTCATGTTCAAGGACCTCTTCCAAAAAGAGACCTTTTTCAAAACCGCCCCGCTTCTCACGCTTCTCCTCACGGATGCGATTCAATTCCTCAAAACTCGCACCATGCATTTTTCCAAGCGTATAGACGAGTTCCAAAATGTCAGCAAGTTCTTCCAGTGATTCTTCATCGATGTTAGTCTCTTCGTACTCTTTGATTTCTTCATAGAGTTTTAAGCGAGCCTGTTCGAAATGTTCGGCTTGATTAAGGTGTTTGACGACAGGAATCTGCCCTGCTTCGTGAATGATTTCCGGGATACGGTCTCGAATTAATTTGTTGTAATGAGGCATTAATCTTCACCCTTTCAAATCAGTTGTGATTTCCAGATAAATAAACTAAAGCTCTTTAAACAGTATCTGCTCAAATTTTGAGTATTCCAATCGCCAAAATTCATCTAATACAATTTACCAAATCATCAATGCAAGTTTAGTCAAATGATCTTGTCGATGCTTTATTTCATCTATTCCCCATTGAGAATAGTCGATTAAATTTCTTGTGATTTTTATCTCACTGTTTCTATACATTTCTTTTTTCTTATCAAATAAGCTGTTAGAAATTTTTCGGTTGAATTCGCTACCTAATAAAGTGAGATTTCCAAGTTTATTTACATATTCTTCATGACTATAGACATACCATTCTCCAGGTGTTTGAGGAAGAATATGTTCAATATGAACGTTTTCAGAGTCAGAAATAATTGTTTCTTTACTTGAATCTAAATTATTTATTTCTTTTAAAATATATCGAATAATTGGTTTGTTTTTAATTTCTAAATCTATAAAGTGATTTTTAAATGCTTCATCAGAAATTTTATGACCGTTCAAATCGTTAATAATTTCATTTTTAGACGTGTCTTTACTTGAAATTGCATTTGCAAGTTCGGCAAAGATCAATTCGTATTTATTAGCTGCATTTTTAGCGATTACAATATTTCTAAAAATCAGCTTTTCTATAGTATGAATTACTTCAGCAATATCTTTCTCATCCCAACTTCTTAAATACATAGCGAATACAATTGGATAGAACGACGTAGCGTTGAAAGAATTTAAATTTTTCAATGAGTCGTTCAAAATTTTACTGTTAAATACGCTGGTTCCAGAGTTTGCGTTTAAGGTCGTGTAAACTTCTGATAATAATTCAAGATCGCTGATTACTTTTATGACTTGCCCTTCACTATTAATTTTCAACTTCATTTTACGATATAAATTCTGAGTTCTTGTGAAAGACTCAATCGCATTCCAATAATAGCGAATAAATTTTGTGGCCTCTGAAGATCCAATGTTATCGGTTATCTTTTCCCATTTGTTTTTTACTGATTCGATTTGTGCTTTAGACGATTTAAAAAGATGGTTCTTTAATAAGTCTGATGTTTCTAAACCTTTCCCACGAGCATTTAAAGATTCGAAGATAATGAATGCTTCCTCCAAAGAAGATGTCTCAACATACATAACTTTAAACCGGTTAACAAAAGTATTAAAGAATTCATTGATAATAATGTATTGATCTTGAGGTGATACACCTTTAATTTCTTCACGTAATTTTTCTTCAAGAAATTCAAATGTATCTTTCATTCTCTTTTGAGCACGATTCTTAGGTCTTTGATTGCATGAGCTTTCTGTACGTACTTGAATGAAAGACCTAAAGAAATCTGCGTCGTTAGAAGTTGGTCTAAAGCGGAGACGATCATTTGAAGCAGTCCAACGTCCTATAAATTTAATTTTAATATCTTCCGCAATTTCTTCAGCCTCTGAAATCCCATGCTCCGTTATTTCAATTGCTAGTTGCTTTAAAACACTCAAAAAAATAATCGATGTTGTTGTTCTCTGTTGTCCATCGATGATATATTTTGTAGCACTATTTGCGTCTTCAGTTTCATCATGAACAACGATTTGACCAAAAAAATGTTCAGTTTCATTTGAATCACGAAGAGATTTTAAATCGTTCCAAAAGTCTTCGACTTGGGACTCTTCCCATGAATACTCACGTTGATAGTCAGGAATATGATATATACTATCTTGAATAAAAGATTCTATTTTTTTGAAAGCGTAATTTTTAATCGCCATTTTATACCTACTTTCTAAATGTCCTAAATGTCTAGCCTTAAACATTTTTTAGAATTTCAAATTATAGATCAATAATAACTCATATTGTATAATTGGAACAATGAGGAAAAACATAGTTTAAATTATTCTGAGGTGGAATTCAAAAATGACACAAAACCAACAAAGTTATTGGCAATTTTCTCAAATACCCAATATTGAAGAATCAAATTTCAATAAAATTCTAGAACGTTTTTACGACATGAAAGTGACTGGTTTAGTTCGAGAAAACATTCAAAATTCTTTAGATGGAAAACTTAAAGAATATGATGGCCCAGTTATTGTAAAAATTCAAACAGGTGATATAGAGACTAGACTTATCCCAGGTGTCAAAGAATTAATAGATCGTATCTATTCTCTCGAAGGTCGCAATACTTATACTAAAGAAACTATTCAACATATGTTAAACAAAGTTGATCAAGAGTCCGTTTCCTATATATCTTTTGAAGATCAAAACACTAAAGGGCTGACAGGTGCAAAATATGGTCAAAGTAATTCAAAAGATCATACGTGGGGGATCTATGCATATAACAAAGGTGTTCATTTTGAAGAAACAGATACGGCAATAGAAACTGCAAGAGGAGGATCTCATGGAGTTGGTAAAATTGCATCTAACGCAGCTTCAGATATTCACTTAATGTACTTTGCTAACTGCGATGAAGAAGGAGAGCAACATCTCGGTGGAACAATTCAGTTAATTGAGCATTCATATAATGATCGTTATTATCGAGCAAGTGGATATTTCGCCGAATTAAAAAAAGATGAGTATTCATCAAAATTTATGCCGTTTGAAAATAATTTTCATGAAGTTTTTTCAAAAAACACTAGAGGTTTGAAGATTATAATTCCTTATTTAAGAAAGGGTTATGCAGAGACTCAAGATATTGTTACGAGTGTATGTGATAGTTTTTTCATTTCTATTATTGAAGGTAAATTAGAAGTCGAAGTCAACGGTATCAAAATTAATCCAGATACTATCCATGACTTAGTGACGAATCCATCATACTATGTACAAAAAATTGAGGACATAAAGAAAAATTTTACCCCATTATACGTAAACACTTACTTAGAGAAAGTTCCTCAAGAACTTAATATTTCAGATGGACGCCACGACTTTAAATTTCGTCTCTACTTTACTTATGATGAAAGAATTGCAAAAGGAAGAGTTGCTATAGTACGAACAGTAGGAATGAAAATCGAAGATCTCAAGGTCAAAGGGAACGTTAACAAGCCATTTAACGCTGTGTTAATCGGTGGATCGGATGAAGATTCCTACTTGAAGTCATTAGAAAATGAATCACATACAGAACTTTCTTCGGATCATATCAAAGACCCTGTTTTACAGCGACAAGCAAAACGTTTTATTAATAATTTGTCACGAGAAATCAGTAAAGTTATCGAAAAAGCTATGAAAGATAACAATCCGGTAGATGGAACTATGGATACAAAAAATATTATTTATTTAGTTGAATCTCAATTCAAGCAAGATCTTATGTCATCTATGGGAACAGTTTTAATTAACAGCAAACCAGTAGTTAAAACTAAAACAAACGTAAAGAAAAAGGAAAAACGTGACAAACAAAAAAATTCAAAGCAATCTACTTCTCGAGAAGCTACAAAGAATCGAAAGCCTCTAAAACTTATTAAGAACCTAGAGGGTAAACACGACGGTGAAGACCAAACTAAGAAATATAGTGCAAATCCAGAAATGGTAGAACGAATTATCGTACAAGATCGCGAATATTTAAGTTTTGACTTTTCAAAAAGCAAGGAAACTATTGGGGATTATCCGTGTAGTATAAGTTTGGCTGTAATTGATGGAATGGGTGTAGAACATTCTAATGAATTTCAACTAAAAGATAGCTACCTAACAATTAGAAATCCAATAACTTCTCAAAATTATAATATTGAAAATAATAGTATTAAAGATGTTGAAGTTATTGAAGGGAAGGCCCGACTCGAACTTACTCTTTCCCCTAACTATAACCGTGCTCTAAAGTTCGTATATTATGTAGAGGTGCCAAATGATTTATAAAAAAAACGCTAATTTTCCTTATCCTGTACTTACAAACGACTCAAAGAGTTATGCCGAAAGTAACTTTATTTTAGATGTAGCTCTAGAAGAGAACTCAACTTTTTATCGTTTAAACTACACTTACGAACTTGACTCTCCTTTTTTAAAGAAACTACTGATTGAGCAACGTGCACAGCTTATATTCATTATACAATCCCGTGATAACAAATATTTTCGTGTAGACTATTCGGAATCTTACGTAGATATTCCAAAGTCACGCTTATCTTTAAGCAAAAGAACTTCAATCCAACTTCAAATTCAATCAAAAGAAGAAATTAGCTACGCTGATAATGAAGATTTAAATGATTTTTATTTAAATTTTAGAAACGACCTTCAAGTTTCAAAACATGCTTTATTAGCTTATTCGAATGTTGTATTTTTTGAAGGTAGTACTGTTAAGCCATTCGAGCTATTTGAAAAGAAGGTTAACCCGGCACTTACTTCTGATATCAAAATAGAACTCGGGACAGAAACAATTGTTATACATTACAGGGATCCTGAATACCAATTTATTAGTTTTCCTCAAAGTAATACATTAAATAATCCGTACATTTATACTGGGTTATCTAGAGCTTTGCACCAATTCATTATCAATAATAGTGATGATCAAGAAACTGTCGATCTAGAAACATGTGATATTCCAAGTAGTCCTCTCGATTTTAAATTACATCAATTGATGACCAAAAAAATGGTGACGGAGTTGACATTAGATACCATAGACGAAGTTATCCATAAAATATCTGATCGTATTATAGATAAGTATGTTTCCGCTATGAAAGGACTTGCAAACCATGGAAATTAGATTGTTAGAACGTGGTTATAAAACCAATGAGAATTTGTATAAAGATTTTTTAGAAGATCAAATTAACTCTAAAGATGAATATTTTTCAAACGAAGTCGTAACAATAATTAACGCCCCAGATTTCCCAATATACATGGCACAAAAAAATGAAGCCGAAAGAATTGATTCATTTTTTGAAGCATTTAAAATTTTGAGTGAGCATTACTTGGAAACCGATCGAGATATTCATCTAGATGAAAGATTTTGGCATTCATTACTTTTAACAAAAAAACGAGAATTCATCTTAAAAACTTATCCTCAAGTGGAGGAAAGCGAAAAAAACTTTAACAACATTGTTTTGAAAAAATTCGATTGGGAGAACTATATTTACAAAAGTATTTTAGCTGCTCAGTATGTTTCAGACCATACAACTGATTCAAATAAGCGATTACACTACTATCAACTAATTGTCGAAAATTTGGACCTATACAACTACATCATAAAATATGAGATTTTCCGAAACGGACAGTTTTTATTGAATGTCATGGATATTATAGATGAGTTAGATTTGTCAAAAATACTAAAGTCTAAAATTAAAAATCGTGATGACCTTGGACGTGATGAACGTGTTGGACGTAGGGTTATTTTTGAGTTTAACAAGTGCTATCCAATCGTATTGTCTCCAATGCTTGAAAAAGATGAGCTAAAGACACTATTTTTAGAGAACTTAAAAATGTATGCAGATATCGAAGTACTAAACATTAGATAATTTTTTACCCATACTCGATTGATCGTTAGAAGAAAAAATCAGATCTGACTTTTTCTTCTACGATCATTTTTCTTTACGAATTTAAAATCTGTTTTATACAAAAGTTTATAGGCATTATCCTCCTTAGCTCATTCCACAATCTCAAACGCCTTCACATACACGACATGGTCGAGAAAGATGATCCACTCATCCTCGAACTGAACGAACCCGTCCGTCGCATGACGGAACGACTGATAAATCGATTCGAGCGCCGCATAGCGACTCTCCGCTTCCACCACTTGCGTCAACACCTCATCATTGATCATATGGAATTCAATTTCATACGATTTCATGTCGTCTCCTCCGTTACACTCATGATGTCCTTCTACCGCTCGTCACCGTCTGCCAAACTTATTTTCATCTCCTTGTTTACACGCTCGCTTGCAAAATCCCGAAATCTTTCTCAGTCATGTTCGGAATTTCTTGTTTCATCGCTTTGATACTCGCTACAAGTTCCTCATCAGAGAGATCCATGCTTTCTTCAAGTGCTGTCAGTAGTCTATTCCCCATTTGATGCATGGATGAATACGTGATCCAACCTGAAATCACACCTCCAGCGATAGGAATCACTTTCGAAATCCCTTGCGCGAAAGATTTTCTCGTCATCTTCAATCCGATGTAGCTTCCCATCTTCTTAAGAATCGGATAATAAATGGTCTGCATCATTGCTCGATTCGGAATTTTCTTTAATGCTTGTTTGGATAATTGCGAAGACAACACTTTAATGGTGGCCGTCGCTCCGCCGACACCAAACATGACACCGAGAAACAAAATCAATTCTCCGCTCACTCGATTGACATCTAGGCCATTCTCACTCCAAAAATCTTCATATCCATAGATATAACCAATTTCTTGAGCCACTCGAAGCGCTACACCAAAGAATTGAGCCGTGTCCTCTGGAACAGTGGCCGCTATGACCACCCCACCAGGTAACCCCGCTGCAAACGAAGCCGATGAACTTTTCATCGTTCGATTCAAGATGGTCTTCTTTTCGACTCGTCGAATCAATTTTTTTGAAACGTTTGATTGAACCGGTCCTTTTTCAAGGATGTCTGCTAATTGTCTCGCGGTCACGTGCTTACTAAAACTTTTTGCTAAAAACTCTGTTCGATCTACTTTCACCCCTGGCAATTTCACGACATTAATCACTAACTGTTCGAAAAACTTTGCCCCGTTCAACATGGTCCACACCTCGTCCCTTTTTATAGCCCTCATCATCACTAAAATCCTACTCAGCTACATACTGTTTCCTTTAACTGATTTAGGCGAGAATTCTCCCACCTCTAAGTGTCTCGGGGCACATCCCAGCGTAGGTGGGAGATAAATCGCCGGCTTGCGAACCCTTTGAATGTCCCTGTGAAAAATATAACGAACAAAAGTTCGCGATTCCGTCAGATTTCCTCGCCCCCTCCGCGGGTATCGGAATGGGACGAGCTTCATCCTGGCACCGGGCAAAGGAGGGACGGACATGCTGAAGGGCTACAAATACCGGCTCCACCCGACGGCGGCACAGGCCGAGTTCCTGATCCGGACGATCGGCTGCGCCCGCTTCATCTACAACAAGCTGCTCGAGGACCACATCGCCATCCACGAGGAGGCGAAGGCGGGCGGCGGGGCGAGACGCAAGCCGCCGACACCGGCATCCTACAAGCCGCTGTTCCCGTTCCTGTGTGAGGCGGACAGCCTCGCGCTCGCGAACGCGAAGCTGCACCTCGACACGGCGTTCGCGAAGTTCTTTGCCGGGACCGCCGGCTTCCCGGTGTTCAAGTCGAGACGAAAATCGCGCGCCTCCTACACGACGAACAACCAACGCGGCACGATCCGCATCGAGGAGGACCGCGTACGGCTCCCGAAGGTCGGGTTCATCCGGTTCACACAGCATCGCGGCTTCGACGGGGAAATCCGCTCGGCGACCGTATCGATGACGAAGACGGGCAAGTTCTTCGTGTCGCTCCTCATCGAGCAGGACGACGAGCCATGGGTCCCGGCCGAGCACACGATCGGGATCGACCTCGGGTTGGAACACTTCGCCACCATGACGGACGACACACTTTTCACGGAGAAGATTGCGAACCCGCGCAACCTGAGAAAGGCCGAGGCGCGGCTGAAACGAGCGCAGCGCGCCCTCGCCCGCAAGAAACCGGGCAGCAGGAACCGCGAAAAGGCCAGGCTCATCCTCGCGAAGAAGCACGAGCAGGTCAGGAACCGCCGGCACGACTTCCTCCACAAGCTGTCGCGACGCATCGTCGACGAGAACCAAGTCGTCGTGGTCGAGACGCTCCGAACGAGGGAGATGATGCAGGACCGCCGCCTGGCAAAGTCGATCGGGGACGCCGGGTGGGGCGAGTTCGTCCGGCAACTCGAATATAAATGCAGGTTCTATGGACGGACACTGATCAAAGCCGACCCGTGGTTCGCCTCGACCCAGGTCTGTTCGAGCTGCGGCGAGAACGGCGGCAAGAAGGACCTGCATATCCGCGAGTGGACATGCAGCGCATGCGGCGCACACCACGACCGCGACGTCAACGCGAGCCTCAACCTGCTGCGTCTCGCCGACCGGAACACCTCAGGGCAGGGACTGCCCGACGAGCTTGGCAAATAACCGTGGCTGGTCGAAGCACGGTCTTCCCAAGAAGCTCCCACTTCAGGTTGCGAGCAAGCAAGTGGTGAGTAGTTCACGCTCGTCTAGAGAAACATTTCAGTTTAGATTGATTGCCTTCTTAAGGGTTGATTTCTGTCACCAACTAAAAATCAAAAAACCTCACTACGAATTACGTCACATAGCTGAGTTTAGGGCTGTGCGATGTAATCTGTTAGATTGAGGCTTTTTGAATACGTTGATATAGAGGCTGAAAACGTGTATCACATCTTCTGCATACACGTTTTCATATTATTTAGCCATTCATTTTGGCTCATATCGAAAGTCTGACACGTTTGCGTTTGTTCGCGAGTAGAGCGTATCCATCGAAAATCGGTTAGGGAGACTTATGCTCCCCGCGTACACGTTCTCGATGGTTTGATCGATATACGCGTTTTCCGCCTCTAAATATTCGACAACGAGGTCTTTATACTCATCGGAAGCAGAAACTTCATGCTGCAAGCCCTCCAGTTCGGCTAAATACGTGTCGTTGTCTGCTTGCATGCCCTGCAATTCTTCTACCGCTCCGGGAACGTTGACGTCATCTCTCGGAATGCTCGATAACGTGAGCATCTTGATATGATGGTCGCGCGCTGACGAGATGATGGAAGCGGCATCGAAATGGATGACCGGTCTGTCGTCAATCGTTTCAACCGTTCCCGTGCTTCCGCAAGCGGATAAACCCATCGTTGTTCCTGCGAACAGAGAGACGGATAAGAGTAACTTCTTCATCATCGATTCTCCTTCGCACTTGTTCGATTTTTTAAGAAAGTTCATCTATAGTTTCGACCACAACCCCTGTATCCCCGGCTTTCCCCAAGTCGAGCACGGTCGGGTCTTCGTACGCCAAGACGTGAAACTCTTGTTCAAACGTCCGAATCACATAGTGGGATAGTTCGCCTCGGTACGTGTTGACACGTTCTGTCCCCATGTTCTCTGCGGCGAATCGTGTGAATCGGGACGTCTTCAGTTTCACGATTGGGTAGGCATGGCGTAGCCCTTCTTCATGCATACTATGGTCCTCGATCGTCCCAAGAAACACCGCATATTGCTCAAAACGGATACTGATTCGGTCGCGTTCCGCGTCCCACGTCAGCAACATCGTCGGGTCGCTTGCCCCGAAAAATGTCCATTCGAGTGGATAATTGGTGACACCCTTCATCTGGAACGACTCCGTCTCGAGCACATAGTCTTCCGTAGTCATCAAAAAGTTCAAATCGATTGCCACACTTGTCTCCCCCTTTCAAAAAAAGCGACGTTCGAAAACGTCGCCTTCCCTTAATAAAAGATAAACCACAGTGCCGCTGCCACTAAAAACAGGCCGGCCCCGATGAAGAGAATCTTCGCTAGTCTCTCATATACCATGTTTTCACCTCACCAACGCCGCGCCGACGACGAGCGAGACCCCAATCGAGAGCAGGAACGCCATCAGGCCGACGGCAATGTTCCCTTTCCCGATCTCCTCGTTCACTTTGAGCGACGGCGTCAAAAATTCGAATAACCAATACGTCGTCAAGAGAAGGAAGAAGCCGAAGCTTCCCCCGACCAACACATCCATCGTCTGGTCGTGATGGCTCTCGACGACACGGAAGATGTTGGCGAGACCGACGATTTTCCCGCCGGTCGCAAGTGCAACGGCGATGTTTCCTTTTTGAATCTCGCGCCAATTGCTGTACGGTGTCGTCACCTCGAAGACGGCGAGACCGACGACAATCATGAGTCCGGCGATTGAATACAGGCCGAGCGACTCAAGCAATACGTTCACGTTCACATTCCCCATCCGTCTGTTCCCCTCACTTCAGTTCGACGACCGTGACTCCGAGTCCGCCTTCACCCATCCCACCGGGGCGCTGACTCTTCACGTGACGATGTCCTTTTAGGTACTCTTGTGTCGCCTGTCGCATCGCACCGGTCCCGAGACCATGGATGATACGGACGTTGTCATACCCGGACACGAGCGCCTCGTCGATATATTTGTCGAGGCGGGAAAGCCCTTCTTCGACCCGGACGCCGCGCAAGTCGAGCTCCGACTTCGTCGAGCTCTGACGCTTGAGCGAGCTGCCTTTCGACTGGAGCGACTGCTCTTTCGATGGGCCGATCTTCTGAAGGTCGTCCGCTTTGACGTTCACTTTCATGATCCCGACTTGGACGTTGTACTCGTTGTCGTTCAATTGCTTCACGATATAGCCCTTTTGGTTGAACGTCGTCACTTTCACTTCTTCGCCTTTACTGAACGTACGTTTCTGTTGCGCTTTTTGTTTCACTTTTTGGATCTTTTTCTCTTGGAGCGTCGGTTTCGCCGATTCAAGCTGTTTCTTCGCGGCGATGATCTCGTGCTCTTTGACGATCCCTTCTGCGCGTAGCTTCTTCAAACGGTCGATGACTTCGTTCGCCTGGCGCTTCGCCTGTTCGACGGCCTTCTCGGCACGGGCCTCGGCTTCGCCGTACATCGTGTCGCGCTCGCGCTCGAAATCGGTCAGCTTCGCCTCGAACGCCGCCTGCTCTTCTTCAAGGTCGTGACGTTTGACGATGAGTTCTTTCTCGAGCTGTTCGGCACGTTGCTTGGCCGCCTCGAGCTCATTGATCATCGATTCGACCGATTCGGCGTCGGTGCCGACATGGCTCCGTGCCTTGTCGATGACTTGTTCCGATAAGCCGAGACGTCTACTGATCTCGAACGCGTTCGAACGACCCGGTACGCCAATCAACAGGCGGTACGTCGGGCTGAGTGATTCGATATCAAACTCCATCGAGGCGTTCATGACGCCTTCGCGGTTGTAGGCATACGCCTTCAGTTCCGAGTAGTGCGTCGTCGCCGCCACGCGGGCGCCGCGTCGTTTCACTTCGTCGAGGATGGCGATGGCAAGGGCCGCCCCTTCTTGCGGGTCGGTCCCGGCACCGAGCTCATCGAATAGGACGAGTGACATGAAGTCGATCTTGTCGAGCATGCTGACGATGTTCGTCATGTGCGAGCTGAACGTCGACAAGCTCTGCTCGATCGACTGCTCATCCCCGATATCGGCGTAAATCGCGTCAAAGACGGACAGCTCCGTCCCGAACTCAGCCGGTACATACAGACCTGACTGCACCATCAGTTGGAGCAATCCGAGCGTCTTGAGCGTCACCGTCTTACCACCGGTGTTCGGTCCGGTGATGACGAGCGACGTGAACGCCTCACCGAGCTCGACCGTGATCGGCACGACCTCATCTTGCGGGATGAACGGGTGACGCGCCTGTTTCAATTTGATTTCGCGTTCGTCGTTCAATTTCGGCTCCGTCGCTTTGAGCTGATGGCCGTAGGCGACTTTCGCGAACACGAAGTCGAGCGTGGCGAGCACGTCGAGATTGATTACGACCGAATCGGCGACACCGCCGACGAGGTTCGACAGTTCGCTCAAGATGCGGTCGATCTCGGCGCGCTCTTTCAAGCGGACTTCTTGAATCTCGTTGTTGATCGACACGATTGCCTGCGGCTCGATGAAGAGCGTCTGGCCCGATGCCGATTGATCGTGGACAATCCCGCCGAACGCTTGGCGGTACTCCATCTTGACCGGGACGACGTAACGGTCGTTCCGGATCGTGACGATGGCGTCTGACAGCATCTTCGCGTTGTTGCGGAGGATGTTGTCGATCCGTGAGCGGACGCTGCCTTCAAAGCTACGGAGCTGGGTCCGGAGGCCACGGAGACGGTCGCTCGCCGAGTCTTGGACCGTGCCTTGGTCGTCGATGGCGTGACGGATTGACTGTTCGACCTCGATCAGTTTCGTCAAACGCTCGGCGTATTCGTCGAGGCGCGGGATGCGGAGGTCTTCATTGTCCTCATGAAGCTTCTCGAAGAAGTTCTTCACTTGGCGGCCGCTGTACATGACGGCGGCGACGGCGAGCAGTTCGCTCGTCGACAGGACCGAGCCGATGGCGGCCCGCTTCACTTCACTGCGGACGTCGGTCAGCCCGCCGAGCGGGAGCCGATCCCGGAGACGGACGACCTCGGTCGCCTCCCGGGTGACGTTCAAGTTCGACAATACCCGGTCGTACGTATAGTCGGGCTGCATGTTGAGCGCCCGTTCTTTCCCGAGCGAGCTCGCGGCGTGGGCGGCGAGCTGCTGGCGGAGTTTTTCATATTCTAAAACGCGTAACGCGTGATCCATCTAGCATGTTCCTTTCTGTCGCTTCGCGTCGATGAACGCCTTGGCGTCCTCGAACGAGAGGCAGTTGATGATGTCTGACGGTTCGAGATAGGCTTTCCGGGCGTGCAGGACGCCGAGTGCCATATCTTCCATCATATCAGGGTGGTGTGTGTCGGTGTTGATCATCAGTTTGACGCCGGCCGCCTTCGCTTTCTTCAGCGTCGAGGCCGTCAAATCGAGCCGGTTCGGGTTCGCATTCAACTCGAGCGCCGTCCCCGTCTCTTTGGCGAGGGCAATCAAGCGCTCCTCGTCAATCGGATATCCGTCACGGCGCCCGATGAGGCGACCGGTCGGATGGGCGATGACGTTGACGTACGGCGAGCGGCAGGCGTTCTCGAGCCGGGCCATGATCTCGTCGACGGATTGGTCCATCTTCGAGTGAATCGAGGCGACGACGTAGTCGAGCGTCGCCAAGAACTCAGGCTCATAATCGAGCGTCCCGTCCGGACGGATGTCCATCTCGACACCGCGCAGGACGTGCATGTCGTGTTTCTTCGCGGCAGCGAGAATCTCTTCCCCTTGCGCCTCGAGCCGTTCCTCGGTCAAGCCGTTGACGAACGACATGTATTTGCCGTGGTCGGTGATGGCGATCCACTCATAGCCGCGCGCTTTCATCGCCGCGACGAGCTCGTCGACCGTCAGCTTCCCGTCCGACCAGACCGTGTGCATATGGGCGTCGGCCTTGATGTCGTCAAGCGTCACGAGCTTCGAGATGTCATGCTCGAACTCAAGGTTCCCTGCCCGGAGCTCCGGCGGGATGAACGGCAGACCGTAGCGTTCGAACAGCTCGGCTTCCGTCTCCGGTTGCCAGAGGCCGTCCGCCGTCTCGACGCCATACTCGGAGATCGACTCACCCTTCGCCTTGGCGAGCTGGCGCATGCGGACGTTGTGGTCTTTCGAGCCGGTGAAGTGATGGAGCGTCGCAGCGAAGGCGCCCGGTTCGACCATGCGGAAGTCGACCGACACCATCTCCTCGCGCTCAAGGACGAGCGACACTTTCGTCTCGCCGGCCGCGATGACCTCGTTGATGAACGGGAGGGCGAGCAGCTTGTCGCGGAGGGCGACAGGTTCCTCAGTCGCGATGATGAAGTCGAGGTCTTTACACGTCTCCTCGGCACGGCGGAAACTGCCTCCGACCGAATGGCGCAAGACGAGCGGCTCGGCTTCGAGCACCGTCTCAATCTCTTCGACGACCGGACGCATCATGGCGTACGCCAAACGTTCCGGACGTGACTCGAGGTTCCTTGCGGCCGTGAGCAACTTCTCGACGCTCTTCGCCCCGAATCCCGGCAGGCTCGCGGCCGTGCCGTCCTCTAACACGGTAATGAGTGTCTCGAGGTCGACGACGCCGACTTCACGGAGCTTGGCGAGCTTCTTGCCGCCGAGTCCTTGGATTTTGAGCAGTTTCATGAGACCGTATGGGATCTCTTCTTGGAGTGACTCGAGCACTTCGCTCCGCCCCGTGTCCCGCCACTCTTGCAGGACGGCAGCCGTCCCTTTGCCGATACCGGAGATCGTCGTCAAATCCTCGATGTCTTCGAGTTCGAGCTCCGTGTTCTCGAGCGCCGTCGCGGCTTTCCGGAAGGCGTTGATCTTGAACGGGTTCTCCCCTTTAATCTCCATATATTGCGCGATCTTTTCTAACAGCATCATCGCTTCAACTTTATTCATTGAAATTCCCCCTTTTCCATACAGAAAAGGCCGAGACACAAGCACTAGCTTGCATTCCGGCCTGTCGTGTTACAACATCTTATTCGAGAACCATTCTGAGAGGTATGGCGTGTCTTGAATGATGTACGTCGCGAGCGACGAGTTATCGACCGCACTTTGGACGCTTGCCATCGGCACGAAGGCGATGACCCATAAAATGAAGAACGTGATCACATACGCCTCGAAGAAACCGAGGACGGCACCGATGATGCCTTTCAATTGGCGCAAGATCGGCAAGTCCGTCAAGAAGTCGAGCATCGATAGTATAAGATGCAAGACAAGTTTCGTGATGACGAACAAGACGACGAACCAAAAGACGTTATAAAATGTCATCTCGAGCCCCGTGAGCGCGTTTAAATCGATGACACCTTTCGGAAGCGTTCCATCGAGTTGCGACGGATACGGAATCCAAAGCTTGAACGCTTCGGCGAGATCACGGTAGTATGCATTGGCGACGAGGAAACTGATGATGAGCGCGACCCAATGGCCGAGCTGCAAGATCGCCCCGCGACGGAACCCGTTAACGATTCCGATGAACAAGAAAAACAGTATAAGTAGAGTAACCATAAAGTGATTTATTCTCCCGTATTTCGTTTAGTTTTGACGTGATCGCTCGCGATTTGGATAGCGGCGAGCACCGCTGCCTGACGAGCGTCTAGATGAGGGGACTGTTCACGAATCTCACGGATTTTGCTATCGACCAGAAAGCCCACTTCCCTCACATGATCGGCCGGCTCTTCGCTGACGATCGTATAGTCTTGACCCGCGATATGAATTGTTGTTCGTTGTACCTGCACGCGTCACCCCTCCTTTACGTCTATTCAAAATTAATCATAACATCGTTTGTATATTAGGAAAAGAAGAAGGTCCCTCCCTTTTCCACTCCAACATTTTGTGATACCCTATTTCAAAGTTGTCAAACGTCAATCTTCGTTAAAAAATGAAAGATAGGGTGGCAACACCGCATGAAATGTGCGAAAATAGCAACAATTCAAACATTAAGAGAGGATGATTTATTTGAAATTACGCATTGGCCTTCTAGGTCGCATCATCATCGCTATCGCATTCGGGATTCTACTCGGTAGCATCGTACCAGAAAGCCAGAACTGGATTGTCCGGACGTTCGTCACGTTCAACACGGTCTTTGGACAGTTCCTAGGCTTCGCCATCCCACTCATCATTCTCGCCTTCATCATTCCAGGAATCGGGGAACTTGGAAAAGGCGCTGGGAAATTGGTCGGTTTGACGGCACTGATCGCATACGTATCGACAATCGTCGCCGGGACGCTCGCCTACTTCGCGACGAGCAACCTGTTCCCACAAATTTTGACACGTAACAACGCGTCAGCTGAAAGCCCGGAGGAAGCGCTCTTAAAAGGCTTCATGGAATTCGAGATCCCACCGGTATTCGGCGTTATGACGGCGCTCATTCTCGCATTCGTCATCGGCATCGGGATTGCCGCCATCGAAAGCAAGCGCTCGCTCGACCTAGCCATGGATTTCCGCGATATCATTGAACTACTCATCAGCAAAGTCATTATTCCACTATTACCGATTCACATCGCCGGAATTTTCATGAACATGACGTATGCCGGACAAGTCGCTGAGATTCTCTCGGTGTTCTCGCTCGTCTTCGTCACAATCATCGTCCTACACTTGACGATGCTCTTGATTCAATACTCGATCGCAGGGGGTCTCAACAAAGAGAACCCGCTTCGCCTCTTGAAGACGATGATGCCGGCTTACTTCACGGCCATCGGGACACAGTCATCAGCGGCGACAATCCCGGTCACGCTTCGCCAAGCGAAAGCGAACAACACGGACGAGGGTGTTGCCAACTTCGTCGTCCCGCTCTGTGCGACAATCCACTTGTCAGGGTCGACAATCACGCTCACATCGGTCGGTGTCGCCCTCATGTACTTGAACGGCATGCCGATGTCTTACGCGATCGTGCTTCCGTTCATCCTCGCCCTCGGCGTCACGATGATCGCGGCACCAGGCGTACCAGGTGGAGCCGTTATGGCCTCACTCGGTTTGTTCGGTTCGATCCTCGGGTTCGATGCGACGATGCAAAGTCTCGTCATCGCCCTCTATTTGGCACAAGATAGCTTCGGCACGGCGACGAACGTCACGGGAGACGGGGCCATCGCCAAGATCGTTCACTACTTCAAACGCAACACGAAACTCCTCGACGACGCGAAAGCGCGCGAAGAAATCGCATAATACGCTCCAAAATTTGATAGAATGAGGAAAACGGGCAGGCCACGCGGTTTGCCCGTTTTTCATACATACGAAGAAAGGGTGTTTACATGGAACTGATTCGTTGGAACGACCTATCCGGATTTGAAGAACGTGTCATGCCCCACCTGCTCGAACATGAGGCCGAGAACAGCTTGATGATTGGCGTGCTCGATGCCATCAAGCAAGGCCGATACGAGTCGTATTTTCAACTGACCGTCGAAGATGACGGTGATGTGCTCGCGATCCTGCAAGTGACGCCGCCCCATCCGCTCAACTATGTGCTCGTGAAGCCTGAGCGAGAGGATGACGTCCTTCGTCTGCTCGTGCCTGAACTATTAAATGGTGATATCCCATTCACCGAGGTCGTCTCGCAAGCTGATCTTGCGATGAATTTCTACACGCTCTGGTACATCCTGACGGCACGAGAGCCGAAAGTCTTCATGGAGCAAGGTCTGTATCGTCTTGATCACGTCAACGACATCCCGCTGTCGGAAGGGTCGATGCGACGGGCGACCGAGGACGATGAGACGTTCCTCGTAAAGGCGTACAGCGCGTTTGAAAAGGAGACCCGTTTGCCGGTCTCGTCGAAGGCAGACGCAACACGAAAGATTGCGACGATGCTCGAGAATCAAGAAGTGTACGTCTGGGAAGTCGACGGCAAGGTCGTTTCCTGCGCGAAGAAATCGCGTGAGACCGCTAACGGCGTCACCGTCTCGTTCGTCTACACACCGAAAGCGCTGCGCAAGCGCGGCTATGCCCGTTCGCTCGTCGCCGAGCTGAGCCGAGAGCTCTTGACGTCGAAACAATATTGTACGCTCTATACAGATTTGAGCAACCCGACATCGAACAAGATTTACAAAGAAGTCGGCTATCAAAAAATCTTCACTTCAGCGTGGATTCGATTGCCTAGCTGATTCGTGTCGCCTCCCCTATACTGTAGGTGGAGGCGATTTTTGATGAACAGACTATTCGGTTGGTGGCTCCGCATCCCACGCCGGATCCGGATGACCGTCTTGACGCTCGCCACGCTCGCGGTGCTCGGCTATATGGTCTTCCTCGGCGGGAGGAGCATGCTCGACGACCCGAACTGGGACACGCTCTGGCTGAGCGTGATTGGCGCCGCCCTTTTGACCTTTATCACGTACAAGGCAACAAAAAAGTGATCGACGCGTTCGTCGATCACTTTTTGTATAGGCTTATTAGAAGAATGAAGCTGGGTTGACTGTGTTGCCCGCGCTCGAAGATGAGTACGAGTAACCGCCACGGTGAATCTCGAAGTGCAAGTGTGAGCCAGTCGAGTTCCCAGTGCTACCCATGCCGCCGATGTGTTGACCTTGTGTCACGCGTTGGCCGGCTGATACCGATACCGAGCTCATGTGCGCGTATACAGTCGTCCATACTTGACCGTTCAAGACGTGTGTGATGATGACGTGGTTCCCGTAGGCGCCGCCCCATCCAGCACGTGTGACCGTACCTGTTTGTGCTGCGTTAATCGGTGTGCCGACTGCCGCCGCGATATCAAGACCGTTGTGGAACGTGTAGCCGTTCGCGCCGCTTGCTGCGCCCCAACCTTGTGAGAGACGACCGCTTGCCGGACGTTGGAACATGCCGCCGCTTGCTGGTACTGAAGCTGCTGCCGATGCTGTCGGCGTGCTGACTGCGCTCGCAGCAGAGTTCGAGCTCTGTTGTTTCTTCGCTGCCGCTGCTGCCGCTGCCGCACGTTTGGCTTCTTCGGCCGCACGACGTTGTGCTTCCATTTCAGCTTTGATGGCTTTTTCTTGTGACTTGAGTGTTGACTCCATTTCTTGGAGACTCACCAATTTCGATTCGAACTTCACTTTTTCAGCGTTGAGTTTCTTGATCTTCGCTGCGCGCTCTTTCATTTTCTTGTTGAGCGTCTTTTGACGTTGTTCGAGTTCTTCTTTTTGTTTCACGAGAGCGTCGCGCTCGGCTTTCAATTCAGCTTGCGCTTTCGCCAATTTCTCTTTTGTCGCTTGGTACTCTTCGAAGATCTGCTTGTCGTTCTCTTGGATCGTACCAGCTGTGATCATGCGTGTGAGCAAGTCACCGAAGTCTTTCGAACCGAAGATGAACTCTGCCCAGTCGATCGAGCCGCCGCCATTTTTTTGCATTGTGGCCATGCGCTCTTTCATGAGCTCTTCTTGCGCCTTCATCTTCGCTTCATATTGTTTGATTTGTTTTTGAAGGGCTGCGATTTTTTGTTGTGTCGCACGAATCTCAGCTTTCTTTTGCGCGACGTCGTTGATGACGTCTTGGAGTTCAGCATCTAACTTGTTGATTTCTTGCTGCTCTTTGCTGATTGCCTGTTCACGTTTTTGGATCGAGGCGTTCGCTTTGCTCTGTTCACTGCTATTCTTTTGTTGTTGCTGCTGCACCTTTTTCTGTTTGTCTGTAAGTGACGCTGCATAGCCAGGTGTCGTGCCGCTAATGAGAAGAGCTCCTAAAGTGACGGTTGCTGCAAGTTTCTTCAAGTTAACCAATGTGCTTCCCTCCGCTGAGTTCTGTGAATTTCTATATAAAATAGATCGAATAATTTATAAGTTAAAACGCGAATTCCTGTATCGCTCTGAGACTCATTATAGCAATCTAAACCTAAAGTTATTTTACACTTATATTTCATTCGCATTACATTGACCTGTTTTAGGTTTTATACGTTTAAAAATGGGGGTATAAAGGGATTTCTCATTTCCCCATGTCACAAAAACGTTATAAATAAAAAAGAAAAGCACTTCTTGAAAGCGCTTTTCAAATAACTACCTATATGATTTTTTTACCACCTTGGGGAGACATACCCCGATCGCGACCGGTTCGTTCGGCCGTGTTTCCACAAATAATAACCGCCAACGAGAAGGACGCCACAGGCTGCCCCGAAACTGTCGAGCAGGATATCCTGAATGAGCGGCGTCCGCTCAGGCGTCAGGCTTTGATGGAACTCATCAAAGATGGCGACCGTATTCGCGAGCGTCCAGGCAAACAAGATCGTCAGACCGGCATGGAGTCTTGTCCGCGACACGGCTTTGACGAGAAGTGCCCCGAGAGCGAAGAAGACGGTGAAGTGCGCCGCTTTCCGAATCAAGAACTCAATCAAGCCGACGCTCCCTTTCGCCTCGAGCGATACTGGTCCTCCGGCGTACTCGAAGTCGACGGTCGAGAGTACCGGTTCGGCCCACGTCCAATCGATGCGTTCGAGCGGTGAGACGATGCTCTGGTCCGAGTATGGGGTCGCGCTCGAGAAGAATAAGCCAATCAGGATCAAACTGATCCATATAAATTCATTTTTCAGTATGTACATAACACCGTTCCTTTCTACAACGAGTCTCATTATACGCCGTCCATCATGTTTCATTGTAACAACGACTTCATCATTTCATGACAATTTGATTGCGAACAACCGGTTCAAAGTCGTGTCTTGAAATCCCGATTGGTATAATGAAAACAAAAAGGGGGAATCAACATGATCTATCAATATGAAGCAGCCGACATGAGCGGCAAGCTCCAACCGCTATCGAAATACGAGGGGGACGTCCTGTTGATCGTCAACACGGCGAGCAAGTGCGGCTTCACACCACAGCTCGACGGGCTCGAGAAATTATATGAACGTTACCAAGGGCAAGGGTTCCATATCCTCGGCTTCCCATGCAACCAGTTCGGCAATCAAGACCCGGGCTCGAACGAGGAAATCAGCGAGTTCTGTCAATTGAACTACGGCGTGACGTTCCCGATGTTCGCCAAAGTCGACGTGAACGGGAAAGACGCCCACCCGCTCTTCCAATACTTATCAAAAGAAGCACCGGGCCTGCTCGGCTCGAAGACGATCAAGTGGAACTTCACGAAGTTCCTCGTCGACCGGAACGGCAACGTCATCGAACGGTTCTCGCCGCAAACGACACCGGACGAAATCGAGACGGCGGTCAAACGCCTGTTATAAGGAAAAGGATGGTCCACCGAAATCCGGCGGGCCATCCTTTTTTTAGCGTGGGGTGATGAAGTTGATCGTGTAGAACGGACTTGATTCTTCATTATAGACGAGGCCGACCGACACGTGCGTGAAGCCATCTTTCAAAATGTTCTCCCGGTGGCCGAGCGAATTCATGAGTCCCCAGTGGGCGTGGAAGACGCTCATCTGCCCCATCGCCAAGTTCTCTCCGGCGAGGGAGTAGGCGATGCCGGCCTCATTCATCCGCTCGAACGGGTCGCGGCCCTCGGGATCGGTATGGCTGAAGAAGTTGTTGCGGGCCATGTTCTCACTATGGGCGCGCACGACCGGGAGCAGCGGTTCGTAGTCAGCGAGCGCCGACAATCCGAACTTCTGACGGTCCCAGTTCATGAGCATCCGCATCAATTGTTCGTTCGCGACGAGATTGTCTTCCGACACGTCGCCGTAATAGCCGTCACTCGACTCCTCGACGTCCCGGTCGACAGTGAGCACGGCCTTTAGCTTGTCCTCATCGTGCTGATCGAAGAACAGCGTCACATAGTCATCATCAATCGCATAGACGTTGAATGACGGGTCGTCCGGGATCAAATAGCGTTTGAGTCCCTTATTATACGACTTGACCTCATCGAAACCGATTTGCTCGACTTGTTGCCGTGTCGTCTCACCCACGACGAGTCCTTCATAGACGCTCCCCGTCTCGAACTGGTAATGGCCTTTCTTCGAACCGTCGTCATCGATCAACTCGAGGCTCCGGTCCCCGCCCTTCTCGAGCAAGTACCAGTCATGCCCGGCATATTGGCTCGTGAAGCGCGGCGCGTCGGTCGCACGTTCCTGTTGTTCTTCCGCCACTTCCGTCGACTTCACTTGAACGCTCGTCGGCGCCGACACGTTCGGCACTTCATACTTCCAGGCCGCATACATGCCGATCGCGAGCAATAGAATCACTAGTTTACGAAACATCGCGTCTCCTTTCGAAAAAACTACTCCTGTCGCTCACCGAAGTCACGCAGTCGTGTCTTGATATCGATGAGCATCTCCATATAAGCGACGTACGTCGCTTCATCTATATTCAGCATACCACTCACTTTGACCGGTACGTCTTCGGCCTGCTCACGCAGTGCGCTGCCGGACGGCGTGAGGGATAAGAGGACGCGACGCTCGTCGTCGGTCGCCCGGACTTTCTCCACGTAATCGAGCTGAATCAAACGTTTCACGAGCGGCGACAGCGTGCCCGAGTCGAGCGTCAGTCGGTCGCCGAGTTGTTTCATGTCGATATTGTCTTCTTCCCACAAGACGAGCATGACCAAGTACTGGCTATACGTCAGCTTGAGTGGCGCGAGAATCGGCCGATACAGGCGCGTCAATTCTTTCGAGGCGGTATAGAGCTGAAAACAAATCTGATGCTCTAATGTTAACGAACTTTTCATGTCATTTCCTCCGGCTATAGTCTTAGGACAAGCATATCACTTGCTTATCTGTTTGACTGCCCTATAATTAGATTGTGCACAACTTAATTGCCTAAAAACGAAATGGAGGAATTGAATCATGAAACCATTATTCACAGCTTCAGCAACTGCAATCGGTGGCCGCGAAGGTCGCGTTACATCGACGGACGGCGTCATCGACTTAAACGTCTCAATGCCTGGCTCAAAACACGCGGATGAAGCGACGAACCCGGAGCAACTCTTCGCAGCGGGTTACGCGGCATGTTTCGGTAGCGCCTTGAACCTCGTTATCGGCAAAGAACGTATTAAAACAGATGGCACGAACGTCACAGGACACGTGACGCTCAACCAAGACGATGAAGGCTTCTTCATCTCGGTCGAACTCGAAGTCGAGATCAAAGGTGTGGATCAAGCGACGGCGGAACGTCTCGTCGAAGCGGCACACCAAGTTTGCCCGTACTCGAAAGCGACACGCGGCAACGTCGACGTCAAGTTGACTGCCAAAGCAGCATAATTCGATGGCCCGCTTCCGAGCGGGCTTTTTTTTGCGTCTCCCTACTCTACGGAGTAGAATGAAGGAACGATAGACAAGGAGAGGAGGCGGATGATGTTCAAAGGAAAACGAAAATTTGTGACGTTCGGCCTCGGGGTCGCATTTCTTCTCGCCGCCTTCTATAACGGCCTGACCGTCCGCAATTATGCGGTCGAGTCGGACAAGCTCGAGGCAGGACAATCGTTCCGAGTCGTCCTGCTGTCGGACTTACACGGCTACTCGTACGGGGACGACCAGCGCGTCTTGATCGATAAAGTACGAGACCAAGCACCGGATTTGATCGCCCTGCCCGGTGATATCCTCGACCGCTTCCGCTCCCCCGACGCCTCGTTCGAATTGATCGAGGGGCTACAAGGGATCGCGCCGATGTATTTCGTGACCGGCAATCATGAGATCGACGGCTCGGACGATTTCGTCCGCCACGACGTCAAGGACGTATTTCGCTCCTATGGTGTGACCGTGCTCGAGAACGAGACCGCGTCAATCAATGTCAACGGCGTCGACGTCCTCGTCGGCGGACTCGAGGACCCATTGCGGACGTATACGGAAAACATCCACGGCAGCTGGGAAGAGACGGCATTGACCTCACTCGGTGATGTCGACACGGAGACGGCGTTCAGTCTGCTCTTGTCACATCGGGCCGAGCAGGTCGAGACGTACGCCGCCTTACCGTTTGACCTCGTACTCTCAGGCCATGCCCACGGCGGACAGGTTCGAATTCCCTATTTATTGAACGGGCTGTACGCGCCGGACCAAGGCTTCTTCCCGAAGTATGCCGGCGGTCTATATGAGCACGAGACGTTCACCCACGTCATCGGTCGCGGCTTCAACTACAGCGTCAGCGTACCGCGCGTGTTCAATCCACCAGAGATCGTCGTCATCGACGTCGCTGGGACCGGGGCTCCTCAGTGAGCCCCTTTTCCTATTTTCCCCAAAAATCGGATTCGCATGCACCTCGTGCGGGTACAGTATCCATGTTGTGACTTACCTGTTTTTTGAAAAAAGGAGGAAGTGGACATATGCGTGCTGTTACCTATCAAGGAACGAAGAACATTGAGGTCAAGGATGTGAAAGACCCGGAGATCGAGAATCGGGAAGAGATTATTGTCAAGATCACATCGACGGCCATCTGCGGGTCGGACCTGCACATCTATCAGGGCAACATGCCGACCCGACACGGATTCATCATCGGGCACGAACCGATGGGCATCGTCGAAGAAGTCGGACCGGACGTGACAAAGGTCAAAAAAGGCGACCGCGTCGTCTTGCCGTTCAACGTCTCGTGCGGCCATTGCTTCTATTGTGAGAACGACATGGAGAGCCAGTGCGACAACTCGAACCATGCCCCGCACACCGACGCCGGCGGGTTGTTCGGTTACACCGAGCAGTTCGGGAACCATCCCGGCGGTCAAGCCGAGTACTTAAAAGTACCGTATGGAAACTTCATGCCGCTCGTCATCCCGGAGTCGTGCGAGCTCGATGACGAGGCGCTCCTGTTCTTATCGGACGTCATCCCGACGGCGTGGTGGAGTCTAGACAACGCGGGTATGAAGGCTGGCGACACGGTCGTCGTCCTCGGTTCGGGGCCGGTCGGTCTGATGACGCAAAAGCTCGCCTGGGTGCGCGGCGCCAAACGTGTCATCGCCGTCGACCCCGAAATCTATCGTTTGAATCGGGCCAAGCTGTCGAACAACGTCGAGACCGTCCTGTTGAAAGACCCGGTCGAAACCGGCAAATACATCCGCGAGATCACGGGTGGCGGCGCCGATATCGTCGTCGACTGTGTCGGGATTGACGGGAAGAAATCACCGATCGAGAAAGTCGAGCAGAAACTCATGGTCCAAGGTGGCACGCTCAGCGCCATCAAAGTCGCCAAGGAAGCCGTCCGTAAGTTCGGTATCGTCCAATTGACCGGCGTCTATCCGATGAACTACAACCAGTTCCCGATGGGCGACTTCTTCACACGCAACGTCACATTGAAGACCGGACAAGCCCCGGTCATCCACTATATGCCCGAGCTGTTCCAAATGATCGTCGACAAGAAGTTCGACCCGACCGACATCATCACGCACCGCTTGCCGCTCGAACAAGCGGCCGACGCCTACAAAATCTTTAATGATCATCTCGACGACTGCGTCAAAGTCGTCTTGAAACCATAACGAACAAGCGGTCCCTGACATCTGTCAGGGACCGCTTCTTCATTTACCAGATCGTCCGTTCTTCGCAACATTGCGCTTCCCGTTCGATTTGAACGGTCGAACGCTCGAACGTGGCAAACTGACGGATTCGTTTTGTCACCTCACGCAAGACGCGCTGGTCGTCCGTGTCCGCCTCGATCAAGACGTGGCACGTGACGGCGAATTCGTTCGATGAGATTGACCAGACATGTAAGTCATGGACTTCTTTGACGCCATCGACGCCACCGAGCTCACGTTGCATCGCCACGACGTCGATTTGGTCGGGTGTCCCTTCCATCAAAATATGGATCGCCTCCCTCGTCACGCGGTAGCCGCTCAATAAAATCAGGACAGCGACGAATAGACTCGCGATCGGGTCGGCAAGCGTCCAACCGAACGCCATGATCAACACGGCCGCCGTGATGGCACCGACCGAGCCGAGCAAATCGCCGAACACGTGCAACAGTGCACTGCGGACGTTCAAGTTGTCACGTTCCCCCCGCATGAGCAGCCAGGCCGCGAGTACGTTGACGAGCAGCCCGATGATGGCGACCGTGAGCATGCCCCCGCTCAAAATCTCAGGTGGGGCGAACAAGCGCTGATACGCCTCGATGATAATGTAGATGGATATGACGAGCAGCGTCAATCCGTTGACGAATGCCGCCAAAATCTCGAACCGTCGATAGCCGAACGTGCGCTCCGGCGTCGCCTGCCGTGCCCCGAACCGCACGGCGAGAAAACTGAGACCGAGCGCGGCTGCGTCACTGAGCATGTGGCCCGCATCCGACAAGAGCGCCAAACTGTTCGTCCATAATCCGCCGATGACCTCGACGACCATAAACGTCGCAATCAGGACGAACGACCAGAATAACGCCCGTTGGTTCGTCGTATGGTGATGATGGTGGTCATGTCCGTGGTGATCGTGATGTGCACCCATACCATCCCCTCCTCTCCCTTTCATTCTATACCTTTCTCCTTTAACATTCAAACGTACGTTTGAATGAATACATAAAAAACAATCGTCGAAAGGGATGTCCTCTCGACGATCGTCATTATTTTTGTTCGAGCCGGACCCGCATGACCCCGTCATATGGGAACAACTTCAATTGTCGCGTCTCGCCCTCATACCAACTGCCGGCGCTTTGACTGCTCGTCGCCGTCATATCAGGCGTCGCGACCGCTTGGCGGTCCCAGTCGATCGCCTTCACCTGCTGGTCACGCACCATCAAGAAGAAACCGTCATAGAAATGATATTCGTTCACTTGGTCACGCTGGACGGCTTTCGGGGCACCGAGCGTGGCGCGGACGCTCGAGATATCTTGTCCGAGCCATTCAAGCGTCGCCGGGTCGGCCGTAGGGACGACCGTTTTCCAGGCCGCGGTCACATCTTCGTCCGAGACACTCGTCGCTTCTTTCGTCACTTGCGCTTCCGTCACCCAACCGATCGTCCGCTCGTTCAATTGGAGCTTGACGAAACCACTGACGGCCTCGAGTTGTTCGAAACGGTCGCCGAGGTCGGCCTCATAGATGACCGTCACCCGGTCATCGGCGAACACTTTCGTATACGGCGCCGCGATATAGACGAACACCCCGTCGGTCTCGTCAGCCTCTGCTTCCGCCTCGGTCTCCTCTGTCGCTTCCGTCTCACTGTTGACCGATTCGGTCGCGATGTCGTCCGTCTCCGGCAACGCCGACTTCTTCGAGTCCATGAGCGCCGCGAAAGCGATGACTCCGATGAGCGAGGCGATCAACAACACCACCGTCGCTGATTGCCAAAACCGTTTCCGTTTCCGTGACGCTGCCCGTGATACCCGTACTTCTTCTTTCATGTTCTTCCACCCCTATTTGTTTCGTCCCTTCTCCGATTCGGCAAGAGGGATCCCGTTTCCTGCCTCGTCGAAGAAAATTTGCGGCTCGCTCGTCAGCGTCTCGAGCGTCCGCAGCGTCGCGCCGACGTCGACCGGAGGTTTTGTATCACCCGACTCAAGGACGCGCACCGTCTTTCCGAGCTCGATCGTCCGGTCCGTCAATCGATGAAACGTCCGGTCGTGCGAGATAAGGATCAACCCGCCCCGATATACGTCGAGTGCGGCTTCGATTTGCGCCCGTGTCGCCACATCCAAATAGTTCGTCGGCTCATCGAGCGCGAGCACATCCGCATCCGAGAAGTAGAGGATGAGGAAGGCGATGCGGCACTTCTCCCCCATGCTCGCGTCACGGATCGGCTTATACACCTCATCGCGGCGGAATAAGAAGTGCGCCAAAAGCGTCCGTGCCTCCGTCTCTGTGATGTCACTCTCGGCGAGGAGTGCGTCGAGCAACGTCCCTCCCTTCGGCAATCGTGCGAGCGTCTGCGAGAAATAGCCAACCTTCAGTTTCGGGTGACGCTTGATGTCCCCTGCCTCCGGTGCGAGTTCGCCGATCAATAGTTTCAAAAGCGTCGTCTTCCCACTTCCGTTCGGACCGACGATGGAGATGCGGTCACCCCGGTTCACCGTGAACGAGAGGTGCTCAAAGAGGGGTTCCTCGTAACCGAACGAGACGTCGTCGACCGTGATCCACGTCTTCGCCTCGAGCGGGTCGGCTTGGAAACGGACGGAGACGTGGGCCGCATCTTTCGGTCGATCGGGCCGAGAACCTTCGAGTTGCTCGAGCTTACGTTCCCTTGCTTTCATTTTGACGGCGAGGTTCGCCGCGCCTTTTTGCGCGCCGGGACTCCGCACGCTCGCCGTCGCTTTCGCTTTCAAATGCCACCCCTTATATTGGGCGATCATATCGAGCAGTTCCGACTTCCGCGCTACGTAGCGGGCATGGGCCCGCTCATCGCGTACCCGTTCCTCGGCCTTCTGGTGTTTATAGGCCGTGTAGTTGCCAGGATAGCGGACGACTTTCCCTTCGTCTAATTCAAGGATGACCGTCGCGACATCGTCGATGAACTGGCGGTCGTGGGAGATGGCGAGCACCGTACCCGGAAACTCGTTCACCCAGCGCGTCAGCCACTCGATTGAGTCGACATCGAGATGGTTCGTCGGCTCGTCTAAGAGGACGATATCGACGTGTTGCATCGTGAGCCGAGCAAGTTGGGCCCGTGTCTGTTCACCGCCGCTCAACTCTCGGAGCCGGATCGAGTCCTGTGCGTCGAGACCGAGCCGTTTGAGCGCTTGTCTCGCCTCAAGCTCGAGTCCGAAGGCGTCAGTTGCGAGCGCCTCGTCGTATGCTTCAAGCACGCGCGCCGTGTCACCTGATGTGACATCCATGTAGAGCGGATAGCGCTGCGGGTCGCCTTGCATGACGTAGTCCAGCGCAGTCTCTTCTCCATCAAACACCGTCTGTTCGACGACACCGACCGAACCTAAGACGTCGATTGCACCTGCCTGTGGGGTCAGCTCGCCGATAAGCAGCTTGAACAGCGTCGTCTTGCCGGACCCGTTCTGTCCGAATAAGATGGCCCGTTCTGCTGCCGCCACGTCGAACGAGACGTTGTTGAATAATGGTTGCCGGTCGTGGTCGAACCGGACTTGTTGGATTGATAACATATTGTTTCACCTCGCTAATTGTTCGGATACGCGATGAAACAAAAAACACCATCCGCTCAAAAGCGATGGTGTGAAGAGCTCCGGTCAAGCGGAAAGAAGGGTTACCCCCGTCGCCTGAAATTGGACACACTTCACCCGTGACTGTTCGTGCGAACAGTGATGATTCGTTTCATCAGTTGAGGGCGTGTGACTTTTTCATGGCAACGGGTACCTTCCTTTCCTAAGTTATTGCAACCGTACCAAATTGAAAGCGGATTCGCAAGGGGTGCCCCACAATCTCCCATTTTTTCTACACCTTCCGGCGGATGCAAGCGCGTCACGCGAGCGGTATGATTAAACCAACTAAGATGATGAGGTGACTGACATGAAATTACGAAACCTACTCGTCCCGAGCGCTGTCCTAGCGAGCGTCGGTACGTTCTTATATACACGATTCAAACAAAGACTGCCTCGCCCCGCCTTCAAAGTCCCGACGGTCAAGCCGGACCTCGCCTCGTTCGATGAGACGATGGTCGGCGCCACCTGGGTCGGTCATTCGACCGTGCTCATCCATTGGTACGGATTAAAGATTTTGACCGATCCGGTGTTCTCGAACCGGATTGGGGTCCACGTCGGCCCGGTCACGTTCGGGATGAAACGCCATACCGCCCCCGCCCTCTCGATCGAGGAGATCGGGCACGTCGACGTCATCTTGCTCAGTCACGCCCATATGGACCACTTCGACCATAAGAGCCTGAAGCGGCTCATCACCCGCGATACGGTCGTCATCTCGGCCCCGGGCACGAGCAAACTGTTACGTAAATATCCGAGCTTACAGACGCTCGAGATGCACCCACACGACAAATTGATGCTCGCGAACGGGCTCCACGTCCAAGCGATCCCTGTCGCCCACTGGGGCAATCGTTTCCCATGGGACAAACATATGGGCTATAACGGCTACGTCTTGAAATATAAAGGCGTTCGCATGCTGTTCGCCGGGGATACGGCGTACACCGAATCGTTCAACGGGCTCGCGAACAAAGAGCCGATCGACCTCGCCTTTTTTCCGATCGGTGCCTATCAACCCGAGTCGTTCGAGGAAGCGCATTGCACCCCGGAGCAGGCATGGACGATGTTCAAACAGAGCGGCGCGAAACGCTTCTTCCCGATGCATTGGGACACGTTCGTCTTATCCTACGAACCCGTCGAGGAGCCGTATGAGCGACTCGTCGCCGCGGCAAAGCTTGAACGTGATCAAATCGTGATCAAGGCGCACGGCGAAAGCATTCGGCTGTAGCTTTCGCTTTCACTTCCGGACGATTTTCGGTAACGTAAGAGGTGAGAGGGAGGGAATCAATTTATGGAATGGACAACACTCAACAATGATGTGAAACTGCCGATGCTCGGACTCGGCGTGTACAAAGTGGAAGACGGTGCGGTCACGGTCGACACGGTCAAAGCGGCGCTTGATGCCGGCTATCGGTTAATCGACACGGCGGCCATCTATCAAAATGAGGAGAGCGTCGGCCAAGCGATTCGCGAGTCAAGCGTCCCGCGGGAAGACATCTTCGTGACGACGAAACTGTGGAACGAGTTCCACGGCTATGACGAGGCACTCCAAGCGTTCCAAGATAGCCTCGACCGGCTCGGGCTCGAATATGTCGACTTGTTCTTGATTCACTGGCCGATGCCGCGCTTCGGCAAGTTCGTCGAGACGTATAAAGCGCTCGAACAGTTGTATGAGGAAGGCAAGGTTCGGGCCATCGGGGTCTCGAACTTTGAGATCAGCCACCTCGAACAGATCATCCAGTCGTGCTCGATCGTCCCGGCGGTGAACCAAGTCGAGATCCACCCATACTTGTCCCAAAAAGAGTTGATTGCGTTCTGCCAGCGGTACGATATTCAAATCCAGGCGTGGAGCCCGCTCATGAAAGGGCGTGAGGCGCTCGAGGATCCGGTCATCACCGAGATCGCTGATAAGTACGGGAAGTCGCCGGCTCAAGTCATCTTGCGTTGGCACTTGCAGAACGGCGTCGCCGTCATTCCGAAATCGGTCACGCCGAGCCGGATTCGCGAGAATATAGAGGTATTCGACTTCACGTTGACGAAAGAAGAGATGCACGCGATCGACGGACTCAACCGCGACGAGCGGACCGGGTCTGACCCGAACGAGATGCACAAAATCCACTACTGAGGAGAGATTGTACATGTTCAAAAAACTAGCTTCTGATTTGACGGGCTTCAGCGATATCGGCGAAGTCATCGACCCGAAAGATTTCGATAAAGCGGATTCGGATGATTACGTCCTGCATGAGGACAACGAGAAGATTTATTTCTTGATCAAATCGAAATCGGACGAGTACTGCTTCACAAACTTGGCGATGATCCACCTCGACGGGACGAGTGCGATGAGTTCGAAACGCGTCTTGTACCGTTATCCTTACGCCCATTTCCCATTGAATAACGTCATGTTCGAGACGGCCGGTACGGTCGACATGGACGTCGAGATCAAGTTCACCATCGGCGACAAGCCGTACTCGATCGACGTGAACAAGAAACAAATCGAGCATGTGAAAGACTTGTACAAATCGCTCCTCGCCATCGCTGAGAAGCAACGTGAAGGCCGGAAGATGATGGAGTATGCCAACGCGTCACTCACGCATTCGGTGTCGATTTTGAGCGGACTCCGCCAAGGCGACATGAACGTGGCGTCGACGTTCAAGGAATTGAACGAACAAAGCTTCGACTGGCTCAAAGGTCACTATCACGAGTGGAACCGCAAAGACTTCGGTGACGTGTTCGAGAAGTACATCAACAACTAATGAAAAATGGCCCACGATTCGTCTGAATCGTGGGCCGTTTTCATTTGCCTTCATCAATCAATTGTTCGGCGAGCCGTTGGAACAAGTGGCTCATATGGACGGCCGAGGCGATGGCGAGCGACTGTTGGATGCCGTTCGTCTCGTTCGTGCGCACGTTGGCGAGGAGCGTCTCGGCTTGCGCCTCGAACGCCTGCATGTTCTGCTCTTTCTGAACCTGGTACGCGTCATAGAAGTCCTCGAGCGAGAAACCTTCGTCCGACTCGTTCAACGGCCGGAGCGTCTCTTTGATGTCATTGATCGAGAGCAATCCTTTCATCTCGTAAATCAGGCTGAGCAACATCAAGTGCTCGTTCGTGTATTTCTTGTTTTTGACAGGATGGAACAACTTGCCCTTGGCGTAGTTGTTGATCATCGTCTTCGTCAAAATCGTCTCATCGTCGCTTCGTTTCATCTTGCCGTAATGTTGCTCGAACAGCTGGATGACTTGGTCCATATATAAGTCGATCGTCGGGAGCACCTGTTTCGGCAACGTCCCTTCCGTCTCTACAATCTCGTGCGGTTTCATCGAATCACCTCCCCTTCAGTATACGGACAAACTCAATTTGTCGAAACAAAAACCTTGTTGTTCTTCCGTATACAGCTTATCATGTAGTTATGGATACTACATGACGTGATAAGGAGTGTTTTTACATGAATTCGATTTTTCGGGAACCGATTAATGCACTGACCCATTTGGCCGGGGCCGTGCTCGCGTTCATCGCGTTGATTGCGATGACGGTGAAAGCGTCTCTGCTCGGGTCGCCGCTCGCCATCATGGCTGCGATCTTGTTTGGGATTAGCCTCGTCTTCCTCTATTTGTCGTCCGGCCTGTACCACAGCATCATCGCCTCGCCGAAAGTCATCGCCTTTTTCCGGAGAATCGATCATGCGATGATTTACGCCTTGATCGCCGGGACATACGCCCCGCTCACGTTGCTTGCGCTTGAGGGACCGACACGTTGGGTGTTGTTCGGCACCGTCCACGCGCTCGCCTTGTTCGGCATCATCTTCAAGCTCGTCTGGTTCCACGCGCCACGCTTCTTGTCGACGGCACTTTATATCGGCATGGGCTGGTTATCGGTGTTCTTCATCGGACCGCTTCATGACGTCATCGGCAACGCCGGCATCTTTTGGCTATTGCTTGGCGGTTTCATGTACACGATTGGCGGGCTCATCTACGGCTTCAAGCCGAAGTTCGTCAACTGGCGCGGTTGGGGCTTCCACGAGGTGTTCCATTTGTTCATCTTGTTCGGCAGTTTCGCCCACTTCGTTTGCGTGTTCTGGTACGTCTTTTAAGTCCTCCTCGTGAGGGCTTATTTCGTGAGCACATTCATTTACTTCAAATTCAAGACATCCTACACTGACTGTAGGAGGGATTAAATATGAAAATTGAAGTTTGGTCAGACTATGTCTGCCCGTTCTGTTATATCGGCAAGCGCCGTCTAGAAGAGGCGCTCGAACAGTTCCCGCACGCGGACAACGTCGAAGTGGAGTTCAAGAGTTTCGAGCTCGACCCGAACGCCCCGACGACCGACTCGCGTTCGATTTACGAAGCACTCGCGAAGAAATACAGCATGCCGCTCGAGCAGGCAAAAGGTACGACGGCACAAGTCGCCGCCCAGGCCCGCACCGTCGGACTTGAGTACGATTTCGACAACATGGTCGTCACGGGCACACTCGACTCGCACCGGTTGACGCACTATGCGAAGACGGTCGGAAAAGAGAAAGCATTGTCAGAAGCGCTCCTCAAGGCGTATTTCGTCGATGCGAAACATATCGGCGACCACGACGTCCTCGTCGAGATCGCGACAAGTGTCGGACTCGATGCTGACGCCGTGAAAGACGTGCTCGCTTCAGACGTATACACGGAAGACGTTCGCGCTGAAGAGAAGCGTGCAAGCGACCTCGGCATCACCGGCGTCCCGTTCTTCGTCTTTGACGGAAAATATGGCGTCTCTGGTGCGCAACCGACCGAGGCGTTCACACAAGTGCTTGAGAAGACGTGGGCCGAATCGGCACCGACGCTTCAAGTGCTCTCAGGCGGTGCGACGTGCACGGACGACAACTGCGATATCTGATTTGAAAGAAGCCGAATCCCGGCTTCTTTTTTGTAGCTTTCTAAATCGTTCTGAAGGATAATTATTATTAGCTAATAAGAATCGAGGACTTAACCATATGTGGAAAAATCGCAACGTCTGGATCATCTTGACCGGGGAGTTCGTCGCCGGTCTCGGGCTTTGGCTCGGCATCATCGGCAACTTGGAGTTCATGCAGGAGAAAGTGCCGTCTGACTTCGTCAAGGCGCTCATCCTCGCTGGCGGATTGCTCGCCGGGGTCGCCATCGGGCCGCTCGCCGGTCGACTCACCGACCAAGGCTCGAAAAAGAAAATCATGCTCATCTCAAGTATTGTCCGGGCGCTGAGCGTCCTGTTCATGTTCGTCGCCATCGAGACGGGAAGCGTGCTGTGGATGGTCGTCTTCCTCGTCTTCCTGCAAGGGTCGGCCGCGTTCTACTTCCCGGCGCTCCAGGCGGCCATCCCGCTCATCGTCAAAGAACGGGAGTTGCTCGCCTTGAACGGGGTGCATATGAACGTGTCGACGCTGTCGCGTGTCATCGGGACGGCCATCGCCGGCATCTTGCTCACGCTCATCTCACTTCGGGACGTCTACGCGCTCTCGCTTGTCGCTTATCTGCTTCTCGCCGTCGCGACGTGGTTCTTGAAGATCGACGAGACGACCGTCCCGTCTGCGAAGAAAGTGGACGCCAAGTCGTCCGGCGGGTTCAAGGACGTCTTTCCGATCATCAAATCGATTCCGGTCATCTTTATGACGCTCGTCATGACGCTCATCCCGCTCCTCTTTATCGGCGGGTTCAACTTGCTCGTCATCAACATTAGCGAGCTGCAGGACTCGACGGCGATCAAAGGATGGATTTACACGGCCGAAGGGATTGCCTTCATGGTCGGTGCGTTCCTCATCAAACGGATCGGTGAGAAGTTCTCCGTGTTCTCCATCTTGTTCACGTTCTCGTTTTTGATTGGGGTCGCCCAGCTCATGCTTTACTTCGCCGACATCCCGGCCGTCTCGATCGCCGCATTCGTCTTGTTCGGCTTCTCGGTCGGCTGCTTCTTCCCGACGGCCGTGACGATTTTCCAGACACGGATGCCGAAAGACTATCACGGCCGCTTCTTCTCGTTCCGGAACATGCTCGACCGAATCGTCTTCCAAGTCGTGTTGCTCGTCACTGGCTTCTTCCTCGACTTGATCGGCTTACAGCTCATGGTCGTCTTGTTCGGGATCAGCTCGATCCTCATGACGGGTGCGTTCCTCGTCTACACGCGCAAACACAAACTTCATATCGAAACGGACGAGGCCGAACGCCTCTCTTCGTGACAAAAGCGGTGACCGAATTCGGTCACCGCTTGTTCATGTCTTCGATGTCACGCCACCAGTTGGTCGTGTCGTTCCGTCCGTCGAGCGTGATCCGCTCACCGATTCGTGGCGTGAGCACGTCCTCTCGTGGTAAGAGCCCCACCATCTGCTCAGCTGGGTCGAACCAGGCATGGAACGATAACGTGAACGCGCCCCAATGGATCGGGAGCATCTTGTCGGCCCGCACGTCACGGAACGCCTGTGCCGTCTCAGTCGGTTGCATATGCACGTCCGGCCAACGCTCGTCGTATTGGCCGCACTCGAGCGCTGCGAAGTCGAACGGTCCGTACGCATCACCAATCTCTTTAAAGTGCGGCCCGTATCCACCGTCCCCACTGAAGAACAGGCGATCCGTCTCACCGAGGACGACCCATGACGCCCAGAGCGTCGCGTTGCGGTCAGTGAGCGAGCGGCCCGAGAAATGCCGAGCCGGCGTGCAGACGAACGTCCATGGCCCGAAGTTGTACGTCTCGCCCCAATCGCGTTCGACGATGCGTTCCGCCCCGACGCCCCACCGTTTCAAGTGGCTACCGACACCGAGCGGGACGATGAAGACCGCGACCTTGTCTTTGATTGTTTGAATCGTCGCATAGTCCAAATGATCGTAATGGTCATGCGTGAGCAGGACGACATCGATATCTGGTAAGTCGTTGAGCTCGAACGGCAAGTCCTCGCTGAACCGCTCGTTCTTCGCGAACGGGAGCGGCGACGGGCTCCGGCCGAACATCGGGTCGACGAGCATCGTCTTGCCGTCCATTTGGACGAGCATCGCCGAATGGCCGAGCCAATAGATGCGGGTGAAGCTCGAGCCGAGTTTCTCGCTGAAGTCGATTGGGACAACCGGCAACCGCTCACTCGGTTTCCGAAGCGAGTCCGGGTTCAAATATTCCTTCGACATCGAGATCATGTCGTCCGTTGAAAACCGCATCGGCGTCTCGAGCTGATTGCGAAACTTGCCGTTCACGAGGTTCGGCGATCGTAGCGTTTTCGGCTTTTTCCCGAGCGGTTTATATTGGGTGAGCACGGTCCCCGTCACGGCTGCCATGCCCATCAATGAAAATAATAATGTCTTCTTCATGTTCATCCACTCCTCTACGTTTTCATTATACGGTACTAGCGCCGATTTCCCTGTTTTTGAATACAGAAAAAGACGGCACATGGCCGTCTCATGATTCTTGTAAAATCTTAATATCGTTCACGATATCCTCGAGCGGTACCTCTTGGAAACCGGGATACACTTTGATGATCTTCCCGTCTTGGTCGACGAGGTAGAAGGATGTCCCGTGATCGACTTGCGTGCCCTCTGCCGGTTTACGAACGAGCGCCTTGAAGTTCTGTTGCGCGAATGCCTCGATCTCCTCCTGCGAGTAGCCCGTCAAGAACTGCCAGTCGGCCTGTGCCAAGTCGTAGTTTGCCATGAACTCTTTGATTTTATCTGGCGTGTCGACGGTCGGGTCGACGCTGAACGACACGAACTGGACATCCTCGACACCTTCCTCAACGAGCGCCTCATTGAGCTTTGTCATATTGTACGTCATCGGTGGACAGACCGTCTCACAGTTTGTGAACACGAAGTCGGCCATCCATACCTTCCCTTTCAAATCATCAAGACTGACCATCTCTTCATTTTGATTCATATAATTGAACGACTCGATCTCCCAGTTGAGCGGGTCTTCGATTTCGTTGCCGCATGCAGCGAGCACCACCATGAGGCTGATCAGCCCGAAAAGCATCCATTTCTTCACACGTTCCATCTCCTTCGTTGTCAGTTGCGTTTCACGCGCCAAACGAGGAGCGTGATTAAAGTAAATGCCGTCAAGGCAAGGAACGGGATCGTCACGAACCCGAACCAATTGATGTACTGCACGTTACAAGGTACGCCTGCGACACACGGTTTGATGTCGGCGAACCCGGGCACTTTTTGGACCAAGTAGTGGTACAAAGAAACGAGACCGCCGATCATCGACAGCGGCAATACATACTTCTTCACCGCCCGGTCGTCCGTGAACACGGCAACGCCGAGCAGGATGACGAGCGGATACATGAAGATGCGTTGAATCCAGCAAAGCTCACATGGCACGAACTCGCGAATCTCACTGAAGTAAAGACTGCCGAGCGTCGCTGCGAGGGCGACGAGCCAAGCGAGATAGAGACCATAACGGGTCAAGAACGACTGCTTCATGGTGTGCCTTGCTCGATCAACCGCTCAATCGTCTCATAGTCAAACGGGTCTTCGAGCATGACCCCGTTGATCATGATTGAAGGGGTGAACTGGACACCGTGCTCTTTGACGAGCCCGTCATCGAGGCTCACTTGGTCGAGCACCGTCGAGTTCTCACTTAAATCGTCCTCGAGCTTCGCCACGTCGACCGATGTCGTCTCGCTCGCAATCTCTGTCAACCGCTCGACCGTGACCCATGCCTCGTCGTGCTGCTGACTCGCCGGTTGCGCGTCATAGAGCGCCTTATGGAAATCCCAGAACGCGTCCGGGTCTTGTTTATACACCGACTCTGACGCAAGCGATGCCAAAATCGACTCTTGTCCGTGGAACAGGACGTTGATGTAGCTGAAACTGATTTTCCCTGTGTCGATATAGTCTTGCTTCAACTTCGGATAGACCGTCTCACCCCACTGTTTACAAGACGGGCATTTATAATCCCCGAACTCGACGACCGAGACGGGTGCGTCCGCATCTCCGAGCGTCGGCTGTCCTTCGGTCGACACATGCTCTGCCTTTACCGGTGCCGCCGTCTCCGCTTGTTCGGCCGGCCGGTTCAAGAGAACGACCACGACGGCCACGAGGGCGACCGCGAGCAGCGTCGCGATGACCAATAGTTTATTCTGTTTCATTTGTCTCACCTCTATTTGTATCGATTCGTCTTTCATTATAACGAAAGCGCTATCTGTTTCCACGAAATCACCCTTGTTTTTTCGTAACTTCGCTTCATGTCACGGCAAAGATGACGATGAACAGAGTGGAGATTGTCACTGTAGGAGGAATTTGTTCATGAAATCATTTTCGATGCGCCTCGGCCTGATCTTGGCGCTCAGCATCGCCACACTCGTCTTTTTGCTCACCATCACGCTAACGTACATGACCAGCCAACGCTCCGCCGCCTCACTCGAAGCAGAGATCGGGGAACGGTTGTCGATGACGTCACACCAGCTCGTCGATAAGCTCGACTTCTACATGTGGTCGCGCTATCAAGAGATCCAATTGCTCCAAGGACTCGACGCCTTGAACGAACCCGCCTCGAGCCGGGCCCTGCTCGACCAGGTCCAAACGAACATCCCCGCTTTCTCATGGATGGGCGTGACCGATGCGTCGGGGAACGTCGTCGCTTCGACGAATGGAATATTAGAAGGCGCTTCAATCAGCGAACGCCCTGTCTTTCTAGAAGCCCAGGATGAGCCGTTCATCGGGGATGTCCACGAGGCCGTATTGCTCGCGGAGCTGTTGCCGAACCCGACCGGCGAAGTCCTTCAGTTCGTCGACATCAGTGTCCCGCTGTTCCGTGACGGGGCCTTCCAAGGCGTGCTTGCGACTCACCTAAGTTGGGAATGGGGGAAGGAAGTACTCCGCCACTTCAACCGGACGCTCCACCATCAGTCCGAGTATACCGACCTATTCGTCGTCAGCGGACGCGACAACACCGTGTTGCTCGGCCCGGACCATCTCGTCGGGAAACCGCTCCCGACGAAACTAGACGACGGATGGCACGTCGACACGTGGGCGGACGGAAAATCCTATTTGACCGGCGTCGCCACCGGAGAAGGGTATGAAGATTACGCCGGCCTCGACTGGAGTGTCGTCGTCCGCCAACCGGCCGAGGTCGCCTTCGCCCCGGTCGCCTCACTCGAGCGGAACATCTTATCGATCGGCCTCGTCGCCTCGTTCGTGACGGCCATCCTCGGTTGGCTCCTCGCCTCAGTCGTGACCCGACCGCTAAAACGGATCACCGAGACGGCAGCTCTCATGAAACAAGGCAAAGCGAAGACGTTCCCACACCAATCAGGGATTCATGAGATCGAGTCGCTCGCTTTCGCCTTAGAATCGCTCGTCACGTCACTCACCGAATCCGAGACGGAACGGGTCCATTACGAGTCGCTCGCCCATCGCGACGTCTTGACCGGGCTCGCCAATCGGACGGCGCTTCGTCACTATTTGAACGAAGCCCAGGCGACAAAGAACGAATACGTCTGTTTCTATATCGATCTCGACGGTTTCAAAGCGATCAACGATACATACGGGCACGCCGCCGGGGATGACGTCTTGATTAAGATTGCCGAGCGATTGAAACGAGTGACGCTCGATGGGTCCTATCCGGTCCGTTTGAGCGGTGACGAGTTCTTCCTCTTGTTCGAACGGAACGGACAGAACGGACACTCCATCACACGCATCGGCGAAGACATTATCGCGTCCCTGTCCAAGCCGATCGCCATTGAAAGCGGGACGACAAGCGTCGGGGCCAGTATCGGCGCCTCGCTCTGGCAGACAGAAACGGTGCCGCACGCCGCCATCGAACGGGCGGACCAGGCGCTCTACCGCTCCAAAGCGAACGGAAAAAATCAAATCACGCTCGATGAGACGCTCATCGCATAAGAAAAGGTCCATGCCGCTCGTCGGCATGGACCTGCTTGTATTACGCTTCGAACAACAATTGTTCTGGGTCTTCAATCATGTCTTTGATGTGTTTGAGGAACGTCACAGCCTCACGACCGTCGACGATGCGGTGGTCATACGAGAGGGCCACGTACATCATCGGACGGTTCTCCATCGTTTCCGCGTCGATGGCAATCGGACGGAGTTGAATCGAGTGCATCCCGAGGATGGCGACTTGTGGTCCGTTCAAGATCGGTGTCGACAAGAGTGAGCCGAAGACGCCACCGTTCGTGATCGTGAACGTGCCACCTGTGAGGTCGCTCAACCCGAGCTTGTTGTTGCGGGCTTTATCGGCGAGGTGCAAGATGTCTTTCTCGATCTCACCGAAGTTTTTGCGATCCGCTTCGCGGACGACCGGGACGACGAGGCCGTCCGGAGCCGACACGGCGATGCCGATGTCATAGTATTTCTTCAAGACGATCTCGTTGCCTTGAATCTCAGCGTTCAAGTATGGCATCCGTTTGAGCGCCGCGACGGCCGCTTTCGTGAAGAACGACATGAAGCCGAGTTTGACGTCGTTATCTTTGACGAACTTCTCTTGGCGACGTTTGCGGAGCGCCATGACGGCCGACATATCGATTTCATTGAACGTCGTCAACATCGCTGCCGTCTGTTGCACTTCGACGAGGCGGTTGGCAATCGTTTGACGACGACGCGTCATTTTGATGCGCTCTTCATCTTTGCCGCTCGCTGCCGGTTGCGGTGCCGCTGCCGGTGCTTTTGGCGCTTGTGGTGCTTGTGTCGGTGCCGGTTTCGACTCGTGGTTCGTCACATCATGGACGTTGATGCGGCCGATCGGGTCGTTCGTTTGGATGGCCGACAAGTCGATGCCTTTTTCACGGGCCAATTTACGGGCCGCCGGTGTCGCAATCGGTCCTTTGCCTGGGCTCGCGACGTGCTCTTCACGGCGTTCAACTTTCTTCGCTTCGCCGACTTCCTCTGTTTTCGTCTCGGCCGGTGCCGGAGCTGTCTCTGTCGCCGCTTCCGTTTTTGTCTTCGTCGCGACAGCCGTGCCGCCACCCGAACCTGAGCTGAGGCGAGCGATCACTTGTCCGACTTGGACCGTGTCCCCTTCGGCCGCCAATTGCTCGTCGAGCGTGCCCGACTCATCGGCCGGCACTTCGATGTTGACTTTGTCCGTCTCGAGTTCGACGATGGCTTCCCCTTTTTCAACATGGTCGCCTGGCTGTTTAAGCCACGACGCGACCGTTCCTTCCGTAATGGACTCTGCTAATTCCGGTACTTTGATTTCGATCACAATGAGTTCCCCCTTAACTTATTTACGATCTTTTTGGTATGTGCTCGTGCCGGCAGCAGCCGAGACGGCGTCACGTGAGATGGCTTCACGGATGATACGTGCTTGTTCTTGTTTATGGGCCGTCGGATTTCCTTCGGCCGGGCTCGAACGACGGCGGCGGCCGACGTAGCGGACGTTCAATCGGTTCGACGTGACCGCTTCGAGGCGAGGCTCGATGTACGTCCAAGCCCCCATGTTTTTCGGCTCTTCTTGGACCCAGACAATCTCTTTCGCGTTCGGATAGCGGCTGATCAATTCACGGATCTCACGGACCGGGAACGGATAAATTTCTTCGACACGGATGATGTGCAGGAAGTCGAGTGACTCCTCTGACTTCATCGTCGCTTCTTGCAAATCGATTGCCATCTTCCCTGAACAGAAGACGAGACGTTCGACTTGCTCCGGATTCTCACCGAGACCAACTTGTTCGATGATCGGACGGAAGTTATTGTCGGACAGTTCATCGACCGATGAGGCTGCAAGCGGATGACGGAGCAGGCTCTTCGGTGTCATGATGATCATCGGACGGACTTGTTCTGTACCGAGCATCTTCGCCTGACGACGCAAGATGTGGAAGTACTGCGCGGCCGTCGACAAGTTCGCGACCGTCCAGTTTTTCTCTCCGGCGAGCGTCAAGTAACGCTCCATCCGGGCGCTCGAGTGCTCTGGCCCTTGGCCTTCATAGCCGTGCGGTAACAGCATGACGAGACCTGATTTTTGGCCCCACTTGGCACGACCGGCCGAGATGAACTGGTCGAACATGACTTGCGCCGAGTTGGCGAAGTCACCGTACTGTGCTTCCCATAGGACGAGCGTATCTTGGGCGAACACGTTATAGCCGTATTCGAAACCAAGTACCGAGCCTTCTGAGAGCGGGCTGTTGTGGACCGAGAACGAGGCGTTCGCCGTCGACAAGTGATGGAGCGGCGAGAACTTCTTGCCAGTCTCGACATCGTTCAACATGATGTTACGCTGCGCGAACGTTCCGCGCTCTGAATCTTGCCCGCTCAAGCGGATCGGCGTGCCGTCCGAGATGATTGAGGCATAGGCGAGCGTCTCAGCATGGCCCCAGTCGACTTTCCCATTGTCCGCGAACGCGTCACGGCGACGCTCAAGCACTTTTTGAAGTTTATGGAACACGCCGAAGCCTTCCGGCCAGACGAGCAATTCATCGTTCAATTGTTGGAGCACATCACGTTCCACGCCCGTCTCGACGAACGGGAATCCTTTATGGACCGCTTCCGGCAAGACGATGTCAGCATCTTCTTCTTCGGCCGGGACGAGGTCACGGGCCGACTTGAGACGATCCTCGATCGACTGTTCGATTGTCGCCTTGTCTTCTTTCGACATGACACCTTCCGCTTCGAGCACATCTGCGTAGACGTGACGGACCGATTGGTGTTCTTTGATGGCTTTATAGAGCACCGGGTTCGTGTTCATCGGTTCATCCATCTCGTTATGACCGTAGCGGCGGTAACCGACCAAGTCGACGAGGATGTCTTTATGGAACTTGGCACGATACTCGCTGCACAGTTTGGCGACGGCGACACACGCTTCCGGGTCGTCGGCATTAACGTGGAACACTGGAATCTCATAGCCTTTGGCGATATCGCTCGCATAACGTGTCGAGCGCGAGTCGCTCGGGTCGGTCGTGAAGCCGATCGTGTTGTTGGCGATGACATGGACCGTCCCCGCTGTACGATAGCCTTGCAAGTTCGTCATGTTGAGCGTCTCGGCGACAATTCCTTGACCTGGGAACGCGGCGTCTCCGTGAATCAAGATCGATGCGGCCTTGTCGTCATGTTGTACCGCCATCCCTTTTTCTGAGCGGTCGTCTTGCGCGGCACGCGTATACCCTTCGACGACCGAACCGACGAACTCGAGGTGACTCGGGTTATTGGCGAGGTTCAATCGGACCTCTTTCTTCTCTTCTAACACTCTGCGGTCGAGACCGAGGTGATATTTGACGTCGCCGGACCAACCGAAATTGATGCCGATCGATCCTTCCGACGGGATCAACTCTTTGTTCGGGGCGTGTTGGAACTCGGCGAAGATCATCTCGTACGGTTTGCCGAGCACGTGCGCGAGTACGTTCAAGCGTCCGCGGTGGGCCATCCCGATATTGATATGTTCTGACCCGCTCGAGATGAGGCCGCCGACCATGGCGTCAAGGAGCGGCACCATCGCGTCGAGCCCTTCGATCGAGAAGCGCTTTTGTCCGACGTATGTTTTATGAAGGAACGACTCGAACAACTCTGTCTCGGCTAGACGCTGGAAGAGCTCGATTTTCTCGTTCTTCGAGTACTTCGCTTTCAATGCGCCTTGCTCGATGCGGCGGCGAATCCAACGCTTCTCTTCCATATCGTCCAAGTGGCGGAGCTCGATGGCAACCGTGCCCGTATAGACGTCAAGCAAATGACGAACGAGTTCGAGCGCGTTCGCGCCCGGTTTTGGCACGTCTTCCGACAACAAGTGAGCTGGTACTTGCTCGAGGTCGGCCTCACTCAACCCGTAGCGGTCAAACGCAAACAAGCCGTGTTCGCGCGGGTGGTCTTTGAGCGGATAGATATCGGCCGCTTTATGGCCGAGTGCCCGGATATCATTGACCAACCGTGTCGCTGCCACGACTTTCTCTAAATCAAACGATGCAGCCGGCGCGACAGGCGCGCTCGCTTCCGGTGCCCCGTGTTCGTCAAAGTATTGACGCGTCTCCGCGTCGACCGATTCTGGGTCTTCCACGTATTGCTCATATAATTCAACGATGTAGCCTAAGTTTGGACCATAAAATGCTTGCACTTCTTCGCGACCGTTCGACGACTCTCCCATTGAATAAATCCCCCTATCCGTTCCTGTGCGTCCGATGTGTGAACGCTTTCATTTTAACATTAAGCACGAAGCAGTTCATCCATCTGATTCGTCCTGCAAAAAGAGCCAAATCTTGCCTCTTTCTCTCCTCTTCATACTACACCTTTCCCTGTAGAAAGACCCTTTCAAATTCACAATTCGTCCATACTATTTCAATAAGTTTTCCTTATCAACTAATTGTGAAATCAACGCTTTGTTTCAACAGTTTCAAAAAAAGGTGAAACCTTGTTTCAATCCAGTCCGTATATAAGGGTGTCCAGTTGGAAAATACTCTCAACGAAAGCAAGGTGACCCTATGTTATCCGTACAAAATGTACACAAGAAAATGGGCCAGACGAACGTCCTGACGAATGTAAGTTTTGACGTCACGCCCGGAGAAATCTTTGGCTTCCTCGGCCCGAACGGCGCCGGGAAGACGACGACGATCCGTATTATCACCGGCCTCATGCCAGCAACACACGGCAAAGTGACCGTCGACGGATTCGACGTCTCGACAGAACGCCAACAAGCGCTCAGTCGCATCGGTGCCATCGTCGAAAACCCGGCCTTCTATCCGTATTTGACGGGCCGCGAGAACCTGATTCACGCGATGAATTTGATTCCTGGTCTAAAGAAAGTCGACTTGAACGCCCTCGGTGCCCTCGTCGGACTTGAGACAAAGCTCGATATGAAAGTGAAACAATACTCACTCGGGATGAAACAGCGACTCGGCATCGCCCGTGCCCTGCTCCATAATCCGAAAGTATTGATCCTCGACGAGCCGACAAACGGTCTCGACCCAGCAGGCATCGCTGATTTGCGCAACTACTTACGGCATTTAGCCGACCACCGCGGCATCGCCATCCTCATCTCGAGTCACTTATTGAGCGAGATGGAACTGATCACCGACCGGTTCGCCATCATCGATCAAGGACAAATCAAGTCGGTCCAAGGCGGAGACGGTGAGGCTAAGACGGAAAGTGTCATCCTCTGTAAAGTCGGCCGCGAGCAGATGAACGAAGCGCTCGATGTCGTCGCACTCGCTTTTGATGATGTGAAAATCATTCAACAGTCAGCTGAGACGTTCATCGTCCCGCGTCCGGAAACCGATATCCCGCATTTGTTGAAACATCTCGTCGAACGTGACATCGCCGTCTATCAGATCGGGATGAAACACGAGACACTTGAAGAACAGTTCTTGAAATTGACGAAAAAAGAAGGAGGCACGAACAATGCGTTCATTACTAGCCAATGAGTTCATGAAATGGCGACGTACGATTAAACCGCTCGTCGCACTCGGTATGTACACTGGGATCATCGTCTTAACGTACTTCATCGTCCGGAGCGGCAACAACCCAGGTGACGCGGAAACGTTCGTCAACTATGCGACGATGGCGGCGATGACGTTCCTCGGCATCTTCACGATCGTCTTCACCGCTGAGATGATTGGGAACGAGTTGAAATTTGATACGTTGAAGCATCTACTCATGAGCCCTTACTCGCGCGATCGAATTTTACTGTCGAAACTTGTGGCCGCCCTTCTCATCATGCTCGCCCAGTTCGTGTTCATCCTTGCCGTCACGTACGGTTTTGCGTTGACGCTCGACGGGGAGTTGACGCTCGAGCAGTTCCGCAATGTCCTGCTTAGCGTCTCGAGCGGCGTGTTCGTCATCTTCTTGACGCTCATGTTCTCGGTCGTCTTCAAATCGGTCGGGGTCGTGATCGGCTTCACCGTGCTCGCAAACTTCGTCTCGACGATGATCGGTGGACTTCTCATCGCGTGGAAACCGGCCATCGCCAAATGGATCGTCTTCTTACACACGGACTTGTCGATCTATTACCAAAGCCCAGGTTTCATGGAGACGATGGACGTGACGATTTGGTTCTCGGCGTTCTACGTCTTGATTCACATCGTCGCCTTCTATATCATCACGGCGTTCATGTTCCGCAGCAAAACGTTTGCTGAATGACGATTAACGGCTGAACGAGTGTGGTACTTCCTATACAGAGACTTCTTTGAATGGAGGGACCACGATGCCAAAGACGGCGTTACTCATCATCGATCTGTTTAACGACTTCGACTTCGTCGGAGGAGAAGACCTGTTTCGACATACGGAGCCGATCGTCGACCCGATTTTGAAACTGAAACGTCACTTTAAAGAGAACGACTGGCCGGTCATCTACTGCAACGATAACTTCGGGCAGTGGAAAGATAGCACCGAGGATATCATCCGGCACGTCGAGTCTTCGAAAGGCAGCACCATCGCCAAACGGATCGCGCCGGAAGAAAAAGAATACTTCATCATCAAGCCGAGACACTCGACGTTTTACGGGACACAACTCGACATCTTGCTGCGTCAACTTGACGTCACATCACTCGTCCTGACCGGTGTCGCCTCGGATATCTGTATCCTGTTCTCGGCGAATGACGGCTATATGCGTGAGTATGAGCTCCACGTCCCGCGCGACTGTGTCGCCGCCGAGACGGACAAGCGCAACGACAGCGCCTTGACCGTCATCCACGAGGCGCTTGGCATTCCAATCGATGATGCCGACACGTATATAAAAGATACCCAGGTGTGATAAAAGCCTCTGATTGTTGGACACAGAATCCCAACATTTCAGAGGCTTTTTCGTTACGTTTTCAGCTATGCTTGATATATGAAGAAACAAAGAAGGATGTGACAATATGTATCTCACAATCGGATTATCGCTACTCGTTTGCTTGATTGCCCTCATTTTTACGATCATGGTCGGGCTCGGAAAAGACAAGTCAGACTACAGTCAAAAGAAAAGCTGGTCGATGGTGTCGTGGACGTATATCGTCCTGTTCCCGATCTCCTTCGTGGCGCTCGGCCTGTTATACTATTTCATTACCCGATGACTTCGTTCATCGGGATTTTTTGTGTCATCACGAGCGGACGAGTGTCGGCTTCACCGCCAAAGCGGCAGCTACGATACCAATGAGCGGGAAGACGAGCGAATACCAAATGATCATCTCATAATTCCCGAACAGGTCGTAGGCGATCCCGAACGGAAGCGGGCCGACCGCAGAACCGAGCACCATGACAGACGTCGCCAGCCCGCTGATGCTGCCGAGCGCGGCGCGACCGAAGTAATACGGCCAGACGTAATTCAAGGCGATGCGTTCAAAACCGTTGCTGATCCCCCAAATGACCCCGAAGAGAATGGCGAGCGAGAACGTCGTTGTATACTGCAAGATAACCATGAAGACGATTTCGGTGACGAAAATCCCGATGAGCACGTAATTGATTTTCACGACATCGATGATTCGTCCAGCGATGAACGTCACCGGAAACCCAAGGATCGCCATCAAACTTAAGACGAGTGCCGCCGTGACAGGAGGCAGACTTTGCTCTTCAAAAATCGAAATCAGATGAAACGTGATGGCCGTGTTAACGAGCGCCGGAATCCCGATACACGAGAGAATCAGCCAAAACGCCCGTGTCTTGAGCGCTTCTTTGAACGTGAAGTCGATGTCGACATGAATCGGTGCACCTGCCGTCTTTGGACTCGGGTGTGGGTTCGTCCCGCCATCCGGCAACAACCCCATATCCTCCGGTCGATTGCGGACGAAGCGGTAAGCGAGCGGCGTGAACAAGACGAACACGAGGAGTCCCCACACTTGCCACGTCGTCTGCCAGCCGATCAAACCGACAAGCCAAACGTTGAGCGGAGGAAAGACAGCCGAACTCAAGAAGCCGCCAATCGCCATATAACTGAGCGCTTGCCCGCGTTTCGTGATGAACCATTGCGGAACGAGCGTGTTCGGAATGAGTGTCATCGAGCCTTGTCCAAATAAACGGAGCATCCAAATCCCGAAGAAGAGCATCGTCAAGTTCACCACATAACTATTGAACAGACAGGCGACGGCTAAGAGAATCGATGCCAGCACCATCATGACGCGTTGCCCGAACCGGTCGATCAATCGACCGACGAAGAACAGACAGGCGGCTGAAGCGAGCGTCGCCGCCGAATAGATGCTCGACACTTCCGAACGCGACCAACCGAAGTCGGTTATGTATTGATCGATAAACACTGAGATAAAATATGTCTGACCGGGACCCGAGAAAAAGACGCCGAGCCCTGCGATCATGACCATGTACCATCCATAATAGGATGGTTTTTTAATTTTTCCCATCTTACTCCCCCTCCCCGTTTTACTATTTCACCGCGATCACGATTCCAATCGGATAATGGCGGGTCGCCCGTTTCGGTTCGACGAGCACACCTCGTTGATAATAAAATTCGGTCGACGTGAATGGCGTAAATAATTCCTCAAACTCGGCCTCGGTGAACTGGTGGGCATGGAACGGCTCGTTCGTCGGTTGCCCGACACCTTGCCCGAATGGTGTCGATAACACCAAGATGCCCCCTGGTTTCAGGAGTTCCCACACGTTCGCCATGAACGCCTCATAATCGGTCACGTGTTCAATCGTCTCGAAGCTGACGATGCAGTCGAACGTCCCGAGTTTCTCCGGCAACGTCCGGTCTAACACGTCGCCTACTACATAGGCCACGTTCGGATGGTGATATCTCCCTTTCGCATAGCGCGTCGCCTCTTCCGACAAGTCGAGCGCGACGACCTCGGTCACGGTCCCCTTCAAGTTCTTGGCGATCAATTGACTGCCGTATCCGCTCCCGCTCGCAAAATCGAGGACGCGTCCATTCATGTATAAGAGGGCGAAATGGTAACGCGCGATATGTTCAAGCAACAAGCCGTTCAGCGGGTCCATGCGATCTGGGATGACCCGTTCTCCCGTATAATCTAATGTCATCTCGTTCTCCTTTTCTGATGTGCACTTCTCTCATCTTAGTCTTCCTAAGGCGCGACGACCACAAAAAAAAGAGAAAAGACTGTTTCCAATCTTTTCTCTCTTCATTATTGAGCTTGTTTGAAGCGGAGTAAATCTGAATAGATGAGCTGGTCGTTCATCTCGAGGATTTTGTTCGCTTCTGATTCAAGTGGTGTACACGCCTCACCGTCTTCTGCGACTTCGCCAGTCTTGGCGTCATAGCACAGCGACTGCGTGAACAGATGGTCTTGCGTCACGACCGTTCCATCACGGAAGATGGCGCGGTCATAATGCTCTTTCGAGAACAAGTCGTTCCCGAATCCGACCTGTTCTGACGTATCGATTCCAAGCAAGTGCTGAATCGTCGGGTTCATGTCGACATGACTTCCGATCGTCTCGTGCACTTCACCTTTGTCTTGTCCCGGCAAATGAATCGCGAACGGGACCGCTTGGAGCTTGGCGACGTCGTATGGCGTCAACTCGTCTTTCCCGAGCAGATCCGCCATGGCGGCGTTATGGTTCGTCGAGATGCCGTAATGGTCACCGTAGACGACGAAAATCGTGTCATCCCACATGCCGTTCGCCTTCAACTCGTCGATGAACAAGCCGAGGGCATAATCCTGATAGGCGAGCGCCTGCGGGAAGTTGTTGAGCGTAGTCGAGTTCGTCTCAAATTTCGGGACGAGCTCGTGCTTCTCACTCGGCATCGTGTACGGGAAATGGTTCGTCAGCGTGATGAACTTCGCATAGAACGGTTCCGGCAGCTCTTCGAGCATCGGTACCGATTGGCGGAAGAACTCATCATCGAGCAGACCCCACTCCGTCATATCCTCAGGGTTTCCGAGGTCGTAGCTGGCTTCGTCAAAGAACTTGTCGACGCCGATGTTTTGATACATCTGGTCGCGGTTCCAGAACGACTTGTTGTTGGCGTGGAACACGGCCGAGTAGTAGTTATCTTCTTTGATGACTTCTGGTAACGCGTTGTATTCGTTATCGGCGTTCGTGAAGTAGACTCCTCCACGCGAGAGGCCATAGAGCGAGTTATCGAGTGCGAACTCGGCATCTGACGTCTTCCCTTGGCCGGTCGTATGGTAATAGTTCGGCCAGTAGTGGGACTCTTCGATCAGTTTGTTCAAGTTCGGCGTGATGTACTCGCCGTTCGACGCTTTCATGTTATGCGTAAAGTTTTGAGCCGACTCGAACGAGACGACGACAACGTTCTTGCCTTTATACTTCCCGAACATCTCTGGGTCCGGCGCCGCATAGTTCTGACGTGTGAAGTTCTCGACTTCATCCAGTTCAGAACCGTCCGCGAGCGCTTTTTGGGCCGATGTCTTCGTTTGAAGCATGGCATCGTAGACGTGGAAATTGAACGTTCCTAAATTTTTGACCAACAGTTCCCGGTCGAACGAGCGCGTGAGTAACTCTGGACGCTCCGTTTCCGCAAGGACGAGGTTGAACCCAAACATGGCGGCGGCTGCCGTAAATGTGATCAAGACGCGGCGCTGTGACGCTTGGCTCGTCTCTTTCATTTTCCATAGTAGGAACGGGAGCACGACGAGATCACCTAACAAGAGCAAGTCTTTCCATTCGAGAAGCGAGAGGAATGACGACGAGAGCGTCTCCATGTTCGACGATTGGAATAGGACTGGTACGGTCAAGAAATCCGTGAACTCACGGTAATAGGTCGTATCCGCGAACAAGATGAGCGAGGAGACGAGATATAGACCATAAAGCGCCCACTTCCTCTTATTTCCCCCGAAGAAGAAGCTGAAGGCGAACAAGAACAACGTGAAGCTGAGCGGGTTGATGATGAGAATAAATGCCTGGACCGCATTCTCGGCCGGCATGTTGAAGAAGAACTGATACGCGATTAGCGACTTCGTCCATAACAAGATGGTGAACACCCAGAACAGACGATGTGTTTTGAACGAGTCGAGCGCCGCTTGGCGGAATCGGTCCATTCTTCCTTTCGGTTGATTCGTGTGATTCATGTAAACACTCCTTATATGCAATTCAAGTGAAAGGTTCATTTTCTTTTTAGACGTATAGCCTCTATTTTAACGTTCTTGTGAACCCGATTCAACTAATCGACGTTTACAACTATACATAAACTTAACAATTCCATTGCAGTCTTTACACAAAAAAGGCTACCAAGTCGCCTTGGTAGCCATTTAACATTGATTCGATTAACCGATGATGTCCATCCAAATTTTTACTGTACTCGCTAAAATCAGTAACGCCAAAATCATTTGAAGTGACTTCGTCTTCATGTTCTTGCCGACGTTCGCGCCGAGCGGTGCCGCGATTAAACTCGCGATGATCATGATGACGGCTGGTTCCCACACGATTTGGTCGGTGATGATTTTTCCCGCTGTCGAACCGATCGACGAGATGAACGTGATGGCAAGCGAACTCGCGATCGCCATCTTCGTCGGAATCCGGAGCACGACGAGCATGATCGGCATCAAGATGAACGCTCCTGCTGCCCCGACGATCCCTGCTGCCACCCCGACGATGAACGCCGAGCTCGATGCAATCACTTTATTGAATGTGACTTGGTCGAGCGGAACATCCTCGACATTCTTTTTCGGTAAGAACATCATGATTGTCGCAATGGTCGCGAGCACGGCATAAACGACGTTAATCAAGTTCTCAGACAAGAGCGTCGAGCCGTAGCCGCCGATGAAACTCCCGATCAAGACGGCGACACCCATATACAAGATGAGCTGTTTGTTCAAATAACCGCCTTTCCGGTATGCGTAAATCCCACCGATCGTCGCGAAGAAGACTTGAATCGCGCTAATCCCCGATACTTCATGGGCGCTGAACGCCGCGAAGCCGAGGAGCGGTGGAATATACAACAACATCGGATATTTAATAATCGATCCGCCAATTCCGACCATCCCTGAAATGAACGACCCGATAAAGCCGATCAAAAAGATGGTGATGATAAATCCAAATTCCATATCAATTCCTCCAATTCCCTACCCTATATAATAAGTAAGTTTTTATTTTTGTTCCCAGGCAATCATACCGCCCGAGACATCATAAATTTCAGTGTAGCCACGTTCTTTCAACAGTTGTGCCGCTTGGGCACTTCGATTTCCGCTCCGGCAGATGACATAGATCGGTTCATCTTTCGGATAAGATAATTCGGTTTCATTTAATGAAGAAAGTGGTGCGTTCACCGCTCCTTCAATATGCCCCCCCTCGTATTCGTCTACTTCTCGGACGTCTAACAAGGTTATTTCTTCGTTTTCCAATCTGTTTTGTAGTGTTTCGACGTCGATTTTTGTAATTCCAGTCTCTTTGGACGTGAAAAGAACGATTCCGATCGTCACCAGCACCAAAATCGATAAAATCAGCATTAATTTCTTCAATTTTCGACCTCCGATTCTTTTTCTTGCATTCAGTATACCTCAGGGGGTATATTAAAAACAACGAAAGAAACTCACTTCAAAAATTCTACAATCACAAAGGAGATCAATGACTCATGAAAACCATTTCGACAACTGAACTAGAAACATTGCTTCAATCTGACGAGACACTCAACTTGATTGATGTTCGGGAGACAGACGAATTTGCAGGTGGCCACATCAAGCAAGCAAAAAACGTGCCACTCTCTGAATTCGGTGCGAAAGTCGATGAGCTCGATCGTTCGAAACCGATTCACGTCATCTGTGCAGCAGGCGGACGAAGCATGAACGCTTCGGCTTACCTCGATTCACTCGGCTTCGATGTCATCAACGTCGATGGCGGCATGATGAGCTGGACGGGCGAAACAGTCTAACAATCTTCTATATATATATTTCAAAAACGACAATCGTTTACAGTCAACTATTCTTAGGGGGTATTTCACATGTTATTACGTTATTTCTATGATCAAAAATTAGCACAAGCATCTTATATGGTTGGTTGCCAAATGACCGGCGAGGCCGTCGTCATCGACCCGGCCCGTAACATCACACCTTATCTTCAAGAAGCTGAAAAAGAAGGCATGAAGATTGTCGCGACGGCTGAGACTCATATCCACGCCGACTTCGTCTCAGGTTCACTCGAGCTTGCGAAACGTACCGGTTCAACGGCTTATCTATCAGACGAAGGCGACGCGTCATGGAAATATGCATTCGCGAAAGACATCGACTCAAAACTTGTCAAAGATGGCGACACGTTCAAAGTCGGTAACGTCACACTCGAAGTTATGCATACACCAGGTCACACGCCAGAACATATCTCGTTCTTGCTCTACGACCGGAACCAAACACAACCAATGGGTATCTTCACAGGCGACTTCGTCTTCGTCGGCGATATCGGTCGTCCTGACTTGCTCGAAGAAGCAGCCGGTGTAAAAGGAACGACAGCGATCGGTGCCGAGCAAATGTTCGACTCGCTCAAAAAGTTCAAAGACCTTCCTGACTTCGTTCAAGTTTGGCCGGGCCATGGTGCCGGAAGTGCCTGCGGGAAAGCGCTCGGCGCCATCCCGACATCGACGGTCGGTTACGAGAAAGCGACGAACTGGGCGCTTCAAATGACAGACAAAGACGCGTTCATCAAAGAGTTGACGACGGACCAACCAGAACCGCCGAACTACTTCGCGATGATGAAAAAAGTGAACAAAGAAGGCATCCAAGTCACGAACGAAATCGCTCGTCCAGAAGTCGTCGGTTCGGACCGCCTCGATACGCTCGTCGAGGAAACACAAGTCGTCGATACGCGTAAAGGGGAAGAGTTCGCCAAAGGGCACGTCCCGGGCACAATCAACATCCCTTACAACACGAAGTTCGTCTCATGGGCCGGCTGGCTCGTCAACTTCGACAAAGACATCACGCTCATCGCGAGCGCGGAAGATGTCGATCAAGTACAGACGGACCTCCAATCGATCGGTCTCGACCGTCTCCGCTTCGTCGTCCCAGTCGAAGAACTCGGTCAAGAACTGTTGACGGAAACGTACACAGATGTGACAGCGGAACAAGCGATCGAGTCGGCAGAAAAAGGTGACGTTTTCGTCCTCGATGTCCGGAATGCGACAGAATGGAACGCGAGCCACTACGAGAAAGCCGAGCGCATCCTACTCGGTAAACTGGCACGCGACCATGAAGGTCTCCCGACAGATCAAACAATCGCCGTTCACTGTGCATCTGGCGTCCGTTCACGGATGGCCGCGAGTGTGCTTCAATCACTCGGCTACAAGGATATCCAAAACATCCTCGGTGGCTATGGCGCGATGAAGACTGTCCTCAATGCAGAACAAATCGGCTAATGCTATACTACAAACAAAGAAAGCGCCCACTCGTTTGGGCGCTTTTTCTCTAGGAGGGATTCTGTGATTGCCATCGGTCCATTGAACGTTCGACTCGATTTGCTGGCTATGATGGCCAGCCTACTTATTCTCTACATCGGCTTTAAAAAAATCGGCTTGTCGGAAAAAGAGCGCGACGCCGTCCTCGGCACATGGTTCGCCGGCTTTCTCGCTTGGAAAGGAAGCGCGATCGTCCTCGGTCTCGCGTCGACAGGAAGTTTGGCCTTATCCCTTTATGCGACCGGCGGCACGTGGTCACTTCTCATTGCCGCTGCCGTGATTGCTATTTTTGTATTCCGGCTCACGCCTAGCCTTCGTGGCTATTGGTTGTTCTCGGCCTTGGTCTTTTGGTTTGCGGTGACGCTCGTCGTCCCCAAATATGGGATGCTCCCATTGCTCTCATCTCCGCAACCGCTCCATATCTATATGGCCGTCCTGATCGCCTTGCTGCTCGTCACGACATGGCGCTGGATGCAGAGTCCTACGCTCGGATTGTTACTCTGGACCGTGGTCGGTGCGTTCGCGATTTGGTCGGTCGGGTCGCTTGTGACCGATACATTCGAGTTGTGGTGGCTCATTCCGCTCTTTCTTCTCATCGCCGTCGCCACATATGTAGCACGGCCATCTCAAAAGGCGGTCCAATACGGACTCGGGCTCATCGTCGTGCTCGCCGTCATCAACGCGAGCTTACCGGACGAGACGCCACGGCTCGAGGCCGACTCGTCCCAGACCGGATTGAACATCGGCCAAATCCCACCGAATTTTGAGTTGAAGCGAACCGATGGGACGCCGTTCAACTTGAAAGATTTACGCGGTGAGCGGGTCGTCGTCAACTTCTGGGCATCGTGGTGCCCGCCATGCCGGGCCGAGATGCCGGACATGGCCAAGTTTGCCCGAGAACAAGACGATGTGACCATCGTCGCCGTCAATACGACGACGAGTGAACGGGACATCGAGGATGCGCGGACGTTCGTCGCCCCATATGAAGATGCGTTCAAGGTCGTCTATGACGAGGAAGGAATCGTCGGAAACGCCTACCGGATTCAAGCGATGCCCACAACATACGTCCTTGATGAAAATGGGGTCATCATCGCCAAGCAATTCGGGGCGATCGACCACGCCTGGCTCGATGCTCAGACAAACTAAAAACCGCCTCCCGGCGGTTTTTTCATTGCTTCAAATAGCCTTGCGTCTTTAGGAAATCTTTCACGTCGAGCCGGGTCGGTTTCGACAGCATCCGACCCATCTGTCCGGTCCATGTGTCACTTCGTTGGTTCGACCCGCGGACCGCATAGTAGTCGTGAATCGTCGCATCATACGCATCGAGTTCTTGTTTGAGTTGCCCGGCGTCTGCGACGTACGTGTTCTCGTGATAAATATGTTCGAACGGGAGACGCGGTTTCTGGCCTTCGACGTGCTCCGGTACACCGACGGCAAGTCCGAAGAGAGGCAATACCCGCTCCGGCAAACCGAGCAGTTCCTTCACAGCGAACATATCGTTGCGAATCCCACCGATGTAACAAATGCCGAGGCCCATCGATTCCGCGGCCACGACGGCATTTTGCGAAGCGAGCGCGGCATCAATGACCGCGACGAGCAGCTTCTCGTCCGTCTCGAGCGTCGCATTCACTTCGGCCTCCCGTAGTTCACCGATTAACTCATGTCGATACAAATCGGCGCAGAAGACGAAGAAGTGACCGTTGTCGATCACGTACTGCTGGTTACCGGCGATCTCGGCCAGCCTTGCTTTCTTCTCCGGGTCGGTCATCCCGATGATGGAATAGGCTTGGATGAAGCTCGACGTCGAGGCGCGCTGGGCGCTCTCGACGATGAGCCGGATTTGTTCGTCGGTCAACGTCTCGTCCGTGAACGAGCGGACGGAGCGGTGGTTCAGTAGTGTGTCAATGACTTGGTTCATGTAACATCCCCCTTTTTTCTTATCTTGGCATATGGACGGGCTCGGGACAATTTTTGAGATTCGAACCACTTATCCTCCTAAGGTAAAAAAACAAAAACAGAGATGCAGCTACGCATCTCTGTTGCGGACAAGTTATTCCGTCACTTGACTCAAGAACGGTGTGATATCGACGTTGAGTGCTTCCGAGAGACGCGCGCCGAGGTCGCGGTCGGCCCGATAGAAGTTACAGATCAAGAGCAGCACCGTGTTCTCGTGGCGAACTTCTTTAATGTGTGCCACCAAGTTGTTCACGAGCGCCGTCTTCTCTTCTTCCGAGTAGCGACGGTACACTTCACCCGCTTGACCGAAGTCGTTCGTCTTCTCGATTTTTTGACGTCCGGCTACGCCTGTGAGCGGTTGTTCCGTCTCGATATAAGCCGCGTCCGGTTTCGGTGCGTCCTCATAGCGGTTTGGTTCATAGTTGACCGGGCTCGTCTGTTGTTTGAACGGCATCGCCCCATCACGCTGATTGTTCGACACTTGTGCGAACGGGCAGTTGATTGGGAGTTGCAAGTAGTTCGCCCCGATGCGGTAACGCTGCGTGTCCGAATACGAGAACAAGCGGCCTTGGAGCATCTTGTCTTCAGACGGTTGAATCCCAGGAACGAGCACACCCGGGTTGAAACCGACCGACTCTGTCTCGGCGAAGAAGTTGTCGACGTTTTTGTTGAGTGTCATCGTACCGACAAGTTGATACGGGATGACGTCTTCGAACCAATCTTTCGTCGCGTCGAGCGGATCGAAGTCAAAGTTGTCCATATCGGCCGGGTCGAGGATTTGGACGTAGAGATCCCATTCTGGGAAGTCGCCTTCCTCGATGGCGTTGAACAAGTCGCGTGTCGCATGGTTGAAGTCTTCGGCCTGCACTTTCGCCGCTTCTTCCATCGACAAGTTTTTAATACCTTGTTTCGGGACCCAGCGGAGTTTTATGTACACCGTGTTTCCATATTCGTTGACCCATTTGAAGGAGTGGACCGATGAGCCGCGCATGTGACGGTAGGACGCTGGGATCCCCTCGTCACTGAACAAATGGATGAGCATGCTCGTCGATTCCGGCGTGAGCGACATGAAGTCGAAGAAACGGTCTGGGTCTTGCAGGTTCGTCCGCGGGTCCGGTTTGAGTGAGTGGATTACATCCGGGAATTTGATGGCGTCACGGATAAAGAAGACCGGCAAGTTGTTTCCAACGAAGTCGTAGTTCCCTTCTTCCGTGTAAAATTTGACCGAGAATCCACGCGGGTCACGAAGCGTCTCTGGTGAGCCGAGACCGTGAATGACCGTCGAGAAGCGAGCAAAGATTGGTGTCTCTTGTCCCTCTTCCTGCAAAAATTTGGCTTTTGTATATCGTTTCATGCTATTTTTAACTTTGAAGACACCGTGGGCTCCGGCGCCACGGGCATGAACGACCCGTTCCGGTACGCGCTCACGGTCAAAGTGGGCGAGTTTCTCAATTAGCTGATAATCTTCGAGAAGTGTCGGGCCGCGACGACCCGCTGTGATGGAGTTGGCGTTATCCCCGATTGGGACGCCTTGGTTAGTAGTTAGATGACGGTGTTGATCCATTAATATTGCCTCCTCTTAATAATCATTATTACAAGATTAATAATATTAAAAGATAATAATTATTACAAATAAAACGCTCGATGGACTCGAGCGTTTTTGAAATCGCTTTCAATTTTTACGTTTGTTACGCTGTTCTTTCCGATGGATTTCGGTCACAAGGAGAGCCGCAATGATACCTCCGAGTGATCCCGCGACGATGTCGACCATCGTGTCATCATTCCCGTTCCCTTGCATCGTCGTGTTCAACACCAAGTCCGATGTGAATTCATACATTTCCCAAAGCGCTGCCCCGGCCATTGCGAAAACGACGATATAGACGAAGACGAACCGCTTCGGCATCTCGAGCCGGATGTCCTCATCAAGTCGACTTAAGAAATCGAAGCCGAGAAACGCCAAGAACACGCCGCTCAACACGTGCAGAAACGTGTCCCACCATCCATTCGAATATAAACCGACGATCGAGCCCAAATATTGCGATGCGAACAAGAACAAGATATAGGCGACTTTCATCTTGGCGTCGAACTCGGTCTTGAACGTCTTCTCGAGAATGAACGGAATCAATCCCGACACGATCCCCGCCCCAGCGACGCTCGCGTCAAACCATTCCCCTTCGATGATCGACGTGACGAGAATAATTGCCATGAACAACACGAACCCGAATTCCAATAGACGTCCTCGTGTCAGTTTCAATGTAACGCGCCTTCTTTCGTTAGAATGTCTCATCTTGTTCATTCCCGTTTCAGCGAACATTTCAACAACCCAGTTCGAAAATTCGTGCTTTTGTCGGATTCTTCACGCATCCATATGTTCCATACTGAAAAAAACGATTCAAGGAGGAACTCTCATGCCGATCAATCCTTATCTCAACTTCAACGGTGACTGCCGCGACGCCGTGCTATTTTATGCGGACGTGTTCGGCGAGCCCGCACCAGAGATTATGACGTTCGCAGCCCAGCCTGGACCGGACGGCGAACCGGTCCCAGACGAGATGGCCGACCTCGTCCTCCACGCTCGTCTGAACGTCCATGGTACATCGCTCATGTTTTCAGACGCGATGCCGGACGGTCCGGTGACGTTCGGGCAAAACATTACTCTCGCCGTCGTGACCGACGACCTCGAGGCGATTCGTCGCGAATTCGAGGCCTTGTCAGACGAGGGCCATGTCCTCATGCCGCTCCAAGAGACGTTTTGGAGCAAGGCGTACGGCATGGTCGAAGACCGTTTCGGTGTCCAATGGCAGTTCAGTCACGAGGCGTGACTATGACAAAGACCCCATCGCAGTTTAATCCGCGATGGGGTCTCGTTTATTTCTGGGCGACAAAAAAGATTCGTTCTGCGTTCGGGCCCGGGGCTTGGTCCGTGAAGTCAGCGGTGACCGATTTCACATGGAAGCCGGCTCCGATGAGCCACTGCATATATTGCCCCGGCTCGTACGTCCGTTGCTCGTGTGTCTCTTCAACACGCTCATACGTGCCATCTTCGAGGGCGACGAAGAACGTCAAATCGTGCACGACCGAGAGCGGTGCTTCGCCTGGGTCGGCGAACCAGATATACGAGCAATCTTCTCCGTTCGAGGCATACGTCTTCTGATTGAAGAGCGTCTGCATCTTGTTCGGCGAATGCACATCGAAGATGAACATGCCGCCCGGTTTCAATTGTTCGTACACCGCCTCGAACGTGTCGATGACGTCGGCCTCATCCTCGAGGTAGCAGAGCGAGTCACAAAGGATCGTCACGGCGTCAACCGGGTGTGGCAATTCAAGCTCCCGCATGTCCTGTTGCCAGAGCGGGAGCGTGATGCCTGCCTCGAGCGCCTTCTCTTGGGCGACTTCGAGCATCGACTCGGATAAATCGAGTCCGATCGTCTCGTAATGTTCCGCCAAGCGAATCGTCGCCGAGCCCGTCCCGCATCCGACGTCAGCAAGCGATGCACCGTCTTGGACGTGGCGACGCACGAAGGCGACCCAATCCTCGTACGGGGCATCTTTCATTAACTCATCGTAGACGTAGGCGAACCCTTCGTACGCCATTAGCCGACTTCCACTTCAACGTGTGGCGCATCTGCCCACAATTTTTCAAGGTTGTAGTAGTCGCGGTCATCGCGATGGAAGATGTGGACGACGACGTTTTCGAGGTCAGCGAGCACCCAACGTGCCGAGTCCATGCCTTCGAATTTGTGGAGCGGAAGCTCATGCTCGCCGGCCACGTCTTTGATTTCGCGTGCGATCGCTTGGACTTGCTTCTCTGAGTTACCGTGGCAGATGACGAAATAATCTGCGACCGGTGAGATGCCTTCCATGTCGAGGACGACGATATCTTCGGCACGCTTATCGTCAGCGGCCTTCACGATCAATTCTAATTCTTCTTTTACAGTCATACTGTACCTCCTAGGGTGTTTTCACAAAATGGTTATACGCCTCAATCGTCAGTGGAAAGATTCGCACCGACTTCTTCAATAAATAATCGATTGTCTGACGCAACGTCGCGACGACGGCCGCTTCGAGCGAACGGTCCGCGAGGTCACGCAACGTGTCGACGCCCGGATACGACCGGTTCGGTTCAATCGCGTCCGCGACGAATAAAATCTGGTCGAGGCGTGACATGCCAGGCTCTCCGGTCGTATGGTTCTTAATGGCCGATACAACGGCCGGGTCAAGGTCATACGCCCGGTCTAATAGAATCGCGCCGACCGGTGCATGCAGCAGTTCGTCATCGAACGCAAGCAAGCTCGGGTCAAGGTTTTCCTCGACCACGACTTGGCGCATCATATCGCTATCAAAATATTTCGCATAGTCATGCAACATCGCCGCGAGACGTGCTTGTTCCACATCGGCACCGTATAAACGGGCCAACCGATCTGCCGTCTCAACGACACCGAGCGTGTGGATATAGCGTTTCTCCGGCAATGTCGCCTCAATCAATGATTGTGCTTCCTCATACGTCATACAAGTTGCGCTCCTTGATATAAGTTTCGACATCGCGTGGGACGAGATATTTGATTGACTTGTCCCGTTTCGCCCGTTCCCGGATATCGGTCGATGAGATCTCGAGTTGCGGCATATCGATTGTGCGCACATCTGCCTGTCTCGGGATGCGATACCGGCTACCCGGACGCGCAACGGCCCCGAACGTGACGAGGGTCACGAGCGTGTCGTAATCGAACCACTTCTCGAGCGACTCGAGCGAGTCCGCCCCGATCAAGAAGAAAAACGTGTCGTCTGGGTACATGTCCCGCAACCGTCTCATCGTCTCGACCGTGTAAGACGGTTCGTCGCGTTCAAACTCGATCAAGCTCAGCTTGAAATCGGCTTGGTCCGCGATCGCCCGTCGTGTCATCTCGATCCGATCCTCGGCCGGACTGAACCCCGCCTTGTGAGGCGGGATCGCCGCCGGTAGAAACCAGACCTCGTCGAGGGCGAGCTGTTCACGTGCCTGCTCGGCAATCAACAAATGACCGAGATGCGGCGGGTCGAACGTGCCTCCCATCAGGCCGATGCGGCTCATGGGAGTTTGATTTGGCGATTTTCTTTCTCAGTCGCCTGTTTGTACAAGACGATGACTTTTCCGATGACTTGAACGACTTCGGCTTTCGTGCCCTCAGCCAATTCACCGGCTACATCTTTCGGCGTATCGGCACAGTTTTGGAGCACTTGAACTTTCAAGAGCTCACGTTTTTCGAGCGCGTCGCTGATGTCTTTGCACATCGCTTCGCTGACTCCATTTTTCCCGACCTGGTAAATCGGTGAAAGGTGGTGTGCTTCAGCACGTAAAAAGCGTTTTTGTTTACCTGATAACATACTATTTATTCCTCCAATAAGCTTTCAATTAACTTCATTCCGACAAGTTGATCCGGTCTCACACCTGTCCAATATTCAAACGCCAAAGCACCTTGTCCGACGAACATGGCAGTTCCGTTGACGATTTTCGCGTCACTTTTGGCGGCTTCCTTTAAAAACGGTGTGACGAGTGGACGATATATGATATCACAAACGACGGTGTTTTGTCGTAAACCTTTTAATGATCGAGGCGAATGGATACCATCCATCCCCACCGAAGTCGTCTGGATGATCACGTCATAGCGTGAGGGATCAACGTCGGTGAGCGCCTGCGCTTCAATGCCGAACGCCTCCGCGAGACGCTCCGCTCGTTCCATCGTTCGGTTCGTGATCGTGACGGCTCGGGTCGGCAAGGCGCTGATGATCCCGCGCGCTGCCCCGCCTGCCCCGATAACGAGCACACGTCCCGTCCAATCGGTATGACGGTCGAGTGCGGTGACTAGACCCACACCGTCCGTATTCGTCCCAATCAGCTTTCCGTCCCGTTTATAGACGGTGTTGACGGCACCGGCGGCTTCAGCCGCCTGATCAAGTTCGTCGAGATACGGGATGACCGCCTCTTTGTACGGAATCGTGACGTTAAAGCCGTCCCAGACGCCGTCCCGCATCGCTTGAAACAAGTCCCCGAGCTCGTCCGGGGCGACGTCGAGTGCCTCATAGCGCCCGAAAAGCCCAGACGCGCTCAGCCACTGCTCGTGCAGGACGGGAGAGAGCGAATGAGCAATCGGGTGACCGAGGACGGCCAGTCTCATACGAGCGCCTCACGCAATGTGACGGCCACTCCTTTTGGTGCCCATGCGGCGATGCGTCCACCTTTTCCGTGAATCGCAACCCAACCGAGTCCACTGAAGACGATGTCGGTCTTGACGCCGTCACGGAGACTGAACTCGTGACGCACGAGCGGAGGCAACATTTGTAATGTCTTCTCGTTCGGCGGGTTGAGCATCTTACCGATATGGTTTTCGTATAGTTCATCTGCTTTGTCGAGCTTCGTCCGGTGTGTCTTCAACTCGTTTGACATGTAGACAACGAATGAGCGCTTGTTGCCTTCCATGTAGTCGAGACGGGCGAGTCCACCGAAGAAGAGCGTCTGCTGCGGGTTCAACTGGAACACGTGCGGCTTGATCTCTTTTTTCGGGGTGATCGTTTTCAAATCTTTCGCATCGACGTAATGCGCCATTTGGTGACGATTGATAATCCCTGGCGTGTCATAAAGGTTCGCATCATCATCGAGCGGGATATCGATCAAGTCGAGCGTCGTTCCCGGGAAATGACTGACCGTGATGATGGCCTCGTCCTCTGCCCCGAAACGTTTGATGACTTGGTTGATGAGCGTCGACTTCCCGACGTTCGTACAACCGACGACATAGACGTCCTTGCCTTTCCGATAATATTCGATCTTTTCGGCGAGCTCGTCGATCCCGTGACCTTTTTTCGCACTGATCAAATGGACGTCAATCGGTTCCAAACCGAGCTCTTTCGCTTCGGCCTTCATCCAGTTAGACATCCGGTTCGGGTTAACCGATTTCGGCAACAAGTCGACCTTGTTCCCGACCAAGAGGACGGGGTTCGTGCCGACCGAGCGTTGGAGCCCCGGCAACCAGCTACCGTTGAAGTCGAAGATGTCGACGATTTTGATAACGAGCGCTTCTTTCGCGCTGATGCCGTTTAAGATACGCAAGAAGTCGTCATCTGTCAGTTCGACGTCTTGAATTTGATTATAGTGCTTCAATTTGAAGCAGCGTTGGCAAATGACGATCTCGCGATCGAGTGCCGATTTTGGTGCATAACCGACACCGGTCGGGTCTTCCGTTTGAATGGCGACGCCGCAACCGGCGCAATAACGTTTTGTTTCTTCCATAATGTTGTCTGCTGTCATTTGAGTTGCCTCTTCTTCATTCACCGTAGCGCCTCGCCGCTACTCCTGAAGCGTTAATTCCGACGCCTTACGCGCCGTACATGGACAGCCTCCTTCTTCCTGTGCGTTCGAGGTCCTTATTCATCTTTTTTATGTGAATCTTCGGAACGAGAGTGCATCGCTTCACCGATTTTCTCAGCGACCGCCACTTTGGCGCGCTTCGCATCGACAGCGATTTCCTCAACTTTTTTCGTGATCAACACGTACTTCCCGCGACGTTTCATATGGGCGAACACGACTTTTTCAAGCATGCGATTGAACTTGGTGACGAGTCCGTCCGTCTTGACGACCGGTTGCACGTGGATGACGTGAATCCCGGCCATATTGGCGCCGAGCACGTCCGTGAACAATTGATCGCCTAAGAAGATGGCTTCTTTCGTCGAGTATCCATATTTTGCGAGCGCCTGTTTGAATCCAGACGGCAACGGCTTTTTCGCACGCGCCACATAGTGAAGGCCGAGCGGTTCCGTGAACGTACGTACGCGGTTCTCGTTGTTATTCGAGACGACGATGACATCGAGTCCGTGTGATTTCACTTTTTCAAGCCATAGCAAAAGAAGCTCCGGTGCGTGCGGGACGTCCCAGGCCACGAGTGTATTATCAAGGTCCGTCAAAATGACGCGGACCCCACGGTCTTTCAATTCTTCAAGGTCGATGTCAAAAACTGACGCGACGAACTGTTTCGGATAAAGTCGATTAAACACGTTTAAATTCCTCCAATTAGCTAAAGCGATTCAACTACTATACATGTAGTGATATCCCTTCTATGGTAAACGAAAACCGACCAAACGACTAGTGTATCGTTCGGTCGGCCTGAAAAAGTTTTTAAAATCAATCGTTTTGCATCGTACCGATGACTTCTCCGAGTCGCACCGGACCGATTTTTGCTGGGTCGATTGTGACGCGGTCTTTCTCAAAACATAGGATGACGGTCGAACCGAACGAGAAGTATCCGACCTCTTCTCCTTTGGCAGCGCGGTCGCCGTCGAGCGTCCATTCGATCGTGTTGACGTTTAAGGCGCCGACCATGATATGTTCGTACAACCCGGACGCCGTTTCAAAGCGTGTGACGCGGCGATAGTTTCGTGAGAGCGGACGAACCGTCTCCGTCAAGCCGATGTCATTGACCGGGGCCGAACGGTCACCGAGCTCGTAGTGGCTGAGCACCCGCCCGGCGAGCGGGACGTGAACGCGATGATAGTCGCGTGGGCTCAAGTAGAGGACACAGACCGTGCCGCCGGCGTAACGTCTCGCTTCTTGTTGCGAGCCGAGCAGTTCGGCGAGCGTGTACGATTGTCCCTTCACTTCGAAGCGGCTATCGTCCGTGATATCGGCCACGATGGATAGTTTCCCGTCACATGGCGAGACGACCGAGTCCGGACTTGCATCGATTGGCCGGACCCCTTCTTTCAAGTGCCGTGTGAAAAAGGCGTGCAAGCTCGGATAAGCCTCGATCGGCTCCGCCGCTTCATCAAGATTGATTTGATACGTTTTCGCAAACGAAGGGATGAAGGACCGGCTCGCTGACGATTCAGCGAAGGCACGGAGTCGTTTGGCAATGACCGGGGTCGCGTTCAACTCAAACAAAGTCTGATACAAGCGGCTTTTGATCACTGTGCGCCCTCCTCGTTTTTAAAGAACGTCTCGTATTGTTGTTCAGAGACGGCACCTTCCACACGACCGACTTCTTTTCCATCTTGGAAACGAATCATTGTCGGTGTCCCGTTGATGCCGTAAGTCGTCCAGACGTTGTGGTCGGCCAAGTTGATCGACACGGCGTCATATTCTTCGATGAGTGGCTCGACGTACGGTTTGACTTGCTCACAGTATTCGCAACCAGTCTGCCAGAAGTAGACGACGACTTCCTCTTCTTCTGAAATCTTCGTTTCAAGCTCGTCCGGTGTGACAGCGTTGACGCCCGTCTCCTCGTTCGCATTGTTCAAGAAGAACAAGAGAGCGATCCCGACGATGATGATGACACCGATGATGGCGAACGTGATGAAGTTCGCCCGTTTGGCACTGTTTTTCATATTCGATTCCTCCTAAATAATATAAAAAGAACTGACTCGGATATGAGCCAGCTTGGTTGTAGACGTCTTACTTCTCTTGTGCGACGTCGCTAATCCCCATATCTTGGTTAAGCGTGTCCAAGAGTACAATAAAGATCGTGATGACGACGCCAAAGAATGTCGCGAGCATCGCGTTGAACGACACGCCATCGACAGCAGAAATGATAAAGATTGCTGTATTCGAAAGCAAGATCGCCCAGAACAATGTGACTAAGTAACGCATCGATAGTCCCCTCCATCTCACAGATGATTCATGAAAAATTCATACGACCTTAGTATAGCATTGTTACCGTAAAATGTGCGACCTCGATTGTATATTCTTTCCGTCGAAACGGGAAATATGGTACGGTTTGAGAAATAAGCATCTCGTAGAAAAGAGGAACCCTTTATGTCACGTTATTTAATCGCAGTCGATTTAGATGGAACGTTGTTGCGCGACGACAAAACGATCAGTGAGCGCAACGTGCGCGCGCTTCAAGCGGCCCGTGAGGCCGGTCATGAAGTCATGATCGCGACCGGACGCCCACAACGCCATTCGATCATGTATTACGAAGAACTCGGCTTGACGACACCGCTCATCAACTTTAACGGAGCGCTCGTCCATCACCCGAAAGATCCGTCATACGAAGTGACGCACCGGCCGATCCCGCTCAAGACGGCGCACGAGATCATCGAGGAAGTCTCGGACACGAAAGCGCACAACATCGTCGTCGAAGTGACCGACCACGTCTACTTCCATAAAGATCCGCAAGAGTTTTACAGCCCGTACGCCGAGCGCGCGCTCAGCGTCACGTCGGGCAACTTGCTCAAGCACTTGCAGGAAGAACCGACATCGCTCCTCATCCACGCGACGAAAGAGCACGTCGATAACGTCCGCGCTCGTTTGAATAAAGTCCACGCCGAGGCCGTCTTGAACCGCCAATGGCGCATGCCGGAGCACATGATTGAGGTCATGAGTCAGAACACGTCGAAAGCGCTCGGGTTGCGCGAAGTATCGAAACATCTCGGTATCAACCGCAAAAACATCATCGCGTTCGGCGACGAGGAAAACGACCTCGAGATGCTCGACTACGTCGGCACCGGCGTCGCGATGGGCAACGCCATCAGCCAGTTGAAAGCCGTCGCGGATGAAGTGACCGCTTCGAATATGGAAGACGGCATCGCCATCTACCTCGAAGAAAAACTTGGCATCAAAGCATAATCCACACACCGACTGTTCATGCAGTCGGTGTTTTTTGCGATTTGCCTACAGAAAGCGCATCAAATAGTCGTCAAAAATCTTGGTCATGACTTTCGGGGTGTTCGCGATGTACACATTGATTTGTTCCGCGTTCGATTCGACTGGATTCGCGTCGCGTTCATCCGTCGGGAAGTCAGAGATGCCTTTGATAATGATGCACTCGACGTCATTTTTCTTACAGATATAGGCGATGGCACCTGCTTCCGTGTCCGCGATGGTGACGCCATGCTCTTTGAGTTCTAAATAATCGTTCCACATCACGACCGCTCGATCAACCGTCCTCATGAAGTACTCGCCATACGGGTAGCTGAACCGCTCATCCGCTTTGACGTCATAATGCTCCAATGTCGCTTCGTATTCCCACTTCGTCGCAATACTGACTCCAATCATCACACGTCCACCCCATCTCTTTTTATTCCTATCTATAGAATAACCCCCGCTGAGCGTTCAGCGGGGGTTCATTTCAGCGTCGGAACGCACCTTCGACATTTTCAGTCGGAACCATGTTGATGAAGACGCTTGGATCGGCGTCTTTACAGATTCGCGTGATCTCACGCACTTCGTGGCGCTGGGCGACCATCATGAGCGTTGCTTTCTCGACTTTCGAATACGTACCGATTGCCGGCATGAGCGTAATGCCGCGGAAGACGTGCTGATGCAGTTCTTTCGTCACTTCGTCCGGATGACTCGTGACGATGAAGAGCGTCTGCCGCTGCGTGTTCGTATAGATCTCGTCGATGACTTTCGACGTGACGTATAAGAAGACGATCGTATAAAGCGCGGTCGGCCACCCGAACAAAGCACCGGCCCAAAGCGCGATCATCATGTTCATGAGGAACAGATAGACGCCGACCGAATTGTTCGTGAACTTCGCCAAGATGAGGGCGACGATATCAAATCCACCGGTCGAGGCACCGAAGCGAATCGTGATCCCCGAACCGATGGCGAGCAAAACCCCGCCGAACACAGCGTTCAAAAGCGGGTCGTCCGAAATGATTGACGACTGTGGAAGCACGCGAATAAACACGGTAACTGCCGCAACACTGATCAACGTATGAATCATCATGTTCTTGCCGAGCATGAAATAGCTGACGATCAAAAGCGGCACGTTCAAGACGAAGAACCAAATCCCTTCTCCGAGCTCAAACGGTGTCCCCGCAAACAGTTTCGTAAAGATTTGGGCGAGCCCTGTAAATCCGGTCGAGTATACCCCCGCCGGGATTAAGAATAATGTCATGGATAATGCAACGAACACTCCCCCGATAATCGAAACGATCCCGATGCGTGCGTGTTCTTTAACGGCTTCCGTCAAGTTCTGTCTCCCCTTTCAAAAATGGCTAAGAATCAAGATAACATAGTTTTCTAGTGCTGCCTACCATAAAAATAATGGGATGTGTCCGCGCTTCTCATAAAAAAACAAGCCGGCCGGAGCCGACTTGTTGAGCTGATGCGTTTGGTCACGCTTTCACTGTCTCGATGGTCACCGCATCGTTTGCCGGGACCGTGACGACGTTTCCGTAGACGCGGATCGACACGTCCGTACCGCCCGTCTGTTTGATCGTCACTTGTTCACGCGTCGACGTGACCGTCAAGTGATGACCGCGCCAGAGCATGTTGAACGAGTACCCGTTCCAGCCCTTAGGAATCATCGGGCTGAACGTGAGTTCCGTCTCGAGGGCGCGCATGCCTGCGAAACCGTGAACAATCGACATCCATGAGCCGACCATCGATGTGATGTGAAGCCCGTCTTCTGTGTCGTTGTTATAGTTGTCGAGGTCGAGGCGCGCCGAACGCTGATACAACTCGACCGCTTTGTCTTCGTAACCGACTTCGGCCGCAATGATTGAGTAAACACAAGGTGACAAGCTCGACTCGTGAACCGTACGCGGCTCATAAAAGTCGAAGTTGGCCCGCTTCTGTTCGACCGTGAAGCGGTCGCTGAACGTATACAGCCCTTGGAGCACGTCCGCTTGTTTGATGAAGTTCGAGCGGAGGATGCGGTCCCACGACCAGTTTTGGTTGAGCGGCAAGTGTTTCGGGTCAAGGTCTTTCACCAAGATCTGTTCTTTATCCATGAAGCCGTCCTGTTGCATGAACACGTCTGGGACGAGGTCATCTTTCGGATAGTACATCTTCGTTTGGATATCGTTCCACTTCGCGAGTTCTTCATCTGAGAGACCAAGCGTCGCGACAAGTTCTTCAAGGCGCGCCGGCTCTGCTTCTTTCAAATAGTTGTACACTTCTTGCGTGTACTCGAGCGTCCAAGCGGCAATCAAGTTCGTATACCAGTTGTTGTTGACGTTGTTGTCGTATTCGTTCGGACCTGTGACGCCTAGGATCATATACACGTCTTTGTGCGGGACAAAGTTGACGCGGCTCGCCCAGTAACGCGAGATCTCGACCAATACTTCAAGTCCGTATTGACCTAGGTATGACTTGTCGCCCGTGAAGTTCGTATAGTTGAAGATGGCGTGGGCGATCGCACCGTTCCGGTGAATCTCTTCATGCGTGATTTCCCACTCATTGTGGCACTCTTCCCCGTTCATCGTCACCATCGGATAGAGGGCGCCTTCCATGCCGACGTTCTTGACCGAGTTCTCTTTTGCTTGCGGCAATTGATTGTGACGATATTTGAGCAAGTTCCATGAGACTTCAGGTTTCGTCGTTGCCAAGTAGAAGTGGAGGCAATACGCTTCCGTATCCCAGTATGTGGCACCGCCGTATTTCTCACCGGTGAACCCTTTCGGTCCGATGTTGAGGCGCGAGTCTTCACCCGTGTACGTTTGATACATGTTGAAGATGTTGAAGCGGATGCCTTGTTGCGCTTCGGCGTCCCCATCGATGCGGACGTCGGCATCTTCCCAACGAGCGAGCCATGCTTCTGTCTGCTCGGCGAGAAGCGTTTCAAAGCCTTTCTCAAACGCCATCTCAACGCGTTGCATTCCCGTCGACTGCAATTCCTCGACTTCGTAGTCACGGTTCGTGACGACCGAGACGTATTTGTACGCTGTCGCCGTCTCGCCAGCTGCCGCCGTGACCGTGAATTTGTTGGCGACGTAAAGGTCAGTCGCTTCGAGCACTTCACAACGGGCTCCTTCGACGTCTGCGATCATCGAGGCCGTGATGTGCCAATCGAGTTTCTTCGTTTTCGTTGTCACGAATCCGAAACGTTCTTCAACACCATGCTCGACCGGTAACCAGAACTTCTCATCATAGTTCGAATCCTCATTGACGACATCGCCGTCCAAGTAAGGTGTGAATTCAACTTTCGCTTCGTAGTTCACCGGAGTGACGTTGTAACGGATTGCCAAAATCTCTTTATCGACGATTGAGAAGAAACGGACGACTTCGACGTTCGTCTCTTCCGTTCCGTTCACGAGCGTGAACGTCCGTGTGAGAACGCCGCGTTGCATATCGAGCTCACGCGTGAAGTCTTTCACTTCCCACTTCGCCAAATCGACCGGTGTCCCGTTGATGGCAACACGAAGACCGACGACGTTCGTCGCGTTCAATACTTTTGCGAAGTACTCCGGATATCCATTTTTCCACCAACCGACACGTGTCTTATCTGGATAATAGACGCCGGCCACATAGAAGCCTTGGTGTGTATCGTTTGAATAATCTTCTTCAAAGTTACCGCGCATCCCCATATGACCGTTACCAAGCGAGGTAATCGATTCTGCGAGGCGGTTTTCTTTCGGATGCAAGTTCTCTTCCGTTACTTTCCATTCATCGACTGCAAACAATCGTTTCATCTGTCTGCCACTCCTTTTTCTCTACAAGGCTACTCGTCATCAGACAATCGAATCATGCAACCGTTTGTCTATGAAAGCGCTGTATTTCAATCTCACCTCTCATTTTACACGACTCACACAAGAATGCAATCGTTTGCATAAATTTTTTTCTTACTTTTTGGAGCAAACAAAAAACCTACCACCTTTTCAAGAAGGCAGTAGGTGCTCTAGTCACTTGTCTTGGTCGCGTCCAAACGCGGCATTCGCTTCGTGACCCTCGAATGCCGGGTTGTTCCCGTCATTGAATCCCGTATCCGGTTCGTCGAGGATGAGGGCATACCCTCCGTTTAAAATATCTCCGTACGCCCGGTTGACGTCATCGTCAGTGAGGCCAAGGTCAAGCAAGGCCCGCTTCACTTCTTCCTCGCCTTCCGCGACGCCAGTGAATTTCTGCATCCAGTTCGCGCTTGCTTCTTCCACTTTCGCATCGGTATTCCGTTTGACGAGCGACACATCGTCTTGATCTTTCGCGACGACGAACACATCACTTTCGTCGTAACCCTCTTCGGTCAGTTGATCGATTTTGGCGACGAGTGCCGCCTCCTCTGGATACGTATCTACAAAACGACGTTTACTCATTGTGTCTCATCCTTTCGCGTTGTATGGTCTTCGACCGTGACATCGGCTTGTCCGACTTCGGTCACTTCGATTTCTTCTTTGCGGAGCGTTTCCGTCATCGTCTTGACGTCTTCGGTCACTTGTTTTCGAACGATGATTTCTTCGACGACGACAGGACGCTTCACGATGAAAGCTCGTTCTTCGATGACTTGGATCCGTAAGTGGTCCCCTTCGTCGATCGTGCGGATACCGGGTTGATCGAAGTCATAATCTTCGACCACATCTTCTGATCCGGTCGTCCGCTCCACATGGACCTGTTCCCTCCGAACGGGCACTTCAATCTCTTGTTCGGTCTCCGATACGTGACGATTGATGACGACTTCTCCTGCTTGGACCGCTTGCTTCTCGATCGTCAACCGTTCCTCGTGTAAGGCGAGCGTCTGTTCCTCCGTCTTCGGCGCGGGTTCGGTCTTCGAACTCGTCGCATTAAACTGTTGTTCACTCCGGTCCGCGTCGACATAGAGGAAGAGTCTACCTTGTTCAACTTCTTTCGCAAAGCGGTCTTGTTGCTCTGACGTCAAGCGCATGCTTTTGAGCCAGCGTTCGATTGGCCGCTCACTCGACGTTACGAGCGAGGCGACCGTTCCCGGTTCATCGGTGACGAGAACATAGAGGTTCGAGTGACGGCGGACAGCGTCCGCCACATCGGCCCGCTTGACAAGGACGTACATGTCTTCTTCTTCATACCCTTCTCGTTTTAAATCGACCGTTCGATTAAGCAACTCTTCGGGATGATCAAAAACTTCTGAGATGATTGCATGTTTCATGGCGTTCGTTCCTCCTCTAGTCAATTGGCGAAAAAAAGGATGGTCCCTCAGAGAGAGCCATCCTTGTCGAGGTACTTAGTCAATCAGATTAGAAGCGGTCGCGCTCATCACGACGTGTATGGTCGCGGTCATGATCACGATGACGAAGGTCATCTTCCCCTTCGACGTGCGCTTCTTCTTTACGTAACGTCTCACGTACCGTTTCTGTATCTTTCACTTTCTCTTTGCCGACGACGATTTCTTCGGCGACGACATCTTTCTTCGTCACATCGACGCGCTCTTCCGTGACCGGCACGCGAATCTCATCGCGGTCCGTTGTCGCATCGAATGAATGTCCTGTCGCTTCACGGTCCCCATCAACGCGACGGCGTTCGACGTAGACTTCGTCGCGCTCGACTTCGACATCGACACGTTCTTCGTGTTCGACGACATCTTTCTCGACGCGAACTTCTCCTGTTTGAACACGCTCTTTGTTCACTTGGAGACGCTCTTCATGCAATTCGAGCTTTTGCTCATCCGTCAAATCCGTGCGGTTACGAATATCTTCATCCATATCGTTGAATCGTTCCGATGGAATACCAGTGCTTGAAGCTCCTGTCATCCCAACGTCACGTGCGGTCATGTTGCCTGCTTCGTTACCTTCTGAACCGTAGCCAGCTGATGTGCGGCCACCTTCGAACGTCGAGTTACGACCGTCATCTAAGATGCCGTCGTTCGAGTCCAACAAGAGGACGAATCCACCGTTCTCGATGTCTTGACGGTGACGTGCTGTCTCTTCTTCTGAGAAACCGAGTTTATCGAACGTATGACGAACTTCGTCTTCTCCGTCCGCGACTCCAAAGAAGCGATCAAGCCATGACGCTTTCGTTTCTTTTACTTCTGCATCCGTTTCGCCGCGAACCATCGAAAGGTTCGATTTATCTTTCACAACGACGTACAAATCGTCTTCGCGATGCCCCTCGGCACGAAGTTGATCAATTTTTGACACGAGCTCTGACTCCTGATAGTAAGTGCCTACATAACGTTTGTTATCCATGATTGTATCTCCCTTTCACATTCTGTATTTTTTGGTTATTGGCTGGGCGGATTCAAAATGATCTGCCATTCGGCCGGTAATGTAGATGTTCCCTTGCAACTCCGTTTCAATCGTTTCTTTCATGATTGTAATCTGTTTGTAACATCATGACTTTCGACCGATTGCTTTCGCTTCTATTATATGCATTGAGATTTTCCACAAAAAAACCTTCCGCATGATACGGAAGGTTTGCACTCATTCAACGATTTCAGTCTTCTTTTTCTGACCGCACGACTGGCGTACGACCAAATAGTGCGGCACGATGACGCGTTTCCCGTAAGGTGGTGCGCTATCGCCGATCTGTTCAATCAAACAGTTCGTCGCCTCGAAACCAAGGCCGAAAATGTTGATTTCGACCGATGTGAGTGGCGGGTTCGAGTGTTCTGCGATGTAGACGTTGTTAAAACTGACGACGGCGACATCCTCAGGGATTCCGAGTCCCATCTCACTGAGCGTGCTGATGACACCGAGCGCCATCATATCGTCACTGACGACGACGGCTGTCGGTGGTTCCTCTAGTTGGAGCAACTCGCGCACGGCTTTGGCGCCGCCTTTCGTCATGAACTCGGCCCGGGCGATATAGTCTTCGCGAACCGGGATCCCTGCTTCCATGAGCGCCGTCGCATACCCGTTGCGCCGGTCTTGCGTGACCGCCAGTTTATCCGAGCCTCCGATGAAGGCGATACAGCGATGGCCGAGATTGTATAGATGTTTCGTCACTTCTCGTCCGGCCAAATAGTTGTCCGTGTCGACGTATGTGATTGATGAAGCATCCCCGAACGGCTTCCCGACGACGACGAACGGGAATTTCGTCTGACGTAAGTATTGAACGACTTTGTCGTCTTCTCGTGAATACAAGACGATGACCCCGTCGACGCGACGTCCTTGCACCATCTCGATGACACCGGACAATACTTCTTCTTCGGTGACACCAGTCGTCATATAGAGCGAGTAGCCGTTTTGATGGGCTTTCGTACTGATCCCACGCAACACTTCCGGGAAAAATGGGTTTTGTAGCGTCTTCGTCGCTGCGCTCGGCATGACGAGACCAATCGACTGCGTCGAGCGGTTGGCGAGGCTTCGGGCGTGAATGTTCGGATGGTACCCGAGTTCTTCCATCGAACTGCGTACACGCTCTTTTGTTTTTTGACTGATACGCGGACTGTTGGCGATGACGCGTGACACGGTCGACGGTGCGACATTGGCGTGTTTGGCGACATCTTTAATCGTGATTTGCATGATGCTCCCCCTTGCTTCCGTTAGTTCAAAGTTCCCTATCACAGGGTATCCTCAGCTCGCGCTCTTGCGACGCTTCCACATGACCAATCCAGTCAAGAAAATCGGGATGGCGACCACGAGTAGACCGATCGTCCACATGTTCACTTCCGATTCTTCGACGATGTAGGCGTTCGCACTTTCTCCTGCGAGTTTGATGGTGAACGTGCCACGGCTGTCCGTGACAAGTTGTGAGAACAAGAGACCACGAAGCCGTGTATCTTCTCCGACCTCGCTTACCTCGAATTCAATCTCTCTGTCCTCGGCGTTCATATTGATGGCGTACAGCGCGACATCTTCGCCGTCACGACGTTCAAACACGGCCATGCCGTCTTTCGAAGCGATCATCCGTTGTTCACCGGTCGCAAACACCGGGTATTCGGCGCGCATCCGGTTCATCGTCGCAACGTATTCATGGAGCTCTTCATTTCCAGGGAAATCGGTCATGACCCGGTTCGCGGGATCAGCCCCGCCCTTTTGTGCATTCTCCGTGCCTTGGAAGACGATCGGCATCCCCGGTGACGCGTAAAGGGCGAACAATCCGAGGCGGAGCCTGCGTTCGGCCGACTCGGCACCACCTAGTTCCGCGACGTGCATGAAACGTTCGACGTCATGGTTATCGAGGAAGGTCGCCATTTGGTTCGGATCATTAAAGAACGTCTCGGCGTAACTTGCGGCCACATCGATTTCGTCGACGTTCGCCGTCTTTTGCGTCATCGTCTTCGAGACGCGGTCATAAAACGTGAAATTGGTGATGCTGTTGAAGCCTAAGCCATCATACTCGGCGACATACTGCGGGTCCGGATCGAACACTTCGGCCAAGAGATAAAAATCTGGATCGACTTCACGGACCGCTTTGACGAAATCTTCCCAAAACGGTTTGTCGACGTGACGTACCGTATCGAGACGATAGCCGTCAATGCCGGTCTCTTCAATCCAATACGTGGCCGCCTCGAGCAAGTAGTCTTTCACTTCCGGGTCTTCGGTTTTAAAGTCGGGCAAATCGAACAGCCAGTGCGTCTCGACTTGTTCTTGATCGTTCCACAGCACGATTGGTAGCTCGTCATGGAACCAGTCTGGTTTTTCTTTGACCCACGGATGGTTCGGCCCGACGTGGTTGACGACAAAGTCGAGGATGACTTTCATATCCCGCTTATGCGCCTCATCGACGAGCTCCTGCAAATCTTCTTTCGTCCCGAATTGGGGATCGATGTCATAAAAATCTTTAATCCAATAGCCATGGTAACCGCCCGGCATGTTTTCAAACACCGGCGTCAACCAGATGGACGTGAATCCGAGCGACTCGATGTAATCAAGTTTTTCAATCACGCCTCGGATATCGCCCCCATGAAAGGCTTTCGGGTCATTCTGATCGACCTGGTCATTGTTATCGGGATTCCCGTCAACGAACCGATCGACCATGATAAAGTACATGCGTTCCTGTTCCCACGATGCTGCTTCTTTCGCTCCGACGACTGTTGGAAACAAAAGAAGCGACAGAAGAACGAGCACGACGCCTCGCCTCATATCGCTTCCCCCTTAAGTGAGTATTATCCTTTCGTACCACCGGCAGTAAGACCCGAGACGAAGTAGCGTTGGAACATGAAGAACAAGAGAACGATTGGGAGGGCCGAAAGGACGGCGCCTGCCGCGAACAACGTGAAGTTGTTGTCGAACTGTCGAGAAATCATGTTGTAAAGACCAACCGCGAGCGTCTGTTTCTCTGGTGTCCGAAGGACGAGCGATGCCAAGATGAAGTCGTTGAACGGGCCCATGAAGTTGAAGAGGGCGATCGTTGCGACGATTGGCTTCGCGAGCGGCAAAATGATTTGCCAGAAGATACGAAGGTGACCGGCACCATCCATCCGAGCGGCTTCATCGAGCTCTTTCGGAATCGTATCGAAATAACCTTTTGCCAAGTACGTATTCATCGGAATCGCGCCACCGGCATACAGCAGAATGAGCGCTGTGTGCGTGTCGAGAAGACCGAGCATGTTGAGCAATACGTAGATGGCGATGATGGCGACGAATTGCGGCACCATTTGCAAGACGAGGAACAAGACGAGCGAGTTCTTCCGTCCGACGAAACGATAGCGCGAGAACACATAACCAGTGATCGTCACCAAGATGACAGCGAGCGCCATCGTAATGAAAGCGATTTTCAACGTGTTCACATACCATAAACTATAATCCGAAATCGTTAGATCAAACAAGTTTTTATAGTGAATGAACGTCGGATTTTCTGGAATGATTTTTGACGTGATGGTACGACCCGGGTTGAATGACGTCCCTACCACCCAAAGCATTGGATAGAGAATGATGATCGACGCAAGCGTCAAGATGACATAAGAGAACGCCAAATTGATTCGTTTTTGTTTTTTCATATCAGATCATATCCTCGTCTTTGAAAGATTTTGTCCGACGGAACTGGATGACGGCAAGTGTCATGATGAAGAATGACAAAATGAGCGTGATCGCAGCCGCAAGTCCGTATTGCGGGTTGGCTCCGAGAGACAATTTGTAAATCCATGAAATCAAGATATCGGTACCACCGGCAGTTTGTCCCGGTACAGCCGGTCCACCGCCGTTAAAGAGATAGATGATGTTGAAGTTGTTGAAGTTGAACGTGAACTGCGTGATGAGAATCGGTGCTGTTGCGAACAAGAGCATCGGTAACGTAATCAAGCGGAACTTGTCAAAGATGGTCGCACCGTCAATCGTTGCCGCTTCATATAAGTCGCCAGGGATCGATTGCAATACCCCAGTCATGAGCGTCATGATGAACGGGAAGCCGAGCCACCATTGAATCAAGATGAGCGCGCTGCGTGTCGCCGTCGGATCGGTCATCCAGTTGATCGGATCAAGTCCGAACGCTGGAAGGATCGTCGTGTTGAACACACCGAACGATTCGTTGAACATCGAACGGAAAATCAAGATTGTGATGAACGCTGGAACGGCCCATGACAAAATCAAAATCGAGCGGAACAAGCGGCGGAAGCGAAGGCCTTCTTGGTTCAAGAGGACCGCGAGGAAAATCCCGATCGCGATGACACCGACCGTCGAAGCGACCGTCCAGACGAGTGTCCAGCCGAGAACGCCGACGAATGTGTCGCGCCAAATGTCGATTTCAAAAATTCGTGTGAAGTTCTCAAACCCGATCCACTCGACAAGTTTTGCCGGTGGTGCGTTGTTGTAACGATAGTTCGTGAACGCGATCAAGAATGTGAAAATGAGTGGTAATACGACTGTGAAGACGAGCAAGATGAGCGACGGGATCAACATCAAGTATGGGAATCCATGGTCGCGCAAGTTGCGGAGTTGCACTTGGAACGTTGGGACGTTTAGGTGCTGATCACGAATGCGACCGACTCGGTAGGCGTCACGAATGTTCCAGATGTAGAACGCGATTCCGAAGAAAAGTAAGATTAATGCGACAATCCCTTCTACCATCAAGAAGATGGAGTGGTCGTTACGAGGTCCTGCCACTTCGCCAAGCGTGATCAATCCCCAAAGGCCACCACGGTCGCCAGGTCCTGCGCCCGCCCCTTTGAAAAAGAGATCGTAGTTTACTGCAAAATAAGACATGATAACGATAAAGAAAGCGATCGCTTTCGCTTTTTGATTGTTATAGAATTGACCGGCTCCCGGAATGATCGAAAGTAATGCGGCGTTCCGAGCATGATTGGTCGGTTTTTCCGGACGTTGTTCCGGCGTTTTAGGGTTCGCGATTGAAGCCATCCTCAATTTCTCCTTTCAATTTGAGCAAATCAATCGAGCAAGCGTTTGCTCAATTCTAGAAAATGAGGGGGAACGCCAGTCGGCGTACCCCATCATTTCATATCCTTATTGGTTGTTTGCTTGGATTTGTTGCTCGATGACTTTAACAGCATCGTCAGCTGATTTTTTTGCATCTTGCTTGCCAGTTGCTACGAGCTGAAGCGCTTGTGCCATTGGCTCCCAAACTTGTCCCATTTCAGGAATGTTAGGCATTGGGATCGCGTTCGTTGCTTGATCGAATACCGCTTTCGCAACTTCGTTCGACGTGATTGTCTCGTTCGACTCGAGTGCTGCTACTGGTGGGATCTCGTTGTAAGCTTCAAACATCTTCAATGCGTTCTCTTCGTTCGTGAGTTCTGCGAGGAACATTTCAGCCCACTCTTGGTTTTCTGTGTAAGCCGAAAGTGCATATGTCTTCACGCCCATGAACGTCTTGATTGGCTCACCGTTTGGAAGTGTCGGCAATGCAGACGCTCCAAGGTTGATGCCGGCATCTGTGTAACCAGCTACGGCCCATGGTCCGTTCATGACTGTGTGTGCTTTCTTCTCAGTGAAGAGTTGGTCCATCGCTTGGCCGCCAGACTCGCCGATCAACCCTTTAGGGAAGAGGCCTTCTTGGTACCATTTGCCGATGTACTCGAAGCCTTCGACTGCGCCTTCGTTGTTCAAGCCGATGTCAGTTGGATCGAGCGCGCCGCCGTCTTCTTTGAAGACGTAACCGCCGAAGCCAGCCACGACACCGTGAGCGAAGTAGAAGTTATCCCAAAGACCGAGGAATCCGTACTCGCCTTTATCTTTAAGATCTGTAGACAACTTGTACAAGTCGTCCATTGAAGCAGGAGCTTCTGATACCAAATCCTTGTTGTACATGAGGACTGGCGTTTCAACTGATTTCGGGTAGCCGTAAGCTTGTCCGTCGAACATGACAGCCGATTTCGAAGCGTCTGTGAACGCGTCAAGTGCGCCTTCGTCAGTAAGTGGAGCCAAGTGACCTTGGTCAGCGATCGTTCCGATTTGGTCGTGCGGTACGAGAACGATATCAGGACCTTTACCAGCTGGGCCGTCAAGCGCCAACTTGTCCTTTTGATCCGTCATTTGGACTTCAACGACTTCAACTGCGACGCCGTGTTCTTCTTCAAACGCCTTCGCAACTTCTTTCGTCGTTTCCGACTTTTCAATATCTTCCCAAATTACGATTTTTTCTGGCTTGTTCTCGCTAGAAGAACCGCCTTCGTTAGTAGAACCATTGTCCGTACCGCCACCACATGCAGCAAGTGCACCGAAAGCGAATACTGCCGTTGAAAGTCCTGCTACCATTTTTTTCATCTTCATGATGAAAAACCTCCCCAAGGAAATAGTATGGTCAGATTTGCGCAATCGCACTGACCTACTGATTTTAATCAACTCCGCTACAGAATCAGTAGGTTAGTGAAAACGTTTGCATCCTCACCTCAATTTTTATTATACAGTTGTGTAAGCGTTTTACAAGTCTTTTTTTTTCGCTTTTTTTATTGTGGTTGTCCCATTTATCTCTTTTTGAATTATTTATGACCCTATTTCGCAAAAAATGACGAATCGGGCGATTGACAAAATGTAAACGCTTTATTACCCTTTGCTTGAGCAAACGTTTTCACAACTGTTGTTTCTTTTCTGAACAGACAGTGTAAAATGGTTATAACCCTTAATAGAGAAAGGAATTCAAACCCATGATCAAAGAAGCCATCTACCACCGCGCCATGTCCCCTTTCGTGTACAAGTACGACCGAGAAACGATACATATTCGCTTCCATACGAAAAGAAATGATATCCAATCTGTTGACTTAATTTGGAACGATCCGTACGACTGGCACTCGGAAGACCCGGCCATGTGGAATTTCGACCCGGACAAGCCGAGCTTTTGGCGCACGTTCGAGACGCCGATGGAAAAAATCGGCCATGATGATCAATACGACTATTGGTTCATCGCCATCAAACCGCCATTCCGCCGCCTCCGTTACGGCTTCCGGCTCCATGACGGCAATGAGACGGCCGTCTATACGGAAAAAGGTTGGTTCGAAGATAAACCGCTCGATGACACAGGCTACTATTTCTGCATCCCGTTCATCAACCCGGTCGACATCTTCCACGCCCCATCGTGGGTGAAGGACACAGTCTGGTATCAAATCTTCCCGGACCGGTTCGCGAACGGTGACCCTTCTAACGATCCAGAAGGCACGCTCCCATGGAATAGTACCGAACCGACGATCACGAACTTCTTCGGCGGCGACTTCCAAGGGATCATCGACCATATTGACCATATCGTCGATCTAGGGATCACCGGGATTTACTTCTGCCCGATCTTCAAAGCGACGACGAACCATAAATACGACACGCTCGATTATATGGAAATCGATCCGCAGTTCGGAACGAAAGAGCAGTTCAAACAACTCGTCGATCTTCTCCACGAGAACGGCATCAAAGTCATGCTCGACGCCGTCTTCAACCATGTCGGGTACAACCACCCTTGGTTCTTAGACGTCGTCGAAAAAGGACCACAGTCAGAGTACCGTGACTGGTTCTATCTTCGCGACTTCCCGATCGAGACGACGCCGAAGCCGAACTACGACACGTTCGCGTTCGAGAAGAACATGCCGAAGATCAATACGGAGCACCCGGCGTTGAAAGCTTATCTATTAGAAGTGGCCCGCTACTGGGTCGAAGAATTCGGCATCGACGGGTGGCGGTTAGACGTGGCTAACGAGGTTGATCACGCGTTCTGGCGCGATTTCCGTAAAACGGTCAAACAAGCGAATCCGGATGCGTACATCCTCGGTGAGATTTGGCACGATGCCCAGCCATGGCTCAAAGGTGACCAGTTCGATGCGGTCATGAACTATCCGTTTACGAACGCGAGCCTCAACTATTTCGCGCTCGACCGGACGTCTGCTTCCGAGTTTCGCAATGAGTTGACACGCGTCGAGATGATGAACACGACGAACGTGAACGAAGTGACGTTCAACTTGATCGATTCGCACGACACGCCGCGTGCCCTTACACGAGCGAAAGGGCATAAAGGAAAGTTCAAGTTGCTCATGACGTCGATGCTCACGTACACAGGAAGCCCATGCATCTATTACGGGGACGAGATCGGCCTCGAAGGTGAACAAGATCCGGGTTGCCGCCGTTGTATGCCGTGGGACGAAGCCGAAGAAGATCGCGAACTGTTCCGCTACGTGCAGAAATTGATTCGACTCCGCAAAGAGCATCCGGTGCTCGCGAACGGCGGCTCGTATCGTTTCAATCTCGTCGACGATGAGGATAACGCCCTCATCATCGAGCGTTGTACGAAAGATGAGACGTATTTGATATACTTCAATAACTCTGATTCCGTATCAAAACTTAATCCGCTCGGCCATACCGGAAGCGCTTACGATTTGCTGCGCGACCGTGATGTAGACTCGCTCGAAGTCGAGCTCGCACCGTACAGCGCCACGATTTTAAAAATGAAATAAATTCCGTTTTGCACCCGTTTCGGCGGGTGTTTTTTTTGTTGAAAATAATTTGCCAAATCCCTTTCTTTTTCATTTCAAAAGGAGTAACATGACCCTTGTGATTTTGACAACGTAAATATTTCATATAGAGAATTGTAGAAACAAGGGAGAATACAACATGCCGACAAAAGACACCGAACAGCTCAGTTTATTTAAAATTTCGTGGCCGATTTTCATCGAACTCGCACTCCATATGGGGACCGGGATTATTGCCACGCTCATGCTCGCCCATTACTCCGATGCTGCCGCTTCCGCGGTCGGCGTCGCCAACCAAATCTTGAACGTCTTCTTAATCGTCTTCAGCGTGACCTCGGTCGGTGCGACCATCTTGATCGGTCAAGCGATCGGCGCCAATCGGATGAAGAAGAGCCGTGACTTCGCCCGTTCCGCCGTCAGCTTGAACATGTGGCTCGGCGTGCTCATGGTCGCGGTCGTCTTCTTGTTCGGTGAGACGTTCCTCCGTTTGTTCGGCTTATCGGATGAGCTGTTCGACCATGGCCTGTTATTTTTGCAGATTGTCGGGTTGTCGCTGTTCACCGAAGCGCTCATCATGGCGCTCAGTTCCGTCCTCCGGAGCCACGGGATGACGAAGCACGCGATGCTCGCGACACTTCTCATCGATATCATCACAGCTGCCGGGGCGATGCTCGCCGTCATGGGCTGGTTCGGTCTCCCGGTCACGGGTGTCGCCGGCGTCGCATGGGCCATCGTCATCGCACGCTTCTCAGCCATGGTGCTATTGTTCTGGATCGTCAAGAAGCGGCTCATGCTCCGCTTCCCGCTCAAGGAATTGATTCGTCCGAAACGTGACGACATTCGCGCCTTGCTCCAAATCGGCGTACCATCAGCCGGAGAGAACTTGTCATATCAGTTCTCGCAAATCATCATCACCGGTTTCATCGCCACGATGGGCGAGGCTTCCCTCGCCGCGCGGGTATACGTCATGAACTTGTCGATGCTCGCCTTCTTGTTCACGGTCGCCGTCGCGCAAGGGACGCAATTATTGATTGCCCGTGACATCGGCGGGAAACGGTTTAAAGAAGCGTATACCCGCGCCGTTAAGACATTGAAGATTGCCATGTTCGCTTCACTCGTGGCGTCGCTCGGACTCGCCGTCTTCGGCAAGTCGCTGCTCGGCTTGTTCACATCGAACCCGGATATCATCGCCGTCGGGGTGCCGATTTTATGGGCGACGCTCATCCTTGAGCCAGGTCGCGCCATGAACATCGTGTTGATGGGATCGCTCAAGTCGGTCGGCGACGTTCGCTTCCCGGTCATGATCGGCATCGCCTCGATGTGGGGCGTTGCGGTCGTCTTCAGTTATTTGTTCGGACTCCAAATGGGACTCGGCGTCCTCGGCATTTGGCTCGCCTTCTCGCTCGACGAGTGGTTCCGCGGTTTCTTCGCCTTCCGTCGTTGGAAGTACGGCACGTGGCAACAAAAAGGCTTCCAGTTCGAACCGAAGCCAACTTCATAATCAACCAAAAAGAAGCGGTCGCTGTGACCGCTTCTTTTTTCATCGATTTAGGAACGCCTGCATCGCCTGCCGATGAACGTCCGTCTGACCACATTTCCGTTGCCAGATGATCTCTTGCTCGAGACCGTCCTCGAACGAGTCGGCCCGGAATAACGCCTTCATGCCTTGCACCGCCGTCGGTGACTTGGCTGCGAGCGTCTCGGCATAGGCCGTCAACCGCTCCAAGTACGCCTCATCCTCGACGAGCTCGGTGACGAGACCGAACGTTTCGGCCTGTTCGGCATCAATCGTGCTGCCGCTCCACATCCAAGCGAGCGCGAGATCGGGCCGCATCAAGCGCCGTAAATGGTACGGACCCCCGGCATCGGCGACAAGGCCGATTTTGATGAAGGCGGAACTGAACTTCGTCGACCGGGCGACGAGACGGACGTCCGCCGCGAGCGCCAGACTGAGTCCCGCCCCCGCCACGACCCCGTGAATGCCGGCGATGATTGGTTTCGGACAGTCGGCAAGCGCCCGCACGAGCGGATGGTACACCTCTTCCAAATACACCCCATAGTCGGCGCCACTCTCAATCGTCAAGTCCTGGCCCGATGAGAAGGCACGCCCTTGCCCGACGAGCACGATGACGTGGACGGCCTCATCCGCCACGAGCTGCTCCATCGCTTCCCTCGCCTCGCGAAGCAACGTCTCATTTAATGCGTTCAATTTTTCCGGCCGGTCCCATTTCAGCCAGCCGACCCCGTTCCGCTGTTCCAGTTGAATCGTTTCCATCCCATTTCCCCCTTCACTAAAATGAATCACTATTCATTTCTATATCGGTCATTCTGTTTCCTTCTTGTCATAGAAACTTTCCGAGTTCGATTGCCCGACGCTACCACTATTTGCTATTCTTAAAAGAGTCGTTCAACGAAAGGGTGGGGCTGATGCAACTGACGAATGCCGCAAGACAATTGAAACAACGGAACATCCCGTTCACGTACCACTCCTACGAAGTGGACGCGTCCGACGTCTCCGCCAAACATGTCGCCGCGTCACTCGGTAAACCGCTCGACCAGCTCTATAAAACGATTTGTCTCGAGAATGAGCAACGGCGCTACGCCTTCTTCCTCATCTCAGGAGATTTAGATATCGATTTGAAAGCGGCCGCGAAAGCCTGGGGCGCCAAAAAAGCCTCCCCTGTCCCGATGAAGGAGCTCGAAACGCTGACCGGCTACATCCGCGGCGGTGTCTCGCCAATCGGGGCGAAAAAACGGTTTCCTGTCTTCTTGCATGATAGTGCCAGACAAAAAGATACGATCATCATCTCGGCCGGCAAGCGCGGCTACCAACTCGAACTCACACCGACCGATTTGCTCCGGTTCACGGACGGTCACTGGTTCACTCAATGACAAAGAAAGATGGAGGCAATACCTATGTGGAAAGAACGAATCCGCTCATGGATTCCTAACTCGTTTACGTTCGGCAACTTGTTCTGTGGCGTCTTGGCGATCGTTTATGCGGCGCGCGGTGACTTCTCGAATGCGACGCTGCTCATCATCATCGCCATGATGCTCGACAGTTTGGATGGACGGCTGGCCCGTATGCTCGGCGTGGCCGGTGACTTTGGAAAAGAACTCGACTCGCTCGCCGATGTCGTCACGTTCGGGGTCGCCCCGGCGCTTCTCGCCTACTATACGTTTTTCATCGATTACGGCAACTACGGTCTCTTCTTCGCCGCCTTGTTCCCGTTGTTCGGTGCTTACCGCTTGGCCCGCTTCAACTTGTCGGCGACGAACGTCACGGCCAGTTACTTCTCGGGCGTCCCGATCACCGCGGCCGGTGGCTTGCTCGCCGTCGTGACGACGTTCGGGGACCAGATCAACGAGTTGCTCACTCCGATTTTCTTCACGGGTCTCGCTCTGCTCATGGTCAGCCGTGTCCGCATCCCGAGCTTTAAAGACGTGCCGCTCCCGCGCCACTCGTTCATCATCACGGTCAGCCTTATCTACTTGACGTACATGATTTTTGCCCGGTGGAAAGAATGGCCATCATTCTGGTTCATCGCCGTCACGTTCTATGTCTTATTCATCGCTTTCTCGTTCGTCAAAAAACGAAAGCGGATGGCGAATTGACGGGTCCCTCTCGAGGGACTCTTTTTTTTGCATGCATTTATTAGACGCAAGCCGCAAACCTCTCTAGAATGAGAATAGAGGTGATGAAATGAAAGTGTATCCATGGATTTGGAAATGGTTTTTGGTTTGGTATGTCGTCGGGGTCGTCCTCGTCGGCTTTGATTTGTTGCCGAGTTGGCTCGAATGGGCGAACCCGGTCTTCTTATGGCTCGCCGGTCTCATCGGCGGTTGGGTGATTGCGGACGGCGTCCGCCACGCCCGCCTGATCGTCCCGTTCATCTTCTTCGGTTCAATCGCTGTCGAGACGCTCGGTGTCAAAACCGGCTTCCCGTTCAGTGAGTACATCTACGCGGAGGCGTTCGGTCCGACCGTGTTCGGTGTACCGGTCACGATCGGGGCGGCTTGGCTCGCCGTCATCGGCTCGAGTTTTGCCGTCGCCCGCTTGTTCTCGTTCAAGAACCGGACGCTCTGGCTCGTCCCGTTCCTCGCCGTTTGGCTCGATATGGCGATTGACCCGGTCGCAGCGAACGTGAAAGGCTACTGGGAATGGGCCAATGACGGTCTGTATTATGATATCCCGACGCAGAATTTCGTCGGTTGGTTCGGACTGTCACTCATTTTCTCTTGGTTGCTCGACCGGTTTGAAGTCGAAGCCGAGCCGATGTTACTCGGACACGGACGTTATTTGTTCGTCATGCTGCACGCCCTGTTCGGTGTCACGGCCGTCAACGCCGGTCTTTACGGCATCGGCGTACTCAGCGTTGTCACAGCCGCAGGCCTCATCTTGATAGAACGGAGGAGCCGACATGATCGAAGCGAGCAAAAAGAAATGGTTCAATAATCTGTTCTCGACGTTCGTCAAAGAACGTCAAATCCGTCCGTTTTTCCATACGATTCACGTCCGGGCCGATGACGTGCCGACACCAGGATTGTTTTTGAGCACACATAGCTCGTGGTGGGACGGGATGATTTTGCTCATGTTGAACGAATACTATTTGCGTCATGACGTTCACGTCTTGATGGATGAGGATGGGTTGCGCCGCTTCCCGTTCTTCCGTCACTTGGGCGCGTTCTCCATCAAAAAAGGCAAACTGTCGGATGTGCGCGCCTCGCTCGACTACGCCAATCGGCTCTTACTTGCAGGCAAGTCCGTCTGGGTGTTCCCACAAGGACGCGAGTATCCACAAGAGCATCGTCCGCTCGAGATTGGCTCAGGTGTGACGATGCTGCTCCACCAGCCGGAAGTCCGGCTATGTGCCATCTATTATACGTTCGCGTCGCACGCCGCTCCGCTCGTCTATGTGCGCTTCCGCAACCATACGGTCGTCTCCGAGACGCGGCGGCTTCAAAAACAAGAGCTCGCCGAAGCACTCGAACGCCTATATGACGATACGCGCGACGACGTAATCAAGCAGTCCGACCGCTATATCGCCTTGTTCCCACCGAAGCGCAGTTTGGCAGATTGGACGGAGCACTTGCTCCAAATCGGAAGAGGCCGCTGATGGTGATTTTGTCGCTCACATTTTTGATGCTGCTGTTCACGTTGGTCAACTTGCTATTCCTCCGTCCGCTCACCGCACCCATCCCAGCTCCTCCGACCGCGGTGTGCATCCCACTGCGGAACGAGGAACGGAACGTGCCAAAACTGATCACGAGTTTGAAGGCCGCCTTGACGGATGAAAGCCACGTCTATTTATACGAGGACCGGTCCGAGGATGCTACATACGAGGCACTCGTCCGGGAAATCGCGGACGATGCCCGCTTCACCATTTTCCGTGGTGTGCCGCTCCCGGAAGGTTGGGCCGGCAAAGTCCACGCGTGTCACCAGCTGGCGACCCGGACGACCGAACCGTACGTGTTGTTCCTCGATGCCGACGTGACGATCGACCCGACGTTCATCGGGCGACTGCACGGCACACTCGCCCGTGAAGGGGCGGTCTTCTTGTCAGGTTTTCCTCGTTTCCCGACACCAACGTGGCTCGGGAAACTGTTGATTCCGATGCAACACGTCTTAATCGCCCAACATTTGCCGTTGTTTTGGCGAAAGGTGCGTCATCCCGCCTTCGCCGCCGCCAACGGAATGAACGTGCTCGTCGAACGGAAAAGTTATGACGACGTCGGTGGACACGCCTCGATCCACAATTCATTGATCGATGATATCGATCTGTGCCGTGAGTTCAAGCGACGCAAAAAAGTCACGTCGCTCGTCAACGTCTCGCCTTACATCACATGTGACATGTATGCGACGAACGAAGAAGTGTGGAACGGGTTTTCAAAGAACGTATTCAAGGGAATGAATGAAGCAGTGGGCATCGCCCTTTATTTCTTCTTATACTACGGCACCCAGCTGTCTGCTTTCATCGCACTCCTCGTCCGCATGGACTGGATCTCGTTCTTGGCGTGCGTGTTCGTCTTGCTCGCTCGACTGGCGATCGACGTCAAATCGGGAGGACGCCACTTTTGGCTCCATCCGTTCAGCCTCATCGCCTACTTGTTGCTCCTCGCGAGCGCGGTCGTGCGCAAATGGCGACGAAAGCCGATTTCATGGAAAGGCCGGACGTATCAATAATCTCGCTAGGAGGCACAACATGAAACATATCGCTATTATCGGGGCCGGGCTCGGCGGCTTGAGCGCCGCCGTCACCCTTGCCGCCCGCGGTTACGACGTGACCGTCATTGAAAAGAATGAACATGTCGGCGGAAAACTCATGCCGATCATCACCGATGGACACCGGTTCGACTTCGGGCCGAATACGATTACGATGCCGGACGTGTTCCGCTCCGTCATTCGCAACAGCGGAGCCAACCCGGATGACTATTTTGAGCTCGTCAAACTTGAGTCGCACACGGTCAATCATTTCTCTGACGGTTCGACGTTCACGTTTCATTCAGACCGCGAGAAAATGGAAGCCGAGGTACGCCGTCTGACCGGCGATAAGGCCGACAAGAATCAATTGACCGACTACTTAGACGAGGCGGAGAAGTTGTTTGAAATCGCCAATAACCGGTTCTTCACACGGATGGATTCAAAAATCGATACCGGCCTTTGGGCTGACATGATGAAAGTGCATCCGCTCAAGAGCCTACATGCGCTCCATAAGAAGTATTTTAAAGACCCGCGCATCATCCAGGCGCTCGACCGCTATGCGACGTATATCGGCAGCAGTCCATACGTCACACCCGGCACGTTCGCGCTCATTTCGCACCTGGAGCTGAATGATGGCGTCTATTTCGCCAAAGGTGGGAACTGGACGATTGCGAAAGGCTTCGCCAAACGGGCGAGCGAGCTTGGCGTCGAGTTCAGGCTCGGTCATGAAGTCACAAAAATTGAAGTGACGAACGGAAAAGCGCACGCGGTCGTCATCGACCATGAAGAAGTCATGTCTTGTGACGCCGTCTTATTGAACGGAGAACTGCTCACGCAGTATCCGCGACTCGTCGATGCTTCTGACCGTCCGTCGTTCCCGGTACCGACGCGTGACACGATTGAACCATCGGTGTCCGCTTTCGTCATCATGGTCGGCTTGAACAAGCGGTTGAACTTGGCGCATCATAACGTCTACTTCTCAGATGACTACGAGGCCGAGTTCCGGGCCTTGTTTGAAGAGGAACGGTATGCCGATGAGCCGACGATCTATATCTCGAACTCGGCCCATACGGACCCTTCGATGGGAGAAGCTGGCGACAACTTGTTCATCCTCGTCAACGCGCCGGCCCATATGACCGACATCGATGCCGAGACGTATGAACATTTGATTCGCCGACGCCTCCGGAAATTCGGCGTTGAATGGGAAGATCGCGATGTCGTCTTCCATCGCCGTGTCACCCCACTCGACTTGACGCGTGATTTTTACGCATATTACGGGGCACTCTATGGGACATCGGCCAACTCGAAAAAAGGAGCGTTCTTCCGACCTTCCGCTCGCTCGGAAGATGTGTCCAACATTTGGTTCGCTGGAGGCTCGACCCACCCTGGCGGCGGCAGCCCGATGGTGACGCTTTCAGGACAATTTGCGGCCCGGTCGATGTTAGAGGACATACCTCTGACAATTTGAACATTTTGTGAACAGAAGATTCGACACTTGTCGACACGGGATAGACGTGATAACATCATATTCGAGTTCAAGCAGTTTTGTAACGTTTGTTACACCTGTAGCGATCGAATGGCTTCCCCGAGCCTATCGCGTTTTGAACTTGTCACACCCGAGAAAAAAGTGATGAGCGAGTTTCCCCACTCGTATCCCGCGGCTGGAACAGCATGCATTATGATGTTCCCCCTTAGTCCATCAAGCATCCTGCTTCAGCGAAGATGCCCCATCGTTTCATTCCCCATGAGACGAGGCACATCTTTAGGGTTCATCACGTCCGATTCGTTCGTTTCCCCGATGAACGAATCACACAACGCTTACACCACTTTTGGTCCCCCGCCAAAAGTGGTTTTTTTGTGCACAAAAAAGGCAGCCGTTTTGCGACGGCTGCCTGATTTTATAACTTGGCCAACAGTTTCCCTTTTTGAATCGTCGAGACAAACGCCCGCTTCGTGAAGACGTCGTGCCCATTCTGCCGGGCCGCGTCCAAGATGCCTTCATAGAGCAATGCCGCCGCGCTGACCGGCTTCCGGCTCGTCGCAGGATATAAGTGATGGGTCTCCCGGGCCCGGACGTATAGGTGTTCGGCCCGGCGCGCCATCGTCTCCCAGACGTCGATGAACGCCGGGGTCACTTGTCGCGCGAACAAATCGGCTTCCGCGACACCGAACTCGGCGAGCAACGATTGTGGGACATAAATCCGATCTCGGTCGAGATCTTCCCCGACGTCACGCAAAATATTCGTCAACTGCATCGCGATACCTAAGTCGATCGCACCTTGTTTCAACTGGTGCCGTCCCGTCGCATCCACGTCCGGCGCGAGGATCGGCAACAGCATCAAACCGACGGTGCTGGCCGCATAGTAACTATATTGCTCCGTCTCCTCGAGCGTCGCGTAGCGCGTTTTATGTAAGTCCCACTTCATGCCTTCAGCCAATTCAAAGAACGGTTCGACGTCCATGTCGTAACGTCCCCAAACGTCACGCAACGCCACCCAGAGCGCATCGGTCAGATGTTCACCGGCCAAGAAGCGATCGAACTCGGTCAAAAAGTCCGTCAAGCTCTCTTCAGGACGGTCGGATTCATCGACCGCGTCATCGAGCGTCCGACAAAACGCATAGACCGCGGCCACGGCCTGACGGTCTGGTTTGGAGAGCAAAGAAAAGGCCCGATAAAACGTGAGCGAGCCTTTTTTCATTACGTCTTCACAGTGACGATACGCTTCTTGTGTCGTCATGGTACAATGCCCCCATTTCTTCTTCCATTCTCTTCACTAACAGCTGCGAGCCGATCATGACGATCGGGACGCCTCCGCACGGATGCACCGATGCTCCGACGGCGTAAAGTCGGTCGATGTGCGCGTACGGGCGAGCCTGTGGTTTGAACGCGGCCGATTGGGCCAATTTCGGGGCGATGCCGAAGCTCCCGCCTTCAAATAACCCAAATCGTTCCGCATCCATCGGCGTCCGAACTTTCATCTCAATGACACGATCCCTGAAGTCGGGGACCATCTGTTCAATCCGACCAATCAAATGCTCGATCGCACCGCTCGTTTCAAAGTCCTCACGCTCCAATTTACGTGGGACCGGCACGAGGACATAGAGAACGCTCGTCCCGTCCGGTGCCAGCGTGTCGTCCATCAAAGACGGATTGAACGTATACATCGCCGGATACTTGCTTAGTTTACCATCTTCGAAGATGGTCCGCATCGACCCGGCAAAATCATTCGGCAAGTCGAATTGGTGGATCGGTAAATCGATGTCCCCGGTCACGGTGAAGTAAAGCAGGAGCGTCCCGCTCGACGGTTCGTATGATTTCGGCTTAACGCCATCAATCAACCGTTCCATGAGGGGGAAATCACCGTTGACGACGACCGCATCATACGGATGAACGACACCATCCACGATGACCGCGTTCGCTCGGCTTTGTTCCACCTGCACCCGTTCGACGTTCGCGTTCAACTCGAACTTGACGCCGCGTCGTCTCAACTCTTGTTCTACTTTCGTCGCAAGTGAGAAATATCCTCCCTTGACGTACCAGATTCCTTCTTCTTGTTCGCGGTACGGGATCAAACCATAGAGGGATGGGGTATCATATGGGTTCCCACCAATATAGAGCGTTTGGAGGCTGTAGGCGACGCGCAGACGCTCGTCTTTGAAGAAGCGTTTCATGTTCTCGTGGGCCGTCTCATACGCCTTCAAGCGCATGAGGAGCATCAATAGTTTCGGTTCGAACAAATCGGTCTTGCCTTTATAGCCCCGGTCTAAGAATGCATCGAACCCGAGGCGATACTCTTCTCGTTTTTGAGTCATATACTTTCTAAAGCCGTCGCCCTCGTTGAACAGACGGTCGATTTCGGCCGCCTGACGTTCGATGTCACGGTATTTGTAGAACGTCGTGCCATCCTCGTAACGGAGGCGATAAAGCGGGTCGACCTCGATCAACTCGAGCTCTCGCTCCGGGAAACCGGCCTCGAGGAGCTGACTTTTCAATTTTCCGGGCAATAAGACGATGGTCGGCCCTTCATCGACGCGGGCGCCGTTCTCGAACTCGACATAATTGAGCCGGCCGCCGACACGAGCTTCTTTTTCATAGATGGTCACGTCTAACGACGGATATTTGTGGGTCAGGAGCAAGGCCGCGTAAAGCGACCCAATTCCGGCACCGACGAAACTGATGTTCATTGGCCGACACCTGCCCGGTCACGCAACAGGTTGGCGGTGATGCGCGCCGATTCAAAAATCGTCGGCAGTCCGCTGCCTGGATGTGTCCCACCGCCGACGAGCCAGACGTGGTCGAGCTCCTCGAACTGGTTATGGGGACGGAAATACATCATCTGTGACAAGTTATGTCCTAAGTTGAACGTCGCCCCTTCATAGACACCGAACGCTTCCCAATCGTTTGGCGTGAGCGGCTGCATCACCTCGATATGGTTCCGGATCTCACGATACGGCGAACGAGTCTCAAGTGCATCGAGGACGCGCTCGGTCATCGTCGTCTCGAGCGTCTCCCACGGTAAATTCGACAGGTTGTTCGGCACCGGGACGAGCACATAAAGCGAGGATTTCCCTGACGGTGCGAGTGTCGGGTCAATCCGTGAAGCATTTTGGACATAGAACGAGAAGTCTTCGCTCAGCTTCAGGTCTTGCGTCATCTCTTTCACATTACGCTCGTAGTCGTCGGCGAAATGGATCGAATGGTGCGCGACATCATCATAGACACGGTCGAGTCCAAGATAAAGCATGAACGTCGAACACGAGTAGCGTTTCTTCTTCAGCTGTTTTGGACTCCAACGTGTGAGTGCGTCGCTTGGGACGAGTGTCGTCATCGCATGGGCGAAGTCGGCACCGACAATCACTTCGTCAAAGGCATAGTGGACATTGTTCGCTACGAGTCCGTTGACGCGTTTCCCGTCGAGCAAGAGCCGGTCGACGCCTTCCTCGAGACGAATCTCCCCACCCTCTTCTTCGATGACGCGCGCCATCGCTGTGCAGAGTTGATTCACGCCGCCAATCGGATGATGGACGCCGTAAGCATGTTCCATATACGACAAGATTGAGAAGCCACCCGGGCAATCCCACGCCGACATGCCGAGGTATTTCGCTTGGAACGTGAACGCGTACTTCAGCTCTTCGCTCGTGAAATACTCTGACAAGACGTCGTATAACGACTTGCCGATCGATAAGAACGGGAGCGCCTTCAAGACGCGCGTCGCCACGTAATCGGTCAGTTTGTCATGTGCCGTCTGGAGCACCGGCATCAGTTTCGACAGCTTGATGGCTTGTTCGGCCATGAAGCGTTCGTACCCTTCCCCGTTGCCTGGGAACTGCTCTTCAATCGCCTGATGCATTTGATCGCGATCGGTCGTCATCGATAGGACCCGATTTCCTTTATCGAAATAAAGATCATACATCGGCTCGAGTCGTTTCATCTCGACATAGTCGTGTAAATCTCGACCTGTCTCTTCGAAAATCTCTTCTAAAATGTATGGCATATTTAAAAAAGTCGGGCCACGATCGAACGCGAATTCTCCGACTTGCAGACGCGACGTCCGTCCACCGACGAACGCCTGCTTCTCAAACACTGTTACTTTCACACCACGACTTGCGAGCAGCATAGCGGCCGCAAGTCCTCCTGGTCCGGCACCGATTACGGCGACTCTTTTTTCCGACACGTTGAACAACTCCCTATGTGAAAAGTCTCTTATGCTTCTATCCCATTATAGAAATGACTGGAGACAAGTTCAAATCTGAATCGGCTCGTCGTGTGTCCGCGATGTGTCAATTGTCGCGTTTCGCGATGACAATGTACCATGACCCTTCTGGGATGAACGGGATGAAACGGACGTTGTCGAAACCGACCTTGTGCATTTGACGACGTAACTCACGAATCGTTGGGAGCGGATAGAGGTTATCATGCAACGTCATGAACGCATTGAACGCTGAGGCAAATCGAGCACCGAGCGGCGTCTCGGCGAGAGGCGTGACGAGGACCGCGACACCTGCTTCGTCTAAGTTTTCGAGCATCCGTCCGAGCAGTTCGATTCGTTGTTCCGGGGAGAAATAATACAACATATTATTCATCATGACGGCATCAAATCGTTCGTCGTGATCCCACTCCATAAAATCGGCTACTTCATAGCGAATCTCACCGGACTCATCTTGTTCCCGCGCCTCTGCGATCACGTCTTCCTCGAGATCGATGCCGGTCAACTGCCAATCGGGTTCGAGTCCGTGCAGTTTGCGTAAGTAACCCCCGTGGCCGCACCCGATATCGAGCATCGTCTTGACGTCGGCTTGCCGCAACAGCTGCTGCACGACCGGGAACGCGACCGTCTCGACGAGCGTCGACGTCTGTGCGACGACCTGGCCATGTGTCGCCCCATCGAACGTTTTCTGTTTGCCCGACTCTAAAAAGTCAGGATATGCGATGAGTGCCGGAATATGAAGTTCCATCATCTCTTGGAGCATAAAGCCGATGCTGCGCTCATCTTCGTGCGACAACTGATATTTCAAACTACGGGTCGGGAAATAGCGCCAACCTTTCTTCTTCAAATGGCGCACGGCGACCCCGACGTCGAGCCAACGCTCGAGCGCGAGTTTCGTCAACGGTTGCTTCAAGCGAAGCGTCATCTCCGCAAAGCTCGCCCCGCCTTGGAGCGCATCGAACAACCCATATTTATAGCCGATATATCCGTGCCAGAGCGGCAGGAACGATTCGGTTTGTTTCATCCATCTGCGTGCGTGCAAGACGCGTGACCATTCATTCATCTGTTGTTCCATCGTTTCACCTCATCATCGTTATCACTGATTTTTTTATTTTCCCCTAATAATTTACGGACAAACAAAAAAATCCCACTCCGATGTGCGAAGTGGGAATCAAACTTAAATGAAGTTGCTGAAGAACGACTGTCCATACGGCAACGCATAGCCGATGAAGATTGTCACAAGCGCGAGAATCGCAAAACCGCCGAACATCGTGCCCGCAGGTTTGTTCTTCTTCACACGGATGAGCGTCATCTCACCAAAGATGAGTGTCAAGAGTCCGACCGTGATCTTCACGTGGTAGAACATGCCGCCTTCGAGTAATTGAAGATACAAATAAAGTCCCGTGCCGAACGCGACGAGCAACATGAGTCGAAACGCCATGTGGGCGATCTTCCCGCTCTTGTTGGCATTTTTGTAGCCGATATAGGCGACAGCGAACAAGACGAGTAACAAGACCCAGCTCGTGACGTGCGTGTGTAGGAATGCAATCAATGGCATTCTAAGTCCCCCTTTCCATTATGTACAACCTCTATTGTACACGAGTCGCTCTGATTGCGGTCAAGCAGGCCACTGAAAAATCTGATTGCCTATCAAAAAGACGCCTGATCGAGGAATGATCAGGCGCCTTGTCGTATTTCATTTATTAAGCTGTCGTTGACTCTTGTTCGCGAACCGCGTATTCGAAGCTCGGAATCACGACCGTGAACGTCGACCCTTGATGTTGGACCGACTCGACATGAATCTGTCCGGCGTGACCGCGCACGATCTCTTGACAGATCGGAAGACCGAGTCCGGTTCCGCCGATTTCTCGGCTGTCGGAATTATCGACCCGATAGAACTTGTCGAAGAGACGGTCGAGCGCGTCGCTCGGAATACCGATACCTTGGTCCTTCACTTTAATCGACACCGATTGATCGTGGTGGGCCAATTCGACGGTGATTTTTCCGCCGCGCGGTGAATACTTCACGGCGTTCGAGAGCAAGTTGCTCATCAACTGCTTGAACTTTTGACAGTCGGCGAACAGTTCATACGGACGGTCATCGGCCGTGATGAGTTCAAACTTATGCTTCAGCGAAGAAGCCTCATAGAACGTCATCATGTCGCGGATGACCGGCTCGATATCGAGCTGTTCGCGGTCGTACATCTGACTGCCGGCTTCCATCCGTTGCACGTCGAGGAAATCGTTGACGAGATGCGTCAGGCGCTCCGTCTCGGCGTGAATCGTCTGCAAGTACTTCGCTTGCTTCTCGTTCGGCAACTGCTTCTTGACCATGAGTTCGGTGAACCCGTAGATCGACGAGAGCGGTGTCCGCAACTCGTGGGAGATCGTCGAGATGAATTCGCTCTTCAAGCGTTCCGCCTCGGTCTCGCTCGTGATGTCACGGAAGACGAGCAACGTCCCTTTCGACAACCCGCCGACGACGATGCGTTCCGCATACATCTGCAAGTTCATCTCGCCTTTACGGATCGAGAAGCTGACGCTGTCATGCGGGAAGTCGTCGGTGAAGAGGCGATCGGTATACTTCAAGAAATCATCTTCTTGGTCGACTGTCGTCGAAATCGTCTCTCGCCATTCGTTCCACGACAGTTCCGCGAGTTCTCTCGACGTGATGTCGTCAAGCTCAGGGAACATCTCATAGAGCGGACGGTTGACGAAGACGTCATCGGTCGAATGTTCGACGTAAATGACCGCCTCGCGAATTGAATCGAGGATCCGTTCCGTCTTCCCTTTCTCACGGGTCATCTCTTCAAACAGACGCATCCGGAGAAGCGAGAGCGACAACTGACGAGCGAACGACATGATGTCACCCATCTGTGTCTGCGTAAAGCGATCTTTATAGCGGACGAGATAGATGAACGCGATGATCGAGTCATCTGTCGGGTCATGGACCGGTACAGCCGTCTCATACATATAGTATGGGTACGGGAGCGGGTGGTCGCTTGCGACTTGTTTCGACGAATGGACTGTCGTCCGAAGCGTCATCGCCCGCGTCAAGACTGAGTTCTCGCTGTCGAGCAACTGACGCGTGAGCGTCTCGTTCAATCCGTGGCTTGTGATTGAGAACGAGCCTGTCGCATCGACAAATACGAGGGCGCCGACTTCGGAGTCGGTGATGGCGACCAGTTTCTCGATAATCTCTGGGTAAGCCGTCAACGAATCGCGGGCCGCGAGCGTCTCGGTCAACTCGTTGCGGTAAGCCAAGTGTTGCTCGTTCTGTTGTGTCTGCTCCAAGATTTCTTCGAGTTCTTGCTGTTGCGCTTGAAGTTCTTCTTGTTGCGCAATCAACTCTTCTTGTTGCGCCTGTAATTCGTGGTTCTTTTCAATCAAGTGACGTTCATTGTCACGAAGCGTCTCGGCCATCTTGTTGAACGATCGTGACATGATCCCGATTTCGTCTTCACGTTCCATCTGATCACTCAAATCGACGATCTCGCCTTTCAACAACCGGTCAGATGCGACCGAGAGACGTGAAATCAAACGCGTTTGACGGCGCAAGAATGGTTGGATGAACAACAAGATCAATGCCGCGAACGACAAGATGCTCGCGATCCACAAGAATTGAAGAATATCATTGTTTAACTTCCAAGCGTCGTACACTTTTTGTTTCTCGCTATCCATCAATGATTTATAATCTTCTAACGCCGTCTCGATCTGTTGGATTGGGCCGAGTGTATCGATGCCGCGTTCTGGACTGTACGGGACGACGCCCTGCTCAATCAAGCGCTGGGCGGTCGGTAAGCCTAATACGGTCTCCGGGTCGATCGTCGTCTCGGTGATTTCACCGTCAGCACGCAACTGTCCATATTCCGTCGTCACCGGAAGGATGACGCCAAAATAGAAGTCGTGGAATTCTTGCAAGTCGTCTGCGAAAATTTCACCTTGCTTCGTTTGGACGACGCTCTTGAACCAGTTGATTTCTTGCTGGAACTCGTTCTCTTTCGACTGAGCCCGTTCAAGCGACTCGGTGTCTCCGAACAAGAGATAACCGCGCGAATCATACTGGACGCCTTGCCACTCATCCCACAGCGTGTTCAACCGCTCAATCCGTTCATCAACGTCTTCAAGCCGTTGTTCGTTTTCAGCAACTCGCTCTTGCATGTACGTGTACATAATCATCGATCCGACCAGCGCGAGCGCGAGGAAGGAATAGAGAACGACCATAAGGTCGCGACCGAGTTTTTGTTTAAACCATCTGTTCAATTCACGATTCCTCCTATAATCTTCACCAACTCAAGTGGACTGAACGGCTTAGATATAAAGTAGTCGACGCCAATCTCGTTCGCGCAATCACGATCAGATTGTTGGCTCTTCGCCGTGAGCATCATCACTTTTGTATGTTGACGTCCCGGTAGTTTCCGAACTTTCTCGATGACCTCAAGACCGGTCATGCCTGGCATCATATGGTCGACAATCACGAGGTCATACTCGTTCTGTTCGATTAGCCGGTAGGCTTCAAGGCCGTCTGGCGCTTCATCAATGTCATATCCTTCATCTTCTAATGTATCTAAAACAAGCATCCGTAATACTTCTTCATCTTCTGCTAGTAAAATTTTTACCATGACGATTCCTCCATTTTTTATCCCATTCCATTATTTTAACGGATTCAGTTCGTAATCACAAAAAATAAGGGTGTACGGTGTATAACCGTACCCCTTTTTCTTCACAACGTCTACATTATAATACAACAATTTCCTGTAATTCGAGCGAATAAATGAGCATCTGCCCGACCGTGATCCCCCAAATCGCCTCGATGGCCTCGCGATAGAGCGATAATTGGACATGATAACGGTCGCGCAACATTTGTTTCGCCGCTTCACGGGATTCGCTCGAAAAGAGCACGGAGTCCGATTTATAGTCGAGAAGCACGTATGTCTCGCCGTCATGGAACAGGCAATCGATAATCCCTTGAATCAGCACATGTTCGTCAGTGAACGTCCCGCTCGGATTGACCCGTTCGGCCGGAACCGTGTACGTGAACGGCAACTCGCGCCAGCCTGTCCCGGTTTGAAGCGCTGCCGTTAATGCGCGCCCCGTGTCTGAAGCAAAGAACGCCTCGATTTCAGGGATGGCAAGCCTTGCCGTCTCGGCCTCGACCGGGCTGAGCATGCCGTCGGCTTCCCAGCGATCAATTTGTAAGGCGAGCGGTTCAGACGGGTCGATCAATTGAAAGACAAGGTGTAACGTCGTACCCCGCTCGGCTCCCGTCTGTTTCGATTGTTTCCACTTCGGCTCTCGGTACGGGGTGTCACTCGCCCGGTACGTCTCTTCAAACGCCGCCTGCTCGAGTTGGAGCGCGCGTTTCAGCTCCGTGACCGTTTGCTTGGCAGCCGTCTCGGTCGCGGCTTGGCCCGGATATTCATAAGTGAACGCCCGGCGGACAAAGTCTGTGACGTTCGCCTCGTCTTTGACCGGAAAGTCGATCGCCTCGAACTGTTTAACGTGATGGAGCTGCGCCATCATCTCTTGGAGCGTGGCGACTTCCGCCAAGTCCTCTTCGCCGATGATACGGTACGTCCACGGGGTCGCTTCCGATTGGGGTGCGACGATTGGCAACCCTTGCTCTTCTAAAAACGGGGCCGCCCCTTCGAGTTTTAGGAGCGCCGGAGCGACCCAATCGAGATACGTCTTCGCCTCACGACGCGCATCGGCCGATAAAGTCGTCCCGGTTTGCTCGACGTGCAACCATTGCCCGATCTGTTTCCCAGGCTCTTTGACCGTCCCGACCAAAATCAGTTTTTCTTTCGCGCGCGTGAGCGCGACATACAAGACGCGCATCTCTTCGGCTTTCATCGTCGCATCGAGATCGCGGCGAATCATCTCTTTGACGAACGTCTCCGTCTTCGTGCGCGTGACGACGTCAATCGCGTCGAGGGAAATTCCGTAACGTTTATGGAAGATGACGCGCTGCATTTGATCGCGCTTGTTGAACTGCTTCCCTAGCTGAGCGACGATTGTGACCGGGAATTCCAGTCCTTTCGACTTATGGACAGTCATGATCCGGACGACGTTTTCTTCTTCACCGAGTGAACGCGCCTCGGACAAGTCCTCACCGTTATCCTGAAGCCGATCCATCACGCGGAGGAAACGATACAAGCCGCGGTAACCACTCCGCTCATACGACAACGCCCGGTCATAGAGCGCCTTCAAGTTTTCTTGGCGCCCTTTCCCGCCCGGCAGTCCGCCGGCAAAATCATAAAATCCTGTGTCGTTGAACACTTGTTGAATCAATTCTGACAAGCTGTGGTTGCGAGCGAACGTGCGCCACGCTGACAACGCGTCGAGGACATCGCCACACTTCAGACCGAGATCGTCCTCATCATCTGCTTTCGCTTTGAGCGCCTCAAAGAACGACTCTTCCGACTCAAGGCGGATTTTCGCCAACTCTTGGTCGCTGAACCCGAACATCGGCGAGCGAAGCGCCCCGGCGAGCGGGATGTCTTGGAGTGGGTTGTCGATCAGTTTCAACACCGCGAGCATCATCCGAATCTCCGTCGCTTGGAAGTATCCCCCGTCCGAATCGGTGTAGGCCGGGATGTTGTACTGTGTCAAAATATCCATCAACTGTTCGACCCGCTCTTTCTTTGAACGGACCAAGATGACGATGTCACGATATTCACACGACCGGAGCAAACCTGTCGCTTCATCGGTCACTTTGAACGGTTCCTCGCCCGAGACGAGCTCTAAAATCCGGGTCGCGATGGCCCGGCCTTCGAGTTCTTGTTTCGACAAGTCGCGGCTCTCCCCGTTGACGAGAATGAGTTCAGGACTCGCCTCGAGCGCCTCATAGTCACGCCCCGGGACGAGACGTGCCGCCTCATCGTATTCGATTTCGCTCACTTCCTCGTCCATCAACCGGACGAACAAGTCGTTAATGCCGTGAAGTACCTCGGCTCGGCTTCTGAAGTTTTGGGACAAGTCGATCCGTTGTCCCGACCCATGCTGTTTGAAGCGCGTCGCCTTCTCGATGAACAAGCGTGGTTCGGCATGACGGAACCGGTAAATCGACTGCTTGATATCGCCGACCATAAACAGATTTCCGACATGCTCGACTTCATTGCTGACAAGCCCGATGATCGTCTCTTGAATCTCGTTCGTGTCCTGATACTCATCGATCAATACTTCGGCGAAACGTTGCTTGTAAAGCGAAGCGACCGAAGATGGTCCTCCCTCGTCTCGTAAAATGGCGAGCGCATAATGCTCGAGGTCGCTGAAGTCGACAAAAGCACGGTCCCGCTTCGCCTGTTCATAGGCGGCACCGAACGTCCGAACGGTCTTAACGAGCGTCTCGACGAGCGGACGTTGTGTCATCAACACGTCCAAATAATCGGCCCCACTCGTGCTCGCTTGGGCGATGGCTTCACTTAACTTCTTCTTCGCCTGATCGTACGCCGGCTTCAATACCGTGTGATAGACGTGATGTTCTTCTTTCTTTTGAACGGATTTCATCGTCCCGAACTTGACGGCGCGGGAAGCCGTCTCGAGCTCGCTCCACTTGAACGAGTCCGGATCGAGATTCGCAAATGGTAAAATCGCCTGTTGCACGTTCTCAGATTGCGCCTCATAACCAGCGAGGCGAAGTTCGATGGCGACGCGACGGAGCTGACGCAATGCTTTTTCGATGTCTACCCAAAGCAGGCGCCCGAATTCAATCAACAGTTGTTCCTCGTCAGGATCCCCATCGAACTGATACAACGACACAAGTTCGTCCAAGTACGCTTCCGGGTCTGGTAGCGTCCGTGCATAGTGATAGAGGCCGAGAATCAATTCCTCGATCTCACTGTCGCCCCGGTCCGACGTATAAGCGTCAATCAAAGCGAAGAAAGCTTGGTCTTGTTGACCGTACGCCTCCTCGAGCACATCTTCGAGCACATCGTCCTGCAAGAGCACCAAGTCCCGTTCCTCGGCGATTTTGAACGCCGGGTCGAGGTCGAGCAAATAATAATTCTCCCGAATCACTTCGAGACAGAACGAGTGAATCGTCGTGATGAGTGCCCGGTTGAGCATTTGGCGTTGCTTTCGAATATATGCGTTCTCGGGATCGTCACGGAGTGCCCCGTCGAGTGCTTTGGCGATTCGACGTTTCATCTCGGCCGCCGCCGCATTCGTGAATGTGACCACGAGCATGCGGTCCGCCGTCAATTCGTCCGTCTCATCCAAGAGACGGCTCGCGAGCCGTTCCACGAGGACGGCCGTCTTGCCGGAACCGGCTGCCGCCGAGACGAGCACGTGGGATCCTCTGGCATCGATGGCCGCTTGTTGGTCATTCGTCCACTTCATCGACGTCACCTCCTAATCTTGACAAGACGTCATCTTTTTCTAATTTCTTCAATTGCCGTGGCTCATTAGACAGCGCCTCATCAAAGTGACAGACACTTTGGAACGGGCACGTCTGGCAGGGCCGTCGTTCTTTATATTCATATGGCTCGACTCCGATTTCACCGTCATACATCGCCTCGGCGCTCGCCTCCGCCAAATTAAGGGCATGGTCCATCAATTGCTCGAGCTGCGGCGGGGAGACGACTTTTTTCGTCGTATTCGCATCGATCGTCCCGTCTTTCTTGTACTTGACCGGGATGACGATTGATTTTTTCTGATCGAGTTTCGCCGTCCGGTCCATCGCCTCTAAAATGGCCGGATCGTCGACGAGCAACCCTTGCATCTGATACGACTCGAGCACCTTCCGCTCGGTGTCCGTGTCCGTCTCGCCCGGTGCGACGAGCGGCCGGTGGACGTGGAAATAAAGCGCCGCTGCTGGGGCGACATTCTCTTGCGTCCACGCGTTCGCCTGCTCGATCAGCACTTTCAAGTAGATGAGCATCTGCATGGCGAGCCCGTAATAGATTTCGGCGAAGTCGATTTCTCGTTTGCTCGACTTATAGTCGACAATCCGGACGTAAAGCTGATCATGGACCGAGGCCGTGTCGACGCGGTCGATGCGACCGACAAGTTCACACGTCGCCCCGTTACTGAGCGTGAACGACACGGGCGGGAAATTGCCGCTGCCGAAGGCGAGTTCGAAAGCGACGGGGTCGAATCCGTCCCGTTTCGATTGCTCGATCAATACTTCCGCCGTCTTGCTGACGACATCGGTCAATTTCTTCTTCAAATAGCCATACCGGTTCGAACTCATCAAAATCGCATTTTGAATTTCCGGCGTGACGAGTTCGACGGCCGCCTCGGCGAGTGACGAACACTCGTCGCGGCTCACATCCCGCCATTCTTTCCCGTCCATTTTCACGGTCTGGGACATATGCTCGATCGTGCGATGGTACAAGTTTCCGATATCCGGCGCTTCTAACCGATACAGGCGACGTTCTTTTAAACGGAGCCCATAGCTCGCAAAGTGACGGAACGGACAAGCCTGGAACGTCTCGAGCCGCGAGACGCTCGCTCGAATCGAGTTTGTATAAAGTGACTTGGCGACATCTTCCGGCAACGGTTGTGGCACGTTTTGATAGAAGAGTGCACTCGTCAATAAGCGAATCCGTTCGCGGCCTTCCGGATGTTTCAACAGTTCGTTGTACACCGTGAACCACGTATCTTGAATCGGATAATGCCGGCTGAGTCGTTGCAGTTCGAGCGCTGTCACCGCTGCCGTCTGATTCACGTTCGTGATAAAAGACAGCTGGTCGCTCGGGCGATGTTCCCCGGCTTCCGCGAAATGGGTCGTCACGACTTTCCCGCCACTGAGGCGGGCTTTCAGGTCAGCGATAAAACTCGCCGGTTGAATCGCCTTGCCAGCCCGGTCGACGAGGGCATAGCTGACGAACACACGATGGCTCGGTGCCGTGAGCGCCTTGTATAAATAGTACGTCTCGTCATCAAATAAATGCTCGGTCGCTTTCCCGGCCCGAACGCCGTTGTCATGCATGAAATCAAGGTCCTGGTCGGTTAACAGTTTCGACTGGGTCGCTACGAGCGGGATTTGATCTTCGTTTGCCCCGAGTAAGAAGACGACCTTTTTATCAATCAAGCGGCCCCGGACGTAATCAGTGACCGTCAATTGGTCCAGAGATGGCGGGACGAGCGCGTAACGCAAACTGTCGAGCCCGGTATCCATCATCTGCAGGAACAGTTCGGTCGAGAGCGTCTCATCTGGCGCCGCCGCTTCCAACTGTTCGAGCAAGTGCAACACGGCATCCCACACTTGGGTATGTTCTCTCGCTTCGAGCAATCTTGATTCCTCGAGCGCCTCCTCGCGCCAATAGGCGAGACAAGACGCCACATCAACCCGTTCTAAAAAGGCATAGATGGCGTGCGTGTAAGCTTGCATCGTCTTCGCCGCTTTTAAATCGGCCAACAGCGGGTCGAACGTGTCAACGACGGTTTGGCGGTAACGATTGAGTGCCGTCTCCAAGTCAAGTTCTTCCCCGGTCAGCCGTGCCTCTTCTTCGGCTCGGCGTCGCAAATACCAATCCTCGTGCCAGTGATAATGTTTGATCCCGCGCTCGATGACGAACGCCTCGAGCCGGTCGACCGACGTGCGTCGATGCTCCGCATCGAGCAAAATCAGTTCGGTTTTGAGCGCCCGAAACACCGGTTCTTCCCGATAGCCGCGGATCGCGATGTCAATCGTCGCCTTCAATAATTCGACGACGGGATGATCGAGCATCGGTTGACGCTCATCGAGGAAGAACGGCAACCGCATTTTTTGGAGCGCTTGTGTCGCCAAGTCGCCGTACTCCTCAAGCGAGCGTGACACGAAAGCGATATCGCGATAGCGGAATCCTTCCTCGCGGACAAGCCGCACGACCTCACGGACGGCCGCCTCGACTTCTACCGACCGGTCGACGGCCGCGTTCAACACCACGTTCGAATCAGGACGCGTGTATGGGGCTGCCGTCACTTGCCCGAACGTCGCCTCGAGATAGGCCAGGCTCGGATGTTGGAAGCGCGGAGATCCTGTATGAGGGTGGTCGTTTGACGAGAGACCGCGCTCGGCCAACAACTCTTTGAAACGCATGAGTGTCCGTTGCGTCGGTCCGAACGACGGATGAGGCCGATAGAGCGAATCCGGGTCAATCGTCAACAGCACGTCGAGCGGCGCCTTTTCCGCTAAAGCGACGAGCACGGCCAGCTCCTGTTCCGAAAATTCATTGAACCCATCGACGTAAAACTGCGTCCCGGTCAAATCGATGTCCGGCAACAGTTGTAGCAACACGTTGAAATAGTCTTCCGCGTGGAGCGATTTCCCTTCCGTCATCGTCAAGAAACCCTCGTAAAGAATCGACAAATCTTGGAGTTTGAGTGACCGATGTTGGTCTTGCTCGCTTAAGCGGAGCAACTGCTCGGGATCGACGAGGCCGCGCTTGAGGAGCGTGATCAACTGGTTCAGTTCCTCGTAAAATCCGAACTGGTTCATCGTCCGGCGGAACAACGTCAATCGTTCCTCGTTCATCTCGACGACGCGGCGCAACAGCAAGTGCGTCCCTGTCTGATCTAAAAACTGTTCGGTCGCGACGCCCCGGTCGCGCATCATCAAAAAGGCGAGTCGACGCATCGATAAGACTTGAATCCGGGTCGACCCGTTCAAGCCGTCCGTCATCGCCATCTTCCGTTCCATCTCGAACGACATTTGGTCTGGGACGAGCATATAGATGGTCGGTCCGCTCGGGTCACGCTTCAGCTCTTCGATGACATGTTTCGTCATCCATTCGCTTTTTCCGCTCCCGGAACGCCCGACATGAAAAGTGACCGTCATTTAGGCGAACACCCCTTCCCTTTTTTCTTTATTATGACCCATTCGACCTCGTTTGTAGAGGGAAATCCTTTAACAGCCCGGGAAGAAAATTGACCAGCCCGCTTCAGTCCCCTTTTCCGCAAAAATCGATTAGACTGAACGTATGAGGGGGAAAGAAGATGAGTGCATATGAACAATTTGGAGGCGAACGTGGCGTTCAGCAACTCGTGGACGCTTTTTACGACCTCGTCTACGCCGATCCGATCTTATTGCCGTTGTTCCCGGACGACAAAGACCGGGTCAAAGCGCATCAGTTTGAGTTTTTAACACAACTGCTCGGGGGACCGAAACTGTATACGGAACGTCGCGGTGGCGGCAACTTGGCGATGATCCATCGCGACCACCCGATCTCGGAAACGCACGCCGGCCACTGGCTCGGCTGCATGGAGCAAGCGCTCAAAACAGTCGATGCCCCCGAATCGGTCAAGCAACAACTGTTCCATCGTTTGATCATGTCATCCTCGAACGTCGTCCGCGTCTGCTCCCACCATTTTGAGTAGTCAGCCTTTCGAAAAGCGGGTATGATAAGAAAGTAAGTAAAGGAGGTCGTTTTTCATGACAGAAGAAGAAAAAAAAGAGGCCGTTTCCTCTGAAGAAGAAACGGAAGAAGTAGAACCGACGGCAGTCCTCGCCGACGCCCTCGCAGAGGATGAAGAGGAAGAAGACCAACCCGAAGAAAAGAACATGGACCATATTAAAGGCGTGTTCAACTATCCACATGAGAATGGACGAGAGTACCGCGTCGTCTTCTATAACGATCGCAAAAACCTCGTGTTCCGTGAACTCGGGAACGGGAAAGTCGAATTCGTCGGCCGTTTCACAGACGAGTCGTATGACCAAGAGAACGAAGCAGAGATGCGTGAACTCGGCGAGCAACAGCTCGAACGGATTCTCGCGGATCGCCTCAAATAAAAAAATCGCCCGCGGGCGATTTTTTTATTTGTGCTTGTTTTTGTTTTGTTTTTTCTTACGAAGCGCGTAAATCGCACCCGCAAGTCCTCCGGCGACAGCAATCCCGGCCATGACCGGCACGAGCACTTTTTTCGTCGGAATCATCTCTTTCACCCGTTCATACGGTGTCGGCACCGACAGCTCGAGTTGAACCGCCGACTCGCCGTGACCGTGCGCACGCGCCTGACGAGCCGCATCGGTAATGACGACACGTCCCGTCGTATAACGACGAACACCGTGTTCATCGGTGTACGGGCGACGGACACGTTTGACGCCACGCACGGTGCGCCCACGAGCCGCATCGGGTCGGACTATCCGTTCACTCGTCCACGAGCGACCCCCTGTCGCGCTATAAGCAGGGCGCATCTTGCGCCGATTGATCCATGTGTACGAATCGTTCATGTCTATTCCCTCCAATATACTGAAGTACCTTTTCTTATTATACCCATACAACATCTAGGGAAAACATGAGTTGTCGTGAACGTTCGTTCACAAAACAGAGGATGGCCCGGTTCGGACCACCCTCTGTTTGCCACATTACTCCGTGAACGGCTTATCTCGATGGCGACGTTTCGCCAAAATCAAGTAGTAAGCTGGAACGAGCACGAGCGTCAATACGGTCGAGAAGAGAATTCCTGACACGATTCCGATAGCAAGCGGTCGGAACAGTGGGTCTTCTCCAAGTGCGACCGGCAAGAGTGCCACGACAGCGGTCAACGCCGTCAACAGAATCGGACGAATCCGGGCGCGTCCCGCCTCATAGACGGCGGTCGTGACGGCCATGCCGTCGCGAATTCCTTGCTCGATGAACTCGAACAAGACGACTGCGTTCCGAACGACGATCCCGGCTAGTGAGACGATCCCCATCGAGGCCATGAAACTAAATGGTGTCTGGGTGACGAACAGTCCGACCACAGCACCGGCAATCGCCAAGTAAATCGTGAACAAGACGAGGAGCGGAAGTGACAGTGAATTGAACTGGAACGCGATGATCAAGAAGATCAAGAACAAGACGACGACGAACAACGTAGCAAGTTCAAGGAAGAACTCGTTTTGTGTGTCGCTCGCGCCGGATTGGTCGAACGCGATTCCTTCATCGGTCAATGACGCCTCGGCGTCAGCAAGCACGCGGTCGACGTCTTGTTTGAACGCCTCTTCGTCCATGCCTTCGCTCGCATAAATTTGGAGCGTCACGATCCGTTCCCCGTTCTCACGCGGAATCTGTTGAATCTGTTCTGTCGTCGTCTCAGTGACGAACGTACTGAGCGGTGCGACCGGAGGACCTGCCTCCGTCTGAACTGGGACGAGGATATCGTCTAAGGCGAGCGCCTCACGGTTCGCTTCCGCATCGACGACGATTTTCACATCGCGTTGTTCGACTCCGTCATCAAACGTGCCGATCGGGATGCCGTCCGTGACGAGGCGAATCTGGTCACTGATTGATTTCGCGGTCACACCAGCGGCCGCCATCGCGTCACGATCAAGTTCATACGTGAGCGTCTGGAACGGCTCTTTAATGTTGTCGAGCACGAGTGCACCGTCGATTGCTTCAAGGTCCGCTTTCACGGTATCCCGGGCCGTGACGAGTTGCTCAATCGTTTCACCGCGCATCGTGAACTCGACTGGTGCCGAAGTCGGCGGCCCTTGTTGCTGCGTATCCAAGAAGATTTCAGCATCCGGGTTGTTTTCCCGGATTTGTGTCGTATATTCGTCGATCAATTGAATCGCATCAATCGTCTCGTTGTCGACACGAACGACGATTTGACCCGTGTTTTCACCGGTCTGATCGAGCCCTCCCGTGAAGAGGCTCGGTAGGCCCCCGCCCGCAAAGACAGATGTCTCGACGACACCGTCAATACTTTGGAACTCTTCCTCGATCGCTCGAAGTCTCTGTTCCGTCTCCTCAAGGTCGGTTTGGACCGGCAAGGTGACACTCGTCACGACTTCTGGCCGGTTCGCAGCCGGGAAGAATTCGAACGGCGTCAACAAGATCAAGCCGTACAATGCGGTCGTGATGACGAAACCGACGAGACCGAACGTCCATGGACGCTTCGCGACTTTGGGTAATAACGTATCTGCATAGAAATTACTGAGACGGTTCAGTGGCCCACCTAACCAACCCGGCTCGCGTTTCGATACTTTCACTTGCTTCCGATTCAACCAGTACTGGGCGATCGGCACGAGCGTCAAACTGATGAGCATCGAAGCGAGCACCGACAAGGCCAAGACGGTCGGCAAGGCACGGATAAAGTTCCCGTTCGCTCCCGAGAGGAGTGTCAATGGCAAGAAGGCGAAGACGACGGCGAGCGTCGATGTGACAATCGAGCCCCACACTTCTTTCGTCCCGCGTACGGCACCGCCCATCGCCGTGTCACCTTTTCGGTAACGGCGCAGGATGTTGTCATTGACGACGATGGCGTCATCGACGAGGATCCCGAGCGCAATAATAGCCCCGATGATTGAGATTTGGTTCAAGTCGACTCCGGTGAAACGAAGTGGAATCAACGCGAGCAAGAACGACAATGGAATCGCTAAGCTGACAATCAGCGAGCCTGAGAACGTGAGCCCGATCGTCGTGACGACGATGACCGCAATCATGGCAATGATGAATTCACGAGTGAGGGATGAGAAAATATCATCGACCGCTTTGGCCTGCTCGTAATATGGAACAAGTTCGACACCATTCACGTCCCCGACTTCATCCGCAACGACTTCGTCGACGCGTTCTTGAAGAGTCGGGATATCTTGACCCGGTTCAATCGTGACCGTCAAGGAAACGGCAGGTTGTCCGTCGAGTGAAACGAGGTCCGTGACCGCTTTTTCCGTCTCTTCGACCGTTCCGACGTCTTCAAGGAGGACAGGCGTCCCATCCACTGAGCCGACGACGACTTGGCCCATGTCATTGACGTTCGTCAAACTATCGATCGCCAATTGGTAAATCCCATCTTCAGTCGACTGGCGACCGAGCGGGGTCGTCTTATATTCTTCATTGATCGCCGTCAAGACGTCCGGAAAAGCAAGTTGACGCTCCCCGAGTTCCGCCGAGTCGAGCGAGACGACGAATTCCGTTTCCGGTAGTCCTTTGATCGTCACACCGGTAACCCCATCTGTCCGCAACAGACGTTCCTCCAACCGCTCGATATCTTCACGCACTGTCTGGAGTGTTTGGCGATCACCTGCCGTCAACAAGTAAGAAGCGACCGGCAACTGCCCGATCGAATCATTGACGGTCGGAGCCAGCGCATTTTCTGGCAAGCGAGGCGCAGCGTCTGAGATCGCTTGGCGTACATTCGACTGCAGCTCACTTCGATCGAAGCCGTCTTCATATTCGACGGTGATATTCGAGAACTCGGATGCGGATAATGATGACACATTCTCGATACCATCGAGTCCTCTCAATTCAGTCTCCAAAATATTCGTAACGTTCCGTTCGACCGTCTCTGCGGTCGCGCCAGGATATGGCGTTTGAATCAAGATGATATTGACACTCGTCTCTGGAATTTCACGTTTCGGAAGTTGGAAGAACGTGAGCACTCCGACGACGACTGCGACGAGCAAAAACACGATGACCAGTTTTCCTCGTTCAATCATTTTTTGAAAAAACATGTTGACCCCTCACTTTCAGATAATGTGCAAATACACATATGAACTATTCTTCTTTATCATAGAGGGGTTCACCATTCATTTCAATCTTTAAACACAGTTGAATGTGCTTCAGTGAAAGCGTTTTTGAAACGAATACGATAACTCGATGGACCGTTGCTTTTGCTTATAGACGGTATGATTTGAGACCGGGACCTCGACCGATTCACCCGAATGAAAGATAATCCGACTTCCTTTACCACTCTTCTTAGCATCGAGGACTTGAGAAAAATTGATCCAGGCACATTCGGGACTCTCTTTTGCGATCGTCGGGAAAAAGATCGCATCCGCATGCCAATCCATGATGACAGGTGTCTTCCGGTGCGGGCCGAGTACGTTACGGGCCGCCTCGATTCGTCCTTGAATGCTTGAACCGTAATACAGACAGGCCGATTCAAGTAAATACAGGGGTGATCCCTTCATTCGCGATACACCGTCGGATTGATAGACGAGCGTCTCCGCCTCCCCATACTCATTGAAAACTGGAATCAAAGCTCTTGTTTCATTCGTCAACTGAGTCATCTGATTTGCCTCCATCATGGATATAGTGACTTACATGTCATTCATACCAAGAAATGAAGACTTAAACAAATCGCGTTCATATATTTCCCACTAAAAAAACCAACCGATTATCGGCTGGTTTTTTAATTTCAGTGATCTAATTTCTTATTCTGTAACGATTTCGATTGGGGAAAGTGAAAATGCACACGTACTCCGTCTTTTGTATTTCCCAAGTCGACCGTCCCCTCGTGGAGTGTCACGATTCGTTGAACGATGAACAGGCCGAGACCGAACTTCCCTTGTTTCCCTCGCGAAAACTGATGGAACAAGTCGAGGTTCGCGTCGACCGGGGGACCATCATTCTCAATGGTGATGTCGACACCCGCCTCGGAGCGTGTCAGTTCGATTCGAATCGTCGACTCGGCATAGCGCAAGGCATTATCGAGCACGTTCTCGAAGGCGACACGGATTTGTTCTCCGTCCCCGAGCATCTCGCCGGCATGTCCTGTCACCGACCAGTCCAAGTTGCCTCGCAGTTTGAATCGGCTGACGAGCAGTTCCATCAACTTATCGAGATTGATCGGTTCAAGCCGCATCTCCTGGCCTTTAAAGTATTCGAGCTTCGTGACATATAACAAATCGACGACTTTCTTCTCGAGCCGGGACGCCTCTTCATCGATGACTTCGGCCGACCCTTTCAAATCCCCGGTCGGATAAATCCCGTCCCCGATGGATTGGGCGTAACCGCGAATGACCATAATCGGCGTCTTCAAGTCGTGCGAGATGTTTTGGAGCAGCGCCTGTTGGGCCACGTCTTGCTCTTGCAACTCTTGCCGCATCGCGTCAATCGAGCGGGCCAACTGCCCGAGCTCATCTTGACGAGCGAGCGGGAGCACCGTCTCCCATTGTCGGTTCGAGATTTTCTCGACCGCCCGCTCCATCTCGACGATCGGTTTCGTCAATTCTCGCGACATCCATAAAGCCGGGATTAACGACAACAGGCTGATGACGCCGATTAAAATCGAGATGCGCCAGTAGAGCGTCGAGACAAGTTCACGCCGGTAAGCGTCCCAGGCATAGGAAGCTTGGTAAATTAGAGCCCCATCATACTCGTTCTGCCGGATGATATAGTAGACGTCCTCTCCATCAATCGTCGTCTGGTATTTGGCGACCTCGCTCGTCTGCGTGAGCGCCTCTTGATACATCCGGTTCGTCAATTCAAGCGGGGCCGAACCATAAATGATGCGTCCATTCGGCAAAAAGATGAGCTGGTTGACCGATCGGGATTCTTGTTGGCGACGGTCATACTCAATCGGATTTTGCGGAATGTTTTCTAGCTCATTCGTATTCCCCAGGTAATAATCCACATCTTGCAACGTCTCGTACACTTGTTCATCGATAAACTGCGTGATCGAGGAACGAATCGTCAACAAAATCATCAAGGCGAGCGTCACGATGATCAGAAGGATCAATACCCAAATCTTCCACATGAGCCGTTTCGGCTGGAGACGATCGAGCTTCATGGCTTAACGAGTCGGTAACCGACGCCATAGAGCGTTTCGAGCTCAAGGCGATGCAGTTTCTTCCGGAGACGGCGTACCAAGTCATCGACGACGCGGTCCGAGCCGAAATAGTCATGGCCCCATACCCCTTCTAAAATCTGTTCGCGTGATAAGGCAGAGCCCGGATGTTCGAGGAAGAGCAGCAGCAAGTCGAACTCTTTTGATGTCAAATCGATCTCATCTTGTTCATGCTTGATGAGACGTTTCTCAGGATAAATCGTATATTCCCCATATTCGATATGCTCATTCGATTTCGAACCGTAGACACGGTCGATCAATTTTTTGACGCGGATGACCAGTTCCCGTGGCAAGAACGGTTTCGCGATGTAATCGTCCGATCCCATCTCGAGTCCGATAATTTTATCGATATCCTCATCTCGCGCCGAAATGAAAATCGTCGGCGTGAACGCGTTTTTCGCTTTGATTTGTTTCAGTAATTGGAACCCATCGAGGTCCGGGAGCATGATATCGAGCACCCATAAGTCTGGTTCGTCTTTGATTGCGGCCTGGGCCGAGGTCCCGTCGGTGAACGAACGGACCTGATACCCTTCTTGCTCTAAATACGTGACGAGCATCTTATTTAAATTGATTTCATCATCGACTAAATAGATTGTGTACATTCCAGTCACCTCTGCAACGTTTTTTATTTATCATATCAAACAATTGTGGATGAATGATGGGAATGTAGCCGTTTCCTCCGCGCTCAATGTGTTCACGACACGCAAACAAGCCCACAAAAAAAGAAGGGTTCCCCCTTCCTTACCGCGTCGGCCGAGTGCGCATCTGTTGTGCGAGGAATACCGTGCCGCCACTAAGGAGGGCCAGTACACCGCTGATCATCATGAGTTCCATCATGTTCCACCTTCCTACTGATAGCGATTCTCATTATCACCTATAATATAGCATACTTTTCTTAGCATGAACATGACAAAAAAACTCCCGCCATGCTAGGCGGGAGCTCTCGATTATGCGTTGACGTCGTAACCCTGTTCTTCGATGGCTTCGATCATCGTTTTCACTGAAATTTTATCGTTGTGGATGACATCGACCCGATGGTCCTGTAACGAGACGATCGCTGACTCGACGCCTTCAAGTTCTGTCAAGGCGCCTTCGACCGCCGCCTTGCAGTGATTACATGTCATACCTTCTACTTTTAATGTCGTTTCATTCATTTGGATGTTCCTCCTTGTGTTTTCAATCGTAACGCGTTCAAGACGACCGAGACCGAACTGAACGCCATGGCCGCCCCGGCAATCCATGGGGCAAGCAAACCGGCCGCTGCGACCGGGATACCGAGACTGTTATAGGCAAGCGCCCAGAACAAATTTTGACGAATGTTACGCATCGTCAACGCACTCATCTCGATGGCACGGTTCACCCCATCGATATCTTGCCCCATCACGGTGACATCGGCCGCCTCAAGAGCGATATCCGTCCCGCTTCCGAAGGCGATGCCGACGTCAGCGACAGCAAGCGCCGGCGCGTCATTCATCCCGTCCCCGACCATGGCCACACGGCCCTGGCGTTTCAGCGCCTCGACATGATCCGCCTTCTCGACGGGCAATACCTCGGCGATGACGTTCGTTTCCGGAATCCCGAGTTGACGGGCGACGTCGAATGCGACTTCTTTCCGATCACCGGTCAAGACGTAGACTTGTCTCGTCTTGGCAAGTTGTTGGACGACGGCACGGCTTTGGTCTTTCAACCGATCTTGCAGACCAAACGCCGCAACGACCCCAGACTCGTCGGCCACATAGACCGGCGTCATCGCCTGCATGTCCCACTCCGGTAATGCAAATCCGGCTTCTTGCATCATACGGACCGAGCCGATAAGAAGAGGTTTCCCATCTACGACCGCTTTCAATCCTCGACCGGCCAACTCTTCAACGCGTTCGACCTGACCGTCCCCTTCGCCCCGACCGATTGCCTCGGCGAGCGGGTGCGTCGACTGACGTTCGGCCATGACGGCTTGTTTCAAGAACGACGTCTCTCCGAACGTCGCCACGACTTCCGGCGTACCTTTCGTGAGCGTCCCCGTCTTATCGAAGACGACGATATCGACCCCATTCAACGATTCGAGCTGACCGCCACCTTTGAACAAGACACCACGTTCGGCGGCACGGCCCGTCCCGACCATGATCGATGTCGGTGTCGCGAGACCGAGCGCACACGGACAAGCGATAACGAGAACGGCGATCGAGGCCCGGATCGCCATGTCCAAATCATTGAAGCCAAGCGTCCAGACGGCGAACGTCAAGGCGCTGATGGCGACGACGATTGGAACGAACACACCGGAAATCCGGTCCGCTTGCCGTTGGATCGGGGCTTTGTCCGTCTGCGCCTGTTCAACAACACGAACAATTTGAGCGAGCATCGTCTCGCTGCCAACACGTTCGGCGACCATCAAGACCCGGTGCGAGCGGTTAATCGTTCCGCCGACAACATCGGCGCCGACACTTTTCTCAGATGGGATTGATTCCCCGGTCAACATCGACTCATCGATGACCGTCTCACCTTCGACGATTTTTCCATCGACCGGCACTTTTTCGCCAGGGCGGACGACGATGACGTCACCGGCTTTGACCAAGTCGATCGCGACTGGCCGTTCCACACCTTCAACAAGTAAAATCGCTTCTTTCGCCTGTAACGATAAAAGTGACTTGAGCGCGTCCGTCGTTTTTTCTTTCGCTCGGGCCTCTAACCATTTCCCGAGCAATACGAGCGTAATCAAAACGGCACTCGTCTCAAAATAGAGCGACGGATGCATCGGATGCACGAGCATCTCGAAGACGGAATAAAAGTAAGCCGCTGATGTCCCTGTCGCCACGAGCACATCCATGTTGGCCGCGCCGCTCTTCAGGCTCTTATACGCCCCTTTATAAAACTGGGCCCCGATCCAGAACTGGACCGGTGTGGCGAGCGCGAATTGCCACCACGGATTCATGAGCCAATCGGCATGGAACGTCACACCCGGGATGTGCGTAATCATGACGAGCAGAAGCGGTGCTGACAATAGCGCCGAGATGAGCACTTTTCGTTCGAGCGGGCGGAGGTCGTGTTTCGGGGTCAATTCCGCTTTCCGTTCTGCGCCGTAGCCGATCTTCTCGATTCGGGCAATCAACTCTTCTTCAGTGATACCTTCCTCGACGCGAATCGTCGCCGTTTCAAGAGGCAAGTTAACGGTCGCTTCGACGCCGTCCATTTTATTCAACACTTTTTCGATTCGGGCCGAACATGCGGCGCATGTCATCCCTTGAATCGACAGTTCGACGGTTTTCATCGGTCCACCTCCTTACTTTTTGATGCGACTGACGATTGTCATCAATTCGTCAATGTATGGGTCCATGTCTTCCGTTTCGCTGGCATGGACTAGACATTTGCGCATGTGGCGTTCGAGCAGTTGCATCTCAACTTGTTTGAGCGCAGCTTGAATGGCTGACGTCTGAGTCAAAATATCGACACAATAACGGTCGCTCTCGACCATCTTTTGAATCCCTCGTACTTGTCCTTCAATCCGGCGCAGCCGTTTGCTGAGCGCTTCACGCTCCGCGTCTTCGCGCGGAACGATCGGTTCGTCATGCATGAATTCTTCCATGGTTATCACCTCACCTTCAATATACCCCTACCCCGTAATGGTGTCAAATCATTTAATCAAAAAAAAGAGCGACTGATTTGTCGCTCTTGCCCTAATCAATTGCGTTGGAACGCCTCGCTCTTCAAGACGGTCCGTAAAATTTTTCCGGTCGTGTTCCGAGGCAGTTCATCAATGATTTCAATCTGTGTCGGCTGTTTATACTTCGCCAGTTTCGTCGCCGCGAACGACCGAATCTCGTCGAGCGTCACATGCTCGTCACGAGTGACGATGAACGCTTTGACCGCTTCCCCTTGTTCTGCGTCTGGCACCCCGATGACGGCCGCCTCGACGATCCCAGGATGCTGATACAACACTTCTTCGACTTCGCGCGGATAGACGTTATATCCCCCGACGATGACCATATCTTTCTTCCGATCGACGATATAGAAGTATCCGTCCTTGTCCCGCTTCGCCAAGTCGCCGGTGTAGAGCCATCCATCCCGAAGTGTCATCGATGTCTCTTCTGGGAGCTTGTAATACCCTTTCATCACGTTCGGCCCACGGACGATCAGTTCACCGACCTCGTCGATCCCGACTTCTTCACCGAGCTCGTCGACGACTTTGTTCTCGACGTGGACGATCGACGGACCAATCGAACCTGCCTTCCGCTCCCCATGGAGCGGGTTGAAGCAGGTGACCGGTGACGCTTCCGAGAGGCCATACCCTTCAAGGATCTTACATTCGAACTTCTGCTCGAACGATTCGAGCAGTTGCACCGGCAGGCTCGCCCCACCGGAGACGAAGACGCGGACATGCTTGAGTGCCGAGGCGTAGGCCGGGACTTTCATCGCCGTCTGTAACAAGAAGTTGTACATCGTCGGCACCCCGGCGAAAATGCTGACGCGGTGTCTCGGGATGAGGTCGAACACGTCTTGCGGCGAGAATTTCGGCAAGATGACAATCGTCGCCCCGCGAAGGAGCGGGGCGTTGACGATGACCGTCAAACAGAAGACGTGGAACATCGGCAGCGCCGCGAGCGCTTTATCTTCCGGCGTGATCTCCAAATATTCGCCGATCGAATGGGCGTTCGAGAACAAGTTGAGATGCGTCAACAACGCTCCCTTCGGTTTCCCGGTCGTCCCGCTCGTATAGAGGATGACGGCGACGTCTTCCTCATCGACCGTGACGAGTTCCCCTTTCGTCGTCGCGAACGCCTCCTCGAACGGCAAGAACTCGATGTCCCCGTCCCGTTTCAACGCCGGTACGTCCGCGTACGGGACCGAGATGACGAGGCGGAGTTGCGGTAACTTCGCGAGCGCGGCCTCTGCTTGCGCGACGAGCGGTGACAAGGCGACGATCGCCTTCACGTCCCCATCGACTAAAATATAGGCCATCTCATCTGGCGTGTATGTAGGGTTGATCGGAATGACGACCCCACCTCGTGCGAGCACCGCAAAATAGGAAATCAAGAATGCCGGGCTATTGCCGAGGACGAGTGCGACGTGGTCGCCTTGTCCAATCCCTTTTTGCTCAAGTGTCGCCGCCATCGCCTCGATTTGACCGAAAAACTGTCCGTAGCTGACCGTGTCTTCCCCAAACACGTAGGCCGCCTTATTCGGATGCGCGGCCACAACGCCCTGTAGTGCCGTGACTAAGTTTGCCATGGTAATCCCCCTTTGAAAATGAATGACTATTCACTTTTGAGCCGTAAAAAAGAGCACGGCATCCGCGCTCTTTTTCAGTTATCTTCATTGTACATGAAACGGCTCAATAAGAAAACGCTTTCAAGTCCATCGTCTTCAAATGATACAAACCGGTCCGGCTCTGTACGTGGACGAGCGCCTGCAGTGTCTCGTCATCCATGAGCAAATCGTCCATCAATTTGTGGAGCGCCGACTTCTTCGCTTCGGTTGTTGCCGTGATGAAAAAGATCGCCTCGGCCCGAATGGTTTCAGCAGCAATCGTCTGCATCGCAAACGGGTGATTAAGATGTAACAACGTGATTCCATCTTGTTTCGAGACGTGGAGCGGTACATCGACGACAGCGACCGGTACGGCGACATCTGTCACGCCCGACGGGATCGTCCGCTCTTGTTCGATGACGACGCGCGCGAATGACTCATCGACAATCCCTCTTCCTTCTAACTCAAGACCGATCGCGCGGACAGCGAGGTCAAACGTCGGTTGCTCCGTCACCCACATCCAATTCGCGTCCATCCACTCTGTGATAAATCGGTACATATTGTTTCCTCCTATTGGTTGAACCCAATTTACGAAAGCGCTTGCATTGATTATGATACGCCTCGTCGAAACGACGCGCAACGGTCCACACAAGATGTCACGAAAACGCCAAAAAGAAGGGACCCTGTTCAGAGCCCCTTCTTCCCTCAAACCCGCTTCAGCTAATGAGATCGACGAGTTCTTCGAGCTCGACGTTGCCAAAGTAATGTTTGACGTCAAGCTGTGACAATTGTTCCCGAATCGCGCCGCGTTCGAAGCGCGTCCCGACGAGCACTTGTTCGACATCATGGATATCACCGACGCCGAAGAAGTCGCCGTAGATTTTTGCTTCCGTGATCGTCCCTTTGTTGACGTTCAAGCGGACATCAATCGTGCCGATCGGGAAACGACGTTTCGACTCGACATCAAACTTCGGCGATTTCCCAAAGTTCCAATCCCAGTTCGCGTAGCGTTCTTTCGAGATGTCCTGAACGATCTCCCAGTCCTCATCACGAAGCACGTAACGCTCGGGTTCTTGCCCGTCATAGATTGAGTGAAGGAGTGCCTCGACAAAGCGCTCCATCGCCATCTCTTCTTCTAAAAACTCGGTGATATTGGCGACACGGCTCCGGACCGACTTGATTCCTTTCGAGCGCATCTTCTCTTCTGAGACGTTGAGCGAGTTGACGACTTCCTCGATGTTCGAGTTGAACATGAGCGTCCCGTGGCTGAACATGCGGCCGCGCGTCGTGAACTGGGCGTTACCGCTGATCTTGCGTTCGCCGACTTGGATATCGTTACGTCCCGTCAATTCCGCCTCGACGCCGAGCTGTTTCAAGGCATCCACAATCGGTTGCGTGAACTTCTTATAGTTATTGAACGAGTTGCCGTCATCTTTTGTGATGAAGCTGAAGTTCAAGTTCCCTTCGTCGTGATAGACGGCCCCGCCGCCCGAGAGACGACGGACGACGTCGATCCCGTTCTCTTCGATATACTTCAAGTTGACTTCTTCTGACGTGTTTTGGTTCTTACCGATGATGATCGACGGGCCGTTAATATAGAACAAGAAATAATCCTCATGCTCGACGTTCAAATGTTTGAGGATGTACTCCTCGACCGCCAAGTTGAGTTTTGGGTCCCGGATGTCCGGGTTGAAAATAAATTTCACAGTAAGTTCCTCCTAAGGATGTTCGTTAGTTGTATTATACGAGACGTCGGCCCGGCGCTACAACTCGTTTACTTCCATTCCCCTGTCATGACGCGTTTCAATGCGTTCGCGACACCATATTCGTCGTGACGCTCGGTGACGTGATGGCTGATGGCGATCAAGTCTTCGTGACTATTGCCCATCGCGATGGCTTTGCCGGCGACCTCAAACATCGGAATGTCGTTCAAGTTGTCGCCGATGACGACGACCTCTGACAAATCGACACCGAAATGCTCGGCCAGTTTTTTGATGCCGTGTCCTTTGTCGGCCCCGTTCGCCATGACCTCGATGTTATCGTTGCCTGAAGACGTAACGTAAACACCTTCGACGCGCTCATCGATTTCCGTCCACAGCGATGACATTTTCTCAAAGTGGCTCGAGAAAGCGATGAATTTATAGACGCGTCCGGCCTCGTTCTTAATGAAGTCTTCGATATCCTCGACGAGACGGACATCTTCGTTGACATAATAACGTTTGCGGAAGAACTCATACATCTCGAGCGACCGCTCGTCCCCGTTCTGTTTCAAGTTTTCCATCGTCGCATCGATCAAGTCGAGTCGGCTCGCGACGAGTCCCGCCTCCGAATACATTTCATAGAAGACGTCCGAATATTTATGGTCTTGATGCAACACCGATACGACCTCGAGCGCTTCTTCCGTCGTCAAATCGATTTCATGTAGCACGTCACCCGTTTCTGTCAACACTCGTCCGCCGTTTGAAGAGACGATCGGGCACGTGAGGCCGACCTCATCGAGGATTTCTTTCGCGTTGAAGTAATTGCGTCCCGTCGCAATCGCAAAGCGAATCCCTTGTTCTTCTGCCGCGCGAACGATTTCTGCCGTCTCGGGCGCGATTTTCGTGTGGTTGTGCAAGATCGTGCCGTCCATATCAGATACGAACAATTTATACGTTGTCATCAACATCCACTCCTCTTTTTCTGTTTCGCTTATAACTATAACAAAAAGAGAGGCCATCGGAATAATCCGACACCTCCCTTCATGAATCTTTAACGTTCTTCCGCGAGCGCTTTGATCTGTTCATGGACGCTCTTGATGCAGTCCGGCATGCCAATCCCGTCATAGGCGATGCCCGCGAGCAGGATACCCGGATAGACGCGGCCCATCTCAGCCCGGAGTGCACGGACCCGGTCGGAATGGAAGACGGCGTATGGCGGCAGCCCGTCCCGGAGCCGGCTGACGACCGTCTCGAGCGGAGCGGCCTTGATTGTCATCAACCCGCCGAGGTCACGCAACGCCGTTGTGACAATCTCCTCATCGGACGCATCGACGATGTCGTCGGCGCCCGGCCGTCCGAGAAAGACGCGCAGGACGTGATACCCTTCCGGCACGGCGTGCGGCCATTTTTGGTCGATGAACGTGCACGCCGTGATCGTCACGTCCGCCTCTTGGCTCGTGACGAAACCTGTCCCGACGAACGGCAGCTCGATATCGTCTTGTTTAAACACGAGCGAGCACGTCGCCGTCGCGTGCGGCTTCATGTCTGCGAGAAAATCGCTGTCGACTTTCGGCAAGAACTGACGAATGAGCCGAGGCGGGACCGTCAAGATGAGATGATCGGACTCGATATCGCCACGGTTCGTCAATAGTCGATAGCCGCCCTCAATCTCCTCAACTTGCTCGACCGAACAGTTCAAGACGATTTCAGTGCGCTCTAGCCGTTCGGCAAGACGGTCGGTGAGCGATTTTAACCCTCGTTTGAGCGAGGCGAACTGTCCGACTTTCTTCGCCCCGACTTCAGCGACCCGCTGCTCCGGACGAAGGTGACGCATCCCTTCATACAAGTTGCCGTATTTCTTCTCGCCTTCGATAAATTGTGGGAACGTCGACAACGCGCTCATCTTATCGATGTCTCCCGCATAAATCCCGGAGAGAAGCGGTTCGATCAACCGGTCGACGATCGGGTCCCCGACGCGCTCGCGTAAATAAAGTCCGAGCGAGACGTCCGTCTTCGGCGCTTCGACGTCCGGGGGCGACAACAGCATCTTCCGAAGCGTGGCGTGTTCTTCCTCGGACAAGAGTGTCGTATCCTTGAACGCATCGACGTCGAGCGGAATGCCCATGACCGTCTGCTTCGGAATCGGATGTAATCCGTCATGATGGAGCACGTACGCTTGGCCGACGCCGTTCCGGACGATCTCATCGCCGAGCCCGACCTCATGAATCAAGTCGGTCATCGCCGTTTTCCGGAACACATACGAATCCGGCCCTCGTTCGACCGCAAATTCCCCGGTCTCGAACGTATCGATTTTTCCACCTAAACGGCCGCTCGCTTCGACGAGCTTGATGGTGACGTCTTCCGGCAAATAACGCTCGGCATAAAAAGCGGCGGTGAGACCTGTGATCCCACCACCGACAATCGTTACATTACGCATGATGTACAATCACGCTTTCCATGCGATCGGCGATGGCTTCAATGAAGCTCCGCTCCGCGTTTGGCATGTTAGGGCGCGCGTAGTGAACGCCGAGGCGGTCACAGACGACTTTACATTCCACGTCGTTATCGAAGAGCACCTCGAGGTGATCCGCAACGAATCCGACCGGCGTGTAAACGAACGCCTCATAGCCATGCTTTTCATAAAGTTCAGCCGTCAAATCTTGGACGTCCGGTCCGATCCATGGGTCAGGCGTGTTGCCTTCCGACTGCCAACCGACCTCATAGTTCGGTACACCCGCCGCTTGGGCGATTTTGTCCGCCGTCTCCTTCAATTGATCCGGATACGGGTCGCCACCTGCCAAAATTTTCTCTGGGAGACTGTGCGCCGAGACAATCAAGCAAGCTTTCTCAGCTGGTACCGGCAAGTTCGCGAACGTCGCTTTGATGGCTTCCGCCCACCAGTTGATGAATTTCGGCTCATCGTACCATGATTCAACCGAACGAATCTCGATGCCGAACTTCGCAGCTTCTTCATGCGCCCGGCCGTTGTACGACTTGACGCTGTATGACGAGTAATGCGGGGCCAATACGACCGACACCGCTTCTTTGATGCCGTCGTTCGCCATTTGCGCGACCGCATCTTCAACGAACGGTTCGATGTGCTTGAGCCCGATGTAGAGCTTGAACTCGATCTCACCTACGTGGCGCTCGTTCAAGATGTCACGGAGCGTCTCCGCTTGGTCGATCGTGATTTTCGCGAGCGGTGACACGCCACCGATGGCCTCATAGCGCTCCGTCAAGTCTTGGAGTGCTTCCGGTGATGGTTTACGGCCATAGCGGATGTGTGTGTAGTAACGCTCGATATCTTCAGGTTTGTATGGTGTCCCATAAGCCATTACGAGTAATCCGACGGTTTTCATAATGATTTGCCTCCCATTTTTTCACGTGAGTAGTCATGGATAAATGCTGTCAATTTGACGAGAACGGACGGATCGACTTCCGGGAACACCCCATGTCCCAAGTTGAAGACGTATCCAGGTTGTTTCATCCCCTCGTCGAGGATTTCTTTCACTTTCGCTTCGATGATCGGCCACGGGGCCAGCAAGAATGACGGGTCAAGGTTACCTTGGACCGCTTTCGTGATGCCGCGGTCGCGCGCCTCTTGAATCGATAGGCGCCAGTCGAGTCCGACGACGTCGAGCGGCTGGTCTTGCCACTCTTCGACGAGATGGCTCGCTCCGACACCGTGCATGATGAGCGGGATGTCGAGCTTGCGCAACTCGGTGAAGATTCGTTCTGTCGTCGGTTTGATATAACGGACATAATCCTTACGGCTGAGCGTCCCGACCCATGAGTCGAACAACTGGAACGCCTGGATCCCGGCTTCTGCTTGTGCCGTCGCATATGTGATGACCATGTCGCCCAGTTTCTCCATGAGCGCGTTCCACACGTCCGGCTCGGCGTACATGAGTGCTTTCGTTCGGTGGTAGCTCTTCGAAGGACCACCTTCAATCATGTAGCTCGCGAGCGTGAACGGTGCGCCTGAGAATCCGATGAGCGGGACTTCCAAACGTTCCCGAAGCAAACGGATCGTCTCGAACACGTACGAGATGTCTTCCGGATTGAGCGGTTTCAAACGCTCCACATCTTCCATCGTCCGGTATGGGTTATCAATGACCGGACCGATGCCGCTCTTGATTTCTACATCGACGCCCATCGACGGGAGTGGCGTCATGATGTCTTTATACAGAATGGCCGCGTCGACTCCAAGTTGTTTCACCGGGAGTTCTGTCACGTAGGCACACAGCTCGGCATCATGCGTGATCTCGAATAGCGTCCTCGTTTTTTTGATCTCACGATATTCTGGTTGGTAGCGTCCGGCTTGGCGCATGTACCAGACGGGCACATAGTCTGTCGCCTCTCCTCGAAACGCCTTCAAAATAGTATCGTTCATACGTCGCGTCATTCCCCTCTATAATTCTCCTACACTCTTCTTCTATAGGTATGTGAACTCAAAAACATTATACAGAAATTAATTAGAATAATGCTAATGTGAAGCATTTTCATTGTGTTTTCTTTGTGTCATTTCTTTGTCGGATACGTGCGGAAGGCTGAATTGAGCTGACCTCGGATCAAATCGTCACGCTGTTTCGACGACAGACGCTTCTCTCGCTCTTTGATGTCTTGAATTCGCCAGCCATCCTCAAGTTTCGACGCTACATCGACCAATCGCTCGACGTCATGGAAGGAATATTTACGTGACCCACCTTTTGTCCGATCCGGAAAGACGAGTCCTTTCGCTTCATAATAACGGATTTGTCGCTCCGAAAGTCCTGTCAGCTCAGTGATGACGCCCATCCCGATTACTTTCTTCGACTTATAGTCCATCGCTCGTCCTCCTCCTTCATAAAAAAACTATGTCAGATAATCTGACAAATTGCAATCCAAGTCGAATTTTTCGTCTTACACTGAAAACAACTTTTGAATCATCAATCGCAAAAAGGAGGAATCGCAACATGGAAGACATCTTATATTATATGGACACGCTGTTCGTACTCATCGCTGCACTGCTCGTCTTAACGATGCAACTTGGTTTTGGCTTGCTCGAGACGGGGACGCTCCGGGCTAAAAACGCTGGACACGTCGCAGTCAAACAAATCATCAGCCTCTCTGTGGCGGCACTCGCCTTTTGGGCCGTCGGCTTCGGCTTCTCCTTCGGGGACGGGACCCGCTGGTTCGGGACGGAAGGGTTCTTCATGAACGGATCGTTCACAAGCCTTGATTGGGCCAACGTCTCGATCGACATCAAATTCTTGTTCCAGTTGTCGTTCGTCGCTGTCGCACTCGCCATCGCCTGGGGCGGTTTCGCAGAGCGGGCCAAACTTTCCGCGTACGTCTTGTTCGGTATTTTCTTCGTCGCCATCCTCTATCCAATCGTCGCCCGCTCCGTATGGGCCGGTGGACTCCTCGGATCGATGGGAATGCAAGACTTCGCCGGTTCGGCCGTCGTCCACCTTCAAGGCGGAATGGCCGCCCTCATGGCCACCATCATCTTGAAACCACGTCTTAAAACCGAATCACTCGCCGGTCACAACCACGTCTTGACGGTCGTCGGTGGACTCGTGCTCTGGCTCTGCTGGTTCGGATTCAATGCCGGATCGACGATGTCGGTCGCAGATGGATTCTTCGGTTACGTCGCTCTTACGACGATGCTCGCCACGGCTGCCGGTGCCCTCGGCGCCCTCGCCATCGTCATGATGCATAAGAAGACAGCGGACATCCCGACAATCGTCAACGGTGTGCTCGGGGCGCTCGTCGCGATCACTGCTGCCTGTGCCTTCGTCGAACCATGGGCCGCCGTCGTCATCGGTGCCGTCGCTTCGATCGCCACATACGGCACGAGCATCCTCATGGCAAAATATGTCGATGACCCGCTCTGTGCTTTCTCGGTACACGGGGTCGCCGGAATCATCGGGACGCTCGCACTCGGATTCTTCGCCTCGCCTCGTTTGGTCGAAATCACGGGCATCGGTTCGGCCGGCCTCTTCTACGGCGGCGGCTTGGGTCAACTCGGTGTTCAAGCACTCGGCGTCTTGATCGCAATGGTCATCGCTGGTGGCGGTAGCTACGTGTTCTTGAAATTGCTCGACGTCACGATCGGTCTTCGTGTCACGGAAGAACAAGAAGATATCGGTCTCGATATCGCTGAACACGGTGTATCGGCATATGGCGAAGTCGAGCCAGAAGCAGAGACACCAGCACGCCTCCCGAAAATTCTCGGGTCGAGTGTATCGGTCATGTCACCGAAGAAATAACGACAACAGTCAGGGACACCCAAAGCGGGTGTCCCTGTTTCATGTCAGTCGGCTCAAATAGTACCGGACGACCATATATGCGAGCGCGAGACCGACGAGCGCGTCCCACGTCGCCCCGAACATGAGCGAAGCCGCGCCAAGGGCGAGCATTTGCGCGAACAACAGCCGTGTCGCCCACCATTTATAGGCGACGAGCCGCTCGGCACGAGTGATCGGCAACCACGACGCCATCGACACCGTGTCGAGTCGTTTAAACAACGGGACGAGTTGCAAGGCAGTCAACCCGACGAAAAGCGGGACGACCAACCCGACGTACCACCCGCCCGAGAGCCACATGACGACGAGCGCGACGGCGGAAAGACGCAACACGAGATCGAGCGAATCGTTCGAGCGCATGACCCGGAGGCCATAGACGTACCGTGCCGCATCGGCCCGTTTCAAGACCGAGCGCTCGAGCAGGTTCACGATGAGCGATCGTTCCCGCACATCTTCCCGCATCGCCGGGACATCGACGAACCAACTGACGACCCGGTTGAACTGGGCTTTGCTCTTCTCTTCAAGCAAGAGCCAATCGAACAGCGGGATGCGTCGATTTCGTCGCACGTGGAGCAAGATGAATGGGACGAGCGCCGGCACCGGTGTCAACATCGGCACACCAAACAGGATGAGAAAGCCGCTCGCGAGCGCGCTCGGCAAGACGACATATTTGACCCCCTCCAACTTGGCGAGCCGTCCCGCCACCGAGATCAGGACACTCGTCGCGATGATGGCCCCGACTTCGACCGAGGTGAGCGCTTGCGTCCGGACGAGCAACGGCAACACGACGAGCATGATGAGGACGGCACGGACGGCAGCGAAGACGACGTTGAATAGTCGAACGCCGTTCATGAACGTTTGCATCTCACCGAGTCGCGGCAATAAGAAGACTTGGTCCGCTTCTTGAATCAATGTGCGGGGGCGATGCCCGAGCGGCAGAAGCAACCAGAGGAGCGCCACAATCCATTCACTCGGGAATGCCGGGTCCAAGTCCGTCAAGAACTGGTTGTAAACGAACGCTCCGTAAATGAGCGTGAAATAAAGTGTGAACAACAAACCGCCGTTCGCCACGTACCGGCTGTATTTCACGACGTCCTCCACCCAGACGCCAAATCGTTGTTTGAACACGTTCATTGCTTCCGCTCCTCGGCCTCAATCGCCTCAACATAAATGTCATCGAGCGTGGCATCCGGACGAAGACCATATGTCTCGCGCAACTGCGCCGCCGTACCGGTCGCGATGACCGACCCCTGGTGCAAGAAAACGAAGCGGTCGCAGTGACGTTCCGCCGTCTCCAAGATGTGGGTCGACATCAAGATGGCGCAATCTTCCTTATACTCATCAAACAATCGCAGCAGTTGGCGAATCGCGAGCGGGTCGAGCCCGACGAACGGTTCATCGACGATGAGGAGCGGCGTCTTTGTCACGAGTGCACAGAGGATCATCGCTTTTTGACGCATTCCTTTTGAAAAAACGGACGGAAACCAGTCCAACTGCTTCTCCATCCGCATATCTCGGGCCAATCTTTCGGTCCGGATTTTCAGGTCGGCCGCATCGATGTCATACGCTTTCCCGATTAACGTCAAATGTTCACGCAACGTCAACGTGTCGTATAAAATAGGGGTCTCGGGTATATAACTTATTTTCTTGCGATAGTTATTTTCCGAAGAAGCGAGTGTCTCACTATCGACTTCGACCGATCCCGAAATCGGATCAAGCAATCCTAAAATATGTTTGATTGTCGTCGATTTCCCGGCGCCGTTTAGCCCTATGAGCCCGACGAGCTCACCTTTTTTCACTTCAAACGAAACATCGTGTAACACTTGTTTACCTATATAACCGCCGTTCAACTGGTCGACGTGCAACATGAAAACTCCACCCCTCATTTTCAACTTTTTTTTGTGATATATGTTTTAAAAGCTGTCACATGGGAATAATCTGAACTGTAAGGCATTTTAAAACTTATTCATTACTTCCATTGTTCCATAAAATTGTTAGGAAGAACAATGGACAAAACAGAAAGGAGAATGTTTTTATGGGTTGGATTATCACTTTAATCGTCGGGGGTATTATCGGTTGGTTAGCAGGTCTTATTTTAGGTAAGGATGTACCAGGTGGCGTCATCGGGAACATCATTGCCGGTATCATCGGTGCTTGGCTCGGTGGCCTCATCTTCGGAGACTTCGGTCCTGCAGTTGGCGGCATCGCGATTATCCCAGCACTTCTCGGTGCGATTATCTTGATCTTGATCGTATCGTTCGTTATGAAGTCAATGAACAAAAAGCGCTAATCCAGTGCTAGAAAAACGGGACCCTCGCCGAGGGTCCCGTTTTTTGTCATGTGAGGATGAGATAGAGGGCCTCATCCCGCTCGATGAATCGTTTCTCGCTCTCCAAGCGCAAAAACGTGAAAATCGACTCGAGCAGCGTCCGGTCGTAGCGCCATTCGACACCGAGGTCCGTTTCGACTCGCTCGTTCGGTTCACCTAAAAGCGCAATGAGGTCATCCGGCCGCTTCTGTAAATCGATGTCGATGCGTTCGACGCGCCCGTCAACAAACCGTAACTCCATCCCCTCATAGCGCCAAACGTCCCCTCGCTCCATCGGTTCACCAATCTCGTCGAGGACGGTTTGTTCACGTTTGTTCATCAGCCCTTCGATCGTCTCAATCGAGTGACCTGTCTGAGCTTCGACTTCGATTTCAATCAACTCGGCCCGATCAAGATCGAACTGCCCGGCGACGGTCTCAGCTTGTTCCGGCAACAAGGCAAACGCCAAGTCATCGTCTTCTGTCAGCGTCACGACCTCAGTCTCGGTCACCGTCGACCCATCGATGACAGCGACGGCTTTCACGTCATAACGACCCGGCATACGCTCGAGCTCCACCTCACCGCCCCCCTCATCAATTCGACCGACTTGTGCACCGTCCACCCACACGTTCGTCAACGGTACGTCCGATGTCACAACGAGCGTCTTCGGCAACAATTCAATCCGATAGTCCGAGAAACCAAACCGTCCTGCCCCCGTATCGACGAGCCGGAACAACCCATCCGTCTCCATACCTTGCTCCCGGTCGGCGCGGTCCTGCGCTACTTCCGAGATGGCCTCGCCCCGAATCGTCTTCTCTTCATTCAACCAGCCCATGAAGCGGAGCGCCTCGGCTCGTGTCAGCGGTTCTGATTCATACTCGACGTTCTCCTGGAAGAAGCTGACGTCCTCGTTCAACAGCGCCTCTTTGAACAGGACATGAATCTTGTCATTGGCTGCCGCCGGTTGATATCCCCAGCGATAGACGGCCCCGGCAATCAGCCCAAGCACGATTGTCGCAAGGAGGACATAATAGATTCGCCTCCGCCGTACCGTTTTTTTCGATCGTACATACGCCATCCGTTTACTTCCTCTCTTGATTGCTGTTGTTTCTAGTCTAAGACGATTCATCCTCCCGGACAATCATTCTTCCGCCTGAATTTCCATGTTATGATGAAGTGGAATAGTCATTTACGAATGGAGGAACCCACATGCACACTGAAGCCAACTGTATTTTTTGTAAAATCGTCCAGAACGAGATTCCTTCTTATAAGGTATACGAGGACGATGCCGTCGTCGCGTTCCTCGATATCTCGCAGGTCACGAAAGGCCATACGCTCGTCATCCCAAAACATCACGCCCGAAACATTTATGAACTGCCAGCCGATGTCGCCCGGGACGTCTTCCAAGCCGTGCCTTCTATCGCAAACGCCATCCAGCGCGAGACGGGTGCGATCGGCATGAACATCCTATCGAACGCCGAAGCAATCGCCGGACAAACGGTTTACCATTTCCATATGCATCTGTTGCCACGCTATGGCGAGACAGATGGATTTGACGCAAAATGGGAGACGCACCAAGACGATTACTCCACTGAAGACATGCAAGCCATCGCTGCCGGCATCAAAGCGAAGCTATGAAAAAATGGACCGCCGCTCCTGGAGCGACCGGTCCATTGTCTTATGTGCCCTTATGACGAATTGATCGAATCGAGATGACGTTTCCGCTCTTCCTCGATTTGGGCCCGTTCGACTTGTAATTTAATCGCTTGCTCGTACAACTGTTGCCGCGATTTGACAGATTCCGCTTGTTCGAATTCTTTTCTTAACAAATTTAGACGGGCGTCTATTTCAACGAGTCGCTTTTCAAGCAAAGTTTGTTTACGCGTCTGTTCATTCTGTTCCGACGCTTCATATCCCGCCTCTAGTGCTTCCATTATTGTCTGTGCCCAAGGGTCATCTCCCAGTCGCTTGGCCGCGTTATACAGGTCTAGCATGTCATCAACCCAACGCTTTTGCATGTTCACTGGAGGTCACCTTCCTTTACCCATAGTTTAAAATAAAATGATTTTTCGGTCAAAATTGAATGTTCTGAAAAATTTTATTTAAGATATAGGTTTTTAATCACTCTTTTTTGGTAAAATAATATGAAAAGAATGTATTGTAGCATCAGTGTGCTTGAGGAGGGGAATGTATTGTCGAGTCACAATCGTCGAGAGTGGGTTGCATTTGGCTTCGTCGTAGCGTTTTTAGGGGTTGCGACCGTGAAGAAAATCGCCCGTGGAACGGCAAATGACGCCGCGGCCAATCAACACCGGGCGTCCACAATCACTACGTTGAAAGAACAATTCCAAAAAGTTGCCAAGGACGCGTCGCAAGTGGCCGCGGCCGGTAAATTGCAAGGGAAAGAATTGACGGATCAAGTGAAAGCCGAAGTCGAACGTTATCAACAAGACATTCAGCCTTCAATCGAGCGGATCCAAGGAAACCTAGACGAGCTTTCGAACGTACAGTCAGACATGACCGAAGCGAAAGCGGAAAAGACCAACTGACCGGTCTGTTGTCATCGCCCGTCGTTTTAGTCACATTGTATCCGGAAAGGATGGATCGACATGGAACATGAAAAAGAATTCACTGGCCCTGAGGCCATGCTCTATAGTCATAAAATCATTCAACTTAGTAAGGCATTGTGGAAGACGGTCGAGAAAGACTGGCAAAATTGGATCAAGCCGTTCGATTTGAACATTAACGAACACCATATTTTATGGATCGCTCACGCCCTCGGCGGCGCCTCGATCTCAGAGATCGCCAAATATGGGGTCATGCACGTATCGACGGCGTTCAACTTCTCGAAGAAGTTAGAAGACCGCGGTTTGCTCACGTTCTCGAAAAAGGAGACGGACAAACGAAACACGTACGTCCAATTGACGCCTGAAGGTGAAGCGCTCTTGCTCGAGACGATTCATGCGTTCGATCCGGAAGAGAACGGCGTCTTCCGCGCCTCCCTCCCGCTCCAAGAATTGTACGGGAAATTCCCGGACTTGACGGACATCACCGCGATCGTTCGCCGCTTGTATGGCGACAACTTCATGGACATCTTCGCTGAAACATCGAAGATGATCACAGAAGAAGCCGGACGTCGCCCTGAGGACGACGAGATCAGTAAAGAAGCTTGACCTGCCGATACAGCGGTTCCGTGACGTCTAGCGCCATTCCTTGGCGCACGCACGCCGCGAGAATCGTCTCGGCCTCTAAATGAGGATGAAGCATGCCGACGAAATGAACGAGCAAAGGCTCTACGGACGACAGACCGTAGCGCGCTTGCTCGTTTTGTCGTTCTCGAATATCATCAAGCAGCGCGAAAAACGCGACGACTTCTTGCCGTGTCAGATTCGCCTTGAGCACCTCATGTTCAAAGGGCCGCTCCGACCAATCGACCGCCCCGAGCAACAGTTCCATTTGAAACGATAATTGATTGATTTTCTCTTCTAACGACACGTTCTCCACCCCATCATTTCACATTCTCTTTCATCATTATACGACACGTTTCTGTGCTATGATACTACACAGGCAAGAGAACAGCTGTTATCATTAACAAAATGTGGTATAGTCGGATTTAGAAACTTATAGATTTTTAGGGGTGGAATATATGTCAAACGGAATGACGAACGAACCGAACAAACAAAACAAGAAGTTTTCAACAGGCGCCCTCGTCGGCGCATCAGCGATTGCACTTCTCATCGGTGTCGGCGGCACATATGCGGCGACAAACGGCGGGTCTTCGGACAACTCAGCAGTTGTTTCCTTTGAAGGCGGCGAAGTGACACGAGGCGAGATCGCGGACATGAGCTACGACCGTATGGTCCCACAACTAGCTTTCCAAGAAACGATGAACGAGTTGCTTGAAAAAGAATACGGCGACAAAGTCGAACAAGACAAAGTTGACGAAGAGTTCAGCAAGACTGAAGAGCAGTTCAACTCGAAAGAAGAGTTCGAGCAAGCGATTCAACAAGCTGGCATGACTGACACGGACGAGTTCAAAGAAGCGCTCCGCGGACAAATGCTCGTCGATGCAGCGAAGTCAGAACTCGTCGAAGTGACGGACGAAGACATCGAGGCACAATTCGCGAAAGAGAACGTCGAAGTCAAAGCGAGCCACATCCTCGTTGAGACAGAAGAAGAAGCCCAAGCGATCATCAAAGAATTGAACGATGGCGCTGACTTCGCAGACGTCGCGAAAGAGAAATCGACAGACACAGGTTCTGGTGAAAAAGGTGGCGACCTCGGTTACTTCTCAGCCGGCGCCATGGTCCCAGAGTTTGAAGAATACGCGTTCCAAGAAGACGTGGTCGGCAAAGTATCTGAGCCGGTCCAATCACAATTCGGTTTCCACGTCATCAAAGTCATGGATCGTAAAGAAAAAGATCTTAAACTCGAAGACGAGAAAGATCGCATCCGTGAAGAATTGGCAACTGAAAAAGCAGCCTCTGTCGACGCGAACAAGATCTACGCCGAGTTGATCGAGAAATATAACGTCGACGTGAAAGATGCGAAAGCTTCAACACAGTTCGACGCTGTGAAAGACGCCATCAAAGCGTCAGAAGAAGGTACAGAAGAAGCACCGGCCGAAGAATCGACCGAGCAATAAGCAAAAGACGTCCCGCGGGACGTCTTTTTTGTATGCCTTCATAGCTTCGGTTTATAAAACGCACGGTTATCGAGTGCCATGACCCGCTCAGTGAACGCTCCGGGTTCGATCCCCTCGAACGCCTTCTCGAACATGTTCATCCGGGCATCGATGTTGTCGATGAAGAACAACATCTCAGCTTCCGGGAGCTGTGGCGCGTTCGCCGATCCCCACTCCGGTTTCCCGTGATGACTGAGGACGAGATGTTGGAGCAACGTCACGACTTCGCGTTCGGTCCCGAGTTCTCGGGCCACGACCTCGATTTCAGACGCCATGAGCGACAAGTGGCCGAGCAGTTTGCCTTCAAGCGTATACTCCGGCGTGATCGCATCCGACAACTCGATCACTTTCGCCAAGTCGTGGAGCACGACACCTGAGACGAGCAAATCACGATTCAATTGCGGGTACAGGTCACACATCGTTTCAGCGAGTTTCAGCATCGACAAGACATGGAACGCAAGGCCCGAATAGACCGCATGGTGGTGTCGCACCGCGGCCGGATACGTGAAGTAAGCCTCTTCGTTCCGGTCGACGAGCGCCGTCACGAGCTCACGCATGCCCGCGTGTCCGATTGCATCGATATAGCCGCGGATTCCCGTCTCGAGTTCCGACTTCGGTACAGGTGCCGAACGGACGTATGGCGCGATGTCCGTCTCCCCTTCGATGATGGAGATTTGTTTGAGCTTCAGTTGGGTCCGCCCGCGGTAATCCATCACTTCTCCGGAAGCGTGGACGATTTTCTTCGTCGCATATTTATCCGTGTCGGCGCTATCCCATACTTTCGTCTCAATCTCTCCGCTCTCATCGCAAAGAATGAGCGTCAAATATGGTTTGCCATTTCCGGCGAGTCCTCGATAGGATTGTTTGATCATGACATATTGGTTTAACGTGTCGCCCACTTTGAGCTGACCGATTTTAGTAGTCGTCAAAAAAAGCACCTCTCTTCTTGTCAGTACCTTCATCTTAACGAAAGTTCACGTGAGATGCCAACTTTCTTAGGAAAGCGGGAATACTTGAGGGAGAAGGAAATTGGGGGAATGGAAGATGAGTTGGAAATGGTATACACGACCCGAAGAAATCGTACAGGTCGACAATCATTATGAAGAAGCGTACACGTATTGGCTCGAGCAGTTGACGACGGCGAAAGTCACAAAAATCATTGTCGAGCAAGACTATATGTATGGCTCGCTCACGCTCGACTATGAACAGCTCGAGCGCGAACCGCAAAAGATCGGGCACTACTTCGTGACCCGGGATTTCTTATGGACAATCGGGTTTGATGACGTCTATTGTCAGTCAGTGGCGGCCAAGCAATACGATACCCCGATCGAGGCGTTCTATGATTTGCTCGCTGAAAAGATGGACTATTACTTTCATGGCATCGATGAATATGAAGAACGGTTGATGGTCGCCCAGCGCGAGATGAGCGGGCAAGTGCCGCCCCAGTTCATGAATGAGATTTTCGGGCTCCGTAGCGAGATCGAACGATGGTCCGATACCGTCGTCCCGTACCGCGAACTGCTCATGGCCGGGCGCGAGGCGTTTCTCGACATGGACTTAAACGAATTGAAAGCGTATCGTCTCGCCAAATATCGCGTCAATCGGCTCCTGACGTTGATCGAACATTACCAAGAAGACGTCATCGCGATGACCGATTTGGCCGCGACGTTGTCAAACTTCCGTGGCAACGAGATCATGAAGGCGCTCACCGTTTTCACGGCCTTGACGACGCCCGTCGTCGCGTTCGGTGCGGTCTGGGGCATGAACTTCAAACAAATGCCCGAGCTCGAGTGGCCGCTCGGCTATTTGTTCGCCTGGCTTATGATCATCGGCTTCACGGTTTTGATTTATTTCTGGTTGAAGCAAAAAAATTGGATTGGGTCGCTCCTGCAATTCCCGAATCAAATCCGTAGCCAAGAAAAGTTAGATAAACAGCGCAGCAAACGAAATAAGCAAAACTAGCAAAAAACGAACAAAAGTTCGGTATACTGAAAGGAGCAGATGATACAGAAAGGTGATGTTCATGGAACGATTGATCATCCATGTCGATATGGACGCATTTTACGCCTCGGTCGAACAACGCGACCGCCCTGACTTACGCGATAAACCGGTCATCGTCGGTGGCGCCCCTCACAGCCGTGGGGTGGTCGCCACTTGTTCGTATGAGGCGCGAAAATACGGCGTGCACAGCGCCATGTCGTCACGGCGGGCGTTCGCGCTCTGTCCTCAGGCGACGTTCGTCAAACCGCGCTTTCACGTCTATCGACACGTCAGCCAACAGGTGATGGCCATTTTCAAATCGATCACGCCGCTCGTCGAACCGCTCTCGCTCGACGAGGCGTACTTGGACGTGACAGAGAATACGCTCATGAGCACGTCGGGTCCTTATATCGCGCGCTATATTCTCGGGGAAATCAAACGCCGGACCGGACTGACCGCTTCGGCTGGGGTCGCCCCGTCGAAGTTCGTCGCCAAGATCGCCTCAGGATTCAACAAACCGAACGGACTGACGGTCGTCGAGGCGGCTGACGTCGAGGCGTTCCTCGCCCCGCTCCCGATCACGACGATGCACGGGGTCGGCAAAGTGACCGCGCAGACGTTGTTCAAGCACGACTACCATACGATCGCCGACTTGCAGGGCACCCGCCCCGAACAGTTGAAGGCCATCTTCGGCCACGACCGGGGAAATCAGTTATATGAGCTTGCCCACGGCCGGGACAGCCGCCCCGTCGTGCCGACCCGGGAACGAAAATCGATTGGCTCCGAGACGACGTTCGCGTTCGACCTCGATGACCCGGAAGAAGTGTATGAACGTGTCGTCCCGGAAATCGAAGACGTACTCCATCAGCTCGACCGCCGCGAGCTCAGTTGTCAGACAGTGACGATCAAAATTAAGACGAGCGAGTTCCAAGCCCGGAGCCATCAAATCAAACTGAACCATCCGACGCACGACCATGATGAGATTAAACGGCTCGCCCGCCGTCTGTTTGACGAGATGGCGATCACCGAACCGGTCCGCTTGATCGGGATGACGGTCTCAGAGTTGATTCCGCGTACCGAAACGGCCCGTCAGCTCACGTTCGAGGAGCTGACGAAACCTTCGCTTGAAGAATGAATGACCATTCAGTACAATGGAAGCAAAGGGGGCGAACGGATGGAACAGTATACGATCACAGCGTTCGAGAACGACGGCACGGTCGGCTTGAACGATTCATTTACCGCGGCAAGCGATGACGAGGCGAAAGCGAAAGGGCTCGCGATGCTCGAGGAAGCCGGGCACCTCCATAAAGGGGCCCGCATCGCACGTCGCGGCCAACTCATCTACTTCGAGCGCTGTAAACTGCCAGGAAAACTGAAAGGCACGGCCTCATAATAGAAGCGCCTCGGGAATCCCGAGGCGCTTGTTCATTCGCTATATTTGGCTTCCCACTCGCTGCGCCACTCCATGTAATCGGGATGCAGCTCTTCCGCCGTCTTCCCATCGAGTGAATAGCTCGCTCCGGTAAGCGGCTCGGCCGAATCCGGATATGACGTCCCGCCGATGATCTCGCCGTCCACCATCATGACCGAGACGTTCGTCTGGCCGAGTTCTGCGACTTCATCGAGCGGATGGTTGCGGACGATGAAGTTCTCATGTCGAATGTCACGTCCAATATAGTCATCCGGCGGCGTCATCTGGACTTGCCACGTACTTTCCGTTGGCAACTCAAGCAGATCTGCCTTTTCAAAGCTCGACGTTCTATTCCCTTTATAAGAGACGACGTCATAGCCTTGCTCCTCTAAGTACGCCTTGGCCACTTTGGCGTCCGCCCCGAGCGTCGGTGCCGGCTGTTCGCTCTCATTCGAGCAGGCCGCAAGCAAGAACACAGCCAAAATCATCCCAACTCGTTTCCACATCGTCTCTCACCTCACCGTTTAGCATTTTTTTACACATTCGGCAGAGCAAACAACATTTCCTTCAAAACGGAAAGATGAACAAAATCGTGAAGATGGCGATGACCGCTGTCACGACCTGAAGCGGCAAGCCGACTTTGACGAAATCGAAGAAACGGTAGCCGCCGATGCCGAACACCATCGCGTTCGTCGGCGACCCGAATGGTGTCATGAACGCGAGCGAGGCCGCGATCGCGACGGCGACGACGAGCGGGACGGGACTGACTTGGAGTGCCGAGGCGAGCGACAGTGCGAGCGGAGCGAATAAGACAGCCGTCGCCGTGTTCGAGATGATTTGACTCAGCACCATCGTCGCGACAAAGAGCGCAACGAGCACCCAGACCGGACCAGCCTGCCCGAACGACTCACTGATCCATGTGACGAGCCACGCCATGATCCCAGCATTGTCGAGCGCTTGGCCGACCGGGATCATCGCTGCGATCAAAAGAAGCGAGGACCATTGAATCGATTGATACGCGACGTCCATTTGGCGGACGGCTCCGGTGAGCACCATGGCAAGCGCCGCGAGCCATACCGCTACCGTCGGGTCGACCCACTCGAACACAAGAAGCGTGACCATTCCGAGCATGATCAATCCCGCTGCTAGTTGATGACGTTCGGATACGGCCCGATTGGCCACGTCGGTCACGTGCTCATTGGCAAGCAAGAGGTGCGTCTCGTTTCCGACCCGCTCTAAGTCGGCCCACTCCCCTTGGGCGACAAGCATGTCGCCTCGTTCGAGCGGCACATCTTTCAATCGGGTGATGGCGATTTCCTCGTTCGGGCGTACGACTTGAAGCACGTTCAATCGATACTCATTGCGCAACCGACTCTCGGACAAACAGCGGCCGACGAGCGGGCTGTCGGTCGGAATCGTGAAAACGGCGACGCCCGACTCTTTGCCGTACACATCTTTGACGTTAACCGGTTCGACGACCAATCCTTCTTGTCGGGCGATGCGGTGGACATCCGTCTCATCGCCACTGACGAGGACACGCCCTTCCGTAAGCACCGTGTCGGCTCGGGCCGTGATAAACCGATGGACCACTCCTTTTCGGTGTTCGCCGACGACGACCAGGCCGTCTCGTGACCACTTGACGTCACTAAGCGTCTGACCGACGAGGCGGTGTCCTTTCGTGATGGACAGCGCGTAGACGGCTACTTGCGGTATCATCAACGGATGGGCCGCCGACGAACGAACATCCCCCGCCCCGAGCAGACGGTTCCCAATGACATAGAAATATAACAGTCCGACCACAGCCACGACGAGACCAATCGGCAAGAGCGCAAAAAATCCAAGCGCTCCCCCCGCGCCTCGGAGCGTCTCCGCGGCGACTAGGTTCGGTGGCGTTCCGATAAGTGTCATCGTCCCACCGATGCTTGAGAAAAAGGCGAGCGGCATGAGCAATTTCGCCGGGCTCGTACCCATCTGCCTTGACATGGCGAGCACGACCGGAATCAACAAAGCGACCGTTCCCGTGTTCGACATCAGGCTCGACAAAAACGTCACGGTGACCATGAGGACGAGAAAGAGACGTACTTCACTCCCTTTCGCGTACGGGATGAGAGCGGCCCCTAACCGTTCGGCGAGTCCGGTGTGAAACAACCCGGCACCGACAATGAACAGTCCGGCGATCATGAGCACGACCGAATTCGAAAAACCGGCCATCGCTTCGACCGGTGTCAGTTGATTTGTCAAAACGAGCAAGAGGAGACCAATCAGCGCGACCAAGTCGGCCCGGAGCCAACCTCCGATAAAACCGATGATCATGACGGCTAAAATCACCAAGGTGACCATGACGTCCACCCTTTCTTGTGAAATGACCTACAAATAGAGTATACCACGCTTTATGTAAGCGCTATTATTAATTGGGTGACAATCTAGGCAACAAAAAAGCGGATGGCTCGATTGCCATCCGCTTCACTGTTATTGAACTTCGTTATCATTCACCATCGGAGCGTAGAGCTCTTCAAGTGGCTTCATGATAATTTTCGTCACTTCTGTGACCAGTTGATGCATGCGTTGCTCTTCTTGCATGAGCTCCATGATCAATTCGTTTTGTTGAACGCCCATCATTTTTGTCTGCGCATCCATCATCTCTTGTTCAGAGATTTCTTCGCCTTGCATTTGCTTCTGTTGAAGCGTCATTTGGATATCACGGAAGTCAGCGAATAACTGGTTCGCTTCTGCATCCGCATTGACACGGTCGTATAGTGAAGAGAGATTTGTGAACTCCTCAGAATCGCGAAGTGCTTTTTCCAATTGGTAAGCATGATCGTACAAGTTTGATTGTGACATGTGACGTCCTCCTAAAAACTATTAGGGCGTGCCGATCAAACGATGGCAATCAACCCTTGAATCAATCCAATCATACCACCTAATAAGGCGCCAAGCCATGTTATTGCCCGGAACTCTCGTTTTGAGATCGAAAGGACGATCTCTTCGAGGTACGAGGTATCGAGCGACCTCACTTGCTCTTGAACGATTTGATCGATTTTCAGGCGATCCATGACCGTCTCCATTTGATCCGTGAAGCGCGTGATGACGAGCCTCACGCCGTTCGGCACGAGTTCTTCGATGACACGGTCTTCGACGTCCCGCGTATAGGAGTGGACGGTCCGATCGAGCAGTTCCCCAACCGGGAGACGCGAGACGACTTCCGTCGTCACACCGTCAATCAACCGTTCCTCTAATCGGTCGTCGAGCAGTGTATCGACCGAGCGTTCACTGAACCGCTCGAATTCGCGCGTGATCATCGTCGCCATGCCAGACCGAGTCGAGCCACCTCGCAAGATATTGATAATCTCCGGACGAATCATTTCGACGAAATTCAAGTTTTGAACGAACCCGGCGATGAAACCAAGCCGACGTTGGACGAACGAGTCGACCATGTGCCGAAGTTGCGCCTCGCCTTCAGCCGAATAAAAGTATTCTTCTGACTTGACGAGCAGGGCGTCCACGATTTCGGGGATGATGCCGCGGACACGGTCCATCCCGTCTTCACCGAGAAGCTCATATAGTTGACGCGACTTCACATCCGCAAGGACGAGTCGGAGCTCTTGCCGGAGCTTCGTATCCGCTTCTGCCAACACACGTGTCTCCGCATCGGGATAGAGCGGTTCGATGAGCGAACGGATCGTCTTGTCTGAACGAAGCATCGTCCGAACCTCACCTTGCACGAAGTGGGTAATATGACTACCGACTTGTTCATCGAGCAGGCGCTTACGCATCCCTTCAGGCGTCAACAAGTGCTTGACGACCGTCTTCCCGAGGCTCGTTGCCAATTCGTCGCGACGTTTCGGGATCAACCCCGGGGTGAACGGAACTCTCATCTTCCCGATGTATTTAGGATGATGGGGCCGAAACAACATTTTGATAGCGAGAAAGTTCGTGACTCCCCCGATTGTCGCCCCGATGGCGATCATGATGAATATTTTTAGTAGACTGTCCAAACTGCCTGCCTCCGTTCTGAAATATGATACATTGTTTGAAGAGGTGATTGTATTGACTACGTATGATCGTATTAAATCGATTTTCCCGACCGTTGTCCATCGGTCGGAAGATGCATCCGGAGACTACATCTGGTACCAAGCACACGATGGGACCGTGTTTGGACTACCCAAAATGGAATTGAGCGAGCGTGAACGACAGCTCCTTGAATGGTCGGCGACACCGTTTGTGACGACGCGTGATCCGCGTCAAGAGAAATGGCAAGACCGCTTGCTCACAGATTCGTATCGGATTGCCCAGCCATTTCGGTTGTTGTCGCTGTCGCTCCATTATCAAGAGCCGGAATCGCTCGAGCAATTTTTAGAGATATTGCACGATTTCATGCCTGAAGCGGAAATCGTCGTCATGACGCGACATCACGTGGAAATCATCGAGATGAATCAACTCGTCGATTTGTCCGAGTTCGAGGACGTGTTACGAGCCGTGGCGAGCGATTGCTACGTTGAGGCCCATGTCATCTATAGCGAGCGACCGCTCGGTGTGTTAGGGACACTGTATCAACAACATCAAACGCTGCGCCCGTTCGCGAGACTCTCTACTAAAGCTTACCCTGCTAGTCAACTATTATACCATTACTTGCTAGAAGACCATGAGACTTTTGCCGAACGTCTCCAATTGATCGAGGCCGTATATACGACGCTCGACAAGACGAACATCGAGCTGTTAGAGGCATTATTCGCCCACTCTTTAAACGTATCCCATACGGCTAAAGCACTGTTCATGCATCGAAATACGCTCAATTACCGGCTCGATCGGCTGTATGAACTGACGGGATACGATGCCCGCCAATTCTATGATGCGAGTTTGCTTCAACTCATTGTCACGTTGCACAAATCTGAGTAATCGTTTTTGTGCAACGTGTACATATCCAATGCAAGCGGTTTCACCGTATAATCAATCTTGTAAGCGCTATTATACAAGAACAGATTCCCAGGAGGCTAACGACATGGCAGAAATTCAATTGAACCACATTGATAAAATATACGAAGGTGGCGACTCAAAGGCAGTCAGCGATTTTAACTTGCACATCAAGGACCGCGAGTTCATCGTCTTCGTCGGACCTTCAGGTTGTGGTAAATCGACGACACTCCGTATGATCGCCGGACTCGAAGAAATCTCGAGCGGGGACTTCATCATCGATGGCAAGCGCATGAACGACGTCGCACCGAAAGACCGCGACATCGCGATGGTCTTCCAAAACTATGCCCTTTACCCGCACATGAGTGTGTATGACAACATGGCGTTCGGTTTGAAACTTCGCAAGTTCCCGAAAGATGAAATCGATCGTCGCGTCCAAGATGCGGCCCGCATCCTCGGACTTGAAGAATACCTTCAACGTAAGCCGAAAGCACTCTCAGGTGGTCAGCGTCAACGTGTCGCCATCGGCCGTGCCATCGTCCGTGATGCCAAAGTGTTCTTGATGGATGAGCCGCTCTCAAACTTGGATGCCAAGCTTCGCGTTCAAATGCGTAAAGAAATCATCCAATTGCACAACCGTCTCGACACGACGACGATTTACGTTACCCATGACCAAACGGAAGCGATGACACTCGCGACTCGCATCGTTATCATGAAAGACGGAATCATCCAACAAGTCGGTTCGCCGAAAGAAGTATATGAAAACCCGGACAACATCTTCGTAGCCGGCTTCATCGGATCACCTTCAATGAACTTCTTCCGCGGTAAATTGGCTGATGGGAAGTTCCTCGTCGGTGGTGAAGAAATCAACGTCCCTGAAGGCAAAATGAAAGGTCTTCGTGACCGCGGTTACGTCGGTAAAGAGCTCGTTCTCGGAATCCGTCCAGAATCGATCCATGATGAACCGATCTACATCGACTCACCAACGACGCACACGTTCCGCACGCATATCGACGTCGCCGAGCTCATGGGCGCTGAGTCATACTTGTACGCTGAACTTGGTGGCCACCAGTTCACGGCTCGCATCGATGGACGTTCGAACATCCACATGGGTGACGACGTCACACTCGCACTCGATATGACGAAAGCTCACTTCTTCGACACGGAAACAGAACAAGTCATCCGTTAATACAAAAATCCCTTCGATTGGTTGCAATCGAAGGGATTTCTTTGTGTCAGCGAATCGCATACCGACGTTCGAGACGATGCTGCCCCGCCTGGATGAGCGTCGACAAGATCCAATAGATCGATGCCGAGAACAAGAGGAGCGGCATGACGAGATACGTCGTCGCGGCAATTTGGTCCGACACGTACGTCAACTCTTGGACGGCGATGACCGAACCGAGCGACGTCGATTTGATAATATCGATGACCGAGTTGGACACCGGTGGGATCGCACGCGATAGCGCCTGGGGGAAGATGATATCCTTGAAGCGCTTCGCACGCGGGATGCCGAGGGCGACACTCGCCTCGACTTGTCCTTGGTCGACCGAATTGATCGCCGCCCGGAACGCTTCCGAGATATAGGCCGCGAAGTGAAGGCCTAACCCGAAGATGAGCGCCTGCATCCCGCTCAACTGAACGAATCCGGTCAAACCGACGTACAAGATGAGAAGTTGCAACAAGAGCGGTGTCCCGCGGAAGAACGAGATATACGTGCGCGTGAACAAACGGACGATTTTGATTGGACTGCTATGAAGTAATGCGATGATCAGACCGAGCACCAAGGCGAGGAGAATCGACAGGATACTGGCGATCATCGTCAATTGTACGGCTTCTACATAGGCCGAACGGTTCTCGATGACGGTCTTGATCAGCTCACTCATTGACTGATATCCTCACCGAAGTACTGCTCACCGATTTCAGCCATCGTACCGTCTTCTTGCATCTCAGCGAGCGCGTCGTTCAACTTATCGAGCACGTCCGAGTCTTGGCGTGTCATGTAGCCCGCTTCGCTCTTGTTGAAGACGTCACCGACCGCTTTCACGTCGTAACCTGTCTTCTCAAGCTCCGTCAAGATGAAGAGACGGTCGTTGAGCGCTGCGTCAAGACGTCCGACTTGAAGATCTTGTAACACTTGGTTCGCGCCTTTGTAGAACTTGACTTCAGCTCCAGCTTCTTCAGCGAGCTTGGCGTAGACCGATCCTTGTGTCGAGCCGACGACTTTGCCGTCGAGGTCGTCGATGCCTTGGATGTCCTCGTTGTCTGATGCGACGATGACTTGCGCGCCTGAGACGGCGTATGGGTCTGAGAACGCGTACTTCTCTTCACGCTCTGGTGTGATGCTCATCTGGTTGGCGATCATGTCGATGCGTTCCGCGTCGAGTGCCGGAACGAGTCCTTTGAAGTCCATCGGCTCGTATTCGACCGTGTAACCGGCACGCTCGGCCGCTTCATTCAACACATCGATGTCATACCCTGTGATTTCACCTTTATCTTTATACGTGAATGGCGGGTATGTCGCTTCTGTTCCGACTGTGATGACGGCTTCTTCTGAACCGCTGTCTGTCTCTGTGCCGCATGCTGCGAGCACCCCGAACGATGCGCCGATAGCGAGTACTGCTGTTAACGATTTTTTCATATGAATTCCGCCTTCCTGATAATCCTTATATGATTACATGGTTTTGAACAATAACCTCATCATACTGACGGGGGCATTCAATGTCAAACAAAAACCACTGCCCTCGTCAGGGCAGTGGTCCTCGCTTAATCGATTGCTTTCGCTTGTTTCATGACATCTCGTTCAATCGCCTCTCGTTTGACCGTCGTCTTCTCAGCGCTATCGGCGTGGACGCTGAAGTAGAACTTGATTTTTGGCTCCGTTCCAGACGGACGCAGGCAGAACCATGAGCCATCCTCGAAGATGAACTTGAGCACGTTCGACGACGGCAACTCGATCGTTTCCGTCTCCCCTTGTCGCAAGTTCGTCGCGACTTGTTGCTTATAGTCTTCAAAGCGGACGACTTCGTACCCTCCGACTTCCTGCGGCGGATTGGCACGGAACGCCTCCATCATCCGACCGATCTGTTCGAGACCGGCTTTCCCTTTCAGTGTCATCGATTGGAGCGACTCTTCATAGAAGCCATACTTCTCATAGACAGCTTGGAGCGCATCGTATAACGTGCGTCCTTGTTGTTTATGGAAGGCCGCCATCTCAGCGCCGAGCAAGCACGCCTGGACGGCATCCTTGTCACGACAGAAGTCGCCGATCAAATACCCGTAGCTCTCTTCGTAGCCGAACAAGAACGTATATTCACCAGATTCTTCATATTGTTTGATCTTCTCACCGATGAACTTGAAGCCGGTGAGCGTATTCTCGAGGTGAACCCCATACGCCTTAGCGATGGCCGCGCCAAGTTCAGACGTGACGATCGTCTTCGCAACGAAACCGTTCGTCGGAAGCGTCCCCGTCTCGACTTTCTGAGACAGAATGTAATCCATGAGGAGCGCCCCGGTCTGGTTCCCCGTCAAGACGAACCATTCGCCGTTGCGGTCACGGACCGTGAAGCCGACACGGTCGGCGTCCGGATCCGTCGCCATGAGCAAGTCGGCCCCGACACGATCGCCGTATTGCATCGCGAGCTCAAAGGCAGCCCGTTCTTCCGGGTTCGGATAACTGACCGTCGGGAATGCCCCGTCTGGCTCGGCCTGCTCCTCGACGATGGTGACATGTTCAAATCCATACGCCTTCAACCCTTCCATGACCGGACGGCGTCCTGTCCCGTGGAGTGGCGAGTAGACGATTTTAAGCGGGTCTCCTTGCACATCCGTATGAATGCGAATCGATTGAAGAGCCTCCATATAAGCGGCATCGACCGACGCATCGACGGTGACGAGCGTGCCGTCGGCGCGGAGTGGGGCTTCATCTTGGACTTCGATCTTTAATTCGTCTTCGATCGCGTTGACGTACGAGACGAGCTCATCGGCCTCAGCCGGCGGCAACTGTCCGCCGTCGGCGCCGTACACTTTGAAGCCGTTATATTCTGGCGGGTTGTGGCTCGCCGTGATGACGATGCCTCCAAATGCGTTTAAATGTCTGACGGCGAACGACAACTCTGGTGTGGCCCGCAGGCTTGGGAACAAGTATGTCTTAATCCCGTTCGAGGCGAGCGTACGCGCCGCTTCGAGCGCGAACTCCGGCGAGAAGTGACGTGAGTCGTGGGCGATGACAACGCCGTGACGTTTCGCTTCTTCGCCTGAGGCAGCGATAAAGTCCGCGAATCCTTGCGATGCCTTACGAATCGTATACATGTTCATCCGGTTCGCACCTGGTCCGATTTCCCCGCGCATACCGCCCGTCCCGAATTCGAGCGTCTTATAAAAGGCGTCTTCGAGCGACGTCTCGTCTTGCTCCATTTCCTCAAGCTCGGCGCGCAAGTGCGGTTCGAGCGCCTCGTGTTGTTTCCATCGGTCATATGTCTGTTGCCATGTCATGGTCAGTTCCCCTTTCGACATTCAAAAATTCAATCGAAGTACTCGCCAATTTGTTCCATCTTGTATACGATGGGAGTAACGAAACTTCGAGGTGATACTATGTTTCCAACTATGCGTGCCCAAGAATTGAAACACATCGTCCATACGGACTCGATTCGCTTTATTGATTGTCGTTATTCATTAAACGACGCCTCATACGGAAAGTATGTGTATCGACAGGGGCATCTCCCGAACGCCGTCTTCCTCGATTTGATGGAAGATTTATCCGGTCCCGTGTCCATTCACGGCGGGCGCCATCCACTGCCGTCAAAAGAAGCATGGACCGAGACGCTTCGCCGGATCGGGATTCAAAAAGATGACTTGATCATCATTTACGATGACGGATTCCCTTATGCCGCCCGTGCTTGGTGGTTATTCAAATGGGCCGGCCATGAGCGTGTCATCGTGCTCGAGGGCGGGATTCAGTCCGGAATCACTTACTGCGGCGAGACGACGACGGACGTTCCGTCCTACCCCGCCTCAGATTACGTCCCAGCGTTCCAAGACGAGATGATTGCGACGATTGAAGACGTCCGTGCCGCCACGGTCACGGGCGGGCTCTATGATTCACGGACGGCCGACCGGTACGACGGCAGTCATGAACCGATTGATCGCAAACCGGGCCATATCCCGAACGCCGTCCTTTGTCCGTATACCGAAGCCGTCACCGACCTCGGCACACTTCAAGATTTTCATGATTTGAGAGAGCTGTACGCCAACGTCCTCGACGTCCCCAACCCCATCTTCTATTGCGGGAGCGGAGTCACCGCCTGCGTGAACATTTTGGCGTTACACGCCCTCGGTAAAGATGACGTCCGGCTGTACCCAGGGTCTTACTCTGATTGGATCAGTTATCCAGAAAACACGGTCCACCCGTAACGGGTGGATCGCTTTTTTTATTTCACGCTCGTCGGTTTGATGTTCCAGACGGCGTTCGCGTATTCAGTGATCGTCCGGTCACTCGAGAAGATTCCCGATTTGGCCGTGTTGACGATTGAACTCTCGGCCCAGCGTGCTTTGTCCGAGAACACCTCGTCGACGCGTCGTTGCGCCTGCATGTAAGACGCGAAATCTTTCAACACTAGGAAATCATCATTATAGACGAGAAGCGAGTCGAAGATGGCTTGGAATTGGTATTCTCCGACCTTGTCGAACGTTCCGTTGACGAGGGCATCGACGACGTTACGCACTTCCGTGTTCGCATGGTAGATGTCGGCCGCATGATAACCGCCGAACTTCTTGTAGTTCATGACTTCTTGCGGTGTCAATCCGAAGATGAAGATGTGATCGTCCCCGACCGCATCGCGAATCTCGATATTGGCCCCGTCGAGCGTCCCGATTGTGAGCGCACCGTTCATCATGAACTTCATGTTGCCGGTACCTGACGCCTCGTAGCTCGCCGTCGAAATCTGTTCACTCAAATCCGAACCTGGGAAGATTCGCTCCGCCATCGAGACGCGGTAGTTCTCGAGGAAGACGATCTTGATGAAGCGGCTCGCCCGCTTATCGTTGTTAATCATGGCTGCGAGCGCGTTGATATAGCGAATGACTTCTTTCGCGTAATAGTAACCTGGCGCCGCCTTCGCACCGAAGATGAATGTCCGTGGCACCATCGTGAACGTCGGGTCCGCTTGAATCTTCTGATAGAGCGCGTGGATATGCATCGCGTCCATCAATTGACGTTTATAAGCGTGGAGCCGCTTGACTTGAACGTCAAAAATCGACTCCGGATCGACGGCGATGCCCGTCTCTGCTTGAATGTAGCCGGCGAGGTCAAGTTTGTTCTGTTGCTTCACGTTCATGACTTGCTCTTGGAAGCTCGCGTCTTTTGACACACCCATCAACTTCTCAAGATCGTTCGGGTGTTCGATCCATGACGAACCGATCGCATCGGTGATCAAGTTCGAGAGTCGCGGATTTGACTTGAGCAGCCAGCGACGATGCGTGATCCCGTTCGTCTTGTTGTTGAAGCGAAGCGGGAACATCTCATACAAATGACGCATCTCACGTTGCTTCAAAATATCGGTATGGATGCGGGCGACCCCGTTCGTCGAGTGCGAGCCGACGACGGCAAGGTTCGCCATGTTGATGTGTTGGTTCGACACGATCGCAATCTCGCCCATGTGCGGCTCGAGATGTGGATAGTTGACGAGCACATCTTTACAGAAGCGACGATTGATTTCCGTGATGATTTGATAGATGCGCGGCAATAGCCGTTCATACATCTCGACCGGCCACTTCTCGAGTGCCTCGGCGAGAAGCGTGTGGTTCGTGAATGACATGACGCTCTTCGTCACACGCCAAGCCTCATCCCATCCGTAACCGTGGTCGTCCATCAAGATGCGCATGAGTTCGGGGATGGCCACGACCGGATGCGTGTCATTGATGTGGACGGCGTAATGGTCGCCTAAGTGCTTCAATGATTTATTATGACGTAAGTAAGACGCGATCATTGACTGAACGCCCGCCGAAACGAAGAAGTACTGTTGCTTCAAGCGCAACACTTTTCCTTCATATGTCGTATCGTCCGGGTAGAGGAACTCAGAGATGGTCGCAATCGACTGCTTGTATTTGAGCAAGTCTTTGTACGAACCTTTCGTCCGTTCCATGTACTCCTCGTCATCAAACGGTGACTCGGCGTTCCAAAGACGGAGCGTATTGACGACATCGTTTTTGTAGCCGATGATCGGCATGTCGTAAGGCACGGCTCGGACGACTTCATCCGGATGGTGGACGACGCGAAGCCGGTCCCCAATTTGTCGCATCTCGATCCAACCGCCGAAATTGACGTCGACAGCTCGGTCAGCCCGGCGTGTCTCCCACATGTTGCCATCACGGAGCCAGTTGTCCGGCAACTCGACTTGATAGCCGTCGACGATCTTTTGTTTGAACAAGCCGTAACGGTAACGAATCCCGTTCCCGTGCCCAGGCAGGCTGAGCGCGGCGAGTGAATCGAGGAAACATGCCGCCAAACGACCAAGCCCGCCATTCCCGAGACCCGGTTCCGGTTCATATTCCGTGATGTCGGTGAAGTTGAAACCAAGTTCGTCTAACCCCTCTTGCACGACTTCTAAGACGTCCATGCTGAGCAGGTTGTTATACAGAAAACGGCCGAGTAAAAATTCAAGTGAGAAATAAATGACTTGTTTACTCTGTTTTTCTTCGTGCTTGTCGCGGGTGTTGATCCATTTCGGGATCGCCTGTTCGCGCACCATCGTTGCCAACGTTTGATACACTTCCTGCTCGGTCCCTTCATCAAACGACTTCCCGTTTAATGCGACGAATCTCTCTTGAAATGAAGTGACGAAGCTCTGTTTATCTGTAAACATATGTGTGTAAAACTCCTTCCGGTCATGCGAATAGGTGATACAACTCACGGTATTGCTTCGCGGATTGTTTCCAGCTGAAGTCCGCAGTCATCGCTTGATGGACGAGGGCGTTCCAATTGTTGTCGTCGTAGAAGACACGAATCGATTTCTCAATCGTCGCGAGCATCTCGTGGGCGTTGTAATTCAAGAAACCAAATCCCGTACCCTCTTGTGTGTACTCATTATACGGCTTGACCGTGTCGCGTAACCCACCCGTCTCGCGGACGATCGGGAGCGTCCCATAGCGCATCGAGATAAGTTGGCTCAGACCGCACGGCTCAAAGCGCGACGGCATGAGGAATGCATCCGATCCCGCGTAAATCAAGTGTGCGAGTTCAATGTCGAAGCCGATATACGACCCGACCTTGCCTGGATGCGTCGCCGTCATCTCGTGAACGATGCCCTCGTATTCGGGTTGACCCGATCCGAGGAAGACGAACTGACAGTCCAAGTTTCCGAGCTCTTCACTCACGGCTTCGATCAAATCGAGCCCTTTTTGCTCGACGAGTCGACTGACAAAGCCAATCAACATGATGTCGTCACGTACTTCGAGACCAAACCGCTCTTGCAGGACGCGCTTGTTGACGAGCTTCCCTTCCTTCACCGTATCGAGGTCATACGTTTGCGCGATGCGCTTGTCCATGCTCGGGTCGTTCGTCGCCAAATCAAGGCCGTTCAAAATGCCCCGGACGTCAACTGACCGGTATCGAAGCGCCGCGTCGAGTCCTTCCCCGTAGTACGGTTCCATAATCTCGTCGCGATACGACGGACTGACCGTCGTGATTTGATCGGAATGAACGATTCCGGCCTTCATGTAGTTGACGAGACCGTTATGTTGAATCCCTTCTGCTGTGAAGTGTTCCGGACCGAACTGTAACAGCTCGCCGAGGACCGCTTCCGGGAAGATGCCTTGATATTGCAGGTTATGGATGGTGAACACCGTACGGATGCGTTGATACGCCTCGAGGTGTTGATAATGAATCCGTAAAAAGGCCGGGACGACGCCCGTTTGCCAGTCGTGACAATGGAGCACGTCCGGGATCTCCTCTGCTTCGAGTTTCCCGATCATCTCAAGGACGGCCCGAGAGAAGAATGCGAACCGCTCGGCATCATCGTAATGGCCGTAGAGCACGCCTTCCCGTTTGAAATAGTACTCGTTATCGATAAAGTAGAACGTGACCCCATCGCGCACAAGTTTCAGGACGGCACCAAACTGCTTGCGCCATCCGACCGGTACGATCAAGTCGAATAGATACTCCATCTCGTCCACATATTCCTGAGCAATCGAGCCATACTTCGGCATAACGACACTCACATCTTCACCGAGGCCAGACACCGCTTGAGGGAGCGAGCCGATGACATCGGCAAGCCCCCCCGTTTTCATGAACGGTGCCGCTTCTGAAGCGACATACCATATTTTCATAATATCCCCCTTTAAACCGTTGTCCGTTTTCCGATGACGATCGGTTCGTCGACCGTACCTCGAATGACTTGTCCTCGTTTGACGACCACTTCTTTATCTAAAATGGCGTTCTCGACGACAGCGCCTTCTTCGATGATCGACTTGGATAAAATGATTGAGTTTTTGACACGGGCGTGCTCACTGACGACGACACCGCGGAAGAGAATACTGTTTTGAACTTCTCCGCTGATTTTACAGCCGTTTGCAACGAGCGCTTCATTCACTTTCGACCCTTTCAAATAACGGGTCGGCGGCTCATGTTTAATCTTCGTATAGATATGCGGGAAGTCATAGATAATCCCTTCCTGACGAAGTAAGCGCATACTTTCATTATAGTATGAAAGGACAGAATGAATCACCTGCATTTTTCCAGTATAGTGATAGCCGTGTACGTGCAGACGATGAAGCTGCGGACGGATGACACCGTCGAGCAAATCGTACTCGCCTCTTGACGTCGCTTCGTCGACGAGACGAAGGAACAAGTTTTTCGACATGATGATCGTCTCGGTATACGTATACTCATCGTCCGGGGTGTATCCGCGCTCACCGATGCCGACGACACGGTCGTTTTCGCCGAGACGAATCGGGCGGCAATAGCCGCATTTTTGTTCGTGAGCGGCATAGCCGAGCGTGATGTCCGCGCCCATCGATTTATGATGCTCGAGCATGTCTTGGAAGTCGATCGTCGTCAACACGTTCGATCCGGTGATCACGACGTACGGCTGTTTGCTGCGTACGAAGTGTTCGCGGTGCATCGAGAAGTTGGCCAAGTCGCCGAGGTACGCTTCCCCGTCAGGCTTGAGCGCCGGCGGGAAGATGTGTAGCCCGCCTTGCGAACGGTCCAAATCCCATTCTTTCCCTGAACCCAAGTGATCCATGAGCGAGCGATACTTATCGAGCGTGAAAATACCCACTTGGTTGATGCCTTGGGTAATCATATTCGTCAATGTAAAATCAATCAGGCGATAACGCCCAGAGAACGGGACAGCAGCTAAATTGCGATGCCCCGTAAATTCTGGAAACAAGCCCTCTTCGGTCCCTAAGTTGATGACCCCTAACAAATCATTCGTCAACAGTAACGCCTCCTTGCGTCGGTCTTTTTTTAAATTAAGCACGTTGTTTGAAGACTGTGCCGCTCTCGATATTTTCATGTGGTTCAATGACAACGATCTCACCACCCGGCTCACCGACCGTCGCACCGTCCTCAATGACGGCACAGCTCGCGACGATGGCTCTATGAATCGTTACATCTTTTCCGATTCGTGCTCCAGGCATGATAACCGAGTCTTTGACGAGCGAGCCTTCACCGACGCGCACATCATAGAACAAAACTGAATGTTGAACTTCGCCCTCAATCCGGCAACCTTCATTGATGACCGACTGTTCGACACAGGCATCTTTGCCGATGAACTGTGGCGTCTGGTTCGGGTTGACCGAGTAGATTTTAAAGTCCGGATCATATAGATCAAACGGTGGATCTTCTTCGAGTAAGTCCATGTTGGCTTCCCAAAGCGATTGAATCGTCCCGACGTCTTTCCAGTAACCTTTGAATTTATACGCGAACACGTCTAAACCGTCGAGGAGCGTGTTCGGAATGATGTTTTTACCGAAGTCGAAGCTTGATGTCTCGTCTTCCGCATCTTGAATCAAGTGCTCCCGTAGCACTTTCCAGTTGAAGATATAAATCCCCATCGAAGCCAAGTTGCTCTTCGGTTTCTCCGGCTTCTCATCGAACTCATTGATGCGAAGGTCATCGCTCGTGTTCAAGATCCCGAAACGCGGTGCTTCATCCCAAGGGACTTCCATAACTGAAATCGTGACGTCTGCTTGCTTCTCTTTATGGAAATCGAGCATCTTCTCATAATCCATCTTGTAAATGTGGTCCCCCGATAGAATCAACACGTACTCCGGATCGTAATCGTCGATATAGCTCAAGTTCCGATAAATCGCATTGGCCGTACCTTCGTACCAGTTTTTTCCCGACTGCGCTTGGTATGGCGGTAAGATGGCCAAGCCTCCATTGCGGCGGTCCAAGTCCCAGGCCGACCCGATGCCTAGGTAACGGTTCAACTCAAGCGGTTCATATTGTGTTAACACGCCCACCGTCGTGATTCCCGAATTGGTACAGTTCGATAATGGAAAATCGATGATCCGGTACTTCCCTCCAAAGTTGACAGCAGGCTTCGCTGTCTTCTGTGTGAGAGGCCCGAGTCGTTTCCCTTCTCCTCCTGCGAGGAGCATCGCAACCATTTCTTGCTTCATAGTACAGCCTCCTAAATTCATAATATAAACATCTATTACCCTCTTTCTCTATTTCCTAATGTATTCCTGCTCAAATTATTATATGATAACGTTTACATTTTGAATTTTATCGAAAGATTGACGATATAATGAATAAAGAGAGAGGTGAGACGATGCGAGCGTGGATTGGGACACTATTTTTTGCCGGTTTGCTAGCCGCCGGTCTGACAATCAGCGGGGCGTTGAAAGAGGAGATTGAACAGACAAAGCAGATTTTGACGTGGGGCGAAAAGACGGTCGATGCGGCCCCGCTCGCTTCGAAGCATGCCGTCACATTGACGTATAAAGGCGGGACAGAACAGCTCTATTTGAGCGGCCGACGTGATGACGTCTCCGTCGCCCGCTTGCCGGCCCATATCCGTGAGGCGATCATGGTCATCGAAGATCGTAAGTTCAACGCCCACCCCGGGTACGACCTCGGCGGGATCGCTCGGGCGTTCATTCACAACGCCAATGAATCGTCATTACAGGGCGGAAGTACGATCACGCAGCAGTTGGCTCGTAACGTGTATTTGACGCACGAGCGGACATATGAACGTAAAGTGAAAGAACTTTTACTCGCTCGAGCCCTAGAAAAACAATATAGTAAGAAAGAAATTATGACCGCCTACAGTAACGTCATCTTCTTTGGACATAACGTTTATGGTATCCAAGCAGCGGCCGATACGTACTTCGCTCGTCCGCTCGAAGATTTAAATTGGAATCAAATCGCTTTCCTGTTGACCGTACCAAACAATCCATCCCTCTATGATCCGCTCCAACCTTCATCTGGATTTTATGAGCGTAAGGACCGCATCCTCACTCAACTGCGGGATGCCGGCGTGCTATCGAAGCAAGCTTACGAGACGCACCATGGTGTGAAGCTGAAGGCGACCTATCGCCAGCACGTCGTCCGCTATCCCGATTATATGGATACGGTCATGAAAGAAGCGATTCGACTCGTCCGCTCACGTTACGATCTCGATGAAGACGCGGCCAGAGACTACTTGGCGACGAATCAAGCGACGATCGACACGTATCTGTCTGTCGCCCGACAGCAACAAGCAAAACAAGTGATGACGAAACTGCCGAACGGTTTAAACGGTGGCTATGCTGAATTGACGCCGAAAGGCCGGATCGTCGCCCTCGTTGATTCAGAAATGACTCAGAGCGGTGAATTCAACCGGGCCACGCAAGCGTTCCGTCAACCCGGGTCGGCCATCAAGCCGGTCCTCGTCTTCGCGCCTTTCATCGAAGAGACCGGTGCGAAACTCGATACGATCCTTGACGGCCGGCCGGTCTGTTACGGAACATATTGTCCGACGAACAGCGGCAATCGCGTCCTCGGCGATGTATCGTTCCGTGATACGGTCGCGTATTCTTACAACACGCCGGCGCTCGCTGCCTTCACCGCGATTGACCAGGAAACGGCGTTCGCCACGGCCGACCTAATGTTCAGCCAATGGGACGCTAAAACGGATAACAGCCTGGCCAGTGCGCTCGGCGGATTGACCCAAGGTGTGTCACCGAAAGAACTCGCCGCCGCCTATACGCCGTTCTTAAATCAAGGGGTGTACGTGTCAGGTCAAACCATCAAACAGATTCGTTTCGAGTCGGGAGCCCCAACGCTCACGCCAAGCGTGACACAACAAGCCGTCTGGTCGAAATCGACCGTCGCGACGATGCGCGAGGCGTTGTCTTCCGTCACGACGTACGGGACCGGACGGTATGCCGGTCAAATCAAACGTCCTTATGTCGGCGGCAAGACCGGTACGACGAACTCGCATAAGGACATGTGGTACGTCGGCTTGACCGATGAGACAATCACGGCTATCTGGCTCGGCGCCGACACGCCGCGGCCGTTCCCGGAACTCGCCAACCGGGCCTATCCTGCTATCGTTTGGACGGAAGCACATCGCTAAAAAGCCAGGGACATCGTTGTCCCTGGCTTTTTATGGTCGTCGATACGTCTGGCACGTGTAGTCCCCCCATGCCTCGAACAGTTCATGTTGTTGAATCAGTTTCCACGGATTGAACAGCGTCTGTCCGTTCTTGTTGAAGAAGAGTCCGGCGCCGATGCAGTATGTCGCGTGTTGGACACGCCCTGCCTCATCGACGAACGTGAGCACATCCCCTCGTTCGGTCAGTTCCGACTCGGTTCTCATGTAACCAGCCTGACCGAGCGTCTGGAGGAATGTGCCAGGATGGACCCATTGCGAAGCGATCCACTCCGCACCTGTCACTGCGAACAGCGTCGCCGCGAGGCAATTGCTGCCTGACGTGACCGGGAAGGTGTTGGCAAGGCGTCGCACATGGTCAGGGCAAGTATCGGGAATAGAACTCGCCGTCCACTCGTCCCAAGCTTTGGCGTACTCAAACGTCAGTTGACGACGCATCTCGTCTGGCATCACCTGAAAGGCTGACTGATGTAAGATGAGATACGGCACATCGTCTACCGTCACAATCGAAGTCGCCAACGAATCGATTTCCATGTCAGTCGCCGGGAAAACGAGCCCCCGTCCGACCGTGACTTGATAGGCAAGCAACTCGCGCCTCACCTCTGGCGGCAATGTCTCGATCCAACCAGGCGGCGCATGCAAGACGTACGACACTTCCCGATCAATCGTCCAATACGTATAGGCGTTGGCGACTCGGACGTCCCGGTAAGACGGGTGTATGTCAAATTCTGCTTTCGGGATGATCAACACTGACACCTGTGCGCCTAATTGCGTCACGAGATGCTCGTCCGCCATAAACAAGTCCATCGGTGGCACCATCGACGACATCCACTCCTGGACGACTTCTTCGGCCGGGATGAGGGAAATCTTCGTGTTCACCGTCATAGGATGATATCCCCGACCGAGTTAAACAAGCGGAGCATGGCCCAAGCGAGGCCGCTCAAAAGAATCGCCCACATCATCGCTTGAATTAACAGTAGACCGATGGCACGAAACGTCGACATCAACTGGCTGACTTGCCATATGTAATAGAACAAATAGAGAACGAACGTGCCGAGCAGCACCGCAATGACCGCAAGCAGCGAATTTAAAAACAAGAAGCTAATCCCTGAGCCGACGAGAAAAATCGTCGCGCCTGGCTTCAACCGATGCAACGAGCTACCGTTCGTCTCACGCGCAAAGAATGCGAACCCGAGTTGGTTGAACGTGTCGGCGACGAGCTTGAAGGCGCTGAACAGCATAAAGTAAATGGTAAAGAACACGACGAGCACGAGCACTTTCGACTCTTGGACGGACAACAAGGCGATGATTTCGCTGTACACGCCGACACGCGTCAGCCATTGAATCACATACTCACTCGTGGCAATGGCGAGCGACATCGAGAATAGAATGATTCCAATCAACGGGGCATAGCTTAACAAGTACACGTTTGTTTTCATATCGGCTCCAATTTCACAAGAATTTCTCATATTCAGTGCAAATCTATTATCAAGTATATTATAATATTCGTAGTCACGGAGAACAAAAGGGGGATTTTTAGATGGGTTTGTTACTAATGGTCGGAATCAGCGTCGTCTTCCTCGCAGCTATCTTCACAGCTGGATACAACAGAAAACCTGAAGGTAATCAATAAGAGCCGAGATTCTCACGAATCCGGCTCTTTTTTTATTTCAATCCAGCATATCCTTGTTGACGGAGCGCCTCATAAACGATGATGGCCGCCGTGTTTGAGACGTTGAGTGACCGAACGAGGTTCGATTGGGGTAAACGGATGCAGCGGTCGAGGTTGTCCTCGATCACTTCCATCGGCAAACCTTTTGTCTCGCGTCCGAAGACAAAGAAATAATCTTTATCAACCGCAGACACATCGAGGTCACTTGGGTACTGTTCCCCATACTTGGTAATGTAGAAGAACTCTCCGTCCGGGTGTTTGGCCCACAGTTCATCGAGCGAGTCGTGATAACGGACGTCGACGAATTGCCAATAGTCGAGCCCGGCCCGTTTGAGCATTTTGTCGTCCGTCGAGAAACCTAACGGACGAATCAAATGGAGCACGGAATTCGTCGCCGCACATGTGCGCGAGACGTTACCCGTATTTGCCGGGATTTCTGGTTGGAACATTACTACATGGATTGCCATAATCTACTCCTCACTTCACTTGTTCGAGATCAAGTAATCGTTGTTTTTGATGAAGGCCGCCTCCGAACCCGGTCAGTTGCCCTCCGCTGCCGACGACGCGATGGCATGGGAAAATGACGGGCAACGGATTGCGGTTCAGCGCCTGGCCAACCGCCCGAACCGCTTTCGGGCGGCCGATTTGTTCAGCGATTTGTTTATACGAACGCGTTTCCCCGAATGGGATCGTCAATAACGCATCCCATACTTCTTGTTGGAAGACGGTCCCATTCATCTCGATCCACTCGCGGTCAGACGATTGAAGCCCATTTTGCTCCACGCGTTCAATCAGGTCGGTCAGCCAACTCGGCGCCGATCCGTCATCTGCTTCCGTCTCCGCAAAATCTAACGCGCATAGCTTCCCTTGCGCGTTCAATTCATACGCCAATGTACCCCATTTAGATGACACGGTCTTCACGGTCCCACTCCTCTCGGAACAATCGAATCTCTTCATGTACGAGCTCAGACGTCTCCGTCGACTCTATTTGTCGATAAATCGTCTCGGCTTCGGCTCCGAGAATCGCACCGATCGCCCAGACGGCCGTCGCCCGCATGTCTTCGCGCTCATCTTGTCGAATAAAGTCTTCGAGCACCGGCACGGCCGATGGTTCCCGATAATGGGCCAACGCTAAAATCGCATTTCGCTGAATCGGCTTTTTGCCGCGCCATGCGCCAGACAGATGGCCAAACTTCGCTTTGAACTCCCGATTGCTCAAGTTCAGTAACGGGACGAGCAACGGTTTGACGATTTCAGCTTCAGGAAGCAGTTCCTCATGATGGCGCCAATCTTTTTTCCGATTATACGGACAGACTTGTTGGCACGTGTCGCAACCGTAAAGCCGCCCGCCGAGCTTCGAACGAAACTCGCGTGGCATAAGTGTCTTCATTTGCGTCAAATAGGCGATACAACGCTTGGCATCGAGGACACCTGGTTCGATGAGTGCCGTCGTCGGACAAGCCGTCATACATTTCGTACATTCTCCGCATCCGTCCTCAATCATCTCGTCCGGTGGTAAGTATGTGTCCAGGATCATCTCCCCTAAATAAAGGTACGACCCCTTCTCGGGCGAAATGATGGAACAGTTCTTGCCGCTGAAGCCGATTCCGGCCCGTTCGGCGACGGCACGGTCGACGAGTTCTCCCGTGTCGACCATCGAGCGTGTCCGGACGCCCGGGACGAGCTGTTCAATATACGCTTGCAGTTGCTCAAGCCTTGAGCCGACGGCGCGATGGTAGTCGAGCCCCCACGATGCCCGGGCGAACAAGCCCCGCCGTTCATCGGCAACACTTCGCGGCGCATCTTTCAATTTGCTCGGATACGCGATGGCGATGGCGATGATCGACTGCGCCTCGTCGAGCAACAGCGTCGGCGTCGTCCGTTTGTCCAAGTCAGGCTCCTCGAACCCCGAGGCGAATCCCTTCTCTTGCTGCTTCACGAGACGTTGCTTCATGACGATGAACGGGTCGGCGGTCGTCACTTTCAACTCGTCAATCCCGATCGTCGTCGCATATGCTACAATCTTCTGTTTGAGTGTCTCCGGGTCCATCCCGTTCATCGAATCACCTCTTTCGTGTCTATTTTCGCATACAAAAAATCTCCCCGCCAGTCGGCAGAGAGATGATGAAGCGGGTGAAGAGAATCGAACTCTCGTCATCAGCTTGGAAGGCTGAGGTTTTACCATTAAACTACACCCGCATGGTTCAAATGAGTCGTCTGTAAAAGCGACTACAATCAATATACATCTATACCTTTAGGAAGTCAATACTTTTGAAAAAATTTATTTGATAGCTTATGAAATCTATACTTATGGTGTATGAATACATATAATTCCCTTATCTCTCTTCTTCAAACCATATCTCACTATAAGATAAACGTCGCGGTATAAAAATATCCTGCCGACTCTGTCGGCAGGAAGTTCTATTACAATGACGATGTTTTTGGTTCCCGAAGCAAATGTTTAATATCTCGGAACGTGACGAACGTCTTGTTTTTAGCATCATATAGTTTATAGCGCAGCGATTTCAAACTAGAGAACAGACCAATCGTCGTCGCTTTCTGGAGCGGCGGTGTCGCCGTATGGGCTTGTTCAAGGTTATAGTTCGGTACGCGTGGGCTCAAATGATGCACGTGATGGAAACCAATGTTTCCCGTCACCCACTGCAACACTTTAGGCAACTCGTAATACGAGCTCCCTTCAATTGCTGCTTTCACATAATCCCATTCGCTCTCGTCCTCGAAATACGAGTCTTCGAACGTATGTTGGACATAGAACAACCAAATCCCGAGGACACCTGCCGTGAACATCGTCGTTCCTTGAACGATCAAGAATGCTTTCCATCCGACGAGCGCGATGACGAGTGCGTAGAGCACGACGAGAGACAAGTTGATGAGATACGTGTTGTTGCGCTCTTTCTTACGTGCGTCTTTCCGGTTGAAGCGGCTCGTGATAAGGATCAGGAACAAAGGTCCAAGGCCGAACATGACGAGCGGGTTACGATAGAGACGATATTGGAGACGAGTCCACTTCGAAGCTTCGACGTACTCTTCGATTGTCATGACCCAAATGTCACCAACTCCCCGCTTATCTAAATTCCCACTCGAGGCATGGTGAATCGAATGCTCTCGTTTCCACTTCTCATACGGGAATAACGTCAAGATACCCATGATCGTCCCGACGATGGCGTTCGCTTTCTTATTTTTGAAAAACGAACCGTGCGTGCAGTCGTGGAAAATGATGAACATCCGGACGACGAAGCCTGCTGCCACGATGGCGAGCGGGATGGTCAAGAAGACCGAAATTTGGAGCGCCTGATAGGCAAGGATCCAGGCGGCAAGAAACGGCAGGATCGTGTTGATCATCTGCCGGACGCTCTTCTTCACGTCGGCCTTTTCAAACGGCGAGACGTGTTTCCGGAGCTGGGCGATTTTTTCTTTACTCATGTACAACTTCCTCCTCAATTGCATACAGCGTTGACGACAACAAAAATGAAATATGAAACCAACTACACTATGATAGTGACGACGGCATCCATCGCCATAAGAATCAATTTGTCATAAAAATATTATTACCAGGTAATTATATCACATCATATAGAATAAATCGTTCATTCCATAACAGTAATTGAATCAATTATTATTTCAGTCTCAATAATTCCCATTAAAATTCCTTATATGGAATTATTAATATATAAAGTGTGTTAGACTCCAATTATGTAGAGATAGGAGGAAATGTTATTGTTTCAGAAATTAAAAAATTTGATCACACCTAAGCGATTAATCATCATGGCGAGCGTCTTTATCTTGCTTATCCCAGTCTTCTTTGTCAGCTATACGTTCTATAAAAATTTGAGTCAAGGCGTCGAAAATAAAGACCTTGATGACAAATATGCAAAGCGAGTCAAAGAGTTACAAATCGAAGTTTCTAAAGAAGACCCATTAGATCGGAGAGGCAACTCCACCGCAAAGACGCGTGTTGAATTGGAGGTCTCCTTCAATGAAGAGAAACCGAGCCGAACTGGATTGATTAAAAATATGCACTTGATGACACATCAAAAAATATCGGCCCGTTCCAAATGGGGAGCGATTCCGATGACCCCAGACAATATACAACAGTCCGCTGACTATTTGGAGCTCCTAAAAACTAAATTCAAAATTGGTGACAGTATGTACTCGGAATTGAAAACGATGCTCGATCACTGGTCGCAAGGTGACTTCTCTCAAGCAGACAAGGAACAAGATCGTTTGTTGCACTTCCTCCAAGCGAGTAGAGGGTTCTCGAACGGATTAGCTACCAAGAATGAAGAAGAACTCTTTATTTTGAACAACTTCGGACCTGAATACTTGAACACGTTGGAAGAAACGACGTACACGTCATATAAAGAATCATCTCAATGATGATTCTTTTTTGATTGATGCAAAAAGCTCTGACACGAGTGTACCTTTCATAGTTCAGCTTCTTAACACTTCTGCCCTATTCTTTATGCGTCGTTTCCCTTTCTCCATTCTTCTTGGTTTTAGATACACAAAAAAAGACCCTAGCCTCAGCTAGGATCTACGGATACCGGTGGTCGGAGTCGAACCGACACTCCAGAGGAACACGATTTTGAGTCGTGCGCGTCTACCAATTCCGCCACACCGGCATATTATGTTGGAGGCGCCAGTCGGAATCGAACCGACGATAGAGGAGTTGCAGTCCTCTGCCTTACCACTTGGCTATGGCGCCAAATTGAATGGAGCGGAAGACGGGATTCGAACCCGCGACCCCGACCTTGGCAAGGTCGTATTCTACCACTGAACTACTTCCGCATAATGGCTGGGCTGGAAGGGATCGAACCTACGCATGTCGGAATCAAAATCCGATGCCTTACCACTTGGCTACAGCCCAATAAAATGGGGCGACTGAAGGGAATTGAACCCTCGAATGCCGGAATCACAATCCGGTGCGTTAACCACTTCGCCACAATCGCCATAATTATATTAAGAAGCAGGGGCAGCAGGAATCGAACCCGCGCTGACGGTTTTGGAGACCGTAGTTCTACCGCTAAACTATGCCCCTAAGTGGTGGGGGGGGGCGGATTCGAACCGCCGAACCCGAGGGAGCGGATTTACAGTCCGCCGCGTTTAGCCACTTCGCTACCCCCCCACATGGTGGCTTTGGACGGAATCGAACCGCCGACACAAGGATTTTCAGTCCTTTGCTCTACCAACTGAGCTACAAAGCCATGTATGTAGTAATTTAATTAAAAAAATGGCGGTCCTGACGGGATTCGAACCCGCGATCTCCTGCGTGACAGGCAGGCATGTTAACCACTACACCACAGGACCACTGATAATTGCGGGGGCTGGATTTGAACCAACGACCTTCGGGTTATGAGCCCGACGAGCTACCAGACTGCTCCACCCCGCGACGATATAAAACTTTAAATGGTGACCCGTACGGGATTCGAACCCGTGTTACCGCCGTGAAAGGGCGGTGTCTTAACCGCTTGACCAACGGGCCATATCTTGGATTGAAAAACTGGCGGAGAGCAAGGGATTCGAACCCTTGAGACGGTTTTGCCGCCTACACGAATTCCAATCGTGCTCCTTCGGCCACTCGGACAGCTCTCCAAAAAGAGAAAAGTGGCTCCGCAAGTAGGATTTGAACCTACGACCTACCGGTTAACAGCCGGTTGCTCTACCACTGAGCTATTGCGGAACGATCTTGCCTGGCAGCGTCCTATCCTCACAGGGGGAGACCCCCAACTACTTTCGGCGCTGAAGCGCTTAACTTCCGTGTTCGGCATGGGAATGGGTGTGGCCGCTTCGCTATCGCCACCAGACAAGTATTATATTAACATTATTTAGTCATAACGTCAATATTTTTTAAGAGATCGTTCTCTCAAAACTGAAGACTCATCAATTCACACAAACCATTAGACTAGATCAAAGCCTCGACCGATTAGTATCATTCAGCTCCACACGTCGCCGTGCTTCCACCCATGACCTATCTACCTCATCGTCT